>CP058702.1:0-2575000 GCA_013414645.1 Candidatus Parvibacillus calidus | reverse complement strand
ACTATAACGGTCCTAAGGTAGCGAAATTCCTTGTCGGGTAAGTTCCGACCTGCACGAATGGTGTAACGATCTGGGCGCTGTCTCAGCCACGAGCCGGTGAAATTGAAGTATCGGTGAAGATGCCGATTACCCGCAACGGGACGGAAAGACCCCGTGAACCTTTACTATAGCTTCACATTGAGCTTGGATGCAGGATGTGTAGGATAGGTGGGAGACTATGAGTATGGTACGCCAGTACTGTAGGAGTCGTTGTTGAAATACCACCCTTCCTGTATTTAGGTTCTAATCCGGGATGACCCGGGNGACAGTGTGTGGTGGGTAGTTTGACTGGGGTGGTCGCCTCCAAAAGAGTAACGGAGGCTTGCAAAGGTGCGCTCAGCATGGTCGGTAATCATGCGTAGAGCGTATTAGTATAAGTGTGCTTGACTGAGAGACCGACGGGTCGAACAGGAACGAAAGTTGGCTAAAGTGATCCGGTGTTTCCGCATGGAAGGGACATCGCTCAAAGGATAAAAGGTACTCCGGGGATAACAGGCTGATCCTACCCAAGAGCCATATCGACGGTAGGGTTTGGCACCTCGATGTCGGCTCGTCACATCCTGGGGCTGGAGAAGGTCCCAAGGGTTGGGCTGTTCGCCCATTAAAGTGGCACGCGAGCTGGGTTCAGAACGTCGCAAGACAGTTCGGTCCCTATCTGTTGTGGGCGCAGGAATATTGAAGGGAGCTGATTCTAGTACGAGAGGACCGAATTGGACGTACCGCTAGTGTACCGGTTGTGGCGCCAGCTGCACCGCCGGGTAGCTATGTACGGCACGGATAAGCGCTGAAAGCATCTAAGCGCGAAGCCAGCCCTAAGATGAGTATTCCAGCACGTAAGTGTAAAGGACCCTGGGAGACGACCAGGTTGATAGGTTACAGGTGGAAGTGCAGTAATGTGCGTAGCCGAGTAATACTAATTGTCCGACAGCTTCCTTTTTTAAGAAATAAAATACTCTGCAATCATTAGTATAGTGTTGTTCTATGAGGAGCTTGATTTGAAGACACTTTCATTACTTACCATCTATGTCATAAGAAGAAAGAGAAAGAGGATCGGAAGCGATCTGAAAGAATTTCCGGTGATTATAGCGTGAGGGAACCACCTTTTACCATTCCGAACAGAGAAGTTAAGCCTCACTGCGCCGATGGTACTGCCCCAAGCGGGTGGGAGAGTAGGACGTTGCCGGATCAATACACGAGCCTTGAGTACATCACTCAGGGCTTTTTATGGAGTTAAAGGGAGGATAAATAATTATCAGGGAGAAATACTTCCCCAAGCGGGTGGGAGTCATGGACATCGCTACGCTACCATGATTTCAACCATGGACATCGCTACGCTACCATGATTATAACCCGGACGTTGCCTGATCAATACAGGAGTTTCCTGACTTTGTCAATGCATCACCCTAACGAAAATTCCGGAAATCATCAGTAACGAATGGAACATAGATTGATGTTCCGCCGTTAATACCATTTTCTTAACCATGGTCTTATCACTCAATATATTTTAATTATTATGGTAGTTATAGTCCATGTAATGGATATAACTTTATCTGCATTTAATTTTATCTGACTTACTTTTAATAAATGCTCCGTCTCTTTGTAAACCTTATAGGCAACAAGACAAATGCGATATGAGCTTCAATTCTTTTTGGGATAAAATGGAATATCGGACGCATTTCTAAAGTTCCTTTCGTAGCTTTAAATGCTCGTTCTGCTTCCCAAAGATTGCTAAATTGGCAACAGACTTCTTCTACCGGCAAATTGTTGTTAGTATTATACCCTTTTAGTACATACCATTTTTGGTCTCCTTTGATTTATGTTTTTCAAGATTCACGCAGGTATCATTGGAACATATATAGACAGTAAGCATTAATAATTACCTTTCCTTAACCGGTAAGAAACAATATTTTTAATATTTATCTACAATAAATAAAAATGTATAAATTTGTATATTATAAATAAATGATTTAGAAAATATCTTATGGAAAAGCAGCTGTTAAAGGATATTATGATAGACCAAAAGTCAATCTTCTTCAGGAAANAAGACTTAATCAACAGAGACATCGAGCTGGATAAGTATTTAATTTCAGAGCAGGTTGTTGTTATTTCCGGTGTAAGACGCTGTGGAAAATCCTCTTTGCTTAAATTGATAAAGGACAAGCTTGAGTTGGAAGAACATCAGTTGTGTTATTTTAATTTTGATGATGAACGAATAACGGCGGACATCTCAATCTTTGATCTTATTTACACATCTCATCTTGAATTATACAATCACGAGCCGGTTNTTNTCTTTGATGAAGTCCAGGTGATACCGGGTTGGCAGAAATTTGTCAACCGTATGCACGAGCAGNGGAGTAAAGTTTATGTCACCGGATCTAATGCCCGGTTATTGAGTTCAGAGATCGCTACTTCATTGACGGGGCGTATTCGAACGATCAAATTGTTTCCTTTTTCATTTGCTGAATATCTCAGGTATATTGGTCATGAATATAATCCGAACAGGCTGTCGGTACAAAAGAACCAATTGCAGGCAGACTTACTTAAATATCTTTATCATGGCGGATTCCCTTTGGTTATAAAGGAGGGTGACATTGACATAATGAATGATTGGTTTCAAGATATTATTTACAGAGATATCATCGCCCGATATAACCTTGCTTCTGTTGAAGAAATACGGCAAATGGCTGTATATCTATTGACAAATATCGGCAAAATATTTTCGTACTCAACCTTACAAGAAATCACAGGACTTAAAAGCAGCAAATCCGTGAAAGATNTTTTTATTTTATTTTGAAACAGCATTTCTTTTTACTTATCTTAAGAAGTTTGATTATTCTGCCAGAAAACAAATCATGAATTCCAGAAAGGTCTATGCTATAGATAATGCTGTAGTCAAAAGAATAGGTATCAATTTTTCACCCAATATCGGTCGTTTGATGGAAAATGTGGTATTCATAGAACTGCAGAGACGACAAAAGAAGTATTCTACTTTCAGGGAAAATATGAATGTGATTTCCTTCTTGTAGAAGGACTTAAGGTTACCCAAGCCATCCAGGTAACTTATCATCTGAACGCTGAGAACTTCGAAAGAGAAAAGAATGGCATATTGGAAGCGATAGATAAGTATGAGATTCCACGTGGTATCATCATAACATTTGATGATGTTTACGGTATTACAATAGACAAGGTTGAAATTGTAAGTTTATCTAAGTGGTTACTTACGACAGGTTAATCAATGAGGATTATTGACGTTAATGTTAATATAAATTGTTCGATAATCTTGAAGATATTACATTTGGTTTTGAATAACAATCGAAAAACCAACTTGAATGCTTAAAGCTTATCTGTCTTTCCTGTTATCCCTTTTTACCTTTGTGTTTCTTGCAGCTCAGCATGCGCATTCCGGATTCGAGTTTCAAACAATGTCTTTTGGATAATAATGAAATCAACACCAACGGAGACGATGAGATACAAGTGGCTGAGGCGGCAGCCTTTACAGGGACGATATATTGTGAAGACCGGGGAATTGCTAAGCTGACCGGGATAGAAGCTTTTGTAAAGATAACCGGACTGGAATGCGGAGGCAATGATTTAATCTTTTTGAATGTCAGTAAAAATACAGAGCTGAGAAGGCTGTATTGCGGTAGAAATGAGATTTTTCATTGGATCTGAAACATAACACGAAGCTGGAAGAATTGAGTTGCCATATGCTTAAAATACCAAGCATAGATTTGTCTTCCAATATCCACCTGACTAAATTTGACTGCGCTATATCCTCATTAATGAGCCTGAATGTGAGCCGGAATATTCATCTGAAATATCTGGATTGCGAAATGACCAAATTAACCGGACTGGATTTAAGAAACAATCGAGAATTGGAAGTTCTGAGTATCGGATACACTTCCATTGACAACATAAACTTGAGTAACAATGGCAATCTGGTGGAATTGTATTGCAACGAAGCTCCAATCTATAAGTTGAATGTGAGTGCGAATCATAAATTGAGCAAACTTTCCTGCTATGGGACTAAGATTTACGCACTTGATTTGAGCAATAATCCTGAACTGACTACCCTGGATTGTTCCGATCTCGATTTAAGTTACCTGGATTTGAGCAAGAATCCCCGATTGCAATGGCTTAATTGTTGCTATAATCAATTAAGGGTGTTGGACTTGAGCAAAAATCCCAATTTGGAATGGCTTGAATGCACGCACAATAAGCTTTCTGACTTAAATGTCAGCAATACACCAAAGCTGGAATTATTGGACTGCACTTTTAATGAGTTGAAAACCCTTGATGTGACTAAAAATCCCAAACTGGTCAAGTTGGTTTGCCCCGGAACGATGTTGAAGGCTCTGGAATTGAGTAAGAATAAAGAGTTGCAAGTGCTGATTTGTAGTCATAATGAACTTATGTCCCTTGATTTGAGCAAGAATACGAATTTGCGACAGGTGGATTGCTCTATGAATGCATTAAAGGATTTGAATTTAAAGAATGGCAACAACAAAATTATAGAGGAAGTTTACAACATAGGAAATGTCAATTTGAAATGCATTCGTGTGGATGATGTCACCTGGGCATCTGCGCAAGGCTCCTGGAAGAAGGATGCTCCAACCGAATATAGTACTGATTGTAAATAGGCCATTTTTTAGTTACCTATTCGCATCAAATCACCTTGATTGTTCTATTTAAGATCTTACCCGATCGGGAAACAACAAGTCATTTTCCTGTATAAAAGAATGATATTTTCTCTCGATTTGATTCAATAAAGTGTATTAATAAAAATACTGCATCTTGTCCTTATTCCTCCAGCCGGCTTGATTTTCGTATTCCACAAAGTATATTTTTACGTCTGCCTGATTTTCATAGTTCACAAAATAGATTGTTTTATCAGCCTGATTGGGATATTCAGTAAAATACCATTTGCCATCGTTTTTACCTGCCTGGCTCGAATACTTTATCTTGTAAACTTTCAAATCGGCCTGATTTTCATATTTGACTACATAGACCTTTACATCCGCTTGATTTTCATAGTTGACTGAATAGACCTTCTGCGCATAGGTAATTGAGGCAATCAACATCAGAGTAATTGACATTAGGATTCTCATGGCTTTTTACTATTTAACGGTTTTATTTCCACATCGGTTTCTTTAGACAATTAAGTTTTTAGATTTTAAGATTTATTTAAAGGATAAAAACATCTTTTATTAAAAATTGGTTTTATTTAGTCCCATTTTGATATTTATTTGGATATTATTTACATTTTATGATTTAAACCATAAATTTTCGGTGCACTACTCCTTTATTTTGCCTTAAAATAATTGACTATGAAAAATTTAGCTTATTTCTTTNTGTTTATTCCTTTTATTATTGGATGTCAGCAAGCATCAAATGATGCATCAGGTACAATGGGTGGATCGACAGAAGGCATTCAGACCCATTCTCAATCAGGCGTTGTTGATGAAACTTCCCAACCGGACGTTGTTAAGGTCGCTGTAGGCAGCAAGGATCATACAACCTTAGTTAAGGCGGTCCAGACTGCTGAGTTGGTGGATGCTTTAAGCAATGCAGGTCCATTCACGGTTTTTGCGCCAGTTAATGCCGCTTTTGATAAATTGCCAAAAGGCACCTTAGATGATTTGTTGAAGCCTGAAAATAAAGACAAACTGACAGACATCCTGTATCATCATGTATATGTGGGTGTGCTAAAAACAGAGCAGTTGACTGATGGCATGAATCTGGGTATGGTTGATGGTAACAATCTGGGAGTGGCAGTTAAAGACGGCAAAGTTGTTCTTAATGGCAATGCCAGCATCATCGCCAGTGTACCTGCATCCAACGGTATCATTCATGTAATAGATGAGGTGTTGGTTCCTCAAAAGTAATCGCCATTTGATTATGTAGTTTGAAAAGTTGTTTTTAATGTATGAAAAAGCGCTCTGTTGATACAGGCGCTTTTTTATTATAGCAAATATCCGGAGCAGAAGAAGAGGTATTTGCCTATATTGTGAGAAAAGGACAGTTTTGGAGACTATCCTAAGAATGGGATAATGAAAAGTAAATTCATTAATTTACAATCGAAGTCTGCACACCCGATTAAGCATCTATTGGGTTGGAACAATGCTCCAAGCTTGAATGGTATTTTCTTTGCTTTTTGTGGCTTCTTTCCAGGATAAGTTTATGGATTTAATGACAGCATCCTTTGATGGACAGGACATTTTTATTTTGGTATAAATTTTAAGCTTACCTTAAAGGTTCTCAACTTGACAAGGTGCGTATATCCTGCTTGGCTAATTTCCAAAAGAAAGTCTGAAAACATCAGCAAGTCAGCCCTGTTTGCCCGCTAAGCTTTTAAAGTATAAGGAAACCCGGAAGTGACCGTATTGTTTGATTTAACAGGATCAAGATCTATTCAACTTTCAGATTAATATTAACTATACAGAAAACATTATCCCATAACTTACGTCTGATTGATCAAATCCCGATGACTGTCTGACTCAGGACAAAACTAATCTTCAACAATTCTTACGGTTCCTTTCAAATAAATATTACTTCGGGGGTATATTTTACCACTTCGTTTTTACAAGGCTTCAAGCTGTGAAGATAAGCATATATCGCCTCCAGATCAGATTTNTTCATGCCTGCATACATAGTCCAGGGCATGGTAGTTTGGAACTCACCGGGCTTGACTTCTTTTCGGACATAGGTACTATCATCGAACCTTTTAAATAGATTTACGAATTCATCACTTGTAAGGTTACCGATTCCGGTTTCTTTATCCGGTGTGAGATTGGCGGAGGTAACGATGGAACCGTCCGGCATTTTAAATTCAAAGCCACCAGCATACTGTTCTCCAACAAATTTGCCTTGTTCCTGTTTGGTATGACAATCGACACAGGCTGCCGCTGTCACCAGATATTTGCCATAGTTAATTTTGTCGTCTGGAGAAGGCATCGTGACAAAACTTGGTTTTTTAGGTATTGTATTGATGATGAAGTTCATGGGAAAATCAGAATGAGAAGCTTCAGTTTTATTTTCGATTGGTGTTAGGCTTCTCAGATATGCGATAATTGCTTCTATATCCTTTTTATCAAGTTGTCCGTAAAGGTGGTGTGGCATGATCGGGAAGAGTGCATTGCCATTTTTAGATACACCTGAGGTAATGGCTCTGAATATCTCTCCATCCTTCCAGTCTTTCAAATGAAAGGGAGTAATATTAGGTGCGACATACTTGCCAGGGAAGCCCATTTTNTGGTCAAATACCTCACCTCCCTTACCTTCTGTACCCGCAATGGGTGGGCCGGCAAACAAACTCCAGTCTCTGGTGGAATGACAGTCGATACAAACCGATACATGATTGGCCAAATATTTGCCCCGTTCAATATTAGCAGGACTCATCTCCACCTTGGTATCAGGGGCATTTCCTACTGATGGCAACATGGTCTTGACGTATATTAGCAAAAGGGTGATCAGGAGAATAATTCCTAANAAGATGTAGCCAAATATTTTTCCGATCTTTTTCATTCTATTGTTGTTTTTAAATGTTCTGTCAAAATTAAGGATGGAAGCAGAGCAGAAATTGTATTATACGGACATTTATTATAGCATTCCATTGTGTAAGAAACGCTCAAAGGTGCTTTAGTGTGTTAAAGCTTTTGATCATCCTGATGCAGAACTTTGAAAACTGACATTTGTAGTTCAATGGATGCCCATCATGTCCAGGATGCCGGCATTTTAAACATCGAACTGCACATTCAGATGGCTACTATTCTGATACCGATGCAGAGGATATTGATTTTTCCCTTTGATTGTCTAATTGCTGTACATCCTGTTAGGTTGCTGGTGTTATAAATTCGTTTGCCCGAATTGCGCAGGAATTTCCTTCATGAAGCTTTGAATGACTGGCTAGCCCTTTTCTTCATGCACCTCACATATAGTTATGTCGATGTTGAATATATGGCTACCATGGTAGGCGAATAGATTTACTATTGTTCGCGGCTTGTTTTGGACACTTCATTATCCTGCAAGTAAAAGGGTGTTGTATCCGAATACCTTAACCATGATTATACAGGCTATAAAAGTTATTGGCTATCTGATGCCCTTATACGGAGAATAGCCGTACAAATTTGAAATATCTCTTTCTGTATTTGGTCGCTGCAATTATCTTACCCCTTCCTGGACTTCAGCATATTGGCGATGCTTATGAGAAGGGTTTTTCCGTGAGGTTTGATACTAAGCATATCAAGCTGTTTGTATGCAAGGTTGAAATACGAATTAATTTCTTGCTCTACAATCGTGAAAACGCCGAGTGATTCCAACAAAGCTGTCATAGTGGTGACTTTTTCTTCAGCATTTATAGTATCGTTATCCAATAGATCGAGAATACTCCGACTATCCTGATCTGACGCTATTTCCAGTGCTTTGCAAATCAGGATGGTTTTCTTTTTGCGAAGTATGTCGCCGCCTTTTACCTTTCCTACTGTAAAACTATCACCTTTCAGGTCCAGCAAGTCATCTTGAATTTGAAAGGCTATACCGAGGTTCTCACCATATCGGTAAAGCGGTTTAGTTGATTCTAAATCCGCTCCTGCAATCATGGCGCCGATTTGCAATGCCATTCCAAGGAATACGGCCGTTTTCAACCTTATCATTTCGATGTATGCTTCTGAAGAGATGATTTCTTTTTGTTCGAATTCCATATCCATCTGTTGGCCGATACAGATCTCCATAGCTGTTTTGCTGAAAAGAGTCAATACTTCTATTGCATTTTTNGGCTTACTATCCTTGAGTATATATTGGTAAGCCAGAATGGCCATTGCATCACCGGAAAGTATGGCATTATTGAGGCCGAATTTCTCATGTACTGTCTTCTGACCGCGTCTGATGGATGCTTCGTCCATAATGTCATCATGCATGAGCGTGAAATTATGAAAGATCTCCAGACCATGTGCTGTATGCAGGCAATTGGCAATGTCTTCATTGTAAAGGTTGTAACCGATGAGTGCCAGCAAGGGTCTTACCTTTTTACTTTTCAGTCCTAAAAGATATTCAATAGGCTCGAATAGTCCGGGATAATTTGTTTCGTATTTATTTTCGGCAGTAAACCGATGATAGGCTTCAATTAATTCCGTTAATTCCATGGATGTAAAATAAATAAAAAAGGCCGAAAATACTTCGGCCTTATTATTTTAATTGCCCTTTTTTCTTTCGTTATAAAGGCAGAATAGAGTATTCATGAGGAGTATCAGAAACAATCTGTATTAGCACCTCCCATACCCTGGTAAATAATTTTGGAAACAGTAATGTTTCCTTCTTTCTCATTGATATTACCTGTGACCTGAATAAATTGAAATTTGTTGTTTTCACCCAGGTCATGATCGCGGAAGGACTTTACGATAAAACCGTTAGGATCGACCACTTTTAGTTCCAATCCATTATAGCATGTAATCGCTTTGTATCCTTCACCTTCTTTATACACTCTGCATTTGAAAGGAGCTTCAGAAAGGAATTTAGTTTTTGCTTCTTTTTCAAGGCTGATGATCTGGGCATCCCTGCCTGGGATGTTGTCGATCTTCTCAAACTTTAAGTTCATCTTGCCGCGCTCATCATCAGTCTTTTCTACTTTGCTTTTCAAGGTTGTAGTAACTTTATCACCTTCAAAATAGTATTTGTAGATGTCCATACCATCCTTGCCCTGGTTTCTTGATTCAGCATAAATAATGTGATCGTCCTTAAAGAAAACTTTCAGGGAGTTCATTTCAAAGCTGGAATATGTGATATTTGTCAGAAGGATGGAATTGTTTTTACCTCCGAGAGCAATTGACTTATACTTTGTATCGTTCTGAAAATCTTTCAGATCACTGCGCATTCCCTTTTGAGTAGTGCGAACATATTCATCGATAGAAGCGACGTTGCCCGGAAGGACTTCCTTATTCTGCATGGTATCCACAGAACCAACTCTTTTGAAGTTGCTCAGGTCGGTTCCATCGGCTTCAACACTTTTNTTATTGGAGTTGCAAGATGCCATGAATAAGGCAAGCATTGCAAATCCCGCAATTTTTAATTTAAAATTCATGAGAAATATTTAAATGATTATTGAGTAATATTTACACCTTCGAGAGTCAGTAGTAATTCACCACCGGCATATAACTTCAGGATAGAGCCTGAAATCTCATATGAGTTAACCTTTTCCAGAAAAGACATTATTGTCGTTTCCTGGTCTATATTCTGGCAAGTCATCTTGGTGGAAGAAAGTTGGGTAAATTGGATATTCGATGTACCTTTCTGGCTCTTGTAGTTACCCCGGAAATTATTACAACCTACATTGCCGGATATGGTACCTTCTCCCTTTTTATTGGGTAGTGATAGTTCGATATACCTTACAGCTTCTGTACTGGTAGCCATTGATTCTCTTATTTTGATGACCGTCCATTTAGTACCTGTCAAAAACATGTCGTTGCTGTTTTTNGCTTTCTTACTTGTATTGCATGAAATAAGCATTAGAATCCCCGCTAAAAANAGAATGTTTTTCATATCGTTTTTATTTTTCAAAAGTTGGCGCAAAGTTGAGAAGATTTCTACAGATTATGAAATATATTCTATATTTTTATTATACAATGAAATCCAGGCCACAAGGGCATTCTGTCTATATTTGCTTAATCTTAACAAGGCCGGGTCTAATTTATTAACTTCAGAAATCGGCTCAGACTATGAGTTGTGCATCATTTCTGAGAAAATCAACCAGACTTTTNTGAGACTTGTCATATAGCACTCCACAAATGCCGGCCTCTATCGACCCATTGACATTTGCCACATTATCATCAACAAATAACGTTGCTTCAGGTAAAATATTGGATTGAATCAGAACCTCTTCAAAACATTGTTTCTCAGGTTTTCTAAGGCCGAGTCGGTGGGAATAGAAAATTTGCCGGAACCAGTCGTGGTACCATTTTTCGTAGATGTTTTCCTGTTTCAGATATTTATCCAGCCATTGAATATGAATTTCGTTGGTGTTGCTAAGGATAAAAAGGGAATAATTCATTGACAAGCTGTCCAGTAGAGCTGGAATCTCCGGCTGCATTCCTATGAGCATGGCATTCCAGGCAGGCAGCATGTCATTGATAATCGCTTTNTTCGGAGATATCTTCGTCAGATGGTTGAAGAAAACCACATAGGGAATTTTCCCTGTTTCGAATTTCTTGAAAATTTCCCCGTATTCCATCAGATCACGATTGATATCCAGACCTGTAACATCCGATAATCTGTCAGCAGTCAGGGAATAATCAATATCCAGCAGTACATTGCCAAGGTCGAAAATGATATTATTAATGCTTCCCATATATACTAAGAACAACACAAGTTAAGGATATTCAAAAGAAAAAGGGTTTTGAAATCATGATTCAAAACCCTTTTAGGGGCCACCAGGACTTGAACCTGGGACCCCTGATTATGAGTCAGGTGCTACTAACCAACTGAGCTATAGGCCCTCAATCCGAAAATTGTGGTGCAAATGTATATAAAATTATTTTTTGAGGAAATATTTCTTTCCGTTTATAAATAATTTCTTGAAATGTAATATATAATTATATGTAAATCAATTCTTTGGTTTCATTGATTCCCAGATCATTTCAGCTACGTCCATTACTTTCACTTCATCTTGCTTCTCTTTTGCCTTCAAACCGTCGGTCATCATGACATTGCAGAAGGAGCAGTTGACAGCGACTATGGACGCTCCTGTATTGATTGCTTCTTCTGCACGTTCGGTATTGATACGTTTTTCTCCCGGCTCATCTTCCTTAAACATCTGNGCGCCTCCTGCACCGCAGCAAAGTCCTTTTTCGCGGCTTCGTCCCATTTCTACCAGATCAACATCCAGAGCGTGTATTAATTCACGGGGNGCCTCATATTCACCGTTGATACGTCCCAGGTAACAGGAATCGTGATATGTAATACGCTGACCATCAAAGGATCCACCTTCAATTTTCAATCGTTTGTCCTGCAACAACTGGCTTAGGAACTGTGTATGGTGGAACACTTCAAACGTTGCCCCAAGTTCCGGATATTCATTTTTAAATATATTAAAACAATGAGGACAGGTGGTAACAACTTTNTTNACTCCATAATTTGTCAGAGTCTGAATATTTTGATTGGCAAGCATCTGGAAGATAAATTCATTTCCGGCGCGTCGGGCAGGATCTCCTGTGCAAGATTCTTCTTTACCAAGGATAGCAAATTCAATGCCAATATTATCCAGTATCTGAGCAAAAGCAGCTGAGACTCGCTGTCTTCTGGCGTCATAACTGCCCAGACATCCTACCCAAAACAACACTTCCGGATCTCGACCTTCCGCTGCAAATTCTGCCATTGTCTTGATATGCATATTTATTAATTTAGTTCTTTTATCCAATCATCCCGCTCAATAGTCATCTGCCACGGGCTTCCATTATTTTCAAGTGCTGTGTACATTGGTACCCAATCCGGTGGACCGGAGCTTTGGGTCAAAATTTCGTAACGTCTTAGCTGAAGGATGATTTCAAGTGGATTGATGAGGACAGGACAGGCCTCAACGCAGGCGTTGCAGGTTGTACAGGCCCTTATTTCTTCCTTTTCGATGTAATTAAATAAGTCTCGGCCATCATTGAATCCAATTTTATTATCAATTTCACCATTCATGGAACTGAAATTTGGATCATCAAGCTTGCAACCTACTTCTTCCATGCGGTCGCGGACATTCATCATTATTTTGCGGGGCGATAATTTTTTNCCGGTGAGGTTGGCCGGGCGCACAGCAGTGCAACGTCCGCATTCAGTACATGAATAAGCGTCCAGAAGGTTTTTNTGCGTTAACTGGAAAATATCGTGTACACCAAAATCGGCCAATGTTTCTTTAGGCGCGTGATTCAACGGGATTTCCATCATATTTTTNACTTCGTTCTCGATGGACTCTATGTTGATCATTCTTCCTCGTGGGTTGTCGGATGAAAGATAAGTATTTGGGAATGCCAGTAAAATATGCAGGTGCTTTGATCCGGGAAGATATAGTATGAATCCGAAAACGACCAGTACATGTAGCCACCAGCCGAAACCACTGATTACATGGAGGAAGAATTCAG
The DNA here is from genome assembly GCA_013414645.1 of Candidatus Parvibacillus calidus. Taxonomy (GTDB): domain Bacteria; phylum Bacteroidota; class Bacteroidia; order Chitinophagales; family Saprospiraceae; genus Parvibacillus; species Parvibacillus calidus. The sequence continues at coordinate 2,561,849 of CP058702.1, read as the reverse complement.
GCATGCCTCCAAAGAGCAAGGGGCCTAACCAGCCGGTAATCAGAAAGAATCCTGTGGAAGGATATTCATTTGGAAATTTGGTTTCCAGGGCTTTATCAGCACCATTGAGGCAGAAAATACCGGTGAGGAGAAGGATCTCNCCGATAAGGATGAGGTTGGCGTCTATCCTGGCCCACCCTGCAAGATCCTTACTGGTAAAGCGAGGGATCCGGAGCAAATTGCGCCTTGACAAAAAGGCTATTGTAGCGATAAAAGCAAATACGGACAACAATTCGATGAAACTAATCATGAATGAATATAATCCACCCAGATAGTGGGATAATATTCTGTGGCTTCCAGTAATCCCGTCTATTATCTGTTCGAGTAAATCAAATTGTGTGATAATAAATGCCACATATATAAATAGGTGCAAAATCGCCGGAAGTGGACGTTTGAACATCTTTTGCTGACCGAAAGCCACCAGCAACATACGGCGGAACCCACCCTTGTTATTCAACGGTTCGTCGTTCCTGCCGAGCCGAATATTCCTTATTACCTTGCCATAGCGCTTTACGGCTTCCTTGAACACCCAGACAAGAAGAATTAAAAAAAGTATCTGAGAAATGATCATCGCCTTTAAATCTTTTATAATTTTATCCTTTACAAAAGTAAATATAATGCAAATATTGAATACCTTCCAAATGAATCAAAAGATCCGAAGGATTTCTTTTGAGATCCTGGAGCGGAATCTTGGCGAGGAGGAAATATATTTTATTGGGATCAACAACAGCGGATATGCCCTGGCGCAACTGCTGTCAGATATGCTTAATGGTCTGGAATATAATGAAATTAAATCCTCCGTCACAAGAATTCGGGTGAAGGCTGATCAGCCGACAGCTTCTGACATATATCTGGAGNGANTTGATGTCGATGAGCTGGATAATAAATGTCTAATATTGGTAGATGATGTGGCTAATACAGGCAGGACGTTGTTTTATGCCTTTCAACCATTATTGAGGATTATTCCCCGCAAGCTTGAGGTAGCGGTCATGGTGGACAGAAAACATAAACTGTTTCCTGTCCACGTTGACTATGTAGGCCTGTCTCTGGCGACTACCCTGAAAGAAAATATTAGAGTGGACCTGTCAGATATCAAGAATATGACAACCTCTCTCAATTGACGGCGCTCAAATTTTCTTTCATTGTTCGAACGAAGAGGTGTGCCGGCCCATCAGGTTTTGTTTCATATGAGTTAGCAAGCTATTGACCGAAGCGGGTTTGCCGTGATGTAATTCGTATTTATTCATCTCATCATTTGATGACTGATTCATCATTGAGTTAGACTTTTCGAAAATCTTATTTATGGCATCCAGATTGGACTGATGCATGGCATCGGAATATTTTCTAGCTTCGCTGTATTTNTTCTCAAACACTTCCCTGTCAAGGTTGAGTAGGTACCCTTCTTCGAGAACTAATCGCTGGTTATATACCTTTGTGTTTAATAATAACTTGCTTAGCACCGGAGCTAACTCGATCAACATGATGATGGAGAGCAATAATAAATAACGCCATCTGAGGGCAAGGTTTGATTCGATTAAATGTTGGAGCGCCTCAATACGTGCCAGAAAGCCATCATTGTCGTTAGCATCAAAGGCTGCAATTTGTTTATTCCGGATTGATGTTATGGTATCAATATTGGAATTGATCTTGCTAAGCAGGGGAGCAACTGATGACTTCCATTGATTGGAAGCCAATGTAGCAGCATCATATTCCGCTTTTTTNGCGCGTGCTATGGCAGCAATGCCTACCTTGCCTGTTCCACCACTACCATCCGTTTCAGCAAGATAAGAATTTCTGAGGGCTACGACCTGACTGTCTAAAGATGCCTGTATGCCTGCCAGAGAATCTCTTTGGGTGAGGAGTGGTTTTAGTTGAGGTTGTAAAGACCGGTTGATCTCTGCTACAGCGGCTTGTTTNTTNACCTCCCTGTCAAGTGTTAGCTGGATATTAATATCCTTTTTGAATAAATATAACAAAGCCGGCTGAGCCATAAAGGCCCCAAGGCAAAGGGCCAGAGCTACACGGAAAGCGATGGCGCCTGTCTTACTTCCTTCNCCTGAACCTTGAAGCCCTGCAATCAGGACCCTGTCGATGGTCAGCACAATACCTCCCATCAGGAAGCCCCCTAGAAGCATAATCAGAATACTGTCTGTTACAGTGCTGAAGAAATATGTCCAGGCAGCAGTTGCAAACAGCCAGGTAAAGAAGATAGAAAGTCCAATCAGACTGAATTTTCGTTGCTCGGATCGATTTCCNTCCAACAATTGTGCATCAGCGGATGCAAGCCACCACAGAATCTTATCTGAGGTGGAAGTTTTGTTTTCTTCCATAAGATTAAAAAGTTGAAAAATAAATTTGGTAAAGGTGGCCTGTCGCTCTAGAGATTTAAATAGAATAACGTAAACATAGTCGTAAATCATATTTATTGCGTATAAATAGTATGTCCCTATCGTTTCAATTGTAGAGTAATACCTTGTTATCCCATACAATATTATAGATGCCTGCAATACAAATTATGTATTACAGGCATTATAAAGATTCTTCGTAAATCACAGTAATTGATTAATCATTGCAATTTGTACAATAAAGACCTTTTGGCCCCATTTCCAAAACTTCATTTTTCAAGAAGTGCCAATTGTCAGTTATTTTNTCCTTGTCAAATTTGACATGTTCCACAAATTCATTCACATTTTCGTCAAAGGAAATTTTTGTGCCTACGGGGATCAGAAGTTTTATAGTGATTTCGGGGTTGAAGGCTTTNTTATCATTAAATATGGTTCGNGTATTGGAGAAAATCAAGTCATTACCATTTTGTCTTATACCATAGATTTTATCCATTTGGTCAACAGCAATTGGTGTATGGCTATAAAATTTAAGTTTTCTAATAATTCGAACTTTATCATCCATGCTTTGGTCAATATTCAAATTAATCTTGGAAAATTTGACTGAGTGGCCGGTTGGATTCATGATTTTATCGAAAGAAACAGTAGTAAGTTGGTCTTTGGTTAAGGCGATATCCATTTCTTTTTCAGTAGATTGAACTACAGCGTTTGCCGGAATATCTTCTTGACTGATATATTCATAGTCATCAGCATGCATGTTGGCAGTAAGTTCCTCATCGGTACAATCATCGCAAGTCAAACCCATCTCTGACATCTTATATCTTTTACCAGGTATAAACTTCCAGCCATTAGGCATTTGGGCTTCGTTATATTTTACCTCAGACAGGCGCCACTCAAGACTTTCCGGAAATGTCACATATTTACCTATAGGAATGAAAAGATCAATTTCCACTTGCTGAAAACGATATTTGCAATCAGGTCTGATGCTGAAGAATGTAGGAACATTGAGCGTGTGTGCGTCTTTTGGCGAAATTGCATAACTTACGCAGTCAGCATTCTTTTTNGCATCAACTCCATCTTTACCACGTGAAGTCACCCTTTTGGTGGCTGACCATGCAGGCCCGTTGGTAGGATAGATGTTAAATCTTACATTATCGTTTATTTCCAGCTGGTTGTCATTGCCCATTTCCATGTCTCCAAGAACCAATCGTCCGTCTCTATGGTCCGGAGTTATCGCGGAGATGTTAATCTGGTCGTCTTTCAGACTTCCCAGATCCTGCTTCACTTCAATCGCTCCATAACTTTTGAATTCTCTGAAGGTCAATGCACTCAGTAGAATAAAGCAAATTAGGTTAGAAATCCAGAATATAGCCAGACTTTGACGAATACTGCGGTGGACGGGNGTTTTGAAGAATATTTTTAAAGCCCAGAAAATGACGAACACAACGGGAACGGCAAAAATCACGATACTGTTGAGAGAGGTCAGGAAATTAATAATAGGAGAGGTGGAGTTAATGAAACCCAGAAGTGGAAAAGCGAGGATATAACTGACAATCAAAGTGATCCAAAATCCAAGGAATATCAATGTGAATATTCCACCCAGCACTAGTCCGAAAGGTCGTAAAATACTTACAAGGCGGGCAGTGCCTGATCTAAAGGTTTCTTCCAGATCAATGGAAGGCCGGTCTGCCCTAAAAGACTTTTTTCCCTTGTTGCTAAACTGTTGTGAAATGTCCTGGGCAAAGTCAGTGACCTGATTGGAGAAATGTTTAATTTCTGTTTCCAGAAATTCTGCGATATTATGAATGTTGATATCCTCTCCTTTCATGGCGAGATAGTCCGCCGATGTCTTTGCAGGGGGAACAAATATCCACATGATGACATAAAGTGGAATGCCAAAACCTCCCGAGCTGGCAAGAATGATGAAGAGCAGCCTGATCCAGTTGGCATTTTTAATACCTAAGTAAGCAGCCAATCCCGAACAAACGCCACCTAGTTTCTTATCGGCTAAGTTGCGAAATAGTCTGCGTGTCCGTTGTGTCCCGATCGAATCACCGGAAGCGCCNTGATCAGAGCCTTCACCCGGTAGGTCGATAGCTTCAGCACCGAATTCTTCTGGTCTTCCCATGATTTTGATGATATGTTCCACATCAGCTGTTGTTACAATAGCCTTGGAAGAAACTTTATCATGTAGAAGTTCACCTAGCCTGGATTCGATGTCCGACATTATTTCCTGATAGCTGTCGGATACAGCAAAATGATTTTTGATGGCGTTGAGGTAACGCTCCATAAGCATATAGGCATCGTCATCCATTGTGAATGGGAACCCGCCGAGGTTGATATTTATTGTCTTATTCATGATCTTGATTGTTTATTGGTTGTTTGAGACACGACTTTTACCAGTTGATTCCAGCTTTCCAGTAATTCAATGAGAAGTTCGTCTCCTGCCTGAGTAACACGATAATATTTTCTAGGAGGTCCGGTCGTGCTTTCGCGCCAAGTATAATCCAGTAGCCCGCCGTTTTTAGTCGGGTAAGTAATGGGTATACTGTACCTTCCACGACAACCAGTTCGTTTTCCTTGAGTTTATTTATAATATCGGAGGTATAAAGTTCTTCGCCGCTAATGATGCCGAGGATACACATCTCTAGTACGCCTTTGCGCATTTGAGCTTTGGTATTCTCTGCCTTCAACGTCTCTCGATCCGGCATTTCCTTTTCATTCATATCCTTGAATAAATTTATTAGTGAATAAATATTGGTAACAATGAATAATGTATAATCATGTATATCAATAACGACACAAATATATGGTATTATGTATTGCTTAGTACTATCTTTAAGATAATAATTTGCAAAAGATAGATTAATGTAATGTAAAAGTCGATGAAAGTAACGGTTAAGCATCAAATGAATTATTGGATAGTGTGTAATCTGTTGAGATGGGATAGCATTATTGAATGAATTGGAAAGAACGATATTGGGGCAGGTCGATGTGAACTAGGTAGAAGAATAATAGCTTATAATTCAATCAGGGTAGTAAAATACAAAGGCGGAAAAAACTAAGGATGAAATAAAATGAAAGAAAACAAACTTTGGTCTACTCTAATGTAAGTCTGGTGTTGGTTGTATGGTATTACTTTCCTACCTACTTCGATTTTTGAGGGAGGATCGGGGTGGTGTAGCCTCCGAAGTAGGTAGATGATTAATAGCCGCAATGCTTGACGGTATTGCCTTTCGGGGTGGCCTTGCCAAAATTCAGGTAATTTATACAAGTGTTAAATTTTTCATTTGCCTCCAAATCCTTGTGTATTGAGGTTTTTGAATTATTACTTTCCTACATACTTCGATTTTTGGTGGAGTGGGGTGATGCCGCCTTTGAAGTAGGTAGATGATTAATAGCCACCATGCTTGAAGGTATTGCCTTTCGGGGCGGCTTTGCCAAAATTCAGATGATTTACTAGGGAATTAAATATTTCATTTGTCTCCAAAACCTTGTGTATGGCGGTTTTGAATTATTACTTTCCTACCTACTACGATTTTGGGAGGATCGGCGGGCTGCCGCCTCCGAAGTAGGTAGATGATTAATAGCCACTATGCTTAACGGTACTGCCTTTCGGGGCGGCTTTGCCAAAATTCAGATGATTTACCCGGGAGTTAAATTTTTCATTTGTCTCCAAATCCTTGTGTGTGGAGGTTTTTGAATTATTACTTTCCTACCTACTTCGATTTCCCCACCCACCCCTTGCACATCCCAAATCTTTTCCTTACCTTCACTGCGAATTCATTTTTTAATCACCTTTTAATTCTTATCACCATGAATGAAGAGTTCAAAAGCCTAACCATCGATGCTTTCAGGCAAAAGTTCAGCACCATAGAACAGTGCATCGACTATCTCGCATCCTGCAAATGGGGCAATGGCTACAGTTGCAGACAATGCGGCCATACCAATTATTGCAAGGGAAGCATTACGGCGATCGCCAATGTACACGGTGCAACAAGATAGAAAGCGCCAAAGCCAACACCCTGTTCCACAGCATGAAGATACCCCTTGATCAGGCTTTCTACATGCTATATCTGATTGTTATCGACAAGAAGGGCTGTCCATCCACACAACTGGCACGACAAACAGGCCTCCAGCTCAAAACCTGCCTGCTTTTTCGCAGAAAGGTCATGATGGCCATGAGAAGCAACGACATACATCCCCTGGAGGGAGAGGTCGATGTGGTGACGACAACAGTAAGCATCGTCAGGCCTGACAAGAATGGAAAGAAAAGACCCCGGAAAGTCAAAGTTCTCATCGGAATCGAAAAGAAAGGCGGAGGAGCGGCAAGAAGCTATGTCAAGGTGATAGGCCGGGCAGCAGCACGGAAAGCAAAAGCATTTATCGGCAAAAAGATCGACAGCCAGGCTACAATCAACATGGATGAAGCGGCCCGGCGATGCTGTAATGGTCATTGCATCATGCCCGGTGAAGGACCGGACAAGGCCCTGGCCCACAGGGTGGTCACCAACATGATCAACTGGCTATATGCCAGACACGGCCATGTGACCTATCTGCAGGACTATCTCAATGAATATTGCTACCGCTACAACAGGCACCGCATGAAAGGTGAAATCCTGGATGACATCATCGCCAGAATGGTCAGGCATAGGCCGATTGCTAAGAAATTGAAATTAGGTTGATCTTAATATGGCAACAGGGTATGAGCTAATCAAACCTTTTCATAGTATACTAATAAGGTACTTGGAAATTAGTGAGCTCTTTTTGATTATTCAAGTCTGAAATCATATGTAATTGTTCCGCATTGTTGCGATACATCAGATGGAGTAAATTTAAACTTCAGGGCGTTTCTCCGCGCAATGTTTACAAGAGTTGCATCCTGAGTAGAAGAGCCTTTTAATGTAAATTCTGCACTTGTAACCGTCCCTTCGCTATTTACACAAACCTTGATGATGACTCTGCCTTCCTTTGAGCTATTATCGACTATTTTTGGTTCAGAAAGCACACCTCGGTTGCCTAATCCNCCNCCAATCCTTCCTTTTCCGCCGGTATGGATACCTTCCAAATTCTTGGCATTTGGATCACCCTTGGGATCGCCTTGATTTCCTGGCTTTCCTGTGTTTCCTCTTCCTGTTCCGGAACCTTTAAATAAGCCNCCGTATTTACCCTTAGATGCCTCATACTCTGCTTGCTCCCTCGCCTTTTTTCGGCCTCTGCTNTTACGGTTGGCTTCGGCTAATAATTCGGCCTTTCTTCGTTGCTCTGCCTCAATCTGTTCTTGTTCTGCTTTTCGTCTTTTTGCTTCATTCGCTGCCGCCACATCCACTGCTTCTGCATTATCATTTGTGACCATAGCTTCATCTTTGCTCGATGTTGGCGTAGGTGATGTTGTAGTAGGCAATGGAGAGCTGGTTTGAGAGGCTGTAGTATTGCTTGAAGAAGGTGGGAGTCCTCCCGGTTCATTGTTTCCGGGTGTAGGTTCATCGTTGCCTTGACCCTCATCGGGAAAACCTAGTGCAACCTCCATTCCCGGTTGTTCTTCTTCCCAGATAGGAGCATTGAAGGTAGCCAATGGGGAGATACCTATCAAGATCAGCATACTGTGTAAAAANAGACTTGAACTGAATCCCTTGGTACTGTTGACCACTTCTCTTTTNTCCTGATTGGTTGCCATAACAACTTTTCTATATAAACGTTTAAATTGAAATTTTTCTTATTATTGAGGTTTCAAAAACAAAGATACATATTGTTTTTATTTTTAATGTATAATATTAATATTTTCAATAAAAGTATATGAGAAGAATTAAAAACATTGCAGTTTTGAAATTTGGGGTCATGGGGTCAGGTATTGCATGTCACTTGGCAAATGCCGGTTTTGAGGTGCTTATGCTAGATATGTCTAGTGATGGCGCTGATAAAAATCAAATTGCAAATACTGCCTTAAATAGGNCGCTGAAATCATCACCTGCCNCCCTGTATTCTAAGAAATTCAGGAATCGTATTCACACGGGCAACTTTGATGATGACTTGTCACGAATAAAGAATGTTGATTGGGTCATTGAAGTAGTAAAGGAAGATCTGAATATCAAACGCTTGATCTTTAATAAGATTGATGCTGTCAGAAAACCAGGTACAATTATAACATCCAACACCTCAGGTATTCCGGTAAGTTTGATGGTTGAAGGAATGAGTGATGATTTTAAANAACATTTTTGCATTACTCACTTTNTTAACCCTCCAAGGTACCTCGCCTTACTTGAAATTATTCCGGGTACAGATACAGATCCCGAAATTATTGAGTTCCTGATGGTTTTTGGGAATAAAATTCTTGGCAAGCGCACCGTTTTGGGTAAGGATACACCGGCATTTATAGCCAACAGAATCGGCGTATTTTCTATGGGAAAAGCATTTCAGTTGACCAAAGAACTTGGATTGACTATTCAGTCCGTTGATAAGTTGACAGGAGTGGCAATTGGAAGGCCTAAAACAGGTACTTTCAGACTTGGTGACCTCGTAGGTCTTGACACAGCAATGGCTGTTCTGAATGGTATACGGCGCAATTGTCCGGATGATGCCCTTGCCGGTGATGGAGAAATTCCGGAATTCTTTGCGCGTCTCATAGAGAATAATTGGTTGGGAGATAAGACGGGTAGAGGATTTTATCAGAAGACAGGCGAAAAGGATGCCAAAGGGAAGCCTGTTATTCTGGGCTATAACTTAAATACCTTTGAGTATGAAGCAGATCCCGGCCAAAAACTTGAGAGCCTCGACACTTCCAAACAAATCGATGACCCGGAGAAGCGCATTAGAGTGCTTTTTGACTATAAGGATGCCGGTGGTTTATTTGTTAGGAAATCCTTGGCTTATACTTTCATTTATGCTGCTTTGAGGATTCCTGAAATAGCAGATAACCTGTATTCCATAGATGATGCCATGCGCGCAGGATTTGCCTGGGATTACGGCCCATTCCAGTATTGGGATATTGTGGGACTGGATAAAGGTATCGAAGCAATCAGGGAATTGGGCCTTGAAGTTCCGGAGTGGGTTGTTTTGATGAAAGAATCTGGCAATACCACTTTCTACAGGAATGACGCAGGAATAATTTCATTCTATGACCCAAATTCTAGGAGCTACAAGGCTTTACCGGGTGCTGAAAAATCTATTCAGCTGAATCTTCTCGCTGATCAAAAGGTAGTATATAAAAATGATGAAATCCGTCTTTGGGATATCGGTGATGATGTTTTGTGTCTGGAATTCACTTCCAAGATGAATGCTATTGGTGGCGGAATACTCAATGGAATCCAGGATGCCATTACCCTTGCTGAAGAAGGTAATTGGCGTGGAATAGTTATTGGCAACAATAGCAAGAACTTTACAGTTGGGGCTAATCTGATGATGATAGCAATGTTGGCTTATGAACAGGAATTCGACCAGCTTAATATGGCAGTCGATCTTTTCCAANAAACGACTATGCGCTGTCGGTATAGTAAAATACCGGTTGTAGCTGCAACACAAGGATACGTTTTCGGTGGAGGATGTGAAATGGTGATGCACTGCGATGCAACTGCCGTGGCTGCTGAATCATACATCGGCCTTGTGGAAGTGGGAGTGGGCTTACTACCCGGAGGAGGTGGTACCAAAGAGTTTGCTGTGAGGGCATCTGATTCGTTTTTTGAGGGTGATGTACAGATTCCGAGACTAATTGAAAGATTCAAGACGATTGCTATGGCTTCTGTAGCCACCTCTGCTGTTGAAGCTTATGATCTTGGTTATCTCAATGAAAAGGATTTTATAGTCATGTATCAGCCGGAAGCTATTTACCGTGCCAAGCAAAAAGTAATTCAACTTTCCGGTGATTACGTTCCTCCTATTGAACGAGATGATATTCTGGTTTTGGGACGTACAGGGCTTGGAGCTCTTTATGCAGCAGCCCATTCATTGAAACTGGGCAATTATGCATCAGACCACGATATTCTTATCGCCAAGAAAATCGCCTATGTATTATGCGGTGGTGACTTGTCATCGCCACAGAATGTATCTGAACAATATTTGCTCGATATCGAACGAGAAGCCTTTCTAAGTCTTTGTGGTGAGCAAAAGACTTTGGAAAGGATTTCGCATATGTTAGAGAAAGGCAAGCCATTACGCAATTAATTTATTAATTTTAAAAAGGAAGAATTATGCAAGAAGCTTATATAGTGGCCGGATACCGAACAGCGGTTGGAAAGGCCGGGAAAGGAGGATTTCGATTTATGAGGCCGGACGATCTGGCTATTTCTGTGATTAACCACCTAATGAAGTCAATACCGGAGTTTGACAAATCGCTGGTCGATGATTGTATCGTTGGATGTGCCAACCCGGAAGGAGAGCAAGGCCTCCAGATAGGCAGGCTCATTTCTTTGAGGGCGTTGGGAAAGTCTGCGCCCGGTATGACAGTCAATAGATATTGTGCATCTGGACTTGAGACCATTTCCATCGCTGTGGCTAAGATAAGGGCCGGCATGGGACACGCCTATATAGCAGGCGGAGCTGAGAGTATGAGCTTAATTCCGATGACAGGGTACAAATTTGCTCCAAACTACAATATCACTTCAACTACACCAGATTATATTGCAGGGATGGGCCACACCGCGGAAGCCGTAAGCAAGAAATGGAATATATCACGCGAAGATCAGGATGCATTTTCTGTGCAATCTCACCAAAAAGCCGCAGCGGCCATCGATGCCGGTAAATTTACTGATGAAATAGTTCCGATTGATGTAGAAGAGGTCTATGTAGATGGTGGGAGCCGGAAAACTAAATCCTATACGGTATCGGTAGACGAGGGCGTCAGACGAGACACTTCCATGGAAGGCCTTGCCGGACTAAAACCGGCATTTACCAATGGAGGAACGGTAACAGCCGGAAATTCCTCCCAAACATCAGACGGAGCGTCATTTGTACTGGTGGTTAGCGAAGAATATGTAAAGCAGTTTAACCTGACTCCGGTTGCCAGGTTGGTTTCATGTAGTGTCGCAGGTGTAGAACCTATTCATATGGGCATAGGGCCATGTGCGGCAGTTCCGAAGGCTTTGGCTCAAGGAGGACTTACCCTGAGTCAGATTGGGTTGATTGAACTGAATGAGGCATTCGCAGCACAGTCGCTCGCTGTCATTCGGGAATTAAATTTGGACATTGCTAAGGTCAATGTCAACGGTGGAGCTATTGCCCNNTTGGGCCCACTGGGTTGTACAGGTGCCAAGTTGTCTGTTCAGGTAATCAATGAAGCCAAACGAAGAAATGAAAAATATACGATGGTTACAGCCTGTGTAGGCGGTGGCCAGGGCATAGCAGGGATTTACGAAGTATTCTGATTGGAATACTATTGTCTTTAGACTGAAAATGCAGTGCCAAATTATTCCGGCACTGCATTTTTTATTTCCTTATTCCTAAAGTACTTCCTTATCAGGAAANAATTTTGCTTTGATTACAGTTATAACGGCAGGCAAAACCGTTACAACAAGGATGCCAATGATGACTAGACTGAAATTATTCTGGACGAATGGAATACTGCCGAAGAAATATCCACCCAATACGAATATATTTACCCATAAGACCGCTCCGACGATGTTGTAAACCAGGTGTTTAAAGGGGTTCATACCTGCAATGCCAGCAATGAAGGGGACAAAAGTTCTGAATATTGGGAGGAATCGACTTAATACTATGGCTTTTGTTCCATGTTTGTCGTAAAAGGCTTTGGTCTTTTCAAGATATTCTTTNTTGATAAATCTGGATTCTTTATTGAAAATGGCAGGTCCTACTCTCTTTCCAATGGCAAAGTTTACGGTATTTCCCACAATAGCTGCTACCATACATACAACAATGGTCAGCACTACGTTAAGACCTGATGATGCACTTATCGCACCTGCTGCAAANAACAACGAATCCCCGGGTAAAAAGGGTGTCACAACAAGCCCGGTTTCACAAAATACTACCAAAAACAAAACTACATAAGTCAATGTACCATAATTACTTACGATTTCCGTAAGATGGACATCAATATGGAGTATGAAGTCAAATATTTTTAATCGCTTCAATCATTTCTTAGCTTTTGAATTGCAAAGATGAAAAAATGGGCATTTATTTATACGGAATTAAATAAAGGTGAAATTTCGTATAAAAATTCATAGGTAAATAAATTGTCGGTGCCGGTCCTTCCCAATTTAGCTTAATTAATACCCATCACAATCTATTACCCACCAAAACCTATATTTAATTTTAAGCATTTTGGGTAGTTAGTACGCCTCATCTGATATTATCCTTGTATCACCAGATTGATACTGATAATATTTATGGTATTCACGTTGGTTTTACTACTTTTGCACCTCGAATGATAAGCCATATTCTTGACCTATGATTTGTAAAATGCCCTTTATGTTCGTTTTCCTGACTGTTTTTATAGTCGGAATGATGCATTTTCGGGCCTTGGGCCAANAAAGGCCAACTTCGAAGAAATCGGTACCGGTAGCTCGGGTTGTACCTCAAACGCCATTCAATTTCCTCATAGGTAATTGGGCGTCCTATAGTCAGGAAGCCACTTTCGCCGCGTATTGTAATGTCAAGGCAATAGCTTCAGGCACTGCCTTAGAGATCCACCTGGAAAAGCCGGACAAAACAATGTCCGTTGGGCTTATTTATTCTGATGCTTTGGATGATCGTTGGAAAATGGTTTGGGTGGGACTCGATGTCAATACCATGCATAGCAACGGAGTCAGATACTATGAGTCCTCTTATGATCGCAATCTTTATTTTTTCCAGGGCAAAACCATATTTAACGGAAAGTCCGTGAAAGACCGTTTCATGTTTGAAAATATTAATAATGATACTGTCGTTTTTAGTTATGAGTTAAGTACGGATAATGAAAAGACCTGGGATATAGAATTCAGGTTTACTTTCAAANAAAATAATTCACAATGATGTTTGTTTTTCGAGAACAATCAGTGTAATTCCCTGCCAATATGAAATACAATCTTTTCTCCTTTGGTATTTTGAGTAAAATGGAAAGACTGAGCCAGTTCTTTTGTTTCTCTTCCTCCAAATGTCTACATCGAACGGGTATACTATCCGTGCTGTGTATTTCGATTCTTCCAATTCTACTACTTGCGGGATGCCGGGACCGTAAGTCATTCAGCATCGACAATATGATCAATTCAAAGATTAAATTTGATGTCAGTCAACTGGACAAGGATGGCCTGGCGGGTAGTGAGGATGGTAAATACAGCATTACCTATGAATTTTGCATTCCCGACACCCGCTTGTACCGAGATAAGGTTAAGAAAATTGATTCAACTATTGTTTTTACCAAATCTCCTGGTAGATCCATGTGCGATAAGAATCAAATCCTTTGTTTGGGTAACACCCATCAACCTCATGCAGTAAAAGTTTTGAATAAACTTGCCGGGTTGAGTTTTGTTGAANAAATCAGTGAGACCTACTTTGAATAGCCAGATTGAGTACAATTTCGTTGTGCCTTTTACAGTCATGCAATTAACAATAAATCTTTAAATGAATTATTTGGCGCATTCTTTTTGTCACCTGATAAACCGTATGTACTAACGGGCAATGTAGTGGCTGACCTGATCAAGGGAAGTGCCAGGAAAGAAGTGGATCTGCGATTCCTCCCCGGTATTGAGTTGCACCGGGATATAGATGCATTCACAGATGGTCATCCGGCGGTAACTCGATTTAAGGCAGCCTTGCATGATCGATTCCATAAATATGCCCCGGTGGTGAGCGACATATATATGGATCATTTTTAGTATTGAACTGGTCTCAATACTCTGAATGGGAGATTCATGATTACATCGATTGCATATACAACAAAATGAATTCGGTCATCGACCAACTTCCCCAGGATGCATACAGACGGATCAGGAATATGATAGAGCATCGATGGCTCACGGTGTATTTTACAATCGAAGGTATTGAAGAGGTTTTTCAAGGATGAATCACAAACTATCAGACAAAAATATACTCAAAGGAGGAGGAACTTGGTTGTCTGAAAGGATTGATGATTTCAATGATATTTTTATTTCATTTTTCCCTGAACTTATAAACTTTGTATCACAATCCTATCCAATACCCGCTTTTAATAACCGAAATGTTTAAGTTGTTTTTCATCATCCCGCCAGTTTTCCCTGACCTTAACATATAATTCCAGGAAAATGTGATGATCAAGAAATTCTTCGATATCAGCTCTCGAACGAATTCCCAGTTGTTTTATTTTTTCTCCATGCTTACCGATCAATATTGATTTCTGGGTATTCCTTGCAACAAAGATGGTTGCACTGATGTGCGCAAAAGGCTTGCCGTTCTTTTCAGATTCAACATAATTATCGATATACACTTCACATGAATATGGGACCTCCTGGCTATACAAGGAAAGGATATTCTGACGGATAAGGTCAGAGACAAANAACCTTTCATTGAGGTCGCTGAGTTGATCCTTTGGAAAATATTCCGGACCGGGNGGNAGTAGGCTGATGACATTGTCGATGATGATTTTTCTGTCGTTTTCATCAATTGCTGATATCAGAAGTATTGAATTCCAGTTGACATCATTTGGCCAACCCGAAGTGATTTCCGGGATAGTTGCCTCAGGTCGTAAGTCTTTTTTATTGATGACTAAAATTTTAGGGGTTTGAGCTTTGTTCAGAATTCTGCCTGTTTCTTCTGACCAGGGTTGAGGATCCGTGCAGTCAGCCAGATAAAGTACAATATCTGCATCTTCAAATGATTGAAAGATGTAGCTGTTCATTTTTTCCTGCATCTTATACGCCGGTTTATCGATAATGCCTGGAGTGTCAGAAAAGACTATCTGATGTTTCTCATCATTCCATATGCCTAAGATTCTTCTGCGAGTAGTCTGGGCTTTTTTGTTAGTGATACTTAGGCGTGTTTCAAGTAGCTGATTGAGCAGGGTTGATTTACCCGCATTGGGTTTGCCGAGGATATTGACGTATCCGGAATAGTGTACCTTCATTTGATTCTTTTGTGTGAAAACGTAGACTCGGGTAGGGTCTTTGGATTTTCGATGAATTTATCAACAAGGATAAATAGTTGGGATGGAGTGAATGCCCTCCAGTTGACTTGATTCCATTGTTCTCCATATAACATAAAATGATAAAGACGTGAATGAGCCATTTCTTCCATCACATGGGGAGCAAGCCGAGAAGTACAATCCAGCCTGCTTCGTCTTTGATATCCTCGTACCATTCTTCATAATAACTATCATCCGATGAATGAAAATTCAGAACTTGTTCGCCGATAAGAATGAATTTTGTTATCCCATGGTTGATCTGATGATCTATGATTGTCCGCTTCAGTTCCATGATGTCGTTGTGCAAGGCATCATTCCATTCACCCAATAATTCGATGATGGTAAATCCCTCATCATAATCCGCATAAAGTATTTTGAGGTAAAGGGTATTGGAGCCGAAATCGTCCCATTGCGGATGGATATAGAAGTTATATACCTTATTGACAAACTCGAACTCATTAGATTCGCGCCCATAATAGGGCGAAAGCTTGTCTTCAGAGGCGATATAATAATCCCGCCATTGATAATAAGGCTCTAAATCATGCATCTTTTCAGATTAAAAATATATGTAAAATTAGTCAAAAACTTTAACACTACTCATGGATTATTGATAAAACATGGTTTACATAATACCAATTATTCAATTTTTATTATTCATGAATTTTACGACATAAATATCAGATTTAAAGATAAATATAGTTGTGTAAAATAAATATATTATTTAGGTTTATCATGGCAGAAAAAAATGGTTAATATTACACTCAAATAAGAATTATAGTCATGATGAATGAACCGTTATCCGGAATAATGTCAACCAACCTAATCACTGTAAGTCCGGGAGATAAGTTATCTGTGGTGAAAGATTTGTTTAGAGGAAAAAGGATTCACCATATACCCGTAGTACAGAACGGTAAATTAGTGGGGCTTATTACGACAGCTGATTTGCTTTGGCTAAATAGGAAGCATGAGGAATATGATTCCATTCTTGTAAGTGAAATAATGACTACAAAACTTGCCACCCTGGAACCTACAGACAAAATTGGAAGTGCAGCAGAGTTATTTTTACTTAACCATTTTCATGCAATCCCGGTCGTTGAAGATGGTACATTGATAGGTATCGTTACATCCTTTGATGTATTGAAGTACCAGTTCAAGAAGGCGTACCCGACCCAATTGGTTGATTGATAAGTCGATTGACTGACTCAAAGGCTGATGCAGGTATTTCCCTGTTTCCCTAAGGATGTTGGCCTCTTTTCATATTTATGATGTTGGTTAGTCAGCGCTAATTGTTAGGCTGTTGTACGCCATTAACGTAAGTTGCTGATAGTACAATATTCTTATTTTCATCATATACTACATACTTCCCGTCCTGTAGGCCATTTTTAAAGTAACCCAGTCGTTGAAGCTTACCGGTGGGGAAGAAACCTCTGAAGACACCGTCCAGTTTTCCGTGTTTGTAACTCATTTCTTCCACAGGCGTACCCATTTTGTAGGTTACTTTTTTACCATGGAGTTCATTATTCATATAACTTTCATACATATCCACCCTACCTGAATTGTTATAAACAAAATGCAACCCATTCAGTTTTCCTTCTTCATAGGTCCAAGTCTCCATCGGACGCGTGTTTTGCGCAAAGAATACGGTCCAGGTACCCACCTTNTTCCCATTTTCTATCATGCCTTGTTCTTCCAGAAAGCCCTGTGGAGTTAACTTAGTTACCATCTTTCTACTTGTACCCGGAATATCTTCTACCAAATACTCGTCAAGATTGAGAGAGGTGTCTACAGCATTTGTGGATGCTTCCTTGCAGGATTGGAATGAAAGAATGATGAAAAGAAATCCTACTAATGCACGAATTATCATTTTTTTATATTTTGCGCAAATTTATTAAATACCCGGTTTAAATAACGGTTTTTGGTGCGTCAATGAATTCATAATATTCGAATCCTAACATGATGGAAAATACAGCAATAGTCGCTAAAGTCAAACTACTCGGAGAACTGCTTGAATTGCATGATGCAAATCCTTTTAAAGTCAGAGCCTGGCAGAATGCCTATTCAACGCTGAAGAAGGTTGGAGAGCCTATTGTCACGATGACACCGGAGCAATTAAGCGCATTGCCTGGTTTGGGTAAGAATATCCTGTCAGCTATCACAACCCTAGTAAAAAAGGGATCTGTAGACGAATTGGATGATTTGCTTGCAAGAACACCTGAGGGCATCGTAGAAATGTTCAATATCAAGGGCATCGGGCCGAAAAAAATTGCTCGTTTTTGGCATGAAATGAGCTTGATGTCTGTCGGTGAATTGATTTATTATTGCACAGAGAATAGACTTCGGGATGCCAAAGGCTTTGGAGAGAAAAGCCAGCAGGACATACTTCAAAAAGCCATGCTTTATGAGTCGAGTAAAAATAAGTGGCTTTATGCCAATGTCGAACCTATATTACTTGCCTTTGAAGATGCCTTACAAAAGGCCTCCATCAATCGGTTCAGGCTTACCGGACAGGCTTTTCGCCGTGAGCAGGTTGTCGATCATATACGCTATGTCGTTGATTCTGAAGAAGGAATTTTGAATATTCCTGAGTTTGTTGTGTTGGATTCACGAAATGATGTGATTAAGGGAAAGTATATGGATAGGGTTACCATTGAGGTGGTTATTGACCGGGCTAATCCATTCAGTCGGGCATTTTTGGATTCTTTTTCCGAAACAGTTGATGTTGCAACACTTTTCGATATAGATAAAGTCCCTGACAATGAAGAAGAGTCAAGCATATTTAAAACTTTGGGCATTCCATATATTTCAAAGGAGTTGCGGTGGAGCAACGAATTGTGTTTGCTGAATCCTCAGAATCTTATTACGGTAGAGGACATCAAAGGGGTAATTCATACACATACAGTATACTCCGATGGTATCCACAGCATCCGTGAAATGTGTGAATTTGCTTACCGGAACGGTTATGAATACATAGCTTTTTCGGATCACAGCAAATCGGCATCCTACGCCAACGGGTTGTCCATAGAGCGCATCCTTCAACAACATAGGGAGATTGAAAGTATGATACCTGAATTTCCGGGTTTGACAATCCTTAAGAGTATTGAATCCGATATTTTAAGTGATGGGAATCTTGATTATGATGATGAAATTCTTGGATTGTTTGATTTTGTGATTGGAAGTGTACATTCCGGGTTGAATATGGATTCTGAGCGAGCGACTCAGCGTCTGATCAAAGCTATTGAACATCCTTTTATGAATATTTTAGGCCATATGACCGGGCGATTGCTACTTGCCAGAAAAGGATATTCGCCTGATATGGCTAAGGTCATTGACGCCTGTGTTGCCAACAATGTAATCATAGAATTGAACGCCAATCCACAGAGATTGGATTTGGATTACACTCAATTGAAANAAGCAACAGATCGGGGAGTTAAGATCAGCATTAACCCTGATGCGCATAGTAGGGAAGCAATAATGAATATAAGGTATGGGGTGATTGCGGGAAGGAATGGTGGGCTTCAACGGGAGAATGTAATTAATGCTCTCCCGGTGAATGATTTTTTGGCATCTATGGTCAAGAAATAATGAACCCGGCTATGTTAACAATTAGTAAAACAAAGGCTTGTTAGACTTTTATTAGCAATGGAAGGTATTCTACCATATTATATTTGTATTAAAAATTACAAAAACAAATCAAATAAGCGTATGAAATCGTTATTCTCTTTTCTGTCACTATTTTTAGTGTTGTCTGTTTTTAGTTGTAAAAGTGACACTACCGATGCCAATGGGCAAGAAGCCAGTAAGGCACAGGCAATAGCGGATGGAACCGTTTCAGATCAGGTTGCCACCGGTAACCCCAATGAAATCAGTACACCTACAGGCCCTACAACCACCATGGTGCTTGACAAGACTGAATACAAATTCTCTAATGTTAAAGAAGGAGATGTTGTAGAAACTAGTATTAAAGTCACCAATACCGGTAAAGAACCCTTGGTTATTGTAAGTTGTAAAGGAAGTTGTGGCTGCACAACACCTAAATGCCCGACCAGTCCGATCGCCCCGGGTCAGTCCGCCGATATCCCTGTTAAATTTGATACACACGGAAAGCCAGGTACGCAGTCTAAAGATGTTACAATCACTGCTAATACTGTTCCTGCACAAACCAAATTCCGCATTTTTGGTGAAGTAGAGCGTGTACCAAAAGAATCTAAATAATCCTTCAAAAGGTAAGAATAAACCCAAAGCAGCCAGGACCTAATCCGGGCTGCTTTTTATTTAATACAGCCCTTTATCCATGGAATATAGAAGATAACTATACTTTCAGAATCAGTTTTTATAAGGTCAATTATGCATTCTGCCTTTCCCGGGATGTTTAAAGAGATTTAACTACCCACTCCAGAAAATCGGGCATGACTCTGTGCCAAGTTCCGGTGTCGTGCGTGCCGTCACTTACTTCAAGATAAGTCATATTCTTGCCCTGTTTGTAACCTTTTCTTTCCAGGCAAAGCATTACATCGACCGTGTCATCAATTGAGTCAATAATGCCATTTCTGTTGCGATCGCTTTCTTCGTCCAAAGCACCTGTCTGAAACCAAAANTGTTGCTTGCTACTGATTGCATGGGTGTCAATATATTCATGCAGAATTCTGGACCCGTCGGGATCTTCTTCGGTAAATGGTGAGTGACGCCACCAAAAACTCCCTGAGAAGACACCGGAAAAAGAGAATACATCCGGATTGTGTAAGACAATATCCATAGCAGAAAGACCTCCTAGTGAGAATCCGGCAAATCCAGTCATTTTGGACAACAAAGAGATTTTATGTCGTGAAAAAAGATAGGGAAGGAGTTCATTATTGATGAATTGATTGTATTTACCCGCCTTGTTGCCCCTGTTCTTATAATCATTTTTATACATAGTACCATATTCATGGAGGCGATCACCGGCCTCTAATCCAATGATACGCAGGGGGACATTCGGATAATCCAGTTCGAATCCGGCTATTCGATCTGAAATTCTAAGTGCAGCAAAATCCTGCCCGTCATTAAATAGAATCGTAAGGCATTCATTACCAATTGCTTTCTTGGTCTCCAATATATGGATTTTAACTGATCGGCCCAATGTAGGGGATAAAAAAGTGGTAACTTTGTGAAGCATTATTTTTTATCAAGTCAATATGAAGGTCGTTATATGTTTTCACAAAAATAAAAATAATTACAGATTAGCCGGTCATTTAATATGCCGTTTTATAAATTGATTAGAATGAATGAATACTTTCAATTTCTTCCGAAATATTTAATTTTTGTTTAAGGAGTTATTCAAAAACGGATTTTAACACATCAAAGCTTTGAATATGCTGAAATCCCGAAATATGGACTTTTAGGAAATCCAGCAATTTTTCTACCAAACGATTACGTTCATCCCTTTTGGGCTTAAATTGGGATACCTGCCTGACATCGGCTTGATTAAGTTGTGTCAAGGTAATCATATCATATCCGGAAAGATACGAATGGTGCAGGGGCCTATTAGATGTGATCGTGTCAGAGGGAATGTCGTAGTAATATTCCGGATGAACACGGTGTTTTAATAATGAAAATCCGGATATTTCAAGCAAACGAATCAAGTACCAAATATGAATCGACCAGTTGTCATCATTTGCCTCCAAATCATCTAATACAGACTGGAGCAAGGAAAACTCCAATTGATGATTTTCATATTTGTTCAGCATCCGTCTCGTAAGCTCTGAAAGAAACATGCATAACGCAATTTTTCGGATATCACTGTAAATTGAAGTACGAATAGTATTGACCTTTAACTCCTTCAATTGATGCAGATCGGTATTTTCCTTCATGTAGAAATCAAGGTCGACCGATGCGGCTAATTGGATGGATGAGGGNGATGTCCTGCTTTTGGACTTTCGGACTCCTTGGAGGATGAAGGATCCAAGACCGTGTACTTCTGTAAGAATGTCCAGTATAACGGAGGTTTCACCATATTTGAAGGTACGCACGACGATGCCTTTATCTTTCAGCAATTTGCTCATCGCACATTAAATTTATTTTTTGCTTTTTCGGAATATTCTTGTCGGGTTCGGATTCGTTGCTTCTGTCGTTCTATGATTAGATTGGCCAATCCAATATGAGGAGCGGTTTCTGCTAAAGGTGACAAGGCAAATTTGATTTTCGCTTCATCTACATCCAATCGATAAAGATAACTGAAAAGCAAATCCGGATTGTCATTCAACATCCGGTTGACAACATCAGCAATGGCATTGAGCATCTCTTCATAACCAACCTGAGTGTCCGGTAATGTTACCGGTAGTTCCAACGAAGTAAGAGAATTCAGATCATCCATCAACCTTAGGTTATGGTTTTTGCAAGACTGTCACCAAATTCAAGCAAAGCATCAATATAATTACGATGATTGGCCAGTCTGGGGACTTTATTCTGTCCCCCNAATTTATTACGGGACTGAAGCCACCGATGGAAAGTGCCAACAGGTACAATAGTAAGTTTAAGCGGCATCAAAGCCAGATCATAAGATCGTTTGGCATCATAATCACTGTTAAGAGTGCGAAGATTATTGTCCAGCAACTGACCGAAAGCATTGATGTCCTCCGGTTTTTTGTTGAACTCGACAATCCATTCATGCCCGCCTTTCATAGCAGTAGTTAGATATATTGGGCCAACAGTATAGTTATCGATGCTTGATCCGGTAGCCTGACAAGTCATCGCCAATGCCTTATCTGTATTATCCACCATTACTTCTTCTCCGAAAATATTGATATAATGCTGGGTACGACCTTTTATTTTGAATTTATAGGGGCAGGTCGAACTGAACTCCACGACATCTCCCATCATGTATCTCGCCAGTCCGTTATTGGAAGTTATCAAAATGGCATAAGGCTTTCCTGTTTCTACGTCCTTGAGAGGAATTGCTTCCGGGGAATCTTTNTCCCACTCACTCATTGGAAGAAATTCATAGAAAACGCTGTTGTTGACAAGCAGAAGCATGTCTTCATCACTATTGTGTTGTTGGATGCCGAAAAAGCCTTCGCTGGCATTGTAAATCTCCTGATAGATAAAATCTTTTGAAGGAATCAAAGCCTTAAACTGTTCGACATAAGGGCTGAAACCGACTCCGCCATGAAGATACCCCTGGAGATTGGGCCAAATTTCTAAAAGGTTCTCCTTATTTTGTTTTTTAAGCAATTCCCGAAAAGTCACTAAAAGCCAGGTAGGGACTCCTCCAAACATTACTACATCCTGACTACCGACCTGCTCGGTTATCCGGGCAATTTTTTCGTTCCAGTCCGATAGCATAGCGATTTCCAGGTCCGGTGTGTAGAAAGAACGGGCAATAGTAGGCATGTTCTTCGTCATTATTGCTGAAATATCACCTACAATAGCTTTGGGGTATTCCGGAAAGTGACTCAAGGAGCCGCTAATCATTAGAGATTTNTTGTTGAACAATTCCGCATCAGGCCTTTTNCGGTAGAATAGGGACAAGCTATCCCATGCACTCTTTAGATGATTTTTGTACAAATTAGCCCTGGTTACCGGAATAAATTTGCTTTTGTCGTTGGTGGTACCTGATGATTTCGANAANAAGCGAACATTGCCACCGATAAGTACATCACTTTCTCCCTTCATCATGCGTTCTATGAAAGGTTTGAGATGGTCATACGTTACAACCGGATAGGCCTTATGGTATGATTTATAATTTTTGACATGCTTAATGCCGTTAAGCTTTCCGTATTTAGTGTTTTTGAAGTTGAAAATCAGTTTGTTAAACACTTTTTCCTGTGCTTCTATTGGTGCAGTGATGGATCGCTCCAACATTCCGTGTACCAGTTTCAAGTAAACCTTTACAGCACTGTTTAACAATTTTGGCATAGGATTCAGTTACAAACAGTCTCAAATATAAGGTATTTTGAAAAAATTGTTCAAATTTTTTGGAGAAAGTCCATTGGATCATGCACTTAGGGTCAATTAATCTGATTTTAGTATTCAGGAGTGTTGCTGAGGAAAAAACAATTAGGTAGTTGGATAATACCCAATTTATCTATAGATATTGGCTTCGCTTAAAGTGAAATTGTTTTTTTGGAATTAATTGACTAAATATCAGAATTTAAATCCTGATTGCCTTATAAGGTGGCCCCCTTTTAGTATTACTTATCTACCTACTTAATTTACAGCTGGTGAGAACCAATTTCGGTCAGCGCCTGAATGCTATTATGGATTAAAAATCGAATGAAATGGGAAGTCCAAATCTAATTAGGTAGTTGATTAATACGTGAGACATTTACCATATCCTCATTTTTAAACAATCTGAATTTTTTTCAACCCGTACTCGACTTAAGTTTATTAAATGGAATCTGAGATTTCTTGTTCCAGCTCAAGGATGAATATTAGTTATCTACCTACTTAAAATTACCCACCCACCCCAATCTTCCCTAAATCCCCAAATCTTTATTTATTTCCAAAGAAATATTCCTCCTGAATTCCGTATTTTACCATATCTTTACAGTCCGTAACGACAAGTGAATATGCAGACTAAATTTATCTTTGTTACGGGTGGAGTTACTTCTTCTCTTGGGAAAGGCATTATTTCCTCCTCTCTTGCAAAATTACTTCAAGCACGAAATCTAAGGGTTACTATTCAAAAGTTCGACCCATACATCAACGTTGATCCCGGTACTATGAATCCATATGAACACGGTGAATGTTACGTAACCGATGATGGGGCAGAGACTGATCTTGATCTGGGTCACTATGAACGATTTCTCAATATCAGGACAAGTCAGGCGAATAATGTAACTACCGGTAAAATATATCAGACCGTAATCAAGCAGGAACGGGCAGGTAAATATCTTGGCAAAACAGTTCAGGTCATACCTCATATTACAGATGAAATCAAACGACGTATCAGATTGTTGGGTGAGTCCGGAGAATATGATGTCGTTATTACCGAAATAGGGNGAACTGTAGGGGATATTGAGTCCTTGCCTTATATCGAGGCACTGCGACAATTGCGTTGGGATTTGGGCATGCAGAATTCGCTGGTTATCCACCTGACACTTATCCCTTTTCTAAGTGCAGCTCAAGAATTGAAAACCAAGCCTACACAACATTCAGTAAAGGAGCTCCAGTCGCTTGGGATTCAGCCGGACATCCTTGTTTGCCGTACAGAAAGGCCAATTTCTCAGGAAATTAAACAAAAATTAGCTTTATTCTGTAATGTTGAACAGAATTCTGTGATAGAATCGATCGATGCTTCTTCTATTTATGAGGTGCCATTGCTGATGGAAAAGGAAGGCCTGGATGCTATTGTTTTANAAAAATTCAACCTTCAAGGACTGCCAGAACCTAACCTGGACAAATGGAAAGCGTTCCTGTCAACATTGAAATATCCTAAGAAAGAGGTTAAAATTGCACTCGTAGGTAAATATATCGAGCTAAAAGACGCATATAAATCTATTTATGAGGCTTTTATCCATGCCGGTGCTGCCAATGAATGTAAGGTCCATGTAGAACCTGTCCACTCAGAGGATCTTTTAGATTCAGAAGTATGCCAAAAGGTATTGAGTAAGATGGATGCCGTGCTGGTGGCTCCCGGTTTTGGGTTGAGGGGCATTGAAGGCAAATTGAACGCCATTCGTTATGTCAGGGAAAATAAAATCCCGTTTTTCGGTATCTGCCTTGGTATGCAATGCGCAGTGGTGGAGTATGCCAAGAATATCGCAGGAATGAAAGATGCCGCATCTACTGAAGTTGACCCGAATACACCATACCCTGTGATTGCTTTGATGGAGGATCAACAGCATCTTAAGAAGAAAGGCGGGACCATGAGATTAGGGGCGTACTCCTGTAAAATCACTGACAAATCACATGCTATGAAGGCCTATGGATCTGCTTTGATTGAAGAAAGACACCGTCATCGATGGGAATTAAACAACCAATTCCGGGATAAATTGAAAAATGCAGGACTAAAGATTACAGGGGTTAATCCGGATCGGGACCTGGTAGAGATTATTGAAATTGAGGATCATCCTTGGTTTGTTGGTGTTCAGTTTCATCCGGAGTTGAAATCGACCGTTGAGATTCCACATCCATTATTTGTCAGTTTTGTTGAGGCAGCCTTGACACATCAGGCTCAAAATATGGCTTGACCCGAGGATGAAGCAGAAAACATATGAAGTTCTGAACCGATATTCAGTCGAGGAATTTAAAAGATTGAAGAAATTACCTGTTGTAATCGTTCTGGACAATCTGCGTTCCGGATTAAATATTGGCTCAGCATTCAGGACTGCTGATGCTTTCGCTGTCTCATCCATTGAATTGTGTGGAATCTGCGCCATTCCACCGAATAGAGAAATCCTGAAAACAGCTTTGGGAGCTACGGAATCTGTTCAATGGCGATATCATGATTCGACCAAGGATTGTATCAGGCAATTAAAATCGGAAGGATTTGGGATTTTCGCCATAGAAATAGCTACGGATTCCATTTCCTTGAAAAATAAGTTTTGATGCTGAAAGCAAGACTGCAATTGTATTTGGTAATGAAGTCAATGGCATCAGTGAAGATGTTTTGGGACTCTGCGATGGTGCCATTGAAATTCCTCAGCTTGGAACTAAACATTCTTTTAATGTTTCCGTAAGTTTGGGCATTGTTTTGTGGGAATATTACAGACAAATAAAAAATGATTGACTCAAATCCTTTACTTAGTATCCGCGATCTCAGGATTTCCTTCGAGACTGAAGGCAGGGTCAACTCTGTGATTAAGGGGATAAATCTGGATATTGGTAAGGGTGAAATCGTTGGACTTGTTGGAGAATCCGGAAGTGGAAAATCCGTTACAGGATTATCCCTCTGCGGTCTTNTACCGGAGAACAATGCCCGGATTACCGGTTCAATTCAATTCGATCATTTCGGCAATGCTAAGGAGCTGGTTGGCATGACCGATAACGCGTTTCGACAACTCCGTGGAAGTAATATTTCCATGATTTTTCAGGTTCCANTGTCATCTCTGAATCCTGTACTTACTTGTGGATTTCAGGTAGATGAAATGACCCGACTCCATCTGAAGTACAATAAGGAACAGGCGCGAAATACGACGCTTGAGTTATTTGACAAAGTTGGCCTCCCTGACCCTCATAGGATTTATCGTTCTTATCCGCACCAGATTTCCGGTGGACAGATCCAAAGAGTGATGATAGCTATGGCCATTAGTTGTCATCCACAATTGTTGATTGCTGATGAACCCACAACTGCATTGGATGTGACAATCCAGAAAAAGATACTTGAATTGCTGGTGAAAATCCGTAAAGATTTTGGGATCTCTATCCTTTTTATTTCACATGATCTTGGTGTAATCAAGGATATTACCTCAAATATCAATGTGATGTACCGAGGGAGGATAGTAGAGGCGGGTTCTACAGAATCTGTTCTTGATAATCCCCAACATCCTTATACCAGAGGTCTGATAGCCTGCAAGCCGCCATTGAGATATAAGAAAGAACGGTTGCCGGTTGTAAGTGACTTTGTGACTATAGAAGAGACGTCAGATGATTATGTTTTCAAGCCTGTAGTTAAATCAGAGGATAGACCCATACCAAAGAAAGACCCGGTATGTTTCGATCAGGCACCTCTCTTGGAGGTGGATAATCTTGTCGTAAAATATCCTATAGCTTCGAATTTGTGGGGTAAGACGACTTCGTGGCTCAGAGCTGTTGATGACATGAGTTTTTCTGTTTATAGAGGAGAGACCCTCGGCATCGTGGGCGAGTCCGGCTGTGGCAAGTCAACTCTGGGGAGAACCATTGTCCATCTGGAAAAGGCTTCATCAGGGGTTGTCTTTTTTGAAGGCAGGGATTTACTGAAGCAACGGGAGTCTGATTGGAAGTCCACAGCACGCCAAGTCCAGATTATATTCCAGGATCCATACTCTTCACTCAATCCAAAGATGAATATCGGAGCTGCCATTATGGAGCCGATGATGGTACATAATCTGTACAATAGTCATAAAGGCAGGCGTGAAAAGATGTTGACATTACTTGAACAAGTGGGTATGCTACCGGAGCATGCTGATCGTTACCCTCATGAATTCAGCGGCGGGCAACGTCAGCGTATTAGCATCGCCAGAGCGTTGGGGCTTAACCCACAGTTGTTGATCTGTGATGAATCTGTGGCAGCCCTGGATGTAAGCGTACAGTCTCAGGCGNCCAACCTTTTAAAGGATCTTCAGGCAGAATATGGGCTTTCCATGCTGTTCATTACTCATGATATGTCGGTTGTCAACTTCATTGCTGATAGGATTTTGGTGATGCATAAAGGTAAGGTTGTGGAGGCAGGTTCAGTAGAGGAAGTCATCCGTAACCCAAAAGAAGATTATACGATGCGACTTATTGAGTCTATTCCGCAATGGAGTTGAAAAGTCATTGATCGTGATTGGATGGGGTCACCAGGTATTGACTTGCTTTCGACCCGGATATTCATATATTTCATTACCTTTGTACAGCTACGAATATCGAAATAATTATCAGACCATGTCCATCCGTAAATTACAAGTTGCCGAATTGCTTCGCAGAAACCTAAGCCACATTTTTCAGGCTGACGGTAGATATATCTATGGCACAGAGCCTATGGTTACGGTAACGTCGGTTCAAGTGACGCCTGATCTTGCTCAGGCCAAGGTATATTTAAGTATCTTTAATACTGATAACAAACAGGCCGTACTATTGGAAATTGAGGCAGCAATCGTTGAGATAAAGCGTAATCTTTACAACCGGATCAGAAAACACGTTCGACGCGTACCGGACGTTATTTTCTTTGTCGACGATACCTTGGACGAAATGGTTAAGGTGGATGAAATGATGCGCAAGTTGAGGGCTGACAATCAGATGGGCGAAGAAGAATAACCCGGATCATAGCTGAAAGGTCCTCTGGATTGCGAAAAATAAATAATGCTTCTCCTGCTGCCATGGATTGAATGAAGTCAGCATGAAATACCATTTTTCATTCCTGTATCCGATCATGGGGCCAAAATCATATGTCTTAACGGCCGAATCTATGAAAATTTGAGTGGAAGCTCCGATTCTACCTTTCTTCCATACAGGGAATTGAATGTCAGACCAGTTAAAATAAAAATTGGGGCGATTGTTGAAAATCAGTGCGTAATTATTAGTCAGGTTGAATTCGACATGTGGATTGATGAGGTTATAATACAATTGCAATGAAATTCCCTGATAGTCACCAAAGATGGCGCCAAGTTGAGGGGTGATCAGGTGGATGGTATTTTCNCCGAGTGACCAAGATTTTCCTCCATAAATACCAAAAGTCCCATTTCTGTCATAATTGTACCGCAATTCTCCATAAAAACCTCCCTTTGAAAATGGCAAATACGGAATCAATAGTGGATTGTAATTTTTGAGGCTGTATTCATAATTGGGAAAGACACCGCCGATCAAAGCAGGCATTACTTGCCATCTGCTTGATTCCTGACTTAGGGCAAATATGGAAAAATGAATAAAGATGATAAGTAATATGTAATTCTTCATATTCTAATTTTTAATACAAATTGAGCCACGCCAAGGAGCAACCAAACTGAAAAATAAACTTGCTGCGGTATACAAGGCAAATATTATATTATTTTTGGTTTAGGTATGTAAAGTTTTCTGCGGTAAATGTCGAGAAGGTGGTCAGACCTCCACAGAATCCAACCGAAAGGAAGAGCTTTATTTCTTCAATTATTATATTCTCCTTTAGTGCCAGCGTAATCAGGATGCCGAATAGAAAACAACCAATTATATTTGCTATAAAGGTGGGTATTCCAGGCAGTTGCCATTGGAATATCTTTCCCATTAGTACGATTCCATATCTTGAAAGACTTCCGNGTGCACTGCCTATTCCAACCATCATTATTGATCTCATGGAGTAATATTAAGAAAAATTCATATTGCCAAGTCAAAATTAAATTAGCGGATAATTTTATTTCAATTCATTAGATATTGACTTGGACATTGATTGATGCAATCCATATTTCAGTCTCTCATTGAGAATTTTAGATATTTGGCTTGCCATTGAATAAATCATCAGGTGTTCTCCACCAAGGACGAGATAATCATATTGGACCATGTTGGCTTTGATCATCCTGTCGGCACTTCCATTAATCTGGTATGCGATAGGTGATTTNTTAGGATGGCTCCAAGAAGAAATCGTTTTAATTGCCCATTTCATGAACTTAGGATCCGTATCTTTCAGAATAGAGCGCAGCATGGTCTTTTCCTCTGTTGTTTTTGCTCCAAAGGCCTTATATGTGAATCTATTGGCTGATCTCAGAAGTAAAGAGGCAAATGGGCTGAGCAGGCCCAGGTGGATAAGTCCGCGATAGAATTTTCCTATNGAACCACTGGTACTTTTGCTAGATATAAGGATGATTTGACTGGGATGAATTTGGTCGGCAATTTCAGCTGCTATCATTCCTCCAAAGGAAAGGCCTACGATCTGGAATGGCTTGGTTGTGTCAATCTGAGTACTTAACCTTCGCGCATATGAAGGCATCGATTCCTTGCGTCCAGGCTTGACCCATTCAATTGGGACCGGATTAAACTCAGGGTCAATAGTCAGTTTNTGGAACACCCTTTGATCGGCGCCAAGACCACTGATGAAATAGACATTCATTTTTTGTTCAGATTGTCCATTGGATTTGTAGGAAAAGAACAAGAAACCAATAGAATAAAGCAAAACATGAAATGTCCGATTGGTTGTTCTTATAACCTTCAGTATGGAGTATTGCCGGACAAGATAAATACAGCTTGATTTTCTGTAATTTAAACTATGTAATCTGCCCATCATATGTGAGTTTTCACAATATTACGCATACAATGGAAAAAATTATCAAAGTTTTGAGTTTCTTCCAAATATTTGTTGATGAAGATTAATTTTTCAAAAATATTTAATTCGTCCTTTATTTTTCTTCCAGAGTTGTGTGGATAAGATATTTCGATGGATTGTTCCGCTTAATTATTATTTCCAAAGACTTTNTTGAGCAAGTCGGTTACCCGGGCGGATGTATTAGTCCTGATCTTGGTTTCTTCGTCGGCCAGAAGCTTCATTAGACCGTCGATAGCCTTGTGTGTTACATACATTTTCAAATCAGGATCCTGCTTTTTTACAAACGGTATTTTATTGTAGGCATTGACCAATGGAGTCCAATAGGATGTTACCTGTACTTTGTCGATTGCGTTGGCGACGACTGGACTAAAGGCTTCAGTAAGGCCATCAGTCGTATTTACCCTTAAGTAGTGGGTGGCAGCTGTATCAGCTCCTTTCAGAATATTGAATCCATCATTGAGACTCATTTTNTTAATTGCATCCGTAAATATTGGGATCGCGCTTTTGGATGCTTCCTCAGCAGCTCTGTTAAGTGATCTCTCAAATTCCTCTATTTGTTTGCTCATACCTAAGGCTATTAGTTTATCTCTCATATTTCTTGCCTCGGAAGGCCAGGGGATAAATATGGCAGGATTTTTATAAAAGCCATCGACTTTAGAGGCTAATCCGGCAGAATTTTGTTCTATTGTCAGTGCTTCTCTAAGACCTGCAATTACCTCGTCATTAGACAGGGAAGTTGTGTTACCGGACGTAATTTCCTTGGCAGCTTTTTTTGCCTTACTGAAAAANTCATTTTGTGAAATTACTGAATGGATATTGCACAGGGTGAGAAATGTTAATAGTATTAGCTTATTAAAATTCATTCTGGTATATTTTGCTATCTAAGATCAATAAATGATGGGAACGGTCTCATTATTAAAACCGTTCCCTTGTATTCAATAATTATTTAAACCTTTTGTTTCATTTAGCCACGCCTGGATGACGGTATTCCTTGTCTCGAGTCAGAGGACCTTGATCGTTGTCGTTCCATTTTGCTGTTCATTGGTTTTCCCGGTTGTGCATCTCTTTGCATTCTTTGAGGTGCAGGTTGCCTGTGTGAGGGTTGATTAGATTGCTTGTCCGGCATACTTTTNTCTGTATTTTTCATTGGGGTATACCTTTCTTCCCTTTTTGCAGGTTGCTGATCCCTTGAAGGTGACAAGGTGCCGTTTTCAGTCGGACGATCCACTCTGGTTGGTCGATCGGAGCTGTTGTTCCGATTGATATTGTCCCTTCGTGGTTGATCCGTTGTATTTCTATCAGATTTTGTTGCACCAGACCCGTTTTGCATATTGCCGGGGTCGGATTGCCTGGTTCGACTATTCATATTCTCCCGGATTGCCGGATTATCATTGTTGTTGCTTCCGCGATGGCGGCTATCGTTTTTATCAATAACTATATTATTTTTGATTCTGTAGTTATTGATTACCGTTTTATTTCTAACCTCTACATTATTTGATACAACCCTATGGGGGCATAGACCNTTACGCGCACCATAAACTCTGGGGTGACTAACGACAACGTAATGATGGTGATAATGCCACCCTCCATGGTAGAATGTATGCCAATGCCATGGACGCCATGGACGCCACCACATTGGGTAGGAGTGCCAGTGCCAGGGTGAAACATAGACAATATATCTCGGTGAATAGATGTATTGGACACAAGGCCAAAACCATACGTTGACATATATGTGCCGGAATGTATTCGGGCTGTATGCTGCTGGACCCTTCCTGATTTGGTTCCCGTCATCATCGATACTTGAATTGTCTGAATTTGCCTCAACATAAACTTCCTTTCCGTAAATATCTTCATCTCCTACTATTTGAGCGACTGCATCTTCATTTCCTTTTTTNTCGATTTCAATAACGGCAATATCCTGATTGTCATTGTTTCCAAGCACTGCTTGTAATACTATAGCATGTGCATTCCCATCAGTTCTATCGATTACTTTGATATAATCAATTTGTCCATCACCGTTCAGGTCGAGGTTATTTACATTGTTTTTNTCATCGTTGATGGATTTTTCGAATGATTCAAGGTCATTGGCTTTACTAAACAAATCCAGGGTCCCCTGAAGGTTGAAATTATCACCCGGAAGACCTGTTGAATCCTTTTGGATATCCTGGCCATTGATTGAAATGACACCTACCATCAAGGCAAAAATCAAAAGCATTGATCTATTTATTATTTTCATGGCATAAATTGGTTTATGATTGAATAATTGACTTTTTTATTACTTTGATACTTAAAAACGTATTGGTTTATCGGAAAGTAACCAGGTTTTCATTAAAGTTGAGTTAAAGATTTTTCAATAATGTTAAAAAAATCAAAGAATAAATATACAGGCTCTTTAAATGTTAAACCTTTATTTTAAGCCGATATGCACCAAGATGAAAAGCTTATCTTTACCTTTAAATGAATTGGAAGTTCAATTATCGATTACTCAGCAGGATCACTGCAGCCATTCTCTTAGGAATTGTCCTCATTAGGTTTTTCTAATCAATATCGTTGATACGGCACTCCGAAATCAACTGGAAAAATCAGACAACCTGATTTGTCCATTGATTATAATGGACTGTCTATCGGGTGGTACAGTCCATCGGTATATATTGATCACATGGAAGTTGTAGGGATGGGGCAGTCCGATACTGCAATGAAAATATCTGTTGAACGCATACACTTCCAGGATATCAGACTCCGTAAATTGTTTNTTCACAAGGAAATTATTGTTGGCCGTATTTCACTGGATCAAACAGTTCTTTCTACCAAAACGGGCCAACGCATGGAATGGAAGAATTTCCCGAAACAAGGAAATTTGAATTCCGGGTTGAAATTGTTCAGTAAGGAATTTAGGTTTAAAAATTTTCAATGGAATCATTTTGACGAGAGGGATGAATTGGCCATGATTGCAGGGACTCAAAGGTTTTCAATATTTGGGATTCAATACAGATCAAAGGCGCTTCCGGGCGATGGAGTTCTTNTTGATAGTATCGGTTGTAGGGATTTTTCTTTTGTATCCCCGGCAATTCAACATAAGATTACGATTGGCAGTGTTGATTATTCAAGAAATTTAAAAGAACTGAATATTGGGGAAGTAAGGGTGGTTCCTTTATTGGATAAATTTGAGTTTGCACAATACTTTAAAAGGCAGGTTGACCGAATTGAGTGTCATTCCAGGGAAATTAAACTTACGGACGTAACCTATAAAGACAAGGGTAGCATGTATCTTAAAGCGGGAAAGATGGCTTTTGATTTTCATATGGAAACCTACAGAAATAAGACCTACCCCTTTAACAGANAAAAGGCAAGCCCAATGCCAAGGGAATTGCTGAAGAAGACGGGTTTTATATTCGATATTGACACCTTTGAGCTACATGACGGTTTTATTGCCTATGAAGAATTGGATTCCTTGTATAATAATCCGGGAAGAATATACTTTAAGGGATTGAATATTAGGGCAAATCACTTTTCCAATGATTCCAAATATAATGGAAATACACTCCGGGCAACAAGCCAATTTATGGAATCAGGTGTCATTGAAGCTGAGTTTTTCTTTCCGGAAGATTCCGCGAAGAAGTACAGGGTGCAAGGGTCATTGTCACCCATGGATTTGAGTGAAATCAACGGAATCTTGAAGGCTGCATCTCTTNTTGAAGTAAAAACAGGTACACTGGATACGATGAGATTTCTTTTTGATTACGATAGGGTGGAAGCATCAGGAAAGGTGGAATTTGCCTTCAATGACTTGAAGCTTGTGGCATACAAANAGAAGTCTCCGGAAAAGATTTCCATCATGAAGACTTTGGTAATCAATCAGGTCATCAGGATGAATAAGGTTAAAAATGCTAATCTGATTGGGCATATTGGATTTAAGAGGGATCCGGTAAGATCCGTAGTGAGCTACTGGTGGCGCTCATTATTTTCTGGAATTAAGTCTGCCTTTGTCAAAGATGGGTCATTTAATCCAACCAGGAATGAGTCGGGGACCTTAGGGCCAAAATTTAAAGACGAATGAGCTGTCTCTTGCCTACTGACCTACCAGAAACAGCGCATTGTCAAACAACAGTTTCCCGTTCTCCCAAAAATTCCTGAATAGAATATTGTCCGTAAAATAAACGATATTGCCTTTCCCAACCTGCTCAACGCCAAATATAAAAGCGTCCTTAAACTCTGACCGGACATTGGATCCTATAAATCCAGACTTTTCTGTTCCTCCTTTTATGACGCCGACATTCCATCCGCCATCCTTGATATAATTATAGAATGTACTGTTGAGTTTGAGTGAGTAGTAATAGGATGGATACCCGAAGGCTAGTGGATGGGTGTTGTCCAGATCTATCCTGTATATCGATCCGGGAATATAATTCTTCAATTCAGCCCGCTCTCTGTCTCCAAATTTNTTCAAAGAAGAATACTTGTTGGCACTTGTGGAATCAGCCGGGCTATCCTTCTTTTTAAGGTGTACCCAATTTAATCCGGTGAGTTGGTTGACTGCATTTTCAAATGCAATTAATTTTCCTCCTCGCCGGATCCAATTTTCCAACTGATCCGTTAATTCCTTGTCTCTCAGAAAAGAATAATTCCCATCAGGCAAAATGATAATATCGGCATCGGACCAATTAAAATTTCGCAGTTGAGATGTA
Organism: Candidatus Parvibacillus calidus; assembly: GCA_013414645.1. GTDB lineage: Bacteria > Bacteroidota > Bacteroidia > Chitinophagales > Saprospiraceae > Parvibacillus > Parvibacillus calidus. Next base: position 2,526,812 of record CP058702.1, on the reverse strand, counting down.
TTGACCAGGCTTACAGGAAAGTCTAACTCCATATCCATATGGAACCAAATTTCACCCAACGACAAGGAAAAGACGCCTTCGCCTGACAGCAGGATGACTTTCGGGGCATTGATGACTCTAATGGATTCGCTACCCATATCATTCCCTGTATCTACCATTCCACGGGATATTGGTTTTATAGCAATATCAAACTTATTCACTACCGAATCCATCACTTCACGGATATTTTTGTCGCGATTGGATCCGCTATCTAGGATCAAAAGAGTGCCTCTGTCAAATTTTGTTCCCTCCAGACTAAATTCATTTTCTGAGAATCTTAAACGGATTCCCTGTTGAAGCATCCATGACAAGGCTTTACTTACATTGCCTCCCTGCCAGGCGATTGCATAGCCATAAGCAGTGGCTGTGGGCTTGATTGTTTTGGGTGGATTTTTAATGTCCATCGGATTTGCTGTGATTGAGTAATTGAGGCCAAATGCCTTTGGGAGATTCCAGGCTGTAATGTCATAAGTTAAGGAATCGGTCAGCCTGGAGTTTTCTTCCATAAGAATCTTGATTAATGTCGATTTGGGTTGTTTAAGGGGAATGGTTAAAGTAGCTGATCTGTCTGAATGTTGAGCAAATCGATATCGAATTTTGTTTTTGTCCAACAAGGATTTGAAGCTTCTGGCTCTTTCGTAATCTGTCTCTTTTATCTGGAAGTGGTAATGCTGAGTATTGATTCCGGTATGAAAAAACTTGAAGAATTCAGAATTGATTTTGGCAATATTGTCCCGAACAACCTTGATGGTTGACATTCCTGAGGTGGTGTGGTGGGCAATGCGATCGTAAAGTGAAAGGAGCTCACCATCCTTTGTCATGACAGAAATGCCTGCATTTTTTCCACCGGCTTGTTCGAACGTCATTCCGATGGCTCCATTATATATCGGATAGGTGTCCCCATAGGATGGGTAGAACAAGTCGAATCTTTCTCTGGTAAAATACAGCCATCCGTTTTTGTCAAATTCGCTTGCAATTTCCTGTCCAATCGTTTTTTGAAAACTACGTTGAAATGGTGTTATCGCTTCATGGTAAGGCTCTGCGGCTGGTGCAAAGTAATAGGGGATATTGTATCCTTGTTCGTGGAAGTCAACGTGGATTTGAGGCATCCAGTCATTGTATATTTTTAGTCGACTTTGTGATTCCAATTGTGTCTGCCATGCCCAATCTCTGTTCAAGTCAAAATAGTAATGATTGGTTCTGCCACCGGGCCATGGTTCCTGATGCTCTCTGGACCATACTTTGCTATCCGGCCTGGATCCAGCCATTGAGGTATACCAGTTGGTGTAACGCTCCCTTCCATCCGGGTTCAGGCAAGGATCGATTACTACAATCATGTCTTTATAATGATTATTGAAATCTGCGTCTGAAAGGATCTCATGCAGAGTTGTCATAGCAGCCTCACTTCCGGATGCCTCGTTGCCATGAACATTATAGCTTAGCCACACGATGCATTTATCATTTTTATCCGGTTCGGATTTATCCGGTTCGATCAACGCAAGATGGTTTTTCCTGATGTTTTCTAGATTTGCAATATTCTCAGCTGTTGAGATAAAAACAGTTATCAGAGGTCTACCTTCATAAGAAGTACCATATTGGGTTAAGAGGACTCTTTCATTATTCTTTTCAGCAACGGATTTGAAGTAGGCAATCAGGGTGTGGTGAGGAGTATAGCGGTTGCCTGGTTTATAGCCTAAAAANCTTTCAGGGGTAATGACCTGTGCGTTCATTTGAAAGAACAGGAGTGCAAATAATGCAGTGACAATAAGAGAATGTTTTTTCATTCAGATAAAATTTATCAAATAAAGATAGTGAAAAAAGTAAAAAACAAAAGTTATAGCAGGAGGAGTGTACTACAAATTGCACTTTTCTGTTGGATAGAAGACTGGTTTTGTGTACAGTAAAAATATAAGTTTTGGTGAAAAATTATAGGGTAATGAAAAATGTTATTAAAATAATTAGATCTCTTTTTCTTAATTTAACAGTATACAAATATAATTAAACTGTCAGATTAAGAATTAACTATTACATGTAATGATCTGATTGATACAGGACTATTAGAGGATGTATGCCGGAGATGTAAGGTGTATTTTGATAAAATCAAAAGGTTTCAGGAAAACTCCTGAAACCTTTTGTGATCCCGCTGGGGTTCGAACCCAGGTACAACATTAAAAGTGTTGCGCTCTACCGGCTGAGCTACAGGATCGTTCTTTTAAATTTTCTTTAAAAGCGGTGCAAAGATATATTGAAATAATTAAATCCCAAAACATATGTTGCCTTTATTTTAAGAAAAATCTCACATTTTTAAAATGAGGCAGCGACATATTTGATTATTAGACGATTATACTTAGGCTTCGCAGCGATTTTTCGTAAACCCATGATGGCTTGGTTTATTAGGGTTGCAACAATGGAATCTTGTAAAATTAGTGAAAGAACCGGAAGAATTTTTCGAAGGAATCTGTGAGGCAAGATATATCTAAAGCTGAGCTTGTTATACATCGAACTGCGAAAATCAGGGCTATTTGAAGCGAAATCAAAGGTGCAGGCCCTATGAAAATCCCAAAGCCGAGTAGAAGATTATTCCCATATACAAGCCTTATGCGCCATCTGTTCTCAAATGATTCTTGCTGGAATATCGATTCTGAGCGTCTGGCGGTCTTCCTACTCTCAAATAAGCCAAGGGATAGTCCTCTATCAATAGCCTTGTCTCTGTCGTGTAGTTGATACTTGCGTGGTAATCATATTGGGGCATTTTAATTCACCTTGATTAAAAAGCTGTTATTTGGGTTATAAATTCAAAATATCATATTAAATATAAAATTGATATATATGTAAATATTTATTATGATGTGTATTGGATTGTTTTCTTGCAGATTTGGCATCCCCTGAATTATTATACATTATAAGACCTATATCAGTAGAGAAGAATATTGGCACATAATTCATCGGAGATTTGGATTCAATCAATAAAAGGTAATAGTCCTTCAGGAGGTTGATCTCTACACAAGATGCTGTTCAGAAAATTAAAATGCATCGGGTTTGGTGAGCCAGGCGGGAAATAGAGAGAAATGGAGCTTTGTCTTGAGCGTAAAGAATGTTTCCAATGTAAATTATGACAGAGATTATACCGGATTGTATTGATCGCACATCCGGACCACCTGACACAAATTGCAATCAAACAACGAGGAATGGATTGGGTGCTTATCTATTGATTTTTCGACTTATAGTTTGATTCTAAATGTTTGAAAATGAGATGGGTAAAGCGGTGAATGGCTGGGAGGGTGAGCTCTTTAAATAGGTAGATGAATAATACGACAAATGTATACTATTTGTGAGATTGGTAAAAAGTGCAGTAAAAGTATGTTTAATGTATGCTTACTTTCAGGTTTGACTCTCATAAAGTATGTTGAATCAAACGCTTGTTGTATTATTTTCATACCTACTTAAATTTGGCGCCAACTACCCAATGCTATTAAGTCCATATTTAAAAACCACTTAAGAAGTGAAGATTTATTTTTGAAAGATAATTCAGCTCAAGTATAAGTATTCATACATAGGCAGGTATCTGGAATCTATTAAACTTCAAAAGTCAGACCTTCAGTTGCGTATTTGGTATTTTGAAATTCATTCTGTGCTTCTTTTACCAAAGCTTCTATGTTGGCGTATTTGCTGGAAGGGTGACCCAGAAGAAGTTTTTACACCGGCTTGTCGTGCCAACATTCCGGCCTGTCTTGCAGTACTATGTCCCCTTTCTTTTGCCTTCTCTTCAAAGTCATCCAGATACGTCGCTTCATGATACAAAAGATCCACATCCTTTATAATAGGTATGATTGAAGGAAGATATACCGTGTCGCTACAGTAAGCATAGGATTTTGCTGTGTGCTTGACGTACAATACATCTTCCGGGTGAAGAGTGCCTTGAGGCGTATCAACAACCATTCCGGATTTGAGGTTCTTAATCTGGAGGATTAAGTTGGTAGGCCAAAACAATTTCTTCTCTGATATTTTTGGCTTTTGTTGTTGTCGAAACAAATATCCATTGCAAGGGATCTTATGTTTCAGGGGAATAGTCTCAACGGTATATGCCGGTGTGTAGAATACAATTTCCTGTTTTTCGGGATTGGTCTCTATAAATTCAAGGGGATAATTGAGTCGGGTCCACGAAGACTCAAGTACATGTTCCATCATTTTTTTATACCGATCGGCCCAATTATAGTCAAAGGATCTTTCCTTCCCATGAGTATCAGGCTAGTAACAAGTCCCGGAAGTCCATAAACATGGTCACCGTGGAGATGGCTGATGAAGATAGCTTCAATCTTCATTTTTGACAATTTCAAATCATTCAATCGAAATATTGTACCCTCTCCACAGTCCATAAGGATTTCATGATGGTCTATGGTCAATAATTGTGATGAAGGGTGGCGGCCATGGGCAGGCAATGCCGAATTGGAGCCTAATATAGTTACGTTGAAACTCAATTATTCCTCCTCCGTACTCGAATTCAGTTCTTTTTCAATTTCGTCCATCATGACATAATCCAAAGATTCCTCCAGGGTTGGTATGATTGTGAGGATAGAGTCTAGCCTTGATATTTCGATTAACTTTTTTACCGCAACATGATTTATTTCCGTAAGAATAAAAAGCCCATTTTCTTTCCATAGCCTGTTCCCGGTGAGAATGGAGCTTAATCCACTACTGTCAATATATTTTACATTGGATAGGTTGATGACAAGATTTGTAATGCCTTCATTTTTAAAAATGACGAATTCGGATTTCAAATCGGGAGCAAGAAGGGAATTGAGATTTTCTTCCTCCAGTGTCATTATGGCATAATGCTCTTGCTTATCAATTGAATATTTCATGCGATATAATGCTATTTATGTAATTTTGTCAGCAGGAAGTTAAAGTTTGTTAAATTAAAAACTGACAAATATACGATTTTATTTTATTTGAAAGTAAAATGAAGTTTTCTGCATATTACCTGAGGCCTATTTGAGCTGAATTAAAGAGTATTGAAGGAAAGGTCTGAATAAGGTTGGTCTACATTTGTGCCTTTTTAGTTTATTAGCGTCAAATTATTATGGAATGATTTTTCATTATCCTTTGGAGATGAAATAAAATATCATATTTTATTTTTTTATAAAGTGATAAATCGCTATAATTGTATCGAATTAAACTATTTGACTACTTTTAGCGTATATTAGTAATAAATTTTTGACTATTGTCATAAAAACAATAAGTAGGAGTAATAATAATGAATAAGAAATTTTCACCTGAAGTTAAGAAAATCATCACCCAAAGTAGGGATGAAGCTTTAAGGTTGGGTAATAATTATATTGGTACCGAACACTTATTGCTTGGCTTGCTGGCCGATCGTGAAAGCAAAGCGGTTAAGGTGCTTGCATCTATGGATGTTGATTTTGGAGAGTTGTGCAAGTTGCTTGAAGAATCTGCTGTTGAAAAAGGTCATGCCTCAGGAGGAATTACTGCAGGCAATGTTCCATTGGATAAGCATGCAGAGAAAGTGCTTAAGGTAACCTTCCTTGAAGCCAAGCTGTTCAAGACGGATGAGATTAGTCCTGAGCATCTTTTGTTGAGTATTCTCAAGCACAAGGATAATATTGCTTCCAGAATCCTANAAAAGTATGATATCGATTACGAAAGTTTCAGGACAGAACTGGATTATTTAGGCAATCCGGATTCGGTAGAAGATTGGCCGGAGTTAGGCAATATGTCTGCAGGAAGTGGTGATGATTATTCTATGGAGGATGAAGGTATCTCCAGATACCAAAAGAAAGGTTCATCCAAATCCAAAACACCTGTATTGGATAATTTTGGTCGCGATATAACCAGACTTGCGGAAGAGGGTAAGTTGGATCCCATTATTGGTCGGGAAGTAGAAATCGAACGTGTTTCTCAGATTTTGAGTCGCCGCAAGAAAAACAATCCAATCCTGATCGGTGGTTTCGGTGTAGGTAAAACAGCAATCATAGAAGGCCTTGCCTTGAGAATTCTTAAGAAAAAGGTCTCGAGAACTTTGTTCAACAAGAGGATTGTCATGTTAGATCTTGCTGCTTTGGTTGCTGGAACGAAATACCGCGGCCAGTTTGAAGAGCGTATTAAAGCAATCATGAATGAATTGGAAAAGACTAGAGATGTCATTTTATTTATCGATGAGATTCATACGATTGTGGGAGCAGGTGGAGCAACTGGTTCGCTGGATGCATCCAATATATTCAAACCGGCGCTTGCTCGGNGAGAGCTACAGTGTATTGGTGCGTCAACACTGGATGAGTACAGGCAATATATTGAGAAGGATGGAGCCTTGGATAGAAGATTCCAAAAAGTGATCGTCGATCCTCCAAGTGTAGAAGAGGCACTGATTATACTGAAAAATATAAGTAGCAAATATGAAGAATTCCATAATGTTACTTTTTCGGATGAAGCCATCAAGGCATGTGTCCGGTTAAGTGACCGTTATATCAGCGACCGATTCCTCCCGGATAAAGCGATTGATGTGATGGACGAAGTCGGAGCAAGAGTTCACTTGAAGAATATTCATGTGCCTAAGCATATTGAAGAAATCGAAAAACAGATCGAGGATATCAAGGAACAGAAAAATCTTGCTGTCAAGAATCAGCAATATGAAAAAGCTGCTGATTTGCGGGATGATGAGTCCAAATTGGTGCGCCAGTTGGAAGAGGAANAAATCAAATGGGAGGACGAGGCCAAAACAAGACGGTATCCCGTCGATGAAGATGATATTGCGGAGGTCGTGTCTATGATGACCGGTATTCCATTGAGAAGGGTAGCGCAGAATGAAAGTAACAAACTGGTCAATATGAATGCTGAGATCAGGCAAATGATCATTGGTCAGGATGCAGCCATTGAGAAAGTCGTAAAGGCTATCCAGCGAAACAGGATAGGATTGAAGGACGCGAAANAACCAATAGGATCATTCATCTTTCTGGGACCTACCGGTGTCGGAAAGACTGAATTAGCGAAAGCATTAGCACGACATATTTTTGATTCGGATGATAGTCTGATCCGATTAGATATGAGTGAATATATGGAGAAATTCTCCGTGACCAGGCTCATCGGCGCCCCTCCGGGTTACGTCGGATATGAAGAGGGTGGGCAATTGACAGAAAAGGTCAGAAGGAAGCCATACTCAGTAATTTTGCTGGATGAGATAGAAAAAGCGCATCCGGATGTATATAATATTCTCCTCCAGGTGCTGGATGATGGCATCCTTACTGATGGATTGGGTCGAAAGGTGGATTTCAAGAACACTATGATTATCATGACTTCTAATATAGGAGTGCGACAATTGAAGGATTTCGGTACGGGAGTCGGATTCAATACAGCAGCACGACTGGAATCAGAGGAAGAGAATACANAAAATATCATCCAGTCTGCATTGAAGAAGACTTTTTCCCCGGAATTCCTCAATAGGATTGATGATGTGGTAATCTTCAACAGTTTGACTAAAGCCGAGATTTTCCAGATTATTGATATTGCTCTGAAGTCTCTTTACAGTCGTCTGTCAGCTCTTGGTTTCTCGTTGGAATTATCTGAGGAGGCAAAGGATTTTGTGGCAGAAAAAGGCTATGATCCTCAGTTTGGTGCCAGGCCTCTCCATCGTGCCATTCAGAAATATATAGAGGATCCTCTTGCGGAGTTTATTCTTAATGAGAATCCGCAGGAAGGGGCCAAATTCTCAGCAGTCTTGAATGAAGACAAAACCCATATTAAGATTACATTATCATCAGAAGCCAAGACTGCATAAGATTGGTATAGAATAGACATGAAAAAGCCTTGAAGAGATTCAGGGCTTTTTTGATCGTTTTGAATGATGTTTGATAAAAGCTGAAATAATTAGCCGATATTTCGTTCATTTTGTCAAGAGTATTTCATCAACTTATATGGACGTGGCTTATGAAAAACCATACGTCTAATAATATCTTCAATAATTGCTGCTTTCATCTGATGCCGATTGTACCGGTAGCAATATTCATTCAAATATTCCTGAGCGTGTGTCACATAACCATGCCGATCATAGACCCAATTGAGCATACATCGGATGATTCTTTGATCTAGGGTCTTGTTCCTGCCTTCCGATTCTGAAGACTTACAATTTTTTAATCGTGTGTAGATGGTCCTATCCGGGCAAATTCTGGCTTGGTTATCAATTTTTTGTTCAATGAAGAATTGCGTTTTCTTTNTGGATGGATGGCCTATTACTTTGGCATAGGTTNTTGAAGCACCTTTGCCTTTTNTTNTCTATTCCAATTAAAACTTTGACAGTGCTTAGCTCTTTCGTTTTATTTTTCCCTTTNTTCATGACATTAAGCTCTATCTCAACCAAATCCACTTCCCCTTCAAGTAAATGTTGGTGATCACTTTCCATAGCTGCCATCACCTTACGTCGAAATAGCCAGCAAGTTTTNTGTTGCAAACCTGTTTGCCTGGCTAAATGTGTGGAAGGGCAGCCTTTNTTGTCTGTAACAATAAGGAAGAGCATGTAAAACGCTGTTTCGAGAGGTATTTTCATAGAATGAAACAGGGTTCCCGCTTTAGGGCTTTCTATTTTCTTGCAAAGGGTGCATTGACGATCACCATATTTCTTGCCTTTACAGTATTTGTTATTGTAGCATTGTTTGCAGATAAACTCACCCGGCCACTTGATTGAAACAAGATAGTCGATGCATTGGTACGTGGAAGTAAATCTTTGTTGGAATGCCTTCAGGGAAAGAGATTTGAAGTTATTAATCATGTTAAAAGAATTGGGTAATCAGAAAAAATTTACGCTGTGAAGGTAAGAATAAATTTTGAATGTGCAAAGGGAGGGGGTGATTTTTGACAAAAATATTAAGTACGTATGAAAATAATACTGCAATGACAGGTAGATCTTTAAATATTTGCCTTCGGCATTCTAAAATGACAGAATAATGATCGGATCTGAAAGAAATTCTCTTCCAAGAGTATGGGAATGTGTTCTTTACAGTATTACTTAACTACTTAGTTAAAGTTACACCCCAACTATTTGATTTTTACCAGATATTTCTCTGTAAACCAATTCGCTATCATCATAACACTCCACTTTTGATCAATTTCTGTTGTCCTCTTTTCGTAAATATTCTTTTTCTTTGTCATTCCAACCTAATTTTATGACAGGCAACTTTCATTCTTTACTTTCACCCTATGCTATTCTTGCAATCATTGGGATATACTTTNTAGTCCTCATCATTATATCAGGATTAACAGGAAAAAACACCACTAATAGCAAATTTNTTCTTGCAGGCCGTAGCGCTCCCTGGATCCTGGTGTCAATTGGCATGATAGGGGCTTCATTGTCAGGAGTGACATTTATTAGCGTCCCCGGCAAGGTAGGTGTGGAAGGTCCCAATCAGTATTTTTCCTATTTGCAATTTGTTTTCGGTAATCTGGCCGGCTACCTTTTCATTGGATCCGTCTTATTGCCCTTGTATTACAAGCATAATCTGACTTCGATTTATGGATATTTGGAAAAACGGCTTGGCTTTTCTTCCTATAAGACCGGTGCCGCTTTCTTTCTGATTAGTAGAGGAATCGGTTCTGCCTTGAGGCTTTACCTCGCAGCCATGGTTTTACACAAATTTTGTACTGCTCCATTGGGCCTGCCCTTCGCCGCAACCGTTTTTCTTACTATTGGTTTGATTTATGTCTATACGGCGAAGGGCGGCATCAACACTATCTTATACACCGACGTGTTATTGACCTTCAGCATGCTGAGCGCCTTGGTGATGTGTGTGGTAATCATCAGCAAATCCATGGGCAACAGCTTGACTTCTATGATTTCTCAGGTGTATCATAGTGAATACAGCAAGGTGTTTTTCTTCAGTGACGGATGGTCAGATCCCAATAATTTCTTTAAGCAGTTCCTAAGCGGTGCTTTGATTGCAATTGTTATGACAGGTTTAGATCAGGACATGATGCAAAAGAATCTTTCCTGCCGCACCCTCAGGGATTCCCAANAANATATGTTTATCTTTTGTATCAATCTGGTTATCGTAGTGACTCTCTTTCTGACACTCGGAGCGGCACTCTATCTATTCGCTGATCAGCAAGGGATTCCGTTGCCTGCCAAGTCGGATGAATTCTTCCCCATGATGGCTATGCAATATCTTGGTGTTACCGTGTGTGTCCTTTTCTTTGTCGGTCTGATAGCCAGCACTTATTCAAGCTCGGATTCGGCTCTGACGGCTCTCACCACCTCCATTTGTGTGGACTTCCTGGATATTGAAAAGAAAGACTATTCAGAGAGACAAAGTAAAAGAATCCGGACTATTGTTCACCTTTCGGTATCCATCGCCTTATTCTTTATCATCCTGGCCTTTTATTATATGGCTAATGATGCTGTCATTGTAATGGTTTTCAAGATTGCAGGCCTGACTTATGGACCTCTGTTGGGCTTGTTTGCCTTTGGAATTTTTACTAAGTATGTACCGGACAATAGGTGGGTGCCATGGATCTGTGTTGTGNCGCCTTTGATTACATGGTGGATTGACAACAATTCCGATTGGTTATTGGGAGGATTTCAATTCGGCTTTCTCAATCTTGCTCTCAACGGCCTCCTGATATTTATCGGATTGCGGATTGTTACGGTGGGCCGCGTGAAGCATAGTTTATAACCTTTATTATTTATTCGATACACTTGGCTGTATTTTCCAAATAGCCATACTTTTCCTTTCGTTTTCATCTAGAAATGCTATCTTGCATTGAGCAGTATGGAACAAATACTCAAACTTTCCGGAGAATTCATTGATTGCCTTGACGAAATGGAACAAGGTAGTGTAAATCTTNTTATTACAGGGAAGGCGGGTACCGGAAAATCTACCCTGCTCGATTTGTTCAGGCGCTCTACTTCAAAGAATATTGTTGTACTTGCACCTACAGGCATTGCCGCACTTAGGATTCAAGGTCAGACCATACACAGTTTTTTCAAGTTCCCACCCCGGTTGATCCTGGCGTCCGATATTCAGCTTAAACCCGGCTTGTTGAGATTGGTCCGTAAGCTGGAGATTCTGGTTCTGGATGAAATTTCTATGGTTAGAGCCGACATCCTTGATGGAATTAATCGCATGCTTCAACTGCACAGGAAGAATAACTTACCTTTTGGCGGTGTCAGGCTTATCGTTTTTGGAGATATATATCAATTACCACCAATTGTAAACAGTATTGAAGAAAAACAGTTTTTCTCCACTGAATACGGTTCTCCTTATNTTTTTTCTTCCCATATTTGGAGAAGTCTTGAGAATATACATTTTATCAGCCTTTCCACAATTTATCGGCAGACAGACAGAAGGTTTATTAGATTACTGGATGATATCCGGCATGGAATTGTGGATTATGATACATTGGAAGAGGNNCTCAACCATCGAGTGGATGAGGCTTTTGAAGAACATGGCTATATTCACCTGAGTCCCCGAAATTCTACGATGCAGCGGATAAATCAGAGAAAATTAGATGAATTAGAGGGAGAGGAAAGAAGTTATCTTTCAGTGATCACCGGTGAGTACAACGCTCAATTTGCGCCCACTGACCCTATTTTGAAATTGAAAGTAGGTNTTCAGGTCATCTTCGTTAGGAATGATCCGGAACGGATTTTTGTCAATGGGACCATAGGCACTATAACTATCCTGGACAATAACTCTATTACAGTTAGAATCGTTCCGGATGGCAAGGAGGTGACCGTAACACGCGCCAGTTGGGATATGGTCCGGTATAAACTTGACGAAAACGACAATGGTAAAATCAAGCCTGAAGTTGTAGGCAGCTTTGAACAGTTTCCCNTCAAGCTGGCATGGGCAATGTCTATTCACAAAAGCCAGGGCCAGACTTTCGACAGGGTTATCCTGGATATGGAAGGGNGAGCCTTTGAGTTTGGTCAAACCTATGTGGCTTTAAGTCGATGCCGAACACTCGAAGGCATTGTGCTAAAACGCCCGCTTAAACCGCGTGATATAATGGTGGACCAACGAGTGGTGGATTTCTATTTCGATCATTTCAGAGGATAAAAATAGTTTTGTGAATGCCGGGTCCATGATTAGGGTAAATCCACCTTATCTTCTTTAGAGCTTTTAATGAATAGAAGATAGGAAACTGCGAAAATGTTCCATATGATATTTCCACTTGTATTAACTTTATACCTTTAGAAATTTATATTTATTATGAAATTACCGGAACCAGGCACATATAATCCTTTTTATCAGTTTTATTTCAATCTTGTCCCTCAGGGAGATTTGATGGAGATTTTCATGCAGCAAATGGATGAATTTCCTGAGTTTATCAGAAGCATTCCGGTTGATAAGCTTGATTTTGCTTATGCGCCCGGCAAATGGACAATTCGTGAGGCAATCAATCATGTTTCAGACACAGAGAGAGTATATGCCTTTCGGTCTCTGGTCGCAGCCAGAATGGATAGCCAGACTAACCTTACTTCATTTGACGAAAATGCATACGCCTTACATGCAGATGTATCAAACAGATCAGTGGATGAACTAATTGCTGATTTTAGGGCAGTCCGGCAGAGTTCTGTTTACCTTTTTAAATTTTTAAATGATACACAGGCAAGTTTTCAGGCCAAAAATGGCAATCACGTTTTTACAGCCAATGGAGGCCTTTGTTTTATGATAGGTCATGTCATACACCATGAGAATGTAATCAAAAGCAGATATTTGAACATTGGGGATTAAAACAATTTTGTTTTTTGCAGGATTTGGGTAAATGTCAAATGATTTATTTTGAGTCCAAATTGAGTTGATTTGATTTACGCCATCTGAGTATGATGTGACCCGATATTTTTGACATGGTAATTGTAAGATTTTGAATTTACCGTAATGATTATCGGGTTATCTGGGCCGGCTGATGTCCTTTCTTTTGCCCTGTTTTTAGTAGGTTGATTCTGCCATAACGCATCCCTGAAAAGTTGTATTTTGTATTGTTTTTATCAATGGGTATTGCAATAATGGCTGGTTGATCCATTTTGTTTGTATCTTTGGTCAGGATTTTTTAACAAACTTTGATAATCAACCCAATCTTTGATACCTTTTAGGAGAATATCATCTACCATAGATTATTAAGCATTCCACACTTAAAGATTTTGATTTTTAATTTTAAACTTTAATGGCTATGCTATCAAACAATTCCTCATTTAGGGTCTCCTCGTTGGTAATAGGTTTCCTTCTTTGTATTTTATTTCCTTCAGATATGCTTTCCCAACAAGTTGCAATTGACAATGTCAAACCTGTTGCACGAGCTGTACAACATGCCAAATCCATAAAAGCTTTTCCAAAAGTTGATTTGTTTGTTGAAGATCTAAGTCTTGATGTAAGGGATAAGTATCCAGACATGCTTTCGCAGTTTTCATATTTGAAGCTCAGGAAGGAGCCATTGAATTCCTTTTTGAATGCCCGGCCGGATGCAATTAATATTCAGGTACCTTATTTGTCACAGAATATTCAGCTGGAGCTGGTACGTGTAGATGTGCTTTCCGATGACTTTAAAACCTATACCAGCGATTCTCCTGAAAAGGCTGTAAATTATTCTCCGGGGTTGTATTATAGGGGAATTGTCGAAGGTGATGTGTCTTCAACAGTGGCAATTTCTNTTTTTGAGGATGATGTCATAGGAATGATATCCACAGAAGAGTTGGGAAATATAACTTTTAATAAGATGGAGGATGCGGACAGATATCTTATTTATTCAGATCGTGACCTATTGGTCAAANACCCGAATTTTTGTAACACTGAAGAGCCTGAAAATTATGCGGAACAAGTAAGGCAATATATGAATAATTCAATAGAAGTACGGGATGGTAAATGCGTCAAGGTATATATTGAATGTGATTATGCATTATACCAGAACAAGAACCAGNTTACGAATGTTAACAACTGGATTTCTGCTGTATATAATAATGTTGCAACATTATATGCTAATGAGCAGATATCTACCCAAATTTCTTCTACCTTTGTTTGGACTTCATCGGACCCGTATAGTAAAACAAATAGTTATACCGCCCTTACCCAGTTTAGGAATAATCGGCCGAGTTTTAATGGAGATCTTGCTCATCTTGCAGCCCTTGGTGGACAAAATATTGGTGGTGTAGCATGGGTTGATGCTCTTTGTACGTCATACAAATACGCTTACAGCAATATCCAGGCTACTTATCAGACAGTACCAACCTATAGCTGGACAGTTGAAGTCATGACACATGAGATGGGCCATAATCTTGGCTCTCCACATACACAGAGTTGTTCATGGCCTGGTGGAGCCTTGGATAATTGTTATACAACTGAAGGTGGTTGCCCTCCCGGACCTCCTCCAACCAATGGCGGAACAATAATGAGTTATTGTCATCTGACAAGTTATGGGATCAATTTTAACAATGGTTTTGGAACGCTACCGGGCAATTTGGTCAGATCCCGGGTTAATGCCGCTTCATGCCTTGGAACTTGCTCAGGTGGTGGTACTTGCAATGCACCTTCCGGGCTGGTTGTCACTAATATTACAAATACAAGCGCAGTAGTGTCATGGAACACTGTTTCCGGAGCAACAGCCTATCAATTACAGTACAGAGCAACCGGTGGTTCGTGGACAGTATTAAGTCAACAGACAACCACATCAGTTACACTGACCGGATTGGCAGGATCAACTACGTATGAAACCCAGGTGAGAAGCATTTGTTCGGGTGGAAATTCAGCCTACAGTGCGATTGTTACATTCACCACGTCAGGGNGTAGCGGATGTAGTGTTCCAACAGGCCTTGCTGCCACCAATATAACAAATACTTCAGCTACCATTAGTTGGAATAGTGTCAGTGGAGCGGTCAATTATACACTCAGGTATAAGCTAACCTCTTCCGGTACCTGGAATACCTATACCACATCCTCAACAATTGTCAATATGACGAATATGACACCCGGTACTTCCTATGATGTCGGAGTAAGGACAAATTGCAGTAACGGTTCAAGTAATTATTCGGCTACTGTTACTTTTACCACAACCGGAGGAGGAGCTTCCTATTGTACGTCAAAAGGCAATACGTCATCCTATGAATGGATAGATTTGGTTAAGTTAGGTTCTATCAATAATGTAACAGGTAGCAATGGGGGATATGGAGATTTTACAGCCCTTAATACTACATTATCTGCCGGAAGTTCATACACAATGACCCTGAGTGCCGGAATGAACGGCAGCTATACTGAATATTGGACTGTTTGGATAGATTATAATAGGGATGGTGATTTTCTGGATCCGGGTGAGAAGGTTACCAGCTTTTCTTCTAGCAGTAAAGGTAACATCAACAGAAGTTTCTCAGTGCCAACTACAGCCAGTAATGGGCCTACAAGGATGAGGGTTCAAATGAAGTACGGATCATATGGAACTTCCTGCGAAACTTTTAGCTATGGAGAGGTAGAAGATTATACAGTTACGATTTCTGGTGGCAGTAATCTTCCATCCGCTATTACCAATACCATAACGGATTACATGGTGTATCCTAACCCTTCCTCTGATGTATTTACCGCTCAGTTTGAGGCAGGTTCATCCATGGAAGCTACCATTTCAATCATGGATGCCAACGGCAGAGTTGTTTCTGATCAACTTGTAAATACCATTGCAGGTAAAAATATAGTCCCCTTGGAGACATCGGGTTATCTTGTTCCCGGTATGTATTTGATACGCATCGTGACAAAATTTGGACACCAGGCTATCCGAGTCGTTAAGATGTAAACCTGTTCTTTTTCGGTTTAATTTGAAAGAAGGAAGTCGCAAGACTTCCCTTTTTAATCTCAGGTATTCTATAGAGCCGGATTACCTCAAACACTGCTTATAACAGGCAGATTCAGGTGGTTAGCGGCATTTCTTTATTGATTCCTATTCCAGCATCAGAATGTTAGCCATTTCTGTTCTGACACTCCCGATTCGATAACTTTATCTACGAATTTCATTCCACGAATGCCTTCTTCTATGCCCGGAAAATCCAGGTATTTTTCAGATTCCTGTTTGTCCGATGCAGCGATAGTATGAAAGAAATTCCTGTAAAGATTGGCAAACGCCTCGAGGTAGCCCTCGGGATGTCCGGCAGGTGTGCGACTATTATGTACAGCCATTGCCCCTGAATACCCTGCTCCTGTCCGGAATATTTCAGCCGGTTTGTCTGGCCACATTACCCTGAGACTGTTACAATCTGCCTGCTGCCATTCCAAACCACCCTTTTCTCCATAAACCCTGATACGTAGATTGTTTTCCTCACCGGTAGCGACCTGAGTTGCCATCAGGACTCCACTCGCNCCNCCTTCAAAACGCAATAATACAGCTCCGTCATCATCCAGTAATCTGCCGGGTACTATTGTATTTACATCTGCGCAAATCTTATAAACAGACAAGCCGGATACGTATTCCGCCAGGTTGAAGGCATGGGTGCCTATATCCCCCATGGCACCGGCTTTTCCACTTTTTGTCGGGTCAGTTCTCCAGCTTGCTTGTTTATTGTTTTCCTGTTCAAGCGGAGANCTTAACCATCCTTGGGGATATTCGACAAATACCTTACGGATACGCCCCAAAACACCAGATTGTATCATTTCCCTGGCTTGTTTGATCATCGGATATCCGGTATATACATGGGTGAGTAAAAGCTGTTTTCCGNNGCTCTCCAATACCTCTTTAAGTCGGATTGCCTCTTCGGTACTGAATGTAATTGGTTTGTCTATTGCTACATGAAATCCATTTTGCAGTGCGAGCATGGCCGGCTCAAAGTGCATATGATTGGGGTCACGATACAGATGATATCAGGCCGGATTTCTGAAGGCGATGCCGATTCTTTCTTGATCATGGTTCTGAAATCCGTATAGATTCTGTCCTCCGGTAAGAAAAGATCCTTGCCGGACGCCAGGGCATTTTCAGGATTGGCACTCAATGCACCTGCAACGATTTCCGCCAATCCATCCATTTGAATGGCAATACGATGTATGCTGCCGATAAACGCATTGCGACCTCCGCCTATCATTGCCACTCTCATTTTTCTAAACATATTGATAATAATTTTATATACTGAAATGATATGATAAAGAAAATTAAAATTTTGGATAATTGTATTACTTTTAGGTTTTACTTTTACAAAAATGAAATTCAGGCCACAATTATTTATTTGAAACACAAATTTTAATTTAACTAAACGGACCAATCTCTATTAATGAAGCCAACTGTAAGAATTCAACTTAACTCAATGATGTTCCTCAACTTTTTCGTTTGGGGAATTTGGTTTGTAACGTTGGGAACATATTTACTCAAGGGTGATATAAAAGCTTCTGACGCTCAGGTGGGGCTTGCATTTGGTACGCAGTGTCTGGGGGCAATCATAGCTCCTTTTATCATTGGTTTGATCGCTGATAAATATTTTGCGGCACAGAAAATTTTAGGCATACTCCATCTTGCAGGTGCGGTTTTGATGTATCTTATAAGCGGGTCTAAGGAATTCACTGGTTTTTATACATTGTTATTGATTTATATGGTGATATATATGCCTACTCTGGCATTATGCAACTCAATCGCATTGAATCAGGTGAGTGATGCAGAGAAAGAATTCGGTGGTATCCGGCTATGGGGAACCATCGGGTGGATTGTAGCCGGTCAGGTTGTCGGCTTTTTAGCATTGGAGAAAATCNCTGGTGACCTGGTGATGACATTCAAGATTGCCGGTGCTATCTCTCTTGTTTTCGGGATATATAGTNTTTTTCTACCTGACACACCACCACCCAAAGCCGGAAAAGATGTTTCTTTCAGGGAAATTGTCGGTCTGGACGCGTTGAAAGTATTGAAGATTAAGAATTATGCAGTTTTCTTCATTGCATCCATTCTTATTTGTATTCCCCTGGCATTTTATTATGGTCAGGCTAATATCTTCCTCAATGAAATAGGGATGCAAGGTGCTGCTNCAAAAATGAGTCTTGGCCAGATGAGCGAAGCTGTGTTTTTATTCCTGATGCCTTGGTTTTTCAGACGACTTGGAGTCAAGTATATGCTGTTGGTTGGCATGTTGGCCTGGGTGGTAAGGTATTTATGCTTTGCATACGGTGATTTGGATAGTGGTCTGTGGATGTTGTATCTCGGAATCATTTTGCATGGAATCTGCTATGATNTTTTCTTTGTTACCGGAAATATATACACAGACCAGGTAGCCGGTCCTCAAGTCAGATCATCCGCTCAAGGTCTCATCACACTTGCTACCTACGGTTTGGGGATGTATATCGGATTCTGGGCAGCCGGGGCCATAGCCGGTGCTAATGTCATCCTGGATGCTGGCGGGGAGGTTACCAACCATCATTGGGATAAGGTCTGGTTGTTCCCGGCAATGTTTGCAGCCGGTGTGACTGTTTTATTTTTATTATTTTTTAAAAATCCGAAAAACAAGATATAGCGTGAAAAAGAATATTCATGGAAGGAGAGAGGTATTAAAAAGCTTTCGCTTGGAGGACTGGCTTTGACCGGTGTAGGGAAGTTGTCTGCTTTTAATAATGACTCTGAAGAATCTCTGGCCTGGAAGGGCAATATACGACACAGTGTCTGTCAATGGTGTGTCTCTTTTCTAACCATAGAGGAGATGGCATTATGGATTAAATCTATTGGCGTGGGAGCTATAGACCTGATCAGCCCCAAGGATTGGAATATTTTAAAAATATAACCTCGAATGCTCCATGTGCTATATCGATGGAAAAGTAAGCCTGACAGAAGGCTACCAGCGAGAGAATCACGCACGGCTAGTGGAGGATTATATTAAGTCAATACCCATGGTCAAAGATGCCGGTTATACCAACCTGATTTGTTTCAGTGGGAATAGAAAGGGTATGGATGACGAGACAGGATTANAAAACTGTGAGGAAGGACTGAAANAAATTATGAGTTTGGCCGAAAAGAATAATGTCATCATCCAGATGGAACTACTCAATAGCAAAGTAGATCATCATGACTATATGGCTGATAAGACGGCATGGGGTGTAGAGCTGTGCAAGCGTATCGGTTCGCCGAATTTCAAACTGTTATACGACATTTATCATATGCAGGTCGATGAAGGAGATGTGATCCATACCATTCGTGACAATCATCAGTATATCGGACATTATCATACAGCAGGTGTACCGGGGAGAAATGAGATAGACGATACACAGGAATTGTATTACCCGGCTATCATGAAGGCTATTGTTGAAACCGGATTTAAAGGCTATGTTGCCCAGGAATTTATATCAAAGGGAAAAGAGAAAGACGAAAAATTACAGGCATTCAAACGAGGAATTGAAATATGCGATGTGTGATTTGATAATGAATCACCTTGTAGTGGCCTTACCATAGTAGACAAACACACCATTTATCTTGGATATAGGTATTCGTACGAATTGAAAAATTTAAAGAACTGAATTTTGGTATTTCTATCGTGAAGTCCGGAATTTGAGATAGACATTATTGATTAGAGGACGTCATCACCGGAATCAAGTTAGGTGTCCGGAACAAGCCTTCTGTTTAAGAAAGCTTGTTCCAAAACTGATTTGTTTAATAACTCGTGTAAGGATATACTTCCAGAGCTTTTTCCAGACATCTTACCGCAGCTTCTATTTCCTCTTTCTTTAGTACATAGGCTAACCTGGCTTCTTTTTTCCCNAGGCCTTTTGTGGCATAGAATCCGCTCAAAGGTGCCATCATTACTGTATTTCCTTCAAATTCAAAGGATTCCAACAACCATTGACAGAAATGTTCCGTATCTTCAACCGGGAATTCTGCAATACAGTAGAAAGCACCATTCGGCTTCGGACAACGCACTCCTTTGATCTTATTAAGGCCGTCCACCAAAAGATCTCTTCGGCCTACATATTCCTTGATTACATCATCGAAATAACTTTTAGGTGTATCCAAAGCAGCTTCGGCTGCGATTTGTTCATAGGTTGGAGGTGAAAGTCTAGCCTGCCCGAATTTCAAAGCGGCTTGCATAATTTCCTTGTTCTTTGATACCAGGCGACCAATTCTGGCACCACACATGGAATATCTTTTNGAAACCGAATCGATGAGGACAACATTATTTTCAATCCCCTTTAGGTTCATCACAGAAAATGGGGTGGCCCCATCGTAACAAAATTCACGATATACCTCATCAGCAAAAAGGAATAAGTCATGTGATTGAATGATTTCACGAAGATGTTCGGCNTCTTCACGGGAATATAAGTAGCCTGTGGGATTGCTTGGATTGCAAATAAGAATTGCTTTGGTCTTAGGTGTGATTTTCTTTTCAAATTCTGATATTGGTGGCAAGGCAAAACCATTATCGATACTTGCAGTAACCGGAACGACATGAATACCGGCCGACACGGCAAATCCGTTGTAATTGGCATAGAATGGCTCCGGTATTATGATTTCGTCGCCCGGATTAAGACAGGTCATGAAGGCAAACAAGAGTGCCTCTGAGCCTCCTGTGGTCACAATGATTTCATCGGAAGTGACAGAGATACCATTGGCTGAATAATAAGCAGCAAGGCCCTTTCTGTAAGACTCGATACCTGCGGAATGCGAATACTCCAACACTTTGATATCAGCGTGTTTGACCGCTTCCCTCGCTATTTCTGGAGTTTCGATATCAGGTTGCCCGATATTCAGGTGGATTACATGCTTGCCTTGGCGTTTGGCTGTTTCGGCATAAGGCACAAGTTTCCTGATGGGTGATGGTGGCATTAAGGTAGCTTTTTCTGATAATTTTGGCATATTTAACTTTGTTTTTCTATTTTTTCCTGGAGTGATTCGAGGATGGCTAATTGTTTGGCGTGACTTTCGAATAATACCTTTATTTGCTCCTCGAGCAATAAATCGATTTTCTGATGTAATGCCTTGATTTCCATTTCAGCCTTCATGTTGACCATGTAGTCGTTGATATTTTGTTTCCTGTCCTTTTCTTCCTGCCGGTTTTGGCTCATCATGATGATGGGAGCCTGGAAAGCAGCAATACAAGACAATAATAAATTCATCAGGATAAAAGGGTAGGGGTCAAACTGATCTGATTTTGGCAGTGTATAATTGAGTATAATCCAGAAAGTCAATATGATGAAAAANGTGATGATGAAGGCCCAGCTTCCACCAAATCGGGCTACCTTATCTGATATTTTTTGTCCGATAGTCAGTATCTCGGATGGGGGATGGAGTAAGTTTTCCATGATGAGGTTTTCTTCTTCAATGGATTTCTGAACTATCCTGCGTAGTTTGTCAAGGTGTATTTCCTCTGTGGAAAGTAACTGTTCAGAATCTTTTTCCATATTTATTTAAACCAGAAATTTAAATTTATAAAAACAATAATCAAAAATATGCCTATTAAGGATATTATGAAGAATATATCGGCAATATTTTCTGGTTTTTGTTCTTTTGTCGTATTCACTCTTGATCGAAAAGAAGGAAAATATGGACGAAATGGTTAAAGTCAAGCCTACAACAGAGGTGAACTCATCTATTTGGCTATTTCCCGGAAATTGGAAAAGTGCAACAATGGAAATATAAACAGGCAGAATCCCGGTAAATTGGCTGCTGTCACCAATATATGTCGGGAGGTCTTATTGGTCAAGTAACAGGCAGGTCAAAGAAGATTGTCATTAAAGGAAGAAAAATGACTCTTGAGGAGTTTTAACTCTGCTTCCATTTCAGTAATTCGTTCCATGAGGTTGAAGATGACATCGATGCCTTCGAAATTGATTCCCAGGTCATAGTGAAGCCGTATGATTTTTTCCAGGTTGCCGATTTGGTCTTTGTTGATATAAATATCCTGATCCTTGATGTGATAGCTGATGAGGCTGGTTTCATTGAGTCGATCCAGAAAATCTTGTTCCAAACCGTAATGGGTACAGATGGTGCGAATTAGAATATACTTGTCAGCCATTATGATCTAAGTTTTTAAGTTGGCGGAATAAATCTTTTTCCTGCTCAGAGAGGTTAGTCGGATTCTTGATTAGATAGGTTATAATAAGGTCGCCGAATTTTTCTTTTTCCTTATATACAGGAAATCCTTTGCCCTTGAGTCTTACCTTTGTTCCGGATTGCATTTCTGCGGCTATCTTCAGTTTTACCTGGCCATTAAATGTTTTTACGGTGACCTCACCTCCAAGTAAAGCAGTATATAGATCAATTTCGACCTGGTTGTAGAGATTGGCGCCTTCGCGTCTGAAATCTGTATCGTTATGGATTTCAAATCTTATATACAAGTCACCATCCGGTCCGCCATTGGCGCCCGGCCCACCTTTGCCAGCAATCTTTATGGTCTGTCCGTCTTCCACACCCGCCGGGATGGTCATTCTGAGCTTCTTGCCATTGACTTCTATTACTTGTTGCTTTGAATGATACACGTCGGTAAGGTTGAGATGTAATACGGCATTATAATCCTGCCCTTTAAATCGTGTCGGAGTCCTTGACCTTCCACCTGAAGTCCTGCCAAACATAGAATGGAAAAATCAGAAAAGTCATCATCCTCAAAGCCTGAGTCACTGAATCCACTGAACCCTTCATATCCCTTACCATAGCCCTGATTTCCGGAGGATGCTCTACTGCCTTGTTGTCTGCGCATACGTTCTATTTCTTCCGCATGCTTCCAGTCCTTACCATATTTATCGTATTTCCTTCTGTTTTCTTCATTGCTCAGGACCTCATTGGCTTCGTTGATTTCTTTAAATTTTTTCAGCTTCTTTATCACCAGCATTCAAGTCGGGATGATATTTTCTTGCCAGTTTGCGATAAGCCGATTTTATTTCTTGAGATGTCGCGGTTTTATCTAATCCGAGTATTTTGTAATAATCGATATACTCCATGAAGTAAAGTGATTTTGGGTTAAATGATGAAATTGTTGAAAATAATATCTGTCTTATGACTTATATCAGTGATATAAACCACAAAATTTACACTTTTGTTGCACATTCAGCTCCATATTTCGTTGCTTAGGGTGAGAATTTCTGGCTGCTGTCGAGTGACCAGAATCGTGTGTTCGTGTTGGGCAACAAATCCACCCTTGTCGCCTCTGAGTGTCCATCCGTCGTTATCCGTTTTTGTAAATTCACTTTTNGTGGAAATAAATGTTTCGATCGCGACCACTTCATTTTCCCTGAATCGCCTGAAATTAAATGCTTCCCTGTAATTGGCGATAGAGCGTGGTTCTTCGTGAAGACTGCGTCCGACACCATGGCCTGTAAGATTCTTAATGACGGTGTATCCGACCTTCTTAGCTGAATCGTGGATATAACCACCGAGTTCTGACACCCTCATACCGTGTTTAATACGGAAAATAGCCTGCTTGAGTATGTCTCTGGATGCGTCAATCAGATGATCATACGGGGAGTTCTGTTGTCCAAGGGTAAAAGAGCCGCCATTGTCTGCCCAGAATCCATCTTGCTCGATGGATACATCGATGTTGATGAGATCGTCTTCTCTTAGGATTGTTTGGGTTGAAGGGACGCCATGGGCTACAACATCGTTGACGCTGATACAGGTAAAACCCGGAAAGTTGTATGCTAAGATAGGAGCTGATCGTACGCCATATTCTTTCATCAACCTGCCACCATACAAGTCAATCTCTTTTGTCGATAGTCCCGGCTTACAATATTGGCGCATTTTCTTCAGGATTTCTCCGGCTGTTTGGCCAGCCTTCCTGATTCCATCAAGTTCCTCTTTGGTTTTAATAAGCATTTTTAGGTTACATGTTTTGGGAGATGGTTTAACAAAATATCCCCGGTTAAAGTTATTGGGTTAGTAAGATTGTATGGTGGAATGTTAAATAATATTGTATATTCACTTCGAGACAAAGATATGGTTACTATGATAATGTACGGAATTCCCAACTGCAATTCAGTCAAAAAAGCCAGAGTCTGGCTTGAGCATCACAATGTTGAATATACTTTCCATGATTACAAGAAGCTTGGCATTTCAAGCGAANAAATAGAGGCGTGGCTCGGTCAAATACCTTTGGACAGATTGCTGAATAAGGCCGGTATGACATATCGGAACCTTAATTCCATTGAGAAGGAATCAGCATCGGAAAAGAGTGGTGCCATTGCGATCATGATCGAGAAGCCATCTGTCATCAAACGCCCATTGATAGAGGATGAAAGCGGAAAAGTGATGTGTCTGGGCTTCAGTGATGAGTTGTATGAGGACTTGTTCAATGGCAAATGATTGCCTGGCAATTTTAAGGAATAATGACCATTTAGGTTTTTTGGGACCTTTAAATGGGAAGCCATTTCTTATCCTCCGCTGCCCTTGGTTTCCTTGTAGCCCCATTCATGTAGCATATTGATAACTTTTTCCTTGTGATTTCCTTGAATGATTATCTCGCCATCCTTGGCACTTCCGCCTACTCCGCACTTTGTCTTCAGTTTCTTTGCCAAATCATTGAGCTCTGACTCATTTCCNCTGAATCCTGTAATCAGGGTGACCTCCTTTCCACCTCTCTGCTTTCGGTCGATTGCCACCCGTAACTTCATCATGGCGGGATCGAATCCCTGTTCCACCGGTTGTAAGTCGGAAAAATAATTGTAGTTGTAATCAGGATCTGTGGAATAGACGACTCCGTCTCTGTTTTTNTTGTTTTTAGACATATCAGTAAGTTCTGGTATATTGATAATTGATCATGCGCATGATTTGATGTCCGAGGATGTGCTGTGACACGCCGGCATTATGAAGGATGATTACTGCTGTATGCGTTTTGGGAGCAAAGCAAAGAAATGCACTTTCGCCTTTGAGTAATCCGGTCATGAAATAAATGTTGCCGGATTTATGTCCATCAATCATCCTGAATCCGCCCTTACTCAATGGTATCCCCTTCTTTGTCCTTGTAGTGCGGGCATCGAGAAAGGTTTTNTGAAAGTCAGATTGGACGGATAACCTCAGCAACACTTTTGTCATAATCACCAGGTCATCCATACACGTCACCATACCCATAGCGGGTGTCAATGCATTGAAATGCGGCATTGAAAGCATTCTTTGCTGAGCTGTATAATGTGCCGGAATCGACCTGGCCTTCAATGCATCCAGNGGAAGGAACCAGGTATGGCTCATTTCCGGGATCATCCGGCCATTGTCATGGACTCTCTTGTCCTTGACGGCCCATAGTACTTTGCTGACTAAATATTGGTTGTAATGGCTAAATGGCCGATTCCCTTCCGGTCCACTTTCTTTAGTCCTAACTACCAGTGCAGAGTCTATTGCAGTCTCTGTATAATCCTTGTAATCATCGTCCGGATCAGCTTTCAAGTGTGTTAATTCCGGCAATATGGCTGGTAAGCCGGTATTATGACTGAGTAATGAGCCTATTGTAAATGTATTAAGCCGGCTGCCAGAAAATTCGCGGAATTGGAATCTTCCCAGCGAATCATCAATATTGATCAGTCCTAGTTGCATCATGTGATAAGTGAGCAGTATGAGTTGAGCATGACTTACACCTCCCGCGACAAATAAGGAAGTATCCGTAACAGGTGATTGGCTTTGATGTTCTAAGGCGCCNCACTGGTAAGTATAGGTAGAATCACCATCAATGATACCTATGACGGTGCAGGAACCCTGATTGAGGTCGATATCGTCATCAAGACGGACTATTTTCCGGATTTCGTTTTCTAAGTGCAACCGTTGNCTTCTTCCCGGAAGAGATGCCATAATTGTCAAGGTGAGTAGGGTGACTAAGGTCCTGAAACACATGGGTCAAACGATGGATTTGCCGGCCAATGATTGCCGGATGGAATAATCCATAGCTTTTTCTGCCATAGGTCTGGCTATCTTGTCCAGCTGATGTATGATGTCATGAATGGCATCCTTATCTTCGCCTTTGACCACTTCCTTCAGCTTGTCAGCGATAAGTATCAAAGGGGCGAATTCTTTATCAGTAAATAATTCTGCGTGCTGATTCAGAAATTTTTCTGTGGATAGGATGATGTTGTTGGCTTCATTTCTGGCTTCTATCAATGCTTTTATTTTGACATCTTCCTTTGCATTTTTGATGCTATCCAGAAGCATCAATGCCATTTCTTCTTCACTTATGCCGTATTGTGCCTTGATTTCTACCTGTGTTTCTGTGTTGGAGCGCTCTTCACGGGCCTTAACCAAAAGAATTCCATCAGCATCCACTTTAAAGACGACTTCTATTTTTGGCAGGCCGGCCGGCATGGGTGGAATACCACGAAGGATAAATTCTCCGAGTTTGCGGTTGTCCTTTACCAAATCTCTTTCGCCCTGGAACACCGAAATGCGGAGATTGACCTGGCCATCGACACTGGTGGTATAATGCCGTCCTGCCCCTGAAGGTATTTTGGAATTACGCGGTATGATGACATCCATCAATCCACCAACAGTCTCAATACCAAGGGACAGCGGCGTCACATCCAGTAGCAACAGATGACTTTGGTTTCCTGCAAGGATATCAGCCTGAATGGCAGCACCCTGAGCGACTACTTCATCGGGATTGATCTTGTCATTGATGGGGGCGGAAAATATCCCGGACAGGCTCTCTTTAACGAAAGGTATTCTGGTAGATCCTCCGACAAGAATGACCTCTGCAATGTCTTTTGCATCAAGGCCTGCATCTTTCAGTGCGGCTTGTGTCAGCTCCAGAGATTTNTTGATAAATGGCATTGTAAGGTTCTTGTATTCTTCTCGTGTAAGTATAATTTGTTGGTTATCAAAGGACCCTTCAAATATGTCATGGTCAGCAAGATACTTTTTAGCCGTCTCACACACCAGACGCAATTGCTGCATTTGACCCTTGTCCAGATCGACATTATTTATTCCTTTTTTNATAACAAAGTCCAATATTGCCTTATCCACGTCATCACCACCTAACCAGGTATCGCCTTTGGTAGATAGTACTTCGAACACGCCACCCTCAAGGGTGAGTATACTCAGGTCAAAGGTTCCACCTCCCATATCATACACTGCAATATTTCTTCCTTCTTCTGAAGTTTTGTCAAATCCATAAGCAAGAGCTGCGGCAGTAGGCTCATTGATAATCCGAAGCACATCCCAGCCTGCCAGTTTTCCGGCGTCCTTGGTGGCCTGTCGCTGGCTGTCATTGAAATATGCGGGAACCGTAATGACGCATTCGCTGACCTTGCGGCCGAGCTCCTCTTCTGCAATTCTTTTCAACTCCTTGAGGATCAAGGCGGATAATTCTATTGGCGTATAAAATTTATTGCCGGATTTAATCTTGACCAACGATTCCGTATCGGTATCGACGATATCGTAACTGAAAAANTTTCTGTGTGCTTCGACATCTTTAAATGATCGACCCATCAATCTCTTCACGGAAAAGATTGTGCTTGCCGGATCCGAAACAAGTTTTTCCTTTGCCAAACTACCAACGATTGCATTGTGGTTTTCATCCAGGTAAATGACAGAGGGAACCAGTGAAGTTGAATTCTTGTGGTGTAATACCAATGGCTTCCCATCTTTGATATATGTGATAAGGCTGTTTGTTGTACCCAGGTCGATACCCAAAATCAACCGTTCTTCCTTTTTAATATCTCCTGATTGAAGATCTATCGCTACTCTACTCATGCAACTTACAACAATAAAAATGGCTAGATGTTTGTACTTAAATAGTAGGCGGTGAAAAATATCAGATTTATTCAAGGGAAAATTGTATTTTTGCATCACGTAATCTTTAAGATTAATGTATAAATATTTCATTNTTTGTGGACTTATGCTAATTATGGCATGTAAGTCGGATCATTCCGGTCATGAAGAGGAATTGATGGAGATCAGTGATGACACTGCAGGGCATAATGTAGGTGACCTGGTAACAACAGATGAAATACTTGATGNNCTTGAGATTCACCGGGGAAGGATAGAGCAAATTGACGGAAAGTTTGTCATTCGTGCTACAGCATTGATTTCTGCGACTTTGAAGGAAGATTATAATAACATCGATGGTGTAATGGATTCTTATCCGGAAACTTTCACTGTAACAGTAAAGAAAACAGGCGATACTCCTTCCAGCCAGAAAGACTCTGTGGTCACGATGAAATACAAGACTTCCTATATTGAATTCAGAAAGAGGAAAGGTATGCAGGATAGGTTGTTGATAGCAAGTCTTCAGAATGAAAATTTCATGTTGCAGAATGGGCTTCATACAGGTATTGATCGTGCTGAGGCTCTTGCCAAATTTGGAATCAGAGAGCAGATTCCCCAGGATTTAATAGAAGTGGTAAGTTCTGAAAATAATGATAAGATACTTTTGTTCCTCAACAAAGATACTTTGGTCAAGATAGAGATAATCCCTTCTCTAAAGGAATAAAGGCAATAAATTATGCTTCTGCAATCGTCTTCAGGGTTCCGATATCTAAGGAATAGAAATGCTTGCCTGAATATCTGATGATTGAGTTTCGTTCAAATTCCTTGAGTACGGATGAAACCTGTTCTTTTGTTGCTCCTGTCAGGTCTGCCAGATCCTGTCTGGACAAGTCGATGCTGAAACTTTGTTTNTTGGGTTCATAATTATAGATAGTTGCCAGAACAAGTATTACTTCAGCCACCTTTTCCTTCACAGACTTATAAGCAAGGCTAATTGATTTCTTTTCCAGTTGTTCCAATTGGCAGAGATAATCTTCGGTAATCTGTTTTTCAAGATCAGATGCGTTTTTAAGGATTTCATTAAAAAANTTGACCGGGATGAAACAACATGTAACTTCACTTAGGGCGACAACTGTGCTTTTNTGAATGGTATTACCTTGCATACCGCGATGACCTATGATATTACCGGGTCCGCATATATTAATTATGAAATTACGGCCATTTGGTCCGTTTTTNTCAATTTTCACCACTCCTCTCTTAATAAAATATACCCCATCGGAGATTTGACCTTCTTTAATGATTATATCTCCTTTCTTAAAACCGTAATTGGCTTTGAACCTGCTAATGGCTGCCAAAGTCTCCAACGAACAAGGTTTGAGAATCGAGCAATGTTTTACTCTACAAGTCAGACAAGTATTACCTGAGGGGTCATATTTTGACAGGTTTATATTTTAAAAAATGACAGGTCATCCATACAAAGTATGATACAACATTAATGTCATCGGCTTAAATTTACGAAAATATTCAGATTGACTTATTTTTTATAGATTATTTTTGACGTATAATTTCAAAATGACATATTTGGATATGCGGGTTTATAACAATTTTTGGACGTGCTTCATTCTGGGAATGCTCTGTTTGCTTCATATAAAATCAGTGGGCCAGGGAGGGTAATTTCAAATTTCAATCAGAATGGATTTTCCAGACATTTTGATACTTCTTCGAATGCTTTATATATCAATCACAATGACAAGGTGATGTCTTATGATTCACGCGGTCTTTTTTACTTTGCAAGATATCTCCCCGGCGATATGTGGAAACTGGCTAAATCTCCTTTTCAANAAGAAAACCTGGAAGGTCTTGGACTGGTTTTGATTTCGACCGCTGCTCTTCTTCCATTTGACCAATACTTCCTTGACAAGGTTCGGCAGGCATCCCGGAGTATCAACCTGGCAGACAACACTTCCTTTGGTGTTGCAGTTGGTAAGGGAGAGATTATACTTGTAAAGTATCCTCGAAATGTCAATTCGGCTTTATATCAGCTTGGAGAGGGTGGTACAAGTATGTATCTCGCCGGGNGGCTGTGGATTTATGGTAAGATCGCCAGGGATTACAGAGCGGTTCAGACAGCAGGTGATTTGGTGGAAACATTTATTGTCATGGGAGTTACAACTCAGATCCTGAAACGAATTTCAGGAAGGGAAAGCCCCTACGTATCGACTCAACCGGGAGGAGCATGGAGGCCTTTGCCATCCCTGAAAGAGTATCAATCTCATGTGCCAAGGTATGATGCTTTCCCATCCGGCCATCTGGCTACCATGATGGCTACAGTGACGGTTTTACATAACAATTATCCTGAGAAGAAATGGATTTTACCCGTTGGATATTCATTAATGGGTATGTCCGCCTGGGCTATGATGAATACAGAGGTACACTGGATTAGTGATTATCCTTTAGCCTTGGCATTGGGATATATATCCGGCAAAATTTCTACCATGCGACATAACAGATCGCAATCGGAAGCTATGAAAAATCGGGTCCTTAATCCGGAGATGACACCTTGATTTCAAGTTCTAAAGGCAATATATTTTCAATAGAGTTTTTATTTTCCTTCTTTAGCCAAGCCTCGAACGGNGCGCTATTTTCATTTAGCTCCACCCGGATAAACGGGATTTTGCGATTGTGATGAGGGACCTCCATTTCTTCGTAAATGAAAGAGTCATCAAACCCGGCAGAGGCGGCATCTGCCTTAGTAGCCACGTAATATACAGCTTTTACCCTTGCCCAATATGCAGCTCCCATGCACATGGGACANGGCTCACAAGAGGTTATCAGGTCGCAATCGTCCAACTGGTAGGTATTTAACTTTGTGCAGGCTGCTCTGATAGCCATAACCTCTGCATGTGCAGTAGGATCATTATCGAAGGTCACCCTGTTGACACCTGTTGCTATGATTTCACCATTCCTGACAATAATACAACCGAATGGTCCTCCTTCATTCAAAACATTTTCAACTGCTAACCGTACCGATTGGGATGCCAGATTGTTGATTTCGATCATTTTTTATTTTATTATTGGTTTTGAACAATATATCCTGATATAAATCAAGCAGATTCCGCTCTCTTACGTGCAGCGTTGACCTTCCAGTTTTTCCATTTNTTACCCAGAATTTTATTCATGCCCTTGTCGATCAACGAATGTTGAATCAAATTTTGAACGGCGACGAATTTATTGGATATCCTGTCATGCTTTCTCAGGGCAAGGGAAAAGCCACTATCTACATATTCGATATAATGCCACCAATGAGGNGGTATGTACACTGTATCACCATGGTGGAGTATGGCTTCAATTCCACGTGCCTTGCGAAGTGCCGGAAACTGATCATAATCCGGATTGTTGATGTCCACTTGACTTTGAACGGTAAACGGCTGGTGGTAAAGATACCTGGATTGATTTCTGTCAAAGAGGATGATTTTNTTCCTGGTATGAAAATGAGTCAGAAAATTAGAAGGGCAATCTATATCAAAATGCATCGGCGTTATACTTCCTGCTCCTCCGAAAAACATAAAGGGCAGTGACTTGACAAATCCGTCCATGATAGTAGGCCAGATGAAATCTTCTCTAAGTTCCGGAGCCTTGTCGAAGATATTGAATAAAAANAGACGCAGGTCTGTTGGGCCTTTCTCGATGGCTTCAATGTAATCCCTGAACGGTATATTCCTGTGTTCCATGTAGCGNGCGCCTGGGTCATGGAAGGACTGGTCCACTAATGGGACCATCAAATCTCCATATTTTTCTTTAAANAACCCGAACGACCATTTTTGCAGACCCGCCCAATCCTTGGCAAGATCCTCTATTACAACAGGCTTCCCTGGATCCAGGTATTCTTTCTTGAATTCTTCCCTGGATAGATTTGTTCTTCTTTCTATTGGTTCAAGAATCATTTCTTTTAGTAATAGGGTTAAACAAAACGATTACCTATTTGATGTCAAGCATCCTTTTGATGTAACGAATTTCAAATTGTTCAGGTTTTTTATTTTATTAAACAATATGTTAAATTGCATTAATTGCATCATTCATTCAAAGTTATATTGCCAATTATCGACCATTCTTTACTTCGATTAGCTGTCTTTTTGTGTCCACTTCGGGAGAGAAACTACGTTTGAAATATATTTCTGTCAGACTATGTGATACTTTTCCCCGGGCGAATTCATTTTTGACGTAAAAAGAGACCGATGACGGATATTCTTTGCTACGGATGATCTGGATAGTAGATGAGATGAAGTCTTTCTTTTTACATCGATATATATCAACCATTTGTTGTGGATTGAGGTCGAAGAGTGGGAACCAGCTACTTTGGATCTGTACCATGATGCGATGTCCCTTTTTGAAGGTATGAGCAATGTCAGGCAAACTGAAATTTACCTGTTCTATTTTTCCCGGTTTGAAACCTTCAGGGTGGGAGAATGATTTGCGGTATCTACCTCTGAATATTTCACCTCTGACCAGCATCTGGTAACCTCCCATCGGTACATCTCTGCTCGTATATTCATTGAAATCATCCGGAAATACATCAATTACCTTGACGACGAAATCTGCATCTGTCGTAGTCAATTTAACAAAAAGATCAGCCAGAACGGGTCCCAACATAGTTACATCTTTGGTAAGGACATCTGTTTGATAAGTCAGTACGTCCGGCCGTTGAGAAGCAAATCTTTGATCTTCAATCATGTATTCCCTGTTTCTGTTCCAACTGATGTCGGGCCTGTAAGGTACAGGGTGTGATGGGTCGCTTGTATATTGGTCATAAACTCCTGATTGGGTTGATTTGTCGTTGCGGAGATTGTTATTTTCCGAGAGAAATAATCTGAATTCTTCAACACCTTCGGGAGGCCATTGGTTAAAGGCGGCCCAATGGTTAGAGCCGGTGATAAATACATTGACCTTGTCTCCAATGGTAGGAGTCGGATTATCTTCCAAATATTTTTTAAAGAAGGGAATTTCAAATTCATTCTGGTACCATTCTGCCGTTTTCGAACCGAAACGAATTGGCCCGAATTGTTCTCCACTGCCCCGTCCGCCCCAATTGCCATGGAACCAAGTACCNATGACCAGGGTAGTATTAGTCTGGGGACTTTTTCGAGCAAAAGATTTGTAGGTCTCCCAAGCCCCATAACAATCTTCAGCATCGAAATGTCCTCCTACAACCATGATGGCCGGTTTGACATCCTTAATATGATGTAAGGGGTTTCTGTCTTCCCAGAACTTGTCCAGATTTGGATGAGCAAACAGGTCATTCCAAAATTGAATGGAATCTCCAAAATATTTATGCTTAATATCTGAAAGAGGTCCCGCATCGAGAAAGAATCGATAAGCATCCGGTCCAAACTGGGTATTGGACCATCCACTGCCCATGGTTGGTTTAGGTCTTGGTCGCCCGAAATTAAGATAAAAGGTAAATGCATCGATTAATGCCAAAGCTCCGTTATGATGGAAGTCATCTCCTCGAAACCAGTCAGTGACCGGAGCCTGTGGACTTACAGCCTTGATGGCAGGATGTCCTGACAGTGCGGCTACAGTGGAGTAGAAGCCGGGGTATGAAATTCCCATTATTCCAACTTTGCCATTATTGTTTTCCAGATTATTGACAAGCCATTCGACGGTGTCATAAGTATCGGTTGCTTCATCAATATCTTGATCAGACTTTCTTTCAGCGAGTAGGGGACGGATATCGATAAAATCGCCTTCGCTCATGAACCTTCCTCTTACATCCTGTGTGACAATGATGTAGTTGCTTCTTAGATAATTCCTGAAGTAACCGTTATAAAATTGAGCGTAGTTGTCTAAGCCATAAGGTCTGCAGGAATAGGGAGTACGACGCATGATGATGGGATGTGGTCCGGAAAGGTCCCTGGGGATATAGATACTTGTAAAAAGTTTGGTTCCATCCCTCATTGGAATCATTTTTCCATCTTCGTGTAGTTGTTCCTAAACCAAAGTGAATCCAATGAATCCTGGGCATTTGTCCCAACCCAACATATAATGATTACAAAAGTCGAAATCAAGAATCTTTTCATGATTACAGAAATTGAAATATAAATAGATAAATAATCGGAAATATCTGCATCGCCTGTGAATGAGCAGTAGTGGCTTGCAGATTCAATTCCTTCTGTTCGTCTTATAAGAAACCAATGATTTTCAAAAATAGGATTTCTTTCGGAATTACGGAATATTTGATTTTGTGTAAATTTTACCTGTAGATCTTTCAATACTAACAGGTCTTAGCATAAGGTGGCTTTTGTCACAATCAAGTCTCTTGTTTGGGTGCGGCTCCAAAAATACTAAAGGCTGCAAATCAATTTTGCAGCCTTTGGATATTAATATTCAGAGTTGTCAATTGAGCAGGAACCTAAACGTGATACCACCTCGCTGGGAGATTGTTTTGAATTGTTGTGAAGTTTTCGGGTTGGTAAGGTTATAATCGTAGAACAGCCGGAGGGTCAGGTTCTTATTGTATTGATATTCGATGTTTGGAGCGAGCCTTAATGTTATAGCTCCGCGCGATGTTCTGGTAAGATCTTGGTCTATAAAATGACTGACTGTTGCATCATCCCGATAAGATACATCCAACCGGATAATCAGGTCATTTTCGGCTGCTTTATTACCACCTTTAGGGCCTGGTCCTGTAGATGTTTTGGATGGGTCCTTTCCTTTATCCTTCTTTTTCTTGTCATTTTTCTTAAGCTGAAATTCCTTCATAAAAGGCATCTTAACACTATGGATGGTATATCCGGCACCAATTGTGATATCGGATGACTTGGTCTCATTGACCAGATTATCAACGAATGAGAGTGAAAGATTACGGACTTTCTTGTAATCAATATTGAATGTGATGTCGTTCTTTGTCTTTACATCCAAACGAATCAATGGAGACAACCCTTCCGTGATGGATACCGCCGGAATCTCCAGCCTACTGTAATAATTGTTTGTTATCGGATTGAAGATATAAGGATCCTCCGGATCATAGTTGGGCGAAGTGTTGAAACTGTTGACATTTAAGGTTGACTTATATGCATGGGTCAGGTTGACACTTGAGAAGTATTTNTTAAACAACTCTAACTTGGTAAGACCGTTGTAGGTCAATTGCCAGTTGATCTTAGGGAAGGTACTGAAGATATCCAGATTCTGTTTTGTCGGGTCCGTATTGGAGTATGCGGCCAGGAAGGCCGGGATGAGTACATCCTGTTGAATTTTACCATAGCCTGTAGTATAACCCGGTACGTTTGGATCCGGTGTTGTTCCCAATCTATTGGAAATCACAGTTCTGTTACTTTCAAATCGTTTGAAAACACTTCTCATATCATCGAAGAAGGAGTTGAGGGTGAAGTATGTCGTTGTATATGAACCGATATCCCGACCTGCATATCTACCAAAGTCTTCACCAATTGCCTTTACCTTGAATAGCTCAGTATGAGTATTCTGGTAGGTACGATTGGCATTCAGGTCGATTTTGAAATCATTGAATGGCTCGAGATTGATTTTAG
Source organism: Candidatus Parvibacillus calidus (assembly GCA_013414645.1). Lineage (GTDB taxonomy): Bacteria > Bacteroidota > Bacteroidia > Chitinophagales > Saprospiraceae > Parvibacillus > Parvibacillus calidus. The sequence goes on along the minus strand of CP058702.1, from coordinate 2,491,620 downwards.
CATCAATGGCCTGGTTCTGGCCAAGTATAACCAGTTGGTTCTGGAAGATATTNTTGGTAATCCAGTTGTTATTGGGTGCTACAGCCCTTTCAAAGTAAGCATCGTCCGGTTGCCAGCCCGCTATATAACCGAAGCCCGGTGCCGACCATTGATCCATTCCCATCGAGGAAGTCGAAGGGACATAGCCCGGAATCGTGGAGTTCAGATTTTCCGTATAGGTCAAACGTGCCTTGCGCAAGCTTAGCAGTGGTCTTATCAAAATCCTTTCGGCTAGAGAGGGTTGATAATTTTTNCTTCGTTCTTCACGGGCAAGCTTTCTCTTTTCCTTTTCTTTCTCTTTCCTGAGTTTTAGCCTTTCTGCCTTTGAAAGCTTGGCATCGGTAGAATCCTGTTTGCCCAATGCATCCTTATTTCCGGGATCATCGGTTACAGGCTTGGTGTTTGAGCCTTTTTGTTTTGGCTGTGAAATTTTTGACGTTGATTTACTTTCGGGTTTTTCAATTTTNTTCAGGTAATTCCATTTTGAATATAACCGATCGAAACTAAAATCAGCATTCAACTGTCTGATCTGTGTATTCTGGATGACATTCCCTAAGGTGTCTACATTGATTGCTGCAGCACTCCAGGTATAACTTCCACCATACAATGCCCTCATTGTTACCCATTCCATCATTGGAATGTTCTTGAATGGAACATTAAAGTTCAGGTTAAAGGTATGTCTATAATTTTTATTTCTTCCGAGATGGCGTATATTTTCCCATATTACAGCCCTGTTGGCACTGGAATTAAAGTTGGGGTTAGGCAAGCCGGAATCGACATATCTATCATTCATTTCGTCAATTACAGAGGTATTTACTGCATTGAAATCAAATTTCAACGATTTCGTCAGATCCCAATTGAGTGTGTATGATCTGTCCCAAAGGAAATTCCTGGTTCTCCAGGTACTTTGGAACGGATCTGTAAATCGGTATAGCTTTGTACTATACATTCTGTTGAGCTGCGTATTGAATGCAAAAGTGTTCGGCAGCGGATTAAAGTTAAGATCAGTGATAAACTTCAGATATTTATCTTTCTTGATCATTTTGGAAAACGGAGTAATGTACAATGGCTTCATTGTAAAGTTGTAGTCCAGCCCNCCTTTGTATTGATCAGTCTGGTCACGTGCAATAATCGGGTCAGTACGCTTTGTCCTNGAATGACCATAGGTAAAACTAAAGTTTTCTATATCCCAAGGCATCGGTGTGCCTGTTTTATTAGTCCGTTCCTTTCTTACGTTATTGAAAGAGTATGATTGTATATTTTCATATTCTATGGCCTGTTCACGAAGACTATCACGCTCTGAACCATCATACTGATTCAGCTTGTCGCGGAGTTTGATATCCAGATCATATGGATCATACTCGGGTGTTTTGACATTTGTTGTGTATTGATAATAAAATGGAATCTTTATTCCTGTCTTTCCGGGTATGAACTTGCCCAGTTCGAGGTTGGTAGAGATATCATACTGGTAATTGGTAGTGATGGCCCTTTGTTGTACACGCTGATCCAATCCACCCCATCCCAGTGACGAATATGCTCCTGACAAGGTAAGGGTCCCTAAGTCAGCCAACTGAATATCAATGCGTGAAACTGCTGCGACACCTCCTCGCTCATCGAATCCAGTCATCCTTAGTTCATTGACCCATACTTCACCACATCGTGGTATACCTCCTTGTTTGTTTCTGATACCAATCATCAGTCCCTTTACATAACCAAGGTTTGGATTCCCTTTNACAGTAATGGTATTACTTTGTTTTTCAGGATCGGCCTTTGAATAATAAGAACCTGCTCCACTTACTTTATTTCGTTCTTCCTTCAAGTCAGTAAGGATATGCAAAGGGAAGTCAAATGCGTTGTCTTTCAACCATACACCTTCACTGTACACCAGCAAGTCATTCTTCACGGATTTCAGATATTCCAGATCAGAAACCTTAAGCGGAATTTCATATTCGTAATAATTGTCGGTGAAGTCGGAGCCAATTCGCAAGAAGATACTCAGGTCGCCATCCGGAATTTTTGGAGCTTCTTCAGATATGGGTTCTGCATGTACAAACATTTTCAGGCGTTTGTAACGGCGCATGTCGATGTTAGTATTTTTAAAGATACCGACACGAGTATCTTCCGGAAGATTGCAAAAATTGAGTGCCAGAGATTGCTCATTCTGGAATGTTTCCTGATAGGCTCCGACTGCTCTCTCCAGGCGCAGACCCTTTGGTAAAACATAATTGACCGGAATCTTGGCTGAATTATCCTCAAAATTGACTGCCAATAAGTCAAACTTAAGATCGGAGAACGGGGGCTGAATGATTACAGGTTCGTCAATGGCTCCTGTGATGCCTCGCGTATATTTTCTCCATTGATTTCTCACAAGATCCATTCTTGCAAATCGCATGATGGTTTGTTGCTCGAATCCCGTGAAAAAGAGCCTCATAAACCTTATTGATCGGAAGTCAGTGAGGCCTCCCACTGTCTGAGTCGGTTGGTTCACTGGTACTTTGAATCGGTACCATTTGTCATTATTGTTTCCTTCGATGATATCTGTAATGAATGGATTGGGTTTGATACCATCCACCCCGTCAAATTCCACCGGGATTTCGTATTGATAATATGCTTCAGACTCGTTGAGTGAGTTATCATTATTGATATCTTCGCGATCGGGATAATTGGTTGAGGCTGATTGCACACTGGCATTGTCCTCGGTCGGTTTTGAATTTCCTTCCTGTCCATTGAAGTAACGATATCTTTCCAGGATTGGCGTATTATCAGGGAACTGTCTGAAGTGAGTGAAATCGTCGTTGGATGGATCCTTTTCGATTTCTGCTTTAGCATCTGCACTCAGTAAAGGTGAGTTTTTGATGAGATTGAGATAGTCCTTGAAATGCTCCTTTTCCTGTTCTGAACTCAATCCATCCAGCCCTACATCCTGCGCTTGCCTTGTTTCCAGATTGTTGTCAAATGCATTGATAAACTGGTTGACGGCCGGAATTCTACCCCATGAGGAGGTGAATACTTTCTGGTTTTCGTCACTAGGGCCTGGCAGTCCGTTTTCGAAGAAATTTCTTGAATCTCTTAATACATCTTCGGAGACATTGCCCAGGTTGATGTATATCTTACCACTGGATGTATTCTGCACGCCATTCGGTCTTACCTGAAAAGGGCTGAGCATATAGAATTCGATGAATTCATAGTTCTGAGCTTCAAAGTCAGAATTGACAATTGCCCTTTGGATACCGGCCCATCTGGATTTGGGATCTTTAAGTTGGCCTGAGGAAGTAAGACCTGCAGAAAATCCGGGATAACCTTCCGGAATCTCATAGTTATAAGGGCCTCTTTCTGAAGGGCTGTATACAACATCGAAAGTATAAAGGCCGTTGTTGATTCCTACAACGTTGTTACGACGCTTAAACACTTCAGTGATGGATACAAATCTGGTATATGGATCGGCAGCATCCGTACTGTTCAGGGCGTTGACTTCGGCTCTGAACCAATTGAGTCTGGCCCGGTTGGCTCCATAGGCAAGATTATCATTCAGGGTGGCTTCCTTGAACAGTGGATTGTTGTTTTGCAAATCATTTTGAGGAACACTGGCAATAAACCATTCTTGTGTCGGTGTCCTTAGATCAAAACTGGAAGTACTTCCTTCAAAGTCATCGATATAGGCTGTTCCGCCTTCGTCTGCCAGGTTGTTGATGTATTTTGAGNNTCCCGGCTGGATAACTGCAACCTCTGAGGTGAGATTAACTTTGGACGGTTCCTTTGTTTGAATCAATGGCAACTTATCTATCAGTCGGGTCAACCATTCAGCATCCTTTGTGAAGTTGAGATCAAGACCATATATTTTGTTGTTGAGAGGATCGTCTCCGAGATTGACTTTNTGTGTGTAAGGTCGTTCTGAAAGGCGCATGAAAGTAGCCCCGATATTGATATTCTTATTTAAAGCGTAGTCGGCACGCAGTCCCATCATTGATTTCTGCTGGAAGCTGAACAATGCATTGTCTTCAAACGAGACATTGACCGGTACACCTGAGGTCAGGTATGCATCATTGAGGATCGTGACCTTACCGGCTGAATAGTCGATAATGTAATCCTGTCCTTCTATCAATTGAGTTCCTCCTGCCGATACACGCACCGAACCTTGTGGTACGTTAAATGCACCCAATGAAATTTCCGATGAAACCGTTGATTTGTAGGAACCTTTTAGGGTAAACCTGTTTTTNTCAGGGTACTCCCGTGCACGTGTGATTGTCTTTGTATATAGTTCAGGATAGGTATATCTTTCTGCCAGAACAGAGTTGTTGATTCTTTTGGCCAGATCTGAACCAAAAGGTTCCAGAATTGGGAACATGATACGGCCGGTCCGACTGTTGATTGTTACCCCTTCGACAAAGTCAAAAACGCCATCCGGCTGTGGATCTCCTGTCGTGTTAAGGTTATCGAGGTTGAACACCCTCAGCAAAGGTTGCCCTTTCAGATCAGTTTCCGGTAAGAATCTCTTCTGACCATAACCCGGATCCTCATAGAAAATATCCAATCGAAAATCAAGTGCATTGGTTTGGTAGGCACCTACAGAATAAACGTTTTTCATCATGAGGTCCCAAAGAGGTATTTCAGTCTTCTGTGTTGTTGCTTTGAGGAGTTTTACGAAAAGAACATTTGGATTATCGGGGTCTACCGGGGCATCATATGAAAATTCACCCACCTGGTATATCTTGTCATTGTACCGGTATCGGTAAGAAACTCCTAAGACCTGGTCAGGCCTCAAACCTATATTTACAGATATAAATCCAAGCTGTGGGTGGAAGGTATAGTCGATATCCTTTCTCAGTTTTCGGNNTCTTACTTTTTCGAAGTCCCTTGTCTGGACCATATTCAATGGTGAGGATTGAAGCGTACTCACAACTTTGTTCAGAGGTCTTGTATTTTCCGGGTCAGTAATAGCCAGTTGCTTGTATAACCCGTTGGCATCATTGTTCGGTAGTTCGATTCTGCCAGTATAATCAGGATGGTTGACTGCAAAAGTGTCATTAATTAAAGGGTTGTAATTAGTCAAATGCTTCCATTCGCCCAAGTCTGCCAAAGCTACTATGTCGCGAACATCTTCTGTTTCCTGTCGGTCATTCGTTACCCATACTTCAATATCCGTAATGTTGAAGAATGTATTGATCTGAGGCATGGTCCTCAAGGATGAATTGAACACCGACCTGTTGTAATGAGATAAAAGGAAGTGTTTGTTTTCGTCGTATTGGTCAATAGGGATGGAGAATGTCTGCAATTGGCTTCCACCTTGAAGTTGTAGGTTTTTACGCTCTGATTTTTGTTGAGAAATTAATCCTGTCAACTTGAGATGCCCAAATTGCAGGTCAGCCTTGATACCGAATAGCGATTGGCTACCTTGAATCAGCGAGCTTCGCAGCGGCAGGGATACATTACCGGCTTCTACATTCTTGAGAATATCGTCTTCGTTGCCCTTTGCGCCATCAAATTTTATTTTGATAAACTGGTCAAAGTCCAAAGTAGACTGTGTATTATAGTTGGCGTTGACACTAAGCTTTTCTCCTACTTTTCCGGCTATGCTAAGATTGATAGTAGGTTGGAAGACAAAAGTAGTATATCTTCTTTGGCGCTCTGTCGCAGTAGGGTTAAAGGTATGATTGGAAGCCAGACCAAGGTCGATGTCCACGTTTCCGGAAGGCTTGATATCTATTACATCACTGCCAAAAAGGCGCGAAATAATGGAGTTGCTGGTTTTGTAACCTTCCAGTGGGTCTTTGGCCTTGCCGGAGTTCCTGCCATCGGACAATCCGGCTAATTTGCCGAAATAGTCCCTTTCCTGTTGCTTTGATTTTTCTTTGAGGTATTCACTGAAGGTTAGATTGGTGGGGGCATCCAGATAATCATTACCTATTTTATTGGAGAAAAANTAGCTATTGGTATTTGGATCGTAATTGTAGCCGGATTCAAGATCAGGAGGGAGTTTGAGGTTGATTGGATTAGTGGTGTCGCGCGGGTAGAATGGTTTACGGGGAATGACTGTATCAAGGGCTTCGATTTTTTCATCCGGTTGAATGACGTTGAGGCCTCCCTGAATTATTTTGCCTGTCGCCATAGCATATATTCCCAATCCGATACCGAGGACGAAAAATAGACTTAAAGTGTTGATTTTTAAATTCATATAAATTTATCAACGCGTTATATCAACGGCTTTTTATTTTAATTTTATCCGAACCGACAAGATCCGGCATTATTAATGGAATTTTTAATTGTTCGGGGCGAATGTTAATTATTCATAATTGCGCTCATATAAATATATGTTTTATTCAAAACGAAAAAGTTCCTTTTTCTTTTATTCTTAATAAAATTAACATTTTATGCACCTGATAAGCTCTTCAATGCAGCCTTTACCATCTGCTCCAAGGTATATTCTTTGTCTTCTTTCAGTAATGTATTGAGTACCTTGTCGATGTTATTTTTTTGAAAACCAAGTGCCAGAAGTGCCGCACCGGCTTCATCCCGGATGGCGGATACCAGGGGCAATCGGATATTTCCGGCCGGAAGGTCACCTTCTTTGCTTAGCTTGTCTTTAAGATCTATGATGATTCTTTTGGCCGTTTTTGGTCCTATCCCCTTGACCATTGAGAACATGCGTTCATCCTCTCGTATGATTGCCTGCTTGACATCGGTTGCAGGCATAGAGGAAAGTATAAGTCTGGCAGTACCTGCACCCACACCATTGACAGAAATCAAATGTGTGAAAACACTTCGTTCTTCTTCGGTTGCAAAGCCATACAAAGTATGAGAATCCTCTTTGATCAGCAGAACAGTAAGCAACTTATAAGTCTCCTTCCCATCCAGCATCGCATAGGTATTGAGGCTTATATTGACGTGATATCCTATGCCCGATGTCTCTATCAATGCATAAGTCGGTGTCAGTCCCGTAATTTTGCCATGGATATATGCGATCATTGCAATTCGCCCTAATTTTCAGCGTGCAAAGGTAATCAAATTATACAAAAAGTAAATTTATTAAAATCAATGGTACAATATATTCTTCAGGATTTGTTGACTAAAGCTCTTCTTGTCATGAAGTATAGTTGACAATATCCTTTTCTTAACATACGCGGTTACTGGTACTCCAACTGTCTGAATACAGGTATTTACTTTTGTATCAATGGTTCAATTTACTCAGATCAAGCTCTTGTTTTGGCTCATTTTTGAAAAGGAGAGCAAANAGTATGGTGACAAGGAGTGCATACGCGGCAAATGCAATCCATATCTGATGCCAGTCCTTAATATATACGGGATTAGCAAGGCTGCCATCTTGATTGATCACTGCCCCCAAAGCATTTTTTGCAATATCGAGAAAGGTTGGATTGTCCGCTGTTGTATCAAAGTTGGCTGCAAGAGATTGAATATCAATGAATTTNTTGGTGAAGAACCGATCAATGGACCAGCCGGCAATGACACTACCCAACACAGCTCCGAAACCATTAGTCATCATCATAAACAAGCCCTGTACAGAAGAACGAATCTTAGGTTCAGTCGTTGTTTCTACAAATAAAGATCCTGAAATATTAAANAAGTCGAAGGCCATACCATAGACAATGCATGATAGGATGATCATCCAAAGCCCACCTGCAGGATCGCCAAATCCAAATAAACCGAACCTGAACACCCATGCCAGCATGCTGATGAGCATTACCTGTTTGATGCCGAATCGCTTGAAGAAAAACGGGATGGCAAGGATGAAAAGTGTCTCGGATATCTGTGATATGGACATGATAATTGTCGAATACTTGATTACAAACGAAGATGCATATTTGGGGAAATATTTGAATTCGTCCAGAAATACGTCTCCGTAGGCATTGGTTAGTTGTAATGCTGCGCCAAGCATCATCGAGAATATGAAGAAAAGTGCCATCTTATAATCAGCAAACAACCTGAAGGCGTTTAATCCCAGTTGATGAGTCAAAGGAGCATCTTTGTCGATGAGTTTCTGAGGTGGGCATTTAGGTAAGGTGAGAGCATATAAACCCAACAAAATGGCCGCCACTCCTGCTATATAGAACTGGCCCTCTGTCGCTTTCTGTCCGGTGAGGTTGGTCGTCCACATAGCGACAATAAACCCAATTGTCCCCCAGACCCTGATAGGCGGGAATTCCTTGATTACATCATAATTGTTGGATTTCAGTATGTTGTAAGAAATGGAATTGCACAAAGCGATGGTCGGCATATAAAAACACATCGCAACTAACATGGTATAGAAAAAGGCGCCCGAATCGGTTGTGTTGGGAAGATAAAACAATACGGCACCATAAAGGATGTGAAGCAGCGCATAAAGGCGCTCGGCATTGATCCATCGGTCTGCTATGATGCCGACCAGTGTGGGCATAAATATTGATGCAATGCCCATAGTGCCAAACACTGCCCCAAATTGCGTTCCATCCCAGTTTTTAGTGCCAAACCAGAAATTGGCCATGGTGATAAGCCATGCCCCNCAAACAAAAAACTGCATAAAACTGATTATCGTCAATCTGCCTTTAACTCCCACGTTATTGATATTTTAATATTTGGTTACAAATAAAAATAAAATATCCAACTTTTTTGCAAAAACAGGAATTAACACAGATTTTTTATCGGCATTTTCAACCGATGGCAATACGATGCTTCAAAACAAGATGTGAAATTAATAAGGTTGGGGATTGATCATGCGAAAAGGGTCTTGTCATCCACCTTCTTTATCCTTGAGTGCCTTGAAATGAGTCGGAAATGCTGCACTTCCATTGTGGTAAAAACGGCCGGTATAAGATAGGTTCATCTGATAATTTTTCATAAAGCTCGCAAAAAANGCGTTCATTTCCTCAGTTTTTACATTTCTGCTGTTCGGCTTTAGATAGTACCCGATATATTCAATTTTGCCGTTTTTATTCCAATAGACGTTCATCCACAGCTTGGTGCCTCTGATATCAAAATTGATTTTAGTGGCATATGCTTCCATATCTGAGAGCATTTCCATCCATACATTGTAGGCTACCTCCATATCGTCCTTACACACTTTCATGAGTAAAGTGGGATAGTTTTTACTGAGAGAATTCATCAAATTTTCATCATCACCCAATAGAAAAACCTTCGGGCCGGTAGAATCCGGTGAGTGTATCATGGCTAATCCAGAGTTCATTGACAGGATGAGCATGATAATAAGTGGTATGAATGTTAATTTAGTCAACAATTTTTTCAAGTAATTTGGCAAAGATAATAAAACCACGATAATAAAATATTTTCACGAATAAGATGTTTGTTTTTTATCCGATGGTCTAGATTAATTTTGAATTTTTTGATTATAAAACGTTTTTATTGTGTTCTATTACACAGAATCAGGCTTATTGTTTTGTTAAATTTATCGATCAGAGCTGTTCGGATATTTTGCCAAACCGCCGTTCTCGTGACTGAAACTCGATGATGGCTTTGTAAAATTCTTGCTGTCCAAATTCCGGCCACATCAAAGGAGTGAAGTAGAATTCTGTATAAGCTATCTGCCAAAGCAGGAAATTTGATATCCGATATTCTCCGCTGGTTCTGATAAGTAATTCTGGCTGAGGCATGCCGGATGTGTACAGGTGTTGTTCGATAATCCGGTTGTCGATGATGCCGGGTTCCAGGGAACCGGCCCTAACCTCCTCAGAAATTAGCTTTACCATGTTGGTTATTTCCTCTCTGCCACTATAGTTCAAGGCAAGGATGAGATTCAGGCCGTCATTGTCCTTTGTGGCATCAATGCCNTTNTTCAGGGCTTTCTGACTGGCTGTAGGGAGACCAGCCAGATTTCCTATGGCATTGAGTCTGATATTGTTTTTCTTCAAGGTCGCTATTTCCTTGTTGATAGTATCCACCAACAACAACATCAGTGCTTCTACTTCCAGTTTTGGTCTGTTCCAGTTTTCGGTAGAGAAAGCATACAACGTCAGGTATTCAATGCCTAACCGGGCCGCAGCTTCAGAAACTTCCCGCACGCTCTTTACACCTGCAGAATGTCCAAGCACCCTCGACTTGCCCTGTTGCTTAGCCCAACGGCCATTACCGTCCATGATGATGGCAACGTGGCGAGGTAGTTTACTTTTGTCAATATATTCGAAATGGTCAGGGGTTGACATGAGTAAATATTTATGCAAAAGTATCATTTTATATCGTTTTATGACGTTATCCTTGAGATATCGGATATTTTTTTGTTCAATGTTTAGAAAATAAAATAAATACTGGGCAATTCTCCTAATATTAGTTATTTTTGTAATATAATTCCAGGTTGATGAAGATTTTTCAATATATTATTTTCTTTATTCTGGCCGTATTGGTCTATATTCTCTACCAATATATGTATATGAAGCCTGCATTCATGGTCGGAGAAAAGGCGCCTTCCTTCCGTGCGCAGACTATTGACGGCAAGCATTTCTCACTGGATGATATGTCAGGCAAACTTGTATTGCTTGACTTTTGGGGGACCTGGTGCAGTCCATGCCGCAAACAATTGCCGGAGCTTTCTAAATTGTATAGGACTTACAGGGATTCGTTGCACGGGATTNTTGAAGTGGTGTCAGTAGCCATGGATGATGATTCTGCTATTCTGAGGCAGGTAATCAACTCGGACAGCTTAGCGTGGCCCTCACACTTCAGGGAGCCAAAGGATGGTGGCCCGATCACGACTCTGTATCAGATAAAGAAGGTTCCTACCTCATATCTAATCAATGATAAAGGTCAGATCATCAGTGTCAATCCGACAATCGACGATCTGAAGTCCTGGCTGATGAAAATTGATCAGGCACATTACAGTAAGGTGAGGAGTCAGGGAGTGCATTGATAATGAGTCAGTAATGTGTCATTGTACAGTCACATATTTGTGCTGTGATAATTCTCAGGTCGTGACTATGGTTTCTGGATACTGTTTCTGAATGAAGCTTGGTCCTAAGGTTATTACAACCAGACTTCTTGTTGTCTAATGTTGCGGTTTTTTCCAAATGATTATTGGTTGAGGTTTGTCAGCAAATTAAGATTTCGGATTTCCAATATATTTTTACTGCTTTGTCAGAAGCAGGTATAAGATGTGAATTCGTACAAAGCGTACAGGTAATTCCACCTTACTCTCATCAATAGATTACATTTGTAAAAAATAAATATATATAAAATGCTTTAATATAAATATTTAAGTAATTATTTATACTTTGTTGAATTGTAATATTCTTTTATACGGCTTTTGCCTGTCATCTCCACAGCTTTATTTATTCAACCTTCCTTTATTGTCCCGTTTAATATCAATTTGCTAAAAGTTTAGCAGGATATTTCGTTGTCTTTTAATGGGTTGGCACCAAACTCCCTTATAGTAAACAGAATATTAATGGGTAAATTGACCTATTATCAGGTAGCAACCAAGGATGAAATCATTTTTTACATCCCCAAAGATCATGATCTGATGACCTATTGCAGGGCAAAGAGTTATAAGTATAATTTCAGCTTTTTACGTATACCGTTACTTTAGTTGCTATCTTTGCCAAAATAACCAGTTATTTGGGCGCATGCCAAAAACCGTATTTTATTCCTTGCATCCTGGTATCCATCCCGTGTGTCGCCTTATTCGGGAGATTTTATCCAACGGCACGCCAGAGTTGCTGCCCGTATTGCAGATATTACCGTTCTGCATACTGTTCGGGATGATGACATCGCGGGTGCCTATGAGGTCAGTGATACCGATAATGGCCTGCGTGAGATCATAGTATACTACAAGGATTCCGGTTGCAAAGTGCTGAATTTTTCAAAAGGATGAAAGCCTTTTGGATGGGTTATATCAGAGCCGAAGTTCCGGATCTTGTGCATCTGAATACAGTGTTGCCTGCCGGATTATTTGCCCTCTACCTGAAGTTTTTCCTTGGCAAGCCATTCATACTGAGTGAACATTGGACCGGATTTCAACCATTCAGGTTTCGACAACTCAACCTTATGACACATATCCTGGTGCGGCTCATTCTGCAAAATTGTCGATTGGTTCTGCCTGTGTCGGCTGATCTGGGGAAGCAAATGAAGGCCGTATGTTCTAAGCCGGAGTTTGAAGTGGTACCCAATGTCGTGGACACCGATCGCTTCCGTATCTTTTCTGAAAGGAAGTCTTCCGCTAAACCTCGTTTTTGCATTTGTCGATGCTCGATGAACAACATAAAAATATCAGTGGTATCTTGCGTTCAGCTAAGCGCTTGGTGGATTCGGGTCTTTCCTTTGAGTTGCATATAGGCGGCAACGGGCCTTGGAGCCAATCCGGCAATTTGTCGCGAGACATCATTTGCAGGATGTAATTTTCCCTTTCGGCGAGCTTAGCCATGATGAGGTCCCTGCAATGATGGCCAATGCTGATTGTTTCCTGCTTTTCAGCAACTATGAAAACCAGCCTTGTGTGCAGGGAGAGGCTTTCGCTTGTGGTCTTCCCTTCATTGGCACAGATGTCGGCGGTATTGGTGAATTCCTGCCGGAAACATTCGGCATCCTTATACCTAAAGGTGATGAGGACGCCCTGTATCGGGCGATGGAATCTGTGATACGGGGGCGAAAGTTTGAGTCACCTGCTGAAATGCATCGATTTGCTGAAGAAAATTTTTCACCTGAACATTTGGCTAATCGCTTTCATGATATCTATAACAGAGTAATGCATGAAAAGTGAATTTCAGATATCACATCTTCCTAAGAAGGAATTGACCTTTCGGGAAATGGTGGATGGTGTTCAGTCATTCCTTTACCATTTCTTTGACAATCCGTCCTATCGTTTTTTTCTGAAAGGTGTGGTGCTTAATTTCAATGAATTGATTGCCTCCTATGGAACAGCTGCAGATATCGAACATCTGGTTACTGCCTTGTACGAAAAGCTTGGCACCGGATTTTCCCGCGAATTTTCCGGAGAATACAGTGGATATTTATATGATAAGCGTAATGGTAAAGTATTTGTATATACCAACCTGACAGCATCTCAAACAATTNTTTACTACCATAGAGATGATTTCTTACTTGTCGATACCGGTTTGGCTTCCCTGAAGCGCAGCCTGGATAGGCACTCTCTGCTATATTCCATCGATATGGAAGCGTCCTATTGTACATTGGCGCTCAACAGTCTGCCGGACAATTTCACTTTGATTAGCGAGGTAAGGAAGCTAAAGGGTGGAGAGCAGTTGGCTTTTGATGTTGAGACCAGGAAGATGGAAATTCAAAGTTGGGAGGGACCGGGTAGTCAGGACCTTTATCGGGGAGATAAAAAGTCAGCCCTTCATACCCTGGATGAATTATTTACAAGGGCAGTCCGTCAAGAGTACACCTTCGATTTGGAGCGCCAGGTCGGACACTTTGCTTTATTGAGTGGTGGGCTTGATTCGCGGATGGGTGTACTTTATTCGCGCCGGATGGGGTTTCGTCATGAGCAGGCATTGTGCTTTTCACATTCAGGATATTGGGATGAGATTATAGCAAGGCAGATTGCCGGGAAGGAAGGCCTGACCCTTTCCGTAGTTCATTTAGATGGCGGTGAATTTCTGAAGCATATCGACAAGCTTGTCGGCATCACTCAAGGATTGGCCTGTTATACCGGAGGCGTTCATTCCGAATTTGCATTGTCAACTATTGATTTTGCAGATAAGGGATTGATTCATACGGGACATCTTGGAGATGCTGTTTTAGGCTCCTACCTTTCATCTCCGGCCAGGAATCCGGCTTCTTCTGCCTTTCCTAAGCTCATTGCCAATCAACGATATGCGGATAAAGTGAGACCGGTTTTGGATCGAATTGCTGCCAAATACCCTTCCGAGGAGGCTNTTTTGTTTTATAATCGCGGCTTCAATTTTATCGCTGTCGGCAACTATGTGGCAGAGCAGTTCAGTGTGGCTGTCTCCNCGTTTATGCACAATGATTTTTTGAGATTTGCTCTGAGTCTTGATGAGGCATGGAGATACAAGGAANAAATATATATAGATTGGATTCGGGATTTTTGTCCTTCTGCTGCCGGGTATATTTGGGAACGCACACTCATGAAGCCTGACCGTACGTGGAAGACGGCTTTCGGCGATCAATTTAAGGTCAGGTTTCGCAATCTGATTTACAATAAACTGCTTCGACAGCCCTATAAATGCAATATGGCTCCTTATGAATATTATTTCCGAACAAATCATGACATTGCGTTATATTTCGACCGATATTTCTCAGAAAATATTGATCTGGTGCATGATCCGGCTTTGAAGCAGGATTGCCTGACGATGTACTTACAGGGTACATTTTATGAAAAGACAATGGTGTTGAGCCTTTTGGGCAGTTTCAAATTTTTGTTTGGATGAGTGAATTGTTCAGATTTATCCGTGAGTTTATCCGGAATAAGGGGTTGATGGTCTTTTTATCCATCCTGGTCTCCCGTCTTTCCATGCTTGGAATCAATATTATTGCAGCGCGGATGATAACTAAGGATGAATTCGGTTTGATTTCGCTTGTATTTTCAGTTTTTGCCATATTTGCACCTCTAACCGGCCTGAACCGTATCAAGGACTTCTTAGATACGGTGTGCTGGAAACCTCTCAGGATGCCAAAGACAATTTGAGTCGCTATGTCTTTGGTAAAGGACTTTTCAATCATTTGATAATAATATGTATATACATTGCGATTAGTTATATATATACTCTTAGATATGGAGGAATCCAAATTGTGATCTTGTTGTTTGCAGTACGTCTGTTGGGATATTATTTTCAGAATTTTATAGAATCCTATTTCCGGATTCATCACGACAACAAGATGTTTGCATGGATTGGTATGATCACCGGTGTGGGTGGTTTTTGATGGTGCTGGCAGGTACCTGGTTTTGGGGATGTTGGGTTATCTCGTTGCGTTGGCGGTCATGCCCTGGCTATCGTTCCTATTTTACAGGAGGGAAGCATTTTCAGGCATAATCACAATGCCTTCCATCAACCTGAAAGAATTCTGGCGGTACTCCTTTCACGGTGGCCTGACCTATTTCCTGTCAGATATTCTTTTTCAATGGACTTCATGTTAATTGGCTTTCTGTTGGATGGGCATGCAATAGCTATGTATAAGACGGCCATCATTCTGCCTATGAGTCTTGCTATCCTTCCGCAAATATTCATGCAGACTGATTATCCTAAGCTGGCACTCAAATATGCTGATAAGAGTTATCTGGAATTTTATCTGAAAAATTACTACAAGATATTCATACCGCTGGGCATCATCATCTTGATTGTCGGATTTTTGCTTAGGGACCGGATTATTCCCTTTATTTTCGGTGAGCAATATGCAGGGAATGGCATCGTGTTTTTATCATCCTTGCTGCATTGGTTGGGAATATGTGGTTGCGCAATCTTTATGGCAATCTTTCTTCGGCTATTGGAAAGGCCCAATGGAACACCTATGCCTCTTTAGCGGCCATAGTGATCATCCTCGGGCTTGGTGTATGGCTGATTCCTATCATGGGAATCGAAGGTGCAGCTATTGGGATGGCTGCTGCATTTACCTTCACAGGATTGATGACCATGATATTGTTTCATAAATATTTAAGAAATTTGGGCCATGAAAGGAGTTAAGAAAGCTTTCAAGGCATTGAGGNGGCTCATACACAATCCATGGTTGCTCAATAATGTACTGGATGACAATACAGTATGGCATCGGAAGGTGATACAGGAATTTGGTTTGCCTGATGGCTTATCTTGCATTAGTTTGGAGCAGATTAGTCCCGGCTTTCATGAAACCCTGGAAACCTTTTCCTTTNTGGGTGGAGGCTCCCTTCCAACAGATATTGCATTACTGAAGGCATTGTGCAGACGGTTTGACAAGGCAAAATATTTTGAAATCGGCACCTGGCGTGGTGAGAGTGTACGTAATGTGTCTGATGTTGCCGAAGAATGCTTTACCCTGAATTTGGCGGATGATCAAATGCGGAGGCTCGGATTGTCCGAAGATTATATTGATGCGCATGGCTTTNTTTCGAAAAATCGAAAGAATATAACGCAGTTACTTGGAGATTCTACCGTATTTGATTTTTCCGGACTGGATAAGCGATTTGATGTCATCTTTATCGATGGCAATCATCACCATGAGTATATTGTGTCAGATACCAGGAATGTGTTTGATCACCTGATACACGAACATTCCATTGTTGTATGGCATGATTATGCATATGATCCGGATCGTGTACGTTTTGAAACACTACATGCTATCCTGGAAGCAGTACCTGTCGGTTTTCATCGTTATATCCATCATGTCGCCAATACCATGTGTGCGATATTTATACGGGACAATTTCGAAGTAAAGGCCCTTAAGCCTTATGAAGATCCTGTACATACCTATGAAGTCAGCATCAAATCCCAAAAATTATAATCACATGATGAAGATAGGTGTCATTGGTTAGGGACTTTAAGTTTCGATCGGATTGCATCTTATACCAAGATGATTTATATTATAGTACATAAATTTTTGGTATAGCGCCGAGGCTACAGTCGTATTGATCAATGAAATTGGTCTATAACGAATGTACCTTCGGTATTACCCTTTTGAGTATTTCAAATTCATTGACAACTATTCCTTGGATGACAACCAAAGGCTTGTAAAGTCAGCCTTGCTGGTTTTACAGGGTATTTCTAAATTGAACCGCAAATTACAAAATGATGGTGTTTCATAAGGAAGCTTATCTGTCAAATGTTTTTACGAATCGGAGGATTCTTTGTAGATTATGTAATATAAGAATTTGACGGAAATAGTTAGGTTTGTGATGAATGGATGTATTGAGAGAAGTGTAGCAAGCTCCAATGCAGTTGGGGGTAAAACATCGGTCGGTGACAAGATCACATGCCTAAGGTGACGGATAGGGAGGGGTTGGGAATTCTTTTTGTGAAAGCCATTGGATCTAAGAAAATAAAATTTTGATATTAGATATGACATCATTAGAGATTGTAAAAAATTATTACGATTGCTTTAATCGTAAAGACTGGCAGGGGATGCTGGATTTGGTGGACGATGCAGTTGTCCATTTTCCAAATGAGGGCAAGCCGAGATATGGAAAGGAACTATTTGCCCATTTTTTAAACAAGATGGACGATGCTTATGAAGAGCGGCTGGAGGAATTAGTGTTCTACACAACTTCTGATGAAGGGAAGGTCTCTGTTCAGTTTATGGTACATGGTAAGTACAAGGTAAGTGAAGAAGGCCTCCCGCCGGCACACGGACAAGTCTATGTACTTCCTGCGGCAGCTTTTCTTACCGTGCGGAATGGCCGGATAATGAGTGTGACGACCTATTACAATCTGAATGAATGGATTGAAAAGGTTTCGGAATGATGGCGGATGGATTAACCTTTGTGACAAAGACAGGGTCGGAGATTGCCGGGCTTTTTGACGGCTTGGCGAGGTTGCGTATTGCCGTATTTTATGAGTTTCCGTACTTGTATGAGGGTGATTTTGATTATGAGAGAGACTATCTGAGTATCTATACTTCAAGTACAAAATCTCTGGTACACGCAGTGTTCGATGGAGATCAGATGGTTGGCGCTACCACTTGTATGCCATTGTCGGATGAAGTTGAAGAGGTCAAAATGCCTTTTGTAAAGGCCGGGATGGACGTGGGCAAGATATTTTATTTCGGTGAAAGTATTCTTTTGCCGGAATATCGCAGGCGTGGGTTGGGACATCGTTTCTTCGATGTAAGGGAAGCGCATGCCTTAAGTTTTGGTACATACACCACGACCTGCTTCTGCGCCGTAAATCGGCCTGTAGATCATCCTCTGCGGCCTGAAAATTACAGACCCAATGACGCATTCTGGACCAAACGGGGCTATATAAAGCATCCTGAGCTGATCGCCGAATTTGAATGGTTAGACAGGAACATGGATTTGCCCGATAAAAAGGAGATGGACTTCTGGTTGAGGAATTTTTAAAAGAGGAAAGGATCATGCACTCCCGATTAACAGCCTATTTTAGTACTTTTGCCGTGATTCTGGCATAATTATTGACCGGCATGGCAGACAGAAAGATTAAAGTTGCAGCATATCAGTATACGATTGTGTATTATCATTCCCTCGACGAATGGAGGGAAAGAATGGAGGGCATAGTCAGGGAGGGTTGTGCTGAGGGCCAACACCTTCTTCTCTTTCCGGAATATGGTTCGATGGACCTGGTGAGTCTTTTTCCAAAAGAAATACAACAGGATATTCATACGCAGTTAGACGAAATGCAGGATCTGCTGTCTGAATTCAAGGGACATTTTTCCGATTTGGCTCGTAAATATGGTGTCATCATCGTCGCTCCCAGTTTTCCGGTCAAGGAGAGCGCCGGACTTTTTAACAGGATTTACGTATTTTCTCCTTCCGGAAAGGAAGGACATCAGGACAAGTGGTGGATGACTCGGTTTGAACAGGAGGATTGGGGTATGTCTGAGGCTAGAAAGGAACTGAAGGTTTTTGATGCGGGGATTTGTAAATTCGGTATACAAAACTGTTATGATATTGAGTTTGCTATTGGAAGTCATTATCTGACGCAGGCCGGAGCGGAAGTTATTCTGGTGCCAAGCTGCACGGAAACTATCCGTGGTGCGACGCGAGTACATGTGGGAGCGCGTGCCAGAGCCATGGAATTTCAATGCTACACAGTTGTGGCACAAATTATCGGTGAGGCACAATGGTCACCGGCAGTGGATGTCAATTACGGCTATCCGGCGATTTACAGTACACCGGACAGAAAGGTCGGCAAGGAAGGTATAATGGCCATTGGCGAGGCTCAAAAACCGGGATGGCTGAGCCGTGAGCTTAACCTTTCATTGTTGAATTATGTACGGACAGAAGGTCAGGTATTGAATTACAGGGATCATCAACGATTGCTCATGAATTTGGAAGGCGAAGATATTGAAGTGATGGTGGTGGATATGATATGATGGATGTGGAAAGATATTGATTGATTTGATTGACGCCAATGATCCCGGATTAATTTTATAGGATGTAAAGACATTTAAGTCGAAATAAAGATTAGGATATTTACCTTGAAAAAACTTATCTTTTTCTGCTTGATCTTCCTGTAATGCCGGTAATATATTTGCCGGAAAGGTAGGTAATTGCAAGTGCAACTCAGGAAAGTGTATGCGTGTTCCTGTCAAGCTCTGACCAAAGGTTTACCTGACCCTATAAACACCTGCATCAGCGAGTCGAAAGGTTGCAGGTAAAAGACTGCAATGGAATCTGATAAAGGATTTTGTGACCGTGAAAGGCAATTCCAACAAAATAAAAGCAGTTATTTTAGAACTGAATAGCTACCAGATATAATATTCATTTGCTTATTGTCCTGAGTGAGTATGTTTATTCATTTGATGGTTTNTTGAACATCATCCCCGACGCATTGAATACGTGCGTATCCAGATATCGGGCGGCTTCGCTGTTGTACAACATATACGCATACTTCAAGGTCGCTCCGAAGAAGTAATAATCTAATTGATCCATCTTTTCCAATGTTCTGACATCGCGTAATGCAACGAAACCATTGTCATCATTGCGGCAAAACTTGACCAGTTGTGTATAGAAATAATTTCCGGCCTGTAGATATCGAGATTTATTACCGTATTTGTTTAACACAGCTGCCGAAAGCAAGGGTTGTGGTCTGAGAAGATAGGAGGCCGAAATTACCTGTTTGCTTTTATAATTCATCAATTCCGGTGCCATACCATATTCGGACCAGTACCTGATTACAGACTCAAAAACCAAATCTGCTTCGGTTTTATTGCCATACAGCATAAGCAGGGCGGGAAAGCTACAGGATTGGGCGGAAAACTCAGGATGTACCTGTGTACCGTAATTCATATTTCCGTTTTCGTACCAGGTGCCGGATTCAGTGTATTCGCGAAGATACTTTATGATAGCCGTGATGTTGGTTGTAAACATAGCGTATAGCTCTGCATTATTGAATAGCACGGCGGCTTTGTACAAGTCATCGATCCATATATCCGAGCCTTCCATGATGTTGGATTCCGGATTGGTCCATGTGCCGGATCTTACATCCATTGCGGATCCCAGGAGATTGATTTTGGACTTTCGGTTATAGAGTGATTTTGTACCTTTCATGGCTATATCAAAATATTTTGCATCTCCGGTATATTTGCTTAGAGTCCCGTATTCCATCAGCATGCCGCCTATTTCATTGGGTGTACATATATCTCCACTTGTTGTTCCGGTTTTCAGGTTGACTTGTCGGTAACAGAGTCCCCAGGGTGCATTGAATGCCGGGATGAGCCTATTGCCCAGATCAGCGGCCATATCCAGCCATTGCTCGTCATTGTCTGCCTCGTATGCATTGAGCAGCCCTCCGAGGACAACATGCACAACCTCTGCATGGTTGACTGTAATGTCCCTGTCAAAGTTTAATCTACTCATGATCAATTCTTTACATTCAGCGGCTTCCTGGTCTAATCCCATCATTCTGAAGGTGGAATAGGCACTGATTGGGGTGAGCATCAAGGGTTCGTTGTAATAATTTTTNGAAGACATTGCCAGCGGTCTCACTTCATCATGTCCCCAGGCATATTTCTTGTAGGTATTCCAGCAATGGAGCATTTGAGCCTTGACATCAGCTGCCATCGAATCTGTTTTAATATTGTTGGAAGGCAACGATATTGGTTTTGAACCTTTTAAGGTGATTTTACAAGAGTAAATGACGCTGATGGATAGCAGGAAAAATATTATTTTGAGAAGTAAAGTAAACTTAGTATTAAAAATGATGTTACCCATGAAGTTCTTTTTTAAGTTCCGAAATTGAGTAATTTTTTGTTTTATTTGAGTTAAAAAGACAAATTTATTTTGAGGCATTTCGTATTTACTTCATTTTTAATGTGTTTTGCGGCAATTTTATCCGCGCAACAATTTCAACCAACTTCAGCCGACCGGATATTTTTCAAAATGGAAAAATTGAATGTTCTGGGCAATGCTATGTATCTGGCAGCCCATCCGGATGATGAAAATACACGATTGATTAGTTATTTTACCCATGGGAAGCATTTTAATACAACCTACCTTTCTTTGACAAGGGGCGATGGGNGGCAAAATCTTATCGGTACTGAGTTGGGAGCTTCACTTGGCGTGTTGAGGACGGAAGAATTACTTCGAGCCAGATCAATTGATGGCGGCAATCAATGGTTTACCCGCGCCAATGACTTCGGATTCAGTAAGCATCCTGATGAGACACTGCAATTTTGGAATGAAGCCGAAATTCTCAAGGATATGGTCAATGCCATCAGAAAATTCAAACCGGACATCATTGTCAACCGTTTTACGACCCGGAACCCCGGAGAAACACACGGTCACCACAGTGCTTCGGCTATTCTGGCGGATAAAGCGATATTACTGGCTGCAGACGACAACTATACAATACCGGGTTCAAACTATCCGGCATGGCAGGTGACTAATATGTATTTTAATACTTCCTATTTCTTCTACAAGTCACGGGAAGAGTTTGAAAGGGCAGATAAAAGTGGTTTGTATAAGGTCGATTGTGGTCTGTATTATCCATTGGTCGGTATGTCCAATGGTGAGATTGCCGCTCAGAGCCGTAGTTCCCATCGGTGTCAGGGTTTTGGCAGTGCCTATTCACGCGGATCGTCCATTGAATACCTTGAGCTGGTTGCCGGAAAAGCTCCTTCAGATTTTAACAATCCCTTTGCTGAAATAAATTCCACCTGGTCAAGAGTAAAGGGTGGTGATGCTATTTCAGATAAGGTCAACTCTATCTTAAGGGCCTATGACTATAAGCATCCCGAAAATTCAATCCCGGCCCTGATCGAGGTGTCAAAAATGATCGATAAGCTGGAAGATCCATTCTGGAGGAAGATCAAGTCTGAAGAGATCAAATCCATTATTCTCGATTGCGCCGGATTTTATTTTGAAGCTGTGACGGATAGTAAAACGGTCTGCCCGGGAGATTCTATGAGAATTAACATAGAATATATCAATAGGGCCTCAATACCTGTGAGTATAACTAAATTGACCCTTTTGAACAATGTTGTGAAGAATACCAATCTTGCTCTTGCCGATAATAATAACATCAAGGAGAATTACTCCGTCCGGGTACCCCATGACATCCCATTGACAACGCCTTATTGGTTGCAGGGCAATTCCTCGCCGATGATGTATGATGTCAGCGATCGGGACATCATTGGAAGACCGGAGAATATATATCCATTGGACGGAAGGTTGAGTATCGATGTCGCCGGATATGCCATTACAATTCCCATAAGAATATTGTATAAGAATGTCGAGCCGGCTTATGGACAGCGATACGGTGAAGTTCAGGTGGTGCCGCCTGTCACAGTGAATATCGACCGGAATTGTATCCTTGCACATCCCACGGGCAAAACGTCACTACATTGTACGGTCAGGNGGTTCGTGTCTGATATCAGTGCGAGATTATATCCCGACTTACCAAAAGGATGGACATCGGAGCCGCCCTATTTTGATATTGGCATGAAACTCAGTGGAGAGTCAAGGGACTATAAATTCATGATTTCAGGTCCTGCATTTGCCGGTATTGATTCCGTTGGCGCCNACATAGAATGGAAGGGTAAGCATTATAATCGCAGTTTTCAGGAGATCAGGTATGATCATGTCCCTTACCGGATTATTAATATTGCAAACAAGGTTCCGGTTTCCATCGTGGCCCCGCCANAAAGCAAGGAGTTGATTGGCTATATCGACGGAGCCGGTGATTTGGTTNTTGAATCGTTAAAGGCAGCAGGCTACAATATTGAAAGAATTCCTTCAGACCAGTTGAATGAATCCCAATTGGCAAAATACAGAACTATTTTAGTGGGCATCCGCGCATTCAATGTACTTGAAAATGCCGCTGCGCTCAATCAAGCATTGAGTGAGTATGCTGCAAATGGTGGCAGGGTAGTGGTTCAGTATACAACAGCAGGTGGTATGAAGGTCAAACAAATCGGACCTTATCCTTTTAGTGTGAGTCGAACCAGAGTTACTGATGAGAGCGCTGATGTTCATTTTCTGCTTCCGGAACATATCCTTGTTAATAAGCCGAATAAAATCACTACGGATGACTTCAGGTACTGGGTTCAGGAACGAGGTCTTTATTTTGGAGATAAATACCAGGATAATTATCAGGCATTGTTCGGAATGCATGACAAAAATGAAAATGAAGCCAGGNGAAGTTTACTTTATGCACCTGTTGGCAAAGGTTCATTTATATATACCGGCCTGGTTTTCTTTAGAGAGCTTCCTGCCGGTATCCCCGGAGCATACCGATTGATGGAGAATTTGTTATACAACCCTCAGTGATCAGGATGAAGGAAGATCAAACCAACTGGAACAAGGCGTACATATGGGTGTTTGCTGTGATGGTGTTCACCATATTTGTTTTTTGGCTGATTCAAATAAATTATAACCACGCATGAGGGAGCTGGACTGGGTAGTTTTGGTTGCGACCTTGTTGTTTATCACATTTTACGGTATTGCGAAGAATCTTCGGAACCAAACAGCCGAGTCGTACGTCGTTGGCACCCGGGATATGAAGTGGTGGGCTATCTGCATATCGATCATGACGACACAGGCCAGTGCAGTTACCTTCATATCTACGCCCGGCCAGGGTTTTGTCGACGGCATGCGCTTTGTGCAGTTCTATTTTGGCCTGCCGCTTGCAATGATTGTTTTGTCGGCTTTCTTTGTGCCACTTTATTACAAGATGCGCGTACAGACAGCCTATGAATATTTGGAACATCGCTTCGACCTGAAGACCAGAAGCCTCACGTCTGTGTTGTTTTTGATACAAAGGGCCATGGGCGCAGGCCTGACCATATATGCACCTGCAATTGTCCTGAGTGTGGTAATGGGCTGGGATCTGAAGGTGACTATTGTAGCCTTGAGCATTCTGACCATAGCCTATACGACATTGGGTGGCTATAAGGCGGTGGCTCAGACGCAACAGTATCAGATGGTCGTCATCTTCCTGGGACTCTTTCTTACTTTTTTTATTTTGCTTTATAGCATGCCAAAGGGTATTGGATTGTCTGAAAGTCTGGCATTGGCAGGGCAAAGTAATAAAATGCAATTGGTTGATTTTAGGTTTAACCCCGAGGATAGGTACAACATCTGGTCGGGTATATTCGGAGGCTTCTTCCTTTTTATGTCTTATTTTGGCACCGATCAATCACAGGTTGGACGGTATCTCTCAGGAGCTAGTATCCGGGAAAGCAGGCTGGGATTGCTTTTCAATGGACTCCTGAAGATTCCGATGCAGTTTTTCATTTTACTGCTAGGTGTGCTTGTGTTTGTATTTNTTATTTTTAACAAGGCGCCCCTGCATTTCAATCCGGTGAATACGCAGATTGTCGAAACCGGACTTTATAAAAGCCAGTGGAACGACCTAAACCGACGCTATGATGAATTGTTTCATTTGCGGCAATCGGCTTACAAGCAAAGTCTTGAAAGCAATGACAAATCAACTGCGGTGGAAAGGTATGAAGAGCAGTTGAGAGGATTGAGAGCAGAGGCTGACAGCTTGATTTATCTTTCTAATCCGGCACTGGATGTCAATGACAAGGATTATGTTTTTATTTCCTATGTGCTTAGATATCTTCCTGTCGGCATGGTTGGACTTCTGATTGCTGTTATTTTCTCCAGCAGCATGTCGAGTAAGGCTTCTGAACTGAATGCACTTGCCTCAACGACCATTGTGGATCTGTATCGGCGTTCTATCCGCAAAGGTCGATCTGACAAGCATTATTTATCAGCTACTAAGTGGAGTACTGTTATCTGGGGCATTCTGGCCATGCTTTTCGCCATGTTTACCAGTTTGTTCGAGAATCTGATTCAAGCGGTGAATATTGTAGGCTCACTCTTTTATGGTGCAGTCCTCGGCATATTTGCCGTTGCCTTCTTTNTCAGGAAAATAGGAGGGAATGCTGTATTCTGGGCGGCCATTGCTGCTGAGGGGATTATCCTTTCGCTGTATGTTCTAGGGGAAATGAAGGTATTGTCCATTGGATTTCTCTGGTATAATCTGATAGGATGTGTTCTGGTTATTGCCTTTGGAATGGTCTTTCAGGCTATAGACAATCGAAAATCAGCCAATAGGAAAGAATAAAATATTGCGCCGGTAAAAATCTATGGAGGATGCCCGGCTGATTTATGTTGCAAGTAAGACGCTCAATTCCTGCTTGTAAGCTATACTGACTAACCGGCTTTGAAAATTATTGAACGTTATTTTCTATCAGTTCTATTCTGTATATACTCGGCCACAGCTTGCCCGTGAGGTATATCTTATTGGACGTAGAATCATAGGCGATGCCATTGGCGACCTCGCTGTATTTCCAGGTCGCATTGGCTTCATGTTTCAAACTTGAAACATCCATTTTGGCGACTACCTTTCCGTTGGATGGATCTATCTTTATTATGTCGTTGGTCATCCACACATTGGCAAATATGTAGCCTTTAATCCATTCCAGTTCGTTGACATTGCGTACACTTATGTCATTTTGGGTCACGCGGATGGTTTTAACGACTTTCATTTCAGGTGGAAGCAGGAAGGAAAGCATATCCGTCCCATCGCTCATGATGACATGAGTGCCGTCGGTGGTCATTCCCCATCCTTCTTTGCTCGGATAGCCGAATTCTCCCAGTTTNTTAAATGTTTTTGCATCGTAGATAAATCCTTTCTGGTTTTTATACGTGATCTGGTACAATTTATCATGGAGTACGACGATACCTTCACCGAAATACCTGGTTTTATCTAGCCTTATTTTTTCTTCTGTCTTTCCATCTGAAATATCAACGGTCGCCACAATAGATTCGACATTTTCCAATTCTTCCGGGCTGCCTGTGCTTTCGAGAAATTTACCATTATAAATCAGCAAGCCTTCGGTAAAAAATGATGTGTTGTGTGGTATGATTCCGGTTACTCTGTAATCGATTTTTGGTACATCTGAAACAGGAATATCAACGGAAATCGGCTTAGGTTCGCGCTTACAGGATAATAACAACAGGATGACACAAAGCGTGGAAAANACCTTAAATTTCATTTTCAGCATTTGAGGCACAAAGGTAAGATAAGTTTTGCAATCAAAGGTCCTGAAGCCATTCTTCTGCCTGACGATTGAATCCTTTTGGCACTTCATATCGTTCAGATGCCTGGTTTTCGGGATTGGTTGCCACGGTTTTGTACAGCTCCTTTTTCCAGTTGGGATTTCTCATCTCACCTCTTGCATTGGACTGTAAAAGCCTGTAATCCATTCCGTCCAANAAGGGGTTGAAGAATAGGAATTTGACATTGGACTGCATCAGTTTGGGCGCTTCATTGTATTGCCAGATTTCATACGGNGCGCACGAAGGATCGTCCGTGATGGATATCATGTCGCTGGGCTTTCCGTATTTCATAAATATAAGCCCTCTATCGCTTTCAAAGCCATAGCCAAATCCTGTTTTATATTTCTTATCCACTGCTTTGGCGACTTCCATATATTGGGTATAATATTCTTCAGGATGAAGAGCTGACTTTTCCTTGAAATACTTATAGATATAGTTGCTTTTGGCGATTACATTATCGTCCTTGATCAATCGGTTGACCAGTTCCACATCTGAATTGATTACATTCATCGCAATGGCGCGCAAAGTGTAATTCAATTGATCCCTGGATAATTTTCCTGCGAAGGAAGTTTCAACTTCATCCATGAATTTNTTGGAAAGAATTGCTTCGTCCCTCACAGGATTACTCTTCGTAAAATAATATTCAGCACTGTCTATTGCATTTCTGTCCTTGTCCGACAAATATACCATGATATTGTATTGGCCGGATTCGTAATAGGTTACGTCGAACCAGGCCAGGATGTCGTCAATCCTTGCAGAACGTCTTTTAAGTGCAGTACGGCCGACAAGCTTATAAGTATTGTTGATTCTTTTACTTATCTTGACATGGTAGTTTACGATATCAGTGGCAAGTTGGTCTGTGTTGTAACTTTCAAAATACAATCCGAATCGATTGATAGCAGAACCNATATACCCATAAGGAATGAANCCATAAAAGATGCCGTTCTTGGCAATGTGTTCATCGGCACTTGAAGTTGTGTCTGCCACTAACTGGAGATTAGACAGGAAAGGATGTTCAGGGGCTGAATTTATCCTGACTGTAACACTATCCCTGTATTCATTGTTTGTGTTTGCCAGGTCTGCAAGCGTAAATTCAATATTGTATTCCCCCGGTTTCAGACCATACCTTTTGAGGGTTACGAAATCTTCAATTTCCTTTTTNCTTCCACTTTCAATGATGAAATTATCGTAATTTACGATGTCGTTATTCTGTTTAAAAAGTATCAGTACCTTGATCTTTTTNTCCATTAAGCCATCACCGGAGCTGGAAGGTAAGGGGTCCACGGTGGAAGCAATTGTGTGCAAATAGACTTCAAGATATGGCTCTAAACTTTTGTCAATGGAATAATATTGTGAAATTAGAATGCTGACATTCAATGCTTGAACGCTCAATGCGGTCGTGAAGAACACCACTATGGCTAACCAACGGAACATAATTGATTGTGTTTATTTATTTCAGTCCATCGGACTCTTGAAGATCACCATGCTCATCTGTTGATGTTGTACTGTCAAATTTGCGAAATTTCAATTCAAAAGGTATGTTGCGGATGTTGCTGCTCACCTTAAGGATACTGTCATTCAGGGTTTGAATTTGATACACCATGCTGTCGTCATTTAAATGTACTATTTTGCTTCCCTGAATTTCAAACATTGTTTCATTGGTGTCGCCGGTAATATTGCTTACAACTTTTTTGTTCAAAAGTATAAAAAGACCATCCAATGACTCGGTAGGAGTGCCGTCTCTGAGTGCTGAGTCAAGTATCCATGTTCCTGTTATCATCTTTGGTGTAACCTCCACATTAGTATCGGGCTGCACACAGCCATAAGAGAAAGCTACAAAGAAGAACATGGCAATAAATAGCCTAAACATAAAATTCAAATTGGTTTAAACTACAAAAATATATATTTTCGGGGACTTGAAACATCGCTTTGTTATTTAGTCTCAATCAGTAATACATAAAAAAACCAAAGTGTTCAAAATTTGTCGGTTAATCTTGCCCAATCAATGCACTTTCTTTTATCTTTGGCTAAATAAATTCAATTAAAAAACATAGTTACGGATGAAAAGAGAATTGCACGCATGGCATAGCCCGGCGCTCAACAAAACCATGGAGATCGCCATATATGGCCATTTTGGTATGCCTTTATTGCTTGTGCCTACCGCGGCCGCAGATTATTTGGAGTATGAGAGATTTTTGATGATTGATGTTATCAAGCCCTTCATTGATAGTGGAAAAGTTAAAGTTTTTTCCATCAACAGTATTAATTCCGAGAGCTGGCTCAACAATAAGATGCACCCCAGACACAAATCAATCCGGCACGTGCAGTTTAATAATTACGTCTACGACGAAGTTGTTCCATTCATTAAGAGTCAGACATCTGAAGAGTCAAAGATCATTATATCCGGTGCATCTTTGGGCGCTCTTCATAGTGCCAATCTTTATTTTAAGCGACCTGACCTGATTGCAGGAGTGATAGCCATGAGTGGTGACTATGATCTGACTTCCTACACAGATGGTTACTATGATGATGACGTGTATTTCAATAGCCCAATGGCCTATATGCCCGGCCTGACCGATGAGGCCTATCTGCGCAGAATGAGGAATAACAAGCATATCCATATTCTGACCGGAAGTGGTAACTATGAAACCCCGGATGCTTCCCGTCGCTTTGCAGCAATCCTGCAATCTAAAGGGATTCCGGTCGATCTGGATGTCTGGGGTTATGATATGCACCACGACTGGCCTACCTGGAGAGCCATGCTGCCTTATGTACTTGAGACTAAATTCTGATTTTTGGTATCAACCATCCTTGGTGCATAGAGGATAATCGCAAACCATATGCATGACGAAGTAGGATTTAGGAATCGGTACGCACATATTGACATGCCTTCAAATGTGTAGGTTCTGCTTCAAGTACAATACGATTTTTGTATCAGTGATTAATTCTGTATGAGATTTTATTTATTTTCAATAGCTCTGTTATTCACCTTGTTATCATCATGTAGCAATGATAATACCAGGGATAAAGACGATAAGCAAGTGGATGTTACTACACCAACACCGGTAGACACTCCTGCTGCCAAACCGTTCAGGCTAACTTCAGAACACTATCCGGAGTATTTTTCCTTTGAAAAAGAGGAAAAAGGATTTGATCCATGTGAGTTGCTGACCATGAATGATATCACTGTTACCTGCAAGCCGACAGCAGCGGTGACCATTAACAACAGGAATAGAGACAAGGAAAGGGTATGCGCTTATCATTGGATGGGCGCAGATAGCACACTGTGTGAGGTTCGTTTCTCTGTTATGACCTATTCAATGGACCATGATAAGTTAGTACAATTGTTCAAGCCGGATGCCAATGGTATCATCGAACACACAGACTGGGGAGTGCGATGGCTTGTTGGCAATAAAGTATTGATGGTTACCTATACCGGTGAACTGATTAAANAGGTGAATATTCTTACGATTAAGGATCATGTAAGGCCTTTCAGAAAGTAATTGGTTTGTAGAATTCAATCATAGAACCATAGTTTCACTGGTCCGGTAAACAGGCAGTCTGTTCGGGGAAAGGTAGAACCAGGAAGAGTTGGAGTATTGTGCATTTTTCCGGGACGAATGAGTTATACCAAGATGATTTATATAATAGTCCAAAATTTTTGGTATACTTGTCCCGAGAGCTAAGCGATTCGGGGATGCCGAGGTTACAGTCGTATAGATCAATGAAATTGGTCTATAACGAATGTACCTTCGGCATTACAGGCTTTAACACCTCTTGGTGATTTTCTAAGGATTTATAGCTTAATTTCCGCCTGATTGTTGCTCTGAAAATACAATATCAGCATAAGATCGGTTGTAGTTTGCAGAATCCTGATTTATTGATAGGCCTTGTTGATCAAGGCGAGATCGGCTATGGCAATGGCAGCTACAGCTTCCATGATGACAGGTACCCTTAGAGCGATGCAAAGATCATGCCTGCCTTTGTAGGAAAAAGTTTCAAGCTGCCCGGTTTCCCAATTGTAGGATGTTTGTTCCTTTGGTGTTGAAGAGGTTGGTTTTATAACAACTCTGAATACTACTTCATTTCCATTGGTGATTCCGCCTGCGATTCCGCCTGCATGGTTAGTGGCAGTAGTTCCCGATGCATCCAGGATCGCATCGTTGTGATCTGAACCGAACATTTGTGCGGCACCAAATCCGGCGCCAAATTCTATTCCCTTCACTGCCGGAATGGAAAAGGCGAGATGCGAAATCATGGATTCGACCGAATCGAAGAATGGTTCTCCCAATCCCACAGGCAGCCCGCCTATCCTGCATTCTATGATGCCCCCGATAGAATCTTTGGCTTGGATAGCCTTTTGGATGCCGGTTTCTATATCCTTCATGCCACCCACTTCAAGGATTTCAGCTACATAAGTAATTTCCTTACCCAGGACATGTGATGTGACTTTCTTGGCCAATGCACCTGCAGCCACAATGCCTACGGTCAATCTTCCCGAGAAGTCGCCGCTACCCCTGAAATCCTCGTATCCCTTGTACTTGGTATGAGCGGTTAAATCAGCGTGTCCCGGTCGTGGAATATCCCTTTGTTTTTCGTATGCTTCGCTCCTTGTATTTTGGTTTTCAAACCGAATGGCGATTGGCGCACCGGTTGAATAACCATTGAATACACCACTCAAAATCATGGGGTAATCTGATTCCACCCTTGGTGTAGTGCCTTTGGCGCCCGGTTTTCTCCGTTCAAGATCCTTTAGTAACAATTGTTCATCCACAGGTATTCCGGGTGGGCATCCGTCAATAAGGATACCTGCTTCCGACCCGTGTGACTCGCCATAGATGGATATTCTGAATATTCTGCCAAAACCGTTCATGGCACAAAGATGAGAAAAAGTTCGGTCAAAATGGAGATAGGATGAAAAAGCAGGCTGCGCAATTTGTTGGTTCAGTCTTTGAGAAACTTGACTTTACACGGATAGAGCCTTAGCGCCCTTCCAATCCAAATATTCCCTATCTTTACGCTTCAGAAATGTTTTTATTTTGAAAAAAATTCGATGCATCCATTGGCCGGATAAGGGATACTGAGACTGCTTATACTGACTACAGTAAATGTGCTTATCCCGGTTTGGAACCATTTTTACGTGGACCTTACGCCTCTATGTATGTCAAGAGGCCCTGGACAATACGCCAATATGCCGGCTTTTCCTCTGCTGAAGAAAGTAATGCCTTCTATAAGCGGAATCTCGCAGCCGGTCAGATGGGGCTTAGCGTTGCTTTTGACCTGGCCACACATAGGGGATATGATAGCGACCATCCTCGTGTAGTGGGCGATGTGGGCAAGGCTGGCGTTGCTATTGATTCCGTAGAGGATATGAAAGTGCTGTTTGATCGTATTCCACTCGATAAAATGTCAGTCTCCATGACTATGAATGGCGCTGTATTGCCTGTCATGGCGTTCTATATTGTAGCTGCTGAAGAGCAGGGTGTTAGCACAGATCAATTGTCAGGCACAATACAGAATGATATCCTGAAAGAGTTTCTGGTGCGAAATACCTACATTTATCCACCGCGACCATCCATGCGGATCGTGTCGGATATATTCGCCTATACGGCCAGACACATGCCTAAATTCAATTCAATCAGCATCAGTGGCTACCACATGCAAGAGGCCGGTGCCAGTGCGCCGATAGAGTTGGCATATACCCTGGCAGATGGGTTGGAGTATATACGGACCGGTATCGCGGCAGGTCTTGACATCGATAGTTTTGCACCGAGGCTTTCTNTTTTTTGGGGCATAGGCATGAATTTTTATGAAGAAATAGCCAAGATGCGTGCCGCACGGATGCTTTGGGCCGAAATCGTCAGTGGTTTCAACCCGAAGAACAACAAATCACTGATGTTGAGGGCGCATTGCCAGACGAGTGGATGGAGTTTGCTGGCGCAGGATCCGTACAACAACATCACCCGTACAGCGATTGAAGCCATGGCAGCTGTATTGGGAGGTACCCAATCCCTGCATACCAATGCCTTGGATGAGGCACTGGCATTGCCCGGAGATTTTAGTGCAAAGATAGCCAGGGATACTCAGTTGTATCTGCAACATGAAACCGATATTACCAGGGCAATCGATATGCTTGGCGGTTCAGAATACCTCGAACGGCTCACTTCCGAGATAACTGCTCAGGCACGTATGTTGATGCAGGAGGTCGAGGATGCCGGCGGTATGGTAGCGGCCATCGAGCAGGGTGTACCCAAGATGAGGATTGAAGAAGCAGCGGCTCGAAAGCAGGCCTTAATCGATAGTGGTGGCGAGAAAATTATTGGTCTGAATATATACATCCATCAGGATGAAGAAGACCTTGACCTGCTGGAAGTGGATAATACAGCGGTCAGGGAGAAACAAATCCAGGGTTTGAACCGGATGAGGACACAAAGAGATCCTATCAGATTCCGGGAAGCCATGGATAAGTTGAAAGTTGCCGCTGAGGGAAGCGGTAACCTACTAGAGGCTTGTGTGGATGCAGCAAGAGCCAGAGCCAGCCTTGGGGAGATCAGCAAGGTGATGGAGGAGTGTTTTGGCCGGCATCAGGCTCAATCCAAAATGATTTCAGGCGTATATTTGCGCAATATGGGAGATAACAGGATGTTTAAAGAAGCAAAGGAGCTGTCGGATGAGTTTGCCAAANAAGAGGGCAGGCGCCCGAGAATTCTTGTCGCTAAGTTGGGTCAGGACGGTCATGACCGTGGTGCCAAAGTGATAGCAACAGGCTTTGCTGATCTTGGTTTTGATGTGGACATCGGTCCGTTGTTCCAGACTCCTGAGGAAGTAGCCATGCAGGCTGCGGAAAATGATGTACATATCGTGGGAATAAGCTCACTTGCTGCAGGGCATAAAACCCTGGTGCCAGCCACAATTGCCGAGTTGAAAAAGATTGGGCGTGGTGATATCCTGGTTGTTGCCGGTGGTGTCATTCCGCCTGATGATTACAGGTTTTTATATGATGCCGGTGTGAGTGCGGTATTCGGTCCGNGCGCTCCCATTCCGCAGGCGGCGGCTGACCTGTTGAGGATTCTCATCAATGCACTTCATCCTGGATAAATGGGGAAAATAGTTTTTGCTTCCGACTTTCACCTTGGCCAAAAGGGTACGACTTCGAGTGAAGAGCGTGAGAAGGCACTTGTTTGCTGGATCGATGAGGTAGCCATGCAGGCAGAGGAAGTGTTTTTGGGTGATACATTTGATTTTTGGTATGAATACAAGTCCGTGATACCCAAGGGATTTACGCGTTTTCTTGGTGCGATAGCGCGCCTGGCAGATGCCGGCATACCGATCCATTTGTTTACCGGCAATCATGATATGTGGATATTCGACTATTTTACCAAAGAACTGGGTATTCCACTGTATCGGCAGCCGACAGAATTCGTGCGGCAAGGGAGGAGAATGCTGATTGGCCATGGCGATGGATTAGGTACCGGTGATCGACGATACAAATTTTTGAAGAAAATATTTAACAATCGGGCCTGTATCTGGCTTTTTCATTGGCTGCATCCTTCCATCGGTATGTGGATAGCCAATAAATGGAGTAGTTCCAGCCGGGAGAGTAACAATGACTATGTTTTTACCGGCCCTGAAAAAGAATACCTGTTGCGTTATTGCGAAGGCGAGTTGAAGTCGGGAGCGAATTTTGACTATATGATTTTCGGCNGCCGCCACCTTCCCATTGATTACCTCCTGAGTAATGAANAAACACGTTATATCAATACAGGGGACTGGCTTAGGTTTAAGTCATACGGTGTCATGGAGAATGGAAAAATCGAATTAAAATTTTATAACGGTTCGNGTCAATCAGTAATTTCCAATGATCCTGAGAGCTGGAAATCATTTTCATGAGATAGTAGGAATAAACAGAGGCTGATAGGGAAGGAAGAAATGGAAGTATAGCAAAGTAACAATCAGAGGCCTGAAGGATGGTGTCTGAAGGATAATTTCTTGAAGAAAGGGATGCTAAATGGTTATAATTCAAGGTTCTATATGGAATAGCGTGGGTAATGAAATTTAAGTTTGGCGGAAGTAAAGTAGATCATATTGATAAATTTGTTGACACACTTTGGTGGATAGTATCCTTCAAGCCCGAAAGAGTAAGAGCATATATAGCCATCTGCTTTATGGCAGTGCAAGGATATTACAATACAGGACCAATCTACAGTATCATCCAATGAGCATAGAAGCCATTAGAACAGCCTTGGTACATACCCAATTATCGAAACTAAGAGATAAAACTAATAACAAATTATATGGACTACCCTCCAAACTCCTATTAGATGCAAAGAAGCTGTACCAGTTAGTAGGACTGAAACTATCTGATCAGCCTTTCCCACTATAAATACCCACAAATGCTTGATTGTCAATTGTTTAACAATTAGACGTAGTGTCTAATTGAAAATACAACTATCTGAATATCAACATTTTAGATAATAAAAGTGCGGAAATCAGGAGAATTATAAGAAGACTACATTGCCTGCCCGGGTGTTGTTCTCCCATTATTACCCCACATGGCTGCCCACCGGCCATCCCTCAGGAGGANNTACGATGCCGAGTTTGCCATCCGCTGATTCTGCAGTCAACAACATGCCTTTGGACTCAATACCTCTTAATTTGCGCGGCGCAAGATTGGCGACAACCATGACATCCTTACCTACCAGATCTTCCGGCTTGAAATGCATTGCTATTCCGGAAACTATGGTGCGTTTTTCGGTACCTATATCTATAAGAAGTTGCAGTAATTTGTCGGCCTTTTCCACTTTTGATGCTTCAAGGATCTTTCCTGTGACGATGGATACCTTAGCAAAATCGTCAAATTGAATCTCCGCCTGGCCATTTTCTGAAGCGGATGTCGCTTTATTTTCCATGGTCTTTGTTTCAGGTGTGTTGTGACTTGCTTTTAACTTATCAATCTGCGCCTGGATGGCTTCATCCGGAATTCTGGTAAATAAATGCTCAGGCTTGCCGATGACATGCCCCGGCTTGACTAAAAACTCTCCTTCTGCAAGCCGATCCAATACCTTGAGTAGTTCTCCCTTCTCTTCGATGGGTGGGAGATTGAGCATAGTGCGCATCTTGTCACTGGTAAATGGCAGGAATGGTCTGACTGCAACACTCAAAGCCACTACAATCTGGATGCAGCAATTCATGATCGCCTTGACCTTATGCGGATCTTCTTCATGGATTTTCCATGGCTCATTGAATTGGAGGATCTGGTTGCCCATGGTCGAAATATTCATCAATTGCTGTAAGGCACCGCGGAAATCATACAGATATATCTTTTCGCGCATCTCAAACAACATGTCAAAAACATCCATTAGTTCAGCCTCCACAAAGCTGTCTTCCAATGGCCCATGTGAACCGATGAAATCCTGTTCTTCCTCAAATTTTGGCACTTTGCCACCGTAAAATTTGTGAGTAAGCACCATGACCCTGTTGACGAAATTGGCCAGATTTCCTACGAAACCATTGTCATTGAAACCNTGATAGTTTTTCCATGTAAATTCACTGTCGCGTTGTTCCGGCATGTTGCGGATCATCACATAGCGGAGTACATCTTCCTTTCCCGGCATATCGTCCAGATATTCATGCACCCATACTGCCCAATTGCGGGAGGTGCTTATTTTCTGGCCTTCCAGATTCAAAAANGCGTTGGCAGGTACATTGTCCGGCATGATATAATCACCGTGAGCTTTGAGCAGTGCCGGAAAGATGATGGAGTGGAACACGATATTATCTTTGCCGATAAAATGCACTAAGGCAGAATCCTTATCCTGCCAGTATTTNTTCCAGTCTAGTTTGCGGTCGGAAGCCAGTTGTTTTGTTGCTGAGATATAGCCGATTGGAGCATCCAGCCAAACATACAGCTTTTTACCTTTGGCGCCGGGTAGTTCCTGTGGCACATCCACACCCCATTCCAGATCTCGTGTCATTGCCCGGGGCTGGAGGCCACCTTCGATCCAGGATTTGCACTGACCGAGAACGTGATTCTTCCACTCAGAAGGATCATGGACAATTTTACCGTCTAATTCACCTTTTTCCAACCAGGTACTCAGCCACTTACTGTGATTTTCAAGCGGCAGATACCAGTGTGTTGTTGCCTTCAGCACAGGTGTCTCCCCTGATAGCATGGACACCGGATTGATGAGGTCTGTTGGATTGAGGCTTGTACCGCAGTTTTCACACTGATCACCATAAGCACCTTCAAACTTACATTTAGGGCAGGTGCCNTTGATATACCGATCAGCAAGGAATTGCCTGGCTTTCTCGTCGTAAAATTGCATGGATTCCTGGATGATGAACTGATCTTTCTTGACCAATGTCCTGAAAAANTCCTGTGAAGTTTCATGGTGGAGTGGTGATGAAGTCCTGTGGTATATGTCGAAGGAGATGCCCATACGACGGAAGGTTTCCTCAAACATCGCATGGTACTTATCCACTATTTCATGCGGGGTAACACCATCCTTCTGCGCTCTTATGGTGATAGCCGCTCCGTGTTCGTCACTGCCGCAAACATAAAGGACATCTTTNTTCATCAATCTAAGGAAGCGGACAAAGATATCGGCACTCAGGTAAGCACCGGCGAGGTGGCCGATGTGAAGGGGACCATTGGCATAAGGAAGGGCAGAAGTAACAAGGTATCTTTTCGGTAAACGAACAGCCATATAAAACCGGTTTCTTTTAAACAGCCACAAAGATACTTTATTGAAATATTTTCCTAAAGGGTTTTTGAATATTTTAGAAAAATTTGATTTTAAAACAATAAGAAAGTCAGACTTTTAAATATAAGGATTAGCAACAAAGCTGAATTTTGAAATTTTTTTAATGATGTTATAAGTTAATTTAATATGTAAAAAATTGCCTGACAGAGTGGATGGTTGAAAAGTGTTATTTAACTAAAGGAATGTAAATGATAATACTTTTGTCTGGAGTGTGTCTATGCTCATACCGGCGAAGCAAGCCGGGCGGGAAATGATTGTTTCTTCACTTTTTGGTATTTTGATTGAACTAAATATTTGATTTGAAGTGAATAGTTATTTCATTTTTATTAACCCGTAATTATGCTTTATGTCAGGGATTTCAATTATCGTACAATTGCACTAACTTTGCGGAAGAAGATGTTGAAAAGACAGGATACACATATCGTTGCGGTTCATCAGCCTAATTTCTTTCCATGGTTTGGTTATTTTGTAAAAATAGCTTTGTCGGATACTTTCATCCTGCTTGACGATGTGCAGATTCCATGGAGAGGGTATACCCGAAGGACGAAGATCAGAAGACCCGGAAATGATGGTTTGCTGGAGTGGTGTCCGGTAATAATTCCATCCGGATATACCTATGCAGGTATCAACAAGATACCGTTGGATGATCGGAGACAATGGCAAGGTGAACTGTCCGGGAGGCTGGAGAGTAGATATCGGTCCGGAGCGGGTTTTAAGGAATTGTTTCCTCGTGTGCAGACTTGGCTGAATAACAGGGCTACCAATCTGGCAACTTACAACACTGCTATCATTCGCAACATTATGGACTTGATGGACATCAGAAAAGAATTGAATGTCAGCAGTGACTACCCTGTTTCATCATCGGGTTCGGCGCGAATCGTTGAACTGATGCAGTATTTTGGAGGAAATGTGTATTTAAGCGGGCGCGGTGGCAATAAATACCATCGGGAAAACGATTTTATTGAAGCAGGCATAAAGATCATTGAAGTGCCTAATCTTCTTGAGTCGCCTTTATTGATGGAAGTTGAAGGGATCAATCCGGAGGCTTCCATACTTGAATGGCTTTTCATGTTGGGAATAGACAGGACGAGGGAATTTNTTNACAAATATCTTGATACAATTGTAATAGGGTGAAGCGATTGATAATATTTTTGGTGATAGGGNGCCTGATCCAGTCGTGTGCAATAGCGCAGCCGTTGGTTACTCTCAAAGACGCCAGTGATAGAACTAAANAGGTTTTCGATGAAGGCCGCAAAGCAGCCATGGCACAGTCCTTTGGAACAGCAAAAGCCAAATATAGGGAAGCCTTGCAGTTGACTCCCGGTTTTCAGGATGCCATGATGGAATTGGCGGGCATTTATNTTTCCCAGAAAAACATGGATTCGAGCATATTTTACCTCAATCAGATATTAACAGTCAATCCTAAACCTTCCGCCCGGGTATATTTTACATTGGGGACCATTTATTACGACCGCTATGAATATCGGGAGGCCATTCCTTTATTCGAAAAGTACCTTCAATCGGATGTCAAAAACCCCAAGTCCGTTGAAGACGCAAAGATAAAGCTTGCCAATAGTCAGTTTGCAATAGAGGCCTTGAAGAATCCTCGGTCTTTTGAACCCAAACCCGTGCCGGGCGGGATCAATACCGAATTGCCCGAGTATCTGCCCTCTGTAAGTGCTGATGGTACCGTGTTGGTCTTCTCCAGAATGATTGATGGTCAGGAGGATTTGTATTTTTCGAGCTATGATGGCAATAGTTGGTCAAGAGCTGTTCCTTTGGATGCTATCAACACTGAGCATTATAATGAAGCCGGTCAATGCATTAGTGCTGATGGGCGCACTATTGTGTATACAGGGTGCAACATGCCCGGAGGGTTGGGAAGCTGTGACTTGTATATTTCTTATTTGGAAAATGGAAAATGGACAAGGCCANAAAACATGGGAGCTCCGATGAATACTCCCGGATGGGAAAGCCAACCCAGCCTTAGTGCAGATGGGTCCACCCTGTATTTTGCGAGCGACCGCTTAGGTGGATACGGATTGAAAGATATTTGGTTTTCGGAAAGAAGCCCGGATGGTGTCTGGTCTACACCGAAAAATATTGGCGCTCCTGTCAATACGCTGAAAAACGATGGCAGTCCTTTCATTCATCCTGATAATGAGACCCTATACTTCATGTCCGACGGTTTGCCGGGCATGGGCGGTACCGATATTTATCTTTCAAGGAGGCAGGAAGATGGCTCCTGGGGTACTCCTGTCAATCTCGGATATCCCATCAATACATCAGGTAATGAAGGCGCACTGGTAGTCAGTCCTGCCGGTGATATCGCTTATTATACGGCAATAAAGGATGGCGGGAAGCGATCAAAAGAAGGATTTGATGATACGGATATCTATTATTTTCAGTTGGATGCAGCGATCAGACCGAAGCCGGTATCTNTTTTCAAGGCTCGCATGTTGGATGCCATGACCGGCAAACCTGTCAGGGGCCTGGTTCAGGTGACTGACATTAGGACAGATTCTCTGTATTACAAGGGGTTGGCTGCTGATGACGGGACTGTGCTGGTCTGTCTACCCAAAGGCGGCCTGTATGGTATTCAGATCATAGCCAGGGGATACCTATTTGTATCAGAATCGGTTGAAATACCGGATGGAGGGGATGCTGATCATCCTTTCATCGCAGAGTATTTGTTGCATAGGATTGAAGAATCAAAGGGCAAGGCGATGGTCCTGAAAAATATTTACTTCGCAAGTGGAAGTGCGGAGCTTTCTCCTGTATCGGATGCTGAATTGAAGGTTCTGGCAGCTATGTTTTTCGCCAATCCTGATATCCGGGTACGAATCAATGGCCATACCGATGATGTTGGAAGTGATGAGGATAATATCCAACTGTCGGTTATGAGGGCAAATTCAGTCATGGAACGTTTGATTGAATTGGGTGTCTCTGCCAAATCATTGTCTGCCAAAGGCTTCGGGGAGTCTGNNCCCATCGGTGATAATACGACCGAAGCCGGAAGAAAATCCAACCGGCGCATAGAATTTGAAATCCTTCCATAGAGGTTGCTGTTTTGAAAGAGACAATGGGCCGGATGGTTGCCATAGAACAATATTACAACGGGCAATTCATTTGATTTAAATATTGGATAAATTTTCAGATCAACAAATTAAAGCCCGGTGCATTGCTTGACACGCTATAGGCCCTTGAAAATTGCATATATTGGTGAATAATCCATGCATAATTGGGCAGATTTTGAATTTTCCGACAATATTTCTTACTTTTACCCGCATCACAAAACAAAAAACGAAACACGCTGTTATATGGCGAATTTATTCAGGAAGAAATCGATCCAGACAATATTGGCGGATTCTGCTGCCGGGATGGAAGATGGGCATGGATTTGGTCTCAAGAAAGTACTTGGCGTCAAGGATCTGACATTGCTAGGCGTTGCTGCGGTCATCGGAGCAGGAATTNTTTCGAGCATCGGTAAGGCAGCCTATGACGGCGGACCGGGTGTTGTGTACCTCTATATTTTTACCGCTATTGCCTGTGGTTTTGCTGCCTTGTGTTATGCTGAGTTTGCTTCCACAGTGCCTGTTTCAGGTAGTGCATATACGTATTCCTATGTTGCCTTTGGGGAGTTATTTGCCTGGATCATAGGTTGGGATTTGTTGATGGAATATGCCATCGGTAATATAGCGGTTGCCATAAGTTGGAGTGATTATTTTACCAACCTGGTCGGTAAAGCCGGACTTCATATTCCGGATTGGCTGACGATGGACTATGTGACAGCCCATGCGGGCTTTGAGAAAGTGAATGCGGCCCTGGGTACTGGCGCCAACATATCCTCTATGGATGTTGTAGAGTTGTCAAAATATTATGCATGGACCAATGCCCCTAGTTTAGGACCCNTCAGATTCATCATCGACTTGCCGGCGATGGCGATAGTCGCTCTGATCACTTATATCGTTTATGTTGGAATCAGGGAGTCCAGAACTGCCAGCAATATCATGGTGGGCATTAAACTGGCAATCATTCTACTCGTTGTCCTGATCGGTGCCTTTTATGTCAATACGGATAACTGGTCGCCTTTCACTCCGAACGGGATTGGAGGGATATTGAAGNGGGTGTCAGCTGTTTTCTTTGCTTATATCGGTTTTGATGCCATCAGTACCACGGCCGAGGAATGTAAGGATCCTCAACGGGACTTACCCCGGGGCATGATCTATGCTTTGATCATCTGTACCGTACTATACGTTGCAGTGTCATTGGTGCTGACCGGAATGGTGCATTACAGCAGGTTGAATGTCGGTGACCCGTTGGCGATGGTTTTTGATGCAGTGGACATGAAGTTTGTCTCGGCTATCGTTGCCGGTAGTGCCATCATCGCCACGGCGAGCGTTTTGCTGGTATTCCAGTTGGGCCAGCCTAGAATATGGATGAGCATGAGCCGGGATGGCCTTTTGCCAAAGATTTTCTCGCGTATTCATCCTAAATACGGCACGCCTTCATTTTCGACCATTTTGACCGGTTTTGTAGTGGCGGTGCCGGCATTATTCCTCAATCTTGACGTTGTACTTGCCTTGACAAGCATCGGTACCTTGTTTGCCTTTGTCCTTGTATGCGGTGGCATCCTGGTCTTGCAACAGAACCCCGATCGTCCGAAGAGTAGGTTCCGGGTCCCATATATCAACGGTCAGTGGATTTTCCCGATTGGATTGGTGGCAGCTATTGTAGCCATCTTATATAATTACCCTACTTATTTCCATGACTTATTAACATGGGAGAATTTTCCGATGATTGTCTTTTGGGTGGTAATCCCGGTGCTTGCATTCTACACCATTAGGCGTAAGTTTTCGCTGATTCCTATACTTGGATTGGTAAGCTGTTTTTATTTAATGGCTCAGGAGAGTCATACCAATTGGTTCAGGTTTATCATTTGGTTGGTTCTCGGACTGGTCGTTTATTTTCTGTATGGATTTACCCACAGTAAGCTGGCCAAAGAAGGAAAATAAAAATTCGGATATTGCTTTAGTTTGATTTAGGCATTGTTTGTCTGTTGGAATCTATTTGACCGTCCAATTCTGTCAGGAAATGTAAGGAGTCCTGGACACTGCGAATTCCTTTTATCTTGAAGATCAGATTACGCAGGGTTTTCTGCATGGAAAGATTTGGATTTTTAGTAGTTGCCAACATCTGGAAGATGGCCTTAAAAGTTTCGGACTCGTAATAAGAAGCCTGTGGGTTGGATGGAAAAAACAGGCTCAAATGACCTCCTTTTATCACACCGCGCTCAAAGCCCAATACACGCATCGTCCAGCGCATCCTTAGTCCATCGGCCAACTCCTTTACTGCATCCGGTATTGGTCCGAAGCGGTCTGCCATATCCAAAAGGAATTTCTGTAGGGCTTCTTCATCCTCTATAGCATCCATTTCGTGGTATAAAGCAAATCTTTCACTGGTGGATGTGACGTAATTGTTTGGTATGAGCATCTCTCCATCAGTCTCTATCACAACGTCACGGACATGTACTTTCTTGGTATTGATTTCCTCCCGGAAGGTTTCTTTGAACTCTTCTTCCTTCAACTCCCGAATCGCTTCTTCCAAAATCTTTTGGAAGGCATCGTAACCGATTTCAGAGATGAAGCCACTCTGTTCACCACCTAACAGGTTGCCACTGCCTCTGATATCAAGATCGCGCATGGCTATTTCGAATCCACTGCCCAATTCGGAGAATTCGACTATGGTTTTGAGACGTTTTTTGGCTTCATTGGTAAGGGAGGACATGGGTGGAGCTATTAGGTAGCAATATGCCTTNTTGTTGGAGCGACCAACCCTTCCTCTTAGTTGGTGGAGGTCGCTCAAGCCGTAATGATGCGCATTATTGATGATCATCGTATTGGCGTTTGGAATATCCAGTCCGGTTTCGATGATATTCGTCGATACCAGGACATCGAACTTTCCTTCAATAAAATCGACAAGAGTTTGTTCCAGAAGTTTGCTGTCCATCTGCCCATGTGCTGCAGCGACATTGGCATCCGGAACTAATTTTAGTATAAATTCCACCATTTCCCCNAGATTNTTCACCCGGTCATGGACAAAGAACACCTGGCCACCGCGTCTCATTTCGTTTTCGATAGCCTCCCGGATGGCTCGTTGTTCGAAA
Organism: Candidatus Parvibacillus calidus; assembly: GCA_013414645.1. Lineage (GTDB taxonomy): Bacteria > Bacteroidota > Bacteroidia > Chitinophagales > Saprospiraceae > Parvibacillus > Parvibacillus calidus. The sequence continues at coordinate 2,448,518 of CP058702.1, read as the reverse complement.
GGCTTTATTTCTGTGTATATTGGTTGTCTGTTTAATGGAGGTGTACGTATGACGGTTAGGTCTCGTGCGGCCATAAGGGAAAATTGAAGTGTACGAGGTATGGGTGTGGCGGTCAAGGTGAGCGTATCGACATTAACCATTATGGACCGAATTTTTTCTTTTGCAGCCACTCCAAATTTTTGCTCCTCATCAATTATCAGTAAGCCGAGGTCTTTAAACGCTACATCCTTGTTCAATAAGGCGTGTGTGCCTATGACGAGGTCAGTTTTCCCGGATTTCAGGCTTTCATATACCTCTTTNTTNTCCTTAGTTGATTTGAAACGGTTGAGGTATTGAACATCGACACTAAAATCCCTGAGTCTGTTGTTAAATGTATGAAAATGCTGTAGTGCAAGAATGGTGGTCGGTACCAGCACTGCTACTTGCTTGCCGTCATTGATGGCTTTGAATGCGGCACGAATGGCTATTTCTGTTTTTCCAAAACCAACGTCTCCACAGATCAGCCGATCCATAGGATAAGGTTTCTCCATATCCTCCTTGACTTCCTGCGTAGCCTTGAATTGATCCGGAGTATCTTCATACAGAAAAGACGCTTCCAACTCCGCCTGTAGATATCCATCAGGAGCGAAGGCAAATCCATCGCTGGCTTTTCGCTTGGCGTATAATTTGATGAGTCCCTCGGCGATATCCTTAACCTTGCGCTTAGTCTTTTGTTTGAGTTGCTTCCAGGAGTCAGAACCCAATTTGTTGATCATGGGCGGCTCTCCATCCTTACCGACGTACTTGGAAAGCTTATGCAGAGAGTTGATACTGACATACAGGATGTCATTGTTGCGGTACAGTATCCGTACAGCTTCCTGTTTTACACCACCAATATCGATGGTTTCCAGTCCGGAGAATTTGCCTACGCCATGATCGATGTGGGTGACATAATCTCCGGGCTGCAATTCCTTTAATATCCTCAGAGTAACAGCCTGATCACGCGTATAGCCGGTTTTTAGGCTGTATTGATGATAACGTTGAAAAAGCTGATGGTCAGTGAGTATTTCAACTTTGCTTTTNTCGTCCGTCAGACCTTCATGCACGACACCTATTACAGGCTGGAAGGTATTTGGTGCTCCCAGATCATTGAGGATGGCTTCCAGGCGCTGGAGTTGCCGTTTATTTTCACTGAAAAACCAGGTTTTGATTCCTTTTTCGGCATTTTCCTCCAGATGTTCCTTCAGTAATTTGAATTGTTTGTTGATAACGGGATGTGGCTTGGTTTGAAAATGAAGGGTCTCATACTTGATTCTTCCATCAGGTTTTGATAGGTAGAAAATGGTATATTTNTTCAAGCTCTCTTCAAAAATATCCGGAGAGATAAAAGCCCTGTCCCGCAGAAATTTTTGTGCTTCCGCTTGCTCTATCAGAGATGCGTTCTGTAGTGAATCTTCCGCCTTTTCGTATGCCGCCTTTATTTTGTCAAGCAATACATTACGATCTTCCAACACAATATGCCATCTTGTGTCCATCAGGTCCAGTAAGCCAATTCTGTCTTCGGATTCGAATTTGACATTGGCATTGGGCAGGATGTTGAGATGATTGACATTTTTNACAGACAATTGTGTGTTGGGATCAAATACCCTGATGCTCTCCACCTTATCATCATCCATTTCTATCCTGTATGGTTGGCTGTTGCCAAAGGAAAATATGTCCACAATCGCTCCACGCAGAGAGAACTGACCCGGTTCATATACGAAGTCAACACGTTCGAATCCATATTCTATCAGGATGTTCATCACAAAATCCTGGTCGAAAAGCTCACCCACAGTGACCGTTATCTTGTCTTTTTCAAGTTCAGCAGGCTTGATAATCTTTTCAAAGATTGCTTCCGGATAGGTAACAACGATCAAGGGAGTAACGGAAGACGAGATGGCTGAAGAAACCTCGGATTTACGTAATACGTTAGCTGCGTTGACTTCATCAAAGCGACCCGGTCGTCTGAATGAATCAGTCAAAAGATGCACCGGTCCGGGCTTGAAGGTCAGTAAGGTATCGTAAAGATAGGCTGCGCGGTCTTTATCATCAGCGACAAACAGGAATGGGCGAGGGTTTTTNCGATATGCTGATGTCATGAATATTAGCGGCCCACTCCCGCTCAATCCTTCAATATAATAATTTTTAACACTGTCGCCTTGCGGCCATACCGGATTGGATGATCCAAACCTGTCAATAATTTCTTCTATGGTTTCCACAGTGCAAATGTAAAAAAATGACTGCTTATCGTTCTCTAAGTTGAGCTCAAGTTGTTAACTATGGAATTCTCAGGGCAGATTTTTAATGTGAGAATATATGTATGCCGTTGCCCGCTGCATTTAACCTGGATTTATTGGCTTTAAAGAGGTTTTTGTTATTTCAATACATGACAAAATTTGCAATTAAGATTCGTTTGGGAGCAATTATTTAATCTTACACTTGATTTGAGCAAAATTCTATTTAATAATTTTTCTGATGTATAAAGCCCGACCTGGTTACTTAGCAGAGAGTTTGTAGACTTTTGTTTCATGCGGTACAATTGATACTTTCCTATTCTTTTTGACAGGTAATCTTTCCTTTTTCCAAACATCAAAGGCAAATTTCATATCCGGAAATTCAGAATAAATCTTATCCATTGAAAATATCAGGGTTGAGTCAGATGCATTCAGGATGCCTATTGCTATATCTCCGTTTGACAATGGTTTTGTGAAGATATGCCAATTGTCAATGATATAACGCTGTGCCTGGATCCCACGACTGTCCTGATTGATGTCTATGATATCTTTGTTGGTCAGAATCATTTTGGTTGTGGTGTTCATATTGCGGATATCACAGGATATCATGAGCGGAGCAGCCATCAGGCACCAAAGGCTCATCTGGCTTTGATATTCGATGTCAGAACAACCCGTGCCTCCAAGATCTCCGGAGGGNCCTTCTTTCCCATTAAGACCTACAACGAGCATATCAGCGTCATTCCAGCCACCCGGGCCGGCAAATTTGTTAAGGCTTGCGTTGACATTCATGATGTCGAATATTCCTGCGCCGAGATGGTGCAGATCGGCCGGAGTCTTCGGTTTGGTTTTACTTCGCCATTTATCTCTGACATCGGCTGTGGTGCGCCATAATTGCCCACCTGCTTTTCCCGCCCAAAGCCAAGGTTCACGGTCACCCCATTCGCAGATGCCGAGGATGATTTCACGCCCGCATGATTTAAGTGCTTTGGCCATTTTTGCATATCTTGCTATGGCTGTTTCCCGATCGGAAGGCGCATTGCAATAATCATATTTGAGGTAATCAATGCCCCATTGGGCAAAGGTGCGTGCATCCTGATCCTCGAAATGAAGGCTACCGGTATAACCGGCACAGGTCAGTGGTGCGCCATCGGAATAAATACCCAGCTTCAGTCCCTGGCTGTGCGCATAGTCGCTGAGGGTTTTCATGCCGGAGGGAAACTTGACCGGATCGGGGATGAGATTGTTTCGGTTGTCCCTACCTCCCTGCCATCCGTCATCAATGAAGATATGATTAAATCCAAGATCCCTCAGTCCGGTTGACACTAAGGCATCTGCTATGGTACAAACATCGTTTTCAGTGAGGTTGTCCTTGAAATAATTCCAGGTCATGAAGCCCATGGGAGGGGTGGGGAGGCTATCTGCTGGCTAAATGCGTCGTGGATGAAAAGATTAGTAAAAGGATCGAAATCGAATGCTTCATTTGGGAGAATGAGATTGATACAATGCGTCAAGATACGCAAAATAACAATTATCGCGATGGTCAACCCATCTCTATTTTTCGAATTGCCTTATGGTTTTTACAAAAAGGCCGGCAAGTGCCGGCCTTTTTGATATTTCAAGGGAAAATGATTACATCATTCCGCCCATTCCGCCCATTCCGGCCGGATGGTCATGCCCTGCATCTTCTTTTGGCTTGTCGTTGATAACACACTCCGTTGTAAGGATCATTCCGGCTATAGAAGCGGCATTTTCAATTGCTATCCTTGTTACTTTTGTAGGATCTATGACACCTGCAAGCTTAAGGTCTTCATATTTGTCCGAACGCGCATTATATCCGAAGCTTCCTGCCTCAATAACCTTTTGCAGCACTACAGAACCTTCCATGCCTGCGTTCTCAACAATGGTACGCAGAGGAGACTCCAGTGCTTTTCTAACTATCTGGATACCGATGGTTTCATCTTCATGATCACCTTTAAGATCTTTGATTGCATCCAGTCTTCTGACTAACGCTACGCCACCACCTGCAACGATACCTTCTTCAACGGCAGCTCTTGTAGCATGCAATGCATCGTCAACGCGGTCTTTNTTCTCCTTCATTTCGACTTCTGTTGGAGCGCCGACATAAAGAACGGCGACACCACCGGACAATTTAGCCAGACGCTCCTGAAGCTTTTCCCGGTCATAGTCAGATGTGGTGATTTCGATTTGTTGCTTGATGGAGTTGATACGAACCTGGATTTCCTCCTGCGTTCCTGCGCCACCAATTATGGTTGTGTTGTCCTTATCTACTGTAATTTTNTCAGCAGTACCAAGATGCTCTAGTTCAACATTTTCCAATTTGTAGCCCTGTTCTTCAGAGATTACAGTTCCGCCTGTCAAAATGGCAATATCCTCAAGCATGGCTTTTCTTCTGTCACCGAAGCCGGGAGCTTTGACAGCAACGATTTTAAGGTTGGCACGCAATCTGTTGACAACCAGAATGCCCAAAGCCTGACTGTCTATGTCTTCTGCAATAATCAACAATGGCCTTCCTGATTGCATGGTCTTTTCAAGGACAGGGACGATGTCCTGCATGTTGGAGATTTTCTTGTCGTGGATCAGGATATATGGATGTTCATATTCTGCCAGCATTTTATCCGGATTGTTGATGAAATATGCGGATAAGTATCCCCGGTCAAATTGCATACCTTCCACCACATCAACATAAGTGTCTGTTCCTTTAGCTTCCTCAACAGTTATTACTCCGTCTTTAGAAACTTTCTTCATAGCATCCGCGATAAGGGTTCCAATCTGCTCATCGTTGTTTGCAGAGATCGAACCAACCTGCTTGATCTTGTTAAAATCATCGCCGATGACTTCTGATTGCTTATGCAGGTCACTGATAACTTCCTTAACAGCTTTGTCAATACCTCTTTTCAGGTCCATAGGATTGGCACCTGCAGTAACGTTTTTCATTCCCGCCGTTACCATTGCTTGAGCAAGTACTGTTGCAGTGGTTGTTCCATCGCCGGCTGCATCAGCAGTTTTGGAAGCAACTTCCTTTACCATTTGNGCGCCCATATTCTGAACCGGATTTTCCAATTCAATTTCCTTTGCCACGGTAACACCGTCCTTGGTAACAGTCGGCGCTCCGAAGCTNTTNTGAATAACTACATTACGACCTTTAGGTCCAAGAGTTACTTTTACTGCATTGGCCAATGCATCCACACCGGCTTTCAATTCATTGCGCGCTGCGCTATCGAAGCTAATTTCTTTAGCCATAATACTTTAGATTTTTAATTTTAACAGATGAGTAAATAGAATAAATTATCAAGTTACAGAATGACGAGAATGTCGTCTTCACGCATAATCAGAAAATCTTCCCCTGGTAGTTTAATTCCTGACCGGCATATTTTCCATAAAGAACTATGTCCCCGACCTGTACGGTCATAAGATTGCCATCCTTGCCGGGACCTACCGCGATCACTTCACCTCTTTGGGGCTTCTCTTTTGCCGTATCGGGGATAATGATACCGCCTTTGGTTTTTCTTCAGCAGGAGCAGGCTTCACTACTACTCTGTCGTTAATTGGTTTCATGTCTATGTTCTATTTAATTTTTACAAAAATATTTTTCGCTTACCCTTAAGCATAAACCATGCCAATGGAAGGTGATGTGACAATTTTTCGTTTTCTTTGCCATTGTGTCAGTTGCCGTGTGTTTTAATTGGCATGCATCGTTATTATTGTTGCATATATTAATTAGCGGTTATAATGTTGGTTCTTACAGGAATTTTCATATCTTAGTAATTTGATGTATTGCCAGAACTTTGAAATTTGTTTAAGCGTCTTGAGTTTCTATAATAGTCAGTAGCATTGGGAATGGCATATGTTTTTAAATCCGAATACTTTTTTAGATGCGTCTAAATATTATTTTATCTGGTATTCTATTAGTCCTCTTTGGGGCATGCAATAGTTCGGTTAAGATTCGAACCGGCGAAGCAGCTTTTGATGTTGGTCAGTATTCCGTTGCAGTGGAAATGCTGAAGGAAGAAATTGAGAAAACAGAGAACAAGGCTTTGAAGGCCGAAAAGGCTTTCCTGATGGGCAAGGCTTATGAGATGATGAATGACCCTGACAATGCCCTTGTCTGGTTCAGAAAGGGCATCGAAGGGAGCGACTCTCCGACTCGCATGGTGTACCTTGCCTATGCTTTGAAGAATACAGGTCGATATGCGGAAGCAATGCAGGTTTTCAACGAACTCAGCAAGCAATTGAATGATCCGAATCGGTTCAGGTCAGAAATCGTTTCCTTGAATAATGCTTTTCAATGGCAANAAGATGCTGTTACAGATCCCTATAAACTGACTTTATGTCCCTTCAATAGTGCTGATGCAGATTATTCACCAGTCATTAGCAAGGAGGGCAAAATAATATTTACTTCAGATCGGAAACAGGATGATGCGGAAGCTCCTTACAAATGGACCGGAAGAGGGTTTAGCAATATTTTTGTTGCAGATTCCGGTGGTAGCGAGGCATTGCCATTATCCGGGTTGGTTAATACGACAGATAATGAAGGATTGCTTGTATATACCCAGGCAGGAGATGAGATGGCATTTTGCCGCTGCTTTGACAGAGTTGGCGGAAATTCCTTTNGCAAAATCCTGATATCAAGGTATGTTGACGGAAGCTGGACAGATCCTCAGGTATTTCCATTTGTCAATGACAGTATGAATTATCTGAGTCCTTGTTTTGGCCGTGATAGTAACCTCCTTNTTTTTGTAGCCCATGATCCACAGCTTAATTCCGGATTTGATATTTATTATTCCCAACGTTTGAATGGCGTATGGCAGGAGCCGATTCGTCTTCCGGGCATCGTCAATTCGGAATACGATGAAAAATACATCACCTTCGACCGGGATACCCTGTATTTCTCCTCCAACCGACCCAGCGGTATGGGTGGCCTGGATATATATAAAACCTATGTGGCAAGAGGAAGCTGGATGCCTCCGGTTAATATGAAAGCTCCGGTCAATTCTCCTTATGATGATTTTTCGATGTTTNTTGAANAAGATATTGGCGGTGATGATAAGGTATTGGCACGTGGATTTCTTACTTCCAATAGACCCGGAGGAAATGGCAGTGATGATATTTACCGATTTACAAAAGTAAGGCTTAAGGAAACCAAGCTTTTTATCGATACACCCGACATCGATGACAAAAGTATTTTGGTAAGGTTGAATGTCTTTGTCNGGNGGCGCAATATTGTGGATGGAAAATTAGCCGGCGGTACCACGGAACTATCATCAGCGACCGTGAAGATAAATTCAGGCGGAACAGATACAACCATTCAGGCCGACAAATATGGAAAGTCCTCTACCTTGATTCGAATAGTCGACCAGATGGTCATCACAGCCTCTAAGGAAGGCTATCTCACATCTTCCAAAACCATTGACCGGCAAGTGATCCGGATCGACAGCACGAAACGGATTCAGGAATTTAACATGGTGATGAATCTTTATCCTGTTTTGTACGATCAGGAAATCATAATCAAGGATATTTATTATGACCTGGATAAGTACGACATCAGGAAGGATGCGATCGGCTCTCTGGATGAACTTTTGTCTATTTTGAGACTGAATCCTTCGTTTAAAATCAGAATCAATTCCCATACTGATTGTCGGGGTAGTGAAGCATACAACAAGACATTATCTGCCAGGCGGGCCAAATCGGTCGTGGACTATCTGACTGCCAATGGAATCAACCGTAACAGGCTCTCCTCCCGGGGATTCGGTGAATTGATGCCGCTGGCAAAATGTCCTTGTGAAAAGTGTACCGAAGAAGAGCATCAGCTCAACAGGAGGACAACCTTCCAGCTTGTCAGATAGCTTTAGGCAGCTGAGGAACTATGGACCTGCGAAGGTTTCTTTGTAATGATCCTTGGAAACCTCGGCACGTTATTATATCATTATGATATATTTAAAATATTATAAATCAGTATTATACATATTTAAAGTAATTATACATAATATCCGTATTTTGGCTACCGGATTTTTCCTTACCTTCATTCCAAACATTGTAACACAGTGAAGCAAGGCAGTAATTTTATTGAATTAAGAGGATTCTCCGTTACCATTGTCATGATTTATAATGTAATAGATTTAGCAGGATGACCGATTACTACCAAATATTAGGTCTGCCTGCCGGAGCATCGGCTACAGAAGTTAAANAAGCTTATCACAAGCTTGCCCTCAAATACCATCCGGATAAAAACCCGAACAATACCAAGGCTGAGTACATCTTCAAGCAAATAACCGAAGCGTACAATTGCCTTTCCAATCCTGCAGATAAATTGCTCTATGATATGCAATTCTCTGTTCAACAACAGAGTCGTGCGCACGTATACAGGGATGATAAAAAATACCAGGAAGCGAAAAAGCAACAGGTTACTCCAACAGCCATGCTCACCATCTTTCAGAATCTGAGAAGGGAAGTCGCCCGCGTGGATAAAAGTAAGATAGACCCCGGCCGGTATTTTGTGTCCATTAACAATCTCTTGTCTATTGCCAATATCGATCATTTTCTTTCAGTGGGAGATATTGCAACGAACCGGGACATTGTTTTTGAGGCAATGGCATGTTGTAAGCCGCTTCCTATTTTTTTCAACAGGCTTGTACCACGATTGGTTAAGCTTGCCGGAGCAGACAATGAAACAATAGTGAAGATTTATGGTTTCGATAGGCGACACCGGATGCGCGAAAAATGGATACGCTACTTACCATTGATCTTATTTTTAATGTATATCCTGATCAATGTTTCTTTATTTTGGAAAGGTTGTTAGTATCCGGCCATAGGATGATTTTGACTAAATTAAGTTGACATTAATAATAATAGCCTATGTATGTTATGCTGTCATTTGATGTCGGGGTTTATTGGATAATCATTTTCAAGTCTAAGTAAATTAATGTTAACGAAGCGCCTTTATAGTTGAATAATATTTACATTTACGCCTGATAATTGATTAATATCTATGAATTGTTTCCGATTAATATTACTGTGTCTTCTTCCGGTTTTTGCCTTCAGCCAACCCGGTTCCACAGGATGTGATGGCAAGAGGTATATTGAATATGTCTTTCCTGAGTACGAAATCACTTCCATGAAATATGCGAGGCCGATACCGGAGAACTTCGACCTATACCTCGATGTATATCAACTAAAAGGAGATCAGCTGGAGAAGAGGCCTATGATCCTTTATGTCCATGGAGGAGGCTTTGTGTCAGGGAGTAAGGCGGATATGGCCGGATTTTGTATTGATTATGTAAAACGCGGTTTCGTTACAGCCTCCATTGATTATCGATTGATGTTTGGAATTCCCGATCAGGCCGGGTTTATACGGGGCGTTGTCAAAGCAATGAATGACTTCAAGGCTGCCTATAGGTTTTTCAAGGTTGACGCTTCAGGCGCCAATCAGTTTAGAATTGATACCACGAAAATGATGATTGGCGGATATTCTGCCGGTGCGGTTACTGTTCTGCATTCGGCCTATCTTGACTCCGGAGACTATGTGCCGCCAATAATCCTCAACGAGATCAATGCCCAGGGTGGTTGGAAGGGCAATACCGGAGATACAGAGAATCTGTCTCATCGGGAGGATGACATACTGGGTGTATTCAATTATGCGGGAGCTACTTTTACCAAAGAGCNNCTCTTTGATGAGGGTGACCCTTTTCTGATGAGCTATCATGGTGATATTGATAATACTGTTCCAATAGATTCGGCTGATTTCTTTGGCTTTGCGACTGCTTATGGGTCAAGAGTCCTGCATCCTAAGTGTGCTGAAAAGGGTATCCCCCAGACTCTGGAGGTAGTGCCAGGCGGTGGCCATACCGAGATATTTACCGATCCGAATCTATGGCCATACCTGCTCGAATTTGTTGGCAAAGCTAAAGATATCTATTATCCCCGCATCTGTGGTACGCCTGCAAATACAGGGACCTTGGCAGATGAAATTGCAGCTACTGCCTTTCCCAATCCTTCCTCCTCCAAAATCAAAATAACATTTGACCGGAATGTGGATGGAGTATTGATCTATGACAGATACGGAAGATTGATGAGCAAACATACTCCATCCGGGCATGTTATAGAGGTGGAAAAGCATGAACTTATACCGGGCATTTATTTTGCAATACCTGTGATTGATGGCAGGCAATACAGGGCAGTCAAGATTGAGTTCTATTGATTAAAAAGCAGATATCCCATTGCATTCTCAAACTCATACTTTTGATCTGAAATTATTTTGCCGCTCAGGCTGTTAATAATTATTCGATATTCAATATCCATTTGCTTTCCGGTTACTATAATGGGTGATTGGGCATTGAAACATGCTGTTCCGCATTTGTTCAAGGCATCGATGACTGTTTTNTCAGCATCCGCAGTAATTCTTTTGCCGTTGATATTAAGTTTAAACCCTGAAGTGTCCAGTGTAATGATATTATTTTGATCCTTGAATGAAATATTCAGATCAAATGGTACCAATCTGGAATATGAAATGATTTCTATTTGATTTTGTAGGGGNGAATAACTATAATCAAACCTGGCCATATTATATCCACCCGATTGAGGTACATTGATTTCCTTGAGAAATGTATAGCTATTGGGAGAACTGTAAAATGAGGATGCATTGATCGAATTGCTGATAGCAGTATCGCCTTTTTCCATCTTCGGTTCTTCAAAGAACTTTTGTTGTCGGTCGATGATTGAATCGGCTATTTTATCCCAACTTGCGATATCAAAACCTTTCATTGATCTTGCTCCATGATTTAGTAAAAGGTAATCAATAATGGAGTTTAACTCGGTAGTAACCTTGTCATTTGCTTTGTATTCATTGATTTTACCTTTNTTATAATAATCCTGAATTTGGGCGTCATGCATAATTTTNTCAATTCTATTTTGCTGGCTTTTTTGACTGATTGCATCAAAACCCCATGGGCCAAAACAGGCTAAAAGGAAAAGTGCTGTCAGGGATGCCGGAATAACTATTATATTGTCTTTNTTAGAAAGGAGGAAATATCCTGGTATCAATGTCAGCCATATGGCCAGGATGGCAACCACGTATCTGTGGATGGTAAATCCGTACTGGCCAATTCTTGTCCAGATACTGACATGTAACAAAAGTATCAAGGGGACAAGAGCTATAAANAATGTTTTGGAATAAATCCTTACCCATTTTTTNTCCGTTGAGTTCCTGATTGGATATATCAACAGGAAGCCAAGGATTCCGGCGATGGAAAATAAAAGGACAAGGTAGGCTATCCAACCCTTTGGCAATGACCATAATACAATAATCTTTATCGAAAATGCATACAGAATGATTGCATATAATGCCATCAAAGGGATTAAAACGAATTGTGTGAAGACTTTTAGAGAAAGCGGGTATTGAAATTCCGAACCGGATTCATCAAACGAAGTCTTCATTCCTGCCAACACAAANAATGTATTGTAGACAACCAATGCTACAATCATCAGATCAAAATACAAATTATAGGAGATATGGACCCCGAATAGGTTGTTCAATGCGGCTATTGCCGCAATTACTCCCAGATATAGTACCAGGGTAAAGAAAAGTGAACCAATAGTCCTTAGTAACAAATTGGTGTTGAATTGCCAAAAATCCTGGACCGAGCTATATTTTCTATAGGCACTAAGCGATAGCAGACCATGAAAAGCCAGAAATAAGGCCAACGTTCTGTAGAATTGCTTATCAGCCCTCAACTCGTAATTCACATAGTAGATTCCAAGAATCAAAATTATTGTTCCCAGCCCTAAAGTGAAATATAAGATTTTTTGATATTGCTTATTTACAAAGACATGAAGGGCTAAAAATGCGGGTATGCATAATCCAAGGCTGAATAATATTCTGGAAACGTTATAGGATGCATAAAAAGACAGTTTGTCTCCGGCTTCAATTTGATAAATCCATAGCCCTGCCAGGATCAGGGCAGTTGTCACTACAAGAAAATAATTGCTGAATAGATTCTTGAAGATATCGGGCCATTGCTTAATTGCTGACAGTCTAAAGCGGAAAATTGACATTGAATTTTAATCTTAATTGTTGTTTAAATTTTTATAAAAATACTCTTATTTCACATATTACGCACTACATTCCTGCATTTGGATTTGTTAGTAAAAACTTGAGCATGTTTAAATAAAGGGAATTTAATGATCATGAAATAATACACTGTATTGACTTAGACTTTGGGTGCAATGTTCATTAAAGTGGTTGCCATCCGGGAAGATATGTTCACCTTCCTGTTGAGCCTTGTGCTATACAATAAGCTGATCAGATAAGTATTATCTTAAATATTGTCAGGACTAACTATTTTTGTTCCCTTATTCTCAATTTTAAATCAATCTGATGGCCATCGTCCAAAACGTGAGACACCTCTTTGTCAATGCCTATTCCGGCATTAAAAGAGAGGTTTGGTTGCTGTCACTCATCATGCTGATCAACAGATCGGGTGCGTTGGTCTTTCCATTCCTGAGCATCTACCTTACCAGACATCTTGGGTTTTCTGAGATTCAGGCGGGCTGGGTGTTGTCGGCTTATGGTGTCGGTTCAATGGTTGGTACTTTGACGGGTGGCTGGCTGACGGATAAATATGGTAGTTTTAGGACACAATTCGGCNGACTTGTTCTAAGTGGCATTGGATGGATAATTCTGGCACATATTACCGAATACCATCACCTGCTGATGCTTGCCTTTATCCAAAGTTCCATTGGCGATATCTTCCGGCCTGCCAACAACAGTTCAATCACCCTATTTACGGACGCCGGGAATAGAACCAGGTCATTTTCACTAAACAGGATGGCGATGAATCTGGGATATTCCATAGGTCCTGCCATTGGAGGTATTTTTGCCACTATTTCCTATACCTTACTTTTTTGGGGAGATGGTTTGTCCTGTATTTTTTCCTCTATCGCTTTCTTTATTATTTTTAGAAGGTATTTTACTAAGAAGNGAAGCGTTGAGGAAGATCGACCGGAAATTCCTGTGCGTGGTGAAACTACCGGTCCTTTGAAAGATACAATTTTCCTTGTTTTTGTTATAAGTGTCATTCTTTTTGCCACGGTATTCTTTCAAATGCTCTTTACCTTACCGATTTACTATGCACAACACTACAAGATTGGTGAAGCCCATATCGGAACACTGCTTGCTGTGAACGGACTTTTTGTGTTTGTTTCAGAGATGGCTTTTGTACATTATGTAGGGAACCGGATTGAGAATCATAAGCTCATCATTGCCGGTGTTCTGGCTACCGGCCTGTCCTTCATTATGCTCAATTGGGTACATCACTCCGCATGGTTGATCGTGGCAATGATTGTCGCCAGTCTGGCAGAAATACTTTCCATGCCGTTTATGCAGACCTATGTTGCCAATCGGGCTACGCAAAGTAATATTGGCAGATATCTGGCTCTGTATTCTTTTGCGTTCAGTGTTGCCTTTATTTTCGCTCCTCCACTCGGTATGTGGACGATCAAGAATTTTGGATTTCATATGTTATGGAATGGTTGCATGGCAGTTGCGGCTATCAATACCGTCGTTATTTACTTTGTATTCAAGGCAGATAAGCACAGGAAGGCCTCCTTGAAATCTGAAAGGGGATAAATATTATAACTTCCGGAGAAAATCAGGTAGAGAATAAGTATAGTTTATTATTGAAATGTAAGGTCGTAGCTGTTTAGCCCGGGTTGCGCTTACGCAGATGAGATCCTGTGTAGATTGGAAGTTTCCGGAGGGGATGTTCTGATTTGTGTACTACAGATTTTTTAGCAAAAGGTAACCCACAGGGCAACTACTCTTCATTTTTCAGTATATCTCCGGGACTAATCCATGTATCCGGTTGATAGGATGAAATGGGATTTTATTAAGGGTATCTACGAGCCATTCATAGGGATCGATTCCTTTTGCTTTGCATTTACCAAGAAAGGAATACATCATAGTGGCTTACTTTGCTCCGGAATATCCAACGAAAACTTGTGTGAAATGATACTTTTATACGGAAAATGTANNCGGCATGGGGCGTGTATAAAGATGTTGAGCGATATACGAATAAAAGCGTACCAGAACGAAGTTGGTTTTAGTAAAATGAGTAAATTTGCGAATATGGTAGAANAAAATCTTTACATAATCGCAGGTTGCAACGGAGCCGGTAAGACAACAGCTTCTTTTACGATTTTGCCAGAAATAATAGAATGTAAAGAATTTGTAAACGCTGATGAAATAGCAAAAGGTCTTTCTCCATTTCAACCTGAAAAAGTTGCATTTGAGGCAGGTCGAATAATGATAAATCGGATTAATGAACTTTTGATAAACGGAGAAACCTTTGCTTTTGAAACAACACTCTCAACCCGAAGTTATAGACAAAAAATAGAAACAGCTAAGANNAAAAAAGGATATACTACGACATTATTGTTTTTCTGGCTTAAAAATGTTGATCTGGCCAAAGAACGAGTGATAACCAGGGTCTTAGAAGGAGGACATAATATTCCCNCTGACGTTATTGAAAGAAGGTACTTGAAAGGCATACAAAACCTTTTCAATATATACTTACCCATTGTTGACGGCGCATTCATATTTGATAATTCGTATGGTAATCCTGAATTAATTGCTCAACAAACATTAGGAGAAAAAGTAGAAATTATTAACACGAAANAATTTAATGAATTAAAAAGATACTTATGACCAAGAAAGAAAAACATATAGAATTTAAGGACAAACTACTAAAAGGTTTGGAAAAAATGTACACTAACCTTATTGAATATAAACGACAAAAAAATAGTGTCCTTGTGGTTATGAAAGGCGATAAAATCGTGAAAATTAAACCGTGAGAATTAAGCATATTCGCCCAACAAACAAATTGGCAAGAGAGCAGGTTGACGGCTTCGATCGAATCCCGGAGGTCCAGGATGCAAAAATGAATGATTTTAATTCTATTCAATCATGGACCATGGACGACCATGACTGCGCTTACACTTAGCGTCCATGATGTTAAAATGGCGCTCCCTATACAATTTGCCGGTTAGGCGTAAGCAATCCGCCGAAAGTTAATTTAGTGGCATTTCTTCTATTTACACAAAACCTCACTTATATTATTGTAACCCACCGGGCAACTACTCTTCATTTTTCAGTATATCTCCCGAGACCAATCCTTGTATCCGGTTGACAGGGTGAGATGGGATTTTATTGAGGGTATCTACGAGCCATTCATAGGGATCGATTCCTTTTGCTTTGCATGTACCAAAGAAGAATATATCAGGGTAGAACCACTTTGCTCCGGAATATTTAGTTGGTGAATATTCCGGTGATATTGACCCCCATTCCGGTGATATTGACCCCTGGGATTTTGGTTATTTAAAAGAACGTTTTACCTGACAATATTACAGTTTTTTCTAAGACTATCACCTTTTATCTCGATTCTGTATGCAGTATGAACCAGACGGTCCAGAATCGCATCAGCAAGTTTCCTCTCCGATTACATCGTACCAACTGCCGACAGGAAGTTGGCTTGCAATGATTGTGGAAGCCTTGCTGTGGCGGTCTTCGATGATTTCCATCAGATCCAACTGCTGTTGTCCATCAAGATGAGTTAGCCCAAAGTCATCCAAAATCAATAAATTAATCTTAGAGAGTTTTTCAAAGAATCGGATAATTGTTCCATCAAGTCGGCTCAACTTCATCCTCATCATCAGTTTCTGTGTATTATAATAGGCTACCTTAAAGCCCAGGCGCAGGCCTGGTGTCCCAGAGCTGATGCCAGGAAGCTCTTCCCACAACCGGTAGCACCGGTTATCAGGACAGCTTCTCCTTTGGAGATATATTCTCCGATAGCTAAAGTTGCTATCACTTGACGGTCTATTCCCCTGGCAGGATCCATCTTGATCTCCTCCATGCTTGCTTTATAACGGAAGGAGGCTTGATGGGTCAGTCGGTTAAATCGTCGGTTTTCCCGTTCCTGTTCCTCTGCCTGCAGTAGTAGTTCGAGTCCTTCTTCCAGGGTCAGCCCAAGATGCTGACGCGTCTCGGTAAGAGATTGGAAGGCTTGTGCCATGCCGTGTAATCTAAGACGGCTCATTTGAGTTTGTACTTGGTTCATTTGCATTGGTTTTAGTATGATTAAATGATAATTCCAGTTGTTGGTAATGTTGACGGCCTCTTATGTTATTATGCGGAGGCAACGGTTGAGGTGGTTGTGCTTCCGGAGTGTCATATGTCTTATTTTCCAGACAGTTTTTAATAAAGTTGTATAGCCTGGTTGAGACTCCATTGTTCATCGCTATGATACAGGCTTTTTCAAACGATTGTTTTTCGGCATTTTTGGCTAGATGAAGCAGGCCTTCACTGGATCTATACAATATCTCGGGATAGACATCACTTTCAAACATGCCTTGTATCAGTTTCTTTAAGATGTCCGAATGCTTTGAGGCACGGTTAATGTAATACTGCGGAGACCGGTCTAAATAATGCTGATGCTGCGAACATAGGTGATTACGTTCGGTAGTGTATTTAGATGGACGATAGTCCCGGGGATGGACAGCAATCTGATTACCTGAAGAAAATATATAGACCATCGAACGGGTATATATCACTTGCACTCTACGGCCGATATATTGGTAAGGCACACTGTAGTAGTGCTTATCTACGGATAGATATACATGATTGTTTTTACCGACGGTAAGACGGCAATAATGTTTTATCTCGAAGCGCTGTATAACAAGTGGTCTGAGATGTTTTTTCTCCTCTGCCACAAAGAGTTCTTCTCGACAAAAAGGCTTTTGCTGCATACGTGTCTGGTTGTCTTTCACGTATTTTGTCTGTAATAGCTTCATTCAGACTCTCCAGGCTGAAAAATTGTACATTACGCAGACGGGCAAATACTCTGTTGTAGATTAGTTTTACCAGGCCTTCTACCGAAGACTTATCCTTTGGCTTTGCTGCACGTGCAGGTACTACACTACAGCCATAATGACTGGCAAAGTCTTGTAAGGCTTGATTCAAAGTAGGCTCGTATCGACTGGATTGGGCAACGGCTGATTTAAGGTTATCAGGAACTATAGCCAAGGGGACGCCTCCCAGATGGATCAGGCACTGTTCTAAAGCGTACAGAAAATCCGGAATAGTCTGAGATCGTACCGCGATGGCAAAGCCGTAGTTGCTGTAAGGAAGGCAAGCTGCAAAAACCTGACATTCGATAATCTCTCCGCTTGAACGATCGATGTAACTGAGCTTCTTTCCGGCAAAGTCAATGTACAGCTTTTCTCCTGGATGATGAGTCATCACCATAGATGGCTTGGATGCTGTGAGATATTGATTGAAGTGGAAGCAGAACTGAGAATATCCATATCCACAGACGTCCCCTTGTTTGTACTCCTGCCAAAGAAGATAGCGAGTCACGCCAGGGCGTTTGAACCGTTTACAAAGTAAGGAAGTTGATCCCTGATACGCCTATAGCGTTCGTCATCCGTTTTGTAGGCTGGATTGCCTGCGAAGAATTTGGCTTCCAAAACCGGATTATCCAGCTTTATGAGTTGTTCGATATCCATCGGGCAAGACGCACTGCTTACAATCAATTCCAGCTTGCCCAAATAAGACTTTACGGTGTTCTTGCTCATGTCAAGCGCCGGGCAATAGCCTTTATCCCCAGACCTTGGTGATGCATCAATAAGAGTTGTTTTATTTGACTCATACATTTTGGTTTTCCTGCCATTGCACGTTCTTTTTGGTTAATAAACCAAATACAACCAAAATCCAAGCCAGGGGGTCAATATGCTCCGGAATCAGTCTTTCTTCTGATATCACAAATTGCCCAGAGGGGTCAACATGCTCCGAAATCCAATGCTTTCACGCCACAAAATGCTAAACGCAGCATTTCATCAATCCACATTTTCTTTGAAATTTCACAAGAAAGGGGTCAACATGCTCGGAATTTGCCTCATGCTTATTGAAATCCTTTCAGGGGGTCAGCTTATGCCGGAATGGCAGAATGCTGAAAGATTATAACTCGTTTCTGAGATTTCTTTTCTGCTAAATTGGGGGTCAGCTTATGCCGGAATATCCAGTTGGCGGCCATTTTTATAGAACCCGTGAAAACACCGACCTAAAAACAGGGAAAACACTGTAGTATTTCATTTCGGAGCAATTTAATTTTACATTAAAAGCAATATAAAATTTTATGACACACCAATAATTTATAACCAAATAAATCAAAGATAATGGAATGGATGTATCTTATCATTGGGGCTTTTGGAATTATACTCATACCAGGGTTATTTTCTAGCTGCGTTATAGTTAAAACTGACTATTCAGCAAACGCAAAGAAAAATGCTACTGCATATTGCTTTCTTCCTGAAAGTATTATTGAAATAAGAGCCACCGCACAAGTAGCCGTAGTTTATAATGAAGAAAGCACTCGAATGGGTTCAAGCAAAATTATTGAAGAGAGTTTTGTGATTGCGTCCGAAATGATTGCAGATACAAAGGACTTACTTTCGTTGAACTTATTAAACTTGAAATGCTTCTTTGGCAGACACGAAACCGGGGTGCCGAAGCAGGTATTAAGGACGACGCTTTTGAAAAGTCTCTATCCTTATTTATCTAACCAATATCTCAAAATATAACGGCTTCCAACATGAGGTTTGCTGCTAGGCTGGCAGACAAGTATATCCTAATCTTATTGTTCGCTATCAGCTTTAGTTCCAGCAGGACGTAATAAACTTGGCAAATGAATATAACATCAGCAATATTGAAGTCATCAACTTAGGTTCCGGGCTGAAGAACATAAATTCCAGCACAGCAAGCCCTGTTCCGTGGCGGCAACCAGAGGATTTAAAACACATAAAAATAAAACACCATGAAATCTACATTTATTCTANAAAATAATGGTGACATCCAAAATGTCGAGATAACTTTACAAGTTTCCTATTTTGTGAAGTTGGATGAAATTACTAAGGTAGAGGTACAAGAATTTACCTTAACAGTTGACGGTACACCAAAGGAAGTTGATTTTGGCAATTCGGCGGTCGAAGACCAAGAAGTACTTGTTTTGGTTCAAAAGCCGAAAGGGAATATTATAACCCAAAGAAGTTTCATACTAAAAAATATCGGAGGACAAAAACAACCGATTGAGTTCACCTTGAACAAAGAAATTGACCTTGAGACTATTCCGTACGCATCAATCGAAGAAAGCAACCCATCTTTTGTTTATGGTCGCCTTTTGGATAAANAAGGCATTGAAAAAATGGAGGACATCCAAATTATCATATCGGTTAAAAAAGATGACAATGGTGATTTCGAACCTATAACTTCTGTAAAAACGGAAGCACAAGGATATTTTGCATTTGAGTATCCAATTGGATATTATAAAGAAGCACGAGCATTAGTTGGTTTAGATTTATCTGAAAACCCGATATCAATAAAACTAGAGGATAAAAAGATAAAAATAAAAAATAACGGGAGGGAAGAAGAACAATCTGTTTTGGTTTTCCCCAAANGAGTAATCCTAGTTGCTGAATTAACCAACAACACTTCAAAGCAAGAACAAAGTTCGGATTGTGGCTGCCATGCCAATGAATTTGGTGAAAAGAAGGTTTTAGAAGAATTTTCATTTNTTAGCTTAATCAGGACTTCCCAACCAGAAATAATGGGTTATGTTTTAAAAGATGAGGATGAAATCACTTTATGGGAAATACTCAATAATTTACCATCTTCTGTTTTTGACTTGTTTGAACCCATCAAAGCCTTGCCTTTCATATCAAAAGTGTCTCCATTAAAATCTAATGTAATTAAATCAGTTTCAAGAACCAGTACCACGAGAGCTGTAGATGCAAATAAGACTACTGGAGAAAGTGAGTTTAATGAATCACTCAGAGCGGTTAAAATCAACAAAGATGTACTAAATAATTTCATTCGCGAAGAAAAAACAATAACGAAAGATAACATTTCTAAGTTGTTAGCTTTAAATGATATTAACAGACTCCATAATGCCTTAATTTCTAAACCCGCATCTACAAACACACTTGGTCGGGTGGAGTTAGGTTCAACAAATTCTGTTGATTGGGATGATGAGCCTACAATCTATCAAGCAGTTTCAATTGCACATGGTCATTTACTTCAATTCAAATCTGAGTGGCTGGCAGATGGTTATTCTTTAGGAGATTTACTTTATAGCCTTCCCTTAGCACCAGGACAANAAAAACAAATTGTAGTATTTGATTGGGAGCGTCGTGAATCAGCTGCAAATGTACAAAGTGTTGATTATGAAGAAAATTTGTACAATTCTCTTTCAAGAGATAGAGATATTTTGGAAATTGCAAAAGGCACTGTCCAAGAAAATGTAAAAGGTGGTTCAAGTGCATCAGTTAAAGCCATCGCTGGCGGAGTAGGTGGATTTTTAGGAGGGGTATTATTCGGGGTAGCCGGAGGAGGAAGTAAAGCAATTTCAACGGCTTGGCAAAATAACCTTCGTCAGACCTCTGCATCTGACCAGCAAAAATTAAGAGATAGGATTATCCAATCAGCAAACGCTGTGCGTAGTATGCGTTCGACTGTAATACAGACCGTTTCTCAAGGTGAGAGATTT
Source organism: Candidatus Parvibacillus calidus (assembly GCA_013414645.1). Lineage (GTDB taxonomy): Bacteria > Bacteroidota > Bacteroidia > Chitinophagales > Saprospiraceae > Parvibacillus > Parvibacillus calidus. The sequence continues at coordinate 2,427,655 of CP058702.1, read as the reverse complement.
GAAGTTTCGTCAGAAAGTGTGGCAAACTATAACCATTGCCATGCTATGACGATTCAATATTATGAGGTGTTGAGGCATTTTAAAATCCGACAACGATTTACAGATGCCAAAGAAGTTTTGTTCGTTCCACTTTTGATGACACAATTTACGAAGGAAAAGCTACTTCGATGGCGTGAATCTTTGTCAGATGCTTTAATTGACAGACGGCTATTAAGAGGCTTTGATGCAGCAGATAGGGTTGAACATCAATGGAAAGATAGCGGGTTTCCTTCCGGTACGTTTGCATCTCAAAACATTGTCACTGCATCAGGTACTCTTAAGATTCAATTTGTTATTCAAAGACCACGAGATAAATTTGATGAACATGGCAAATTAGTTTTAGATTCATCTTCATGGGGATATTTCAATTGGTTGTTTGGGTCTAATTTTGCAGAAGAATTCTACAAGAAATATCTTGAAAACCAGGAGCGTAAAGATGAAATATTTCATAACGAACTAGGAGAAAAAATTGCTAGAGGATTCATTGCAAATTTAGTCTTTGAAGTGATGGATGAATCACAAAATTCCCTCGGGGTTGTTCCGATAGACGCATCACTAACATCTCGTTATCACAAGGATGGAGTTTTAAATGTAAAACTGAACTGGAATCAAAATTTAATGCAAAGAGACAAGATTCATTATTTGAAAATAAGTACAAGACCAAATGGTAGAAGTATATTTGATATATTAAGTCCTTCACCTCCTCTTCCTCAAGGATCATTTATTACTGTTATAAGTGGCAATATGAAGTACAAAACAGCATTTTCCAATGGAGTGCTATTCAACTTTCAAAGCATAGGGAATGATCTTGCCTCAATGGATGGAGTTAGTATCTATACCGGTCCGAACACTGAAGAATTAAAAGATCCAAGAAAAGAGGATGTCACTATTGTGAATAAATTAATTTCCCACCTGAATGATAATATGGAGTACTACCACCGAGCTATTTGGTTAAATATGTCCCCAGAAAGGCGTTTTATGCTTTTAGATGGTATTGTCCTTAATGGAAAAGGGGAAGGAAGAAGTGTTGCTTCATTGGTTGAGAACGAATTATTAGCTGTCGTTGGAAATAGCTTGGTTNTTCCTGTTGTGCCGGGCCTAAATCTAAATCCTGATTTTGGGCAAAAGGAATCTTTGACCGAATATTACATGACAGCCGCCGCCGAACCAATTAGTATCAGTGTCCCGACTAAAGGTGTTTTTGCAGAAGCTGTTATGGGTAAGTGTAATTCCTGTGAAAAGATTGATGAAAGTAGGTTCTGGCGTTGGGAAGAATCACCTATCCCTGACAGCCCTACGGCTATTAATCCTATTAATACGGAGACCCGCAGAGCAGACCCTGGCAATTTGCAACCACAACAGTTACCTAGTCCAATAGTTAATATTCAAAATGCGCCAAATGCACCTGATCCAACAGGATTGACGGCGCATTGGGATTGTTGGGACAAANGTAATTTGTTCAAGGACATTACTGGATTAGAGGGGAATCAAAGAAATGCAATGCAAGCTTTTCAAAGTTCTTTGGATACCGCTAAGTCATTTGCACAGGAAGCAGCAAAATTGGAAACACAAAAAATGACACTAGATGCTATAAGTAAAATGCCCCCTGAACAGAAGGAAAAGGCATTAGAATCTTTTGTGAATGATAAATTACCACAAAGCCTTGAATTACAAAAAATTAAAAAGGATATCGAGCGTGAGGATGAAATTAAAGAGAGAGAAATATCTCGAAATGAAATCGTGAAAGATAATGAACTAAATCGCCAAGAAATGGAAAAAATATAGATGCAATACAAAATGCACCTATTCCACAGGAAGACAGAACAGAAATAACTAAGGAAATCGTTAAGAAATCAGTCTCAGCTGGTAGGTCTCAGAATAGCCGTTCAAAAACGGTGCGAACTAACGTTTCATTACGATTTACGGATTATTATAATAGAGAAATGAGAAAAGGTTGGTTCGAAGTGAAATTTGGTGACAAATATGAATTATTAGAGTGCGATGAGAATAATAAAGGAGTTTTTGATTTCACAAATGTTCTGTTTAAAAGGAATGAAATCAACCACTTTAGTATATCTGGAGAACCTTTCTTAAAGCAATCCAATAGTAGTTACTATTATAGTGTAGGAGATTCTAAATTAATAACAGATTCATCTCGAATTATGGTTGTAGTATCTGAAGTGAAAGGTGTCATCCAATATAAAGCCGCAAACTCCAAGTCTAAAACGGAGGTTTTAGAAGATTTTTCTAAAGGTAAATTCGGTATTGAGAGTGGGGGTTAGTTGAACTTTTAGGAGGTAAAGTTTCAGCCGACATAGAGGTAGGGAACAAAAATACTGATTCAGAAACAAATAGTTCTTCATTAGAAAGTACATGGCAAATTACATTTCCTGAGCCATCATTAGAAATCAAAATCATAGTATACTAAACTTTTAAAGTTGGCCATAAAAATTAAATTATTTTTTTCGCCTACAACTAATTAATTTGCACTTTAAACAATGAAATAATAACCATTTGATTTAGAAGAGAAGAGTTTGGTGTCAGTTAAAGCGCGTAAAAGGTGTATAATGGGCAACTGTCGAGCAAAGTATAATGGTACCAAATTGTATGCTCTAAATTGAAACTTCTTGTTAAATTAGTACTTTTCCCTTTTTCAAAACTCTTCTAAACTAACAAAAACAATAATTATTATGCTAAGTTTTGAAATTCTCCCAAACAGATGGAAAAAGGTGTACCACGTATATGGCACTACTTCTCGTAAAATTTTAATCACAGTTAATACTGACGCAACCTGCTCGTATAAGTTTAGATTAGGATTTGGATGGTTTTCTTTTATTGCAAAAGAGGCACTTTTAAGGGCAGCCGTGAAATCAGTATATGGAATGGTCGTCTGTATGTAAAATCACCCGTTCAGACTTGGTGTAACGCTATTGTGTTAACTTAAATAACAGTAAAAAATAACCAGGATAAATTTTAAAACATTAAAAAACATGATAGAATCATCTTTTGCTGAGGTTGCTAAATATTCCGGCCCAGTTGGCTTAGTTCTGTTTGTAATATTTATACTAGTCAGGGGTATACTTGCTTTGAAGATTTTTCAACAATCACTTCGGGAGCACCTACAATCTTTTGAATAAACTACTCAATGGGGTTTTTGCTATTTCGCTTGTTGCATTAGGCGTAGGACTGATAGAGAAATTTAATAAACAGGAGGCTACAAGACCTGCAGTAGTTGTTCAACCACCGAGCCTTGATAGCATGATGGATAAGATGCTGGATAAGTTTCCTGACCTTCCATTAAATCCGCAGTCCAACAGACAGGATACGAGCAAATACACCATAATTTTTGATGAAATTGAGGTGAGTTATCGTGCTTTTCATCTCCCAAGTGGAGCAAGAAATTACCGAGTTTGTTTCAATGCAGTATCAGGAGGAAAAAATGTAAACAAGCAATTTCCAGAAAGATTAGGGCAACATATTCAAGGATTGATCCAGTCATCACCGTTTTCATTAAGAGGAATTAAGTTAGAAGGAGTGAAAAATACTGAGGGGTGCAAAATCACAGTCGGGTTTGATAGCCAAATGAATAGAGCCTGTACTGAAAATGCCAAAGAGTACTTTGAGATGGAGATTTCAGATTTTCAAAGAGGTGTACCCCTAAGTAGAGTACTCAACAATTTTTTTGTGGAAGTAAAGTGTAGAATCATAAAACAAACGTAACAAGCGTAACCCGACCGGGCAACTACCCTTCATTTTTCGGTATATATCCCGGGACCAATTCATGTATTTGGTTGATAGGGTGTAGTGCGATTTTATTGAGGGTATCTGCGAGCCATTCATAGGGGTTGATTCCTTTTGCTTTGCATGTACCACAAAAGTATATATCATAGTGGCTCATTTTGCTCCGGAATATCCATTTTGGACGAAAAAATGATATATTGATGGTTTTTCGGCCGGAATACCAGCTGGATTATGTTGGGAACAGCAATGGTTGTACGGTGAATAAGTGCAAAAGAAAAGTCCACAGAGCATCCGGCACCTCAAAAAAACGAACATGCTAATCCCGGAAAAAATGATTGAAAAAGACAAGTATTGCAACGAGAATAATCATAAAATAATAAGAAGGAAAATAAAGAAACATGGAAAAACAATATTAAATTTGGAGGCTGTTTTTCTTTAAGAAAGGTGAGAATCGATACTATTAATTGTCCGGCTATCGAAATAGAAGCGATCATCAATGATAATTACAGTCATTTTGCCGCTGAAAAATCCATGATATTTGATTTGTCGCAGATTTACGGCGAACCCGTTTGGTTGGTTAAACAAGATAGTACAAAATTAAAATAAAGCCTTCTAAACTATTGAAATATGAATGGCAAAACTAACTCTTTTACGACTACAAATCTCTCATACATTGAGCGCGCCTCGCTTTGTTTCAGGCTCTTAGGACTTTTGTAAGTTCATGGCCGAAACATATAGATTGGAATAAACTCGGGTCGGATGTATTGTATATCCTCCTGATGATCTGGAAACATGGTATCGTGATTATCCTGATGTTGATACCGATTATTTTGTTGATCAAGTTGCCCCAAGGGAAAGACCTGATGAACAATTTGTTGTTTCCGGGAAATTGGAAAACATTTGGCTCCTACCTTCTGATACTTTGGTTTTTATCTATGATAATCTTTACAACGTATGCTCTTTGGGCAATTCCCGGATTTTATCAGAATATAGAAGCGAGAAGGCTAACATCAAATGAAGAAAAGAAAAGCTTAATATCGATCAAGAGTGCGTCCAGTCTTTTCATTCGAATATTGAGTATGACCCCTTTTGTATTCTATGGAATCGTAATTTTTGTTCTGGAGAAAAGATGTTTTACCCATTGGGCGTTGTATTGGCTTATTATCCTGATTGCGGGTCTGTTTATTATCACGTTATGTTTCCATCTGTATTATCGACAGGTTTCGTTTAGAAATTTAATTCTTCTAGGCGTTGTAACTTGCCTGGTTGTAACGGTATGTTATCCTTTACTATACAAATTGGTCGGACACAAAGAATTTTCCATTTTATTGTTGGGTAATGCCTTGTTGTTTTTGGGAGGCTTGACGTATTTGATGTACAAAGCATGGGAGGACGGATTCAAAGCATTGAATTTAAATCCGTCCAATAGAAAATCGATGCAAAATAAAGGCGACCGGTTGTACTACATTCTAATGGCACTTTCCTTGCTGGTGATGATATCTTTTTCTTTTGTAACCAACATGATGTACATTTCTACTGTATGTTTATTGACCATGGTCATGGGGTGTTTGATTTTATGGTTTAATCTATTTATATATTTTTATAAATCTAAAGCCGGAGGAGTACAATTTTTATTGTTTGCCGCCGTGGTGGGCATTATTGTGCTGGTGCATGTTCCTGAAAGTAAACCACATCGGGTTTTTTGGTGGAAAAATCTAAATTGGGTGACCGGATAAGTCTGGACGAATATATGAATAAATGGCTGGAAAAACATGTTTCACACAGTAGTCCGGAGGATACCTTGGTGGAGCCTATCTATTTAATTGCCGGTGAAGGAGGTGGAAGCCGTGGAGGATTATGGTACGCGACTTTTATTCAAACCATGGATTCGTTGACCAATGGTACCTTTTCGAAGCGGACCTTTGCCACATCCACGGTCTCGGGAAGCTCGGTCGGAGCCTCTTTATTGACCAAATGGTACCGGGTTGCGAAAGATCTTGGGCTGGACCGGGTAAAGGATCAAAAAGCAAACAATGGCCAAACTTTTTTCTCCAATAATTTTACGGCTGGCGCGGTATTTGACTTGTTTTACCTGGATTTTGTTCGTCGGTTTAAGCTTTATCCGACACGAAGCGGGCGTAATCTTCGGTTGCAAGAAGAAGAAAACGCGGCGTTTATCAAGGCGATGCATGGTGATTCTGCTGTGTTTTGTGATATGTTTAGTTCCATTCCGGGTGAAATTTAATTCGTCGTCCATCGAATTAATTGGAAAAGATATACCTAATTATCATTTTCTGCCTATCCAGGATGTGTGGAAGGATTCAAACAATCAGCCAATCCTGGATATACCGCTCAATTTTTTAATACCACAGAAATGTCCACCGGACGTCAGATGGCTATAGCACCGGTTTCTTTCTCGTTTGACCCCACAGGAATATTTGCGAAAGATTTGATAAGCTATACACAGAATCAGAATTGTTGGTTTAAAGAAAAACATGATATAGCATTAGGTACCGCCAATAACCTGAGCGAACTATTTCCGTTTTTTTCGGCCTATACGCATATTGACGGAGTAGGTCATTTTATGGACGGTGGAGGAAATGATAACAGCGGAACCAAAACGTTGAAGTTTATTTACCAAAAATATCGGATGCGCTGGACAGCAAATTTGCCGATGATACATCAAAAGACCACCGGTAGTTGTCATTTACATCAGTAACAGCAATCCGGATGGAAAGAATGTCGAAAACAAAAGGAAAAAGCCAAAAGCCAGGTAGTTGCTCTATTCACCCAGGTCGGTGCGCAACCTTTTGAAATGATTACCAAGGAGGCCATCGAGGATCTGAAGAAAGAGGTGAGTAAGCAAGACCAGGATTATTTTATCGAAGCCTCCTGGTCATCATTTAATAAATATACGGACTGCCCGGAAAATTGTGAGAAGTTACAGCAAAAACAGTTTCCGACAGCCCGAAGTTTGACCCGGATAATATCAAAGAAATCATCCATTATTCCAAAAGAAAGCACATTCCGTGTACGATTCATTGAAAGTTATACCAAGATGATTTATATAATTGTCCATAGATTTTTGGGATACTTATCCGGATACGTATGCTACTAGAGCTCTGCTCTGTCCCGGAGTGAAACAATCCGGGGTTCCGGGATGCCGAGGTTACAGTCGTTTAGGCCAATGAAATTGGTCTATTACGAATGTACCTTCGGTATTAGTACCAATGCCAATATGACTTTGTTACATTACAAAAGCTATAGAATTATTAATATATCTGCAAATAAATGATCGTCATGAGCGCAAAAATAATTAAAGGAGATAAAAAGAGTTCAAAGTTAATTACACAGTTGGTCAAACAACTTGGCGCGAATGTTAATGGGGTGAAAAAGACCAATATGAGGACTTTTTACTTGGGACACTAATGGACAAGGAAAAATCTAACAAGACAGTTTCAAGATCAACGATAATGAAAAAGCTAAAAAGTAAATGATCGTTGAATTTGAAAAGTCGTTTTACAGACATTTAATCAAGATAAATGATAAAGATGGTCTTACAAAAATTAAATCTTGCATTTTATAATTAGAAGAAGCTCCGGCATTAAGAGACATTTCGGAAGCCAAAAAATTAACTGGCTTTAAATCATACTACAAAATTCGAATTGGTGATTATAGATTAGGATTAGAGAAATTATCTTCAAATAAAATTAGGTTAATTATTATTGCAAAGAGAAGTGATATTTATAAACAATTTCCATAGAGAAATTATCACTAGGAATTAGTACTGTATTGTAGTAGTTTCTACAAGTAACCCACCAGGCAATGTGATTCCCAAAAAATGGCTACCGAAATTACTTTTGCAGAATCAGCAAAGTGAAATTCCGATAGCCATTCAGATTACCTCGCAAGAAGTGATGACCGGATGGTCTTTTGCGTGGTAAGAATCAATTACTCTACCTTCTTAGTTAGGTATTTACCAATGGTCTTGCCCGCCTTTGAATAAGCCTCTTCTATACGCTGTCCGGTGTCGAAATCGTATCCGAACACGTCACGTCCCGGAATTTTATCAATGCTCAAGGTGGCTAATTCTTTTCCGGCCTTGTCGGTGAAGTGTACGATGACATTGATATATGCATTCTGACGCATCACTCCGACATTGAATCCGNNAGAACCAGTGAACACAGTCTCTAAAGTCATGGTGTATTCCGACTTGTTGTTTTGATCAAAATCGATCCCCTTGCAATATTCACTCAACAGATTTTCAAAACCAGGTTCAAAACGCTCTGAGCGGTCAGAGACCCATTTNTTGGCCCAATCATCGCCCTTCCCTTTTTCCTTTTCGTTCAACTCCTTCGTTTTCTTTGCGACATACTCATTGCCGTCTTTATATTTGCCTACAGCCATCTTATCGTACTTATAAGCGAGCGTCACTTCTTTCACACCCTTCAAAAAATCAAGATTGCCTTCCGATTTTACTTTNTGGCCAATGGCAGGTACAATAAGGAAAAAAGACAGAATAGTTGTCAATAAAAGTGTATTTTTCATAAGCATTTATTAATTAAAAGTTTTTCAAGTATTAAAGATAAATATTTTCTTTGAATAGCCCTATTAAATTATACTCTGATCTTATTCTAAATTCCGACTTTTTAAAAATTGCTTAACTTGCAACATAAAAATTTGGAATAAATGGAAATGCAAGATTCAGAATTTGCGAGGGCAATCCGGCAAGGTATTCCTTCGACATTGCCGGAGCCTGTCCTTCGGGATCCATTGGTCGCTCATGCCCCCGTGAGAAACTTAATCGAGGTATTGACCCCGGAAGAACGAAAACTTGCCATTGCAAATGCCTTGCGCTATTTCCAACCGGAATGGCATCCGATTCTTGCACCTGAATTTGCCGATGAATTGGATACTTATGGGCGAATCTACATGTATCGCTTCAGGCCTCAGTATGAAATGAAGGCCCGGCCGGTGGAGGAATATCCGGCACTTTCGCGCCAGGCAGCCGCTATCATGCTTATGATTCAGAATAATCTGGATTATAAGGTGGCCAAGTATCCTCATGAGTTGATTACTTATGGCGGGAATGGAGCAGTCTTCCAGAACNTGATACAGTACCTGCTTACTATGAAGTATCTGTCTGAAATGACAGACGAACAGACCCTGGCCCTGTATTCCGGCCACCCGATGGGTCTGTTCCCCAGTCNNAAAGAAGCGCCAAGAGTCGTCGTAACCAATGGTATGATGATCCCTAACCATTCGACTAAAAATGACTGGAATAAGTATAACGCGCTCGGAGTGACTCAATATGGGCAGATGACGGCCGGTTCCTTTATGTATATTGGTCCGCAGGGTATTGTCCATGGGACGACTATTACCTTGCTCAATGCAGGAAGGTTGATGAATCTCGGAGATACGCTGCGTGGAAAAGTCTTTGTGACCTCAGGCCTAGGAGGCATGTCAGGCGCTCAGGCTCTTGCCGGCATCATTACCCATGCAGTTACTGTGTTGGCTGAAACAGATGGTGATGCTATCCGCCAACGGACTGACGATGGTTATATTCTCAAAGAAAATATCTATACCGATTTGGAGGCTTGTGTTGCAAGAATGCAGTCGGCACGGTCATCCGGGNAAGTAATTACTCTGGTTTACCATGGAAATGTGGTTGATCTGTGGGAGTATTTCGTGATTCACAACATCGATATCGAACTGGGGTCTGATCAGACTTCGTTGCACAATATTGATGACCTGGGATATACACCTGTCGGATATACCTTTGAAGAGGCCAAGGCCTTGATGCTCCGTGATCATAAAAAATTTCGGGAGGCGGTTTCAGCTTCGTTGATTCGACATGTTGCCGCCGTAAATGCCCTCCATGACAGGGGAATGTATTTTTGGGATTATGGCAATGCCTTCCTGAAGGAAGCCGGTGTCGCAGGTGCAGATGTATTTGATCATGACAAGAAAAGCGGATATCGGTACCCATCCTATGTTGAAGATATCATGNGCNCTCTTTGTTTTGACTTCGGATTCGGCCCGTTTAGATGGGTTTGCTTAAGTGGGCTGCAGGAAGACCTTGATATGAGCGATCAAATCGCAGGTGAGGTTATTACTTCCCTGATGAAGACATCTTCAAAGGATATCATGCCACAATTGCAGGACAATCTACAATGGATTCGCAATGCCAAAGAGCAGATTCCTGTCGTTGGCTCCAAATCCCGGATTCTTTACGCTGATGCGGAAGGCAGGATTGCCATTGCCCGCGCATTTAATGATGCGATACGTTCCGGTGTGCTGAAAGGCCCTGTGGTTCTTGGCCGTGACCACCATGATGTGTCAGGTACGGATTCACCCTATCGGGAGACCTCCAATATCTATGACGGATCATCATTTACGGCAGATATGGCAGTGCATAATGTTATCGGAGACAGTTTTCGGGGAGCAACCTGGGTGTCGCTGCATAATGGAGGTGGGGTAGGTTGGGGCGAAGTCATCAACGGCGGTTTTGGCATGGTGCTGGATGGAAGCCCTGAAGCAGAACGACGTCTGACCATGATGTTACATTGGGACGTGTACAATGGCATTGCAAGGCGTTCCTGGGCAAGGAATCCTCACGCTATGAGTACAATTCAGCGTGCCAGAGACCTATATCCTCACATGGTCATCACCGAAGTTAATCTTGTGGATAGCAAGGTTTTGGACAACTTGTAATAACAACCCATGGTGCCGGAATCATTTTGGTGCACGAAAAATCGCCTGATGTTTGGATCAGAGACCCTTCAATTCGAATGGAAAGGATGGTAAATATGTGTAATTTGCCGGGAGTCATCGGAGTCTTGTTTACGCTTTGTCCGGTCACATTCGGAGGTGGCGCATTTTCAGGTATTACTTTCATTATTCTGATCTTGTCTTTTAAAAGGANNAGTGTCACTTCTCCGGTTATTTTGAGGGATTTCTTGCCGCTTTCGACCACCATAGTCATGGCTCAGAATGTATCGAAACTGTCCGGATACTTAGGGCGACAGAACCAAAAAGAAACCATTGAATAACTGTCTTTCAACTAAAAATATTATGATAAGATTTAATATATACCCTTTCCTGAGCATCCTGTTGATGTTTTTAATGTCATGTTGCAATAATCAATCAGTTGTCAATCAGCTTGAGCAGTATTTTGCTTATGGTGATTCTATAGAATCGGCAGGCGTGAAGATGATTCCCATCCATACGCCCTATGGTGATTTTAGGGTGTGGACCAAGCGATTCGGCACCAATCCTGATGTAAAGGTTCTCTTGTTGCATGGTGGGCCGGCGATGACGCATGAATATATGGAATGCTTCGAAACCTTCTTTCAACGGCAAGGCTTCGAACTCTATGAATATGACCAGTTGGGAACCTTCTACAGCGATCAGCCTGAGAATGACAGTTTATGGACTATTGAACGATTTGTAGATGAGGTGGATCAGGTCAGACAGGCTATTGGCGCGGACAGCAACAACTTTTATCTGATTGGCAATTCCTGGGGCGGACTTCTGGCTATGGAATACGCACTCAAGCATCAGGATCATCTAAAAGGAATGGTGGTGTCTAATATGATGGCCAGCATTCCTGAATATATTCAATATTTTAATAATACCCTGGCTCCCATGATGGATCCCGGCGNNCTGGCTGAAATCAAAGCGCTGGAGGCTTCAAAGGACTACACCAATCCGCGATATGAGGAATTATTGCAGGAACATTATTACAACCTGCACCTTTGCCGCCTTCCTGAATGGCCTGAACCGGTGACTCGTTCCTTCAGCCATGGTAATAATCATATATATGTATTGATGCAGNGTNCGAGTGAGATGGGCATCCCGCCGGAAGCCAGATTATACGGTTGGGATATCAAGTCGCGGCTGCATGAAATTACCGTTCCAACCTTGATGGTGNGGGCGCGGTATGATACCATGGATCCGAGGGCGATGGAAGAGCAAAGCAAATTGGTCCGAAAGGGGCGATACCTGTATTGCCCCAATGGCAGCCACCTGGCCATGTGGGATGACCAGAAGGTATTTATGGACGGCGTAATCAGATTTATTAAAGATGTGGATGAAGGGAAAATGTAATATACTTACCGAATCCATCGTAAGGACATAGATTGTTGGCTAAAATTTGATGAGATGGCTTATTCTGAATCATTATCACAAAGTGCTTTCTACAGGTATTTGATTCCTGCATTATTTATCTTCCTGTCATTTAACGGATGCAGTCAGAGTAGTGTTTCCGGACATATTGTCCTGAGCGATGTTGATTTCAAGCCAGTTATTTATTTACTTGAACCTACGGGATTCAGTTCTTTGGTATCTTCCTATGAATGTAAGGTTGTCGATTCTGCTGAGATAAATGAAGCAGGTGATTTCCGGTTCGATAAATTTTCAGCGCCTGAANAAGAGGGGATTTTCCTGCTTGCCATCCAGAAAAAAGGCGAGAAATATCTCAACCGACTGGAGAATAATCATCCGGACTCCGGGAATTATATTCCATTTTTATTGAAGAAGGGTTACCCGGTAGAGATTCGGTCCGAATCCGGGGCTTTTCTTCGAAATGGTCAGATAGCGAGTACTTTGGAAGGCAATAGGGACATTCTTGTACTGATAGCGAACAGAAGTAGACTTNTTAAACAATTTCTTTCCGATCAGGCTGAGGTAAACGAGGAGAATCTTTTGGAAAATGAAAAGTCTCTTTACAACTTTCAGCATCAATTGGTGGAATCGGTGATGGGTAGTCAGGATTTGTACGTACTTGCATTAGCCTTGCAATGGGCGGGCGCCAAGGGTGATTATGAAAGAATTCCCGAATTGGTAAAGGCCACTTGCAAGGGCATGTCAGCAATAGAGCCGGAGCATATGTGGACCCAACAGGTGTGTAAAAAGTCCGGCGGATTGCCCTTGACTCCTGGGGATACATTTCCTGATTTTATGATGCCAATGACCGATGGAGACACCATTTCTCTGCGTTCGCTATTAGGGTCTCAGTTGACCATAATCGATATTTGGGCTTCCTGGTGTGCACCTTGTAGAAAAGAAAACAGAAATACACTTGTTCCACTCTGGGATAACTTTCATGACTCAGGCCTTCAGATTATAGGCTATGCACTGGAATCGGAGCGGGTAGTGTGGTTGAATGCCATCAAGCGGGATGGTGCAGATCGATGGTCACACGCCTCTCATATGGAGGGAGATACATCTCCATTTCTGGACTTGTTAAAGATCACAACAATTCCGGCCAATTATATCCTGGACAGAAATGGTGTCATCCTGGCCAAAAATCTTCATGGCAAGGAATTGGAGGAATGGGTGACCGGGAAATTAGGAAAAGAATAATCCAACCTGCAGCCTGTTTTTCATTTGAAAAATAAATCCGGATTGACTTAGGTACTTGAATTCTGCCGGAACAAGAAAAATATTGACAGAACCATCATTATGGATTTTGTCTTATGATGTCCTGAAAATTTTACCCGGCCGGAGGACCTGTTTCTTCCGTTTGAATTCAGCATAAGCAACCTATGCCAATCCGGAATTTTATTAGATTGAAATTGAAAAATTCACGCCTATTTGTATTCGTTATGCGAAACCGATGTAGGATTTGAGCAATAAATTCACCGAATTATGCCGAAATGCCAACTTGCCGGTTCAATGTAATACTTTTCTTGATTAGTCATCGATGCGAAGAAAGTCTCCGGCACTGTTGAATACCAGTTCGAGCCTGTTGTCCAGCTTAACTTCCTGAGTCGACTTATCGACATCCCACTCGATGATGTAATTGCCCGGGTAGTTGCTTGCCACGTACGCTAAAATTTTCTCAGGTACAACGGAATCAGGCAATTTAGAGACACCTTTGACGCTGTCGATCTTTTTGTCCCGGTTAAATTCAAGTTTATAGCCTCCTTCAACAACCACATCATAGCTTACTTCCAACCCATCAACATCTTTGATACATTGTAGAATATTTTTCCCGGGAAANTGTTTTTCGACATATGTTTTAATTTCTGCCGGTATTTTATCTGCATCGAGCAATGTCTCCTTGTCATCACAGCCAATCAGCGAAATGGTTGAGATCATAAAAGCTAAAAACAAAATCTTTTTCATGTTGATTTAATTATTTGGTTTAAAAATTAATGTTTTTATGATATATAACTAAATATGATATAATATTTTAATAGGTAATGGTATTAAGTAATCAATCATCCTCTTCTTTTGATAATTCTTTTCCATCTTCATTGAAAATGATTTTTAAGTCTTCAAATTTAGATTCAAGTTTCAGGATGTATTTTGTTGTCTTGCCGACAGTTTCCTTTGTGATTTCATCAATTTTAAACTTGCCATAATTTTCTTTGACTTTTGTCTTGATTCTATCTGGGACGGTATTAAATACCAGTTCTTCCATTTCCTTGGTCAACTGAGCATATTTGTTGAACCAGACCTTTAGATTGCATTTTTTNTCAACACAAAACTCGGCACTATAAGATTCGCCTGATTTNTTCCAACTGACATCATAAGCCTTGGGATATGCTAATTTAAAATTGTTGAGTACAATGGATGGTACCTCACCTGAACTGAGTTTTTGACTCCATGCATACCCGGGTGCCATCAGCAAAAGGGCAATAATGTAAATCCATTTTATTTTCATCTGATTCATAAATTCATTGCAAAGTAAATCCGTCTCTTTGGAAAAAAATGGGAATCATACCTGATTGAATAATTTTCCCGGATGTCATTCCTTGGAGTTAACCATCGGTATGTTATACCAAGATGATTTATAAAATAATCCAAGATTATTCGGTATTATTTTCATTTTTACCATTTTGAATGGACAACAGTATCAGACCCTTATTTTTTTATTACCATAGGGGATAACATGTAGGAATGCTGTCGGAAAGCGATTGGTTTGTCACCTAAGTGTAATAGGATAGTTTGATACATCTTATTGGACATCATCGGAGTCAATTCCGGAAGGAAGTTTTTCAATAGGAATCTCAGTGATTTATTTAGTTCCTGTAACCGTAAATTTGTGTTTTCCTTCAAAACTATACTCAATTTTAAATTGCTCATGTCTGCATATTGATTGTACTATCGCTAATCCAAGCCCGAGGCCGGGAGCTGAATATTCTGTTTTGAAAAAATGAGTAAATATTTGCTCATCAGGCAGTGGCCCATGTGTTCCTTCATTTTCCACTGAGAATTGTTGGTCGGAAATCCGGATGGTTATACGAGTTCCACGTAGTGAATGAATAACGGCATTTTTGACCAGATTGACAACCAGAATTGATGCCAGCTCGTGATCCATGGTGTGTTTGAATTTTCCGGAAATTTCCATTTCTATTGTCTTGCCCTGAAACTCTGCCAATTCTGATAATTCATCAATCACATTGTTAAAAATAATTTCAAAATCAATGATACCTCTGTTTTGGAACTGTTGGTTGTCAAGTTTTGTAAGCAACAAGAGTGCTTTGTTGATCTTTGAGAGCCGAAGTGCCGATTGATGAGCTTTTATTGCCGATTGTGCATGGTCCTTATTCAGCTTACTGTCGGCCAACATCAATTCCAGATGGTGAATAATCGATGTGAGCGGGGTTTGTATTTCGTGAGATGCGTTTTCAGTAAAGCTTTTNAAATTAGAATAACTTTTGCGNGAATTTTTNACCAGCATATCCACGGATTGATTAAGCTGGACAAATTCACTGACATCGGTTTTCATGGGTAGTATATCGGGATCTGATTCTATTTTGAACAAATTTAGCCGTTTTAAGTATTTGTAGAATGGCTTCCAGATTCTTTTCAATACAAAATGGTTGATACTTAAGATTGTTATATTGAGGACGCAGAACAAAATTACAACCGCCCAAAACAGACCTTTAATCAGGTCATCTTCCTCTACCATAGAGGAAATGATCTTTAGTTCATAGTATTTTCCATTGTTTTCAAATGCTGTATGTAGGATTCGTACCGGTTCCAGTTTCTTTTCAAAAGGCATGTAAAGGAGGGTGTCCCGATATCTGTCGGTGATGGATACGGCTTGTGTAAACGGAATTGCCCGGATGGCATAATTACTTTCATCAAATTGGGACTTGTATAATATGGATGTGTCACTTGCTGCTTTNTTGATGATCAGAAGTTTGTAGTTGTCCAGCCCATCATCAATGCTATCATAGATTTCATGCATCATGCTGTAATAGAAAGCAACAGACCAAATCGTCACTATGAAAAGCTGAATGACGATCAGGTAGCGGAAAGTTTTGGCAAAAAGTTTCATAAATCTTTAAAAATGTATCCTATACCGTAAGAGGAGGCAATCTGGAATGGTGCATTCATTTCAAGTAATTTTTTTCTCAAATTTTTAATTTGATAATATACGAAATCAAGATTGTCGGCATCTTCATAGTGATCGCCCCATACATATTCTGCAATGGCACTCTTGGTCAATAACCTGTTTTTATTGATGGCAAAATAATACAACAGGTCGAATTCTTTTCTGAAAAGTTGTATTTCCTGCTGCCCAATAAAGACTTTGCGATTATTCAGATCGATCCTTATTTCACCGATACTTATTTCATTTGAATTACTCCCTAATTTTCTTCTGACGACCGCCTTGATACGAGCATTAAGTTCTGCCAGATGAAATGGCTTAGGTAAAAAATCATCTGCACCTGACTCCAGACCGGTAATTTTGTCTTCAAGAGCNCCNCGGGCTGAGATGATGATAACATTGTTTTTTACGGGAGAGTTATTGATTGTTTTAAGGATTTCCATACCATCACCTCCTGGCAATGTTAAATCGAGCAAGATACAGTCATATTCGTATAACATCGCTTTNTCCTGTCCTTTCTGGAAGTTTTGTGCAACTTCCACAAGGATATCCTCACTTTTCAGATATTCCCGGATCGCACTGGCCAGCGATTCATCATCTTCTATCAGAAGTATTTTCATCGTGCAAAATTATAGATTAAAACTGGAACAAACCGGGAATGATACAACCATCCACTATTGAGCATAAAATATGAGTCATTCAACTCATTCAAATATTCCTAACTTGATCAATGCGCCACCCTGGTATAATCGCCATAAATTATGATAAAATATCTTCCGGGTAAAACTTAGAATTTTGCATGATTCAAATATTTTGTTTAAGTTTACAACTCAAATTCACCATTATGGCAAAGTCAAAATCATCCACCTCGTCAAAATCGCCCATTCCCCGCATTACCCATGATGCCTTCATGAAGAAAATCCTCTCTGACAGAGATGCTGCCAGGAGTTTTCTGATCGGATTTCTTCCGGAGCATATTGTTTCTATTCTCGACATTGATGCCTTTTCGTATCAGGATTCTGTCTTTCACAATGAAAAGATGCAGACCCGTCTGGCTGATATGGTCTTTGATATACCCGTTAAAGACAGCAAAGGTAAGGATGCTGTTCAGGTCTCGGTTCTATTCGAACTGAAATCTCATAAAGACCCTTTCACATGGCTTCAGATACTGGAATATCTCGCTGCTGCCTATCGCAAACAATTGCATCAAAAGGGAGAAAAGCAAGGAAAACTCAAATTAATTATCCCTGTCATTTATTACCACGGAAAGGAAGTGTGGAAACAGGAAAAGAATGCATCCTTTTTAAAGATTTTCCGGAATCATTACATTCCTTTATCCCGGAGTTTGACCGCATCTTTATCGACTTAAAAACCTTGAGTGAGAAAGAAATCCTAAGTATCAGCAACTCCCTGATGAAGGCAGCTCTCCGAATACATTTATTGCGGCTGATGAAGCAGATAGAAGAAGGGGAGTTCCGACGGGTATTTGAGGAGTTCCGTACAGATAAATATGGGAACTATCTGGGGTCAATAATTGTTTATTCACTACAAAATCTGAATATATCATCTGAAGAAATGAATACCTTTATAGATGAATTTCCGGAACCCATAAAATCAGAAACAATGACCATCGCCGAACAATTATATCGCAAAGGAGTTAAAGAAGGAAAAGAACAAGGTGTACAGGAAGGCCTTGAAAAAGGTATGCAACAGGGCATGCAACAAGGTCTCGAAATAGGTATGCAGCAAGGTATTGAAAAAGCACAATTTGAAATAATTGTAAAGTTATTTGAAAATGGTGCATCTATCGATTTTATATCCAGCATTACCGGACTCCCGGAAAGTAAAATTAAAGAAATATTGAATTTGCAATAATCGGTTTGATGGGACTTAGTTGCCATCTATTGATTAAATCTCTACATTTTTGGCAAAAAGCTTTTAAACTTTAACTATTTTCGTTTAGAAGCCTCTATTAAAAATTTAGCTGATTCATCAAAGTCAAAATTAGATTCCTCCCGACTTGGTCAGTGCATCATCCCGGCAAGCAATTTCGTAAACCATCTCTATAAAATTGAGCTATAGATTGATATGCCTGCGATAATTGACTCTCTGAATTTTCCATCCTATTTTTCAACCACTACAAAGCTTCCGGAACGGTTCTTCCTCGTATGGAAAAACTTCACCAAATTATGAATTTTTACCCTTGCGCCACCCAGAACATTTACCCGACTCCATTCATGATATAGATTATCAGGTCTTTATGAGATTTGTAAAATTTTAAGTGCAGAAGTCAGGAGAATAAAGCTTAAATAAACCGGGAGTGCTAAAACCATCCCCTATAGAGCATAAAATATAAGACATTCAACTCATTCAAATATTCCTGATTATTTACCTTTCATAATTGGGAATATCCGTACAGGGTGCTTATGAGTTATCCCTGTATCAGCTTGTTATGACCCGAAAAGTTTTCCTGATAACTACTAAGCGCGTTAAAAACTCAAAGGATATAAGTCATTTGGCCCATGATTTTCTTTTTTATTCTGCTATTTCTCCAAAATATTTTGAATAGAGTCAGGGAGTCAATGATTCAATAGTTTCCCCGAAAGTCCATGACTATTCTAAGGTTCATCGACTGGGGTGTTGTCCTTTTAAAGAAAAACCGTATTTCTGCATTTACGATGCCATACTCCAAAAATGGTTTTGCATCAAAACTGGTCGGAATAAGTTGTAGTTCGTTATCGACCGAATTCGGGATGTATTCGATGTAGAAAGCTTCCGGCTTATCTTTGGGATTGTTATTGGTATAAATTCTGATAGCTACTTTGTCGATAAAGTCAAAGTCTATATCGTTAAATAAGGAGGTAATAGAGGCCCTTTCCGGCACCAGCGTGATTTTAGCCCCAGCCGGAACATTCTGTTGGCCGATGATTTGATCATAAAAAGTGGGTATTTCATCCAGCACGAAGTAATGGGCATCGATATAGTTTAAGCCTGCCGGTACTTCAAACGTACGGTCCAATCTGACGGTGAATTTCTTGGGGATGGTTTCCTTCCCACATGATTGGAAAAGAAAAGCAGAAAATAGCGTAAATACAATAACAGGAAGGAAATGTTTCATGCTATCAAAACGAGTTTATTAATAATTTTGTTGGAATTAGTTTCGAAAATTTATTTTCAATAAAAGTTTTTGATTTTATAAAATAATTGTTGCAACTTTCGGTTTTTAAATAATATTTGAAAAATTTTTCATCACAATAGTGCAACGAACAAAATCATGGGCGAACAGAATGTAAATAAATTGAACAACAAAGAGGAAATGCAATTGTTTGTCAGGCATTTGCTCAATGATGTAAGAGCATTGGAGACGATGCTCAGGGATGATTGGTTTGAGACGGATATAATGCGCATCGGGGCAGAGCAGGAAATGTTTATGGTGGACACAACCTACTACAAGCCGGCTCTCATAGCGGTTGAAGTTCTGAAAGAAATGAAGGAGTATGAATGGGTAGGTACAGAGCTCGCCAAATTTAATCTTGAGACCAACCTTACTCCTCGTGAGTTTACAGGTTCTTGTTTCAGTGACATGGAAAAGGAAAACAATGACCAGCTTGCTATCATTCGGAAGTTCCTGGAGAATTACGATGCCAAGATCATATTGACAGGCATCCTGCCCACCTTAAACAAATTTGACCTCAAGCTGGATAATCTTACCCCTAAAGACAGGTATTACGCCCTGATGGAAGCATTCAACGATATGCTGATGGGTTCTGCATATGAACTGAGGCTTCAAGGGATAGACGAGCTGCTGGTCAAGCATGATTCTCCTTTGCTGGAGGCCTGTAATACGAGTTTTCAAGTGCATATGCAGACAACACCTGCCAAATTTGCCAAACACTACAACATAGCCCAGTCTCTGTCCGGACCGATTATCGCCCTGGCTGCTAACTCGCCGATTGTCTTTGGAAGGCGTCTGTGGCATGAATCGCGTATTGCTCTTTTCCAGCAGGCCTTAGATATCCGAACTTCGACAGAGCATATGCGTGACCGAAGTCCGAGGGTGAGTTTTGGAAAAGGCTGGCTTAACAATTCCATTTTGGAAATTTACAAGGAAGATATCAGTCGTTTTCGCGTTATCATGACCGGTGACAAATACGATGATTCCGTTGATCTTGTGGCAAAAGGTAAAGTGCCTAAGTTACAAGCATTGCAGATACACAATTCGACAGTATATCGTTGGAACAGGCCTTGTTATGGCATAAGTGATAATGGCAAGCCACACCTTAGAATCGAAAACAGGGTGATTCCTTCCGGACCTACCGTTCTGGACGAAGTTGCCAATGCAGCTTTTTGGCTGGGAGCCATGACAGGTATGGATGATCAGTATAAGGACATCACTAAACACATATCCTGGGAGGATGTACGCGACAACTTTGGTAAAGCAGCTCAATTTGGTATCGATACGAAGTTTACGTGGCTGAAAGACAAGAAAATTACGCCTGCCGAACTCGCTTTGACAGAGTTGATTCCTTTAGCGGAGCATGGTCTGAAGCTCAAGGGGGTCAATGATGCGGATATAACCCGCTACATGGACGTTATAAGAGGTAGGGCCGACAAGTTGATGACCGGAGCGCGGTGGCAGCTCAGAGCCTTTACTTCACTGATCAAGCATGTGACAAGAGATGAAGCGATGTCAGTCCTGACTCAATCCATTATCAAGAATCAGGAACAGGAGATTCCGATCCACAAATGGAAGGCCCCTAAAATTAAGGATCTTGAAGAATATCGGCCCGGGACCCTCAAGGTAGAGGAATTCATGGAGACTGACCTCTTCACTGTACAAAAAGATGATATTGTCGAGTTGGTGGCTGAAATGATGGATTGGAGGAAGATCAGATATATGCCTGTAGAGGATAAANAGGGCAACCTGATTGGTCTGGTGACGAGCCGCTTACTATTACGCCATTTCTCTAATCGTAAGGTTGATAAAAAGAAGGATGTTATCATTGTCAATGACATCATGATCAAGGACCCAATTACTATTTCGCCGGATGCTACTGTATTGGATGCTTTGGAAGTAATGCGCAACAAACAGATTGGATGCCTGCCTGTTGTTGACAAAAATGAATTGGTTGGTATCATTACAGAAACCGACTTTCTGCGTATCACAGGAAGGCTGATCGACCGGATGGAACATGTGGAAGAAGATGGAGAATAGGGTGGTCCAATAATTGTTTTATACAAATAACTTTGCCATAAAAGCCGATTCGATTGTGGATCGGCTTTTTAGTTTAGATGTAATGGATACTACGGTTAGAGGCGCTTCCATAAATAATTAGGTAGGAATTTAATATCCGATAGAGCATATTTTATCGGTGTTTGATAGCATTATCCTTTTTATTTCTTGTAATCTGGACGGATATTTTAGGTTTGATTCTCTGAAAGTGAGGATGGTCATGGCGCCCGGGTATTACTCATCTACCTACTTCGCTTCGGGCAGTTTATCACATTTTACGTTTTGTCTCAATACAGTTTATAAATTAAATGTTTTGAATAATATTTACCAGAGGAATGGGTGATATCTAATTGATAACCTGTGTTTTTTTAATTCTTGTACTTTTATGGAAAAATCAATTCAGTCATGACCTTTGAAATAGAAAGCAATCTCGTGGACATCCCCCAGAAAAGTATTTACCCGGTACGCCTGAGGGTTGAAAATGGAAGCATTGCCCATATAATGCGTATTGACCGGCAGGTTACCGGCTATATTCTGCCGGGCTTTGTAGATGCTCATGTGCATATTGAAAGTTCACTCCTGGTGCCTTCAGAATTTGCCAGAATGGCGGTCATCCATGGCACTGTAGCAACTGTCAGTGATCCACATGAAATCGCCAATGTTTGTGGTGTTCCGGGAATTCAATATATGCTCGATGATGCCGACGGCGTACCTTTCTATTTCAATTTTGGCGCACCAAGCTGCGTGCCGGCGACTGTGTTTGAAACCGCGGGCGCCATTATTGGCCCGGAGGAAATAAAGGCATTGCTCCAAAATAAAAATATTAAGTATTTGGCTGAAATGATGAATTTTCCGGGTGTTATTCACAGGGACCCGGACGTGATTGAGAAAATCAGATTGACCCGCGAAGCCGGANAAAAAATTGATGGCCATGCACCCGGATTGCGGGGAGAAGACGCCATGAGGTATTTTGAGGCAGGCATTTCAACTGATCATGAATGTTATGAATTAGATGAAGCGATAGGTAAATTAAGACTTGGCGTCCATATCCTGATACGCGAAGGCAGTGCTGCAAGGAATTTTGAAGCGTTGATCCCCGCTATCGCTGATTTTCCGGGACAAATTATGTTTTGCTCCGACGACAAACATCCGGATAGCCTGTTGCTCGGCCATATCAACCAATTGGTCAGTCGGGCGGTCAGGAAAGGCTATGATTTGTTTGATGTGCTTAATGCAGCTTGTATCAATCCGGTATTGCATTACGGACTTGGCNGCGGCATGGTGAGACCCGGTGATTCCGCTGATTTTATCCTGGTCAATGACCTTGAAGAATTCAATGTGATCAAAACCTACATCAGGGGACAATTAGTTGCTGAAAATGGTAAATCTTTCATTCCGTCAAGAAGTAAAACTACGATCAACCACTTCAATGCCCGACCCATAGACGTAACTTCTCTTGCCGATCAGCAGTCTGGAGAGGTCAGTGTTATCGAGTGTCTTGACGGTCAGCTTATTACCAATCACCTGCGGATGCCATCGAAAGAATGCACTGCCGATAATGATGTGTTGAAGGTTGCGGTGATTAATCGGTACCGGGAAGCCCAACCTGCACTGGGCCGTATCAGGAACTTCGGCTTGAAGAGTGGTGCCNTTGCCTGTACGGTAGCACATGACAGTCACAATATCATTGCCGTAGGTGTCGATGATGCATCGATGGCAAGGGTAATCAATGAGCTGATTAAATCCAAGGGCGGTCTGGCTGCAACAGATGGCACGGATATGAGAATCCTTCCTCTGCCGGTAGCCGGCCTTATGAGTGATGGTGATGCATGGCAAGTAAGTCGTGATTATACCGAGATCGATGATTTTGCAAAACAACGTTGTGGTTCTACCCTCAGAACCNCTTTCATGTCGTTGTCATTCATGGCCCTTCCGGTTATACCTCACTTGAAGATGACGGACAAAGGCCTTTTTGACGTAGATACGTTTGCCTTTGCCTGAAATCCAAGGTGTTTTGGAAAAGGAAAAACATTTATTAAAAAAATTAAAATGTGTGAAACTTATCTATCTTCCTTCCTGTTTATTAAAACAATTGCATGGGAAATAAAGGGTGGTAGACAAGCCAAAATTCCCGAAATCATAGTGAATCTTTTGGATATTATGGATAGCAGATGAGAGAATTTGCACGTGTATTCCAGTCGGTTCTATTTGGGATAAACCCGTTTGCCCGGGTATAATTTGATACTTCATAATAAAAAAATGATTGGTTAGATTCCTTAGATTTGTCATTTCATATTGCAATTAATCATATTTTTATTTTTGAATGTGAATCATAAAACATCTTTTGAGCTAACATATACAATTTGATTTAAAAACAAGACTATGGCCTCATTTGCACACCTTCACTGTCATACTCAATTTTCCCTGCTGGATGGAGCATCGGATATTAGCCTGTTATATAAAAAGGCTGTGGCTGATAAAATGCCCGGGATCGCCATCACGGACCACGGTAATATGTTCGGCGTCTTTAAGTTTGTATCAGAGGCCGCTAAATACAATGTTAAAGGTCAGGATCCGGTGATCAAGCCTATTGTAGGCTGTGAATTTTATTTGGTGGAAGATCGCTTCAAACGACAGTTTACCAAGACGTTGAAAGACAAGCGATATCATCAGCTAATGATTGCGAAGAACGAAGTAGGGTACAAAAACCTGTGTAAATTGTCCTCTCTTGGTTACATTGAAGGATTATACGGCAAATATCCCAGAATTGATAAAAAGCTCGTTGAGCAGTATCACGAAGGAATTATCGCGACTTCATGCTGCCTGGGTGCCATCATCCCTCAATTGATTCTCGAGGACAAGATTGAGGAAGCTGAGGAAGAATTAAAGTGGTGGGTTGATCTGTTCGACGAAGATTATTATATCGAATTACAACGGCATAAGATACCGGACCAGGAAAAAGTAAATCAGGTACTCCTTCGGTTTGCCAGGAAGTATAACCTGAAAGTCATTGCTTCCAACGATGCTCACTATGTGGATCGGGAGGACAGCAATGCCCACGATATCCTGTTATGTGTGAATACCGGTGAAAAGCAGGCTACACCCAAATCAGATGGTTTCAATGTGGATGAAAGTGATGGCAGGGGCGCANGATTTGGCTTTTATAATGATGAATTCTATTTCAAAACAACGGATGAAATGACTCATCTTTTTCACGATGTGCCGGAAGCGATTGAAAATACACTGGATATTGTAGAAAAGGTCGAATTACTGGATTTAAATAAAAATATTCTGCTGCCTCATTATACAATTCCTGAAAAATTTAAGACACAGGACGAATATTTGAGACACATTACCTATCTGGGAGCAAAGGAAAGATACAAGGAATTGACACCTGAGGTTATTGAAAGGCTTGACTTTGAACTTGGCGTAATTGAAAACATGGGCTTTGCGGGTTACTTCCTTATCGTAGCAGATTTTATCAGGGCTGGGAGGGATATTGGTGTCTTTGTAGGTCCGGGACGGGGTTCAGCTGCCGGAAGTGCGGTCGCTTATTGCATCGGTATTACCAATATTGATCCGATTAAGTACAATCTCCTCTTTGAGCGATTCCTGAATCCGGATAGGAAGTCAATGCCGGATATTGATACTGACTTTGATGACGAAGGAAGGCAGAAAGTGATTGATTATGTCATTGAGAAATACGGTAAAAATCAGGTTGCGCAGATCATCACCTATGGTACTATGGCAGCCAAGAGCCNNATTAAGGATGTCGCCAGAGTTTTGGATTTACCATTGCCTCAATCGAATGAGTTGACCAAAATGTTCCCTGAAAAATTGGGCATATCCTTGAACAGGGTACTCAAAGCACCATTGACAGGTGAGAATAGTCTTGAAGAGCATGACAAGCTAAGTACGGATGATATGGCAAAGGTAAATGAGCTCCGCCAGATTTTCTATAATGGAACCGATCTGCGCTCAATGGTATTACTGGAAGCTCTGAAGCTGGAAGGTTCGGTGAGAAATGTGGGCGTCCATGCAGCAGGTGTAATCATCGCACCAACCAACCTCATGGACATCCTTCCGGTAGCCACTGCCAAGGATTCAGAACTGTTGGTGACACAGTATGATGGAAAGATAGTTGAATCTGCCGGAGTTATCAAAATGGACTTCCTTGGGCTTAAAACCTTAAGTATCATCAAAGATTGCTTGCAGTACATCAAGGAAAATCATAAAGTGGAGATAGATATTGACGCCATCCCGCTTGATGATGGACCAACCTTTGAATTGTTTCAGCGTGGGGATACTTTCGGTACCTTCCAGTTTGAAAGTGCAGGTATGCGGAAATATCTTAAGGAGCTAAAACCCGACCGATTAGAGGATTTGATATCTATGAATGCCTTGTACAGACCGNACTCGATGGATTACATACCTTCGTATATCAACCGTAAACACGGACTGGAAGAGGTAACTTATGATATAGACGAGATGAAAGGTATTCTGGAAGAAACCTATGGCATCACAGTATATCAGGAACAGGTAATGCTTCTTGCCCAGCAATTAGCGGGTTTCTCCAAAGGTGATGCGGATGGCTTGCGCAAAGCTATGGGAAAGAAGGATAAGAAAACCCTGGACTCATTGAAAGGTAAATTCATGGAGGGCATAAGGGCGAGAAACTTCAATGAGGCCAAAGCCAATAAAGTGTGGACTGACTGGGAGAAATTTGCAGCATACGCATTCAATAAGTCGCATTCGACCTGCTATGCCTTCATAGCATATCAGACTGCCTATCTGAAGGCCAATTACCTGCCGGAGTTCATGGCGGCCAACCTTAAGCATCAGACCAACATAGAAAAGATAACCCAGTATATTGAACAATGCAAGGCTTCAGATATCAATGTGCTTGGACCTGACGTTAATGAAAGTAAAATTGCATTTGCAGTTAATGCCAGAGGAGATATCCGTTTCGGTCTCAGTTCCATA
Source organism: Candidatus Parvibacillus calidus (assembly GCA_013414645.1). Taxonomy (GTDB): domain Bacteria; phylum Bacteroidota; class Bacteroidia; order Chitinophagales; family Saprospiraceae; genus Parvibacillus; species Parvibacillus calidus. The sequence continues at coordinate 2,401,310 of CP058702.1, read as the reverse complement.
AAGGGTATTGGCGACGGCCCGTCTCAGGATATCCTGGATGCAAGAGGCAGTGAACCATTTGCCGATATCTATGATTTTGTCGTGCGTGTCAATGCCAGGTCCATCAATAAGAAGACCATGGAAGCACTGGTGTATAGCGGGGCATTTGATTGCTTCAACTTTGAAAGAGAAGCATATTTTTCTACCAACGACAAGGATTTGACCTTCATCGAGCAATTAATCAGGTATGCTGCGGCAATGAAAGATATGCAGGAAGGAAGCACAATGAGTCTTTTTGAAGATGATTTGGATCAGGTGATTACTCAACCCCAACCTTTTAAGTATCAACCATGGGCTATCAATTATAAGCTTGGAAAGGAAAAGGAGACAATTGGTCTTTACGCCAGCGGTCATCCATTGGATGCTTACAAGGTTGAATTGGAGCATCTTTGCAACTATTCCCTGAGTCAATTGGATTCGATCGACAAGCTGGAGACAGTTGTTCGGACTGGAGGCCTGATTACATCAGCTTATCACGGATTTACTAAANAAGGCGATCCTTATGGAAAGATTGAGTTGATTGATTTCAATGGAAAATATTCTNTTNTTGTGTCCAAGGATCTTTACCATAAGTCAAAATCTTATTTGGCGGAAGGGAATAAATTGTTTATTGAGGCCGTTTATAGGCCGGTATTCAGAGGTGGTCGACCGGAAATTGTAATCACCTCCATACGTCTTTTGGAATCTGTTGGTGATACGTATTTCAAATCTGTAACTTTGACGATGCCGATTGAAATGCTGACCAAAAAGACTATAGAGTTACTGCATCAATTTGTGTCAGAAAATCACGGTGTCCAAAAATTAAAGATAGTAATTGTGGATGAAGCGTCTAAAGTTGTACTACGCACACTGGCTCACGATGGAATCGCCATCAATCAATTGTTGTTGGATATTGCCATTCAGAATGGAATGGAATATCAGGTTGAAATGAATTAGGGTTGCAGGATATTGTTTTTCTAATTTGCTAAGGTCGTTGCAAAGTATTACCTTTGTAACTCAAAATACTCCTAAGATGAAAGTATTCCTTTTGAGATCTGCAATAATATTGTTGGGGATTGTTATTATGATGTCAGATTTGGCAGCTCAATGTCCAATGTGCCGTTTGGCGGCAGAATCTAATCTTCAGAATGGAGGCACGGCAGCCAAGGGGTTGGATGCGGGCATATTATACCTGCTTGCCATTCCTTATTTACTGGTGGGGACGATTGGATTTATTTGGTGGAAGAATCAAAAGAGTAAATAACCATTCTTTTCAGATTAATATCACCTAACATGCTAAAATAAAAAGCCCGGTTTGTCCGGGCTTTCTTTTATAGTTGGATGGATTATTTCAATCTGAAATTAAGACCAACTCTCAAATATGCTATACCGTAACCCAATTCTGCAATAGCAGCAAGGTTATCTTTGAAGAACCAACGTCCACCGACTTGTCCTCCAAAGAAAACTGAGTTGGATACTCCATCTGCAATAACTCCGGTGTAACCGTCATAGTTAACCTTTACCAGGTAATAGCCAAGATTGACACCCGCATACAAGTCCAATTTATCCGGAAGAGATGAAAGGTGCTTGCCCCAATGGTAATTACCTCGCGCCCCAATCAAGGTATAGGTGTAACGCCAGTTATAAGAAGTAAATCCATACTTGGATGTAGTGAAACCAAGCATACCTCCTACGCTGATTTTATCGGCAACGCCAAAGTCAGCCTGCGCCCATATTGGTGGAATCAAACTCGTTCCATACGTGTAGGGAGCCAAGCCTATACCTGCAGCTATATCGATGTTTTTGCCATCAAAATTTTGAGCTGAAGCGAAAAANGAAAGTGAAATCATCATAGTGAATGATAAAAGAATTCTTTTCATGTTTTTTTGTTTTTTAAGTTTAAATAATAATTGCACTAAATATTTTGTCACTTAATGTTTTATACACTAGCTAAAAGTACTTTGGAATCCTGATATTTATTATTTATCATGGTCGCCTTATACAGTAAAGTATTAGTGTATAGAAGCCTTTCGCGACTATATCACTACAAAGATATAGAATTTTTAAATATATTTTATTGGAGCATTTTAATTATTTCAGGATTTTACAGAAACTTACTTTTTACATGTATTCTGTCATTTTACTTCCAATCAGAAAAATCATGTTCACTTTTCACCGAATTATAATGATTATCAGATGTTTTTAATTCAAATGGTGAGTCATGCTCATATGAAACTTATGCTATTAGTTGTAGTATATTGTTTTCAGGAAATCCACCAATTTTCAAAAAGACCGGTAGTTCTTTTGAGCAACTATTTCGCAGGTGAAATGAAAAGGACTCCCTCCGGTGTTTAACAGGCTTTCATGATGATGATGTTTTGTTCTGCCAGACCCTTTCGTCAAAGTTATTCAGGCAACTCACATGTCCGGGTATTTACCGGAGTAAGGATATATCCTGTCATTTTTTGGATTGGATATTGTATCCTACATGGAAAGGATAGACATACGGATTGTATTCATCACAAAAATGGATACAAATTCAATATTNCTCTCTCTGTCCCGATTGAAATTGATCTTGAATGCCCAGGTTTCTTTACCTTTCATTGCCAGGCCGACCCAAAACGTACCTACCGGTTTGGATTCACTTCCTCCATCCGGGCCTGCAATTCCGGTTACACTTGCCGCAATATCTGAATGAAATACATTTAGCNNGCCTTCTGCCATCTCCTTTGCAACCTGTTCACTTACCGCACCATACTGCTCCAGACTGTCCGGGCTGACACCAAGCAAGCTTTGTTTTGCCTGATTGGAATAAGATACAATTCCTCCTTTATAATATGCGGAGGATCCGGATGCAGAAACAACCTGTCTGCTGATATTCCCTCCGGTACAGCTTTCTGCCAGTCCAAGTGTCAAACCTTTTTCTACCATTATATCCCTGATGGCCTCTGATAGGGTAAGTTCACCTTCACCATACACGGAATCCTTAAGCCGATCAATGATTGCGTCGCCGGTTCTGTTTATGAGTCCATTCAAGTCTTCTCCGTTCGTATCCCTACCTGTAATCCGGACTCGCACACGCCCGATATCCGGTAAATAGGCAATGGAGAGTCTGGAGTCAAGATTTGATTCAATATCACTAATTACTGTAGCAATGTCCGTTTCACCTTTGCCAACGGTCAGAATAGTCCTGGACTTAACATGGTTGTCACCTAAATATGGTTTAATGATGGGGACGAATCGATCGGTAAAAAGGTGCTTCATTTCGTAGGGTACACCGGGGAAGGAGACCAGATGCTTATCTTCCCATTGGTGATACATTCCAGGAGCGGTACCCATATCATTGACGAGAAAAGTGATTCGTTCCGGCAACAAAGCCTGGGCTTTCAAGGCTTCGTTAGGTTCACGTCCCCTTGACAGAAAATAGGCTAGTATTCTTTCCCAGGTCGGTGGGTGAAATTTGATTTCCATCCCAAAATATTCGGCAATGGCCCTGGGTGTATAATCGTCACTCGTTGGACCAAGCCCNCCTGTCATGATGATAATATCTGATAAGGCGACTCCTTCCTGTATGGCTGCTACTATTGGTTCAATTCCGTCCGAAACCGTAGTCTTCCTTACTATTTCGATGTTCAGTTCAGTACATTGACGGGCGATCCATTGACTGTTGGTGTCCAGAACCTGACCGATCAACAATTCATCGCCGATGGCTATGATGGTTGCTTTCATGGTATGTTTGATGTGTTAGCTATTAAAACATTCAGGGATGCCGGTTCGTTGATGATTTGGATTTTTTGCTCATTCAATTGATGAAATTCTCCATCGATCTGTGCCTGTAAAGATTTAAATCCCTCTACCTCAACTCCGGTTGCGAGCATGTCAGTTACTTCTTTTTCTTGTCTCCCTTTCCCATAAGAACCATTAGTCCATAAATTCCGAATGAAATAAGGGTTTCACACCCAATAACCTGTACATTAAACAATCCGTCCTTAAGGGATGCTCCCGGTGCAAGTGTCATGCCATATCCCATCTTGTTACTGTTGGAGACAAAGAGATGTCGGGCATTCATGATCTTACCGTTGCAAGTTATCTTCAACATAGCAGAATCCTTGATGGCGTGAATGGATGATAATCCGGCCTTGATGTATCCCGACAAACGCCTTTGAGGAATTAGTTCGTACTGCCTGATTAATTCTGTCGGAAAGCCAAAACCGCAGTTACTGAAGAACCGAAAGTTACCTGCCAATGCAGTATCTATTTTTGTTGTATTGCCTGTGCGGATGATATTAAGGCATGAAAGCAGATTCTTTGAATTGCCAGGTGGCTTGCCAGCCCATTTCCGGACCCGCGTGGGATAATGCCAAGCCGGATTTCAGTGTGTACAAGGTGCCTGGCTACTTCATTGATTGTACCATCCCCGCCGCATGCAACTATGGTTTCAGCACCGGCAGCAATGGCTTGTTCTGTGAGAATACCGGTTGCTCCTTTGTGGGGAATGATTGACATTGTGATGGAGAATTGGTCAGATGGGAACATTGATTTCAGAAAGTCTTCATTCAATTCCTTTGTTTGTCTACCTTTTCCTGAAATTGGATTTACGATAAAATGAATATTTCTCATATAAGAACAACAGACAATAAGTACTTTATATTTTGTTTATGTATTGGTCATCTCTAATTTACCTAAAAATTTTAAAACAGTACCATCATCGATGATATATTCCGGATAAAAATATCCTGGATGGCAGCATACCGATTTGCGTTTTCGTTATTTGATAAAGGAGTGGAAATGTATTCACAAGGATATTCATGAAACCAGTCGTTGGTAAGTGAGTTCCCTCCATTGTTTTTGAAAATCTTTAGGTTAATAGATATCATTGAATGAAAGGTAGGCAAAAGTGTCTGCCTTTTATTATTTGGCTTTGAACCATCTTACCATGTCTTTGAATGTTGCCTTTTTGCCGTACATCAATATTCCTACACGATATATCCTTGCCGAAAGCCAGGCAAANAACCAGGATGACAATGCCAGGGATATCAGACTGGCCACTATCTGCCAAACAGGAGGATCAAATGCCAGTCTGACGGGCATTACAATGGGTGAAAATAAAGGTATGATGCTGCTCCATACTGCCATTGAGCTATTGGGTGAACTGATGGCAGCCATGGAGATATAGAAGCCAAATAACAAAGGCATGATGACGAGAAAGGTAAGGCTCTGGCCTTCGCCCTGATCATCACCCATAGTAGAACCTATTGCAGCAAACATGGAAGAATACATCAGGTAACCCAGCAGGAAAAACAAAAAAATAGTCGGAATCAGTACCCACCATTGCACTGCCTGCAATTGACCGATAATATCTCCCATAAAGGAATTGGCGACCTGTGTCTGGACAACTTCTCCGGTCGCGCCCGTAGCCATCATGCCTGACATGTCCATATCACCGGCAAACAGGAAGGTGATCAGAAAGATGAAGAGGGGAGTAGTGATACACCATATCAGGATCTGAAACAAGCCCACCAGCCCTACGCCGATAATCTTTCCGAACATCAATTGTTTGGGAGTCACAGTGCTGATCATAACTTCGATGATTCGGTTAGTCTTCTCTTCCATCACGCTTCTCATAATCATCGACCCATTGATGGTTAATAGTAAATAAAGAAAGAATCCGAAGATACCTCCGATGACAGCAGCCACTTCGCTTCCACTTTCCTTCTTTCCGCTGATATTTTCTTCCAGCAAGTGAATAGGTTGATCGATGTCGTCCAATTTGTTCTTATCCAGACCTAATAGTTCCAGTTTNTTGTTCTTGATACTTACCTGAATAAATTTTTCAATGGATGCCTTGGTCTGGAGATCCAATCTCTTTACGGTCCACATTGCAGGTGAATATTGCTCCGACAAATTGGAGGAAATTTCAGGTAGAATGATGGCCGCTTTGAAGTTTCCTTCCAGCTCCTTTTTAATGGCCTCTTCATTATAGTCAAACCGGGTAAATGTCAGGTTGTCCCAGCTGTCAGAGCTTTCAGGGATGATTTTGTTGGGATCGACAAGAAGGATGGGAGTTCCGGAATTGCCTTTGTAAGACATGATAAAGCCCACTGAGCCGGAAAAGATGGCTATGATTAAAGGCATGAAGAGGGTTATTAAAAGAAATTTCTTCTTCAATGCACGAGTGGCGAATTCTCTTTTAGCCACGATGAGGGTTTTATTCATAACTTCAATATTATGTTCTATGACGTCCTTTTGTAAAAATGTGCCAAATTACGATGATGTATTTAATTAAATATATGAAAGATTATTTTATCTTTGCGCAACTTTTTTAAAAACCGTAAAAACCCTAGAGGATAACGTACTTATGGAATTTAACATTAATGCATTAAGAACATTTGTTGACCAGAAANAAAATCTAGTTATCGGCATTTTGGCCGGCTTGGCTATTTTGATTGCCGGATATTTTATTTATAAGGCATTTNTTGTAGCTCCAAAGAATAAAGTGGCTGCTGACCAGATTTATCAAGCTCAGATCATGTTTGATAAGGATTCATTTCAGATGGCGCTGAACAATCCGGGTGTTGGCGGTACCGGTTTCCTCAAGATTATTGAGAACTATGGCGGTACTGAAACGGGCAATTTGGCAAGATACTATGCCGGGGTCTGTTACCTTCGTTTGGGCGACTATGATAAAGCCATCAAATACATGAATGAGTATAAGCCGGCCGGCGAGATTACACCTGCTATGACCTATGAAGTGCTTGCTGATGCTTATTCTGAGAAAAAAGATGATAATAAGGCATTGAGTTATTATGAGAAAGCTGCCAAGAGTGCAGATAATGAACTGACCGGTCCGTATACCTTGAAAAAACTGGGTATGTTCCAGGAGAAAATGGGCAAATATGCCGACGCTGCCAAGTCATATAAGAAGATTATGGATGTCTATGGACAGACAGCAGATGCAAATAATATCGAAGCTTATTACGAAAGAGCGATGTTGCTGGCAAATAAGAAGTAAAACAATAGTCATATAATCCCAGAAACAAAATCCGGGTATTGCCTTTTTGAGGGTAGTGTCCGGATTTTTTTTGTTCTGTTTTTGTGCTGCTTTGTAGCTGACTTCGTCACAATATACCGTCAGTTTTTGTATACCATTGTATATCAGATAGGTAGTAAATTGAGCAAAAATTTTGGGTGTCCCAAAGTGAGAGTCAGAAAAATCGAATCATTCCATCGTAAAGATATAAATGATTAAATACAATTTTATCTCCTAAGATTCTACATGAAAGAGAATAGGACGATAAAAATTATAAAAATTAAAACTTCAACGTTGTCATTTTAGATCTTTATTACCATTCTATGAAATGTCTGTTTTTGATTTGTGCCGATAAGAGTCAGATTAAATAGTAGCTACTACAATTTATTATTTCATTTTAGTATACCTCGCATCATCCAGACACTACCCATTAAGCATTGAATACAACCTCCTCTTTCTCAGAGGAACTGGATATCGGTTCTTTGTGAACAGGTTATTTTTCTTCTTCGAAGAATTGATCGTAGTCGTTATTTTTCTTTTCCGGTTCGACATAGGCTCTTTCAGCACGGGGAGCATTTAAGTCCAACGTTGTACTTTCGCTTTTTCTTCCACCGGCGAGCATCAGAGTACTTTCTTTCTCCCATTGCTCAAGCATCTTCATACCATCTTCTTCAAATACGGCGTTTTGCAAGTCAATGGAATCCATGAAGTTGGAAGACATTTCCATAAATCGCTCCATTTCGCCAACCTTCATTGCCACATCGTCTGCAATGGATTCCATAGCCTGATCGAACATGGCACGCTTGTCAGAATTGCCGGCGATGATATTCATTGCGGATTTCATAGCACTGTGTGAGGCTCGGATGGCGGCACGCTCTTGTTCCTTAACCTTGACCTGGTCACGGGTGTCTTCCAGAAGGATTTCGGAATTGCTGTACATCTTTGTCAGAATTCTGTAAAGCACTTCCATCTTTTGATGAAGTACCTGATATTTTTCATTGGTATCTGTAAGACGAGCGGCTTTTCGGGAAGAAAGAATCATATGTTGATCCTTATCCATCTCCTTGGCCTTACTTGCCATTTTCAGATTGATATCGATGGAAGCCTTATTCTCATCCATGATATTCTGAAGTTTACGCATTTGACCTTTGAGATTACCGATCTGAGTACCCATTTTCTTCAGGTTATTTTCCAGATCTTCGATATAGCTTTTCAGAATACCTATGGGATCTATCTGTACGAACCAACCGGTAATTTTCCGCATCACGCTTTTGTACATATACCATATGAGGTTGCGCATCTTGGGATCGAAGACCATGTAGAGCAACGCACCCAAAACGATGACCATTCCGGCAAGGTAAAGGGTGTTTTTNGCCAGCTCGATGAGGTAAGGCAGGGCTTTGTATAACAAGTATCCGGCACCTGCAAGAATTCCTGCGCCCACCAACAATCCTGCCTTGCCCTCAGGTCTTTGAATAAATGATTTTGGCTTGCCATCGGCACCGGTAAAGGGAGTAATTTGCTGTGTCATTTCCTTAGATATTTTGATTGATTAATTCAATGTCCTTTGATAGTTGCGTGATAATCTCAGAAAAAGTATGTTCGAATTTGTACCTTGAATCTTCGATTTTGGCTATTGCAGCTTCAATTTCTTCGTCTACACCGTCAATGCTCTTTTGATATTGGTCGATTTCGGCTTGAAGCTTATTGATCAGGTCTTTGTTGCGACTAATTTGATCCTGTAGTTTTTGCTGTTCTGCCTTACGCCCATCAATCTTTTGTTCACGTTGGTTTTTCAAGGCGGCATCAAACTGTACCTTTTCCTTGTGGATGACCTGTTTGTAGAAGTCAGCACTTCTCAGCAGGGATTCTTTGGTAAGTCCCAATGTATTGCCTGTTGTAAATGCCGACTTAACCGACATTACTTCGTCCAGAGGTAATAGAAGCAAAGCATTGAAAGCTTGTTTGAATTCGATATAGTCAAAGCCCTCCTGATTGTTTTTNTCGAGAGCCATCATCATAAATTCCAGGCTNTTNTGATCCGCTTCGGGTGACAGTTTAAACAAGTTGGATAGTTGATTCAATTTTCCCGACATCTTCTGTTAAATGTTTTTGTAAAAATAAACAAGATTTTGAAAGTACAATAATTAATAAGATTTAACATCTAACTTTCCCGATTAATTCCATAGCTCAGGCTATTAAACTGTCCCTATTGAAAAATGGACGATTTTGAAGCTATTATTAATGTCCGGGCAATAATTGCGGATTTTTATTAGTCTGTTTCTTTATTTGCCAAAATAAATTACCTTAGCGCCCATAATCTTGAAATAAGATTCGTTAAACAAAACATGTTATAATATTTATGAGTACAAACGCTGCATCGATGAGTCATCCTAAAGGCCTTTACCTGTTGTTTTTCACGGAGATGTGGGAAAGGTTTAGTTATTACGGCATGCGCGCCATTTTTGTTCTTTACATGGTCAATGGCCTGAAAATGGCGGAAAATGATGCTTCAAATATTTATGGAAGTTATACAGGTTTGGTTTATTTAACACCTTTATTGGGTGGATATCTTAGCGATCGTNTTTTAGGTAACAGGCGAAGTATTGAAATCGGTGGTATATTGATGGCTATCGGTCAGTTTCTGATGTTTNTTAGTGCATCGACCTCCGGGGCTACTGCAATTACGCTTATGTGGGCGGGCCTGACGGCATTGATAATAGGAAATGGTTTCTTCAAACCCAATATCTCCACCATGGTAGGCCAGCTATATCCTGAAGGAGACAGAAGAGTGGATAGTGCATTTACCATTTTCTATATGGGAATCAATCTCGGAGCCTTCTTTTCACCATTGGTATGTGGAACATTGGGCGAAAAGATTGCCTTCAAATGGGGCTTCTTTGCGGCGGGAATCGGTATGTTAATCGGAGTACTGCTGTTTTTGGCACAGAAAAACAAATACCTGGTGACAGATAAGGGCGAACCAATCGGTATGCCGAGCAAAAAGCTGGACACAAAGAACATTGCTTATCTGGTTGGTTCCATACTCTTGATTTTCTTCCTCCTGAACTTCAAGAGCATGTTCAATGTGGATACTGATATCATAGGATATTTTATCTTTGGCTCGATGATCATCGTACCTGCTATCATTATAAGTGATAAGTCGCTTACATCAACGGAGAAAAGCAGGATCTGGGTAATTTTTATCCTTGCGTTTTTTGTGATTTTCTTTNGGGGAGCGTTTGAGCAGGCAGGTGCGTCACTAACAATCTTTGCCGATAAGCAGACCGATCGTCATATATTTGGCTGGGAGATGCCGGCAAGTTACTTTCAGTCAGTCAATCCGCTTTCCATCATTGTACTCGCTCCTTTGTTCTCCGCTATGTGGATTAAGCTTGGCAACAGGAATATGGAGCCGGCCACACCACGTAAAATGGCATTGGGCCTTTCCCTGGTTGCCTTAGGCTATGTCCTGATCGCCTTTGCGGTCAAAGGTGTTGATGCGAGTACAAAGATCAATATGTTTTGGTTGTTCAGCCTATATGTGGTTCATACCATGGGTGAATTGTGTTTGTCGCCGATAGGACTTTCTATGGTCGCCAAACTTTCACCGGCCAGATTCTCTTCTTTGTTGATGGGAACCTGGTTCCTTGCCAATGCTGCAGCCAATAAATTCGCCGGTACGTTGAGCGAATTGATTCCGAGTGAGAGCAATCCAACTACTTCATTTGTTGGTTTCCAGATCACCAATTTGTATGAATTCTTCCTTGTGTTCATTATTATGTGTGGTGTCGCTGCCGGTATATTGTTCCTGATCAGTGGCAAATTGCAAAAAATGATGGGCGGGATTAAATAAGGTTCTTTTAAAATAAAATGATTAACTTGCAAGGACGTTTTACTTAAGGCGTCCTTTTTAATTTCTTGCGATATGTTGACAATTGATCAGGTTCGTGACTTCAAAGGCAAATACCCACGCCAAATCTGGAGCTTGTTTTTCTCTGAGATGTGGGAGCGTTTCTGCTTTTACGGGATGCGCGGTATGTTGGTATTTNTCATGATCACCCAACTCAATTTCGGAGATATCCAGGCCAATCTTCAGTATGGCGCTACCCAGGCATTCGTTTATGCCTTTACCTTTGTAGGCGGTCTCTTTGCCGATAAAATTCTCGGATTCAGGAAATCCCTATACTGGGGCGGATTCATGATGATTATCGGAAGCTCCTTGCTGGCTGTCGATCCGCATCAGTTTTTCTTCCTTGGGCTTTCCTTCATTATCATCGGCACCGGCTTCTTTAAGCCTAATATCTCTACCATGGTAGGTGAGTTGTATAAAGATGGCGATGATAGGCGGGATGCCGGATTCTCCTTGTTTTATGCCGGTATCAATCTGGGTGCTTTCCTGGGTGGGTACTTCTGTGTTGCCATAGGCAAAGGTTACATGTTCAGTGGGATGATCGATGAGGCTCATCGATGGAATGTTGCTTTTGGACTGGCTGCGGTGGGAATGATCATCAGTTTGATCAATTTCTTTTATACGCAANAAAGCCTGGGACCAATCGGCCTTCAACCCGGACATCCACAGGCTCTTGTAGACGCCAGGNAACCGGGCCGATGGACCGAATATGCTGTCTATATCGGTACTCTTCTGTTAATCCCCATTATCCAGATCATGGTATCAAAACCGGAATATACCGATTATTTTATGTACACCATCGGACCTGTGACGTTGATCTACTTGTTCTATGAGATGTCAAAGGTCACGGACAAGGAACGTAAGAAATTGTGGGCGGCTTTGGTATTCATTTTCTTTTCGATTCTCTTTNGGGGAATCTATGAACAGAGTGGTGGTTCACTCAGTATTTTTGCTGCCAAAAACCTCAACGATTCCTTGTTGGGTATGAAGTTTGATCCCAATGGTGTCAACAATTCGGCTGGTGCTTTCTTTATCATTGCCCTGGCACCGCTTTTCGGTCTCATGTGGCTTTGGATGGCCAAGAGGGGAATTGAACCGAATACGATCATCAAGTTTGGATTGGGCTTTATCCTCCTCGGACTGGGCTACTATACCCTGTTTACAACACGGTTTTTTGCTACGGATGGAATAAGCTCACTGGATATATTTACCATCGCTTTGCTGATTATTACATTTGGAGAGCTTTGCCTCTCTCCCATAGGTTTGTCCATTATGACCAAGCTGTCTCCGGCCAGATTGCAGGGAATCATGATGGGTATGTGGTTTCTCGCTTCTGCATACGGTCAGTATGTAGCCGGATTGATCGGGGCAAGCCTTGCCCAGGCAGAGGCGGACGCTTCAGCGACAGTAACTATGGAAGCTTATACCGATGGTTATAAAATGCTGGGATTCTATGCATTGATAGCCGGCGCCATCCTTATTGCTGCATCGCCGTGGATTAAAAAGCTTATGCAGGGAGTTAAATAATACTATGAAGAATTTAGTAAGATTTCTTTTGCCGTTTTTCATCATCATTACCTGGAATATGCCGGGTATGGCAGATAATGGTGATCCTGTGCGTATTAACCCGACCAACTGGTGGATCGGTATGGAAGATAACACAGTGCAGATATTGATTCAGGGACATAGTGATGGCTTTAATAATCAGGCGGTTTCTATCAATTATCCGGGAGTGAAGCTGGAGAAAATCCACCGACTTCCGAATAAACACTACTTTGCACTGGATGTTTCCATATCGCCAGCCACAAAGCCCGGAGTAGTCAGGATCCATATCGGGAAGGATTCCTATGACTGGTCACTTGCTATGAAAAATGTAAAGGACAATGGAAAGTCCTATGCTCAGGGAGTGACAGCAAAGGATCTAATATATCTTATCATGCCGGATCGGTTTTCCAATGGTGATCTCTCCAATGACCGTATTCCCGGTATGAAGGATCAGAGTCTCAACCGCGATACGGTGTTCAACAGGCATGGTGGAGATCTTCAAGGGATAATTAACCATCTGGATTATTTTAATCAGCTTGGTGTGACGGCCTTATGGCTAAATCCTGTATTGGAGAATGATATGCCTGAGCGGACAGAACACGGTTATGCCATCACCGATCACTATCGGGTAGACCCACGTCTGGGTGGTAATGAAGCTTATACAAAGCTAGTCGAAGAAGCGCACAGGAAAGGTATCAAAATCATCCAGGATGCGATATACAATCATATAGGACTGGATCACTGGAGCGTTACCGATCCGCCGTCACCGGACTGGCTGCATCATTGGGAGCATTATACTCAGACTACCTATAAGGATCAGGTCCTAATGGATCCCTACGCAAGTATCGCTGACCGGAAAAGAATGAGCGATGGATGGTTTGTGCCTTCCATGCCTGATCTGAATCAAAATAATCCATACGTTACCAACTTCCTGATACAACATGCTATCTGGTGTGTGGAACAGTTCGGTATTGACGGTTGGCGAATCGATACATATGCTTACAATGATCTCGGGTTTATGAACCGGTGTAATGCCGCCTTGATCAGGGAATACCCGTCCATCTCCCTCTTTGGGGAGACCTGGGTACATGGGGTTATCAACCAAAGCTATTTTGCCGACAACAATTATGGTATTGCCTATAAAAGTAACTTGCCGNGGGTAACTGATTTTCAACTTCTTTGGGGCATCAATGATGTGATGAATAAGCCATTTGGCTGGACGGACGGAGTGAATAAATTGTATACTACACTGGCGAATGACTTTGTATACAAGGATCCCTACAATAATGTCATTTTTCTGGACAATCACGACCTGAGCCGCGCTTATTCGGTATATGGAGAGGATCTGAAGAAGTACAAGATGGCACTGACCTGGTTGTTGACTTGCCGGGGCATCCCTCAGCTGTATTATGGTAACGAGGTGCTTATGAAAGGAACAACCTATCCCAATGATGGTTATGTCAGGCTTGATTTTCCGNGGGGATGGCCGGGAGATTCTGTCAATAAATTTACCAGAGAGGGTAGGAGTGCCGATGAGAATGAAGTATGGGATTTAATCAGCCGGCTTGCCCATTACAGGAGGAATTCCGTGGCCCTGACTACAGGCAGATTGACACAATTCGTACCCGAAGACGGCGTCTATGTATATTTTAGGCACGCCGGTGATGAGCGAATCATGTGTGTGATGAATAGTATGGATACAGACAAACAGATAGAGGTAGTCCGCTTTAATGAGTTGACTGATGGTTACAGGTCGGCCAAAGATGTTTTAGGAGGATCGATTATCTCACTGCAAGGCAAATTGAATATCCCTGCACGAACCATGGTAGTGTGGGAACTCTTGAAGTAGGGGATTGGAATTAGGTCAAGTCGCTCCACTGGTGCCGTATGCGTGAGGGGTAGAAACGGCACGAGCGGCCTTCTTCCCTGAAAATATCGTTACACGAAGTCGGTTCAATCCTCGGACCCACTTCCTATATCAGGAGTGAGTAGCGAAGTACAGTGGATGACCCGACCCGACAGGGCGACGCCCTAATCAAGCACAGCATAATCAAGCGTTGGTGGTTATTGCTTAATTTTTGGTTAAATATTATTATAACTTTTTGCTTATTCGTACCTTTACCTTTCAACCGTAAGAATATGAAGTTCAATATCTTAATACTATTTTTTTGATGATTTGTGCCGGTCTTCAGGCGCAACAACCGGAGACTGCAGGTGGCAAGGCGAAACCCATCAAAGCAAGGGAAGTTAAANAAGCTGAAAAAGCGGCTGAAGTTAAGGCGGCCGAAGATGTACGAGACGAGATCTATGATGAGGTAGATGAGATGCCGGTATACAAAATTGGCAATAAGGCCTTCTATAGTCTGATGAGGCAGAATTTTGAAGCATTGGAGCGCGAAGGGGTGTATGTGGACAAAACAATGACCCTCAATTTTGTTGTTGGAAAAGATGGTACAGTCAGGGATATGGTTGTGCTGGACAATAAGGGTGAAAAAGTCACCGAGTCAAAGACGCTTAGACAGAATATGCCGTATTGGGGACCAGGTAGGAAGCAGGAAAAGGCTGTTTCTACAAGGATGCATGTACCTATCGAATTTATTCTGGAAAAAATTAGGATACTTTAGGAAATCCGAATGAATAACATTTATTTTTTGGGATTCCAATCTGAGTGCATATTATATATCAAAATAAAATTAATCATATGGCAAATAGATTGAATATACTGATGGGGATTGGTTGCTTTTTGTGTGTTTCTGTGACAGTAATTGGACAGAATGACCGGATTCCCGCGAAGCAGCAGGACGAAGTCAAACTTATTGAAGTTAAATCGAAGCAACAAAAGGCATTGAACCAGGCGACTCCTGAAAAGAATGCAAAGGAAATCTGGTGGGAGGAGAATCAGGTATATACCGTCGTGGAAGACATGCCTCAATATCCCGGTGGAACAGAAGCCATGTACAAATTTATCGGTGAGCATCTGGTATATCCTGCTGAAGCCAAGGCTGCCGGCAAGGAAGGGTTAGTCGTTCTTTCCTTTATTGTGGAAAAAGATGGAAGTATTCATGATATTGAAATTCTGAAGGACGGGGTTGGCTTTGGTGCAGCTGAGGCTGCCTCAAAAGTCGTAAGTTCCATGCCTGTATGGTCTCCGGGCAAACAAGACGGCAAACCCGTACGAGTCAAAATCACCAGTCCTTTTAAGTTTAAATTGCCGAAATAATTTGAATCTTTTGATGAGGAGAATGGCTNTTTTGTGCATTGCCTTACTGTCGTATATGGCAAGTTATGGTCAAGGTATTCCTGTTAGCAGAGATACATCCCAAAGTAAGGCTAAAGCTATTAAGCCGGTTTTGGCGCCTGCCGGTAAGGAAGTAATCTATCAAGGTGCGCCTGTTCAGAATAAATTTGAAATATCTCAGGAGGATGGCAAAATAGTAGTTTCCNCGGAAACAATGCCTTCTTTCCCGGGAGGACAGCCTGCTTTGGAAGAGTTTATTGCCGCGAATATGAGGTATCCGGAAGAAGCGCTTAAAGCCGGTGCGGAGGGAATCGTAGTAGTAAAGTTTACGATTGAATATGATGGTACGGCACATTCACCTGTGATATTGCTGGATAAGGTGGGCCACGGTGCAAATGCCGAAACAAAACGACTGGTGCAACTGATGCCGAAATGGATTCCGGCAACCCTTTCCCAACAACCTGTGACTGTGGAGTTTACCATGCCTGTCAATTACAATCTAAAGAAGTATCATAGGGTCAAAGGTAACAAGTAAACTGACCGGGTATTGAACTATGATTGGAGAAATATGTTGTTGAATCATGGTTGATTGTGGAAAAACATTAAATAATTATCAAAATCTAATTTTACGATGATAGAGGAGAATACAACCGAACAAATCCTGACCCTTACTCCGGGAGCGATCCGGCAACTAGCCATTATAAGGCAGGAACAAAGTATCCCGGAAGATTTGNGAACCNGGGTGGGTGTCAAAGGTGGTGGATGTTCCGGTTTTAGTTATGAGCTGGGATTTGATTCCTATAAAATGGGCGATGAGGTCATTATAATCGATGGATTGGAAGTGTATATGCAGAAATCGCATAGTATCTATCTGAAAGGTATTGAGATAGACTGGGAGGAAGGCCTTAATAATCGTGGTTTTTCGTTTAAGAACCCCAATGCCAGCAGCACCTGTGGGTGTGGCACCTCGTTTTCAGCATAAGAAGGAACAGTTCAGAAAATTAAAATTAAGCCGGGTCATTTGGTCCGGTTTTTTGTTTTTAGTGATAGCAAAATATTTCTAGCGTGGAAATTATTGGCAACAATAGAGAATTCGCCCCTGGATATATACTTTTAATCACAAAATCAAAATACCTTCATATTTTAGTAGTGTATTTTCTTTTACCTCTTCCGGCCCTTATATAGGAAAAGAATGGTTCAGGTTTTACTACATGTGAGACTCGGCTTACTGTGGAGGAATTTGTATCAGCCCTGGAGTTTTTCTCCATAAGCAAGATCACCGGCATCTCCGNNGTTCGGGACGATATAGGACTTGGCGGTGAGTTCTTCGTCGATGGCTCCTACCCACATCCTGATGGATGGGTGTAGTCTNTTGATTTGTTCGACAGCGAATTCCGAAGCGATGACAGAAATCAGGTGCAACTCCTTAGGTTCGCCATAGTTTTCGATCATTTTCATGGCGGTATCGAGTGAAGAACCGGTAGCAAGCATCGGGTCAGTAAAGATGACCACTTTGCCACTGAGGTCGGGACAGGTAATGTAATCCATCTTGATATCAAAACCACCACCCGGGTGTTCTTTCCTGTAAGCAGCTATAAATCCGGTCTCAGCATTATCCAACAATTTGAGAAGTCCGTATTGCAGTGGGATACCTGCCCTCAGGATGGAGATGATGACTATCGAATCATCCAGTGTCTCGATGATGGTCGAGCCGAGAGAGGTTTGCACTTCTTCTGCAGAATAATGAAAGTGTCTGGAAAGCTCATATCCGGCCAGGATGCCGAATTTTTCCAGATTATTCCTAAACTTTGCCCGGTCTTTCTGGATGTTGATATGCCTTAATTCATACACTATTTGATTGATATACGAATTGCTTAGAGAGAAATTATGAGCCATAGCAAAGGAATTTATAAGAATAAAGATAGATCATTGTTTTGAAATCAGGCTTGTGGCTCCACCGACAATGTATTCACAAGCTATGGCCATGACGATAAAGCCCATAATTCTTGTGATTGCCTTCATGCCTGCCTCACCAAGCATTCTGGCTATCAGNGGCGCACTGAGTAACATGATGTAGATAATCAGGCCGAGAGCAAACATGACTCCGATGATTATACCTTTTTCATGCCAGCTGGGATGGAGCGCATACAGACTTATCAACAAGGATATGGAGCCAGGGCCTGAAAGTAACGGCATGGCGAGCGGGCTGAAGCTGATGTCCTCCTTTTGACGGGCTTCTTCTTTCATTTTNTCGTTGATGGCTTCAGCACGAATCACCTTGCCATTCAATAAGCTGAAACCGGAATTTAGTATAACCAGGCCACCGGCAAGCCTCAAGGCCGGAATGGATATGCCAAAGAAACTTAGGATATAGGATCCGCCCAGGAAGAATATGATACAGATCATGGTGAAATACATGGTCGTATGCAGTGCGGTACGCCGTCTTTCCTTGATCGAGTAACTGCTCGTCATAGAAGTATATACCGGTAAAGCACCGATGGGATTGACCACCGAAAACAATGAAGCCAGTACTGCAATGAATAATTCCATATCAACCTAATCTGGCATATGCCAGTTCCATAGCTTTGAGCAGAAGTTGATCCGGACCGAGATGGGAATTGTCCAGCAAAATAGCATCAGATGCTTGTTGTAAGGGACTATCATCCCGGGTCGAATCTATTCTATCCCTTTCAATAAAATTTTCTTTTACCGATTCAAATGTAGTAAAAATATTCTTNTCCTCCAGCTCTTTTTTNCGCCTTGCCACGCGAATATCCATTTCGCAAACAAGGAATAACTTCAACTCAGCATCCTTGAGAACAACTGTGCCGATATCCCTGCCATCCATGACACAGCCTTTCTTTTCTGCCAGTTTTTTCTGAAGTTGTACGAGCTTACTTCTTACGATTGAGATGGTGGAAAACTGACTGACCAGGTTATTGACTTCCATTGTTCGTATTTCATCCCTGAGGTGTCGGCCGTTCAGGTAGAGATGGTTGACCTTATCGATACGTTTGAAGTGGAGATCCATTTCATCCATGACTTGATGAACTGATTCCGTGTCTTCAGGGTTTACACCTTTCTGTATCATCAACCATGTTACAGCTCGGTACATAGCACCGGAATCGATGTAGATATAGTTTAATTCATGAGCCATAGCACGGGCGAGTGTGCTNTTGCCGCAGCCCGAAAANCCGTCAATTGCTATATTTATCTTCTTGCTCACCCGGTGGATTAAAAAATAAGCCGAAATTCATTCGGCTTATTTTATCATGCATCAATATTCGTCTTCATTAAAAGGAAATCATCCCTTCGCGGATAATCGGGCCAAACGTCTTCGATTCCTTCAAACATTTCGCCTTCTTCTTCCATTTCCTGCAGATTCTCAATCACTTCCAAAGGCGCACCTGAACGAATAGCAAAGTCGATCAGCTCATCACGAGTGGCAGGCCAAGGGGCATCTTCAAGATGGTGTGCTAATTCCAGTGTCCAATACATAGTTTAAGGATTTACAAATTGTTGATTAATATATTAAATAATAAGCATTGCGTCACCGTAGGAATAAAAATTATAATCTTTCTTGATGGCTTCATGGTAGGCTTCCATAATCAGATCATATCCGCCAAATGCACATACCATGATGATCAGGCTGGACTTTGGCAAGTGGAAATTGGTGAGCATACTATCCGCTATACTGAAAGGATATGGCGGGAAGATAAACTTGTTGGTCCATCCCTCTGCTGCTTTCAACATACCCTCTGCGGATACGGCTGATTCAATGGATCGCATGGATGTAGTACCCACAGCGCATACCCGATGTCCTTCCGTCTTAGCCTTGTTTACAGCATTAGCCGAACCTTCGGGAATCTGGAAATATTCGGCTTCCATTTTGTGCTTGCTTAAGTCTTCAACATCGATACTCCGGAATGTACCGAGGCCAATGTGCAACGTCAGTTCAGCAAAATCGACTCCCTTAATCTCAAGTCTCTTGAGAAGTTCCTTGCTGAAGTGCAGTCCTGCAGTCGGTGCAGCAACAGCACCGATAGACTTGGCATAGACGGTTTGATACCGCTCTTTATCCAAATCATTGGCGTCACGTGAAATATATTTAGGGAGTGGAGTGTTGCCAAGCTGGTCCAGGATTTTCATGAAATCTTCAGGAGTACCATCATAGAAAAATCGAATGGTCCTTCCTCTTGATGTGGTATTGTCCACAACCTCAGCGACCAATACTTCATTTCCTTTGGCATCATTGAAATATAACTTGTTGCCAACTCGAATCTTTCTCGCCGGGTCAACCAGTACATCCCACAATTTCATTTCNCTGTTCAACTCGCGAAGTAAAAATACTTCAATCGTGGCGCCGGTCTTTTCCTTNTTGCCGTATAGTCTTGCCGGGAAAACCTTGGTATTGTTCATAATCATGACATCTCCGGAATCGAAGTAGTCCAGAATGTCCTTGAATATCTTGNNTCTTTCAATTTTGCCTGAATCCTTATGAACAACCATCATTTTAGCCAATTCTCGCTGTTCAGAGGGGAATTGGGCAATTGAGTTCTTCGGTAGGTCAAAATTGAAATTCGATAGTTTATATCTCATGAAATTATATTTCTTATTACCGCAATTTGAGCGCAAAAATAATTTTTTTGGACAATTACATCATTTTATTTTTCTCATCTTGCTGTTTCCTTTATATTTAATATCAATCTCTTGAATAAGTCTATTAATGCCAATAAGGTTCAACAAGTTTATACTTTTTCTTTTTAACATAATAATTTTACTTTTGCGACCTATGAAAGCCTGTATTTCAGTATTTCTCATCTATGTCGTAACCATTTTTAATGTTATCAATGCTCAGGAATTGGAATACCTGCTCCCTGAAGCGACTATTTCTTCTGCTTTCAATAAACCACCGGTCAACGCCTCCTTTTTAATCAGACATAAGGCGGATAGCAACTATCAATACACCCTGAAGTCAACTTCGGGGATGCTGCGGGAGGATGGCATTTATCTTAAAGCATATAATGAAGGTGGACTAAATACTGCCGGAAGCCGAGGTTACGGGAGTAGCCATACGAAAGTTNTTTGGAATGGCTTTTTACTGAATAGCCCGCTGAATGGTACGATTGACCTTGGATTACAGGCACTTGATCCTTTGGCTACCGATATTTTATTCAATAAATCAAACAGTCCGGTAGAAGGGAGCATTTCCGGTGCCGGAGGAAGTATATGGATCTCGGATCGAATTCCAAAAGGTGATAATGCGGTTCGTGCAGCCCTGTCCGCAGGTTCTTTTTCTACCTACAAATCTGCCTTGTCTTATACTGCACACCGGGGAAGATTTAGTAATCATCTTTTGCTATCGTTGATGACATCGGCTAATGACTACCGTTATCCTTCAGTGACGGATTTTAGACGTCCATTAGTCAGGCTGAACAATGCCGATGTCTTGCTTTACGGAATCAATAATGCTTCCAGCTTGATCTTACCTTCTTCAAGGGTGGATCTCAGGTTTAACTATACACGGGCAGCCAGAGGGATTCCTCCGCCGATTACAAGTACAGGGCCAATTGCTTTCCAGCAGGATGAGGGCATTAAGTTGGGTATGGCGTGGAGTACAGCTTTGAACAGTCGATCAGATCTTAGTTTCAATGCTGCCTATATGAGGNATGTTCTGTTTTATTACCCGGTTAGGAATGCGGATTCTAAAACAGAATATTATGTAAACGCTGCACCACTGTCAGCCAGGTGGAATTACAATCGATGGAGTCATCATCTGAATATTCACCTGAGCAGCACTNTTTATCATGTCAACAGCACTGAACTAACTGCTCCCGATGAAGTGCAAACCTATGGAACCATTGAATTGGACAGAGACAAGGCCGGTCTGCTTCAATACGGGTTCAGCGTGCAGCAATTGATGGTAAAGACACGACTGATCGAACCGTCTTACCGGTTGTATGTGGGCGCAAGAATCGTGAAGGGATTGAATTGGAATTTGTCATTTGCCTCTACCAAACAGGTGCCTACCATCAATGACAGATACTGGCCCCTTTCGGGCAATCCTGACCTGAAAGTTGAAACCAATCGATCCTTAGAGCTGGGTTTGAATTATTCACAAGAATTTGGCAATCTGCAGTTTGTAAAAGGCTCCCTGGCAATTTTTAATGGCATGGTTGATGATTGGATTGGCTGGATACAGGTGAGTGGTGACTTCTGGAAGCCTTTCAATGTCCAGAAGGTGCGGTCCCGGNGGTTGGAACTTCGAGGTGATTATCATTGGGCTGTCTCTTCCCGGGTGAAGCTTTTGGCGTCCTATAACCTGAGCGTTTCCAATCCAATTGTTATTAAGAAATATTCCGGCAGTCCTGCACAGGAAGGGAAGCGGCTGATCTATACACCTGCCTTTCAACATGCAGCCTGCATTTCCCTGGAGTTGGACAATCACCTGATGAAAGTGATGCCACGATATACGTCGTCAAGATTTACAACTGCAGATAATAAGGTGGAATACAGTCTGGATCCCTTTGTTTTGTTGGATTTTGAATACAATTATCACTTTAAGATTAGAAAGTCAAAATTTACGGCAGTATTCAAAGTTAATAATGTTTTTAATGAATATTACGAGATGATAGTCTATCGTCCCATGGCAGGGAGATATTTTGAAGTTGGTCTGGGTGCAGGTTTTGGGAAGTAACTAATTTGAAGGCATTTTATTAGGATAGAAGAATGTATTTATTCAATGTTGATTTGTCCGTTTTTGTACTTCCTTACATTTCAGGAAGAGGATGAAAAAATTGGATAATTGCAGATGCCTTGATAGATCCATGATGCCAGTTTGGCCGGAAAAATATTGAAATGGCTATAATAACCAGATAATCATATTAATATAGATTAAAAATATTAATATGATTAGTTTATTGATTATTAGTTACTCATGGCTGCATTCCCACTTTTCATTATCCCCATTTCAGTCCCTCATTGTGCCAATTATGTTATCGTACCAATTGAAGAGATTAAAAAGCGACAATCTATATACTTTTTGCAGATGTAAGTTGTGCTACCGAATACTACACTGGATGAGCTTTGCAGCCATGGTATGCCCGGTTAATCGCTATTGTTGGAATGAACCTTTTCAAAAGGTCAGTAACCAGGCTGAAGACTGTCCATCCTATGTTGCTCTTTATTTGTCCTGTAATTGCTTATTAATCAAATATCATTACATTTTTTATTTCAATATGATATTATAAGCGTAACTTTGTGCTTTACTTTTAAAAGGAGAACCTTCTTACATGAGCGACCAAATCAAGCATGAGTGTGGGATTGCACTTATCCGCCTCCGAAAGCCATTGGAATTTTACCGGGAAAAGTATGGGACAGCACTTTACGGCATCAATAAGTTGAGCCTGTTGCTGCAAAAACAAAGAAACAGAGGCCAGGACGGTGCAGGAATAGCAACCATAAAACTCAATCCTGAACCGGGCGCCAGGTATATTTCACGCAAAAGGAGCAACAGCGCCAATTACCTGAATGATCTGCTCAAAAGTGTTTATAAGTATTTCAATAACCTGCCGGAAGAGCGTCTTAACGATCCGGCCTGGCTGAAAGCCAATAGGCCTTATATGGGTGAGGTCCTCATGNGGCGCTTACGCTATGGAACCCACGGCCTGAATTCCATTGAAACTTGCCATCCATTTATGCGGCAAAATAACTGGATGAGCCGTACGCTTGCACTGGCCGGAAATTTCAATATGACCAATACGGACGAATTATTTCAGGAGTTGATCGAGTTGGGCCAGTTTCCCAAGGAAAAGTCCGACACGGTTACAATGCTTGAAAAGATTGGGCATTTCCTGGATAATGAGGTACAGAATCTTNTTGATCATTTTAAGCGCATTGGTTATTCCAATCAGGAAATCACCGAGCAAATGAAGAGTTCACTGGATGTCAATAATGTTATCCGTAAAGCCTTCAGAAAGGTGGATGGCGGTTATGCTATTATGGGTATGATCGGCACCGGAGAGGCCTTTGTGGTTAGAGACCCTCACGGTATTCGTCCGGCTTATTATTATATGGATGAAGATGTCATTGCCGTAGCAAGCGAACGACCTGCCTTGCAGACTGCCTTTGGTGTCCGTTATAAGAATGTTCACGAAGTGCCACCAGGCCATACCATGGTCATCAGGACAAACGGAGAGGTGGAATTCCAGCCATTTACTGATCCGGCTCCACGAAAATCCTGTTCTTTTGAGAATATTTATTTTTCAAGAGGAAACGACCGTAAAATCTACCTTGAGAGAAAGCGCCTGGGTGAACAGTTGGCCAAACCAATCATGGAAATGGTTAATTATGACTTTGATAATACCGTTTTTGCTTTCATTCCAAATACTGCCGAGACAGCTTTCTACGGACTTGTCGAAGGCCTGGAANAAGAGCTGAATGAGGTCAAAAAGAAANAAATTCTTGATCTGGGGGCAAGCGCAGATGCGACATCACTGGATCAAATCCTGTCTACAAGGGTGCGAACCGAGAAGTTGGTGGTCAAAGATGCAAAGATCAGAACCTTTATCTCTGACGATTCGAGCAGGGGCGACCTGATGTCTCATGTCTATGATGTGACATATGGGATTGTGAAGAATGATCGGGATACGCTTGTTTTACTGGATGACTCCATCGTACGGGGAACAACACTTAAACAATCCATCATCAATATCCTGTCCAAATTATTCCCGAAANAAATAATAATTGTTTCCTCGGCGCCTCAAATCCGGTATCCGGACTGTTATGGTATCGACATGAGCGTGATGAAGTCATTTGTGGCGTTCCAGGCGGTAATAGAGATGTTGGAAGAAAGCGGGCGAGAAGAACTTATCGAGGAAGTGTATCACAAGTGCAAGGAGCAGGAACATCTGCCGAAAGAAATGATGACCAATCATGTCAAATCATTATATGATGTCTTTACGGACAAGGAGATCAGTGAAAGAATTGCAAGAATAGTAAGACCTGACAACCTTCCATATGATTTGGAAATCCTGTTTCAGTCCATCGATGGCTTACATGCTGCATGCTCAGAGGAAGTAGGGGACTGGTATTTTTCGGGAGACTATCCAACACCCGGCGGTACTAAGGTGGTCAATCAGGCCTTTATCAATTATATGGAAAAGAGTACCGAGCGGGCTTATTAATTTCTGATGAAGATTCTTGTTGCAGGTGGAGGAGCCTCCGGTTTTATGGCGGCTATTACTGCGGCAGAGCGATGGCCCCATCATACGGTCATCATTGCCGAAAAATCACATCGTGTACTCTCCAAAGTATTGATTTCAGGTGGTGGTCGATGCAATGTAACTCATCGGCCGTTGGACATTCATGATTTTTCGGATCAGTATCCAAGAGGAAAAAGGTTTTTAAAGAAGGTTCTCCATGAATTTGGTGCGGCTGATGCTATTCAATGGTTTGAATCACGGGGCGTCCGGCTGAAGACGGAGGTCGATGGGAGAGTTTTCCCGGCTTCTGATGATTCAGCCTCAATTGCCGGTTGCCTGGAAGGAGAAGCAAGAAGGCTGGGAATACAGGTATTACTCAAAAAAGGATTGGATTCTTTTGAGAAGGTCGATTCCGGTTTTCAGGTTCATTTTTCGGATGGTACAAAAGAAGTTTTTGATCGTATTATCCTCGCTACAGGAGGCTTTCCTAAATCGTCCTCCTACGATTTTCTCCGGGAGGCCGGGATTGCAATCAAGGAACCTCTACCAAGTCTCTTTACCTTCAATAGTCCGGGTAATCCGATCTCCAAATTGATGGGCGTATCTGTGCCGTTTGCACAGGTAAGGATTGGAGGAACAAAACTGGTTCATCACGGTCCGCTCCTTATAACACATTGGGGATTCAGTGGGCCTGCCGTGCTGAAATTGTCAGCCTTCGGTGCAGAATTGCTTGCCGAAATGAAGTATGAATTCAATGTTGAAATCCGGTGGTGCAATGACATTACCCGGGAAGAGTGCCGGGCCATGTGGTTAGGATGGCGGGATAAGAAGGTAAAGACATTGATCGCAAATCATTCGGGATTGAGCCTTCCGGAACGACTGTGGAACTTCCTGGTGGAAGAAGCTCAGATTTCAGACAAGACACGATGGGCAGATATCGGTAATAAAGGAATTGATTCCCTTCTCAATCAAGTTTTCTCAAACATTCATGCTATCAAGGGAAAGACTACTTTTAAGGAGGAGTTTGTCACTTGTGGCGGTGTTTGCCTGGACAAGGTCGATCATCGCACCATGGAATACAAGAACATACCAGGTTTATATTTTGCAGGTGAATTATTGGATGTGGACGGAGTAACCGGCGGGTTTAACTTTCAAAATGCCTGGACGACAGGTTTCATTGCCGGTAGAAGTGTTGGGCAGAACTATTCCTCTGTCAGGTTATAACATATTGTGAGCTTAGCTTCAATGGTGTATGGAACAAATTTCACCTGTGAAGAAAGGTTAGCAGTAGTTATTTTGAGAATTTTGCGCCGTCAGTATTTACCGGTACATTATGTGATAGGAACCTTTCTTTTAACTCGTTAAAGCATATTTTGATTGATGGCCCAAAAACGTGAGGGGCTAATTTATTTTGTCACTGTGGTAACCGATGGCTATGGCATTTTCCGAAAATAGCAAAGTATGAAAAGATTGATTGGTGTTTATGTTAATATTCGTTTGAAGGAATAGCGGACTGATGATTTGGAAGCGTTTAAATACAGGTGCTTTCGCAAGGAAAAATTGGAAAACAACCAGGTAAAATAGGTTACTAAATAGAGTGGGGTTTTTCATTGAAAATGGAGTGATAACAAACTTGCTCTGTGCTGATGATTTGGGAATTGTATAGATATAAAAAACGAATGTATAAATAACAGATAATCAATAATTAATTAATTGAATGAAGGTGCATTGTTGTTTTGAATCGGCGTAAAAGTTTCTTTGAGATTCGGATTGATAAAAGTTGTATGAATCACGCGGTCAATCGTTCTTTCCCATTTTTAAAGAAATTTGTTTCTTTGACTAAAAAAGTTTAAGCAGTTTTGTCCAAAACCCTAAGAAATATCCCTCTTNTTTGGTTCAGTATGTTAGGTTACTTTGCCTTTGTGGAGATTATTGTGTTATGGAGGGATCCTCAGTTGTTCCTATCCGGGCAAATCATGATGAACAGACTGATTTACGTCATTATCTTTGGATTGCTGCTTATCCTGCAGCGGAAATTGCCCGTAAAGCAATTTCTCTTTNTTTCGATCCTGGCAGCTTATGCCGCGCTTACATTGCTTTATAAGGAAACTGCCCTGCTAAATCGCCTCTTCTATCCTGTGCTGGATCCCTATCTGTCTGAACTTGATTTTCAGTTGACGGGAATTCAACCAGCCCTGGTATTTTCAGAGCGATTCGATTCGGTCTTTTTCAGTGAGTTGATGTTTTTGGGCTACTTCTCCTATTATTTGACTCCGTTGGCCATCCTGATATTGATTTTCTTCAAAAAAATTGAGTTGATGGAACAGTTCGGTTTTGTTCTGATTACTTCCTTCTTATTGTATTATCTGGTGTTTATTTTTATTCCGGCCATCGGTCCGCAGTTTTATTTTTCTTATCCTGATAATTTCGTTGAAGCAAAGGGTTTATTCGGGCATCTGGTCAAACTGATTCAAGAGAACGGTGAGGCGCCGACAGCTGCCTTCCCAAGCTCACATGTGGGTGTAGCATTGATTTGTATGATCTGGCTGTGGAGAAATGCAAAAAAATATGTCTATTATTTCCTTCCTAATGTTTTTTTGTTGATTTTAGCTACTGTTTACATTAAGGCGCATTATCTGGTGGATGTACTCGCCGGTGCAATCACTGCACCTTTGGTATTTTTATTAGTTGTTAAGCTATATGATCAATTGAAATATAGATCGACCGGTAGCTTGCCTCAATGATTCTGAATATGATTGTTGATTCTTTAGCCTTTTCTTATGAGTATCGAAATATTGGAAGTAAAAAATAAGAGTGATTTAAAATCCTTTATTTACCTACCGGAAAAAATACACCGAAATCACGCTAATTGGGTCCATCCAATCTACCTGGACGAAAAGCAGTTTTTCAATTTTGACAAAAATGAAGCTTTTCGGCACAACAGGACAGCATTGTTTTTGGCCAGGGAAAATGGAAAAGTCTTAGGACGAATTATGGCCATCATTCCGGATGAATACAATAATATGAAAAATGTCAGGACAGCAAGGTTCTGTTATTTTGAAGCCNCCGAAAACAAGCGAATATTTGATGCTCTTTTGAACAAGGTGGAACAATGGGCGAAGGATGCCGGTTGTAACCTGATGGTAGGCCCTATGGGTTTTTCGGACAAGGAACCACAGGGCTTCCTTACTGCGGGTTATAATGAGAAGACGATGATTGTGACCAACTGTAGCTTCAGGTACATGAAGGAGTTTCTGGAAGCCAGGGATTACAGTCCTTTCGTAGAATTGTGTCAGTATGATGTCCCGCTTTCTAATCAAATCATTCAAAGATATCGTGCGCTGGCCGACAGGGTAGAAAGTAATATGCGGGTGACTGTCCATGAATTTACCAAAACATCTGAAATAAAGCCATTTGTGCAAAGTGTTTTCCGGCTTATCAACACGACATATACTGATATTTATGGATTTACCAAGGTCACTGAAAAGGAAGCAGAAGACTTTGCCAACCGTTTTATTCCCCTTTTGAATCCAAGACTAATAAAGTTGATAACTGACGAAAGCGGCGAAGTGGTTGCATTCGTTATAGGCATGCCTGATCTCAGCGGAGCAATCAAGAAGAGCAGAGGAAGAATTTTCCCTTTCGGGTGGTTTCATATTTTAAGGGCATTCAGGAATTCTAAAAGAATGGTTTTGCTGTTGGGAGCCGTTAAGAACGAAATGCAGAACAAAGGGTTGGATGCAGTCCTGGCGGTGCGCCTCATTCGTTCCGCCCTGGATCTTGGTTTTGATATTATGGACAGCCACCTCATCATGAGGAAGAATATCAAGATGAGACGGGAAATAGAGCGCCTGGAGAATCACCGGATGTACAAAGAATACACCATATATTCGAAAGAACTCTGATCGGTATCCCGGGCTGATTATTGACAAAAGAGACTGAAGATGAATAGAATCAGTTCTCATTTTTAAAATGCACCATTATAACTCCCTGTACGGTCAATTTTTTGATTACTTTTGCCGTTTAATTTTGCAGACAAAACAACCTGGCAAATTGGGTAAAATAGCGTTTCGTTTGCAAAGCTCCGCATGGTTTGTAGTTTGGTCCTTGAACTATGGCAGAATCAGGAAAGCGAATGGTAAAATCAGTGTTGGAGCCTGATGTGATTGATTTAAAGCATAATATCAACAATAATTTTTATGAAAAATGTATCCTTGATTTTCAATGTTATCCTGACGATTGCCGTTGCTTTTCTTTTTATCTGAATTTTAAGAAACCGATACAGGTAACAACTATTACAACATCCTCCGGGAAGGATTCTACCATTAAGGTGGATATCCCTGAGACGTTGCCGGAAGGTGTCCCTATGGGTAAGATTCTTTATGTCGATATTGATACCATCAATGAAAAGTATACTTTTATCAAAAATCAAAAAGCAATCATCGAAAGGCAGGGCGCACAAGCTGAGGCAAGTCTAAAAGCCAAGGCGCAGTCTCTCCAGTCGGAGTTTATCGAGTATCAGAAAAAGGCGCAGGCAGGCGAATTGACACAACAACAGGCAATGGCAATGGAAAAGTCATTGACTGACAAACAACAGGCGTTGGCCCAACAGGAACAAAAGCTTTCTACCCAGCTTGTAGAAAAACGCAAAAGATTCAGGAAGAGCTGAATGCAAAGATGAGGAAGGAACTCAAGGTATTTATGGAAAAATATGGCGCGGACTATATACTTGGTTATACCGAAGGCGCTAATATATTGCTTCCTAATCCGAAACTAAATATCACGAAAGAGGTTTTAAATAGACTGAACGAATCTGATAAAAAGAAATAGAATTAAATGTCTTTTCACCTGGAATCTGCCTATAAACCTACCGGAGATCAGCCGGAAGCGATACGCCAGCTTGTGGATGGTGTAAATGGCGGAGATCGTCGCCAGGTGCTGCTGGGTGTAACCGGCTCTGGCAAGACATTCACCATGGCCAATGTCATTAAGGAGCTCAACAGGCCTACTCTGATACTCACCCACAATAAGACATTGACAGCCCAGTTGTATGGGGAGTTCAGGGAGTTTTTTCCGGATAATGCCGTGGAGTATTTCGTCTCCTATTATGACTATTACCAGCCCGAAGCCTATATCGCTGTCACGGACACCTTTATAGAAAAGGACCTCCAGATCAATGAGGAGGTGGATAAGTTGAGACTCAGAGCTACTTCCAGTCTCTTGTCAGGCCGAAATGACGTGATCATTGTGGCATCCGTATCGTGTATCTATGGTATGGGCAACCCGGATGATTATAAGAATAGTATCATCCGCCTTCAGCGTGGGCAGATCATTTCGAGAAATGCCTTTCTGTATAAGCTGGTGGATAGCCTTTATGCCCGAACCGAAGCCATGCTGACCCGCGGACATTTCCGGGTTAAGGGAGATACTGTCGATATTGCTTTGCCATATGTGGAACATGGTTTGAGAATTCATTTTTATGGCGATGAAATTGAAGAGATTGAAATCCTGGAGGTGGAATCCGCAAAGGCGATACAAAAGATTGAAACAGCGGCCATTTATCCGGCCAATCTTTATGTGGCGCCTAAGGATAAACTCAATGACATCCTTCATTCCATCAATCACGAATTGAAGGAACACGAATCCTATCTGGAATCCGAAGGAAAATACCTCGAAGCCAAGCGCATCCACGAACGCACCACCTTCGACATCGAGATGATCAGGGAATTAGGCTATTGCAGCGGTATTGAGAATTATTCCAGGTTTNTTGATGGCAGGGAACCCGGTACAAGACCGTTTTGCCTCCTCGATTATTTTCCGGATGATTTCCTGATGATCATAGATGAAAGCCATGTTACTATCCCACAGTTACGCGGTATGTGGGGAGGTGACCGCAGTCGGAAAACCAATCTGGTAAATTTTGGATTCAGGTTACCCAGTGCCATGGATAACAGGCCTTTAAATTTTGAAGAATTCGAGTCTTTGATCCATCAGGTGATCTTTGTATCAGCAACCNCCGGTGATTACGAATTGGAGCAGACTGACGGTGTCTTTGTGGAACAGTTGATCAGGCCTACGGGATTAGTTGATCCTCCGATTGAAGTTCGCCCTTCCATCAATCAGATTGATGATCTGATGGAAGAAGTGGCTGTGAGAATAGAACGCAATGAGAGGGTTTTGGTTACAACGCTCACCAAACGGATGGCTGAGGAATTAGCTAAATACTTTCAAAATCTTAATATCAAGACCAAGTACATCCACTCAGAAGTGGATACCCTCGAAAGAGTAGAAATATTACGAGACCTTCGTATCGGAGAATTTGACGTACTGGTTGGGGTAAACTTGCTGCGAGAGGGTTTGGATCTGCCTGAGGTGTCATTGGTTGCGATCATTGATGCTGATAAGGAAGGCTTCCTGAGAAATACGCGATCTCTGACACAGACAGCCGGAAGGGCGGCCAGAAATGTAAATGGCAAGGTTATTTTCTATGCTGACAAGATAACGGATAGCATGCAGAAAACAATTGAAGAAACCAACCGGCGAAGGGCAAAACAGTTGGCATATAATGAGAAACACAATATAACCCCTAAGACTTTGGCCAAGACCAAAGAGGAAATCCTATCCCGAAGCTCGATTCTGGATATCCGGGGCAAAAAACAGGAAGTATATTATCAGGAGGCTGAACACCCTGATATTGCTGCAGATCCCGTTGTAGCGATGATGTCACAGGATCAATTGATGGCATTGATTACTGAGACGGAAAATAAAATGAAAAAAGCTGCCAAAGACCTTGATTTCCTTTCCGCCGCACAGTTCCGGGATGAATTATTTGCCTTGAAAAAGAAATTAAAATTCGCAAGCTAGCAATGATGGTTTATTATAGANAAAAGCTTGTGATATTGCTCTTTATGGCAACTTTGGTTATCTCCTCTTTTGGATTTAAACCACCATTGAAAGGACGGGCCGACCTACCGAATGTGTTGATTATTGAGATTAAGGGCATGACCTTTGAAATGATGGAGCGTGCTTATACTCCAAATATCAAATTCCTCATCAAGAATGGTTTCCTTGGTTCGATGAAGTACAAGAATCCGGAGGAGCCTTCTACCGGGATTTCCATGAATTTCAGGCGTAAGTTAGGCACTATGGCAATGTGTATGGATTCCATGAAGGTTTGTCAAACTTCTCTCAACACAGTCGGTGCTTTCAATGAATCTTTCAAAGGTCCTTTCAGTAAAATCAGGAAGAATTACCGGTCCAATGAATCGATGGTGAAGGATTTTATCAATAACAGCAATGGTACTAATGTCAGGTTTGCTATGCTTTCCTTCAGGGCATTTACGCAAAAACAAGGATTTGTGGACGAGGGGCAGATCAGGGAACTTTCAACGATTGATAGCCTTATAGGCGTAGTTTTTAAGAGCTACCAAGAGAAAGTCAAATGGGAACAAACCACTGTCTTCATTGTCTCTGACGGATCTGCAGCCCATGAGTATCGTGAAAGTGAGTTATATAAAAACACTCCAATCGTAATCAAGGGACCCGGAATTCCAATTGTGTATAATGTGGAGAATGTGGTATCTACCGATGATGTTCTTGGTCTAGTCAACAAGATTATGGAGGTACCTTGTAAAGATAATTTCATTCCACTTCCGGTCAATTTCCTGGAAGATATTGGCAAAGATGAAGAGGTCTCCGGGGTGAAGACCTACTTTGTAAGCCGGCCTGATATTCATGTGCATCCTATTCCCTCANAAAATTCTCTCAAAATCGAGGTTTTTGACGACAATGAGTCATCAGTGATGTATTATACAATCGATGGAAGCGATCCACGCACCAGAGGACTTGAATACAAATCACCGATTACCATTAGAGAGGCTGGTACCTATACCATCAAGGCCGCAGCAAACAAAAATGGTGTGTGGTCACCTGTAACGCAGGAAAAGACTTCATTGAGGTTCAATATTACCTCGATAGAACTAGACCCGGAACCTGATGCAAAATATTTTTATGATGGGACCGATGAGTTGATAGATGGCGATACTGCAGGTCTCAGTTATTCCGAGGAAAAATGGTTGGGTTTTCAAGGTACGGATGTCGATATGCTCTTCAATTTTGGTTCAAAACGTGAGATCAGGTCTGTTGATTTGTCTGCCTTGCAAGACTATTATTCATGGATATTCCTACCTGTCAGAGTTACATTTNTTGCAGGTAACGATAGAAATCATCTGGTAGAGATCGGGACTGTTTCGCATGCTGTAGACAGGAACGATGTAACTATCAGGAAACTCCATTACTCGGTAATCATGCATGACGCACTCCTGAAATCACTGGGAGGGAGTATCGTGAAGAAGAAGAAAGGCAAAAGAAGCTTGTACGTTAAATACTTACGGATCAAGGTGGAAGCCCAGAAAGTTGCACCTGAATGGTTTTCTTTGCCGGGCGCTCAGGTTTGGTTCTTCACGGACGAAGTCAGGATTGAATAAACTTTATTTCTTACAGGCATTTGCTTTAGTTTCCGGCAAAATATGATAAATACTTCAAGAATAAGGGTACTGGATTTTGTCCTCCGCAATTTTGGAAGTATTGCGTCATTATGCAAGTGGGGCATGAATGCCGGTGTATACCTAACCATTTCCGGCTTGTTTGCCAGTAGATTTCTGATTGCCTGTGGAATGATTGTGATGGGATGTGCATCCTTGTTAAACATGACTACATTACACAAGCAAGACATTCGGATTCGCTTACATTTGGTAAAGCCGGTGGCAATTGCCGTATCTCTGCTTGTGCTTGGAGTGGTTACCTCCTTTTTAGGGAGTGAGCAGCTTGGTTTTGCAATGGTGCGGTTGAGGTTGTATGTGGCTTTCCTGTTGATTCCACTTATCCTGGCCTTTGCACCGCCTATCGATAGGAATCATATCAGAAATTATCTGTTGTATGCTCTGTCAAGTGCTGCTATTTCCAGTATTTTTATTCAGTTGAACTACTTTCAGCATTATGAAACAATCAGCAAGGAACTTTCAACTGGTAAACCAATACCGACACCTATTCCGCACATCCGATATGGTATGTTTCTGAGTTTTACTTTTTTGGGAGGCCTCTTTGCTTTTCTGAGTAAAACTTATCCTGTAAGATGGCAGGTATTTGTTTTATTGACTACCTTGTATCTGGGCTTTTCCATTTTGTTTCTTTCGGTCCGTACTGCATGGCTTGTGAGTNTTTTAGGCTTGCTGATCATTTTGGCTTATTTTATCATGCAGAAGAGAAGAATAACACTAATCAGTATTGTCATCATTGCAGCAATCGGAGGAAGTATTCTTGCATATTTATTTATCCCTTCGGTAAAGATAAAAGCAGGTTATACCCTGTATGATTGGCGGAAATTCAGGGAAGATAAGGGAAGTGAGTATT
Source organism: Candidatus Parvibacillus calidus (assembly GCA_013414645.1). Taxonomy (GTDB): domain Bacteria; phylum Bacteroidota; class Bacteroidia; order Chitinophagales; family Saprospiraceae; genus Parvibacillus; species Parvibacillus calidus. The sequence goes on along the minus strand of CP058702.1, from coordinate 2,366,952 downwards.
CTGATAGTGAGCGGCTATATTCTTTGCAAAACGGGTGGTCGCTGTGGAAGGAAAATAAATGGCTGGGAGTGNGACCGGGTGATTTGCATCGACAATTGGAGCAGAATGCCATCAAGAATCATTATCCGGGAAGTCAGATTCCCCATAATCAATGGCTGATGACCTTAGTGTGGGGGATTGCTCTCCTTGCTTTCACCTTGTTGTTTTGGTACCAACTATGGAGGAATCCAATACACCGAAAGTTATTCCTATTTCATCTCTTAGTGATTCTTTATTTAGTCACTTTTTCTTTGAACCAACCTTTGAAACTTCTATTGGAGTACTTTCATTTGTATTTATATTAATCATGATATTGTTACAATCTTATCAGGGTGAGCAAAAGTCGCGACTTCAATTGGTTTCAGGTCGTGGATCGGGATAAGCGATTCTGATATGACTCATATTGACCAGCATGTTTTTAAAAATGCGGATACAGGTCTGTACATCTTCGAAGGTTATATCAGACCTGTCGAATTGCCCATCTTCAATCTTTGCACGAATTAATTTGTCCACCATATCATTGATTTCTTCTTCTGTAGGGTTGATCAGACTCTTGACGGCGGCTTCCAGCGTATCGGCCATCATGACAACTACCTGTTCTTTCGTACGTGGTCTGGGTCCGGGATAGGTAAATACCTTCTCGTCAACAGCATGATCGGCATGTTCCTTGACAAATTTCCTGTAGAAATACTCCACCTTTGTCGTACCATGATGGGTCTTGATGAAATCAATGATTACGTTGGGCAGACCATTCTTTTTNGCGATTTTAACCCCTTCCGGAACATGTTCGATAATAAGCTTGGCACTGGTGACATGATCTATGGAGTCGTGAGGATTGATGTTGGTTTGATTTTCGGTAAAATTATAGGGTGCTTTCATTTTTCCAATGTCATGATACAATGCACCCACCCGTGCCATAGAACTATTGGCTCCGATCTTTTCTGCTGCTGCCTCTGCAAGTGTAGCTACATGCAATACATGCTGGAAAGTCCCCGGTGCTTTTATGGAAAGCTCTTTCAGCAAATTGTTGTTCAGGTCGGATAGCTCTGCAAGCGTAATTCCGGATGTGAATCCGAATAATCGCTCGAGTAACGGGATCAGCGGATAGGCAAGCAACGTGAGGAAAACGTTCAGGCAGATCCACCAAATACTGTTCAAATTAAAGTCTGCGAGGTTGTTGTTTTTGATATAGGTAAGAAAGAGATAAGTAAAGATATACGTACCTAAAAGAAATAGCAGCAAAAGGAAAAATTTGGACCAATATCTGGTTTCTTTTGTTACAATCACAACCATTATTCCGGCTGTTATCTGCAAGATGATGAAATCCTTTGTTACCGGACCGAACAAGGCAACGATGGTCAGGATGGCTACCAATGTAAAAAATGCAAGTCGCTGATTATAAAAATTCTTAATGACTATGGGTGCTATGCAGAAAGGAATCATCAGTAGGTCAAGACTGGATGACTTGATGACAAAATAGGTCATAAAGACATATAGAATGAGCCAAAGATGCATAAAAAGCATCTTCTTGAAGATAAGAAAAACCTCGCGTACATAGGTCCGTACATAAAGCACATAGAACATGAGAATAACTGAAATAAAGACAAAATACGCAAGGAATGACTTGAAATACGATAATTTACCTGTGTTACCTGCATCATCCAATTCTCTTAGAGAAATTAACTTCTGATAGGTATCCTTTGAGATGGTCGAATTGCGGTTGATTATGATGTCACCTTTACGAACAATTCCTTCATTGGTGGCTATGTTCTTGAATGCCTGATTGAGAAATTCATTGGACAAGGTTTGATCCAGAAAGATGTTNGAACCGATGAGCGCATCGATAACAGGGTAGAGTAGCGGTCCATGTTCACCGGCTTGCTTTATGTCCCTATGAAGCTCATTCTTTGCCTGAACAACTGTTGGAATAGCTGCTCTTGGTTTTAGGGAAATGATATTGCCCTCTACAATATGAATCAAAAATTCCTTTTCCCGATCCTTATAAATATCATTGGCTTCCAGGATTCCGGTCCGGTAAGTTTTCTGAAAAACAGAACGGATCTGTTTGATATTGATATCCTTGTAATTACTGAGAAACAGAGCTGTATCCCCGCCGGCATGACTTTGATAGGTATTGTATTCTTCAAGGATTCTATCATTCAGGTTTTCCGTTGTGGATTCATTTTTCTTATAATAAGGTATAAAGTTTTTGACTATGGCTTCCTTTTCAGCGGCAATTTCATTCTCAGTCTTTCGGATCGCAAAGTCATAGNNAGAACTTAAGTCACTGTATTTCCATTTACTTCCCTCTTCAAATTCATAGTTAACAGTCTTCACCCGGGGTAACAAGAGGCTGATTATCAAAGCAGAGGTCAGGATGATGAGTATCCTGTATGACGCGGTTAAGTTTCGTAATATGCTGAAATTTATTTTTGCTCCATAGAAAGGATTTAGCCTGATTTGTTTTGATAAATGGTTTGTTCTGCCCCTATTTCAATCCCTGGGATTCCATTCTACATCCTTTTTACCGGCCAAATGAGTTAAATACCTTGCTAGGACGAAGAAATAATCGGATAACCTGTTGAAAAATGCCAGAGGCTCTTCACCAATTTCCTCTTCATGGCTGAGAGAAACAATCCGCCGTTCAGCCCTCCTGCACACACATCTGGCCATATGGGCAAATGATGTGGATGTATGCCCGGACGGTAAGATGAAATGCTTTAATGGTGGTAATTCGAGCTCCATAGCATCAATCTTTTCCTCCAGAAATGAGAGCGCCTTTTCTCCGGGTGGGGTTACATAGAGTTTGGCTCCGGGTGGGGTTGCCAACATGGAACCGTAATCGAATAACCAGTGTTGGACCCGCAGTAAATCATCCTGAATATCAGCATTTTCCAAGTTGTCAAGCAAAACTCCCACCTGAGCGTTCAATTCATCCACTGTGCCATATGCTTCGATCCGTACCGCATCCTTGGCAAGTCTTTTTCCTCCGAACAAGGATGTGGATCCTTTATCTCCCTTNTTAGTATAAATACGCATATCTTTGATTGTACCTCAAAGATAATAGGTTGAGATACATTTTGAAAAAATTAGGAATAAACGTGTGTTCCGGAATTTTCACATTTATTCAATCCAAACGAAAAGCTGAACAGGAAAAATGTATGTAGATAGAATAACTTGCTTATAAATAAAAGTAATTAAGCATATTATACATTAATAATTATTGTTGATTGATTTGAAGGTGCTAAAAATAAAAGCTGTGTCAAAATTTAAACCTTGCTCGAAGTTGAATGGGTCATTCATGCGCTGTCCCCCGGTTTTATGCCGTTTTTAACTTCGTCGCTGGCCCCTTAGGGGCAATCTTTTATCTGAATGTTATGAATCTTCGTTGGCCTAACCCTAAAAATTATGAATGCTGGAAATATACCCGGCTCATTTCAGTTATTAAAGTTAGAATGCTATGAAACCTTACCATTAAGATAGTCATCATAGGCAAAGAGGTCAAGAAGTCCATGACCACACAGATTGAACAGAATGGTTTTGCTCTTTCCTTCCTGCTTAGCTCTGTTGACTTCCCGGATAACTGACGCAATGGCATGAGTGCTTTCCGGTGCAGGAATCAGGCCTTCCGTCTTAGCGAATAATATGCCGGCTTGCAGACATTCCTTTTGGTCGTGGGACATCGCATCGATATGTCCTTCCTTTGCCAATTGTGATATAATGGGGCCTGCACCATGATATCTTAGGCCCACAAGGTGATTCGGAACAGGCATAAAGTCGTGTCCCAAAGTGTACATAGCAAAGAGAGGTGTCTTCTTTCCGACATCGCCATAATCATACCTGAATTCGCCTTCAGAGAGCTTTGGACAAGTCAATGGTTCACTTGCCACGAATCGGGTTTTTGTTTTTCCAAGAATCAAATCTCTCATGATGGGAAAGCAAATTCCCGCAAAATTTGCACCTCCCCCNAATGGAGCAACTACAACATCCGGATATTCGTCGATTTTTTCAAACTGCTTCAGGCATTCCTGTCCTATGACTGTTTGATGCAGAAGAACGAAATTCTGCACACTTCCTATTACATATTGAATATCCTTATCCTGTGATGCATATTCAATGGATTCGGAGATGGCAGTACCCAAAGATCCTTTTGAGTTTGGGTTTTCTGCAAGTTGATGCCTCCCCACTGCAGTAAGTTCACTTGGAGAGGCTGTTACATGCGCACCCCACAGTTGCATCATTTGACGGCGGCTCGGCTTCTGATTGTAAGGTCCTCTTACCATAAACACCTCACAATCAAGATTGTACATTTGAGCTGCAAAGGCAACTGCACTTCCCCATTGTCCGGCGCCTGTCTCAGTTACAACTTTNTTCACACCATCCCTGGCCGCATAATATATCTGAGGAATGGCCGAATTGGTCTTGTGACTGCCTGCCGGACTTACCCCTTCATTCTTGAAATATATCCTGCAGTCCGTTTGCAACGCCTGTTCCAGTCTATGGTTCCGGACAAGTGGTGTGGGTCGCCAGATTTTATAAATATTTCTTACTTCTTCAGGAATTTCAATCCACCTTTCCGTGCTGAATTCCTGCTCAATACAGCCCTGGGGATACAGATCAGCGTAGTAATCCCTGGTTACAGGCTGTCTGTTTTCCGGTTGAAGGGTCGGATCCGGTTGAACCTTCATATCGGCAAGAATATTGTACCAATGAGTCGGTATTTCATTCTCATCGATCATTATCTTATAAGATTCACCTGATAATGTTGCTTTTTTCATTGCACTAATACTCATAGTATATCCGTTTTTTCATTCGGGGTGATGGGAAGTACTTATCTTTTGGGTAGAAATACCTCAGCCATCATGCATCGTACGCTACCTCCACCATATTTTTCAATCGTTGGGATGGGGACTGCGAGGATTGGATTGTAGGAATTTATTTTATCTATTTGTTCTCTGGTCAGACTATCGTAGGCTTGTTGTGACATGACAAGGATTCTTTTTCCCGGATGACCTTCCACTTGCAACATGTTACCGGCGAAATGTAACACCTGGTCAAAAGTAAGTTCTATGACTTCCTTCCCGGTCTTCTCAAGACTATCCCGTACTTCCATTCTCTTATCCTCGTCCTTGATGCTATCGAGGCAAACAACTGCGTATTGATCGGCAATTGCCATCATAACATTGGTATGATATATTTCTTTTCCTTCACGATCCGTGGAATAGAACGAAACTAGCCCGTAACCCATCAACAGGCAAAAGCGGTCAAGTAGAAATATATCAGTACGGGGACTTAAACAGGCATATACAATTTTGTTCTCACGGTCCAGTATCATACTGCCAGTCCCCTCAAGAAACTGATTATCCTCCTCTGACGATTCAAAAGAATACCTGCTGTTGACCTTGAACACCAGGCCAAGGGCATCAAGGATGTCTTCCCGCCTCTCTATTCTTCTGTTGACAGTTGCCATAGGGTAAGTGATTACCGTACCATTGCCATGGAAACTGACCCAATTGTTGGGAAAAATTGCATCCGGTTTTATAGGGGACAAAGAGTCGTGCATTACAATAACATTGACTCCGGCTTCCTTAAGCTTCAGTACAAAATTGTCAAACTCCTGTAAGGCAAGTACGTTGACATTGGAGGCCCGCCCACCTTCATCATTGGTCTGAAATGCATTGGTAACAGCAGTCTGCTCATTATACATAAAATTGGCAGGCCGGATCATCATGATGTTGTTGGTGTATTGTTTTTCCAAATTTCTTGCATTTATGAATTGCAAATGTAGAAAAAAAGCTAAAGTGGTAAAAACGTATTTATTGCTGATGATGCCTGTTGTGTGATACATTGGTTATCACAAAGCTTTAAAGACAATATTGTCCTTAATGATAGGCATTTGGCCTCCCTTGTTGATTGGAAAATGTAAGGAATTTTTTGAAAAAGAAGCCCGGTTCAACCACCGGGCTTCTATGAACATTAAAATGTTCTAAAACCTAAACTAATCTATTATTTCAATTTGACCATCTTCTTGGTCACCGTCCTACGATTGGAAGTTATTTCGTAAAACATGACTCCGGAAGCATTTATGGATCCATTATCGATGGTTATCGTATTCCTGCCTTTGGCGTAAAATGCATTTATATACTTAAGCACCCGGCCATTGGTATCATAAATCTTCATAGTAACATGATCAGCGCTGCCNNCAGGGTAAACGAGATTTGAGTCTGGTCGCTGAATGGATTCGGGATATTTTGCTCGACTTGTAGATTCGATTGGCTATTCGTAAATGTCAGTTCAATTGGATTGCCATTACCTTCGTTGTCGTATAATTCGGATGCAAATCCGGTATGGTTCAGTTGGAAAGCATCAGACACATCTATATCATTGTCTGCAACCAGGTATAAAGTCATTATCAGGTTGTCAATGGCNGCGTCTTTCGAGGTCAGGCTCAATTTCAATGTATTACCGGATTGATAGAAATTATCATCACCGGCTTCCATCATCTGACTTTCAATGCCTACCAGTTTTACTCCCTTTGCAAAGGAGAGGTTGGCCTGTAAACCTTGCACATTTATCTGGCTGGCATTCACAACATGTACAGTTGTAATTTCTCCGGCTTTCATTCGTACATCTTCGATTGACAATTTAGCATAAGAGCGGGAATCAACCTTTGGATCGTCAAAGTTGAGTGTGAAATCACCATTCACATCGCCCATCTTGACACCGATGAAGTCAATTCCGTCCAGATAACTGTTTGTTGCAGCCGGTATGGATTGCGGGTAACTTTCCTTGAGCGGTGCAGTCGGATTAGAGAATGTGTAGTTTTTGCCAATAAATTTCCAGCTTTTTCCGGAACTGAATTGGTCGATTTTCCCAAGGATCATCTTTCTTATCATTACAATATCGGAGATGGACACTGATTTGTCCTCATTGACATCGGCTGCAATAATCTTATAGGGTGTTGGCAGGGATGTCTTACCAAGGATATGATTCTGGATCTTGATGATGTCACCTGTTGTCACACCATTCAGCGGATTATTATCATCCTTAGGCTCGATATAGTATGTTTCTCCCGGATGAACATTGTTGAATCTGAATTGACCATTCCCATCGGTCAATCTGCTCATGGAGGAATGTGCATTTACTTCCACTTGTGGAATTCCGGCATTGCCTTCAGTTACGATCTGACCGCTGATGACAGTGATGGTGTTTGGACACTGAACAATGTTGTCATTGAGGGTTAAATTGGTAATAGCAAAATCAAACAATCCGTTAGCATCTATTACATATATGGTGACCGGATGAGCAGTGTCTACACCAAATGAGCAGTCAAAGGTCCGTAAGCTGTCAGCAGGATCCGAACTGTAAGCAAATCGCAGCGGATAGCTGTTGGGACATGCGCCAAATGATGCACGATTGAAAAGCCTTGCCGGTATGGTGACCTGAAGATTTGCCATCAAATCTACGGTTAAATTAGTATATACCGGTGTTGGTTGTTTGACATTCTTAACCTCTACGGTAAAATATTGATGCTCAACATTTCCACACCCATCGGTAACGGCAAAATACACCCTGTGTTTGCCAATAGGCATATTGATGGTAAATGAACTTCCCGTTCCCTGATGATCCCATGTGCTGGTATTATTATTGAAATTCAGATCCAATTGCCAGTTGTACGTCAGGAAGTTTGACGGACAGTCATCGGTGGCTGAAGTGGATACTGTAACATTGCTTGCAGTACAGTTGGTTGTTTCAACAATCTGGTCTGCATGTGGTACAAAGGTAGGCGCGGTGGTATTCATTACAACCAGGGCCTGTGTAAACTTGACAGCATGATCCAGAGCATATTGATTACCTTTGGCTGCTGCAAGACACCAGTCGATGATGGTCCAGGTACGTACTATCTTGAAACATGCATTGGAAGCATTAGTAAATACGATGTCTTCTTTGTTTATCATTATGTTGTGACATCCATTCAACGGTGATTTCAAGGTAGGTACATACGGACTGCCGAGATCTGCATTGGCAAGGTCAGGTGGTGTGCAAATGCCACTTGTGACAACATAGTCCAATGGTGCATTGAAATCAGCTGTAGTAAGTTCTACACCGTCATAGTTGATGGTAATGGTTTGTGATACTGTTTGTTGGAATGAGCCTCCGTCTGTTATAAGGAAGTGTCGGGTGATGGTTCCGAATCCACATTGCGGGATATTGATGGTAGGTGCTGTTTCTGTTACTGTTGCTGTGCAAACGCCCGTGATAAGCCCATCCCAGCCTTTATCTACGCCATCAATAATGATTTTNTGGCGATCAGCCGGATTGGTTACATACTCACCAAAAGTCAGTGCCAGATTATTGACATCGAATGAAGTGCCACAAGGAACAATAATGTTTGGAAGGGGATAGGCAATAATTGGCGTATTCTTATTCTGAACCGTTACTGTTGTCATACAAGTATTGGTCAAGCCACCTGCATCCGTAACCTGAAGAATGACCTGGATCGGATTGTTCGGTAAGTCACAGCAATAAAAGTCAATGTAATCCGCCCATGCAGTTTGATCAGGCGCACCATTGCAATCCGGATTCATCCTCCTGACCTTGAGGGTTACCGGGCCACAACCATTATCGTGACTTCCATTGTTGATGGAAGAGGCAAACATCCTCCCTGTTCCTGTGTTGTCCAGAGAGACGATAGCCTCCTTGCAGATTGCTACCGGTGCTGTAAGGTCCTGAACGGTTAATTGCATAGTGTCCCGAACTATATGGCCACAGCCGTCGTTGACGGAGTAAATGATGTTGTATGTACCTATTGAAAGATTTGTAATCGTAAATCCTCCGTTTTGGTTAGTTACTCCATTGGGGTGGATCACAGATACATTTCCAAGATGGTTGCAATTGTCGGTAATCGTTGCAGGAGGTACAGTATAGGATGCCCTGCAGTTCTGACCTGCAGTAATGGTAACATCGGCAGGTGCTGTGACCACAGGTGGAACCGTATCACTGATAATGATTTCCTGAATATGAGCGATAGAATCTTCTCCTGCACATGTCCAGAAGTATGAAACCCACCTTCTCATGATCTTTATGCCACAACCCATGGGTAGTTCCTGATCCGAATATGATGTCGTCATGTTGCACAATAGCCCCAGAGTACTGGGATAGAGATTGATACTTGTATTTCTTATAGTCGGAACTCCCGTAACACTTGGCAAAGGGTGTCCGTTGGCATCCGCTGCGAAATTATCATCACATTGTAACGTTCCAACATTAGCAGGAAACTGAATACTGTCTTTACTTGGAGGTGCCAGAAACAAGACATCCTCGCATGTATCAGATCTGTTACCTGATGCATCTGTCAGGTAATATTTTCTGGTTATCCTCCCGAGCAGATAAGGATCAATACTGCAGGAGTAGGGAGTATAGGTCGAATCAATGACATGTGCTGTCAGCGGCCCGGAACAATCCGTAATTCCGGTAAGTGAGTACAATACAAGTGGCTCATAACAGAATACGGTATCTGCCGGTCTGCAAACAATTTCCGGAGCTACGTTGTCTTGGAATGTATGCCAGTTCCAACAAGAATTTGGAGATCCTCCGGTAATATTTTCTATAATATTTATGACGTAATTTTGATTGACCAACGGATATGGGTTTCCCCCTATGGATATTCCGTCAGCAACCAGTGAGTCTACACCTTGTTCAAGGATTGGTCCGGTGGGCGTTTGTAATAATTGTATAATGAATGACGTTGCACAATCGTATGAGGTTGTTAAGAAATCCCGGGCTATCAGCGTTGGTCTGCAATTGGCCGGGATGCCTATGTTAGTAGTATTACATGCCATTGTACACCCTGAAGTTGTTGCAGCAGGCAGGTAGGAAATACAGGATGGNTTCTGTAGCAATGTAGGATCATCAAATGATGTCTGGTATATTCTTATTGGTGAACCACCTTTTTGTAGTCCGATGGTAGAACTTGCACCGTTGTTGTTTTCACTACCATCTGCTATCGTACTTCCATAGAAAGTGTCTTCATAGACAAATTTAATCTCATTGGTGGTCTCATAGAACAACACCTGATAGGTTACTTTCCCGTAACTGTAAGTGGGAGTGGTTTCATCTATCACTCTTTGTACACCTTCCCATTGTACCATAAAGACACGATTGGGCGCTATCCCTTTTGTCTCTACATAGACTCCTGCCGGAGGTGTCGATATGTCGGTAAAGCTAAAGTCCCAAAATGGATAAATAGCGCCATAAGTGTTGATATCCGGATCATTGACAGGTAGNGGAAGGTTGTCATTGACCAGATCTCCTGTGGTCGTGTTCCACATGATATACCCGTCCATACTTATTTTGATGGAAGGCGTCGTGTAATTCACACCAAAGAACTGGAAATTGAATGGTAAGCCGCTGTTGAAAGTATGACCATCTCCATTGACAGTGAGTTGCGTGCCTGTTCCGGAAATATCGTCAAATGATGTCGTACAGTTCTGATTGACATTGTAGTATTGACTGAATCCGATGCCGGACGCATATAGCACCATAATGAATATGGCAAGAAATGTTGCACCGCGACTCATCCTTGTATTGAGTAGTCGGTGGGAAGGTCCTCGGTTGAGGCCTAAAGTTGTAGTGTTCTTCATAAGACTAAAATATGGTTAGAAAATATAAACCCGGACCGCCATGCACAGCGCGTCCATTTCTTTATACAGTTATTGGGAGAAGTGGCATTCCAATCTGCTTGAAAGCCATTTGAATGACAAAGATACACATTAAAATATTTTCTAATGTGTTTTTATATTAAATATTTTTATAAAATATAAATAATTTATTTATAGATATATATAAATATCAGATATGTGTAATTTAATAGCTTGAAAATCAACTTCTTTATATTTGATTGATCTATATTCCTTTACTGCGGCTGACATTTTTTATTTTTTAAAGATTGGTGGTCTTTAGTTTTTAACTAATAAAATATTTCATAGTAACAATCCTCAATGCTTAGATTGGAACACCATCAACCACTCCTTTAGCAATGATAGTTTGATTTTATTATCTTTGTGCCTGAAAATCCAAATATCTTGGCCGGACAACTTAATATTCATTTTAAAGGGAGTTTTTCTGATGTTAAAGCATGCCCTGTAACAACTTTGCCGGAGTATGCATTCATAGGAAGGTCCAACGTCGGAAAATCTTCTCTGGTCAATATGTTGTCAGGAAAGACCCATATAGCAAAAGTGTCAAATACTCCTGGAAAACCCAACTCATTAATCTGTTTGAAATCAACGAGCAGTGGATTATTGCAGACTTGCCCGGATACGGTTATGCAAAGACATCCCGGGTCAACAGGACTGCATGGGGCAAGATGGTGACTAACTATTTGCTGCAAAGAGAAAACCTCGTTCTGCTATTTGTTCTGATCGACAGTCGATTGCCTGCGCAAAAATTGATCTTGACTTTATGGAATTTTGCGGAAAAAACAGATTCCGTTTTCGATTATCTATACCAAAAGTGATAAGTCTTCCACCAATCAGTTGAAAAAACAAATTGCTGAAATTCAGAAAGAATTATTGCGTCATTGGAATGCATTGCCCGATCAGTTTATCTCCTCCAGCCAAAATAAATCCGGCCGCGATGAGATTCTTGACTATATTTATGGTATCAATGAAGAGATTGTCAGAAAGTAGACCGCTTGAAGATCCCATCTCCAGGGAGAAGGACCAGATTTATCCTCCGTTGATAGACGATATCAATCAATGGCCGATCAATAAACTGACTGAAAACCGTAGTGCTTTTGTANAAAAGCTGGAGGCATACTCCTTTAATACTATAAGTCGAAAATCGACAGACTTCATCAAAGACCTCATCCAANAAACAATTTTCCAGGAGAAAACCAGAATCAAGGAAGAACCCTGGCGAATTGATCCTCCCAATGACCGGGTATTCTGGAATCGAATCCGCAAAAAAATGGCCGATTCGGATATCGATTCCAGTCATCAGAAAGAAGAAAATGTCAATGAGAGCCTGAAACTTATCATACATCGTTATGCAGAAGAAATCGTAGGCACATTCAATACCAAGACTTACAGACTGATCAGGAAGATTCTGACCATCCTTTTCAAAAGATTACTCAACAAAGGAATCAAGGTCGCCCCTTCCAATAAGGTAGATAAGGTTCTGCTCGATAAACTCAAAATATACGGACCCATTGAAAAGATCAGAATGCTTTCCTCGAAGNGCACAGTTGTGACCCTTCCTACACATTCGAGCAACCTGGATTCTGTTCTCATTGGTTATACAATGGACTACAAGCTCGGTTTGACAGGTTCCGCATATGGTGCCGGACTCAACCTTTATAATTTTGGCCCGGCTGCCTACTTTATGAACAGACTCGGTGCCTATCGTGTCGATCGAAGANAANAAAGTGTCATCTATCTAACCACCTTAGCTGGGATGTCTAAATTGGCTATCCAGGCAGGTACGCCATCTTTATTCTTTCCAGGTGGCACCCGATCCCGCTCAGGCGGACTTGAAGATAAGTTGAAACTGGGTTTGCTCAACTCGGTTATTGAAGCCCAGCGCTCCATCTACGAAGAGGGCAGGAATGATAAAGTGTATGTTGCGCCCTTGGTACTTTCTTATCACTTTGTTTTAGAAGCCAAAAACCTCATCGAGGATTTTCTTAAGAAGACAGGGAAAGAGCGTTATGTTAAGTCGCGTAATGAATTCACTTCCTTTCGCAGCTGGACTAAGTTCCTGTATCAGTTTATCTCAAAAAGTACCACAATCTCCCTGTCATTTGGTGAGCCAATGGATTGCTTCGGTAATTTCCTCAATGATGAAGGAGAAAGTGTGGACCCACGAGGTAAGGTCATAGATACAAGGGATTATTTTATGTACGAGGGTAAGTTGACGTCCAACCATCAAAGGGAATCGGAATATACTAAAAACCTGGGAAATATTGTGGCAGAAAGGTATAAGGCAGAAAATATTATTCTGTCCAGTCACCTTGTATCCTACGTCGCCTTCCAATTGCTGAAGGCTGCCAATCCAAATCTTGACTTGTACAGTCTGCTCTCTTTGCCGGAAGATGAGTTTTTCTTCTCCAGAGAACAATTCCTGGAACAATCGGGTATCGTAGTCGAAATGCTCAAGGGTAAGGCACTCGAAAGACTGTTGAAGTTGCCGGAAATTTTTGACCGGGATATACTGACTTTGGTGCTTGATGGTATAGACCAGATTGGCACCTTTCATTCGAGTCGCCCTATCACGATACACAAAAATGGAGATTTCTACAGTCAGGATTTCCGATTGCTTTATTTTTATAATAACCGCCTTGAATCATACGGATATGAGTCGGAGATTGCCTGGAACAATCTGCCGGTGGTGTACCAAATTGACTAAATGCATTACATACTGTTCGATCTTGAAGCGACATGCTGGCTGGGAAGGCCACCAATCGGCAACAATGAAATCATTGAAATCGGAGCTTATAAAGTCAATGGCTATGGTGAGATTGTCGATCACTTCAATCAGTATATCAAACCAATCTCAAATCCTACTTTATCCGGATTTTGCAAGAAACTAACAGGTATCCAGCAGCATAATGTGGATACCGCATTTAAGTTTGACAAAGTTATCGGAGATTTTATGGAATGGTTTGGTTATGAGGACAATGATGAATATCATTTGATATCCTGGGGTGAGAATGACAGGCAACTTTTATTTCAGGATTGCACCCTGCATGATGTCGAGGACGATTGGATAAGGTTTTGGGTCAATCTCAAACCTGCATATCAACGCCTGACGGGAATGCTCAAACAAGTTGGACTANAAAAAGCACTCGAACGCGAGACCATTGAATTTGAAGGGAAACAACATAGAGCCATTACCGATGCTTATAATTTAACAAAACTTTTTATCAAGCATTTTGATGATTGGGAACTATAATGCTATATATTTGCTTTTGACTAAAATCCGTTTCTTATTTGGATTAAGCATAGGGATTCGATGAATATTTTTCTAAAAATCAACAAAATTAATAACCACTTATTTAAAAATCAAAAGGTAATAAATATGAAAAAATTAATTTAATTGTTTGCTTTATGCTGATATTCCTGACAAGTGGATTCAGTCAATATGTCAGAATGGGTGTCAGCTCTGTTAAGGCTTCCAGCCCCGAAGCTCAGCAACAGATAGAAGCGACAATGAAATCAATGAAAATAGAAAGTTTTGCAACTCCTGATAAAGTAAGATCTGATGTCAATATGATGGGAGGCATGGTTGTCATGNAGACTTTTACCAATCCCAATGACGACAGTTTTGTAATGTATATGGATATGATGGGCCAGAAGATGAAGGTTGTGCCTACGCCTGAAGAACTCAAGAGTATCAAGGAGGAAGGAGATAATAACAGTAAGGATATGAAAATCACGGAAGTTCCCGGAGATTCAAAGACCATCCTTGGATTCAAATGTAAGAAGATCAACGTAAGCAACGGTGATATGAATGTTGTCATGTATGTGACACCTGACTTAAAGATGAAGGCCAATAGAATCCAGGGAATGGAAGGTCTGAAGATCGATGGTTACCCATTGGAATATACGGTTGAAGCTGCAGGGACAAAAATGACTTTTACAGCAGATAAATATGAACCGACTTTTGATGATGGCAAAATGAAGGAGCCTTCCGGAAAATATAAGGAAATGACCTTTACAGAGTTCAAANAACAAATGCCGGGCATGTAAAACATAACACGAAAGCGGCTTGAAGGCCGCTTTTTTATTATGACCGGTAGGGTTTCAGAGTCGTGATAGCTATAACATTTGCTAATTTTATTTGTCGGACAGCTCAGTGCCTTAAAGAGCATTTTCTGGGATGACCGGTTATAAGTGCGATGGTTTATTTGTGATGGGATAAGATCAAACGGGGCTATTAACCACGGTGGATTTCTTGGAATTGCGCTCAATAGAGTCATAATGCATGAGAGTCATAATTATTTTAAACTTGCTCATTTTTAGATCACCAATCACTTATTTTTTCAGAGTTCTGTTAGAAATACTTAATTTAGGAGCAAAAACAGGGAAATTATCTTGAATAAAACAGTTTGGGTAATCCGACATGGAGAAACAGAGCTGAACGCCAGCGGAATAGTTCAGGGGCAAGGAATGGATGCACCTTTGAATATAAAAGGTTTTGAACAGGCCGAAAGCTTTTGGAAAGTATATTCGGAAGAGCCATTTGATCTGGTACTCTATTCCAATCTTATTCGGTCTCAACAGTCCGTACAGCGATTTCTGACCTCTGGTGTGCAGGGTGTGGAACTGGCTGATTTGAGGGAGATAAGCTGGNGGGTGAATGAAGGTAAGCAACCGACACCTGACGTCTTACAACGTTATCAAGCTGTCATAGATGCCTGGCAGTCAGGTGATTTCGCTGCTGCCGTGGAAGGTGGCGAATCGGCTATTCAACTGGCCANNAAAGCGCAAACATGTATCACCTATTTCAACGAAATCAACAGANAAAATATCCTGGTTTGTACTCATGGAAGAACAATCAGAGTATTAGCCTGTTTAATGCTGAATAGACCTTTGTCTGCTATGGAGGATTTTCATCATGCAAACCTGGGCCTTTATAGATTCGATATGGATGGTGATGGTTGGCAATGTACATTGTACAATGATATCAGGCATTTACAAGGTCTATAGTAAGCCCGGGAAACGTCGGAAGGGATTGGTTTCATGGTCTCAGCAAGATTAGGATCATGGATAAAGATCGGAAAAAGAGCAATGCGTCAAAACACAATCTTTTGATTATGAAAGGAATAAACACACTGGGAGCATTAAAGGCTTCCGGTTATACTTATAAAACTGTAAAGGATGAATTGAGGGACAACCTGATCTTGAAATTGCAAAATAAAGAAAAGGTTTTTGAAGGTATTTTCGGTTTCGATGATACGGTACTCCCTGATCTTGAGCGTGCCATTCTTTCCCGGCACAATATCCTTTTATTGGGATTGAGGGGACAAGCCAAGACAAGGATTGCAAGACTCACAGTCAATCTTCTGGACGAATACATTCCTATCATTAAAGGAAGTGAACTGAATGAAGATCCACTTCATCCCATTACTGCTGCCTCAAAGGAATTGGTTGCTTCTATGGGAGATGAGACACCCATTGAATGGCTGCACAAAAGCAATCGGTTTNTGGAAAAATTGGCTACTCCGGATGTAAGCATTGCCGATCTGATAGGCGATATAGATCCCATCAAAGCTGCCAACAACAGATGGAGCTATGCGGATGAAAGGTCTATCCATTATGGACTTGTGCCACGGTCCAACCGTAGCATATTTGTACTCAATGAGCTGCCTGATCTGCAGGCTAGAATACAAGTGTCCCTGTTGAACATCCTACAGGAAGGTGATATTCAAATCAGAGGGTACAAGATGCGTTTGCCGCTTGACATTCAATTTATTTTCACCGCTAATCCGGAAGATTATACCAATCGGGGTAATATTATCACGCCACTCAAAGACAGGATAGACAGCCAGATATTAACACACTATCCGGATCAGCTGAGTGTAGCTAAACAGATTACCTTACAGGAGGCCAGGATAGGGAAGGAGGTTGTTGAGAAGGTGTTTTTATCCTCACCGGCACATAATATTTTGGAGAGAATAGCTTTTGTCGCCCGTGATAGTGAGTTTGTTGATGAACATAGTGGAGTGTCTGCCAGATTGAGTATTTCAGGACTGGAGAATCTTTACAGTGCTGCATACCGGCGAATGTTGAGAGGAGGTTATGACTCGACTCTGATTCGGGTGTCTGATTTCATCGGCGTCATTCCGAGCATTACCGGAAAGGTTGAACTGGTGTATGAGGGTGAACAGGAGGGTCCGTATAATGTCGCTTTGAATTTGTTGGGAGGAGCCATTCGGGATGAGTTTCTCAAGGTCTTCCCCGATCCTGAANAAAATATTAAAAAAGCAGAGAACGATCCATATATTGCCATCAAAGCCTGGTTTGCCAAAGGGAATACTGTTGAATTCTGGTATGAAGACAGTGACGATGAGATGTTTGATAAGCTGATGGAAGTGGATGGCTTACATAATATCGTAGCAGATAAGGCAAATAATCGTGCGGAGGTAATCATACTCATGGAAGTCGTCTTGCATGGACTGGCCGAATTGAACATGATAACCCGGGAAATGCTGGATGACAAGATCAGTTTCAACGACTCATTGGCAGATATGTTTGACGACCTCCTTAATACGGATAATGAGGATGATTATTAATAGCTGACAAATGAAGAATTGAATTGACTTCTTAGCCGGTTTTATTTTAGAAAAATATTAATGTATATATAAAAATAAATGACATGTTGA
This sequence comes from Candidatus Parvibacillus calidus, assembly GCA_013414645.1. GTDB lineage: Bacteria > Bacteroidota > Bacteroidia > Chitinophagales > Saprospiraceae > Parvibacillus > Parvibacillus calidus. Next base: position 2,349,527 of record CP058702.1, on the reverse strand, counting down.
TTGAAATAAATCCACTGAACCCTGATTCAAGGGCAATAAATAGCGTTGTTGAAAAAATGAAGAACGGAGCTGTCATCATTTACCCGACAGATTCAGTTTATGCGCTGGGCTGTGACCCGGAAAGCAAGAAAGGTGTGGAAAAACTTTATCAGTTGAAAAATTCCGATCCATCCAAAAGCCCTCTGACATTTATTTGTGATACCATTTCCATGGCCTCTGCCTATTCTAGCCAGATATCCAATTCCAATTTCCGGTTTATCAAGGATCATACTCCCGGACCTTTTACATTCATTCTGCCTGCTTCTAACAATCTGCCTAAAATACTTCATGTGAAGAACAAGACCTACGGATTCAGGATACCTGATCACAGGATACCGCAGGAACTGATTAAAACCCTTGGCCGGCCTATATTGTCAGCATCTTTGAAGTCCATAGAAAGGNAAGACGAGGATCAGTTCTATATGTATCCGGAAGATATTTATTCCGATTATTCACTGTTGGTGGACCTTGTTATCGACGGAGGTCCGGGTTCCCTGGAGCAAAGTACGGTGGTGGATCTTACCGATGGTACTCCGGTTGTAATACGGGAAGGAAAAGGAAATGTCGAAACAGAATAAGTTGTATATAAACATTTAACTTTCGACAATTTAGATATTTCCTGTTGCGTTACATCAAGGATAATTAGATTATTCTTAATTTGCATCCCGAAAATTTGGTATGAAGATATTACAACTCTGTAAANAATTTCCTTTTCCATTGATCGACGGAGAATCTCTGGCTGTGAACTACCTGAGTAGGAGTCTTGCTGAGCTGGGTTGTGATATCACCTTACTGACCATGAATACCTCCAAGCACTACTATCAACTGGAANAANCGGTACCGGCCGAGTTGAAGCATTATAGGCAGATTTACCATGTAGAGGTCAATAATGATATTACAATCAAAGGGGCATTTTTAAACCTTTTCTCGTCAGAGTCTTATCACATCAGCCGATATCAAAGTAAACTGTTTGTCGAAAAGTTGATTGAAATTCTAAAGAAAGAGCAGTTTGATGTCATACATCTTGAGACATTGTATTTGACGCAGTTTATTGATGTAATCAGAAAGTATAGTAATGCGCTTGTCGTGCTAAGATCCCACAATGTAGAATTTGAGATCTGGGAGCGTCTCACAGAAAATCAGATGAGTCAGGTCAAGAAGTTCTATCTTCAGTATCTGACCAGAAAATTAAAACGCTTTGAGATCCGAAAATTACAGGAAATAGACCTTTTGCTTGCCATAACACAACGGGATTTGAAGACCTTCCGGTCGTACGGATATTTAAAAGCAGCTAAGGTCGTGCCAATCGGTCTCGATACCTCAGACTATCTCGCTGAAGAAAAAGACGTATTTAGTAATCCATCGATGAGCTTTATTGGATCCCTTGATTGGATACCCAATATGGAAGGGCTTGACTGGTTCCTTAATGACATTTGGCCACGCATATCTTCAAAATATCCGGAACTGACCTTTCATGTTGCAGGCAGGAATATGTCAACCAATATATCANAAAGAAAGATTCCCAATGTTNTTTTTCATGGCGAGGTCAGTGATGCCAGGAGATTTATCAATGCTCACCCAATTACCGTCGTACCACTACTTTCAGGCAGCGGCATGAGAGTAAAGATTCTGGAAGGAATGTTTTTGGGACGGATTGTCGTTACCACTTCGTTGGGATTGGAAGGTATCGATGCACAACACAAAAACCAGGTCCTCATTGCTGAAACTGCCGATGAGTTTATGAAAGCGATAGATTTCTGTTTTGAACATCCGGTTCAGACTCAGAATATCAGCCGCAGACNNCAGGTATTTGCTGCACGCAATTATGATAATCTGGAGATTGGAAAGGAGCTATTATCCTTTTACAGAATGAAGAAGGAATCAGTCCCGACATAGTTTTATAATTTAATTACTTTTGTGGCCATTCAAACAAATGATTAATGGCGACAGAGCAATACACTATCACCCTGAAGGTGGGACTTGATGAAAACAAAGTGCCTGAAATCCTTTCCTGGGATGCATCGGATTCAGATAATATAAAAAATAAGGAGATCAAGGCATTTTTACTGTCCATGTTTGATTCTGAAACAAGGGATACCTTGAAAATAGATCTTTGGACCAAGGATTTTCAAGTGATGGAGATGGACAGATTTTTCTATCAAACTTTCAGGGCCATGTGCGATACCTATCAGAAATCCACGCAGAATAATGAATTGGCAAATGCGATGCGTGATTTTACGAACTATTTCGGAGAAAAGACTGGTATCATACTATCCAAATGATTCAGGATGGTCTATGTCAAAGATTCCTTCTCTTACGGCAAATAGCGCCAGAGCGACCCTGGATTTGACATGCAGTTTTTCGAATAATGCATCCCGATAGGCGTCTATCGTCCTTGGGCTGCAAAACATCTTTTGCGCAATCTCCTTGTAGGTTAGATCGGAACATACATAACGCAGGAATTCTGTCTCTCTATCATTCAGCATATTGCGATGATTGGCCTCGTCTTTGGATGCGATGCTCGTCATTAGATGGGAAGTCGCCCAATCCGGAAAGTAGAATCCTGTATTAATCATTCGCCTTAGGCCTTCATGCAACTCCATTGGATGGATGTTNTTNTGAAGATATCCTTTAGCCCCTGCTTTGACCATTTTAATCAACGACTCTTCATCGCTGTTGACCGTTAATGCCATGATTTTTATTCCGGGTTTGTTTGCACTGAGCCAGGCAGCAGTTTGATAGCCATCCATCACAGGCATCGATATGTCAAGTAAAACGATATCCGGTGCTGCTCCCGGCCTTTCCAACCGTTCGATCAATTTNTTGCCGTTTTCAACCTCATAAAGGACTTCAAATTCTTCAAAATCGTTGATGATACCTGCTATGGCTTTCGCAATCAATGTATGATCATCTACTATGGCTACTTTATAAGACATGACCCCAAATTTTTATTTTTCTTGCGGCACAGTCACAAGACATCTGAAACCTTCTCCCGTGTTGCTTTCCATGTCACATGTACCATGCAGGAATTCTACTCTTCTGCGGATTCCTTCCAGACCTACTCCCTTTATATTATCTGCGTGTAAGTCGAATCCGATTCCATCATCTTCCATTAATAATATAAATGCCGAATCCTCAGCTTTTAGTTCAATGTTGATACTTTTACACCGGGAATGTTTCAGGCTGTTTTGGAGAAATTCCTGGACAATTCTCAGAAATGTTATTTTCGTATTGATGTCACATGGAGGAAAATCATTGGAATAAAATTTGACGNNGCACTTGCCGGAATTGTTGACTACCTTACATTCCTCTAAAATCAACAGCTCAAGGGGCAGTTTGCTTAGAGCGTCACCGGAAAGATCTTTTGAAAGGTTACGCAACTCCTGGAGTGCTTTGGAAAGTATATCATTGACAGCAGAAAATTCTTCTGATGCAATTTCTTTTCCGGGACCAAATTGCAGTTTTTGTATATAGATTGAGGCAAGGGTGATTTTCTGTGCTACACTGTCATGTATCTCACGTCCGATATGTTCGGCGGTATGTCGTTGGCTTTCCATCTCGGTATTCAGAATTTCTAATTGGTGCTGATGCGTTAGGTTTTCTTTTTCAACCTTATGGACGATTGTTTTGTGCCTATATAGAAATAAGTAGAATATAATCCCACCTATCAATACAATTACGACAGCGGTAGTAAGAATCAGATATATTGTAATTTCGGTCGGCCCCATTTAAAGGATATTATAAAGCATATATACATGATATAATTCAGACAAAACTGAAGGATCACCAATCCATTCCCAATTTCAGGAAAATTCACCAGATAACTCCGGATTAGCCAATAGGGCAAAGAGCCGGCAAAGAATATCAACAAACCAACTGATACCCAAAACATCATGGAAGTCTTGAATTGAATGAGTTCATCCGATTTGATAAAAACAGCAATAAATTGAAAGATGGCGAGAATAATCATGATGGCCCCAATCGTGTATGAAATGTCAAGAAACCAGGGATTGGCATGAAAGGTCTGGAAATGGTCGAACACCAATGCCGTTATATAAATTAAAGCAAAGTAAATGGGAATTTTTGGACTTTCAAGCCCTCAAAATATTTATAAAATAGCCAGAAGTAAAACAGGAATTGACCGGGTATGATAATATATTTATATAATACTAAATTCACATCAGGCATCCCAAATCCCAGATTGAATATTTCGGCGGTAATTTCAAAGATAAAAATCAGCAGCAGAAAGGGGGAAGAATTTCCAATAGGTGTCTTTAATTTTTTTGGTAATAAAATCCCGTGACTGCTGCCGACAATTCAAATAAGTTCAGTATAATTAAGAAAATGATATAAGCTGTCTTCATTGGCTATTTGATTGGGAATGCGCCGGATAAGGCGGAGGTGCCATGCCGCCATGATTCTCTCCCGCATCAAGTGGCATTACAAGAGGGGCGAAGGTTCTCTCATTGCTTTTAGGATCTCTGCCTTCTTCCTCAATGGATTGCAAGTCAAATGCCGGGAAGCAATCAGTGGGAGTGGATCTCCTCAAATCAAAATCCTGCCAGTCTTTATTGCCCTCGAACTGAACTACCGGAACCATAGCTAAGGAATGTTTATTGTGGTATTTGCTATCCATACCGGCCAGACCGCCATTGGAATAAGGTGGGACTTCAAAATTGTCCGGATATTTGATGTAATAGTATCGTATCCCCATTCTGACCTTGTCATCGCATTTGTTTTTACATTTTGTTTCTTCCATCATATAGATTAAGGCTTTAATGGTTGAAAGTTCAAAGACAATCGAAGTCGCATCACTGGTATCGATGACAGATGTTCCATTTTTGTTATGGACCATGGATTTTGACTTGTCCATGGCATATGATTCTGACATAGCTTTGAGTGCGGCGCCAGAAACCGTTGTTGTCAGGTCATCAAAAGTGTACGTTTTGCAAATTGTGTCCTGACACTTGGTGGATTTATTGTTTATATATGAATATTTCTCCAACATACAATACACCACAACAGCAGTTAATAATAGTATTATTAGATTTTTAGCCATGATCATTACATTTTATTGTGTTTAAATAATTTGCTAAAATAGAATAATATTAGCTGATTCCGCACCGTGAAATCACGGTTTTTAAGTCGTGATATTACAATTTCAAAACAGTTAATAAACTCTTGGATTTTTGGTCTTTTGGTGTTAAATTTGTATCATCCTTTCAGCAAAATTAATCCCCACCTAACACAGGAGTCATTATTAATGTATGATGCCTGCGGGATCGAATGATTATTATTTTTTGAGCGCCCTGATTATTTATTCATCTTTAAAATATTTCAATATGAAAAAACAATTCTATTCCAGGTTTTTACAGCCATTTCACTATTGCTGATTGGGTCTATTTCAATGAATGCCCAAAATTTTCGCAATGATTTACATGATTTGACCACAGCGATTGACAAAGATAAAAGTCAATCAGAACCGCTTTTTACTCCTTTTGTCTATGTCAGGCAAGTTGCCAATGTAAGACAGGACATTGGGATGAGCCGTTACAATGAATTAAAAATTGATAAAACTTCACTGAGAGAAATCCAAANNAAAAAACCCGGAACCATGACCATGAATTTTCCGGTTTCCAATGGCACGATAATCAAACTGAAATTAACGAAGAATAACATACTGAATGATGATTTCTCAATCGGCATCAATGATCAGGGTAAGATGGCAGAAGATGTGGACTTAGGATTGCATTATAGAGGTACAGGGTTGTTAGATGGAAAAGAGATCGTGCNNGCTTCCTTCAGCTTTTTCAAGAATAATATTGAAGGGATGATAAGTGGCCACGAACAGATAAATATCACATCCATCAAGACCCCGGATAATACGGAAGCTATCTCATTTTATCAGAAGGATGTTACTGAAGAGCAACCCTTGGGCTGTGGTACAGTGCATGATGGTGTGGATTACCTTCCTGAACAATTGCAGGCTCCCNTGGAGACAAGGGAAGCCAAGTGTGTTAGGATTTGGTGGGAATGTAATTATAACGTATATCAGAACTTAGGCAATGATTTGACCAATACCATCATTTTCAACCTTACGTTATTCAATGCTTATCATACATTGTATTTGAATGAGTCCATTAAAGTGTTACTACATCATCTGGAAGTATGGACAACAACAAGCCCTTATACAAATCCTTCCGATCCAATGGTAGATGACAGAGATGAATTTTTAATTAAATTTCAAACCAATCGTGCTGCATCTNTTACGGGTGATCTTGCAGGATTGATAACTCAAAATAATATCGGCGGAGTTGCTGCTGGATTCGCAGGTCTTTGCAATGTCAACAGGTCGTTAAGTATGTGTATAAGTGGAATGTATGGTAATTCAGTTGGTACTTACCCCAGTTATGCTTTCAATGTATATATCACAACCCACGAGTTTGGACATCTGTTTGGTTCACGTCATACTCATGCCTGTGTATGGAATGGTGATAATACGGCTATTGACGGATGTGCAGGGTATGTAGAAGGAAGTTGTCCATTGCCCGGATATCCATCGGGAGGAGGGACAATAATGTCTTATTGCTGGAATCCTCATNTGATTGACTTTACTTTGGGCTTTGGTCCACAGCCGGGAAATGTCATCAGGAATAGTGTGAATGTCGCAGGATGTCTTATTTCTTGTTGCAATCCGGCCTTCAATCCTTCTATCACTAGCAATTCGCCCGTATGCCAGGGAGGTACGCTTACGATGTCAGTGAGTGGTGGAGATCTATTTGCCTGGACAGGCCCTAATGGATTTAAGTCATCCTCTTCATCACCTTCCATTAGCAATATTACAATGGCTCAAGCAGGTACTTACAATTTAATCGTTACTAATGCAGAGGGATGTATTGCATCTGTTTCCACAAACGTCATTGTAAATCCTATTCCCATTGCAACGGCAAATGCTTCGCCAAATCCTATTTGTGCCGGACAAACATTGCAACTCTCATCATCAGGTGGAACCTCCTATTCCTGGACAGGCCCCGCCGGTTTTAGTTCTGGACAGCAAAATCCAACTAGAGCCAATGTAACTACCCTGATGAGCGGCAACTACATTGTCAATGTCACCTCTGCTCAGGGGTGTTCTTCATCGGCCAATGTCAATGTAACAGTTAACCCCTTGCCGATTGCAACAGCTTCAGCGAGTCCGGCTTCTGTCTGCGAGGGGCAAAGTATCAACCTGAGTGCAACAGGAGGAGGGTCGTATGCCTGGTCAGGCCCCGGTGGTTGGACCAGCAATATGCAAAATCCCACAAGAAGCAATGCTACGTTAGCAATGACAGGAACTTATACTGTGACAGTGACTTCCGGGGCAGGGTGTGCCTCTGTTGCTTCTGTTGATGTGACTGTCAATCCACTGCCGGTAGCTTCTGCAAAAGCGGATCCAAATCCAATCTGCTCAGGACATGTTGCCCACTTGTATGCCGGAGGAGGTGTGAGCTACTCATGGAGTGGCCCGAATGGCTTTACCAGTAACCAGCAGAATCCTAATTTGGGTTTGGTGCAGATCAATCAGGCTGGTGTCTATACAGTGACTGTAACGAATGCTGAAGGCTGCTCTTCTACTGCATCAGTAAACTTAGTGGTCAATCAGAGTCCAACCGGTACAATCGGCATTTCAACCAACTTCGCCTGTGTGGGAACACAGGTACAACTTACTGCCTCCGGTGGTCAAAACTACCTATGGCTGTNNTTCGGTGGATTTACTTCCACACTACAAAATCCGTTGATCAATGTGACTTCACATGTTCAAGGCGGTACTTATTGGGTGACCATATCCAATAACAATGGATGCTATGTTCAGTTGAGTGTAAAATTAGAAGTGGGATATCCGCCGGCAGTGACTGCCACTCATGATCAAAGCACAGCCTGTACAGGCAGTACCCTGCTGTTTTCCGGTTCGGGTGTTGGCACTTATCTATGGACGGGACCGGGTGGATTTACGTCTACACAGCAGAATCCGAAAATCACCAATGTTTCTCCTGCCAACAGCGGCACCTATACTCTTGTAGTCACTGCAGCCAACGGATGTAGTGCGACAGCGGCCACAACAGTCAATGTTGTAGCACCACCAAGTATGTCCGCTTGGGCAGATGACTATGATATTTGTGAGTTTTCGACCGCTTATCTCCATGCAACTGGTGCGAGTTCATACGAATGGACAGGACCATGGGGTTATTACTCTACCTTCCAGAATCCAGTGATGTATTACACCCCGGCATATATGACAGGCACTTATACCGTGAAAGGCACCGGCCCGACAGGATGTACAGGCTCGGCATCACTGGATCTGCACGTGTATCTGGATATCAATGGTACGATATCAGCTACACCAAATCCGGTACAATATGGAGGAACCCTGCAATTGCTAGCTACAGGTGGCACAAACTATCTGTGGACAGGACCGAATGGATTTTACTCTACACAACCGGATCCGGTTATCCACCGTGTCAATAAAAATCATGCCGGCGTCTATGCAGTCATCATCAGTAATGCTGGTGGATGTGAACTAACTTTGTTTGTCAATGTCCAGGTTGTAAATCCANAAAATGGCGGAGACAATCAAATAATTGTGACGACAACTAAGATAGTAGAGGGCAAGATATATCCGAATCCTGCCAACAGTGATGTTACATTGCAGCGTCATACTGATGCACCTGTAGTATATTCCATCATTGACATGCAAGGGAAGGTCATAGTGAGAAATGCAACTTCAGAACAAGGTAAGGTATCTATTGAAGAACTTGTTCCGGGTGTTTACAACGTGATGTGGTCACAACCGGGTATAGTCGGTGATGCCTTTAAGGGTAGTTTTATCAAGATCAGATAGAACCCACATTCAATAATGATTTTAATAGAGGCGGCATTTTGCCGCCTCTATTCTTTGGCCTCTTGCGGTCAGGAAAATACCGTGTTTTCACGGTGCTTTTATCGTTTTTTACCAGATCAATGATATACTTATAGGTCCGATATTTGTGTTGTTACGACAAGCAGGATGACTAAGGATTTCAGGATTTGACTCTTCTTTTCCATATTTAACCACAGGACGATGTTCCTTTTGTTCGAGGTACCATTATGAGCTGAGCCAAATTGATGATTACCAAGAATTGCCCAAATTATTAATCACCGGCTTGTCAGGATATCTTCGGATAATGATTCGGATTCGGCAATAGTTTAATTCACCGAAATTTCAGAGAAAGGAGATTTAGTTTAGGTGGAAACTTGAGGTGGATAGTCTTTAACAACCATCCATTTTTTTGGACAATTGTTCATTCAAAAATTTGTAACAATGTTAAAGGCGTGTCGTTAAGCGGATTCTATTTGATAAGTATTTTAAAACCATGTTTAATATTCGACAAAGTCTCAAAACAAATTAAAGACACCTTACTCTCTCCAACAATTATATTAGCTTTTCCGCTCGTGGCCTGACCTCCCTGGATGGCCACTTTTTTATTATTCTTCGATCATTTACCTGATCAGGACCGATGTCATGGTCAGTGAACCCATCATTGCAACATCATTGAACAGGAAAGGATTTTCATCGCTTTCTTTCAAAGCAAGAATATACAATAAAGGGATAAAGTGTTCCGGGGTGGGAATGGCAAGTCGGAAAGCTTGACCTTGTTTGTTATACTCCAATAAAGGCTTGTAGTCACCTGAAAGGATGCTGGATTTCATTTTATTGTTTGCCTCTGTTGCCCAATCATAAGCATACCCGGAAATATCCATTTTATCCCATGCAACCATGCTCAGATTGTGTACGATATTTCCACTTCCTACGATCATTACGCCTTTTCTGCGTAAGGATGCCAGTTCTTTNGCAAGGGCAAAATGATACTCAGGCCCTTTGGTATAGTCGATACTCATCTGTAAGACTGGTACATCTGCCTCGGGGTAAAGATGTTTTATGACTGACCAACAACCATGATCCAAACCCCAGGACATATCCAGCCCAATATTTGTGGACTGGATTCCTGACTTAATCTTTTCTGCTAAAGTGGGATTTCCGGGTGCCGGATACTTAATAGCATACAACTCTTTGGGGAAACCGCCAAAATCATGAATGGTCCTGGGTTGATCCATTGCTGTTACATAGGTTCCGGCTGTCTCCCAGTGTGCTGAAATGCATAATATCGCTGTCGGTTTTTCAATCTTCCTTCCTAGGTCTTTCCAGGTTTCAGAAAATTCGTTCTTCTCAATGGCATTCATTGGACTTCCATGGCCAAAGAAGATAACAGGCATACGGTCAGTGACACCATGCAGGTCGGCAGCCCGGGATAGTATGCTCAGAGGCTGCATGACGCTCGCACCGGTCAATATTCCCATCATTCGTAAAAAATCTTTTCTGTCCAACTAATAATTGAATTAAATGTAGCCATTAAACAATAGAGAGTGAGATTGGTTGACAGAATCCGGCCAAATAGCCTGTGATTCCGCCTATTGATTTTATTGATCTTTTAGATTTACCTTAAGATAACCGCTATTTGGGAATACCTTTTCAGGCAAGTTCAGACATGGAGACAATACAAACCCTGGTGTGTTGATTTAGAAAAATATTAAGTACTGGTTAGCTTGTTACGCCATGCTTTCACTGGGTCGATATCAGTGGTTAAGACCTTTATGTAGAGGTAAGTACAAGTACAGTAATTCCATATTTTGAAATTTTGTAAATCCCACAGTCTAAGCTTATCGTATTGCGGCCTGTAATGAAGCATCAAAGATGGCATTACTGACTTATAGTTTGGAAATAGAGAGAAGCTTGTTGGATTTTAAATAATTGAAAAAGAGAAGCTTGTAAATAAAAAAGGCACAGGCAAAGATACCTCTTCAATCATAATGAAACTAATCAAATATAAAAAAATTCAATTTATTTTCTTACCTTTGCAGACATTTTAAGAAAAATATAATATATGTCTCAAGATCAGAGGATCGTTCCAATTAATCTGGATGACGAAATGAAAACAGCATACATCGACTATTCCATGTCGGTTATTGTTTCCAGAGCGTTGCCGGATGTAAGGGATGGCATGAAGCCGGTTCATCGAAGGGTTTTATATGGTATGGACGGTCTGAGTCTCAATTACAATAAGCCTCATAAANAGTCTGCCAGAATAGTGGGAGAGGTATTGGGTAAATATCACCCGCATGGAGACTCTTCTGTTTACTTTACCATGGTCAGGATGGCCCAGGAGTGGAGCATGAGGTATCCTTTAGTGGATGGCCAGGGTAACTTTGGGTCGATGGACGGTGATAGCCCGGCTGCGATGCGTTATACGGAAGCAAGATTTTCGAGGATAGCCGAGGAGTTACTCAGGGATATTGAGAAGGAAACCGTTGATTTTGCCCTGAATTTCGATGATACGCTGGAAGAGCCTACTGTGCTTCCTACCCGTATACCTAACCTTTTGATCAATGGCGCCAGTGGAATCGCTGTTGGTATGGCTACCAATATGTTGCCGCATAATCTGACTGAAGTGATTGATGGTTTGATCCACTTCATTGAAAAAGGTGAGTTATCAGTAGACGAAATGCTTACCTATATCAAAGGTCCTGATTTTCCTACAGGTGGCATTATTTACGGCACCTCCGGTATCCGCGAATACTTTGCCACAGGCCGGGGCCGTATCGTTGTCAGAGGTAAGGTTGAGATCGAGAATTCCGGAAATAAAGAGACGATCATCATTACCGAAATTCCATACCAGGTCAATAAGGCAGATCTCGTTGCCAAGATAGCTGAATTGGTCAACGAAGGTAAGATACCGGGCATCTCCGACACGCGTGACGAATCAGATAGGAATGGTCTTCGCGTCGTGGTAGATGTCAAGAGGGATGCCATGGCGAGTGTTGTATTGAGTATGTTGTACAAATATACACCGCTTCAAACTTCATTTGGAGTCAACAATATTGCCTTGGTCAAAGGCCGTCCAATGCTGCTTACTCTGGCGGATATGATGCGTCATTTTATTGAGTTCAGAATTGAAGTGATCGTTCGTAGAGCTAAGTTTGACCTTAGGAAAGCGGAAGAACGCGCCCATATCCTGGAAGGTTTGCTTAAGGCGCTGGATCATCTGGATGAAGTCATTGCCCTGATACGAGCATCAAAGACAGTGGATGATGCGCATTCCGGGTTGGTGGCACGATTTGAATTTTCTGATATTCAAGCAAAGGCTATCCTGGAGATGCGTCTGCAAAGATTAACCGGCTTGGAACGCCAGAAAATTCAGGATGAATACCAGGAGTTATTAAAGACAATCGCCTACCTTAAGGAGTTGCTCCAAAGCGAACAGATGCAGAAAGACGTTGTCAAAGGGGAATTGATCGAAATAAAGGAGAAATTCGGAGACGCAAGACGGACAGAGATTTCCCATGCTGAAGGAGATATATCTATCGAAGATCTCATAGCAGACGAGGCGGTTGCAATTACGATTTCCCATCTGGGCTATATTAAGCGCACCAGTCTTGATGAATATAAGCCGCAGAAAAGAGGTGGCCGTGGATCTCAAGGAAGTAAAACCCGGGATTCAGACTTTATAGAACATATGTTTGTCGCTTCCAATCACAATTATCTTTTGTTGTTTACTGAGCAGGGACGATGCTTCTGGTTAAGGGTATTCGAAATTCCTGAAGCATCTAAAGTTTCTACGGGACGCGTCATCCAGAATATAATCAACCTGCCTCAGGACGACCGCGTCAAGGCATATATCCCCATCAAGGATTTGAATGACAGGGATTTCCTGGACAATCATTACATCCTTTTCTGTACCAGAAAGGGGACCATCAAGAAGACTCCTGTAAGCGATTTTTCTCGTCCAAGATCCAACGGTATTAATGCAATCACCATCCACGACGGGGATATGCTGCTCGAAGCCCGATTGACCAATGGAGACAATGAGATCATACTCGCCAACAGGCATGGTAGAGCTATTCGCTTCAACGAAAGTAAAGTACGTTCAATGGGACGTACAGCTGCCGGAGTTAGGNGAATGTTACTCGATGGACCTGACGATGGAATCGTCGGAATGGTGTGTGTTAATCCGAATGATATGCTGGTTACCATTTTTGTCGTTTCTGAAAATGGAAATGGCAAGCGTTCTGCATTGGAAGACTATAGGGTGACCAACCGGGGCGGAAAAGGCGTCAAGACTATGAGGATTTCTGAAAAGACCGGTAATCTGATTGCTATTAAGGAGGTGTATGAAATGGATGAGATGATGATTACAACTAAGAATGGAGTCATCATCAGAATGGCTATGGAAGCCCTGCGGGTTATGGGTCGCGCCACACAAGGTGTCAGGGTGATCAAGCTCGATTCCGGTGACAGAATTGCCGATATAGCTGTAATCAGGGAATCAATGCTTTCTGACAAAACTGAGGAAGAATAGTTGCACTGATTTTAAGAAAAATTAATAGATTCGTGGCAGTATATTGAAACGATGACACTAATTTGGGCGTTAAAGGAATGAATTCAATGTATTTTTTGAACAATAACAATTTAAAAATTTGCCTGAGAAGGCTTCAGAACAAAAAACAATAATCAATGAAGAACTTACTTTGGATACTATTGATGGTGACAATCGTCAACATCTCGGCTTCTGCCCAGGATGATGGTGCTAAGTTGGTANAAAAGGCANAAAAGGCCATTACAAACTATNTTTTGGATCCATCCAACAAGGATAATCTTGCAGAGTCCCAACAACTGATAGAAAAAGCCTTTGCCACCGGGACAGTTGATAACGATGCGGCTGCCTGGGCAACTAAAGGTGATATCTATGCCGAATTGGCTAAAGCTGATGCTGCCATCAAAATGATCGACCCCAATGTTAAATTAAAGAATATTGAAGCCCCTTTTATTGCTTTTGAGTCGTATAAAATGAGTATTGCAAAAGCAACAAAGGAAAGTGCAAAGAAAGACGCTAATAACGGTTTGAATGAACTGATACCAATGCTTAGCACATCCGGTCTGGAGTATTTTTACGATCAGAACTTTGAAAAGGCATTTCGGGATTTCAAAGCAATTATTGAGGCTTATGATATCGCAAAGAGTGCAAAACTTAAGACCGCACTGGACAAGCCTGAAGATCTCAACAATCAATATTATGTGACGGGACTTTCAGCTCTCAATGCCGGCAAGGAAGCAGAAGCAGGTGAATGGTATGAGAAAGCTTTTAATGGTGGAAATAAAGGTGCTGAAATCTACGATGGATTATTCAAGTCCTATCAGAAATCTGATCCCGCAAAGGCTGAAAAATATCTCACGGAAGGAAGAACTGCCTATCCGGATGATAACAGTTTGCTGTTCTCTGAAATCAATCTTTATCTTTCTCAGGGTAAACTTAGTAGTCTGATTGATAATTTAGAGCTAGCTTGCCAGAAGGAACCTGACAACATCAGTGTTATAAATACGCTTGGAAACGTGTATGACAAACTTTATCAGAATGCGAGTGAAAAAGGAGATGCTCAGGAGGCAGAGAATTATTTCAATAAAGCGATGGAAAGTTATAATAAAGCATTGGCCAAAGATCCATCAAATAACTTTGCCAATTACAGTATGGGCGCATTGTATTATAACAAAGCCGCTAACTATGTCAAGGTAATGCAGACGCTAAGTGATGATTTGAGTAAGGAAGGTATGAAGAAGTATGACGAGGCACAAAAGAATATGTTTGGCATGTTTGATGCAGCATTGCCTTACTTCCTTAAAGCGGAGGAATCAGATCCTAAAGATAGAAACACCCTGATTGCCCTAAGAGAAATCTATGCCAGAAAGAATCAACTGGATAAAGCAGAAGAGTACAAGAAAAAACTGGATGCTCTTTGATCAGGAGCCTTGAAGGAAATGGAGAGGGAAGATGTATTTCTTCCCCTCTCTGTTTTTGTAAGATTCATTTTGTTGTCTGAAATTCTTTTACCCGTTTCTCATTTGAATGCCCAAATTGGTTATCACGGTGTCTCAACATTCAATGACTTTTGTGGGAAATAATCCAGCCTGGCCCATCTGCAGTGCTTGTTTCAACACTTTTNTTGAGGCCTGGTAACCAAATGATTTTGTCATCCAAAAGAACAACCGGTTGAATTAATTTTTGCAAATAATTTAATCTTGCATTGGTATAGACATCCTGAAGTTTTTGACTCTTTCCTTCCATGCCTAAGGAACGGATTCGGTCTCCATCCTGACGGTACTGNATCTTAATAGTTGACTGTTTTGCTTTTTCCGGTATTTTTATTTCACCTTTATCCGGTATTCGATTAGACTTTGAAATCACGAAGATTGAGTCATGGTATTGGTATTTGCCTTCCACCAATGGAAACTCAAGTGTTATCGAAGGGACTTCACGATCCAGGTAGACAATTTTTCCCCGGTCACTGATTACCATACTGTTATTTGCAAANAATCGCGCACCACTTTTTCGTTCTGAAAGACATCTGCTCATATCCTCAATGTCCGAATGAGAAAAACCAAGATCGCCCATCCAGAATATCAGCAAGAAGATTAGTAAGTCAGGTTCCGACAGATCGTTAAGATCCAGAATCATTCCAAATGGGTTTGGTTTGATTCTTTGATGCAACTCTCTTTCTACCCGTGTCTCCACAAATCTAAAATACAAATCTTGAATCTTCATAACATGAGTCAGGCTGCCCTTCATTCCCGGGTATCGGCTTTCCACCAGGGGAATCACCTGATTTCTTATGAAGTTACGGCTATACTTGTCGTCCAGATTGCTGCTGTCTGACCTGAATTGTAACCCGGCATGGTGACAAAAGACTTTCAACTCTTCCCTTTGAAAGCCCAGCAATGGCCTCAATATCTTATTGTTCCGGGGAGGTATACTCCGTAAGCCTTTTGGGCCGGCTCCCCTCATCAGGTTGATGACAAAGGTCTCAATCCGATCATCCTCATGATGTCCGGATAGAATAAAGTCAAATTGATTTGATTCACACAATTGGTAGAACCAGTCGTACCTCAACTTTCTGGCAGTTTCCTGTATTGAAAGGTCTAATAATCTTGCTTCCAGTTTCGTATCAAATGTCCTGGTAAATACCGGAATCTGATGGCCGGTAGCAAACTCCACAACAAATGCTTCGTCCTCATCACTTTCCTTGCCTCTTAACTTAAAATTACAATGAGCTATAGCGATATCAAGGTCCGACATTCTACACAATTCGCTTAAGGCAATGGAATCCGAACCCCCACTTACGGCGACCAGATATTTAAACCGGGCATATTCATTGCCAGCGAGAACTTCCAGATTTTTGTTAAACCGTTGTAAAATATTACGAAGAAATGAATTCATACAGTCCAATAAAAGTTATCTTTATGGCGTTATCCTGACAAAAATATTATCAAATATTGAAAATACTACTTTTATTTGAATCAACCCTACCAAATCTTTATCCGGCAAGTAAAAATTTGCCAAAAGATTTCAACCATAGAAGCGCCCTTTTTTGATTGATCAACTAACTTTTATACATCATGATTAATTTTACTTTGCGTTTATTGACTTTTTGCCTTNTTTTGACATTCATCCAATGTAAGCCGGGAGATAATGGTACCTCAAGTGTCGAAGCTACTCCACGCACTGATTCTGTGAGGTTTAAGAAATATGTTCCTGAACCGGGTGATGCGCCCGTTGATCCGGAGGCGGATGACAATGCCTTCAGACCCCAGCTCCCGTTGGATCAGGCAGGGTTTAAATCTGCAAAGCCTGATGAAGCCAGACGATTAGAGAATGAATTTGAGTTTATGTTTGATAAGGAATGGAGAATCAATGGTCGGATTTATGTCAATGACGATAAAGTACACAGAAAAGGTCAGGAAGATTTTAGGTTTAACAGAGATGGTAGCTACTCCGGTGTGGTGGAAGGCAAGGAAATCTCCGGTACATGGATGGGTCGTTTGGAGAACAATGCACCTGTCATTACTGTATTTCCCACTGATTTGAAAGAAAAAGTAAACGAATGGTTTGTTAAGAATACCGGTAAGACCATGGTTTGGTCCGGTACGCCGAGTTATAAGGACAACGGAGTCATGATTCAATTTGTATTAAAAAATAATTAATATTCAAAAAACTGTTTATTTTTGCAGTACACATTTTAAAATAAAATAATATGTTTAGTCGTAACCTGCAAAGCTTAACTCTTTTCGTGTTTATGATGGGTATTNTTTCAATCGCCCATTCCCAGACTGACAATACTATTTTCAAAGTAGAAAAGGCTAGTCTCAGTAGGGATGTCCTGGAGTACAGCCCATTATACCTGAAAGGCGACTGGGTATATACTCAGTTGGATGACAAGAATGTCAATATATATTCACTGGGGAGTGATAAAGTGATCCCTATCGAAGGGTTCAGCCTTAGAAGGGCCATTGTGACCGGTTTTGCCAAGTCAGATCAGGGTGGATTGATTGCCATTTCATATGGCGACAATAAGCAGAATGTACCGGCAAAATTAAAGGGTAACAAAATTTATTTTGCTTTTCAGGACAAGAACGGTATTGCATCCAAATATTTTGAGTTTCAATTGAATAGTGAAGCGTATTCCTGCACTACACCCTATCTTAGCCCGGACGGGACCAAGCTTTATTTTGCTTCTGATATGCCGGGTGGTTATGGAGGTTTGGACATATATGTTTGTGATTACCGTGGAAAAGAATGGAGTAAACCAAGAAATCTCGGTCCGAAGATCAATTCAGAAAAGGATGAGGTGTATCCTTACATGATTGATAATATGCTGTTTNTTTCTAGCAATGGCCACGGTGCCAATAGGATGGATATTTTCATCGCCGATATGGATAAGGATTTAGGTCGGCTGGTAATCAATGCCGGAAGCCCTATCAACAGTCCTGCCGATGATTATTCAATGAGTTTTGATAACAATACCCGTATAGGTTACTTCCTTTCCGATCGTGAAGGAGTGAATGGAAAAGCGTTCAAAGTGACCAATGAGAAANAACTGATCCTACTGAACATCAAGTCCAACGAGGATAAGAAAGCAATTTCCGGGGCAAAGGTCGATTTGTCAAGATGTCGTAAAAATCCACTTTATGCGAATAGTAAGGGTAGTGTAATCCTGCCGGTAGCCGCAGGTGAGAAGTGTTTTATCCAGGTAGGTAAGGTTGGATACAATTCAGCTACAATTCCAATCGATTTCGATGAAATTATTGGTTTGAAANAATCCATCAATATCAACCTTTCAAAGGAAGGAGTCTTCTATCAAGGCCGCGTGGTGGATCAGGATAACAATCCGGCAGATGAGGTCGAATTGTCCATTGTCGATCAGGCAACCGGTGAATTACAATATGTTTTTACGGATGACAACGGCTACTACACCATCGCTTTGGAACCCTTGTCCTATTATATGATTCGGTCAAAAAGCCCTTATTATAACCCTAGTGAAAGCAAGATTGTTACATTGGCATCAGTTCCGGCTGATATTCTGGGAACCATAAAACTGGTGAGCAATGGGATCAGACGATCTGGTATCATTAAGACTTCCAGCATGGACGATATTAAAGTTACGCAGCGAAATGAGTCCGAAACAGAGAATCCTTCGACTTCAGATTTTGTCGAAACAGGAGTAGCANAAAAAATTGAGAGTGTCAAGGGACCTGAAACATCCGTCACTGACGCTCAAAAAGTAATGGATTACAACGATAACAGATTGAGAGAAGAGACAGTCAAGGAAGAAGTTGTGCAGGAGAATAAGCAGATTGCACCTGCCCAATCTCCGGTCATAGTCGCACCTAAGACGGAAAATAAGAAAGAAGCTATTGTAAAATATGCTATCCAGCTTGCTGCTATTTCTCTTGACAATCATAACCTTCAGCCCTATCAGGAGAAAACCAGGGGTCGTGGTCAGGTCTATATTGCAAGGGAAGGTAATTTAAATAAAGTTCGCCTTGGTTTCTATGAAACACGACAGGATGCATTGGCCATCAGAGAACAATTGCCCGAAGAATTACGCAAGGGTTTTATTGTGGAGGTAAAAGAAAGCGAGTATAATAATAGGCAGGCGATACCTGTTGATCGTAAAAATGCTATTGACCCGCCTATGAATAAGCCGGAGAAGAAAGCTGAACCTGATCCAAGGATACAACCTGAAAACAAGCCTGAAATGAAATCGGAGGTAAAACCTCTGGAAAAGAACAATTCTGAGCCTCAGGTTGTCCAAAAGCCCTTGGAAGAGTCAAGGGTAGAATACAAGATAAGGTTATCAACCTTGAGAAATGCTTCCCTTTTCAATGGTTCCGCAGTCAGGCAGTATGGCTTGATTGAAGAAATTAAAACCGGCAATCTGACAACTTTTTATTTAAGTGGATTCGAAAATAAAGAAGAAGTCAAGCAGGTCATTGATAAGGTAAAAGCAGGCGGCTTCCCAAGTGCGCAGATTGTTAAGTTAACTAATGGTGAATATACCATTGACAATTGATACCTCTTATATGAATCGTTGAACGGAACAGTCGTTCCTATAGTTTATTATTTCTAAGGGAGGAGAATTATCTAATTAGCTGGAGAAATTCATTTCTGGTCTCAACATTTTTAAATTCACCGGTAAAAGCCGAAGTGGTTGTTACAGAGTTCTGTTTCTGCACGCCACGCATCATCATGCACATATGAGAAGCTTCGATTACGACTGCTACACCATGCGGTTTCAGTGTGTTGTCGATTACTTCGAGAATTTCCTGAGTAAGCCTTTCTTGTACCTGAAGTCTTCGGGCAAATACATCCACTACTCTGGGTAGCTTACTAAGACCGACAATATAATCCTTCGGTATATAGGCAATATGAGCCTTTCCAAAGAATGGAAGCATATGATGTTCACATAGTGAATATACTTCAATATCTTTCACGATGATCATTTCATTGTAAGGTTCATTGAACATAGCTGATCGAAGGATCTCAGCTGCATCCATTCTGTATCCGCTGGTGAGGAAGTCAATAGCCTTAGCTGCTCTTTTGGGCGTTTTGAGAAGTCCTTCCCGCTCCACATCCTCACCTGACAAAGTGATGATTTGGTTGTAGTGATTAATTAAGTTATCTATACGGGAATCCTGATATTCATTTGTATCCATTTAATATGCGTTTTGATCGATTGTATATGTTTAAGGGCAAATTTAATCTTTCATTTAATAACCATTTAATTATAATTGATTCAGGACGATCCATTGTGCTTTTTATTTCAGTAATTAGATTGATCTTGTTCAAACAACCGGAAGGCAATCGGTGAGAATTATTGATGGTTACTGAAAAACACATTTCCAACTATACTTTATCTAAACATAGAACCGCCTGAAAAGATGCAACGGCATTAAATGGTGTGTGATTGATTTTCAATAAAATTCAATTATATTATGTAATCTGGATTTCCGGACTTTTCTAACGCACGACAATGGAAATAAAGGTTTAATCGCCGCTCTCATCCTTTCTGTCATCGTTCACAAGTTCTTTTTGCTATGCAATTGAACGGATCAGATTGAATATAGTTTCAGAATACTTGCGAATGTGGATTTTTATTGAATGCTATGACATATTGCTCATATATTGATATCTTGCGCAATGAATTTACGAAAAATTTGAACTTTATACAAGCGTGATGGAAATACTTGAAGCTGTTTGGCAGTATTTTCAAAGCCATACCCTGGAATTTGTTGCAGCTTTTTTGGAGTAGTTAGCGTATGGTATAGTAGGAAAAATGATATTCTTGTATATCCTACAGGAATCGTCAGTGTTTTACTTTACGTCTACATTTGCCTTATACATAAATTATATGCCGACGCCGGAGTCAATTTTTATTATTTTGTCATGAGCGTGGTAGGTTGGGTCAATTGGTCTAAAAAAAGGAAGAGGAGTTTGTTTTTCCTATTTCATATTGCGATAGGAATGAGTGGATAAAAGGGATTGCTGTATTCCTGATAATCCTGATTTCGCTCCTATTCTTTTTGTTTTATTTTACGGATAGCACTACAGTAGTTGGTGATTCTTTGGTTTCTGCATCAGCCGCTACTGCCATGTGGTGGATGGCTAAGCGCAAGATTGAGAGCTGGTACGCCTGGATCTTGAGTAATATCGTAGCCTTGCCATTATTTTTTGTTAAGGAACTTCATTTTACGGTTGTACAATACATTGTATTTCTTTATCTTGCTGTATGGGGTTTGATTACCTGGCGGAAAGAATTTAAAAAGGGTATGCAAAATTGTGATTGTAGTGTAACCGATATGATAGATATTGGTGATCAGCCGTTTACCAGAGTCCCGACCAGGGCCGGAAATATGTTTGCTGTGGTGNGGGTAGAATCTACGGGCAAATCCACATGCGCTGCCTTTTTAACAGAGGCGCTTAATGGCAAATTGATCGAAGAGTACGCCAGGCTCTATCTGGAAGAACATTCCAATACGTATAATCATGAAGATTTTCTGGAGATTGCCAAAGGCCAGGCGTACATGGAGAACCATGCCATGGAAACTGCGGCTGAAGGTGATATATTAGTCTTCGACACGGATTATATTGTCATCTACGTGTGGTCTATGATTGTTTTTAATAACATCCCGCAATGGATAACGAATCGTATTGAGCATTATCCACCTAAAGTTTATTTTTTGATGACTCCAGAGGTCGAATGGGTCAATGATGGGTTGCGTGAGTATCCTGATCTTGAGGTCAGGNAAAGTATCCACCGGATCTATATCGAGGTTTTGGAAAAATTCAATTGTAAATACTTTATCATTTCAGGACCTGATTATAGAACCNGCCAGGAAAAAGCACTGCAGTTGGCTCTTGAGGAAATAAATAAAGCGAAGGGGTAAGGTGAAGCAAGGAGATTGAAAATGTATCAATTGAGCTTCAATATTTTTCTGGCAAAATTCCGAATGACCCTGAATGAAAANAAGACTGTCATAATGATAAGTATGCCAAATACTATGGGAATCAGGAAAGAAAANATGAGAAAGCAGACACACAATATATTTTCCAGAGTACTGTAAGTTGAATTGGCAAGTCCGTAGAAAGAGGCCGTTGTCTTGATGCGCATCACGCCGGTAAGGTTATTGATACTCAAGGCTGTCCCTCCACCCCCAATCAGGCTCAACAAATATTCAGCGTGAAATGGCATCTCAGGCAGAACGGAAAACATACTGAGGAATCCGGCACATAAGACCAATGGCATGCCGACTATGTCCATAAAGTGATCAATGATTGGAGTATAAAAACCCAATATTTCCAATGATGTGGCAATACCGAGTGCCAACGCTACATATTTATTGTCCAACCATAGAAATTCGTTGTTAGGTTGAATTAAATCGAACTGAAATGCGAGTGAAATGAGGAAGAATGGTAAAAAGACCCTCAGGCCGGTTGCTGCACTTAACCCGATGCCGAACAATATGGGTATCAGCCAGTCCATATTTTATTTGGAGAAGTTGACGATCGTTTCTCTGATAATCCTGCAACAATCCAACAACTCGTCCTCAGTAATGACCAATGGAGGAGCAAACCGGATGATGTTACCGTGGGTAGGCTTGGCTATCAAGCCATTCTCCGCCATTTGAATACAAATATCCCACGCCGTGGAAGAATCCTCGCTATCATTGATTACAATGGCATTGAGGAGGCCCTTTCCGCGAACTAGTTTCACCAAATCACTTGATTCTACCAGTTTCTGCATTTCAGCCCTAAAGATCCTTCCTAAATATTCGGCCTTTTGCGCAAGATCCTCATCAAGTACGACCTGCATCGCTTCCATTGCCACTGCACATGCGAGTGGATTTCCTCCAAATGTAGAGCCATGTTGTCCCGGTTTGATGGTTAGCATGATTTCATCGTCAGCCATCACACAAGAGACAGGTAATACACCGCCGGACAGGGCTTTGCCTAAGATTAGAATATCCGGGCGGATACCCAGCTGATCACAAGCCAGCATCCTGCCCGTTCGAGCGATGCCCGTTTGTACCTCATCAGCAATAAATAATATGTTTTTCTCCTTACAGATGCTGACGACTTCCTTCAAATAAGTGTCGTCCGGAACACGCACACCCGCCTCTCCCTGGATAGGCTCCATCAAAACACCCGCCACCTCATCATCTTCAACTGCCTTTTTGAATGCTTCGATATTATTGAATGGTACTTCTACAAATCCAGGCAAATAAGGAGCATAACCGCCTTTACTATCAGGATCACTGGAAATACTTATGGCAGCCATGGTTCTACCATGAAAGTTACCTTCAGCAACTATGATTTTTGCGGTCCCTGATTTTTGACCGCGCACTTCATAGGCCCATTTTCTGCACAATTTGATGGCAGTTTCGACAGCTTCCACACCTGTATTCATAGGTAAAAGTTTATCATAACCGAACAATCCGGTCATAAATGCTTCATACTCACCGAGCTTGTCATTGTAAAAAGCTCTGGAAGTCAGGGTCAGCCTTGATGCCTGATTTACCAGGGCCTCAATTATCCTTGGATGGCAATGGCCTTGATTTACAGCAGAATACGATGATAGAAAATCATAATATTTCTTACCTTCTACATCCCATACATATACACCTTCACCTTTGGTAAGTACTACCGGTAATGGGTGGTAATTATGTGCTCCATGTTGATCCTCCAGGGTGAAGAATGTAGTTGCGCTCCTTTCTTTTGTAAGCATGACAGTTGTTTTAGGCCACAAAGGTAATAATAAAAGAGAAAAAGGGTTCCGGAATCATTTATCATTGATTCCCAAACCCTTTTTCAGATTCGTTTTTACCTCAGGTTATGATCGAATAGTAGTTCCATTAAGGACTACAGTCGGTTAACTCAACGGATATCATGAATTTATATAATCTTCAATCGGCGGGCAGGTACATACCAGATTCCTATCTCCAAAGGCATTGTTGACCCGGCTGACTCCTACCCAAAACTTAAATCCATGGCGTAGATAATCCAATGGGAATGCTGCCTTTTCCCTGGAATAAGGAAGGTTCCATTCATTGGCTGTGACCAAAGGCAATGAATGTGGAGCATTGACAAGCACATTGTTGTCAGCTGCAGCCTTACCGTCCGCGATTTCCTCCAATTCTGCCAGAATATTCAGCATGGCATCACAGAATCTATCCAATTCGTCCTTACTCTCACTTTCGGTGGGTTCAATCATTACCGTTCCGGCTACCGGAAATGAAAGGGTAGGAGCGTGGAAGCCATAATCCATTAACCGTTTTGCTACATCTTCTGCACTTGCCAGATGCTTGTAAGGCCTCAGGTCAACAATCATTTCATGAGCCGCACGACCTTGAGCGCCGGAATAAAGGATAGGAAATCTTTTNTCTAATCTCGCCTTGATATAGTTTGCATTTAATATGGCAATTTCAGTGGCTTTCTTGAGACCACTTCCTCCAAGCATTCGTACATAACCGTATGAAATCAGAATGATGCTGGCAGAGCCGTAAGGTGCGGANGCCACTGCGAAGTCATCGCCCATCTTGGTGTGTCCCGGCAGGAAAGGCTTCAGTTTCTCGTTGCAACAGATTGGACCCATACCGGGTCCTCCTCCTCCGTGAGGGATGGCAAAGGTCTTGTGGAGATTGAGGTGACATACGTCAGCACCGATTTCTCCGGGATTGGTTAATCCCACCTGTGCGTTCATATTGGCCCCATCCATATATACCATACCGCCGTTGTCATGTATAACCTGGCAAATTTCCTTGACGGAAACCTCGAAGACTCCAAAGGTCGATGGATAAGTAATCATCAGACATGACAGGTTATCCCTGTGTTGTACAGCAAGCGCNCTTAAATCCTCAAGATCGACATTGCCTTCGTCATCTGTTTTGACTACAACCACCTTCATACCGGCCATGACAGCTGATGCAGGATTAGTACCGTGTGCGGATGACGGAATCAAGGCAATATTGCGGTGATGGTCGCCATTGGCTTCATGATATCTTCTTATCGCAAGCAAACCTGCGTATTCTCCTTGTGCGCCACTATTCGGCTGAAGAGAACATCCAGTAAATCCGGTAATTTCGCACAGGTATTCGGAGAAATTCTTGATCAACTCATAATATCCGGCCCATTGATCACGTGGTGCAAAAGGATGGATATTGGCAAATTCAGGCCAGGAAACAGGAATCATTTCAGAAGCTGCATTGAGCTTCATAGTACAAGATCCCAATGAAATCATACTGTGCGCTAAGGAAAGATCTTTATTCTCCAACATTTTCAGGTAACGCATCAGCTTTGACTCGGTCTGATAACTGTTGAATACTTCGTGAGTCATGAAATCCGAAGTTCGGACAAGCTCACCGGTAATTGGTGAGTTCAAACTTTGCATATCGGCTTTCAATTGCTCTGTTGTTCGGTGGATATCGAATGTATTAAGTATATCGGCTATATCTGCCAACGAGGTCGTCTCATCCAATGCAATCACCACCACACCTTCGTCAAGATATCCGAAATTGATACTCATTGCTTCGGATTTTCTCTTCAATGCTGCAATTTCTTCGCTGCTCATGGAGAGAGCTATCGTGTCGAAAAATACGTTGTTGAGCGTCTTTATCCCAGCTGTGGTCAGCGCATTATTTAAGGTTACAGCCAGTGAATGCATATTCCCAGCTATTCTTTTAATGCCTCCTGGTCCGTGATATACGCCGTACATGGCGGACATGTTAGCGAGGAGTGCCTGAGCTGTACAGATATTTGAGGTTGCTTTTTCACGCTTGATATGTTGCTCACGTGTTTGAAGTGCCATCCTTAAAGCACGATTTCCATGGGCATCAATCGATACACCGATGATACGCCCGGGAATTGCTCTNTTGAATTCTTCTCCGGTAGAGAAATACGCAGCATGTGGACCACCGAAACCCATCGGAACGCCAAACCTCTGGGAATTTCCCAAAACTACATCTGCTCCCAACTCACCGGGAGGTGTCAGCAATGCCAGGGCCATCAGATCTGCTGCGACAGCTACCAGGATACCTCTTTCCTTTAATGCTCTGATATCATCACCTATTGCGTGTACACCACCCGTCTTATCCGGGTATTGCATCAGTACTCCGAAAGCTTTATCCCCAATTCTGTCTGTTGATCTGTCAAATTCCACGACCTCGATGTCAAGCACCTTGCATCTTGTCTTGACAACATCAAGGGTCTGTGCATAGACACCTTTTTCGACATAGAATTGATTAAACTCATCGCCGGACTTGTTCTTGAATGCATAGAACATATGCATTGCTTCAGCAGCTGCTGTCCCTTCATCCAGCAAAGAGGCATTGGCTATTGGCAGTCCTGTGAGGTCAGAGATCATTGTCTGAAAATTGAGTAATGACTCAAGTCTTCCCTGGGATATTTCTGCCTGATAGGGCGTATATTGGGTGTACCATCCCGGATTTTCAAACAAATTTCGAAGAATTACATTGGGGACAATAGTATTGTAATAACCTTGACCAATATAGGATTTGAAAACCTTGTTCCTAGATGCAATTCCCTTGACGTGTGCCAGATATTCATGTTCGCTCATCGCTTCCGGAAGGTTAAGCTCGCGTTGCAGGCGAATGCTCTCCGGTACGGTCTGATCAACAAGTTGTCCCAAGGTTTCTACTCCGATGACAGAACACATTTCAGCAATCTGTTCACTACGTAATCCCAAATGTCTGTCTTCAAACTTTGACTCTTCGAAATTCATGTATTAAAATTTTTTATCCGTTTCAAATTAAATTGGCCAAAAATATAAAAAGGCTGCAATTATACCAATTGCAGCCTTTCTATTTCTCAAATAAAAACGGTTGTATTTATTTAGTGGCAGCCTTGCCCGCCACTGTTTTCGGCCTGATATCCGCGACAAGGTCGTGAACAATCGAGCCGGCAATGAATATACTTGAGAACGTACCGAATACAATACCAATTAAAATGGCAAATGTAAAGCCTTTGATACTGTCTCCACCAAAGATAAACATGATTATCATCACACCAAAGGTAATCAATGATGTAATAATGGTACGGCCTAATGTACTGTTGATAGCCGCATTTATCACCTCAGTCTTGGTCGAACTCAGATTCGTGCCTGCGAATTCCCTGATCCTGTCAAAAATGATCACCGTATCATTCATCGAATAACCAATCACTGTCAACAAGGCAGCTATGAATGCCTGATCTATTTCCATGGAAAACCAAACAAAGCCGTGCAGTAAGGAAAAGATACCCAATACTACCAAACTGTCGTGAACCAAGGCGATGATTGCACCCAAGCTAAACTGCCATCTGTTGAACCGGAACAGGATATAGATGAATATCGCTGCAAGGGCTAAAATAGCGGCGGTAAATGAACTTGTTTTAATGTCATCCGCTACAGTAGGTCCAACTTTCGAGAAACTCGCAATGTGCGTACCTTTCGCATCGGCTTTNTTGAATTCATCCAGAGGAATATCTTTNTTGGTTATCTCTACCACTGACTTATGGATCTTGGACAATACCTCTTCATTGACATCCGGATTAGGATCATCGATCTTGTAGGATGTGGTGATGTTGTATGTATTCTTGACGTCTACAGCCTTAACAATAGGTTCTCCTCCCAATTCCTTCTTCAGATAATCTCTAAACGTTTCAGCATCTACCTTAGTGCCTTCCACAAAGGAAACGTTGGCTGAGTATCCTCCNTTCATATCTACACCAAGTTCGAACCCTCGTGTGAAGATGGAGATTAATCCAATCAGAACCATAGAAGAAGAGAAGATGTAAGCAAATTTGCGCAGCCCCATCCAATTGATATTGGCTCCGTGAAANAATTTATCAGAGAATGAAGTAGAGAACTTGATTTCTTTACCTTTATTAGCCCACCAGTCTGTAATCATTCGACCTACCAAAACAGCAGTGAACAAGGAAGACAATACACCGATGATCATTACTACTGCGAAGCCTTTTATTGGACCTAAGCCAAAATAAGCAAGTATAATGTTGGTAATCAATGTGATGATGTTGGCATCGATAATTGCAGAATAAGAATGTTTGAAACCACGTGATATAGCCTCTTTCAATCCATATCCATGTTTAAGCTCTTCCTTAACCCATTCAAAGATAATTACACTTACATCGACAGCAATACCCATAGTAAGCAGGATACCAGCAATACCCGGCAAGGTAAGTACGGTACCTTTCGAGGCAAGTACCCCAAAGATGAAGAACATATTACAGAGTAGGGTTATTACTGCGATTGCACCTGCCGTGGCAAAATAGCTGATCATGAAGATGATGATAAACAATAATCCTATCAAGATGGCGATTATGGATTTGTTGATATTTTCCTGACCCAGTGAAGGTCCGACCAGGGTCTCCTGTACAATCCTTGTTCCGGCAGGTAACTTACCTATTTGAAGGATATTGGCAAGGTCTTTACCTTCCTGTACACTAAAGTCTCCTATAATCTGCGAATCACCCGAAGTGATGGCATTATTTACCCTTGGTGCTGAGACGACTTCTCCATCAAGGACGATAGCGATTTCCCTGTTTTGGTCGGCAGCTGCCTTGGTCGTCATCTCACCCCATTTCTTGGCACCTTCATTGTCCATTCGGAGAGATACAGCTACCTGATTTGACATTTGATCTTGTGTTTCCCTGGCATCTACAACCCGGTCTCCTTCCAATGGCGCTTTACCGGAACGTGGCACCTTAATACCATACAACTCGTACTTGTTGGTATATTTGAAGGTTTCAGGATCCTTCGTCGGCTTGGATGCCCACTTGAAGGAAATATCTGCAGGGAACAATGCCTTCACTTGTGGCATATTCAGATATTCATCGATCAATTTCTTTTTATTCTTATCGGCAACACCCATTACAGACAGAGGGAATGCGATTCCCTGCTGTGTAGCTGAGTTGGGAGTAAATATTTTGAACAGTGGACCTGCATCAGCCATTGTATTAGATACAGGCACATCAACAATCCTCATGGTGGAATCAATTACTACACCTAGGCTATCCGTCTTTTTGTCCCAAATGGTATCTTTTTTCGTTGTGGGCGTGCTGATCTGAGTTGAATCTCCACCTTTCAGAGCTTTCAATGTTTTGTCAGCGTTGGCAAAGCCTTCAAGGATACCAGGGTCAGAAGCACGATACACATCAAAGAATTCCAGCTTTGCACTGGCTTGAAGGAATTTTCTTGCCCGCTCAGGGTTGTCGACACCTGGCAACTCAACTACTATCATATCCCTGTTGGCATCCAGTGACACATTCGGCTGGGTAACTCCGAATTTGTCGATTCGGTCCTTCAATCTTTTGAAGGTCAGGTCTACAGTTTGTCCTGCTTTTTCCTGTAGAATATTCAATATCTGGGTATCAGAGAAGTTAGATTTCACAACATCTTTAAGCGAAGGACTTTTGGCGAATATAGATGCCAGTGTCTTTCCATTGGCTATTTTGGCCCATTCCTGTCCAAATGCCTTGATAAATCCTATTTGTTCAGTGACAACCCTTTTTCTGTATTTCCTAATGCCTCCAGAAAAGTCTGATCCTTACTATGGTTGGACAATGACAACAGGAAATCCTTGAGGTCCACTTGTAGCACAGTACTCATCCCTCCCTTGAGGTCAAGCCCCAGTGCAAGCTGCTGTCGTTTTAGTTCGTCATAGGTATAACTCTTAATTCCCGGAATACTGAACACAGTCTCAGATGACATTGAGTCAAGAAATGAAATTCTTGCCTCCTTCTCCACAACATCCTTTGCATCTGCCGGTGCATTTTCCGCAACCTTTTTGCGTATGCATCTGCAGCATTCTCTATTTTATTGGTGGGTAAATAAAATACATATTGAAGTACACAAACTAACGCGATTGCAACCAGAAAAATTTAATGATCCCTTTTCCTTGCATTTTTAATTTTTTAAAAATAGATTTCTGTAAGTAAATATTCTCTTATACCAGGCAGGAAATTTCGGTAAGTGCCTATAATTCAGTATTTACGGACACACCAAGCCACAACCTTGGTTTAAGGCGGTGCAAATATATAAATTATCTTTATAAACAACTGTACTATTGTGACTAATTTAAAAGCTTGAGTCATAATTGAGAAGAAAACGCAACATTTTGTTTGAAACATTGTTTGCGATATACATTTTATTTCATCATTAAATTTGACAACAAATGGGTTTATTTTCATTTTTGAGAGGCGCTGGAAGCGATGAACTTAAGAAAAAGGAAGTTGAAGCGACCAAAGAAGCTGTTAATCAGGCCAATAATGCCGCTATGGAAGCTATCCTGCATTCCAAAAGGTTTTGACCTTGGAAGGTATAGTCAATAGCCTGGAAATTCCGGTTACTGACCTTTCAATTCAATTGGATCATGATACTGTTACTGTAGGTGGAACGGTTGCTTCACAATCAGATAAGGAGAAAATTGTGCTTGCACTTGGCAATGTTGATGGTATCGCAGTTGTGGATGATCAGCTTATCGCTGAGAATCAGGAGCCTGAGGCCAGTTTCTATGAAGTGAAATCAGGTGATTCTTTATCTAAGATAGCAAAAGCTTACTATGGCGATCCAATGAAGTATCCCGTGATTTTTGAGGCAAACAAGCCTATGCTTAAGGATCCCAATAAGATCTACCCGGGACAGCAGCTGAGGATTCCCAAGATCTGACCGACTATTGGAAGGTAAGATCATTTGAAAGATAATGATTGGAAGGGACAAGGTAGTGTGTTTCCTGCCTTGTCACCTTTCTTTTTATGAAAATAGGATGCACCCAATAGGCATATTATGCCGAAAGTGATCAAATAACCCATGTTGATGAAAAANTCATCACCCGGATTCCTGCGTAGAAATATTTCCTGAAAGAGCGACAGGCTCCACTGCAATGGAGATAATAATGCAAGATGTTGCAACCACGCTGGTAAAACTTCTATCGGTATCCAAATACCGCCAAGTGCCGATAATAATACAACCGAAATGGACCCGAACATCATGGCCTGATGGTAGGTGGTAAAATAACTGCCAATCATCAAGCCCCAGCTGATTGCGGCAAAGGCTATTACTCCTGACGCTATTAGGGCCAGCCAAAANTATGGTCCCACCGGCATTGCAGGCAGCCCGGCCAATGGCAATACCCATCCACTGACAAAGAATAGAAAGATAAACTGGAAGAGAGCAAAGAGGGTATAGAAAAATACCTTCCCTAATATAATGTCGATATAACTGCCGGGCGTCATGGATATCCGTATCCTGCTGCCTTCACCTTTCTCTTTAATATAACTCCCTGCAATTGGTATAATCAGAAANAATAATGCAAACACAATCCATGCAGGGACATTATGCTGCGTTGATGTGATGGCAATTCCATTTGATTGTCCTGAATATGCCGATTCGATCCTGACTTGATTGGCCAGTAATTGCCCGGATTCAGTTTCAACATCCTGATTTGTACTGTCTCCATCAAGGCCAATTTTNTTAAAAAGTAAATCCAGCTGTACCTTAAACAACATTTTTTCCAGGGAGTTTTGTACCGCCATTTTTAATGTTGCCTTTGCCGCCGGATCGAATAATAAAACCACTGCGGCACTGTCATTGTCCGAGCGAACAGGGATGATAGACGGATTGCCGGATGCCTTGCCAATCTTGTTGATGATTTTGTTGGTCTTATTAAGCATTTCAGCATTGCTTCCCTTGGGGACAATTACTCCTATTGGATATGTTCCTGATCCAATAAGATTTCGTGCTTCATCTCCTGTTATTGGACGACCCTGCAATGAATCCAAAAGGTCAAATCTCCCTGATTTTCTAAACATTGTTTTCAGGGAATCACCCAGTGGTTTGCCATCTTCATCCGCCCATATCATTTTTAGATGGATATCCTGATAGTCCCGAAATGGGGCGTCCTGAACAATTGCCATTGTAAGGATGAGCAATAAAGGCATCACCAACAGCATGGCTATGCCACCCATGTCCCGGAAAAGCAGGATTCGCTCCTTCCTGAATGTCGATTTGATTCTTTGAAAATTCAATCTCTTACCTGCTTACCTGTTAATGATAGAAACAATTCATCAAGCCCAGCTTTTCCGTGCTGACGAAGCAAATTTTTTGGCTTACCTGAGAGAATAAGCTTGCCATGGTCCATGATATAGATTTCGCACAATTCTTCTGCCTCGGCCAGTAAATGACTGGTGTAAAGGATGGTTTTTCCTGCTTCTTTCAAATCCATGATGAGCCTATGTATCAAAGCTCTGCTTTGCACATCTACTCCTGCGGTCGGCTCGTCAAATATGATATCCTCCGGATCATGCAGCAATGATGCAAGTATATTCGCTCTTCGGTTCATACCTCCGGAAAAGTATTTAATCTTCTTACCGAGATGAGTTGATAGTTGAAGATAGGAAGAAAGCCTTTCAATGTTGGTTTTCAGTTCTTTCCTGCTCAGGCAATATAATCCTCCAAAATACTCCAGATTTTCTTGCAGTGTAAGTTCTCCGAAAAGGCCATCCTGTTGTGGCACAAATCCGATCTTGCGTTTATCGAGGTTTTGGAGAATGCCGTTTTTCATCCTTCCAATTTGCCCTTTATCAGGTGGCATCAACCCACAAATCATGAGTATCAGAGTAGTTTTTCCTGCGCCATTTGGCCCAAGAAGTCCGTTGATGGCGCCACCCTCAAATGTAAGGTTTATGTTGTCAACCGCTGCGGTAGGCTGTCCTGAATATCGTTTGGTGACATGATGGATGGTTATTCCGCGAGCATTCGGATTATTGGAAATGTGATCTGCTGCCGGGATTGAATTCATAATTTGACTCTGGCCAATTTCTTAAAGAATGCAACCTCGCAATCACCGATTTTACCCAATAAAGTAGAGATTTCATCAAATGCATTTTCCGATGAAGATCGGTTTTTTATAACTTTGGCCACCTCATAAGCGAAATTTCTCCACATATCACCGATTGCCGTCATCTCATCCGCCAAATGACCCAGTTCTTCGTTATCCAATCTATGTGATGCCTCCTTGAGGAAGGCTGCATACATAAATCTAAATCCGCCNCCTCCGGTGCCTATTTCTTCCTGCATCCTGATAAGATTGCCAAGAGCTAACATACTCTTTCTACTGCCCATCTTCTCTGGATATCGGGCGATTTTACCGGCAAGATAACGGATACCTTTTACTCCTATGAAGGATAATGGCGCACTGTTGATGAGGAAGAAGGTTCTCTTTAAACCTCGCCGGACTAATTTACGATAGTTAATCTCTCCGTTTGGCAGGCTTTTGACATAGTACAATTTGCCGGAAGGTTCGGGNAAGCCTTTAGCATAGCGAGCTTTCATTAAATCGTCCTTATGAATACGTTTCATATCAGGCAGGACCGGATCGCCCACTATATATTCGTCTCCATCCTTTGCCCAAACGACAATGTTGTGGGCGTTGAAGTGAAATCTGTATGCATCCGGCAGATAGGGTAGGTGATAGACACTGCACATGATGCCGACCGGGATTTTCTGCTCCAGCAGATCGTCTAAGGCCTTCATGGATTTTTCTGGCGATTTAAATTTTTTCGTAACCACCTTTGCTCCAAGAAGTTTCATCGACCTGTTGAAAATTGCTCCCGGCCAGATCCTATAACTGGTGGCAGGGACTCCATTTACCTTCAGGAAGGGAATATGGATAAAGAATATGCCACTCCCGGATCCGAAAATCATGGGTTCACTGAGTGATATACCATAGTGACTGAGCAAGTTGACGCATACTCCGGATTCGCAATGTGCAGCTTGTATATGTTGTAAGTTCATCAATTTTTTTCATGCTTTATTTGGGTGTGTCAGGATGATCCGGGTCGAAATCCGTTAATTGTTTTAGGTCAATATCAAATACTTTGGCGTATTTTTCCAGGGTTGAAGGTTTTAGTCTTGCAAAGATACCCGGTTTAAAATGCCTTGCCACCTGCCATCGCCATAATCCCATATATCCTGCTAAAATTCCCGTATCCATCAATTTCTTTTCCATGAAATAATAGATCGGACTTTTNTGATTATTCTTCACTGCTTGTCTTGCCATCTCCACCTTTTCCTCCACCAATTCCCAGGCTTGTTTTAATGCTACTATCTCAGGCTCCCAGCCAACTGATTGCACCGTGACATATTCATTTTGTTCGTCAGTGGCGTATTTCAGCAGTCCGTCTCCGAATTTTTGCTGGTAGATAGCTTCGTCGTCTTGAGGCACTTCGTTTTTCTTCATAGCTTTGACTAGTTATCAGGAAAATTTATTTTCTTCATAATTTACGGATTGAAAATATTTTGCCGCAGCAACGAGCCTTTTCCGGTTGAGCATGGCTTGTATCTTCGAAACTACAAATTTAATGGGCGAAAGGATAAAAATCCCCACAATCAGTATGTTCTTGAATAATCTGACCAAGGGCCTTCGGGCAGGTGATCCGCGCTCACCTTTGGCTTTGATTTTCCANCACATTTTAAACTGGCCAATTGCCGTTTCTTCCAGCAGGATCAGACCGGGTTTCAATGTTACTGCCCCGGCTTTGACCAATTCCTGTTGGAGAGTTTGCCATTTGCCTTCTTGTAAGGCACTGGCAATCAATTTGCCAAACAAAGGACCTCTGTTGATTTCAGCTGCCTGCACACCCGCTTCCGGTAGCAATCCGGACGCTTCCTTGCGGCCTTTGAACGCCCAACGAATAACAGTCAGCGTGGAGATGAGATTGGGTGATGAATCTACAAATGCAATGTTGCCTACATGCTCCGATCCGAACTTATGCAAGTCGCGTTTTATCTTTTCTAAGGCATTTAACCACATATTCCTTGCTCCGGTAAGAGTAATGACCTTGACATCCTTCAAGAGTTTGTCAGCCCATTTACTTTGAAGAAAACCGGTTATAGGGAGAGATGGATGCAGAAACCATGGCTGATAGGCCAAAATGACAAGATCGTAATGCTTCCCCTCTTCATAACCGGATAGTCTTATTTCTGAGCCTTCTTCCAATACGCATTCAGGCATAGCATCAAAAATTCTATTGTATTCCATGGAAAGGGAAATTGCTTAACCGGGATAATCTCAATGAAATCAACCCGACAATCACCAGAAAATCCTTCTGATACCTTTTCCGCAAGCATCTTCAACTGCCCGGTCTGAGTGTAATAAAGAATAGCAATATTATAGGGAACGGATCCTGCCATGAATTTCAATGTTCGATTCTGATGCCTTCGAATTTTATTTTCTTTACCTTGTCTTCGAAACGAATTACTTTGTTTTCAAGATCTATAAAGAGCTTAATACTTGATTTGCCGGATTGCCTGATGGTCTTATTATTGGGATTATATTCCACCCGGATCTCGTAAGGTTGATAATCGGCACCGGAAAATATGATTCTGGCCATCTTATACTTTACTTGAAAATTTCCTTCTGTCTGATCTACCTTAAAATCAAACACCTTAATCGTATCTGATTGTCTTTTGTTAGTCTTGGAATTGAAAATTGTACCGTAGTAAGTACCATAGGTCTTGACTTCCTTCGACTTATGGCGCATAATTGAATCGTATGCCGCCTTTTGCCTTTCAAGATCACCTGAATCCCTGTACCTGAACTTGCCGATATAGGTCGTAGTTATGCCTTGGATGGGAGCATTGATAAAGATCCTTTTTGAACTTTTGGTATATTTAATCCGCATCCCTTCCATACTCGACCTTGGATACAAGGTGTCCGGGGAGATATCGTCCAAATATATTTTGAATGCTCCGAAGTCGGATTCGATTACTTGGATAGTGTGATGGTCCTGATACATAAGTACCATCTCCGCTCCGTTTTTAGGAACTCCTTTNTTGGTGATGTAATTCCCGGAATACGTTCCGCAAATACTTTTNACAAATTCATCATGATTTTTATCTTGCGCAAAAAGTAATGAGGATGAGATTAATACCCAGACGGGGACAAAAAGATATTTTATTTTTTGGTACATAATTTATTTCCGACAGTATACAACTTTGATGGTGAAACTATTGAAAAACTCAATTCCGACACTAACAAAGTTACGGTATAATTTGTTTTACAATTGAATTTGGTACAAGTTTCCCGAACAGCAACAAAAGTAATCCATTTTCGGTTATACATTTTATCTGAAGAGTAAAAGTATGGTTATTGGTAAGCTTTTAAACTATTTGACAAGCACGAAAAGCGTATTATAATTGTTGTATTTGTTTGATTTTATCTACATGAAATTTTATTTTCTTTAAAAATGTATTTGACAGCGAATTAAGGTTGTATTCTTTTAAGTTTGATGTAAAAATGTCCACGAACAAGGTAAAGTAGAATAATATAGCCACAATGGTTTGTGGATGTTGACAAGGGGAATTTAATAATTCAAATATTGGAAAATGCTTGGTTGGCAATTTAGAAAATACGATGGTGAACCGGAGTTGTCTCTATTTGATGAGCTGCTCAACCTGTTTAAGGATCTATTGATGTATGCCGGAGGTAATGTAGCGACCGCCATTCAATGGTTGATGGAGATGGATCGGGAGTATAATCTTACGAGGGATGACTACGGTATCCAGGATNTTTTAGACGAATTGATGCAAAAAGGTTATCTGAAAGCCGATCCCGAGGAAAATGCTTTGAGACCTGCAGAGAAGATGAATATTTCCTTACGGCGTAAAGCGTTGAAGGAAGTTTTTGGCAACATAAAGAAAGCCACTAAAGGCAATCATACTACAAAAAAGGATGGCAAGGGTGATGAATTGACTTCAGACTTGCGGCCATATGTATTCGGAGACAGCCCTGAACAGATCGCATTTGTCGAATCGATAAAGAATGCACAGATCAACCATGGACCGNGCTCTTTCAGCCTTGAGTATGAGGATCTTGAAATCCGTGAAACCTATCACCAGAGTAGTATGAGTAGCGTCTTACTTATCGATATTTCGCACTCGATGATATTGTATGGTGAAGACAGGATTACTCCGGCCAAAAAGGTAGCCATGGCTTTGTCGGAATATATATCGACCAGATTTCCAAAGGATACACTGGATATTGTTGTGTTCGGGGATGAGGCCTGGAAGATCGAAAAGGATGAATTACCCTATCTGGAGGTAGGCCCGTTTCATACCAATACATTGGCTGCACTTGAATTGGCACTGGACATTCTCCGAAAGAGANAAAATACCAACAAACAGGTCTTCATGATTACAGATGGAAAGCCGACTTGTATCAAACGAGGTAATAAACTGTACAAAAATAGCTTTGGTCTCGACAGGATGATTGTCAACCGTACCCTCAATCAAGCCGGCAAGTTTAGACGGCTTGGCATACCTATCACTACCTTCATGATTGCTAAAGATCCCTATTTGATGGAATTTGTTGAACTTTTTACCGAAACGAATGGAGGCAAGGCATTTTATAGTGACTTGCAAGGATTAGGTGATTTTGTCTTTAAGGATTACAGTAGATCAAGAAGATGGAATAACAAATGGTGAAATTCTTTGTTCAGCATTGTTATTAATTTTACCCTAATAAAATGAATTAACAAATTTATAAGTATGGATTGCCTGGGAATTGACGTTATGGACGATGATTGAATAATTTTACAAAGGTTTCTATTAATGCCAATCGCAATACAACTTAAAACTTGATTAACTTAAACCTCAATTAATTAAATCTGACGTGAAATATATCCTGTTATACATTCTATGCTTTGGAATGGTTTTCGGTGTGCATGCCCAAAATACAACCTGGGAGCAATATGATGAAGAACTTAGTAAAATGGGTAAAATAATCCTTACGGATACTAATTCAACAGAAAGGAAGGCCGCTGTAGAACACGTCAATGACTTATTCAACACATTGCTTCAAGACCCTGCAACTTTTAAGAAGAAATTCGTCAAGTCAGATNTTTTTTCAGTGCTTTATCCGACAGATTCATCTTTCAGGATATTGACCGGCCAACATTTTATCAAGGATGACGAATATCGTTATTATGGTGGAATACAAAAGGCTTCGGGAGGTTTTATCCCATTTACGGATCGGTCCTATGAGAATTTTTCCGAAGGAATTACTAATGAAGAACTGAGGGCCGATGAATGGCAAGGAGCCTTGTATTATCGGCTTTTTGATTGTAAATTGAAGGGGGATAAATATTATTTATTACTTGGATACAATGCTCATTCTNTTTTCAACAAGCAGAAGGTCATTGAAGTACTTTCTTTCGACCAGGATGGACGGCCCTTATTTGGTAAGGATGTATTTATCAGAGATTCAACCGATTATGGGGATGATCGGCTTAGATATATTTATACCTATTCGGCTGACGTCGCTATGAAACTTAATTATGACAATGAAGAANAAATGATTGTCCTGGATCATCTGATACCAATGCGAGAAATCTTTGTTGGTCAGGGCGATACGTATGTGCCGGATGGAACCTATGAAGGCTTTAAATATAAAAGAGGCAGATGGCGCCATATTTCATTCCTCNCCCAAAGATTCATGAAAGAGAGCGAAATGAAGTCAGGAAAAAGAAATGAGGTCTTTGAAGTGTATAAATTCATAGCTGTTTGAAGCTTCTATAATTTCACCCTGTGAATTTTGCTCTTTCGTGGTTTCAGATAAGTATTTTGTTGAAGTTCTGAATTGGCTTTGAATAGATAGGGCAATTAGTTTATCCAATTGCGCATAGGCAAATGATATTCTGCACAGTTTGGGACTTTCCGGGAGGTCTTCGGCTTTGTGTACTACAGATTTATTGGCGTACAGATATTTCTTATTTCTTATAACATCCGATTTCCCGTGGAAATCCGGTAACCAAACATCGATTGAACTGCTGTAATTTGTGATTTTTCATACAGAGCGATGTCCCTTTTCAAGTTGAGATTTGCCAATTTTTTATCGTTTTTTAACAAAATTTGTTGATTGATAAACAACTTGAGTAAAATTTTAGATACGGATATACACCCTCCGGAATGATGCCTCTCACCGGGGACCCTGTACATCCCCATACAATATCATGCTCTCCAACCGGCTCCTCCTTGCACCCCTTGAGACTCCCGACCAGGTAATCATCCATGAACTGGCCCATACCGTACATACGGACCATTCATTCAAATTCCGGCGACTGGTGCTACAGCACGATCTAGACATGCGGCACCACCATCCCGGCTCAAAACAATACGGAAATACCTTAGTGTTTTAATTCAAAATGAATACCTGAATTTCAACCGCACTTTAATGAATCCTCGTGTAAAAGATAACCTGGAGGACACCTTTTACAATGCCTACCATGGTGTCGAATCCCTTGTCATTTCCCGTATGGCCTGGCTATCTGGAAATACAACAAGTCTCCTTTATCACCACTTATTTCCATAAAACCTGAATTCATATCCCACCCATCATTCCTTTGGATAATAAATTTATCCATCAAACACTTTATTTTGTTTTCTCACTCCATATTTCACCGGATTTCAATGATTCTTTTCCTCTGAAGACTTAATATTAACCATTTGGAGGACTTAACAATATCGTCATATAGAATTAATATTTCCTTAATGTTGCCGATTCATTTTTGCGGAATATTTGAAGAAAATGTCTAACCAAAAATGAATTTATATGACAAACATTAAAAATCTGTTATTCGTATTTCTTGCATGTATCCCGGTTTTATTTACAGCATGTGATAAAGATGAATGTATCAAAACCTGCGCCNCCAATGAAGTACTGACCGATAACTGTGAGTGTGTCCCTGTGGGCGACAATAGTACTGTAATCGTCTCGGGAAATATTTCGTCTGATGTGACCTGGACAGCTGATAAGGTCTATGTCCTGGCACAGAGAGTAACTGTTTTACCCGGCGTCAAATTGACCATCATGCCCGGAACTGTTATTAAAGGTCAGGCAGGAAGTGGAGCCAATGCTACTGCCCTCCTAATTGCCAAAGGGGCGAAGATTGACGCTCAGGGTACCGTTGACAAGCCCATTATCTTCACTTCTGTAGCCGATGAAATAAAATCCGGCGAAATCGTAAGCCCCAATCTGGATCAGGGAATCAATGGCCTCTGGAGCGCCATCCTGGGAGATGCTCCTATATCAGCCAATGCGCCTTCTGTTCAGATTGAAGGTATTCCACCTTCCGACATCAATGGCCTTTATGGCGGCAATAACCCGCAGGACAATTCAGGGATAATGAAATATGTTTCAATCCGTCACGGTGGAACCAACATCGGCGAAGGTAATGAAATCAACGGCCTGACGCTGGCTGGTGTAGGATCAGGCACCATCATCGAAAACATCGAAATAGTTTCCAATCAGGATGATGGCATCGAAATATTCGGAGGTACGGTCAACCCTAAGAATATTATGGTCTGGAATACAGGCGATGATATGTTTGACTGCGATCAGGGATGGTCCGGGACCATGGACAACATCATCGGAATTGCAGGTGACCAGACCGACAGCGCTCTTGAACTGGATGGAGGTGAAGGTGTTGAAAATCCTACATACACCATCTCAAACGGCACATTAAAGGGACATACTGCCGCCACCTCAGGTAAGTATGCTGACCTAAGAGCCAAGGTCTCTGTTTCTTTGAAAAATTTATATTTCTTTAATTTTTCTGAAGGTTCAGAATTCAGGCTAAATGACCAGNGAGTCTCAGACTCATGGTTTTCAGGAAAAATACTTTTCGCTAACCTGGAGTTTAATGTCAGCCACATGAATATACAACCTTCCCTGGCTGACATTTTCCGGGATAAGGGTTCTCACGATGAGGATCTGAACAATGCCGCTCCCGGATTCGCTAAAATTAGCACAGCTAATACCGTTGGTGCCAGGGTAAGTGAATTTGAAAAATGGACCCTGGTAGCAGCTCTGGGTCAGCTCGCTCAACTGTAATTACAATATTATTTTTTTTCATGCACACATTCCCTCCTTTCACAGTGCAGGGAATGTGTTCTTAAAATTTTTTATAGTGAAAAGTATTTATAATTTATGTATACTAATTCTGCTTCCTATGTGTCTTTTCGCTCAGAAAGGCACCCTGAGAGGTAATGTAACGGATGCAGTGACCGGAGAACCTATTATGTTTGGCTCGGTTTACATTCATCAAATAGGCAACGGCATGATGACGGACCTTGACGGTAATTATTCCATTGATCTTCAGCCGGGTAATTACGATATTAAGTTTACCTATATCGGTTATAAA
Organism: Candidatus Parvibacillus calidus; assembly: GCA_013414645.1. Taxonomy (GTDB): domain Bacteria; phylum Bacteroidota; class Bacteroidia; order Chitinophagales; family Saprospiraceae; genus Parvibacillus; species Parvibacillus calidus. Next base: position 2,308,317 of record CP058702.1, on the reverse strand, counting down.
GATACCGTATGGAACGATGTCACTTTAAAATCGGATGACACCATTACGATCAACTGTGTAATGTTTCCGTCCAGCGTGGTTCTGGATGATATTGTAGTCAAGGCAAAACACAACAAGAGTACAACCTTTGCCCTGGCAGCCATAAAAAGTAAATCAGCCAATGTGATGGACGGTATTTCAGCCTCTACATTCAAGGCTATCGGTGACGGCAATGCAGCCTCTGCCGTGGGCCGTGTGACGGGTGTTTCGGTTCAGGAAGGCAAGTATGTGTACGTTCGCGGACTGGGTGACCGATATTCCAAAACAACACTCAACAGAATGGAAATTCCCGGACTTGATCCCGACAGAAATACCATACAGATAGATATCTTTCCCACTCAGGTGATTGACAATATTCTGGTTTCGAAATCTTATACGGCTGACTTGCCGGCAGACTTTACGGGCGGATTGATAGACATCGCTACCAAGGATTTTCCGAATAGAAAATACATGACCTTCTCTTTCGGTGTCAGCTATAATCCACGCATGCATTTCAATCAGAGCTTTCTGAGTTATAAGGGCGGTAAGACAGATTTTCTGGGATTTGATGACGGTAGCCGGGTCCTACCCGTAAAGCCGACAGAACGGATTCCGTTTTTGTCAGAAGCAATTGCTAATCCGGCTGTAGATGGTAAAAGATATACGGGAATCCTAGAAAGTTTTAACTCAACACTTGCAGCTCAACGGCAGAAAAGCAGCATGGATTTCAATCTGAACTTCTCCTTCGGCAACCAATGGACTAAAGGTCATAGAAATCTGGGCTATAACGTCGGACTTACCTATCAGAATAAAACAGAATTTTTCCAGCGCGCTGTTNTTAACCGTTACGGCAAGACCGCAGATCCGAAAGTCTATGACCTGGAGCTGAGGTCAGAAACTTTAGGTGACTACGGTGTAAGAGACGCCTTATTGGCAGGCTATGCCGGTCTGACATTGAAAACAAATGCTTCCAAGCACACTCTGAATTTTCTTCATATCCGGAATGGTGAATCAAAAGCCGGTTTGTTTGATGTAGTCAGCAACAATCAGGGCGCGGCATTCACAGCTGTACAGCACAATCTCGAATATAGTCAGCGCTCCATAAGCAATGCTCATATTCAGNGAGTTTATGAAATGGATGACAACAGGTGGAAGCTCGAATGGAATCTGTCACCAAGTCTTGCCAAAATCACAGATCCGGATATCAGATACACCAGGTTGAGAAACAACAACGGTATATGGACCATCAACACCGAATCAGGTATCCCCGAAAGGAGCTGGCGGTTTCTGACAGAATACAATTATACAGCCATGGCGGCGGCCACCCTGGATTATTCCGCTTCAAAATTGCCCGGAAAAGTCACGTTTGGCGGTCAGTATTCCTTCAAAGACAGGAGTTATGAAATCAACAATTTTCAGATCTTCACCAATAAAATTGAACTCGACGGAAACCCTGACCACATCTTTNTACCCGAAAACCTTTGGTCTGACGAAAATAAGGGTGGTGTGACCTTTGCTCCCAACTTCCTCCCGGTCAATACCAATAAGTATCGGTCTGATATGTCCAATGCTGCTGCCTTTGTATCCAATGAACTCACGATAAGCCAATTAAAAATTATTATCGGACTTCGTTCGGAGTACTTTACACAGCGATATACAGGACTCAATCAGGACAGGAAGGTGTTTGACAGACAAAAGGTACTGGAAGGCATAGATTTCTTCCCTTCTGCTAATCTTGTCTGGTCACCCGTCGAGAAACAAAAAATCCGGTTATCCTATTCACGCACCATTGCCCGCCCTTCCTTTAAGGAAGCTTCCTATGCTACGATTTCTGACCCGATTTCCGGCTTTACCTTCATAGGTGGCTTTTTCCCTGATATTGATGTCGTAACAAAGAAAATCATTTGGGACGGACACCTGGTCAATACCGACATTGATAATTTTGACCTGCGATGGGAGATATTCGGGCAGANNGGCTCTGACTACCTTTCCGTAAGCAGTTTCTATAAATTATTTGAAAATCCTATCGAAATGGTACAGTACGTGCAGGCACCAAATAACTTCCAGCCTCGCAATGTTGGAAATGGCATGGTCGGAGGTGCTGAACTGGAGTATATCAAAGACCTGTCTTTTCTGGGCAATATGATTACCGGCCTTAGCTTCCGAAGCAATTTTATGTATGCCTTTTCTTCTATTCAGATGGCAGAATCCGAATACAGTTCAAGGATAGCTTACGCACGTGAAGGCGAGAAAATTCAACGGTCAAGACAGATGGCAGGTCAGGCTCCCTATCTGATTAATGCCGTTCTTTCCTATAAACATCCCATCCATAAAGCCGAACTGACTCTCGCATATAATGTCTATGGGCGGACGCTTCAATATGTGGGAATAGCAGATAAGCCGGATATTTATTCCCGACCATTCCACAGCCTCAATTTCAATGCCAATATGCCGGTACTCAGAGATAAGAAGGCGACTATTGGTGTCAGACTGACCAATATCCTGCATTCCACCAGAGCATATGTATATCAGTCATTTAATACAGGAGACCATTATTTCTCATTGACACGTCCCGGAATGTCGATAAGCTTTAGATTTAGTTATAATCTTTAAAATTGGAAAAATGTATAGTCAAACGTGACCGGAGTTTATGGTATTTAGGTGTAGAGCAAATAAACAAACTACATGTATGATAGGAAATATTTGGCCAATCAGGCACTTTTAAAAATATATATAGCATAAAATGAGATAAAAGTGAATTGCAAATACCTACAGTCGCCTATTATACAGGAAATAGATTCTACCTTGCCTTCTATATCAATGTCTTTTAGGGAATATGCGGGCATTTATTACATAAGAAGCTTTGTGTCATATAGAATGCCAAAGCATTATGGGCAAATTTTAATCTCAATATCGCATGATCTCGAGGTGAGTTAATTGATTACATGATTAAAAGTGCTTTTTGACCTTGATTTCAATAAAATCTTCGATGGGATATGATAGTAGGTCCGGGGGCTTCTTTCTATAAATTTAAATACATCAATATATATAAAACGTTGAGATAATATCATTTGCTTTATATGAAAAAAATATATAGGTTATTTAACATTAACTTAACTCTAGTCAGTATATTTGGCATCTATTAAGCATTTTTTTGAACCAAAAATAGTAACGATGAATTTTAAAAGTACACTAATCGCGATGCTGATGTTCTGTGTCTCCGGTCTGATGGCCCAGGTGACAACTTCAGGTATGTCAGGTGTCGTAAAGGATGCATCCGGACAGCTTATGATCGGGGCATCGGTTATTCTTACTCACGTTCCTTCCGGGACAGTTTATGGAACAGTAACCTTGGAAGATGGGCGTTATAGCTTGCTCAATCTCCGTGTCGGAGGCCCGTATTCTCTGGAAGTTTCTTCCGTTGGGTCTGAAACCTACAGGTCAAGTGGCATTTACCTTACCTTGGGAGATGTATTGGTCAATAACGTTGTTCTGCAAGAAAGTGCAACAGTTCTTGAAGGCGTATTGATAACAGACAACAGAAATCCGGTTATAAATGGAGACAGGACGGGAGCGTCCACCAATATTGACAGAAGGATGATGGAGCGCCTGCCTTCCATCAGCAGAAGTTTAACTGATTTTACCCGAGTTACGCCACAAGCGAATGGAAATAGCTTTGCAGGACGAGATGGCCGAATGAACAACCTTCAGATTGATGGAGCTAATCTGAATAATGCCTTTGGTTTGAGTAGTGATCCTTTGCCGGGCGGTGGTAATCAGCCAATTTCGCTGGATGCAATCGAAGAAGTTCAAGTTAATATTGCACCTTACGATGTAAGACAGACCGGTTTTACCGGTGCCGGTATCAATGCAGTTACCAAAAGTGGAAGTAATGAAGTCCATGGATCAGTATATGCCTACATCAGGCCTAAAAGTTTTACCGGTCTCAATGTAGCTGACTATAAATTGGATGAAAGTGCCAGAACGAGTTCCAATATTTATGGCGCACGCGTGGGTGGACCTATCATTAAAAATAAATTGCTATATTTTGTAAGTTTGGAGTATGAAAATACTGAGACTGCAGGTAACAACTGGCTTGCGGATAATGGATCCAATACCGGCCAGCCTAACGTAACTCGGGTAAAAGAGGATGATTTGAAGCGAGTGCAGGATCATCTTAAGACAAAGTACGGATATGATCCGGGAGCCTATCAGGGTTATGATAATACCTATAATAATGGTAATTATAAGGCTCTTGCAAGATTAGATTGGAATATCAATGATAAACACACTTTCACAGCGCGTTATTCCTATATGTTAGGCTCTAATGAGCAAGGCACCAACGGAAATTCAGGACCCAACCCACGCTCCGGTAATAGAAGGATTTCCGATAAATCCATTTCTTTTGAAAATGCCAATTATTCATTCAAAAATACAGTTAGTTCAGTAGCCGCAGAATTGAACTCAAGACTGTCTAACAAGATGAGCAACCAGTTGATTTTGACTTATAGCCGTATCCAGGATACACGATCCACACCGGGCAAATTGTTTCCGTTTGTTGATATAGGGGATGGTACATCCTCTGACAAAAGTTTCAGCAACTATATAAGTTTCGGTACGGAACTGTTCTCGGTCAATAATGATGTAATCAACAATAATGTCATAATTACCGATAACCTGACTTATGTTCTGGGTAAAAATACCCTTACGGCAGGTCTTAGCTATCAGTTAATGTCTTTTGCCAATAGTTATCAGCGTATGGGGTCATCATACTACCGATACAATACTGTGGATGACTTCCTGAATGACGCACCACCGATAGCTTATGGTGTGACTTATGTTTTTGATGGAAAAGATCCATTTGCAAGAGTCAAATTTGGTTTGGCAGGTTTGTATTTACAGGATAGGATCGCACTTACCGACAAATTCAATCTGACTTTGGGCGTCCGGGCTGATATGGCTCTTTTCCATGATGATCCTGTTTTTAATCCTTCTGTGGATACACTTGCATTCCTAAGTCCAAGTGGAAAGGTTGCTAACTATACCACTGCTAAGTGGCCGAAATCTGTTCCTTTGTTCTCACCCAGACTTGGATTCAACTATGATATTATGGGTGACAGGACTCTTCAGCTGAGAGGTGGGACCGGGATATTTACAGGTAACATTCCGTTCGTATGGTTTACCAATATGCCAACCAATGCCGGTGTAATCCAGAATACATTTGAACCTGTTAGTTCAGCAGTTCTTGCCAAGATTGACCATTTTGAAGCCGATCCTAAGTATTGGCCGAATACTTTGGCAAGTGACTTTCCGAAGANNAGCCCAAGTAATTCCATTCCGGGAGGTCTTAATTTGATCGATCCTGATTTTAAAATGCCTCAAGTATGGAGGAGTAATCTGGGTATTGATATCAAGATTCCGAATACGCCATTGATCTTAAGTGCTGATGGAACGTATACCAAGGACATTAATGGTGTATATCAATACAACGTCAACAGAAATCCGGCCACTCAANAAATGAGCTATTCAGGCGATACAAGAGACTACTGGGCTTCAAAGGGAGACGCACAGTACAACAAGACTAAAGGACTTAATGCTAATGTGCCGATGTTGACCAATATCAATGAAGGAAAGGCTATTACTGGTACTTTCGAACTAAAAGTGCCTTACTATCATGGTCTTTCTGCTTCTGTATTTTATAACTATACCTATGCAGAGGATGTTACCGGCAACCCCGGTTCTGCAGCCGGTTCTGCATGGAGTAACAACTATTCTGTCAATGATCCGAATGAAGGCTTGCTCGGATACTCACAGTTTGCAGTGCCAAACAGGGTCGGAGCTAATTTAAGCTACAAGGTGGAGTATGGTATGTTTGCAACAACGTTCGGTTTGTATTATAACGGTTCAAATGGAGGTCGTTATGCCTGGACTTATGGCAATGACATCAATGGTGATGGAGTGAGTCTTGATTTGCTTTATGTGCCAAAGAATGGTAATGAATTGACATTTGCACCACTGAAGGTGGGTGACAGGACATTCACACCGGAAGAACAAGCTGCTGCTTTTGACAAGTTTATCAGTTCTGTTCCTGAGCTTGATGATGCGAGGGGTGGTTATGTTAAGCGTAACAGCGGCTTGTTGCCTTGGGCCAATAGGTTTGATGTCAAAATCATGGAGGATATTTCCTTCGGAGGTAAGAATGGGGGACGAAAGCATACCATTCAACTTGGGCTTGATATCTTCAATGTGGCTAACCTGTTCAACTCTGAATGGGGCGTTTATCAGACCTTGAATGGTGGATCAAATTTCAACTATCCATTGTTGAAAGTGAGCCAGTCTTCACCAAGCGCTCCAACATTTACTATGCTTGCAGTAGGGAATGAACTTGCCACCACTCCATTTAGGAACAACAACAGTGTAGTAAGTACTTGGGCAATGCAGTTCAGTGCGAGATATATCTTTTGATATAAGAGTAAATTTCTTGTCAGTTCATTCATATAGATTAATGGATTTGAGGGACCATGCAATTGGCATGGTCTCTTTTTTGGGGTAGCGTAATAATTTTAACAAACTAATTTATAAATTGTCTTATTTTTACTCATTAGAAATTTCGCATAGCCCGGTAATTCACCTATCACTTTCAGAAATTCAAAAATTTTAATTTTATGAAAAATTTATGCACATTTATTCTATTCATGATGGCATACATCGTAACAGCTCAAAAGATTGTGGTTTCGGAAATTATGTATAATCCGCCTGAATCCGGTGAGGATACATTGGAATATTTTGAAATTACCAATCTGACCGCAAATGAATTCAAATTAGAAGGATGTATCGTTACAAAAGGCGTGCAGGATACCTTCGAGGCTATGGATGTGATTGCTCCCTTCGGTCATTTTGTATGTGTTAAGAAATCTTCGGCCTTCAGCGCTATTTTCCCGAATATAGATGCCAGACAATGGAAAAGTGGAGCATTAAGCAACAGTGGAGAAACTATTGAGATTTCAGATGCTCAGGGTAATGTACTGACTTCTGTCACATATGGCAATAGTAAAAATGGCTGGCCCCCTGCGGCCGATGCAGGTGGTGCATCGCAAGAATTATGCGATCTGAGCAAGGATCCGGCTATTCCGGCTAATTGGGGCGCTTCAAAGACAGGTACCGGTAGAATTGTTAACGGTAAAGAAGTATTCGGAACACCCGGGGCCGCAAATAATACAGAATGTGGTGTTGTAATCAATCCCAATACTGTTATAGTAAAGAATTTTTCATTTTCACCTTCTGAACTGACTATTAAAGAGGGAGAAACGGTTACATGGAACTTTGAGGAAGGACACCATAATGTCAATGGTAAGCAATCTGCCTTTCCGGATAATCCCGATTCCTTTTTCAGCGGTCCTGCTGCTGACGCGCCATTTACTTATAGCTTTACCTTTACCAAGGTAGGTGATTATAGTTATCAATGCGATCCGCACGCGACTTCGATGAAGGGTAAAATCCACGTTTTGCCGAAGACACCTTCTGTATCCTATCCGGTTAGGACAATTGGGGAGATTAGTCAGGTTGACGGACAGGGTGTCGCTGATTCCCTTGGAAGACTCTGTGAAGTAAAGGGAATCGTCTATGGAGTAAACATGCGGGCAACCGGTATTAGCACAACTATTATTGACTCANAAAGGGACGGAATCGGATTATTCAGCAACAGCAAAACATTTGGATATACTGTGAATGAAGGTGATGAAGTTACAGTCAGAGGGAAGGTCGACCAGTTCAACGGCCTGACTCAAATTCAGATTGATACAATGTGGGTCAATTCATCCGGGAATACAATCTTCACGCCCAGGACGACAACAGTTCTGGGAGAGGAAGAAGAATCTGATCTCGTCATGTTGACAGGTATGTCGCTCAAGGATCCCGGTCAATGGAAGAAAGGCTCTACATTCAATGCTACGATAACCAACGGAACAAATGAATTTACCCTGAGGGTAGTGAATACGACAACCCTTTCTCAAATCGACGCTCCATCCGGATCCTTTACTGTAGTGGGTATTGGCGGACAGTTTGATTCATCCAACCCTTATACTGATGGATATCAGTTACTCCCACGAAAGAGTGAGGATCTTGTACCTACCGTAAGTACTAGAAATTTAATTGGCGATCAAGTGAGTGTTTTTCCCAATCCTTCTCAAGATCAGCTGTTTGTGAGCAGTAGTCTGAATATTTTAAAATTAGAGGTACTCAGCGAAACCGGAAAATGGATAAGTACAGAAAGTAACAATTCCCGTTTTGTTGACATTCATAATTTGTTGCCCGGAAACTACTTGCTGAGAATTACCACTGCGGAGGGTATTGGCGTTAAGAAATTCATAAAACTATAGAATTATTTTTAGAATAATAATATTTTAAGCTGCATTCGGGTTATCATTCGAATGTAGCTTATGTTTTATGAAGGTATTTCTTTGGATTGGTGTTTTGATTGCTTCTGTGCCATTTTCAATGAAAGGCGAATATAATGTCAGAATATATTCTGAAAAAGAAAATGGGGAAGTCAGATACTACGTTGATAATAACGAGTGGTGTCCGGTGTCGGTGGTTTTCGATTTCGAACTTAAGAATATGAAATCGTCTAAAGGACCTGAATTTACTGTTGTCATCCCGGCACAATCCAGTAAGTTTCCTGTAACTACTTTGAAACCTTACAAAGAAAATGAATTATATGGCTTTAAGTACAAAACTACAATTATCTTAGGCAATGTTCATGCAGTGCATGATCAGGGATATGTATATGAATTACCCTTTCCACCCGGTATAACCTACAAAGTATTTCAGGGATACAATGGCAGATTATCACATGTTGGCCAGAATGCGTTGGATTTTTCTATGGCTGTAGGCGATTCTGTTCTGGCGGCCAGGTCAGGCGTTGTTGTTGATGTTGTCCAACACAACCATCAAAGTTGCATGGATCCCGGTTGCGAGAAGTTCAATAATTATATCCTTGTCTATCATGAGGATGGTACTTTTGGTGAATATGCCCATATCAGGAAGGATGGGAGCCTTGTGATGCCCGGAGACTCAATCAGCGCCGGATGTGCCATTGCCTTGAGTGGAGATGTTGGATTTACGTCAGGCCCACATCTTCATTTTATTGTATATTTGCCCGGCAAANAAGGTAAGAAAAGTGTCAAGACCCTTTTTCGCACCCAGAATAATACACCGGAATATCTGGTGGAGGGAGCATCATATTATAGGACAAAAAACAATTGATAAAATGAAAAATCCGCACTTCTGTTCTTTTATGTATTTATAGGAATTGTCTGCCTGAATGCCCAGGATACTAAAGTACAATATCTTCTGAGTGCTGAACAATTTTCCGACAAGCTTAAGGAGAACCCACAGGCTACTCTTTTGGATGTCCGTACTCCCGAGGAATTTGCCAAAAGCCATTTAAAGGATGCGATCAACATTGATTGGCGGAGTAAGGGATTTTCAAATGATGCGTCTGCACTTCCGAAGGATCGTCCGGTATATATATACTGCCTTAGTGGCGGTCGTAGTCATTCTGCAGCCGATAAATTGCGGACACAAGGTTATACGGTTTATGAAATGGAAGGAGGTATCCTTCAATGGCAGAAAGCCGGACTTCCTGAAGTAAAGGGAGATGGTAAGAAAGGAAAGGATGGGATGTCACTCAATGAATTTGATAAAATGGTTTCTTCTCACCCTTATGTCCTGATTGATNTTNCAGCGCCCTGGTGCGGACCTTGCAAAAAAATGAAGCCGTATATTGATGCAATAGAAAAGGAAATGAATGGAGCTCTTAAAGTCGTTGTGATTAATACCGATGAAAACATGACTTTGGTTAAGAAAATGAAAATATACTCCATCCCTTACCTGCAACTGTATCGCGATGGAAAATTGAAATGGGAGAATATGGGCTTTACAGATGAGAAATACCTAAGGGAGGTTGTCAATGACTTTAAGTGATTATCAGTCCAAATGATTGTTAAGTCACAGATTACCTTTTAAATTTTATTAGTAAATTTACTTATCGGGATAACTGTCTTTTNGGATGAGCATTCTGTTCGTCATTTTCGACTAATCCATCTCGCAAACGAATGATTCTATGAGCATATTCGGCGATATCCGGTTCGTGAGTCACTAGAATGATGGTGTTGCCGGATGAATGGATCTTTTCAAAGATGGCCATGATTTCAAGAGAAGTCTTTGAGTCAAGATTACCGGTAGGCTCATCTGCAAGTATAATTGCCGGATCATTGACTATCGCACGGGCAATGGCAACCCGTTGTCTTTGTCCTCCTGAAAGCTCATTCGGCTTGTGGTCCATCCTGTCGGAAAGCCCTACCATATCCATTGCTACCTTAGCCCTTTCAAGTCTTTCCTTCCTGGATACACCTGCATATATCAATGGTACGGCAACATTCTCCAGTGCCGAAACCCTGGGCAGCAAATTGAAAGTCTGAAAGACAAAGCCTATTTCCTTGTTCCGCACATGAGCGAGTTCCTTATCTTCCATATGGCTTACATCGTGATCATTCAGCAGATACTTGCCTGATGTGGGTGTATCGAGACAGCCAAGAATATTCATCAAAGTGGATTTACCTGACCCTGATGANCCNATGAGTGCCACATATTCATTTCGGTTGACTTTGAAACTAATGTCCCGCAAAGCGTAAAGTCGTTGGTCTCCCATGATATAGACCCTGGAAAGATGTTCTAATTCTATGACATTTTGCGTATTCAAATCGTTCAAGTTGATTACTTTTATCTGCAATATTAGTTTGAAATCTCAATAAAACCAGGATTATTCGATGTGAATCAAAAAATTATCGTCAAAAATCACCTTTTGCTTTGCAAACCCATTTTCTGGAAGTAAATTTGACAGATGGAAAATGAGAAACCAATTCCAAAACATATTGCAATTGCCGGGAATATCGGTGCCGGTAAAACGTCCCTTTCCACTCTGTTGGGTAAGCATTTCGACTGGGAAGTCCACTATGAGGATACAGAAGACAATCCTTATTTGTCTGATTTTTATGATGATATGACTCGATGGTCCTTCAACCTTCAGATATATTTTCTAAATAATCGATACCGACAGATTCTGGATATTCAAAATGGAGATCATACAGTCATTCAAGATCGGACAATATTCGAGGATGCCCACATTTTTGCCCCAAACCTTCATGAGATGGGCTTGATGTCAAAAAGAGACTTTGATAACTATTTTGATTTGTTTTCTACTATGTCATCTCAGGTGAAGGCACCTGATCTTCTGATCTATCTGAGAGCGTCCGTGCCGACACTCGTCGATCATATCCAGACACGAGGGAGGGATTACGAAGGAAATATGAGTCTTGACTATCTGAAANAACTCAATCAACGATATGAAGAATGGATCGAGACCTACAACCACGGACCACTATTGATCGTCAATACCGACAGGTTGAACTTTATTCAAAATAAAGAAGACCTGGGTACAATCATTGAAATGATTGATGGTGAGTTGAACGGTCTGTTTTCATAATTAAGGTGTTGCGTTGATAGCAGTGGCCGGACCGGCAATATTATTCCTGCTCGGTATCTGTTTCGTCGAGAGAAGCAAGAAAGATAATATTACTAAAAATAGAATAAACGCAAGAATTGCATTTTTTTCATCACCTTTGCCTGTGATAATTGATACATTGACCTATACATGATAAATAGGTTTTAGGATAATAATTGTTGTATTTTCAACGGAAAAATGACGCGAAGTAGTTCATAATCGGGCAATTCAATATTGTAATTTAAGATTTCTTTGACGCAAAGATAACATATTATTTTTATCTATAATATATAATTTGTATTTTTATGTCATCAAAGTATAATTTGAGGGGAGTATCCGCTGATAAAGAAGATGTTCATGCCGCAATTCGCAGCTTGGACAAAGGTTTGTACCCCAGTGCTTTTTGCAAGATTCTTCCTGATTTGGTAGGCAATGATCCGGATTTTTGCAATATCATGCATGCTGATACAGCCGGCACCAAAACATCTCTGGCATACATGTACTGGAAAGAGACCGGTGACATCTCAGTCTGGAAGGGCATTGTTCAGGACGCTATAGTGATGAATACAGACGATATGGCTTGTGTTGGGTGTGTGGATGACATTGTCTTGTCCAGCACAATTGGGCGGAATAAGGCCTTAATTGGTAAGGAAGTTTTATCAGCTCTGATTGATGCCACCTCTGAATTCATTGATAATATGAAAAATCTGGACGTCAATATATACTTGTCCGGGGGCGAAACGGCAGATGTAGGAGACATTGTTAGGACAGCCGATGTTGGATTTACTGCATTCGCCAGGATGAAAAAGTCAGATTTGATCGTCAATAGAATCCGCCCCGGTCAAGTAATCGTCGGATTGGCCTCCTATGGCAAGGCTTCTTACGAGACCGAATACAATAGTGGAATTGGCTCTAACGGCCTGACCATGGCAAGACATGAACTCTTCGGTGGGGACTATGTAGATAGATATCCGGAAACCTTTGCCCCTCAGACTAATAGAGAGTATGTGTATAGCGGTAAAGGCAGGTTGACAGATGAAATAAATATTGCTGGACAGTCGTATCCTTTGGGTAAGCTCGCACTTTCACCCACCAGGACCTTTCTTCCTGTTCTAAAACTAATTTTTAAAGATTTTCGGGCCAGCATCCATGGTATCATCCATAATACGGGTGGAGGTCATACCAAAGTACTCAAATATTGTGATAGCCCTGTCCAGATTGTGAAGGATCACTTGCTGGACATCCCTCCGATTTTTGAAATCATCAGTAAGAATGCCGGTGTTGATTGGGAAGAAATGTTTAAGGTATTCAACATGGGCACTCGACTGGAAATTTATACGGACGAAGAGACTGCCTTGGAAATCATTCGGATATCAAACCTGTTTGATATTGAAGCGGGAGTGATCGGTAGGGTAGAGGAGGTGCGGAATGAGGTTTCTAGGGTTGTTGTGTCACATGAAGACCGGAAATTAATCTATCAATGAGTTAATAGGTTTGTGTAATCCATTTAAATCTGACCGGTAAGATGTGTTTCTTACTGCGTTAATCCGGCCAATAACTCTCCTTTTAAGAACTTTCCGAGACACCAGGCGCGTTTATTCCTCCGATATCCGTGTTACTAAGACCTTATCAATCTTGGTTCTGTCCAAATCCACTATTTCAAAGCTATAACTGTCATTGGAGAATTTGTCGCCTATCTCAGGCATTTTGCCTAATTTCTCTATCACAAAGCCCGCAATGGTGGTATAATCTGCCTCTTCACTGAAAAATTCATCAATGTATATTTGTTCCCTCAGCTCATCTATCTGGCAAGATCCATCAATCAAATACGAACCATCTTCTCTCTTAAAGATCATTATTTCTTCCTCCTCCTCCAAATCCGGTAAGCTGCCGAAAATGTTTTCGGTTAGATCATGTAGGGTCAGCACACCTTCAACATAGCCATGTTCGTTCATGACAACAGCGAAATACCTTTTTTTCTTTCTGAATTCTTCCAATATTTTCAGTGAGGTGAGCGTCTCTGGTATCAATACTACCGGTTGCAATATATTCTTGATGTCAAAACCTGGTCTGTTCCGGCTGATTAGGTAATCTTTTAGGTTGACAATGCCCAGAATATTATCCAAACTGTCGTCACAAACGGGAAACTTGGTGAGGCCGCTTTCGATAATGTCGGAGTGAATCTCAGCAGAAGATTCGTTGGCATCGATCCAGACAACTTCATTACGAGGTGTCATGATACTGTAGGCTTTTCTGTCGGCAAACCTGAATATATTATGGATAAGCTCACTCTCTTTGTTATCAATGGTACCATCTTCATTGGCCATTTTTACCATCATCTTGAGCTCATCTTCCGAAACGATGTCGGTTTCCACATCCTTGATAAAAAGCAGCTTGGATAAAAGTTTGGTTGAAGTGGTTAAAAACCAGACAATAGGATAAGCGATTTTAGTGAAGACCCGAACAAAGGGCGCCATAAACAAGGTAATCTCTTCGGAATACATAAGTCCGATCTTCTTTGGAATTAATTCTCCTACCACAATAGTGAGGTAGGTGATTCCACCGATGATGATTAGTAATGCCAGACTGTGAGCATAGGTACTCAACCAGGATATTTGCGAAAAATAAGTTTCCAAATCCTTTGCAAATGCCTGCCCACCATATACACCTGCCAAAATTCCAATAGTGGTCACTCCAACCTGCATGGCAGCAAGAAAGCTATCAGGATTTTCAGTAAGCTTTAAAGCGATGACAGCATTNTTGTTCCCCTTTGAAGCTCTTTCTATTAATCTTGCTTTTTTGGATGAGGCCAATGCGATCTCACACATGGCAAACAGGCCATTAAGAACCATCAATCCAAGAATAATCCAAATTTCCATTTAAAAGTGTTGACAAAGGCCTTTCTTACATTTATCACATACTACATGCCTTTCAGCGCAAAGGTAACTATTTTGCTTTAATCATATATTTATTTTCAATGACACAATCTTTTGACAGCATCATGGATAGACATCATTGTGTGAAGCGTATATTTCTGTTCTTGATGATTGTGAAAATTGACATGGATGCATTTTGTTTGGATTTATGGCATAGCTATATAAAATGTATTCTTAAAATTTCTGAGATAATTGGAGATTAAATTGTAAAGACAGGTTTATAGATTTTTATATATTAAATAAAAGCAATATATTAATCATAAGCTGTTTATAGCTGTTATAATATTCTCCGGTTATGTTACTTCAGACCCTTTCACGCACAGTTGCTGCGATCAGGCGATATATATATCAAAAAGTAATGCCCAAAATACTGTTAGCAGTGGAGTAGAATTATGTTTTGGTTAAATAGACTTCTGATAAATGTGTTTAACTCAACAATGGGCTTTTTGACTGTTATTTTAATCTTTTGCTACATTTTTGTTTATACTTGCAGTTAAATATTGAGTGATGCGACAATTAGTCATATTGGTCTTTTCTATTGGATATATTGTCTTGTCCGGCGTCAGTTGCAAAGGGGATGCATCCGTACAGGAACATTCCGGTTTTCCTGATCCTGTACCAAATGATAGCGTCACTACTATGACAGAATCAGACAATGAACCGGATAGAGTGATCTGGCAAAAACCGGATATGATTCTGGATTTATTGGGCAATCTAAGTGATAAGGTCGTCGCTGATATTGGCGCAGGTACCGGATTCTTTACCTTTAGGTTGCTTCAGCATGCCGGCAAGGTAATTGCTGTTGATATAGATAAGGTGCCTCTCGATAGGATGAGTCAGCTGTCAAGAAAGCTGGATACTGCTATTTCCAACAAATTGGAAATTAAACTTGCCAAACCTAATGATCCTGAACTAAAGCCTGCAAGTGTAGACGTAATCTTCATGTCTAATACCTATATGTATATTCAAAACAGGGTGCCTTATTTAAAGAATCTGATTCAATATTTAAAGCCCCATGCCCGTATCCTGATTATTGACTATAAAAAGAAATCCATCCCATTTGGTCCACCTATCGAAGAACGGGTTGACCTGGGTACGGTGGAAGAAGAGTTGATGAAGGCCGGCTACAAGATCATCAAGTCTGATGATGTGTCACTGGATTACCAGTATATAGTACTTGCCGAAAGATAACTTTTGAATTCGGTTGACCTTTAAAAAATGTGTTAAAAACATTATTTGAAATCAAAAATTAAACATACCTTTGCAGTCCATTTGTAAAAGTATGAATAGGAATGGCCGGTTTAGACCAGTTTATCATACCAGTTAAAGGCTTGCATCTGGGAATGCATAACTACCGTTTCGAGGTGGATGATGGGTTTNTTAAGGAGAAGCAAAGTACGGTTGTAGAATCCGGCAAATTTGAAGTTAATGTTGAACTGGACAAGCACATCGATCTGATGGTCTTGAATATATCGTTTTCCGGTAAGTGGCGGACTTCCTGCGACAGATGCACGGCAGATATTGCGATACCGGTGGATGGGCAATCGGAGTATCTCATCAAGTATGCCACCGAAGAATCTGATGACGGCGATGTAATTTATATCATGAGAGAATCCTCCGAAATCAATGTTTCGGATTTGATTCTAGATACCATCACGGTTGGTATGCCTCTCAGCAGGACATATGATTGTGAAAGCGAAAGACCTAAACCGTGCGATGATGAAGTTCTGGGAAAACTGAGACATAATGCGAGTGAAGATAATATTTCTTCCTCGGGCAATCCCTGGTCTGATTTATTGGGCTTGCTGAGCAAAGAAGAATGATTTAGTTATAATTATAAACTTATTATACAATGCCAAATCCAAAGTGGAGACACTCTAAGCAGAGAAAAAGGAAAAGAAGGACTCACGATAGTCTGACATTGCCTACTATAGGTACCGACAAGACTACCGGCGAAAACCATTTGATGCACCGCGCTCACTGGTCTGAAGGCGCTTTATTCTATCGTGGAAGAAAGGTGATTGAAGCTGCTGCCGGTAAAGATGTAGACTTCACAGAAGTTTAATTAACATCGTTTAGCAACCAAGATTTTATCCTGATCTTCCCAAGAGGTCGGGTTTTTCGTTTATGTAAATCACAAATTTATTTTCATGAAAAAGTTATATTCACAGAAAGAACCCGCTCCCATAGGACCTTATAGCCAGGCAGTTGAAGCAAATGGAATGCTGTATGTGTCCGGCCAGATTCCGATTGATCCGGCTACCGGGCAGTTAATAACAAGTGATATTGAGTCCGAAACAAGATGTGTTTTGGAAAATGTAAAAGCCATCCTCGAGGCATGTAACCTGACACTGGATGACGTGGTGAAGTCTTCAATATTCATTACCGATATGAATAACTTTGCCCGGATCAATGCCATATATGCAGAGTATTTCTCCGGCGATAATCCGCCTGCAAGGGAGACTGTTCAGGTGGCAGCATTGCCGAGGTCGGTCAATATCGAGATATCAGTTATCGCAGTGACCCAATAATATTTTGTGTTTCAATTTAACGTTTTTAATCCTTATGCAACGTATTCTTTCCGGAATTCAACCTACCGGCGATCTTCACCTTGGCAATTATTTCGGCGCCATTAAAAATTGGGTGACTCAACAAGGCAAATTTGAATGTACTTATGGAGTGGTTGACTATCATTCCATGACCATGCCTTATAAAGCTGAAACTCTCAGAGAGAACACTTGGCGTATGGTTTATCAGGTCCTTGCTTGCGGGGTTGAAGTCGATAATCTCTTTATACAATCTTTGATTCCGGAGCATGCCGAGTTGTGCTGGATTCTTAGTTGCTTTTGTTCTTACGGGGAACTGACCCGGATGACACAATTCAAGGATAAGACCGAGCAAGTTAAGGAACAGTCCAAAGATGCCATGATTTCTTCAGGTTTGTTTTTATATCCCGTTCTTCAGGCTGCTGATATTTTGATTTATCACGCCGATTATGTTCCGATTGGAAAGGATCAGGAACAACACCTGGAATTGTCCAGAAATATAGCAGAACGTTTCAATTATCAATTTGGGATAGAATATTTCCGCCATCCGGAACCTCTATACACTGAAGTGCCAAAATTACTTTCTTTGGCCAATCCTGAGAAGAAGATGAGTAAAAGCCTGGGTGAAAAACATTATATCAATCTTTTCGGTGATGAGAAGTCAATTACCAAGCAGGTCAAATCTGCTGTGACTGACTCAGGTGAGAATCCGGCTGGACAAATGNGTTCGGGTGTTAAGAACTTGTTTGAGTTGCTCAAAGCCTGCGATGAGATGGACGCCTATCATTATAATATGGCACAATGGGAAGCCGGCAATCTACAATACGGTAGCCTGAAAGGAGATGTCGCCAAAGCACTCGTTGAATTGACCGGCAAGTTTCGTCAAAACCTGGAAAGCATCCGTCAAAATGAAGCTGAAGTCAAGGAAAAGGTTCTTCAAAGCAGCGCCAGGATCCGACTTAGAGCGCAANAAACAATGGCTGAAGTGCGGGAGATTACCGGCCTGACTACTTTAAGGCATTGATTTAGTTTATGGGAAATTTTCCTATTTGCCTCTTCCTATCCTTAGCAATGAATTGCTGTTGAATGTACTTTGACTGAAAATAGGTATATTTGCGGATTATATATATGTGTTTTTAAATATTTATTAAAAAACATGTCTTAAATCATTGATTGAAAATAACTTATGAAGCAATATCTCGACCTCCTCAATAATATTCTGGAACATGGTAATGATAAGTCAGACCGGACGGGCGCAGGCACTCGCAGCATATTTGGCGCCCAGATGCGTTTCGATCTTTCAAAAGGCTTCCCTTTGCTTACTACANAAAAGCTTCATCTTAAGTCGATCATATACGAATTGCTTTGGTTTATTAAAGGTGAGACCAACATTCATTATCTGAAAGAACACGATGTACGTATTTGGGATGAGTGGGCCGATGAAAATGGTGACCTGGGACCTGTCTACGGAAAGCAGTGGCGTAGTTGGGAAGGGGCGGATGGAAAGACTTTCGATCAGCTTCAAATTGCCATCAAAACCATCAGGAGCAACCCGGATTCACGGCGTATCATAGTCAATGCATGGAATGTCGCAGATCTTGACAAAATGGCACTTAGCCCATGTCACTGCCTTTTTCAGTTTTATGTGTCAGATGGCCGTCTCTCTTGCCAGTTATATCAACGATCAGCCGATGTCTTCCTCGGTGTACCTTTCAATATTGCATCCTATGCTTTATTGACAATGATGATTGCTCAGGTATGCGGATTGGAATATGGCGAATTTGTTCATACCTTTGGAGATGTACATTTATATAAGGATCACTTCGAGCAGGCGAGGCTGCAACTTACTCGCCAAACCAGAAATTTGCCCAAAATAATCCTAAATCCGGACATTACGGATATTGAAGCATTTGACTTCTCTGATTTCGACCTTGTCGGGTACGATCCCCATCCCCACATCAAGGCAAAAGTATCCGTATAACCAATTGTTATTTCTATCATAGATATTACTGAGGAATCATTTCCGGTATTCTGGTTTTTGATAGAAGCAACATCAGGAAGTGCGCTGATTGCTTAATGAGGGTTTAATGTGGTGTTGTTCAAGTGAAACATTGACAAAATATGTCCGTATACCAACAAACATTTGGTTATCTTAATCCTTGAATTACAATGACTTCGCGAGATTTGTAATTCCTGCATCGCTGTAGTTTCCATATATTATCACTATCCACTTAAAATAAATACATATTGTAGGTATTTTCCGGCCTTCTTCAATTATTATACGGGGATTGTTAAAAAAATACATTTTTATCATAATTTATTTAGCCCATATTTACCGCTTAATTTTAATTCATATTATAACTATTTGTCATATTATAAAAATATATATAACATAATCAATAAGTTGCAAGATATTGATTGCTGATCAGAAATTTTCGATTAGGATCGCACTTAATTAGAAAGAGTCTAAATAGGCATATTTCTTTATATGAATAGTTAAAATATTTAACAGTTGGTTATTTTTGCGGTATTAATAAGTTTTACTCATCCTGATCAAGTATGATAAATTTTATAAACAATTGTAGAATTGGTAGTTTTAAGTTTACTGCTATTTTCCTACTGACTATTNTTTCCCTGAGTTTCGTTCATGCTGCTGACCTGAATAAAGGTAAAGATCTGTTCAAAGCGAACTGTGCGACTTGTCATAATAAAAACATGAAGGATAAGCTCACGGGACCGCCCATTGATAAAGGTTTGGCCGATTGGGCAGCATATCCTAAGAAGGATTTGTATGACTGGATTCGAAATTCACAGGCATTGATTACTAAAGGCCATCCGCAAGCGGTCAAAATCTGGAATGAATATAAGCCGGTAGTAATGACGCCATTCCCTACGCTTTCTGATGCAGATATCGACGATATCATTGCATATTGTGAAGGCGTGATTGCCGGTACTTACCCTCCCAAAACAGATGTTGCAGCGGCTGCTCCCGGCGCGGCAGGTGGTGGTGAGACCGGAAGTAATAACTGGATTTACCTGGCTATTTTCGGCCTTCTTGGTGTTTTAGCATTAATCCTCGGCGGTATTGCACGTAACCTTAAAAACGTAGAACGGGAAAAGGAAGGTCAACCGGTGGAACATAAAACAATTGTTCAGCTTCTTACCAGTAAATCAGTAATTGGGGTTGTCCTTTTTGCCTTGATTGTTCTGGGTAGCTTTACTACCGTTAATAATGCGATTAACCTGGGTCGCCAGCAAAATTATGCTCCTGAACAACCCATTAAATTTTCACATGTAACACATGCAGGCATTAACAAGATTGATTGTCAGTTTTGCCATGATGGAGCGCGAAGAAGTAAACATTCAGTGATTCCTTCCACCAACACCTGTATGAACTGTCACAAGGCTATCAAGAAAGGTTCGACATATGGAACACAGGAAATTACAAAGATATTTGCCTCTATTGGATTCGATCCGAATACCGATCAGTATATCGAAAATTATGAAAAGATGTCTCAAAAGGATATCGCCAAAATATACAAAAAATGGATTGGCAACCAGTACCTGACAGAGGAGGGACATTCCATGGATGCGGAAGGTAAGGAATTTGTGAAGAACCAATGGGATCACATTGTAAGCTCCCTTACCAACGACCATAAGAAGAAGATTCAGGGACCAATCGAATGGGTAAGGGTACACAACCTTCCTGATCATGTTTATTTTAATCACTCACAACACGTAAAGGTTGGTAAAGTGGATTGTGAAGCATGCCACGGTAAGGTTGCAGAAATGGAGACCTTGCGTCAGTACTCTCCTCTTTCCATGGGATGGTGTATCAACTGTCACAGGGATACTAAAGTACAGTTTAATGAGAATCCATATTATGACAGCTATGTCCGTTATCATCAGGAATTGAAGGATGGCAAGCGAGATAAGGTGACCGTTGCAGACGTCGGAGGACTTGAATGTCAAAAATGTCACTATTAATTTAATTTCAATATAATAATCAGAACTTTCTAGTATATAATAATATGAGCGAATTTGATCAAGGATATTGGGGAAGCAGCGAAGAGTTCACTAATGATGAGGCTTTCGTCAAAGGCCTTCACGATGAGTTCTATGAGTTGCCCATACTCAATAATATGTCAAAGGAAGAGGATGAATCTGCCAAAGGTCATAACAGAAGAGACTTCCTGAAATATCTCGGATTCAGCATAGGCGCAGCAACCATTGCTGCCAGTTGTGAAACACCGGTTAGAAAGGCTCTTCCTTATGTTAAAATGCCGGATAGTATCGTACCCGGTGTGGCCAACTATTATGCATCCACTTTTATTAAGGGCAATGATGTATTGCCGGTAGTTGTAAAAACCCGAGAGGGCAGACCTATCAAGATTGAAGGAAATACATTGTCTTCCTTCTCAGGTGGCGGTACAAGTGCCAGAGTACAGGCATCGGTACTTGATCTCTATGATATCGGAAGATATAAGTTCGCAGGAAAGTCCGATGGCAAGGGAGGTATTAAGAAAATGAAGTGGTCCGAACTTGACAAAGCAGTGATGGACAAATTGGCTTCCGGTGGTAACATCAGGATTGTCTCCAATTCCATTACAAGTCCATCCATGAATGCAGTCATAAATCAGTTCATTACTGCCTATCCTACTGCCAAGCATGTCACCTATGATCCATATTCTTCCTCCGCGACCCTTGTTGCAAATGAACGATCATTCGGTAAACGTGTTTTCCCGGGCTATGATTTTGGTAACGCCCAAATAGTGGTCAACTTTGGAGCTGACTTTCTGGGAACCTGGGTGTCTCCTGTAGAATACACAAATGCCTGGACCAAAAATCGAAAAATTAAAAACTTCGACAAACCTGAAATCAGCCGTTTGATTCAATATGAGAGTAATATGTCTTACACCGGCTCCAATGCCGACAACAGACTGTTGATCAAACCATCTGAACAGGGATTGGCTATTGCTAAGCTATACAATGCAGTTGCGTCTTTGACAGGAGGTAGTCAACTGTCAGTCAGTGGTACTTTAAAAAATCAAAAGGCTGAAAAATCTTTTGCTGCAGTAGCAAAGAATTTGGTGGATAATAAAAATGCCGGAAAGGCCTCTTTGGTACTCTCTGATTCTAATAATATCGCGGAGCAAATCATTGTAAATAAGATCAATGATTTGTTGGGTAACTATGGTCGTACCATTGACCTCAACAATTACTCTAATCAAAGAAAGGGTATAGATAGCGATATAGTTGGGCTGATAAAAGAAATGAATGCCGGAAGTGTCAGCGCAGTATTCATCCTTGGTGATGCAAATCCTGTGTTTGATCTGCCTGAGGGCAAAGATTTTGCTGCAGGGTTAAAGAAAACCGGATTGTCCGTTTCACTATCAACAGTTCCAAATGAGACCAGTGCAGCTTGTGGCTATGTTGCACCTTCCAACCACTTCCTGGAGTCATGGGGCGATGCTCAGCCAAGAAAGAATAATTATTATATCATGCAGCCCACGATTGCACCCTTGTTTGCTACACGGCAAGCAGAGCAATCGCTTCTGGCATGGGCCAAGACTCCGGTAGATGATTTCTCTACATATATGCAGGGAGTATGGAGATCCTCCCTGTTTGGATTACAGAGTGAATATTCTGATTTTCAGAGATTTTGGGATAATACCTTGCATAATGGATTGATTGAACTTGCTTCTCAAAGTGGGGCAGGTTCCGTTGCTGTTGATGTTTCAGGACTAGGTAGCGCAGTCACCAAGCCGGGTTCAGGTCTCGAAGTGAAATATTATGAGCCGATTGGCGTAGGCTATGGTGCTTATGCAAATAATCCCTGGCTTCAGGAAATGCCGGACCCTGTTACAAGGACGGTATGGACAAGCATAATCCATATTCCATTGTCATGGGATGGGGATAGCAAATTTAACTACTATCAAAACCTGAAANAAGATGGTCTTTTCGTTGATCTCTCATCGGGAAAGACTGCGGTAAAGGATGTACCTGTGGTACGCCAATTTGGTCAGATGGCCGAAACATTCGCCATGCCTGTTGGGTACGGACGTACACATGGTAATGCAAGTTCCATGGGTGTTGGTAATTATATCATCAACACGCTGACTCGAGATGCTGATGGTAACCTCAGATATTGGAATGATAATGTGAAGGTTGAACCAAATGGTGGCGAGGACAAACATTTCGCTTCTGTTCAGTTGCATCACACTTTGGGAGTAAGAGGTAAGGATAAGTCTAATAAGGAAATCAATGTCGATGAAAAAGCTATCATGACTATTGGTTCCGGATTTCAGGGCGGATTAACCGACCGGAGTATCTTAAAGTCAGCAGATCTTAGCAATTTTGCAGAAAAGGTCGAAAAATTGAAGGAGTTCAGGGCAACAGCTGCCAAACTGAATAATGAAACCCTCTATCCTGGATTTGACCACTTGTATAAGCAAGGCCACCATTGGGGGATGAGTATCGACCTGAACGCATGTACAGGTTGCGGTGCTTGTCAGGTTGCCTGTATCTCAGAAAACAATGTACCGATAGTGGGTAAGAAGGAAGTTCATCGCCAGCATGAAATGACCTGGTTACGAATCGACCGATATTATTATGGTGATGTCGAATCTCCCAATGTATTTTACCAGCCAATGATGTGCCAGCATTGTGATAATGCACCATGTGAAAACGTTTGTCCGGTCAATGCTACCAACCACAGTGCTGAAGGTCTCAACCAGATGGCCTATAACAGATGTGTGGGTACGCGTTATTGTGCTAACAACTGTCCATTCAAGGTTAGAAGGTTTAATTGGGCAGATTATACCACAGCGGATTTATTTGGCAGGAATGAATTAAATGTAATGCCTGATGGTGAGTCCCTGTTCTATGAGGACAACCTTACCAGAATGGTCTTGAATCCGGATGTGACAGTGCGGTCAAGAGGTGTTATAGAAAAATGCTCTCTTTGTGTACAGAGGATTCAGGAAGGCAAGTTGAGGGCTAAAGCAGAGATGAGGCCTTTGAAGGAAACTGATATCAAGCCGGCATGTGCTACCGCTTGTCCTGCCGGAGCGATAACCTTTGGCGATCAAAATATGAAGGATGGTATTCTCAATAAAGAATGGGATGAGCCTACAACTTACTTTGTTTTGGAAGAAATAAACGTAAAGGGAAAGATTGGGTATAAAATGCGCGTGACTAATAAAAATGCGGATTTAAGTTGATAATTAGAATAATATATAGAGATATATTTTAATATTATAAATAACAGAATAATAAAACGAAGATGTCTATAGTTGTTTCACCAACAAGAGAACCATTAATTTTCGGGGGCAAGACGTATCATCAAATAACGGAAGATATATGCACTCCTNCCGAANAAGCACCAACCAGGCAATGGTTGATAGGATTTATTATTGCGGTANTTTTTTTGGCAGTATTTGTTTTCTGTGTGGGATGGCAAATTTACTACGGTGTTGGGGCCTGGAACTTAAACAGAACGATCGGATGGGGTTACGACATTACTAACTTTGTTTGGTGGATCGGTATAGGTCACGCAGGGACTTTGATTTCAGCAATTCTTTTGCTGTTCCGTCAAAAATGGCGTACCGGTGTAAATAGGGCGGCTGAGGCAATGACAATCTTTGCGGTAATTTGTGCGTTTATGTTCCCTGTTATTCACGTGGGGCGTATTTGGTTATTGTTTTATTTTATTCCCTTGCCAAATACAAGAGGTCCTTTATGGGTCAATTTTAACTCACCACTTCTTTGGGACGTTTTTGCAATCTCTACATATTTTACAGTTTCGCTTTTGTTTTGGTACACCGGTCTGGTTCCTGACTTTGCAACGCTCAGAGACAGAGCAAGTGGATTTAGAAGGAAATTGTACAATTTCTTGTCTTTTGGTTGGACAGGTGCAGCAAAGCATTGGCAGAGATTTGAGTCTTTATCCTTAGTATTGGCAGGGCTTGCTACACCGTTGGTACTTTCCGTACATACTATCGTATCCTTTGACTTTGCCACTTCAGTTATCCCGGGATGGCACACTACCATTTTCCCTCCCTATTTTGTTGCCGGTGCAATTTTCTCAGGCTTTGCAATGGTTCAAACATTAATGTTAGTGACCCGAAAAGCTTTGAAACTGGAAGATTACATTACAATCAATCATATTGAATCTATGAATAAGGTAATCCTACTTACTGGTACTGTAGTGGGAATTGCCTACCTTACAGAGTTATTTATATCTTGGTATTCCCAGTATGTATATGAGCAATTTGCCTTTGCCAATCGCGCCGCCGGGCCTTTTTGGTGGTCATATTTTGGGATGATGGCTTGTAATGTTCTTTCCCCTCAAGTATTTTGGTCAAAGAAAATCAGAAGGAGTCTTTGGTGGACGTTTTTCATGTCAATTTTTGTGAATATCGGGATGTGGTTTGAGCGATTTGTAATTATAGTAACAACACTGGCAAGAGATTATTTACCATCCAGTTGGAGTTATTATTATCCATCCTGGAACGAAATAGGAATATATATGGGGACTTTTGGTTTGTTCTTTACATTATATCTCATATTTGTCCGTATTGCTCCTGTTGTGGCTATTGCTGAAGTAAAATCAATCCTTAAATCTTCTGGAGATCAATACAGAGGAAAGAATCGCGGATATAATGAAAAGAATGAGGTTGTGGTAGCTCATTCTGATCACGAAGAACATCATTAATTAGTAGTTAAAGAATATAGATAAATGGCATCAAAAATAAAGAAGTATTGTTCGGGTTGTTCGACGATGAAACCCAACTGTTGTCAGCCGTTGCTGATGCACGGAAGTCTCATATGGAAATTGACGATGTCTATACTCCTTTTCCGGTGCATGGATTGGATCCGTTGTTAGGCTTGGAAGAGTCAAGACTGCATATTGCCGGATTTTTCTATGGATTGACAGGGACTGCGACAGCTNTTTTTGGAATTTCATGGATATTTACAAGAGATTGGCCGACCATCTTCGGAGGTAAGCCTTACTTCTCATTCCCTGCATTTGTACCGATAATGTTTGAGCTGACAGTGTTGTTTGCCTCTATAGGAATGGTAGTGACTTTTTATACAATCTGCGGAATGNGTNCTGGAGTCAAGGCAAAGACATTACATGACAGAATTACAGATGATAAATTCTGTATCTCATTTGATACAAGTGATGCATCCGATGAACAGAAATCCGGCCTACGAGCTTTCTTCTCAAAGCATGGTGCCTCTTTGGTTGACACGAAGTTTATTTAATAAAAAGAATCATTCTTTTGAAGATGAAATATAATAGATATTTGATTNTTTCCGGACTGGCATTCATTGCAGCTAGCTTGTCGCTTGAAAGTTGTCTTCCTGCAGGAGGTAACAAACCAGGCCATGAATATATGCAGGATATGGGCCATTCCATCGCCTATGAGGCTAATATGGTTGATTTGTTCCACTATAATCGGTGGGACATGAATGGCTATATCAAATTGGCTCAGCCTCGAAATCCTGTGATGGGAACAATTCCAAGAGGATTTGTTGGGCTTGCCAAATACAGTAATAGTGAGATCCCTGCATCTGTTGAAGCTGAATTTGCCAATGAAACCGTCAATGGTTCAGTTCCTTTCTATTATGGTGATACAGAGGAAGATAGGAAGCGGGCCGAAAATGATATCAAATTGAATCCTTATCCCATCACCAAAGAAAATCTTGCTCATGGTAAAGAGTTGTATGATATCTACTGCGGAATTTGTCATGGTGAAAAAGGGGATGGCTCCGGATATCTTGTAAGAGATGATGGTAAGTATCCTGCGCAACCTGCAATCCTAACCAGTGATGAATTCATTGCTGCATCGAATGGAAGATTTTATTTTGCTATCATGCATGGTAAAAATGTGATGGGTTCTTATTCCGATAAATTGTCTTACATGGAAAGATGGCAGGTGATTCAATACATCAGATCTTTGCAGGCAAAGACAAAAGGCCTGAAATATGATGAGACAGAAAACACGTTGAACAATACGGATTTTATAGCTTCAGCAAAGAAAGCGATGCCTGCGGTAGCTGATACTATGCCCACTGTTGCCAATTAGTGAAAAGAAAACAGAAATAAGTTGTATTCGAGGATAACAAAAAATTAATTGAGGATGGATCAATTCATATTCAAATCAAAATACAAAAATACACTGATTGCCTTTATGGTCATTGGACTGATAAGCATGGTTATTACATGGTTTCAGGATGATGCTCTGCATACCAGATTCTGGTCTAACTATTTGCATAATACAATGTATTTTACCGGAATTGCCTTTGCTGCTCTGATGCTTATGACCATGGGTATTCTTACATATGGTAGTTGGTGGGTAGCTTTCAAGAGGTTATGGGAAGCTTATTCGATGTTCCTGATTACCGGCTTGATATTAATGCTTGTTGTGGTAGGAGGCCTATGGGGTCATTATCACCATCTTTATCATTGGACCGATGCAGAAGATGTCGCCAATGATTTGATCCTCAAAGGTAAATCCGGATTTCTTAATCCATATTGGTATACTTTGGGGACTGTAATTGTTATTGGTGCATGGGCTTATTTTGCAATCAAGCTCAGACAACTGTCCAAAGAGCAGGATAACAATAATGGCTTTGATGATATCAAGGAATATAAGCGTATGAAAGTGCTATCCAGTATATTTCTGCCGATCGCAGGATTTTCAAGTGCTGCAATGATTTGGCAATGGATCATGTCATTGGACGCACATTGGTATTCAACCTTATTTGCATGGTACGCTACAGCTTCATGGGTAGTAGCATGCTTTGCGTTTACAGCCTTGTTGATCATTTTCCTAAAGGGACAAGGTTTTATCAATTTTGTTACGGTAGAACATCTGCACGATGTGGGAAAGTTTGTTTTTGCAATTACTGTTTTCTGGACTTATTTGTGGTTCAGCCAATTCATGTTGATCTGGTACGGTAACAATGGAGAGGAAACGACTTATTTCAACAGGCAGATGCAACAATATCCCGTACTTTTCTGGGGTAACCTTGTCATCAACTTTGTACTTCCTTTCCTGGTGTTATTAAGAAATGATACAAAGCGGAAAATAGGATCGATGGTGTTTGTTTGTATACTGGTTATATTTGGTCATTGGTGGGATTTCTTCCTGATGATTAAGCCGGGAACTCTGCATACTGCTCATGAAGCTCTTGCCAAAATGGAGGGCGGCCATGGAGCTGTTACTGAGGGTGCCGAACATGCAAGCCGTTTTGTCTCCGGCTTTACTCTTCCGGGTTTGTTGGAGATCGGAACTATGTTAGGATTCTTTGGACTATTTGTTTATGTAACTTTTGTACAGTTGGGTAAATTGTCGCTTAAACCCAAGCATGATCCTCTACTGCCTGAGAGTTTACATCATCATGTTCAATAAACTTTTTGACAATAAATTAACATTAAATAATCAATGACAGCGTTAGCAATAATTGGATGTATTTTGCTTGTTGGGCTTGTTATCTATCAGATAGCGAGAATCAATGAGATTATTAAGAGAATTAAAGGTGAGGAGAAAGCTTTCCTCCAATCCAATAACAATACAGCAGTTGCAATATTGGTATTCGGTTTCTTGTTGCTATTCCTTACGATCTACACATCGTATCATTATAAGAACATGATGTTTGGTTATGGACCAATGCTTTCTGCTTCTGAGCATGGAACACTCATTGATAAATCCATGCATATCATGTTGATCCTAACCGGGATTGTATATATCATTACCCATATCCTGTTATTTTACTTTGCTTACAGATATCGATATAGGAAAGGTAAAAAGGCTTGGTATTATCCCGATAACACTAAGCTCGAAATGGTGTGGACTTTGACCNCCTTCTTTGTACTCGCATTTTTAGCCATTGATGGTTTAATGGTGTGGAATAAGATGATGGCAGATATTAAGCCGGATGAAAAGCATATAGAGGTCGAGGTTACAGGAATGCAATTTGCATGGATTGTTAGGTATCCGGGTATTGATAATATATTAGGGACAAGGGATTTTAAATTAACTTCCGGAACCAATGATCTTGGTCAGGATTGGAATGATCCCAAANATTGGGATGATTTCAAGCCTGATGAAATAGTTTTACCCAAAGGGAAANAAGTAAGAATCAGAATTTTGTCCCGTGATGTATTGCACAGTTTCTTTCTTCCTCACTTCAGGGTAAAGATGGATGCTGTTCCGGGCATGCCTACCTACTTTGTGTTCACACCTTCCATGACCACTGAAGAGTATAAGAATAATCTGAAANAATATCCTGAATGGAATGTGCCTGCTGATCCAAGTGATCCTGAGAGCAAATTGAAATGGGAAGCATTTACATTCGAACTGGCTTGTGCCGAATTGTGTGGAGACAGTCACTTTGCCATGCGACGCCCTGTTAGGGTGGTGACTCCTGAACAGTACGATGCATGGGTAAAGTCGCAACAATCCTATTATTTGGCAAACGTAAGGGGCAAGGATGATGACCCCAATAAAGGCAAGCCAATTACTATCAATGGTGTTGTAAATAATGGACCAGCTCCATCAGCGGAAGGAGGATCTGAAACAAAAGCCGATTCGACAAAGGCTGAATAATTTTTAATTTTAGAAATAGAAAAAATTTAAAACATGTCTGATCATAATATAACTGTCAAGGATGAAGTCGATGATATCATCGAGAAANATGGATACGATGATCATTTTCATGAGCGCCATGGAGAGGATAAATACAAATCTGGCTTCATTGGCAAGTACATTTTTAGCTTGGATCATAAGATTATCTCCAGGCAATTTTTAATTACCGGTATCATCTGGGCAATCATCGGGGCTGCATTTTCTGTTTTCTTCCGATTGCAATTGGGCTTTCCGGAGTCTGATATGTCCTGGTTGAAACCGATCCTTGGTAAATGGATCATTATCAATGATGCAGGAGTGGGTGCATTGTCTCAGGAATTTTATTATGCCTTAGTGACTATGCACGGTACCATTCTAGTCTTTTTCGTTTTGACGGCAGGTTTGAGTGGTACCTTCAGTAACTTCCTGATTCCATTGCAATTAGGCGCTAGGGATATGGCATCGCCACTACTTAATATGATGTCTTATTGGTTCTTTTTCCTTGCAGGGGTAGTTATGTTATCTTCTNTTTTCCTAAGCACAGGTCCTTTCTCGGGAGGGTGGACAGCCTATCCTCCTTTGAGTGCGTTGCCCCAGGCATCGTCGNGGCCGAAGGGAGGTATGAACCTGTGGATCATCAGTATGACTTTCTTCATTGTTTCTCAGTTGCTTGGAGGTATCAATTATGTGACTACGATTCTCAACCTTAGGACTAAAGGCATGTCCATGTGGCGCATGCCCNTGACAATCTGGTCATTCCTGATTACGGCAATACTAGGTATTTTGACATTCCCGGTTTTGTTTTCAGGCGTACTTTTATTGCTATTCGATAGAAGCATGGGTACCAGTTTCTATTTGAGTGAAATATTTATTCAAGGTGCCGCTCTTGAAAACGTGGGAGGAAATCCAATTTTATACCAACATTTATTCTGGTTCCTTGGTCACCCTGAAGTGTATATCGTGATACTTCCTGCAATGGGTATGGTTTCGGAGATCTTGTCTGTCAATTCCCGAAAGCCTATATTTGGATATAAAGCAATGGTTTTCTCCATGATGGCTATAGCATTCTTATCTTGCATCGTATGGGCGCATCATATGTTTACCTCGGGTATGAATCCTTTTATTACCAATTTCTTTGTATTGTTTACCCTCATTATAGCAATGCCTTCTGCGATTAAAACATTCAACTGGCTGACCACAATATTCAGAGGGAATATTCGGCTCAATTCTCCTATGTTATATTGTATTGGATTCGTCAGTTTGTTTATTTCAGGAGGTTTGACGGGTATCTGGCTGGGTAGTTCCACCCTGGATATCCAGTTGCATGATACTTATTTTGTCATTGCGCATTTTCACTTGGTGATGGGTGTTGCTGCCTTCTTTGGTATGTTTGCCGGCTTGGCTTACTGGTTCCCGAAGATGTTCGGAAGGTTTATGAATGAGTCAATCCTAAAGATACATTTCTGGGTGACCCTAATTGGAGCATATTGTATATTTTGGCCACAGCATTATCTTGGTTTGGCCGGTGTACCAAGGAGATATTATCGTTTTGACAGTTTTGATACATTTGCCGGATGGGAAGGAGTCAATGCATTTATTTCAATCTCTGCCATTGTAGTTTTCTTTGTACAGTTGCTGTGGGTATTCAACTTCTTCTACAGTATCTGGAAGGGTAAGAAGGTGACAGAANAAAATCCATGGCATGCCAATACAATAGAGTGGACAACGCCTATAGATGCGCCACATGGAAACTGGCCTGGTAAACTGCCTACCGTAGAACGCTGGTCATATGATTATAGTAAGGATGAAGATGCTGAACAGGATTTTATAACTCAAATTACACCATACGCGCCGGGCGAGAAAGTTGAGCATTGATAGGCTGATTGTTTTTGAGCTGATTATAACCTAATAATTGTGAAGGAAAATTATTTAAATAGTACAGGAGTTGCTCAATCTAGTCTGTTGAAGGACTATGCCCTGTTATTTAAGTATAAGCTTACCAGCTTTGTGGTCTTTTCGGCCATGATGTCCTATTTGGTTTCTATTGATGGGGCAATCAACTGGTTTTCTTTCATGGTTTTGGCTGTAGGTGGATTTTGCATTACTGCTGCTGCACATTCATTGAATGAAGTTCTTGAAAAGGACTATGATAAGTTGATGAAGCGGACTTCCAACAGACCCGTTGCTGCCGGAAGGATGACATCTTCTCATGCAGTATTTGTGGCTGGGGTCATGTGGCTTTTCGGGGTTATTTGCCTTTTCTATTTTAATATATTAGCTGCATTATTAGGGTCTTTAGCTGTTGTTTCATACGCATTTGTGTATACACCATTAAAACGATATTCTACTATAGCAATACCAATTGGTTCCTTACCCGGTGCCTTGCCATTGTTAATCGGAAATGTTGCTGCTATTGGCTATATTGATCAGATGGGTATTTACCTTNTTGCGATTCAGTTTATCTGGCAATTTCCCCATTTTTGGGCGATTGGATGGCTGGGTTATGAGGAATATAAGAAGGCTGGATTTAAATTAGTTGCTAGTAAGGATGGCGGTTGTGATCCGAATATAGGTTTGAATTCCGCTTTTTATGCCTTGTTGTTCATTCCGTTGGCTTTCTTCGGATTTTATTCATCCCTGATAGGTATTCCGGCGTTGGTAGTTACGATACTGGCATCTATTGGATTTGCATACTATGGTTATAGATTGTACCGAGACCGAACTAAGAAAGCTGCTTTGAATTTAATGTTTGCTTCCCTTTTCTATCTGGCGATAGCGTTGGGAGCTGTTTATATTGATAAATTATTTTAACATGGAAGTTACATTATCACAAAAGAAGGGAATTCAACCTTTAAAGTTTGCTTTGTGGTCCGGGTTTGCGAGTATCATAATGATGTTTATGGCTCTCACTTCGGCTTATATTGTTCGGCAGGCTGCAGGTAACTGGCTTGAGTTTAAGTTGCCTACCATGTTCTTGTACAGCTCATTAACTATATTATTATCCAGTGTTACAATGCATATGAGTTATACTGGATTTAAGAAGNGAAATGAGATGAATTATAAGCTTTTCCTATTGGCTACGCTGGCGTTGGGGTTGATGTTTATCATGTTTCAGATTCAGGGATGGCAGGCAATGCATAATATCGGAATCAATCTGGATGGCAATCCTTCAGGGTCGTTTGTCTATCTTATTAGCGGACTGCATGCTGCCCATGTCATTGGGGGAATTGCAATTTTGATCGTTGCTTTGCTTCAAGCCTTTTCTTTGAAATATTCAGTAACACCAAAGAGATTGCTACGATTTCAAATGACGGCTCAATACTGGCATTTTGTCGATATCTTATGGATATATTTATTTATATTTTTCCTATTAATCAGGTAATATCTTTTAGAATTCAATAAAAACAAGAATAAATGACTACAGATACACATGAACATGCGCAAGTAGGTCATCATGATAATGCTAGTGGACCTGAGCTTTGGGAAGGGNGGAGAGAACCTTTCAAAGCCAGTTACGGCAAATTGATGATGTGGTACTTCCTGGTATCAGATGCTTTTACATTTTCAGGTTTCCTCATTGCTTACGGAGCCTTGAGATTCAGTGTTCCTACCTGGCCTCTGCCTGATTTTGTTTTTTCTACTTTTCCGGGAGGGTTTCATCATGCCCCTTTGATCTTCGTGACCGTGATGACTTTTATTTTGATTTTGTCTTCAGTTACTATGGTTCGTGCAGTTCAGGAAGGGAAAAGGGAAAATAAANAAGGTGTGGTAAAATGGATGGGACTGACCATCATCGGTGGTCTTATGTTCTTAAGTTGTCAGGCATGGGAATGGACTAACCTGATTGCCAAAGAGCATATGACGATAACTACCAATCCTTTCGGAACACATACAACGGATGGTGTGTATCTTAATCCTGATGGAACAGAGGCAAAAAAGGAAAATGGTCAACCTGATTCATTCAAAGCAGGAACAACATATCTTATCCACAAGAAAGATGGTGAGTGGCATAAAAGAGTATTTAAAATTACGTCTGGTGAGTATAAAGGTCAAATTGCTCAGGAGGCGTTCGGACCCAAAGCATTTGGCGGCCTGTTTTTCTTTATCACTGGATTCCACGGATTCCACGTATTTTCAGGTGTTGTATTCCTGTTGGTTATTATGCTCAATGTAATGAGTGGGTTATATGAAAAGCGTAAGAATGGCTATGAAATGGTAGAGAAAATTGGTTTATACTGGCACTTTGTAGATTTAGTGTGGGTATTTGTTTTTCTTGTATTCTACCTATTGTAATAAATATCAAAATTAATAAAAATGAGCTTATCTCCAGAAGAAGGTAAAAGAGTTGTATATAAGGGTATGATCCTTTTGGCAGTCATTACTTTGATTGAGGTATTTATTGCTTTGATCGGTAATGGCCATGTAATAGATGGATTTCATCTTCCTAAATGGGTGATGTATCCGGCTATGATAATGTTGAGTCTATACAAAGCATACTATATTATTTCTGAATTCATGCATATGAAGTATGAGAACAAAGGTCTCGTTATTTCAGCATCGTGGCCTATCATCCTGATTGTATGGGCAATGATCGCATTCCTGAATGAAGGGNGCGCCTGGCATGATAGAAAGGCATATGTTGAATTGGTAAACAGCAAGGGATATATCAAGCCATCAGAAGCATCTTTGGAAACATTCCACAATGAAGTCGGTCCAAAAGATGATGTAACACCAACGGAAGGTTCGGCAAAACCAACCGAGACAAATCAGCATTAATAAACTGTCTCCTATTATAAATTAGAAGTGTGAGCAGTATTGGCAGGATTCTTAAGAAACCAGTAATTTGGGTTATTTTATGCTGCTTCATATTATTGCCATTTATAAGTTTGGTTTATGTGAAGCAGGGAATAGAATTCAGGCAAACTGCCCTTAAGGAATTAGCGCAAAATATTCAGGTTGATTCGTGTAGCCCGATGGTATTTCAATCATCTATTTTGCCATTAGATTCCATGAAGGGGAAAGTCTGGATTTTTATTGATAAGGATGAAATTCAGCCCGGCTTGTTAGCTAAGATTCTAAAGACCCTTTTTGCCCAGAATTCCGGAAAGGGTTCCTTAGGCATAGTCCTATGTAGCATTGACTCAACAATGGTACCGGATGTGCCGGAGTATATATATCAGTCTGGTTTTGCATTGATGGGTAAGCACGGAAATTTCGACTGTCTGAAAAGTAGCTTTACGCGTAGGGATACGATAGCGTCAAACCATTTGAATTATAATACCCTTCTGATGGATGTCTATGGTAAGGTTAGAAATGGATATGAATTGGCCCAAGATGAGGATGTAAGGGAATTAATTAAGCATGTGACGGTACTTTTGCCCGAATATAAGCGAGAGAAACCTGTTTTAATTCGTCAGCAAGGTTATTAAAAAATAGATGGAATATACCCAAGCAAAAAAGAAGGAAAGAAAATTAAATAAATTAGCCTGGGTGATCAGCCTGATTGTCTTCCTAACAATTATTTTCATGAGGAGAATTCATTTTGATGTAGGAATGGATATGAGATTCTTGGCACCCTTTCATTCAAGTGTAAATGCGATTACATTCCTAGTTCTTTTATTCGCATTTTATCAGATCAAGCAAAAAAACATTAAAGGGCATCAAAAAGCAATTAATTTAGCATTGGTATTATCCTGCATATTCCTGGTGTCCTATGTATTGTATCATATTACAACTCCGGAGAGAAAATTTTGTCATGAAGGGGTCATCAGGATCATCTATTTCTTTCTTTTGATTTCACATATTGTATTAGCAGCTGTTATATTACCTTTTATTTTATTTACTTATACAAGGGCATTTACCGGGCAATATGAAAGGCACAAAAAACTAGCAAGGTATGTCATGCCCTTGTGGATGTACGTCTGTGCTTCCGGGCCATTATGTTACCTGATGTTACATGATTGTTGAATTATAAGATGTTTCTGTTTTATCTTCATACGAAGAAAATTATTATCTTGAGGCAAAAAAGTGAAGTAGTTTTCCATCGTAACGAGAAATGATAATCGATAGCCTTTATTGGGGAATGAGATTATAGTCTTGAATGATATCCTTCCATTATGGATTTTATGGTTTGTAGAATCAATGAATTTACTATAAATCAAAGGCTAAAGAAATGAAATTCGATAATGCCTGATAATTTATTGGTTTATTCGTGAATTTTGGGGTAATGTGGAACGAAAATCACAATATTACAGTTTAATGATTGTGAATATATCGTATGATACATATTCAACAATTGGAAAAGTATACCAAAATTTCTAAATTAAATTATTAACAAATGTCTGAAGAAATAACAAAAGGATCTGATGATTCTGAAAATTTACAAAATGATATGCCTGACCAGGTCAATGAAAGTATAAATGCTGAAGCTTCCGAAATTTCCGAAGCGACCGACGTTACTCTCGATGCAGAAAACGAAACGCTGGAGGAAGGTAGTGAAAGTGGTGGAGAACAAATTGGCAAGGCAGAGGACAACTTTACAGAAGGAGAGGGACAGTTGCAGGAGAAATTAGCTGATGCAGGTGCACAGATAAGCGGATTTGAAAAAGCAGCACAACATAAAGCTGGTGAAGTCTTGTCAGAAGTTGGAGAAACCTTGGGTGAATGGAAGGATAAGGTAACTGAGAAAGCTGCAGCAGTGAAAGAGGATGCAAGTGAGTTTTTCTCAGGTGCAGGAAGTAAAGCAAGTGCTTTTGCACAAGAGGCTAAAGAAGAAATTTCAGAATTCGCTCAGGAAGCCAAGGAGACTTTATCTGAATGGAAGGAAAAAGTTGCAGAGAAAACAGCAGACATGCGTGAAGATATTTCTGAATTCGCGGAGGAGGCCAAGGAGACTTTGGCTGAATGGAAGGAAAAAGCTGCAGAAAAACCGCAGGCATGCGTGAAGATATTGAGGAATTTGCAACTGAAGCCAAAGAGAAAATCGAAACTACATCAAAGTCTTTCTTTTCGAAAATCAAAAGTTTTTTCGGTAAGTAACAGGCATAAATTAGTGGGCGGTAGCTTCATACAATGATAATGTATGAATTTTTTCCTGTTATTCCTTTAAACATTGCTGAATAAAGAAAAGCCCGGTAAATGCCGGGCTTTTCTTTATTCAATTCAGGAGACGCAAAGCCTCTTTAATTCTCTTGCAAGCTTCGATAATTTCTTCATCTGAAGCAGCATAGGATATTCTGATACATTCTTCGTCACCGAAAGCTGAACCGGCAACAAGAGCCACATAAGCTGTATCCAAAATATATGCGCACAATTGATCTCCATTTTCTATGACTGTCCCATCAGGGGTTTTCTTGCCATAGTAGGCGCTCACATTGGGGAAGACGTAGAATGCTCCTTCCGGAACATTGCACTTTATTCCCGGTATTTCTTTCAACAGATTTAATATAAGGTCCCTTCTTTTGAGAAAAGCATCTCTCATTTTATAGGTTTCTGTCAGATCCGTCTCCAGAGCAAGTGAAGCCGCTTTCTGACTGAAGGAAGTGGCGCCTGAAGTGAACTGCCCCTGCATCTTATCAGTCGCTTTTGCAACTTCTCTTGGCGCACCCATATAGCCTAACCTCCAACCGGTCATAGCAAAACCCTTTGAAAATCCGTTGATTGTTATGGTTTGATCCTTGACAGATGGGATGGAAGCTATGCTGGCATGATTGCCGGTATAGTTGATGTATTCATATATTTCATCTGAGACGATGTAGATTTCATCTTTTGTACCAAGAATTTCCGCAAATGCCTGAAGTTCCTCCATAGAGTATACGCTGCCTGTTGGATTACATGGACTTGAAAAAATTACCATTCTTGTCTTAGGTGTAATAGCCGCTTCCAGCTGGGAAGGCAATACTTTAAAATCATTTTCGATACCTGCATGGACAATTACGGGAACTCCACCCGCCAAATGTACAATTTCAAGATAAGAAACCCAATAAGGCGCGAAAATGATCACTTCATCGCCTTCATTGAGAACACTCATCGCAACATTCGCGATGCTTTGCTTGGCTCCGTTTGATACTACGATTTCATCAAGTGCATACTCAATGTTATTGTCTCGTTTGAACTTTTCCTGAATAGACCTTTTCAATTCAATAAGCCCCGAAACCGGAGTGTATTTAGTATAGCCCTGATCCAGAGCTACTTTAGCAGCGTCTTTAATAAATTGCGGTGTATCAAAATCAGGCTCACCGATGCTCAGATTAATAACATCCTTGCCTTCTTGCTTTAACTTTCTGGCTTTAGCCGTCATCTGGAGTGTTGCGGACTCGACCATTTTGACGATTCGGTCAGCCAGATGATAAACTACAGGTTTTCCCATTACTAAATTATTTTCCGACAAAGGTAATGAGTATTTGTATTATAATCCACAGGACACCCCTATCAAAAAATATTTGTTAGATCTTGATATAATTCAATAAAAATCTTGTGTAAATAATTCGATATTTATTATTTTTACGGTAATAAATTCTTCAGTCACCATGATCACCATTCACGAACTACCGGCATTACGTATTTTAATTGGGTTGGTTGCAGGCATCCTGCTATATCCCGGATATGGTATGTTATCCGGATGGACAATAATTGCCTTGATTGTAGTAACCCTTCTTATCATTTTGGCCGTTTATTTCTTGCGGGTACGGTATAAAATTCGATATCTGCCATCACTTATTCTGATCATTCCATGTGTCACAATTGGGATTCTATTGACATTCTTTACTGATGAAAGAAATTCTTTGACGCACATGAATCATTTTCCGGAAATGGCCAAAAAGAAATCCAGAATAATCGCTGAATGTTTGGAGGCCCCGAAANAAGGAAAGAGCTGGCAAGTTTTGTTANAAGCTGAAGCAATTGAAGATTCACTGGGTGAATACCGTCAATTGGATGGGAAATTTATTATTTTTTCAAAATCATTTGAAAGAACTCCGGAACCCGGAGACTTGGTTTCGGTTATTGCACAGTTGGATGAAATACGTCGTAATGAAGTCCCTTATGGGTTTGACTATCAGAAATATTTGGCGAGTAAACATATATATAAAATTGCATATATAAAGGATGCAGATTTGCAGATCATTAAAACTTCGCCTATTTATCATTTGAAATTCATGGCTTATAAGGTTCGAAACTGGTGTATTGAACGATGTAAGGCTATACTAGGAAGGAATGAAATGGCTGATCTCGCTTCAGGTTTGATATTTGGATACAGGGAAGAAATTGATGAGTCCACCCAGAAGGCATTTGTTGAAACAGGTTCTGTTCATCTATTAGCAGTATCCGGTATGCATGTTGCGCTGATATATATAAATATTTTGTTTTTCCTTAAGGTAATTGGTTTTAGGTGGCTGGTGNGGGAGAAGAAGATGATATTAACGGCAGTTATGTTTATATGGGCATTTACATTTATTGCAGGGTTATCAGCATCTATAGTAAGGGCAGCTCTCATGCTTACTATTTTGGTTGTGGGGAAACTTTTCGGGCGAAAGGGGACCGGTCTTAATGCCGTTTTTTCCGGAGCCGTGTTAATGATTACTTCTCAACCTTTTGTTATCTATGATGTTGGTTTTCAATTATCATTTTCAGCAGTTATTGGAATTATCCTGCTTCAACACAAGATTAAGCAAACATTGCCTGCACCTTTGTCCGGGCAAAAGACTTTAGCAAGCCTCATTTCCGTCACACTGGCAGCACAAGCAGGGACACTTCCTCTCATTCTGTACCACTTTCATCAGTTTCCGGTCTATTTTCTGATTTCCGGTCTCGTTGCTGTCTTTATTTCAGATTGGGTGATAAAAATTGGATTGGCTGTAATTTTGGTCTCTACTTTCAGTATGCCATTGGCTATTTATTTCGGTCCATTGTGGGAAATATCTACGACAGCATTATTAAAGAGTGTAGAATGGATAAGCAAGATTCCTTTTGGAATAGTGACTAAAATTTATTTTTCCTTGAGTATGGCTTTGGTTCTGTCGGTAATGCTATTACTGACCTATATTCATATTCAAAATAGATTGAGAAATTATAGAACTTTGATGATATTAGGCATATTATTATTGTTTGCTTTGGAGGGTTGGTCGCTTTTCAATGCTGCACACAGTGAAAGTACAGTGAGAATTCAGTTGCAGCAAAAGCAGGTTGTTATCTACCGTAAAGGGTTGATAGGAACGGTTGCAGCAGACTACAGGCTGGATTCAATTTTTGTCATGAATAAAATTTCCGGATATATTACTGCTACTCGGATTAAAGATATTAAATATCAAGCGCTTACAGAAAATGAAATAGACAATATTCCCGGGNAGGTAAAGGCGGACTTGTCCCTACATTAAATTATTATGCTTAAGTGACCTTGCTTCCATTTAAAACAATTGTACATTTGTGTTTTATAAACAAAATAGACTGGCATGTTTTGGACGCAGGAAATATTGAAAGCTATTGATAAAGGTCAGCCCCAATTGATAAATGACTCAAAGACTCCATCAGGTGAACCGCATGTTGGTTCATTAAGGNGAGTGTTGATACATGATGCTATATATAAGGTTTTAGCGCAGGAGGGTTACAATGTGCGTTACACATTTGGATCCGACGATTACGATCCTGTGGATGAAATTCCAAAGGGTCAGGATGAACATTTTGAAAAGTATCTAGGTATGCCGCTGTGTAATGTTCCTGCACCACCAGGGTCTACTTATAATGATATGGCTGAGCATTTCATTTCCGGATTTTTCAAGGTTTTTGATGATTTAGGGGTAAAGGCAGAAAAGTATCGGATGCGTGATATATATAGAAGTGGACAGTTTAATGAAGCTATTGAGAAGATACTTAATCAACGAGATGCAATCAAGGATATTTATCGAAAGGTAAGTGGGTCAGAGAAGTCTGATAAATGGTATCCA
This sequence comes from Candidatus Parvibacillus calidus, assembly GCA_013414645.1. Lineage (GTDB taxonomy): Bacteria > Bacteroidota > Bacteroidia > Chitinophagales > Saprospiraceae > Parvibacillus > Parvibacillus calidus. Next base: position 2,267,676 of record CP058702.1, on the reverse strand, counting down.
TTCCAAACAATATGTGAGAATTGTGGACGAATCGGAACTACTGAGGTTCTCGACTTCGATGGTAAGGAAGTAACGTATGTATGCCGACCTGATTTGGTCAAATGGGCTAAAGGTTGTGGACATACCGGAAAAATTTCTCCTTACAACGGTAATGGTAAGCTACCCTGGAAGCTAGAATGGGTTGCCAAATGGATGACCTGGGGCATCACCATAGAAGGTGCCGGAATGGATCATTCCACCAAAGGTGGTTCGCGTGATGTTTCCGGGCATATACTCAGGGATGTATTTGGTATGCCTTCACCCTATAATGTTCCATATGGCTTCTTTCTGACCGATGGTGCTAAGATGTCATCATCAAAGGGAATTGGCGCCTCAGCAAGGNAGATGAACGCATTTCTTTCACCGGAGATGCTTCGTTACCTGATGCTTAGTACTCCACCGAAGCGTGCTATCAACTTTAGTCCGTCTGAGAATTATATTGTCAAGCTGTACAATGATTTTGACGGTGTAAGGAATGCAGCTTTTTCTGGTCTGGAAGACAAAGATCAACAAAGAGAAATCTATCGGATCAGCGAGCTTGATGTATCAGAAAATTACAGTATACCGGGCTTTTCATTGGTCAAGAATTTGGTTCAAATGCCGCATATCGACATCTTTACTGCAGCTCGTGAGCTGAAGGGAGAAGGTCTTACCGAAATGGAGGCAAGTCGCCTTGGGGGAAGGATTCAATCAGCCAGGTTCTGGCTCGATCACTATGCGGAAGAGGATGACAAATTTGCTATCCAACATGAATTGACAGATGAAATGATATCCAAATTGGAACCTGAACATTTTGGCTTCATAGATCAATTCAGGGAAGGTTTGAGGAAGATTGAATGGAAAGAAGATCTGATTCAACAACAAGTCTTTGATTCGTCCAGGATGGTACCTTGTAATCCAAAATCAAGTTTCAAGGCGATGTACATTTGCTTCCTAAATAAGGACAGAGGTCCACAAGTCGGCAACCTCCTTNTTTATCTGGGAAAAGATATGGTTATGACTCGTCTGGAAGCGGTACAGATAGACTATCCGGTTTATTGGGCATCCTGTTCAGTAGGAGAGGATGAATTGCAGGCTTTTGGGAAGGAGCAATCCGGTAAAGTTAATTCATCTAAGTACATTTTTAGGGCAGAACATCAAGTATCATGTCTTGAATTTGTTTTTAATCTGGACAACGGACAGCGAGTACTCAGGCGATTGTTTNTTGAATATACGCTGGAACCTGATGCGGTTGTTTCAATTGTGGACAACTTTACCAAGGAAACCGGAATAGTTGTACAACCTGATTGATGGAAACTCTCACGTTTTCTGTTGTTCCTTTTAAGGATCTAACTGCATTGGCTCTATACAATATACTTTATATGAGGGAGCAGGTGTTTCAAATAGAGCAAAATTGTGTGTACCAGGATATTGATGGGCTGGATATTGCAGCTTTTCATGTTTTGGGATTTACCCAGGAAAATGAATTGGTCGCATATTGCCGGCTTCTTCCTCCGGGCAAACCCTTCCCCGGATTTTATTCAATCGGACGCGCGCCACTACAATGAAAGGCAGGGGAAAGGGCTATGGTAAGGAATTGATGTTGAAGGCACTGGAAATACTAAAAGAAGAGGATCCTTCTATTCCAATCAAGATTGGTGCTCAGGTGTATCTTAAAGAATTTTATGAGAGTCTTGGGTTCAGTGCTTGCGGAGAGATTTATGTGGAAGATGGCATACAACATCTTCATATGCTATATCATCAAAATATTTAATATATAGTTCGATGTCAAAAGATAACAGACGTATTGACAAACTTAGTTTTGCAGGCTTACTGATTACCCTGGGTATTGTTTATGGTGATATTGGAACTTCGCCTTTATACGTTATGGGAGCGGTAGCAAATGGAGTACCCGTTAGTGAGTTGTTAGCTGTGGGTGCAGTTTCCTGTGTTATCTGGACACTCACCTTGACGACAACAGTCAAGTATATTCTTATAACCTTGCGAGCAGATAATAACGGGGAGGGTGGGATATTTTCCTTGTTTTCCTTAGTGAAGAAGCAACGTAAATGGTTGGTTGTAATCGCCATAATAGGTGGTGCCATGATGATGGCGGACGGCATAATAACACCGAGCATTACTGTATCATCAGCCATAGATGCATTAAAGATATATAATGACAAAATACCTACTATACCTATCGTGATAGGCATTCTTGCTATATTGTTTTTTGTACAGCATTTTGGAACTGACTTTATCGGTCGATCATTTGGTCCGGTCATGCTTGTTTGGTTTTCCATGATAGGTATTTTAGGTATAATTCAAGTGGTAGATTTTCCTATTATACTTAAAGCGTTCAATCCCTACTATGCTTTTGAAGTATTGAAGGACAATCCCAAGGGTCTTGGGCTACTTGGAGCTATTTTTCTATGTACGACGNGGGCTGAAGCATTGTATAGCGACCTGGGACATTGTGGCAGGCGGAATATTCAGATTTCCTGGATATATGTCAAGGCTTGTTTGATTTTGAATTATCTGGGTCAAGGAGCATACCTGTTACATCATGTTGGAGAAAAATTTGACCAAAGCGTGTTTTATGCATTGATGCCATCCTGGTTCTTGCCGGCAGGAATCATTATCGCCACTATGGCTTCAATTGTTGCAAGTCAAGCTTTGATATCCGGGTCATTTACGCTTGTCTCTGAAGGAATTTCCCTGAATATTTTTCCTAAGTTGACTGTACAATACCCTTCCAACATCAAAGGCCAGTTATATATACCATTAATAAATACATTGTTTTTCTTTGGTTGTGTGGCGGTTGTGTTATTTNTTAAAGATCCTTTGCAGATGGAAGCGGCTTATGGTCTTGCCATTACCTTTACCATGTTGATGACAACGATATTGCTTTATTTTTATATGAATCTGAAAAAGGTTAACCCTGTATTTAAATATAGCGTGACCGGTTTGTTTGTGTTTATTGAGTTGACCTTTATGATTGCCAATTTGTCGAAAATTTGGAATGGCGGTTATATTACTTTATTAATTGCAGGGTTTATCATTGCGCTCAATTATATATGGGTAAGAGCAAATGGAATCAAGAGCAGGCATACTCAGTATGTAAAACTTCAGCACTATAATGATCAATTGTTGTCCTTGTCAAAAGACCTTACTTATCCCAAATTTGCCACCCATCTTGTATATCTGACGAAATCTACAGTGGAAGATGAAGTAGAGAAAAGTATTCTTTACAGCATTCTCCAAAAGCAGCCGAAAAGAGCTGATTGTTATTGGCTCATTAATGTTCAGGTCGATGAGGAGCCATTCAGAATGGACTATCATGTAAATAATCTAATCAAGGACGATTTTATTCGGGTCACATTCTATCTTGGCTTCAGAGTTCAACAAAGAATCAGTGTATTTCTAAGATATGTTGTCACGGACATGTTACAAAAAGGTGAACTGAAATTTACTGAGAAATATCATTTCATGAAGGAATCTAATGGAGTAGGGGACTTCCAGTTTATTTATCTTGAAGATGTTCTTTCCTATGAGAGTGAAGAGAAGTTCATGGAGAAATTCTTCCTCAATGCGCAAATAGCCATTAAAAAATGGACAGCAAGTCCGGAGAAATGGTTTGGTCTTGATACCTCGGTAGTGCATGCCGAAAAGGTACCATTAATTATTCGGCCGGTTACGGGGATTTCACTCAAACGGTTAAATAGTCCTACCAATTAGGCTCAATCAAAGCTTTCTTAAGATCAAGACATCCTGAAAATCATTGTCTGTATGTTCAATGTGTTTATTCCAGTAGCCTTTTGGTATAAGTGTATGTCAAATCCTGATTGAGTGCAGATGTCATGAAGAAAATCATAACGATATGCAACATTAGCAGATTTGACATTTTTATCCATAAGAGCATAGTTGCCAAATTGATAGGGAAAATCAAAGGCTTGCCTGCCTGGTTGAAAACCGTCAGGCAGGACAAAAACGTCGCAAATAATACGCCTCCCTTTTTCAATACTCTGGATGTTTCACGCAAATAGTTGATAATCTCATCTTTTAACATGTGGGTAAAAACTGAGATGGAAATAGCAAAATCAAAATTTTCATCAGGATAATCAAATCTGTATTCGGCTGCATTGAATCCTTTGGATTTGTACAGATCGTTGTCTAAATCAGCATAAATAAAGTTAAAATTGGGGTATTTTCTTTGGATATTTGATTTACACCAATCGACGCCTTGTCGCACAGCATCAAAACCTTCATATCTACCGGATGTAAGATATTTTGTCATCGGTACTGCCATTCTGCCTATACCGCTTCCAATATCTAGTACGGAATCTTCTGGCTTCAGGCCTCCTTCACGTATAAATCGTTCCAACCAGTATTTTCCCGCACGAATAAAATCGCCTCTTCCGGTGTAGATCAAGCCAGAGGGAGGCATCAGTTCGTCTTTTTTNCTGAATAAATCCTTCGGCAAGAAGACTATACGTCTTACGAGGAGCCTCAAAGACGGAACCATCACATAATATATCTTTCGTAAAGGTTTTTCGAGCAACAAAGCTTCTTATTTAAGCTTGTTAGTTTCTAAAGAATCCAGAATCGGATTAGCCGGATCGTGTTCCGGAACATTATAAGATTTTTGTTTCTTACCAAAGACGCTGACATTGACATATCGCTTTGGGTTAAGCCTGAGATCCTGCATCAGAAGGTCCAGTTGTTTGCTGGTTCTTTCCAGATTGAGATACAGGTCATTATCATTGACTAATTTCCCCAATGTTCCCTCGCCATTATTTACCTTTGTAAGGACGGATGATATGCCATTTATAGCCTTGTCCGCGCCTTCCAATGTAGTCTTTAGCTCATTCATCCGATTGTTTAGTGTGGTGATTGTAGTATTGGCGCTTTGGATTGTATTGTCGAGGCCGGCATTTTTGACTTGATTTGAAATACTGTTTAAATTTTCTAATAAGGCGGCTATTTCCTTATTTTTATTGTTGATGTTACCTGTAATACTGTTCAAATTGCCGAAGGTAGCTTGAAGGTTTGAATTTGAATTGTGGAGTAAGACATTCAGTTCTCCTGTTATCAGCCGAAGATTTTCAATGGTGTGTTGAAGATTGGCCAATGCGAGGCCAACACCCTGGCTTTGATCGATCCTTTTAAAATAATCTACAATCGTATCCATTACACCTCCAGCGCCTTGTTGGATTTCGGAGAGATACTTTTGCAACTCTGCCGGATCACCAAGCATTGACCCCAGCATCCCTTTTGTTTTACCTTTCAGGAAGTCACCGCTCTGGGCAAGATCATTGAGCGCCTTGATGTCATAAGTCAGGAAAATGGCTTTGGCACCCATCATACCGACATCTCTAATTTCTACTATTGTCGATTTGGGTACCTTGATATCTTTATTTACCTGCATCTCTACTTCAATAAGCTGAGGGTTACTCGGTTTAAGATAAATATCCACAACAGATCCTACCTGGAAGCCATGAATCAAGATGGGAGTACCGACGGTGAGTTTATTTACATCCGCAAAATCTGAATAAAAGGTCTGTTTAGACGAAAAGACATTTTGACCTTTGAGGAATTTTAGTCCAAAAATCACAATGAAGAGTGCAACTATTGCCAGAATGCCGATTTTTACTTCTTTTTCATAAAATATTGTTCATACCTTTCAGGTAATCAGTAAGTTATGTGATGTGTTAGTGTCTGATTTGAATCAATAAAATGCAAAACTAATTAAAATTGTGATTGTAGAAGGATTCTTTTATGATACATTTTAAATTTACATAATATATTAATGTATTTGTAAAGTAAGTATTAGGATTAGTAACCTCGTTCATGGTGAAACTTGAAAATAGATTCAGTCAGTCTTAGGTACAATTCCTTTAAATCCTGATCTCCTTCCAATTGTCCCATGTGCTTATTTATGACTCTTCGATCATTTCTTTTTGCGGGTCCGGTTTGAGCATCTAATGGGGACATTTCTTCCAGCTTGTCAACGGTTTCCCGTATTAATGGAAGCAGGTATTCGAATTTTAGATCATTTGATACAAGCCATTTATCAGCAATTGCAAACAAGTGATTGGTAAAGTTGTTGGCGATTACAGCACCTATATGGAGGGCAAGTCGATTAGAATCAGTAATCGGTATGATATTTGGGGACAATAGCCTGGCAACAGAGTATATGTTATTAAGATTTTCTTCGTTATTTGAATTGATGAAGATGGGGATTTTCTTCCAATTTATTTTTCTGTTGATAGAGAAAGTTTGTAAAGGATAGAGCGCACCAAAATTATTAATACCGGCCTTTTTCAATACATCAATTGGTACCGAGCCGGCGGTATGCACGATCAGGTGAGGATATCCGGACCAGGCTTCTGCTACCTTTCCAATGGCATCATCAGAAACAGCAATGATCGTGAAAGGGTAAGTGAAATCCGGTTTTTCGTTGATACAAAATTCAATTTTAGGAGATATGCTCATGAATAAATCATGATGAGTCTCTGAGCGGGCATTTATCCGTATTGCGTGAACAGTTTGTTGCTTAGCCAGCCCTGATGCTACATGGAAGGCGATATTTCCGGTTCCGACAATCTGAATCCTATTAGGTACTTCAGACATTTCTGCCTTTTTTCTATATGTTGGAAGAATACTCCAGGCAAGGCCTGCCATCATCATCATTGGTCAACCAGAAAAAGTTGATTCCCGGGAATTTGACGGCTTCAAGGACAATATAGTCTGATCGAGTAGAATTTTCTGATACTCTCAATGGAATTTTCTGCCCTAGTCCTTTGAATGTATTGTATTCGAAAGTTGCAGTTTCTTCCTGTGGATCTATTTTTGTCATAGCAATCAGTGCGTTGGCGGAGGGCATAAAACCTTCTCACTTCGAGAAGAATTACCGATGATTTCAAACTTAGGCTCAGCCACCAGTTTGCCTTCAGTATCAATTAATTCACCAAAAACGGCGATTTTATCTTCTTTCTTATCAGACATTTTAAATTTCTCGAAAGTGAATTCACGATCGTTAATAGAGAATTTTTGTCCTTGTTTTAAAACAATCTTTCTGGTAGCTTCCGGATTCCGCTCAAATAATGGTTTGAACACGTCAGGATGCAGTTCAATCTTGGTGGAGAGATCGTTGATTTGCNNACCAAAATTCATCAACATTTCATTACGCAGTACAACCATTGGAGAAGCTTTGTAGATGGAATCATCCTTCATGTTGCCGACTTCCAGATTGACACCTATTGCTATGTCTCCGGGTTCTGGTTTGTATTCCTTATGTTGTGGGTTGAAATTAAGTTGGCCAGCCTTGATATACGCCCTCTTTGTGAATACAGTATCAACGGCGCTCACCCAATATGTTTCGAATTTAAGGCTGTCTTCCTTAGCTTTAGCTTGTTCCCGGTCGATTTCTTCGGGTGGCAAAGAAGCTATATGAACGTAAATGTCCTTAAAGAAGCCTCTTAGTGTGGACGGATTGCTGGCAGCCACTTTCGAGAAATCACGTTCATAAACAACATTCGGATTAAGGGAGAATTTTTCTTTTTCCTTTCCGTTATTATCCAGTCTTGTAAAGTCAAGTGTAAATGTCCTATTGTTGTCAATGATGGTATCCCTTGAATAAGTAACATTATAACCGCTCATTGTCATTGGTTCNCCTTTAATCAGCAATATGTTTTTACCTAAATCTTCATCAGCCAGCATGCCTTTTTGTGTAAATGGATTGGTTGAAATGAAGGTTTTGTTTAGGCCTGATCCAATTATGCCAACGAGCATCAAACCGAAGCCCATATGTGAGATTACGCTACCTGCTTGTTTGGGTTTCTTCCACAAGTATTTGATAAAATAGAACAAATTACTGAAGAAGGTAAAGAGGCCTGACCAGAAAAATAAATAGAACTGCCAAGAGTACAAATGGATAAAGAATGTGGCAATCCAGGTGAATAGGGCTGAAACCAAAGCGAAACCTGTTATTTTGGCGAAGAAGTCCATTATTCGTGGAGAAAAGTTATTCTCCTTATATCTCAGATAATAGGTAAATCCACTCAATATGGCCACAAAAATTGCAGTCCACAACTGGAATTTATTGTAGTGAGCTATAGGATCCACAGGAGACGTCCTATGAAAAGCGGCCATATTGGAATTGAAAATTCCACCAAAGAAATCCAGAATTTTGTTGTAAACCGGAATAGAAGTTGTGAAAGTAATCAAGATTGCAGCGAATATCAGAACAATGGAACCGATAAACATCCAGAACTCCCTGCTACTAATGCTTTCTTCCTTTTCAATAATCGGAATTGAATCGGATTTNTTAAAATATACTACAAAAAACAAAATGGAAAATGCTGCAAGGAATATAATTAACTGCCATTCCAGACCCATTTCAGTGAATGCATGAGCTGAAGAATCCCCTAAAATTCCGCTTCGGGTCAGGAAAGTACTGAAGAGTACTAAAAGGAAAGAAAGGGCATAAAACCAATACGTGCTTTTAATTGAACGCCCTGTAGCATTTGCTATCAAGTTGGTATGCAGTCCTGCTACTAAAACCAGCCAAGGTACGAATGACATATTCTCGACAGGGTCCCATGCCCAATAGCCATTGAAACTAAGTGCTTCATATGCCCAGGCGGCTCCTAATAAAATGCCAAGCCCTAGAATCGAAGCTGCCAATAATGACCATGGTTGTGCAGCTTTCATGACCTCCTTGTGTTTACCTGTAATTAATCCACCCATCATGAAGCTGAATGGTATAGTACAAAGAGCAAAACCAAGAAACAAGGTAGGTGGGTGAATGGTCATCCAATAGTTTTGGAGTAAAACATTCATCCCTTTTCCTTCAATAACACTTAAATAATCGGGTTTGGAAAANATCGGGCCATCCATGACATCTCTCAACAAAACAAAGGGNGAACTTCCAATTTTGGCGACTGTTTCACCCAAGTGAACATGTATGCCGAAAATCATGGACAGGAGAAATGCTTGCACCAGACAAAGAAAAGGCAATGTTACATTTTCCCATTCTTTGGTTTTAAAAATCATCACTATGCCAATGATAGCGTGCCAGAATATCCAAAGGAGAAAACTTCCCTCCTGACCTTCCCAAAAGGCGGCAAAGATGTATTGGATAGGAAGAGAGTCGCTGGTATGGGACCACACGTAGAAATATTCGTAGTAACCTCCCACCATCATAGATAACAAAAGGATAAAAATCCCAATACAGCTGAAGGCGTGGACGAAGTATGCTTTACGTGCGAATTCTTTCCACTGGATAGTTGTATCGGCACTGTTTCTTGTACGGAAAGAAAGAAAATATGCCGCTGCAGCTAACAGGGCTGAGACAAAACCAGCTATGACCAAGCCATGGCCAAGCACCAAAAAGGGGCGCTCNCCAATATATTCAATTTGACCCATAGATTTTTCTAAGAACTTATTGTGGAATCAAATTTCCTTGGATTTGATATAGATTTCCTCGTCCTTGTATTTCGAAGGACACTTCATTAACAGATCTGATGCTTCGAACTGGCCATTGCGGAAATTGCCAGTAACAACAATCTGCTCCGACATTTCGAAATCCTGCGGCTTAGCGGACCGCAGAACAACTTTTTCCGTTACACCCTGGTTGTCTTTAACATAGAATGAAAAATAATTAGGATCCTTGGCAGGATTATATTCTATAGGTTTTTCCTTGGCTAAGGTTCCGACAACCTTGGTCTTTACACCGGATTGTTCTGCCAATTCAAAATTGCCGTAGGTGGAAAGGTCACGGCTGGCGTATATCAAGACTCCAATTGATGTTACAATAATCAGAATCAGTAAAATTTGCATTTTTTCATACCAATATAACTTTCCTTACAGGTAGAAGTTCAACAACATATCTCCTAATGAACAACAAAGATAATAAAATTGTCGGACATTATTTCATTATAAAGCGGTGGAACAAAAAACAAGTTTCAATTTTGTCGCATTAGTCCGGAGATAAAAATATAGGCTTTGTGTATTTTCTAAAAAGGGGAACTTTGGAGGATGTTGCGATTGGGTAGGGGCTGGAAAAATCGAAGTATGTACATGATTAATAATTGAAAACTGGTGAGTGATAAGGGGTCTGGCAAATTTAGCCAAATAAAAATAACCATTTGGATTAAATTTTTCAGAGATAAAATCCGAGAATACCTTTCCTTGATGAAAAGTCAGTTATTAATCATCTACCTACTTCGTTCTTGGGCTGAACAAACGATCATACGACAATTCCTCTATTGAACAATGTTGATGGAGGGAGGAATATAAAAAATCGAAGTATGTACGAAAGTAATAACTTCAAAGCCATATTCTATAGGAGTCCTATGGATCATTGTGAAATAAAATACGCGATTGAAAGCTGAAATTCTAAATCAACTTTTGTGGTTGGTTGTATTTATTGAAGTGTCAGTTATTAATTATCTACCTACTTCAAGAGGTAGCTTCATCCGGATACAAATTTAAATTCTATGGGCTGGAAAAATCGAAGTATGTACATGATTAATAATTGAAAATTGGTGAGTGACAAGGGGGCTGGCAAATTTAGCCAAATAAAAATAACCATTTGGATTAAATTTTTCAGAGATAAAATCCGAGAATACCTTTCCTTGATGAAAAGTCGGTTATTAATCATCTACCTACTTCGTTCTTGGGCTGAACAAACGGTCATACGACAATTACTCTGTTGAACAATGTTGATGGAGGGAGGAATACAAAAATCGAAGTATGTACGAAAGTAATAGCTTCAAAGCCATATTCTATAGGGGTCCCATGGATCATTGAGAAATAAAATACGTGATTAAAGACTGAAATTCTAAATCAACTTTTGTGGTTGGTTGTATTTATTGAAGAGTCAGTTATTAATTATCTACCTACTTCGTTTTTACGCCGACTTTTCCTGATTCAATTTGTCCAACTTTGACAAGAAATCTACCGGTCTGCTTCCTTTTCTCAATTCATCCTATTTTTATAGTCCTCATACGAAAATCGACGTTGACATTCCAACTTTCCATCCAGATGTAACAAATAAATATCCGGATGTCGTACACCATTAAACATTGTTGTTTTGACAATAGTATAATGAATCATGTCGAGGAAGATCAGTTTTGACCCTATTTTTACTTCATGTTCAAAATTATATTCATACATAAAATCGCCGCTGAGACAGGAAGTTCCACCGATTCTATAGCGGTAGGGAGTCTCGTAATCCTTTGTTCCGACTATACCCGGCCGATATGGCATTTCGAGGGTGTCAGGCATGTGGGCGGTAAATGATACATCCGTCATGAGTGTTTTGATGCCGTGATTGTCCACGATATCCACTACATGTGCGACCAGATCACCCGTCTGCCAGGCTATGGCACTACCCGGTTCGAGGATGACTTCTATCTGATATTTTTCTTTAAATTGCCTGAGCAATCTCACGAGATGAGCTGTATCATATCCTTCTCTGGTCATCAGGTGGCCACCACCCATATTGACCCATTTTAAGCCATGAAGTAAGTGTCCGAATTTTGCCTCAAAGACGGCTAATGTCTCTTCCAGGTCGTAGGAATTATTTTCACACAAGGCATGAAAATGAAGACCCTCGATTCCGGTGGGAATCCCGTCCTTTAGATTTTCGGCATCAATACCCAGTCGGGACCCAGGCGCAGTAGGATTATACATGTCCACCTCAACCTTTGAAAAACCGGGATTAACCCTTAGGCCGCAACTGATTTCGGGATATTGATTTCTGAGCTTTTCTCTGAAATGCAGGTACTGATTGACAGAGTTGAAGACCATGTGGTGACTGATAGAGGCCAATTCGTCAAATTCCCGGTCAGTATACGCTGCACAGTAAGTTTGAGCCTTGCAACCCATTTCTTCATAGATGAGCCGTGCCTCAAAAAGTGAGCTGGCTGTAGCGCCATCCAGATATTCGGCCACCAGGGGAAACATCCGCCACATGGCAAACCCTTTCAAAGCCAGTATAATAGACACACCGGCCTCTTCCTTGACGGACCGGATAAGTTCCAGATTGCGGATCAGTTTATCCTCGTGCAGTACATAGGCTGCACCGGTAAGCGAACTGTAGTCAGGATTATTTGTCATTTATACGGAAGTTTATTTCAGGATATTCTGATTTCATTTTTCAATAAAAAATAATCCTCATTCCTTCGAAATATCTCAGAATGAGGATTCTGCTTTCATACAATCAACTTTTGGCTTTTATTAATCCATTTCAAGGTCGATGTCTAATTTTTCGTGCCATGGCAGACCATTCAGGTTGAGCTGCTCCAGGAAAGGATCCGGATTAAATTCTTCGACATTAAACACACCATTTCCTCGCCATTCACCTTTGAGATACATCATGGCACCGATCATGGCAGGTACACCCGTTGTGTAGCTGACTCCCTGTGTGCCGGTCTCCTTGTAAGCCGCTTCATGGCTACAGTTGTTCCAGATATAGTAAGTACGGGTCTGACCGTCCTTGATTCCCTTGATACGGCAACCGATGGATGTCATCCCTGTGTAGTTTTCGCCAAGGTCTCCCGGATTGGGTAGTACGGCCTTCAANAACTGAAGCGGTACGATCTCCATACCCATATAATTTACCGGCTCAATTCCTGCCATTCCTATATTCTGAATTACTCTGAGGTGCGTCAGATATTCCTCGCTGAATGTCATCCAGAAACGAGCTCTCTTTAGTGTCGGATAGTTTTTGACAATAGATTCCAGCTCTTCGTGATAGATTAGATAGGAGCGCTTAGGTCCTATATCCGGATAATTGATGTCTTTGTATATTTCGTGCGGTTCGGTTTCTATCCACTGACCATCCTGATAATATTTTCCTTTCTGGGTGACTTCCCGGATGTTGATTTCAGGGTTGAAGTTGGTTGCAAATGCCTTGCCGTGACTACCTGCATTGGCATCAATGATATCCAGTTCGTGAATTTCGTCAAAATAATGTTTGGCTGCATATGCCGTAAATACGCCGGTTACACCCGGGTCAAATCCGCACCCGAGGATAGCGGTCAGACCTTGTTTCGCAAATCTGTCGTGGAATGCCCATTGCCACTTGTATTCAAACTTAGCCTCTTCTTTCGGTTCATAATTGGCTGTATCCAGATAAGCAATATTGGACTGCAGACAAGCCTCCATAATGGTCAGATCCTGATAGGGCAGGGCTACATTAATGACGATGGCGGGCTTAAAACTATTAAACAATTGCTTCAGTTCTTCCACATTGTCGGCATCTACACGCGCTGTGGTGATGTGATCTGCACCTATAGCATTTGCTATCGCGTCGCACTTGGACTTGGTACGACTGGCAATCATGATTTCCGTGAAGATATCTTTGTGTTGAGCGCATTTATGAGCTACAACCGTGCCAACACCTCCGGCACCGATGATCAATACTTTTGACATATTTTAATTTTTGAATGGTTCTGGTTTATTCGGTACAAAGATAGTTACAACAAGGTGTTATCAAATATTTCAGTGCTTTTTTTATATTGCAGCCAATAATGGAACTATGGACAATAAGATTTTAATTATAGGTGCAGGAGGCCAGATAGGTACTGAGTTGACAGAAGCACTGAGGCAGATATATGGGGTGGAACAAGTGATAGCCAGTGATATCCGGGAGAATATTGAACTGCCCAATTATTTAAGAGTAGATGTGACGGATAGGACCGCCTTGTTTGAATGCATCCGTGCCAATGGAGTAACCCAGATTTATCACCTGGCAGCCATTCTTTCAGCCCGTGGCGAACAAAATCCTCTATGGGCATGGGATATTAATATGTCAGGACTAATTAATGTATTGGAAGCCGGACGCGAGTTAAAGTTGAATCGGGTCTTTGTTCCTTCTACCATTGCAGTTTTCGGTATTGAGTATGACAGAGAAAATACCGGACAATTCGCACCTCTGATACCGGAGACAGTTTACGGAATTTCAAAGGTAGCGGGAGAAAGCTGGTGTAATTATTATTTTAAGAATTATGGCCTTGATGTTAGGTCGGTGAGATACCCGGGCATCATAGGCTATAAGAGCATGCCCGGTGGCGGAACAACGGACTATGCAGTGGACATCTACCACCAGGCAGTACAGGGATTTAATTTTGTATCATTTTTAAATAAAGGAACCATCCTGCCGATGATGTATATGGATGACGCCATACGGGCTACCATTGAGCTGATGCAGGCACCTGTCGAANAAATAAAAATCCGTACAAGTTACAACATTGCAGGCTGTTCTTTTGCGCCAGAAGATGTGACCCGGGCAATCCAAAAGTTTTATCCCCATTTTCAGACAACTTATGCACCTGATTTCCGTCAGGCAATAGCTGATCTCTGGCCTAAGAGAATAGACGACTTACGGGCAAGAGAGGACTGGAACTGGCATGCTAAATACGACCTGGAGTTGATGACTGCTGATATGATAAAGCATTTGGCTATTAAGTATCAGCATTGAATATAATGTATGTTGGCAGCGAATGCTTATTTTAAAATGAATTAAAAACCAAATAATATTATGTTTGACAGTGTAAGACCTTCTTTGAGAGAAGAGTTGAACGACCTTGACGCCAAAGGCTTATATAAGCGGGAACGGGTCATTATCACGCCTCAATCGGCCACTATCCGTACCGATCAAGGTGGCGAAGTGCTGAACTTCTGTGCCAACAACTATCTCGGCCTTTCTTCACATCCGGAAGTAATCCGTGCAGCCAAGGAAGCCATTGATACACACGGCTACGGAATGTCCAGCGTCCGGTTTATCTGCGGTACACAGGATATTCATAAGGAACTGGAAGAAAAAACGGCCAAATTTCTGGGACAGGAAGATTGTATTCTCTATGCCGCTGCCTTTGATGCCAACGGTGGTGTGTTTGAACCCTTACTCGGAGAGGAAGATGCCATTATCTCAGATGCCCTGAATCATGCTTCTATCATTGACGGTATCAGACTTTGCAAGGCTAAGAGATTCAGGTACATCAACAATGATATGAATGACCTCGAGACCCAGCTGAAGGCAGCATCCGGATCAAGACGAAAACTTATCGTTACTGATGGTGTGTTTTCTATGGATGGTTATATTGCCCAGCTCAATCATATCACTGAGTTGGCAGCTAAGTATGATGCGATGGTCATGATAGACGAATGTCATGCTACCGGTTTTATGGGCAAAACAGGACGAGGCACACATGAGTATCACCACGTGATGGACAAGATAGATATCATCACAGGAACCTATGGAAAGGCACTGGGCGGAGCATCAGGCGGATTTACAGCTGCGAGACAAGAAATCGTCGATATGCTCAGACAAAAATCAAGACCCTATCTGTTTTCCAATAGTCTTGCACCGTCTATTACCGGCGCATCTATCAAGGTTCTCGACCTCTTGTCTTCATCCACCCATCTGAGGGACAAGCTGGAAGCCAATACCATCCACTTCAGGAAGGGCATGAGCGCTTCAGGCTTCGATATCCTTCCGGGTGAACATCCGATTACACCGATTATGCTCTATGACGCACCACTCGCCCAGCAATTTGCCAATAAGCTTCTGGATGAAGGTGTTTATGTCATTGGATTCTTCTATCCTGTCGTGCCGCAAGGAAAGGCCAGGATCAGGGTTCAGATATCAGCCGGGCATGAAACCGAACATCTCGACAGGGCCATTGCTGCATTTACCAAGGTAGGTAAGGAGCTTGGCGTGATATAGGGTAGTTAAAGCCGCATATCGGACATTCCGATAAAAGTTATAAAATAAAAAGGACAGATTTAACGGTCTGTCCTTTTTTAATGCGATTTATTTGCGCGTGGTCGTTATGACAGCATTGCCCATGGCAGGAATAACCTGCGTCATCTTACTTGCATCCCCNGTTGCCGGATTGATCCAGAGAGTTGTTTTATCTGCCGTGTTTTCGGTAGAGGCTATTTCGACTTTGAGGTGATTGACACCATTGATGACCTCAGAGCCTGTCACTGACAATTGAACCTGTTTGGTCTTCATGGTAGTGATGTCGGGCATTTCGGCCACTAGGGTATAACCTTCTTTCAGCGGAAGACCGGCTACCAGAATATCCATTCCCGGACCGTCGTTGAGCAGTGCGCCTTTCACATCAAGAGACATTTTATTGCCACTCATGTCAACGTCTATTTTACCCGGAGTATAAGTCATAGTAATTGTCTGACCCATTTGTGAGATGCTTCTGGATACGGGTTGAAAATCAGCATTGTATTTGATCTGATCCTTCATATTGCCCATTGCGCTTGTCGCTTCATCCGTGACGACAAAGAGGTCATTTTCCCTTGAAATGACTCTCGTCATCTGCATAGGTATTTTCTGACCCTGAACCTCAAAATTGACGTCATACTGTGAAGTTCCTTCCTTAAGAGTATTGTTTATTTTGGGGAGTGAGGCAGCTGATGCCACTTCTTCCTTTGGAGCATAAGTAACTGAATTTATGTCCACCGTAAGTTCTTTTAGTCGCTTAGCAACGTCTTCCGGCATAGATGATTGATAATTGCCGCCGAGGATATTGGCGAGGAACTTCTCTATAGCTGCAAACATCGCCATGTTGTTGACCGGCTTGGCAAAACCGTGTCCTTCATCGTCGGCGAGAAGATATTCTACCTGTTTGCCTTTGTCTCTCAGTGCGATGACGATCTGATCAGCTTCAGCCTTCTTTACCCTCGGGTCATTGGCACCCTGAATGATAAGAAGCGGCTTTACGATATTATTGGCATGGAACAAGGGGCTGGATTCCCGGATGCGTTGTTTTCCTGCTTCCGTATTCGGGTCGCCCGTCATGCCGTACAGGAATGCGCGTCCGGATTCCCAATAGGCAGGTACAGATTCCAGTAAGGTAAACAAATTGCTTGGGCCGACGATGTCTACCCCACAGGCATACACATCGGGTGTAAAGGCAAGACCTGCCAATGTAGCGTACCCACCGTAACTTCCACCCATAATGGCAATTTTATCTTTATCGGAGATGCCATTTTCGATCAGATATTTTACACCCCAGGTGACATCATCCTGCATGAGTTTACCCCACTGAAGGTCTCCGGCATTGAGAAATTGTTTTCCGTAGCCGCCGCTTGCACGGAAATTGGGTTGAAGGACGGCATAACCTCTGTTGGCCAGAAACTGTACATAAGAGTTATATCCCCAGTAATCACGCGGACCCTTTGGACCACCGTGAACTAAGATGACTGTCGGAAGATTTTTGGCCGTTTTTCCGGTCGGTAAAGTCAGATACGCCGGTATCATCAACCCGTCACTACTCGGATAAGTGACAGGCGTCATAGGTGCCAGATATTGTTCCAGTTTTTTNAGTTTTGGGCGTGGCGTGTACTGGAAGATCAGGTTTTTGGTCTTTGTATCAAAAAAATAGGCTTCAGACACATATCGGTCACCGCTCACTGAGATTAAAAATTTGCTATAATCCAGTGTGGAACTTTGAAAATCAACTTCTCTGCCGGGAAACTTACTTTTGAGAAAATTGTAGTTGGCTTCCCAGGCCTTGTTTTTCCAGTGATATTCCGTCTTATCAGCTGTGTAGGACGTGGAAATGATTTTNCTGGTATTCCTGTCAAGCTTTAAGGATCCGAAATCTACTTTCTTATTTGGATCGCTTTCAATAAACGTCAGTTTTTGAGTATTTGGGTCCATCATGTACAAGGTCTGGAAGTTCAGGTCGCCTTTATTGGTGATGAGATAAAATTTGGAATTGTCTTCGTTCCAACCTGAAATGTAAGCCTGCTCGGTTACGGAAGTTTCATAGATGGGTGTGAGTTGATCGCCTTTTTTATATAAAAANCTGGTGTTCCCTTTTTCATCAGTGCGGTAGAAAACTCGGAGATTGTCGTCCCAGTCAAAATCATATCCCGTAATTCTGTCGGTATTGGTGTACATCAGGTCCAGTTTACCTGTGGAAATAGTCAGTTTATACAGGTCGTGCCATGCTTTATCCCGATTATTGATACCTATCATGATTACATCCGGATTTTTTTGGCTTGTGGCGTAAATCTGGGCAGCGATATCTTTAAAAGGTGTCAGGTTGCGGGATTCGGGTAGCTTTCCGTTTTCTACCTTTTCATACGGAGAGACGGCAAAGATATTGATGTTTTCATCACCGTCCTTGTCCTTTACATAAAGAATATACTTTGCATCATCAGTCCAGTAATAGCCATACAGCGGCCTCTTACTATCAGTCAGCGGTCTCGCCTTGTCAAAGGGTTCGTCAAATTTNTTGAGCCAGATATTCATGATACCTTCGTATTCCTTCATAAAGGTTATCCATTTGCCGTCGGGGCTTAATTGACCTGAAGAAATCTCGGGGTTACCAAAAATAAATCCCTGTCGATTACAGGCGTTTTTTGTCCTTGCATAAAATTAGTTTGAAGTAACAAAACAAGTGAGATTAAAAAGATTTTTCATATAATTTGGATTAAATAATTTAAGAGGGAATAAAAGTCCCTTAATTTTTGTAAAAATTGAAATTTTGAGGAGTAATTTTCAATTTATTCGACCAAATAAATATTATTCGGTATTAAGTGAATTTATTGGTATGCCCTTATAGCAAAATTATCGATAGTAAAGGAATTGTGTCAATAATATAGTAGTAATTTATAATGTGTAAAAATAGAAATTTAAAGTTATAAAAATTAATAATTATTTATATATATTAATAACAAAGTTGAATTTAGGTATAAACAGTTGCCCGGAGAATAAAGTAGTATCTTCGTTTTTCAAATTTGAATTTCTATGGAGAATGTCCTTGAGATAAATAATCTTACTAAGAGGTTTGGCAGGCTAACAGCAGTCGACAACCTTTCCTTTCAGGTGCAGCGAGGCAATGTGTATGGTCTTCTTGGTCCCAATGGCAGTGGTAAATCCACTACACTTGGTATGTTGCTGACCTCGATCAATCCGACAGCCGGCAACTGGCAGTGGTTTGGTAATGTCAAACCTACAGATGCCCTGAAGCGGATTGGTGCGACCATTGAGCGTCCCAATTTCTATCCCTACCTCAATGCCACTCAGAATCTGCTCATAACGGCTAAGATTAAGGGCGTGGCGGTAAAGAATATTGATGAAAAACTTGAACTGGTCGGACTTTTAGAAAGGAAGAAGGACAAATTTGCCACCTATTCACTTGGGATGAAACAACGGTTGGCTATAGCGAGTGCCATGCTTAACGATCCCGAAGTCCTTATTCTGGATGAACCGACCAATGGTCTGGATCCCATGGGAATCATTCAGATTAGAGAGATTATTTCTACAATTGCGACTACAGGTACGACCATCATCCTGGCGAGCCATTTGCTGGATGAGGTGGAAAAGGTGTCTTCTCATGTCATCGTTTTGCGAAATGGAAAATCTTTGTATTCAGGTGAAGTCGCTGGCATGACCAATAGCCAACCTTACTTCGAGTTGGCAGCAGCTGATATGGAAGCCTTACGTAATGCACTTTCGACAATTCGGGAAATAGAATCTGTAGTCTTGAGTGGAAAAATATTTCATGTAGAAGTTAGAGAAGATTTGGATCCGNGCGCAATGAATAAACTTGCTTTCGAAAGAGGCATTACACTGACTCACCTGGTGAAGAAAAAGAACAGTCTGGAAACCCAATTTNTGGAATTGGTCAAAAAGTGAAACTTCATGGATAGTTGAAGGCTTATTGTATTACAACTAAAATCATATTATTAAATTATTATATATATGAAAAAATTATTGCAATTGGAGTGGCTGAAAATCTATAATTATAAATTGGCCAGAATATTTATCCTTTTGTATTGTCTGTTTCTATTCGGGCTTATCCTATTGGGTACGCAAAAGTTCAAGTTAAGCTNNCTTGAAGTGGATCTTGTTGGGCAGGGAATTTTTGACTATCCGCAATTGTGGAATTTTACCACTTATTTTACTGCCTTGATCAAAATATTTCTGGCTTTCATCATTATTACCACGGTAGTCAATGAATTCCAAAACCGCACATTCAAGCAAAATATCATTGACGGGCTTAGTCGTAAAGAGTTTCTGTTATCCAAAATTCTTACTATAGTCATTCTGAGTGCGTTATCAACCATGCTTGTCTTTGTCTTTTCATTGATATTTGGCATGAAATACAATACTGCTACAGATGCAACATATAGATTTGCCGAAGTGGGATTTATTGTAGCCTATTTCGTCAAGTTGGTTGCTTTCTTTATGTTATGCCTCTTTNTTTCAGTAATTATTAGAAAATCAGCTTTTACTTTTGTACTTCTCTTTGTCTGGTGGTTTGCCGAAGGTATAATGAGTGGAGTGGAGAGGGCAGTTACGCATAATTTCACAGTAGAAGACACCGACAATACCCACAGATTGATTACCAGTTTTCTTCCACTTCAGTCGATGTCCAATTCTATTCCTGCGCCAATTGGAAGATTGACCGTGATTAAGGCAATAACAGCTTCAGGAGGAGAAGTCGTACAGCGTATTCCCTGGGAATATGTTGCTACCAGTGCTGTTTACGCCGTATTATTCGGTTTGTTATCGTATCTCTTGATCAAGAAAAAGGACTGGTAATCACTTCATTTTTTCCATGTATTGATCAGGCCATTGGTTGAGGAATCAAATTGACTGACTGTTGCATTGTCTTGCAATTCAGGCAATATCATATTTGCCAGTTGTTTTCCGTATTCCACACCCCATTGATCAAAACTGAAAATATTCCAGATGACACCCTGGACAAATATTTTATGTTCATAGAGGGCAATGAGTTGACCGAGCGTGTAGGGAGTGATTGACTTCAAGAGGAAGCTGTTGGTTGGTCTGTTGCCACTGAAGACGCGGAAGGGAGCGATTTCTTCTATTCTTTCCGGNGAGTCGCCTGCTGCCTGCATCTCTGCTTTTACCTGTTCCAGACTCTTTCCAAAGGCGAGAGCCTGTGTTTGAGCGAAAAAATTGCTCAGGAGCTTATCGTGATGCCCGGGCAATGGATTTTGTGAGATCGCTGGTGCAATAAAGTCGCAGGGGATGAGTCTGGTTCCCTGGTGGATCAGTTGGTAGAAGGCATGCTGACCGTTGGTACCCGGTTCGCCCCAGATGATCGGTCCTGTCTCCACAGTCACTTCATTTCCATCACGGGCGACGGATTTACCGTTGCTTTCCATATTACCTTGCTGGAAGTATGCAGGGAAGCGGTGCATATACTGATCATAGGGCAGGATGGCTTCTGTGTGCGCCTAAAAGTTGCAATTCCAGATACCGATAAGCGACATGATTACAGGGATATTCTTTTCAAACACTGTGTTCTTGAAATGCTCATCCACGGAATATCCACCTTCCAGCAATTGTTCAAAGTGGTCAAATCCGATGGTCAGAGCGATGGACAAGCCGATGGCGCTCCACAGGCTATATCGACCACCGACCCAATCCCAGAATTCGAACATATTCTCAGTATTGATGCCAAAAGCTTCCACTGCTTTCTCATTGGTGGAAAGAGCTGCAAAGTGAAGTGCGATATCCTGACTGCTTCCACCTTTGCTCAGGAACCAATCCCGTGCTGTTGCAGCGTTGGTCATGGTCTCCTGTGTTGTAAATGTCTTGGAAGCAATCAAGAAAAGCGTCGTTTCTGGATTAATTACCTTTAATACTTCAGCGATATGCGTCCCATCAATGTTAGAAACAAAGTGTGCCTGTATTCCTTCTAACCAATATGGACGAAGTGCCTCGGTAACCATTACAGGTCCCAGATCACTACCTCCAATGCCAATATTGACGATATGCTTGATTTTCTTACCTGTAAATCCCTTGTGCGCACCACTGTGGATTTTGTGACAGAAAGTCTTCATTTTAGACAAAACTCTTCGAATTTCCGGCATTACATCATTTCCGTTACTCAATATAGGTCTGTCCGATCTGTTTCGGAGAGCGATATGTAATACACTTCGTCCTTCGGTTTCGTTAATTTTCTCCCCGCCAAACATAGCATCGATGCTTTCCCGAACCTTACATTCTTCAGCAAGCCCCAATAATTCCGCCATGACCTGTCCGTCTATCCTGTTNTTGGAATAGTCGAACATAATATCGCCGAAAGAAATGGAATAGTTGTCAAACCTGTTTTCGTCAGCGCTGAAAAGAGTTTTGATATCGACTCCTTCCAAACGTTTTTGCGATGAAGACAAAGATTTCCAGGAGGAGGTATTTGCTGGGTTTATTTTGAATAATGGCATTATTATTGATTTAAAAAATGAATGTAACTATTTTACCGGTTGTTTAAGCTAAGCTATTATCTCCGATGTATAAAGATAATATTGAAATCCGATATCTGGTACAACCAATTAGTCGGAAAAATACTATTTTCAGCATTTTGGCTATAATAATAAAGGAAGATCATTGGATGAAAACCGGAAATTGAATTGAGTCTGATTGATTTAATGTAAAATTCAATGTAATGTTGAAGGTAATTAGTCTTTTATAATCCCAGAGTGAACACTTTCAACCTAAAATCATTTATACTATGATAAAGCGGATACTAATATAAATTAACAAATAAATATTTGGTACATTTGATTATTCATTGGGTTTTGCCAAACATTAATTTGAATACTTGAAGGTATTTTATGAAAGATGAAATTAGGATAACCATAATAGATAGGGAAGGGCAGGAACATATATATGATATACCCCCGGATATCGGAATTTCTGTCATGGAGCTGTGTAAGGCGAATGATTTACCTATTTTAGCAACTTGTGGAGGGATGGCCCTTTGTGCTACCTGTCATGTTTTGGTTGAAAGCAGTACGACGTTGCCGGAGATGGGGGCAGATGAAGAAATTATGCTTGACCAGCTGCCCAATATGGAGAATAACAGTCGGCTGAGCTGTCAATTGAAGATTACAGAGCAACTCGATGGTTTGATAGTAAGGCTTGCGGAGGAATAAAAAAGGCAGTATCCATAAGAACACTGCCTGAAAGTACGTTTTGTTTAAGGATTTATCTTAGTAAGGTAACATCACCTTTTAATATCTGTCGGGTCCCATCAAATAATTCAATCTCAGTCCAATAAGCAAAAACACCCGGATTACACTTCTGTCCCTTTAAGGTTCCATCCCATCCGTTGTTTGGATCATTTGGCTGATAATCCTTGGCTTCATAAACTTTCTCACCCCATCGGTCATAAATCTGGAAGCTGAGGATTCGTTTTATTTCCTTATCATTAGTGGAAATAAATACCTTGTCATTATTTCCATCTCCATTCGGCGTGAAAATATTGGGAATAAAAATATTGACACCTTTCTTGACCACTATTTTCTTAGAGTCCTTGTCACTACAACCCTTCTTATCCTTTACCTCAACGGTATAAACAGTTGTCTGGTTTGGATAAACTGTTATATGGAAACACCCGATACAATTGATGAAGTCGTAATCTGAGCTATAAGTAATCGAACCAACCTGGTCTTCCGGTATGCTTATGTCGGGTTTGATGATAACTGTATCACCAATATTGATCAGGGTATCATTACCAAGCTCTACAGTTACAAGAGGTGGCTCGATCAACACGATATTATCAAGTGTCAATTCGCATCCATTTGCATCTTTAATCTTGATTATATTGGTGCTTCCTGACAAATTGGACCATGAATTAATCGATGAATATGGACCTCCATTGAAAGAATATAGAATTGGAGGANNAGCGCCTCCTTCAATTTTTGATATTTTGACATAACCATTTTTATATCCGTAACAAGTAGGCCCTTCTCTTTCTATTTCAATCCCTTTGGGTCTTTCCGGATCAGAAGTTATAACTACCGTATCCTTATCCGAACAGCCAGTCTTAGGGTCAGTGACAGTCAAAATATAAGTACCATCGATGGTTACCACCATGCTTGAAGCATTTGGATCCGGAATTGGTTTATTACTGACTTCGGCCCATTGGTATAATAGATTATTGCCCGGAGAAGATGGATTTCCTATCGTTGCCTGGGAAATTTCGCAAGTAAGTTCCTGATCTTGACCTGCATCTGCAATCGGGTTTTCAAAAATAGTAACTTTGACTTCTGATGAACTCGCAGGACAGCTTCCACCATTGGCAAAGCGGTACTGGAATATATAATCACCGGCTTTCAAATCTTTGATTTTTAATATACTACCTATCAGTGCTGAACCTGCAGTACTTGGGCCAACTTCGGTCCAGACTCCACCGGAATCTTCACCTGTAATGTGATCAGCCAGGTCTATGATGGTTGAAGTTTTCTCGCAGAATGTTACCAAAGCTTCTTCTGTGCCGGCAAACTTGAAGTCATCTAAAATGATATTTACAAAAACAGAATCTGGGCAGCCAGGCTTAACATTATCAACTATAAATCGTAAAACATAAGTGCCGGCATCCTTNTTATTGATATTGACTGTGTTTCCGGAAATTGATAATGGATTCGAACCTGCCGGACTGGATTTGATGGACCAGGTGCCTGTAAAACCGTTAGGTATTGACAAATTAATTTCTGATTCGTTATTACATGTAGCAGGAATTGGAGCAAACACAGGCAAATCAGGACATTCGCAATTATCCACTACATTGATTGTAATGGTCTGTGGAATATTTACACATGGCGATGGAGCGCCGCTTGGCACAAATGTAAATATATATGTGCCAACAGGAACATTATTAAAATTCCAGATATTGCCTGTCTGGATGGCACCTGATCCATCCGTATCCACCCAAATGCCTGAAACCGGTGTGCTTTGCCAGATTACAGATGAGTTAAAGTCAAGTTGATCTGCATTTTCTGATTTTGGATCTTTATTGCAGACAGTGGCATTATCCTGAAGCTTATATACCAGTTGAGGCACGATAACAATATCAACTGTCACAGTGCTGTCGCAATTTTCCGGTGGAGTGATATCGATTTCAAATTCAAAGGTATATACACCATCAGCCTTTCCGGCAGGGTCAAANAATCCATTGGCAACCGGAATGGAGACTTGACCGGTAGGATCATTGACAAGTGCCCATTTTCCTGCTTCGGCACTGACGATAAGTGAGTTGAGGTCGATTGTATTCTGATTATCACTGCATAGGGTAGTGATCGGAGTCAGTACGGACAATTCAGGACAATTGCAATTTTCTGTTACAGTCACTTTTACAGTTAATGATTTGTTCTGACATGGTGCAACTGCATTTGAAGAAGTAAAAGTGAAAGAATAAGAACCTATTGGTACACCTGTGAAGTCCCATGTGTTGCCTATTACATTAGTACCAATATTATCATTATTTATCCATGTTCCTGGTACCGGATTACTTGTGAAGAAATCATCCAGATTTACCATAGTTTTTGGTGAAGGTGGTAATGGTACATTATTGCAGACTTTAATTTCCGGTTTCATGGTGTACACTACATCAGGGTTTACCGTAATTGTGAGATCAATGAATTTAGGACAAATGGCATTTGTAGGTTCCGGATTCAAGGTGTATCTGATGATGTAATTTCCCGGGTCTTTGCCTGTTGCGTCAAATATTGTTCCGTTCAATGTTCCCGGATTACCTCCACTAGGCACTGAATAAAGANNAGCCCATCCACCGGATCCTGCATTTATTATAAAAGTGTTGATATCGACAGATGCGTTATCATTACACAAGTCACCGGGTTTGGAGAACAGGAGTTTAGGACAGTCACAATCATCATCCACCGTAACAGTCAATGTGTCTCTTGAATCGTTGCAGGGAAGTGAGGCGGGTACTATATATTCAAATCGGACAATAGTCCCATCAGGTAATCCGGTGAAATCATAGTTGTTTCCACCAAGATTAACAGCACCACTCAGTGGTGGAATTTCTGTCCATGATCCACTTGCATCTCCTCCGGTGAAAAANTCATTAAGATTGAGTTTTGATTTTCCGTCGTTGCCCGGATCGGCATTACAGACCACAGCAGTATTTATTATCGTTGCTTCCGGTTGTTTGTTTATTATAAGTACATCATCCACATTTCCTGTACACCCATCTATTGTTACAGAATACGAAATGGCATAAATTCCCGGAGAAATACTATTAATGGGTATTTCTCCAAGCGGTGTGATTGGATACGACCAGGTTCCTCCCGGAATATCCGTTATAAGGATGGGATTGGGAGAATCTGTATTACAATATGTTGAAAGATTTAAAATATAGGGTGTCGGGTTGGGTTTAACTTCAATGGTCGTGAAGGTCTGTTTAGTACAGGTCCCTGTGCCAACTGTATATTCAATGGTATATATGCCTGGACCTAAAGCAGAAGGGAAAAACAATCCATCTGATGAAACGCCTCCGGTCCATAAGCCACCAGCGGGGGTGCCTATGAGTTGATAAGGACCATTTTCACTGGCACAGAAAGGTCCGGCAGGCGTAATACTTGGGTCATCTATCTGAAGAACAGAAACTTGTATGCTATCTCTGGATTTGCATCCCGTTACAGGATCAGAATAGGCTGCAACTATCCAATATGGAATATTTGGAGTCATTTGATCAACCAATATAGTGCCATCCGGTAAAATAAACCCATCAGGATGGGATGAGTAAACTACACCTTGTGACGAAGAAGGGTCTGTCAGCAAAATAAATGCCTCTAAAGGACATAGTGGCTGATCCGGCTTGTTCAAGAAATTGATTTTTGGAGTTGGATTGATTTTAATTGTCAAGGTGCCAATTCCTTTACAACCATATTTATCTGTAACCTGTAAAGTAACCTGAAAACTTCCGGCTTGGGTGGCATTGATTGGAATGGTTGCTGTTGTAAACTGTCCCCATGGTGTGTTCCATTCGTAGGTAAAGGGTCCATTCTGGCTATTGACTGCAGAACTCAAAGTCTTTCCTGTAAGTTCATTTAAGCAATATTCAGCAGGGTTTGGAAGAATATTTACCTCAAGATTTCCGGTTACACTTACAATTACCTGGTCAACAGCACTACATCCATTTGCATCCGTAACAGTTACTGAGTAAGTAGTATTGATGGTTGGTGAAACTACAATATTTTCGGTGTTTTCCCCTGTAGACCAGGCAATAGTGTATGGNGCGCCTGCTCCTCCTGATGCAGTCGGGTTGCCACCAAGGGTTACAGTGGCTCCGGGGCATGAAGTTTTGTCCGGCCCGGCATTGGCAATTACCTGTGGAAATACTAAAACGTTCAGTGTTTGGGGTTGGCCTACACAACCGGTAGGACTTATCGGTGTAACAGAATAAATAACTGTCTTGGATGAACCTGTATTATTGGTCAATGTTTGTGAAAATGTGCTTCCGGAACCTGATGTAGCTCCAGAGACTCCATTGGCATTGACCACCGTCCATTGAAGAGTAGAGTTGGGTGGGTCAAGTGTGATGTTTGCAAANAANGTTTCACCACTGCATATTTGGCCATCCTGCAGTGTCATGGTGGGTTCGGTACAACATTGGACTGTGATCTTCTTGGTTAGCAAGGTGTGGCCATTACAGGACGAGCTTTGCCATCCACCGGTCTGCCCATCAGAGAATGCAGTAATAGCTACGGTGTAATCATTGCAACTTTGATCTGTACAGGCAGAGCATGGAATTTTCACGGTAAATTGCACGGAAAAGGGTCCTGAAGCAGGATCTCCATAAGATAAATTTGGAATTGAACTACTACAAGTCCCACTATAGGTAGGTCCAATCCAACCGGCAGGCATACTCGTACCAGTCCAGCTGCAATTGCCGCCGCCAACAAATGCCTGACAACCGGGTGTGCCAATAATACAAATATTTCCGGTCCCCAAATTGATACCTACAGCTCCGGACGAATTGTCCAAAGATTTCCAGTGGACAGTATTGGCGGGATACCAATCCCAAGTGGCTGACCCTGTAGGCCTGTTGGAAGGGGTAGGCTCTGTACCTTGTTGATAATCGAAGCAGTTACTAATAACCGGGAACATGCTATGGATCCATTGGTATCCAATTTGATTGAAATCGGTCGTATATTTAAAAGTAACCTCTTCGCATTTCTTGAAAGGACCTGTCAGAGGTGAACCCATATTAGCTCCAACGATGGTCAAACTTTGAGAGGTGATACAAGGCTCTGTAATATTTAAAAGTGTGATGCATAATTCAAAATTCCCTTCCGCGCCATCAGCATCGGTTACTGCAATATAGTACGTTGTGTTGGGTATCACTGAAGCACTAACAGGATTACATTCAACCCATGTGTTGCAGGAATTGAATAATGCATAGATCGGCGATGTAAGGTCACCCGAACTGAAGTTGATAACTGCGGTATTGTTGTTTCCGGAATTGAAACTGTACCATGCCACTGGATTATCCATATTGGTACAAGCACCTCCTCCATTAAGAATAGGGCCATCCGGCATGCCGACATTACAGCCGGTCACACATACAGGTTCTGCTGAATTGGGAATATCAATAGCAATAGCAGTACCGCAATCTCCGTTTGTGTTACACGGTGGTTGTCCTTCCTGTTCAGTAAGGCACATATTGGTAAAATCGCCAGCACCGGCTGTGGTACTGGTAATCATTATATATATAGTTGAGCCGGGGGTAAGGTTTTGGAACGAATAGGTATTGATTGGAGGGCCACAATAAAANGAGCCATTGGCAGCAAGGGTAGGGGGNCTGGCACACCCATTGGGAAAATCGAGCAATGCTATTCCCATGTTTCCAGTAATCCCATTGTTGTCTATGCTAATGTCAAGTTGATCAGTATTTGGTCCTAAAGTATAGGAATAAAATACAGCATTTTCACTTTGTGTAGGACATCCCGGATTTTGATAATCAGGATCTGCACCTACTGTTGTGCCATTCACACACCCATTTTGAGGTATAACCTGTGCCGTACAGGGGTCGTCATTTGGGGGAGGAACGGGATTGTTGATACATATTTCAATGGAGTCCAGAGGTAGAATCAGGACATTGACTATAACAAAATATGTTGTACCAGGTGTCAGGGAAGAAACATTGAAATCGGCTCCACACCCAAATTCCTGANNACCGGTTGTATTCGCACATCCATTAGGAAAGTAAGCAAGTGTTGCAGTGACTTTATTTCCAAGAGGCTTGACTAAAATATTTGCCTGAGGCCCCTGAGCGGTAAAGGAAAACCATATGTTCGGATTAGCTCCGGGTACACAGGATCCATTTGCCAAATCGTATGTACATGTGTCAAATTGAAAGACCTGACATGTACCATCCAATAATGTTATGTCGACAGCATTGGCACAGTCATCATTAGCGGGAGGTTGGTTCATNGACCATTGTGTAAANAGGGTAATTATGCACGTTGCAAGAAGGGCATGTATAACTATTTTCATGTATTAATTCTTGAACTGCAAAATTACATTAAATATTTTATACCACAAATTTATAGTATATCAAAATATATCGGCGTATATTTTGAATGTTGCCATATATGGTTTTGTGTAACTAGTATATTCCTTTCATTCATAGAAGATTATTTCGAATCAACGTTATTGCAAACTTTGATTAAAATTTTAGAAATAAATCATAATTAAGGTCAAGGTGTTGAATAGCATGCTAAAGGATGTGTAAGCTTAGAAGATTCTTATTATAGAGCAAAAATGCTTCCAAATATAATTATGGACTATTATCAATGTTTGCAATCTATTTGGATAGAAATTTGAAAGTTATTTGACGAAAAATGGCCATTCTAATGCTGAATGGCCATATAAAAATCTTTTATTCACTTGTATTTATCTCATCAACGTAACATCGCCTTTGATGATTTGCTTGGTTCCGTCAAACAATTCAATTTCAGCCCAATAGACATAAACCGCAGGGTTGCATTTTTGGCCTTTAAGTGTTCCATCCCAACCGGTGGATGGATCGTTTGGCTGATAATTTAGTGCCTCATATACTTTTTCTCCCCATCTGTCATAAATTTGGAACGAGTTAATCTGTTTGATTTCCCGATCATTTGTGGAAATGAACACCTTGTCGTTATTACCATCTCCATTTGGGGTGAATATGTTGGGAACAAATATATTGACGCCTTTACGTACCACTACACGTTTACTGTCCTTATCACTACATCCGTTTTTATCCTTAACTTCCACAGAGTATGTTGTGGTTTGGTTGGGGAATACTGTAATATCGAAACATCCCGTGCAATTAATAAAATCATAGTCTGATGAGAATATGATGCTGCTAATCGAGTCGTGAGGAATGGAAATATCAGGATCGATTAGCACGGTATCTCCCAGATTGATTAATGTATCATTCCCCATTTCTACCGTAACCAGTGTTGGTTCGACTAATATTATATTATCCAGAACCAAGAGACAGCCATTAGCATCTTTGATTTTCAGGGTATTGTTGCTACCTGAAAGATTAGTCCAGGAATTGATGGAGGAGAATGGACCGTCATTAAGCGAGTATAGGATTGGAGGTGCGCCCNNTTCAATTTTTGCCACTTTGATATATCCATCTTTGTACCCATAACAAGTAGGATTATTGCGTTCAATAACAATGCCTTGTGGTCTGTTTGGATCACTGGTTACTTCCACTGAGTCAAATGCTGTACAACCAGTATTGGTATTGGTTACTTTTAAGTAATAGATGCCTTCCAGCTTTACTTCGTTAAACAGCTCTTTGGGATTAGGAATTGGATTGTTGTTTTTNTCCGTCCATTGGTAGGCTATATCGGATCCGGTACTACTTCCAATTCCTCCGATTATGGTGGAGGCCTGTTCACAGGTCAATTGGAATGAGCTACCTGCATCAGCTTTCGGATTTGGATTGACCGTTATATCAATCTCTGAAATCTGCTCGGGACATGCTCCATTTGTCACATGTTTGTATTGGAAAATATAATGACCCGGGAGCAGTTTTTCAATGTTAAGGATTGTACCAGTCAGTGCTGATCCTGCGCTGCTAGGTCCAACTTCGGTCCAAAGCCCACCAGGATCTTCTCCGGTCAGTTCGTCTTGCAGGTCGATAATAACTTTAGTTTTCTCACAATACTGTTGTGCCGGGCTTGCTAGTCCAGCGCTTTTGTAGTCATATAAGACGAAGTTAACAAAAGCAGTATCCTTACAATCTGAAGGTTGGTTGTCAAATTTAAATCTTAGTGTATATGTTCCTTCGTCCTTGCCTCCAATATCAATTGATGATCCATTAATTACAACAGGGTTTGAACCGGCCGGTTTGGATTTTATTGACCAGACTCCGGTATAACCTGCCGGTGCGATTAAGTTGATAACACTTTGATTATTGCATACTGCTCCAATTGGGGCAAGCGCAGGCAGGTCTTCACAGTCGCAGTTATCTACCACTGTGATTTCTATAGTTTGCGGAATATTTTGACAAGGAGGTAAAGCCCCTGAAGGAGTAAATGTAAAAGTATATACTCCAGTAGGTACTCCATTGAATGTCCAGATATTACCNTGGTTCTTCACTGCACCTGAGTTGTCAGTGTCTTCCCAAGTACCGGCTACTGGATTGCTCGCCCAAATAGTTGAGCTACCAAAATCCAATTGATTATCATTCTGGTTNTTNGGATCGAAATTACACACCTCTGCAGTCGGCTGCAATTGGAAGATTACAGCCGGATTAAGGGTGACAGATACAGTCAATAAACTGTCGCAATCTTCAGGAGGGGTAATGTTGATTTCGAATTGGAAGTCGTATGTACCAAGTGTTTTACCTGTCGGATCAAATTTGCCATTTGGAATCAATGTGTTTTTAACACCATCCGGATCTTTCACTAAAGTCCACACTCCAGCCTCGGATGAATTAATCATAGTATTTAAGTCAACAATACTAAGAGCATCATTACAAAGTGCTGTAGTTGGGGTAATTACCTGAAGGGTAGGGCAGTCACACTCATCGGTTACTTTTACGATAATTGTAGTAGGATCGTTAGTACATGGAGCTTGTGCACCGGTTGGTACGAAGGTGAAGGAATAATTACCCAATGTTACTCCTGTAAAATCCCAGGTGTTACCACTTATATTAGTTCCAACATTAGAGTTATTGACCCAATTGCCTACTACTGGTTGTCCAATGAAGAGGTTGTCAAGATTGACCATCGTTTTTGGTTTAGGTGGCTTNGGCGCAGCATGACAGACACTGACTTCGGGAATTAATTGGTAAGTTACTTCTGGATTTACTGTGATAGTAAGTTTCAGATCTTTAGGGCAGTCGAGAACTGATGGAGGTGGATTTAATGTATAAAGTACGGTATAAATGCCCGGATCCGCATTCGTTGCATTAAAGATGGATCCGGTAAGCGTACCCGGGTTGGTACCTGCAGGAGTAGAGATCAAACTCCAGGTTCCCAGACCGGCCTTTATTTTCAGGGTATTTAAATCTAGAATTGCATTATCATTACACAGAGGATCAGCAGGGTTGAAATCCAGCTTAGGGCAGTCGCATTCTTCGTCAACAAATATTCTGAATGTATCGACTACGGTCTCGCAAGGAGCTTGTGCTACCAATGTATAGGTAAATATAGCTATAGTTCCCGTTGGCACTCCAAAGAAATCATAGACATTTCCACCGAGATGAACAGCCCCACTTAGCGGATTGGTAATTTCATTCCAGGTACCATTAGAGTCACCACTTAGTATTGCGTTGTCCAGGTCGATTTTTGATTTCCCTTTATTAAATGGATCTTTATTACATNNACCTTCAGGATTTAGGTTGACGGAAGGTTGGGGCAAGATATCTATTGTTCCGGTCACTTTACCCTCACATCCGTCTATTGAAACAGTATAGGTTACAGAATAGCTACCCGGTGCCAGGATATCTACCGGGACAGTTCCGTCATTCAGGACCGGTGCAGACCATGTACCTCCCGGGATTGAAGCAGTTAAAACCGGATTCGGTGAAATACTTTTACAGAATGGAATCAGGTTATTGATTGTGGGTTGTGGAATAGGCAATACAGTAATTTCTATGGACGTATCCTTTGTACAATTTCCGGAACCAATGGTATATATTATTTTGTGTATGCCCTCTCCGGCTACCGATGGGGTGAATTTTCCATCAGGTGTGACCCCGATACCTGACCAGGATCCTCCAGTCGGTGTTCCTGTCAACTGAATTTTATTATTGTCGTTGGCGCAGAATGGTCCTGCATCATTTGCCTCCGGATCGGGCAATAGGATTGTACTTGCCTTGAAGCTATCCCTGCTTGAACATCCTGTACTTGGATCAGTATAATCAGCATAGAACCAATAGTCTGTCCCGGGTATCATGAGAGTGGTATTCAATTGGCCGTCAAAGGATATCATTCCAGGTGGATCGGATGAAAATACTGTTCCATCTATATAAAGTGGTGATGATGACACTTGCCATGGTTCACCGGGACATAATGGGCGATCTGGTTTGTCAAGAAAGATAATCAATGGATCCGGATACAATGTCACATAAAGGCTACCTACTCCTTTACAACCGATGGCATCTGTTACTTCAACCACTACTTGGAAAGTTCCGTCATATTGGGATAGGATGGTTATCGATTGATTGGTTTGTGTACCCCATGGAGTTGACCACTTGTACGTAAATGGAGCATTAGTTCCATTGACATTTGCCTTAAGACTGTGATTATACCTGTCCGAAAAACAGAACTCCGCAGGATCGGGTGTTATTGTTACTTCAAGCGCTCCACTGATATCAACTGTGACTTGTGCTAATTTTTCACATCCTTGACTGTCAGTCACGGTTACAGTATAGGTAGTTGTAATTGATGGTGCAACTTGAATGGTATCTGTAGTCTTCCCATTGCTCCATTTTATGGTAAATGGGGCGCCTGCGCCACCGGTAGCCAGAGGAATATTGCCCAGGGTGACCAGCGCNCCAGGGCATGACTGCTTATCTGGTCCTATATTAATAACAATAGCCGGTAAAACAGTTACCTTCAGTTCTTGTTCAGGGCCTCGGCAACCAGTTGGACTAATTGGGGTAACAGAATAAATCACTACTTTAGGGGAATTGGTTGGATTATGCAATGTCTGAGAAAATGTAGCTCCTGAACCATTTGAAGCACCACTGACTCCATTGGCATTGACGACTGTCCATTCAATTGTTGAGTTTGGCGGATCTAGGGTTATATCGGCAAANAAGGTTTTATCACTACATGTAGTTCCATCTACGATCACCATCGTAGGCGGTGTACAACATTCAATAACCAGTTTTTTCTTAAGAAGTCCGTTACCATTACATTGCGGATTACTCCATCCACCTGTAGCACCATCCGGGAAGGATGCCATACCAACAACAAAGCCTTCTTCACTATCGCAGCTGGTGCATGCATTGCATGGAACTTGCATCTGGAAAGAGATTGATTTTGTTGCATAAGTGTTACAACCCTGTGTAATACCCCATGACATGTTAGGAGCTGTAGAATTACCGCAAGAACCTGACGCATTTGTAACTATCCATCCTGCAGGCATAGGTGTACCGTCAGTGCTTCCGCAAGATCCGTTTCCTCCAACAAAGTTCATACAACCACTTGTACCTATTAAGCAAATCTGACCGTTTCCATTAATACCCAATGCACTTGGCGGATTGTTGGTCTGGGGTTTCCAATATACTGTTCCTGCAGGATACCAGCTCATGTTACCTGCACTCGTTCCTGCCGGATAGGTTACTATATTCGGAACCTGATTCTCCCAGCATTCACTTATATATGGGATGAAACTATGTAGCCACTGAATNACACCTCCCGAAAANAAGTTTGTTGTATATTGGAAGGTTATTATTTCACATGGTTTAAATGGACCATCAGTGGGTGAACCCATGCTTGTGCCGGTTATAACAAATGCTTCATTCTGAATACAAGGAGCTGTGATACTTAAAAGTGTAATGCACAATTGAAAATTTCCTGTATTTCCTTCACCATCGGCCACAGCAATCCAATAATCCTGATTGGGTTGTATAGTTGTAACTTCAGTATTACAATCCAGGATGGTGTTGCATGAGCTCATTAAAACAAAGTTAGGTGAAGTTAAATCACCGCTTTCCAGAGAAATGACTACCGTATTATTTGGACCAGAATTAAAGGTGTACCAGGCAGTCGGATTGGTAAATGCTCCACCGCAGTTAGTAAAACCACCGGATGGCATACCGGTATTACATCCATTTACACAAACAGGGTCTGCTGGATTAGGAATTGTTATTACCTCTGCATCAGCACAAGATATATTTGCAGCACATGGCGGATCTCCCTCGTTTTCAGTAAAACACATATCTGTAAAGGATCCGGCTCCATTCTGACTGCTTGCAATCATTAGATAAACAGTACTACCAGGAGTTAAATTGGTAAAGTCTAGAGTGTTGACCGTTGGGCCGCAATAAGTGGCGTCATTGCTTGCCAGAAAGGGTGGTTGGTCGCATCCGTTTGGAAATTCCAGCAATGCTGCAGAAATATCTCCGGTTATGTTCCAGGCTGTTATATCGATTTGAAGTCCAACCGTATTTGCGCCTAAGGTATAAGCGTAGAAAATTGCATTATTAGTAGTGGCATTAGGACATCCGGGAATTGTAAAATCCGGGTTTGCCCCTAAAGTGGTTCCGGATGCACAAGTGCCNGGTGTAATGTTGATTGCATTACATGGGTCGTCATTAGGTGGTGGGGANGGATTAAGAATGCACAAGTCAAAATTGGTGTATCCGGGCAATAATTCGCTGATAATCACATAATATTCCGTACCAATGGTCAGGTTATTCATAACAAGCGGAGAGATATCACAAGCGAACTCAACGGCTCCTGTAGTGTTACCGCAACCATTTGGAATTGTAAGAACAGTGATTGCTAATTTGGGGTTGCCTACTAAATTTATATTTGCATACGTGCCTTGAGCAACGAATGAAAACCAAACATTATTAGCACTTAGTGGNGCGCAACTACCATTAGTAAAATCGAATGTTGCGTTTTGAAAAGAATAATTATTACAGGTACCATCGAGTTGGGTGATCGATATGGCATTTGCACAATCATCATTTGCNGGNGGTTGTGCATAAAGGCTAAAATGTGTGAATAAGAAAATCGATAAAAATGAAGTTTTGAAAAAGATTTCATACTATATTTCCTGTGTGTAATTAAAAGATTCTATTCGAAGCCATAAAGTTAGATATTTATACTGAAATAAGAAGCATTACGTTATTATTATTGGTTAATATTGTTCAAATTTCTTTTTAAGCATTTAAGGTTAGTCTAAGAGTTATTGAATGAGATTTTTCATACCTTTGAATTAAAATTTTTATGAGGAAAATTGTATTGACTTCGCTGAGTCTATTGATTTTGACTGTTGCACTCACCGGCAATATTGAGGCGCAGAATATGAGAGTTACGAAAAATGCGAAATCCGGANAAAAGGAGACANAAAAGTTTTCTGATCGCTTGTGGTATGGCGGTAGTCTTATTTTGAACTATTATGGGCAGAGTAATTACACAGTGTTTACATTCGGCGTCACACCTATGGTCGGGATAAAATTGTTTGATGAATTTAGTATTGGCCCCAGGGTTGGAGTAAGATTGGATAATTACCGATTGAATACGGGATCGAAAATTGACAAGCTACCTCTTNTTGAATTTTCAGAAGGAGTATTTGCCAGATATAAGTTCTTAAAGGTAGTTTTTGCACATGCAGAGTTTAATTTTACCCAGTATCAGTACGTAAGTCCTTATCTTTCACCTACTGGTGAATTGCAANAGGTGAATGCAAATACGCAGAATGCCTATTTAGGTTTGGGCTATAACGGAGGAATGGGGCAATTAGGGACCGAAATATATGTATTATATAACTTTCTCGAGGAACAAAACTCTGTAGCACAGCCCTTTGATATTAGGTTTGGGATAACATATAAATTTTAATAACTATCCAAATCAATCTGGATTTTATTATTCAAAGTGTTGCCAAGATACGGGTGCCTTAAGGTCTGATAAAACTGATTGTTCAGTTCTGGAAAATTATCATCTCGGATAATGTAAGTACGATATTCAGTATAAAAGTGGAATAACTTTTTGGACAATATAGAGCGTGCTTTGCACTTATTATAATTATTAAATGGTACTCAAAAGGGCAAAATTCTTTCGATTAAATCGGTATTATTGGTGGAAATACATGTGTGAGATTGTATTCAAATTGAGACAACTGCAAATGATAGAAGGCTATCTCTAAGTTTTAAGTTTTGTAGTTCAGGATTTCCCGAAGCTTATTATTGCGTCTAACAAAAAATGGTTAAAACTAATGTTGACTCAATAACGCAGTTCATTTAAGTCCCAAAGTTTTCATTATTTAATAAGGGGTTTTGGTTTTTGGGGAAATTCGGAAATGGGTAGATATTTAATAGGCTGAATCCCTGCAAATAATGATCTTTATGTGATGTAGGAAATGCTGATGCGATTTATTAATGTGTTTAATTTTGCATTTGTTGTCAAACCCTTGTGTATAGAGGTTTTGAATTATTACTTTCCTACCTACTTCGATTTTGGGAGGATGTGGGTAATGTCGCCTCAGAAGTAGGTAGATGATTAATAGCCATAATGCTTGATGGTATTGCCTTTCGGGGTGGCCTTGCCAAAATTTAGATGATTTGCTCGGCAATAAAATTTTCATTTGTCTCCAAAACCTTGTGTGAAGCGGTTTTTGAATTGTTACTTTCCTACCTACTTCGATTTTGGGAGGATGTGGGTGATGTCGCCTCTGAAGTAGGTAGATGATTAATAGTCACAATGCTTGACGGTACTGCCTTTCGGGGTGGCCTTGCCAAAATTCAGATGATTTGCTCGGTAATTAAATTTTTCATTTGTCTCCAAAACCTTATGTATGGCGGTTTTGAATTATTACTTTCCTACCTACTTCAATTTTCCCCCACCCACCCCTTGCACATCCCAAATCTTTTCCTTACCTTCACTGCGAATTCATTTTTTAATCACCTTTTAATTCTTATCACCATGAATGAAGAGTTCAAAAGCCTAACCATCGATGCTTTCAGGCAAAAGTTCAGCACCATAGAACAGTGCATCGACTATCTCGCATCCTGCAAATGGGGCAATGGCTACAGTTGCAAACAATGCGGCCATACCAATTATTGCAAGGAGGCGCATTACGGCGATCGCCAATGTACAAGGTGCAACAAGATAGAAAGCGCCAAAGCCAACACCCTGTTTCACAGCATGAAGATCCCCCTTGATCAGGCTTTCTACATGCTATATCTGATCGTTATCGACAAGAAGGGCTGCCCATCCACACAACTGGCACGACAAACAGGCCTCCAGCTCAAAACCTGCCTGTTATTTCGCAGAAAGGTCATGATGGCCATGACAAGCAACGACATACATCCTCTGGAGGGAGAGGTCGATGTGGTGACGACAACAGTCAGCATCGTCAGGCCTGACAAGCATGGAAAGAAAAGACCCCGGAAAGTCAAAGTCCTCATCGGAATCGAAAAGAAAGGCGGAGGAGCAGCAAGAAGCTATGTCAAGGTGATAGGCCGGGCAGCAGCAAGGAAAGCAAAAGCATTTATCGGCAAAAAGATCGACAGTCAGGCTACAATCAACATGGATGAAGCGGCCCGGCGATGCTGTAATGGTCATTGCATAATGCCTGGTGAAAGACCGGACAAGGCCCTGGCCCACAGGGTGGTCACCAACATGATCAACTGGCTATATGCCAGACATGGCCATGTGACCTATCTGCAGGACTATCTCAATTAATACTGTTACCGCTACAACAGGCACCGCATGAAAGGCGAGATCCTGGATGATATCATCTCAAGAATGGTCAGGCATAGACCGATGAGTGAANAAAGGTTCATTAGTTGATCTTTTGGACTATTATGATTCTGTATGAGCAGTTATATTACAAAGTGATTTAATAAAGTAATGGCCGTCAAATTTGTGATCTTATATGTAATTAAAACACATAGCCTTTTGGACTCAATTTGGTTAGAAATTACACAATTGAATTTAGTAACTTACTTTATTAATCTAAATACTCATAACATCCTGCGTCTGATTTATCAGTTTTTCTGATATTACCCGGCAAATCATCAGGAATTGTCGGAATAGGCATGGCAAGATACTTAGCTACAGATATTGAATCCAGCCTATAATCGGATTTATTCTCATTGGCATATAGCCTGTCAAGGTTCTGTAATATGTATACGTCCTTTATTCGTTCATTGAAATAATCATTTTGTAAGTTTTCCTTTACACGTATAACCGAATTTGAAATATTAAACTGGAACATATCCTGTTGTTTCCCTTCAAATACGTCAACCAATTTTATTTCATCGTTATCAACCCCGGATAGAATACTATTTCTCACCTTCAATTCTGCTTTATTCGCCCGAATGGTTCCTTCTTTGCAAATACCTAACTCATTGAGTGTACAGGTGTAATTGTCCATTGAAAGCGCTGAGGTTTGCCCGGTGGAATTTGGTACGGTACAGTAATCGAAGCTATAATTTCCACCATAAGTTAATAATATATTATCACCCGCGGAATTTGCAAAAAGGCAATTCGTAGCTTTTATAGTGGCATGATTACCAATAAGGCAACTAAGTGAAACATTATCTATGATACTATGATTTATATGGAGGGCGGTTGCTGAGTCAGCAACTACCCCAAAATTGGAATTGCGTAAATCCAGGTAGTTGAATACATTGACGAACTTGGACTTGTAAAGTATAATTCCNCCNCATTGTCCAGATTGATTGTTATACTCTTTTTCTAAACGGTCCCCTCTGAACAATACAGGTTTTTCCTTTGTACCATCTATCAAAAGTTGGCCATCCTCGGCTATGAAAATTCTTCCGTCAATAAAAGGACTGGCTTTGTCCGGAAATACCAGGCCTCCATGTACATAAATGCGGGTACCTGCTGGAATAATCAGTTTACACTGATCGATTACTAATGAACCATAAATTACATATGGTTTTGGATCGTTCCAGCTTATTGTACCAAAATTGCATGTCAAAAGACTTTGTTTGCCTTGATTGTCTTTACCTGTGATATAATTTGCATTCTGTCCCCAAGCAACAAGTACTATAGATTGCAAATTGCCGTTGATTGTACAATCCAGGTAATCGGTCAATACAAAAGGTGAAACTGACACTGACTGGTCGGGATCGACATTTACCTTACAAAANACATAGATACTATCTTTACTTTCTATTCTTGCATTGGTGATTTCATTTCCATTTATTCCATCTACATTCAAGGTAAAATGCAATCCTTGTGTTCCTCTAATTTTAATCTTACTAATTTCAATCGGCCTATTACCATCATTATGTATTTTAACTATCTTAGTAGCGGAACCAACTTGGGTAAAAGTTGTATCGAATAATAGCGTGTCAACAGAAAACCTCAATTTTACATTGGAGTCCGTATTGACTATTTCATCTTTAAAGCAACCGGTAGTTGCCATGTAAATAACAACCAGAAAGGCTAGGCTTGGTCGTATGATTTTTTAATGACATGATGTTCAACTGAATTTTTGAATGGTTGCCTCATATACCCGTCGCATTCCTTCCTCAACTGAAATTTTAGCTTTCCATCCAAGAGTTTTNTCTACAAACGACATATCGCAATACCTGCTATGTACACCAACCGGCTTATCCAGCAGTTGTTTAATTTCAGGATTATAGCCCGCAAATCCCGTCATTAGCTCAATGATATCCCGAAATGAGGTTAATTTTCCCATACCTATATTAATGGCAGTTCCGTCGCTGATATGATTCATTGCTACCTCAATACAGTCAATGACATCATCTATATGTACAAAATCACGCCCCTGATAACCCGTTCCCCACACTTCGAAAGGATTTTCCTTCAGTGTAGCTCTCTTGGCAAGACTTGGAATGGGGTAGGTTAAGTCCTGATCTTCTCCATACCCGGAAAAGGGGCGGATACAGGTGATGTGGACACCATAATACTGAGCAGCAATTTTTGCGAGATATTCTCCGGTCAGTTTCGACCATCCGTAAGTCATGTCCGGCTGTCCCATATTATTGAAGTCAATATTATGTTCTGCCAAAGCAATAGCTCCTGTTTCAGTTTGAAGGTTGATTGGATATGCGGCACTACTACTCGGATAAAGGACACGATCAGGCTTGTGTCGTGTTATGTAATAGAAAAATTCAGCATCTATCGATAAGTCAAGGGCAACCATCATCGGATCACCGTCAATTTTGGCTCTTCCTCCGACAATTGCTGCGTAATGGTAGATGTCTCCAAAATCCACAAAATCTAACCCATAGGTTTTTAATATATTCAGGATCAACAGATAAAGCATGTACTACATCCCTAAAATCAGCTTTTAGAAAGTACAATCGCTCATCCTGGCCATATACTTTAATTCCATTTTTTCGCCAACCAAGGCATGATCAAGCCAGGTCGAAGGATCGGTACCTACACTGAGATCGTCGATAAAGAATATTTTATCTTGTGTAGTTCTATAGAGCCTTTTGACCATATTGCGTCCTACAAAACCGCACCCTCCGGAGATTAAATGTACCTTCATAATAATTGTTTCTTCTTATTTAAATGTTTTAATTGTTCGAATTATTATTGCAAAGTTTTATAATTTAAATTTATTAATCTCGATTAAGATTTAGTTTTTCCAGAATAACTGATGCTCTTTCTTCTTCAATATCATCGAGACTAGACCATCTGATTTTNTGAATCAGAATGTTTCTCGCATTCCACCAAATCAAACCGATTTTTGCTAATATCGGAGATAAGAACACAAAGGCCGCTCCATATCGCCAACTCCATTCTACACCAATGATAATAAAGAATATGGAAATCCATGATGTCAAAATAGCCCAGGAAATACCTATACGGATAGACAGAAAAAATTCACGTCTTGGTTTGAATCTGATTGTAAGCCATTTTGATAATAATATCGGAGGATAGAAAAAACCTTGAGCTAATATGCCGATAGGGAATAATAGGATGAAGAGTAACATATTGAGTGGGAATGATTTATTGAAGAATGGCCATTTTGTTTTGATTCTGGAACTAATCAGAATATCCTTGAGTTCTTTAAGATCGACTAACCAGGAAGAATCAGGGTCCTTGGCTTCTTTATTCACTTGTATCGACCACATTTTCAAC
Source organism: Candidatus Parvibacillus calidus (assembly GCA_013414645.1). GTDB lineage: Bacteria > Bacteroidota > Bacteroidia > Chitinophagales > Saprospiraceae > Parvibacillus > Parvibacillus calidus. Next base: position 2,225,568 of record CP058702.1, on the reverse strand, counting down.
CTATTGAACAATTGGCTGTTTTTNGCCAGGCTAAATAGCGTGCCGGGATAAGCGTTGTCCAAAATTTCAAATCCGGTCTGTGCCAGCTTTTCAGCCTCTTTCTCTTCAATATGCAGGACTTCCTTTTTNAATTGGAACTCAAGGTCATCAGTGAGTAACTTTATTGCCTTGTGTGGATTTTCTTTATATAGGGGTATATAATCAATCAACCTTAGAGGCTCGCCTTGTGAGATCAGAATGCTTGAACGGAAACTGTGAGGTTCAATATAATTAATACCAACAGGATAGATCAGGGTTTTATCCTGGCCGGTCGCATCATAAGCACCGAAGGCCATGCGAGCTGTTCCTTTCTGTATAGGACGCAAGTGTTTTTCTGTTTTGCAGTCTCCTTCCGAGAAAATGATGATGCGTTGGTTACGTCCCAATGCATCATAACAAAACTCCATGGAGTTGTTGTTTTTCTTAAGATTTTCATATCCGTCTCTGAATCTGAATATTGGTACTTGGTTAGTAAGTCTGAAAAACCACATCATCTTCGGATTGAATACATCGCCACGTGTGATGAAGTGCATATCAAGTTTGGATAGATAAGCACCTACAAANAGAGCATCGGCAAAAGCATTGTTATGGTTGCAGGCGATCAAAATAGGCGTATTGTCCGGTAGATTGTCGAACTTATTGATGTAAATACGTTTGAAAAANAACCTGAGGGTAAATCGTACTACTTTCTTTAATACCGGATAAAATATATTCATTAATTATAATATGAAAATCGGCTTATTGCCTGAATATTTATTTTATTATTTATTTTGTGCGAAAATAAAGATTCTTTTTGAAAGTATTAATATGTATCGGTGGCCCCACGGCAAGTGGCAAAACTGCCATGGCTATCAAGCTGGCAAAAGAGTTGAACACGGAGATTCTTTCATTCGATAGCCGTCAGATATATCATGAATTGAATATCGGGGTTGCCAAGCCTGATTCGAATGAACTTTCAGAGGTGAAGCATCACATGATAGGCAATGTGTCCGTTGAAAGGCATTTTAATGCTGGGACATATGAACGGGAAGCGGGGAAGGTTCTGGACTCTTTATTGGAGTCGAATAATTCTGTAGTTGCAGTAGGTGGTACCGGTTTTTATCTTAATGCTTTGATTGATGGCTTGGACGATATGCCCGAGGTATCTGCTATAGTGAATGCATCGGTTGAAGAAGATTATAGACTCCATGGTTTGGATTGGTTGAGGCAGTATGTTATAGATCATGATCCGGAATATGCATCCGAAGCTGACTTGCTGAATCCGGTTAGATTGCTTCGGGCGGCAAAAATAATAAGGAGTAGTGGGAAGGCATTTTCATATTATCGGCGTGGATTAAAACGGGAAAATTACTTTAAGGTGTTGAAATATTTTCTGGAACCGGATCGTGAAAAACTTTACCATAGAATTAATTTAAGAGTTGATGATATGATGACGGCCGGTTTATTAAATGAGGCAAAGAGCCTTCAGCATTTAAGGTATTTGAAGGCTCTTAATACTGTAGGTTATACTGAATTAATGGACTATCTGGATGGTAAGACCAGTCTGGAGGAGGCGATTGAATTGATAAAGAGAAATACCCGAAGATATGCCAAACGCCAGTTTACCTGGTTCAGGAATCAAGGAGATTGGATATCTTTAAACCCAGAATCTTTAGAAGAAAATATAAAAATAATAAAACAACAATTATATGATCTGGAAAACGGAAGCAACGATAGAAGGTCTGAATGCGATGAGTGAAAATACGATGGGGTCTCATCTGGGAATGGAATTCACAGGAATAGGTGATGATTTTCTTGAAGCCAGGATGCCGGTAGACCACCGAACCAAACAGCCAATGGGCCTTTTGCATGGGGAGCCTCGGCAGCTTTGGCTGAAACATTGGGCAGTGTTGCATCCTATCTATGCATAGAAGATATTTCCAAGGAAGCAGCTGTTGGGTTGAATATCACGGCAGATCACCTTCGTCCTATATCAAAAGGATGGGTGACCGGCATCGCCCGACCCATCAAGCTGGGTCGGAAGATACATCTTTGGTCTATTGAGATAAAAAATGAAAAAGATCAACTGGTATGTATATCTAAACTGTCGGTCATGATTATACCGAAGCCATAGCAGGTTGGCAAACTGCTGCCCCCAATTCAGCAAGACGCGCTGAATATCCTGATTCGTTATCATACCATGCGAAAATTCGGAGCATATTATCCCTGACGAGAGTAAGTTTGCTGTCGAAGATTGCCGAATATTTATTGCCAATGATATCGGAGGAAACGAGTGGCAATTCACTATATTCTATGATACCTTTGAATTTTCCTTCTGACGCTTTNTTGAAAGTTTCATTCACTTCTTCTCGGGTCAGGGATTTTTCTGTAAAAATGGTCAGGTCAACAATTGATCCTGTGATCACAGGTACCCTCAGAGCCATGGAAGTCATCTTTCCGATCAGTTCAGGCACTACCAAGGCAGCTGCTTTTGCCGCGCCTGTTGATGTGGGTACGATATTTTGTGCGGCTGCACGCGCTNNTCTAAGGTCTTTGTGCGGTGAATCCTGAAGATTCTGATCAGCAGTATAGGCGTGTACAGTTGACATGGATCCAGATACGATGCCCCAGTTGTCCACAATTATTTTGGCAACCGGTGCAAGGCAGTTGGTTGTACAGGACGCATTGGAATATATTTTAGTTTCATCATTTATTTCGTGTCCATTAATCCCTAACACAATGGTTTTGATATCCTCGCCTGCTGGAGCAGATAGGACAACCCTTTTAGCCCCTGCTTCCAGATGCCAGCTTGCTTTTTCCTTGGTTAGGAAGATACCTGTACACTCTAAAACAACATCAATGTCAAGTTCTGCCCATGGCAGTTCCTTTGGGTCACGGATAGAAGTAGCGTGTATTTTNTTCCCATTGATGTAAATGGAAGTCTCATCACTGGTAACCTCTCCCGGATATATTCCATGTATTGTATCGTACTTAAATAAGTGGGCGAGAGTTGCATTGTCAGTCAGGTCATTTATTCCTACAACCTCAACTTCCGGGTTGGACAGAAGGTTTCTGAGGGTTAATCGGCCTATTCTGCCAAAGCCATTGATCGCTATTTTTTTGCCATGTTATTTCAATTGTTTAATACTTAGTGTAAAAGTAACAATAATTACTTTCTTGAAATAAAATTTTTGAAAAAAAGTTTAAAATAAATTTGTGAATCGGAAAAAGATTGTAATTTTGTGTCGCTTTTGTAAAAGGCAAGGTTCTTGGCCCGTTCGTCTATCGGTTAGGACTCAAGATTTTCATTCTTGCAAGAGGGGTTCGATTCCCCTACGGGCTACAAAAAGTTGCATTTAACCCCTTGAATTTCAAGGGGTTTTTATTTTACGGTATTGAGTAATTCTTTGAACCTACAGCCCGCTGCAATTCAAATATGTGAAAATTTCAATTATTTAATTCATTTCTCTTTACTGGCTGGCCCAATAGCACGTTAAAATAATACTCCTTTCTTTCTTCTTTTATTATTTTATAATATATAGAATGACAATAGTATATACATTAATATATTTTGATATGTCTTCTTTTTAGATTGAAAATTTTGAAGTAAATTGTTTAAGTATGGTTGTACTCTATGCTGGAAAACCTTATCTTACAATATTTTTGAATTAAATGGTGGATTTTATGGCAGGTAAAGTATCTAATCATCATGAAAAACGTTTTCTGGTTGGTCCCAGATCAAGGTTGCAAGAAATGATATATGCCTTTGATGTTTTCAAGGAATTTATCAAAGGTTTCAGGGCTTTGCATTTTATCGGGCCATGTGTTACAGTATTTGGTTCCGCCCGATTCGATGAAAGTAATGGCNGCTATCAAAAAGCTAGAGAGCTCTCAGCAAGAATTTCAAAGCTTGGATTCACAATACTGACAGGAGGTGGCCCTGGGATTATGGAAGCTGCCAATCGGGGCGCTAAAGATGCGGGAGGGCTATCTGTTGGATGTAATATTGTTTTGCCTCATGAGCAATCAACTAATCCTTACCTTGACAAATACGTCACCATTAAATATTTTTTTGTCAGAAAGACTTTATTGATTAAATATTCATATGCATTTATAATATGCCCAGGTGGTTTTGGAACATTGGATGAATTTTTTGAAGCATTGACCCTAATACAGACCGGTAAAATTGAAAAATTTCCGGTTGTTGTGTTTGGTTCAATGTTTTATAATGGTATCAAAGAACACATTGAAAAGATGCTCAATGAANAAACCATCTCTCAACAGGATAAAGATTTGTTGATATTTACGGATTCAATAGATGAAGCAATCAATCATATCCGATCAAAAATGTACCGTAATTTTGGTTTTCGGTTAAAGGCTAACCCTATTCTAGGCGAGAAAGAACTTCTTTATAATCAATAATTTGAACTTATTGAAGTAGACTATTTTTATTATTCATGCTACTGCATTTTTATAATAACTAGGGATTGCGCCTTTACAAAGGAATTACGGAATATTGATGTACTTATGTGTTTGAACACTAAGTCTCCATTTTGGGTGAGCTTTTACATATTCTACAGCGGCTGCAGTGTTTTGTATCCAAAATTCATCCTCAAGGGGCTGAAGATAGAAATATTTAAAATCCAGTCCTTCAAATTGTTTGGGCTGATTCTCGGGTTGCGGATAGACCAATTTTAACTCATTGCCGGTCTTTTGTTTGATCACAGCGTCTCCTTTTGGGCTGACACATATCCAGTCCAATCCATCTGGCAAGGGGATAGTGCCATTTGTTTCAACAGCCATATATATTTCTGATTTTTTCATCCCTGCTATCAATGTTTCATCGATTTGCAATGCAGGTTCTCCGCCAGTAAATACCACAGCAGGCTGTATATCGCAATCTTTCGGCCATAGAGTTAGGATTTTNTCCACCAGACCAGTAGAATCGTATTTCCCGCCATTAGCACCATCTGTTCCGACAAAGTCTGTATCACAAAACTTGCAAACGGCTTGCATACGATCCTGTTCACGCCCATTCCATAGGTTGCAACCCGCAAAGCGACAGAAGATCATCGGCCTTCCGGTATGCCTGCCTTCCCCNTGAATAGTATAATAAATTTCTTTTATTGTATAAGCCACTCTATTGCATATTTAATTGATGAGATAAAACTCTTTATCAGGCTTTTTGTTCAAGTAGTTTATGTTCGGTTCAATTTATCATCAAATTTATGCAGTAAGGGAGTTTTATCACAATCTTTCCTTATCTAATTATTAATTTAAATGACAATATGAATGTAGATTGCTCATTTTGAAAGCGGAAAGAGAATATTTACACAATGAGATACCGGAAAGGAGATAAAGTAATCTATTTGCCTACAAGTGAGGCAGCAACAGTTACAAGAGTTGTAAGCAACGAGTTGATTTATATCCGTATGGAAAGTGATCGTGAGGAATTGCCTGCTTTTTCTGATGATATCGCTCCTGTCGTTTCCGATAACAGGCCGGAAAGAAAGAGTAAGTCGGAAACTCAAAACATTGCAGAAGTCTTCTATAAAGAGGAAATTCGTGAAGGCCTTTATCTTATTTTCCAGTATAAAATGGGTCAAATGGACGCAGATTCTGTGCTGCCTGTATTTCTATACAATCATTCCAATCAAGCAATTGAGTTTGATATGAATTATTTTTCTAATAATATGCCAGCTCAGCAATATAAAGGCCGGCTGGATTCGGGTGTTATCGACCTGATTTTACATCTACCAGTTTCTTCATTGGAACACCAGCCTACCTTTGAAATTGATTGGAATTTGAAGGCTGATCCGGTTATTAAGAAACAAGGTGACATAGTCATCAGGCCTGCTGTTTTTTTCAAANAATATGGCCATATAGCTATCATCAACACCAGCGGAAGTATGTATTATGTACAACCAGTTAAGGCTGAANAAAAGGCAGAGTCATTGGCTGGCTATACCAGAGCTGAAAGGAAATTGCACATACCTAAACCCCAACGTGAACAATCGCGCACAGTACGTGAGAAAGCGGAATTTGATCCCGTACTTGACTTACATATCGAAAAACTGTATCCTAATCCGAAGTCATTAAAGAAAGGTGAAATACTCCCGTTGCAACTGAAATACTTCGATAAGTTTTTGGAGAATGCAATACGATTGAAGATTCAACAGGTATTCATCATTCATGGAATGGGAAATGGAAAGTTGAAGGATGAAATAGCGACCAGACTCGTACTGCATCCTGGCGTCAACACGTTCAAAAATGAATATCATCCAAGTTTTGGCTTTGGAGCGACCGAGGTATGGTTATACTGATCTGTAAGATTACGAAGAGAAATAAAACGTTTTATCAATAATATAGAAAGACAGAATGTTGAGGTGATAGAATTGCCAAGGCATGAAAAAAGAGCGTTTTTGTCAATATGAAGTAGGTAGGAAAATAATAACCCTAATTATTGTTATGTAGGATACTTTGAGGAAGTAATACCGAAGGTACATTCGTTATAGACCAATTTCATTGGTCTATACGACTGTAACCTCGGCATTATACCAAAATTGACGAACTATTAAATAAATCATCTTGGTATAATATCCATTTATTGCCGAATACGAGACTTTGAATAAAATTTAACATCTTGAATGGTCCGTAATTCTTAAATGGGAGGTTATTAATCATGTACATACTTCGAATTTCCCTTTGCTGACCATGTCCTTTTAGGTTCCTCTTTACCTCTCCTCCTAATCATATCAAATGATGTGTGTGCTGCATTCCAGGCTACTTTAGGAAGGGTTATCTCATTAGATTTAAATGATTTGTTGAATCAATCAGAATGTAGGGAAATATACATCCTCTATGTGTTTTAAGCTATGGGAGCCATCCTTGTGTAACAGTATGCCAACAATATCAATCCCAATAGACCATGTGTGGCTGATTTTNTCTGCATAATGTGCAGCAGCATCCAGCAATATTGCCAACTTTCGGTCGTCAACAAAATAATCAGGATCGCCATATTGATTGGAAGTTCGAGTCTTTACTTCTACGACAGTAAGTGTGTTGTCCTTCATTACTATGATATCGACTTCAATCCGGAGCCACCTCCAATTGCGTTCCAGGATTTCATATCCCTTGCTTTCAAGGAAAGCAGTTGCGATATCTTCTCCCAATCGTCCGATGGTAATATTATCCATTTTGGAACCAAATGTTAAATTCCTAAAATTAACATTTTGCAGGCAATATAGCCTAATATTGATACGTCTTTATTTTATTGTCTGTAATTTGGAAGACTTGTTCAACAGAATTATAAGGTAATTGTCTTAAATCGTTTTATTTTAATTTCATGGTTTAATCCGGACATCGGTTAGGTGTCCGGATTTTTTCTGTTTTAGCTACGATTGTTTTGTAATGTACCTGGGAATGTTTTAAGTTGCCGATTTTACTTCAAACTTTATTCGCAAATTGTGATTTCTGTTTTATCTTTGGCTTTTATCCCAAAAGCATAATGGATCTCCATAGTTATCGGCAACAGTATAAGAAAGCAGGATTAGACAGGCACGATTTGCCTGAAGATCCGGTTCAATTTNTTCAAACCCTTTTCATCAAGGCCAAAGAGGGTGGTGTAATTGAACCCAATGCAATGACTCTTGCTACGGGCAATGCCGACGGTTTTATTGATGCCAGGATGGTTTTGTTAAAAGAGGTTAAGAATGGTGATTTCGTCTTTNTTACTAACTATAATTCTGTCAAAGGGCATCAATTAGCATCAAATCCTTTTGCTGCATTAGTTNTTTGGTGGTATGCCATAGAGTGTCAGGTACGAGTTCGCGGCACAGTCACCAAGCTTGATGAATCTGAATCAGACGCATATTTTAACAGCAGGCCGCATGACAGCAAGGCAGGTGCAATTGCTTCCAATCAGAGTGAGGTCGTGGCCGATTATGGTAAGATGATGGATAACTTTGAAGACCTGCGTAACAAAAGCGATGCAGAACTTCTTCGTCCTTCTAACTGGGGTGGCTTCTGCCTGCAACCCGCAGAGATTGAATTTTGGCAGGGAAGACCTAATCGTATGCACGATCGCTTTTTATACCTTAGAGAAGGCGAACAATGGCGTATCAATCGACTTAGTCCTTGATTTTTACCAAAAGATGATACTTTGAAGATAAATATTCTCGCTTCCCGCTTCCCGTATCCATTGGAAAAAGGCGACAAGCTCCGTCTCTACCATCAGATCCGTCTGTTGTCACAGCATCATGAACTTTATTTGTTCTGTATCACAGATCACAAGACGGAGGAAAAGGACATTGATCACATGAGGCAATTTTGCAAGGAAGTGAAGCTATATCCCATTACAATGTTGAAAAGGATATGGTTGGTTTTTAACGGAATATTTCGCGGCCTTCCATTTCATGTCGGATATTTCTACCAACATAGTCTCAAACCTATGATACACCGTGACCTGTCCGCTACCGGTGCCGATTTGACCTATTGCCAATTGGTCCGTATGATACCCTATATCAAAGGGTTTAATGGTGTGATCTGGTTGGATTTTATGGATTCATTCTCTCGGAATCTGTATAACAGGCTGGAGAAGTCAGGATGGTGGCAANAGATATGGCTCCGCTGGGAATTGAGAAAGATGATTGAGATTGAGAAAGCTTCCTTAGATTTGACTGAACACCTTAGTATCATTTCTGAACAAGACAGAGCATCCCTCGATCCGGAGAGAAAATACAATATCGTTGTACTGCCAAATGGGGTCGATACTGAATACTTTCATACCAATGAGTATAAGGATGAGATCTATGACTTGTGCTTTACCGGCAATCTAGGCTATGAACCCAACATCAGAGCGGCTAATTATCTGATTCGACGTATCGGAAAAAGGTTGAAGGAGGATATCACCATACGCATTGCCGGTGCAAGGTCGGGCAGGCAGTTACGCAGCCTGAATAGCTCGCGTTTTGTTGTGGAAGGATGGGTGGAGGATATTCGAGATGTGTATTGGACCGGTAAGTTGTTTGTTGCACCCTTGTTTACAGGAAGTGGGCAACAAAATAAGATACTTGAGGCTATGGCCTGTGGACTGCCTGTCATCACAACATCTCAGGTAAATAATGCCATTGGTGCCGAGGTGGGTACGGAAATATTCATTGCAGATAACCTTCGTACGTTTGTTGCTCAAATCGACGACTTGCTGGATGATGAGGACTTGAGACATGAAGTAGCCTATCAGGCAAGGAGGTTTGTATGTGATAATTATACCTGGGAGATTATCGGTGAGAAATTGGAGGACTTTCTTCGCGGTACAGAACGCATAGGAGGGTGAGAATATTTAAGATATCTCACGATGTGATGATTTTGTAGTAATTAATAAAAATGTCCAGTTGTACCAATTTATGCATACAAAGATTCATCCAAATCAGCTAATAAATCATCCAAAGCCTCTATACCTGTTGATAATCTAATCAGTCCGGGAGTGATACCCATTTTAGACTTTACTTCGATAGGAATATTTCGGTGTGAGGATGTATCAGGATGTAACACCAAAGTATCGAGATCTCCAAGTGTCGGCGCGTGTGTGATGATACGTATTCTTCGCATAAATTGGGAGACAGCTTCTAATCCGCCTTTGAGTTCGAAACTCATCAAGGGAGCATAGTGTTTCATTTGTCTTCCGGCAAGCTCGTGATGTGGATGGTCTGGAATTGAATTGTGATACACTGCCTTTACAGCCGGGTTGTTGTTTAGGTAAGAGGCAATTTGTACAGCGTTGTCGCACTGTCGCATCATTCGCAACTCCAGGGTTTTCAAGCCCGTATAAGTCAACCAGGCTTCCCACGGTGAACAATTGCCTCCTAGCAACCGCATATTTTTNCTGACCTTTGCATTCATTTCATCCTTATGTTTGCTGATAATGCATCCTGCGATGCTGTTTCCATGACCGGCAAGATATTTCGTCGTACTGTAAATTACAAAATCGATGCCTTTNTGTAGCGGCAACTGTAATAAGGGTGTGCATATGGTATTGTCACAAATAGTTCGTATTCCGTGCTTACTTGAAAACTCTGCCAGTTGGATTATATTTATACAATGTAGTAATGGGTTGGAGGGCGACTCGAAATAAATAGCCGTTATTGCTTTTTGTGTCTTAATTGACTCCAGTGATTCCAGGTCGTTCAGGTCTGCATATATCAGACTGAACCCAATCCGAATGGCAAGAATTTCGAGAATTTCTGTACTGCCGCCATACAGTCCGTTATGTGTTACAAGTACATCTTCCTTACTGAGTAAGGAAAACAAGATGGTCGAAATAGCTGACATTCCTGATGAGGTCATAATTGCAACTCCATCACTATCACCACACTCGATTAGTGCGAGTTTTTCTTCCAATGCCGTTATTGTTGGGTTCCCGTATCTGGAATAAACATAGCCTTCCTTTGAACCGTCAAAAAGACCGACTGAATTTTCCAAAGTTCCTAATTCATAAGCTGAAGTACTATACAGAGGCAATATGTGTGGCTTTTCACTTGGTAATTGATGGCAATCACTACATAGTATTGTACTGATCGATAATGAATTGTTGATATTTTTTCGGACATTTGCAACTTTATTTGATGTTAAAGGTAATAGTTTTCAGCTATTTTGAATTGTTATGGAACAGTTGAGGGAGATTGATGAGAATGAATCAGGACAAGGAGATGAGCTTTTTGTTCATTTTGCGCTGACAGTGGATAAGGGACAGACTCCCGTTCGGATTGATTTGTTCTTGCTTGATCGGATTATGAATATCACCCGCAACAAGGTCCAGAATGTTATCCGTTCGGGAGGCGTTTTGGTTAACGATAAGCCTGTCAAGCCTAATTATAAGGTAAGGCCCAACGACAACATCGTTATTGTCCTGCCTGAACCTCCTGGTGAATATGCTGTTGAACCAGAGGATATCCCCCTTAATATTGTTTATGAAGATGACGATGTTATGGTCATTAATAAACCGGCCGGAATGGTAGTCCACCCTGGTTTGGGCAACAAGACCGGAACCTTAGTCAATGCTTTGGCTCATTACTTTAAGTTTGATCTGCCTATCAAAGAAGGGAATATTGCAGACCGACCCGGCCTTGTGCATAGAATCGATAAAGATACAACGGGCTTAATGGTGATAGCCAAAACAGAATATGCAATGTCCCATCTGGCCAAGCAATTTTTTGATCATACGGTCCGAAGAGAATATACTGCACTGGTTTGGNGGGAATTGGATCCCCTTGCCGGCCGAATAGTAGGAAATCTTGCCCGTAATCCGTCTAACAGGATGCAGATGACGGTTTTTCCTGATGGTGAAATCGGGAAGGAGGCTATTACTAATTATGATACCCTTGAAACCTATTATTACACAAGCCTTGTCAATTGCCGGTTGGAAACCGGGAGAACACATCAGATCAGGNGACACATGACTTATTTGGGTCATCCATTGTTTTCTGATGCCCGTTATGGTGGAGACGAAATAAAGAAGGGTACTATTTTTTCAAAATATCGCCAATTTGTAGAGAATTGTTTCAAGATATGTCCCCGTCAGGCTCTTCATGCACGAACTCTGGGTTTTGTACATCCAGTGACCCAAGAGAATATGTACTTTGAATGTCCATTGCCGGATGACTTTAATCAATTGGTAGAAAAATGGCGTAATTATATTCGCAGCCGANAAAAGGACGAAATTGAACCCTGATAGTTTATTGCGTTGATAATATTGCCTGCAGCGTTTCGATAGATTTCCAATTTACGTAACCTTACATCGTCTTCGTCGTTGATTTGGCGGAGAGAGATAAGGTGGAAATGGCCAATAATTTCTGCCATTTGTTCGTAATTCAGCTTCCTGAGGTCACTTGTTATATTCCACTCATGTAGAAAATCACTCCCTCCATAACTATATCCTTCTTTAGAATTTTGTGCCATCAATGCTCTGATAATATATATGGATCCGAATTTTTGATATTGCAGGCAATGGCAGACTTCATGCAATAAAAGGGCATCGGAGAGTTCCCGGTTGAAGAAAATCGTGTTAACCCCTACAAATGCCATGGCGCGGTCCCTCATAATAGATGCATAGCGATCAAAACTTATGACCGATAGCTTAAGGCACCCACCATACACCTCATTGATCAGTTTTTTCTCTTTCAGTAAGAAGACGGTTTTTAGGATGAAGGAATTGTAAGAAAATTTCCATCAATTCAGGTATGGCCAATATATCAATTACGTAGAATGGCAACTCCAGCAACCAAGTCAGCCAACGGTTCCTATACGAATAATGAACACTGATCTCACCGGGTCTGAATGTTAATTTTATCAGAAAGAAAATATGTCTGAAGAGTCTGAGTATTCTAATATGCAGGGTAGTAAAATAGAATCCCGCTTTTCGGACAATTATCGATATGGTCACTTAATATTTATTTTTATTTGGTGAAAACAAAATCATCAATAATATCTAATATAAAATCCAGATAAATCTATTGTTTAAAAAATATTACTTCCAATAATTTAGTAAAATGCAGGATCAATAATTATAAATTCTTTTCCTAAAAATATATCAATGATAGTATTGTTCAAATGTATCAATTATATTCGATTGTCCTTACAGGTGAAATCCTTGCAACAATAGCTGAAGGAAGGATCAGGAAAAGCATAATGATGGTCAATGTTACGATATTGATGGTCATTATAGCCGGAAAGGAAAACTCGATAGGTGCAATGGACAAATAATAATCTGCTTCATTAAGTTTGATGGGTTTATAGTGATACTGTATCCATGAAAGACCCAAACCGATAAGATTGCCCCAAATCAAGCCGTATAGAATGATTCGCGATGCCTGAAGTAGGAAAATCATTCTCAAATCCCGATTTTTCATGCCGAGCGTTNTTAAGTATGCCGATCATTTTTAATCGATTGAGTATGAATATAATCAATACAGTAGCCATATTGATAAGACAGACGGCAATCATAAGACCAAGAATCACCACTTCATTGTAATCCTGTAACTGAAGCCATTCGAAGATACCGGGAAACTTGTTATGGATTGTCGTACTAAACACGTTGGTGGGCAACACGTCTGAGTACAGATAGTTGTTTATTGCTTCCAGATCATTCAAATTCTGGACGAAGATTTCATAATTGGTGTATTCGTCAGGTCCCCAGTTAAGCAGCTTTTGAATTACTGTTGAGCTACATATAGCGAATTTCCTGTCATACTCCTCCAATCCGGTTTTGTAAACTCCGCTGATCTTGAATTTTCGTCCGATTTGCTGACCACCAACGACAAAATACACCACAATATCCTCTCCCGGATTTAATTTGAGTCTTGAAGCAGTTGTCTGGCTAATGATGAGTGTCCTGCCGGTCGAATCATCCTTGATATCGCCATTGCCGCTGACAAGGTATTTAGCAAGAAAGGAAGTGTCAAAATCACGGTTAACGCCCTTTAGCACAAGGCCCTCAATTTGATTGTCAGAAGTCAGGATCCCGGGAAGCTGTACAAATCCCTGGACATGCTGAATGCCTGTCTTTGACTCTTTNTCCACATTCCCAAAAGGAATGCCTAAAAANCTTTTCTCCTTTATAAAGGGTACACTCTTGATATCGCGGATTGAGTCAAGTAATGAATTGTTAAGCTTAAGTGGCTTAGGGTCTATCGCCTGATTGTATTCCGGTAAATTGAGGTGGATATGTCCCCAGAAGTCAAATACCTTGGACTTGATTTGATTCTTGAAGCCCATCACCAGGCAGGTAGTAATGATCATGACAGATACACTAAGTGCTACGGAAACAATTGCCAGCTTCATGATAAAGGAGGCGAAGGCACTGTTTTCATGCCTGTTGATCCGGTCTGCAATGAAGAAACTTAAATGCAATTCATGAAATATTTGATAAGCAAAGCTACAATTTGATACCTTTGCAGAAAATTTTCAGGTACTATATTATGAAAATATTATTCAAGTAGCTGTAATTCAAAATATTATACAATGAATTTTATCGAAGAGCTGAAGTGGCGGAATATGTTGATGGACTATACACCGGGGATAGAAGAAATCTTTGATGATGGTCCGATTGTAGGTTATATTGGGTTTGATCCAACTGCACCATCCCTGACAATTGGGAATATGGTTCAGGTTATGTTGTTGTCTCATTTCCAACGAACGGGTAATAAACCCATTGTTCTGATGGGTGGAGCGACCGGAATGATTGGAGACCCTTCCTTCAAGGATGCAGAACGAACGCTCAAGACAATTGAGGAGATACAGGTCAATATCGATCGTCAAATGAAGCAATTCAGGAAATTACTGGACTTTGATGGACCAAATGCAGCTGTATTCGTCAATAATTACGATTTCTACAAAGACATGAACGTACTGACGTTTCTTCGTGATGTAGGANAAACACTTACCGTCAATTATATGGCAAGTAAGGAATCAGTTAAGAAACGTATGGAGACCGGTATTTCTTACACAGAATTTAGTTATCAGTTACTTCAGGGATATGATTATCAAGTACTATATGACAGATATAACTGTCGTGTGCAGATGGGGAACNCGGATCAATGGGGTAATATTACAGCAGGTACCGAATTTATAAGAAGAAATGTTGGAGGAAAGGCATATGCCGCTACCACTCCGTTATTGACCAAGTCGGACGGTACAAAATTTGGAAAGTCGGAAAGTGGCAATATATGGCTAGACCCTGGGATGACTAATGCATACCAATTTTACCAGTTTTGGATTAATTGCAGTGATGAAGACATGCCTAAGTTGCTGCGTTATTTTTCATTAAAGAATAAAAAGGAGATAGAAGAATTGGATTTGATGTTAGTTGACAATCCGAATGAGGTAAAACGCATCCTTGCCGAAGAAATTACAACCCGAGTACACAGTGCTGAAGACCTTGACGCTGTTAAANAAGTTTCTTCTTTACTCTTCGGTAAGGGATTTGATGAGCAGGCTGTCAAATCAATGGGCGCTAACACTATCGAGCTATTAAAAGGGGAGTTGGAGGTTAGGAGCGGGTCTGCTGATCAATGGAGCCAAGGGGCATCAGTCATAGATCTACTCACGGAACTGAATATTTTCACTTCAAAAGGTGAAGCAAAAAGAGCAATCCAGGGGCAAGCTGTTCAGATCAACCGGGTAAGGATCACCGATCCAGCTGCAATTTCAAAACCGGAACAAATATTTGGCAATGGATATGTCTTTGTCGAGAATGGAAAGAAAAAAAGTACTCATTGAATTGACGTAAAACCTGATCAGACTACATTGGACGTCGCAAGACATTTTTATTTATCTTTTGCATTACTGGGTTGGAGTCAGACTTGGAAGAGAGTGTTAAAATATGCTGCCACCTGAAGTAGGTAGATGATTAATAGCCAGCTTTCCACCAAGGAATGTTATTCTTAGTTTATACCTCTGAAAAATTTGGTCCAAATGGTTATTTTTTTGGATAGATTTACCAGCCCCTTGTAGTTTGCCAGTTTGCAATTATTAATCATGTACATACTTCGATTTTTCCGGCCCATTGCAATCACATTTTTATCATGAATGAGCTGTCACCTGAAGTAGGTAGATGATTAATAGCCAGCTTTCCACCATGGAAAGATATTCTTAGTTTATACCTCTGAAAAATTTGGTCCAAATGGTTATTTTTTTGGATAGATTTACCAGCCCCCTTGTAGTTTGCCAGTTTGCAATTATTAATCATGTACATACTTCGATTTTTCCGGCCCATTGCAATCAAATTTTTATCATGAATGAGCTGTCACTTGAAGTAGGTAGATGATTAATAGCCAGCTTTCCACCATGGAAAGGTATTTTTAGTTTATACCTCTGAAAAATTTGGTCCAACTGGTTATTTTTTTGGATAGATTTACCAGACCCCTTGTAGTTCGCCAGTTTGCAATTATTAATCATGTACATACTTCGATTTTTCCGGCCCATTGCAATCAAATTTTTATCATGAATGAGCTGTCACCTGAAGTAGGTAGATGATTAATAGCCAGCATTCCACCACGGAAAGGTATTCTTAGTTTGTTCCTCTGAAAAATTTGGTCCAACTGGTTATTTTTTTGGATAGATTTACCAGACCCCTTGTAGTTCGCCAGTTTGCAATTATTAATCATGTACATACTTCAATTTTTCCGGCCCATTGCAATCACATTTGTATCTTGAATGAGCAGTCACCTGAAGTAGGTAGATGATTAATAGCCAACTTTCCACCAAGGAAAGGTATTCTTAGTTTATACCTCTGAAAAATTTGGTCCAACTGGTTATTTTTTGGGATAGATTTACCAGACCCCTTGTAGCTCGCCAGTTTTCAATTATTAATCATGTACATACTTCGATTTTCCCCAACCATATCTCCATTTTCCCTTCATTTAATGCCCACATTGCCATTCTCCATTCCAATACTTCATAATACCTAGTTCTTCATGACCCTGCCTGCCAAACGTAATATGTCACTGAATACACCACGCGCAGTAACTGCAGGTCCGGCTCCTGCACCCAGGATGATTATGGGATTCAATCCATAGCCTTCTGTGTAAATTTCAAACAAGCTGTCAGAACCGGTTAGTTGCCCCAATGCCGAATACTCCGGAATTTCAGATAAGCCCGCTTTGNNCGCTACTTCGCAACTTTGGTGGTTGATGGATAACTCTCCTATATGACGGATGACATGCCCCGGCTTAACATTTTGCTTGAGGTTTTCAAAGTGCCTGTCCAGCTCAGGGCTGTTNTTNTGGAAACTATCCAGATCCAATTTGCCTAATTCTTCAGGAATAAGATTGTGATTGTCGATGGACTCGAATTCCTGGCTCAGGCCCAATTCCCTTGCCAGGATGAGCAATTTTCGGCAGACATCATTGCCTGACAGGTCTTCCCGGGGATCAGGTTCAGTGAGGCCTTTTGAAGCAGCTTCATGTAAAACCTGATGAAATGGGATATCCCTTGATGAAAACGTATTGAATATATAACTGAGGCTACCCGAGAACACACCACGTATCCGGTGGATTTTGTCTCCGGAGATATGAAGCATTCTGATGGTGTCAATCAATGGCAGCCCGGCTCCTACATTGGCTTCGTACAGGAATTCCCTCTCATTCTTGCGGAGAATCTGCCTTAAACTGCGATAAAATTCATAGGATCCTGAATTGCCAATCTTGTTGGAAGAGACAAGATCGAAACCATTTCTGACTAAAGTATGATAATTTTCAGTGAATTCTTCAGAGGCAGTATTATCTACTGCGATCAGATTATCCAGTTGATGGACCTGAGCATACGTGATTATATCCCAGATGTCGTAGTGCTTTCCATACTTATTGAGATAAAATTTCCAATTTTCACTGATACCTGATTTGTCCAGATGTAATTTTTGAGAATTCCCCACAGCAAAAATGTTTAACCTAATACTTTTACTCTTCTCAATATTTATGCCGGATGCCAGTATTTGATCGATTAAAGTACCCCTACCTTGCCGGTGCCGAAGATGGCAATATTTATCGTTTTAATTACCTGACAATGCCTGTTGTCTGCCTGCCTTGCTGAGTCGAACCTCAAAGGCTTTCTCGTATCCGAAGATATGTTTATTGATGATGTTGTTCCAAAATTTTTGATCTGAGTTACTTGTCTGTGTTCTTGTTGTATGGAAGAAGATTGGTTCAGATTAATTACTTTCATGAGAGTATTGATATTAAAAGCTTGTTCAATTGTTGAAATTCTATCAAGAATGCGTCATGGCCATGGAGGGACTTTATCTCTCCATAACTGGCGTTTTTCTTGTATTTACGAATAATTTTATACGTTTCTATTTGTTCTTCACGGGTAAACATATAATCAGAATCAACTGCGATTGTATGGATTTCCGTTTTACAATTCCTAAAAATCTTCTCAACTTCATCCTTTGCACGGTTTTCTCCTATTGTTTTCAATAAATGGTTCATCAGACGGTAGGATGGGAGCGTATATCTTGATTTTAGTTGTTCAGCATGGTGTATGAGCCAATGCTCTACAGCAAATCCGGATTCACTTTGCCTGCCTTTGAATTTTGCCCTGAATGAATTAGGAGTTCTGTACAAAAGCATCGCATGTTTTCTTGCGTCTTCAAGAGGATTTTGTGAATTGCTCAAAATGCTTTCCTGTACATGTACATTGCCAATAAGCCAATCGGAACTTTTCAATGTACATGCGATCGGTATCAGCTTTTGGATGGAATCAGGCCTTTGAAATAACATCTCCCATGCAACACTCCCGCCTAGGCTCCCTCCCAGGATGGCGTAAAGTTGTACTACACCAAGACTGTCCAACGCTTTCCAGAACAGGTTCCCGACAATCTTGGTTGTCAGTAATGTGTATCGTTCGATGGGCGCAACATGGTTGTACCCATTGCCGGGAATATCAAATGCTATTACAGTATATCGCCTTAGATCGATCGCCTTGGAGTCTCCAACCACCTCTTTCCACCAACCGCCCTCACCGGCAACTGAACTGTTGCCGGTAAGTGCATGATTGATTAGGATAATTGGAGCAGTATGGAGTTCTTGCCCAAAAATTTGATAGGAAACTTTAAAACTTTCTTTGCTACCATCAGGTAAGGGAAAGTTCCTGATTATTATATTCTTCAACTTTTTCATGACTATTGGAATAAATGGCTTGAAATGCTTGCAACAGATCTGCTTTCAGGTCCTCTATGTTTTCCAGTCCAACAGATATTCGTAAAAGATCAGGAGTTACACCGGATGCTCCCTGATCTTCTTCCGACAACTGCTGATGTGTTGTTGAAGCCGGATGGATAATTAGGGATTTTGTGTCGCCTATATTGGCAAGAAGTGAGAATAATTTTGTTTCGTTGGCAACGATTTTAGCCGCTTCATAACCACCCTTCAGACCAATTGTTAGCAAACCGCTCTGACCATTAGGTAGATACTGTTTTGCCAGATCATAGTAGTTACTTGATGGCAGACCAGGATAGTTGACCCATGCGACTTCGTCATGTTCTTCAAGCCATCGAGCGAGATTAAGTGCGTTTTCGCTATGTTTGCTGACCCTGACAGGCAAGGTTTCCAGCCCTTGGATAACCTGGAAAGCGTTGAATGGACTTAAGGCTGCACCAAGGTCTCTGAGACCCTCAATCCTAATTTTCGCGATGAAAGCTGAAGCGCCTAATACATCATGATATACCAAACCGTGGTATCCTGGAGATGGCTCCGTAAATTCTGGATATTTACCATTACTCCAATCGAAGGTTCCGCCATCAATAATGGCCCCTGCTAAAGTGGTTCCATTGCCCGCCGCATATTTTGTGAGTGAGTGAATGACGATATTGGCACCATGCTCTAATGGCCTTAGTAAGTAAGGAGTTGCTACAGTGTTGTCTACAATTAACGGTATTCTATGCGCCTTAGCTACTGCTGCTATAGCTTTGATGTCCAACACATCAAGCTTGGGATTTCCAAGACTCTCAATGAAGATAGCCCTGGTATTTTCACGGATTGCCCTGCTAAAATTATCAGGAGCTGAAGGGTCGACAAATTCGCTTGTAATGCCAAACCTTGGTAGAGTAACATTCAGTAGATTGAAAGTGCCTCCATATAGACTTTCGGAAGCTACGATATGATCGCCTGATCTGAGTAGCGTAAGCAGGGTAGTGGCGATGGCAGATGTGCCCGATGAAGTCACAACAGCTCCTATGCCACCCTCTAAAGCTGCAATCCTTTGTTCCAGGATGTCATTGGTCGGGTTGTTTAGACGGGTGTATATGTATCCCGGTCTTGAAAGGTTAAAGACGCCTGCCGCATAGTCCGTATCTTCAAATACATACGATACAGTCTGGAAAATTGGAACAGAACTACTGCCTGCTGAATTTGCCGGATTATAACCGGCTCTTAATGCTTTGGTTTCAAAATGACTCATTTTTAAGAATTTTAAATGTTTACAATGTTTAAAATGATAATTTAAGGTTAAAAAAGTCCTTCCGGTTATTGCCGAAAGGACTTCTTACAGATATTCTTTGGATCTCTAATCTCGTGACTTCAGGCAACGGGCTTTGTGGCGCATCATCATGCACATCATACAACAAAACATTGCTCCTTGGTCACTAAATGTAGTGACTATCAGCCGATATCTGTCGAATTTTATTTTTTCATAATGTCAAAAAAAAAGCCCCTGCATCTGCAGAGGCTCATTATATTTTTATCTTTTTATATTCAGATTATACAAATAACAAGCCTCGTGTACCTATACACATCATCATGGCCTGCATATTGTTATTAATCTGATTCATTGATTTCTTTTTCGTGCAGCAAAGATGAGAAATTATTTTTAAATTGAGGTAATGTTTGTTTAAATATTTTATTATATAATATGTATATAACATATAATCAATAATATAAAGTTAAGATAAAAATGTTCAGTATTCATTTTGTCATATGAATGGTTTCAATAATTATTTGTTTGGATTCCTGTTTTATTACTTTTGTATATATAACTAAGTAAATAATTATTCGGTATGAGAAAAAGGATTTTTTTCGTTCTTATGCTTCTCACTTTTTTCAATTCATGCATTTTTGGTCAACTTTCAGAAGATAAGAGGATGATTCGCCAATTGCATGAGCTGTCTGTTACCAAAGGCAAAGCATATGACTGGCTTGAATTCCTCTGTAAGGATATTGGTCACAGGCTAAGTGGTAGCCCGCAATTAGCCGCTGCGACCAACTATACCTACTATCTCATGAAAGAACTTGGCTTTGATTCTGTTTGGCTTCAAGCTTGTAAAGTGCCACACTGGGAGCGTGGCCCTAAGGAGATCGTAAGGGTCACTGGTTCTGTTGAAGGACAATTCGACCTTTCAGCGCTGGCTTTGGGCAACACTTGGGGCGCCGGTCCGAATGGGGTTAGTGGAGAAGTAATAGCTGTGTATGGGCTTGAGCAGCTTTCAAAGATGCCTGATTCATTGGTTAAAGGTAAAATCGTATTCTTTAACCGACCCTTTGCAGAAGCGCCACTCAATACCTTTGAATCCTATGGCATGACAGTAGATCAGCGCGGGNGCGGTCCTGCACTTGCAGCAAAAAAGGGCGCCATTGCCGCATTGGTGCGGAGTGTGACGAGTTCCAATGATGATATTCCACATACCGGGNGTAGCTGGTTTGGCGAGGAGGGACCTTTCATCGCTGCCTATGCTATCGGCTGTCAATCAGCGGATCGCCTGGCCCATGCTTTGAAGCTCGGCAAAGTCGTTGCCTATTGTCAATCAGATAGCAGGATGCTTCCGGATGCAGACGGCTGGAATGTAATCGGCGAGATCAGAGGTAGTAAATACCCGGAAGAAATCATCGTTGTAGGTGGACACCTGGATAGTTGGGACGTTGGAGAAGGTCTTCATGATGATGGTGCAGGTACTGTCCAGTCTATTGAAGTCCTGCAATTGCTGAGATTGGCCGGATACAAGCCCCAGCGGACAATTCGCGCCATTCTTTTTACGAATGAAGAGAATGGAGCTAGAGGGNGTAAAGCTTACAAAACATTTACCGATAAGACAAATGAAAAGCAAATTCTCGCGATCGAATCCGATGCAGGCGGACATTCACCCCAAGGTTTTACCTGGGAGTCCACAGATAAGTATGAAGGANAATATCGGGACAGGCTAATGCAATGGAAGAATATCCTTGATGAGTATGGGTATCGTTTTATTTTCGGTTATTCCGGCGTGGATATCGAACCATTGAAGCCTCATCATGGCTTGCTGATGGGCCTGTTGCCGGATTCTCAGCGTTACTTTGATTACCACCACTCAGCAAAAGACACATTTGACAAGGTCAACCGTCGTGAATTGGAGCTAGGGGCTGCTGCCATGGCTAGCATCGTGTATCTGGCCGATCGGTATGGAATTCGGTGAGAAAACTAACTTTTAGTTGGACCTGTTATCTAGGGTGATGTTGGCTCAAAACAAAGTTTTGGATTGATTCGCTTGCTGAAGTAAATTACTAAGTGTTTTATTTAAAATTTCCTGAATGATCGGGTGACGATTGTGATATTTCTCGTCTAATCTTTATCAGAATGTCAGAAAATAGGTTTCTGCTAATATTTAACATTGTTGTTGCATTTGGAATGGAATGATATTGCAAAGGAGGATTTTGATAAATTTACAGCCCCTCCTTATTGTTGTCCTGATTATTTTACATCTTTGCAGCAAATTTCAAACCTGGATATACGGATTTGATAGCTGTAGATTATATAAAGTGGACTGACAATACACTTGTAGAGGAATATCTGCTGACTCAGCATATGGCTTATTTCGATGAGCTGTATAAGCGATATTCCAATAAAGTTTATTTTAAGTGTTACTCCTTGCTTGGCGACTATACCCAGGCTGAAGACGCTACTCAGGAGATCTTCCTTAAGGTTGTTCTTAGCATTGCCGGCTTCAATAGAAAATCTAAGTTCAGTACCTGGTTGTATTCAATCACTTATAATTTCTGCATCGATGAATTGAGAAGGCTTAAGAAGAATAAGATGGTATTTGATGTTGAGGGTGATATACATGGTGAATTGCCTGATGATGAGGAGGATAATCTTACCAGTGAAGCCAATCTGGTTGCATTGCAGGCGACCTTAGATGTAATAGATGAAGCTGATCGGGCGATTCTGATTATGAAATATCAGGATAATATGATGGTCAAAGAGATTGCGGATATTCTCAGCCTGTCAGAGAGCGCAGTAAAGATGAGACTTAAAAGAGCAAAGGAAAAATTCAAAAAGTTGTTTTTAGATATCCTCCGGCAATAAGTACTGGAATTTAAACGAAACATTATGTACGACTTTAATGTATTTGATGAATTAGAACACAAGCAGATTGAAGAAAATGGTGGAGTGCCGGAACAAGTGCATGAAAACTTGAAAGGCAGCATCCGTCTATTTAGCTTGATTGGCAACTGTATGGAGCTGTTCATACCTAAGTTTNTTGGTACGTTTAATGCATTTTTGGGTGACGATCGTTTGGAAGAAAAGAATGAATATACTTCACACACAATCATAAATAATTAAGAATCATACACCATGGAAAACGTTGATTTTAAAATGTTCGACAATTTTATCCAATCCGTTCTTAGCGGTTTACCAAAATTCCTGGGTGCTATAGGCCTGCTGATCCTTGGCTATGTGATAGCCCGGGTCGTCAGGGCCGCAGTAAGAACTTTCCTTGCCAAAATAAAGGTGGATAAGCTCGCGGACAAACTCGAAGAGATAGACCTGGTAGCTAAAAGTAAAATTAAGATTGTACCTAGTAAAATAATTGCTAGTCTGATCTATTATTTGCTCTTGATCATCTTTGTAGTTGCAGTGACAGATATGCTCAATCTGACGACAGTTAGTACCTATCTTACTAGCCTCATTAATTACCTGCCACAAGCGTTCACCGCCTTCGCCTTCTTTATTGCCGGTCTTTTGTTTTCTGATTTTCTTCGCAAGGTTGTCTATACCGCAGCCAAATCCATCGGTATTCCTTCAGCTAAGGTTATATCCACCATTTTGTTCTATTTCCTTTTCATCAATGTTTTCATCAGTGCATTGACTCAGGCAGGAATTGATACTGAATTCATTCAATCCAATCTTACAATGATCATTGGAGGTATAGTTTTTGCCTTTGGACTTGGTTATGGAATAGCCAGCAAAGATATTATGGCAAGTGTTTTGGCCGGCTATTACAATAAGCGACTACACGAAGGAGATAGGATTACCATTGGTTCCGTAACAGGAACAATTACTTCCATATCCAAAACTGATTTGATTGTTACTAACGAAAGTGATTCCGTGATTATTCCCTTGAGCGAGATATCAAAAGGAGTAGTCATTGTACATCAAACTAAAGATAACAAGAATTGATTATTATTCAAATGAATAAAAGAATGAAAAAACTAATATTTACTNTTTTATTTTTCTCTACGACTTATTTAATAATAGCTCAGAATGATGCTCGGGTTAATGAAATTAGAAAATCTATTGCCGCTAAGGATACTTTTGGCTGGGTAAAAGGAGCCGGTCTTGGATTCGATTTTGGGCAGTTATTGCAAATCAACCCTGCAGTGGGAGCAGGTGAGAATCGGATAGGTTTGGGCGCAGTTGGTAGCTNNTTTGCCAATTATAAAAATGGAAAATTTGCATGGGATAATAATGTGGACCTGTTATTTGGTATTCAAAAGTTGGGCAGTGGTTATTCAACTTTGAGACCGGGAGTTAGGATCCCATTTCAAAAGAGCATAGATGAATTCAGATTCAATTCAAAGATTGGTTATAAAACTTCCCAAACTAGTAAGGTATATTATTCATTGTATACAACGTTCCTTAGCCAACTTACCCCGACATTTATTGATACATCGGTGGTTGATCCGGTCAAAGGTAGTTATTTAAAGGATTTATCTGGAAAAGATCAAGGTCCGATAGCCAAGTTTNTCTCTCCTGCCCGAATATCCATTTCTCCTGGTATAGATTATAAACCTAATAGCAAACTTTCTCTCTTCCTTTCTCCGGCATCAGCAAAGATGATTATAGTTGCTGATAAGAATATTGCTGCAATCCCTGCACGAAACGCAGCAGGAAAACCAATTGGTCAAGTCAATATTCACGGAACGGAATGGAAGANNAGCCCGACAGACTACAAACAGTTCCTGATGCAGCTTGGAGCTACACTCAATGCGCAATATGTTGACAAATTCCTGAATAATAAGTTGAACTTTAAGACAGGCCTTACCCTTTTCTCAAATTATTTGAATAATCCACAGAATGTTGACGTTGACTGGTCCACGGAGACGGCTTTTATGATCTGGAAGGGCATTGCTATTACTTTGAATACGAGGTTGTTCTATGATGATGATATCCCTGTTCAGATAACCGATAATAATGTTGCCGGCGGAACANACGGATTAGGAAAAAGAGTGAGTTTTACAGAGCAATTGTATATTAAGTATAATTATATTTTTAAAGTATATTTATTTGTAAGACAATTATATTTAAGCAATATAAAAAGCGATTTAAATCGGGCGGATGGCTATCATCACCCGATTTTTATTTGAATAAAAATGATTTCAGGATTCAATGTGTATTCCATTTCGATATTCTTACATGGATATAAATATTGGTGGGTAAATACCTATATTGGTTTTCAACTATTGTTGCAATTTCATACACCTTGGACTTATTCTATGAAAGACCAGTAGGTTATGGGAATATCCGTTTTAACTTTTTACTCCTCCATTCATTCCATAACCTAAATGGAGGGATTTCTTGGATTAGGTTTCATAATACTAAGAGATCAGTCCGTTAATTCAACTTGCTTTGTCCGGCTATAAAACTCGTTTTTAATAAAAAANTGCAATTTGCCTGTTACATCTTCATCACTGTAAGTACGAATAAGGTAGATATCCGCTAAGCCTGAGATTAATGCGGATAACTTATCAGCTTTGATATTGATGGATTTACTGGAAGCTGGACCATTAAGTGTTGCTGAGGCAGTTTTCCCATCGGAGGCAACAAGCATTGCAATAATCGATTCATTGGCATTGAGAGGACTACCAAAATATTCAATATTCAATGCAGTTGATTTTGAAATAGCTCTAGGTAATTGAAAACTGTCTATGGGAATGATTTTGGTAGATTTTGTTGTAATTGAATGATCAGGTCCCTTAATTTTTACTTCATAATGATCAGAAAAAGGCAGATTTGCTTTTACAGAATAGTTTTTAATACCTCCAGGAGATATCACTTGCTTCATATCCTTACCATTTATAGTAAAAAANTAGGTGGCTGTATCGGGTTCTCCTATAGCAATGGTATCTGCATAACTGACCTTTGCCAGGCCATTAAACTGGTTACCTTCCAACAGATAACGCATGTAAATATCTACATTACGGGGNAAGTTGTCGTCTGATTCATTNTTCTTACATCCAATAGCAGCGATGGTGACTAATAGTATGAATAAATGTACCTTGTTAAGTTTGAACATGGAGTATTTTATGATTATTCGGTAATTTTTATTCTCGGTCTAATTTTTGGCAAAGCTAACCATTAAGACTATTTTTATGGTATCATTTGAATTACATTTGCTTTTATGAAAAATGTTTTGATAACGGATGACTGTCACCCTGATCTTGTGGAAGGGTTAAACAAGGCAGGAATGATTGTTGATTTTATGCCAGGCCTGACTCTTGAAGAAATTGATGATTGCCTGTACAAGTATTTTGGAATTATTATAAACACAAGAGTTAAGATGGATAGGACTAGAATAGATAATGGTCCAGGGTTGAGATTTATAGGGAGGATGANNACCGGTCTTGATATTATTGACCTTAAGTATGCTGCTGAGAAAGGCGTTGCTGTTATAAGTTCTCCTGAAGCCAACGCCACGGCTGTAGGGAAGCGCTCTCTTTCTATGCTCTTGTCACTGCTGAATAAACTTCCATTAGGAGCTCAACAGGTGCATAATATGAGCTGGGATCGCGAAGCAGCAAGAGGGCGACAGTTGGCAGGGAGTACTGTTGGTATAATTGGTTTTGGACATACCGGGCCTGCATTCGCTGAAGCTCTTTCAGGAATGCGCCTTGTAATTAAGGTATTCGATAAATACAAAGATGTACCGTATCAGAAATCAGGTAATTCAGAAATTATCCCATCTGGCATGGAAGAAATACTGGAAAGTTGTGATTTTATAAGCTTTAATCTTCCTCTTACCTCTGAGACAGCGTTTTTAATAGATGAAACGTTGATAAGTAAGATGAAANAAGGTGTAATTCTGATCAATGCCGCAAGAGGTAAGTTAATGAATCTTGATGCCGTCATCAATGGCCTTAAATCAGGAAGGATTGGGGGATGCTGTCTTGATGTTNTTCCTAATGAGAAACCAGCCACCTTTTCAGAGCAGGAAGTGGAGCAGATGCAGTTTCTTACAGCACATCCAAATGTCATTCTGACACCTCATGTAGCAGGATGGACCTTTGAGTCCAAAGCTAAGATTGGAGAGGTTCTTTTACAAAAAATTATAAAAAATTTTGGCTAAATTCATAATTAGTTTGTATTTGATTATCAAATAAATAGATGTAGCTTGTTTAAAACGAAGTTTCATTATTTAGATTTATGACAAATAAAGTCTGATGAATAATTGGTTTTATATCTTAAAATTTTGTTACTATTGCAGCTTGTAAAACTTAATTTGATAAAAGACTTGATATGAGCAGAATTCTTTTACTTTTTGCTTTTTTGTTTAGTATTTCCGTATTAGTCGAAGCTCAGACAAGCCTCGGAGGTAAGATCGTTGATAATGAGTCAGGCGAAGTTATTATTGGGGCTACGGTTTTATTGAAACGAAGCGGTGTTCAGACTGATGGTACCATAACAGATGAGTATGGTAATTTCTATTTTAGTTCAGTTGCACCCGGTAAGTACGATGTACATATTACTTATACCGGATATGCACCTGTCATTGTGACCAATGTGGATGTTTTCAATGGTAAAGCCAATAAGCTTCCCGTGACAAAATTGGATACAGAGACCAAGTTGTTACAGGATGTCGTTATTAAGGCTTATAAGAATCCTTTGATAGAACAGGATAATACCACCCAGGGGACTGTGATGACTCAGGAACAGATTGCCAAGGCCCCCGTAAAGAATATTCAGGCCTTAGCAGCCGCTTCCGGTGGCGTTTCAAGTGCCAATGGAAGTGCAATTTCCATCAGAGGTAGCCGTACAAGTTCTACTAATTATTATATTGATGGAATCCGGGTAGCAGGTGGATATCTCCCTCCAAATGAAATTGAACAATTGCAGGTCATTACCGGTGGTCTGGAAGCTCAGTATGGCGATGTTACCGGTGGTTTGATCGTTGCATCCACAAAAGGGCCAAGTAGCAGTTATAGTGTATATGTCGATGGAGAAACCTCTAAATTTTTAGACCCTTATGAAAGAACTGAATTAAACGTTTCTACTTCAGGTCCTATCCTTAAAAATAAGAATAATCAATCAATCATTGGGTTTAGAATTGGTGCGCGGTATGTGGGTTCGACTGATGGAGGTCCTTCTTTTGACCCAATCAGATATATGAGCAAGGATCGGATTGCTCAATTGGAAGCCAATCCTGTTAGAAATATCGGAGCCGGAGGTATTTATCCGGAAGGTGAATTCAATCTTACTGAGAATACTTTTGACTCTAAGATTGGAATTAACGAGAAAAACAGAAATATCGATTTGAATGGAAAATTGGATTTCCGGCTTTCTAACACAATTGATGCACAAATCGGTTTTGGTTATTCTGATATAGAAGGAAAGTTCTCACCCTCACGTGCATGGCAATTTGCTAATTATGAAAACAATCCGACTTCATACTCCAACAGATATAGAGGAAATATCAGAATCCGTCATAAACTTTCGACAACCAACAAAGGCCTGCTTCAGAATGTAGGGTATGTAGTTATCGGAGGCTATGAAAAGCTTACTTCCAGAAATGAAGATCCTCGTCATGGGAACAAGTTCTTTGACTATGGATACGTAGGCAGGTTTACATCCAAACTGGGAGAACCGATTATTAGGTTGGAAGATGACGAATTCAAACAGGTGTATGCCATTATCGAACAATATGATGGCACCTTTATTCCGGGTACTCAGAATCCGGTGCTTGCTAACTATAACAATTTCCTGACACCTGAACAGATAATTAACCAAGAGTTTATTACTTATAATGGACAGCAAGCACAATCCAACTTATATAGTACAATTTATGGCTTGTATAGTAATGTTGGTCAGGTATACAACACTTTCAGCAAATCAGAAAGTGATACCTACACTGGAAGATTAGATATCAACTTTGATATTGTTCCGGGTTCCTCAGAGACAGGAAGACATTCAATCAATCTAGGTTTCCTTTATGAACAAAATATTTCCAGATCTTATTCTCTTTCACCAAGGAATTTGTGGACATTGGGTAATAACCTGGCGAATACTCACCTGAAAGAATTGGACTATAATGCGACTCCAATTGATACGGTTGACTTTNTTGGAAATGAAGTTCCAATTTATCCTTACAAGGTTACCGATCAGTTGGGTAATAGATTTTACAGGGCTGTACGCGAAAAACTGGGGGTTCCATTGAGTGATCCTATTTTTATAAACAATTTGTCTCCAGACCAACTATCGCTTGATATGTTTGCACCCGGAGAGCTCACCTCATATGGTGTTTTGGGCTTCTATGGCTATGATTATTTAGGAAATAAAATAAATAATGCAAGTTTCAATGATTTCTTTACAAAGACGACAGGCTCCGAGAATGGTGTGAGAGCAATGCTTTTAGCTCCTTTCAAACCAATCTACCAGTCTTTTTATATACAGGATAAGTTTCAGGCAAGGGACGTAATCTTTAGGTTAGGACTACGTGTGGAAAGATATGATGCGAATACCAAGGTTATGAAGGACCAGTATAGTATCTACGAGATTTCAACTGCTCAGGAATATTATGATCAGATAGGCCAGCAAAGACCGGATAACATTGATCCCGATGCTTTTGTTTACCTGAACACTGCAGGTAACGACGCTTCAGGTGTTAAAGCTTTCAGAGTAGGGGATACCTGGTATACACCGCAGGGTGTGGCTACATTGAATCCGGATGATATCTTCCAGAAAGGTATTACCAATCCTAGATATAAACTCCTTCCCGGCGAGGTAAATAAACCTGATATTCAGTTGGCTACCTATGATCCCAATCGCTCATTTAAAGATTATAAGCCTCAGGTAAGTTTTTCACCTAGGATTGCAATTTCATTCCCTATCTCTGAGGATGCCAACTTCTTTGGTCATTATGATATCCTGGTAGAAAGACCATCAAACAACTATGCATCAGGATTGAGTTATTTATATTGGGAAAACCAAGGGTCTTTCAATAACCCTGATTTGAAGCCATCCAAGAATATAGATTATGAAATAGGCTTCCAGCAAAAATTGAATAATTCTTCCGCCCTTAAACTTTCTCTTTATTACAAAGAAATCAGAGATTTGATTCAAAGTACCTTGATTCTTTACACTAATAATATTTCTGGTAAAATGCTTACTTACAGAAATATTGACTTTAGTACTGTAAAAGGTATTCAAATACAATATGACTTGAGAAGAACCAGCAATCTGACTCTGCAGGCCAACTATACTTTGCAGTTTGCTGATGGTACTGGATCAGATCCGGGTACACAGGCAGCCATTGCTAAAAATGGTCAGGTAAGAGTGCTTAGCCCACTTGATTTTGACGAGCGCCACGCTCTCAAATTTACTGCCGACTATCGTTTTGATGAAGGTAAATCATATAATGGCCCTGAATGGTTTGGCGTCGATGTTTTCTCCAATGCTGGTGTGAATATTATTACTTCTGCGGTTTCCGGCCGACCTTATACCAAGGCAGCTACACCGACTCAATTCGGGNGAAGTGGTACTATTGGTACTTATAATGGACAAAGATATCCTTGGAATTTCAATATTGATTTACGAGTGGATAAGACATTCAGACTTGGTTCGGTGGATGCAAAGAGATCTCCGTCTATCAATATTTATGCGAGGGTGACTAATTTGTTGAACACCAGGAATATATATGGTCTTTATAAAGCTTCCGGCTCACCATTTGATGACGGATTCTTGCCGACTTTCCTTGGTCAGAACCTATATTCAGCCATTGACCTGAATCAGGTTGCTACCGGTCTTGGAAGGACGTCAGCTGAGTATATCAATGCATATAACTGGCTGATGTATAATCCTGGATTTTTTAACGGCCCTAGGAGAATATACATTGGCGCTAGTTTTAATTTTTAATTCATTGTTAAACTGATATTTATTAACCTTAGATATTTGAAGATAAATATTTAAAAAGAATTCAAATGAACAAAAATTTATTTTTCCTGGTATTGCTTNTTGTAGTAGGCATGGCGAATGAGATGTCTGCTCTGATGCCCCCTGGACATAATAAACCTACGGAAAAGCAAATCGAATTGCGGGAACTTTGTTCTCCTGCGACAGCCAGCGTTGAACTGAATATCAATAATGTTCGGNTTCTGCTGTTGAATGGTGGTGATGTTTGGTGGAATAGGGACGATCCTCGTTATATCGTGCCTAATGTAACAGTCAAGCCGGTATCGTCCATCTTTGCTGCTGCAGTTTGGATCGTAGGTTATAATGGTGGATCTATTAAGGGCGCCGGTAGGATGTATGGCGGTAATAGTAACAAACATGACTGGTTTCCTGGACCATTGAATGACCTGACCGGTCAGATTACAGTGCAGGAATGTTCCAATTGGGATAGATTCTTTGAAGTGCGCGGTGAAGAAATCGACAAGCATATCGCACAATTTAAATCTTTTGAACTGAAAGGTGAAGATTATCCTGAAAGTCTTATCCCTCTGAATGTAAGAGGCTGGCCTTCAAGAGGAAATCCATATTTCAAATCAATATATAATTGGAGTCTTCCGACTACAACAGCTGCATTGGCTCCATTTTATGATTACGATGGCGATGGAGAATACGATCCCGCTAAAGGTGATTTTCCCATCATCGAAGTACGAGGTGTCGCAGGTGCTTGTGAATCTACTCCCGAGAATCCGGTGCCTCCAACCTATGCCGACCAGATGTTTTTCTGGATTTATAACGACAATGGTAATACCCACTCTGAATTTAATGGTACGCCTATCAATATGGAAGTTCAGGTTCAAGGATATGGTTTCAAGACCAACGACCAGTTGAATGATATGACATTCATGCGTTATAAATTGGTCAACAGATCACCTACGGTAACAGACAAGTGTTTATTTGGATGGTGGGTGGACTCCGATCTGGGATGTCCTGATGATGACCTGATAGGGTGTGACTCAACACGAAGCCTTGTATATTACTATAATATTGACGGTACTGACGGAAACTCAGGACCTGATCAGACGCTTTGTAATGCTGGCGGCGGTTCAGTGAATACATACGGGCGAAAAGTGCCTATCCTTGGAATTGACTATTTTGAAGGACCAACCATCGATACGATAATCAATGGCAAGGAGGTTAACTTTGATATAGGAATGACTTCATTTACTTACTGGAACAGAGAGAGTGCGGAACCCGGAACTGTTGACCCAAATAACCTTCAACAGTTGTATTATTATATGGATGCTAAGTGGAAGGATGGTACTCCTTTTACTTATGGTGGTTCGGGTTATAAGTCCGGGNGGNCTATCACACGATATCCTTTTGGGGATGCTCCCACTGATATCAATGGGTGGTCTATGAAGACAGTGACAAATTTACCCGGTGTTGACCGTCGTACTGCCCAATCTACAGGGCCTATCACTTTACAATCCAATAAAACAAATTATCTTGTGGTCGGTGTGCCATGGGTGCCTGATCAGGATTATACCGGTCCAAATAATGCTCCTGGTTTGAATGATTTATATGCCGCTGATGATATTTGCCAGGGACTTTTTGATAACTGCTTCAAAATATTTGATGGTCCTGACGCACCGGATGTTGATGTCATCGAATTGGACAGGAAAATTGTATTGGCTCTGAGCAACGACCCGGAAGAATCAAACAATTTTAATCTTAATTACCATGGTTTCAATCCTGGAATTTCAGCATCAAAGGACACTGCAGGTATGTTCAAGTTCCAGGGTTATATGATATATCAGGTTGTATCACCGGACATATCACCTTCTGATTATAATGATCCTACTAAATCAAGATTATTTGCTCAGGTTGACCTTAAAGATTCTGTCACTACACTTTATAACTGGACTCCGGTGGACAATCCATCGGTCACTGTTCCTAAAGATCCACTTAATAAGATTTGGGTTCCTATTCAGATGGTTAATGGTGAGAATAAAGGATTGCGTACTACTTTTGAAGTGAAATCTGACTTGTTCGCCGATGGAGATCAGCGCTTGATCAACCATAAGAAATATTATTACACCGCTGTAGCCTATGCTTATAATAATTATAAANAAATGGATTACAAAGGTGATGGACAGAGGATTACATTTGCATTGGGAAGACGTAACTCTCAAATATATACGGCAATTCCACGGCCTATTGTAGATCGTGCTNTCAATTCAGATTATGGGTCAGGCGCCGTTATAACCAGAATTGATGGTGAGGGCAACTATAGATCTTTCCTTGAATTGGCGGATGGCGAACGTGATAGACTGTTTAACCTCAGCTTTGAAAATGGGTCTTCACCTGAAAGAACGATCCAATATAAAGAAGGTTTTGGTCCGGTTGCAGTTAAAGTTTATAATCCGATAGATGTCGAAAATGGTGTAATGAATGTTGCATTTAACGATGCTAACCCAACTGATGGTAAACTTGACATTAATTCTGCAGTTTGGCATTTGACCAATTCTGCCGGAGATACACTGGTAAATGCGGAGAAATTCTCTAAATTTAATGAAACATTGATTGCAGAATTCGGGATATCCGTTTTCTTCCCGAATAATGAACCGGGAGAGGACCGTGACGATGTAAATGGTTATATAGGTCAAAGATTGCAATACAGTGATGCGACTAAGGATAACTGGCTTTCTATGTTAAGAGATGGGNGAGAAGGGGTTACAGATAATCCTAATATTTCCCTGATCTTGTCCGAAGCATTGAATTGGATTAATTACGTTGAGAAATTTAGTGGTAATCCGGATCCTAAAGGAGTATATGAAAAACTTGGTTTTTGGCCACTGACTTTGGCGTTAAAAGAGCCTCAGGATGTGGCAGTCAATGAGTTTCTTCAACCGGTCCCACCTTCATCCAATATTGCATCCACAGTATCTAAATCAAATACTTTGGCAGATTTGAATAATGTCGATATTGTATTTACCAATGATAGATCAAAATGGTCAAAGTGTATTGTGGTCGAGGCGTCCAATACTAAGTACTCAGGAGAAGGCCTTCCACCTGTTGGTAGTGCGCCTCAGTTTAGCCTTCGTAAGTCACGGTCCATAACTAAGGATTTTGATGCCGATGGCAATCCTGTTTTAAATGCCAATCCTGACTCCACAGGTATGAGTTGGTTCCCTGGTTATGCAATTGATGTAGAGACAGGAATGAGGCTTAATATTTTCTTTGCAGAGAACTCCAGTTATGATCCTGCTATTTTCGGTGATCTGATTCAGGAGGTCGGCGATAACCCTAATTGTGGTCAGGATATGATTTTCAATCCGGGTGGAAATTTATTTATTAATGCTAGTAACAACTTACTAAGTGCAGCTAATTTCTTTGCAGGGGGTCAGCATTATATATACGTCACAAAGACTAAATACAACGAATGTGCTACTTTTCTGAACAATTTGAAAGGTCAGAATCCTTCCGATATTAATAAGTCCAGGGTTCTTGCTCAGGTGACCTGGGTGGGCATACCTCTTGGTTTTAATATGTTGTCATTTAAAGATGGATTGATCCCTCAGGAGACTGTCTATAAGCTTCGTGTCAATAATAGTTATAAAGTTCCTGCATTGGCAGATGGTAGAACAGGTGTCAATAATGGTATGCCGATGTATAAGATAGAAATCAAAGATAAGGCTGCCGACACAAAATCACCGACTATTGCTCCAAGTGCTTTGGACAAGATATCGGTTGTTCCAAATCCTTATTATGCCTATTCATCCTATGAAAATACGGAAATATCAAATATTGTTAAAATAACTAATCTGCCGCCCAAATGTGTGGTAACCATTTATTCCCTTGACGGCAAGTTTATTCGACAGTTTAACAGGAATGAGGTCAGAAGGGAAGTGAGTGGTGAAGCAAGGGGTGTGCGATATGCACAGGTGACGCCTGACATTGAATGGGATTTGAAGAACGGTAGTGGTATTACTGTTGGTAGTGGTATTTATCTGATCCATATCAAATCTGATGATGGAGAAAGGGTAATCAAGTGGGTTGGGGCAATCCGTCAGCTTGAAATATCAGGATTCTAATGATATAAATGGTTCCGGAGTTATCCGGAACCATTAAAACGAACATTTTTAGGACCAAAAAGAATTTAAAGTGAAAAGATTATTTACGATAATATGCTTAATAGCATTCTCACAAATTGGTTTTGCCGGTAATCCCGATCGTCAGGGTTCAGCTGGCGCCGGTGAGCTTTTAATCAACCCATGGGCTAGAAGTGCCGGACTGCATACCATGAATACTGCAGGAATCAGCGGTATTGAAGCAACCCGTCTTAATATAGCCGGATTAGCCAGTGTTAAAAATATGGAGGTTGGTTATAGTCATGGTCGATATTTGGTTGGAACAGGTATAAGCACAAATGCACTGGGACTGGCTAAGAAAATTGGGAAANAAGGGGTTTTCGGCCTTGATTTCATGTCAGTCAACTTTGGAGATATCCCTGTCACTACAGTTAATTTCCCGGAAGGCAATGGGGCTAATTTCAATGTCGCATGGACTAATATCGGATTATCTTATGCACATAATTTCTTTAATGAGGAGTCATTAGGTAAGGTTTCTGTAGGTCTGGGTGTACGTCTTGTTATGGAATCAATCCCTGGCATATCTGCTACCGGAGTCGCG
Source organism: Candidatus Parvibacillus calidus (assembly GCA_013414645.1). Classification (GTDB taxonomy): domain Bacteria; phylum Bacteroidota; class Bacteroidia; order Chitinophagales; family Saprospiraceae; genus Parvibacillus; species Parvibacillus calidus. Next base: position 2,189,958 of record CP058702.1, on the reverse strand, counting down.
TTTGATGCCGGTGTGCAATATTCCAACGGATCAAAGGATAACTTTAAACTTGGATTGGCATTGCGGAATCTAGGTACTCCTATGAGATTCAGAGGTGAAGGTTTTACAGTAACAAGACCTAACNCTAATGTTCAAAACGTCAATCTTGCTTATGATCAAAGGTCAGCTAACTATGAACTTCCTGTGGTGTTGAATATTGGTACGTCATATGATGTATATTTCGCTGATGATGCAGTGAGATTGACTCCAATGATTAATTTTACTTCTAATTCCTTCAGCAGAGACCAGCTTGGCGGAGCTGTTGAAGTATCAGCCTTTAAAGATCTTGTCCAGGTTAGGGTTGCCTATAAGGCAGAAATTCAGAAAACTACAGAAGTGATAAAGGATGATGTCTATAGCGGCCTGGCATTCGGTGCTACAGCTAATTTAACGATCAATAAGGAGACAAAATCAAAAGTTGCTTTAGATTATGCTTATATGGCTTCCAAAGTCTGGAGTGGCACACATAATATTGGCGTGAGAATCAATCTCTAAGTGTCGGATATTTTCTTATATTAAATAATTTTAAGTAACTTTGTAAAATATACTAAACACTCCCAGCCGGGGGTGTTTAGTTTTTTGTTCTAAACCATTAATATTATGGCAAATTATACATATTTGACTCAAGATGGATTGGATAAGTTGAATGCTGAACTGGATGAGTTAAAAACAACCGGAAGGCAGGAAGCAGCACGCGCCATTGCTGAGGCAAGAGATAAAGGAGATCTCTCTGAAAATGCTGAGTATGATGCTGCTAAAAACGCTCAGGGCATGTTGGAATTGCGTATCAACGAATTGGAAAAAGTCTTGGCTAATGCCAGGTTGATTGATGCTTCACAATTGGATCCAACTATTGTAACTTTATTATCTACAGTCGAGATCGAAAATTTGAAAACAGGGAAAATTTTCACATATACTCTGGTTTCAGAAGCTGAGGCTGACCTTAAGGCAGGTAAAATTTCCGGAACCTCACCCATTGGCCAGGGACTTTTGGGTAAAAAAGAAGGAGAAACGGCAATCATTACTACTCCGGCAGGAAAGTTGGAGTTTAAAATTATTAAACTGTCCCGATAATAGATATGGCAAGTATATTTAGTAGGATTATCTCCGGGGAATTACCTTCTTATAAGGTGTATGAGGATGATTATNTTTTTGCTTTCCTTGATATCAGACCTATGGTGATGGGCCACACTCTTGTCATTCCCAAAAAAGAGGTAGATTATATTTTTGACCTTGAATCAGAGGAATATATAGGGCTGATGCTTGTTGCACAAAAAGTGGCAAAGGCTTTGAAANAAGTAGTGCCTTGCACGCGTATCGGTGTAGCTGTTGTCGGGCTTGAAGTTCCGCACACGCATGTTCATCTGATGCCAATCAATACTGTAAGTGATATGAATTTCAAAAATCCGGTTGTTCAGTTATCTCCGGAAAAATTTAAATCCTTGGCTGAAGACATATCCACAGCTATTGAATGATGCTCTGATCAAATAATTCTGTCCGGATTATTTTTGATGAAATCATCCCAGTTTTTACTTCCATTTTTAATAAGTATGTTCCTTTTGGAAAATGCATGGCAAATAGCTACAGAAAGAGCATCCGTTGCATCATAACCCGCTTCTCCCAAATCCACTCCAAACTGTTTTTCTATCATACGGGCAACTTGTTCCTTTGAGGCGTTCCCATTTCCGGCAACAGATTGTTTGATTTTCCGCGGAGAATATTCTGTTGTATCAAGTCCAAAATATTTTGCAGCAGATATCACCACGCCTTGAAATCGTCCCAATTTGAGCATCGATTGTACATTTTTTCCATAAAATGGTGCTTCTATCGCTAACTCATTTACCGCATACTTATTGGTTAGTTGTTCAATTTTGATGAATATCTGATGCAATTTGTCATGAGCATCAGAAAGATGTCGGAAATTTAAAGTTCCATAATCCAACAATAATGGAATAGGTTTTGCATTCTTGATGATTGCAAATCCCATTTTTATTGTTCCCGGGTCTATACCCATGATAATTGACTCTGACAATTTCATGCCATAAAGATACAGGTTTTTATTATATTATCATTTTTCATTATATGGCATAATTCCAGAGGAAGGAAGGTTGCTGATAAGACAAGGTATTGGTAGAATTTTTTCAGGCAAGCAGAATTGTTAAATTCTGCCAGATGAAAGGTAAATTTTACATTGCGCAAATAGTTTGATGATCAATAAGTTATCCTTTTGTGTAGTATGAATCAATATATGATTCCCACCTATTTGTTTTATATTTTGGGACATTCACCGATTCCTTTAAAAGATATTCACGACTTTTAGTTTCCTACCTACTTTGTTTTGATTGTTTGCTTCAATTATAGCCTAAAACCTGAACCGTTACAAATTATTTACGCATTATCTGTTCAAAACTAGAATCCTTGGCTATTGTTAATATGTTTTAGTACAATACATGCTAATATTTACTATTTGATACCTGATTGTAAGATTTTATAAAATTCAATCGCTTTTTCAAAATCTTCCGGAGTATCGATACTGACTCCCTGGGACGGAGTTTCTGCCATTTTGATTTTCATACCGTAATCCAGGTATCTAAGGCACTCTATCAATTCCTGGTCTTCCAAATTACTATAAGGTAATTTCTGGATTTTCTCCAGAGCTTCTTTCCGATATCCATAGATCCCAATATGTTTAAAGCAATTTCGTGGTGCTGATTGATTACGATGGTAGGGTATAGGACTCCGGGAAAAATACATCGCATTCCTGTCGTTATCTGTAACTACCTTTACATTATTTGGATTTTGAATTTCCTGCTCATTGGACAGAATGGTCATTGGTGATACAATATCAATGTTTTTATCCTTATCAGCCTTGAAAATATTGATAAGTTTCTGAAGTATGCTTTCGTTGACAAATGGCTCATCGCCCTGCACATTGAATACAATAGGATAATCCAATTCAAGCGCAATTTCGGAAATACGTGAAGTTCCATTTTCATGTTCCTTTTTACTCATATAAGCACTGCCTCCTCCCTGGATGATGTCATCGTAAATGTCCCGATGATTGCAGACTACGGCTACATGATCGAAAAGTCCGGTTGCAACCATATTGTCATGAACATGAAGTATGACAGATTTATGCCCCAATTTNTTCAAAAGTTTTCCGGGGAACCTGCTTGATTCTAGCCTGGCAGGAATCAAAGCTACTATTTTATTTTCATTGCTTTCTTGTATCATTGCATGGAGAGTGTGGGAATACTGTTGCTACTTCATTTCACCTTGCCTAAAATATCAACTATATTGTTGAATATTGGCCTACATTCTTTAAGAAAGGTTGAAATTGTCAACCATGTGGCTTCGTCAATGTCTTCTTCCTTCTGTACCTTGATCGGCTGTTTATTGGCTTGCATTTTGTACCAGTAGGTTTTTTTAAGAAAATAATTTCCATTTTTCTGGGTCTTGAATAGATGATAGGTGTCATCAATATATTGTAGAAGCTGAATATTTTTTATACCTGTTTCTTCTTCTACCTCACGCACAGCAGCTTCTTCCAGAGTTTCACCCGGATCTAACTTGCCTTTGGGAAGATCCCAATAACCACGTCGATAGATAAAAAGCACTTCGTTGAACTCGTTGAAAACAATGCCACCGGCGGCAACTATCTCCTTGATTTCAGATTGAAATGCCTTTAAAATTACCATTGGATCGTTGGCATAAAGGATAATTTCTTTATAGTTATTGGAAGATTCACTCAGACGAATTACTTGATGTATTGATTTTGGCTTTCCTAAATAGGGGAGGGTAAGTATGTTTTCACCTACCCGGGCATATTGACCCAGATTCTCACTTTTTATCAAAGTGACGGGCATTTCGTTGATATATATTTTATACATTTGAGGATAAATCAGATAATATGGTTGACTATAAAAGCTGTAGCCAAAAGCTTCTGCAAATTAACGCAATAAATCTTAATTATAACCAACCATTTACCTGGGCGTCAGGTATCATTTCTCCGATATATTGCGACAATCGTAAAAGCCTTAGCGATATAGATGCACGAAATTTAATTTGCGAAGGATTTGTCGCAGAATCAGAACGATTTGGGACTTTCGATGTTGTGGCAGGAGTGGCTACTGGTGGAATTGCTCATGGAATGCTTGTCGCAGATCGGCTCGGATTACCTTTTATTTATGTCAGGACATCAGCTAAAGGCCATGGCTTGAAGAATTCTGTTGAGGGAAAGCTCAATGCAGGCCAGCGAGTGATGGTTATAGAAGACTTGATATCGACCGGAGGTAGTAGTTTTCATGCAATTGAATCACTTCGGGAAGCCGGTGCGGTTATTTCCGGAATGATGGCCATTTTTACTTATGGTTTTAATGATGCTGTTGAGTTATTTGCTAACCATGAAATTAAGGTTTCTGCATTGACTGATTATGATACCCTGATCGATGTAGCTAAAGAAATGCATATAATTGAGGAAGATCAAATAGCCGGATTGATGGAATGGAAAAAATCTCCACGAGAGTGGAGAATTTAATTGCACTTCAATGCTGTTTTTCTTACCTTCGCCCTTCATTTTACGATTTGAAAATTATTTTATTCCGCTATGGCAACAAGCAAAAGTGATCACAACCGTGATTTTCTTTACAGATATATGAATAATGCTTCCCCAACCGGATTTGAGAGGGAAGGTCAAAGAATCTGGTCTGAGTATATAACTAATTATGTTGATGTGGTCCGTTCTGATTTTTATGGAACTGCCTACGGTATCATCAACCCCGAACACGAGTATCGGGTGGTCATCGAAGCACATGCTGATGAAATCTCCTGGTTTGTAAATTATATTACTGATGAGGGCTTCATATACGTTATTCGCAATGGTGGGTCGGATCATATAATTGCACCTTCGATGCGTGTGAATATTCACACTGCCGATGGTATAAGANAAGGGGTTTTCGGATGGCCGGCAATTCATACCCGGAAAGGAAAGAATCTGGATATGGCACCTTCTCTTGAGAATATCTGTATAGATGTGGGAGCTAAAAATAAAAACGAAGTTCTGGAGATGGGAATCCACGTGGGATGTGTAGTGACCTACCAGGATGAATTTACCGAGATTGGTGAAAACTACTTTTGTGGTCAGGCGCTTGATAACAGAATGGGAGGATATTGTATATCTCAAGTGGCTAGACTGCTTTACGAAAACAAAGATATTCTTCCCTTTGGGCTGTATTTCGTGAATTCAGTTCAGGAGGAGATAGGACTGGNNGGAGCAGAGATGATTGCTCAGACCATCAAGCCCAATGTAGCCATTATTACGGATGTTACACATGACACTCGTACGCCGATGATCAATAAAGTCGAAAATGGTGATATTACATGCGGGAATGGACCTGCCTTAACTTATGCTCCTTCTATTCATAATAAATTACTTCAGATAATTATAGATACAGCTAAGGACGGAGAGATTCCTTATCAACTCTCCGCTGCCTCGCGTAGTACAGGCACTGACACTGACGCATTTGCCTATGCTAATGGAGGGACTCCAAGCGCATTGATTTCCTTGCCGCTCAGATATATGCATACCACGGTCGAAATGGCCCACAAAGGGGATGTGGATAATGTTATCAGATTGATTTATAATACATTATTAAAACTGGATCCTGGCTTCAACTATAAATATTTTTGATTGCAGGATAAATTTGTTGAATAAGTTACTGGTTTTCAAACACCCTGAAATTCATAATCGGCAGGCTTTTTNCGTTTCCACCGCTTATGACTCCATAACCAATAGGCAGGTTGTGACTTGATGTTGGATTCAAGTTCAAGGGTAATGGTTTCAGTTATTTTACCTGGAGCAAATGTATTGGCATCACTGCAAATCTTTTTGAACGAGGTCTTATAATAACCTCGCTTTTTCTTAGTTATCTTACCAAANAATACTTCCAGATCATATTTNTTGGCATATCTCTCAGTTCCTAAAAATACAGCAGTCTCCTGATGAAGGAATTGCATCCAATAACACTTATATGGATTGCTTGGAGATTGGTCTATCGCAAATACTGTCGCTGTAGGAATGGATGTTTCTTTTCCCATTAATATCCCTGCTTGCTTCATCGGAATCATTTCAAGTCCGTACTTTCCCCTCGTTTCCTTCATTTTATTATCGAAAAACTTATTCTTAAGAGGACTGTATATAGCTACTGCTTTATGTGAAATATAACACGGCAATGCAATGGCAAATAATTCCCAGTTGTTCATATGCCCTCCGGCTAAAATTATATTTCTGCCTTGGTTATAACTTTCCTGTATGTCATCCAAACCTTCGATTTCCATTCTTTGGATGGCCTCTTTTCGGCTGATAGTAAAGTTCTTAAGACTTTCTACTATTAAATCACTTAAGTGGCGAAANAATTCTTTCATAATTTCTTCAATTTCACTTTCCGATTTCTCAGGAAATGAATTGCGAAGATTGGCACTGACTACGCTTTTTCTGTATCCGAAGATATAATAGATGAAGATAAATATGATATCTGATAAAATATACAAAACCCGCATCGGGAGCAATGATATTGGATAGATGATAAGGTAGTAAAATAATAGGGTTAGAATATACATGCTTTGTGATGATTACTGCACTAGTCTGAACAGTGTATTGAGCATCCTATGCTTGTCTGTATTTAAGATGGAATCAAGCGTATTTTCAATGGTAGTGCTGAGTGTTTTGATTTCCTGAATTATCCTTACAAATTCCATGGAATCAGGGCAATTGGCCTGCTGATGGTCCACTCGGTTCATTAATTCAACAATGGGATCTAATTCTCTTTTTTTNCTGTTTTCCAAGATGATCTTAGAAACCTTGAGAATATCCTTTTCTGCGATGTAATAATCTTTCCTGCAGCCTTTAATCTCACACTTGTATATCAGACCCCATTCAACCAAATCCCTGAGGTGCGTATTTGCCCCTCCACTGGAAATGTTTAATTCATCTATGATACATGTAGCGCTGAGTGGTTTGGGGCTAACAAGCAACAAAGCATGGATTTGAGCCATACTNTTACACACCCCNCAACTGCTGCTTATCTGACCCCAACGCTCAATAAATTCTCTTTTAGTCGATAAGAATTCCGGACTGCACGCCATTTTGTCGTCTTAATACCTATTTATAACTGAACGAACGGTATTTTAACGATTTCGGCTGCAAAAAGTTTATTGTTGATTTCAATTTGAATGACTGTTCCCGGCATAGCATATTTTGTCTCAACATAACCCATTCCTATCGGATATTCCAATGAAGGAGACATCGTTCCTGAGGTAACCCTTCCTATTAGCCCTCCTTCTTCATTCAGGATTCTGTAATCATGTCGGGGNACTCTTCGCTCCTTTAATATAAAGCCTATCAATTTTTTAGATACGCCTACCTCTTTNTGATGCTTGAAAATTTCCGATGAGTTGAAAACTCCTTTTTCNAATTTTGTGATCCATCCAAGTCCTGCCTCCATCGGAGATGTTGTTTCATCGATGTCGTTGCCATACAGGCAAAAGCCCATTTCTAATCGCAAAGTATCCCTTGCTCCAAGCCCCGCAGGCATAATACCGTATTCATCACCTATGTCAAACAACTGATCCCATAGTTTTTCAATATGTTCATTGGGCATATATACTTCAAAACCTCCTGAACCGGTATAGCCCGTCGCTGAAACAATGACATTTTCAACACCTGCAACCGTTCCAATTCTAAAATGGTAATACGGTATTTCGGATAGATTGATTGATGTCAGTTTTTGTAATACGGCTGTGGCCTTTGGTACCTGAATGGCCAAAAGTGCAGTCTGCTCAGATATATCATCCAATCTTACATCACCTGATTTATGCGCATTGATCCACTCCCAGTCTTTGGACATATTTCCGGCATTCACTACCAATAAATAGGAATTTGAACCATCGGCTTCATCGTCCATTCGATACACCAGGAGATCATCGACTATTCCACCTGTCTTGTTGGGAAGGCAGGAATATTGAATCGCTCCCGGCCTTAGGCTTACATCATTTGATGTCAAATTTTGAAGGAACGCCTCTGCATCCTTCCCNTTGACGGTAAATTCTCCCATATGGCTTACATCAAATACCCCAACATTATTCCTTACAGCTTTGTCNTCGTCAATGATACCCTTGTAAGATATAGGCATATTATAACCTGCAAATTCAGCCATTTTGGCTCCTAGTGAAATGTGTTTCGATGTCAATGGCGTTTCCTTCATGATCATTTATTTTATATTAACTTTTAATATCTTATCTCCTCTTTGTATGGTTTCGACAATATTCATTCCCTCTATAACATAGGCAAAGATAGTATATCTCCCATCAAGATGGGGTGTTGCCGCACAAGTAATAAAAAATTGGGAAGATTCGGTATCAGGTCCTGCAGAAGCCATTCCCACCATTCCTGCTCTGTTATAAAACGCCCGACTGTATTCCGAACGGATAATGTAATTCATGGCACCGAATCCATCTCCTCTGTTACATCCACTTTGAATGACAAAGTTGGGTACGACTCTGTGGAAATTCTTTCCATTGAAATAGTTTCTTTTGACTAATTCTATCCAGTTTGCGGTAGTCATAGGGGCCAGTGATGGCTGAAGCAACATCTTTATTGTTCCTTTGGTAGTTATGATTTCACATAAAGTACTGTCTGAGATATTGTTCAATACAGCCCAGTCAAGCATTCTGAATCCCTTGTCAGGTGCCGGCTTATAAGGCTGACCACTCCAGTATGAAATGGTTTTTGCCAGTTCATTGTATGCTTCGACATTTTCGGGAAGTTTCTGTTTGTTCAATGCAATGCGGAATAGAGAATCACTTGGCAGAAAATTTCTTAGATTTAATACAGGATCCCTCATTATAACAGCTGCCGTTGATACCAAACCGACATCTTTGGAGAGTATACCATCAACCAAATATGAAAAAATCTGCTTTTTATAGGGTACATAGTTAGATCGATATGTCTTGGCAAAGTTGGGATTGCTTAAAATACTGCCAAAGCACTCCAGGCCTACAATCTGCAGAATTTTGTCAGGGGCTTTGACCGTTAAATTTCTGATAAATAANAAGTTGGTTACATCATATGCAAGAGCATTGATGATATCTGCTTTCCTATAGACATCGGATACTTTCAGCAAGCTATCTTTCAGGATGTCATTGACGGTCGTCCTTGACACTGTCATGGTGAAGGGAAGGTGTTTGTTTGCTGCTCCTAAAATTTCTATATGGGCCTTAGAATTTGTTTCTGGATTAAAATAATACTCCAAATATTTTTTCGCATCTGTTTCTTTTCCATGGTCAATTAAATATTTTGCTGCTAGCCTTGCTATACGAAAATTCTTGTCCTTTAAATATTCAAAAGCAACTGTGTCAGCTTCTTCATAAGAAAAAGTCTTTAAATTGCTCAATAGGTTAAATCGTATACCTTGATCTTGAGCAGTCTGCATTTCAGATTTCATGAAAGAGAATGATTTTTCATTCTTTGTCTTGGTAATCGCTGTAGCTAAGGCTAATTTGAAATCACGGTTGGTGCTTTGGTGATAAGCGTATATGATAGAATCCAGATTTGTCTTCATATCTATGCCATTAGCCCTGGAAAGATAGTTGGCGGCATAAAGTCTGGATTCTGTGGGATATGAAGGATTGCATACCATATTAATACAGACTTGGGTTCCTTGTGGTAAAATGATGTCTCTCAAAGCAAATCGATATATTGATTTTGACTGTCCAATCAATAAAAGACTATCTGTTGTAAGATAGGACTTGACAGATGCGATTTGCTTTAAAGTGTTTTGGCTGCCGCACTTACCCAATGCTTCCAGAATTGTGGCGTTGAACAACTGATACTTATTGAGACTATCAAATGTAACAAATGCAGAAATAAGGTATGGTTCAGCCTTCAGGCTTCTTAATTGTCCAAGGCTATAGGCTGCGCCGCACCGTACATTCTCATCTTCATCTTTCAATAGAGGGGCTATTGAATCGATGACCGTCGTATCCTTCCAGGATGCAAAGGCATTGACCGCAATGTATCGTACAGTTGGGTTTTTGTGATGAAAATATCGGAGGAGACTATCTTTGGAATGATTGTATCCGGCCTCATATGCCAGTTGTATATCTTTCTCCTTGAGGTCAAGAGAAAAATTGAGGTTATTGTTGGGTTTGTTTGGAATACATGATGTTATACCCACTATTAGGATAATGATCCAAAANAGAAATTTTGCTTTCATCAATTTAATTTGTACCAGGAATTAGGCAATTGAGCCTTGTTAGATATCAACACTTACCTTAAAGTGTTGCTTACCTGATGCAAATATAATACTATGAATTGATTAGCACATAAATTGAGATATCACGCAAGCAACTGATAGGTCAGTAAACTGATGAGATACGCCAAAATAGTATATGATATTAATTGTATGGTAGGCCATTTCCAACCATTTGTTTCTTTTTTAACCACTGCTACGGTACTCAAGCATTGCAATGCAAACATATAAAACATGATCAGTGAAGCAGAAGTGGCCACATTAAAGACTTTTTCACCTGTGTTTGGATTTATTTGACTGTTGAGCATCTGAGATAGTTTTTCCGGGTTGTCACCATCATCTTGCGCACTATAAATAGTTGCCAATGTACCTACGAATACTTCTCTTGCTGCAAAGGAAGTAATCAGCGCTATTCCGATTTTCCAGTCAAAGCCTAATGGCTTGATAACAGGTTCCAGGTATTGACCCAGGATTCCGGCATAGGAGTTCTCCAGTAATATGGAAGATTCGTTGACATGGCTTTGTTCAGTTGGAGGATTTGACTTCATTTCCTTACGATAGGCTTCCAGCGCGTTCTCTCGTCTCTCCGATGGTCCATGACTAGTCATAAACCATAGGACTATACTGATGATGAAGATGACTTTACCGGCTTCTTTGATAAAGGATTTTACTTTTTCCCAGACATTGAATGCAACATTCTTGGCTATCGGCATTCTATAATTGGGTAATTCAAGCATCAACTGGCTTTTACCCTTGTTGCGGATAAGTTTATTCAGCACGAATGCCGCAAATAATGCCGCTAACGTGCTGAAGATGTAAATCCCCAGAAATGCAACCCCACGTGCATTGATGAATCCAAAGTATTGCAGATTGGCGGGTATGATAAATACAATCAGAAGTGAGTAGACCGGCAATCTGGCAGAACAACTTATCATTGGTGTGATGAGTATTGTGATCAGTCTTTCCTTCCAGTCACTTATGGTTCTGGTACTCATGATGGCTGGGATGGCGCACGCCCCACCGGAAATGAGGGCAATGGTACTCCTGCCATTCAGTCCTATTTTTCGCATCCAATAATCGAATAGATACACAACTCGGCTCATATACCCAGACTCTTCCATGATAGAAATAAATAAAAACAGGAAGAATATCTGAGGCACGAATACAATAATACCACTTAGGCCGGGGATGATCCCATTAGACAAAAGTTCACTGAACCAATTTTGGGGCAAATGAGTTTCAATTAATTCAGCAGAAAGAGCAAATCCATACTCCAACCATTCTATCGGCTTTTCTGCCCATGAAAATATTGATTGAAAAACAAGAAACATGATGGCGGCAAAAATCAGCATCCCCCATAAAGGATGTATCAATATCTTATCTATCTTATTCTGAACAGGTGGAATTTTGGTAACTGCAGGCTTTAAAATTGAAATTAGGTCACTTAACTCATCATAACGACCCATTGTATCCCAAACTTCAGCCTTTAGAACATTCTTTCCGTTTTCTGATTTGTTTGATTCAAGAACCTTGAGAAAGGATTGGTAATCTGTAATAGAATTCTTGTCAACACTTAAGCCTGATGACAATAACCCATTTACATATTTCTCTGCGTTGGAATTGATTGTCTTTCCTGCGGTTGACTTGTTTCTTTGGTCAAGAATAGCTTGTTTGAGTGTGTCTAATCCTTCACCGGTCCTGCTACTGCATTGAACAACCGGACATCCGAAGAATGAAGAGACCTTGTGTATTTTTTTTCATCCAGTTGGACAAGGTCACTCATGGTGAGACAACTATCATCGGTATGCCTAAGTCCCGAATCTGACTTCCCAGTAATAATTGACGATCAACAAGCTCTGAATTGACTACGAAGCAAATGATATCCGGATAATTTGGGCTTTCCGGATTAAGCATGATTTTTGTAAATATCTGCTCGTCCATTGTAATGGCATGAAGACTATATGCCCCTGGAAAGTCGATTAAATTGGCCGGTTTGCCGTCAGGTAGAAATAATTTTCCGGCTTTTTGTCGACAGTTACGCCCGGAAAATTAGCAGTTTTTGGTTTAATCCTGTCAATGCATTGAAAAGGCTTGATTTTCCACTATTGGGATTTCCTGCCAGACAAATATTTATATTATTCCCCATTATTTTCTATTTTATGGACGATGATTGAAGCTGCCTCATTATACAAAAGACCAAGTTTTAATGAGCCGACTATCAGAAAAAAGTGTGTTTCTTATGATTGGTATCCAACAGAAATCCTTCTGCATTTGGAAATACACCCATACTGATCAATTTACTGGCTATTGAGTCATCAGAATAGGAAATGATTCTACAATAGTCCCCTGCATTTAATTTATCTAAAGTCGTCATGTAATCTCCTCCCTTTCATTTATTTAGATTAATTCTAAGTTGTTTCGAAGCGCCAAAAAAGTGAGTCGCCGCAACAACTCACTACGAATAATGAACAAATCCAAAATTACTCTTAAAATGGAAGTTCCAAATTAATTGTTTTTTTATTATATAATAATTATTTATAACTTTTCTATCTTATTTATTTCCACGCCTACAGAAGTAAATGTCTTCACAATATAAATTCCGGGATGGAATCCTTCCAAATTAATATCAACCTGGTTCTGATTAACATTACCCTTAGACATTATACTCTGACCGGTAATAGTATATACATGATAACTATTTATTATGTTATCTTTGTTATAGGCTTTTAATGTCAAATGACTATTGGTTGGATTCGGGTAGAGATTAATCAGTTTTCTTGTTGAATTAGATGTTGATTTCTGAATTTTTATAGGGAATTCAAAAATCTGTTGTGCGGTTCTCAACTCATCACAACCATCAATGACCAATGTTGCATCATTCAGTTGGATGCGTGCATAGAAGATTCCTTCATCGCTTTTAAATCCATCCAGTTCATCATCGACGATGCCTTTAATTACAGCTATATCTCCATAGCCCGCCTTGCCGGTACCGCTTACTCTTCCTGCTCCCAGGTCAATATTTCTTACGATTGGTTTNTTGGCCATTTGAAGCATTTTGTCACCATCACTCAACCAATGATTTGGCTTAAAGTCTGTTGTAAGGCTTTGATCATTGAAGGCTTCACTAAAATTGAGGCTTACAGTAAAGGCTGAAAGATTTAACACCGGCGTGTTTTCTGACCCTATTGAAAAAGTCATTGTTATCGAATCACCCGGTTCGTAAAAATCCTTATCGCTTCTCAGGTTAAATGGAAGAAAAGGTGAATTAACCCCTTTATTGACAAATAGTCCATGCAGGTTCCGGTAATATTTATTCATCATGGCCGTATCTTGTTCCAGGATTAGGCCGTCACCATCACCATCTCCATACTTCATGTTGGTATTATTACTGGAAATATCCCAGTCAGCAGCATCTTGCCCCACCCAATATTCATTCTGAGTACTGTTGTTGCGTGGCGCACCACTCTCACCGATAAAAGGTGCGATGAAGGTTAAATCCTTCATATCCACCCGACCGTCATTATTGTGATCGCCCGGCCATACACAATTGGCATAACAGCTTGGTGGTAAGTCAAATATTTGAATATAAATTTTTACTATATGGAAGATGGAGGAATTGGATAATAAGGTATATTTTATTTTCATACTGTCCAGGCCGACATAATTGACTGCTGGACTATAATCAAGATTTTTCTGGTTATCGACTACATACACTATTCCATTTCTCGGGTAGGCGGAAGGTATCACAGATACTTTATAACCAGAAGTGGGGAAAGGGTAGAATATCTTAATTGGAGATCCTTTGGTCGTAGAAAGATTATAGACCGGTTCAGGTGTAAAGTAGCTGACTGTAACAGTCACAGTACCATATTCACAAACATTGGACGCAAGATCACATGCATTATATACAAAGACATCAACCCCTTCGAAACCAATATTTGGAGTATATTTATATACACCATTGGCCATTTTTACCAGACTACCGTTTTGTGGTTGAACGCTTAAACTGACATTCAATACCATATCGAAGTCATTTTTCAATAGGTCGCATACTACATATTGACCTTTGAGTGAGTAGAAATAATCATCTTTGACCAGTATATTCGGTGTAGCTGCATCAAAGACCTTGAATATAAATCTATGCAATGTAGTACTTATTCCGTTGGTAACTTCAAATTCCAGTGTGTCTAAACCGATATAGTTTTCAGTAGGTGAATAAGTCCAGCTAAATCCATTTTGTGCCAATGTTCCGTGAAAAACTGATTTACTGATATTCGCCACTGCATATGGATGAGTGAAATTGATACTTGAATTTTTAACAAGAAACTTNTTGAATTCCTGAGGAAGGATATTAATAGTTGTATCCAGAACATTTAGCTTGAACCGGCCCAATTCTTTATAACCATTTTTGGTAACCTGATAACTTAGATTTTCAGACACAGCGCCGTTGCAACCGTTGTAAATTATCTTTGAACTATCATTGCTAATGCTGAGTTGGGATTGGCTATTCAGAGGTAAATAGGTGATCTTTGCACCTCCTCCGGGGATCAGATCATTGGCCAATACGTCTAATTCAATGTTTAGGTCATTGGTATAGACTGTAAATTGGTCATTGTTGAGGATAAATTGAGAAGTCTTTATTATAACTTTNTTGGATTTCTTGGCTAATTCTCCATTGCTTGGATTGGGATAAAAATAGACTACCTGAAATGTATCCAATCCGAAATGACCTGCATAGGGTTTATATCTGATGACAAATTCCTCTCCGGTGGACAAAACCTGATCCGTTGAGCCATATTTGGCTATTTTAGTATAAAANAAGGAATTATCATATCGTGGAATGGAAACTATGACCGAGTCTGATGCGAATATGTTGAAATGCTCAACGTATTCATTCGATTGCGATTGTGCAGGATTGGCAACTGCAATCAGCAAAAGAACTGCATACAGATACTGTAGAGTTTTGGGCATGTTTAGTAATTAGGTTCTTGTTCAAAAATTCGATGCAAGATAATCTTTTTTTATATTATTGTATCTTTCGACTTCAATTTAACGTTGCCAATGATTAAGCAACCGAAGACTTGTTTTGTAAATCGAAGCTAAAGGCTGATGAGATCCACAAAATTATATCAGATAATCAGTGAGTTATCTTTAAGTGAAGTGAACAGATTCGAAAAATTTGTTAACTCTCCTTATTTTAATATTAACATTTTAAATATAGAAATATTAAAAATATGTATTGAATTATATAAAGATGCCGGATTGCATGCCTCAAAAATGGATGTGTGGAATGATATCAAGCCGAATGAAGAATATAACGATGTAAAGTTTCGAAAGTACCTGTCAGACCTGCTCAAACTTTTATTGGAATTTNTTGCGGTGGAAGAACTTCGAGGGCGATCTATTCTTTCTTCTCAACTATTGTTGGAGTATGCCAACAAGAAGAAGATTCCTAAATTAATCAATACTTCCGTCCAGGTTAGTCAGCATACTTCCAACAAATTTTACAACCGAAGTAGTGATTATTATTTGTATCACTTTCAGATTGAGAAANACTTATTTTATCTTCAGGAAGGGAATATTGAGCTATATGCANAAAAGAATGTAGAGAATATCGCGGAGAATCTGGATAAATTTTACATCGCTGAGAAATTGAAATATTATTGTGAGATTTTGGGGCGGGAAGCATTGTCTAACATTCAGTACAACTTTAATTTCATATCTGAACTTCTTTCTTTTGTTGAAAACAATGATTTTGATAATGATTTGATTATCAGAATATATTATTTGATATATAAAACTCTTTCCACGCCTGATGAGTCAGAGTATTATTACCAGTTAAAGGCTATTTTATTTGAAAATTATCGATTATTTGATGGTTTTGAACTACAGGAATTATTTGGATCCATTTTGAATTACTGTATTGCTCAAATCAATATTGGCAAGCAAGATTTCCAAGATGAGATGATCAGCATTTATGATTTTATTTTTGAANAAAATATTTTGTTGAATGAAAACTACCTGACGCCTGCCAAGTTCAAGAATGTTGTTACCACTGCCTTGCGAGTCGGAAATTATGACTTTGCGGAAAGTTTTATCAAGGAGTACGACAATCTGCTTCCTGTGACTCAANAAGAAAGTATAGTCACTTTTTCACTTGCGCAAATATATTTTTATAAGAAGGAATTCGGTCAGGTTATTAAACAATTGCAAAAGGTTGAATATCCGGATCTTATTACCAATCTACGTGCCAAAACAATCTACCTTGCTACCTTGCTGGAGTTGAAGGAATATGATGCCATCAGTATGTGGTCTGAGAGCTTTAAGGCCTTTCTAAATAGAAAGAAANAAGAAATTCCTGCAGCACGCATCAAGTCATATCAGAATTTTATTACAATTGTTCGGCTAATCGCCGGGGCTGAATTTGGTGACAAGAAATTTTATCATAGAGTGATAAAGGAACTTGATAAGTTTTCAGGAAATATAGTCAACGAACAATGGCTCAGGGAAAAGTTGTCAGAAAGGTTTAGAATGTAGAAATAGGCCAAATGACTAAGCTCGCACAGAGAATTGACTGGTGGAAAGTGTTGAAATGGCTTGTATTGCCGGTTTTTATAGCAGTACTCTACTACCAGTTGACCAGTCTACAACAAAAACCGGATCTACTAAATCGATTGCGTGTTTTCCTGGCTGAAGAAAACATCATAATTATTGTGTTTGTCTTACCCCTGCTTACATTTTTTAATTATGCATTGGAAGCTGCTAAATGGCAGGTACTGGTCAAGCCTGCACAAAGACGACTTTATTCAGAGGCTTTGAATGATGTTTTGATAGGTATTTTGTTTTCAGTTTTAACTCCGGCAAGACTTGGCGAGCTTGCCGGTCGCGTTGTTAATCTCAGAATGGGGAATAAGCTTGTCGGAGCAGCGTCCAGCCTTGCGGGAAGCATTGGCCAGAATATCGTGATCTTTNTTTTAGGATCTGTTGGCTTTGTGTTTNTTGCGCTGATAATAGGCCACCTGGGAACATGGCCGGCAGTTGGATCCCTTTTCCTCGTTTTTTGTTTGACCGGATTATTCCTTTTTTTATTCTTTAATCTTTATCTGCTCATACCGATTGTAAATAGAGTTTCATTACCAAAAAGATGGAAGCAACTTACAGAGAAACTGTATGCTTTGAAAGATTATTCAAACACAGACCTGCTCAAAGTCTTATTATTTTCTTTGTTGAGAGTGGCAATATGGTCATGTCAGTATCTGATTATCTTATGGATGCTGATTCCCGACATTGACTGGCAAGTCGCACTTTTAGTTTCATGGATAGTTTTTTTGATTCAGACCGGAATCCCTCTTCCGCCGATATCGAGTCTTGTAGCTCGAAGTAGTATCGCCATCTATTTGTGGAGCTATATCGGAATTTCGGAATGGAACGCTTTGACAGCAAGCTTTGTTTTGTATTTTAATAATCTGATTATACCATCGGTAGTAGGTTTGATCGTTATATATTTAAACAAAAAATCATTTAATGCGAATATTTAGTTTTTTTGCTACAGCGCTCTTGTTTATTTTACCATTGAAAAGTGGATCCAACCAGGTTGATGGCTATTCAAATATTGCAATTTCGACCTGCTCAGGTGACAATGTCACATTCAGGGATAGTGAAGAGTTGACCTATAAAATATATTATAACTGGGGACTCGTGTGGTTAAGCGCAGGAGAAGCAACCTTCCGTGTCCAGGAGCAAAAACGGGTATTTGATTTCGGCCGTTGGAAAGACCTATCCTGCCTATGAATGGTTATACTCGGTGAATGACCGATATGAGGTTTTTGTGGATAAGTCCACCTTGCTTCCGATTTGGTCTGTTCGTGATATCAGGGAAAACAATTATACCCAATACGAAAGGATGGACTTCAATCAAAGTACCGGTAAAGTGACATCCAGGAGGGGCAAGAACAAATCTGAGACTACAACAGCTGTTATTTCGGTTAATGATTGTACCCATGATATTTTGAGTATCCTTTATTTTGTTCGGAATTATCCATTCAATACCTTCAGGAACGGGCAAGTATTCCCTGTAAATGTGTTTTTGGACCGTGAAAACAATAATCTGACTGCCAAATATAAAGGTATTGTCAAAAAGCATAATGTACGGGGCTTGGCAACTTCAATTCTTTTGTTATAACTCCCGCCACTATTGAAGGAAAAGTATTTGAAAAAGGCAACACAATGAAAATGTACATCTCAGAAGATGAAAACCAAATACCTTTAATGGTTGAGACAAGTCTGAAGGTAGGAAATGTAAAAGTAATTCTCAAATCCTATAAAAATCTCAGATATTCTCTGAAAAGTAAAGTTAATTGATTCTGCCTGACACACAACTTTATACGTTTGCTGAAGGAAGTTTTCTGATAATATTTTTGTGAATACTGACGTAATAAGATAATTCAGATGGTGAAATATTTATTGGGCATTCTGCTGATTCTATTCCTTNTTTTTGGTGGATATNTTTTTTCTGAATTCCTCCAAAATAAAAGGGAGGAGAAAACAAAAGTGTCCAACGAAGTAATTTTAAACCAGATAAAGGAAGTGGCTAAATTGGTTTCAGTTGAAGGATACTTTACTGAAATCTATAAGTACAAG
Source organism: Candidatus Parvibacillus calidus (assembly GCA_013414645.1). Classification (GTDB taxonomy): domain Bacteria; phylum Bacteroidota; class Bacteroidia; order Chitinophagales; family Saprospiraceae; genus Parvibacillus; species Parvibacillus calidus. Next base: position 2,170,972 of record CP058702.1, on the reverse strand, counting down.
AATTATTATAACCTCGACTGGAGTATTTTTACCAAACGCGCATTGGTTAGGGTTAAAGCAAAAGTTTCAATGGGTATTGATCTAAACAAAATGAAGTTTGATTTCGATGAGACAAGCAAGACACTAACAATAGGCCCTATGCCTCAGCCGGAATTGTTTAGTATTGATCATGATATAGATTATTATGATATTTCGGAAGGTACCTTCAATTCATTTTCTTCGGATGATTTCAACAAGATCAATAATGATGTAAAGCAATATATCCGGAATGTGGCCTTAAAAAGCGAATTACCTCAGAGGGCCAAACTGCAAAGTCAAAAGACATTGGAAACAATTAGGATTCTGGCTGAGACCGCCGGCTGGAAAGTCATAGAGGAAGGTATTGCGCCGGAAAAGGGTTGAAACAATCAATGGATATGGACAAGTGTAATGCCGTCACCGCCAGCATCAGGAGCAGGATGGCTGATTTGCATCGGTAGGTTGTATTCTTTCAATTTTTGTTTGACAATCCTCTTCAATGTACCATCACCTTTACCGTGCAGAATTTCAAGGTTGATCTTACCGGCAATCAATGCCTGGTCAAAGAATTCCTGAAGCTGCTGCATTGCCTCATCTACACGTAATCCTCTGATATCTATCTTGTCTTTTACCTTACTGACATCACTAAGTATATCGGTGAATACACCCTTTACTCTTCTTAAATCCTGTGGCTTCCTTTCTGCTATAAGCTGAGAGATAGGAATCAGGACAGTTAGTCCACCAACACTTACCTTAGCTTTGTCCTTGAGAATTTCTTCAACGGTTCCGGTAGTGTCACCAGATTTTAACCTGACAAAATCACCGGTTTCAATCGGCTTATTATGCATTGCTGTTTTGCTTTTACGAAGTGTTTCATTGTGCAAACTATTCACTTCCGCCACAAGTCTTTCTCTTTCAGCACGTTTTTTAGTGCTAATTCTCTGATCTGATCCAAATCTTTTTCCTTCGATAACTCTCTGATCTGGTCTTCAATGAATTCATTTTGGGCATTAATACTCTTAAGTTGGAACTCCTTTACCTCTTGTCTGAATTTTTTCGTTTAAATTCATATTCGGCCAGCTGACGCTCATAATTAGCAATCAATTTATCCAATTGTTGTTGTTTTTTCAAGGTCAGTGATTTGCTTATTCAATTTGTTTTTATCTGACTGCAGGTCATTCAATAAACGGTCAACCTTATATTTNTTGGATCCAAGCTTTTTNTCCGCATGATGAAGAACTACAGCGGGAAGACCATTACTGGTTGCCAATTCAAATGCAAATGAACTTCCGGGACTTCCCATTTTAAAGACATAGGTGGGTTTAAGGCCATTTGAATCAAACAGCATGGAGCCATTGGTGACACCCGAATTGTTATGTGCGAATAATTTGAGGGTAGAGTAGTGGGTTGTTATTACTCCCATGCATTTTTTTCGATTGAGGAAGGCTAGTACACTTTCTGCAATAGCACCACCTACGTCCGGATCAGTACCTGTTCCAAATTCATCAATGAGAATCAAGGTTTCTGAATTGGTCTGATCAGTGAAGAATTTCATGCTTTTCAAATGACTGCTATAGGTACTCAGATCTTCTTCAAGTGATTGCTTGTCACCGATGTCAGCAAAAATATTTTTAAAAATGCCAAGTTTACTTTCTTTATATACAGGTAACAAAAATCCACATTGTGCCATGACCTGAATCAGACCAACAGCTTTCATCAGGATTGATTTTCCACCTGCATTTGGCCCGGAAATCAACAGGATTCTGTTATCATCTGACATATTTAAGTCAAAAGGGATGGTTTTTTTNCCTGTTTTATGATTCTTAATATATAAAAGAGGGTGGAAGGCCTTTATAAAATTTAAATTTGGATGTGAGACGATTTGGGGTTTGTCACCACCATACAATTTGGCTAATTGAGCCTTGGCACCGACAAAATCCAAATATGCTACACAATCGAGATATCGTACGAAGTCGTCATATCCCGTTGCAAGATTATTACATAATTTNTTAATGATCCTAACAATCTCCCTGAGTTCTTCATGCTGAAGTTCAAATAAATCATTATTCAATAAAATGACGGGTTCAGGTTCAATATATACCGTTTTCCCGGTTTCTGATTCGTCATGTATGATTCCCGGAATCTTCCGCTTATGTTCGGCGGGGACACTCAACACCCTTCTGCCGTTGCGGTAACTTTCAGACGATTCGGAAAGAAGCCCTTTTGACTTGTATTGTGCTGCTATCTGATCGAAAGCCCTCTCTAGTTCGGATTTTTTAGCTGAAATGGCTCTCCTTATCTTTACAAGATCTTCAGATGCATTATTCTTGACTTTACCTTGATCATCGAGTATTTGATTGATTTGCTGGAGATAGGTAGGAATATATCCTTGATCAAGGATTTTTGAGTAAGTACGGGATAGTTTTTGGTATTGCCGGAAGAGGAAGCGAATCTGTCGAGGTTTTCATTATTTCCAAAACAGATCTTAGTTCATTGATATGTTCAACTTCCAGGAAATAATCGGTAATTTTAAGGTATTTGAGGAAGGTATCAATGTCGGTGTAATTACCCGTTGGAAAGCTATCGCCTGCATCCAATGATAACTTAAATTCCATTGTTTCACTCAACAATCGTTCTATTTCATCGGGATTAGTATGAAATCGGACATTCTTCAACAACCGTTTACCGGCTTCTCCTTTACAGTAAGATTCTGCCAAAATGAGAAGGCGGTCAAATTCCAATACCTGAAAAATATCGTTCGGATAAAACACAATGTAACAGATTTGAGCAAACAACAAAATGCCCCGCGAGTTGGTTCACGAGGCATTTTATTTTTATTCTTTTATTGAATAAATAACTTGTCGCTAATCAGAATTCTGTTGTATTTGTCCCTGACGGTTGCAATGTAGAGGCCTGGTGTCAGCCCTGCAGATAAGGGGATGGTATTTTCATTCCCTGAAACTTGCCTATCATAATATGTCATTCCTAACATATCTGTCAAAGAAAAATGATATTCATTGTTAGTTGAAGGATTGATACCGATGAAACTGAATGAAACTTCATCCCTGGCAGGATTAGGATAAATTCTGCCAGATGAGACGGGGATTTCATTCTTGGACAGCAAAGAAGGGTCTATATTTCCGGTGGTGTACTCTCCTGCTAAGAAATTGCTTATAAGGAAAGATCCTTTNTTGTCACTTTGCGAACCTCCCTTCTTCGAATAATATGGATAGATTTGCCATTCTTCTACTCCGGAAGGGCGATAGAATAGTTGAATACTATCCTCACCATTTTGTAAAAGATCACTATCCCAGTTTAGATTATATTCTATTTTACCGGTAAATGAAACATGATCAGGGTCAGCTACCGTAAACTTCCAGAAATGTTTGTTATTGACCCTGATAGCAGGATTTGTTCCGGCATCAGGTGCTGTATAGTGGTTTTCTAAGAAGGCATAGGTTGAATCCTTGACTTCTGCCGCGCTTATGCTCAGGTTGGAATATGTAAAGGTAACACTCCCGGTCTTTTTGACATTTTGGAGGGAACTGAATTGAGCAAGATTCAGAGCCATAGGATAATTAAGAAATACTGCCTTAGGCTGGAAAGCCAGATTCAATAGTATTTCGCTTTCTTCACCTGATGTAGTTACTCTTTGATTAACCAAATTATTATCCTGATCAACAAAAGTCAAAACAACAGGTGCATCTTTACAAAACCCATTTGATTTAAGCAGTTTTTGTTTAATTTTTATTTTATGCGTATAGCTGGAAAAATCTATTTCTTGAAAGTCAGAAATAACGAAATCGTAAAATCCTATATCGAAGACCCATCTATTAAAGAAGTCAGTCAAATCTACACCTGAAGCAGCGCTTAAAGCATCGCGATAGCTATATGCCGTCAGATTGGAATATGCATAATCTTTCAGAACTTTTTGTTGTGCTGTTCTGAAAAGGTCGTCTCCCAGATAACCTCTCAGTGAATGCATAACCATTGCACCTTTCTTATAAGTTGTGGCTCCATAAGTAATATCCTTGGGCATCGGTGAAAGAGGAAGGTAGCGTCCATCACTGATATGGGCGGTAGTGATAACATCATATTTGTTTTCACTGACAAGGCGTTCGAAGGATTGCCTGCCATTTAAATATTCGTCAAAAAGATGGGCGCCATATTCTGCATTACCTTCTTTGATCCACATATCGGCTTGTGTTCTTAGTGTAAGTAAATCTCCCCACCACAGATGACACAATTCGTGGCTAAACAGGCGTCTGTCAGCGGCATTCCCTGATGTACTGGATACAGGATAAGCGATACAGTTGGGATGTTCCATTGCACCTCTTGTTGTCATAACATAGCCTACACGTTCGAAAGGGTAGGGACCATACCAGGACTCCAGTGCATCGATTGCTGTACCTAAAGTACTGAAAGCATTGATAACTCTGGCTTGGTCAGAAGGTTTACTTACCAGTTGGACAGGTACTTCACCATAAATACCGTCGTGATTATATTCATAGGATACGTAAGTAGAGGCTGCAATCGCTGAAAGATAGGTCGGTATTTGCTGATCCATTCTAAATACCCTTATTTTGGAGTTGTCATTGAATGGTTGTTCATCGATCAATCTTCCCACGCTATATGAGGTGATATTGTTGTTTGTAATGATTCTGTATGTATAGGTACTCCTTTCGACAAAATTATCGAAGCAGGGAAACCAGCTTCTACCGAAGTTGTGAGGATCATCCGTTATGCCAATTCCGAGGTTATATGCGATTCCGTCCTCAAAATAGAATCCACCGAAACCAGAAGTGGACGTCTTAGGCGTTCCGTGATAATGTACAGTTACATTGTAGGATTTGCCTGCTTCCAATTGGTAACCTGCATAAATGTTCAATAAAATTCTGTTGTAATCATAGGTGGCAGGAACACCTTCAAANAATACTGAATCAACATCAAGTTTTAGTAAGTCGAGTGGGATATAGTCCAATCCTACCATCTTAGGAGTAAATGTCACAATGGCTTTGCCTGTCAAAATATTCTGACCCATCTGACGCAGGTCTATCATCAGGTCGTAATCAAGGATATCAAATGTATCGGATCGTTCTACCGATGCGGCCCACAGACTATTTTCTTCTACCGTGTTTACCCTTTGGTTGGCCAGTTTATGCCTCATATGACAGCCATACATTTCAAGAGGCTGGGATATGCCGGAAAAACTTATTATATTAAATACAATAATAAATAGTATAATTCTCATAGCTATATAATTGATCAAAGGATAGTAGTCTTCACTGCATCAAGCATATTTCTGGTGTCCGCAACATCTTTACCTTGTGCATACACACGAAGTACCGGCTCGGTTCCGCTTGGGCGAATCATCACCCATCTTTCATCGCCAAAAATATATTTAAATCCATCCAGGTCTTCGGTTGAAATTACCTTGTTGGGTCCGAAAAANGTGTATTGGCCTTCCTTGCAAGCTTTGATCACGTTTTGTTTCTGTTGTTCCGAAATATGGAGATCATCCCTATCAAACCAGAAAGCACCAACCTCTTCATAGAGTTCTTGGATTAAAGCTTCCAATGACTTACCGGTAGAAGCCATGAATTCCAGGATCATCAGACCAATCCATATACCGTCTCTTTCGGGAATATGTCCTTTTACGGCTAATCCACCACTTTCTTCACCACCTACAAGTACATCACGTGTGGTCATGATCTCAGCGATATATTTGAACCCGATTTTTGTAATTTCACATGGCAATCCGTATTTATTGGCCAGTTCACGCATTTTATCGGTTACCGAGAAAGTAATAACCACTTCCCCTGTAAGTTTNTTGTATTTGTATTGATAAAGAAGAAGGAGAAGAAGAATGTGATGCGCATCAACAAATTTTCCTTTACTATCAAACATACCTATTCGGTCTGCATCGCCATCATTCGCAAGACCGATTGAGATATCATCTTTGGAGCTGATAAGCTCAGAAAGTTCTTTCAGATTTTTGGCAATTGGCTCAGGAGCTTGACCTCTGAAGGAAGGGTTATCGTCACAGTGTAGTGCCATAACGTCCGGTAGAAGTCTAAGCATAGCTCTTTGTCCTGCACCGTACATCGCATCGTATGCAATTTTAAGACCACTATTTCTAATTAGATCAAGGTCAAAACAAGATTCTGCATGATTGACATAGATATCTTCTAAAGGCACTTCTTGTGCCATATTTTGTTGAACATAATCTTCAAATGTGGCCGTTGTTGTATTCCATTCATCCGGAATGAGATTTTCAACGGAAGTGATATCAGCAGGAGAGGATGGCCCTCCGAAATGTGATTTTAATTTGTATCCATTGTATGATGGTGGATTATGACTAGCGGTGATTACAATGCCAAGATCAGCCTTAAGTTTCACCACACCCAACGAGACCATAGGGGTTGAGACAAATCCTTTGCCATATAAAACCTTGATACCATGAAAACAAAATACTTCCGTAATTGCTTTAAGGAACATCTCGCCTCCAAATCTGCAGTCGTGTCCTACCACAACTGTTTTCATACCTGATTGCTTCATCCAGGCAGCTGTTCCGGCGGCGACACGCTGCACATTATCGACTGTATATTCCCTGGCAATAATAGCACGCCATCCGTCAGTTCCAAACTTGATCTTTATCATAACTTCTAATTTTTTGCCTCTAATATAATTAAAATTGTATGTAGTGGAGTTTGAAATAGTAACTACTTTTTGATTTTTATTAATCTAGTTGCCTCATACATTACCTATTGTGTATCGGCCGGATTGTCCAGATCCGACTCTTCGTATGAAATCAATTTGAGCATTGTGAATGCGGAAAAATTGAATGATGGCATAGAATAAAAAAGCCTGTAGGGCAATACAGGCTTTTTATATTCAATAAAGAGTTTTATTCCTTAAATAATTCTTTTAATTGAATAAAATCGGCTTGACCAATATGCAGATGAGTTAATAGCGTCTATTGTTACACCTTTACTATTGCTGCTATGGATTATTTTTAAATCATTGTTGTAATTTGAATAAACGATTGCGACATGATGGACTCTACCTCCTGCTGCAAAAAANACCAGATCGCCGGGTCTTGCTTCCTCTTTCTTTACACTTACCCCTATTGTAGATAAGGTTCTGGAGCTATGTGCCAAGTCATATCCATATTCGTTGAATACATAACCAACAAATCCGGAACAATCAAATCCTTTTGGAGATGTACCACCTGACCGATAGGGAGTGCCGAGGAATTTACTGGCAAAGTCAACTACATTTGCTCTGATCTTAACTTTAGCTGAGACATTGAACATCATATTAAGCGTGTTCAACAGAAATGGTGGGATAGAAGCTTCATTTGTAACGTTTCTTGCATTAGAAACTGAAGGGATGGTCGCCAATAAAAACAATGCCACTATTGACTTAAGCAGGATAGACTTCATCTATTCGCAGTCTTTAGGTTTAGTAATAAGTTTCTTTTTCGAGCTAACTAAAAAGCCCGGATAACTTGAAGATTCTATTGTATATGTTCTTGATTGTAAATAATAGAATTAGATACAAACGGGACTAATTGATTTCACAAAGATAGTGCAACATATCTGTAAAACAAATATAAGAGGGAACTTTCAGTATATAATATTGATATATTGATATTTATGCAGAAAGCAATATCGTGTAACCATTGCCAGACATATCACATTATTCAATATTATAATATATAATCAAAAAAACAAATAAAATGTTAAGATAATCTTAAGATGGAATAACAAAATTGGAAGGATGTAGAAACAAAGAATTACATATTTGGAATGTCCTAGAGTCTAGTTTACTTTGGCACTAATATGTAAGCATAGATTAAATGTGTCAGGGTAATATTTTAGTTTAATTTGGATCAAAAAAGGCTCTCGTGGATGAGAGCCTTTTGCTATGAAAGAAATTATATTCAATATCAATATGACCAAAGGTCGTGTTCAAAATTAAATATTTCTTCTTTGATCTTATTAGATTCCAGAAGCATATCAACTCCATTTTCCCTTAAATTATCGTAATCAACCAAACGGAAATCATTTACATTGGATTTCTTTGTGATAAAACTGGAAAATGACGATTTTCAAACATATCATCCCAAGAAACAGGGCTGGCAATGTTAGCTTCGTTAAACACTTGGTGTTGAGATAGATATTTTCTACAATCAGGATAATAAATCCAGAATAAAGGCATAGCAGGAAGTGCAACCCTGTAGTCTGGTCTATTTTGACATACAATGGGGCTATTCCCAATATCCTTACTTTCATGGTGGAGGACTCAGAATCAAAATACCAAACTTCTTTTACCCGAAATTGGTTAATAAGCTGAGGATCGAAATCATTTTTGTGATAACCGACTCATATTGGCCGGTTTCAGGGTTGTATACTTCAGAAGTATCAATTCCGGAAACAGTCTTATTTATGTCTTCGGTAGAAGCTCTGAATTGGAATGACTCATCAGTATAACAACGAATATCCCCATTTTCAATTCCTTTTTCAGTATGGTATAGAACTCATGGTCAGGATATTTGAAAGGCAGATTCATTTTCTCTCTACAATCAATTACTCTCCATATTCTTCTTTCCCAAAAATATCCCTCTCATTTAAAGGTTCATAACCCAATACAAGTTTTTGCTTAATCATATCCCTTTTAATGATATCGTCCATTGGAGCATCAGGGTCCGGTTTTCTGACAGTATCTTGTGCTGCAACTATCACCGGAGAACTAGTTTTGGGTCCTGTTGTCTTCGGAGTAGTTGACTTAGTGGAACTGTTTGTTGCGCTATTTTTAGCTTTAGGAGTAGCCTCAGGTTTAGCGTAATCATCCGGAACGTAATCATCCGGAACATAATCATCCGGTACATATTCGCTATCCTTCTTTTTGGTTGTTTTCTTTGTTTTTGTCTTTTGAGCGTCTACATCGACAGTGGTTACCAATGTAACAGCCAGAATCAAAAACAAAAAACTAAAAATGATTTCATAATAAATATGATATTTTAAATGGTATTATCTTATATTGAAAGACAATGAGTTAATATTTCTACCTGCATTATCGCCGGGGCATTTTGCTTTGACATTGTCAAAAATATACATATCTCCCGGTTTTGCTCTGGAAATCAATTCTTTGGCTTGACCTCCAAAAGTTCCACCCGGGTTGGTAACAACTATCGGATCTTGTCTTCTTGCAACATATGTCAGGACGAATCCTTGTACTTGACATTTTGCATCAAATTCAAAACCTTCCAATCTTGGTTCAATACCTCTTTGTGCTGCAAATTCTCCATTTCCAACTGCTCCGCCCAATTTATTTGCAATATAAGCTACCGGGCTTGGAATTCTTTTAATACGGAAAGGGAAAGAAGAAGGGGTAAGACCACCTCCTGAAAGAGTTACAGTACAAGTAGCTCCAGGGTCAGATACTGTAACATTATATTGACCTTTACCAGTTGGGGTAGCGTGGCCATTGGTTACAGATACCTTTAATTCATTGGAAGATACACCGGCTGCAGCAACGCTTATTGGGTTATCAACTCCTGTATAGAATACATTCATCTTGTCGGCTGAAACAGTGGCGGATCGTTGTCCCACTTCGTATTCAAAATCACCCGAGTATGTTTCTGTCTGCTTCGTAACCGGGTTCATCAAAGATATCTTTGCATTATACTTTTTGATACCGGCTGCATTAGCAGCAGCTGTATATTTTGCAACTCCGTCAACATTAGGGACTGCTGCACCATTTACAGTAACTGTCATACCTTTAATGTTGGATGAAGAGGAAGAAAGGAAAATGTCCGTTTCAAATTTTTCACCTAAAACAACGTATGATTTTTTTGCCGCTGACACTACCTGGAACTTATCGAATACAACATCTGTAGTTGCACCAATTTTGTTCATTAGATAGTTAAGTACCGTTGCTTCTGATGCTTTTGCATCGTTTTTTAGCTTGTTAAGTATTGGTAAAGCAGCTCCTAACGGCATATGAGAGAAATTGTATGAGGACCAGCTTTTGTGGAATCGGCTTTGTTTCCAAGCCGGATCAATATCCAAAGCTAGTTTTGCAACATTTACCTCTTTGTCAGCCGGATCAAANAGAGCGGAAAGCTTTTCCTTTAAAACTGACAATCTCTTTTCAATTTCGTCTCCTTTTTTNCCATCTACCAAAACACGAGTTGTTACATCTTTATCCTTATAACCTTTTAATCTCATGTCATTTGGATCATTTGAATGTTCATCGGGTACCATTCCACCTGAAGCATCCACCATTTCCTTTATCAGCCCATCGATAAAATTGGTATATTCCTCTGTAGCTTCTTTCGCAGGGGCGGTACGTTCTGCGTATTTAGCAAATTCAGCTTTCTTTTGGAAAACTCTNTCAATTTGCTTAGGTAATTCAGCATTTGACTTGTCCAATGCTTCATTTGATTTAACCAAACCGGCATTTACGACTTTGAATGCATTGAATATTTCTGCCGAAACGTTGAGCGCCAGCAACGCTGTCAATACAATATACATGATATTGATCATCAACTGTCTCGGTTCCTTAGGTATTGACATTTCTTACTCTTTTTATTAATTAAAAATCTTTGAATTTCAGGTTAAAATTACCTATTAAGCCTTTACACCGCCTGTCATTGCAGACAATACATTGCCATACACTGCATTCAGAGCGGTAAGATTTTTATTCAGAGTAGCCATTTGTTCTTTGTAGTGTTTGGTATCTTCTACTGACTCGGCCATTGCTGCAATAGCTTTATTCATATTATCGTAGAAGTTGCCCATACTCTTGATTTGATCCTGAGTTTTAGAAAAATCAACTTCTTGAAGAGCCTTCAGTGAACTCATACTTTTTGACATTAACTGCAGTTCTGTAAGCATACCATTTAGTTGCTTTTCAACTACTTCGCCGTTTAAGGGTTTTACGGCTACAGCTCCTCCAATGGCAGGTCCTGCTGTCAGGGCTTGAACATTTGAGTCATAATCTCCCAATCCCGGATATAATTTTTCCCAGTAATAATCCTTTTCAGGTGGAATAACACCAAGGAAGAAAAACAGGACAGCTTCAGTCGCAAGACCTGCAACAATCATATAGCCTCCCCAATCATAGCTTTGGATTTTTCCTAAAGCTCCAATCATAACTACTGACGCTCCAACACCAATGATGAGGTTTTTGATGTATTTAAACTTATTTGAATGAAGAAATGACATAAATCTTTGATTTTAAATAGGTTAATAATTATTAAATGAATTTTGACAATATAATTTTATTAAGATAAAGAATCGCACTTTATCGTTCAATGATATCTAACGAAGTATTTTTCTGTGAATTAAAAATCATTCAGAGACCTTCCCATATGAGTGAGAACACACCTAAATCCTATATACGACTTGGCAGTATCTTGAAACTCATAGTGTCTTGTTCCATTTCTAAGGAAGTAACCAATATCTTTCCATGATCCTCCTTTTATTACTTTGCGTTTCAGACCTTCTGGATCTTCATCCTTGGCATCATAACGGATGTCAGGATTCAAGTCATGAATAAAAGAGTAAGCATTTTCTGCATAAGCTGTGGATGTCCATTCAGACACATTACCAGCCATACAATAAAACCCATAATCATTTGCAAAATATGCATTGGATTTAACTGTCCAAAGACCTCCGTCTTCCGGAAAGTTTCCTCTTCTTGGCTTGAAGTTAGCCAAAAGGCAGCCTTTGGAATTTCTTAACCCATATGCTCCCCATGGGTATGGGNNACTGTTGTGACCAGCACGGGCTGCATATTCCCATTCAAATTCCGTTGGAAGTCTGAATCCTTCGGTATGTACATCCTGTGGTCTGTACATATCCCAAATTTTTGTTCTCCATGCACAGAAAGCTGTAGCGGCTTTCCAATTGACCCCAACAACAGGATAATCATCATAGGCCGGATGCCAGAAGTAGTTACGGGTCATTGGTTCGTTGTAAGAATATGCAAAATCCCTAATCCAAACCATAGTATCAGGATAGATTTTGGTTTTTTCCTTNTTAATATAAGTTTTTCTAGTGGATTTTCCTCTATCTGCTGCCGCTTTTTGCCAATCCATCCATTCATAATTAAAGACCAGCTTATCTACATCAAATTCTTTNTTGCCATTGAGTATGTCATCACCTGAGTAAAACATATCTGCAAGGGCTTCATCCGTATAGTCGATCTCGTTATCCCAAAGGATATGGCTCTTCCCATTTTCATCTTCTTCGACATTCCCTAAAATAGTATGAGCAATAGAATCTCTTACCCAATTGACAAATTGGCGGTATTCATTGTTGGTAATTTCCGTTTCATCCATAAANAAGCCGGCAATCGAAATGCTTTTAGGCCTGGAAATATAAGTACTGCTCAGGTCTTGATCATCAGACCCAATTGTGAGAGTACCACTCCTGACGTAAATCATTCCGTAAGGGTTAATCCCTTTCCAGGAAGGACGCTTGCTTACACCAATCAATTGTCCATCCATTTTGCTGCTCCTGCCGCAAGAGGCAACGAAAACCGAAAGGATTGCTAATCCAAATAAAAATGCAATGTTCTTACTCATTTGATTAAAATAATTTTCCTAATATTTTGGCTTTTTCAATTAAGGGCGTAAAATTAGTTTGTTTCTTCATGTTTTCCAAAACAAAGTACTTTAAACGCGATAATTTTAACGATATTTATTTTAATAATATTTTAATATTTTGAAAATCAGCTTCTTGCAATTGATTACATTTTTAATATGTATTATTAAACTTTCCTAATACATACTTCAAACGCAAAATGCTACTGCAAAAGTATTACAATATTTTGATTTGCAACTAAATTCTTGGATGATATATTATTTTNTCTCTTTTGGTTGTTTTAAAATTTGTCTTTATTCTATATTGAACTAACAATTCGTGTGTATTACCTATATATGCCCGTTCTTTACTGATGTTGCCTTCAAAGTTATATGCAACAAGAATTCGTTCTGTGATTCGTCCTCCTAACATGACCTTGACCGCATCTATTGATGAATTATCATATCCTCTTATGCCAATTCCTCCAAATATGTTTTTGTTGTATGCTAGAATATCCAATTCCGTTTGGATAGTAGCCAGATCGTATTTTAACAATGCTGAAGGTAATATTTTCCAATTGTCATCTATTTGATAATAATATGCTGTATATAAAATAAGGTGTGTATAGGGCTTATAATAATAAAGGTCGGAATTTCTTTTTCCGATACTTGTTGTCTGAATAGCGGATAGACCTAATTCAATTGCGTTAAACCGACTTACTATTCCAAGATTCAGGGTGCCATTGGTACTACTTGATTTTCCGGCAGGAATATTGGGATCATTATGATTTATGCCATTTTCATAATTTCCTTCAGGAGTACGTAACAAGTCACCATTGATTGAACTTGTATTTAAACCAAGTCCGACACCTACTGAGACAAATACTCTTAAAGGTAGGATGTAATTATAGCTCATTGTAGCAGCAGATATTCTGGTCGCACCTAATTCATCATTTTTGAAGTTGAGTCCTACACCACTATTTATCGTACGCAAAGGCATATGAGCCGAAATATACTGTGTTGAAGGTCTTCCCGGTAATTCTGCCCATTGTCTTCGAAAGTTTCCTGTAATAGTCAGAGCATTATTCAATCCACCGAATGCCGGATTATACCAGTACGGCTCTAGCATGTACAGTCCATGTTGAGCAATCTGTTGGGCGTTGACTTTATGAGCCAACGCTATGGTCAACATCAGCAAAACACCGGTAAGGAAATGAAACTTGCTCATTGTATTGTACAAGAAATTGCTTCTAAGATAATCTATTTGCACAAATAATCCGAAGTATATTTCTACTGGAGTTGTTAAAAACTAAAAGAGACAAAAGCTCCTTATACCATGTATTACTCTGAAAACCTTAAAAAGCAAGATGGAATTTGCTCTCTTGCTTTTTGAATATTCACGTTATATCAGGATTCGACCCTGAATGAAACTTTGCAAATGACGCCATACGATATAATCTTGTTATCCTGAACATGGCATTTAAAGTCCTTCACGTATACGGAATCAATGTTTTTAATGGTTTTTGAAACCTCATTTACAGCATTTTGAACTGCATCATCGAAACTTTTTTCTGAAGAGGCTATGACCTCAATTACTTTAACTACTGGCATAAATCTAATATTTATAAAATTAATAATTTCATTGTAGTTCAATTTAAAGAGTGGCTTTGCTGTCAGGGTGTATTGTGTTAGGGCAACATCAAGAAAGATGGTATCATATTAACTGTGTAATCCTAAGAAATGTTTAAAGTGATTAGGTGGCTGCCTTATTATTGATTCTGCCATTACCTTAGTATATAAGTACCCTTTAATTTTCCTGCCAATGTGCATACTAAGCCGGTATAGTTTTTCCTGATTTATTAATATTGGATTGTTCTAAATTTGCATTTTTTGAAAGTTATATGGAAATAAAGGAGAAACTTTGGACGCGGAATTTTATCAATGTCAGTGTTTCGAACTTTTTGATAGCGTGTTCCTTTTTTCTATTGATGCCGACTATTCCGGTTTATTTGGCTGAGCAGCTTAGGGTGCCTCATTCTCAAATCGGAATTGTGTTATCTTCTTATGCAATAGCCTTGTTGATTATCCGTCCTTTCAGTGGATATCTTGTGGACATTTATTCCCGTAAACCGCTATATATTATAGGCATTGCTTTCTTCACCCTGATATTCACCGGATATTTCTTTGCTTATACCGTTATATTTTTTGTAATCCTTCGGTTTGTGCATGGCTTGTTTTGGGGATTATCCACTGTATCTGCCAATACCATAGCAATTGATATTATTCCTGCATCCAGGCGAGCTGAAGGAATTGGTTTCTTTGGAGTAAATACAAATATTGCGATGGCTGTTGCGCCTTACTTTGCAGTAAATATATATGATAGTTATGGTTTCCCTGTTTTGATTTCTACTGCTATATTAATGGGTTCACTGGCAGTCGGCACAGCATTGCTATTGAAGACACCAACAAAGAAGAGGTCATTAAAAGTTCCTCCCATTTCTTTTGACCGTTTTGTTTTAGTCAATGCATTTCCTATCCTCATCAACCAGCTTTTTCTTGCCTTCGGGTGGGGAACATTGGTTGCTTTTGCAGTATTGTATGGGAAGGAAATTGATATTTCAAATGCCGGAATATTTTTTCTTNTTCTAGCTTCCGGCATTATTCTCTCCAGGGTTACTTCAGGTAAGATTGTAGATAAAGGTTATATCCATATTGTTATGATGGTAGCAATTGTTACGATTTCCGTAGGATTCACTTGTTTTGCAATGCTCCATAATATATTTGCATATGCAAGCTCGGCCTTTGTGCTGGGTATCGGATATGGCACCTTATTCCCCGCCTTACAGACCATCTATATTGATATGGCACCAGCCTCCAGGCGTGGAACAGCCAATTCGACTTATTTGTTGGGCTTTGACCTGGGAATAGGGATTGGGATGCTTCTTGGTGCCATACTTGAAGTCAGGTATGGTTTTCAGAGTATGTACCTTATGACGGCAGGCTTTTGTATTCTTTCGCTTATTATGTATTGGACGGTATCCAGAAAGATTTTTGAGCGGTATAAGTTGGAAAAAGATTAAGGGGGAATTTCAGGAAACACTATTATGCAAGAGTAAAAAGGGTATTGCCAGGGAAGTAGGTAGATGATTAATAATCAACTTGCCTTATGGCATGCATGAGTACATGGCTGTGTATTCATTACAAGGCCACTTATAGTGGCTATATTTATAAATTATTTTTCAAAAGCCCTTATACTCCAGCGTTTGAGATTATTAACTTTCTACCTATCTGGATTTGATGCCTCCATAATAATCAAGAAAAGCAATCTCCAAAACCGTTTTAATTCAACGAGTAGTCCAGGTGGGATGTATTTGATAAGGATGGCGAATATAGCTCGCAAATAATCAGTAGGCCGATTCGTCCACCTTTTGTTTCAGCAGTTCATCAGGGAGTTCAGTTTCGGGATGAGGTGAACCATTGTGGCATGAATAACAGGTAATCATATATTTGTTTTTNGTAAAATTTTCAGTAAAATCGCCTTTGATTTTAAAATCCCGGGCATTGATTTTCATAGTCATTTTCATCATCTCGAGTGCTTCTTTNTTGTGCGGATTATCGTAAGATTCATAATCCAATCTTTCAGGATCTGTCTTTGATCGGACATGGCAATCCCGACATTTGAATCCCAGAGATTTACTGAAATTTTCCATAATGATAAAAAGATCTTCCTGTGAGATGTGTTTTGAAAGAATTTTCAGCCCTTCATCCCGTTTTTCAATTGCCTCCTTTGGCGTAAAGGTGAATCCACTGAATAAAATCATGGCTGATGCAAGTATGGTGCCAATAAATTTCTTGTTAACCGGAAATGCCATATCGAATAGAATTAATATTAGATGAAAAAATAGACTATAATTAGCAACAGGAGACCGACATCTACTTACCTCGTAGCATAATTGCCGTCAAAAGATAAAGTTAATACTTCTTTTTGAAAAATGAAATTGTAAGTCCAAAATAGCAACGATAGGATCAAAGTCAAGGCAGTGATAAAAAATACTATAGTGTAAATTGAAATAAGAAAAATATGTGGAGCTGGAGGGATTCGAACCCTCGTCCAGAGAAAGCGCCTGAAAGCTTTCTACATGCTTAGTTTTTCTTTAAATTTTCGAGTGAGGATAAGTGGAAAAACACACTACATCCTAACCTTAGCTCCTTAGATCTCGGAAATACCTCGGAGCGGAATATTTCCATACCTGAATTGTTGATGACATGCGACATTACCTTATATCAGGTGTCAGGTAAATTGCATGAACGCGTGTTAATCTACCAGATTAAGCTGCGATTGCGAAATTAGTTTCGCCAATTATTGTTCAATAGCACTTTGGTGAAGAAGGTAGCTATCATACTCCTGCATGCTTACTAACCGATCATAACTCTCCTGTCGATTCCAGTCAGCCCCATATTTTTCAAAGAACTAACGCGTATAACGGTATAGAGGCATTAAAAGTTCACATATTTAAAAAATATTTGAAAATTGTAGATTCTTCCGATTTTTACTCTATGATGACAAAATGCTACGAAATTTCACATTTATACCTGTATCCGATAAAGGGCCTTCCGGGAATACTTTTAGAGAAAGCGGAGGTCAAACAGGGAGGTTTGGCCAAAGACAGATTGTTTGCAATTTTTGATGGATCTGGCAAAATGCTTACAAGGCGAAATATTGATGGAATGGCTGACTTTGAGATGGGTTTATATGAAGATGGGGTCAGAGTCTTATCAAAAAGACTTAAAAGGGAAATTGGCATCACATTTAATTTAGATGGCATTGAGGCTTCCGTCCATGTTTGGAATAGAGTGGTGGCTGCTAAAGAGGTCGGTCTGCAACCGGATTTGTTTTTCTCGGNNCGCTTTGGAAAAGAAGTTCGATTAATGTGCAGGNGATCAGAAACCGAAGTCCCTGGATTCCATGACAATTCACCGATTCTTATCATCAATAGCATTTCTGTTCGGGAGTTGGAGATTGCTCATAATGTTTCTATTGATATCCGTAGGTTCAGGCCAAACATTGTGGTTTCCGGGGACAGAGCATTCGAGGAGCAGGGGTGGAATGCAATACGTTTGGGAACAATTGGAACAGAGATGATTAAGCAATGTAGCAGATGTGTCATTGTCAATCAAAATCCAGAAACAACTTTGGCAGATATGAATGTCCTGGAGTTGTTGATACCTTATGGGCTGAAAGATAATAAGATCAAATTTGGCTGGTATGTGGCACCGCAAAGTTCCGGAAATGTATATCGTGGCCAGCAAATTACTATTGATGTAAAATAATAATATAAAAAATAATAATGAATTCCGGAAAAAGTGTACCTTTGCAGCTCTAATTTATAAAAAACAAAAAGAAGTTTTCATTTTATGCTGATTATTGAAGTAAAAGACGGTGAAACCATTGACAGAAAGACTTAAGAAGTACAAGAGGAAATATGAGAAATCAGGTACTATCAAGCAGTTGCGTAAACGTAAGCATTTCACCAAACCGTCTATCCTCAGAAGGCAGGAAATCCTGAAGGCTGTATATAAGCAGGCCACATACGGCGATAATGCCCTGTAAAAATATTGATATTATTTACATTTTGCATATATTCACACTTATATGCAAGATGTACTTAAAAGATTTTATGATTATATCGTTTCTGTAGAACGATATAGTGACAATACAAAGCAAAGCTATCAGAACGATCTTGATGGCTTTGCTTCTNTTNTATGTATTACTTATCAGCTTCCTACATTTCATGAAATCACTCATTTTCACATAAGATCCTGGATAGTTAGTCTGATGGATTCCGGGCATTCTGTTAGGACCATTCATCGTAAAATTTCTTCACTGAGTACATTTTTCAAGTATTTACGCCGTTTTGAGGGTTTGGCAAGGGATCCCCTTAAANAGATAGTAAGGCCCAAGAGCATGAAAAGATTGCCGATAAGTATTCCAAGTGACGATTTGATAACAATTTCTTCCCTGGAATTGGCTGAGACAGATGACTATCAGGCTAACCTGGAAGAAATGGTAGTGCTGATGCTTTATAGTGCCGGTTTGCGAAGGTCAGAGCTTATCCAATTGCGGGAAGAAGATATCGACAGGCAAAGACTGATGCTTAAAATAGTAGGAAAGGGGAAGAAAGAGCGTTTTGTTCCAATAAAAAGAGAATTACTTACTAAAATTGATGAATTTATCGGGCTTAAAAATAAGACTATCAATGTAGTAGAAAAAGGTCCAATATTTTTAACCCGAACCGGGAAACCAATGTACCCAAAAATGGTTTACAATATAGTAAGTCGTTTTCTAAATAATATTCCTAATTTGGAGCGAAGAAGCCCACATATTTTAAGACACTCCTTTGCTACTCATCTCTCTGATGCCGGAGCGGATATCAATGCTATAAAGATGTTACTAGGCCACAGTAGTCTTGCGGCTACAGAAGTATATATGCATAATGCGCCACAGAGGCTTAGATCGGTATATCTTAAGGCTCACCCGCGATCTGAAGAATGACGATAAAATATTGTTTAACATAAAAATGTAAGCAGATGAAAGTTACTATTGAAGCGGATCAGTTTAAGGCTGACACAAGTTTGACAGACTTTATTGAAAAGAAGTTATCAAAACTCGACACATTTTATGACAGAATTATTGATGCTCATGTGATTCTCAAATTGGAAAATGCCGGTCAGGTAAGGGATAAGGTAGTAGATATTATCCTTAACGTGCCGGGAGATACCATGGTCGTTAAGGAAATTGACAAAACCTTTGAGGCTTCTGTTGATAAAGGTATAGACAATCTCAAACGACAATTGATTAAGAAAAAGGAGAAGTTGAGGGCTACTCACTAACATATAAAGAAAAAGGCCGTGCAAACGGCCTTTTTTATTTTATCAAGTAATTTATTGCAGGTTGGTTGCAATCAGTCTTTAAACAGCTTTGATACACCCAATTTGCCATTATGGAATGAAAGCATCATAAAGTAAGTCCCNCGGTTAAGATCATTTACAGGAATTAGTCCATTACGATAATCCATAATTTCCTTGATCAGTCGGCCTTCCGTATTATAGATGGCAATATTCTTAACGGCTTCAAGAGAACTAAGTTGAACATAATCTTTGGCAGGATTTGGGTATATTCTGACGGTCTCTACGTTGGATATTTTAGTTAGGCCGGATGCAACTGCTTCGCAGTCTGTCCCATTGAAAAAGTAATGGGCAACACCTTCATCATTATCCTTACCTTCCTCCTTGATTGTTATCGTATAATAACCACATGTATCCTGACCATTCGGTCTGAACAGTAATTTTAATAGTGTATTGCCACCTGCCGGTACTTCAACAGTTTTAGAAAGGATCTTATCCGTGTAGCAGAGATTATTGTCACAAACCTGTGAGTTACTCCATTGTGATCCTTTAAATATTGTTTTCTGTGTCCAGCGCAGTACTTTAGTCTCAGTTGTCAGGTTGAACGCAAAATTCTGAATGTAGTTTTCGAATTCATCTTTNTCGACAACTGTGGACATTGAGTCTTCAGCTAATTTAAAGGTCTGAGCATTTGCAACTGTGCTGAAGAGGAAAAAGCAAAGTAAAAAAGTAAAAATTTCATGACAGAATTTTAGGAGAAAATAAAATGATATTTGGCGGTGCAAAGTTACTTATTTGTTACTATTTTGAATAAATATTTAATGACATATTATTTAATAAAATGCAAAAGGATTAACATGAGCAGAAAAATATAGCCGGGAATAAATGAAGGAGATAATTTGCATAGCAAATTGTATGATGACGTGGTAATTGATTTCACGTCAGGTTTCAGGAATGAATAGCAATACCGAAGGTACATTCGTTATAGACCAATTTCATTGATCTATACGACTTTAACCTCGGCATCCCGGAACCCCGGATTGTTTCACTCCGGGACAGAGCAGAGCTCTAGTAGCATAGCTATCCGGACAAGTATACCCAAAATTTATGGACTATTATATAAATCATCTTGGTAGAACATGTTATAAATAATATATTGACAATCAGGACAATGAGGTTGTGAAGAGGGCAGGGGCTTAGAAAACAATGTATCTTTTGGGAATAATAGTCAATTCAGATACTTCGGTGAGAACTCTAATATAGATAAAATTTCAGTCTATAAATGTCCTATTGAACTAATTTTTCTGTTTTTTGGAAACTTCCTCCACCAACATTAGCATTTGCGAAATTGCATAGTAGGTAGACAGCTTGGTATTATGGAGAACGGTTGTCATTCCATTGAAGCAGATACCAATTTTCTCACTTTAACCAAATCGGAGACGAAATAATCATATTCAGGAATGTCGGCACCAGANGCCAACAATACATTCTTATTATTGAACAGTGTCCGGCTTTTGACCAGGGTTTTCATTGATGCATGAAATTCTGAGGCTCCGGTAAAAGCGGCAACAGGTTGGATGTTATTTTCATTGACTCCGCAACCCGGCATAATAGTGATGCGACCCTTTGCCTCTTTGATTAGTTTNTTGATCAACATTCTGCCCTCGACTACATTACTGGTCTGCCCGGAGGTCAATAGTCTGTCAATCTTATTCGCTATCAGGGTATTTAAGCCCGCAATTGGATCGATACAATGATCGAAGGCTCGATGGAATGTGATTTGCATTCCTTTTGCTTCTTTNTTAATCATCTGTAGTCTTTCCTCATCGATGGTGCCGTCGGGTTTAAGTCCACCCCAGACAATTCCATCAATGCCTTCACTGACGCAGAATCTGATATCCTCCAGCATAACCTCCATTTCCTGATCTGAATAAATAAAATCTCCGCTCCTTGAGCGAATTAGTACAAATACAGGAATTTGAAGAGCATGTTTTACCTTTCTTATAAGGCCAGCACCCGGAGTAATGCCACCTAATTCAAGAGCAGAACATAATTCTATTCTTGAAGCGCCTCCATCCTGGGCGTTTAGGGCTGACTGAAGGCTATTGGCGGCTATTTCGATGATCATGTAGAGGTAAAAATTGAAAGGTAAATATACTTCCTAAAAATAAATCAGCTGCAAATTACAGCTGATTTATTTCATGTCGACTTTTGTTATTGTATTGAAATGTGAGTTGTCTCAATAGACGGACCATTATTTGAAATATTCGGTTGATTGGACTAGGCGGCTATTGACTTCATCCCAATCAATAACATTGAAGAATGCCTCAATATAGTCGGGTCTTCTGTTCTGGTAATTTAGATAATAGGCGTGTTCCCAAACATCGAGGCCCAGGATCGGAAAGCCTTCAACTCCGCTTACTTCTTTGCCCATCATTGGATTGTCCTGGTTGGCAGTGGAGTTGATATCGAAAGAACCATCTTTATTTACAACAAGCCATGCCCATCCGGACCCAAATCGGGTAGCAGCCGCTTTAGAGAAAGCCTCCTTGAAACCATCAAATGATCCCCATTTTTTGTTGATACCATCCAATGCTTCTCCTGAAGGTTTAGTACCATTTGGAGAAAGCAACTTCCAAAACAAGGTGTGATTGTAATGACCGCCGCCGTTGTTTCTGATAGCAGCGCCGGCTCTACCTGCATTTTCAAGGATTTCCTCAATAGTCATGTTGGCAAATTCAGTACCTTCTATTGCTGCATTGAGATTATTGATATAGGCATTGTGGTGTTTGGTGTGGTGAATCCTCATCGTCTCAGCATCGATATACGGTTGGAGTCCATCATATTCATAACTCAATTCAGGAAGTGTAAAAGCCATTGTATAATTATTTAAAGTTAAAAAATATTTGACCGGGTTAAAATTTGCAACGTAATAAACTAAACAACTTAAAAGTATTCAAGAAAGTTTAGGGTAGCATAAGAAAAACTTTACAACTTCTGTTTTATCAACCGGATAATCGGACACTTCAGAAAATGGCCTGACTGAATTATCCTTCATAAGAACCATGATTTCGTCCTTTTTGCTATTGTACATTTCATTGGTTTCAGAACCATGGAAGACGAGAGCAGCGGCATGTTTTTCATCCAGATGAAATGTATTCCCTACTTGTTGAACTAATTCGGTTATTTTTTCATCTGAATAGGGTGTTTTACTCAATTCTATCTTGAAAATTTTTCTGTTGAGAATGGCATCTGCTAAAAAAGCGAGGGATTGGTCCCGACTTTCAGCAAATTGCTTGATCGCCCACCACAAGTCATAGTCATCCAGTTTCAGGAAATGTCCGAGCATTTCATCTTCATTTATGAAGGACTTTTGCTGCATAAAATATAGAAAGTGAGGAGAAATATTGAATTTTTCGCCCTTCTCCACGCTTTCACGAGCCTGGCGTAGGCACTGGATGAGCATATGTTCTGCTGCAAGGACTGTCTTGTGCAGATATACCTGCCAATACATAAGCCGGCGTGCCATCAGGAAATTTTCAACGGAGTAGATGCCTTTNTCTTGGATAACGAGATTATTGTCTACAACAGTTATCATTTTGATGATTCTGTCATATCCTATTTTTCCTTCTGCTACTCCGGTAAAGAAGGAATCCCGGTTGAGGTAATCCATCCTGTCCAGGTCTAGTTGTCCGGAAATCAATTGGTGAAGAAATTTCTTAGGATGCTTATCTGTAAAAATCTGTACTGCCGTATCCAATGCACCTTCCAACTCCATGTTCATTTTATTCATTATTGCTAATGTTAGCACTTCATGATGCTGTCCTGTGAGGTTGTGTTCCAATACATGACTAAATGGTCCATGTCCAACATCATGGAGTAAAATGGCGAGTATGGTCNNGGTAGCTTCATCTTCTGAAATATCAACATTCCTAAGTTCCAGCATGTCCAGGGCCTCAATGGCAAGGTGCATGGCACCTAATGCATGATGGAATCTGGTATGATTGGCGCCCGGATATACGAGGTTTGTCAGGCCTGCCTGTCCAATTCGTCTAAGACGCTGGAAATATGGATGTTCAAAAACCCGAAAAATGATGCCATCCGGGATTTTAACCATGCCATATACGGGATCGTTAATAATTTTTCTTATTGGAAAACGCATGCATTAGATTGTTTGTGCCATAAAGGTAATTGTATGATGTCTTAAATTTTGCTTTGAATGGGAAAATAATGTGGATAATTAAAATAGGAATCGGTAAATTTTTCCTTTTAGATTGATAAGAGGCATTTGAAAGCCGGAATTATGTTGGTAAAGAGTAGTTTATAACTCTTCGTCCTGCTCTTTTCAAATAATGAGTTTAATCGAATATTGGTTTTCCGGATCTGGCAGAAAGTAAAAATACCTTATAGAATATCTCCAGACTTTGAAAAATAATGTATCCATCAAATAATGAACGAATCTTGTCGTTTATTTGTATTATGAAATATAGTTTAAAATTTTTCATTCAACGAATAATATAAATAGATGGAGAAAATAAAGATTTTGTGGGTTGATGATGAGATAGAGACATTAAAGCCTCAGTTAATGTTTATTCAACAGAAAGGGTATGAAGTAACGGCTGTGACCAATGGATATGATGCAATGGAGGAGTTTGAGAGTGACAATGAGTTTGATGCTGTATTTCTGGATGAGAGTATGCCGGGTATTTCCGGCTTGGAGACCTTGTCGAGAATAAAGGCAATCAAGCCCAATATTCCGGTCGTAATGATCACTAAAAATGAGGAAGAGCATATCATGGAGGAGGCTATAGGAGCGCAAATTGCCGATTATCTGATAAAGCCGGTCAATCCCAATCAAATTCTATTGTCTCTGAAAAGAATCGTAGATGAAAAGCGTCTGATAAGAGAAAAGACTTCCAGTGACTATCAACAGGATTTTCGCCAGATATTTATGAAGATCAATAGCGGTCTCGATCATCAAGAATGGGTGGATGTATATAAGAAGATCATCAATTGGGAAATCAAAATGGATCAGAGTCAATCGCTTGAGATGGGTGATATACTGAGTTCTCAGAAAGCTGAAGCCAATACGGCATTTTGCAAATTTGTGGATCGGGATTACATGGAATGGTTGGATAAGGATAATAAAGAAGCGCCTGTTATGTCGTATAATTTGCTCAGGGAAAAAGTCTTCCCTTGGGTGGATGACGAGATGCCGACTGTAGTGGTGTTGATGGATAATCTAAGATATGATCAGTGGAAGGTTATAGAGCCTATAATCAATGAGTGTTATAAGGTAGAATCTGAAGATTATNTTTTCAGCATTTTGCCTACTTCAACACAATATAGCAGGAATGCGATTTTTGCGGGAATGATGCCAAGTGAGATCGAGAAAAAGTATCCAGACTTATGGAAAAACGACGTTGATGAGGGAGGCAAGAATCTTTCGGAGAACGTTNTTNTAGCTGATCAAATCACCAGGGTATTTCGTAAGCCTATAAAGCATGAATACCAGAAGATTACAAATATTCAGAATGGAAAGGCTTTGGCTGATAACGCGCTCAACTTTCTCAACAATAACCTGAGTATAATTGTATATAACTTTATCGATATGTTGTCTCACGCCCGGACAGAGATGGAGGTATTGAAAGAGCTGGCAGATGATGAAAAGGCTTATCGTTCACTCACCAAGTCCTGGTTTATCCATTCTCCGCTTTGGCTTGCTCTTCAACGTTTGGCCGAGAAGCCAATTCGATTGTTTATTCTGACAGACCACGGCTCCATCAAGGTCAAATCTCCTTCTAAGGTGGTCGGTGACCGGGAGACAACCACCAATCTAAGGTATAAAGTCGGAAGGAACCTTAATTATGTTGGGAACGAGGTAATAGATTTTAAAGATCCTTCCAAAGTTTATCTACCGAGGCCAAATGTAAGTTCGTCATTCATTTTTGCCAAAGAGGACAAGTTTTTCCTGTATCCTAACAATTACAACTATTATAATAATTATTATAAGGACACTTTTCAGCATGGAGGAGCATCTCTTGAGGAAATAATATGTCCGGTGATCAGATTGAAATCAAGGTAACAGGTAATAAGTGATTAATCAAGACTGACTTTTCTGACTTTAAAACCGGCTTTTTTNAGTCTGCGGATGACTCCATCCTTTCCGCCGAGGTGACCGGCGCCGAAGGAAATGAAATTTCGGTCTGATTCTTCACAAATGCGGGCAATTGTATCAGCAAAGACTCTGTTACGATCCTTTACCATCAGTTTTCTGTTACCTCTTGAGGAGCCTTTAGATTTNTTACTCAGGACATTCATTTTTCCTTTCAGATAGAAGTCAAGAAGGTGATCCATATTTTTGGAAAATGATTTGGGTTTAATCAGCATTTTGATGATCTGTTTTTCCATTTTTTCATAATCAATTGATTTCATGATTTCCACTTGATCATTGAAGCTTTCTATTCCCCCAATTGGGATATGATTTTTCATGGCAATTTTAATAAGTTCCTCATCAAGGCTTCCGACGAGAATTTTTTCGCCACATACTCATAGTTAGTTCAGAGTATAGGTTGAATATGGAGTTTTGTGCCGGATAGGCCGGGAAGGGTAGTCCCATTTTNTCAAAATAGGGTTGTTGATTCTCAAGTAAATAAAGAACCTCCTTGCCTGGTCTGGGCAAGCTTTGCATGGTTTCATTGATGATTAGCGGGTCCACTTGAGTCAAATCCATCTCTCCATAATAATGAGCGCTTGGAGATAAGTTTTCGGCTTTTTCAATCAAAGGACTGAATTCAGGCACAAAAACATGAAAGGTACCCATCAAATAACTTTTAAAGCTATTTGATGGGCTGGTGACTTTATAAATGATAGCCATGATTATTCGTAATCGAAAGGAAGAATTTTAGAATCCTTGACCGTAGACAGGGTCATGAGTGTCTTAAGGCGTTCGATTTCCTCAATCTGGCTAAGAGTTTTAAATAATATATGCTCATAGGAAGGGATATCCTTACATACAATCTTCATGAGAAAATCAGCTTCTCCGGTTATGATGTAGCATTCTGTTATCTCCGAGATGCCTTTGATTTTGATAAGGAATTTATCCAATGCGTTNTCCCTTTGCCATGCAAGAGAAACCAAGACGAAGGTCTTAACATTAAGACCAAGAGACAGGGTGTCTATTGCAGCATGGTAGCTGGCTATAACACCGGTTGACTCAAGTTTCTTGACTCTTTCAAGTGTTGGGGCAGGCGACAATCCAATTTTNTTGGATAAATCCAGATTAGTAATCTTGCTATTTTCCTGAAGTATTTTTATAATTTTCAGGTCGATTTTATCGAGTTTATTATCTGAATGGTTTTGAATCATAAAAATTCGTTTAAAAATGAGAAATAATTATTGAAGAATGTTTAGATGTTATAATTATGGGAAAATTCCCATAGCCAGGTAGTCACTACTGATTTTATTTAGCGCACAAATGAATGCTGCGGTTCTAAGATCTTCAATGCTTTTNTTCTTTTTCCATGTTTCACGGATTTGATTGTAAGAATTTATCATTGTTTCCTCCAAACCTGATCTTACAAGATCCACCTCCTCAGCTCCTTTAGTCAGGAATTCTCTTTCCTGAGCATTGATNTTNTTACCGGTTGTATTTTCAATTGCAGTTACCAGATTGGAATATGTGTTCTGATCGAATCTCTTTTCCATTCTTCCGAATCGCATATGAGACAGGTTNTTAAGCCACTCGAAATAGGAAACAGTTACACCGCCGGCGTTGAGGTACATATCGGGTATGATGATAATACCTTTTTTNAGCAGGATAGCTTCACCATCTGCGGAGACAGGCCCATTGGCGGCTTCTGCCACAATTTTGGCTTTTATCTTGTCTGCGTTGTCGGAAGTTATCTGGTTTTCCATAGCAGCAGGAATCAGAATGTCACAATCAAGTTCTAGTGCTGATTCGCGTGATGGGAGGATTTTAGTTCCAGGGAAGTTAAGAATGGATCCGGTTTCTTTTCTGTGTTTGAGCAATTCGGTGATATCTATGCCGTTTTCATTGTAAATGGCGCCTTCGTATTCAGATATCGCAATAATTTTCATATCGCCTTCCTGTTGGCATATTTTACCGGTGTGGCTTCCAACATTACCTAAACCTTGAAGAACAATTCTTTTTCCTTGGGTGCCGGGAGTAAGGCCCCATTTTTTACAATCATCTTTGTGACTGAGTAATTCACGGATACCATAGAATACACCTCTTCCGGTGGCCTCTTCTCTTCCTCTGATACCATTCTGTGTTACCGGTTTTCCTGTAACGCAGGCTACACCGTCAATTTCACCATGTTTCATGGTTGTATAAGTATCCAGGATCCAAGACATTTCCCTTGCGCCGGTTCCATAATCGGGTGCCGGTACGTCAATGCCGGGGCCAATGAAGTTCTTTCGCATTAATTCTGCGGTATATCGTCTTGTAATTTTTTCCAGTTGTTTTACTGTATAATTTCGTGGATTAATTCTTACACCNCCTTTGGCACCACCAAAGGGAACATCCACAATAGCGCATTTATAGGTCATGAGTGCTGCGAGGGCCATAACTTCATCCTGATTGACCATTTCGCTGTATCTGATTCCACCTTTAGTGGGAAGTCTGTGATGGCTATGTTGTACCCTGTATGCTTCAATTACCTGATATTCGTTTCCCACTTTGACAGGGAAGCGCATCTGATAAACGGCATTACAAGCTTTAATCTGATCCAGAAGGCCTTTAGGTAGGCCGGTGTGAATAGCTGCCTTATCGAAATTTCTATTGACACTTTCGAAAAAGCTTGGTCTTTTATGATTACTCATTTGATTTAATTTTATTTTCTAATGATTTTAATTTTTATCCAAATTGAACAAATAAAGAAAGAAACCACATAAAACAACAGTTATTACGATGATTACAACATAAATCTTTCCGCTGCTATAAAGTGAGGAATTTCTGTTTATTGAAAGTATAATTGTTTGAAAATCAATAAATGTAAGCTCCATTGTTATTTTTTTACACAATCAGATGACAGTTTCGGAGTGTAAAGGTAAGGTAATAATTTTATTTGCCGAACTATATTTTGTGATTTATATGTATTTGCAATTTATTGTTTTAAATAATTTTCGATTTTACTCATCCTGTAATAAAGTCCAGTTAGCCAGATTCCCAATAAAATAAATCCAATCACTCCGGGATAAAAGACCATTCTCATAGTGTTGTCAAGGTCTTCACCGCCTAATGCCGGGTTTCCGCCATTTCCCGGATGCAAGCTGTCATAGAGTCTAGGAATAACGAATATCAAAGGAATCATGGCAACATATGCAAAAATAGTGAATACAGAAGATATTCTTAGTCTGACCTGATCATCGCGAAATGATTTCCACAGAATAAAATAGGCGGCATAGATCAATAGAGCAATTGCGGTCATGTTTTGCTTGATGTCTCCACTCCAATACTGGCCCCAGGTATTTTTGGCCCAAATAGCTCCTGTAATGAGACCCATAATTCCATAAAATAATCCAACTCTGTTGAAGGCATATACCTTAAGAGCGTCATTCTCGTTTAGTTTTACCAGATATTTAATTGAAAANAAGACTGAGCAAGAAAAGAGGAAAATCATCGCGAACCAGAAGGGAACGTGATAATAGATGTTTCGTATAGTTTCTTCAAGAATCAAACGGAAAGGAAATCCTCTGCTTGTAGGTTCCGGGATGTGACCGATTTTNTCTTTTTCCCACAGTTCCTTGCCGGCTACAATATTTACAGAGTCCTGGCCTATAGTAATCGATGAGGGTCTTGCAAAACCACCATCTATGTTATTGACGAGGATGAGGCTAGCTGAACTGAATTTGGCATTATCTGGCAAAAAATTGGGAATATTGAATGTGATTTTTGCTTCATTGGAGCTTTGGGCTTTGAAAGAAATAGCTTTGATGTTATTGAGGCTGTCAATGGAAAGATAGGCAATATTGTCTGTTTGATCCAAATGTGTATTATAAGTTGAAATGCTAAGTTCAACTTGTTGCCCCGATTCAATTCGTGATGGTGTGACCTCCATTATTCCCGGATTGAGAGGTCTCAACATACCGCAAATGAATGTATATGTGATGAGAATGACTGTTAAAACTTTGACCCAAATATTATTCATATTGACATAAATAGTGGAGACAAAAATAAGATATGTGAATGAAATTATGTTTATAAATAAATTTGAGGATAGAACTGATTTTAGCGGTAATAGATTTGAGTGAAATCAGACCATGCGAGGTACGGGATTAAGAAATCCGATTTTTGAGCTCAAGTGAGTTAGTTCTGGCATTACAGGAATGGAGGGAGCTGGGGGAGGGCTTAATCAGGCACACAGATGTTTAATTGTTTAGGAGATGGTAGGTTTGTACTCTTCTTGATGTAGTCTGAAATTCCAGGTATCTTAATTGCTCAGTTTTTGGGAGTATCTTAATTTGTATAAAATCAATTAATTGCAATATGTGAAAGTATAAAAAATTGGGCGCTTAGTCTCCCGTCAATGTAAATATCATTTTGAATTACATTACCAACATTGTCCTTTATATATTCAAATCTCTCAATTTGTTTTTCTCGATCCGGAAATGTAGTTTCTTTTATCATAATATCATTTTGACGATTAAATATAGACGTTGAGCTGCTTACTAATTTGCCATTCGAATAAACGTCTTCATATCTTTTGTGGTTTTTTTTATCGTTCTTAATTATCGTCATTTTGTTGGCATATATAGAATTGGAATAAATTGTGTCTATTCCGGATTTTGCATTTGAGATGGTTTTGGTGACAAATTTATTACCCTTAAACATACGATACTTCATGGTGAGTGTAATATCTTTTCCCGAAATATATTGTATTTGGCTTGAATCTTGAGTAATTCTGTCTTTGTTGTGCGTTACTTTTNTTAATCAATCGTTTTCTATTGTCATAGAAGTAGTTGGTTTCTTTATAGTTGGAAGCCGTGGTATCAATAGAGGTCTCCTTTGTCAATAACCCTTGTTTGTTGAAATGATATTTTAAATGAATTATATTTCCATATAAGTTCAAATAGAATTCCTCTTTACCGAATCGGCCGAACTTATGAAATTCGACAACTTCTGAACTCGTATCAGAAACCATAGTGCCGGTGATAATATTGTTTTTATAGTCAAAGGTATAGAGGCAATATCCGTTTGTATCTGAATTGCTATCGATTGAACCATCTTTATTATAGTAAATATCTACCATACGAATAGAAGCAATACAGCCGCGCCCTGATTTTTCCACAGTTTTTTTCATCCATTTATTTGAGGAAGGGCTGCAGGATATAAGGAAACATGAAGCGATTAGCAATATTCCTACTATATGTATGAAATCCCTAAGAGAATTTGACAAAATAATAAAAATTTTCATTCAAAATTTATGCTATAAAAAGCACAATATAATGAAATAGAATTGAAGTGGTGGTGAATTAAATGTCAAATTGAATTGAAGGGGTACAACTGGATGGGGATGATCCGATACAGCTTAAACAATTATAATGTGTTGTATATTAATAATTTATACTATATATTTGAGGGGATGTAATATTAATTGTGTTTGGAGGGGGTGGATAATTATGGTATTTGCAATATTTATTGGGTGGGGTGGCCGCCCTGAAGTATGTAGATGTTTAATAGCGTTGAATCAAGAGTTGATAATTCATTCCGGGCTTTGTTAATAATATTTTGCAAAATTTCAATAAATTTATTTTTAACAATTTTTGAAACCTGTATGCTGATGAGGTTTAAGGTTATTAAACAAGTACATACTTCTTTTTTTTTTCAAGGTGAGGGAGGTGTCACCCCGAAGTAGGTAGATGTTTAATAGGTTTAGATTTCGGATTGGTGTGATTTTTCTAACCTCGTCCTTCTTTTTTTTTTTTTCAATTGTTTTATTTTTATTCATAAGCAGAAATAAGCGCACTGGTTGAGTATGAGGTTATTAAACAAGTACATACTTCAATTTTTCCCCACCCACCCCTTGGTCATCCCAAATCTTTTACTACCTTCACCTCGTAAACTTATTTTATAATCACTAACCCACTTTGATCACCATGTATGAAGAACTCCAATCACTGACCATCGACAATTTCAGGCAAAGATTCTCTACAGCAGAACAATGTATTGACTACATCGCATCAGTCAAATGGGCCGGAGGCTACTCCTGCAAGCAATGCGGTCACGCGAAATACTGTAAAGGTTTCGCCAATGGCTCCCGGCAATGCACCCGATGCAATAAGGTGGAAAGTGCCAAGGTGAATACCTTATTCCAAAACATGAAAATACCGCTGGACAAAGCATTCTACATGTTATACCTGATCGTGACAGACAAGAAAGGTAGCCCTTCCACACAATTGGCGCGTCAGACCGGTCTTACACAAAAGACCTGCCTGTTGTTTCACAGGAAGGTGATGGCTGCTATGGCCAGTACGGATCGACACCCTCTGGAAGGCAATGTCGATGTGGTGGAGGTTGTGGTAGATATCATCAGGCGTGACAAGGATAAAAAGCCGAAGTTCAAACAAGCCAGAATCCTGATAGGAATTGAAAAGAAAGGAGGTGGTGCAGCCAGGAGCTATGTGAGCGTCATAGGCGCGCCTCCAAAANAGAGATCGCAGGCATTTATCACCCGGAAGATCGATGGCCGGGCAATAATCAACATGGATCAACCCGCCCAACTATGCTGCTATGGTCAACAGAGGAGCGGATGTGAAGGGCTGGACAAGGCATTGGATCAACGGGTGGTAAGAAACATGCTTAACTGGTTGTACGCACGACATGGTTATGTCACATATCTACAGGATTATCTCAATGAATACTGTTACCGATATAACNAGGCATCGCATGAAAGGAGAAATTTTGGACGATATACTTTCAAGANNATGATAGGTCACAAGCCCAGAACATGGAAGATGTTGATTGCAAGATAACCTTTTCAATATTGACTTTTTGACTATTTCACATACAGGAATGGCTCTTGATTAATCACGCCAAACATAAGGAAATAAAATAAAAGCCAGGCTCAATAGAATAATGTCTATGGAACCTAAAATAAGGATATCAGTAGTGAAATCAGTATCATTTAATAAACCTAAACTATTGGCGGATAATTTCAAAAGCTCTAATAACACTGGAACAACACAAGGGAATCCCAGAATCGCTGTTAACATGTGGCTATTACCTGTCTTGGCTCCTATGGCAGATATGAATGAGAATATGGAGGCAAAGCCAATACCTGCCAATAAAATTGTCAACAGAAATAATGGATAGTCGCGAACAGGACTTCCTGCTACAAAACTGAATAAAGCCAGTGTCAACAAACCTAACAGTACTAATAATATTGTATTGAAGATAAACTTTGCAGCAAAAATCTGCAAAGGTCCGGCTAGTTGATAAAAATAAAGTGCCTTATTGCTGTTCTCTTGATCGAAACTCCTTAATAACGCATTAACCGATACGAATAGAAAGACAATCCAAAACAATACATTCCAGTTTTGAGGTTGGATATTTATAAAAGCGCTATATATAATGTATACTGTAGCAAATACATATAAAATTATTGAACTGATAGAATGAGCATTTCTCATTTCAGAGTAAAGGTCTTTNTTAACCAAAAGAAATACCTTTTTCATCAGAATCTAAAATATTTACTGAAGCAAATCTATAATATATTTTTGTTGAAGAATGAAAAATAGCTCAGAATGGATTTACATTATAAATAAATGTAATATATTTGTGATTTTATATTAGCTGTTTGACGTCAAGACTAAATATCTTATTTTTTATAGCTTGCCTCTTCGTTTCATTTAGCGCACAGAGTCAACAATATGTTGTTGCTGAATTACAGAAAGGAGAGGGAGGATATGCTTTACTCAGAAGGTATGGATTGGATATTTCTCCATGTAACCTTACGGAGTTTTATAGAATCAATAACCTACCTTACGGTTCAGCTCTTTCATTGGGAAAGAAATACAATCTGCCTGTCAGAATTTACCAGTACAATAAAAGCTCAATTCGGTCTACTGTAAAAATTTTGATTTGGTCAAAGCACTTGAAGTAGAGCGTTATAATAAATGGTTGAAATCTCAGCAGATTAAGTCTGTTTATNTTTTGCAAGATTTGAAACTTTGGGTGCCTTTTTACATATATAATTGCAATTATGATAACCTTGCTGGTGCATCACAGCCTGATAATACACCAGATAAGAATTTAAACACAACGCAAGCGGAAGCAATAAATAAGACTGAAATTAAGAAGAATACTTTGGATATAGCTTTGTTTGGAATTAAACACAGTCAGGTTGAAGTATTGGGCAATCATTTACGAGGACAAGTCTTTTATATTAAGGGTGGTCATGGAGGTCCCGATCCGGGAGCGATGGCGAAAATTGATGACAAAATATATTGTGAGGATGAATATGCCAATGATATTGCTTTAAGGCTTGGAAGAAAACTGATCCAGTACGGGGCTATCGTCCATTTCATTGTATATGATCCTGATGATGGCATAAGAGATGATGAATATTTACCTTGTGACAAGGATGAATTACATGCTGGAAAACGTGATATTCAAGTGAACCAAATCCAAAGACTCAGAACACGTGTTCAGATAATCAATGATTATTATGAATCTTATAGAAAGAAAGGTGTTAAGAATCAGAAGTTTATAAGTATTCATATTGATAGTCGGAATGAAAGCCTTGAATTGGATACTCATTTTTATTACCAGGAAGGGTCAAAGGTCGGTCAGGAAATGGCAGTCAATACCCAGGCTGTCTTTGAAAAGAAATTTGGTGAATTGGGAAGCAGAAAATACACCGGTACCGTTAAAGCTCGAGATCTTTATGTGGTCAAATATTCAAGGCCGCCATGCCTTTTTGTCGAGGTTGGAAATATTCAGAATGTCAATGACCAAAAACGTATCCTGGACCCTGACAACCGAAAGACATTGGCAGATTGGTTGTACGAAGGTATAACGAAATAGTCACATACCTCCAGATTATTCGGGTGCCTGACATCCCGGAAATTCACACAACGATATTGACCATTTTGCCTTTGACTACTATTACCTTNTTAGCTTGCTTCCCCTCCATCCATTTGATTACATCCGGTCTTTCAAGAGATTCCTTTATAATCGTGTCATCGTCAGCATCAATAGCAAAATGGCAAAGATCACGTTTTTTACCATTGATACATATTGGATATGCCACCACATCATCTACTGTATATTTTTCATTAAAAGCCGGCCATTGTGCTTTGCGCACACTTTCTTTATGGCCTGCCAGATGCCAAAGCTCCTCTGTTATAAATGGTGCAAAGGGTGACAATAAAACTAGCATTGGCTCAAGAATTACTCGATGATTGACATTCTGTTTCTTGAATTCGTTCACAGCAATCATACAGGCTGACACACAGGTATTGAATGAAAACTTATTGATATCCTCATCCATTTTNTTAATCGTCTTGTGCAATACCTTTAATGACTCTGTTGGAGCCGTATCCTCACTGAGGGCGAAGTTCCCGTTGTCATCAAAAAACAGGTTCCAAAAACGTCGAAGAAATTTGCTGACCCCTTCAATTCCTTTCGTGTCCCATGGCTTGGCTTGCTCAAGCGGTCCTAAAAACATTTCGTACATTCTGAACACATCTGTGCCATGTTCTGAAATTACAGTGTCCGGATTGATGACATTGTACTTGGATTTTGACATTTTTTCCACCTCTGATTTGGTATTGAAGCGGATGGCGTCAGCGTCAGTTACCGGGTGAAAGGTTCCGTTTTGATAATATCCGCCATATGTCACAAAGACAGCACTTGCAAATTCCGGCCTCCAAACCGCAAATTCCTCCATTGCCACTTTATCAAGATAACCACCCGTGGAGGCACCGTAATCCTTTACTATATCAATATGGATACTCATTTCAGAGAAACCTTCCATCTCCTTGTCTTCTGAGGTGCTTTTCGCCGGATAATCCTGTATTAGCTCATGGCTGACAAAGACCTGTACCGACTGAGGTAATAATTTTACCTCGTATTGTCCGGAATTATTCTTGAAATATAGTTTGTCTGTTGATTCCTTAAGTAAGTAAATCTTTTCAGATACTCCCTGAATCATCCCTTGGTTGATTAGCCTCTTGAATGGTTCTTCAGTCGGTACAAGGCCGAAATCATACAAGAACTTATGCCAGGTTCTTGAGTATAACAAATGCCCGACTGCATGTTCTGCTCCGCCAATATATAGATCCACGTCCATCCAGTAATCTATGGCATTCTTTGAAAATGGCAACGTGTCATTGTTTGGGTCCATATAACGCAAGAAATACCAGGAGGAACCTGCAAATCCCGGCATAGTGTCCGTTTCACGCTTCAAGCCTGGCGTAGCATTGACCCATTCTGTTGCTCTTGCGATGGGTGAGCTGCCGTCGCCAGTGGGTTTAAAATCCTTGATATCAGGCAATTCCAATGGTAATGGGCTTATTTCATGCCCGACTCCATCTTCGTCATAGGCGATAGGAAGGCTTCCCCAGTATCGTTGGCGGCTATAATTGGCATCTCTGAGCCTATAATTG
The DNA here is from genome assembly GCA_013414645.1 of Candidatus Parvibacillus calidus. Taxonomy (GTDB): domain Bacteria; phylum Bacteroidota; class Bacteroidia; order Chitinophagales; family Saprospiraceae; genus Parvibacillus; species Parvibacillus calidus. Next base: position 2,134,821 of record CP058702.1, on the reverse strand, counting down.
ATCAAACGCTTCCCAAAACCTTGTTTTTCTATGGTTTCAATAGCTTTAATGATAGCATCATTTACAGGTAGCCCATTTAGGAAGTCGGAGTTGATTAGGATACCGTTCTTTGATTCTATATCGTCGTCGTCTTCATTTCTTTGAATGATTTCACGGATTTCAAGGTTGAACGTTTCTGCAAACCTCCTGTCCCTTTCATCTCCTGCAGGTACTGCCATGATGGCACCGGTGCCGTATTCAATCAGGACGTAGTTTGAGACCCATATTGGAATATCCTTTCCTGTAAAGGGGTGTATGGCATATGAACCTGTAAATACACCTGTCATCTGTTTCTGGGCATTCAATCTTTCTTGTTCTGAAGCCTTTGCCGTTTCACAAGCATAATCGAACATCGGTTTTTGTTGTGCCTGAATAGTCAGTTCATTGACAAGTGGATGTTCCGGCGCAAGTACCATGAATGTAGCGCCAAAGATTGTATCCGGACGGGTTGTGAAAATTTCAAGATTGTCANNACTCCCTTTCAACCGAAAGAAAACCCTTGCGCCTTCTGACCTTCCGATCCAATTGCGTTGCATGATTTTAAGGGAATCGGACCAATCAACATGGTCAAGCCCATCCAGCAGCCTCTGGGCAAACGCGGTAGTTCGCATACTCCATTGCATCATAGGTTTNTTGATTACCGGGAAGCCTCCTCTTTCAGATACACCGTCCTTAACCTCGTCATTGGCCAGAACAGTACCGAGTGCTTCACACCAGTTGACCGTACTTATTTTCCTGTACATCAGTCGGTAATTCATCAACACATCGTATTGCTCCTTGGCGGAATAATTTTTCCAATCTGATGCTGAAAATTGGAGTGGGCTGTTGCAAGAGCAATTAATACCTTCAGTTCCATGATTTTCAAAATGATCGATAAGGATGGAAATATCTTTTGATTTTTCTTCACTCTTGTCATACCAGGCGTTGTACATCTTGAGGAAAATCCATTGCGTCCATTTATAATAGGAGGGATCACAGGTCCTGACCTCNCTGGACCAATCGAAAGAAAATCCAAGGTTGTTCAGCTGTTTTCGGAAGCTATTGATATTTGCCTGCGTGCTTATTGCTGGATGTACACCGGTTTGTACAGCAAATTGCTCAGCCGGAAGGCCGAATGCATCATAACCCATGGGGTGCAGAACATTGAACCCATTCAAGCGCTTGTATCTGCTGAAGATATCGGATGCAATGTAACCTAATGGATGTCCGACATGAAGCCCTGCACCAGAAGGGTAAGGAAACATGTCTAGCACATAATATTTCGGCTTGTCAGGATCAGTATGGATCTTATATAGTTCCGAATCTATCCAGATTTTNTTCCATTTTTCTTCAATTTCTGCTGAATTCCACTCCATTTCTATGCATTTTCAATTTTGAAGCTGCAAAGGTACAAAGAATACCATTTATCAATACTCAACTAGAGTGAAGTCAAAGGCAAAATTTTATGTTTTTGAAGAAACATGACGTTTTAATTAATTAAGAAGTTGATCGGGAGGGTAATTGAGTGTCTATTTTTATTAAAATTATTATGATTGCTCATATTGTCTGGCAAGGTAGCCGTTATTCTCTGGCCAGGTGTCTCCTGTGACGTCTTTAGATTTTTTCTTTCCTTTTTTTCATTAGAATCTTTGAAGGATATTCATTGTAAAGTAAAACATTCCTTTATTTAATGGAGATTCAACTAAATTAAATTTTTTTATATATAGAAAAATACGATTTTTGCGGCTGTTTTCTCAACCTTGAAAAATTAATATTATTAATTATCTGTAATTCAGGCTGTTAGGAACAGTTTTGTTTTTATATGCAAGAAGCCAAGGACTTGTTACAATTGCTCCGGACTCCCNGGAACATCGTGGTTACATCACACAGAAACCCGGATGGTGATGCTATTGGTTCTTCTCTTGCATTGAAGTCCGTCCTTGAAAAGAAATTTCATAATGTCAAGGTTGTTCTGCCTTCAGAGTATCCTTTTGATGTAGCCTGGCTGGAAGGTATAGATGATATCATTATATATGATAGAGATCAAGGACGAGCTACTGATGCGATAGCTGCGGCTGACGTTGTCTTTTGCCTTGATTATAATTCACTTTCAAGGGTGGATAAGGTAGGTGAGGCGATTGCAGCTTCAGGTGCCAGGATTGTTTTAATCGACCACCATCTTTATCCTGAAAATTTTGCGGACATTTCCATTTCAGACTATGAAGTCAGCAGTACTTGTGAGTTGGTTTATGAAGTGTGTAAGACTTTGGGATGGGTCAATGACCTTACGGTACAAGCTTTAGAGGCATTGTTGGTGGGTATCATCACGGATACAGGTTCGTTCAAATATAGTTTTTCGCCGAAAACCCTTGTTAACACTTCAGAAATCATAAGGCTAGGCGGAGATATGGTATATGTGCAGGACAAGTTGTTCAACCATTTGCCGGAGAAATCTCTGCGTTTGCTGGGACATTGTCTTTCCAAGAGGATGGTGATCTACCCCGATAAGAAAGCCGGTCTAATATTTTTGTCTAAANAAGATTATATCGATTTCAATATTCAACGGGGCGACACAGAGGGTATAGTCAATCATTTGCTAGCGCTTGATGATGTCAATGTAGCTGCATTTATCACGGAACAGCCTACGATCATTAAAATATCGCTTAGGTCAAAAGGGGCTTTTTCAGTACAGCAGATGGCATCAGAGTATTTCAAAGGCGGTGGTCATAAGAATGCATCCGGTGGTTCTTACTATGGAAGCCTTAAAAGCGCCATCTCCAGATTTGAAGAAGCAGTTGATAAATATAAGGAAGAAATAATTCATTCATATTAACAATAATCGTAATTTATTTTATGAAAAATTTTCAGTATTGATATTATTTGCCATGGTCATGGGAATGATTTCGTGTAAAAACAATGCCAAGGATAGTGTGACAAAGCATGGTTACCCTTATACACTTTTCCCTACAGGAAGTGGAGATCTCATTCAGGATGATGATGTGGTGTTTTTTGACATGCAGATCCTGCATAAGGATTCCATTTTGCAAGATTCCAGAAATAACCCGATCAAACCTGAATTTGCGATTCCGGCTGACTCGTTGGTTACTACTCCAAATCCTGTAATTGATGCATTGCGTCTGATGAGAAAAGGAGACAGTGTTGTTGTACGAGAGAAAATTGATACTGTTCAAGGGTTACCTGAGAACATGAAAGACTGGAAGGAAATCACGTATCGCATAAAGGTTACCGACGTATTAAACAAAAAAGAAAAGCAGAAGATCAAGGACATGGAACCAGGAGTCGAGAAGGAAGTTCAGAAATTGATAACTGATTACAATTCAGGGGCAATCAAAGATCTTAAGACAACTCCGACCGGCCTTAAATATGTGATTCTTCAAGATGGAAATGGTCCTCAGATACAGAAAGGTGAAGTAGCTAAGGTACATTATTTCGGAGCAACAGTATCAAATGGGAAGAAATTTGACAGTTCTTTCAGCCGGGGTTCAACCTTCACTGTACCTGTTGGTGGAGGTCAGGTGATTCCGGGTTGGGAAGAAGCATTGTTGTTGATGAAGAAGNAAGCTAAGGCAATGGTGTTCATTCCTGGCAATCTTGCATACGGCGCCAATGGTATTCCGGGAATGATAGAGCCAAATTCTGAGCTTGCATTCTATATGGAGATACTGAATTGATGACAGAATTTTTCGATGTAGCATCAGCCTCTATCTGTCAGGGTAGAGGCTGATGCAATTTAACGAAATCAAATGAGGGTATTATTTTTAATTCTTATCAGTTTGACATTACCAGGATTAGTAATGTCACAAAGCAGGAAGAAACGAAATAAGACTCCCCAACCAGTTGCATTGACCGCTCCCGGTGGATATCAATATGATATTTTCGGTAGCGGGAGCCAATTGAAAGTTGAGGAAGGAGATCTCATATATTTTAATTTGCAGATATGCCATCGTGATTCAGTGATCGAGGATTCAAAAAATCTATTCAGGCCCGAGTATGTAATGCCGGGAAAGGATTTGGTGGTAAATGATGGTCCTGTTGCTTCAGGGCTAAGTGTAATGGCTCTTGGCGACAGCCTCATCATATACGAGAGGATAGACACTATTGCCGGTTTGCCTGAGACTATGAAGGATTGGAAAGAAATTATTTATAAGATTAAGGTAATCGGGGTAACTAAAAAGTCAGAACTGGAAGAGGTCAAATTGCGGATACCTGCTATTCAGGCTATTATCGAAAAGGATATTGATGATTATTACAATCAAAGGTTTCAANAAGACTCTTCATACACAAAGTGGAGTAACTGTATTGGTACATGAAGACGGAAATGGAGAGCGTTTTAAACCGGGCGAAGTTACTTTTGTAAGCTTTTATGCCGTATCAACTAAAGATCGGAAATACTATGGGAGTACTTTTGAATCCGGGCGCCCTTTCCAGGTCAGACTTGGCTATAAATCAGTGATTGAGGGGTTGGATGATGCGTTGTCCATGCTAAAACGAGGTGCTGTGGTTACAGCTTTCATTCCTGCAAGATTGGCATATGGGGCAGAAGGTGTTCCAGGAGCATTGGAACCGAATACGGATATGACTTTCTATATTGAGGTTCTTGATAAATAGTTTTTGTTTTCTGTGAATAATTAATTTTTTATTTAATAAAATTAAACGATATGACTATCGAACAGCTTAAAGACCTGCAGGACAGGTTGGCTTCTCTTAGGAGGTATCTTTGACATCGATAAGCGATTACATGAGATAGAAGATAAAACCAATGAATCCCTCGCTACAGACTTCTGGAGCAATCCGGAAAAAGCCGAGGCGACACTTAAGGAATTAAAATCCCATCAGACATGGGTAAATAAATTCAGGAGTGGCGAATTATCCGTCGAAGAAGCAGCCGTAGCTCTTGAATTAGCTAAGGAAGACGCTATGACAGAAGCGGAAGTGGATGAGGTGTACAGAAAGTCGATGGAGATCATCGATGATATGGAATTCAAGTCTACCATTACTAAACCTGAAGATGAACTCAATGCTATCCTTGAGATCAATGCAGGTGCAGGTGGAACTGAAGCTTGTGACTGGGCTTCAATGCTAATGCGCATGTATATTATGTATGCAGAGAAGAACGGCTTTAAAGTAACCGAGTTATCAAGTACTGACGGCGATGTTGCCGGAATTAAGTCAGTGACCCTTGAAATAGTCGGAGATCTTGCATATGGCCTTTTGAAAGGCGAGAATGGTGTACACCGATTGGTTCGTGTTAGTCCCTACAATGCACAAGGCAAAAGAATGACATCCTTTGCATCGGTCTTTGTTCATCCGATGGTAGATGATAGAATTGAAGTGATTATCAACCCTGCTGACCTTGAATGGGATACATTTCGCGCAAGCGGAGCTGGTGGTCAGCATGTTAACAGGACAGAATCAGCTGTGCGTGTAAGACACTTACCAACTGGCATTGTTGCGGAATGCCAACAGGAAAGAAGCCAGATCCAGAATAGAGAGAAGGCTATGATGTTGTTGAAATCCAGGATATATGAACTCGAATTAGAAAAGCAACGTGCAGAAAAGGATGCAGTAGAGGCTTCCAAAATGAAAAATGAATGGNGGAGTCAGATTCGTTCATATGTATTGGATGACCGACGAGTAAAAGATCATCGAACCGGATATACCAACAATAACACGGATGCAGTATTGAATGGTGACATATCAGGATTTCTGAAGGAATTCCTTTTATGGGATGGGAGCTCAGCGTCTGGCAATTCAGATTAATTAAAAAAATTGATTAAATAATTTTTACAATTAAAAATTAAAATATACCTTTGCCACGCTTCTGAAGAAAAGCAATTTTTATGCGGGAATAGCTCAGTTGGTAGAAGCGACCTTGCCAAGGTCGGGGTCGCGAGTTCGAGTCTCGTTTCCCGCTCCATTTTTACTTTCCTCTATTATACTTTAGCCCGGGTGGTGGAATGGTAGACACGAAGGACTTAAAATCCTTTGACTGCGAAGTCGTGCGGGTTCAAGTCCCGCTCCGGGTACACTTTTTCACCCACATAGCCTTAAGGTAGAACATTGCAATTTGAATTTCTAAATCCTTTTTAAAAGATTTTTGGGTCTATATCTTTTCCTATAGATATATCGTCAACAACCAGGCGACAATTACAATTAATGAATACAGGATGTAGGGTTTTAATTGCACATACTGATTGACATTGATGCCTCTTTTCCATTTCAAATAGACGACTTGCAGTAGTCTCTCTATCGTAAATGCTATAACAGCTCCACCTGCAATTCCAACTAAGCCAAATTTTAAGCCTAATAACAAACTGGACGTAATATGTATGAAGATTTCGGTAATCGAAATATATAATAATGCTTTGGTCCGCTTTAATCCCATCATGATGGTATGGGGGTATATCATGCGACTGATGATGATTAGTACGTATAGATTAAATACGGCAGCTGCTGAAGTAAAGTTATTATTGAATACGATCGGAAAGAAATACTTTGAAGTGAGGATAAGTAGAGCTGAAGTTATAAATACGATAGGGAATAATTTTCTTGAGCGTTGTTTGATCTGTTCCATCCCTGATGTCGGATTTCTCCCCAGCATGGGAACAAGTGCCATTCCTAATCCAATCGCCAGTGTTACCGTCAGAGGAAATTCACGCGCACCATATTTATATATTGCGAAAACTGCTTTGTCGGTATAGAATCGTTGTACCAACCAGGAATCAAAAAGTGGAGCCAGACCATTCAGAATTGCATATCCAACCAAAGGACTTCCTATCAGGAACAACCTTTTNACCCATTTTAGCCTATATGCTCGTAAGTCAAGACTCAGTGACATTGCCCCGGACATGACCAGCAAGGCGAAGGAAAATACATTGAGCAATATGAGTAAGTTGATAAGCCTACCACCAAATACCATATTCAATACGAATACCATGGTGTAGCCTATTGCATAAAACATCGAAAAGCGCAACAACTCCCGACTGTTCCCTTGCAACATCATTAGAGAGGGAATTAACATGGATGGTATGTTGAGCATGCTGTAAAGGCAAAACCAGTAAAATCCATCGATTGTCCGTGATTCAATCAAAAACGGTAGCAGTAAAGGCCTCCCGGCAATTAATACCAGTGAACTTGCAAAGGCAAGCCCGAGAAATATAGTAAAAGTAGAACTGACGAATGATTTTCTCTCAACTTCGGCAACTTTAGGATAGATAGCGATAAATGCCTGGCTGAGGCCGTTGACCCAAAAAGACTTATAAATTGCCCCAAAAATAAGAGAGTTTCATATTTACCAATGTTTTCGGCGCTCATGGCACTTTTGGCCAGAATGATACTAGCCAGGATAATTGCCGATTGACGTGCTACATTGAAGCCTTGATAGACCTTGACCGGGTCGTCTCTAAATCGTAATTTAGTTTTATCTGACCCTTGTGTTGTCATATCTTATGGCTTTCAATAAATTTAATGCCTATATCCTCTAGTTCTTCCAGGATGGGCTTGTACAAGTCTTCGGTTGTAGGGAGGATGCAGCCGGGTGTTCCAAAATTTCCTCGTAGGCGCAACTTTGTATATATAGCTAATGGCAGGCCTACCAGTTCGCTCATTGCGGTATGATGGTCATCAGTACCGGTACGATAAAGCGTGGAGTAAAGTGTATGGGTTTGATCTCCCAGCAGATATTCAATTTCGTGTTGCATGACAACCAGATCCTTATCTCCCGGCTTGAGTACCCATTTATTTACAATGATATATTCAAGGATTTCAGCAGGAGTAGGATGCTGGAGAGGACAAGTATCGTTACTGAAGAGGCCCAGCCATTGGATTTGTTCAAATGTGCGGTCGCTAATTTTTCTGCCTATTGTAGACTCGATTCGGTGCTTATAGTTATTTCCGGATCCTGACAGGAAGCCTATAATATATTCTCTCAGCGTGAAATTTTTATTTAAACTCATTCTTGTCGAATTGTCAGTCAATCCGAGGTCGATAAGAACAGCCCAGGCGTCACAATAATTTTCCCCNCTGAATGTTCCTCTGATCATGGTTTGAATGCCCTCCAGTCCATAAAGGTCGATATATTTGATGGAATCTCGGTTGACATACATAGAATAGGTGCCGTGGCCTATAACCTTTATATCTTCTGATATCCTGAAAAGCCTGTGGTAAGGGACATAGTGTACATTGCCACTCTCCATGTATTGAGATGTGCATTGACCTGCGAGGACGACATTCCTGGGATTCCAGCTGATCTTATAATGCCATGGGTTGTCATCGCTTTCAGGTGCAACAAGGCCTCCGGTAAAGGATTTGAATGAAGTGATTTGACCACCTTTTCTTTTGATTTCGTCAAAGATTTTCATGGCTGACATATGGTCCAGACCGGGATCCAAACCCAATTCGTTGGCGAAAACAAGGCCCTTGGCTTTGATTTCATCCTCCATTTCTTTTAGTTCATCGCTCAGATAGGATGCCGTTGCCAAATCCCTGTTGTACATCAAACAGTCCTTAGCTACTAAGATATGTAAGAAGGCAGGCAACATGGAGATAACAAAATCCGATGCGGCTATCAATTCTCTCCTTTTAACGGCATCATTGATATCACAGGAGACAGCTGAGCCGTTTGGATTTCCGCCGAGCTTGGAAAAAGCTACTTCAGGGTTGCTGTCTGCAAGGATAATTTGCCAACCTTCAGATGGCGCATGTTTGAGTAGGTATTCGATTAGAAATGTAGCAGATCGCCCTGCACCAAAGAGAGTGATTGTTTTTTTNGACTTAGAATCTGACATGAGAGCCGGTTGAAAATCTGGTTTTGAAGGTGCGAATTTATTAATTTAACCTTAGTTGATTGAATTTGCTGGTATTTTTATGTTAACATCATCAACTATTTTATTATATTTAATCCAACATTTCTATATGGAGAAGAAGATTATATCATTTGAATATCAGATAATACCTGATCTGGATGGGCTTGAAAGTGATGACAGGNCGCTTCTGAAAAGAGCAAGTGAGGCATTGGAGCAAGCTTATGCTCCTTATTCTGAATTTAAGGTAGGTGCATCTTTGATTGATTCGGAAGGAAACGTATTCATTGGGGCCAATATGGAGAATGCTTCTTATCCGATATGCATTTGTGCGGAAGGCGCCCTTCTCACTGCCTATAATACCAGTGGATCAAAAGCGCCTATTCGTACAGTAGCCATAACTGCCACCTCCTCATCCCATGTCATCGACCACCCGATTGCCCCATGTGGCGCATGTCGTCAGATGTTGAGTGAAATGGAACTAAAGCAAGGTCAAGCTATCCGCCTATTACTGCAAGGGAGTGAAGGGCCGGTGTATATCATCGATAAGATAAGCGATGTATTGCCATTAGGTTTTTCGGGGACTGAGCTTTAGATAAAATGAACATTATACCGTCTTTAAATGGAAGTTTCGGGGGCGGAATAGCTATTGAATATAATATAGAAGATTCTTGTCCGATCGAATAAGGTAATTCTATGTTTTAAGAGAAAATATTTTATAGGTAGTTTATCAATAAAGTTGAGGTTGATTTGAACTGAAAATTATATCCTTAATCTTTGTGTTTATTGGATTTTATACTAATTAATTTACAGAAAGAAACGGCGATATAATGAAATGTATAAATGGCTTCCGGTATATAATTTCTACCCTTGATTTCAATAATACCTTAGGTGTTTGACTTATGAATCAGCACTTTGTATCCGGATAAGACAATAAGGTGGTGGCTGTTAGGGTTAATTCCTCCAAGTAAGAACCGGAATCCATTGGCTTTATTGAATTCGAATCATGAGGTTGGATTAAAACCTATGCCTAAATAAATGTAAACATCCTGAGAAACCTCCTCTTAAAGCAGCATGTTCAAAGGCTGTTCAAGATAAGATTTCAGCGTTTGCAAGAATTGAAGACCAACCGCACCATCTACAACTCTGTGATCACAGGATAGAGTAAGCTTCATCGTGTTACCTGGCACTATTGCACCATTTTTAACGACAGGTTTGCTTACGATACTTCCGACAGCCAGAATGCATGCGTCAGGTGGATTGATGATTGCTGTAAAGTTGTCGATATCAAACATTCCCAGATTGGAAATGGTGAAGGTATTACCCTGCATCTCCTCCAAGCTCAATTTCTTTTCCTTGGCTTTTGCTGCCAACGTTTTAATTTCCTGATTTAATTCTGATAATGTCTTAAAATTAGCATCCCTTACCACCGGTACAAGCAATCCATCCGGAACTGCAACTGCAACACCGATGTTGACGACATAATTTTCACGTATAAAGTCGTTCATCCAGCTTGAGTTGACTTGCGGGTGTTTGGCCAGAGAGAGCGCAGTCGCTTTTGTTACTAGGTCATTATATGAAATTTTTACATCACCTTTNTTATTTAACGCTTCTCGGGCGGCAATTGCATGCTCCATATCCACTTCTATGGTAAGGTAGAAATGTGGCGCACCGAATTTACTTTCGCTGAGACGTCTGGCTATGGTTTTACGAACTTGTGAAAGAGGTATATCTTTATATGCTTGTCCTGCAGACCTTATAGGTGTAGAAGTTTGAGTTGATGAGCCAGGCTGAATTTGATAATTCTCTACATCATGTTTGATGATCCGTCCACCATCTCCACTGCCCTCAATTTTTGAGAGATCAATACCTTTTTCTGTTGCGATGGCTTTTGCCAATGGGCTGGCCTTAATACGACCATGGCTATCATTGGTGGCATCTACCTGGGCAGGCACTGTCTGTGGGATTCCTGAATCGCTTTTAGCTTCGGGGGTTGAGGGCTTGTTTTCAATTTTTGAATCAATGTTTCCGGCAAGAATTGCTGATATGTCCTCACCTTCTTTTCCTATTACGCCCAACAATGCGCCGATGGCTACCGGACCTTCAGGAATCGCAATATGCAGTAAATATCCTTCAAAAAAACTTTCCAAATCCATGGTAGCTTTGTCAGTTTCGACTTCTGCCAGAGCATCACCGGGAGATACCTTATCTCCAACATTCTTCAACCATCTTACGATATTGCCCTCTTCCATAGTGTCGCTAAGACGGGGCATTGTAACTGCTTGTGCCATTTTTCTAAAATATTGCCCAAAAATAGGGCTTTTAATACAATTGACAAATCAAATCGGACTAATTAATCAACCGAAACTATACTCTTAATTTTACAATGAGGTAAAATTTGCATCAAATTACGATTACAAAAAAGGCCGACCTAATCAGGACGGCCTTTGGGGTGAAAGATGAACCGAACCCACGACCTTCGGAACCACAATCCGACGCTCTAACCAACTGAGCTACATCCACCGTTTTTCGGATTGCAAAGATATAATAATTTTAAAATAGAAACATCTTTTTTGAAATTTTTAGTTAAATATTATTTAGTGTTTTGATCAATAAGGATTTAATTGCTTAAAACAAAATATTAGTCTTGTTTGTTAGACTATTTTTATCATTGTAATTAATTTTTGTATATATAAATAATATTAATCATGAATAAAAGAAATTTTCTAAGAAGTCTTGGATTGGCTTCAGTAGCATTTCTTTCTTCCGGAGCTTTTGCAATTGGAAGGACAAGGTTGAAAAATAATTTTAATTACATTGGTGATATAGATTATCATTTTAAACCGACTATGCCTGTCGATGGTAAATTTTCTCTTCCTCTTTTAGGGTATGATTACAATGCATTGGAGCCGAATATTGATGCTCAGACCATGGAGATTCATTATTCCAGGCATCATCAGGGATATGTCAATAACCTTAATGCTGCTATTTCGNGAAAACCGGAGTCTTCTTATTCCTTGGAAAAAATTTGCGCTATGGCAAGCAATAAGGATATGGCAGTACGGAACAACGCCGGCGGTCATTACAACCATAGTNTTTTCTGGAAATTATTGACTCCAGGTGGATCTAACAAGCCTACCGGGGATTTGGCAAGTGCCATTGAAAGGGATTTCGGGTCTTTTGATGCTTTCCGGGAAAAGTTCAACGATGCTGCAACANAAAGATTCGGTTCAGGTTGGGCATGGCTGGTCAAAGGTGCTAATAATAAACTGTATGTCTATTCTTCGCCTAATCAGGATAATCCACTTATGACATCATTAGGATATAAGGGAATCCCGATCATCGGAATCGATGTATGGGAGCGCGCATATTATCTTAAGTATCAGAACAAACGGGGAGACTATATTAAGAACTTTTGGAACATCGTCAACTGGGATGTAGCTAATAAAAATTACAGTGAAAAATAATTTAGGATATTTGGATTTTTAAAATATTAATATACCTTTGCGAACCCTTTTACAGAAAAGGGTAATATTTTGAGTATTTTTTCAGGAGAGATGGCAGAGCGGTTTAATGCGGCGGTCTTGAAAACCGTTGACTGTAACAGGTCCGGGGTTCGAATCCCTCTCTCTCCGCAGGGAAAGCGTTGTAAGTTGATTCTTGCAACGCTTTTTTATTTTATGGCATAGGCCAGCAGCACTGCAATAACTAATAACGCTAAGCCAGGTCCAGGGGCTGGTGTGGAGAAAATTATTTTTGCAGGGTCAAATTCCAAGTAAGTAGATGATTAATAGTCTCAAATTATTGCTATGATGGAGTTTTTAGCTGACAAGAAAAATAAAATTGCAGATATCAACTAAATATTGCATACAAGGTCTCTGAAAACAAGGCTAGCTATGATTTAGTCGTTATTAAACATCTACCTACTTCCCGAGAATCCACCTCCTTCCTACGTATCCAATTGCTGCCGATTGAAAAATTCAAAGATGCAGATGTTTAATAGTCATCATAAATTTATGCCATCTGCTGACTTTCGATCTTGATTAATTTTTACGATTGCATTCAGATAGTTTTTATCCTCAAGGTACCATTAAGGATATTCTGGAGTTGCATGGGAATTTATGAAAATCTATAGGTGAATTCATTGTCCCAAGACGCAATTCCGTGAATGTTAACCAGCTTGCATACCTCAAGTACCTGGCAGCTGAAAAAAGAAGTTAAATCAAATAACAATCTTCGGCGTATGCTTTTATGATCTTAGTAACCTAATATCTTCAGCATAGACTCTGAATCCTGATCATTGGCCCATACCCAATCTACTAACTCGCCTTCAGGGTTACGGTCTATCAATACGTGCTTTGGTGAAGGCAGAAGGCAATGCTTGATACCTCCATAACCACTCAAGGCATCCTGATAGGCTCCGCTGTGAAAGAATCCCAGATATAGTTTTTCCTCTTTACCTACTGCAGGAAGATATACCTGATTACTGTGAGCTTCGGAATTGTAATAATCGGAATTGTCGCAACTAAGTCCACCGATGTTGACTCGTTTGTACTCATGGTCCCAGTGATTGATGGGTAATAGGATGAAGTGTTCATTGATTCCCCAGGCATCCGGTAAGGTGTTCATAAGGGAGTTATCGACCATATACCAGCATTCGTTGTCGTTTTGTTGTTTCTGGCCTATGACTGAGAAGAAATGCGCTCCGCTCTCACCAACGGTGTATTTGCCAAATTCCGTATATATATCAGGTTCAGGGATGCCATTTTCTGCACATGCATCCTGAATCTGACGCACAATCTCCAGGATCATGTATCCGTAATCGTATTCAAAACCCAAACTGTTCTTGATAGGCAGACCGCCTCCGATATTGATCGCTTCAAGGGTGGGGCAGGCCTTCTTCAATTCGCAATATGCCTTTATACCCTTGCGAAGCTCGTCCCAATAATACACGTTGTCTTTGATGCCTGTATCTACGAAGAAATGTAGCATCTTCAGGCTGATGTTTGGACGTTGGGCGATTTTNTCATGGTAGAAATTAAGAATCTCTGATTTTCGGATGCCAAGCCTGGAGGTATAAAATTCAAAATGTGGTTCTTCCTCCGTCGCAACACGGATTCCTACATTAAACTCCCGGTCTCCGAGGTATTGGCTGAATTTATCCAATTCTTCCCAGTTGTCCATAACAGGAAGGACGTTTGTGAAGTCGGATTGAATCATTCCGCAGATTCTACGGATGTATGCATCATTCTTAAATCCGTTATTTACGATGATCTTGTCCTTATGCAGCAGCCCATCTGCGTATAGCTTCCATATTAAGTCAATATCAAATGCTGAAGAGGTCTCGAGATGGACATCATTCTTCAGTACTTCTTCAAGAACATAGCGGAAGTGGCAGCTTTTAGTACAATAGGTATAATTGTATTTGCCGGAATACTGCAATTGAAAAATGGCAGTATCGAAAAAGTTTTTGGCTTTCTTGATCTGATCAGATATTTTGGGCAGGTACACGAGTTTAAGTGGTGTACCATATTTTTCTATCAGTTCATATAGCTTAATTCCATGGAAAAGGAGTTTATTGTCTTCAAGACCGAATCCCTCCTGTGGAAAATAAAAGGTCTGATTGACCAGGTCGTGGTAAGTGTGGTTCATCCCCCAGCCCTTGTATTCTTTTTTTATGAATAAATTAAATATGTATTACTTCTCCGTATGCAGCAGCAGCGGCCTCCATGATGGCTTCGCTCATTGTCGGATGTGGATGGATTGCCTTGATCATTTCATGTCCTGTTGTTTCCAACTTACGCGCGACGACGATTTCGGCAATCATCTCAGTGACATTTTCACCTATGAAATGGGCGCCAAGTAATTCGCCGTATTTTGCATCGAAAATCAACTTGATGAATCCTTCTTTCGCACCGGAGGCAGCTGCTTTCCCGGATGCTGAAAATGGAAATTTGCCCACTTTTAATTCATAACCGGCTTCTTTTGCGGCGGCTTCGGTATATCCAACAGATGCCACTTCAGGTGAACAGTACGTACAGCCCGGAATATTGTTGTAGTCAATTGTGTGTGGATTCATACCGGCAATGTTTTCTATACAAGTGATGCCCTCAGCGCTTGCTACATGTGCCAGGGCTTGTGTCGGGATGACATCACCTATTGCATAATAACCGTCCACATTGGTCTTGTAAAAGGAATCCACCTTGATATGTCCTCTGTCCAATTGGATGCCGACTTCTTCAAGACCTATGTTCTCTACATTGGGCGTTACTCCTGTCGCTGAAAGCACTATATCGCATTCGATAACCTGTGTGGCGCCCGTCTTTCGGTCCTTGACGGTTACCTTCTTNTTAGAACCGGAAATATCGACTTTTTCGACAGCTGTGTTACCCAGGATGTTCATGCCTTTTTTCTTGTATATTTTGCCGAGTTCCTTCGATATTTCTGCATCTTCCCGAGGGACAAGACCGTTTTCCATAAATTCTACAACAGTAATCTTCGCGCCCAGCGTGTGATAGAAATAGGCAAATTCTACACCGATTGCACCTGCGCCGATGACTACCATGGATTCGGGGAGGGATTCAAGAGCAAGTGCTTCGCGGTATCCGATGATATTTTTATGGTCTATGGCTATACCCGGCAATTCTTTTGCACGGCCACCGGTTGCAATGATGATATGATTGGCCTCATATGTTGTCTTTGAACCGTCTGCGGCAGCCACTTCGATTTTTACCTTTTTCAGGACGCCATTGCCGTATATTGTATCGACTTTATTTTTNTTCAAAAGGAATTGAATGCCTTTTGACATGCCCTCTGCAACGCCACGGCTTCTTTTGACGATAGCCCCAAAATCTGCCTTTCCACCATTAACTGTAATACCGTAGTCACCAGCGTGGTTGAGATATTCGAATACCTTGGCACTTTTTATCAACGCTTTGGTAGGGATACATCCCCAATTGAGGCAGATGCCACCTAAGGATTCCCTTTCAATGACTGCTGTTTTAAATCCGAGTTGAGAAGCTCTGATTGCTGCTACATAACCTCCGGGACCACTTCCCAAGACCAAAATATCGTATTTCATGCTGAATTTCGTTTAGTATTTTAGCTAATTAAGTCGTTTTTCAAAAAATCGTGCAAATATATGTAATTGTGAGGACTTCCTCAGGGACATTTTCTAAATTGATACTATTGGAACAATACGTTAATCCGTGAAGTCAGGACTTAAATAGGTTCCTATTCCTGGGTTATACCCGGATACATGCACCGTAATGAGGCTATAGTTTTCTTTTTCTTGTATCCTTACCGGCAAGTTACCTGGTATATTTTCAATTTATCCATGAATAGATACCCGGGAAGCAATTACATTTCCATCCAACGACTTGAATATTTCTTTGGAATATTATTGATATCATTGGCTTCCTGTTGCATTGATGTGGTTGTATTAACTGACTGTCGGGCATAATTGAGAGCTATTAGTTTGAATGAATGGAGTTTGGTAATTCAATTCATGTTTTTCAATGTTAACAAAACAGGCGCTAATAAGAATTTTTACGAGTCGTCCGCGTCCAGTATACTAAACAAAAAATGAAAATGGAATAATATAAATGCAACAAGTACGAAATCAAAGATGAGTTATCGATCAGCTCCTACAAATAAGTGGAATCGTGTCACTATTATTATCAATAGCATATTATTCTAATATCTATAACTCTGCTCTGTACAATTAAATGACAAATGGAATCACAGCCCTTCTTTCCGGTGGGTAATCATTAAATCGTTGCTTGTACCATTTGTGATGGGATATGGCTCTCGGCACGAGATTGGCAAAAGTCCAAATGAAAAANGCAAGCCCCGGAAGACTCCAGGTGAGAATGCAAAATCCTCCCCATTCTATAATTTCACCTAACAAATTAGGGCAACTAACAAATCTGAACATGTCACCTTTAGGAATCTTATATCCAATTTCGCCCGGCNNTCTCAGACGAATTAAAATCCCATCGGCTCTCCAATTGACGATCATTCCTGTAAAGAATATGATGATCCCTGCAATAAATTGTGGTGTAGTTAACCATTCTAATTCATAAGTCTTGATGTTTCCAAGGAAATAACCTATTATAAAGCCATTGGCAAGATTGAAGGTCATGCCCATGAGCATGACTATAACAGGCATCTTTTTTCCGGAAGTTCTGAGTCTGAATGGAAATATGAGGCTTCTATTGAGGTAGTGTAAGGAAAACAATCCCAGTATGATATAATTGACAGGTGTTTGAACCAATCTGCCTGTAAAAACAAAATAGTTGATAACTATTAAAACGAAAATCTCCATGATGATCCATGCCGCCCGATTGTCGATCAAAGGACCCCAGGTTTTTGTCGTGTGTCTTCCGTAAGGGGCTGTAATAAATAAAAGTATAAAAAANTGAAGATTGCCAACCCTATCCATCCATAAATAAAGGAAGTAAAATATGTTATCATAGAATTAGATTAGAGTCGACCATTATCTTTAAACCATTTGACCGTATCTTCAACCGACTCTCTTAGATCCCTTGATGTGAAGCCCAATTCCGCTTCTGCTTTTGCTGAACTCACATTTTTATTACCATCCTGAAGGATGTCGATATAGGTTTTATCAAATAAAGGTGGTTTTTGTAAGCCAGGAATAAAACTTAACGAAAGGAAAAGCAATATTGGCAATATATAAAGGTAATTCAACCAATCTTTTTTGAGTTTTTGCCTCCATGACAAAATCCGCCAATTCCTTGATTGAGTGATAATGTCCGCTAAGAAGATACGCTTCACCTTTACGGCCCTTTTCCAGGGCTTTCACAGCTCCGAAAGCTATATCCCGCACATCACAAAAGTCGAATCCACCTTGAACCACGAAAGGCAGAGATCCTTTGTACAAATCTATAACTGCTTTTCCTAACAATGATGGTTTTTGGTCAGGTGGGCCAATTGCAGAAGTTGGATTCAGGATGACAACATCAAGTCCGGCTTCACAGGCATTTAAAGCCAGCCTATGGCTATCTCGTTTGGTTTGATCGTAAAAATCGAATTGTCATTAACAAATGACCTTGATTCATCGAGTGGCTGATCATAGGAAGCTTGAGAAAAGGCGTGAATAGAACTGAAATGGACCAACCGTCTAACTCCCATCTCTCTGGCTGTTTCTAGAACATTGATTGTACCCA
The DNA here is from genome assembly GCA_013414645.1 of Candidatus Parvibacillus calidus. Taxonomy (GTDB): domain Bacteria; phylum Bacteroidota; class Bacteroidia; order Chitinophagales; family Saprospiraceae; genus Parvibacillus; species Parvibacillus calidus. Next base: position 2,116,790 of record CP058702.1, on the reverse strand, counting down.
GTACATTTGTATCGTATACATTTTTGTCAAACTTGTAAGCTAATTCGATGGCAGCAGCAGCATGAATTGCCATATCGCACTGTCCTAGAAGTTGTTTTATTGATTCAGTATTGAGAATATCGCCTTGGACCATTGAAATTGGAAGTCCCTTTAAAGCAGAAATATCTCTATGTATCAATGCAACTACTTCATAACCATGATGTAATAATTCCCTACAGAGGGAAGCGCCGATATGGCCGGAAGCTCCTGTTACAGCTACTTTCATCAGCCGAAGTTATAATTTTTGAAAATTTTTTGAAATTAATGTTGAAGAATTATTAAATTATATATATGTACTTTATTTATTTTTATAAACATGACAAAACCAATACAAAATACTTTAATTATATATATTATGTATTAAATATAAACTATAATCATTTTGAATAAAATGGTGAAAGGGTAAAGCGACGTAGCTTATGAATAATTTTCATGTTTTAGTTATTCTGATCTTGCATTATTTTGTTTTTTGTCATTCATTAACAGGATAATACCTTGAAGTTATTATCATTAGGTATTGATTCATGGTTTTGGGGCTGATAAATTCTTGTTATTAACAACCTTTCTTCTGATTTTTCATTATGATATAACATTATATCCATTACGTGTAATTTTGAAATTTTCGGCTTACCAACTCCGGGAGTTTTTATAGATTTACGTTTTTTTAGCAATTCATTAAATTTCAATAAATAGAGATATGAGTTATTCGAAAGCAAAATCAGTTAAAGAGCTTAGTGTCAACGGAAAATCATACCATTATTCCTCTTTGAAGGATTTAGATGTCAATATCGACCATCTTCCTTTCAGTATAAGGATTCTTTTGGAAAATGTACTTAGAAACTATGACGGTTTCAGTATAACCGAGCGCATAGATACTCTGCTCAACTGGAAGCCGGCGACCGAGGACAAGGATATTCCATTCAAACCGGGACGTATTTTGATGCAAGACTTTACAGGTGTACCTGCAGTTGTGGACATCGCTTCACTTAGGGCTGAGTTTGTCCGGCATGGTAAAGATGGACAGAAGATCAATCCTGCAATCCCGGTTGACCTGGTTATCGATCATTCAGTTCAGGTCGATTATTTCGGGACTGATTATGCCTATGACAAAAACGTTGAAATAGAGTTTGAAAGAAATAAGGAGCGTTATGAGTTGTTGAAGTGGANNCAAAAGGGTATGAGCAATTTTACCGTTGTTCCTCCCGGTATGGGCATCTGCCACCAGGTCAATCTGGAATACCTTGCCAAAGGAGTCACTGCACGTGACGGATGGTTGTTTCCGGATACATTGGTTGGCACTGACTCACATACACCGATGGTCAACGGTATCGGTGTCATAGCCTGGGGTGTAGGGGGAATTGAAGCGGAGGCAGCCATGTTGGGTCAACCAATCTTTNTTACTTTGCCTGAAGTAGTTGGCCTGAAACTGACAGGGAAAATTCCTGATCATTGTACAGCTACTGACATGGCGCTCACGATTACGAGATTGCTTCGTGACGCAGGAGTAGTAGGGAAATTTGTAGAAGTATTCGGCGATGGACTTAATAACCTGACTGTGACTGACAGGGCAACAATTTCCAATATGTCTCCGGAATTCGGATGTACCGTGACCTATTTTCCTGTCGACAACAGGACACTGGAATATATGCATTCTACCAATCGATCTGAAGAGCAAATCAGGATAGTTGAAGCCTATTGCAAGGAAAATATGTTGTGGCGTGAAGGAGAAGATAAGATTAAGTATTCTTCGATTGTGGAGCTTGATCTTACAACACTCGAGCCTACTGTTTCGGGTCCANAAAGGCCTCAGGATAAAATATTTGTTAAGGATCTCTCAGGAAAGTTTTGTGAAATTCTANAAAAGGAATTCAATAGAAATTATCATCCACAGAGCGAAAGAGCTGAATATGCAATGCTGATTGAAGGGGGATCAGGAACTGAATTTACGAGAGGAAAGGTACCGATGAATGGTGAGTCCAGCTATGAGGTGGTTGCTGATCAGGATCATCGTTCAGTTAGGATCAAACAGCCCAACAAGGAATTTGTGTTAAGTGACGGAAGCATTGTCATTGCAGCTATTACCAGTTGCACAAACACATCAAATCCTGCAGTGATGGTCGGAGCTGGTCTCCTTGCCAGAAATGCAGTTGAAAGAGGTCTTCGGACCAAATCATGGGTAAAAACTTCACTTGCTCCCGGTTCAAAAGTTGTAACCAAATATCTTGAAAGATCAGGGCTTAATGTAGACCTGGATGCGCTTCGTTTTCATACTGTTGGTTATGGATGTACATCTTGTATCGGGAATTCCGGCCCACTTCCTTCCGCTATTGCAGAGGCTGTAGATAAAGGGGAACTTGTTGTGGCATCTGTTCTTTCCGGAAATAGAAATTTTGAAGCCAGGGTGCATCCACAAGTCAAGATGAATTTCTTGATGTCGCCTATGCTCGTAGTAGCTTATGCCCTTGCAGGGCGGGTCGATATAGATTTGATAAATGAGCCGATTGACATGGACCCTAACAATCAGCCTGTATATCTCAGAGATATTTGGCCCACACGAGACCAAATCCAGCTTACCATCAATGAATGTATGAAGCAGGGTGATTTTGAAGAGGTGTATGATATTATTTTCGATGGTTCTACTGACTGGCAAAGTCTTGAGGTGAATCTTACTCAAAACTTTGAGTGGAGTAAAGACTCTACCTATATAAGAGAAGCTCCTTTCTTTGAAAATATTAGTGCGACACCTGATGAGGTAAAAGATATCGATGGGGCCAGGGTTTTGTTATATTTGGGAGACTCTGTCACAACAGATCATATTTCTCCGGCGGGTTCATTTAAGGAAGACTCGGCTGCCGGTAAGTATCTGATCGATAATGGTATTGAGCGAAATGAATTCAACTCTTACGGTTCCAGAAGAGGAAATCATGAGGTGATGATGAGAGGCACATTTGCCAATGTACGGATCAAGAATAAGGTTGCTGACAAGGAAGGTGGATTTAGTAGGTATATGCCAACAGGTGAAGTAATGACAGTATTTGATACTGCTATGAAATACCAGAATGACAATACACCATTGATCATCCTGGCTGGAAAGGAGTATGGATCCGGTTCTTCTCGTGACTGGGCTGCCAAGGGTACCTTTCTTTTAGGCGTTAAGGCAGTTATTGCAGAAAGCTACGAGCGTATACACAGAAGTAATCTAGTTGGTATGGGCGTCGCTCCGTTGGTATTTGTGGATGGGCAAAATGCGCAATCACTAGGTTTAGATGGTACGGAAGTATTTGATATTGAAGGCTTAGCCGATAATCTGACACCACATAAGATACTTAATGTGAAAGCGGTTCATCCTTCCGGTAAAGTAACTGAATTTAAGGTTGAAGCCAGGCTCGATGCTCCTATTGAAATTGAATACTATAAGAATCAAGGGATTCTTCAATATGTATTGAGAGATTATTTAAAAAATAATTAGAATAGAACCTATTGCGACAAAAGCCTCTGAGTACAGAGGCTTTTGTATTATAGAGGTTTTTCGCTTTCAAAAAAATTGAATTTACTAAATTGTCTGATAGGCTAAATGGTAGGGGATATATACGATCCATTTGAATCGCTTGATTTCTCAGAAGAAACTTGCTTCCTGACCGGTGCGAAACTTGATGGAAAGAATAACTTCACGGTGTCAGCATTCCCGGAGTGGGTAATGGACAAGTATAAATTGAATGAAGCTTATCTTCTGATGCTTAGTGGAACCAGATTGCAGTATAAGGAACTGAGGATGCCAGCCTCAAAACATGCCTTTCAGGTGGTGAAGGCACTCGATGAAAACACACAAGCGGCGTTCCAGGAAGGATTTGAAGCAGTAAAGCATATGCCGGACTTGCTGTTATTTCAATGGATGGCACGTGTTTTCTATGGCGTATTGTATGGGGATTGTAAACAGGGAATCATCGAGGCAAAGGAGAAAGGGCAGGAATTTCGAATGGCGCCACAATTGAAACGGAAATTCAAGTATCTGCATTTGATGCTTCAATCACTTATCCGGCCGGTAGAATTTCGTAAATTTACCCCATGGACAATCTGTCGAAGTAAGGTAAATATTTCGAAAGATATATTCAACTATAAGGATGAGATTCAGCATCTTAACTTCAGTTTTGGGATGAAAGATTTTGGCATCGCCGCCTGCCTTCAGGACAATGGAGCTGTGGCAAACTATCATCGCAATCTTTTGCAAAAGGTGGATGGGCAACCTCTTCATCCAGCCCAGTTTGAAGAATTATATGGTCATCTGGTTTATGCCAATTATCTGATGGAGGATTTTGAAGATTACCGCATTAGTTTAGAGGACGATAGGATAGTTTTGGAATTGGCTGAAAACGAAGCAACTGGAAGCATTAAATTTGCCAAATGGGAGGATGAAATATTCGCCCAGGTATTGACCAATATGTGGCAGCCTTGGGGAATCCCTTTGGAATTAGTATATCGATTTCCAAATTCTCCTCTGAGTTATCTGATCGATGAGCATACCAATGAGTTTATTCCCAAAGAGAGGGTGGAATTGGATTATTGAGAATTGATAAATTTATCTCGTGAATAGAAAACTTNTTAAGAAATCGAAAGCAGTAAAAAATATCTTTCGGCAGGATGCCAACCGATCCGCGCCAATCAAAACCGGTTTGGCCCCCGGTACGTTGATTTTTACCGGAATCCAAAAGGTTGAACACCCTTTCATTCGGGTTGTCTTGTTCAATGAAGCTAATATCGAGCAGTATGTTATTTCTGATGGCAAGGTTGGAAATATACGTAGCGGTCAACTAAAGACCTGGATCGATTGTGTTGGGTTGCATGATGTTGGGCTTATAGAGGCATTGGGGAAAAAGTTCAATATTAGCAGGATGGTTTTAGAAGATATCCTCAATATAGGGCAAATGCCAAAATATATCAATCTTGATAAAGGGAATTTCCTAACCATACAATCATTTGTTCAAAATAGAGGTACAGAGGAACTATCAAAGGAGCAATTATCGATTTATTTTGAAGACAACTTGGCGATCACTTTCAGGGAAGATGAAAGAAATGATTTTAATCCGATATATTCAAGAATTGTTAACCCGGAAAGCAGGCTTGTGAAGAATGATATTTATTATTTGGTATATAGCATGTTAGATCTTACAGTGGATAATTATCTTGAAACAGCTCATTATTTTGAGAGTGAAATTGAAAAGTATGAAATACTTATCGGAACAAGACCCGACAATGATTTGAAANAAGAAATATTCAATTTCAGGAGGTCATTTTTATACTTTNTTAAAATGATTGCACCTTTGGAGGAGGCAATAAGCCGATTTAAGGCGGATGAAGAGGATTTGGTCAACTCTGTGACAAAAATATACGTATCGGACTTGCTTGATCATTGCAGGCGGTTAAGAAACCTGGCTGAAACCTACAATGAGATGATCTACATGTTATATGATTTGTTGCATACGGAAATCAATTATCGGAGCAATACCATAATAACAACATTGACAGTTATATCGGCGATTTTCATCCCTTTGACCTTTATTGTTGGGGTATATGGGATGAATTTTGAATATATGCCGGAGCTGACATGGAATTATGGATATTATTTGATATGGGCAATAATGATACTTTTTACTATTAGCGCCATTGTTTATTTCCGTGTANAAAAATGGATCTAACAGGTAGACATTTTATATGCAATTTATCAAGGGTTACATATTGTTAGTTAAAGCTAATTGTCCGAAATTTTTATCGGATTCAAATATCATATCCAATTGAATACATAATTCCGGATATATCGTCCTGAAATATTGACCATAGACAAAATAGTGATGAATCGCCACCGAGAGGGCGTCCACATCTGGGAGTCCGATTGCTCCCATAATCTCCCTATGTCCATAATTGGCTACTTTATAAAGATCATACCAAAAATGGTCGTCCAGCTTTGGAATATCAAGATTCTTATACGTTGCAATCATGATTCGTGCATATTCATAAAGCACGACATTGAAATATTCCAGAGGTTGTCTGAAGGCCGGAATGATATGCTTAAGAGAAAACAATACAATGCCGTCTTCGGAATATAGTTCGGAGCCATGATATCTATCAGGGTAGAATGGGCTGAGAAATGGATTTTGATACACTGCAATCCTATCAAATGGCCGCATCAGGAAATTCTCAAGATTGATGGTCAGGCGAACTGGTTCGAAAGCGATGATAGCTCTGATATCGTAGGGCATTTCTTCATCCATTGACACATATTGCCAATCTTTATCTTCAATATAAAGACATACCCTGGTATCAAATAATTCCTTTTTNTCAGGAGGAAGATTTCTGTAGAATTCACTGTTTATTTCGAAGATACGTTTCACCTTATCATCCAGTTTGGGAGGAAAATGTTTATAAAACCACCAGTCTATCTGAGGGCCGAGAGTGTACCCTGTAACACCTAATATGACAGGGATCAGCAAATAAGGCGAAAGCCATGTTCCATATACACTGTACTGATAGACGACAATTGCTATTGCAAGGACAAAGGCGATCAAATAAGTCAGGCCAGAATATTTCATATCAAACATTAAATGAAACACAAAACTAATCAAACAAATGAAAACCATATACGTCGAAAAAAGTTGGAGAGGTGAAAGGATTTTAAAATGTGTTGAGGCCGGAATAGAGCTTCTTTCAGGAATGGATCTGCAACTATGATTACTTTGAAAATGCTATGAAGACATTGAAAAAATATTTTTATCGAATATATTGTCAAATTGAAAGTAAGTTCTATATTTGCATCCGCTTTGGTACCTTAGCTCAGTTGGTAGAGCAAAGGACTGAAAATCCTTGTGTCCCTGGTTCGATTCCTGGAGGTACCACAAAAGCCCTGATCAACTGATCAGGGCTTTTTTGAGTGAAGTCATAGGTTGGGGATTGATTGTTTTTGTAAGATTTTGGGAAAGCACTTTTTAGTTAATAAGGTTTGGTTAAAGTTGTAGATGGAAGGAGCAGGTGTTGGAAGTCGAAAGGGAAGTAGGTAGATGATTAATAATCGGGACTTCTTACAGGACTGGATTTTCATAAGCCATGGCCAATAAAAATCAACCAATATCGGTCAAAATATTTTCATAAGAATTGTGAAGTAGCGTTGTGACGTAGATTCGGGTTATTAATCATCTACTTACTTGAATTTTTGCCAAACGAACAACATTGAGTAAGACCAGTATGGTGCGCCGAAGTAGGTATATGATTAATAATCGGGACTTCTTGCAGAACCGGACTTTCATAAGCCATGGTCAATAAAAATCAAACAATATCGGTCAAAATATTTTCATGCGAATTGGGAAGTAGCGTTGTGACGTAGATTTGGGCTATTAATCATCTACTTACTTGAATTTTTGCCAAACGAACAACATTGAGTGAGACCACTAAAGTGCGCCGAAGTAGGTATATGATTAATAATCGGGACTTCTTGCAGAACTGAGCTTTTCATATTGCCTCCCGGAAAGAATATGTTAATTTGGGTTTCAAAATATTTCTTGTTTGTCAGAAACTATTGGTGAGGCTTAATTTGAGACTATTAATCTTCTACTTACTTAAAATTTTGTCCTTTCTTAGGATTTTTCTCGGGTTGATGACAAAATCTACAAAAATCGCGTTATCGTTTAATTTAGCTATACTTCAGAAAACAAGAGTAAGCCGGCCAAGGAAATCAGCCATTATTTTGGACATGCTTGTACCTCCTTGACATGTAATAATTTAAAAACCAGCTCCTTAAGAAGTTCTCCATGATCAGCATTCCCCGAATCTATTCCTTTAGAAAGTTGGTCATGAATCTTAAACAGATACATAGCATAATCAAGATCTGGAAGGCTGAAATTCGCCATTGCTGTCCGGTATTCCTTTATGGCAGATATACTTCTGGTTCCTATTATTGCAGTAATGTCCATATCTGATTTGGGATTGTTTACTTTTAATAAATAGAGTTTCAGGAAGCTGTTGAAAAGTGAATTAAGGATCAATGTCAATGGTTGCTTGTTCAGGTTGTCAGTGAGATATTCCACTATAAGTCTGGCTTTGTATGGGTTTTTATTGAAAATGGAATTGATAAGTTCGAAGACATTGAATTCACGATTTATGCCGATATAGTTCTCAATGTGTTCCTGGTTAATTTCTTTGGCATCACCGATAGCGATGACGGTCTTATCCAACTCATTCGATATTTTCTGGAGATCCTTACCAAGATAGTCAGCGATTAATGTGGCGTTTTGGTCCGATATTTCCTTTCCCTTGGTTTTTACTTCCGATTTTATCCATGCTGGTAGTTGATTTTCATAAATTGTTTTTGCTTCAAAGAATCCGTATTTTGATTTGACGATTGAAGGTAATTTTTTNCTTCCATCCATTGACTTCCCTGTGAATGAAAGTACCAGGACAGACGATTCAAAAGGATCGTTTACATAGGATGTTAATTTGTCAATATCTTTAAGTTCCTGGGCATTACGGATGAGAACCAGCTTGTAGTCAGATCCCATTGGAAATTGACTGAGACTGTCAATGATGGTTGAAACCGTAGTTTCTTTTCCGAAATATACCTCTTGATTGAATGCTTTCTCGTCTTCCTCCAATAATTCATCCTGGAATTTGCGCGTAAGCAAATCAGTAAAATAGGTTTCTTCACCCTGAAGGATATACACAGGGTGCAGTTTCCGGTTTTTAATCTGCTTTTCAATATCTTCAAAGGAATATTCAGCCATCCAATTCGCAATTATTGGACGAAGGTAATGATATTGTCGCGAATGAAGGTTTTGTTATTTTTCTTTTAACTATATTTATTGTTAGATATACAATATTATTTAAATATAATAAAATCAACAATAAAGATATTTTAACTTAAAGTAATAGTTTAGGTGGTTTCAATACTTGAGAGTCTCATACACCAATCTTTTTTAGCTTTGACATTTTAAAAATAAATTTTAGGCATGATTGCAAATCTTCCAGAAACCGAACTAAAGAGAGTAGTGATTATCGGCGCCGGATTTGGTGGCTTAAAGCTCGCTAGGAAGATGATCGGAAGTGGTTATCAGGTTGTGCTGATAGACAGGGAGAATTACCATCAGTTTCAACCCCTGTTGTACCAGGTGGCTACTGCTGGTCTGGTTCNNAGTAGCATTGCTTTTCCATTGCGGAAAGTCTTTCAGAAAGAAACGAACTTCCATATCAGAATAGATGAAGTTAGATTTATAAATCTGGATGAGAAATTCATTTTACTGAAAAATATCGGTAGGGTTAATTTTGACAAACTGATTCTTGCCTATGGTGCAGATACTAATTTCTTTGGAAATGAGAATATTAGTAAATATTCAATACCGATGAAATCAGTACCTGAGGCACTTGCTTTGCGTAATAGAATCCTGAGTGACTACGAGAGGNCGCTTTCCATCACCGACTATGACCTCAGGCAGGAATTGATGGATATTGTAATAGTCGGTGGCGGCCCGACCGGCGTGGAGATTGCAGGCGCATTGGCCGATATGCGTCAATTTATCCTTCCAAAGGATTACAATGAATTGGATAAGCAGGAAGTGGATATTTACCTCGTTGATTCAGGAAATAAATTGCTGGCCGCTTTTGATGAAAAATCCAGCCTTCATGCAGAGAGGGATCTTGAAAGCCTGGGAATTCACATACTTAAGGAAAATCGTGTGATCGATTATGATGGATTGAATGTTGCCATGTCTGATGGAAAGATAATTCGTTCCAGAAAATTAATATGGGCAGCAGGCATTACAGTAAAGAAAATCGATGGATTGCCGGAAACTATTTATAGCCGTAGTGGCAGGATCAATGTGGATGGATATAACCAGGTAATTGGTTTGGAAGATGTCTACGCTATTGGTGACTGTGCTATTATGGTGACAGATGATAAGCCCAATGGGGATCCGCAGGTAGCTCAGGTTGCCATGCAACAGGCAGTAACCCTGGCCAAAAATCTTAAAGCTATGATCAAAGGGACAACTTTAAAAACATTCCATTATCATGACAAAGGTATCATGGCAACTATCGGACGGAAAAAGGCGGTAGCTGAGGTCTTTGGGGTCAAATTCGGCGGATTCTTTGCCTGGCTGACTTGGCTTTTTGTCCACCTGATGTCAATTCTCGGCACTAAGAATAAGCTTATGATCTTTATAAACTGGACAGTTGCATATTTTACAAGAGATCAATCTCTGAGACTTATTATAAAAGCCAAGGAAAATAAATCGAATTGAGGCAGTCGGAATTAATTATTCTGACAAATTGGACAAGTTTTTCAGGATTACTTCGAGATCTTTCCACCAGGTATAATTTCTTGCATAGTAAAGGTTTTCCTTTTCAACAGTGTCTGCGTCAGAATTTTCTGTTAATTCACCGGAACAGGGTAGGACGCCGGGCTTGATCGATGGTAGAATTCTGGAATCAATTGGCTCTATATATCCGACCCATGTTTTNTGCCCATAAAACACTGAGAATATGTTCTTAAAGAAATTGTCTTTNTTCTTTTGAAATAAAACTATAACCGGACTAATCATAAAAAGCAATATAGCTATTGTGAAGTCCAAAATCCTCTTTTTCAATTTGTTGCCTCCTGTGCAGATGTTTAAGTTAAGACCAACTGTAAGTAACTCTCCTTGCTTGTTTTTGTCTCCACTACTGATGATGCTAAGTGTATCATCGGGTGCGACCCTGAAATCCACCTCATTGGTCAGTTGAGCCATACTTTCCATCATCTTATTAGCCGCTACATCCTTTTGTGAGAATACGACTTCACTGAGTGCATAAGCATCCACTATTTCTTCAATATGCTTCAGGTTGCCGATTGTGCCTTCTTCTATGGAGTCGTCAGGGCAAATCCTTCCTGCGAAAAGATAAGTTCGGTTATTTTTGGACATCAGGGAACGAATTCTTTCTGACTCAGAGTGGCCTGAAATAATGGCATATTTAATCTGCCTTTCTGCCTTAAAACCGAATCTTTTATATTTCAAAAGGTTCAAAAGCCATTTGGTGATTATGACTATCAAAGTAGTCGTCAATGCCCCNCAGATGATAATAGACCTGGAGTTTCGCAGCGCCTGACCCAGAAGCGCATAAATAATAAGAATTACACCTGTGCCTCCCATGATACCTTTCAAGAGCTCCGTCCAGGCACCTCTTGCCCGATAATAACCGGCTGCAAGAAGGCTCAATACCCAAATGCCGGCGTACAACGGCGCGTTTACAATATCAAATTGGCGATTTATATGATCCGGATTGGAAAAATACCATTCACCCCACCATTTNTTCAGTCCGATCAATGCTTTATATACCAATCCGAAATCTATGAGCAATGGCAGAATTTTGAGAATTCGCTCTAGAAAATACGATGAAATTGCTTTGAATATGACAGCAGCCTGAAGGAATAATATATAAAACCTACCTTGTTTCTTGTAATGCTTTTTGACGAAGATGATCATCGCATTGTAGAAAGTGCGGGTGTAGTTAAACGTGGATTTCCTGGTGGATTCACCCTTGAAATGAATGATGGTCGTGGTGGGTAAATAATAATTTTTATAACCGGCTTCCAAAATCCTGTATGAATAGTCGATATCTTCGCCATACATAAAGAATGTATCGTCTAACAAACCTATCATTCTTACTACTTCTTGCCTTAAAAACATAAAGGCTCCTGTCATCACTTCAATGGAGGCAATTTGATTTGGTGAGATGTCTCCTGAATAGTATGCATTGAAAAATCCGCTTTTNGGAAAAAGCTTATAAATACCGGTCATTTTAAAGAAGGATGCTGATAGGGTCGGTTTGCCTCTTTTNGATTCGGGGAGATACTGTCCACTTCCATCGATCATTTTAACGCATACTGCTCCGGCATCATCATGAGTTTCCATGAAGTCGAGACAAATCCTGAGTGTATCTTCAGAAAGAATGGTGTCAGGGTTGAGCAAAAGGATGTATTTTCCTTTTGCTTGGAGGATTGCCTGATTGTTAGCAACGGAGAAACCGAAATTTTCTTTGTTCTCAATGAGATTTACCATTGGGAATCGCTCTCTTACCATTTTGACAGAATCGTCCGGAGAGTTGTTGTCCACTACAAANACCTCCATGTCCAGAGTACGTCCTGCCTTTTGTATGGAGGACAAACATTGTTCCAGAAAGAACCGGACATTGTAATTTACTATGATGATGGACAATTGCATACAGGGTGCAAATTAGTCAAAACCAAACAATCATTGCCAAATAATGAATGCTTGGTTTATTTCTTTGGTGAGAATTTATTTATTTCAACAGAAAGTCGAAAACCATTTTAAAGTATCTTTTCAACAAGGAGACAATGATGACCGTTAAAGCGGAAGCGAGTATGATACCGGATATCATAAAAATGATGAAATATGGTCGTAGGGAATACATCATGATACTGTAAGCTTCTTCAGGCGTATGCATCTGCCAGTATGCCTTATGTATTCCGGCTACAACAAGGCTGATCCAGAATATGAATAATGCACCCACTGCTATATAAAGGCTGATGCTTATGGTGCGGGAAGGCTTGGCAATGTGCATGTCAAAAATATCTGCTGCAAAGGCTAGTAAAAGAAAAGTGTTGATGCCAATGGTGGCCCCCATTGTATGTCCTACAGTTATATGTGTGCCATGTGTGTAGGCATTAATTGCAGGAATGGACATGGCAATAGCCAAAATTAAGGTCAGAAATATCCAGATATCAGCTGCAAACATAAAGCGATAGGGGAGGATGTGGTAATGCCTCATCGCTGTACTGACCGAAGACCGCCAGTAATATATGATTCTGCCCAGTAATAAAAGCTCTGTCATGCTGACCAGGTAGCTGATGTATTGGATAATCTTTGTTCCGGGTAAGGTGTAGATATGATGGCCCCAGTTGAACATCAGATTGAAGAGGCCCAGAAAATAAATGGAAAAGGCAATGCCGGAGTAACTATAACGTTGTGTTCCGGAAATCTTATCCATCAGAAAGATGCTTGTCCCATAAATTAGCATGTTCCACCCGCCAACCATCGAGCCATATGATTTCCATTGTATGGTCATATCGTGAATAATACCGGAACGAAATGCGGGAATCAACCAAAGATAAGATTCGATATAGGTAAATAGAAAAAANGCTGCTCCGGTTAGCCACATCCATACATATACAGGTTGATGTCTGAATGATTTGATCGACTTAAAGACATTGATGATGAATAACAGCCAGGCAGCAATAATAGGAATCGCCAGAAGAGGATTGAATTCCCAATATTCTCTGCCTCCAAACATACCCATAACATATGAAACCAGGATGGCAATCATAGAGGTGGCAAAAAGGAAGCGTTGCCATTTAGCCAACCTTTCAGACCATAATCTGCCCTGTGACTCTGAAATGTAGTGTAGTACAGAACCACATGCTCCCATCAAAATCCAGAATACCACAGATGAAACATGTAAAGGCCTGACTTTGTCAAACCCCAAACCGGGTTTGAATAATCCGGGAATTACATACTGGATGGCTCCTATGGTGCCAAAAATCAGTCCCGAAAACATGAAGATTAGACCCAACGCCACAAACCCTGCACCTACAGATTGTTTACCTTTCAATTGTTCCATCAATATTCAGTTTTAACTTAGCAGGAGAAGCAATCCCACTTTCATCCAGACTTTTAAGATAAGCCAATATTTCTTCGATTTGCGTCTCACTAAGCTGGTAAGCGGGCATTATATCTGTTCCATACTGAATTCTTGAGATGATAAAGTCTTTTGGGCGATGAGAGTATACATTCGTTAGATCAGGTCCAAGGTATCCTCCAAGTCCATATATTTGATGACAGGCAGTACAATTCTTGTCCTGCCATATTTGCTTGCCTTTATCAGACATCAATCCGGAGTGTGCATTCGGATCGTAGTTCCTGTTGTACAAGTAGGCAGTATAACAAAAGAATAAAATGCTTAATACTGCTAAAATCCCCACTTTTATTTTGTCAGCCATCTATGTGTGAATTTTCCAGGCGTGAATATAAGGCAAATTTCAATTCAAGTTGGGTAATCAAAACTTCTTAATGAGATTTTTAAAAGATTATTTAATTAAATATATTTTATAAATTACAGAAAAACAGTTTTTCATTATTATTATATTAAAGTAATACTTTAATATTAACCTCCTGAGTTCAAAGCGCTATTTTACTTTTTTCGTTTGTGTCTTAATGCTGAAAAATATTACCTGGCATTTCTTAGCTTGTTTTTCTTTCTACTTTATCTATATAGGATCACTCCGTCCGTTTTTTTCAGGAAAATTTTATAATGTAGATTTATATTATAGAATAAAAGTACTTAAATACTTTTATTTGTAAAATTGAATTATATTTGCATTGATTTTTTAAGCTATTAACTGTATACATAATTATGTCTGCAACCAATGAAACTGTAATAAATGTTCAGGAAATTGAACCAAGATTGAGACACCTTACCATCTTCCAGGCTTTTGATAGTCTTGAGGAAGGAGAAAGTCTCGTAATTCATAATAACCATGATCCTAAACCGGTGTATTACCAATTGGCTCGGTTGAGAGGAGAAGTTTTCGATTGGGAGTATCTTGAGGCAGGCCCGGAGTGGTGGGATGTTAAGGTGACAAAAAGACCCGATGCAGATACTTACTTCGAAAATCAAATTTACGAGGAGATTGTAATCGATGTCCCATCTTTGGAACCAAGAGTTAAGCATGCTACAATTTTTCAGACTTTCAACCAGTTAAGACCCGGACAATCCTTTATAATTCATAATAATCATGATCCAAGGCCGGTCTACTACCAATTAATGGATCTACGGGGCAACATCTTTNTGTGGGAGTATTTACAGCAAGGCCCGGAATGGTGGGATATTCGCGTTACCCGTACAGTGCCTATGATTCCGATGGAGGAGGGCAGGATGATTATCAATGTGCCAGCCATCGATCCTGTACACAAGCACGGTACGATATTCCATGTCTTTGAGAACATGAACCCCGGTGAATCATTCATCATTCATAATGATCATGATCCCAAGCCTCTGTTTTATCAATTGAAGGACAGGCATGGAGATTCTTTTACCTGGGATTATATCATGCAGGGGCCTCACTGGTTTGATATCTTGATTACCATTAAGGAACCGTCCATAACAGCGGGCAAGGAGGAGGTTATTATCGATATTCCTTCAATTGAACCCGCANAAAAGCATGCCACTATCTTCCGTATGTTTGAAGAATTGGAGGAAGGAAAGTCATTCATCATTCATAATAATCATGATCCCAAGCCTGTATATTACCAGATGCTGGAGATGTTCGGTGATATATTTGATTGGGAGTATTTGCGTCAAGGTCCACAGTGGTGGGATATCCGTGTGACAAGGAGAAATTCGGTAACACAACCAAATCNNAGGCAACCCATCGACAATGATGATGCAATCATTGTCGATGTACCATCCCTCGAGCCTAGGCTGAAGCATGTAACCATTTTTGAAACTTTTGACAAGTTAGAACCAGGTGAAAGCCTTATTATTCACAATGACCATGACCCTAAGCCGGTTTATTATCAATTGCAGGCTGAGCGTGGCGATGTGTTTACCTGGGAATATCTGCAACAAGGCCCACAGTGGTGGGATATCCGCGTGACAAGAAAGGGAACTGAAACCAATGAAACAATCGGTGAGATGGTTGCCAAAGACTTGCGCAAGGCTGATATTTTCAAANAATATGGGATAGATTTCTGTTGCAATGGCAAGAAGACAGTTCGTCAAGCCTGCGCTGATAAAGGTATTGATCCTGTAGTCGTCGAGCGGGAACTGCAGCAACCAACCCAAGAATCTGCATATGGTCATCAACTGAACTATAATGAGTGGACCCCTGATTTTCTTGCTGATTATATTATTAATACACATCACAATTATACCAGAAAATCTCTACCGGAAATCAGGAATTTTATGCTGAAAGTTGCACAAGTTCATGGGGAGAACCATCCCGAACTGGCGGAAATGAGGAAATTGATCCTCCGTGTGCATGATGAGATGATGGATCATTTGCTGGATGAAGAAAATGACCTTTTTCCTACTATAAAGGAATTGGTCAAAGCGAAGAATAACGATGGTAATTGTAGTGTACATTCGGGACAAACATTTGAGGCGATGATCGCCATTGCTGAAGAGGAACATGACATAGTAGGTAGGTCAATGGAGAAAGTTAGACATTTGAGCAATGATTATACTATTCCGTCAGATGCATGTACTAGCTATAAACTGTTATACAAAATGCTGGAAGAATTTGAGAATGATCTGTTCATACATATTCATCTGGAGAATAACATCCTTTTTCCAAAAGCTATAGAAATAGAGCGTTCAATAGTCAGTCATTAACGATAAAACAGCTAATTCAGGACATATCGAATGAAATGGAGACTCTTTGAGCTATCCGGGGTTGATGAATTTTATATAAAGATTTTTTAAGAATGTAACCTTGCAGAGGTATTTATGACGAAGGGCATTATTAGAATTTATATATTTGTCGACCTTTAATCATCAATGTTAAGTCCGAAAGTTTTAATGTTTTCAAATAACATAAAATGTTAATCAACGAAAAAACGAAAATAGCAGCACTTTTGAAATATCATCCCAATGCTTTGGAGACCATCGTATCCATTGCTCCAGATTTCAAGAAGTTACGTAATCCAATTCTGCGCAAATTGATGGCAGGTCGTACCAGTATTGCTATGGCCTCTAAGATTGGCGGTGTCAGGCCTGAGGACTTTTTCAAGGCGTTGAAGCCTCTTGGCTTTGAGTATGATGACACCGAAGGGCCGGTTGAAGAAATATTTGAAGAATCACTCATCCCTGATTACCTCAAGAACCTTGATGAAGATAGGCTTGTGAGTTTCGATGTGAGGGAACTAATTGCCAGGGGCGATGATCCGTTGAGATCGATTCAGGATAAGGTTAAATCCTTATCGCTCGGGCAAGTACTCTTGATTATCAATAGCTTTGAGCCGGTTCCGCTTATCAAATTGTTAGAGCGTCAGGGTTTTAAAGCTTATGTAAAGCAGGTCGACGGTGATACTTATGAAACCTACTTCTACAAGGAAGGTGAGTCAGGAAGCAGGATATCAGAAAACGATGCACCTATTTCAACCTCAGGTGATTGGGAGGAAATGTTGACACAATTTGAGAATAGAATTGAAGAAATAGATGTGCGTCATCTGGAGGCACCTATGCCTATGATTANNCTATTCTGGAGGCTTTGGACAGTCTTCCGGAGGGCAAGGCACTGTATGTCCACCACAAGCGCATTCCGGTCTTCCTTTTAGGCGAATTGAATGAACGGCGGTTTGGATATCGGATCAAGGAGGTGTCCGAAAATATGGTTTATTTATTGATATTCAAGGAGTAATAGCAGATGTTCGGACCGGGAATTGTAGGATTACAACAAACGACGAATTACAGAGTGGTTCTACCATTCTATATTTATGCATCAGTATCATTTTTAGCGGGTACATTGTTATTGTTTTTACGTACAGATATTGCCAACGATCACTATTTCTATCCGCCGACTCTGGCTATTACTCATATTATGGCTTTGGGATGGGGCACAATGATCATCTTAGGTGCTTCACATCAACTATTGCCTGTTCTTATTGAAGGGAAGCTTTATAGTAACCGATTGGCTTTTATGACATTTGGATTCACCTGCCTTGGTATTCCATTACTTGTATTTGGTTTTTATATCTTCCGGACCGGATGGATTATGCAATTAGGTGCATTATTGGTCAATCTGGGTGTATTGTTGTATGTATCTAATGTCTTCCTGAGTGCTTTCAAGAGTGAAAAGCGCAACGTCCATGCATGGTTTATCATTACAGCATCTTTGTGGCTGTTGGCGACAACAACTTTCGGCCTTTTGCTTGTCATCAACTTTGATCATACGATATTTCCAAAGGAATCCCTTGCCTATCTTTCGGTCCATGCACATCTGGGACTTGTAGGCTGGTTCTTGTTGTTGGTGATAGGAGTGNGAACCAGGTTAATCCCTATGTTTCTCATTTCAAAATATACCAATGAAAAGGCACTTTGGACGATTTATGGGCTGGTAAATGCAGGTTTAATTGTATTCATTCTGGCACGGATGGTTAACCGTTCTTTAGAGTTTCTTGCGATTATACCAATGCTCACAGGTATTGTCCTATTCNAAGACCATTGTTTTAAAGCTTATGCCGTTCGGATCAGAAAGGCGGTCGATGAACAGATGAAAGCGTCCTTACTTTCGATTATACATATGCTTTTGCCCTTTGTTGTGCTTATCATGTCACTTTGGGTACTGCCTTCCGGTGGCCAACCTAATTTGGTATTGTTATATGGATTCAGCATACTTTTTGGATGGATCACAGCCATCATTTTAGGCATGACATTTAAAACCTTGCCATTCATTGTCTGGAATAAAGTATACCACAAAAAGGCATATACGGGGAAAGCGCCTCTGCCAAAAGATTTATTTTCAGAGAAGATGTATCATTATATGCTTATGGCCTATATATTGGGCTTTGGAGTGTTTGTGATTGGCATCATCCTTTTGAATCAATGGTTACTGAAGATCGGAGCCGCTGCATTATTGATGACTGCGATTCTGTATGCGNCCAACACAACTAAAATTTTAATTCATAAACCCCGTAAGATATGAGTGTAAATATTGAAACCAACAATCCTGAGAAATGCGATTATGCATTGATCGGCCTTTATGAGGTCTATGATCCCGAAGTAGGCTTAAATGTGGTGGACCTTGGTCTCATCTATGAATTGGATTTTGATGAGGATAACAAAAGTATCAACTGCCGGATGACATTGACAACACAGTTTTGTCCTATGGGTGAAAGCATCACCAGTGACATCATGCAATCACTGACGGATGCCTTCGGCGATTATCAAATCAATGTTAACCTCACCTTCAATCCACCCTGGAGTTTTGAAAAATTTCGCCGGAAGGTAGAGCTTTTAGGAAGGTAATTATGTTAAGTAATACGAGTAAAACAGCAATCAAAGCCGTCATTTATCTTGCCGGTAAAAGTGAGTGTACCAAGGCGAGTATACGAGAGGTGGCTGATCATATCAACGCGAGTGAACATACAGTGGGCAAAGTTTTACAGACGCTTGCCAGGCATAAGATAATTACCAGTCTGAAAGGGCCTTCCGGGNGTNTTTTCCTGAGTGATCAACAAAAATTCCAGCCTATCTCCGTAATTATTGAGTCTATTGAAGGAAAAGGTGTTTTCAAAGAATGTGGGCTTGGGCTTAGCAAATGTTCCGAGATACATCCCTGTCCAATTCACGACGAGTATAAAATTGCCAGAGGCCTGATGGAAAGGATTTTCCGGGAAAAAATGATTAAGGACCTACACGATCCTGTCACAGATGGTCTTGCATTTTTAATGGATTGATATAAGGTATTGTAATAAAAGGTATTATAAATATAAATTTAGTATGACTTTAGAAAAAAATGAGAATGGTGAACTGGATGTACGAGTTTTGATCCCGATTCAGAGACATGAATTATTGGTCGGATTGTTCAAGGATCTACCTACCCATGAAAACTTTGTCTTTATCAATGACCATGATCCAATTCCACTGTATTATGAGTTCAAGTCGATATATGGAGATGTTGTTGGGTGGGAATATCTCAATCGGGGAGGTAGGGAATGGAAGGTCCGGGTGACCCGAACCGAAGACTCGCAGGCACGTGATATGAGTGGAATAGCAACGTTACTCGATCTGCGAAATGCAGATAAGAAGGAATGGAAGCAGGTTGTTTTTCACCGGTACGGTATGATGGAGGAGGGGACTACGATGGAATTGATTGCCAGGGAAGATCTTCAAGAGATTCATGGTATATTCAAAAGCAAATTTGCCGGAATGCACACATGGATGTATAAGAAGGAGGTGCCGGATGAATACGTCATCCATATCCGGAAGGAAGCGAAGAGTGGTTTAGGTGACGACGGTTACTCTGTTGTTAACGAATTCGATGTCAGGCCATACCCACCAACTGAAAGGCATGAGATGTTCTACAAAGCTTTTGGGGATATCAAGCCCGGTGAAGCATTTGAGTTCGTCAATGATCATGATCCGAAGCCGCTTTATTATCAGATGGAAGCGGAGAGCAAAGAGCCTTTCAGATGGGAATATCTGGAGAAGTACTCTGAAGTATGGAAAGTACGTGTGGTTAAGGTAGAAAAATAAAGACAGTGAATCTGGAGGTTACAAGCCGCAGATCCACTGTTCACGCATATTGTTTTGATTAGGATGGGTGGGATTTAATTTTTATCAAAAACCCGTTTTAATGAATTACACATTGAAGCGGAAATGCATTATATCACCATCCCGAACAATGTATTCTTTGCCTTCCACGCCCATCTTGCCGGCTTCCTTTACCGCTGCTTCAGAGCCATAGGAAATGAAATCTTCGTAAGCTATTACTTCAGCGCGAATAAAGCCTTTTTCAAAATCGGTGTGAATTACTCCTGCTGCTCCCGGAGCCTTGGTGCCTTCTGTTATTGTCCAGGCTCTGACTTCTTTNTCACCGGCTGTAAAATATGTAATCAGTCCGAGGAGTCTATAGGCAGCTGATATGATTTTGTTGACACCCGGCTCAGACAGGCCTATAGCCTCTAAGAACTCCAGTCTTTCCTCTTTAGTCTCCAATTCAGCAATATCAGCCTCTATCCCCGCTGAAATGATGACTACCTGTGCATTTTCAGCTGCCACGAGTTCCTTGATTGCAGCAGAATATTCATTGCCGGAGACTGCAGAATCTTCATCTACATTGCAAACATATAAAATGGGCTTTCCGGTCAGGAGCTGGAATTCCTTTATTTCCAATGCCTCTTCTTCAGTCAGATCCAGTGATCGGGCATTATTGCCATCTCCTAAGTGAGCGAGCATTCTTTGGCCCAAATCAAATGTGGCTTTGGCTGCCTTATCTCCCGTCTTAGCCGCTTTTTGAATCTTATCCAGTCTTTTTTCCAGTGTTTCGATATCCTTAAGTTGGAGTTCAGTATCTATGACGTCCTTATCCCGAACTGGATTGATGGAACCATCGACATGCACGACATTGTCATCCTGAAAGCATCGTATGACATGAATGATGGCATCGACTTCNCTGATATTGGCCAGGAATTGATTGCCGAGTCCTTCACCTTTGCTGGCTCCTTTTATTAGCCCTGCGATATCGAGGATTTCGACGGTGGTCGGTTGCACTTTNTGAGGCCGGACAATATCCGACAATTGGTCCAATCGTTTATCAGGAACGGTGATTACACCGAGATTAGGTTCTTTGGTGGCAAAGGGATAATTTGCTGCAAGGGCTTTTGCTGAGGTTAGGGCATTGAAGAGGGTCGATTTGCCTACATTAGGTAGTCCGACGATACCGCATTTGAGAGCCATATTTTATTTTGTTTTTGGCCGCGAAGATACATTTAATTTCAGGCATAAAACTGTCTTTGTCAAAAATCTTTTATTTAGCGATATCTATGAGCGATGCTTATATATCTTCAAGAAGCTTCTTTATCGGGAGGATTGCATATTTCCGGGCTGAAAGAGAAAAAGGGCGATCCGATTGATTTTAAGGGTACTTGATACAAAGGTAATAAAAGTAATATTGAGCATCAATATCATTAAATAACGTATAATTTATTTACTTGCTTCTTCCAATATTGTCTCGATCATATTGATCACCGCCTTGTCGGGTGCATTACTGAATTTACCTAAGGATCTATTCGCTATGATTACATTGATGGACAGGCAATTATGGCCTAGAAGTTGACAAAGTCCGTATATGCCTGATGTCTCCATCTCAAGATTAGTTATCGGGCATCCGTTAATACTTTGACCGGCAAGGGTTTCAAATAAGTTGTCCGATGCAGGGTCAAGTCGCAACCTTCGGCTTTGAGGACCGTAAAAGCCGGTATTAGATACGGTTATCCCTTCAATACCGTGATATGTGTACCTTGCCAGCAAACTTTCAGACCCGGAATAGTAATAAGGTGGCAAAGGCCAGTTTATTTCCCAGGTTAACATTTCCAGTTCTTCAGGCTTTTTATCTCTTTTGTAAAAATGCATCAGCCCGTCCATCCCTATTGCTCCGCGAGACAGGACCAGACTGTCCACTTCGACCTCTGCTCTAATAGTTCCGGATGTACCAAGCCTCATGATATCCAGTTTCCTGATATCTGATTTTGGTGTCCTCGTATCCAAATCGATATTGACTAAGGCATCCAATTCATTGATGACGATATCAACATTGTCTGTTCCTATTCCAGTTGAGACTACAGTAATGTCCCTGTTACCTATTCGGCCTCCATGCGAGATGAATTCTCTTTTNTGTTTTTTAAAATCAATCCGGTCGAAGTATTTGCTTACTATTTCTACCCGATCAGGATCTCCGACAGTAATGATGGTCGGGTATACCTGTTCCGGGTGTAATCCGAGATGATAAATACTTCCGTCTTCATTGAGAATCAGTTCTGAAGCTGCTATTGACATAATAATACGATTGGCGTTGTGTAAATGATGTTGCTTTGGTGGCCGGCTCTATCTTTGATATAAATACTATATATCAGGGTATCGGTTGGAAATTCTGTTGAAGGTGTGCATGGGACTTGTCCGTTAGGGTAAATACAGCATTCAGAGAATAACCTTATTCTAATTTCTCCTGATATACCCTTGGCACCATTGTTCTGTTTTAAAAAGGGAATCTTGTACACGGTTGGATGTATATTTGTCCGTTGGTCCGTCACGAAGATGTTGACGGAATCCTGGTCCCCAAGATCACCATCTCCATCCGTAAATCCAAAAGTGATATAAGTGCTGTCTCCATTGAACTGACTTTGTTTGATTACGGAGTTGCTGACTGAAATGAAACTGATGATTGGCTCAATGGGATATTCCGGTGCTTTCAGACAAGACCACTGAATCAAAAGAAGAAATATTATGAGGTTGATGGTTTTCATCATATATAATTAAATACATCCAACGGCGTAAAATTTACAACAAATTTGCTTCACCAGATAATCCAATAAATTTTCCCTGTGATTGGGGTTAAATATACATATTTGCATTGTAAACCGAAATTCTTTTGCTTCATGGCCGATAATATTCTCCCGGAAGAGATTCTAAAACTCAGCCGCCAACTGGTAATGGGTGAAATAATATTGGTCAATGAAGTATATCCTGTCATATTTGATTTTCAGTCGAAATTTAATCCGGTATATCGCTCTTATTTAA
Source organism: Candidatus Parvibacillus calidus (assembly GCA_013414645.1). Lineage (GTDB taxonomy): Bacteria > Bacteroidota > Bacteroidia > Chitinophagales > Saprospiraceae > Parvibacillus > Parvibacillus calidus. The sequence continues at coordinate 2,093,420 of CP058702.1, read as the reverse complement.
AACAGTTGAAGTTTGATTTGAAGTATCCCGAATTGGAAGACATTCCTTTTTTGCCCATTACATTTTTCAAGAATTTCCGTATAACATCCTGTGATTGGCAGGAGCAAACAGTGTTCAGATCCAGCTCTACAACCGGAAAGGGGAGAAGTAGTCATTATATTAGAGATTTGCAAATATATAAAACAGTCAGTCTGAAAATATTTGAAAAGTATTTTGGGCCAATCAGCCATCTGCGTATTATGGCACTTTTACCCGGGTATCTTGAGCGAGAGGATAGTAGTCTGGTCTATATGGTAAATTATTTAATGGGATGCACGGCTGTGGATCAAAGGTATNTTTTTCTTGACCGATATCATGATTTAATGGAAGTGGTACAAGGGAATTTAGATGAGCATATTATTCTTTTCGGCGTTCCCTATGCTTTTATTCGGTGCTTTAGGGAATTAGGCTATCAATTTTGGCCGAATGTGACCATGATCGAAACCGGGNGGATGAAAGGCAAAGAAGCTGAGATGACAAAAGCCGAGTTGCATTTATTTCTCGAGGAATCCTTTCGCCCAAAATCAATTTATTCGGAGTATGGAATGACGGAATTACTTTCCCAATGTTATTCGAAAGGCGAAGGGAAATTTGAAGTGAGTGATACTATGTATATGATAGTGAAGGAGTTGAATGACCCTTTTTCAATTCAANAAAGGGGTAAGCCAGGTGTTTTGAATGTCTTTGATATGGCTAATGTGCATACCTGTTCTTTTATCGAAACGGAGGATATGGCCATCCTTCATGAAAACGGTGAATTTGAAATCCTGGGTCGGGTAGATAATCGGGAGATAAGGGGCTGTAATCTTCTTGCAGGATAGGGCTTTTACCGTTTTTTTAATATGTTTGCATTAAATATTTCAATAATGATTCAGGTTTTTGTTACAGGAGGGACTTTTGACAAGGAGTATAATTTTATTACAGGTGAGCTTTATTTCAAGGATACCCATCTTAATACTATGTTTGTTAGGGGCCGAAGCAGTCTGGAAATCGATGTAAAGACATTGATGATGGTGGATAGTCTTGAAATGACGGAAGAAGACCGGAATATCATAGTATATCAGTGTAAANAATCACCCGCTGAGAAAATACTTATTACACATGGGACGGATAGGATGACTGCAACGGCAAGAGCTATTGCTGAAGCTGAAATTGAAGGTAAGACGATAGTCCTGACGGGAGCGATGGTGCCTTATGCATTCGGTAATTCCAGTGATGGTTTCTTTAATCTCGGAGCTGCACTTGCCTTTGTTCAGGTCTTACCGCCGGGTGTTTATATTGCGATGAATGGTAAATACTTTCCATGGAACAATGTCCGTAAGAATTATGACACAGGTTTTTTGAGGAAATTGAATAATATTATCGGATGGGGTGCCTATTTTCCATTAATTTTAAAATTTTCCGGAAATTATTAGGCGGATTATTCACTTTTGATATTATCTGACAATTTGTAGATATGCTCAGTATTCCTTCCGAGGTCATCATAATCGAGACCATAACCCACGACAAATACATCCGGTATGGTAAAGCCTACGACTTCAACCTTTACATCTTGCACTCTCCTGGACGGTTTGTCCAATAGTGTAACGATGGTAATAGAACCAACACCTTCCTCTTCAAGTTTATATTTAAGAAAATTCATGGTCAAGCCTGTATCCACAATATCCTCTAAGATGACGATATCACGCCCCTTTAAATTTTCCGGCATGTTCCCTATTGATTTGACATTACCTGTCGAATCAGTTCCTTCATAGCTTTTTAAGCGGAGAAACTGAATGGAGCATGGTTGTCTGTATTTNTTCAATAAATCAACTCCAAAAAAGGAGGCGCCATTCAATACAATCAGAAAAACCGGTTGCTTGTTCTTAAATTTATTTTCCAATTCTGAAGCAATCCCGGCAATCCTGTTGTCGATATCATCTTTGAGGATAAAGGGAACAAAAGATTTGTCGTGAATTTTAATAGACTCCAATGTTAGTATTTTAAATTGTTTGTGATCAATGAATAAAGTTCCCTGATGAGATCAACTGAATCAATCCCGGCAAAGATACAAATACTAATTTCATTCAGATACTTAGAAAATGTTGTTTTATCAATTTGTAAATAAGTAAAAGTACGGTAAATTTGCATCATCTTATTAACTGGGGTGCTGGTGTAACCGGCTGAGATAAAACCCATTGAACCTGCCATGGTAATAGTGGAAGGGATGGTAATTTGTGGATAGAAGTTGGGATTAACCCCATGTTCCAACATTCATAAATTAAATAAAAATGTTTCAATCTTTGTGTTTTAAACGAATGGCGATTGCCTGGATTGCCATGTGGTTAATGATTAATTTGAATGCCCAGAAGACGGTTGTAATTGTTCGGGATTATGCAGGGAAGGGTGTTGAAGATGCATCGGTTTCTGTCAACGGCTATGGAGCCATTACAGACCATGAAGGAAAGGTGGAAGGTGAATTTCGCTTTCCATTACATGTTGTAGTTACATATGTTGGTACTAATGGACTGGATACAATAATATCGGAACGAACATCAAAGGTAGAATTGATATTATTGGGTACAGGAATTCTTNTAAAAGAGGGTCTGGTTACAGCTTCCTGGGCCAATGAGTCTTCGGCTGTAACACAAAAGACGCTTTCTAAAAGCCGCATTTATTCAGATAATCCTGCTGATATGCCGTCCATATTAGAATCCTTACCAGGANGTGTTTCAACTTCAGATGCTGGAAATGGAATTGGATATTCGGCATTGAGAATAAGAGGAAGCGATCAGACACGAATAAATGTTACTATTGATGGTGTGCCGGTCAATGATGCTGAGAGTCAGGATATATTCTGGGTGGACCTGCCTGACATAATTGAGGATGTCGAAAGTGTTCAGATACAGAGGGGTGTAGGTGTTTCAACAGCCGGTCCCGGTGCTTTTGGAGCCAACATTAATCTCCGGACAGGTATGCTGAGTAAGATACCACTTTTAACTGCCAATGTGGGTTATGGTTCATTCAATAGTCAAAAATATGGATTGGCCCTCAGCTCAGGTGTTTTGGGGAAGTATTTCAGATTCAAGATACGGGGTAGCCGGATTTCATCTGACGGATATATGGACAGGGCATCGAGTCAATTGTGGGCTGGTTCGTTTCAGTCTCAGTATGTGCGTCAAAGATTCAGTCTTGCAGCTAATGTGTATTGGGGCAAGGAGGAAACATATCAGGCATGGGAGGGAACGCCGATTCAGTTTTATAAGGCAGATCCAGGGACGACATTTAATCCGGCCGGTCTGAAAAGTGATGGGACATATTATAGTGACCAGAAGGATTTCTATCGGCAAGTGTACAGCAGGTTGATTGGTCGATGGCATATCAAACAAAATAGCGGGCTGCAATTTACATTATACAATACGCTGGGTAAAGGTTATTATAACCAGTATCGGGAAGAGAATATTTCTAAGTATTTTGATGATGTCCCTTCCATGGACGTGGCTTTGATAAGGGAGAGATGGCTTGATAATGCGCTCAATGGGTTGAATCTGGTGTTTGATCATCAGAATAATAGATGGTTTCTACAGACCGGTGGAAACCTTCAGTTGTATCGCGGAAAGCATTTTGGCATCATAAAAAATTATCAAGGCTTGCCTGATTGGGTCCCTAGATATTATTATGATAACATAGGAGAGAAGCAGGAAGCCAGTGTCTTTGCCAGGATTGAAAAAACACTTGACCGCATAGGAGCTTTTGTCGATTTGCAAGGTCGGCGAATTGCTTATACTTATGAAGGACTTGATAATGAGTGGAATCCGGAGGCTATAACCCAGCGATTCCTCTTTNTTAATCCAAAGGTCGGTGCAACCATTTTCCTTAATGAAAACAAAGACAGGAATATTTACATTTTTGGAGGCGTTGCAAATAAAGAGCCTAATCGTAGGGACTTTACAGATGCCGCACCAGGCAAATTGCCCAAACCGGAGAGAATGTATAATGGTGAGATGGGATACAGGCATTCAAAACAAAACTTTGATTTGCAATCCAATATTTATTTTATGTTCTACCAGGATCAGTTGGTACTTACCGGCAAGATTAATGATGTTGGTGCATACACACGATTCAATGTAGATAAAAGTTATAGGATGGGATGGGAGACTGATCTGCGTTGGCAGCCGTTTCAGCAGCTTACAATTTTGGGGAATATCTCCTTGAGTAAAAGCAAGATTATCGACTTCACCGAGTATAGCGATGTGAGTATTTTAACGGATGAGGGTGTTGAATATCCCGGACAGGTTGCCACATTTAAGGGGAATACGGATATAGCGTTCAGTCCCTTTGTTGTTGCTTATGGAAAAATGTCCTATCAACCTTTTATGCAATCAAAGCAGTTGAAAGGATTGTCATTCCATTATACTTACAAATTTGTGGGAAGTCAGTATATCGATAATACTTCAGACATTCATAGTAAATTGCCATCATACAACCTTCATGGAATGGGCTTTTCATTACCTTTAAGAAGAGGTAAAAATGGATTTGTATTGTCAGGAAACATTGATAATTTGCTAAACATTCATTATGTCAATAACGGGTGGATTTATCGATTTAAGGCAATTGGTTATGATGCCAGTAAAGATGATCCTTATATTCAATCAGAAGGAAATGATTATTATAGTTCTGTAGGGTATTTTCCTCAAGCCGGCAGAAGGGTATTTGTGAGTTTGAGATATATGCTGAAGTGATTTTCCCGGGAATTATTATTCCTAAAATATTGAATATATGTAGGATAACAAGATGTATTTTTGGTGTTAAGTTATATGCGGTTATTTAATAATATTATTATCAAAATGATATGGTAAATATTATACCAAATGAAGTAACTGTGTATTTTCCTCCCGAAATAAACATATCTTTACGACTATTAACCTTGTGAGTAATAATTTGATTGATAAATAAAAACAGACATTTGCCGTGAATTTCAAAATTTTCTTACTAATTCCATGGATGGTAATATACGGATTCTTCGCTTTTGCGCAAAGTCCAGGAAAACTTAATATTATCCCTCAACCTGTCAAGGTGCATGAATTAAAAGGAAGTCTTAATCTTCGTAATTACCCGGCATACCTATATGGTCCTGGCATTGAGAAGGATCCGATGTTTGATTTCAATGGATGGGCAAGTAAAGAATTTGGTTTAGAGATGAAGCGTGTTATGCAGCCCGGCAATGCCATAAAATTTGTCAAGGTAGATACGTTCAGCCATCCTGATGCATATCTACTCACGGTAGATGATAACGGAGTCGTTATTCAGTTTAAAGATGAAGCGGGGGCGTTTTACGCTACACAAACATTGAAGCAACTATGTCCGGTAGAATCTTCTGATATTGGTGCAAATAGGGGTGTCCCCATGTCGGTACCATATTGTACCATATATGATTACCCCAGATTTTCCTATAGAGGAATGCACCTTGACGAGAGCCGTCATNTTTTCGGAAAGGATGCCGTCAAAAAGTACATAGATATGCTTGCGTTCCAGAAATATAATTATTTTCACTGGCATTTAACGGATGACCAGGGCTGGAGGATAGAAATAAAAAGATATCCCAAATTGACGGAAATTTCTTCTTGCCGTGATGAAACTTTAATCGGGCATTACAGCGATAAACCCGTCCGCTATGATGGGAATAAATATTGTTTTTATTATACACAGGAAGAAATAAAAGAGATCGTAGCATATGCAGCCAGGAAATATATTATGATTGTACCTGAGATTGAAATGCCCGGCCACGCATCAGCTGCACTGGCTGCATATCCTGAACTGGGTTGCACAGAAAAGCAAATAAGACCTGCCACCACTTGGGGTATTTTCGATGATATCTTCTGCCCAAAAGAAGGTACATTTTTCTTTNTGCAAAACGTCCTGGATGAAGTGATGGAGTTATTTCCATCAAAATATATCCATATCGGCGGTGATGAAGTTCCTAAGGCTCAGTGGGAAAATTGTGATTATTGTCAGAAATTGATAAGGAATTTCCGGCTTAAAGATGAGCATGGCCTACAGTCCTATTTTATTCAGCGAATTGAAAAATATGTAAATAGCAAAGGCCGGACGATTATTGGTTGGGATGAAATCCTTGAGGGAGGGCTTGCTCCAAATGCAGTAGTTATGTCATGGCGGGGGATGGAAGGTGGATTTGAGGCGGCTGGTCAGGATCATGATGTTATAATGACTCCAGGGGCATACTGTTACTTTGACTATTATCAGGCCCGGGGTCCGGAGGAACCGGTTGCTATTGGTGGTTTGGTAACTTTGAAGAAAGTATATTCATTTGAGCCAATTCCGGATAAGCTACCTTCCTCGAAGCACAAATACATAATGNGGGGACAGGCAAATATATGGACAGAGTATATTGCAACACCGAAACATTTGCAATATATGGCTTACCCACGCTCATTTGCTTTGTCCGAAGTGCTATGGTCTCCTAAAATGGAAAGGAATTATGAAGAGTTTGTCCAAAGGCTGACTACCCAATTGCCTCGACTCGATGCCTGGGATATTAATTATGCAAGGCATTTTTATAACATTTACATTAATTCGAAACATATTGATGGAGTTGAAAGAATTGTGCTGTCTTGTGACAATCCTGATGCAAAGATTGAAATGCGTGTCTCCAATGGTAAGACGGTGACTGCATGGCAGGAGTATTCAGCACCGGTGCCTTTCCCAAAGGGTAATGGTGCTGTTGAAGCTCGGGTGCAGATCAAAGGAAGCAAATCGGAAATGCCAGCCACTGTAAAGGAGTATGAAACACATTCCGCAATGGGCGCTAAAGTAAAACTAGTCAATCCTGCCCATGAAAAATACAATGCCGGAGGAAGCGAAGCACTTGTAAATGGGTTCAAAGGTCCTGAAAATGATTATGGTGGTGATGAATGGTTGGGATTTTCAGGTAAGGACATCATTGCTATCCTTGATATGGAATCTTCTCGTACAATTGATAGGGTAGAAGCTCGTTTCTTTGTTAGTCAGGGACAGTGGATTTACCCACCACGAGATATGAAGGTATATACCATCGATGCGATGGGTAAGGAAATAGAGGTGATTGCTAAATCCACCATTACAGAAAACGGGAAAATACATAAGATTGTATTAAATTTTGAGAAGCCAATTGAAACAGATAAATTGAAGATAAAGGTCAATAGGTATGGCTTAATACCTGCTGGCGCTCAGGGTGCCGGTAATGAAGCCTGGCTTTTCTGTGATGAAGTATTCGTCAGATGACGGGATTTGACTTTCCGTATAGTCCAATGGAAAGTGTAGATGAAAACGTAAATAGAGTAAGTATATACCTCAAGCGCGATGATCTCGTGCATCCGGTCATTGAAGGGAATAAATGGCGGAAGTTGAAGTATAATCTTGAGTTTTCTCTTCAGAATGGAATTCGCACCATTATAAGTGTGGGAGGCGCTTTTTCCAATCACCTTCTTGCACTTAGCCAGGCAGGAAAATTATATAATTTGAATACACGCGGCTACCTAAATGGAGAAAATGTTGACTTGAATAATCCAACATTAAGTGTGTGTCGTGCAAATGGGATGGAAGTGATTCTCATCCCCAAGGTTCAATTTGGATATTACAAAACTGGTGAATTTCTTTGCAGATCTGATGAATATTTTGTTCCTGAAGGTGGTAGTAATGAGTTTGCTTTGAAAGGTTGCGCAGAACTTTATTATGAAATAGAACATCAATTGCCTGATGTGACGCACATCGTGTTGCCATTTGGAAGTGGTGGAACGACTGCAGGTATTTTCAGAGTGAAACGAGCTGACGTTGAGATCTTATCAGTTCCGGTTCTGAGGCTTAATCCAATTGAGCATCTAGGGAGGACTTATCATTCCGATTTTGCCGGGTTACAATACAGCCTGGATTATCATTTCGGCGGTTATGCCAGATTTAATGACAAATTGATCCAATTCATCAGAGATTGGTATGCAAGGACAGGCATTAAAATAGATCCCATTTACAATGCCAAAGGGTTATATGCATTATATGATTTGGCCGGAAAGGGCTATTTTCCCGAGGGTTCTAAAGTTGTTTATGTGCATACCGGTGGTAGTCAAGGGATAAAAGGATTTAATCGGCGATTTGGAGTGAGTTTGCCGGAGTGATAGGATTTGGGTCTAAGAAATCTTAAAGCGGAGGCATTCTAATTGGAAAGATGCATTTAAATGAGGAGGCAGCGCAAAGCGGGAGGATTGGGTGGCCGCCCTGAAGTATGTAGATGTTTAATAGCGTTGAATCAAGTGTTGATAATTCATTCCGGGCTTTGTTAATAATATTTTGCAAGATTTCAATAAATTTATTCTTAACAATTTTTGAAACCTGTATGCTGATGAGGTTTGAGGTTATTAAACAAGTACATACTTCTTTTTTCAAGGTGAGGGAGGTGTCACCCTGAAGTAGGTAGATGTTTAATAGGTTTAGATTTCGTATTGATGTGATTTTTCTAACCTCGTCCTTCTTTTTTTTTTCAATTGTTTTATTTTTATTCATAAGCAGAAATAAGCGCACGGACTGAGTATGAGGTTATTAAACAAGTACATACTTCAATTTTTCCCCACCCACCCCTTGGTCATCCCAAATCTTTTACTACCTTCACCTCGTAAACTTATTTCATAATCACTAACCCACTTTGATCACCATGTATGAAGAACTCCAATCACTGACCATCGACAATTTCAGGCAAAGATTCTCTACAGCAGAACAATGTATTGACTACATCGCATCAGTCAAATGGGCCGGAGGCTACTCCTGCAAACAATGTGGTCACACGAAATACTGTAAAGGTTTCGCCTACGGTTCCCGGCAATGCACCCGATGCAATAAGGTGGAAAGTGCCAAGGTGAATACCTTATTCCAAAACATGAAAATACCGCTGGACAAAGCTTTCTACATGTTGTACCTGATCGTGACAGACAAGAAAGGTAGCCCTTCCACACAATTGGCGCGTCAGACCGGTCTTACACAAAAGACCTGCCTGTTGTTTCACAGGAAGGTGATGGCTGCTATGGCCAGTACGGACCGACACCCTCTGGAAGGCAATGTCGATGTGGTGGAGGTTGTGGTAGATATCATCAGGCGTGACAAGGGTAAAAAGCCGAAGTTCAAACAAGCCAGAATTCTGATTGGAATTGAAAAGAAAGGAGGTGGTGCANGCCAGGAGCTATGTGAGCGTCATTGGGACGCCTCCAAAAAGAGGTCGCAGGCATTTATCACCCGGAAGATCGATGGCCGGGCAATGATCAACATGGATCAACCCGCCCAGCTATGCTGCTATGGTCAACAGACGAGCGGATGTGAAGGGCTGGACAAAGCATTGGATCAACGGGTGGTAAGAAACATGCTTAACTGGTTGTACGCACGACATGGTTATGTCACATATCTACAGGATTATCTCAATGAATACTGTTACCGATATAACAGGCATCGCATGAAAGGAGAGATTTTGGATGATATTATTACAAGAATGGTCAGGCATAAGCCTATGACACAGAGGTTTATGGTCGGAAGTTAAAGAAAAGGGGAGGATTTAAACAATCTCTTATCAACAGAATTTCAAATATTTTGTTTTCTGGTTAGCAGTTCTGCTAAATCTTCAGGTGTGTTTATTTCAAGACTGTCATAGTCAGTAAGGGCGACCTTGACATTATAATCATTTTCAATCCACCGTAAAGCTTCCAAATTTTCTGAGGTTTCGAGATAGCTGACATTAAGAGCAGCAACTTCCAGCAGGGTTTCGCGCTTAAAGCCATAAAGTCCTATATGTTTGTAATATTGATGTCTCAGAAGCCATTCTTCTTTTTCAGCAAAGGCGTAATATGGTATAGGGTGCCTGCTCATATAGATGGCCTCCATATTATATCCAAATACTATTTTGACTACATCGGAGTCACAAAGTTCTTCCTGAGTTTGAATGAATTTGGCCAAGGTGGCAATATCGGCAGTTGAATTTTGAAGCAATGTTTTGGCCAGGATGTCAATCTGATTGGACATAATAAATGGTTCATCACAATGAATACTTATTATAGCCTCATATTCAGGATGGTTTTTNGCTACTTCTGCGCATCGATCAGTGCCGCTTCTGTGGTAATCCGCTGTCATTTCTACAGGAATATTCAATCGGATACAAGTGTCAAANATTCTCTCATCATCCGTCGCCACAACAAGTTGGGAGAGGAATGAAGACATTTGGGACTGCTCATAGACACGCTGCAACATCGGCTTGCCGCCCACGTCTGCTAATGCTTTTCCCGGAAAACGTGAAGAGGCATATCTCGTTGGTATAATTCCTAATATCTTCATAAAGTTTCCGTGCAAGTTAATAACTTTCATTTAAATCAATAAAAAATGTGTATTATAGTATATATATATGTATAATCTATAGTAAATCAAATATATATAATTTAATATTACTGCTTTGAAAAAAATATTTCAAATTTCTAAAAAAAATATTTTGAGGAATATAAAGTGTTATTATCTTTGCACCGCTTTGATAGATTTGTCAAGCAGTTGGCAAATAAAGTAACTTTGGTTCGGTAGTTCAGTTGGTTAGAATGCCGCCCTGTCACGGCGGAGGTCGCGGGTTCGAGTCCCGTCCGGACCGCAAAGCCTCGGAGGAATCCGGGGCTTTTCTGTTTTTAAATTGTTGTTAATAAGCATTTCTATTTTCATCTGTTTTTCTTCCAATTTTTTCCTTCCAGAAATTTATTTATAACTTTATACTTTTCTCATAGTTTAAGTCTCTGATATTTATGATATTAAGAATTGCGCTTATTTTTCTCACCAATATTTGCGCGGTCTATTTATCTGCTCAAGTGATTAATATAGAAAGTCTCAGAATAAGAACTGACACTACAGGATGGTTTGGTGAGGTTATACTTGGAGGGCAATTGAAAAATTCTGAAACCAAGGTAATAAGTGCCAATTTTAATTCTGTGGTGGAATATAAAGGAAAGAAAAGTCTTATTCTTTTAGCCGGTAATTATAATTTTTTAGCCGGAGATGGANAAAAGTTGACAGATGACTTTATTATTCATTTACGGTATAATTATAAATTTAATCATTTGATTAGATTTGAATTGTTTACACAATTTCAACAAAACGAAATTTTAATGATTCAGGAAAGATGGTTGAATGGTACCGGATTGAGATTTAAACTTGCTGATATAGAAAACTTCCGTGCTTATCTGGGGTTCTTGGGTATGTTTGAGGTTGAANAAGAGGCCGCAGAACCCAACCCTGGTTTGATTCGTAGTGATTGGAGGAATAGTGATTATTTTTCTTTTACCATTGGTATGTCAGAGCATCTTGAGCTGATCAGCACGACATATTATCAACCATTATTCAGTGATTTTAATGATTTTAGAATTCTTACGAATAATGAGTTGAATGTCAAGGCCGGTAAACGGTTATCTTTGATATTAAGATACAATCTGTTATATGATTCAAAGCCTGTATCAGAGGTAGTTAATACCGAATCATCCCTGTCAATGGCTATGAAATTTGTTTTCAAATAAGACATATAGTTTGTAAGAATTAAACCTGCTATCTGCTTAATGTACAAGTATTTATGATTTGCTTTATTTGGGTGTGTTGTTAATTTTCACGACCTATATTTCAAAATTTTTATAATCATTGGACAACTTTAAAAATCTAAGTATATACAACTTTAATAACCTTAAAGCAAGGCCCAGTTAGTTTTTAGGCTAGCAATATCAATTTTTCTTCTGTATTTGCCAGATTTTTTTAATCAATTGGATGTATTATCTTATTATTCTTGAAAAAGCAATTATTAAACATCTACCTACTTCGTCAGAATTACCTCCCTAACACTTATGACTCTGATTTTTATCACATTCACACCTTTTCAGCATTTTCACATTTCCCATCGTCCTGCTTTTTNTCATACCATCGGACTGTATCACTCGCAATTCTGTATTCTCCTAAAAATCGCAATCCTGAAATTGAAGGCGATGATATGTTTAACTCGTCATTGGATATATCTGAAGTTATTATTCGTACCTGGTCAAATACACCCTCATCTGCTATACTTTGAAGCACTTTAGTGCCACCTTCGACCAATAGACTCGTTATCCCATATTCTTGATAAAGCAATTTCCAGATTGATGACCAGGTATTTTCAGCGGACACTTGCTTCTTTTCTACGCTTGCAGGCACATCGTCACCAGTATTAAGCCATGTAGATTTCCCAGGTTCCTTAAACATTTTATATAACTCAGGCTGTTTTACTAATTTTTTNCCTATAACAAATTTATGTGGCGTTTTGCCAAACCATAGCCTGTTGTTCAATAATGGATCATCTGTGTTTAACGTGCCAGAACCAATGAGAATGCCATCACACGCTGAACGCCAGCGATGGACCAACCGCGCACTATATGGATTGCTTATGGGTATCCGTCTGTTGGTCGATGCCATCATACCGTCCTTACTTTGAGCAAATTTTAAAATTACATAGGGTCTTTGTTCAAAATGATTAATGTAAAATCGTTGTAAAAGATGCGCGGATTCTAAAGTCGAAATGGTTTCAGTTTCTATATTTTGCTCGGATAATATCTTTAGTCCTATGCCCGATGTTATTGGATGATGGTCCTTCTCCGCAATATATACCTGCCTGACCCGGTTCTCTGCAAGTAGCATAGCACAGGGCGGGGTCTTCCCGTAATGGCCACAAGGTTCTAATGAAACATAAGCCTCCGAGCCTTTAGGTGAATGCCCGGATTTTATTGCATCATGGATGGCGTTGACCTCAGCATGCGGACCTCCATAAAACTTGTGCCAACCTTCACCTATAATGTGATTGCCTTGTACCAACACACAACCGACTGGTGGATTGCTCGCTATTTCCGACCCGGCTTGTAGAGCCAAATCTATGGCTCGTTGAAGATACAGATGTTTTTTATCCATGATTTGGCTTCAAAGGTAGAAATTAAACGTTTATTCTTCACTGTTTAAGGTTAATCACTTACTTTTGAACCAAAGCGACAAGATGAAGTTTTTTTAAAATAATATTCCAATTCATTCTAAATTGAAATCCATGCAACTAGGCAAATTTGCACTTTTATTTGTTTTTATATTATTGTTTGTTTCATGTAGACCCCAACCAGAAAACATAGTGGTAGGAAATGCCTCCGAAGGCCATGTTGACGACCCTCACTCCTTTGGAGATAATTCTGCTGCACGCGTCAGGCATTTGAAACTTGATTTGAGTGTGGATTTCAGCCAGCGCCTTGTTTCGGGATTTGCACTCCTTACCATCGCTAAGAATGGTGCAGATACTTTGTTTTTGGATAGTAATGAACTGAAGATCGATTCCATGAAAAGCAAGGGACAGCATGTGGTTTTTACAATTAGTACCCCTGAGAAATATCTTGGAAGCAAAATTATTATCCCTTTGGCTTCTGTTGGCGATACCGTCGCAATTTATTATTCTGCAAGTAAGGATGCCGTTGCCCTACAGTGGCTATCTCCGGAACAAACTTATGACAAANAATATCCTTTTCTTTATACCCAAGGCCAACCCAATCTTACCAGATCATGGATTCCTGTTCAGGATTCTCCGGGTATCCGGTTTACCTATGATGCAACACTCCGTGTACCTGCAGGTTTGATGGCATTGATGTCTGCAGTCAATCCTCAAACTCCGGTGAAGGATGGCGTATATTACTTCCATATGGACGAACCAATCCCTGCGTATCTTTTGGTTATGGCTGTAGGTAACCTTGCATTTCATGCCTTCGATAATAGAAGTGGCGTGTATGCAGAACCCGGGCAATTGAAAGCTGCGGTTTTTGAATTTTCTGAGACCCCTGAAATGATTAGAACAGCGGAATCACTCTATGGGCCTTATGCCTGGGGACGGTATGATATCCTGGTTCTACCACCTGCCTTTCCTTTCGGAGGTATGGAGAACCCGAGGTTGACCTTTGCCACTCCTACTGTCATCGCAGGAGATCGTTCATTAGCCAACCTAATCGCTCATGAACTGGCGCACTCCTGGTCTGGCAACCTTGTGACAAATGCCACCTGGAATGATTTTTGGCTTAATGAAGGGTTTACGACTTATTTTGAAAGACGTATTGTTGAAAAGGTTAAAAATAAGGATTATGCCGATATGAATTCAATTATAGGTCGCAATGATCTTGATATTGAATTGGCAGACTTTGGATTGGATAGTCAACAAAGCCGACTTAAGCAAAACCTGAATGGTGAAAATCCCGATGATGCCATGACCGATATTCCTTATGAAAAAGGATATTTGTTCCTTGTTTTACTTGAGAGAACCTTTGGTAGAGAAAAGATGGACGATTTCTTGAATGGATATTTTGCACATTTCAAGTTCAAGACAATTACTACCGAAGAGTTTGTAAAATACCTTTACTCCAAATTTGATGCTGTTCAATTGGATAAAGTACATACCAATGATTGGATATACAAGCCCGGAATACCGGATAATGCATCAGTGTTTGAGAGCAAAATGTTTGAAGCTGTTGAAAAGGAAGAGCCGGCGCTTATCGGTGGTACCTCCAGACTGGCATATAAGGATTGGGACTTCAACCAATGGTTGTACTTTCTCAGAAGGATTAAAGGAAAGACTGGTTTGAATGAGTTGAATCGGTTGAATGAAAGTTATCACTTTCTTGAATCCCAAAATACTGAAATTCTTGCTATTTGGTTGGAGAATAATATCGTGTTGAAGAATACAGCGATTAATGGGAAAGTAAATGAGTTCCTTGGTAGAGTGGGACGACGCAAATTTCTGGAACCGCTGTATAAAGCCTTGTTACAATCGGGGCAAAAAGATGTGGCCCTTGAAATCTATAGGCAACACCGTTCAGGATATCATTCAGTATCTCAACACTCACTCGACAAAATGCTTGATTACAAACCGACCAAGTAAATTGTATGCCACCATTAGCTGAAAGGATGAGACCCAAGGTGCCGGGAGATTATATCGGTCAGAGGCAAATCATGGGAAATGATGCTCCATTCCGGAAACTCCTGGAGCAGAAANAAATTCATTCCTGTATTTTCTGGGGTCCACCCGGTGTGGGCAAGACCTCTCTCGCACTTTTGATTGCTGAATTTACCGATCGACGAATTTTTGCTTTAAGCGCGGTCAATGCCGGCGTCAAGGACGTGCGGGAAACCATCGACAAGGCATCAAGGGTCGATCTTTTTCACTCCGGTCAGGCACCGATATTATTTATCGACGAGATACACCGTTTTAATAAATCACAGCAGGATGCTCTATTGGAGGCTGTTGAAAAAGGAACAGTTATCCTTATTGGCGCCACTACCGAGAATCCATCCTTTGAAGTCAATCAGGCATTATTGTCACGTTGTCAGGTATATGTTTTGGAGGAACTCTCTGCCGATGATTTGAAAACAATGGTTGACCGGGCTATTTCACGGGATTCCATATTGTCTCAACAGGAGATTGAAGTTGCAGAATATGAGGCATTGATTTTCTTTTCAGGAGGAGATGCAAGAAAATTATATAATTTACTGGAAATACTAGCTTCGATGCATGTTGTGGGAAAGCTCACAATCAACAATCAATTGGTTGAAGAAGCGGTTAAAGTTAAGCATATTGCATATGACAAAGGCGGTGAATTTCATTATGATCTGATTTCAGCATTTATCAAGTCGATCCGTGGTTCTCATCCTGACGCAGCCTTATATTATATGGCGAGGATGCTTTTAGGTGGAGAAGACCCGATCTTTATTTGCCGCCGAATGATCATCCTTGCTGCGGAGGATATAGGCCTGGCCAATCCTAATGCTCTACTGATAGCCCAGGCATGCATGGATGCCGTCCATAAGATTGGTATGCCGGAATGCAGGATTGTGATGTCCGAATGCGCTCTTTACCTGGCTTCCTCACCTAAAAGCAATTCGGCCTACCTGGCAATCAACAAGGCTTTTGATCTGGTACAANAAACGGGTAATCTTGCTGTCCCACTCCATTTGCGGAATGCGCCTACAGGATTGATGAAGGAACTTGGCTATGGAAAAGACTACCAGTATGGCCATGATTTTGAAAATAATTTCGTAGCTCAGGAATATCTTCCTACAGAGATTATGAGTTTAAAGATTTATGAACCGGGTAGAAATCCTTCTGAAGATAGAATCCTTTCTNTTTTAAAAGAACGATGGAAAGATAAATATTAAATCATTTCCTGGAATATCTGGGATCGTGCTTTTGTACGGTAGTTTTTAAAAGAAGTATAAAAATTCATTGTGTTTTTACAGGCTGAATTGAATCGTAAGAATTAAGCTTTTGTCCATACTGCACCAATTTCCATTTCCAAAGGTTTTGTTATAATGTGTCTTCATATGGTGATCAACTTAATTCTTATGTACAGCAGAATTTGATGTAGAGCATATTATTGATACATTGACTGTAATAAGTCATGACTTCATTTTACTTGCCATTGTTTTCAGTGGTATAAATAACTGATTTAGCTAAAGGTCGACATGCCCGTTCGGAAGTGCCATTTCCTTCAATCAGCCATTATCCGGAAATATTTCACAAGATTCCGATTGAATGATTTGTGCAAATCGGTAATATTATGGTTTAAATACTCCGAATTCTACGATAAGATTCATGATTTTTGATAATATTTCTTCTAGGACATTAGTCGCCTGATTGATAAGCTTTCATCGTATAAAACCCGGATTCTGGCTGGTAATCAGAAGTGTCAAATTTCGGTTTAAACCGGTTTATCATAGGTTTGAGAGGATGTAGTTAATAAATTTGCCTCAATACTTAACAAAAATCAATCATTTTAATGAAAAGTATGATTTCTGTTTTTATTCCTCCAATCTTATGAAATCTTTCAAAAATAAATACAAACCAATTGGGGAATTTTGTACATGATCTATCTATCCCTTATGGAAAAGTCTAAATTAATCCCATTAATTTAAAAACACTTTAGTTAAAGACCGGATGATACCATTCCGGTTTTTTTATTTAAACCAAAGTGAAGAATAAATCATGTTAGCTCAGGGTAATTGAATCCGTTAAATTCTTAGCTCTGTATCTGGTAGATAAATTTTCTTTTATCTGTAGGATCTTTAACCCTTGTAATCATATCCATTTGTTGCGATGTCCGGTAGAGTTGATTTATTTCTTTGATCTGTTGAGAACGTCTGAAACGTTTGGATTCAGGTGAAAGGATATGGTTAATTTCGAAGATTTCATCCAGCTGATCCTGACTAAGACCTACGCCATTAAAGTTTTGTAATTTGATGATAAGTGGGCGCTCCAGGTCAAGTTCTGCTTCAGATAGGATGCCTTCTTCCAGAAATGGCTTATGCTTTTTNCTCGTTGCAAAATAAATTACAAATGCGATTAAGAGACCAGCAGCCAACACAATCAGCCATTTGCTGAAACCTCCCAAAATGCTGTTATTGACAACTTTGATTGGTTTGAAAAAATCCCTTTCTGATTGGGCATCATAGGCACCTTCAAGCTTAAAGGATCTGTCATAGCAAAACATGCTGTCACCTTTGACATAAATCATTCCATTCTTTAAAGCGTTTAAGATTCCCTTAAAGAACAAATTGGATTCAAATATGGAATCATTCTTTTTNTCAATGAGATAAAATGGGTTTCTTCCATAAATAAGTGTGTAATTCTTAAGTTCGATCGTATACCTGTTCGGCAGATCACTTTTNTCAACCATCTTTCTGATAAGTGGACGTGCCACCATGGTCTTCCGGTCTATATTGACATAAAANATAGAATCTGAAGAAAAAACGGTCAAATCCCGGTTTTTNGAACAAGCTATCCCATATGGAGGAATCTGATCCATATCTACTAATTCCCAGCTGCCTCTGTCTTTCAGAAACTGAATTATCTGACCATGTTTGTTCCAATAGCCATATCCTCCGAAAGAGTATATTTTGTCATCAATTATAAACTTTTTGCTTCCAAAATTATACCCGTAGAAGATTCCTTCATATAAGTTGTGCCATCTGCCAGATTCCCAGTGAAATACATCAAATGTGCCATCGACTAACAAGTATTGTTCATTCTTTATTTCGAAAATATCTGCCCGACGGGTATTTAAGCCATAATGGATGATTGAGTCTATTACTTCAAGCGCTTTTTCACTGACATGGCGCAACGTTTTNTCATCTTGATAGGGAGGTGCGTCATGATAAACCAATTGGCCTTTGACATAGGTAGTGAANAANACAATTGCAGCAAATAGAAGCAGTAATTTTCTCATTCGAGGCAGGATTTGGAAAAATAGATATCTTTTATTTGAATATTAACCGGTATTTCTAAATTAAAGTCAAAATTAATCAGAAAACATAATATTTCAAAAAAGATGATATTTCAACGGATTGAAACTTTCTTTTACTTACCGGATTATTTTATTTCTTTGGTTAAGGTAACCTAAATATCTAAGTCATCGTGAGGGGTATTTCTGCCGTCAATATTGCAGGATAGATGTATAATAAATATTCTTTTTAACAATGAGAATAGACGTATCATAGATAATTTTAGGGATAAATAATTATATGTTTACCCAATAATTTAAAACGGGACACTCTAAGTTGCACATAAGTTGATAGCTACTTGATCTACAATAATATCCGATAATTAAAATTTGAGATAATAAGATTAGGTTATGTCAGAATAGTATCCACAAAGCTTGTAGTTTGTTTTTCCTTCCATTTTTCATTTGTTTATTGTGTGATGCACTCACCTTGTCTCACAGCATTTGATATTTGTCTAAAAAGTTATAGTTTTGCGGACTTAAATTTAGGAATAATGACTACGACTCAGGAAAGCATGGATATGATAAGGCAAAGTGCAAAAGACTTTGCAGAAACTCACATAAGGCCTTATATGATGGAGTGGGATGAATCTCAGTACTTCCCGGTCGAAACTATGCGTGAATTGGGCCGTCACGGTNTTTTGGGCGTTTTGGTACCTGAAGAATATGGCGGGTCCGGACTGGGTTATCAGGAGTATATTACAGTAATTGAAGAAATAACTAAGGTTTGTTCTAGTATCGGGTTGTCATTGGCAGCACATAACTCTTTGTGTACAGGTCATATCCTGGCTTTTGGCAATGAAGAGCAAAAGAAANAATATCTGCCTAAGTTAGCTACCGGAGAGTGGATTGGTGCATGGGGGCTTACAGAAGCCAATACTGGTAGTGATGCTGGAAGGATGCAATGCGTGGCTACAAAGGACGGTGATTATTATGTTATCAATGGAACAAAAAACTGGATTACGCATGGAAAGTCCGGTGAGGTTGCAGTAGTAATAGCCCGTACCGGTGAATTACTTGATTCGCATGGGATGACAGCCTTCGTCGTTGAGCGTGGCACTCCGGGGTTTTCAGGAGGCAAGAAGGAAAACAAACTGGGAATGCGGGCATCGGAAACGGCTGAAATGATCTTCGACAATTGCAGGGTTCACAAATCTCAGGTGTTGGGACAGGAAGGAGACGGCTTTATTCAGGCCATGAAGGTATTGGATGGCGGTCGGATATCCATTGCAGCGCTTTCTCTCGGTATTGCGAAAGGTAGTTATGAGGCATCTGTGAAGTATGCCAGGGAAAGGCACCAGTTTGGGCAGCCAATTGCCAATTTTCAGGGAATTTCATTCAAATTGGCTGATATGGCAACCAAGATTGAAGCAGCTGAATTAGTTACCAGAAAGGCAGCTGATTTGAAGAACAAAGGCAAGAAGATGACCAAGGAAGGAGCCATGGCTAAATATTATGCTTCTGAAGTCTGTGTCTGGGCAGCTACTGAAGCCGTTCAGATTCATGGAGGGTATGGATACACCAAGGATTTTCCGGTCGAAAAATTCTATCGTGACAGTAAACTTTGTACAATTGGCGAGGGAACATCCGAAATCCAAAAAGTCGTTATATCCAGAGAGGTTATTAAGGGGTCCTGATTGGTCCTGATTCATTAATTTTTATTTCTAAAGATTGCTTTATTACCTTTTTCTTAAGGAGTTATCTGTGGGTCTTCCCCTATTTATGTTTGATGATAACTCTGATTCCCTATGTTTTTTATGCATCAAACTGTGCGATGTACTTTTATACGTTAGACCTACCCATTTAATTAACTTTATGTTAACAAAATATATGTTAATGGATGAGTCATAAAGATATTCTTTTTCAAAATAAAATATGGCATAAATGCTATTTGTTCAAACATTAGGTGTTTGATGATTTGATAAAACTTATTTATAAATAGCTACTTCTCAATTCCTTAAAATATATTTATTTTATTAAATAGTGATTGTCAATGTTTTGTAGGTTTTGTTTTGTTTGTATCTTTGCCGAATATTATTCTCAATACTTAATTTTTTATTAATGAAAAAGCAATTTGTAAAATCTAAACCTGTAGTAAAGGTTACTTTCAACCCGACAGCTGAAGTTGTCAATGGTGCAAAAGAAGTTTTGGTTCTTGGTGATTTCAACAACTGGAATTCTGAACTAGGCTTTGAACTGAAGAAGCAAAAGGATGGCTCCTTCAAAGGTATAATTGAACTTGAAAAAGGACATGAGTATCAGTTCAGATATCTGATCGATGGAAGCAAGTGGGAAAACGATCATGATGCTGACACTGTTGTTGCAAGTCCATATGGAGCTTCTAACTCTGTAGTTTCTACCATTGAGTAATTGAATCTTTGAATTTTACTGACAATATAAAGCTGCCTTAGGGTGGCTTTTTTATTTTATTGAAGACCGGAGCCATATTGTTGTATAATTCCATTTTTATGGGGTACATTTGGCTTATCATTTTCAATTTTCATTTTTAGATTAAATTGCCCAAACCCCTATTTATCTCTCTGTATGTAGAGTAGTGGATTAAATTGCTTTTAGGTTGGGATTTGTAAGCGGGATTAAAGTTTAGTTTTAATGTTGGGGTACCGTTAAATAGCTTCCATACTTTGAGTCTCTTAAGTTAGTAGTCCGGGTTTATTATAGAATGTAGGCTTCTGCCTATGAAGTGTTTGGTTGTTGAAAGTAATAAAAGGTTGATCATGGTGGGGTAGAGTAAGGTGAGCAAGTAAAGAGATTTGATGCCTGATATGAATGATTCTGTTATTTGTCCAAAATTTGAATGTAGGCTGATTTTCTGGTTGCTTCCTGGCTATAGAACCCTGTCTTGGAGGGCGCATTTGGTACAAATAATTAACAGAAAGGATGCCAAAGATGCTAACCGTTGTAATCAGCAGCATCATCGATCCCGAAATGTATGATCTATAGCTTGACAGAATAGCTAAAAATAGCCTTGAATTATTATTATTGCAAACCAGAAGGCACAAAAAAGGCTGCCCTTTGGACAACCTTTCTTGTCGGGGTAGCAGGATTCGAACCTGCGACCACCTGCTCCCAAAGCAGGTACGCTAACCGGACTGCGCTACACCCCGAAGTTTTGTTAAGTGGCGGTGGAAGAGGGATTCGAACCCTCGGTACGGTTACCCGTACGACAGTTTAGCAAACTGTTGGTTTCAGCCACTCACCCATCCCACCAATGTTACTTTCGTTTAAGCGACTGCAAAGATAAAAGCTTAGATTGAATTTACAAGCGTTTAATTAAATAATACAAAAATTATTTTTCAGAAAATGTAAAGTGCAGATATACAATAAGTTATAATTATATCATTCATATTATATCTCGCAGTAAGAAGGAGATGTTATATTTCATACCATTCCTGAGTATTTTTAAACGAACCTTTTTCTTGCCCGGTTTTGAAAATTTGGCATTTAATGTTCCCAGATTATAATTTTTGGACGAGAATCCATTGATACGTAAAATTTTGTCGCCGGGCAGAATTCCTGCCTCCATTGCGGCCGAGTTTCTGATAATATCCTTTACGGTATATTCATTCAGATTTACTCCTGAAGCAATAATAAATAGTCCACTGCGGTCTATTCTAGCTGATTTCTTACCAAAACGATTTCTCTTGAGATAAAGTTTTTGGTTGTTAAAATCCAATAACACATTGAATTTAGATATTATGGAATTTCCTAAGATTCCCTGTTTACCGGATTGATCATTTTTTAATGTAAAAGTGTCTATTTGCTGGAAATTTGTAATTACATTTTCTTCAACAGCCCAGTCAATTTCCATTCTTTGTATTCTTCCCAAATATCCTTCTAATGGACCACCGAGACCCATTCCAATTGTACCTGCTATTAACTTGTTCGGAATCATGGTTGTATCAAGAAAATTCTTATACAATAACAACCCAACAGATGCCCCGGAGTCAAATAATATTTCACCTTCTTTTATTCCGGTATTGGTAAAATAAAATTTAGGTTTAATATATGGTTTCCCTTTCAACCAACGGGTTTGAACTTCATGATAACCTGATTTTTAGGATTGATANTTATTAGGGGTAAATACCTTTAATTTCAACCTATCATAGTCTATTTCAAGTACTTTATGCTTGAANAAGCTGTTTCCGATGATACCGCTAATTGGCAGGCCGGAATATTTATCCAATTGAAATATATTTTCATCCAAAATGATAATATCAGCCTGTACCATTTGATTTTCATCAGTTTCAAAATTTACCATCTTGCCGATGGTTGCATCAATTGGACGTGATAGATCCGATCCAAAAATCTTTATCGATCGGCCAATATTTACTTTAAATAATTGAGCTAATTCCCGTTCAAAGAAGAGGCTATGTTCAGATCCACTATCATAGATAAATTTCATTCCGGGAGAGCCATTGACTTTTAAGTCTATGATGATGAAGTTGTTGATGACCTGAAAAGGTATCGTGTTTCAGGCCCTTTTGAATAGCCCGGGAGCCTGTCACTATGATGAACAAGATGATTAAGTATGATATATGATACCTTCTTTTTTTCACTACATCTTGCAAGATAATTAATCCTTTTGTTTTTAGGAAATCCTTACTTGTGGTCCTGTCTCATGCTTTGCACTGAATGAATACTCCGATCGTGTCAAAACCTCTGTTTTTAAAGCTTTTGACCTGAAATTTTTAATTGCCAATAAGTGTATATTAAAAGCGGTGGCATACACTTTTTCAATGTACACGGTCGCCTCTCAACTCAAGTTCATGCATGATTTCCGATTCGCGGTTTAAATATTCCTGCCACCTTGTTTTTACCGCTTCTTTTTCTCCATAAGAATAAGCCAAGTCGATAAACATCCTGTAGTGGCCTGCCTCTGATACCATGAATTTATGGTAAAAATTGCGCAACTCTTCGTCGGGATGATGCAATGAAAGTATTCTGAACCGTTCGCAACTTCTAGCTTCAATCAATGCACAAATAAGTAACTTTTCGATTAATTGACTTTGTCGGCTTCCACCATGTATTTCAAACTTTTTCAGTCGATTCACATATTCATCGCGCCTTTGCGGTCCNAGACTCAACCCNCTCTTTTTCAACATGGCTAATACACTTCGGAAATGGCCCCATTCTTCCGTTACGACCGGCGCCAATTCTTCAACTAGATTTTGCTCTTCCGGATATTGCTGGATTAGAGAAATCATTGATAAGGCTGCTTTTTGTTCACAATAGGCATGATCGGTGAGAATTGCTTCTGTTGATATGGCCGTCAAATCGGCCCAACGTGGATCAGTTGGAAGTTTTAGCCCTAACATATGGTTATATTGATGTTGATAAAAATGATTTTTGTATACTTTTACCTTGTTTAAAATACCTTTTCATTCCTTGCATTTCAAAACAGAAGTTGATCCAACAAAATTTAGTTCTACTTAAGATTCCTTCATTGCAACGGATTCTGCACGATGTATCGACTCTTTAAGCAGGTAACTTGAACAACGAATTTATTGATTATTCAGACAATTTAATTGATTGACAAANAAGTCAATATTCGTCACTGGATATTCTTCATAACCTGTTGACCAGATAAGTTTGATTTTGTCAATTAGTGAAGTGCTAAGCATTTTCTGTGATTCCGCTGAGATTCCGAAACTGGCTTTATAGGTTGTTTGATTTTTNTCATTATCGATTTGACCGATATCTCCACCTTCCGCAAATAGATTGACAACTTCTCCGTTAAGAAGTTTGATACTCATCAGAGAGTTACTATTGATGTAACCATATTCAGCCCGCGCCATCCTGCTGGCTATGGTTATTTTTATTGACAATACTCTAATTTTCCCGACAAACTCTATAAGACCGGCCTCACAGGTTACATATGACCTTCCTTTTAGCAGACTTGCAATTTCAGTGTCTGTGTACTCCCATAAAATTTCTTTNTTCAGATCGACTCTTTTTTTCTTTGAATATTCATCAGTCCCTGAAAAGGTAAAAACGCAGTTATAATCCGGTAAATTACCTTCCGGATCTGTTATTGCGGTCGGTGAGCTGTCGGTGCGTTTTCGGGCCGCCTTTTCCGGATAGGCCTTTGAAGACTCGTTTAGNGGTTTTGTTCCACTTTCCTTGTCTTTATTGGTCAGTTCCTGATTTTTTAAAAGCAGAGAATCAGAGGAGTCAAAATATCGCCATGATCCATCATCGAAAACAACAATTTTTTCGCCCTGTGAGTTGGTTTTAACGACTTGTGCTGTCGCAATATTTCCCAGGGCGAGGGCGAAAATGATAGAATATAAGGTAAGTATATGATTATCAATACGATACATAATAGTAATTGATTGAATTTAAAATCCGTTAAATACTCCGGGTCTTTCCGGAAATTTTTACAAGATTAGAATGCAAACATAATGATTTTTAAGCCACTGATACCAAGGATGAAAATTGTATTTCATTTTTGGTTGCAATTCTTTAGTCAATATGATATTCAGACGTTTATTTTTACAGTTTGGTTGATCAACTAGTATTGGTATTATTACCTTACCTGCTTTTATGTGACTATGATAAGGCCAACTATATTCCTGTTGCTCCGGAATTTGCTGATGGGGTTGGGAATATTAATGGTTTTCCTGGTTAGGTAGGTTAATTAAAATTATGTTGACATATTGGGTATTCATTACCGAGCAACCGTAATTGAATTGTTAGCACAATAAAAGCCTTTTGATGAAGTTGACCTGTCTATAAAGATTTTTGTTAAAACCCTTTTTAAGGTAAGGCTCAAGTCACATGTACCCCAACTAATTGATGATGGAATACCTGACCAATCCCCTTGATTGTTGTAAATTTTGGTGTACGATGTGAAGGTCGGCTTCAACTTTTGTCATTGTGTTAAAACATTTTTTTATATTTGATTTTTCGTAACTAAGATTATTAGCCATAGATTACCTGTTTGAAATTGGTTTTTTAAAAGTCCGGATTTGGGACATCCTTGATATTTGCATTGTTGCATATATCATTTTTAGGGTTTATAAAATACTTAAAGGGAAACTGGCGATTTATATTTTTGTCGGAATCATTTCTTTGTTCGTCACCTGGAGACTTGTTACCCTACTTAAAATGGATTTGCTCTCTATGATTCTGGGGCAATTTATTAGTGTGGGTGTGATCGCAATAATCATCATATTCCAGCCCGAGATAAGAAAATTTTTATTAGTCCTGGGTAATAACGCTATCAAAGGTAATTTTAATCTAATCAGACGATTTTTACACACCGTCATTAAAACAGAGGAGGAGGAGAATCCTGTTGTGACGCAGATCTATTCTGCAATGCTGCGGATGTCTAAGGATAGGACTGGCGCCNTTATCGTTATCGTTGAAGATATTGTGTATCCCGGTTTGGAGGATAGTGGCATTGAGATCAATGCGACTGTTACCAAACAATTGATTTTAAGTATTTTCAATAAAGAAAGCCCTTTGCATGATGGGGCTTTGGTTATTCAAAAGGATCGGATTCTANAAGCCAGTTGCATCCTTCCCGTTTCAGACAATATCAATGTTCCACCCAGCGCCGGACTAAGGCACAGGGCGGCTCTCGGAATAAGCGAAGTCAGTAATGCAAAGACTTTTATTGTATCTGAAGAAACTGGTCGTATGTCTTACACTGCACGAGGCATTATTGAAATGAATGTCGATGAGGAAAGGATTCTTAACCTGTTGATTGAAGCATTGAAGTAAACAAAATACAGCTGAAGCCGGGTGGATTATATGTTTTTCTTTATTTTGGTTGGAAGCAGGTGTGTTAATGAAAGCAAAGAATGTTTTGAAACTGAAATTGTCGCAAACCGGTTCCACATCGTCAGGGGTTAAAAATGAAGCGGTATATTTTTATCATATACCGCTTCTTAGTTTAGTTTTCGTTATATGTCGGTAACATCATCCATACGAAAATGTCCCGATCCAACATTTGATAACGTTTTCTAATTACTCAACGATGAACTTACCCTTCATCGTAGCATGATGACCAGGGAAAGAACAAAGGAAGTCATAAGTACCCTTTGCAGGTGCAGTAAATTCAACATCTGTTGTCTCACCGCCTCCGATGGTCTTAGTGTGAGCAATAACGTCTGCGGCCATGTCAGCAGGAATGTAGTCGTTGTCTTTGGCATTGATGGCAGCAGTAGCGAATTTCTCCACATCTGTACCCGGCTTCATCAGAACCCAATTGTGACCCATAGCTGCAACAGGTGCCTTTCCTGAGTGTACAAGTGTCAAATGAACAGTCTGACCTTCCTTGACCTTGATTTCAGAAAGATCATATTTCATTGCATCGTCACCCTTGATGGTAACTTCAGCGATATTAGCATCTGCTTCGTCAGCAGTTGCTTCTTCACCTCCTTCTTCAGCAGTAGCTTCTGTTGCAGTTTCATCAGTAGCAGGCGCAGAACTGTTACCACCGCATGATGCAAANAATAGTGTCACGGCAAAAAGAAAAATAATTTTTTTCATTTGATTTAAAATTAAGTTTGGTTATTAAATATGATATAATGGTTAAAAAGCCATTTCTAATTCTATCGATTTGGGGAAAAGGATGTTATTCTCCAAATGGATGTGCAAATGTAAGTCATCTTCAAATTCTTTTAGCATAGAAAATGTAACTTTATATGTTGTACATCCGTCAGCGGGCGGTGTATAGTTGTTGCTGAGATCAGAGATCTTCCTGAAACGCTCTCCCTCAGTGTCGTGTTCATGCATCATGTTCCGGATTGGGTTCTGAATAGTGCCGAAATGCGCACTTACTGTCTCACCTCTTTGTCGGGCCAACACCATTTGACGAATGTATGGGAATAACACGAGTTCTTCCTTCTTCATGTGANNAAGACTCAATTCCTCAGCAGATTCCTTGAACAATTGTGCGATTTCCGCCAATTCCGGATGTCTGTCACCATGGACACGTACAATTTTCTCGAGGAAGGGAATGATTTCAGGAATCTTATTCTCAACATAGCGGTGATGTGTCTTTTCAATGTAATCAGCAAGTAAGTCCAATGGCCATGCGTTGAAGTCAATACCTGAGGATGCTGCCTGAGCGGTGGCTGCTTGTAGCTGCTCAATAATCCCTTTACTTTCAATATTCTTTTTATCACATGCTTCTTCGATACTTCGATTGCCATTGCAACAGAAGTCAATCTTGTTCTTTTTAAATACAGAAGCAGTTCTGTAATCATGAGCCACAAGATCGCCGATGATACTTTCTTTAGTAATATTCATAGTGTTGTATATTTTTACTTAAATCTTTTCTGAAATGATAACAATTGCATTCATATGTCGTTGATACTTTCTGAAAATTTTNTTCATTCCCAGAATTCTTTTCAATGCTTTTGGGTGGGTAATGATGTTGAAACCAATCTTCAGTGTTCTGAAAAATCCTTCATCCTCCAGGATACATCTATATTCGAGCAGGAACATTCCATTGGTATATACTTTATTGACCTTAAAACCTTCCTTTTCCAGCAGCCCCCATTCTTCTTCTGTGAGGGGACGGGCATTGACTTTAATGGCTAAAGCCAGCTCCTTTTGAATCTCACTTTTAAGTGTATCATCCACATCTACCAGCCCCAACTCGTGAATGGCGTATAGTCCACCTTTCTTTTGTATCCGTCTGGCTTCCTTGATGATATCGGATTTTCTGTGATCGGCATGCATAGTCAGCATTGCTTCGCCAAACACTTTATCTTTGGATTCATCTGGCAAGTGGGTCTCAGCCGCATTTCCAATTTGGAATTTGGTGTTCCTGCCTTTGATCCGATTTTTAAGTTCTCTGACAGCGTCTTCGTCTGCATCAACGCCAATATAGGAGTGGGGTGCATGATGTAAAGCGAGGTTGGCGGTATAGCCAAGACCGGGNGCAAACTCTACCAGATCATCATCTTGCTGGATATGAAGCTCAGAGACCAGTTTTTTNGTTAATTCCTTACCTCCGGGTCTTAAAACCCGCTTTCCCATTTTAGCTAAGATCCAATGACCCTGTGCTTTTGCAAAATCAGTAATTTCCATCGTAATGCTTCAAAGTGAATGATCTCCGGATTTGTCAAAATATTTTGGGAAAATTCGAAAATAAGACAATTTTATCTTGTAATAAGTCATGGCAGGTATATATCGATTGAATGCATAAGGGCTTCAACGATTTTGTCAATATAAACTGATTCCTATTATTGTCTTGACAATGGTTGCTTACTATTTCCAGTAATTGTTTGCCTGAGCTATGGTTTGAAACTCGATGGCGACGACATTGGCCGATGCAATCAGTTGCGTAGTATCATTGGCATAGTCTGATCTGAGTTTTTTNCTGATTTCAGGATCAGTCTGTATGGCCGCAATTGTCTTTCTGGCCATTTTAATTGCCAGTTCACGTCCTTCTTGTGGAGTAGCCGTAATTAAAGACTCGAGCCAGATATCTTTATTTTCCATATTTATAAATTATTGTTTTTAAATCGTAAATCTTAAATCGTAAATCTTAAATCGTAAATCTTAAATCGTAAATCTTAAATCGTAAATCTTAAATCGTAAATCGTAAATCTTAAATCGTAAATCTTAAATCGTAAATCTTAAATCGTAAATCTCAAATCGTAAATCTCAAATCGTAAATCTCAAATCTCAAATCTCTAAAAACCTTATTTATTATTTTCTGCCCCAAGATTTAGATTTCGACTGCAAATGTAAAACCATTTTGTATTAAAGACAAATATATCGTTATATATTTATTGCCTTATTTAGAATAATTCCAAATACTTTCGGCGAAATTCTTTGTGTTCAGGGCGATTTCAGTTTTAATACTGGTAATATGTTTCAAAACGTGAATTGTCTCTACCAGTGTATTTTATACGGCCTAATGGTAAATAAGGGTGGTATTTAGCGATCCTGTAATTGAGGCAACAAATGTTCTTTATAAAAATGCTCGGTTGCCCTTTGAACCAATTCGGATATTCCTCATGCGCATTTTTCATATGCTTGAATTGTTTTAAAGCTTTGCAATGATGAAGCATGTTCTTGTTCAAACCATTAAATTTTCCTGGTATGATCCTCTGATTATTTCTTCGAAAGGCTTGAAAATAATATGAAGGCCATGAAAAANTACAGAGCTATGCCCAATAAGGTAAGCAGGGTGCCGGTCTGCTTTTGTTGTTCGATTGTAAATGCACTACACAGTAAAATATTGAAGGACAGCAAAGCAATGCCGCCGGCGATGATCATAGCTGCCACCATACCCAGGAAGATGATTTTAACTTCCGGAATGGTGTGTCGTATGGAAGAAATGGTAAGGAAGCCTGCCAGAAGCATGTTGGCATGCATGATACGGTTGAATCCAGGGCTTATGACAGCATAATCTATCGAATGGGGAATCATCCAGAACAAGAGAGAGAACATTACGAAGATCAATACAGCAATACTCCATGGCAAATCCGGCTTTAGGTGATGGGATGCCGTAATTCCCATTAAAACACCTATGAAGAACATTGATGGTAATTGAATCAATTGATGTCTGGGCATAGTCTCAATCAGCCATTCGTTGAGAGTGAATGACAGGAGCCAGATCATTATACCTAAGAGGCTCAATATCGCAATCTTTATTTTTCTTTCAGGCACTGTGTAATTCCTTGAATGATCATTTCATCGCTTTCNCTGGCGGGATCGAAGACCCTTACTATTTGATTTTGTCGATTGACGAGGAAGATGTATATGGAGTGATTGATCAACCCGGTAGATGGTACGGTATATTTCCAGATACCCAACTTACTAAGGAAGTCCGTAAAATATCGGTCAGTACTTTGATAGGGTAGGGCGAAGGTCCAGCCGGATATTTCGCCTTTAAATAGTTTGTGATAATTCTTGATTTTCTTTACATCGTCGTTCTTCAGATCAAAACTAACTGTCAGGAACTCGATCTCATTCGGAACTAAATTCGTATCAATCTTATTGTAAATTTGCTCCAGGCGGTTGTTGATCTTGTGACAGACAAAAGGACAGTTGAGGTAAACAAAGTTGATGAGTTTGTACTTTTTNATTTCACCCGGATTAAAAACAATACCTTCGTGATTGATCATCTGGATATCCGGAAGAGGCCTGGGTAATTCACCTGCCTTTTTCAAGGTATAAGAGAAAATGGTGAAGGATGAAAAACCCAGGGTCCAGACTCCTATTACTGTCAGACAAATGATTAAAGAAAGAATTGGAATAAATACATTTCTCATCTACTGACAGGATAATGCTTTGAAAAATTACTCAGAAGCAGGTGTCAGATTATTCCATCCTGCGTATTCTTCGCCAGTATTTTCTTAAACAAAGAAACATACATAATCAATAATCCAATCAATACAAAACTGATAAATATGGTCGAAACGGCAGCTATATTGGCGCCTATATTGTGGGTTTCTTCCATTGGTATGCCTTTATAGTCGGAGTACCTCCTTGGTATGCTATACAATCCTCCGGAATAGAAGAATGCCAGAAAGCCGTGAGCGGCCAGCAGGAAGGACCAGAACCCAAATTTGGCCATATTGTTTTTGAGCAATTCCTCCTTACTGTGTGTGATATAGAATAGGTATCCTAAAATAAAAAGTACCACTCCTCCTAGCATGTAGGTATGGAAATGAGCCGGCACCCAAAGGGTGTTATGGAGGATTTTGTTCAATGCAATGGTAGAGTCTATGATTGCGGCAAATCCTCCAATCGCCCATCCTGCCACTCCCATCAGGAAGGCCAGTGGAACTATACTCCATTTTAACTTGGCATGATACACCTGGGCAATCATGCCAAACATGGTCACTGCTGTGGCAGGGATGGCACTGAAATACGAAGCGAGTTGCCCTGCATATTGCATTCCCTTTGGCTGAGCAAAATCCATATATAAATGGTGGAAATATGCAAATAAAATAAANAAGAAAGTCCCACTCCATGCCCAAACCAACAGTTTGTTGACTTTCCATTCTCTGTGAGTATATTCCGGCATTATGGTATAGACCCATCCAAGACAGCAATATAGCGTTATATTGACAAGCGTGCGCCCGAAAAAGAAAATCAGATTCTTGACTAAAAGATTGTCAAAAGTCAATCCCGGTTCAAAATTCTGCAACAGATACATAATCAGGAAGATTGCACCGGCGATAAAGGCTAGTATGCCGGGGATAAGACTTACTGCAGAAATAAGCACCACGGGAGGTAATTCCCTCTCAGGTTCTTTCTTTCCAAAATATTGCCAGCCAAGTATATTGCCAAGGCCACCATATTCTCTGGCCAGGGCAAACACAACATGGATATTTCCTATCAGCCAGGCAACTCCTAAAATAACAAGAGAAATGATGATCAAAAGGGTGGACCAGCCGGGCCAGAAAGTTCCTTTGAATGGAAGCGGGTACAAAAGATACCAGCCGGCACCAAATTTTCCGATTAAGGTGGAGATGGTGACCCCAACTACACCTATTAATACCGCAAAATAAACAAAATAGCCGGTCTTCAGGTTTAGTCTGACATATTTTTTACTTAACAGGTACCAAAGCCCGGCAAATGCCATGCTGTACATCACTCCAGCCATCCCCAGGCCATGCAGGGTCATGAATACATAAAAATTGTCGATACCTATATCTAAGACTTCACCTTGATTGAGTCGCATGAGAAGACCAAGTGTGATCAATACCGGGAAAAGCACTAGAAAAGTAATTGCCCAGATCTTGACGAGCTTTCTTTGTCCATTTATTTCGATAGAACTTAATTCTTTCATCAGATGCTTTTTTTAATTAACGTTTATTTTTCCAACCATAAAACCGTGGGCTAAACCACAATATTCCAGGCAAAGGACATGGTAGACACCCGGTTCCTGAAATCTGAAGTTGAGCCTGTTGGTATAACCCGGCATCGCCTGAGTCTGAGTAACAATGTCGCCTTTGCTATTGTACACGGCAAAGTTGTGATTGACATCCATGGACGTTACAGCAAATTGGATCAACTTACCGGAAGGGACTGTTATTTCATTGGTGCCTTCAAATTCTTGTGGATTTTTGTCCATCGGACCTTCAGCCATCTTCCAGGCCCATTGCATAGCCACAACACTTATCAATTGATCAGGAGTGCCTTTATGGGTATCGTACGGAAGGAATCTGAGTGAAGTGAACAAGCCGGCAATGATCAGTATGACAAGGACAAAGAAATATTTGCCCCGGAGACTGTAAACCTTATGCTTGGCAGATGCTTTGTCCTCGTCTTTCTGAGAAGTCACGATAAGGAAGATGACAACTGCTACAACAAGGGCGGCAGCAATAAAAGAGGTCACTGCTGCAAAGTTTTGGACGGTGAATAATGTTGTTAATAACCTCATAGCATTAGATTGATTTTGTCTTTAAATGCAGGTGTTTGAAAATTCTTTTATGGGGGCCTTCCTTTGAATAACCTTGCTTCAATTTGTTCCGAAAGATGAAATACTGCTTTCCTCCTCCTTTATTATACGAAAGTTAAAAAATAAATAGACCAAAATTTGGTGTATTGGATTATTTGTATTAACTTTGGTCTATAAAATATATCATAAATATGTCATTTGCATTAAACATTCCGGTTACAGAATCACTGAAAGAACTAAGGACAAGATTAAAGGCTTCTTCACCCATGATGGCACCTCGCATTAAAATGCTTATTGAAATGAAAAAGCAGGAGATCAAGGAATTTCAAAAAGGGAGTTGATGTCTTGTGTGGGTGCCAGTAGTCAAAGTATCCACAACTGGCGTACGGCTTATAAAAACGGAGGAATGGAGGCGCTTCTTCATAACGGCAGGAAAGGGAAAGTGGGAAAACCATCTATATTTACCTTAGAGGAACATAAGAAAATTGAGCAAAAGCTCAATGATCCCAAAATGGATTAGCCGGATATGTTGAACTGCAACAATGGATTGAACAAGAATTTAAAAAGAGGTAAGGTACAATACTATTCTAAAATATGCCATGAGACATTTTGGGTCAAGAGTAAAAGTGGCTCGTAAAAGTCATGTCAAAAAGACAGCGAAGCCGTAATCACTTTTAAAAAACTTCACGCAAACAATAGCTCAAAAGCACTTGCTGCTCCACTTTGCTACGAACGTATCAATCTTTATTTCCAAGATGAAAGCAGATTTGGATTACATACCAAGTATGGCAGAGGTTTAACTGCCAAAGGTGTTCAGCCTGTTTGTTCTTTCCAACAAGTGTTCCAATATACTTACCTTTTTGGTGCATTTTCTCCAATTACAGGAAGTCAATTTCTATTAGAATTACCCAGTTGCAATGCAGATAATTTTCAACTATTCCTAAATGAATGTTCCAAACAAGATCCGGATGAGTACAAAATCATCGTTTTAGATAATGGAGCATTTCACAAAGCAAAAAGTTTGGTCATTCCACACAACATAACACTATTATTTCTTCCTGCTTACAGCCCCGAATTAAACCCTGCAGAAAAGATTTGGCAGCACTTTAAAAGAAAATTTACCAACAAACATTATAAAACACTGGATGAAATCAGTGAGTTCTTCTCTCAAACTATTCATTATCTAAGCTCAGATAATATTAAATCTATATGCAATTACAAATATATTTCTTTAGATTCATTTTGGTCTATTTAAATATTCATTTTCGTATTATTTGTTGCAATTGAGTAAAAACGTTAAGTGTTTCAGCCAATTTGAAAGCAAATCTAAATAATTTTTTAATTATAAGATATGATGGTCCTTATATAATTTCGATCAACAATCAAATATATTAAATATGTATGTATATACAAAATAAATATACCTTAAAAATTGATAATAAAAATAAAAACGAAACGTATAATGATATTAAAAGAATAATAGAATAGTTTTAATTGCGTTTAGATGCTTTTAATAATTATAGATATACAATCAGATATATATTAATAATTATATAATTTAATGAATGAAATAAGAAATATAACCTTGAATGCATATGTATGGATTACTTCCAGGGTTGTATTATATATTTACATTAAACTTGCTGTTCATTTTACTTCCGGTTTATTAGGAGGTACAGGCATATCTCACATTAATAATGTAAAGCAAGCAATAGGGATAGAGAAAATGATGCCGAGCTTCGGATATTATTGAGTTTCAAAAGTCGGTATGAATCAAAAATGGGAAAATCTAATTTCCCTGATTAAGAAAATGTTTTGGTGTCAACAGGAACAAAAGCAAATTTTGAACATCTAAAGTGATGCAGGTGTTAAAGGAAATCGAAAACCATGTAAAATTTAATAGTATTGAAAGAGTTTCTGTTGTTTTATAGTTTTATTTCCATATTTNTTCAGATTCCTGATGAATTTGCTGCAAAGGTAATAGGTGTTTCTGATGGAGATTCGATTACGGTTTTAGTGGACAAAAGTGAGATCAAGGTGAGGGTAGATGGTATAGATTGTCCTGAGAAAAAGCAGGCTTTTGGCAACAGGGCCAGGGTATTTACTTCAAATTTCTGTTTTGGTAAAATGGTTATTATAAAGAAGAAAAAGAATGACCGATATGGCAGATTGGTTGCCAGAGTAATCTGCGACGGTAAGGATTTGTCAGAAGAACTTCTAAAAGCCGGAATGGCATGGCATTTCAAGAAATACGATAAATCACCGGTCTTGAGCAGGCTTGAGCTTGAGGCAAGGAATAAGCGCATAGGATTATGGAGTGATCCAAATCCCATTGCACCATGGTGTTTTAGAAAGCCGGAGCATTGTGTTCAATAGATTCATCAGCTATATCAATGCTCGATTTCCTCATTTTTTCTAATATTACGCCTCTTTAGCATCGTTTAATTATGGAGATAAATTTTGGAATTATTGGCCTCGGGCATATCGGAATGAGACATCTCGATTCTATCGAAGCACAGCCTGATGCCAATGTCATTGGTATTTGCGATCCCCATCTGAATCAAACACAAGTGGCCGGAATTCCGGTCTATACTGATATAACGCAATTGTTGGCAAAGCATCCCGATTTGGATGTTGTCAATATTTGTACACCAAATGGGTTACATGCACCCCATGCCATACAATGTATTGAAGCCGGAAAGCATGTGGTCATCGAAAAGCCGATGAGTCTGACTAAANAGGATGCCGAAAAGGTCATTTTCCATGCTTTGAACCGGCATGTTAAGGTTTTCTGTGTGATGCAGAACAGATATACTGCCAATGCCCGGTATCTTAAACACCTTGTCACTAATAATGCCCTCGGTAGAATCAATGAGATCGATATTAATCTGTTTTGGAACCGGGACAAAAGGTATTATATCTCAGAAAACGGCAAACAACACGGTTGGCGTGGTAGTGCCGCAATGGACGGGGGTCCTTTGTTTACACAGTTTTCTCATTTTGTTGACCTGATTTATTGGTTATTTGGTGATATTGAGGTAGTTAGTGCCGATATGAGTAATCGGGTTCATGAATATATTCCTGAGATTGAAGACAATGGTGTTTTTATGTTCAGGACTTCAGCCGGCGCAAGGGGTATGCTAAGATATAGTATCAATGCGCCATTCCGCAATATTGGCAGTAGTGTTCAGATCATAGGCGATCAGGGCGCAGTGAAAGTAAGTGGGCAATACCTTGAAGAGATTGAATATTGCGATTGTGCTTTCCCTGGTGAGCCTTCATTTCCTATACTTGACAACTACGAAACACATAGAATGGTGATTCGCAATGTTATTGATTCTTTGTCAGGTGGTAATGCCATCGATACCAATGCTGTCGAAGGAATGAAGGTCGTGGAAATTATTGAAAGCGTGTATGGGCTTGGCCGAATTTGATCAAGCAAAATTCCGTTGCATGAATTTCAATCCTACCCTTGACATTACCGGTGTATTAGTATATTGAGCCATTTTAGCATCTTTAGACCCTAAGTAAACCAATTTCCAATTTTTAAGTTAATGAATAAAAATTTACCTTCGCAAAAATCTGTTTTTAATGAGTAAATTTCTCCGGCCATTCCTCTTTNTTACACTTTTCATTGCATCGTGTTCAAGTTGTAAGGATGATGAAGGTTTTGGCCCATTTCAAGACAAATTCCCGAAAGTGTTCAATTTTTTGGACGTGAGGAATGAGACTGTAACGCATATCTTCACATCAGACGGTACGGATGTGGAATATCTGGCTCCTGAAAGAGAGAATGAACTGAATGAGCAGATGCATATTGCCAGAAACCAGGTGGAATATATCAAATTATTGGGTCCGGATCAATCAGAAATAAAAGGCAAATACAGAGATGGTATAACTGAAGTTGTTCTTGATGCCAGGTATTCTCTTTCAGGTTCTGATTATACCTTCTCAAAGGATTTGATTACACAGGTTTTGACATACAAGGCCAAACGAGAGGCCGATACCATGACTATGAAGGGAATCTGTTGTGTCAGATACAATAATGGTGAGAGAAAGGACCGTTCTACCGTAATTCAGGTAAGTGGGTATACCCTGCAGGATGAGAAAAATGAAGTGGAGGCAGGGGACACACTTTATTACAGATTATTTGATGTTCGGTTAATAAAGAAGTTGTAAGGAATTTTGATGAAGTGCCATGGTCGGAATTTTTTTATCATTTATCATAAGTTTAAGTCGTTGAAATGGCCAGGATAGTTCTTTCGCTCGGAAGTAATATCGAACCCCGGGAAAAGCATTTGAAGAAAGCTATAGCCGAAATTGCCGATTGGTCAGAGTCGGCTTTGAAGGTTTCTAACATGTATTCCACTGAACCGGTAGGCTTTCGTTCTGAGAAAGATTTTCTTAATTTGGCTGTTTTGTTTGAGACGTCCTGTTCTCCTGCCGAGTTGCTGGCTAAAATTCATGCAGTGGAAAGTAAGATGGGAAGGATCCGAACACCGGGTAGAGTAGAAGACAGGATCATCGATATGGACATTTTGTTTTATGACGATCTGATTCTGAATACAGATGAATTATCGATTCCTCATCCGCGATTACATGAGCGTAGTTTTGTATTGACGCCCTTGTTGGATATTGTACCCGATTTGGTTCATCCGATATTGCATAAAACGATCTGGGAACTGTACGATGAGTGCAAGGATTTGAGTGAAGTGCGTATTGTAGAATGAGAACATTTATTCCTTACAGATATTTTTGCATAGAAGGCAATATTGGCAGTGGTAAGACCACGCTGACCAAAATGCTTGCCGAAGAGTTCAATGCCCTCACTCTGCTGGAACAATTTGACGAAAATCCTTTTCTACCCNCCTTTTATGAAGATAAAGAAAGATATGCCTTTCCGGTGGAAGTTNTTNTCCTTTCGGAACGTCACAAACAGATGCAGATGGAGTTGAGTGTTAGCAACCTGTTTCATGAGACAGTGATTGCGGATTACATTNTTCATAAAACCATTCTATTTGCCAGGGAAAATTTGGATGACCGGGAATATGCCCTTNTTTATAAATTATACCAGCAACTTGATAATCAATTGATTCATCCTGAATTGATCGTATATCTCCACAGGCCGGTGGATGCCCTGTTAAAGAATATCAGAAAGCGCAACAGAAGTTTTGAGCAAAATATCTCCGGAGACTATCTCGCCTCGATTTCTAATTCCTACCTGACTTATTTGAGTTCACAAGTTGATTCACCTGTTATTATTTTCCATTTGCGCGATGGTGATTTTGAGAATGATCGTTCTCTATATGCCATTATCAAGGATAGGATAGTCCAANAAGGAACTGCAACAGGGGTTGATCAGGTCTATTTATAAACCCGGGAAGGCCATGGGTTTGTCCATTGGGTGATGAATTTCTTTAGGGGGTGAATATTGATATGAGATGAAGCATAACAAAAGAGTAAATTGAATTTTCCCAATTTTACAGGAAAGAATTGATCAGTTCCGGTAACAATATTTTTGAGGAGGATGAATTTTGAGGCAACCTTAAAAGTAGCAGATTAGTGGAACACAGGGAGCGACTTTGATAGGAGTGGTTATATTGATTTGTATAGCTTCAGATCTGCAATGGCTGTCTCGTTGGCAAGATCCGTATCGACCCATCCCGCTACACAATATTTGAAAGGCTGTGAAAGATATACCTGTTGGACAATTCCTTCTGCTTCTATTTTTTCATTCATCACAAAAAAGAATTAAATCCCGTCCAGCCATATCGAATGGCTAATTCTCCATTTAAAATATTGGGCAAAGTATATACAAATACTGCAGGGCTGGGCAATTCTCCGGCTTCCAGGTTGTGCTGGTGGAAATGGTCAGAAGCGAGTGAAGCGTGCTTGTTGAAGAAAATTGTCGCTACTTCGTCCGGTTGGGCAGCCAATAATTCGTGATGTTTTTCTATTAAGAAATCACATGCGATGAAGCCTAGTTTGCATAAGAGATTCATTTTGAAATATTTGGGATACTTTATTTCTCTTATTCTATACAGTTCAGTCAGGTTGTCGGAAATGTGTTCCACATTACCTTCAAACCCGAGACATATTGCAGCTACCTCTTCCAGCTTCTTCATTTCAATCATTTATTTTNTTGAACAANAGGGCGCAATTGCCTCCTCCAAAGCCCGAAGAGCATTTCAGGACAGTATTCAAAGGCTTCAATACCGGCGCTTTGGCAACATTCAATAAAGCGGGCGTTCCTGACAGGCTATACCCACGTGTGGGAGGTATGATGTTGAAACAAAGGGAATAAATACTCAATATACTTTCGGCNGCACCGGCAGCGCCTAAAGTATGACCATATGCGCCTTTGACACCAAAGCAATCAATTGCCTCGAGGCCTGCACGTTGCATAGCGATGGATTCCATATCATCGTTGAAAAGCGTTCCTGTACCATGTAGGGAAACAGCATCCGGTAGTTGATTCATTCCGCTATTGACACTCATCATGGCCTTGTACAGACCCTCACCGGTGCGGGAGGGTCCGCTGATATGGTTAGCATCATTGGTTGTAATTCCATGGGTACATGCGACGACAGCCTTATCGCGGAAAGGCAACGGGTTGTTGCTTAATACTATTGCTGAAGCAGCCTCTCCCAATGAAACTCCATTCCTGTCCTTATCGAAAGGTTTGGCAGGCTTGTCACTTAGCGCTTTTAGACATTGGAAACCTTGTAAGGTAAATAAAGTCAGCAGATCCACACCACAGGCAATGACAGTCTGAGCAAATCCATTCCTGATCTGAGAGGCTCCAAATTGAATGGCCTGACTACCTGAAATGCAAGCATTTGAAATAATCTGTACAGGCTTTTGTGGCTTGTAATATACATTCAACTGAGCTGCCAAATGAGGTAAGAACGAAAGGGTATTGTGATTAATAGTTTTCAATGTAGCGTAAAGGTCTATATCACCCTTGGTAGTGGCTAAAACGATTGTGGTAGTGGTCCAGTCTATTGTTAATTGTTCAGTGGCTTTGTTTATTGCCTCTATGCATAAAAGCGCCGCTTTGGTGTAATGATGTCCGTATTTTGTCAACAACTCTTCCCATTGTTCATTATCGAGAAATGAAGCATACGTGGCAGTACCATCGGGAAGGGTATAGTGCTTCAAAGAGGTTGTATTCCTTAGGATATTGTCCCAATGAATGTCGAGGTCTGTTCCCCAACCATTTACAATGGACCCTCCAATACAGTATGCGTTAATCATCCTATTCACTGATTACAATAGACCTACTTTTCTTTTCCATTCGATAAAGAATGCAGGAGGAACAACCTGGAGTTCTCCTTTCAGATTAATAAAAACCTGAGTGGTTTCTGCAGCAGTGCACAACTCACCCGAGGCTTCATGGAACAATTGATAATTAAAAATAATTTTTGCAGCCTGCGTATCTATGAAGGTGGAAATGACCTTTACGCTGTCGCCATATCTAAGCGGCTTNTTGTATTTAATATTTATATCCACAACCGGAATCTGAAATCCTTGTGAAGCAATAGTCAGATAATCGATATTGTGTTTTAAGCCGAACTTCTCTCTAGCATCCTCAAGATATTGAATGTAGTTACCATGCCAGACAATACCCATGGAATCGACTTCATTAAACCTTACTGGCAGGGAGCGCCGNCTCGTGATTGTTTTACCGGTTGTTCCAGGCATAAATGAAATTTATGGGTAAAGGTATTAAATTTTGAAAAAGGTGAAAGATTGGGCGGATCATTCTTTACCGTGAAAGTTAAATAAATTAAACAGCCTCATTGTATTTCCGATCACCTGTTATGTAATAGATAGGTTATCTTTTGCGATCTCGTACATCAATATAGCAGTGGCCATACCGACGTTGAGTGATTCGGCGCGGTTGGTAGATGATTCATCAATTCTTACCATACTGTCCAGTTTTTGTACAAGGTACGGTGTGATACCATTGGATTCATTGCCCACAAATAAAGTACCTGTTGGTGGAAATTTGAATTCTGCAAGCGATTTTCCATCCAAAGTGGCACCAACCCACGGACGAGGTAAAGTATCCATCGATGACTCATCCATCTCCCGGCAAAATACTCTGAAGAAACTTCCCATGGTAGCCTGGATCAACTTAGGATGGAAAAGATCAATACTTCCCGGTGAAAAGAAAACTTTCTTAAAGCCAAACCATTCGGCTGTCCTTATGATGGTGCCTGCATTGCCTGGATCCCTGACATCGTCGAGGTATAATACGTATTTGTCACAATCCGGTTCGTCACTTTCCAGATATCCGGCCATACTACAAATTGCGATGATGCCAGGCGGTGTGGACATTGAGGAAACTTTGGACATCGTTTCATCCTCAGCCCGAAAAATATTAAAATTATCTAATGCTGAATAATCTGTTGCCATGCTCTTTCTGATAATCAATTCCTTAACAAGATGAGGAGCAGATGTAATTAATTCACTGACA
This sequence comes from Candidatus Parvibacillus calidus, assembly GCA_013414645.1. Lineage (GTDB taxonomy): Bacteria > Bacteroidota > Bacteroidia > Chitinophagales > Saprospiraceae > Parvibacillus > Parvibacillus calidus. The sequence continues at coordinate 2,052,151 of CP058702.1, read as the reverse complement.
CTTTTCTCTCCTTCAACAGTAAATAATTGATACTTTTGTCTAAATTTNTTCAAATGAAGCGACGATAAGATCTTCGCATGATTNTTGGTAAGTAATTCATTGAACATTAACTAGTACGCTTGTATCGGTTTGTCTGCAAATATATCTTTNTTNTGATGACTTTGTCATCAGCTTTACTCATGAGTAGTTGCAATGTATCCCGGTTTTAAGTCTTTCATCAGGTTCTTTTGACAAAGGAAACAGTCGTTGTGGAAGGTGAATTTAAAGGAGGGGAGAATACCAGGTTGAAGGAAGGGCTTGTGTACCTGACAAATACAGTCCCTTTTAAGCGTGAAGCTGTATATTCCTACTTTAAAAATCAGGGAAAAATAGATTCGGCAGGAGGGGTCAAACGGTTTNTTNACAACATCATTTCTCAGGAGCCTGTATATTTTGACTCAGCTCAAATCGAAAAAACGAAGAATAACCTGACCAATTACCTCAAGAAGGAAGGCTATTTCGATGCAGAAGTGAGATATACGACATCGATTAAGGGAAAATATGGCAAGGTTGAGTACACCGCAATACCCAAACAACAGTATTTCTTTCGCGATGTCACTTATGAGATCAGGGAGCCGGAAATTTCTATTTTTCTAAGTGATTCCTGGAATAAATCTGTCCTGAAGAGAGGAAAGGTGGTGTCCGACCTCAATTACCAATTAGAAAAAAACAGAATATCCGACATTCTTTTCAACAATGGATACTATTTTTTTGATCCGAGCCTTATCGGTCCCTTGATTGCAGACAGTATCGGCCACGAGGTCAATGTGGCATTCAGAATGAATGAGACGGACGACAGGAAGGTTGTCCAAAGATATAAGATTGGAAGGGTCAATATACATAGTGACTTTGATCAGAACTACAGTAAATTGTATAATCTCGATACAACCATCAATAATTACCGCTTCTTGCAGATAAGTCCCAGGTTTCGGGTTAAGCCGTCCACTATTCTGAGATACATTTATTTGAAGAGTGGTGATTATTATTCCAAAGCTAATTTTACCAGAACTTACCGGCAATTGAACCGACTTGGGCTTTTTCGTTATATCAATGTCAATCAGACGATTGATGACATTGATACAACATTGCTCAATGTTGATCTATATCTCCCGCCTGCCAAAACGCTTGATATATCTTACAACCTGGATTTCGGCTATGTCAACTTAAGAACTTCTGCCGTTGCTATTCCCGCGACAATTTTAGGGCAGGTAGGAGCATCCGTCATTAAAAGAAACCTGTTCAATGGAGGCGAAGCTCTCCGGACAAATGCCAGTGCAGGATATGAGACAAGTTTCAATAAAGCTGTAAACAGAATAGATCTCAAATTGCACAATAGTCTGTCCTTTCCACGGTTCATGGACTTTNTGGGGATAGTTTCCGGGTTGAAGAGGGTCAAAACAAGTAAAGGCCCTCTATTGCCAAAGAGTTTTATTGAAACGCTTGAAGATCGGGTGACTACCAACATTACCATGGATTTTGAATACAATAATTTCAAAGATTGGTATAAGTATTACAATTTAAATGGTTCTTATGGATTTGATGTTATCCAGGACAACGAGCATCAATACAGATGGAATCATCTGGGTATCAATTATTTCAAGCCAACAGTGTTCAGCCTTTATAGTCAGGTCCTTGAGAATAATTATTTTTTAAAACAGAGCTTTGAAAATCCTCGTTTATTCACCGGGTTATTGTTCAGGGATCTTTCCTTCATCTATAAGACAGCTGATGACAATTATGGTCAGAACAGGAAATTTTATGTCAATGCAGAGTTGTCCGGATTTGAAATCAACCTGATTAACCGCTTGATTAACCCTTCAACCAATTGGAAACTGTTTGACAATGTCGAGTTTTCCAAGTTTTTTAAAATTTATACCGAGGTATCTTCGACAAAAGTGTTGTTTGGCCGGGTTTTAGGGGCAGCCAAGATCGGACTGGGCGTTAGCCATTCATTTGGGAGCAGCACGACAGTGCCTTATTTGAAACAATTTGAGATTGGTGGACCTTTCAGTTTACGGGCATTTCCCATCCGAAAGATTGGGCCGGGCAGCTACATTGATCCGGTGCAGCAGGAAAAATTTCCCAATGGACCATATTATCAGACCGGGGATATGAAAATAGAATATTTGTCTGAATTAAGATTTCCGTTATTTTATATTTTTAAAGGTGCAATTNTTTTGGATGCCGGCAATATTTGGTCTATCAGCAAAAGCGATGACAACAGACCGGGATCTCGTTTTCGCTTCAAAGACAAGCCATGGAATCAACTTGCGGTCGGAACAGGAGTGGGTTTGAGGCTTGACCTGAGTNTTNTTGTACTCAGATTGGACATGGGGTCTGCCTTAAAGTATCCTTATAAGATTAACGGTAGCTATAATCCCTATTCTTCCTTCAAGGACAGGCTTAGGAATCTGGAATATAACCTTGCCCTGAATTATCCGTTCTAAAATAGAAAGCCAAATCCTGTTTTGATGTTGTAGTTTTTGCCGAATTCAAGTGGCAGGCCACCATTTAAATTGTAATAAGCTCCGGCATTGATCCCAAATGCAAACCAATCAGCAATTGGAATCCTAATGAATGAATTGAGACCTAAACCAACTTCCTGAAATACATCATGATAGTCCTTCAGAGTGACTCCACTATGGTCACTCATGTTGTCCAGCCGACCCCAGCCTGCATTGTAACTTACGAATAATTCCGGTGCGGAGAATTTGGTGGCATAAAGTCTTCTGATGGTTTGTTGTAGGAATATATGTAAATACCTGGTGCTGAAGTAATGGTTGGGAGGCATTGTCTGAAACGAATAAGGTGTGCTGATGGTCATAGAAAGAATCCTGGCTCCCGGTGCGTTGAATAGTTTGAAGATGGGTGGGCGTCCCATAATATATCCTCCCTGGATGGTAAGGCTGGTGTTCCCGATGATTGCCCATCTGAAAATTTTATTGAAATTGGCTTCAATGGCTCCATAACTGAAATTACCACCTGCTATTCCCTTCAATCCGGATTTTACACTGACATTGAAGATGGGATAAGATGGGTTTCTTACAATAAAGTAAGTATTGAAAAAGTTGATCTGTCTGCCTTTGATATATTGATAGGAGGCTGATATTTCACTATTTATATACTCGCCGGACTCTCCGGGATTTATTCCTTTAAAATCGTATTCAAAATATGGATCAATGGTTTCTCTTGTGGTCGCCAGTTTTATGCTATGTGAAGCACTTGTTTTGAAATAGCTGAATTCATGTTTATCGATTTCGACAAACAAATTACTATAATATTGATTAAACCATTGATTTCTGAATCTGAACAATCTGTTACCTTCAACATCTTTGTTCCAGGTATATTTGATATTACTGGTTCTTAATTTGTCAAAGTACCAGGCAACCGATCCACCGTATTTCAGGGCATTGTCGTGTGTACCATATGCAAAGTATGCTTCCAAACCCAGGTGGGGCATAAGTTTCATGCTTGAATGGACGCTGAGTCCGAACCTGTTCCCTTCAAATAAATTTTTCCTGTAAATAGATAACATGTCGATTGCTAATGGGCCTATCGGTAACTGACCATTCAGGATTAGTTGCATATTCTGCAATATATATCCGGATGGTCCGCTTCGCAACAATACATCTCCAAATACATAAGCTGTACTATCTTGCCTGTTCAATGGCATCATCCGCATACTGTCAATGCTTGGCAGANNACCTGTCTGGTATTCTGTTTTATTGATTTTAGAGGGTTCAATGGGGATGGGCAGAAAGGTGATCTTATCAAAAATATTCGTCTGTTTAACCAANAAGGGATGTTCCTTCCCAAAGGCTGAGGGTAACTTGACTTCAGTGATGAATTTATAAGGGAACCATTGGTTGTTGACACGCCAATACTCCTGATATAATACAAATGGATACAAATCCATAAAGGTGTTCTTCATGGTGATTTTTTGAACTGCCCAGTCATTGGCCGATATGATGATCATTCCTTTGAAGCAATTATAGCCTGAATTCCTTGGCCAATAATCAATTTTGTACAATGTGTCATTGGCTTCCTCATAGACTTTGTCGAGGTTAAAATGATACTTTAACCAGCTAAGAGGTGAAATGGGGTTGACAAAGTCTTTATTGAAGATGGAAATATAATCTCTATAAAAATTGAGGCTCTGTACATCTTCCGGAAGGATTACAAACTTTTCATCCCGAAGGCCTGACATTTTAGAGGTAATCACTTTTTCATACATCTTTTGTTTCCTTTCGTATTGCCGTTCGATTATTGATTCGGATATGAAGAGAGATGCAGGATATCGGAATATTTTCCCGAATTGTTTGATATCCAAAGAGTCGGCGGAAGTATCAAATCCGATGGTATTCCTTGAGTAAATCCTGCATTGATAATAGTCCAGATTAAGAATATTATGATCATTCCGACGTTTCAAAACCTTTTTNATCAGGGCGATGGCCGGACCATCATCGGCAATTATTACAGCTTCCTTTAGCATGGAGGTGGCAGGATAGAGGCGATACTCTTTATTAGGCAGAAATATGGCTTCCAGCGTGTCATAACCTATATATCTTATGATAATGGTATCACCAGCTACTGTATGAGCCAGATTGAAGTTTCCGTTGATATCGGATACCGTATAGATATCCGGATTATGTTTGCTTACAATTGTACAAAATGGGAGGCCATCTCCACTTTCTGCATCGATTGCCCTGTTCTGACTGTATAATAACAACCCATGCAGCATTAACAATAACATTACATTATATCTTACGATACAATTAAATAGTGTATTTTTGGGCGTGGTCAAATTCCTTTGTTATAAATATTGGATTTTGGCAAATATATTTATCAAATAATGATTTAAAGATTATAAAACTCGAACATTAAAAATTAAGTTCCCGTGTACTACATAAAACGTCTATTCTTTCTGACATTATTATCAGTTACATTTATTACGGCTAATGCGCAGCAAAATCAGCAAGTTTCACAGATTAATGCAGTCAACAACTATATCTCATTTGCCAACGAAAGTGACCATGGGCTTTTGATTATCCACCGATTATTGGAATTATATAATCAGGAGATGAACAAATTGGTCAATCTTCCTCATTATCGACTGAATGTGTTTTCAAATGCTGATTTTCCGGAAAATATCTTTGAAGATAAAAGTGGATCATTTTACCGGGTCAGTCCAAATGAGCTTTATGCAAAAGCGCTGAAAGAATCTTCCGCATTATCTCCAAAATTTTCCTCTAAGGCTAATGAGATCATAGGCAATATGAAGAGGATATTGGATGATTTGGAGAAAGAGCGATACAGTATCGGAACACTTGTGGCTAATACTGATCTGAAGAGAATTTCCAACCTGAAGAATGTCTATGCAGCTTTGGATGCATGTGTGGTCAAATTCGATTCTTATGAAGCCGAGAGAAAGGAATTGGCGGCTCTGATTGCCAGGATGTACTCTGCGACCAGGAAGAATGATTCGTTCTACAAGGCATTTGTCGGACCATACAATGAATATTTGCAGGATCTGCACCAAATGTTTAATCTGCTAAGGTTAGAGAATACAGCGGAGGCAGTCAAAGCCGGACAGCCCTTGTTGAAATCAGCAAAGAAATTGTCTAAAGAATTAGAGGATGTCGAGATTGGCAAATTAACTAAACCACAAGGGCTTGTTGTGGACGAATTAAAGATGGTCCTCAGAAAGCAAATTTCCAATTTGGAAAAATTTATATCTAATCCGACACCGCCGGAGGAGTATGAGTTGTATGGTTCATCTTATTATTTTTACAACATTCAGTTAGCCGGTACGACCAATAAGTATGGCACCGGTGTTGTGGATCGGGGTAATGAATGGATAAAGGCCAATGGTGGCAATTATATCTATGGCTTTGAAAGACCGCATTTTTATAAGGTTATCAGGCCGGCAGCTATTCAGGAGGAAGAAAAGAAAGTTGCAGTCGAACATGCCCCGGAAGTAGATGAAAATCGTAAGGTTGTGGTTGATAAAGAAAAATCAATCAGTATAGATGTCGAAAAATTGCTCATTGAAGTGTATGACAATCAAGAGTTTGATCATGATACCATCTCGCTTAAATTCAATGGGGAGTGGATTCTTCAAAAACAACTGATTACAAAAGAACCAATCCGGATTTATCTCCCTCTTGTCAAAGGGCAAGACAATTATCTGATTCTCTATGCAGACAATCTTGGTACCATTCCACCAAATACCTGTGCTATACGCTGGGTCAACGAAAAAGGTAAATATAATGAAGTCGTGTTGACATCTGATTACAACACCAGTGAGATGATTGTTATTAGAAGGAAGTAGCAGGGATGGTTATGAAAGGATCCCGGCCATTGCATGGAATAAATAGTTTAGATTGGTTTGTTAATATGATAAATATTGGATTATGTCTTTCTTTAGAACTTTGTTTGCAGGGATGGCCGCATGGAAATGGGGTAGTGGTTGTATCGGTACAATCTTAGTTTTCCTGATCGCTTATTGGCTATTGGGACAACTTGGCTGTTGAAAATAAAAAGCCTTCTTAGGAAGGCTTTTTGTTGACCGACAAGGATTCGAACCTTGACAAACAGAACCAAAATCTGTTGTGCTACCGTTACACCATCGGTCATTTTGCTATTAGCGGGGGCAAAGATAAGGAAGGAAATATATTTTGCAATACTTTTTGTGAAAAATTTATTGTTTTATAACCTGCTGTAAATCAGGCATATCAATGCGGCATTGAGGTCGTAGGTTTGAATTTATTTTATAATTAAATAAATTTTCATAGAATATTGGAACATTCTTTTTCGTTTGGATATTATTGAATGCAAAATAATTGTAACTTTGTTCTCTTATTATAAAAATTGTAACCATGAATAAAAAGGATTTTTTCAATAAAATTTTTGCAGTTTTACTTCTTGCAGTTGTTGTTTTTGGATCTACATCTTGCAATCGAGGTTATGGATGTCCTTACAATACATCTGCAGGTGCCGGTATTTCGAAGATTCTGAATTTTAATTTGTTCAAATAATATTAAACGGCATACTGGCTTTACAGCTTTATGTCGCAGTAAGCATATAAAAGCCGGATTGTCCGGCTTTTCTTTTGCAATGGCAGAAGAGTTAATTATATCGGAAGACTTATCGCCAACACTTTACTCCCAGGATTTTAATGCCCATTACCATTCTCTGCATGGTGCCATGACAGAGACGATGGTTGTATTCATTGATGCAGGGCTGAATTTTAAGTTGAAGGAGAAGGCACATATTAATATCTTGGAGATAGGATTTGGCACTGGCTTGAATGCATTTGCCACCCTGCTGAATTTGCCAATGGACGCCGAGATCAATTATGTTACCCTGGAAAAATTTCCTTTATCCGGTGAAATAACCGATGACTTTATTGGTAAACTGAATCTCGATCAACAAGCAATTGCGCTATATCAAGCTATCCATGCTTGCCCATGGGGTGATTTTCAAAAGATTGTTCCTTCATTTAATTTANAAAAGATCCGGGTCGATTTTCTCGAATTCCGCACAAATTACTTTTTTGACCTGATCTATTTTGATGCATTTGCTCCCGATACACAACCTGAACTCTGGGATGGAGAGTTGTTTGGCTACCTCTATGAAAGACTTGTAAATGGTGGCGTCCTGACAACTTATTGTGCAAAAGGAATCGTTAAAAGGAAGTTGAAGGAAATTGGGTTTGTTATAGAATCCTTGCCGGGGCCTCCGGGCAAGCGGGAAATTACAAGGGCGATTAAACAGTCCTGAATCCTTAGTGCTGGATCTTGTTGGAGACAAGTGTATTGGCGTATTCTGGATTGAGGTTATTGAATCAGATTGAAGGGAAGGCAATATTTATCTGCAGTAAAATGTATTTTTCTGTTTCGGACTATTTATATTTGAGACTTTCCAATGATTGAATCATGAATAAAATTCTTATAGCCAACAGGGGCGAGATTGCCGTTAGAGTAATCAAGACGTGTAGAAAACTTGGAATCAAAAGTGTCGCAGTGTATTCAGATGCTGACAAGCTGGCACTCCACACTACGCTTGCCGATGAGGGCTATCATATCGGAAGTAATATCTTGAGTGATTCGTACTTAAACGCTGAANAAATCATCCGTGTTGCGTTGGAGTCCGGGGCTGAAGCTATTCATCCGGGTTATGGTTTTCTGAGTGAGAATGAAGATTTTGCCCGATTGGTCAATGATGCCGGGTTGATTTTTATTGGACCCGGACCTGATGCCATTCGTACAATGGGTAACAAATTAGCTGCAAAAGAAGCCGTCAAGGCTTTCAACATTCCCATGGTTCCCGGCACTGACGGTATCGTGAAGGATAAGATAATTGCTAAATTTGCTGCCATTGATGCCGGCTTTCCGATATTAATCAAAGCTGCTGCAGGTGGTGGTGGAAAAGGTATGCGTACTGTTTATACGGAGAGCGAGTTTGATGAAGCTTATGACAGAGCGGTTAGTGAAGCAGTGACTGCCTTCAAGGATGGTTCGGTAATGATAGAGAAGTATGTTACTAAACCGAGACATATCGAGATTCAGATCATTGCAGATAATCATGGTAATGTGTGCCATCTTTTTGAGCGGGAGCGCTCCATCCAACGGAGGCATCAGAAAGTAATTGAGGAAGCTCCCAGCAGCATCCTTTCAGAGGCGATGCGCCAATCAATGGGCAGGGCTGCGTGTGATGCTGCAAGGGCTTGCAACTACAGTGGGGTAGGTACGGTAGAATTTCTGGTGGATGACGAAAATAATTTTTACTTTTTGGAAATGAACACCAGGTTGCAGGTTGAGCATCCGGTCACAGAACTTATAACCGGTTTGGATCTTGTGGAGCAACAGATCAGGATTGCAAAAGGTGAAAAATTGTCCTTTGTTCAGGAGGATTTGAAAATCAACGGCCATGCAATTGAGCTACGATTATATGCGGAAGATTCATTCAACAATTTCCTGCCTTCGACAGGCGTACTTAATGAGTATATTGAGCCGACCGGTAAGGGTATAAGAGTGGATGCGGGATATCGGAAAGGAGATGAGATTTCAGTTTATTTCGATCCTTTGATTGCCAAATTGATTGTGTGGGGCGAGGATCGGAATCTGGCGATTCAGGTGATGAAAGCGGCGATTCAGCAATATCAGGTAAGCGGCTTACAGACAACACTTCCCTTTGGTGCTTACGTCATGAATCATCCGGCTTTTGTTACAGGCAACTTTGACACTGGCTTTGTCGATAAGTATTATAATTCTGAGGAAAAAGCGGAATTGGAANAAAGTGAAGCTATTGTTGCAGCCATTGTGGCAGAATATTTGTCGAAAGATCGACATTCGGTCAGGCCGGTTCATATTGAGAGGCCTTCAGCTTGGCGTATCAATACCTGGTAGGAAGATTCTAAAGACATTAGATTGGCACCCGGTATAGCGGATGTATCTTTAATAGCTGATCATAGATAAAATGGAAAAACACAATCCTCAGAAATCCAAAAACATGTATAATTCTGTCAAGGCATACTTATAAGTGCCTATTTTTGACAGATTCTGAGTCCCATTTATCTTAAAATGAGCTTTTCCCTTTCGGGTCCTGTAGATATGATGGAGAATGGGACGCCCAGTCTTTTNTCAATATCAGTTATAAAAACCCAGGCCTCTACCGGCAGGTTATCGGTCTCCCTAATGTTTTCAAGGGATGAGTTCCAGCCTTTATATTCCTTATAAGTTAGCCGGTTGATGGTTTCCATATTAAAGGGGACCTGGTCGGTAGATTGCCCGTCAATTTCGTAGGCGATGGCAGCGTATACTTTTTCAAAACTGTTCAACACATCCAGTTTGGTCATAATCAGCTGAGTTACGCCGTTGAGTATGACACTATATTTCAGAGCAGGCAGGTCTATCCAGCCACATCTTCTGGGTCTTCCGGTGGTAGCCCCGAACTCGTGTCCTTCACTGCGCAATTTTTCACCAGATTCATCATTCAATTCAGAAGGAAAGGGGCCTGATCCGACACGGGTACAGTAAGCCTTTGTTATACCTATCACTTCACCGATCTTATTGGGAGCAACCCCNAATCCACTACATACACCGGCTGTTATCGTGTTGGAAGAAGTGACGTAAGGGTAAGTACCATGATCGATATCCAACATAGAACCCTGCGCTCCCTCAGCAAGTATNTTNTTACCACTTTCAAGGGCGCTGTTGATATAATATTCACAATCAATCTGAGCAAGCTCTTTAATTTGACTGATGCATTCCATCCATTTATTTTCTTCGCCATCCAGATCAAAATCTACTTCATCATACTGTCTGGCTAAGGCAAGATGCTTTTCTTTTAATTTCTGATATTTACCCAAAAAGTCCGGATCGGCCAAATCTCCCATCCTTAGACCGTTTCGACCTGTTTTGTCCATGTAGGTCGGCCCGATACCTTTGAGCGTTGATCCGATTTTCTCCCTCCCTTTTGAAGATTCCGACGCAAGGTCGAGCAGACGGTGACTCGGCAATATGAGATGCGCCTTCCTGCTAATCTTCAATCGGTCTTTGTAGGCGATTCCTGCCGCTTTCAAATTGTCCAGTTCCTTAACCAGCGTTATCGGATCGATTACCACACCGTTGCCGATAATATTGATGATGTTTTTTCTGAAAATACCGCTAGGAACCGTATGCAAAACGAATTTATTGCCATCAATCTTGAGCGTATGACCTGCATTCGGCCCNCCNTGAAACCTGCATACAATATCATATTGTTCTGCGAGATAGTCGACTATCTTTCCCTTACCTTCATCTCCCCACTGCAGACCTATGATTACATCAATATATTTACCGGACATGTCTCATGTTTATTATGGACAAAAATAACAAATATTATTACTTTTCATCAACTTATGTTATACGGATTGCAATACGGGGTAAGTTGATATATATATCATTTACTTAATATATGTAGATACTTATTTAACAGATAGTTGGATTTATTATTCCGGAATTGGCTTTTTACTGCGCCAGGTTACGAAATAAAATCCTAAAGCTCCTGTCAAAAACAGGATAAAGGCTATTATTTCAGCCTGGGAAGCTTTGAATGCGCCAAAGTCGAAGGTATCGTTGACCCGGATTTTNTCAATAAAGAACCGCTCGATTCCGTTGAGCATACAATAAAGAAAGAATAATTGGCCGGATATGACCAACTTCTTCCTCAATGACCAAAGAATGCCGAAAATTACAAAAGCAAANAATGTCTCATAGATAGGAGTAGGAAATACACCCTGAGACAATTCCATACAGTATTTTCCGGCACATTCAGCCATTTTAATTCCTTCTTCGGCTACATTTCTTGGGTAAGTCTGAGACCAGAGCCAGTCAGGAAGAATAAACCAATCCGGTTTTGGACCGGCTACAATACCCCAATCTCCATCACCGCTCAGTTGACATCCGATACGCCCCACACCATATCCGATCATCAGTGAAGGGGCAGTCGCATCACACATATCAAGCACTTTAATGCCCATTCGTTTGACATATCGTGAAACCACAATAAAAGCAATGATTAGTCCACCATAGATAGCAAGACCACTTCCGGAGAAAAGTGTATGTATCGGATCTCTGAGAAAAGACTTTATTGAATCAATGCTTTCAAATATTGCAAAAATTTTAGCACCCACAACTCCTGATATTGCAGCGATGATTGTGATATCGCCGACCTTTTCATGTGGCCACATTTTGGTGGTTTTACCATCTTTNTTCACTGTAAGCTGATGGAGAGAACCCTCGTTTTCCCTTCTTTTGAATTCCAAACTCAAAAANTAGGAACTGCATAGAATTGCAATTGCCAGCAAAAGGCCAAACATTTTGATGAGCGATAACCAGTTATCTGGTGTCGTGCCAAATAAGTCATGAAAAACGTAGGATAAATCCGGATACATAGTTATTGTTTTTAATCGTCAGAACGTCCTCGAGTCGTCCATTAAATTGTAAAGGTCAATAAAATTTATGATTTCCTTAATCCATATATTGTAATATTTTTCCAACTTTGGCGATAATAATTCTGTAGGGTTATTCCGATGGGAATTACTCTTTCTGATTAAATACCAGATATTGAACGGAAATAATATTATGGTTATTGATAATGTATTTTAAAACCAATCCTATGAGATACACAGTTATATTGCTTGTGGTGATGGTCCTGACATCAGCCTGTAATCCTGCGAAGAAAGCCAAGGTACATGAGACCGTTGTCGTCGTGCCTCCCTCCAGGGATACCGTGTTGATTGAGCATGAGCCTGAAAAAGTCAACAGGTCTGATTCTGCACAGATCCGAAGTCTGGTGGAAGGGATCAATATGGATTTTCAGTCCGCCTTATTGACCGGGAGCATGGTTTTTGAAAACACCACCGATAGATATAATTTCAATTTCAATATCCGGATGGTAAAGGATAGTGTAATATGGATGCAATTAAAGAAGATAGGACTTGAAGGCGCCAGGATGCTTATAAGAAGGGATTCCTTATTTTTGGTTGATAGAATTCATCGGACTTATTTAAAGAAAAGTTGGAACGAAATCAGGACCCAATTAAACGGTCCTGTTGATTTTGATGCACTCTATTCAATATTGACCGGAAATGTTGAGTATTTCGACAAAGGCATGGATACCCTGAAGACTTCCGAAAATATGAAATGGATATATTCCAGTGATGGGAATAACAGGACTGTAATTGGTATAAATGCCGTCTTCAATACTTTGGTCTCATATATGGTTCAGGATTTGAGAAAAGACAATTTGATAAGAATTGGCTTAGCAAATCATAAAATATTATATGATAAAAAATATTTTTCTTACCTTCGTGATTTAGAGATATTTTCAAATAATGCAAAACTACTATATATCAACTTCTCGTTCGATGAGGTCAGAAGAAATGCCGTATTCAATCTCCCGTTTGAAATTCCATCGTCCTACAAACCCATGGAAATGTAGCATTTCAAAAATCTTCCTTTGTATTTTCTTGCTGATTGGAGTAGATCAGGTAATTGCTCAGAATACTTCGGAGCTTGAGAAAAAAAGAAGAAAGTCGAACAAAATATCAAGCACACGCAGGATAAGCTACAGAAAACCAAGGAGAGTAAAGCGTCCACCCTTAAAGACTACAATGAGATTCAAAATAAAATTGATTCCAGGAAAAATATAATCTCCGGATTTCAGAGTGAGATTCTAACCCTTCAGTCATCCTTACAATCAAAGGTCCGGGATATATCATTATTGGAAGAAAGAATTGATAAACTGAAATCAGAATATGGCAGGATTATGCGAAGTGCCTACAAGGCTTCTCTGCTTACTAATGAATGGATGTTGATACTTTCGTCCAACAGTATGAACCAGGCATTCAACAGATGGATGTATCTCCGAAAAATCAAGAAAGATCGAAAAGCAAAGGCGAACACCATTATTGCAAAACAATTGGAATTGGAGACTGAACTGGCTAATCTTGAGAATATCAGGTCAGGTAAGCAGGTATTGTTAAATAAGGAACAGAAACAATCTACTTTACTATTAAATGATTTGAATAAAAAGAATCAGTTGATTGCCAGTCTGAATGCCGATGAAAAGAAACTAATCAAGACCCTCAATCGTCAGAAAAAGGAACAGCAAGCAATTACCAGGGAAATTGAAAATGTCATCCGGAAAGAAATAGCTAGAAAGGAAAAAGAAGCTCGGGAAAAAGCAGAGCGTGAAAGAAAAAAGGAAGCTGAAAGATTAGCAGCAGAAGAGGCCAGAAGGAATGCCGGCAAGAAGAATGAATCGGCGGATGCTTCGGATATATCTTCTGAANGAAAAATCATCAGAAATTGCAGAAAAGAAAGTTTCGGCCAAAGTAAAAGAGAAAAAGCAATTGTGGTTACCGAAACACCTGAAAGCGCGGCCTTGTCTTCCGATTTTCAATCCAATAGGGGGCGACTTCCCTGGCCTGTAAAACGAGGTGTTATCATCCGAGGATTTGGTACACAAGCTCATCCTGAACTCAGTCACGTTACGATACAAAACAATGGAATTGACATCAAGACAGATCCTGATGCAGCGGTAGAAGCCGTGTTTAATGGAGAAGTCGTGCACATCGCCTTTCTGTCAGGCTATAAGAATACAGTTATGGTCAATCATGGCAAGTATTATACCATCTATTCCAACTTAGAATCAGTAGGAGTCAGCAGAGGTCAAAAAGTGAAGAAAGGTGACCTTATCGGACATGCAGCTCACAATGCCGATTCAGGAAACACGGAAGTTCACTTTGAGTTGTGGAGCAAACAAAGCCCTCTGAATCCTTCTCTTTGGTTAAAAAGATAATTTTTTTCCTTTATAATGCCCATCATCATCATGACCCAGCCTGTGATGAAGGAGAGNCCTCCCAAGGGTGTTATTGGTCCGAGTATCGCAAGCGAGTTGAGGCCTGTGGCTTCTCTTGTGGATAATAAGTATAATGAGCCTGAAAACAGTAATATACCTAGGAGAAAGGCATAGCTACCAATTTTGAACAATTTGTTGCCGCTCAATTGGTATAGAATTCCACAACCAATAATAGCTAATACATGAAAGAACTGATAGCTCACAGCTGTTTTGTATACTTCGATATTAGCTTCTGATATAAGTGGTTTGATACCATGCGCTCCGAATGCGCCCAAAATAACGGTCAATCCGCCCAGTGCTGATGTAATGACTAAGATTTTTTTCATTTAGTTTTCGAGTATTTGTCCGGAAATATAATTTAATTGTAATTCATTCAATTTAGCCTGGTACAGGATATCAATGTATCTGAAGTTTGCATCCGTATACGATTGTTGGATTTGTTTAAACTCAAACCCATCGGTCAGTCCTGCCTGGAATCTTGAAAACCCTAATTTAATATTTTCATCAGCGTTCAGGACATTAGCCTGCTGTATTTCCAGCAATTTCATCGCATTTTTGTAGTTGTTGTAATATCGGTCAAGCTCTGTTGTGAGATTTAAAACAAGACCCTCTTGCTGGATTTCAACTTGTTTGGTTGTAAGTTCTGCATTTTTGATCTGCGTCTTGATGGCTTTTCCGTCATAGATTGGCACATTTAAGGTTACTCCACCGGCAATACCATTGGATGAATTAACCCTGAAAAATCCACCTCCATTATCTGATCTGGAAAATGAATAGCCTAATGATGCATTAAGTGATGGTTTCCACATACCTTTTGCATCTTGCAATTTGTTGATTGACAGGTTGTAGTTGATTTTATTCCGTATTATTTCGGTGTGTTGACTAAGCATGGACCTGCGTATTTCCTCCTTATCGATGGATTGTATTGAAAAACTAGAATCTGTGATTTCAGGTCTATTACCCAAAGGAAGATTCATCAATGCATTCATTTGAACATAGATATTGTCCAAATCATTTTTATACATTTCGATTTCGGAAGCATACTGGTTTCTGTCAACCTCGGCCTGGAGTACATCGACTTTATTTCCTTTCCAATATCCAGTTTGTTTGTTGCCAATTGCAATCGTTGGTCAGCATAAGAGATTGCTTTTTCGGTTGCTTTTATCAATTGATTTTGGCGGATTGCCTGATAATAAAGAGATCTGATTTGGAAGATCAATTGCTCGGCCAGTTCTCTTTGATTCAGATTAGCCTGATCGATCAGAATCTTATAGCGCTCATACAGATTTTTATTCCGGCCACCGTTATATAGTGCCATATTTGCAAAGATACCTGCATTGACCGAGTTGTTGACCCGGAAACCATTCTTATTGACAGTCGTTGCAGACTCTGTAATATTAGATGTCATAGAGATATTATCACCTGCAGTCAATCCAACAGATGGAGTTAAGCCGGCCAGGCCTTTGTTGAGATTGTTTTCCGCAATCTGGATGTTTAACTCGTCTGCTTTCTTTGACAAATTGGCTTCCAATACTCTTACTTCATATTCCTTTAGTTTTGAAGAATGCTGGCTATGGCTAAAGCCCGGAAGCAAGATCACGAATAGTACTATCCATAAAATCGAAATATCTACTTGTATTCTTGTGATATCAATGATCTTAGGAAATAACATTTTCCTGTAGTTCATGGGATTCTTTGCTATGGTCAACAACATATGGTTTNTTNCGTGAAAAATAGGAATATAGAGCCGGGATTACAAAGAGTGTCAGGATGAGTGAAAACAAAATCCCTCCAACGATAACGACACCTAAGCCTTTTCTGCTGGCAGCGCCTGCTCCGAAGGCAACCGCGATTGGGAGCGCACCTAAGGCTGTCGCCAGACTGGTCATGATGATAGGCCTCAGCCTTGCTGTTGCTCCTTCGATGATGGCGTCCATCTTACTGTTACCGCGCTCCCGGATTTGATTGGCAAACTCTACAATCAGGATACCGTTTTTCGTAACTAAGCCGATGAGCATGATAATTCCAATTTGACTGAAGATATTCATCGTCTGGTTGAAGTACCAAAGAGAAAANACGGCACCAGCAAAAGCGAGCGGTACTGTGAACATGATGATGAAAGGGTCAATGAAACTTTCGAATTGTGCTGCTAATATTAGGAAAACCAATATCAAGGCCAGGACCAGGGCAAACATAATATTGGACGAAGATTCAGCGTAATCTCTGGAGGCACCGCTTAGGTCAGTCGAGAATGATTCATCCAGCACCTGATCGGCAATCTTGTCCATGGCCTGGATACCTTCAGCAATAGTCTTTCCCGGGGCGAGTCCTGCCGATATCGTTGCTGACTGATAGAGATTGTGGTGGTATAGCTGGGGCGGGCTGCTCAGCTCTTCTACTTTGACGACATTATCCAATTGGACGATCTGTCCTGAACTTGTTTTGAGGTAAAGTGATTTCAGGTCCAAAGGAGCATCCCGGTTGATACGGTCAAACTGGCCGATTACTGAATATTGCTTTCCATTCTGGATATAGTATCCATATCGTTGTCCTGAAAATGCTAATTGTAATACCTGTGCAACATCGCCAACAGAAATACCCATAGTTTTGGCTTTCTCCCGATCGATTGTCACATTCAGTTCCGGCTTGTTGAATTTCAGGTTGATATCATTTCCCTGAAAGGTAGGGTCTGCATTTACTTTGTTGAGGAATTCAGGTATTATGGCTTCCAGCTTTTCAAAATTAGGTGCCTGAATGATGAATGATACGGGCAGGCCGCCTCGGGGGCCACCGCCTGCGGAAATTGTTTGGTCCTGTAAGACAAAGACTTTGGCATTGGTGAAGCGTTTTACAAGCCGATTGACATGATCTACGACTTGTTGCTGAGTCCGTATTCTGAATGCTGGTTCTACAAGTCTGATCCTGACAAAACCGGTGTTTGGAGCGCCGCTACCCATAAATCCCGGTGCTGTCACCGATAAGGCTACATCCAACTCAGGAATTGAATCCTGCAGCGTAGAGACGATCGATTTGATTATTCCATCCGTAAATTCAAACGATGATCCTTCCGGGGCTGTAACTGACAGCCGGAACATACTCCTGTCCTCAAGGGGAGCCAGTTCACTTTTNAATCTGCCCATATAGAAATAAATCATGCCGATAGCTCCAAGGATAATTACAAACGACCACCATCTCACCTTCAGAAAACTTTCCAGGGCATTTTTATAGCCTGATTCCATTTTNTGGAAGAAAGGTTCTGTTATCCGATAAAACCATCCATGTTCGTTGGATTTNTTAGTCAGATAGGCATTGAGCATAGGAGTGAGGGTGAGCGAAACGAAGGCTGAAATGAGTACACTTGAGGCAAGGACAATCCCGAATTCACGGAATAATCTACCGACAAAGCCCTGGAGGAAGACTACAGGCATGAATACAGCTGCAAGAGTGAGCGAAGTGGAGATCACTGCGAAGAAGATTTCATTGGATCCTTCTATCGCTGCCCTTTTGGGATTCATTCCCCGCTCGATNTTNTTATAGATATTTTCTGTCACCACGATTCCGTCATCTACGACAAGTCCGGTTGCGAGAACGATTGCCAGTAGTGTAAGTACGTTGATAGAGTATCCCATTAAGTACATGACGAAGAAAGAACCTATCAGCGAAACCGGAATATCGATCAGTGGTCTGACAGCAACGATCCAGCTCCTGAAAAACAGGAAAATGATAAGGACGACGAGGCTTAATGCAATCAGGAAGGTTTCTTCCACTTCCACAATTGATTGTTTGATAAATCGGGTGTTATCCATTGCGATATTCAGGCTGATATCTTTTGGAACATCCTTNTTAATTTGATCAAGGCGTTTGTAAAACTCGTCAGCTATGGCGACATAGTTAGATCCCGGCTGTGGCACCAAAGCAAGAGCGATCATCGGAATATTTTTNTCGCGCAAAATTGTCTCTTCGTTTTCTACACCCAACATTGCCTCACCGATTTCCTTCAGCTTGATATCTCTTCCATCGGGAAAGCTTTTGATAATCATGTTGTTAAATTCTTCGGGTGTACTCAACCTGCCAATGGTCTTTATAGTCAACTCCGTTTCATCTCCGGAAATCTTACCGCTGGGTAGCTCAACATTTTGTTTTTGCAGTGCATTGGTTACATCTATGGCCGTTAGATGAAAGGATGATAATTTGACAGGGTCGAGCCAAAGACGCATAGCATACTTTTTCTGTCCCCAAATCTGAAGAGATGAAACTCCGGGGATGGTTTGCAGTCTCGGACCCAACACATTCTCCGCAAAATCACTCAATTCCATATGATTGCGTGTATTGCTCTGTACCGTCATGGAAATTATGGCATCCGAGTTGGCATCTGCTTTGGATACTATCGGTACCCCATCCAGATCTTTAGGCAACTGCCTTATAGCTTGTGAGACTTTGTCCCGGACATCATTGGCAGCACTTTCCAAATCGGAGGAAAGGTCAAACTCTACAGTGATGTTGGAACTTCCTTGATTGGAGGCCGAAGTAATGGTACGGATTCCTTGAATACCGTTGATCGCTTTCTCGAGCGGTTCAGTTATCTGGGATTCAATGATATCGGCATTCGCCCCGGGATAGTTGGTTCTTACATTGATGATGGGAGGGTCGACAGCCGGAAATTCTCTTACACCCAGTGTTTTGAAGCCAATGAGACCAAATAGGAGGATGATCAGGTTCATGACAATAGCCAGAACCGGTCGATTGACGCTGATGGTAGAAAGACTGGCCATGGTTATTTTACTTTATCCGGTTTGACATCCATGTCTTCCTTAAGCATGATAATGCCCGTAATGATCAGGCTGTCACCTGCATTCAGCCCATTGCTTACCTGAACGGTCTTATCATCCCTGCCTAATATTTCGATCTTTTTNTCGACTACTTTTCCGTTTTTGTAGAGATAGACTTTCTGACCTTTAAGTATTGGAACAACTGCTGAAGAAGGGATTCTGAGAACATCGCTCTCTTGGGAAATATTGATATCTACCTTGACAAAATTTCCGGGCAAGAGATTGGCGACATTTGGTGCAACACCTCTGATGATAACGGATCGAGTGTTGAGATCTATTTGTGGATCAATGGTCTGCACGGTTCCGGTTAGTGTTTTNTTACTTGCCTCTGAATAAAAATTAAATTTCTGACCGACTTTGAAGTTGGCAAGGTATTTTTCAGGTGCAGTGAATTCAATTTTGATTGGATCCAGTTGTTGAAGTGTTGTAACTACTACTGAAGGACTTACATAGCTGCCCAATGCAATGTTCCTGAATCCGACGATTCCACTGAATGGTGCGCGTAACTCAGTCTTGTCAATCAGGGTTTGATAATAAGCAATATCCGCCTTAAAGCTCAATACTTCATTGTGGGCGATATCATAATCCTCCTTGCTGGTTCCCTGAATAGCCAGCAATTTTTCCTGTCGTGCGGCCTTGTCTTCTGCCAGTTTAAGATTTAACCTGGATTTGTTGATTTGCGCCTTTAAGTCGGCATCGTTCAATTTGACCAGCAATTGGCCGGCCTTGACCAGTCCACCTTCTTTAAAATAAATACCGGACACTTTTCCAGCCGCTTCAGGAGAAAGGTCCACCTTTTCGTTTGCCAGAATTGTTCCTGTAGATTGTAGTGTTCCGTTAGCTTTTTCAGATTTTAATACCTGGATATCTACTCCAAGCGGCCCGGATTTCTTTCCACCTGCCATAAATCCCATTTTNTGCTCTTCCTGAGCAGGGAANAAGAGAAATTTGGCTACAAATAATGCGGCGACAATTGCTGTAATGGTTATTAGAACGATGTATTTACGCATAAAAAACGCTTATTTCTTATAGTTTGATTTCGTTGAATCCGACCATGAAACTGACAAAATTAAAAAATAAGTTGACCAAAGAATTATCTAGACTTTATTGATTGACATAGCTCAACCAAAACACCGTTGGTTGACTTGGGATGTAGAAAACAAATCAATTTGTTATCAGCACCGGGCTTTGGTTCTTCATTCAGTAATATGAATCCCTTTTCCCGCATCTCCTGCATGGATTCAAGGATATCGTCCACCTCAAAAGCCAGGTGATGTATGCCTTGTCCCTTTTTCGAAATATATTTGGAAATTGCAGTTTCAACTTCCGGATCTGAGCCAACCAGTTCGATTTTGCTTTCTCCAAGCTGAAAGAACGATGTGGTCACATTTTCACTATCAACATGTTCTTCCTTATATGCTTTCCGGCCAAATAATTTTTCAAANAGTTCGTTTGCTTCTTTGAGGTTACTTACTGCGATACCTACATGTTCCAGACGGATCATAATTTTAATTTTATTCTAATCTTAATATAAAAAAGGCTGCCTCTAATGAGACAGCCTATATTTTTTCAGAAAGGTCCTATTACTCGAATACTGTAAATCTTTGAATATTGACGCCTTCCTTGTTTTCAATTTTCAATAGGTAAGTGCCACTGCTTAAAGAACTGACATCAAAACTAAGATTATTGGAACCGTTAAAGATGGTCTGACTGTTGTTAAGAGTCAGAACTGTTTTTCCTGTATAATCCAAAATAGTAACAGTTGCTGTCGATGGATTTTTAGCGTTGATTCTGACATTCAACTGATCGGCAGTTGGATTCGGATATACACTCACATTCTCAAAGCTATTGATTCCTTTGACGGTATTGGTTGCTCCTTGACCAACGAAGATATTATCCAGGTATCCTGCGTTACCCCAGTTGGATGTAACAGTAGTCTTGAATATAACATCATCCGTATTGGCCAATTCAGAAAGAGCTACGGTATCAGTCCTCCATTCAGAGGCTGTAGGTAAAAACAGGGCCGTCTTATCAGGAGCGGTCTTCATTGTATTTCCGGATAAGGTTTTGAACTTNTTGTAAGTAGCGCCACAATCGGTTGAATAAAACATTTCAACCTTGTCACCATCGTATTTAACTCCATTTTCAAGATAACCGGTATAAGCCCAGTCATAGGTATACACAGGATTGGATGGCATATTGATCTTATCGCTAATAAATGACATAGAAGCGATTGTTGATGCCGGATTCCACTGGAAGAAGAAAAGGATTATTGAATTAGCTGATTTGCCATATCCACCTCTGTTAGCCGGAGGGTTAGTCAGATTGGGNGTCATAGTAAAAATATAGTCAAAATTCGCATCATCGAGGAACAGTGTTTTACCTAATGCACCATCACCTTCCATGTCATAAGATTTGGGAGCCGGAGCGCCGTGTTCACTCAAATATGTGAAAGAATAGGTTTCTGTAAGATTGTTAATTAGATTAACATCTTTAGCGCCATTGTTGAATGAAACAATCCACACATCAATCTGGTTGGTACCGCCGGGAACCGGAATAGAACCAAAGCTTATATTTTCTGATTTGCCAAATTCGATATTAGTATCAAAACTCTTCTCTACCTCTTCTCCGTTGAGGCTATAGGCAACAGTAACTTGTGTGATTGCAGACTTATCCGGATTCTGATTGGTTATTTTAATAATTGGTTCTGCAGTATATTCTGCAGGACACTTTTCAGAACTTGATTTAGAACTGTTCGCAACACCCGGATCACCTACAGTTGTACCGGCAGGGAAGGAAACCGGCTCGCTCAATGCAGCATTCATAACGGATAGGTCGGTTGTCTTTTGGATGAAGGCCAAAGCCTCTATTT
The DNA here is from genome assembly GCA_013414645.1 of Candidatus Parvibacillus calidus. Classification (GTDB taxonomy): domain Bacteria; phylum Bacteroidota; class Bacteroidia; order Chitinophagales; family Saprospiraceae; genus Parvibacillus; species Parvibacillus calidus. The sequence continues at coordinate 2,030,002 of CP058702.1, read as the reverse complement.
GGTTCAGAGCAAANAAGTAATTTTTCAAGGCAACGGTATAGGTAAATGTAGCAGACTCTCCACTGGCAAATGAAGCAGGAAGCACATTGTCTCCAAATATAGAACTTGCCGCTTTTCTGAATACATGCGAGAAGTCTTTNTCTCCGTTTGATCCCGGAGCAACCGGCCAGTTTAGCTTAGATTCCAACAAATATGCATGCAGATTATAACCACTAATATTAAATGTAGTATCACTATTGTTTGTTACGATTACTGTTATATTTACAGAATCAATGGTGTTGTTGTAACTATGAGAAACCTGGATATCTAAAGGACTGACCTGAGCTGCGGCATAGTTAAATGCAGCTTGATTGTATCCGACCGGCGCGCCATAATAGGCAGAATTCCAGTTACCTCCTCCATAGTTACCATTACCCATATAACCATCTAGGAAGGCAGTCGGAACACCTCCCAAGCCGTTATCTGACCCGTAAAGTCCGACTGTATAATCTTCATAGGTAGACCATTTGGCTTGAACTTCCTCTTTGTTAGTTTCAAACATGGGGTCGAAACCGGGAAACCAAACCTGATATTTTACTGCTATGATTTTACCTTCATTGGCGTCAATAAGAGTATTAAAAGCAGGGTTCTGTGCAGCACATGGACCGCAGGAGGCATTGGTAAACTCTTCAACCAATCCAAGCTTGCGTAAGCCTCTGATTATTGGTTGGTTTTTCTTCGTTTCAATTTTAACCAGATGGGTCTTTTCGGTTTCTCCGGATTTATTAATTGGAGATACAACACATTGACCAACACTGGTTGATACGTTCTTAACAGATCTTTGTGCGCTTACATTCATGGCGCAAAANATCAAAAGAAGTAGTGTAAAATACTTACTGTTCATAAATGAATATCTTATTTTGTTAAATGAAAGCGCAAAGGTACGAATTAAACTACTATTGACAGAATATAAATTTAATTATTTAAGAAATATTTATCATTTGCGAAATGATGTCCCCAGGGCAACAAATATTATTTCGATGGAGTCTAATTTATTCGTTTGAACAATATTTTATTTTGAATTTGTATAAATAAACTTTGAAGATCAACCTATGCCCATGATATGCTGATGTAATTTTTTAAGAACTGGTCAATAAATCTCTTTCGGGAAATAATTATGTTAAAGAATCAAGGTCTTTNTTCTTCATAGCGGCCTTTTCTGCTGAATACTCTCTTCCAAACAACCGATAAATCCTTTCTTTTCCTTTCTCTACCATCACAAGCATACAAGGTACCATAATCAGGGTCAGGAAGGTTCCAAATATCAATCCGAATATCATAGTCCAGCTTAAAGGTCCCCAAAATGCTACATTATCACCTCCCAGGAATATTTTTGGATCACCTGTGGTAAATAGTGAAACAAAATCAATATTAAATCCTATAGCCAATGGTATTAAACCAAGAATTGCCGCGATAGCAGTTAGAAGTACCGGTGTCATTCTTGTCCTTGCTGCTTCGGCCGCAGCAGCACGCAGCTCCATGCCCTGATGAAGCAGCAAATCGGTAAATTCCACCAATAGAATTCCATTCCTTACAATGATTCCGGCTAATGCAAAAGTCCCACCCCTGTCATGACGATGACTATATTCATATTGAATAATGAGAATNCCAAGGAAAGCACCGGTTATACTGAAAATGATTTCAGAGAGGATGATCAAGGGCTTAGTGGTAGAATTGAACTGAAGCACAAGCACCAGGAATATCATTCCGAAGGCAATCATGAATGCGCGCATCAGAAAACTCATAGTTTCAGCCTGGTCTTCCTGCTCACCTGTCATTTTAATAGAAATGGACTCAGGATGATTGAATTTTGCTATTTGACCTTTAATCTTTTCTACAACTTCATTAGCGGTATATCCTGTAAGAACATTGGAGGACAATGTAATGACCCTTTTCTTGTTGATTCTTTTGATACCTGCATAGGTATTGGAATATTCAACACCGGCGACTGAAGAAACCGGGACTTGTCGGACTCTTCCCATCATTGCCATATCTCTGAATGTCAAGGGCATATTCAGGATTGTATTGATATTGTTTCTCTGATCGGGTTGCGCCCTTAGTTGTACTTTATATTCATCCTTATCATCCCTGTACTTTGATATTTCTTTACCAAATATGGCTGTTCGGAGATCAGATCCAATTTGTGCAGTAGATATTCCTTCCTGGTTAGCACGTCGTCTGTCAATATTTACGATGATTTCTGGTTTGTTGGACTGGAAGTCAGATCTTAACTCTTCGATACCTGGAATTTGTTTGGACTCGAGATATAATTTCAACTTTGATGCATTATCGATCAATTCGTCAAAATTATCTCCCGCTATTTCGATATTGATCGGTTTGCCGGTAGGTGGACCATTGCTTTCTTTATCTACCACAATCTCAGTACCGGGAATTCCTTTCACAATCTCCCTTATTTGATCGAGATATTCTACTGTTGATTTTCCATTGCGTTTAGCATATTCAACAAAAGCCACTGTTACTTTACCTAAATGTGGCATAGCCTGAGTCTGCATATCTTCATTGGATCCCGCACCGAGTGCCACATTGGCAATTACGGATTTGACGATCGGGTTGTTTTCGCCCAGTACGGTATTTATCCTTTTCTCCAAAACCTGGGTTATGGAATCAGTTACAGATTGATGCGTACCGATCGGCATTCTAAGATAAGTGATTACATAGTTGGGGTCAGCACTTGGAAAAAANTCTACTTTTGGNGCGCGAATACCTGTGAATATAACGGAAAGAATCAATAACACCACTCCTGACAAAAACACCCAGACTGGTCTCTTGCCTTTAATGGAACTCTTGACGATATTATAATAGACGTTTTGAAACTTTGGCCAAACATTTGTCTGGAACTTGTCGATCAGCCAGGAGAACACAAATTTATTCAATACAAAGAATACATAGACTGTGACGACCAGGTTGCCAAAACCGACATTCATGAGATATCCGAATATTGCAGCGGCGACAAAAGCTGCGCTGGTGACTATAAAACTTTTATCAAGCGCAATAGTGTCCTTGTGGCTCTTGTGGGGTTTCATGAAGTCAACGGCAAATACCGGATTGATGAGATAGGCTACCAAAAGGGATGCCAGAAGCATAATAATGAGCGTAAAAGGCAGGTAGTACATAAAATCTCCTATGATGCCAGGCCAAAACAATAACGGTATGAAAGGGGTCAGGGTAACCACTGTTCCGGTCAAAACAGGTAAGAATACTTCTCCCGCAGCCATTTTAGCAGCTTTGAAAATATTTACCTTCCCATTTGCAAAGATCCTGTGTGTGTTCTCGATCACAACAACGGCATCATCAACAACAATTCCGGTNTCAAGCAGGAATGAAAACAAAACAATCATGTTCATGGTATATCCTGCTCCCTGAAGTACAAGGAAGGTAAGGAATGCAGAAATGGGGACACTAAGTCCTACAAANAGGGCATTGCTGGTTCCCATGAAAAACATTAAGACAAAGGTCACGAAGAGAAAGCCCAGAATGATTGTATTTATAAGATCGTGCAGGGTAATTTCTGTTTCGATGGACTGGTCCTGGGTTATTGTTGCCTTGATGTTGGCCGGCAATACCCGCCCTCTCATGTTTTCCAGTTCTTGCTTAATGGAGTGGGAGGCGGAAATAAGGTTCTCACCGGCTCTTTTNATTACATTAAGCGTAATGACGTTTTTGCCGTCCAGGCGGGCGTATGATTCTTGTTCGGCTGTCGCATCCAACACAGTGGCTACATCGCGCAAATAAATGGTTCCTCCGCTGCTTGTCCTCACCATAAGGTCGTTCATCAACAGAGGATTGCGATACTCTCCCTTTACGCTTACAGCCCATTTGGTACCATCCATGTTAATTTCTCCTCCGGAGATGGTCATATTCTCATACTTGATGGCATTCTCTATATCCATGAAGGATGCTCCGGCAGCCGCCATCTTAAACAAATCCACATTAACCTGGATTTCCCGTTCAAGAGCCNNTCCTACAATTTCTATCCGATTGATTTCCTTGATGGATTCTAACCTGTCCTTGACATCTTCTGCATACTCCTTCAATTGTAGCAAGTCCATATCTCCTGACAGGTTGATGTTCATGATGGGCAGGTCTGACAGGTTGATATCGATAACATCCGGTTCTTTGGTCAGATCATTGGGCAGATCAGGTTTTGCCTTATCTACAGCATCCTTGACCTTTTGTTTGGCTACATCTATCTTGATACCGGTATTGAATTCGACGATGATGGTTGAATAATCCTGAAAAGAATTTGATGTAACCTTCTTTACTCCGCTGATTGCCTTCAATTCTTTTTCGAGAACTTTCGTCACTACATTCTCCATATCAGCCGGAGCTGTACCTGCATAGACAGTGGCAACGAATATCTGGGGAATGACAACTTCGGGGAAATTTTCCTTGGGAAGGCTGAAGTAGGTTGCTATTCCCAAGATGGTTATAAACAAAGTCGCAAGGTAAATGGACGTTTTGTTCTTGATGGACCAGGTGGTAGGTTTGAATTCCTTATTTATATCTTGCATATCTGTATTTCTAAATGATATTGAAAAGTTTGCCGGATGATTGGAGCCGGATTATTCGCTCATGATCAGGACATCGCCTTCGTGAATACTCTGGAATCCGGTCGTTATCAACTGGTCACCGGCTTTCAGCCCTTCAGTTACTTCAATTTTATCTCCATTGGCAGCACCGGTCTTTATTTGCCTTGGTTTTGCGACCAATTTTTCTCCGGATTTTTCCGCAATAAAGACATAGTATCCCTCTGCATTCTTCAACAGGTTCTTTACCGGTATCGTAATTGCATTGGCATTATTGTAGTCTTTGATTCTGAGTATCCCCACCATATTGGTCTTTATCTCCGACTGATTATCCGGTAAGAGGATTTCCGCGTTGATGGTCCTGCTCAATGGATCGATGACCCTGCTTAGATAGTCAACTTTTCCGGTTATTTCTTTATTAAGATCCGGGAAGTAAACCTGGACAGTATTGCCTTGTTTTATCTTGCCAATATACGATTCAGGGACATTGGCAATCAGTTTGAGACCTTTGGTTGCGACAATACGGAAAGCGGGCATTCCAGGAGCTACCACCTGGCCTTTCTTAATATCGACTAAGTCCACCACGCCTGAGTATATTGCCTTAATCTTGAAAAGTTCATTCTGTTGTAGTGCAATATTGAGTTGATTTTGCGCGCTTTCCATATTGTTTTTGGCATTGAGGTATTGCACTTCGCTGCCTATCTTTTGGTCCCACAATGCCTTTTGCTTATTAAAAAGGTCGGTTGTAAAAGCTACTGCCTGTCGCGCTTGGATCAGGCTTTTGTTCATGACATCATTATCAAGCTGGGCCAGGGTCTGACCTGTCTTAACATGATCTCCTTCCTTAACAAATATGTGGGTGACGATACCTCCCTGAGCGGCTGACAGGCTTGCATTGTTGGCCACATCTACCTTACCCATGACTTCTACCTGAGAGGAAAAGCTTCCTGTATTTATATTTGTAATTCCTACGATTTTTGTAACTTCCTTTATCGAAGTGGTGTCCAGGGCCGCTATTTCTTTNTCCAGGGCTTCTATCTCCTTATCCAGTTGACTTCTGAGAGCGATTTTCTTGTCCAGTGCCTTTTGCTTTGCAGCCAGGGACTTACTACTGTTTCCTTCGTTGCTGCAGGACACCAGGGATAGTGATGTCAAGATGATCATTGAAAGCAGGATATTATTTTTCATGTTATATCGTTTTTCTTTATTTTGAATTAGTTAAAGTTACCCAGGGCTTTTTCCACTGCAAATCTTGCATTGATGACATCGCCCTGAGCCTGAATCAATGCAGCCTGTGCGCCGTAGAGATCCGTTTCAGCCTGTGAGATTTCCAAACTCGTACCTACTCCTTCCTTGTATTTTGTTTGGGCGACCTTGAAAATTTCTTCCGCGAGATCTAGAGATTTTTGTTTCTCCTTGACGGTTTCGATGGAATTTAAATAAGCCTTTTGTGTATTGGTAACCTCAATATTTCCGGCACGTTCAAATTCTGAGCGATCCAGGGTGTTTTGTTCAACCACGATTCTAGCTCGTTGGATGACAGCCTTCTTCATCCCACTGTCATATATAGGCACATTGAGTTTGAGTCCTATGACTGTGGTAGGGATCCAAAATCCGCCCGGTTTGAATATATTGTCGGATTGCAATCCTCGGGTAAATGAGGCATAAAACGAAAGGCTGGGAAGGTATCCTTGTTGTTGTCTTTTTACATCAAGAGCCGCTAATTCTATTCCTCTGCCCATTGCTCTGTATTCCGGCCGTTTGTTGATGTTGAATTGTTCAATGGATTTTCCATCATCCTTACTCGCCTGAAGGAATAATACATCAAACTCATCCGTCAATGTGATTTCCTGTTCCAGTGGATAATTCATCTGAAATTTCAGGATATTTTTCAGGATTTCAATATTTCGCATGAGGTTGTTCATGGTTGACTGAAGGTTGCTTATGCTCAGGTCCAGCCTGTCGATATCCATTTTNTCTGCAAAACCGTTTTTATAAATTTGTTCTGCTTCGCCACGCATTTTCTGTAACACGGTAATGTTTTTNTCCAGCTGTTCTTTGTTTTTCATGGCGATCAGAACAGTATAATAGGAGTCTGTAATATTTTTACGAATATTGATGGGTGTAATCTCGGCCTGAGCATGGACCAACTCTCTGTAAAATTTGGCAGCTTTCAGCCCAACCAGGTAGGCGCCATCGAAAAGTACAAAGCCGGTATTGATGCCCAGATTAAGATTGTTGCTTTTCTGGAATGATACAGTACCGCCCTGTCCTGTAGGGTCAAATTCCTTTGGTATGACCATTTCCGGAACTTCTGCAAAATATTGGTATTCCACAGAACCATTAAATTGCGGGAAGCCGGAAGCTCTCACTGCCTTGATCTGTTGTTCTGCGTCAGCTATTTTCAGTAAATCCTTTTTAGTTGCTGCGGCATTCTTTATACCATATTCCACCGCCTGATTGAGGCTAAATGATTGCTGGGCAGAGATGGGCAGGCTGGATGTCCAGCATGCGATGAGTAACAGATATGTGAACAATCGCTTCATATTTACTGATGTATTATGTTGTTAATCAAAATATTGCTTTATGTAATTTTCCAAAATTGTCCTCCCTTCATCGGTACATACACCATTGAGATGGTAGGTTACGATTTGTCGAATAAAATCCCGCAAAGGATATTCGTTGAGAAGGTTGTTGTCCTGGCTGGTCAGCGCCAGTGCCAGATGATAGAATAGCTTTGCTATGATGTCCCGGTTCAGATCAGGTCTGTAAAAGCCTATGGCCATACCGCGCTCAAGATTTGTGCTTATTCTGTTACAGAAATACTCTTCATTGCTATTTGCAGAATTTTGCCAGATATCAAAATAGTATTTNTTGAGATCCAGGAAATTCATAATATTGACATCCTTTGATTCGTCAATGAGAATTTTAAAAACCAGAAAGATTACTTCAATAGGATTTTGCGCTTCTTTCTGAATATTTTCCATTTTGGTCTTCTGGCGTTTGTGATAAACATTCAGTGCTTGCCTGATCACATCTTCCTTGTTGTTGAAATGCTGATATAGCGTTTTNTTNTGAGATAGACATTTCTTTAGCGAGGTCATCCATTGTGACCGCCCGAAATCCGTACCTGACAAAAATTTCAAATGCTTTATAGCCTAGTAAGTCCTTTGTATCCATTGTGAATCTTAAAACTCTACTTTTGATGTGCAAAAATAAACTATTTTGATAAAATGGAAACAAAAAAACAAAAACGTTTCCTGTGTATAAAAACTAAATATTCATCAATTTATAAAATCATATAACAAAAATATTAGAAATACAGAATAAAATATTTATGTAAAAATAAATAATTGGTATATATTTCGTTCTGTAGTGTTATGCTTTTCGATGAAATAAATAAATATTCAGATTAATCTTCAATACTGACTGATGATTATTAATTATTTTTTCAAATAAAAGGGAAAAATATCACACGCGTATTATCTTGACAATGTCATTTTTGTTGATTAAAGAGGTCGTACTTTGTCAACCGTTCTTACAGAATAGCTTTATTAAGTTATTGTATTGTGCTAAAAGTATAATTTCAGCAGGGAAGAGCTTATTTAAAATCGGGCAAGGAAGCAAAAGTTCAATCCAAAGGACAATTTTCATGGCACATTCAGCCAATACAAGATCTCCGGATTTTGCGGTGCACTCAATCAGGATGAAGTTCAGGATTTGATTGGTTTGATGGACGGTTGTAATTACTTCAGTACCGGCTTCAGGCAGAGCATGTACTATTGCATTGGTTATGGTGCCGATAAATCCGGTTTTTGGGTTTTCTCCCTTTTCCAATGATTCGTAGCCGGACCGGAGTGCTGCCGCTTGTGCCATGTTTTCCAGGAGACCGTATGCAGAAAGTTTCCCATGCTCAATCAAAATATGATCTTTGGGGATCAGAAAGTGTGCTTTCGTAACCGCTGTTTCATGCTCTTTTATTCCATCCACTAATACAAAGGGAGGCCTTTGAGGAATCAATCTTTCTATTGGAATATCATACATTTCATTGTTAATTTGTAGTAGCTACTATTCAATCTGCTCAGCCTGGCATGTAAGCTATTGCTCAAAGAAGCCGATGCTGGCGCCTATCCAATCCTTGTCTTTGTTGTATTTGACTCCTATCATATCACCTTTGCTCAATCGTATCAGGTTGTTGACCAAAAGTGGGGCAGGNGAACCCTGTTCCCAAGTATGCATCATACGGATTTCAAACTTCACCGGTTCGTCCGGATTCGGGGTCTTTATTGCTGGGTAATAATTTACTTTTTCCTGAAGAATCCAATTTTCAGGATCTTTTACACCTTCAATATCTTTNTTGGTTACATGAAACTTGACCCCTTCGCCGCTGAAGGAAAACAATGGTTTAAGAACAAAATTTTCAAGATCTTCCGGGATGTGTTGTATGGTATTCAGAAATCTGGTTTCCGGAATATAAGGATTATTTCTTATGAAAGGCATGGTGTACTTGCTGATCTTGAAAAACCAGTTGGGATGACCGATCCATTCCACATCCACTTCATCCCTGAAATTAAATTCAGAAATGATGTCTTTTCTTTTCTTCAGTTCGTCGAAGATAACCCGATTGTATATTTTCTCAATACCGATTTTCTTCCCATCCTCGATGTAATAAAGTTGCCTGCCATCTTTTTTAAGNTCTGCCAGGTCGAGTACTTTGATCCCAAACAGTTTGTTACATCCGTAGAAATCAATCGCTGTATTTTGTTTTTCCGGTTCTATTTCAAGCAGAACGACATTCTCAGGCTTGCTATTACCGACGATGATTTTNTTCATATGATCCAGATAACTATCCCGATCCAGACCGTTCTGAAATGGCGTCAAATGTTCAGGGAGTCGGAATATTTTTCTGTAACAATCGTTGAGCAAAACCTGGAAGCAATAAAGGGAAGGGAAGCCCTGCATTTCAATCAACTTGGGTACAATGTTTCCTTCCTTATCGATGGTTATGCCAAAGTCAAACTGGATGAAAGTTGTGTTTTTGTTTTCATTGGGTACATCAAAGCCGATTTTTGAAATGGACTGACTGCTCTGTACCTTGAAGTCATCGGTTAACAAATAGTTGGACAACATCCGGCATGCGTGCTTTAGTTGGTTTTCTATATCTTTAGGCACAAAAACAGGAGTTTCTGCCAATCGGAAGGTTGATGCTTTGCCAAATCCTTTATTGACTTCGCTGACAAAATCCTGATATTTCTCATTGGAGAATTGCTTGTTAAATTCTTGCCTTAATGCCTGGTCCATATTTTATCATCATTTATATGGCGGTGAAAGTAATAAAGAAAACTATTCACCGAAAATCTGAATTGAAAAAGTGATAAATATTTTGGTGAATGGTGGAAATTTGATCATTGGCGATTGAAATAAAAAACTCCTTTGATTAGAATGAACCAAAGGAGTTTAATCCAGTCAACAGATTGGCAAGGATTATCTTGCGAAATTGGTTGATCTTTTNTCCCGAATCACAGTTACCTTGATTTGTCCCGGGTACTGCATTTCAGCTTGAATCTTTTGGGAGATCATGAAAGAAAGGTCATCGACATAAGCATCGCTGACTTTTTCACTTTCAACGATGACCCGTAATTCCCTGCCTGCCTGCATGGCAAATGCTTTCTGCACACCTTCGTAAGACATGGCCAGTTCCTCCAGTTCACCGATACGTTTCATGTAACTTTCCAGAATTTCTCGTCGCGCGCCCGGTCTGGCACCTGATATGGCATCGCAAGCCTGAATAATCGGGGAGATAATATTGTCCATCTCGATCTCATCATGGTGTCTNCCGATTGCGTTGATGACATCTTTTACTTCGCCGTGTTTTTCTGCAATCTTCATGCCGAGGATGGCGTGTGACAATTCACTTTCCTCCTCTGACACTTTACCGATGTCATGGAGCAATCCTGCTCTTTTGGCCATTTTGATCTGCTTGGGGTTAAGACCGAGCTCACTGGCCATGATTGCGCAAAGGTTACTTGTTTCAATGGAGTGTTTCAGTAAGTTCTGTCCATAAGATGATCGGAATCTCATTCTGCCTACCATCTTTATAAGATATGGATCAAGTCCGTGAATGTCAAGATCGATTACTGTTCGCTCTCCGATTTCAATGATTTGTTCTTCTATCTGTTTTTTGGTTTTTGCTACAACTTCTTCGATTCTGGCAGGATGGATGCGACCGTCAGTCACTAACTTCTTGAGTGAAAGTCTTGCTATTTCCCTTCTGATAGGATCAAAACTGGAAAGTATGATTGCCTCGGGCGTATCATCTACGACGATCTCTACGCCGGTAGCTGCTTCAATGGCTCTGATATTCCGACCTTCACGCCCGATGATCTGGCCCTTAATGTCGTCAGATTCCAGATTGAAGACCGTAACTGTGTTTTCAATGGTGATTTCAGCACCCATACGCTGGATGGATTGGATGATGATTTTTCGGGCTTCTTTATTGGCAGTCTGTTTGGCTTGTTCAATGGTATCTTTGACAAGGGACATGGCTTCATTTTCTGCCTTGGCCGTCATGGACTGGATAAGTTGCTCCTTAGCTTCCTGCTGGCTCAGTTTGGATATGGACTCAAGTTGCTTGATGTGGGCTTCGTGAGAGGCTTCCAGTTCGTCTTTTCTCCTATTGACAATCTTTAGTTGGGTGTCAAGATTTTCCCGGATCAGCTTCAGTTCGTTTTCTTTAGAGTCTAAGTTTTCTTTCTGTTGCTGAAGGTTTTGTTGGGTTTGTTTAATGTCGGTCTCTTTTTTACAACTTCGATTTCCTTTCTTTGAGTTTTGAATAGAATTTATCTTTTTCGCCTTCAAACTGGGATTTCAGTCTTTCAAAATTTTCCTTCGCTTCAGCGATCTTTTGCTGTTTTTTCTTTTCATTCTCTCTTTCAGCCTTAGAGATGATTTTTCGGCATTTACTTCAGCGTCATCCACTATTCTTTTAGCCGTAAGTCGGGCTTCCTGAATCTGCAAATCGGCCTTGGCATTCATCTCATCAACCTGGTTTTGCATTCTNTTNTTCAGAATCAGATTACCGACAAANAATCCTATTGCTGCTCCGCCAATTATTCCAAAGATAATAATCATTGTGCTATCCATGACTCGGTCTTTTGAAGGGGCTGGCGCAAACTTGCTGCCACTCCCAGGGTTAAACAATTAATACTAACCGGGTCGGAAAGTGGTATATGAAGGTTTATTTCAGAAGATCGTCAAGGTAGTGTTCTACTTCGTCAAATCTTTGTACTAACTTTGAGTCTGTCATCGCCTTTTCGGATTGAAAGCGTTCTATCGCATAAGATAGTATCGCCATGGCTAACCAGTCCTGTTTTTCCCTGTTGGGATATACTTCCTGATATTCTCTGATCCTTTTGTTGACTTCATCTGCTATCATCATAATGGCATCTTCTTCTCCCTCTTTGATTTTAAGGGGATACCCACGGCCGGCAATAATCACAGATATCTGTTTACTTTCCTCCGCTGCCATTTCTTACAGGTTTTCTAAAAGTTCTATACAAGTTTCAATTTCCTTAATATACTCGTCAAGCTTCTTTCTGACCTTTTCATTTTCCTGCGCATTCGCAGTGGCTTTGATCAGGTCTTTTCCAGATTCTGACAGATTCTTTCCCACTTGTTCCAACTCCGCTTTATGTTTTCCGGCACTTTGCTTGAGGTTGATATTCTCTTCCATAAGCAAAGTGTTTTCTTTTCACCAGCTCATATTTTTGGGCAAGCTTTTTAAGCTTTTTGTCTATCGATTCAAGCCTTTCTGCTAATATCTGTATCATTTTATGCCTCAAAAATATTTTTCAATGTAATGAAATTTAATCCTAATTAATGGTATAATATTTCAAAACACTCATACAATTTGCAAAAATACTATTTATTTTCTAATTAATACATCAAGTTTTTCTTCCACTGCTTTCATGACTTTCTTCATGATCTCTTCAATGCTCTTATCATTGAATGTTTTCTCATAATTCGTGAAGTACAAGGCTATGCTCAGGCTGTCCTTGTTGGCACCAAGCTGCTCTTCATCTGAATACACATCAAAGAGTTTTAGATCTGATAAATATGGAGCTGCTGTTTTNTGGATCAGCGTTTTTATTTGTTCGAAGTCAGTAGTGGAAGGGACGACTACTGCAAGATCTCTTCTTACTACAGGAAAGCGGCTGAATTCCTTAAATATAATAGGTTTTTGATGTATGAGCTTCAATACTTCTTCCCAATATATATGCGCAAATACCACCGATCCTTTGATACCGGCATTCTTTACCAATTTTTTCCGTACATTGCCGGTTACAGCCAGTACTTTGGGTCCCAATACTATTTCGAGACAGTTTTCAAACCTTTCATCGGTTCCGTTTCTCTCCTGATATTTTCGGATACCAATCCTTTTCAGCAAATGCTGAATCGTTGTCTTGAAATAATAAGGATCCAGGTTTTTNCGCTTGCCAATATGCCAGGATTCCTCATGCAAGGACCCGGTTCCAAACAACGATATAAAGGTTGCCTCAAGGTAACCTTTCTGGTCGATGTCATAAATACTTCCAAATTCATACATCCGGATATCCGACTGTTGTCTGGATTGATTGTATGCGATTGTTTCAAGCGCAGTTGCCAGAGGGTCGGGTCTCATCAGGTCAAGTTGGACATTAGAAGTATTGTTGATTCTGATGCCCTTAATATCCGGATTGTCGGTTATTTTTGCCCAATTATTACTGTTGATAATGGATAATCCCATTGCTTCACTGTATCCGGCATCTGCCAAATATTGAAGCACCGTGTGCCTTGCCTCTATATCTTCATTTGAGACTTTGTCCGGCATGGAAAAGTTAAAACTTCCTGTTTCTTCTATATTATTCAATCCATAAATTCTGACAATTTCTTCTACGACATCGGCTTGCCTGCTTACATCTGTCTTATGCGAAGGAATGGTTACCTGCCAGTTATCTGTATCCTTTTCTTCGATATCGATGTTCAGAGATGTTAGTGTGGCGCTGATTTCCTGCGCAGTTAAATGTTTGCCGATCAGTGTCCTTACTCTCGGTAAATTGATATTGACTTTTGTTCTCTCTGACTTGCCGGGGTAACAATCCAANAACGTAAAACGTACTTCAGCTTCAGCATATTCCTTTATAAGATATGCGGCTCTAAGTAATGCTTCGTCACATTGTTCAGGATCGGTTCCTTTTTCGAAGTGAGATGCAGATTCAGTTCTCAGGTTATGTCTGAACGAAGTACGGCGGACAGAAGCCGGATTGAACCAGGCTGATTCCAGGAAAATATTGACAGTCGTATCTGTTACACCGGAATCCTTTCCACCATACACTCCTGCAATACACATGGGATCACCGTTGCCATCACAGATCAACAAGTCATCGGCATCCAGATTTTTNGAACTCCCATCAAGGGTCAANAAGGGAGTGCCGGCTGCAACATTCTTTACTCTTATGTGCCGTCCTGCTATCTTATCTGCATCGAATGCGTGCAGCGGTTGGCCAAGTTCGAACATCACATAGTTGGTAATGTCCACGATATTGTTGACTGAACGCTGACCAATGGTTTCCAGTCTTGTTTTCATCCAATCCGGCGAAGGACCTACCTTGACCTGTTCGATCAAGATTCCGGTATATCTCTTGCAAGCAACTTCATTTTCGATGGTTATCTTAAAATCAGAAGCGGGNAGACCTGCGGTGTCAAGGGTTTTGACGCGATTGAGCGCTTGATTGTATCCTTTATGCAGGTGAAGTGCAGCCCGGAGATCCCTCGCAGTGCCGTAATGAGAGTTGGCATCAGCCCGGTTGGGTGTCAGGCCAATTTCTATGACTTCGTCGGAAGTTATCTGGAAATATTCAGAAGCATTCATGCCTATTACGGCATCTTCCGGAAGTACCATAATGCCTTCGTGACTTTCGCCTAACCCGAGTTCATCCTCGGCGCAAATCATACCTTGAGATAGTTCGCCTCTGACCTTGGCTTCCTTGATTGTAAATGACTTGCCTTCATGATCGTATAATTCTGTGCCAATGGTTGCGACCAGGACCTTNTGGCCGGCGGCAACATTAGGNGCTCCGCATACAATGTTTAAGGGTGTATCTCCTCCTATATCGACTGTTGTGACCGAAAGGCGGTCAGCATTAGGATGTTGAGCTCTGGTAAGTACTTTGCCGATAACAACACCTTTGAGGCCACCCCGTATTGATTCGACCACTTCGACTCCTTCCACTTCCAAGCCAATATCCGTAAGGGTTTCAGCTATTTCTTCCGTTTTGTATTGATGTGGCAATAACTCTTTAAGCCAGTTATGTGATATTCTCATTTCAATTAAAAATTGCCCAAAGATAATGTAAAATTATATTTTGTTGACTCGGTGATGGTTCAGTCTGTCAAACATGGCTGTGGATGCCAAAGAGGTAAAATCAATTATCTTATGTATGTAAATAAAAGACAATCAATAACAAATGCATAACTATCTTGAGTGATATTATAATTGAAAGGAAGGTTGCCTTGCCGGAAGGCCTTGAATAAAATATGTTTTAGGATTGTGGAATTGGGATTTGGGTGATATTCCGGAGCAAAGTGAGCTACTGTGATTCGGATTATTTGGTGATAATTCTGGGTAAAGATTACTTGAGATGGGTAAGCAAATGCCTTAGTACATCTAATTTTGAGGCAATTGCCATTAAATTTGCAATATCAGGGCATGAGTTGGATACTTTTACCCGAAAAGTATATGTTAAAGGAATCAACCCTCCGGTATTTGATAGTCCGGACTATCCAAGGGGGACCTTTGGGTAATGCTGTGGCAGAACGCTTCAATAAATCAATAAAAGAATTGTTTAAGAATGAAAGACAAAAAATTTTAGTAATATTGCTTGAGCAAAAACTGAAATAAAGAAGTTCTTTGATTTTTATAGTTATCAGCGCCCCTCCGAAACTTAATTGGCTTTTACCCAAGGATGTATATAAAGTATGCTTGTTAATTCAAGGGAAATGGAAAAGCTATTTTGCAAAACGGAAGAGATTTGATTTTTAAAGAGGTATAAGGCGTTAAAAGTTTTCACACAATAGAGCATTTCCCCATCCGGCTATTGCCCAACCATCAAAATTAAAAACTTTTCAGCCGAAACCTTTCCCATGAGTGCACAGATCCCTCCGTAGCTTTAGATTTCCGGTTTCGGGTGTTATACCAAGATGATTTATATAACAGTCCATATATTTTTGGTATAATGCCGGGGTCACAGTCCTATAAATTAATGAAATTGGTATATAACGAATGTACCTTAGGTATTAAAGGCAGGATGAGGATAGAGAACACAAGCCTAAGACACTGTCAATGTATCCCTCTGTGAAGAATGATAAAATGTGTCAGCTGTATTCATGATGAAGTATATAAAGACACTAGTGATAATAAACCATGTTAAACATTAGAAACAAAATATTATGTTAGGAATAAAACACATCAAATTTGACTCAATGACATATGTTCTTCATTTCAAGAACGGAAAAATTAAGAGAGAAGGTCGTGGACTTTCATTTTTCTATTTTGTCCCGAATAGCTCTATTGCAGCTATTCCCATGGGAAGTAATGATTTACCTTTTATATTTAATGAATCGACAAACGATTATCAAACCGTTAATATTCAAGGACAGATAAGTTATCAGATAAGTAATCCCAAAACTCTGGCAGATATTTTAGACTTCACGGTTAACGACAACGGGCAATACAAGAAAAATGACATTGAGAAACTGAATCAAAGAATAATAAATGAAGCACAGACAGCGACGTCTTCCTTTATTCACGAAATAAAATTGAAAGACGCTATTCGTTCAGCAAAATCAATAGAAGAGAAAATTTTGGAGGGACTTAGATCATCACAGGCAATTGCAATGCTTGGAATTGATATTCTGGGTGCAAATATTTTGGGAGTTCAGGCGACACCCGAAATGGCTAGAAAGCTAGAAACTGAAACACGGGAAAAATTACAACAAGAAGCCGACCAGGCTATTTATGAAAGGAGAAATTTTGCGGTTGAGCAAGAAAGGAAAATCAAGGAGTCGGAGCTCAATACTGAAATAGCTGTTGAAGAAAAGCAGAAACAAATCGCTGAANAAGAAAATGGAAGCCGAAGTTCAAAAGCGGACAACGACCGCAAACTTCGTGAAATGAAATTAGCGGCTGAAATTGCCCTTGAAAATCAAAGAAAACAACTCATTGAACAAAAAACAGCAAACGATAAANAAGAGGCTGAAACACAGGGTTATGTTATTGAAACAACCTTGAAACCATACAAGGACATTGATTGGAAAACCCTAACAGCTTTACAGAATAATCAGGACCCAAAATTTAATATATCACTTGCATTTAGAGAGCTTTCCGAAAATGCAGCTAAAATTGGCAATCTTAATATAAGCCCTGAGTTGTTAGACACATTGCTTAACGGCAAGAGCGATAGTAAGTAATGGGGTTTGAGTACGCTATAATTGTTAAGAATAAAACAAGGCTCGAGTCTTTGATTGAACGTTTCAATACAAAGGCTCAGGCAAAATTCTACATTGAAAGGCTTGGTGGCAATTTTTATGATTATGAGTTGGAACACGAGGTTTTTCACACATCATTAATCTCATTACAAACTCAACTTTCAAGGGTTGTCAAAAACAAAACTGTTGAACGAATTTATTTACCATCCTTCATTTTTTCAGAAAAGAACCTGATCGTTGTAGTTGGACAGGATGGACTTGTAGCTAATACTGCCAAATATTCTAAAGGTTGTCCGATAATTGCGGTAAATCCGGACAAAGACAGATATGATGGTGTTCTTTTGCCATTTGATACTTCTGATTTTGTGGGTGCCGTAGAAAATGTATTAAACAACCGGTTTCAATCAAAAATTATGCGGTTTGCAGAAGCAAAACTCAATGATGGACAAAGGTTACTGGCTTTTAACGACCTTTTTATTGGGGCCTCTTCTCATATTTCTGCACGTTATAAAATCTCATTTAATCAAAATACAGAAGAGCATTCATCAAGTGGGCTTATTATTTCAACTTCAGCGGGATCGACAGGTTGGTTGAGTTCAATTTTCAATATGGCATACGGAGTGGCAAGCATGTTTGAGAAAGATCTTAACCCTAAAAGACCCAAACTTAAGGACAACGAATTGCTATTTGCCGTTAGAGAANGCTTTCAAAGTATAAGAACTCAAATCGGGATTACAGCAGGAATTATCAATCATCAAAATCACTTGACAATTGAATCATTAATGCCGACAAGTGGTGTGATATTTAGTGATGGAATAGAAACAGACTTTTTGAAGTTTAATAGCGGCTCAATTGCGACCATTGGAATTGCACCTGAAACTGCTAATATGGTGACGAAATCATAGAAAAACGGCCATAGTGTTGTGAATAATGGATTTTTTAAAGGTCAGTATTTTAATAAAAGTCACTACCAGATTGAAGGGGAGGGCTTTTATACCGCTAATATTTATGCATGTTAAGGTTAAAGGACGTATAGAACAAAGTACACTAAAACAAAAATGTGAGTATGTTATGAAAGGGAATGATAAATTACCATATATTGGCACCACGGAGAAATTTCCTTTATTAAATCTTATAATTGAGTTGTTCAATTTTTTATATTCTTTTTCCTGTTCAGGTGATTATAAACGATTTATAAAAGAAAATTGAAAAAATCCTGACAAGTCAATTCAATTGATTACCTTTGCGCCGCTAATCAAGATCTCAGTGATCCCATTTGGTAACCAATTAAATAACAAAAATGAGTAATTATCTTAAAAAAGAAAAAATTAGTGAAATTTTTGCAGAGCATGGTGGTTCTGCCAACAACACCGGAAGTGTAGAAGGTCAGATTGCCCTTTTACTTTCAGAATTGAGCAATTGTCTCAGCATCTTAAAACCAACAGAAAAGATCATGCATGCACCCGCTCTCTACTTGCTATGGTAGGAAAAAGGAAAAACTTGTTGAAATATCTGATGAATAAAGATATTGTCAAATACCGCGCCTTATCGAAAAATTAGGAATCAGAAAATAAAATCAAAGAGGGTGTTTCAGTTTTCTGAAACACTCTTTTTATCACCCACACCCTTACTATTTATAATTTTTAAAAATATTGAAATGGGAAAACAGACCCCAATTACACATACATTTAACCTGCCGGATGGTACCGAAGTTACCATAGAGACAGGCAAACTGGCTACACAGGCGGATGGATCCGCTCTTGTCAGAGTTGGTAATACCATGATTCTGGCAACTGCCGTTTCTGCANAANAGGCCAAGGAAGGTCAGAGCTTCTTCCCTTTATCGGTTGATTATCAGGAAAAATTTGCCTCAGCAGGAAGGATTCCCGGGAACTTTTTCCGTAGGGAAACGAGACTTTCGGATTACGAGGTACTGATCAGCAGATTAGTTGACAGAGCTATAAGGCCCTTGTTTCCTGATGGTTATATGAATGAAACACAGATCATTATCAATCTTATTTCAGCGGAGAAGGAAACATTGCCGGATGCATTTGTTGCTCTAGCGGCATCTGCAGCCCTTACTGTTTCGGATATCCCGTTTGAAGGTCCAATCTCTGAGGTTCGCGTTGCGAGGATCAATGGCGATTACGTTATTAACCCTTCCAAATCATCCCTTGAGGATGCTGATCTTGAGTTTATCGTCGCTGCCACTACACGTGATGTAATGATGGTTGAAGGTGAAGCCAGGGAATGCCAGGAAGAAGATTTAGTACAGGCCATAAAGGTGGCTCATGAAGCAATCAAGGTTCAGATTGAAGCCCAGCACCAACTGGCGCAGAAAGTGGGCGGCCCTGCCTTGAATAAAAGATCTGTTGAGATCCCTGAAGTCGATACAGAGCTTTACGAAAAGATTGAAAATCAGGTGAAGGAGCCTATTCTGGAGATTTGTAGAGCTGCGCTAAGCAAACATGATAGAAAGGATAGACTGGAAACATTACTTGAAACATTCATTGAGGGAATCACCGAAGAGCAGGGTGAGGAATATATCGAAGAGAATGGCGCCAAGATTGGTGAATATTTTGATAAAATCAAGAAAATAACTATTCGAGGGTATGTACTCGATACCAATAAGCGCCTCGATGGTCGTGGACTGGATGAAGTACGTCCAATATGGAGCGAGGTCAATTATCTGCCTTCTACCCACGGTAGTTCCATATTCAATAGAGGAGAAACTCAATCTTTGACAACCCTGACATTAGGCACAAAGCTTGATGAGCAGATGGTTGACAAAGCAGTAGAATTGACATATGATAAATTCCTGTTACACTATAATTTCCCGGGCTATTCGGTTGGTGAGGTTAAGCCGAATCGTGGACCCGGTCGTCGGGAAGTCANNGGCGCTAACCTTGCTGCACGATCCCTGCGACAAGTGATGCCTAAGGATAATCCTTATGTCATCCGGTTAGTATCTGACATTCTTGAATCCAACGGGTCATCTTCCATGGCTACAGTATGTGCAGGTTCGCTCGCACTGATGGATGGAGGAATTCAGATCAAGGAGCATGTAGCAGGTATTGCGATGGGAATGATAGCAGAAGAAGGCCGACTTGCCATACTGACAGATATTCTGGGTGATGAAGATGCATTAGGTGATATGGACTTCAAGGTGACAGGCACCTCCAAAGGTATCTGTGGTTGTCAGATGGATATCAAGATTGACGGACTTCCATACGAGCAGCTTGAAAAGGCTCTGGCACAGGCAAAGGCCGGAAGATTGCACATACTGNGGAAAATGAACGAGACCATTAGCAAACCTAATCCGGATCTTAAGCCACATGCCCCTCGAATGATTGAGATCATCATCGACAAGAGCTTTATCGGTGCTGTTATCGGTCCTGGAGGAAGCATCATTCAGGACCTCCAAGAGAAGACAGGCACAGTCATCACCATAGAAGAGAAAGAAGGTAAGGGATTTGTCAACATCTCAAGCTCAGATAAGGCCGGTATCGATGCTGCAGTGGCAAGAATCCGTCAGATTAGTTTTCAGCCGGAAATTGGTGATGTGTACGATGCTGTAGTCAAGGAAATCCTATCTTTTGGCGCTGTTGTCGATTTCAGCGGAAAACAAGGTTTGTTGCACATCAGTGAAATATCCCACCAGCGAATAGCAAATGTCGAGGATGTATTAAAAGTAGGTGATCACATAAGTATTAAGCTGCTGGATATCGATCGGAAAACCGGTAAATTCAAATTGTCGGCCAAAGCATTGCAGCCCAAGCCTGAACGACCTCCTCATCAAGATCGGGGCGATAATAGAAACAGAAGATAAATCGGAAATAAAAAGGCTGTCTTTCAGGCAGCCTTTTTTATTGCTTTTTTGTGGTTATAGCCTTGTCTATAATGCAGTAGATTGATGCCTGAAAAGCATATGCCATTTTTATGATAAAATAAAATATATATAATATGTTCTTATCTTTGTGGGAATATATTATAAAGACTAGGTTCTATGACTGAAGATAATAAAAAGGAGATACACCCGATTGTTCCCATTGGTGGAATGTACCAGAATTACTTTCTTGACTATGCTTCCTATGTTATCCTTGAGCGAGCTGTACCTATGATTGAGGACGGCTGCAAGCCCGTTCAGCGTAGAATTCTGCATAGTATGAAGGAGATGGATGACGGCCGTTACAATAAAGTGGCCAATATCATTGGACATACCATGCAATATCATCCACATGGTGATGCTTCCATCGGTGATGCCCTTGTAGGCATGGGCCAGAAAGATTTATTGATCGATTGTCAGGGCAATTGGGGTGATCCGAGGACTGGCGATTCGGCAGCGGCACCCCGATATATTGAAGCAAGATTGACAAAATTTGCCCTCGATGTCATCTTCAATTCTGACACGACCNCCTGGCAGATTTCATATGATGGAAGGAAGAACGAACCGGTACATTTGCCCGTCAAATTTCCACTCTTGCTCAGCCAGGGTACCGAAGGCATCGCTGTCGGCCTGGCAACAAAAATTCTTCCTCATAATTTTAATGAATTATTGGATGCTTGCGTGGCCTATTTGAGAAATGAACCTTTCGTATTATACCCGGACTTCTTAACCGGTGGCTTTGCCGATGTTAGTAATTATAATTCAGGGAATCGGGGAGGCCGTGTCTTGTCAAGGGCGAAAATAGAGATACCCAACAGGAATATGCTCGAAATCACTGAACTACCATTCGGGGTGACTACCGACCGATTGATAGAGAGTATATTGAAAGCAAATGACAAAGGACAAATTAAAATCAAAAAAATCACGGATAATACTGCCAGGGATGTCAATATTTCTATTGAGCTGATGCCAGGGATTTCTCCCGATCAAACTATGGATGCCTTGTATCGATTTTCTGACTGTGAGGTAAGCATTTCCACCATGTGCTGTATCATCCATGATGACAAGCCGGTCTTTACAGGAGTTGAAGATGTTCTTAAAGCTAATGTTGATCAAACGAAACAACTTCTAAAGCAAGAATTGCAGATCAAACTGGATGAGCTTACTGAAAAGTGGTTCTTTACCAGCCTTGAAAAAATATTTATAGAGCAAAGGATCTACCGGGATATTGAGGAAGCGGAAAGCTTCGAACAAGTGATTTCTACCATTCGTACAGGATTGGAAAAATATGTATCTACGCCGACTCATCCCGAACCGACTATCAAATTGCTGGCCAAATTACCACGGGATATCAATGAAGATGATATCATCCGTCTTACAGAAATTAAGATAAAGAAAATCTCCAAATACAGCAGTTTTGAAACTGATCAGGCGTTGAAAACTCTCCTGGAAGAAATCTCCAAGGTGAAACACGATCTCAAACATCTGGTTGAATTCACCATTCAGTGGTTTACCTATCTTAAGGACAAATACGGTAAGGGTAAAGAAAGAAAGACCATCCTGACCCAGTTTGAAGCCATTGAAGCGACAGCGGTCGTCCAGAATAATTCCAAGTTGTATGTCAACAGGGAAGAGGGCTTTGTAGGTTTCGGCCTCAAGAAAGATGAGTTTGTATCCGATTGTTCGGATATCGATGACATCATCGTCTTTACTGCGCAGGGCAAGATGATGGTTACAAGGCTGTCCGAGAAGACCTTCGTAGGTACCAATATAATACATGTGGCAGTTTGGAAGAAAAATGATGAGCGGACTACCTATAATATGATCTATTCGGATGGTCCGGGAGGAAAGGCATATGCCAAGAGATTCAATGTCACGGCTATTACACGGGATAAAGAATATGATCTTACCAAGGGTGCTGCAAAGCCCAGACTGCATTATTTTTCAGCAAATGAGAATGGTGAAGCAGAAATTGTTAAGGTAACTCTTTCTCAAACATCTAAAGCGAAGATAAAGGTGTTTGATTTCGACTTTAGTACGCAAATGATCAAGGGTCGTGATACTCAAGGTAATATCGTCACAAAATATCCGGTCAGAAAAATCACACTGGAGGAAAAAGGTGGTTCGACGCTCGGCGCACAGGTACTTTATTTTGATGAAGAAACCGGAAAACTCAATGTGGATGATAAAGGTAAAAAGATTGGAAGTATTGACAACGGAGACAAACTGGTAATATTTTATTCTAATGGTAGCCTGGAGCTTGTTCCTGTTGATTTGTCCTTAAAGCTGAATGCCAGGGAAATACTGAATATTGCCATTTTCAATCCGGAAATGATTGTTAATGTAGTCCATTTCGATGGCCACAAGGGATGGACTATGGTCAAACGTTTTAGAATAGAGAATGATTCAGTCTTCAATAAATTGACTTACATTACCGACCATCCTGAATCTTCTGTACTATATCTTACTTGCGATTCGGTGCCAATTATCAATTACGATGTTAAAGTCAGGAACAACTGGGTAAGTGATACCCTCAATCTGGCTGAGTTTATCGACATCAAAGGCTTCAAAGCGGTCGGGAACAAACTTAGCTCCGAAAAACTGCGCAATTTCAGCGCAGCACCGCAACCGGAGGCGAAATCGATTGATAATGAACAGCATAACATCGGGGATACCATCGAATTCGATATTGAAACCGGCCAGACTTCCCTGTTTTAATTGGTGACGATATGAAGATGAACAAAATTGTTGCCATTATTATTTTATATNTTTTCAATGTTATAACTATGGATGCTCAATCTATTTATGATTTTAAGGTGGAATCCCTGACAGGCGGCCAATTGAATCTTGCGGATTACAAAGAGAAGAAAATGCTCATTGTCAATACAGCGTCCCAATGTGGTTACACGCCTCAGTATGCCGGCTTGGAAAAACTTTATAATGTAATGAAGGATCATGACTTTGTGATTATCGGTTTCCCGTCCAATGAATTTGGAAAGCAGGAGCCGGGAAGCAATGACGAGATTGCTTCATTCTGTCAGATCAATTACGGTGTTACCTTTCCTATGGCTGCTAAAATGGTAGTCAAAGGGGACGGCATCAGCCCTTTGTTTGAGTTTCTGACGAAACAGGCCATTGACAAGGGGATAGAAGATCCAATCAAATGGAACTTTACCAAATTTCTTATTGATGAACAGGGCAATTTGGTGGGTGTTTTCCCATCAAAAGTGGATCCAATGAGTGAAGAATTGCAAAACGCCATTCTTTCACCGAAATAGGAAAACATATTCCTTTGTAAATTGTATATTTGCGCCAAAATCAAAGCTTTGTCGGAAGTAAAACCATATTCAGCAGAGGAGGCAAAGAAGGAGCAGATTGAGCAAATGTTTGACAACATTGCTCACAGCTATGACTTTCTGAATCATTTTTTACATTGGGTATCGATCGTGGTTGGCGCAGGAAAATGATCAGAATGATTGCCGGTTCTAATCCAAAGAAAATCCTTGATGTAGCTACAGGAACCGGCGATGTTGCCATCATGATGGCTAAAATGCTTAAGCCGGAGAAAATTACAGGCCTGGATCTGAGTGCCGGAATGCTTGCGATAGGGAAGGAGAAGATCAAANAAGCAGCCTTGGAAAATACGATTACCTTACAGCAGGGCGATAGTGAAAAACTGCCTTTCGAAGAAGGCGCATTCGATGCGGTGACGGTCGCTTTCGGCGTTAGAAATTTTGAAGACCTGAAANAAGGTCTCTCAGAGATGCATCGGGTCACCAGAGTAGGCGGAGAAGTTGCCATCCTGGAATTTTCTATGCCCCACAACAGAATATTCAACTTCTTATATAAAATCTATTCAAAGTACCTGATGCCTGTCATTGGTAAATTTACCTCCGGAGACAAAGCAGCATATTCATATTTATTTGAATCGGTACAACAATTTCCCCATGGACAGACGTTTATAAATATCCTCCGGGAAGTTGGCTTCCGGGAAAGTGTTGCCAGACCTTTGTTTGGTGGAGTATGTACAATTTACAAAAGTATTAAATGAGATATTGCCTATCCATAATTGTTGCAATGTTGTTGTTTGTTCATGTCGCTGATGCTCAGCGGAGAAACAACAATGACTACCAAAGTTCCAATTATCGTGACTTCGTATCTAAGCCATATTTCTTCGGACTTACACTTGGGTATAATCAGACCAGCTATAAGGTCTTCAGGTCTGGAGATTTCCTGGTTTCAGATTCGATAGTAGGCATAAATTCCGGTGTCGGCCAGGGTTTTATTGTGTCTGTTATATCCAACCTAAAAGTAGGTGAATATATAGATTTCCGCCTGATGCCCACTTTTTCATTTACTGAACGTAAATTAAGATTTGATTTGATCAATTCTTCTTCACCTTATCTGGACAGAAAGGCTGAAAGTGTGTTTGTTGAATTGCCTTTTCAGGTCAGATACAAAACCGATCCTTATAAGGATATCCGGGCTTTTGTGCTGGGTGGAGTCAAATACTCCTTTGATGTATCCAACAAGAACAGAGCATTGGAGGCACAAAATATATTGAAGATAGCGCCAACGGATTTTGCTATTGAGATTGGGGCAGGACTCCAGTTTTTCCTTCCGTTCTTCATTTTATCTCCGGAAATCAAGTACAGTCACGGAATCAACAATATTTTGATCTACAACAGGCAGAAGGAGACATCCAAGGTGCTTGACAAGATTTTCTCCAGGACATGGACAATTTCCTTTCATTTTGAGGGATAATTGCTTTCCGGTATTTTATCAGAATTTTCTAATATTTTATCCTTGGATCTGTCAATACGTACATAAGATCCACCAAAATATTTATTACAACGAACATGATGCAGGTGAATATCACGGCACCCAGCACCACCGGAATATCGAAATCCAGCAAAGCCTTTACGGTCACTAATCCCAATCCCCGGTAGTTGAACACATTTTCGACAAANAATGCACCGGTCACTAAAGATGCAAACCAACCACTGATGCCTGTAATGATTGGGTTTAAGGCGTTTTTCAGGACATGTAGGTAGGTGATTTTNTGAACACCGGTTCCCTTNGCTTTGGCTGTTCTGACGTATGGCATGGACATATTGTCGAGCATGGCCGATCTGGTAAGTTGGGTAATGATGGATACAGGCCGCAATCCTAAAGCAAACACGGGTAGAATTAAATTTTTNAATACAATTTCCCAATTCCCATGGTTGTCGATTTCGAGAAGCGAACCTGTCAAATTAAGGCCCGTCAATGGTTTGAGGATAAAAGCAAAAAGGATCGCAAAGAATATAGCTGTGGCATAAGATGGTAAGGAATACCCGATAGTGGATACAAAAATGGCAACCTGGTCTATCCATGTCCCTTGTCTGATGGCTGCCAGGATTCCGAGGGCTATACCCAGGAAGGAGGCCAGAAGAATGGAACAGATTGCCAGGATAAGGGTTAATGGTATTGCTTCTTTCAAAATGTCCGATACGGGTCGGCCACTTTGATAGGATTCGCGGAGATATGGCCATTTCAGGATTAGCTTTCGGCTTCCGGCCTTGAAAATTGTGATGTAAGAATAATTTTCTAATGCCGGATTGGATAGTTTTATCACATTGACAGGGGATACATCCCGCAAGTAATACATTAACTGGATGGGAAGCGGCTGGTCCAGGCCCATGGCCTTGCGTTTTGCCTCTACGGTACCGACATCAGACATCTGGCCAAAACTTAACCTTGCAGGATCCACCGGTGAAAGATAAATGATGCTTGCAATGGTGCATACGACCGTGATTATGATCATCAGGCCATACATCATCCTCTTTCCTGCGTAGATCCACATACTTATCTTTGTGGTATCGAGTAGAAATAGATCAAAAGCAGCAATCCAATAATGATTCTGTACCAGCCCCACATTTTGAATCCATACCTTGTCAAGACAGAGATAAAAAACTTAATAGCCGCAATTGCCACAAGAAAAGCTACCACGTTACCTATCAGGAACAATATGATGTGTACATTGTCCTGCAATATCATGGCATAGCCCTTCATTGCGTTCGGGGTACCTTTACCCCATGTCTTTAAAAATACCGAATAGGTTGTGGCCGCTGCCATAGTAGGCACCGCCAGGAAAAANGAAAATTCAGCTGCTGCCTTTCTTGAAAGACCTTGTACCATGCCTCCAATGATTGATGCAGCAGATCTGCTGGTTCCGGGCATCATGGCAAGGCATTGCCAAAATCCGATTAAAAAGGCAGTTTTATTGGAAATCTGCTTCTCATCTGTGTATTTTGGATTGGTAAACCAGCGATCTATGAAGATCAAAACGATACCGCCCAGAATAAGTACTGAGGAAATAGCTATTTGATTACCGAGAACCGCCTCTATTTGGTCATCAAANAGAAAACCCAACACTAAAGCAGGAATAACCGCGATTATTAATTTGGTGTAAAANGTTAGGTTACTGAAGTCGAAGAATTTCTTCCAATATAGAACAACGACAGCTAGTATCGCTCCAAATTGAATCGAAATTTGGAACATCTTTAAATATTCCGACTCTTCCATACCCATCAATGCAGCTACAAAACCCATGTGCGCAGTGGAAGAAATTGGGAGATACTCCGTCAGGCCTTCGACTATAGCGATGATGATTGCCTGTAGAATGCCCATATGGTTGTCAGTGTATAAAGATTAAATATTGGGACAATGAAGGTCGTTAGGTTGTTTTTTCTTAGGAATGTAAAAAATAGCATAGACTTCTATGGCAAGACCTAACAGTATGATAAACGGCGCTAATGTAATCCTCCTGAAACTGTATATAAGGGAAGGATCCCATGTTTCAGGGTTGGGCATAGTTCCCNCGGACATCAAAATATACCCTAACAACATCACACCCATGCCTATAAACATCCATTTGAAATTATCCTTTCCGAATACCAGATTGCCTTTGTCAACCTGTTTAATAGACGTTTCCTTCCTCTCTGTGGACTCTTGATTTATGGTGGATGCAGTAGGCTTTAATGGTTGACCTGAAGATGCCTTACTTTTTTTCTTTTGGCTCATATATTCAAAAATTAATGGTTCAAAGGTAGAATGTATTGCCCAATTATCAAAACATGTCTTCCCTTCTTAGACGAATATAACGATTGATTATGAAAAATGTGGATATAACTGTGATTAAGATGCCGAGTATCAATATCGCCCCAAACAGGATGCCGACTTCATTCAAATCAATGATTCCACTAACATCCGGGATATACAAATAGGCTGCCCAAATCACCCCGCTAAGCATTAAACAGGCAACAAGNGCGCTCAACAAACCGCTCCATACACCTTTCCACAGAAATGGTCGCTGGATAAATCCTTTACTCGCACCCACCAATTGCATATTTTTTATTAAAAATCGGTTGGAATACATCGACAACTTCAATGTCCCATGCATAACAGTCAAGGCAATCAAAAGGAACAGTATCGATATGACCAGAATGCCGATCCCGATCTTGCTTAATGTTTCCGTGACTTTGCCAACAAAGGTTTCCTGGTAATAGACATTGGTTACAAAGTCATACGCATTAAGGATAGTGGTTTTGATCCCTGCAAGTTGGACGGAGTCCAGATAATCTGCCTTGACATTGAATACTATTGCATCGTTAAGAGGATTGGTCATTTCGTCAAGAAGGAAATCATCACCCATTTCCTTTTTCATGATGGAAAGAGCTTCCTCTTTAGTAACAATATCTACGGTGGATGCCTTAACTGCTTCCAGGGATGAGATGAATTCCTTCAGTGTGTCAATTTTTCCTGAAGGTACCGAATCCCTAAGCTCCGCAATCAGATTGACATTTTCCTTGAATGAATTGATTAGTTTGTTGGTATTCAACGACAGTAATGCCATCAATCCCAACAGAAAAAGAACAAGCGCTATACTCACTATGGACAAGAAATAGTTAGGTTTGGGCTTCGGGATGCCGATTCTATTCTTTCTGGCCATAAGTTTTTACGGTTTTATGGTTCAATCTGTATGATTTTACATATATAATGTGCAAATATATAATATCTTTATAATATATAATTTTAAATTTTATTTTTTACCTGAAGTAAGTTATTGAATCTCTTCAATTCGTATCCTAATGGATTATATTTTCTTGTTACAGAAATCAACAAAAGCCGTTGTAAAATATCACAACGGCTTTTGTTTTACTAATTATTTGATGATTATTGGCCCAGTTTAGCCTTTAGGTTCTGATCCAATGCATCCAGGAATTCTTCAGTATAAAGATAATGTTCGCCATGATTGACCTTGTTGCCATGGATACACACTGCCAGGTCTTTGGTCATCTTTCCGCTTTCAACAGTTTCAACGCAAACTGCTTCCAGTGTTTCTGCGAAATGTATTAAAGCTTGATTATCATCCAGTTTGCCACGAAATGCAAGGCCTCGTGTCCAGGCGTAGATGGAGGCAATTGGATTGGTTGATGTAGGGTTGCCTTTCTGATGCTCCCTGTAATGACGAGTTACAGTACCATGAGCTGCTTCTGCTTCCATGGTCTTTCCGTCCGGGGTTACAAGTACTGATGTCATAAGTCCAAGTGAGCCGAATCCCTGCGCTACTGTGTCACTCTGTACGTCCCCATCGTAATTCTTACATGCCCATACGAAGTTGCCATGCCATTTTAAGGCAGATGCCACCATGTCATCAATCAAACGATGCTCATAGGTGATGCCCAATTCGTCAAAGCGAGCCTTGAATTCATTGTCGAAGATTTCCTGAAAAATATCCTTGAATCTGCCATCGTATTTCTTCAGGATCGTATTTTTGGTAGACAAATACAACGGCCAACCTTTATTCAACGACATATTGAAGCAGGCACGTGTAAAACCGGCAATACTTTCATCCGTATTATACATGGTTAGTGCAACGCCATCTCCTTTGAAATTATACACTTCAAATTCTTGTACACTACCATCTTCACCCTCGAATTTTACGGTCAATTTGCCTTTTCCTTTGGTTACAAAGTCTGTCGCCTTATATTGATCACCAAAGGCATGACGACCGATACAAATCGGTGCAGTCCAGTTAGGGACAAGACGCGGAATGTTACTCATGACTATCGGCTCCCGGAATACGGTACCGTCCAGGATATTTCGGATAGTACCATTGGGTGATTTCCACATTTGCTTAAGGTTAAATTCCTTTACCCTTGCTTCATCCGGAGTAATTGTCGCACACTTGATACCTACACCATATTGCTTGATGGCATTGGCAGCATCAATCGTCACCATATCGTCTGTGGCATCCCTGCGCCGNACTCCCAGATCATAATATTTGATATCGATGTCAAGGTAGGGAAGGATCAGCTTGTCTTTAATAAACTTCCATATAATGCGTGTCATTTCATCACCATCCAGTTCTACAACCGGATTGGCCACTTTAATTTTTCCAATACTAATGATTTTTATGTTGAACAAATATTGATTTCAGAAGACAAAAATATAAAAACAATGCGAAAGGGTAGGAGAATCAAGGATAATTTTAATATTCCAATAGCTTTTGAGAATTATATTCAGAAAAGCAGCACGGCATGTAAGAAAGTAATAAACAAATAAAGGATGATTAATTTTAATTTAAAGTCTTTAGCCTTGCTAAAAGACCTGAAATGAGGTTCAAATTATTTCAGATAGAAAAATTGTGCCGAAGACGGTTGATAGGAAATATTCCTGATATAGACCGGCATTCTCGATACGCTGATGGGGACTACATTGATTGAATTAGAAACCAAGCTTTCATCCAGATTGATGTACAACTCGATGTCATCTTCCGTCAAGATGTCATATTTGCTGATTCCGACTACACATTTTACGTCCACCGTATTAGGTATGGAGATCACCTTATTATCCGCATTCTTGATTTTGATTGGTAGGGTAAAGCTCTTTTCGGTGAATTCTTCCACTTCAAGATTCATTCTTACCATGTCATGGTCCAGTCGGATCAGGTCGGTCTTTGGAGCTTCCAATTGGATGGGCATATCGTAAATATTACGGTTTAATTTATTGATATTTAAGATTTCAGTATTCCATTTGTTGATGTTCTTTATGGCTTGGTAAGAACCTGTGATAACCACTGAATCCGGAGTAAAATGTATTGGGCTTTTGATATAAAAACTGGGAAGAAATTCAATATTCAATTTTGAAACAACAGGTACTTTCTTTTTAGCTTGATCTACCAGTGAGATAGAAATATTGGAGGGCTTGATTTGAGCTACTGATATCTCATCGGAGGCAAGTAATGAATTGATTTTCTCTGAAATGGCAGTAGCCGGAATAAGCTGGCTGTTATCGGCACTCAACTCAACTTCAATCTTATCACCGATATTTTTAGCTGATTTGTTGACAATATCCCAACCTATTCCGGTTAATGTAACTTCAACCGAAGTGACGGGTGGCTTCTTGAATACCTTGCCGTCAGGAATGATGTAACTGACGGAATACACTTGTGTAAAACTATAATTGTTGGACAATTTTTGCATTGCCCAGAAAACAATGGCTACAATCACACAAATGAGAAAAAGCCACTTATCCCGGTTGACCTTTTCTGCCATTGTTTATCAATTATTGATTGAATCTTGTATTGAACTTCCCATAGCCTCGGTAAGCTCCTTTGAGATGGAACCTTTCGTTACCTTTATATATGTTTTTGGATCAACCTGTAGGGTTACGATGTTTCCCTCTATCTTGCTGATTCGACCGATGATTCCACTTGATGTGACGACATCATTGCCTTTCGCAAGCGCTTCTCCGAATTTTTGCTGCTCTTTTTGTTTTTTAATTTGAGGCCTCAACATGAAAAAATACATTACTGCGACCATTCCAAGTAATAATAATGGAGAATATAGACCTTCCATAAGTAATTGATTATTTTTGTTTTATTTAAGAATATTGGTTTTTATCGTCAAAAGATATTTGCTGGGATATCCATTGGTAAATACGGTTACGACCTTTGACTGATAGCCGGATTTGTTTTCACTGTTAAATCTCACCAGAATTTCGCCCTTTTCACCCGGTGCAATCGGTTGTTTGGGGATTTCCGGAACGGTACATCCACAACTGGAAGTTGCATCTTTTATAAGAAGAGGCACTTTTCCGGCGTTGACAAAATGAAATGTATGTGTCACGATGTCTCCTGCCTTGATATCTCCAAAATCATGGCTGACCTCATCAAATTTGGCTACTGCTATATTCACCGTGTCCATATTCTCATCGGCAGTAATCGGATTGCGTATCAATTCCTGATAGTCATTACCATCACCGAGAATTTGCTCTACCTTCTTTTCATCGGATTCAACATCCCGCTTGCAACCTACTGTTAGTATGCCTAAGCCCAAAATAAGGATCCAAATCAGCTTCATCATATCCTGAATGTTGTTGTTTAAAATATATGATTTTTTTATTTATTACAACGACCCAAAGGTAGTAAAATTTAAATGTTGGAACTTATTTTTTGATTTTACAAATATACTTATCTAATAATCAGTTGATTATCGGGAGGAATGAGAGTTTGAATAAAATAGTCCTGGTTATAGGATGTCATGACCATACTTTCCAAGACTGAATAAAAGATCAAGGCAGCTTAAATTTGGCACGAAGCCTGTTCTATCTTCAAATACCTGCAAGTANTCGCGGACTTTCGAAGAGGGTATAATTTTTAAAAGGATTTGATTCCTTTTATCTTCCCCCAAATATTCATCTACATACGAGTCGGAATATATTACGGTTACCTCCGGAATTAGGTAGGTTGCAATCATTTTCAGAATATTCCGATTCAGATCGAGAAGATACACCGGTCTTTCTTTTAAAAGTGCGGTGATTTCGTCAAAGAAATATATAAAATAAGCGGACTTGCCATAGCAGGTTTGTAAGGAGGATAGATGTTGACTTACCCAATCTTCGTCATAGCTGATCCTGACATCTGAAAAAGGTTGCAGGTTGTTCTTCCCTTTCTGAAGTGGTACTGAAAGTNNAACAAGTACTTGTGAAGCATTGATGTAACATTTATTTCTGAAACTTCCTTTCCTGAAAAAATCACCGGTGTCAATTATTACCTTTCCCCGGCGCTTGAAGGCAGCAAGGACGGAAATGGGTGGAAAGTACTGGGACTCGATGATCATCTTCCTTTTTTGGTCTCAAAGATAATAAGCGCTTTAAATTTTATTTTTGAGGCTAACCTATGTTTTATAAAATTTACCTTTACATCTTATAATTGGTCAAATGAATATTGAGGTGTTAAATACTTTCTCCGACGCTGAAGCTTTTTATACAGTAGTCTCCCGATGTTCCAACGACACGGCCCTGCCGCTTACAAGGCCGATATCGGCAATATTTCCAGATTGATGGAGACTGTGGGTAATCCGCATTCCTGTGGCATCAGAATGATCCATATAGCCGGGACTAATGGCAAGGGTAGTGTTACCCACCTGACTGCTGCCTACCTGCAAGCGTGCGGTTATAGGGTGGGTGTCTATACTTCACCTCATTATACCGATATCCGGGAAAGAATTAAAATAAATGGTACACTGATTGGTGAAGATGATTTTGTCAAATGCCTTCAAGCATTTTTACCATTCATTGAAGAAATAAAACCCTCCTTTNTTGAAATCATCTGTGCGATGGCCTTCCTGTATTTCCGGGATCAACAGGTGGATTTTGCTGTAATTGAAACCGGTCTGGGTGGCAGACTGGATAGTACCAATATTATTTTTCCAATATTGAGTGTTATTACGAATATTAGTCCCGATCATCAATCCATGCTGGGAGACACGCTTGAGAAGATCGCTTATGAAAAGGCAGGAATCATTAAGAAANATACTCCGGTGGTTATTGGACAANAAACATCGGAGACAATTCAAGTCTTTCAAGACAAAGCTGCATCAGAAGACGCTTCGATTTCTTTTGCGGAGGATCATTGGCAGTGTATATATAAATACAACGATAGCCATTATACCCACCTTCAAATCAGGGATAGGAATTCAAACACTTCATTTACGCAANAAACTGCCTTGATGGGCATATACCAGACTCAGAATATTATTACATTTCTCGAGATATGCCGCCAACTCAGTCTTTATAATAATATTCCCTTTAATTGGGAGTATATATCAATAGCTTTAAAGGACATTGTGAAGCTGACTTATTATATCGGAAGGTGGCAGATTGTTAGCCAAAAGCCGCTCATCATCCTCGAAAGCGCCCATAATGTTGCAGGAATTGAAGCAGTCCGGAAACAATTGAGTGGACTGGAGGTGGGTCAGGTAACCATCGTCTTTGGAACTGTTTCGGATAAGGATGTAGTACCTGTACTCAAATTGTTGCCTAAAAAGGCCCGGTTTATCTGGACAAAAGCGGATATCCCTCGAGCTATGGACGAAGTCGAATTGTCGGAGAAAGCTGCATTTATCGGTCTTGCAGGTAGGACTAGTCCCACCGTTAAAGATGCCCTACAACTTGCCTTAGACCATACATCGGAGGATGATTTGATTCTTGTTACCGGCTCCATATTTGTTGTGGGCGATGCCATGACAGGGTTGAAAGAAAAGGGAATTTTGTGATTCTGACAGAGAAATAGCTGAAAAGGTTATCTTCCGGTCAACAATCGATGGATTGATTGCCATTTCATTTTTATTAAAACCTGAGGCAATTCCGAATAGTGGATGATAAGAGAATCATGAAAGTTTTTGATTATCAATCATAGCTTGTTTAAGCCTGATTGTGAATCTATGTTGCCGGTACCATGTATTTTAAGGGGATACGCACCCATCAAAGAAAATAATCTCGATGTGGACATGTTGCCGGTACCATGTATTTAAAGGGGATACGCACCATAGGAAGTGCCAACATATGTTTTCTGAGGGATATATTCACAACGTGGGAAGTCCGGAGGAAAATGTGGTAGCCTGAAGGATTTTACTACAATTTTGTAATAGATATGTTTTCGGCTTATAAAGGCTGCTATTATTGGCCATCGCAAATAAAATAGTCATTATCGATTATATATTTGGCATGATATAATATTATAAATATTTATAATGTGTTGGAAATACGTTCTATATTTTTCTAAACATGACTTACCTTTGCCTCATATTTGGAATAAGTAAATGAAAGTTACCGATTATATCCATGAAGCCGGGNGTAAGACCCTGATTTCCTTCGAGATTCTGCCGCCTTTGAAAGGGNGAAGTATTCAGACAATTTTCAAGGCTATGGACCCTTTGATGGAGTTTAAGCCCNCCTTTATTGATGTTACCTATCATCGGGAAGAGTTCTTATACCAGATGCAGCCTACAGGTTATTACCAGAAAACATCCATACGTAAACGGCCCGGTACGGTTGGTATTTGTGCGGCGATAATGCATCGTTATGGAGTGGAGGCAGTACCCCACTTAATCTGTGGAGGCTTTAACAGGGAAGATACCGAGAACGCACTGATCGATCTGCATTTTCTGGGTATCCAGAATGTATTGGCCCTCCGTGGCGATGCCCGGCGATTTGAAGATAAGTTCTCTCCTGAGCCTGATGGACATCATTATGCAGTAGATCTGATTCACCAAATTACTGGTATGAACAATGGAAGTTATCTTGATACCAATATCGAAAAAGGAAGCAGAACAGATTTTTGTATAGGCGTAGCCGGATATCCTGAGAAGCACTTTGAATCCCCGAACCTCGAATTGGATATAAAACATTTAAAAGCTAAGATCGATGCCGGAGGTAATTATATTGTCACACAAATGTTTTTTGACAATAAGGTGTACTTCGATTTTGTGAAATTGTGTCGTGAAAATGGAATAACTGTTCCCATCATTCCGGGTCTGAAACCTTTGACTAAGCTTTATCAACTGAATTCTATCCCAAGGAACTTTTATGTCAATCTGCCCAACGATCTTGTCAGGGAAGCTCAAAAAGCGAAAACGGATGAGGACTTGAAGCAAATTGGCATCGAATGGTGTATTGCTCAGTCCAGGGAGTTGGTTGAGAATAATGTACCATGTCTTCATTTTTACACAATGAGTGATGCTCAGGTAGTCAAAAAGATTTGTTCTAAAATAGTATAAGGAATATGAAAAGTTGGTTGGAAGTCATATCAGATTCTGATTTCAGTATTTATAACATCCCTTTTGGCATCGCTGAGATCGGCGGAGAGAAGCTGATTGTAACCAGGCTAGGTGATAAGGTCATTGTACTTGATATGCTTCAGGATGCCGGTGTGTTTGCTGAGCTGGATCTGCCCTATGGGATCTTTGTAGCTGATTTTCTCAATGATATGATCGGCTTAGGCAAGCCAATCACAACATCTATCAGATCAGCGATTCAAAAATATTTTACGGATGAGGCCTATGCACAGCAATTCGGACTTGATGCTGGTCAATATCTGATTGATTACCAATTGGTAAAGATGGCTATGCCAATTAGAGTGGGTGACTATACCGACTTTTATTCTAGTCGGGAACATGCTACCAATGTCGGCATTATGTTCAGGGGGCCTGACAATGCCCTGATGCCCAATTGGCTCCATCTTCCTGTCGGCTATCATGGTCGGTCATCATCCATTGTTGTTTCGGGAACTGATTTTAAGCGCCCAGCCGGCCAGATGCTGGACAAGGATACCGGAAAACCGTTTTATGGAAAGAGTCATGAATTGGATATCGAGGTTGAAATGGCCTTTATTGTAGGTAGAAATACGCATCTTGGTGAAACAATCGATGTGAATGAAGCTGAGGATTTTATATTCGGGATGGTTTTATTCAATGATTGGTCAGCGCGTGACATCCAGCGTTGGGAGTATGTGCCTTTGGGTCCTTTCCTGGGGAAGAACTTTGCGTCGACCATTTCACCCTGGGTGGTTACGATGGATGCTCTTGAACCATTCAGGACTGCGGGACCTGTCCAAGATCCGGAAGTATTAAACTATCTTGCTACCCGTGGATCAAAAAGTTTTGACATTCCAATAAGTGCGACTCTGACCACAAAGGAGGGGGTCGAAACTGTGATCTGCGAGACAAATTATAAATTTCTTTACTGGAATCCCAGTCAGCAATTGGCGCATCATACCGTCAATGGCTGCAATGTTAATATCGGTGATTTGATGGCATCCGGTACGATTTCAGGCTCTGATCCCTCGTCTTATGGTTCTATGCTCGAACTGGCCTGGAAGGGTACCAAACCAATCCAGTTGGCAGACGGTAGTGAAAGAACCTTCCTGATCGATGGTGATTCCATTACTTTAAGGGCAAAAGCAGTCAGCGGTGAAGTTGTTGTTGGTTTCGGAGAAGCGAAAGGAACGGTATTGCCATAAAACTGGCCTCCCAATTCTTTCAGGCAATTGTTGAAATTTATTTACAGCTTATCTTTTTTCCGGCTGTTGAAGATTCTTTTGCTATCTCGATGATTCTGATTACTTCGGCAGCTTGTTCTGGTGAGACCGGATTAGGACCCCTTCCATTGAGGAATTGGTGTAATGCATCAAANAACCAAAAGTAATTACCAGGGTCGGAAAATGATTCTTTCCGTTTTATATTATTCTGTTCGTGATAGGTCAGGATGCTATCCGGTTCTGACAAAGGCTTTTGCCAGTTTTCGGATGAAGGACATATTCCGACTCCCAATTCTTTTTCCTGCATATCTGACCGAAGTTGGCTGAGGGAACCAAGCTCNCCATTTAATACATATCCGGGTTCCGGAAGCGTTACCATCACATTGCTGATAAGCCGGACCCGCAATTGTTGGTAATACAGTAATAATTCAAAATAATCATCGGATTCGACATCCGGTCTCAATTGCATCAGATCGGCATAAATATTTTCTGGAGGTCCAAACAATTGTAAAGCCTGATCGATCAAATGGCTCCCCAGATCATACAAAGCGCCGGATCCGGGGAAGTTGCCTTCTTTGTGTAATTTTCCACTTGATCCTGTCCGGTAACGGTCAAATCTTATCGTTGCTTCGTGAATCTGACCAAGATTTCCGCTTTCAAGAATAGTCTTCACCCTCAGGTAGTCCCGGTCGAATCGGCGATTTTGGAAAACCGAAAGCTTTGCGTTATGTTCTCTGGCAATATCAATCAATTCCAGCGCCTGACGATAGGTAACCGTAAAGGGTTTCTCAACCAAAACATGCTTTCCGGTTGCAAGTGCTTGTTTTGCAATTTCATAATGAGTCTGAACAGGAGTGTTGACTACAATCAAGTCAATGTCCGGCTTGGCAATCAAAGCTTCAGTGGACCGGAGTATCTGCGTATCGGGATATTCCGTGATTGATGCGGGATTAGATCTTCTTACGATGTAACCCAAAGAAAATCCCGGATGAACGGCAAAGAAAGGTGCCTGAAACAGCTTACCACTCATACCGTAAGCACACAGACCTACTTTAAACTTAGCCGGCAAATCAACTTTTTTATCTGTAGCCAATACCATCTTGATCTTCAGCTTGGCTCCGATAGACATTACGTCAATCAGATCCTGGACAGTCAGGGATTTATCAAGCCTCAACATGATGGTTGGCTCTGTAACATTGGCTGTGACTTGCGAAATCGCCTCCTCTAATTGGTCTATGGTATATTCTTGTTTGTCGATAAAGTATCTTTTATCGGCCGTAATGGTCAAAGTAATCTGTTTTTTACTCAATACTTCCGTATTTCCCGATTTCGGGAGAAGGATCTTCACGACATTGGGGTTGGCCACTGTTGAGACAATCAGGAAGAAGAGCAACAANAANAACATGATATCGCTGAGCGAATCAACGAATACATGTGGTTTGTGCCTTTTTCGATTTATTTTCATCTGATATTTCTTTCGGGGTTAATCATAGAATGAACAATCATATTTCAGAAAGAAATATACGTTAGCCTTTTTGTAGCAGTACGGAGCGGAAGGATTTGACCATGTCCTGCATTTTTAACGCATACCTGTCG
The DNA here is from genome assembly GCA_013414645.1 of Candidatus Parvibacillus calidus. Classification (GTDB taxonomy): domain Bacteria; phylum Bacteroidota; class Bacteroidia; order Chitinophagales; family Saprospiraceae; genus Parvibacillus; species Parvibacillus calidus. The sequence goes on along the minus strand of CP058702.1, from coordinate 1,991,043 downwards.
ATTTTTGCTTGAAGCATCTGGTTTCCTATAAAGGCAAATATACCTACTATCAAGCCGGTACCTGATGCGATCATTTTNTCGTAAAGTCCTCCGGAAATGACTCCTATGGAGATGTTATCGGTAATTGATATATTATAAAATATTTTAATAATACCGGCGATAGTACCAACAAACCCAAGCATAGGAGCAACCCCTGCAATGATTCCAAGATAGTTGAGCCTGTTTTCCATCTTTCCCAGTTCGATATTTGCAGTGTCACTCATATAGGTTTCGATTTCAGAATAGGGATAGCCAATATATCTTATACCTTCTCCGATGACTTTGCCAATGGAGGTGTTGTTGGACTCGGCAAAATCCTGCGCGCCTTTGACATTACCATTGGATAGCATAGATTTAATGTTGTTGAAGAAATTGGCCTCCACCTTGGTTAGATTGTTGATAGACAACCATCTTTCTATAATCAGCCCCAGGGCTATAATAGACAGTATCACCAAAGGTATCATGATCACTCCACCTTTCAACAGCAATTCGAAAAAGGTCAATTTTTGAGTAGGAAGAGCGATGCTTTGAATAGCAGTGGTATCAGGAATCTGTAGAAGAAACAATTGGAAAAATTGCATAAAATCCGGATTTAGAACTTGATTTAAAAACTTTAATCAGCAAAGGTAATATATTTAAAAAATAACTTATATGTTTTTTACTTTATTTTTCAAAAACAGATAATTATTGTGTTTTGAGGACGAAAACTCCCTTTTAGGAGCTTTGCATTTTCTGAAGTAAATTATTGCGCAGATTTTAATTGTCTTTCATGATTTAACGAAGGCAGATTGATTTTATTTTGTTTTGTTGCTATATATTGGAATGATCTATATATTGTTGGTTTATTTACAATCTGTTAAGCCGGCTTCCTGTATGGATTGAAGTCAATTTTTGGAAAGGGATCATACTCTTGTTGGTTAGGTATGCTTCTCCGGGACTTGATTTGCCTTCTTTTTCTACTCCGGAGGTTTACTTTCCGGATGTATAATTCTATTGTTTGGCTCTTGAGTTATACATAACTTTCTTTACACTTCAGGTTTTCTTCACTATTCATTTTTCATAATGCGCTATTCTCCTTATCTTGCATAAATAATTTTTTAAAAACATGAAACAACTGCTTGTCTCAGTTGGCCTGATCTTATCAATTGGTTTACATGCACAGGTGACTATTGATCCGCCATTTCCCAATATTAACTCTTCCATAACTGTTTATTTTGACGCTACTAAGGGTAATCAGGGGCTTAAGGATTGCAATTGTACTGTTTATGCTCATGCCGGGCTGATAACCGATAAAAGCAGCAGCGGCTCCGACTGGAAATATGTCATCGGCAATTGGGGGACAGACGATTCCAGGGTTAAAATGAACAAGGTAAGTGACAACCTGTATTCTCTGACATACAATATCAAGTCATTCTATGGGATACCTGAGAGTACAATTATCAGGAAACTGGCTTTTGTCTTCCGTAACCTCAATGGATCAAAAGAAGGTAAGACTGAATCAAATGGAGACATCTATTATGATTTTCCGGATCCAAATGCCGGATTACAGTATTTAATACAGCCAAGTCTTGAAAGTCGACTGGTATCTAAGAATTCCGTTCTCAACCTGAGCGTATTAACTTCTATACCGGCCGATTTGCGTTTTACTATCAATGGGCAGGATGTGGTAACAACTCATGATGTATCCATGTCTTACCAGTATATTGCTGACCAGGTAGGAACATTCCGTTTTGAGATTGGAATCCATGCAGGTAATGAAGGTCTGGATACTTCATTTGTATGGACAGTTGGAGGAGATCCTGAAATCAGTGAAGTGCCAGATGGACTTCTATTGGGGTGCAATAAGGTTGAGGAAGGTAAGGCTATTGTCCTTTTGGAAGCGCCACGGCGTAATATCGCCTTTCTGGTGGGTAATTTTAGTAATTGGGCGCCATTACCGGAATATCAAATGAAGCAGTCACCGGATGGACAATTTCTTTGGGGAGAGATTGATACTGTGGGACTTCAAGGTGATTTAGACTATCAGATTTGGTTTGGGGATGGTTTGAAGATTCCTGATCCACTCAGTGTGGAGATATTGGATGATGTCAATGATAAATATATCCCGGCTGCCGTATATCCCGACATGCCGTCGTATCCGGAGGGAAAAACTACGGGATTGGTGTCTCATCTGAAATTGAATGCTGATTATGACTGGCAGGATGAGGCTTTTGTCAAACCTGCTGTTGGTGATTTGGTCATTTACGAATTACTGGTACGGGATTTCCTGGCATCCCATGATTTTGACGATTTAATAGATACCCTGCTATATCTGAAGCGCTTGGGAGTCAATGCGATAGAGCTTATGCCGGTCTCAGAGTTTGAAGGTAATATCAGTTGGGGATACAATGTTTCTCTACATAATGCCATAGACAAATATTATGGTGGTGCATCGAAGTTGAAGAAGTTTGTAGATGCCGCTCATGGTCTGGGTTTTGCTGTTATTGCGGATGTTGTGTTCAATCATGCTTTCGGGCAAAATCCTATGGTCCGAATGTATTGGAATGCTGCACAGAACAAACCGGCAATTGATAATCCCTGGTTTAATCCTGATGCCAAACATCCATTCAATGTCGGCTATGACTTTAATCATCAAAGCGCTGCAACACGCAGGTATGTCAGTCAGATACTCAGGGAGTGGATCCGTGAATATCATTTTGATGGGTATCGCTTTGACTTATCAAAAGGCTTTACACAGGTAAACAATCCGAATGATGTCGGAGCATGGGGCCAGTATGATCCATCCCGCATTGAAATTTTGAAATATTATTCAGACCAGATAAGAGAAGTTGATCCTCAGGCTTATGTAATTCTTGAGCATTTTGCAGATAATCAGGAGGAAAAGGAGTTGTCTGACTATGGCATGATGCTTTGGNGAAATATCAATTATGAATATGCTGAAAGTGTCAAAGGCAATTCAGCCAGTTTGAATCGTAGCTATTTCCGGCAACGAGGCTGGCGTAAGCCGCATTTGGTGTCCTATATGGAGAGCCATGATGAAGAACGGGTAATGTACAAGGCATTGAAGGAAGGGCGTCAATCCGCCGGATATAATGTTCGGGATCTGAAAACTGCACTCGGGAGGGTAGGGATGGCAGCTGCCTTCTTCTATACTATTCCGGGGCCTAAGATGCTTTGGCAATTTGGCGAGACAGGTTATGATTACTCCATCAATCATTGTCCCGATGGAACCGTCAACAATAATTGCCGCGTTGATCCCAAGCCGATTCGTTGGGATTATTATCATCAACAGAATAGACTGGAGTTGTTTGCAGTGACGGCGGGGCTAACACACCTGAAACATAGTTTTCCTGATTTGTTTGATGACGTTGAGATAGATTATGACTTGAATGGCTTATTCAAATACATCGTAATGGATCAAAATGACTTAAAGATGGTAGTTATAGGAAACTTTGATGTCACGGATGGCAGTAAGGCAATTACCTTTCCTACGGACGAATGGTATTATAATTACATGGGTAGAGATAGCATCAAAGGTAATACTTCTCTCCGTCAAATTACCTTGAAACAAGGAGAATACAAGGTCTACCTCAATAAGAAGGTTGAGAATCCGGGGATCACTCTTTCAGACAAAGGTACTTTGATACAGGATGTTGAATTTACCGTCTATCCGAATCCTGCTGAAAGTGAACTGCATATTCAATTGCCGGAAAGGATTNTTTATGAAACCGTTTCAGTGACCGTTTCTGATATTTCAGGTAGAATTGTTTATCATGACAACCGGTTATCCGGCCAAACTACGATCACAATTCCCNTAAATTCGGTTAAACCGGGCGTATATCTGGTCCGGGTAAGCAATCCATCCGTATTTGGGGTCAAGAAGGTTATGATCGTGCGATGACTTTTTCAAAATAAATGGTGATTTGAAGGATTCATTTTATTTGATGTAAAATGGTGATCATGTCTTGATTGAGTATTATTGACCGGTTTCTCGTAAATGAAGTCTGGTTACCGGGATCGCAGTATTCTTTTGTCCAATCGGTAAACTACACCGTGGAACTACCCAAAGTAAGGACTTATTCTAGCAAAAGATTGGTTAAATAGTCCTGTAGGTATGTCAGGCAAGCTTGATAACCAATCCGGTTTTCCCTGCGTTTCTGTACCATCCATTTGTTATGATTATACGCCATGCTACAAATATTTTCGTTGTAAGAGTAGCCCATTTTTAGTTTTACTTCATGATTCTTCCTGTTTTTCTTCGGCCTATTCGCTTTTTATATTAAAATATTTCCTGATTTATTGAACTTTTCAGGCAGATATTTCATTTACAAAAAATACTTACATTTGCCTTTAAAAGGTCTCATACACTTAAGGTTATGCCATCGAGAAAGTTATTATATGTTGTTTCATGGGTCTTCGTTATTTCACTCTTCTCTCAAAAGGCCGGAGCGACGGGAGACTCATTATCCGTATTGACCAAAAATGATACTATATTTATTCAAAGAGATAGTCTGGGTGTAATATACTTTTATCATCGGGTAATGCCGAAGCAAACGATGTATTCTCTGTGCAGGTTCTATGGCATTAAGCAATCTCAATTGATGACACTCAATCCGGTACTGAAGGTTAGGGGGATACAGATCGATGAGTTAATCAGAGTTCCTATCAGTCTTTNNCGTTTGATAAGGGTTGAGTCTGAACCAAAGAAGCGTGAAAACTTTGCTCCTGTTGTTTATGAAGTAAGTCCCGGAGAAGGATTATATAGTGTTTCCAGAAATTATTTTGGTATTAAACCGGAAAAGCTGATGCAGATCAATGGAATGTCAGCCCCTGATTTAAAACTTGGGCAAATACTTCTGCTGGGCTGGATCCCTCTCGATGTCTTTAATAAAATCAATGAAAATGTCGTCGCTGGCAAAGGCCGCCCAAAATCCGGCACAAAGGCAGACAATGCTAAAACAGATACGAAAAAGCCCGACNCANATGCTTTGGGTACGACATCCACAGCTAAAGAACGTGAAATTGCAAAAGAAGCAGTACAGGATGCTGTAGAGAAGACGACCAGTGAGGAGGCAAAATCGACACCTGCTTCCAATAGGGAAAAATTTGAATCATATGAAGGAACTAAGGCTTTTGAGCAGGGACTTGCATTCTGGCACAAAGAGCTCAAAGGTAGCAATGGTCTGTTTGTCTTGCATCGTACTGCCCCGCGAGGTTCTATCATCAAAATAACCAATCCGATGTTCAACTCTACTGTGTACGCCAAAGTTGTGGGAACAGTATCCCCCAATAGCTATTCAGATGATGTTATGATGGTTGTTTCTCCTGAAGTTGCTATCAAATTAGGCGCCAGGGATGCCCGGTTCTTCGCCAAAATTGCATATATCAAAGGGTGATACCGGACCTGGGATTGATCGGAGCTTTTACGTTTGGCTCATTAAGTTTAAATTTGTTTGTGCCGTATAAAGATGATTCTCACGCAGCAATTACTTCCGTGTATTTTTAATTTTTCTTTTGGGTAATTTGATATAAACACTCATCAAGCTCTGCCATCAGCTTTAAAAATAAATCCCTACTTTTGCCGAAAATTTAGATTCTTTCACATGTATTTTAAAAATATCCTGGAAACCATTGGCAATACGCCTTTGGTTCGTATCAATAAGATAACATCAGACTTGCCTTGCACTGTTCTGGCTAAGGTAGAGTCATTCAACCCCGGTCACTCGATCAAGGATCGGATGGCGTTAAGAATGGTTGAGGTCGCTGAGTCCGAAGGANAATTGAAGCCCGGTGGCACAATCATTGAATGTACTTCGGGCAATACCGGTATGGGACTGGCCTTAGTCGCAGCCGTCAAAGGGTATAAAGCAATATTTACCACAAGTGATAAGCAATCCAAAGAGAAAATGGATATGCTCAAAGCCATGGGAGCTGAGGTAATAGTCTGTCCGACCAATGTTGAGGCTGCTGACCCACGTTCATACTACTCTGTCGCTCGCCGACTAAGCCTGGAAATCCCAAATTCCTATTGGTTTAATCAATATGATAACCCGGCCAATTCTCAGGCACACTATGAAACAACCGGCCCGGAGATTTGGGAACAAACGGAGGGTAAGATCACCAAGCTTGTCGTAGGAGTGGGTACCGGCGGAACAGTGAGCGGTACCGCTAAATTTCTCAAGGAGAAGAATCCGGATATAGAGATCATAGGAATAGATACCTATGGTTCTGTATTCAAGAAATATAAGGAAACCGGCATTTTTGACGAAAATGAGATTTATCCCTATATCACCGAAGGGATAGGAGAAGATATCTTGCCTGAGAATGTAGATTTTAATCTGATCGATTATTTCGAAAAGGTAACTGATAAGGATGGAGCTTTGATGGCACGCAGATTGGCTCGTGAGGAGGGCCTATTACTTGGGTATAGCGCAGGATCGGCTATGGCCGGATTGTTACAGGTTAAGAATAGATTTAGGCCGGATGATGTGGTGGTTATTATTTTCCACGATCATGGAAGCCGTTATGTGGCAAAAATCTTCAACGATGACTGGATGAGAGATCGCGGTTTTATCAGTATGGATCTCCGACTTTCTGATCTCGTTAAGAGAAAGCCTAAGTCAGGACTGATAACTGCACAGAAAGGTAGCAAACTCAGGGAAGTCTTTCAGATGATGAAGGAAAATGATATCTCTCAGGTGACCGTAAATGACCAGNGGGAAATAGTTGGCTCATTGACTGAAAGTGACATCATTTCAAGCCTATTGTCCAATCCGGATAATATTGACAACGTCTCCGTAGGTGAAATCATGAATGAGCCATTTCCTGTCCTTGAAGAGGCACTATCTGTCAAGGAGCTTAGTAGGTATATCTCTAAANAGATCCCCGCGGTACTTGTCAAAGATGGTGCAGGTGTCAATCACATCCTGACTCAATATGATATCATCCAGCATCTTGGGTAATTCTGGCCGAAAGAGGTTTTTTATAAAAGGTACTTCGAAGTGTTTCGTTTTGTGCGCTGGCAATGATTTTTCAAAGGTAAGATTTGCCTGAGGTCACATCCAGACAATGAAAAATATACATTAACATGGCCTAAATTCCGATAAGGCTAATGCGGAAGCTTTTGTTCCAATCAACATTACGTATTGATTGATGATGTGGTGTACTAAAATCCTTATTGTAGTGGATTTTATCAGATCATCCTTTAGCTGATAAATATTTACAACAAAGACATGAGACTTATTGAAGGTATCCTTTTAGTGGGTTGTGTCGGTTTTAAAGTGTCTTAAAACAAAAAAGGAGTCCGAAAACTCCTTTTATTTGTACCGCCGGTGGGAATCGAACCCACACGACCTCACGGCCACAGGATTTTGAATCCAGCGCGTCTACCAATTCCGCCACAGCGGCAATAAATTATTCTCAGAAACTGCTTTTAGCTTCAATGGGATGCAAAAGTATTAATACTTTCTTCAATTCGCAAGAGATATTTGCGAATAAAATAAAATTTTTTCAAACTTTCGTAGCCTTGTGGATCAATACTTCTACTATCATATTGATTTTTAAGTATTTCCATTTTAGCATCTTCTTCAATTCCTTTCGTCTCCAGATCGCTTTTGATCTTATTCAGTTTTTCTTTATCTCCACTTTCTCCGGCATCCTCTATATCCATATTCAATTCAAGCATTTCCATCAGGAAATCTTGAGGCAATTGGTATTTTTCATCAGCGAGAACAATACCTTCCAGGTGAAGTATATAGTCCAGGGTCTTATAGGAATCCTTTAGTATTCCATAAGCTTTGTTGTTATATTCCGACAGTTCCATAGCCTTGTTTTCATCCCCACCGGTTTTGTCAGGATGAAGTTCCATTGATTTTGTCAGAAATGCTTTTCTCAACCCGGCTTGATCAATATTGAATTTCCTTTCCAGGCCAAACCATTTAAAATAATCCATTACTTCAATGCTCTAATAACATCCAACCCATTGGCATACAACAGTAATCCGATAAGCAGTATCATACCTGCTGTAGTCGCTATCTCCATTACCTTGTCATTAACCTTTCGGCCTGTAATAACTTCCCACAGCAGGAACATAATGTATCCTCCATCTAATGCCGGAATCGGCAGTAGGTTCATGAATCCTAGAATCAGAGACAATATGGCAGTGATGTTCCAAAACTTTTGACTGTCCCATTCTGTCGGGAATAGTTTGGTGATACTTGCAAATCCTCCCAATGATTCTGACGCCTTGATCTTTCCACTGAACATCTGTCCAAAAGCGGAGATCTGTGTAGCAAGGAAGTCGTAACCATTGCGGAACCCTGCAGGAAGAGCCTTTCCCAAGGAGTATTTGATGGTGTCCAATTTATAAAAATGAGATAGTGGTTGAGGGCTGAAGCCAACCAAACCTTGATCAGAGAGTTGTACCTGTTCCAGCATCACAGTATTGCGGTCTCTGATGACACCTATATTAACTTTCTTGCCTTTATTTGCTTGCAACTCATAGGTCATCTCGTGAAAAAANTGTGTTGAGACATTGTTGACACTGATGACACGGTCATTAGGTTGGAGTCCGGCCTTTTCTCCACCGGATCCCTGCATGACCTTATCTACTATAATAGGCATCCGTGGTGCTATCATGCCAATTGCTTCCTTCTGATTGGACTGTATTTTCTGGACTGCACTGTCCGGAATATGTAGGGTCATTATCAGATCATTTCTATTGATCCGGATCGTTTTGGCATTATCCAACAGGATATCCTTTGCCAGTTCTCCTGAATTGAAATATTTGAAATCATTATTACCTATTTTCAGGATTTTATCACCATCCTTCAGCCCGATATCCTTAGCTAATTGGGTGGTGGCTATACCATATTGCATCTCACTTACCGGTAGTTTTTGCTCACCATAAAAGTACAATATCAATCCGAAGATCAGAAATCCTAAAATAAAATTGACCGTCACACCTCCAATCATGATTATGAGACGCTGCCAGGCTTTNTTAGAACGGAACTCCCATGGCTCCGGTGGCCTTTTCATAAACTCTTTGTCCATGCTTTCATCCACCATACCGGATATTTTAACATACCCTCCCAAGGGTAACCATCCTACACCATATTCTGTATCTCCTTTCTTAAATTTGAACAACGAAAACCAGGGGTCGAAAAACAGATAAAATTTTTCTACTCTTGTCTTGAATAACTTGGCCGGAATAAAATGCCCTAATTCGTGTAAGATTACCAATATCGATAAGCTCAATATCAGTTGGGCGATCATGACTATTACATCCATTAATTACTTTTATTTTATTTTTACCATGTCAAAACACTGTTTTGAATATTTAGTTGTGTTTCGAAGAGCGCAAAGGTAAAAGTTTCTTTAGCTTTACCTAAAGATTTGCAGGTAATTTAAGTGACTATGCAGCTATTTTGGAAACGAATCAATGATAATGTCATTTTGGTAGAAGGTGATGAGGTACTTCATTTGACCAAAAGCCTTAGANAAAAGGTAGGAGATGCTGTTGACTTGATTGATGGGTCCGGCAATATCTTTCATTCCGTCATCACTGAAATTCAAAGGGGTAAGCTGGTCGCCGTGAATATGTCAGTGACTCCTAAGGTTAATCATTGGAAAAAACGCCTCCATATAGCAATAGCGCCCACCAAGAATGCTGACAGAATGGAATGGTTTGTCGAGAAAGCCGTTGAAGTTGGAATAGATACCATAAGCTTCATCCAATGTGAAAGATCTGTCCGAACCAATTTACGGATGGATAGGGTAGCCCGGATTGTTCAATCCGCTATGAAACAATCGTACAATATAATCAATCCGATAATTCAGGAGAAGTCTTTTGACCAATTATTGACAGGATTCAAGCCATCTGCTATGGTCGGCCTGATTGCACATTGTGAGGATGGAATAAAACAATCCTTCAGTGATATTCAGTTTGATAAGCCGGATACATGGATTCTGATTGGCCCGGAAGGAGATTTTTCAGGTCAGGAGGTTGAAAATGCATTGCGTATTGGATTTGTACCCTTGTCATTAGGCCGGTCTCGTCTAAGAACAGAAACGGCTGGAATTTATGCGGTTTCTATTTTTAGAAATATTAATATATAACACATTGAAATTTATCAGTTTAATAGCATATTGAATCCGCATGCCCCTTTTATCGATTTTCACAATCATAACATCTGGCATTCAGATGATGTGATTGAGGTTGTCAGTGTACACGATTCACAGGTTAAAAAGCGGGTTTACTACACAGTAGGTTATCATCCATGGTGGACAGAGGATCTGCTTTCTGAAAAGAACCTTGACATGATGAGGTCTTCATACATCAGTGATCCTTATTGTCTGGGTCTGGGTGAATTTGGCCTTGACAGTCTGAAAGGTCCTGGTCTGGATATCCAGGAGGAAAATTTTCGCAAACAAATCAGAATAGCCAATGAGGTTTCATCCCCGGTCGTAATCCATTGTGTACGTGCATATGACAGGATTATCCGATTAAGAAAAGAGTTGGGTAAAACAGATTGGGTAATCCATGGTTTTGTCAGAAATAAAATTCTGGCCCGACAACTAATCGATGCTGGTTTCTATCTTTCCGTTGCCACCTGTGAAAGAATGAAGCCGGTGTTTGAAGAAATGCTTGCTTATGTTCCGATGGATAGAATTTTTATTGAAACCGATAGTGAATTTACCTTGAATATTCAGCAACGGTACACTATTTTTGCCCAAATCCGAGAGGTGGATGTTGCAGCATTGAAAATGCAATTGTTTGATAATTTTAAAACCTTCTACACTTTTAAATGGGCGNTACCTGACTGGCTTGAAAGAACAGAATTGCTGATTGGCGAAGAGAGTATTCATAAATTGAAAAATGCGCAAATCCTATTAGTTGGCCTTGGTGGTGTAGGTAGCTATGCCGGTGAATTTCTTGTCAGAGCCGGAATTGGTTCACTGATTATCATAGATGGCGATAGGGTCGATCCAACCAATATCAACCGTCAAATGCAGGCACTTCATAGCACTATTGGCTTGTCCAAGGCAGAGTTGCTCAGGCAACGTTTCTTAGATATAAACCCGGGTCTGCAAATAGAAATACACACTTCCTTTATGGAGCCTGCCGACATGGAGTTGTTGTTACAACAGGTTGAAATTGATTTTGTACTCGATTGCATTGACAGTGTATTACCAAAATTGACTCTCATCAAAGCTGCAGTCAGAGCAAAAGTCAAGGTAATCAGTGCCATGGGAGCAGGAGGTAAATTCGATCCCTCCAAAGTCAAGGTTGCTGATATCTCAAATACCAGAGAATGTAAATTTGCTCAGACTGTAAGGAAGCGCTTAAAGTACCTTGGTATTCGAAAGGGGATTCTCGCTGTGTATTCTGAAGAGATTCAACCTAAGTCGGCGTTACAGTACACGGATGGCAGTGCCTACAAAAGATCCTTCTACGGTACGATTTCTTATATGCCGGCACTATTTGGTCTGAGGATGGCAGCAGAAGCTATTTCTAGGATAATTAAGGCCTGAGATTTTTACATTGCCAATACATTAATGGATTATGGATTTCCTTTCTGCTATTTAGCGGTTTTCATTACTTTTGCGCCCTGATTGAAGAGATTATGAGCAGATTACAAGAGATAAATCGAAGAAGGACCTTTGGCATTATAAGCCACCCGGATGCAGGAAAAACAACGTTGACTGAAAAGTTGCTGCTTTTTGGTGGTGCCATCCAGGTTGCCGGAGCAGTCAAGTCCAACAAGATCAAGAAATCCGCAACTTCCGACTTTATGGAGATTGAGCAACAAAGAGGTATCTCAGTGGCAACATCCGTGATGGGATTTGAATACAAAGACTTGCAAATCAATATTTTGGACACTCCCGGCCACAAGGATTTTGCAGAAGATACCTATCGTACCCTGACAGCCGTGGATAGTGTCATCGTAGTGATTGACGTTGCCAAGGGTGTGGAACCTCAGACAGAGAGACTGGTTGAGGTAAGCAGGATGCGCAATACTCCAATCATAGTTTTTATCAATAAGCTGGACCGCGAAGGTCTTGATTCTTTCGATTTACTGGATGAGGTTGAACAAAAACTCGGCCTGACTGCTTGCCCGCTTTCATGGCCGATAGGTATGGGACAGCACTTTCAGGGTGTATATAATATTTTCGGTGAGCAGCTGTCCTTGTTTAAAGCACACGGCAAGCAGACGGAGGACGACACACTTATCATCAAAGGGTTGAAAGATAGCACAATTGATGAAGCGATTGGACAACGTGCAGCTGATGAACTCAGAGAGGAAATGGAGACTGTATCCGGAGTTTATCCTGAATTTGACCGGGATGCTTATTTGAATGGAAAATTATCCCCTGTATTTNTTGGTAGTGCCGTTAATAATTTTGGCGTCAAGGAGCTCTTGGATTGCTTTGTGCAAATTGCCCCGCCACCTTTACCGCGGGAAACAGAAGAAAGAATTGTCAAGCCTGAAGAAAATTCATTTTCCGGCTTTATATTTAAAATCCATGCCAATATGGATCCTAAGCACCGTGACAGAATAGCTTTCCTCCGAATCTGTTCAGGAGAATTCAAGCGTAATACCAATTATTATCATGTCCGTAAGGAAAAACAAATGAAATTCAGCAATCCTACCACTTTTATGGCATCCAAAAAGGAACTTGTCGAAGAAGCTTTTCCCGGGGACGTGGTCGGTTTGTACGATTCAGGTAATTTCAAGATCGGTGACGCCTTAACTGAAGGAGAAATCCTGCATTTCAAGGGATTGCCCAGTTTTTCTCCCGAGCAATTCCGGTTTGTCAACAATGCCGATCCTTTGAAGTCCAAGCAATTAGCCAAAGGGCTGGAACAATTGATGGATGAAGGTGTGGCTCAATTGTTTATAAAGGAAGATAACGGTCGCAAAATTGTTGGAACAGTCGGCGCCNTGCAGTTTGATGTGATTCAATTCAGGTTGGAGCATGAATATGGCGCAAAATGCACTTATGAACCGGTTAATTTGTACAAAGCTTGCTGGGTAACTGCTGATAAGCAAAATGATATGGATGCATTTATTTCGAGGAGGAAGAAGGATATAGCCCGGGATAAGGATGGGGCCTTAGTTTATTTAGCAGAAAGTGCATGGTCATTGAAGACCGTCAGGGAAAACCATCCCGAAATTGATTTTCATTTGACTACGGAATCCGTTTATTAATATTTATGGATTTTAGTAACCAAATAATGAAATAGAGAAAAATATCTCCATATATAAAACATTTTACTATTTTTGTCCCTGAACATTAGGGGAATAGATTATATTTGCCATTATTCTGATAAGATAACTACAAAACACAGCAAGGTCTCATGGCAACAAGAAAGCCTAAAGTAACACCACTTTCATTTACCCAGAAGGTCAGACAAGTGATCTCAGATGACCGCATTCCCAAGATATCAGGCTTGTTTTGTTATCTGATTGCAATTTTTCTATTTATTTCTTTCACCTCCTATTTATTCACATGGGAGGCCGATAACAGTTTTCTGAGACCTTTCAAATGGGACAATCTTTTCGATCCTGATATCCAGGCTCAGAATTGGTTTGGGAAGTTTGGCGCCNTCATTTCAAACGCTGTCATTTTCTGGACATTTGGCATAAGTTCCTTCGTAATCATCTTCCTGTTAATTCGCATAGGATACAGACTGATCAATGGCAAGGGAAGCGCCNGGATTTGGCCGATGTTCCGAAATGTTTTCTTCACCATGATACTTGGCTGTGCTNTTTTTGAATTGATCCTTCCGGAAGCATCTTTTCCTTATAGTGGAGCTTATGGTAAAAGCATCGTTGGTTGGGGGAATACCTACTTGGGGTTGGTAGGGACCTGGTTGTTGTTCGGATTTATCCTACTTGCCATTGCTGTATGGTTCAGAAATACAAATCCGCAACGCTGGACGCTGAAAGGCATTTTTCCTGAATTCAACCACAATNTTTTCTCCTTCCTTAATTTCTCTTCCTGGATCGAATCATGGAAAAGGAAGGTCGGAGATGACGAATATGAACAACAAATTGAGGAAGAATTGTCTATCCTCAATAACGGAGCTGATGAGGTTATCACGGGGGTGGAGGTTGATAATGACGGCTTTGAGCGAATTGAATCATTAAATCAAGTCGAACCAGGTAAAGTTGAACCATCGCATGTTCCTTTCGAATTGGACGAAAAAGTCACACCCGAAATATTAAATGATGCTTCCACACATGAGGTTGATGACTATGGCTTTGAAATAGAAGAACCTCTTTCTTCGTTTGGGGAAACAATACAATCCTCAGAAATCTCTCCGATAGTTGAGCCTCCAATCAATGAATTGTCCCTGGACGATGAAGAATTGCTCAAGATCAATGCCGAACTGGATAATCCGGATGAGCCGTATGACCCTGTGCTGGAATTATCCCGATATATCAAACCGGGATTAGATCTGCTGGATAGCTATGAAGATCAGCAAGTACAGATAGACCATGCGGTGTTAAATGCGAATAAGGATCAGATCGTCAATACATTGCTCAATTATAAGATTGAAATCGTCAAGATTAGAGCGACTATTGGGCCGACTGTCACCTTGTACGAAATAGTTCCTGCCCCGGGAGTCAGGATTTCAAAGATTAAGAATCTGGAAGATGATATAGCTTTATCTCTTGCAGCACTTGGTATCCGTATCATTGCACCTATACCGGGAAGAGGTACCATCGGTATTGAAGTGCCGAATCAAAATAAGCAAATCGTTGGTCTAAGGGATGTACTTAATTCTGAGCGTTTTCAAACAGCTCAGATGGACTTACCGATTGCCTTTGGAAAGACGATCAGCAATGAAGTTTTTGTGGCAGATCTGGCTAAGATGCCACACCTTCTGATTGCAGGGGCAACCGGACAAGGTAAGTCTGTGGGTATCAACGCAATCCTTTTGTCCATTATACAGCATAACCATCCTGCTTATGTCAAACTTGTCTTGATCGACCCCAAGAAAGTGGAATTGTCCATTTACAGCAGATTGGAAAATCATTTCCTTTGCATGCTTCCGGATCAGGATGAACCAATCATTACCGATACAAAGAAAGTTATCAGGACACTCAACTCACTTGTTATAGAGATGGATTCGCGTTATGATTTGTTGAAANAAGCCGGTGTACGGAATATCAGGGAGTACAATCAAAAGTTTACGGAGAGGAAACTCAACCCCAATAAAGGTCATCGTTTCTTGCCATTCATTGTTCTTGTGATCGACGAGTTTGCGGACCTCATTATGACGGCAGGAAAAGAAATTGAGACCCCCATAGCGCGTATCGCTCAGTTGGCTCGTGCAATTGGCATCCATCTTGTCATTGCTACGCAGAGGCCATCGGTCAAGATCATTACCGGTATTATAAAAGCAAACTTCNCCGCACGTATCGCATTTAAAGTATCTTCCAAGATCGATTCCGGTATTATTCTGGATGCAGGTGGGGCGGATCAGTTGATTGGTAGAGGTGATATGTTACTTTCAGCAGATGGTAAGATAGTCAGAATTCAATCGGCCTTCGTTGATACGCATGAAGTTGATAGAGTCGTGCAATTCATTTCAGATCAGCAGGGATTTGCAACACCGTATATGCTGCCTGATGTACCTGATGATTCCGGGGACGGTGGAGAGAAAGGTCAGCTGAAACTATCTGATTTGGATGATTTGATCCAGGAGGCCGCACTGCTGGTTGTCACCAATCAACATGGCTCTACTTCCATGATCCAGAGAAGGCTTAAGTTGGGTTACAATCGAGCAGGGCGTATCATGGACCAATTGGAAGCTTTGGGCATTGTCGGTGAAAATGAAGGCAGTAAGCCAAGGGAGGTACTTTTCCATAGTGAGGCGGAGGTAAATCATTTCTTCGCCAATTTAAATCAGACGACCTTTTAAGCGATACCCTTTATTACAGTCTATCCATTTAGCTGAAGGGTTATAAGCACAAACAACGTATTTTAATATGCGTTAAAGTTTAATGTCTATTGATTCTTCAGGTCGGATTTTTCTCGCATTTCCTTCTTTTGGACATTTCCTTATAATAACAAATATCAGGTCGCTGATGAATTGCAGTAATTCAAGTTGTTTCTTAAACAATTCTTGTATTATGTTGTTGTACAATTAGTTATGGGTAGGTCGTGGTGCCTTTCATTTGTCATGACGCACTTGTAACATTCTAATATAACTAATTTATAAATATCAATCTATTATGGAAGTAAATGAAATCAGTTTGAGTAAGAATCAGGTTAAGCCCGTTATCGACTTGTTGAACGATTATTTGGCAAATTATCAAATCCATTATCAAAAGCTTCGCGGCTNNCACTGGAATATTGAGGGAGAGAATNTTTTTACACTTCATTTGAAATTTGAGGAGTTCTACACCAATGCCCAGACAACCATCGATGAAATTGCTGAAAGAATCCTGACCCTGGGCAGGCATCCTTTGAGTACATATAAAGATTATATTCAACATGCCAGTATCAAGGAAATCAATACAATTGGAATGAGTGACAGGATGATGGTTAAGGAAATACTGCAGGATATGACCACCCTGATCGAATTGGAACGGGAAATCATGGATGCTGCATCCTCAGCGGGAGACGAGNGCACCAATGACATGGTTAATGCCTTCATGCAATTCAAGGAANAAAGTTGTTGGATGCTAAGAGCTTTTATTGGAAATGAGAAATAACATTTGACCAGAAAAGGATGGGATTCCATCCTTTTTTATGAAATACTTTTTGTCGATATTTCACCTATAAGAATCTATAATACATTATCTTGCCTTACAAAGCTTTTTCATCATGATTCGGTGTACCATAATTTACTTTNTTTGCCTTCTTGTCAACCAATGTTTTTCTCAGGGTCCTCTTTCTGTGGAATACATCATGAGAGATCCTAAATGGATTGGAGTCTCACCATCATCGCTGAGATGGNGCGCAGATGGCACGCTTTACTTCAAATACAATCCGGATGGTGCTGAAGCGGACTCTCTATACTCCTTGAATACCAAGGATATGCCAAACTTTTCCAAAGTGTCGGATCAAAATCAGGAGGTTCTTTATGAGGATAATTTGATCAGGAACCCCTCGGATCCTTCCATGGTATTATACAACCGTCAGGGAAATATTTTCTTACGGAGAATGAAAGGTGATGTANAANAAATCTTCTCAACACAAGAATATGAGTGGGCGACCGGTTTTAGCTCTGACGGAAAATATTTAGTGTATAAAATCGGAAATGATATTNTTTCTTATAATTTGGAAAAAGGCTTTATCCGACAGTTATTGGCTATCCAATCAGCTTCCCTGCAAGATAAANAAAAGAAACTATCCAATCAGGATCAAGTGTTGATGGAAGAACAAAAGAATCTATTCGATGTCTTTATTCAGGAAAAGAAAGTCTCTAAAAAGAGTAAAGAANAACGGGATTATTTGGTATATGAAAGAGGCAGTGCAGAGGTTGTGGGTACATCCATCAGTAATGATCTGCTTATCGCTGCCATACGCTTAAAAGATGGCCGGACAGAAAGTCATACTACCATTATGCCAAAATACGTTACGGAAAGTGGCTATACTGAAACGGTTAATACAAGGGCTAAGGTTGGTATTATCCAGCCTGATTACAGCCTGAAGTTCTATAACTTTGAGAAGGATACTTTAATGGATNTTTTGGTAAATGATTTACCCGGAATTAATGCCATGCCGAATTACCTTGAGGAATATCCGGTCCTGCATGATAGCCTTGCTAAAGCATCTGCTAAAAAATCAGTAAATATTTTTGATCCCCTTTGGTCACCCAATGGCCATTTAGCTGTTGTTCAGGTGTATTCCTTTGATAACAAAGACAGGTGGATTGTCCTATTTGATGCCGATTCGGGTATCATGAAGATCATTGATCATCAGCATGATGAGGCCTGGATCGGAGGGCCGAATATAGGTGGAAATTATTGGCCGGGCTGGTGTGTTTGGCTTGATGATGACCATGTAGCATTCACATCTGAAATTTCCGGATATGCTCACCTCTATAAGTATGAAATTTCTTCAGGTAAGATTATTGCACTTACATCCGGCAACTATGAGGTTCAACGGGTGACTTTGGCCCCGGATCGGAAGAGTCTGTACTTACTTACAAATCAAATCCATCCTGGTACGAAGACATTTGTAAAACTGGCATTGAATTCTCTGAAACAGACTGTTTTGTTGAATCCGGATTGCGGATTGGATGAAGTGACAGTATCTCCGGATGGAAAATGGATTGCCTATCTGCAAAGTACCACTAACCAACCCTGGGAATTATTCATCAGCGAAAATAAAGCCGGAGGTAAATCGACTCGAATTACTGACAGAGCTATAAGTAGAGAGTTTGATGAGTATCCATGGCAGTCGCCGAAAGTCATTACATTCAGGGCATCAGATGGCAGGGAAGTCTATGCCAGGTTGTACAAATCCAGGGTTGCAAATCCTAACAAGCCAGGTGTCATCTTCGTGCATGGTGCCGGATATCTTCAGAATGCGCATAAATGGTGGAGCTCTTATTTTAGAGAGTATATGTTCCACAACCTTCTTACAGATCTTGGTTATACGGTTCTGGACATTGATTATAGGGCGNTTTCAGGGTACGGCAGGGATTGGAGAACTGCGATATACAGACATATGGGAGGGACTGATCTTTCTGATCAGGTAGATGGCGTCAAATATTTAAAGGATAGTGCTGGAGTCAATATAAATAATATCGGCATTTATGGTGGTTCGTATGGTGGTTTTATCACCTTGATGGCTCTATTTACAAAGCCCGGAGTTNTTCAAGCCGGAGCAGCTCTTCGTCCTGTGACCGACTGGATGCATTACAATCATGGCTATACTTCTAATATTTTAAATGTTCCGGCATTGGATTCCATTGCTTATGCAAGAAGCAGCCCTATCAACTTCGTGGATGGGCTGAAAGACAGACTACTGATTTGCCATGGTATGGTCGACGATAATGTACATTTTCAGGATGTTGTCAGGTTACAGCAAGTGCTGATTGATAAAGGCAAGGATAATTGGGAATTAGCAGCATATCCGATGGAAGCGCATGGGTTCAAAACACCTTCAGCCTGGACAGATGAATACAAACGTATTCTTAAATTATTTGAAGAAACCATCAATCGCAAAAGCAATTAAGCCATTGTAAAGATATTACTTATTTAGACTGCGGGACTTCTTTTCATTGGGCTTGCCTCCCAATACAAGGACGATTTCACCTTTTGCAGGTATTTTGCCTGATTTTAATTTATGGAGGAGCGTACCCAATGATGCAGTAATGGCTTGTTCATGTATTTTGGAAATTTCCCGAACGATACAACAGGGTCTTTCTTCTCCGGCGATTTCTATCAATTCCTCTATGCATTTCATTAACCGAAACGGCGATTCATAAAGGATAACTGTACAGGGCATCTCACATATCGCCTGCAATCTGGTCTGTCGTCCCTTTTTATGTGGCAGGAAACCTTCAAAATAAAATTTATCTGCAGGAAGTCCACTCATGACAAGTGCAGGTATTAATGCTGTAGGCCCGGGTAAGCAGGTGACTTCCACTCCGGACTCATTAAGATGATGAACCAACAGATATCCGGGGTCTGATATTCCTGGAGTTCCGGCATCAGAAACCAGAGCTATATCATTTCCACTTTTCACTACTTCGAGAATTGGTTCTATTTGCTTGTGTTCATTGAAGGAATGAAAGGCACGCAAAGGTGTATCAATCGCGTATTTNTTNAATAGAACACCTGTAGTTCGGGTATCCTCCGCATATATGTAAGTCACATGTTTCAGAGTCTCAATGGCCCTGAAGGTAAAATCTCCCAAATTACCCACAGGAGTGGGAACAACATAAAGTCTACCGAACCTTTTCCATTATGAAAGTTTAAGGAGATGGGAAATAATGGAAAATGTGAAATAAAGTACGATTCCTATTGTTGGGGCCAGGAAGGGATAGAAAATGATCAATCCGATGATAGCGCCCGCCAGCAATAAAATGAAAGGGTTGCTGAATGTCTTCTTATCCGGCTTAATCTTGAAATGAATCCATGGACTGTTCATCAAATAGGCAAACAACAGGATACTTCCATAGAGGAACCATTTGTTTTCTATAAATTCTATCATTCGAATATCCCCATTTAATTGAATCATGAGCAATCCTGCAAAAAATATGGACATGGACGGGATGGGCATGCCAATAAATTTATCACCCTGGTCTGTTGAGATATTGAATCGCGCTAACCTTAATGCTCCAAAGACAGGCAGCAGAAAAGCAGGGTAGAGTAGAAGCCGGCTTTCCAGGTCGCTCATGCCAGGGTCAATATCCCAGGATTGAACCAACAGCATATATACGACTGCACCCGGGAATATGCCAAAACTAATTACATCGGCCAAAGAGTCTAATTGTACGCCCAAAGGCCCGGCCACATTTAGCTTTCTGGCAATAAGCCCGTCAAGGAAATCAGCAATCAGGCTGATTGCCTGAAGAACCAATGCTTCCTCAACATGTAAAAATAAAACACTTATGACTGCCAATGCTCCACAAAANAGATTTAGCAAGGTCAAAATATTGGGAATATGCCTGATCATTGTCTGTTTCTTAGTTGGAAAAATGCAAATTTAAAGGGTAAATCTAACAAAAGTGGTTAATTATTCGTTTATTGCATAACACAGTATAGTTTTTAATTCAATTAGCATGAGATATTTGCAACTCGTTTTGGCCATCTTCATTCCTGCAATAATTNTTTCTCAACCCATTAATGATGATTGTATCAATGCAATTGAGATAACGGATGTGGCTAATTATTGCTCGGCTTTTGGGGAATTCAATAATTTTGGGGCTACCCCTTCCATTCCTTCGGATTACATATGCATTCCCAATGAAACTTCAGCAAGGGATGTTTGGTTTAAATTTACAGCAACAGCAAATTTTATCCACCTAACCGTTAATGGTAAATCCCTTGGAAATCCCGGTGGGACTTTAGTTTCACCGCAGGTGATCCTATTTTCCGGTCCTTGCAACGCATTGGTAGAACAGGATTGTTTCAGCGATGCATTTGGGATCAATTCACTTGAAGTCTTTGAAGGACCTTTGGTTCCGGGTCAAACCTATTATATCAACATCAGTGCCNGGGATAATCATTTGGGGACTTTTCAATTATGTTTGAACAATTATAATCAAAATTTTGTCCCAGATGGCGATTGCCCGACAAGTAGAGTTCTTTGCGATAAATCTTCCGTATTCATTGAAGCTGTGTTTAATCCCGGAAATATAACCGATGAAATTCCGCTTNTTTCTTGTGTAAGGGAGGAAATTGCTTCTTCCTGGTTCAGATGGACTTGTAGTAAGTCTGGTACACTGACCATCAAACTCACACCGACTAAACCTGAAGACGATCTTGATTTTGCCTTGTTTGAACTTCCCAACGGCATAGATGACTGTAATGGTAAAAAGCAGCTCCGTTGCGGGGCGGCAGGAGAAAATGTCGGAGAGCCTTATAATAATTGGAAACAATGTACCGGGCCTACCGGATTAAATTTGACCAGTACCGATATCAATGAAGAACCTGGATGTAACAACGGAAACGATAATTGGGTGAAATACATCGATATGGTTGAGGGCGTTAGTTATGCCTTTNTTGTCAATAATTTTTCACAGTCAGGACAGGGTTATACGATGGAGTTTGGTGGCACAGGAGAATTTCTGGGAGCGAGGGCTTCCTTTGATGTAACTCCTGATGGTACATGCTATGAAGATACCCTGCATTTTATCAACACCTCCATTGCTCCGACGGACCCAATTGTTTCTTATCAATGGGAATTTGGGGCCAATTCCAATATTGGAAGTTCGACACAGCAAAATCCTCCGGGTGTCATTTACGATGGTCCGGGCTATAAGTCTGTTTCATTGACTATCACTTCACAAGATGGATGTGTACATACCTTTACCAAAAATTTTATTGCTAAGTGTTGCATTGATCCACTGAAAGTCTCTATGGCTGTACAACCATACAATGAAGTTAAGTTGGGTGATCCGATTGTATTGACTGCAACAACTGAGAATGCTGTTGGATCGACAATATTTGAATGGTTTCCATCCGATCTCATTACCAATTGTTTTAATTGTAGGGAGGTAACCCTTGTTCCGGTAGGGAATTATATCTTTACGGTTACTGCACAAGATCAGAAAGGTTGCATTTCTACTGACTCTTTGGAGATACGGGTTGTGGATAGTAAGGATGTTGTGGCGCCCAATGTATTTAGCCCTAATTATGATGGAATCAATGACTACTTTACAGTATTCCCCAATCGGNGGGCTAAGTTTATCAAACGCTTGCTTGTATTCAACAGATGGGGAGCATGTGTATATGAAGGAAAGGAATTGACACCGNGGGATGATTCAATAGGTTGGGATGGTACTTTTAAAGGAAAAGAATGTACCCCGGATGTTTATGCATATTTTGCCGAGGTTGAATTCCTGAATGGACGTATTCAGATCATCAAGGGTGATGTTACGTTGGTTCGTTAAATCTGCTTAGGTAAATAGTTGAAATCACTATAGTATTATGATTTTCAGTTATTCCAGATCTTCCATGCTTCTTCAGCCTGAATAATCAACATTTTCATGCCATTAATTGTCCTGGCTCCTTGCTGTGCCGATAGTCTGAGAAACTTTGTCTGGTCGGGATTGTACACCAGATCATAACAGATCTGACCTTTATGTATTGCAGAAAAATTGATTGGAACATTTTTGTCTACTTCGGGAAAGGTTCCCAGNGGAGTACAATTGACCAGGATAAGAGCCTTNTTGATGATCTGATCCTTTAGGGCCTGGTAGTGAATGGTCCCTTTCTTCGATGAGGTGGAGACGTTGATAATCTCCAGTCCCAATCGTGAAAGTACATGTATGATTGCTCTGGATGCACCTCCTGTCCCAAAAACTATAGCAGTGCCTCCCTTTGCCAGGTCATCTAAAGGAAGGGTGTCCCTGAAGCCCACATAATCTGTATTATAACCAACCCATCCATTGTCAGTTACTTTCACACAGTTGACTGCACATATCTTTTCAGCTTCAGGACTTAAGGAGTGACAAAAGGGTATTATAGCTTCTTTATAGGGTATCGTTACGGAAAATCCGGATAGTTCATACTCCTTGACCTTTTCAGGTAAATCTTCGATATCCGGAATTTCAATCAGTCTAAAATCAAAATCAAGCAAACCGAATGCCTTGAATTTCTCATCAAAATACTTTTTCGAGAAGGAATGTTTTAGGCTCTTGCCAATCAGTCCAAAATGTTTCATCCAACAATTAAAAAAATGAAATGTAAAATTATATCAATCAGGGATATATTACAATTATTCTTTCATTCCTCCTGCCCATTCCGTTAGAAAGTATATATTTGCATACCAGTCATCATAAGAATTGACCTTTCACCTTAATGAATACTTTATAATCTTTGTGGCTGGATTTTTACGCAACTTTTTAATAATTCTCTTCATACTAAACACGGTTTTCAATATGAAAAAACAATTTGTAAAGTTCTTCCTTCCTGTTATGGTATTATTCATGTTGGGAACAATATCCCGGATTGATGCCCAGGATCTCTCANAACCGATTCCCATTGATAAGAACTTGACGATTGGGAAGCTATCTAATGGACTTACTTACTACATTATGCCAAACTCAAAACCTGAAAATAAGGTAGAACTCCGATTGGTCATCAATGCCGGATCGATACTTGAAGATGATAGTCAGCAAGGTTTGGCACACTTTATGGAACACATGAATTTTAATGGAACTAAGAATTTTGAAAAGAACCAATAGGTCAGTTTCCTGCAATCCATCGGAGTGCAATTTGGAGCCGATCTGAATGCATATACCGGTTTTGACCAGACAGTTTACATTCTGCCTATCCCGACCGATAAGCCCGGTAATTTGGAGAAAGGCTTCCAGATTTTGGAAGATNTGAACCATAATGCCTTATTGTTGGATAAGGATATTGACGATGAAAGAGGGGTAGTGCTTGAGGAGAGTCGGGCAAGAGGAAAAAACGCCAATGAACGTATGATGCAGCAGTTTTTACCTGAATTATTATCGAGCTCTAAGTATTCATCCAGATTACCCATAGGCAAGGACGAAATCCTTAAAACTTTCAAATATGAGGAATTAAGGAGATTTTATCGTGATTGGTACCGCCCGGATTTAATGGCAGTGGCTGTGGTGGGTGACATAACAAAGGAGAAAGCTGAACAGATGATCAAAAATCATNTTTCAGCCATCAAAGGGCCTAAAAATCCTCGTACGAGAGAATATGCTGAAATAAATCCGTTTAAGGAGGCCAAAGCAATGGTTGTTACTGATAAGGAAGCTACCAGTTATCAATTTATATTAGCTTTTTCAGGAAGTCGTGTCAAACCTGAAGTGACACTAAATGACTACAGAACTCGAATTGTGCGTTCCCTTTTTACTCAAATGCTGAATAAACGATATTCTGATCTTGCACATAGCGCTAATCCCNCTTACATTTTTGCCAGTTCTGATGTAGGAGGCATTTTTACAGAGAGGTACGAACAGCTTTTATTGATGGCCATGCCCTCCTCTGATATTAAGGGAACGATTGATGCTTCTGTTGCAGAATTCCTGCGAGAACAGAAATATGGCTTCAATGCATCAGAATTTGAATTGGCAAAGAAGAGCGCGATGAGCAGTATAGAAAATCGTTATAATGAACGAAATACTACTGAATCATCCGTATTGATTCAAAATTTCATCTCAAATTATCTCAATGGTGGGCCACTGCCTGGTATTGAAAATGAATATAGATTATATAAGGAATTTTTGCCCGGAATTACACTGGAGGAGGTAAAGGCTGAAGCTTCGAAGTGGCTTTCACCCAATGTGACTCAGGATTATTTCGCCCTGTTGATGGGTCCTCAAGTCGAAAGCGGAAATGTCCCGGACTCCCGGGGACTGCTGGAAATGGTAAAGTCTGCATTTAGACAAACCGTCGAAGACAATATTGAANAAAAGGCCTCAGAAAATCTTATTGAAAATCTGCCCGCTCCGGGTAAGGTTTTAAGTCAGCAAAAGAATGATTTACTTGGGATTGTTACTTATACGTTGAGTAATGGTGTTAAGGTAACTGTTAAGAAAACTGATTTCAAATCTGATGAAATCTTGCTTGAAGGAGTTCGAAAAGGAGGAGCATCCAACTTTGGAAAAGAGGATAAAAGCAATGTACAATTTATGAGTGATGTGATGGAGGCGATGGGATATGGAAATTTTACGCCCACTGAACTAGGAGATGCTCTAACAGGGAAGAATATCACATTAACTCAAAGTATGGATGAATACTCCGACAAGGTTTCAGGCAGTTGTTCTGTCAAAGATTTTTCTGCTTTTCTTGAACTTGTCCATTTACAAATGACCTCACCTCGTTTGGACAAGGATTTGTATGAGGGGTACTTGAGTAAAATGAAGATGCAGCTCATGTTTCTTAAAGCTAATCCGCAAGTTTCCTTTATTGATACCCTGTTTAAGGTTATGTACAATAATAATCCATTGCGACCTATAGCAGTGCCAACTTTGGATGATGTGGAAAAGATTGATCCGGCACGAATTGTTGAACTGTATAAACAAGAGTTTGGCAATGCATATAGTTTCCATTTCTTTCTCACGGGGAATGTCGACGAATCCAATATTGTTCCACTTTTGGAGAAATTTATTGCATGTCTGCCATCAACACCTTATACGCCTTCATTCAAGGATAATGGAGTGGATATTATTGCCGGAACCCATACTTTTGAATATAAANAAGGAGAAAACCAANAAAGTCTGATCATTGACGTGACTCATGGGCCGATTCCTTACACGGAAGACCTTGAACTGCAAACAGGAATTGTTGGTGATATATTGACTATTAGGCTATTGGAGGAAGTTCGAGAAAAGATGGGTGCCATCTATGGTGGAACCTATGTTGCCAATATCGATCGCTTTCCGGTTTCTCGTTATTAGGTCGCTACTCAGTTGCAATGCGGGCCGGAAAATGTAACACCTATTTTGACTAAATTGAATGAATTGGTACGTGAAATTAAGGAAGACGGTCCATCTGATGTGAATCTTTCAAAAGCTAAGGCTGCCATATTGGAAAAGCGCAAGGAAATGTTAAAAACGAACAGCTATTGGAATATGAAATTGATTGGAATGATATATTGGGGCAATAATGTGGATCGATTCCTTGATCTGAATAACGTCATCAACAAAATTACCGTAAAAGACATACAAGAGACTGCCAGAAAATTGTTTGATGGGAAGAATGAGTTCATTGGCATAATGAATCCGTAAAAAATAGAAATGGAAAAGAAGGAATAATCTGAGAAAAATTGAGAGTGGAACTAATTCACTCTTTTTCTGAGGTGGTTCTTTTCCTTAGCAGATAAAATACTGTGTACCTGAATAGGTAATGTAATTTTAGAATTAAAAATTATTGAATATTTATTTACATATAATAAAATATATTTATATTTTTGCAATGCATTGGCGTATTCATCTGAATGCTAATTCGACAGACGGGTTAATTATTGGATGGAACAAAGAGTATCACCAATACTGATTTTTGTCAGAATGGTTATTTCGCAAAAAACAAAATGAGACTATTAAAGATGAGGCATCTTTTGACCGTAGTTATTNTTTTGGTGACTTGTTTTAGTGCAGTTGCCCAAGATGGTAATAATAAAAATGCTTTGACCTTCAAGNCGCTTCTGGCTGATTATTTCAATCCCAACGGAGNNGATTTATCGGATTATAAGCCTTATCGATACGGTTATGGATTTTCTTACAACAGGAATTTAACTTCCTTCCTTGACGTATCTGTTCCATTTCGCTTCCTCAATGGCCGTTTGAAGGATCAATCAACCAATACCTATGTTTTTGGTGGTGACATTCAGGCTCAAGCTAAATATTATAAACCGGGCAATAAGGTCATTCCTTATATTCTATCGGGATTTGGAGGTGATTATATTAAAGATGAAGGAGTGAATTTTCAGATTCCTGTCGGTGCCGGTGTCGATATAAGAATGTTTGATCGCGGATATTTTAATTTTAATACAGAGTATAGATTTTCTCTTAAGACTAATCGGAATAATTTTATCCATGGTATAGGTTTTAAATACTTGTTGGGAAAGAAAAATAAATTGGCCGATATGGATAGTGATGGGGTTGTGGATTCTTTGGATCTTTGTCCGGATATCAAGGGGCTTGCAGCGTTCAATGGTTGTCCGGATTCTGATAATGATGGTGTCCCTGATCATCTTGATGAGTCGCCTGATAAGCCGGGATCTGCCAAATCAAAGGGTTGTCCGGATAAGGATTTTGATGGTATTCCGGATCATCTGGATAAATGTCCTGATCAGGCAGGACCGATTGAGAACCAGGGCTGTCCGGTTGTGGACAAGGATGGAGATGGTATACCCGATACTGAAGATTTGTGTCCTGATGCCGGAATGAAGTCTGCAATGGGATGCCCCGATATGGATGAAGACGGAGTCCCGGATGATAAAGATGAATGTCCTGACATGCCTGGCCTTAAGATTTTCAAAGGCTGTCCGGATACTGACGGGGATGGGGTAGAGGATAGATATGACAGGTGTCCGGATATCCCCGGGTCAAAGGCCAATAAAGGATGCCCGGAGATTAAGAAAGAGGATAGGCAAAAGCTCGAGTTTGCAATGCAGGCCGTCCAGTTTGAACTTGGCAAGACAACTCTATTGACTTCAAGTTACCCCATACTGAACGATATTGCGGATATCATGAAACGGTATCCTGATTATTTTCTGACAATCAGTGGCCATACAGATCCTTCTGGAAAAATTGAGACGAATAGAAAGTTATCCACCAATAGGGCTAAAGCCTGTTACAATTATTTGGTATCCAAAGGGATAAGCACAGGCCGGATGGAATATGTTGGTTATGGTCCTGACAAACCTAGATTTGATAACTCTACTGAAGAAGGACGAATCAAGAATCGCAGGGTGGAATTTAACCTTGACTTAAAATAATGCTGCAGAAGAAGCTCTATTAGTTTTTGAGTTTATTCTTGCTGATAAATACTTGCTGGAATGCACTTCATTTTGAGGTGCATTTCTTTTTTATACTTGTTTCAATAGATGGCAAATTGATACATTGCATTTTAGGGAGCGGTTGTACAAAGGGATTTAACCTGAAGAATCCACTAAGATGTAGATTAAATAATTTTGTTTAATATCAAATTATTAAACTTATTGATTATGTGTATTTGATTGATTAATAGTACTAATACAGGCAAATACATTTAATCAAACTTTGTCCAAATTGATATTCTACTTTTCATCATCGCACGTATTTCATTTAACATAGTGAAGAATAATTTTGCAGTATGGACTTTTGTTGGTAAAAATACATCCAAATTCAATTGTTTTAAATGAATTATATCACTAAATCAGGATATTATAATATTTAATGAAAAATAAAATTATGAAAATAATATTTACTTCTTATCTTGGATCTGATTTTTATAAATTGAATTATAATTTAAAGCATTTTAACCTTTTAAGCCGTTTTATGAATAAAACTTTACTGTTACTGTGGGTTAAGTTGATATTTGTTTTAATAATAGTTACTGTACAGACCACTTCAATTACTGCACAAAATAAATTTGCTGCACGTTTGATGGACAAGACTACCAAACAGGCACTGATAGGTGCGACAATCATTGATCAGAACAATCCATCCAACAATACAATAAGCGACGAAAATGGGATCTTTTATATCGAAAGACCCGTCTTCCCATTATCCTTAAAGATTTCTTATATAGGTTATTCCGACATGGATTTTGTATTGGATAAAGCTCCAACTTCTCCGGTAGTAATTACCATGGAGGAGGAAGGACAATTACTGGAGGGGCTGGTCATTAAAGGGCAACGGGTATCGGACAAGCAAAAAGCAGATCCGCGATCAGTAGAATCCATGGATATCATGGCGATAAAGGAGACGCCTTCAATCAGTTTTTACTCCGGGCTGGGGAACTTGAAAGGAGTTGATTTGACTACAGCCAGTTTGGGATTTACCATTATCAACACCAGAGGCTTCAACAGTACCAGTCCTGTGAGATCGCTCCAGTTGATTGATGGGGTTGATAATCAAGCTCCCGGATTGAATTTTTCATTGGGTAATTTTCTTGGTGTTTCTGAATTGGATATTTTGAAAGTTGATTTGATTGCAGGTGCAAGTAGTACATTATACGGACCTAATGCATTCAATGGAGTAATCAATATGGAGACCAAGAAGCCATTTTATCATAAAGGATTAGGAGCTTCAATAAAGGCAGGAGAACGGAACTTACTGGAGGCCGCCGTAAGATGGGGTGATGTGATAAAAAATAAGAAAGGAGAGGACTTTTTCGGGTATAAACTGAATTTCTTCCATCTTAGAGCTGATGATTGGGTTGCTGATAATTACAATGCTGTCGATGGGTCCAGGGATACATTGGGCAATCCGGGCGGATACGACGCCGTTAATGTTTACGGGGATGAAATAGACAATAGATTTAAGAATACTAATCTTATTGGATATAGAGGTTTGACAACATGGTCAAGAAAAGGGTATAAAGAGGTTGACTTGGTGGATTACGATACCAGAAACACGAAGGCAAATGTAGGTTTGTATTTCAGGACCAAACCATCTCAGGGGATTTTATCGCCCGAATTTATTGTATCATCAAGTTTTGGAGCCGGAACCACCGTATATCAGGGTGATAACAGATTTAGTTTGAAAGACATTCTGTTTNTTCAGAATAAGATTGAATTCAGTAAGAAAAATCAATATTTTATTCGGGCATATGCTACCCATGAAGATGCCGGTAATTCATATGATCCCTATTTTACAGCACTTGCCCTTCAAAAGAGCAACAAGAACAGCGAGAAATTCTATAGTGAATTTATCAGATATTGGCAAACAAGGATTAATGCCAGAGCCAAAGCCAATGGATATCCAATTGCTGAATATGATCCGATGAGCGGGACCTTTAAATTCNCCCCGGGATCGCTCGAAGCCTGGTTCCCAACACATATTGATTCTTTGACAGCATGGTATAATGAAGCTAAGAATTATGCCGATGGTCTGGTGGTTTTGCCTGATCAGCAAGGTTTTTACGAGGTCGGTACAGAGCGTTTCAATCAAAAATTTGATGAAATCGTTTCATCAACTTCCAATGATAAAGGCCAGAAATTGGGTAGTAGGTTCTATGACAAATCTGCCTTATATCACCTGCAGGGAGAATACAAGTTTACTACAGAGTTTGGAAATATCACCGTTGGTGGAAGTGGACGATATTATGCTCCAAATAGCAATGGGACGATATTCTATGACACAATCGGTATAAAATTGTCAACCTATGAATATGGTATTTATGCCGGGTATGAANAANAACTGTTTCGGGATAAGCTAACTGCAAATGTTGCAGCAAGGGTAGATAAGAATAAAAATTTCAACTTCCTGGTATCACCGGCAGCAAGCTTAGTATGGAATCCTTCTCCGAATAATTATTTCAGACTTTCATTTTCATCCGCTGTCAGAAATCCGACACTTACCGACCAGTATCTTTACCTCAATGTAGGACCCGCTATTTTAGTAGGTAACCTGAATGGGGTGGATAGTGTAATTAATGTGGAGTCATTTATCGATCATCTCCGAGATTTGTCAAAGCCTGTTCAATATTTCAACATCAAACCTATAAAACCGGAGAAAGTCAAGTCCATAGAACTTGGTGCCNGGACAACCCTCTTTGATAAGATATATGTGGATGCCGGATATTATTTCAGTATTTATGATGATTTTATAGGTTATAACATCGGCATCAAATCAGATTTTGAAAATGTAACCAACCTACCTAAAAACACTCAGGTGTACCGTTATGCCGCAAATTCCACAAACACAGTCACCACCCAAGGATTTAACCTGGGTATCAATTATTATTTTGCCAATTACTTCATGTTTGGTGGAAATTACTCATGGAATAAATTGAACAAGACCTTTGAGGACGACCCGATCATTCCCGCTTTTAACACCCCGGAACACAAGTATAATCTTTCTGTATCAGGCAGGGATGTAGAAATCAAGCTTGGANAAAGAAAGCTTAAAAATATTGGCTTCAATGTTACTTATAAATGGTTACAAGGTTTTATTTTTGAAGGTTCACCTCAATTTACTGGATTCATAGAAAGCTATGATTTGTTGGATGCGCAATTGTCTTTGGGAATTAATAAGCTTAATTCAACGTTGAAAATTGGGGCGTCTAATGTTTTAAACAATAAGGTGTATCAGACGTATGGAGGACCAAAAGTTGGAAGGATGGCATATATCACAATTTTATATAACTTTGAAAAAAATAGATAAAAATTAAATTTAAAATGAGAATTATGATGAAANAGACTTTACTTGCATTTTCTTTGTTTATCATGGTGCTGATATCGGCCTATGGACAANAGAGATATCTTGAGCCTGTGTTTTCAGGTGTTTCCAAGAATACGGTGATTTATGGACACAATTTTCATGTTTTATATGTTCCCGTTACGGGACATACGGCACTTCAGCCTTTAGTTGCTGATGTATACCAACCTGACGGTGATACTGAAACTGCTCGTCCTTTGATTTTGTATTTTCACTCAGGTAATNTTTTACCATTCCCTCAAAATCAGAGTGTAAGCGGTACTAGAAGTGACTCTACTAGTGTTGAAATGAGCCGTCGACTTGCCAAAATGGGTTATGTCGTAGCTTCCTGTGACTATCGTCTGGGTTGGAATCCTGTTGCTCCTGAACAAGCCGACAGGGTTAGCACCTTGATTAATGCTGCATATCGTGGTGTTCAGGACGCAAGGACTGCTGTAAGGTATTTTAAAGCCAATGCCGGTACTTTTGGAATAGATACCAGCAAAATCGTTTTATGGGGCCAGGGAACAGGAGGCTACATTACATTGGCTACATCTACGCTTGATTCTTATACTAAAGTAGTAACCACTACCAATCCTGAAGGTAAGTTTGTTGCTGCTAACGGATTCCCAATGGTAATCGAGCAAATCAATGGAAATATCTGGGGAACAAGTTTTGGAATTATTCCCGTAGGTTTGGGTCTTCCATTGGAAGGAGATACCCTTTGTATTCCTAATAATGTTGGACCATCTTCTAATTTCCAGCTTTGTGTAAATATGGGAGGTGCCNTTGGTGATATTTCTTGGTTAGACGCTAACACACCACCAATCATTTCCTTCCAGACAACAACAGATCCTTTTGCTCCATATCATGATGATGTACTTATCGTTCCGGGACCGAATCTTCCCGTAGTTCAGGTACAAGGTTCTTATGAAGTCCAAAAGAGTGCCNATAATTTGGGAATCAACAAGGCATTTGCTGATAAGACCTTTATTGATCCATTATCTCAGTATGTTTCTACCATCAATGATGGATTTGAAGGTTTGTACCCTATATTCAGGGCTAATCCATACGATTCCTCTCCATGGGATTACTGGGATAGAGCCACCAACCCCAATGATGCAAGTGGTATTCTGACTAATCCTGATATGTCATTTGCTAAGGCTTCCTTGTTTATGGATACCATCATCAACTACTTTGCACCCCGTTCTTGTCTGGTGCTAAATCTGGGATGTGACTTGACAGATTATGTATCTTCTACGAAAACCATTTCGGCTGAAGTAGCAGGTGTGTCTGCTTCTCCAAATCCTGCCGGTGATTTTGTAATCATTAAATCTGAAAACAAGAAAATCCATGGTATCGTCCTATATGATGGTAATGGAAGAACTTTGACTGCAATACCGAATATCATGAATAAGGAATATCGATTGGAAAGAAACAATATTCCTCCCGGTGTTTATTATGCACAGGTCAGGTTTGAAAAGGAATCGGCTACCGTTAAATTTATCTTTAACTAATCCCGGATCTTTTCAAGAATCAAATAATGAAGCGAGGCAGATGCCTCGCTTTTTTATAATCATTCTTGTCTTATATACCTACTCTTCGATATGGTTTTTATCCGGGAAACATATTGCCCAAATAAGCATCCTTGCCCTGTTTGAATTAAGGTAAGGTTATCATTTTGAAAAAGTGAATAGTCGCCTTATAAAGAACTCTTATGGAAAAAGGTGTACCTTATTTGTTACCGGTAGGCATTTATGAATGCTAAGTTTTTCCTTGAATAGTTTCTAATACCTTATCATTCAATTTGGCAGCTATCTATATGAATGATTGTGGATTAGTCTTTAAAAATTAATTCTCGTTCTTCAATTCCCATGTATGAAGATGGATTAGTTGCAATTATTGTGTGAGCGTAATACTTCCTTTGACAGTTATTTCCTGTCCATAAATATCTCTGCAACGGGCAAAATAAACAAAAACATTTGGATTGCACATTTTACCTTGAAAATAGCCATCCCAACCTAAAGCTTCATCATTAGGAGCGAAATTGTTCCTGTAAAACATTTCGGCTCCCCAACGATTGAATATTCTGAATTCCTGAATTTCCTTGATGACGGATTCATCAGTATATACAGTCACCTTGTCATTGATACCATTGTAATCGCCCGGACTGAAAGCATTTGGTACAAAAATATGAGCTTTTTTNCTCAAAACCCTAACCACCATTGATTCAGTGGCTTTACAGCCATCTCTGTCGGCGACAGTAAGCGTCAGGATGGAATTTTGAGTTGGAGATATAGTAGGGTAGAGGCATGGATTACAACTGAAGAAGTTGCCTCCGATCCAATTTTCGTAGCTCATGCCAACTGTGTCGAAGAAAAATATGGGTTCTATATCGAAGGATTCTCCATAATTAAGAGTGACTGTATCAGGAAGGTCAAAAGCGATATTTTCTCCATTTTTTATATTTCCAGTAAATTCAAATTTGCATCCATTCGAATCTTGCCCCTCAATGTGGTATGTACCCGAANNACTCAATCCGGTAAATTGATTATTTGTAGGATTTACAAGGTTCCCATTTAACCAAAATTGATACGGTCCATCACCCGAAGCTATATTTTCAAAGGAAATTTTACCATTCTTTCCCAAACAATTGGCATCAATTATGGTCGGATTGACAAAAGCCGGTTGTGTAATCTTATTTATGACTTCAACAGTGTCGGCATTTTTACAGCCATTTTCTGTATTCAATATAGTCATGATAAACGTTCCTGCCAGATCTACAAGTGGCGTCAACGTNTTTTCTCCATTTACGATATTTCCGCTGCTTCCTAAAACACTCCAGGTAATTTCAAGACTGCCTGAATTACCTGTTTCGCCCTGAAGTGATATTTGTGGATTAAAGCAATTTAAACTCAAATCATTTCCGGCATTTGCGATAGGCAATACTCTGTTGGCAATTACGTCTTGGATAAGATTTAATTGACATCCATTGCGATTGTCGATGATTTGCAAAGTATATGTGCCTTCCTTTCCCGCTACTGCTTCATTAGTATCAGTAGCGCCGACCAGGGTCCCATTAGTTGTACTCCATAAAAATAGAAAGGCAGGATCATTATTGTTAAAAGTCAAAATCGTTTCAGTCTTTTGGCAATCCAATGTGTCTGGTGGAGTGATATTCCCGGCAGGGATTTTCTTGTCCTCAATAACAGTAATGTTAAGTGTTGAAATACAGCCATTTTGCTGATTTTTNACACTGATCTGGTATGTACCTGCTTTATCAACTACAGCAATCGAATCGGTAGAGGCACTCACCAGATTTCCATCCATAGTAATCCATTCAATGATAGGGGATATACCTGAATTGGACCAATGAGGTACAACTGTAATGGATGTAGTGCTGCATGTAAGGGTGTCAGTCGGATCGATGCTGATTATCGGTTTGTCGTTGTTGTTAAAGACCTGCATTGTATCAGTATCTGAACAATTATTCAGGCTATTGGTCACAGTTAAAACATAAAATCCGGCTGACTCGAATGATGTAGTCAATTGATTGATTGGGCCATTAATACTTCCATTATTAGTACTCCATGTAACACTGATAAAGTTATTCTGAGTTGAGGTAAAGGTGCCACTATGAGTGATGAATGGTGAGATACAATCAAGCGTAGCATCTGCTCCTGCATTTGCTATCGGTTGATCTGTGGATCCGTTTACCCTAAAAGTCAGGTCAGTTGTGCATCCATTAACCAGATCCAATACTTTGACATAATAGAATCCGGTATCATTGACAGTGACAAGACTGTCATTTATATTGCCGGTAAAATTTGGATTGTTTGAGGTCCATTCATAGGTATAATCGGTGCCTGATTCAGTTGAATGTACTAANAGGTCCACTTGCTTGTCGTTGCAAGTCAGGTTTTCTATGGGAATATTGGTAACGGCAGGCATTTTGAATGATTCGCCAATAATCAATGTGTCTCTTGTTTCACAATGGTTGAGCGTGTCTGTTACTGTCAGAATGTAAGTACCTAACTGATTAATAGTAATTGTTGAAGTATCTGCGTTGATCTGATGATCTTCAGATTGCCACTTTATTGAATAATTGGATAATGGGGTAGTGATAATTCCGGTATAAGTTAACTGGGAATGGTAGCAATTCAAAATTGAATCCTTCCCTGCATATATAACAGGTCTGGACGTATCCTGACTAACATTGATGGAATACTGGATACTGCAACCCTGGTTATTTGAAATAGTAAAAGTATACTTCCCTGCCTTATCTATCAGGACCACAGTGGAGTCTTCATTACTTATTATATGCCCGTCTGCAGTAGTCCATTCGAAATTATAATTTCCTGTATCCGATATTGTTGCTTCAAGGGTAGTTGCTTGGTTGAGGCAATCCAGATCGGCCATTTTTGTCAGAGTCGCGGTTACGTTAAATTGATTGTTTATAACTTGATAGCTTGTCGTGTCCTTACACCCTGTCAAAATATCTTCAATTGCTAAAAAGTAGGTTCCTGCCTGGTTGATTACTATCACGCTTCCAATGTCGCTGCCAACAATGTTTCCATCATTAGTAAACCATTGATATTGCAGAATTTTNGGNAAGCTGGAATTTCCATCAAGTACAATGGATGGGTGGTTGCAATCTAGGGTTTCATTAGTTGAAATGATGGCATTAGGCGGACTGGAATTGTTGAAGACTTGAACAAAAGCAGAAACAAAAGTACATTGTTGGCCACTTTGTGTACGTACTATAACAGAATAATTGCCGGATTGATCTACAGTCAGCTGCGGAGTACCCTGACCGCTAACAATATTACCATCCGGCGTGGACCATATGTATTCATAGCTACCGGTAAATGGAAAACTGGACATATCGGTAACATTGGCTTGAATGATACCAAATGGATTATTACAATCAATGTCATTTATTTTATAAATGTCCACGCTAAAGTCAATGACTTCCAGATGTAGATTTGCTATTGTGTCACATGGATTACCGGAAATCATGAAGTTGTAATCTCCGGGTGTTGAATAACTCATCCCCTCATAGGTTACTGATTCTCCACCACATATTGTATCATTGATAAACTTGAGCTCTACCGGATAGTAATCTAAATGAATGATTCTGGTTGAAAGACAGCCATTGCTGGCGACAAATTGCTCGTTATAATCTCCATCACTGGTCAGGATATTGCCATTTGGTGTTGTGTAGGTTTCGCCATCGCAAAGTTCAATAAACAACTCTTCATTAATCGGAGATGTATTGTCGATAATTGCCGATTCGTAGCAAAAAGATTGTTGATTGTACGCGGCCCCTGTCGAAGCGGTCCAACCCCAGAAAACTTCAGTTTGTCCGCCAAAGCAATTGGTTATAATATCGAATCCAGCCAAGGTAAGTACTGTTGCTCCATCGAGAGAAACAGTCAATGTCTGTCGNCCTGGATTCCAAATAATACTTGCAGCATGGCTTTGTCCGTCTTCAAGATTGGGTAAGGCAACCGGCCCTTCTATCGAATACGTAAAGTCACCATTGATATGAATGGAAGTATGATCCGGAGGAATATCATCATATCCTGTTGTGCCGTTATCCCAGGTGTCAAATTCAATAATCAGGCTATTCGGGATACCTTGAGCGCCAATTCCTCCTCCAACTACGCCGCATGCCTGACTCGTAGAAAANACGAGGCAAATACCGTCTGCGCCGGCATCATTAGATCCAAANAACAGGTTGAATTCAAGTTCAAAAGGGTCATCAAAGTCAAGTGGTGCATTGTACCAGCTGCATCCCCGTTCACTCGGGCCGGCACTTGTCAATTGGACACAATTGGGAGATGTATTGTAGGCATTGTATGTATTAGTAAAGTTAGGAGCGTTTGGATTTAAAATCCTTATTTTAAAGGTGCCTCCTCCCGGATCCTCATTCCACACACGAATATAGTATGTGGCACCGGGCGTTAATGTGGTCAGAGAAACCCCNGGATTAGGGACTGTTCCACAATATTGGTCCTCAAAACAACCAATCAAGTCAGGTGCAGCACAGCCCCCTGTATAGATGGCCATGGCAGGATCGGCAGCTGTAATTCCTTTGACCTCAATGGTAACAGTACCTCCTGCAGGTGCTACAAAAGAAAACCAAATGTCAGGGTCATTATAGGTTCCACACGGTGGCGCCGGAACGCCACTGGGACTTTGACCGGTAAGATTGTATGTCGTAAANAGCACACCATTGTTGGGTACCGAAATTGCGCTGCATGGACCATTACCATACCCTAATGAAGTTATAAATGCCAATGCAGCAAATATCAGACAATATGAGTACTTCATTCTTATGTGTGTAATCGCAAATTGGGTTAATGATATACCACAATAATATCTTACGAAAGCATATCTTTTACGGGGTAAAAGTAAGATAATTTTGTCTTATTTCGCCTTATTGTGTATTAATGTTTGATTGCTAATTGAAAACCAAATGTTAATACGAAATTGTTAAGGTTGTTGAAATAAATAGAGAACTGGCTCTATCTTCACAATATTACAAACGAACGAATCAATGTTCGTTTCGCAGATACCGGTATTATGAAACTCACTTAATGCCTTGATTACTTATACCATTTTGCTATATCAACCAAAAGTCCTATCGAAGTTAATTTAGACTGATATTTCAAATCTCCTTTTGTCAGTTTACTGGAAAATCCAATTTGTCCTTGCAGTTTGACATACTTGAAACCAGCACGTACAGTCAAGGTNGAACCAATAAACAACCATGTCTTGTCCTCAACTTCACTTTTTACCAGAAATTCTTCTTCAAGTTCCTTTTGAGAATACCCAAANGTTTCCAACCCATTGTACTTAACAGCAGATAATCTTGGAGTAATAGCCACCTCCAAAAAACGATCAACGTATCCAATGGAAGGCTGTACAAANAACTTGGTGCCTTTGACATCGTATCGCTTAGTTCCATTATCCTGATTGAAATTAATATTGCCCAGACCACCGCCCAGGTATGTTTCAAATACGATGACCTTTGTGAGGGGTTTGTAATAGCCTAAACCCAATTCATACAAATTGCCTTTGTTCAAGGTCTGTGTTGTCTGCCCGTTGGTTGTAGTCTCAGATTTGAACTTATCCCAATATCCATTGGCAATTATGCCAAAATTATCGGTTAAGCCAAAAGCTGCCTGGGCATTGTTAGGGCCAATTGTGGCTTTGAATTCATGCTTTTCTTTTAGTAATGGCGTATTGACTGCGTTGGGTACGTACAGTGTTGTCGTACAAGATGACAATATGAGCGTTACAAAGGCCAGAATTAAGTAATAAGTAGACTTTTTCATGGTGAAATATTTAAAATGATAAGAAATCATAACATTATATGATCATATATTAAAAGGTGCAATTATTTTATCCTTTTCGATATTTGCAAATCCTATTAATTGAGATTGACATTTTCCGGCAATTCGGATAAGATCGCATATAGCTCTCCTTTATCGATCATTACCTGTTTCCACAAACCATCAGAATTGGATTTAAACACATAATTTGGGTCACTTTCACTGATTACCCACGAAGATGTGCTGATTTCTTCTTCCAATTGACCGGGAGACCAACCTGAATAACCGACATAAAATCTAATCTGGTTGGGATATACCAGACCGGAAGTTATCAAAAATTTAAGCTTTTCAAAATTTCCGCCCCAATAGACTCCTTTTGTAATGTACTTACTTCCTTCCAGCAAATCTCCCAGGTTGTGCAANAAGTGAATGGTATCAGTAGCAACGGGACCTCCGAAGAATACATCCGACTCGAATTCAGGAAANCTTGCCAACAAATCATTGATTTTCATGTTTATCGGCTTGTTTAGAATAAATCCTATAGTGCCGGTCGGATGATAATCAGTGATAATGATTGCGGCCTTGATGAAATTGGAATCCATCATAAATGGCTCTGCCAAAAGAATTGAACCTTTATCTATCTTAACCTTTTCCAATGTGCTAATCCAATGAGATTACTCAAAATCTTTATTGTTGTAAATTTAGCAAATTGGATTGGATTAAATATATTAATGATCAATATTTTAAAATTTATTTAATGTCAATCGGCATTATGCCACATTCTTTTTATCAGGCAGTTTCACTTGGGATGCTTCTGTCAACTTTTCTGAGTAATCCTCTTAGAACAGAGCCTGTACCACCAACTTCCAGCGCTGAAGTCATCCCGTCTGCAATCATATTTTGCATGGTTTGGGTCCATCTGACAGGAGCAGTTAATTGCTCTATGAGGTTTTGACGAATTTCTTCAACGGTACTTCCCGGGCGTGCATTAACATTCTGGTAAACCTTGCAGGTTGGCATTTTCATTTCTGTTTCTCTGATAGCTTTTTCAAGTTTTGCCTGGGCGTCAGCCATCAACGGTGAGTGGAATGCCCCACCAACCTGAAGAGTGACTACCTTAAGCGCGCCTTTTGCCAATAATTTTTCAGAAGCAATTTTTATACCATCCAGTGATCCTGATATGACTAATTGTCCCGGACAATTATAATTGGCGGGTACAACGACCTCATCAATGTTACCACATACTTCCTCAACAATTTGATCATCCAAACCGAGTACAGCAGCCATGGTACCCGGATTTGCTTCACAGGCTTCCTGCATTGCTTTTGCTCGCATGGAAACAAGTCTGAGTCCATCTTCAAAGGTCATGGCCCCACAAGCTGCAAGGGCAGAAAACTCTCCAAGGGAATGTCCCGCAGCCATATCTGGTCTGAAATCATCGCCTAATATAAGGGCTTTCGCCATGGAATGGATATAGATAGCCGGTTGAGTCACGTCCGTTCTTTTAAGGGCGTCCTCATCATCTCCAAATAGGATATCGGTAATTTCAAATCCTAATAACTTATTTGCTTCTTCAAACATGCGTGCAATATGGTCATATTGGTCATACATATCCTTGCCCATACCTAAGAATTGCGCACCCTGGCCTGGAAATAAATAACTTTTCATTCTAAGTAGTTGTAAATTAATATAATAAAATAAATATGATAAATAATTACTTTAAGTATTGACTTATTAAATCTGCGCTAATATCGACATCATAAATCATATTATTCGAACATTAGTTAAAAAAATCAAGATTATACCATCGATTTAGGTAATTCGGTTCTATTTTTCTTTAGGTGATTGCATCAAATACTAATTGCATGCCGTGACCGGCAGTTTCATTTATTAGTTGCATACGTTGGTTGTTGAAATTGGGGATATCTTTTGGTCTCAAATTTGGATCTACTATGTAAATGCTTTTTGCAGTAAAAGCATAATTGATAAGACCTGCCGCAGGATAAACCAATAATGATGTGCCGACGATAATCAAAATATCGCAATTGGAAACAATTAATGCTGCTTCTTCTAACTTAGGTACCATTTCTCCAAACCAAACTATATCAGGCCTTAATTGATGCCCGTCAGGTGCTAAGTCCCCGGGTAAAATATCTCCATCACACCTGATTTTAATCGTCTCATCAAATTCGCTACGCGCACTTAGGAGTTCTCCATGTAAATGAATGATATTTTTGCTGCCGGCACGTTCGTGCAAGTCATCGACATTTTGAGTGATTATCGTTACATCATGGTGATTATCAAGTAATGCGCATATCATGTGGGCGCGGTTACACTCAACTTGTTTTAATTGTGCGCGACGTTTATTATAAAAATCAAGTACCAGAGCAGGATTCTTTATCCAGCCGGTTATGCTGGCTACTTCCATGATATCATGATTTTCCCACAGTCCGTTTTGGTCTCTGAAGGTTGATATGCCGCTCTCAGCGCTTATTCCTGCTCCGGAGAGTATAGCTATTTTCAGTCGCTCTGTTTTCATTGATTTTCGATGGATTGAATGGCAAGTCCGATATTTTTGACAAGGTCACCTGCGATGATTGATCGCTTTCCCCAATTGGCCTCGGCAATATTGCCGGACAACCCGTGTATTTGACTACCAAGAATTGCTGTGTCTATAGGGCTGTATCCCTGGGCCAATAACCCGGTCAGAATTCCGGTCAGGACATCGCCGGATCCGGCAGTGGCCATACCGCTATTGCCGGTGTTGGAAAAGTATACAGAACCATCCGGGCCGGATATTACCGTATCGGCTCCTTTAAGGAGTATAACATGACCATATTTGGTTGAATGATTGCGCATTGCATCAACCCTCTGTTGTTGTGTTTCAAATTTACCAAACAAACGTTCGAACTCACCTTTATGAGGAGTAAGAATGACAGGGCAGTTTATTCTCCGGGGCCAGTCGTCCCAGCCTGATAGAATGGTCAAGGCATCAGCATCTATAACCATCGGAATGGTCTTGTTGTCATCAAGCAGTCCCCCAAACATTTCCGATTGTTTTATTTTGTAGCCCATGCCTGGTCCAATTCCTATTGCTGTAAAACGCATGTTGTTTTCAAAGGAACCGATATGATATTTAAAATCATCAGGATGGATAATGGCCTCCGGAAGGGATGATTGCAGAAAGTCAACAGAGTTGTAAGGTACATGGAGATATACAACACCACACCCTGAACGCAGGGCGGCCTCTCCTGAAAGTTTAATGCAGCCGGACATGCCATAACTTCCACCGATAATTGAAGCAATACCATGTATGTATTTGTGATCCAGTCTATTATATGGTTTCAATATTTTNTTAGCACTGGAGGGATTTATCCAAAATTCATGAGATTTGATCTGGCTAAGACATTCCTCGAACGATTGAATCCTGGCGAAGATCAATATGCCGACATGATCTACGCCTTCAGCCAGAAAATAGGCGGGCTTTATTGTTCCCATGGCGATGGTATAATGAGGCTTTATCGCAACCTTGGGTAAAGTACCTTCACAGCTTAAACCACTGGCAATATCAATGGAAAAAACAGGTTGTTTATTTTGATTTATTCTGGTAATAAGTGATTGTAATTCA
The DNA here is from genome assembly GCA_013414645.1 of Candidatus Parvibacillus calidus. Classification (GTDB taxonomy): domain Bacteria; phylum Bacteroidota; class Bacteroidia; order Chitinophagales; family Saprospiraceae; genus Parvibacillus; species Parvibacillus calidus. The sequence continues at coordinate 1,948,514 of CP058702.1, read as the reverse complement.
GTTGGAAGTTCTCTGTTAATACCTGAACCTAAGATTCCGTCTATCAAAACATCGTAAAAGGGTAGAGTGAAATCATGTAGGTCCTGTACATCAAGTTCAATGGTAGGAATTGAACTGAACAGGTTTTCGAGCTTATGCCTGAATGTATCCGATGATTTNTTAGCAATAAGGATTACACCGACTTCAACATTATACCCTGCACTGGATAGTAAGTTGGCAATTTCAAGACCATCAGCACCATTATTTCCGTTTCCGCACAAAATCAGAATTGTAAGGTCAATGTCCTTAATAATTTTGGTAAACTCATGGTAAAATGCCTTACCGGCTTGAGAAACCAGTTGACTTTCAGTTAAATGTCTGGAAATTTTAACTTCATTCTCCAGGTGTGCAATTTGTGATTTGTTAAGAATCTTCAACATATATATATCATTTTTTGCATTGAATTTATATAAAAGTAGTAATTTTGATGAAAGATAATTTGTAAACCCATAAACACATTTATTTTGGAACAAAAATGTTTACCTAAACTATTTGGTGTTATACTTTTCCTGAGTATTTATACGCTTGGGTTCAGCCAAAATGAGATACATTATTCTCAGTTTTATAATTCAACACTAAATTTAAATCCGGCTCTCACCGGAATTTTCAACGGAGATAAAAGAATTTCCGCTAATTACAAGAGCCAGTGGAGATCGGTCCCGGTCAATTATTTTACCTTGAGTGGCAATTATGACCAANAAATTTACTCCAATAAGAATGAANAAATCTTCTTTGGAGCGGGTGCCAATTTTAATTTTGATCAGGCTGGTGACGGGAAGTTTGGTCTATTGAATTTGAATTTCCTTGGTTCATTTACTTACATGATCAATCGGCATTTCTTTGTTACACCAGGTCTGGGAATTGGCTTTGGACAAAGGAGTATCAACTCTGCCGGTTTGAATTTTGGTGATCAATGGCGAGGTGATTATTTCGATAAAAATCCTACTTCAGGCGAGAAAGTTGATTTGGATAAGATGTCATTTCTTTATCCTGAGACTTCTCTGGGTTTGAACATCCGGCTCCAGAACAGTGCCAGGACTAAATTGGACCTCGGAGGAGGCTTTTGTCATCTGAATTCTCCTAAAATTCAATTTTACGATGGAAGCGATTCCAAGTTGCCGGTTACAATGTCATTTTATGGACTTGGTTCCATATATATTGCTCAGCCATTTGATTTGATATTGAATGCAGCTTATAGAAAATCGGATACTTATAACGAAACTCTATTGGGTGCAGCATTGAAGGTTTATTTAAGTACCAAGAGAGGTAAAGAATTTGCTGTTGTAGGCGGAATCAACCTCCGAACAAAAGATGCATGGGTGCCTACCATTGAACTTCATGTCAACCAGTGGCGTGCAGGTATAAGTTATGATATCAATAACTCTCCTTTCGAAATAGCAACCGAGAAANAAGGCGGATTGGAAGTTTCATTGCAGTATATTATTACAGAAGTGAAACCACTGCGAGATTACAGATCTTGCCCGGTCTATTAAACAATAGTAATCCTAAAGAATAAAAACTATGAGATATATTTTCTTAATGGTCATATGCTGCGGGCTGATGATGGGTACCATGTCGGCTCAGACCAAANAGCAGTATTTAAAGGCAGCCGAGAAGAATCTTAGCATGAAAGATTATAAAAGTGCTATGGTCAATTATCAAATTGCCTCTGAGTTTGATCCCGGAAATGCCGATATTTTATTCAATATTGCTGAAGCTGCAAGAAAGTTTCATGCATTTACCAAAGCAGAACAGTATTATGCATTACTGCTATTGAATGAGAATAAGGATGATCCTAAATATAAGGATGTCCCTTTTCATCTTGCTGAAGTTCAAACCATACAGGGTAAATATCAGGAAGCACAGGATAATTTCAATTTATTCATTTCGAAGAATGATGGTTCAGATAATCCCAACCTTGATGTGGCACGTAAAAGATTAGCATCCCTGGATTTTGCTATAAAGAATTCTTCCGACTCAGCTCAATATTATAAAGTGGTTCAATTGGGTAGTGACATCAATTCACCATACAACGATTTTGCCCCTTTTGAAAAAAATGACTCTCTCTTTTATGCTTCAAACCGATTTACCAATCCTACAAATAAATGGTTGGTAGGGAAGACAATGCTAAAGGACGCGTCTAGTAACGCTGAGTTGGGGTCTGAGTTTAATGAAAATACCAAGCATAATGTCAATATGACCTATTCTCCGGACGGGAAGAGAGTCTATTATTCCAATTGTTCTAATTTGAATNTTTCAGAGATTCGCTGCGAATTGTATTATAGGAATATTAATCCTGATGGTACTTTTGGACCGGCAGTCAGACTTCCTGATCCTGTCAATATGGCTGGTTATACCACTACACAACCAAGTATTGGTTATGTAGCCGGAATGCATAAGACGGTATTGTTTTTTGTTTCAGACAGGCCCGGTGGAGAAGGTAAAGATGATATATGGTGTATTGATGTCAATGGTGATTCCTTTGGCACACCATATAATTTGAAAGATTTGAATACGGCAGAATCGGAAGTTACACCATATTTTCATGAAGGTACCCAGACACTTTATTTTTCATCGTTTGGCTTGAATGGTTTTGGTGGTTACGATATTTATAGATCTACCTATGAAAATGGTAAATGGAATGCCGCAATTCAAGAACCTGCACCTTTGAACAGTAGTTACAACGATATTTACTTCAGTCTCAACAAAAGTGGTAAAACCGGTTATTTTGCTTCTAACCGCGAAGGTTCACTTTATTTGGACCCTACAGAAGAGGCATGTTGTAATGACATCTATAAGGTTGATGTCTTGAAGGTCAACCTACTTGCCTATGTATTTGATGCTTCAACGCGTGATTCATTGCCCGGAGCCAAGGTGAGTTTGTATAAGAAAGGCGGTCCGGAAATGGTAAGCCAGCAAATCGATACACGATCATCCTATCTTNTTGGGCTTGATCCCGGATTTGAATACATGGCTATAGCTACCAAACCCGGCTATTATCCTGATACTGTATACTTTACAACTAAAGACCTGAAAGACAATTCAGATATAGTGAAGTTGTTCTATCTCAAATCAAAAGAACTCGATCTTGATGTACTCACTTTTGCTAAAAAGTCCGGATTGCCACTCAATGGAACGACCATCAGGATTATTGATATGGATGATCCTTCAAAGGAACAGCTCATACAGTTGACCGAGTCTACTAACCGTCATGTTTTCCCGATAGAAAGAGGTAAGAGATATAAAATCATTGCTACAAAGAAAGGATTTGCACCTGACACTGTCATGTTGAATACCAAAGATATAGCAGATAATGTAAATCGTATTGAACAAAAGTTATATCTCGGAAAGGGAAGTCTCGAGGATTATCTTCCAATCGAATTATTCTTCGATAATGACGAACCAGGAAGGAGATCCAGAGCTGTGTCAGTAACGAAGACCTTCNCGGAAACTTTTGCGCCATATTATAATAAAAAATGGCTTTATCGTGATCGTTACATCCAACCTTTATCCGGCGATGAAAGGATTCAGGCTGAAAAGATTATGAATAATTTCTTTGACAATAGAGTTAAGAAAGGAAATGACGATCTGATTGATTTTACAGAGGCACTTGAGGAAGTATTGGAAAGGGGAGAAGAAGTCCAAATCATCATTCAGGGCTTTACCTCTCCATTAGCTTCGACAGCATATAATGAAAAACTTGGACTCAGAAGGGTAAGCAGCGTGGTTAATTATTTGAAAACGGCTTCAAATGGTGCGATTGCTCCATATTTGAAAAGTGGAAAATTGAAAATTACTGAGGTTTCATTTGGTGAGACAAAATCTCCTGCTGACGTAGTTTCAAGTTACAGTGATTTAAGGAATTCAGTTTATAGCGTCTCTGCATCCAAGGAAAGGCGTGTTGAGATTGTCAATATTAACAGAAAGAAGTAATCCCATATTTATTCAATAAAAGTAATAATATCCATGTACAAATATTTAATGATANAAAATAATAATACTTCGCATAAAACCTTTATTGCAGGTATAGGCAAGCTGGTCGTAGCGATTATATTATTCATGGTCGGTTCCTTTCAGGCCCATGCTACCCATATCGTTGGAGGGNAAGTCACATATACTTGTCTGGGAAATAATAAATACCGGATCACACTGACGGTTTATAGAGACTGTTTTTACGCTGACCCCAACGTAACCTTTGATAATCCTGCATGGCTTGGATTTTATAGTACAAAATCCAAAACCTTAGTATCTAATGTCGGCNTTCTGGGTGTGGTCAACATCCCATATGATGCTACAGATACATTAGACCAGATTCTTACTTCTGAATGTAATATTGAAGGTCAGGATGTCTGTGTTCACAGAGCCGTCTATGACACTGTCGTAACTCTCCCTTATTTGGTAGGAGGTTATACAATCGTCTATCAGCGCTGTTGTCGTAATCAGACTCTAATGAATATCGATGAACCATTGAATACAGGAGCTATATTTTCTGTAGAAATTACAGATGAGGCTCTCTTGGCTTGTAATAGTTCTCCAAGATATGAATTTTGGCCGCCTATCTATGTTTGCGCGGGTACACCATTGAATTACGACCACGGTGCAATTGATAATGATGGGGATAGCATAGTTTATAGAGTATGTAATCCGTTTGTGTCAGGTGATACAGCAGAGGGAAGGATCTATCCACCTCCCGGACCACCATTCGATACCGTTACATGGGCTAATGGTTTTGGACTGCATAATCTTTTGGGTGGTCCTGATCCACTTAAAATTAATCCTTCAACCGGTTTTATTACGGGAACTCCGGTAATTATAGGGCAGTTTCTGGTTGGTATCTGTGCTGAAGAATACAGGAATGGCGTACTATTATCCAGAATAAGACGAGACTTTCAGTATAATGTTCGTAATTGCTCCAATCCGACTGAGGCATGTTTTAAGATTCCTGATACCCTATGTAACACTACTGTAATTCCTTTCATTAACTGTTCCAAAACTACCACAGATTATGAGTGGACTTTTTACAAGTCTGATGGTAGTGTTATGGCTACTTCTACGGAATTTGAGCCTGTGATAACCTATCCGGATTATGGCACTTATAAAGTGCAGTTAATTGCTTATAAAGGTCCTGCATGTCGTGATACCATGATTGATAACATTGTTATTCGACGAACTGTTATCAATGCGGATTTTGCCCTTTCTGTTCCTGATTGCGGGAGTTCGATTACTATCAAAACTGTAAATAATTCCACCAATGGTTCAGCATTCCAATGGACTGTTGAAAAGGAAGGTACGCTGGTAACTACAAGTACTGCATCCAACCCGGAATTCAATGTAAGTGAAGAAGGTACATACATCGTACATTTGATAGCATTTCATCAGAATGGATGTAGTGATACTACCCAAAAGAGCATTACAGTGCACTTATTGGGCAAGGATAACATCGTTGATTTCCACGAATTATGTAAGNGGGAAAGTGTAGAATTGAATCCAAATGGCAATCCGGACTATCAGTATACATGGACGCCGGCTACCTATTTGACACCGGGAGGTAATGTTCCTAATCCGGTTTCGACTCCGTTAGCTGATATTACCTATGTGGTGAGTATACTGGATGCAGTATCCGGTTGCGTCTTTAAGGATACAGTAAATGTGAAACTGAGTAGAGAACCCAACCTTGGATTTTCTACATCCAATGATTGTGGAAGTCTTACCGTTCAATTTACCAACACAACTAATCCTCCTGAAGATTCATATTTGTGGGACTTTGGTGATGGCACTGCAACCTCAACTGATGTTAATCCGAACCATACGTTTCCTGCGTCAGGCTCATATTGGGTAAAAATATATAATACTAGCGGTTGCGAGCGTGTTGATTCTCAGTTGGTTAAAGTTAATTACATCGATATAGAATCAGTCAATGATTCGATATATTTATGTGGTGCTGATCGGGTGCATCTCAATCCAAACGGTAATCCTGCTTATAGTTATGTATGGGAACCGGCTGAAAAGATAAGTGGATCTAATACCGTTGCCAATCCAGAAGCTGTTGTCGACCAGTATACTGTTTTCACGGTCAAGGTTAGTGATCCTACATTCAGTGATTGTTTTGTTACCGGAAGAGTCGCAGTGCAAGTTGCAAAATTGATCATGAATGTTGATGATGCATTTGTTTGCGTGGATGATCCGATTACTATCAATGCCAATCTATTAGGAGACACTCCTGTAAATATTCACTGGACACCGGATGACAACCGAATCAAATCAGGACAGNGCACACCAAGCATAACTGTAATTGGAGAGAAGAATGAAGTCTATACTATAACTGTTGAATTTGCTGGAGGGTGCATATTGACCGGATCAACAAATCTTAAAGTCGGTACATTTGGAGGTGATGTATCTGCATCCATTGCACTTGATACTATCTATAACTTTGAGACAGTTCAGTTATTTGCATTTCCTCCCGGTTTAGCTTATTTGTACNCTGCAGAGGGACTGAATAATCCTACAGCTCAGGATCCAGTGTACAAACCAGGGCCGATAGGAGACCGCACGTTTACCGTAACGGTGACTAATCCTGATAATTGTAGTAGGACGGCCACTGTCAAACTGTTCGTAAAACAAACATTGTGTGACGGAGACCATGTATTTTTGCCAAATGCTTTCTCTCCTGATGGAAAGGGAGATCAAAGAAATGAAACACTTAGATTATTTCAGGATGGTATTGTTAACAGGTTGAATTCATTTATTGTCTATAACAGATTTGGTCAGGAAGTATATTCCACCAAAGATATTAATTTCGAATGGAACGGAACCTTCCAAGGCAGGGTACTGGATCCGGATGTCTATGGATACTATTTGGATGTTGATTGTATTGATGGACAGAGTTTTAAAATTAAAGGGAATATTACTTTGATCCGATAATATAATTGGTTATATCTAAAGATAAATAACCGGGACTCGCAAGGTTCCGGTTATTTTTATTAATAGGGGAGGAGTAATTTCATGAAAAGCCCGGTAAGTCGATTTGGCGTGGATGAAATTAAAGAATTGATATATTTATATATATAAATATGTTATATGTATTTAATCAATATTGTACTGTATATGCAATTAAGGATTTCTTAAAGTTATACCAATGCAACCTCGGCATTATCCCAGAATTTATGGACTATTTTATAAATTATCCGGGTATGAACTGCAATTGCAATTTCTAAGCCACGTTATTTATTTAAACAATCAAATATTAAGGATATAGATCCAATTAGGTTCGGTTGTTCAGTATATGGTGTTTGATTGATTTTCAAATCTATTTTCAATATAGATTTTAGTACCGATCTCTAAGTAAAGAGTTTATCGAAACAATATCTTAGTATAGTTCAAATTTGTAGTGAATTAATATTATAATGCATAATAAGATCTATAATGTTTAGGCTTAGGGAGGTTTTCAATTTCTTCTATTTAACATAATATTAATTATGGGAATACTGAAATCCTTTTTAGAAGAGGTACATTGCTAATACTTTGATAGATAGAATGATGGATTTATTTCATTCATATCTACATGCATTCATTCATTGAGCAATGCATTTATTTCTTTTTAGCACATTATCAAGTGCATACTTGCCGGGTCCCAAAAANAGAATTACTCCATATGACAGAAAATACAAAATGGCAGTTTCCCGTTCCTGAATCGGAGAACTGAAATCTACAATAAATATGACGACAAACATGGTGACAATCAATGGTAATGTCGCCAAACGCGTTTTAAATCCTATTATAATCATAATGGAACAAAAGAATTCTGCAAATGTAGCCAATACAAGACTCGGAACTATTCCTATGCCTATAGGATCAGCGAATTTCAGTTCCTCGCCATTGAAAAATTTTAAAATTTTTGGCAGTCCATGGCCATTGATCATCAAAAAGGATACAACTATTCTGAAAAANGCCAGAAAATTGTCCATAGTTGTTTTTGAAAAAGTAAATGTTTTCATGTCTACATTATTTATTCATTAAGTTGTCAAATTGATTAAAAATATTACCTTTGCGGCGGAAGTCATTCGACATGCTCCTTGTAACCCCCAGGGCAGAAATGCAGCAAGGGTATCGAGTTGAGCGGTTGGTTTGACTTCCTTTTTTTTAACTTTTTTTCTTTTTTTCATTATATCTATAAAAACCATTATCATGAAATTTTTCTTGGATACAGCCAATATTGATCAAATCAAGGAAGCCCATGATCTGGGTATTCTAGATGGTGTAACCACTAATCCCACCCTGATGGCTAAGGAGGGAATCACAGGTGAAGATAGAGTAAAAAAACATTATCAGCAAATTGCCAATATTGTTTCCGGTGATGTTTCTGCCGAAGTTATTTCTATGGACTTTAACGGTATGGTGCAGGAAGGTGAAGTTCTTGCTGGATTGGCTGAGAATATTGTTGTTAAGGTCCCCATGACAAAAGATGGTGTCAAGGCTATGTCATATTTTACCAATAAAGGCATAAGGACAAATTGTACGCTTGTATTTTCCGCAGGTCAGGCTATTTTGGCGGCAAAAGCCGGTGCTGCTTATGTTTCTCCTTTTGTAGGTCGTTTGGATGATATCACTTTTGATGGTATGGAGGTTGTAAGACAGATAGTAGACATTTATAATATACAAGGTTTCCAAACTGAGGTTTTGGTTGCCTCTGTTCGGAGTGGCCTTCATATTGTTCAAGCTGCTGAACTGGGTGCAGATGTAGTGACATGTCCTCTTTCAGCGCTATTGACTTTGCTGAATCATCCTTTGACAGATATCGGTTTAGAGAAGTTTATGGCGGATTATCAAAAATCCCTTGGTAAGTAACATTTGGCCTCTCCCNTGCCTTTTATACTTGAGAATCTGGTAATTGAAAGACNNTCTGTCTCTCCGATGAAGATTGGTACGGATGCGCTTTTACTTGGTGCATACCCTAAANAAATATTTTCCGGAGCGAATTGTCTAGATATTGGCTCAGGTTGTGGTATTATTACCCTGATGACCGCCAGACTTAATCCTGAAGGCAGGTATACCTGTGTGGATATTGATGAAGGCGCAACGGCAGAATGTAACCATAATATTCATTTCAATGGCATGTCGGAATATTGTAGAGCAGTGTGTTGCGATATCACCCGTTTTGGTGAAGCATATTCATTTGATGTCATCTTTTCAAATCCACCATTCTTCGATTCTAAGGTAAAGCCCCAANAAAAGGACTTGTTGGTTGCTAAGCATCAGGAATTATTATCTTTCACTGACCTTGCTAAGGCTGTGAACAGACTACTATCAAAAAGTGGATTTTTCTATATCATTTTGCCAGGTAAAGAAGCAGTTGAATTTGAGAAAATAGCTTCTTCATTTTCTATTCATCCTGTTGGAAAATTATTTATCTCAAGTTTTAAAGGCTCTGGTGTAATAAGAGAAATAACAGTCTACCAAAAAGCCGTAATCAGCGAGATTGTAAATTCGGAGCATTTGTTTTTATATCGTTCCGGCATGAGAAATGATTGGTCGGAAGAATATAGACAAATGCTCCGGAAGTTTAAGAAATTTGATTAACAATCAATTGGATGAGCTTTCCAGAATTCTCCTGGCAGCTTCAATGATTCTTGTATCTTCGAGGTAAACAATGCCGCCTTCGGGTCCCGGCTCAATATGCAGGCCAACTACTTCCCCGCCACTATCGTAATGGTCGCCGCCAAAATAATTTCGCACAGTCTGCTCTTCAATGTTTAGTTCCTTTGCGATCTTATTGATGCTTCCGGTTGGCAAACTGTGCTTGATACGCCTCAATTCATCAAATGTAATATTCATATGTCAAAATATTTTAAAAGAATTTGATAAATAAATTAAACATGACAATATAAAACTTTAATCTGATTGTTCAAAATAATTTCATGCTTATTTTCACATTCGTGTAATAATTTTTTTCAATTTTAATTTATCTGAATCAAACCTGGTATACGTTCTTGATTATAAAAATAAAAAAGCCGATTGGTATCCATTCGGCTTTTTTATAATATCTGTTAAATATTAATTTATGTCTGCTTTACTTCTAATATTTACCTGAGGCGTATCAAATTGCCCTACAATTCCTGTTACATTTACAACTCCGGTTGGAAAATTATCCTTGGCAAAAGTTGCATAAGAAGTAGTGTACATGTTTGCTGTACCCGTTGCATCCGTCATTACAACAGTACCCTCAAACGTTGAGCCACTTGATTTGGACAGTGTTACCCCAACGACTTTGATCAATGTTGATTCATAATTTTCCAAATTTGAAACTAATTCATTCAAGGTGATTGTCACTGGATTGATAGACTTTCCGGTACCAACTACCTTAGCATTGGCATTAGGCACGTTATTGAGCTGCAAAAGACCATTGAATTCTGATAGTTCCATGCCACCAATTGCGATTTCAACTTCATCGCCCAGGTTTAGTGTGTTATTTGCTGAAAATCTTACTACGATACCTGCGTTACCTTCTTGCTGTATTACAACATTTTTNGAAGTTATATTAGAGAAAGTTTTATCCGAAATTACAATACCTTTGATGGATTTAGATGCAGGAACCGTAGTTGCTGCTCCTGCATATAAGGCTCTGACAGCGCTTATATCAATTGTTTCTCCCGGATTGACCACTCCNCCACTAATATCATCTTTGCTTCTTATTGTGAGTTGATTTTCGGAATTACTGCCGCCTCTGGAAGCAATAGCCACTATGTCAACTGTGCCTGTCGGGAAATTGTCATTGGCGAAAGTTGAATATGAGGTTGTGTATAATGCAATAGATCCGGTTGCATCTTTGGCATTGACTGTACCTGAAAATGTTGTTCCATTGGATTTACTTAATGTAACGCCCTTAATTTTGACCAATTGAGATTCATATACTTTTATATTGGCGTTGAGGTTGTCGATACTCAATTCAGTTGGGGTAACTGTCTTGCCGGTACCGGTCCTGGATACATTTGTCAATGGCGCATTGTTGATTTGCAATAAACCATTGAATTCAGATAGTTCCAGGCCCGATATTCCTATTTCCAGTTCATCTCCTACATTGAAGGGTACTGTTTCAGTAAATCTCAAAGTAATACCGGCATTTCCGGATTGCCACAGTACCAAATTCTTGTTGGTGATATTAGCATATGTTTTATCCGAAATCACGATCCCTTTGATTTTNTTGTTATCCGGAAGGCTAATCGTAGACCCTTGGTACAATGCTCTTACGTCACTGATGTTGATCAATTCTCCGGTTACACCGCCATCGCCGCATCTTTTTCCACTGAAGTCAGCATCGGAGGCCTCCCTTAGGAATAATTGCTTGGTAGCTCCAAAGACTGTATAAATCGCAACTATGGTTCCATTGCCTTGAGGCATTTCCAGGCCGGCGAATGTTGCATAGCCGGATGTCCGCAAGGTGATTGTCTTATTGCTACAATCTTTAAGAGTTCGGTTGGTTGTAGTTTTATTAACTGCATCTGCATAAGTCGCACCCAGATCAGCTTCAGGTACTTCGAGGCCGTTTAGTTGCACCAGGGTGTTGATGTCACCATCTCCCAGCTCAGCAATGGTCTTGACAGCGGGAGTGATCGGAACATTAAATTCGCCCTTTAAAATATATTGATTGACTACCGGTTCTTCAATTCCGCCCAGCCTGTTATTGTTAGAATCATCGAGGTAGGTACCNCCTCCAATCTGAAAATTACCATTATAATCCCCAAGGGTCAGACCTTTCAGTTTAAGATAAACCCTACGGCCTACAGGAAAAGTATTGAAAAGCCCTACAGCATTGATCTTGACTTCCATACCCCCGGTACTGTCCTGAACTACCAGTGTCTTGTAATAATTGCCGGACTTATCATCGGCTACTACTACCGCCTTGATAAGATAGTCTTCATTGATTGTTTCAAATTTTCCGTTGGTATGTAATGCCCTCAGGTCTTTGATACTGAAGTTGGCATTGTAGGTAGGATAATTAGTATTATATGGCGGCTCATCGATGTCCGTTTTTACACAACCTAAAAACAAGGTTGCCATGAAGGCTGTAAAGAGGAAGGAATTGATAAATCTTGTCATCTTTATTTTAATTGATTGAAATTTAATATTTTATATTCTGAAAGTAAGACTTATAAAGTAATTTATCCCGTAGGCATAGAAGTATTTTGGTGGAAATTTTGATACATCTATTGGTCCATTTTCGCTTGTTGAATTTAATTTGTAGTATACTCTTGCTTGTTCGTACCCACCTGATTTTATGTTTGTATTATTGAGCAGGTTATTAACTCCAACGTTCAGGTTTATATAGTTTTTCTTGATTTTCCATGATTTCCCGCCAAACAAATCAAGCGTAATNGCTGCCGGAAATTCTTCTTCATGAAGAATTTTGTACCATGCAGGTGAACCAGGTTCTACCAATTCCGGATTGGCGATATCGCTTGTCCGTCTGTATGGGTTCATGTCCAGGAAGGACATTCGCGCATAGTTGGCATTCAGGGTGATAAACCAAAATTTAGAAGAATTATAACTTAGACCTACTGAATAAGCTTCCTGTGGGCAGTTTTCGACTCTGTACCCTTTTTGGTAAACGGTCAGTTGTTTGATTTCTTCATCATTGTCATTGCTTATTGTAACAGTTGGATTATTAGCATAAACAAATCGTCCAACAGACGCTACGGCATTGATTTTCCATTGCGGATTCAATTTGATTTCACTTCCCAATTCCACTCCACCGTTTTGTTGTCCGATTCCGGTCATGTTGAAATTGACAAATGTTCCGTCCACATCATTGAAGAAAGCTGTTCGGGTGGATTTATCGTAAAAATTTGTCAGATATCCTGTCAATCTTAACTTAAAGTTTGGAGCTACATAATTGTAACTTCCCTCAACTGTTGCTACTTTCTCATTGACCAGATTTTTNACGATGGAGTTTCTTGTTCTGGAAGAGATAAATGAGTTATTGACCAGGGGTGCTTGAGAGAGGTAACCTCCATTGACAGTTAAATAGTTACGCCCATCGATTTTGTATGTCACTCCACCTTTCAATCCATATTCCAANAATTTATTCCTGGCGGATTCACCCAAAGAATTATCCGGGAATCGTCCATTTTTNACATTTCCTTCCCTCCAGTTGATAGTTTGACCTATATTTCCGCTGATGAAGTAATCAAAATGTGGAAAAACGAATACATGCTGCATCCACAGGCTATAATTCCTGACGTTCATATCATAATCAAAGCCGTATCGGTCACCCTTTCTGGCGATATGGTTTGGTTTGTCAAGGTTGGGTTGCGCTGCGGCCGGNTTGGAAGAAAGATCTCTTTCTGCAAACTTATCAATGTCTAAAAAGAACTCTCCTCCTAATAGATCATCAATCAAACTGTAATAATTTGCATTATAATACTGATAATTCAAACCGCCATTTATCGTCCACCTCTGCCCTATCTGAGTTTTTAGGATGGAACCATAATTAAAAATCCGGTTATCGGTCCGTTGATCCTGTACTATGTAGTAAGAGCGAGAACCGGTAACATTATTTCCCTCAATTCCATCAACATTGTTGACTGTTTCGTTTTTACCTCTGTTGACTTCATACATATAATCCCAGTCAACTTGATTCCATTTGCTGTTTGATTTCCATTGCTCTGTGAATAAAACAGCAGCAGAAGAGTCAAGAGCAGCGCTGGGGAGGTATTTATAATAATCAGGTCTTGGATCTCGTCCGTTGTACCAATCGAGTCGGGTATTGGATTCGTAGCCTTGTTGGTACGAAACAAGGTTGATCAGGGAAATATTTTCTTTCAATTTCCAATCATGTCTCAGAATGCCTATCGGCTTATTGGTTGAACCTATCCGGCTGTTTCGTTTTTCACCATTTTGATATCCCCAATTTGGATTATAAAAATTATTCCCGGTCAGGTCGTACACTTCTTGTACAGATCCGTTGCTTTTACCTCTTTGGGTTGGCGCACCTATGATCGTCAATCCTAATGAGTGATTTTTATTGAGCTCTTTCTCAATGCCTAGATAATAAGAGATACCCTTATAAAAGGTACCTTGGGCATATCCTTCCTAAATTTCANNCCTGTATGATGCACTAGCAGAAAGAGACCATCCATTGGCCATCTTGCCTGTATTGTATGTAGCCATAATCCTGTTGCGATAACTGCGGTTAGAGATCGCGTAGGAAGCCCTGATTGTCTTACGTTGTTCAGAAGCTCTAAGGTTGATCATGGTTTTGGAACCGATGCCTCCAAAAGTGAAGGATACCGGAGTAAGACCATAATTGGCATCTGTATTTCTCAACACATCGTTCAAACCACCCCATTCTCCAAATACGAGAGCTCCGTTTTCCGGATCGTTCATTTGAATACCGTTCAAGTAAACTGAATTCTGTTCTGTGTCATATCCCCGAAGTCTAAACCGGAATACGCCCAAATTATAACCTGCAATTGAAAGAAAAGGATCCCGGGAGGCTGACAACAGGCTGCTAATTTCCTGTGAACCATCGTTTGCACTTTCATCATCAATGGATATTACCGGTATCGTCCCGGTACTTTGAACTCTTGCATTGTATGCGGCATCTCTATACATGGTTATAATTACGGGAACTGCCGCATTGACGTCAGCAGGTTGGATAGCGTAATCTACATCGATGAAACCTTCTTTCTTGATATGTATATTTCCGGAGAAGTTACCGGTGTATTCAATTTTGAAAAAGCCAACTTTGTCGGTAGTTGTACCAATGCCCAGGGGATGTAGCATTACCATGGCGTCCTCTACAGGATTGGAATTATCCGCTTCTTTCAGGATGCCCTGGAAAACGAATACACTTTGATTATAGGCTTTAAAGGAAGAAAATAANAAGGTGAGTATGAAGAATACAACTAAATTAAATCTCAGCATAAACTCTATATATATTACAAATGTAAAAGAGTTTATGTAATTTTTCTACCTTTTTTATCATATTAACCTTGTATATTGGGATGCGAATGTTATCCACAATCTATCATCTAATAATATTTACACTCCCTGAAGTTGTATATTGTTTATCTGCACAGGTATAGCGTACTTTGTATAAATATAAGCCGGGTGGAGCCACATCGTTGCCTATTTTACCATCCCACCGGCCGTTGGGATCTTTCGTGGAGAATACCTTGCCTCCATACTTGTTGAATATTTCGAAAAGGCAATCACCATCAATAGCATAAGTTGTAGATATCCCATAGGTGTCATTCAGCCCATCATCGTTTGGGGTAAAGCTATTTGGCAATAGTAGCTTGTTACATTGGATATTAGATTCGTCAAGTACCTTTATTAGAATAGTATCCACGTCAGTACAACCCTCATAAAANGAAGATACGGAGTATTTTGTTGTTGTTTCAGGTGATAATTCAACGATATTGGAGGCCGGATCTGATACGCCCTGAGTTGGGAGCCATGAGACATTAACCGGACAATTTGTGATAAATTCTACTCCATAGGATTGTCCTTTGAAAATTACCTGAAAATGGTCATTTAGTTTATTGATTACCTTAGAAGTAACAATTTTTGCATTGTCAACGCTTAGTATTCTGTTATATACCTTTACTTCATCGATCAAACCGATGAATCTTGTAGTTGTCTTACCGGTGCAACCGCCACCACCCAAGATGGGAAGGCCCAGTGAGCGGAAATCGGGATTAGTGACCCATTTNTGGGTATATTTTAACTGCCCGTTGACGATGATATCCATTCTGTTGAAAAGTCTGTTGATGGCTACCTGTTGCCAACAAGCTCCCGGATCATCATCAAAATTGATGGAAGTCAATTCTGTCTGAGATCGTATATTGAGTGTGAACTTACTCTGGATAGGGTTATAAATCAATTCATATCCATAACTATCACAGTCCTCTACTATGGAAAACACTGTCATAGGACCGTACTTCCTAGAGGTTGTCAAAGAGAGTACCAGCGTAAATTCGTCTCCGGTCAATGTTGGAATCAATCCACTTGTTTTATCCCCTAACTCAATATACTGTGAACCATCAAAACGAATCGCCATGTCTGTCAGGCCACATACACAATCCGGAGTTACATGTGGCACTCCATGGTTGCTACCCTGTACATCCCTGGTTGAGCAATCGTCAAAATTGTAAAAAGCGTAAAGATTATCAGTTATTTGTGCATTGACGATCGGAGCAAANAANCTACACGTAAGTAATAAGAGAAATATATGTCTTAACATTGTCAGGATTTAACAAAGACTGTGATTTATTGACCAAATAGTTTTCCCAGATCACCCAATCCTCCCGGCATCATATTAGCCAACATTTTTTGACTTTCGGCAGCCTGTGCTAATTGAGCCTGTTGAATGGCTTCATTCATTGTTACCAGAATAAGATCCTCGAGTTGATCTGATGAAGTTAGGTCAAGTTTGCTTAGATCTATGGAAATATTTTCCACCTCCAGGCTTGCATTCATAGTGATGTTGATTTCGTTTTCCGAAGAAGCCTTATGTACAGTAATAGCCTTAAGCTTCTTCTCCATTTCCTTTTGTTGTTCCTCAAAATTGCCAAACACGATAAATAAATTTATATTTTAAACGAAAATAAGTCAATAATATTGAATAAAGATTAAGATTTCCTTCTGGCGCACAATACAATCATCCGTTGATATCATATTGTTTAATCTTTCGATATAGTGTTCGTTCCGAAAGGCCTAACTCCTTGGCAGCTTCTTTCCGTCTACCATTATATTTNTTAAGAGCCTTCTGTATCAGATCCTTTTCCATAGCGTCAAGAGATAAAACATCCTCCACTTCTTCCGCATGTTGGTACACCTCTTCATCAGGCTCATCTGGTAAGTACGTATGGTGAGCCGCAGGAACACTTGGTTCTAAAATGGTGTGTGCAGGTTGATTGGCCTGGTTGTTATTGAATCCTGAAAATGCTGAAAAGTCCTGTTGGCTGGTTGGATGTTTTAATTGCCTGAGGTTGGAAAGATCGCCCACATTCAGTTGATTTCTTGTAATTAATTCAAAGACCAATGTTTTCAAATCATTCATATCGCCTTTCATCTCAAAAAGCAATTTGTATAGAATATCCCTCTCCGTAAAGTGATCATCTTCCTGTCCCTTAATAATTGAAGGAAGATTGCGATTGGCTAGTTGAGGAGCAATCCGAAGGAGAATTTCAGGCGTTATGATTCTTTCTTCGGAAAGAACCGAAAGTTGTTCTGTAATATTTCGCAATTCACGAATGTTGCCCGGCCAGGAATAATTCTCAAGAATGCTAAGGCTGTGATCATTAAGTTGAATGCTGTTGGTATTATATTTTTCAGAAAAATCAAGCGCAAACTTTCTGAAGAGGATCTTGATATCTTCACGTCTTTCCTTCAACGCCGGCACCTTTATGGGCGCAATGGAAAGTCTGAAATAAAGGTCTTCTCTAAACTTCCCTTTTCTGATCAATTCTTCCAGATTGACGTTGGTGGCAGCAATTACCCTGACGTCAGTTTTTAGGGTTTTGGACGAACCAACCCTGATGAATTCACCGGATTCGAGGACTCGCAGAAGAAAGGCCTGCGTATCAAGTGGCATCTCTCCTATTTCGTCCAGAAATATCGTTCCACCATGGACTGTTTCAAAATATCCTTTTCTGTCACCCAAAGCACCTGTAAATGAGCCTTTCTCATGGCCAAATAATTCACTATTGATAGTTCCTTCGGGAATGGCACCACAGTTGATGGCAATAAAGGGATTATGCTTCCTTGGACTTAATGAATGAATTACCCTGGAAAANACATCCTTACCTACCCCGCTCTCTCCTGATATCAGAACAGTCAGATCTGTAGGCGCTACACGTATGGCTGTGTTCAATGCGTTGTCCAATGTGGCGGAAACGCCAAGAATGCCAAACTTTCGTTTTATGTTTTGCAGTGCCTCCATGGATTTATCTTTATTAAAAATTCAAATGAAGCGTTTACAAGTCAATTTTGGTATAAAATATTTATTTTCAGTGAATTATTTCGCCAAATAGAGTCGCTGTCGTACTACCGGTAATGTATACTTTGGCATAGTCACCTATCTTATAATCCGGGTGAATATCGAAAACAACCACTTTATTTTGGCTGGTCCGTCCTTTCATCTGGGACTCGGACTTNTTAGAGTATCCATCGATGAGGATTTTAAATTCCTTACCTTCATCCGATTTGTTAGCCTCAGCACTTATCTGTCTTTGCTTTTCGATTATTTCATTCAACCGACTTATTTTTATTTCCATTGGTACATCATCAACCAGTTTTTTAGCCGCAGGGGTTCCCGGTCTTTCACTGTAATAGAACATGTAACTCATCGTATATCGGGCATAATCTATCATCGCGATGCTTTCTCTGTGTTCATCGTCGGTTTCTGAACAGAATCCTGCTATGATATCGCTTGAAATTGCACATTCGGGCATGATTTCATATATTCTGTCTATCTTAGACCTGTACCAGTCTGCATCATAGGTACGGTTCATTAATGTGAGGATACGACTGGAACCGCTTTGAACAGGCAGGTGAATATACTTACAGATATTTTCATATTTTGCCATAGTATAGAGTACATCATCCGTGATGTCTTTGGGATGTGATGTCGAGAACCGAATCCTAAGTAAAGGATCAACCTGCGCGACCATTTCCAATAATTGCGCAAAATTGACCTGCTCGTTACCATCCATGCTTTTCCAGTTGAAAGAATCGACATTTTGACCGAGTAGAGTCACTTCACGATAACCGTTTTCAAACAAATCCCGTGCTTCTGATACGATCGAATATGGATCCCGGCTTCTTTCCCGCCCTCTGGTGAATGGGACTACACAAAACGAACACATGTTGTTACAACCCCGCATGATGCTGATAAATGCAGAAACTCCGTTGGAATCCAGTCGTACCGGACTTATATCGGCATAGGTTTCCTCACGGGAAAGTAAAACATTGATTTGGCGCTCGCCTTCTGATGCGCCTGCGATTAGATTTGGCAGATCCCTGTAAGCATCAGGGCCGACAACGATGTCTACCAGTTTTTCCTCTTCCAGCAGGGTTTTCTTCATCCTTTCAGCCATACACCCAAGGACACCAACCATCATGGATTTATTGGTTTTCTTGATTTGTCTATAATATTCAAGGCGTTTGCGTATAGTGTCCTCGGCCTTTTCCCTTATAGAGCAGGTATTAATCAATACCAGATCTGCTTCATAAATATCTGCTGTCGATCCATATCCTTCCTTTGAGAGAATACTGGCTACTATTTCAGAGTCAGAAAAATTCATTTGACAACCATAGCTTTCGATATAAAACTTTTTGGATCCATATGTAATCCCATGTTGTAGGTATACTGAACCCTGCATTTCCTCCGGCACATCAACGGAGTGTGGTCTGTCAAGTAATTCTTGTGTACGCATGTTTCAAAATTAAAGGCACAAAGGTATTAAGAAAATCTGACATTTCGTCATGATATGACAAAAGTACTTATGGTCCAGAAATGAATAACAGGGTTGGAAAGTTGTGGTTCTAACTTTGGATGTCGGTTAAACCAATCAAGCCTATTTTGGCTTTGGCTTATTATTCATGGTTCCGACCGTACCCGTCTCCACCTTTTTTGATGATATTATCATATTCTAAAACTGTGGAATCGATTTTCCAGGCAGCTTTGATGTCATTTGAAAAATTCAAAGGTGGTGACCCTGCCTCTACCCAGGCTGAATACCAGAGCGAACCAACGGAATGAATAGCTTCTCTCATTCGGATTTCAACCATACCCTGCATTTTATCCTGAAAAGCGGCTGCATAATCACGACACTGAATCCACACTGTTTGTCCTAATCGTTGGTCAAAGCACATTTGCTGATCCCGGGGATAGAATGATTTCAGTGCGGCTTCCATTGATAACACACTGTCGGCAAGTGACCCGCTTGTCCTGATGGTTTCCCAGGCAAACTTGCGGACATCCCTGATATAAGTCGCCTTGCCCACCAGGAAATCATATTGTGTATCAGC
Source organism: Candidatus Parvibacillus calidus (assembly GCA_013414645.1). Taxonomy (GTDB): domain Bacteria; phylum Bacteroidota; class Bacteroidia; order Chitinophagales; family Saprospiraceae; genus Parvibacillus; species Parvibacillus calidus. Next base: position 1,928,444 of record CP058702.1, on the reverse strand, counting down.
AAATAATTCCGGAATGCGGCTTTCCCAAAATGCATGAATACCGTATTGGTCTGTTTTCTGACCGTTATAATTGCTACAGGCATGCAGAGGTACGTGCGCATCAGCAATATAGTGTCCTAAATCGGCTGCAATGTTGATGATTTCATTTTTATCCAATTTCTTGAATGCACGTACTAATTTATCATACTGTTGTTCAATAATATAAGGAACGATGCCATGGATCGTGAAGCTATCAATTAGGGAAATGTTTTTAATAGCTTGAATATGAGTGGGTAATAAAGGTCTGATTGAATCCGGATTGATTTGATAACGGAGGTCATAATAGGCAGGTAATATAAATTGACGAAAGTGATGCCTCAACTCTTTTTTNCCGATGTTCCATACATTGCTGCCATCTGTCATGACGGCATTTGGGAGGTTGTTGCACCAGCTTGTATCTGATGAGTGGATAAGTAAGGTATCGTTAGTATGGGTAATGACCTTCAACATTGCAAATGCAGAGAAGGCTTCGACAAAATTTTCCGGAAGACAGGCATCTTTGTACCTGTCCATATCCAGAAAATGTCGAGGTGCTTCCAATCGAAAAGCATACCGTCTCTTGTCAGGATCAACGGCGTGTTCTGTAAGAAAATCAATATTACCTTTAAAAAGAGGTAACATCTCTTGTGGTAATGTAAAAACAGCGTATCTATTGATTCTGCGATGCCCAAAGAAACCCCAGTCCTCGTAATTATTTTTTTCTGTTATAAAGCCAAAGCACAGAATGCTTAAAACCAGAAGAATTATTAATTTTCTCATCTGTCAAAGAAGAAAGAATAGCCCCAGAATAACTTTTTCATCACGATTAATTGACAGTTGAAGAAGTTTTTATTATCCAATATTGCAAAGAAGAATTCCGGTTCTGAACCAAGTCCGACACGTGCAGACTCATCCATGATAGGATAAAGATCGAGTTTCCTGATATTATCATTTCTATCCACTATTTCAAAAGTAGCAAAAGGGACGCTTGATACCATTGTATCAGCATTTAGTAAGTTTTTTCAACGACTTTTGCAGCCTGAATATTTTCAAACGCACTGAGATATTGTTCGACTGCACCTTTACTGATAGGCTTTGCGATGGGGGTAACTGTTTGACTGAGCGGTTCAATATCATATTTGTTGGAATTTGAAATGGTCAGGGTGAAAGATTCATTTTTGTCCCTGGGATATGTTACGGTTATTTTCTTTATATCTCCGGCTTTATATCTAAAAATGTCTTTTGATCTAATATCAATCAAATGTAGTGGCCATAATCTACCGCCGAGGTCTCCGCTGAATCCCGGATAACTCATTTCATAGGGAATATTATAACCTTCGAGCGCCATATAGGAGGCGGTGACTCTTTGATTTGTCCCACCTATATAGAAAGATCTTAGTTTTCGTCCTTTCCGGTCATATATTTCCACTTTTTGCCTAAGGTAGCTATATCACGCATGACATTTTTGATGGCAGGTTTTGGGACAAGATTAACCACTGTCATTCTTTTCAAAGTAGTAAGAACCACATCCACAAATCCGGGATCAGCCAGATATACGCTGTCCGCATACCAAACATTACCTTTTCTATCCAGGGAATAATGGTTGCCTTCCCTATCAGTAACAAATATTTTACCGATATCTTCTATATCCTCGATTGCAAAATCACGGCTACTGTCAGCCATGGAGGATTTGCCGGACTTGTTGAAGTAAACGATGCCTGTAACGATCAATAGTGATAGAAAAAGGCCTATGATGTATTTTAATTTAGAAGACATATCAATGGTTCTGAATTATTATGAAGCGAATCTCTTCCTCCTGATATAATTGAATACAAAGGTTCCAAGTACAAGGAGTGATATTGGTAACAAAACATTCAGCATTTGCCAATAGGTCTTTTCCTCCTTGATTCTGACATTATCCAATAGACGCAATTTCACTTCCTTTGCCCTGGCAGAAAGGATTCCTGATTCATCAAACATATATTCCACGGCATTTATTACAAAATCTTTGTTGCCATATAATATTTTATCAAATGTGTTATAACCCATCGGCATATATTCATTATTTTCAGGGTTGTAGAGGTTATTGATAAGCTTGCCGTATGACATAACCAGCATTTTGGCTGGCTTGCCAACCGGAAGATATTCCATTTTGATTTGTTTTAATCCCTCTAACATATCCGGACTGACCCGATTTTCGTATAAGGAGGGAAATGGCCCTTCAAGAAGCCAGGCTACCGGTTGGTAGGGCTTATTGAACTTGGAAGGATCGGGGTCATATCTCAGGATTTCAAAATTAATTCGGACAGGCGCATATTGCAACCTTGAATGCTGACTGGAGTTAAGCAAATTGGTTTTAGCAATATGGGTTTTTGTCTTAACTGTATCTATACTGGATGTCCAGTATGCATTGACTCTGTCGATGTTTTTAACGATTGGATGCTGAACTCTGGTACTCAGCAATGGCGCATAATACCATTTGAAGAGTTCCGTCTGAACACCTGTCCCCAGTTTTCCGACTACAAGCGGAATCTTTGAACATTCCATATCGAGGACAAGATTGGGTTCAATACGCACTCCATATTTAAAGAACATATCCTCAAGGTTGACATCATTTTCTATCGGGACATACTCGGATTTGGGGTTTCTGAGAGAATCCATGTCGATTTTCAATCTGTTGATCAAAAACATGGTATTGCCGCCTCGCATAATATATTGATCAAGAATAAACTTAGCTTTCTCACTATATGGCTTTGAAGGATTAGGCATGATGACCAGATTGACTTCATCCGGGATTCTGTACATACTATCCAGGTCGATCCATTTCAGATCATAGAAAGGGGCAAGAGTATTGATAAGGTCTCTGGTTTCTACTGGTTTTGATTCACCATGACCTTTTGTTATAGCTATTGTAGGTTTGTTCTTTCTTAAAATTTTATTTATTGCATCTGCCAGTTTGTATTCCAACAAGTTGATGGATTGGTTCAGCACCTCTTCATCACTGAAACCGGCGACTGAATTTTCCAGAAGGTTGACGGGGATGATTTGGGAACCATATTTGACTACTGCCACCGGATAAATCAACTTTTCAATAGATTCATTATTTTCCATGACCCGTAGGTTAGTAGGTTTTATTCCTTGCTCTGCCAGATCTTTGATACGTTCATTTTTATCTTCTATTGATTTTGTGTCAAGCGGATCAAGAAAACGATACTGTACAAAGGATGTCTGATTGCGGAACTGGTCCAATACTGATTGGGTGGATTCCTGAAGGCGTTTAAAGCCGGCCGGAAATTTTCCTTCCAGTAAAACTTCTACATAAATATTGTCTTGAAGTCCGCGAAGCATTTTCACCGTAGCGGGGGTCAGGGTGTATCTTTTNTCCTCAGTCAGGTCAATATTCAGATTGGTAAATGAAGCAAGTATATTAGCAATGAAAACGAAGCCAAACATCAGACCAAGGATGATATAGCCTTGTTTTCTGGGCGACATTTCAGCTTTTTCGGCCTTATTTTTACTTTGATTTGTTTTTACCATTTTCTTCGTTGCAATACAAAATGAGTCAATGACAAAAAGATGGAGATTACTGAAAGGAAGAACACCACGTCCTTGAGGTCAATAACTCCCTTGCTCATTCGGGAATAATGGTAGTCTATTCCGAATTTTTGCAAAATATAATCAACATTTCCTACAAAGGCAGGAATCTTGCTGACATACAGGAAAAACCAGTGGCAAATGAAGCAAAGGAATGTGCCTATTACAAAAGCAACTACCTGATTATGTGTCAGTGCACTGGCAAAAATGCCGATAGAAAGAAAACTGGCCGAAAGAAAGAAAAGGCCAATATAAACCATAATTCCGCCTGTATCAAGATTACCTACAGGAGAACCCAATTGATAAACTGTGTAATAATAGACAAGGGTCGGTACAAGGCATAAGAAGATCAGAAACAAGCCTGCTAAAAATTTCCCCATAATGATCTTCAAATCAGAAATGGGTTTGGTAGCTAACAGTTCGATGGTTCCTGTCTGAAGTTCTTCAGCAAAAATCTCATAGTGATTGCCGGAATCACAAAGGTAAAAATAGTAGGGGCCAAATAGAACAGACCATCCATATTGGCATAATTTCCACTAAGTATGCTGGTATCCGGGAAAAAGAATAACATCAGTCCCATGACCAGCAGAAATACACCACTGATGATTAAACCGGCCAGCGAGCTAAAAATGAAGAAGCTTCTTTAAAAGCAATGGTCCACATAAATGTCAGGATTTGAGCGTTAATTGCTGGAAAATATCTTCCATACTGAATTGGCGATGTTCCATTCGAATTATTTTGTAACCGGCAGAGACACAACTATCAAATATTTGTTCCCTGATATCTGAATCCCTTTCTGATGTAAATTCAAATACGTTATTTTCTGTATGTTTGATGTCTTTTAATCCCTTGATATGCTTAAACCTTGTTGTATCAATTTTTCCGGGAGAAACAAATTGAACCATCACTGTTGTGCTGCCTTTGCTTACTGTTTGAAGTTTTTCGGTATTATCATCCAGGACGATCTTACCTTTATTGATAATAATTACGCGGTTGCATAAAGCTTCCACCTCCTGCATGATATGGGTTGAAAAGATTACTATTTTNTCTTTTCCAATTTCTCTGATAACATTGCGAATCTCCATCAACTGGTTGGGATCCAGTCCACTGGTAGGTTCATCCATGATTAACACCTCAGGATTGTGAATCATAGCCTGGGCTAAGCCGACACGTTGGCGATACCCTTTCGAAATCTGGCTAATCAGTTTCTTTTGCTCCCGACCCAGCCCGGTTAATTCGATCATATCTTTAACCCGGTTGAAAGGCCTGGCAATTCCATACAATTTGGCAATATACAATAGGTACTCCTTGATATACATATCCTTATATAAGGGGTTATGCTCAGGNAGGTAGCCCACAAGTCTTCTCACTTCAAGAGATTCGGATTTGACATTCTTTCCACCGATTGTCGCTTCACCACTGGTTTGTGGAATAAAGCAAGACAATATCTTCATGGTTGTAGACTTGCCGGCTCCGTTAGGTCCAAGAAAACCAAGGATATCTCCTTCAGAAACGCTGAAACTTACATTGTCCAGGGCTTTTTGTGTACCGTATATTTTAGTCAGATTGTTTACCTCTACCGACATGATTTTTCTTAAAGTCGCAAAACTAAAAATTAATCTAATAATTAATGGTTATTTGAACATTAGTAACGTTTTCAGAAGAATGATTGTTGATAAAGGGATAAAAAGATGATACAAATATTTATATCAGCTTTAATCAATTTTCAGAGTCCGATCAAGGTTATATTTTTNACAAATATTTGAATGGCAATAGCAAGGAGAATGACACCAAAGAATTTCCTGATAGCTATAAGGCCTGATACTCCGATGACTCGCTGCACCCATTTAAGCGATTTCAATACAATATACACAATGATCAGGTTGGCTAAGATAGCCACCAGGATCACTAATTCATTCTTTCCTCTCGTTTCATAAGTAGCCTTCAATGACATGATGGTAGTAAGTGTACCGGCACCGGCAATTAAAGGGAAGGCAATGGGCGCAAGGGTACCGGCCTTTGGGTTGCTGTCCGTGTGAAAAATATCGCGCCCAAGTACCATCTCAAGAGCCAGCAAGAAAATAACAATGGCGCCTCCAACAGCAAATGAGNNTCTTTCATCTAAGCCGAAAAGGTTAAGAAAGGGCCTTCCTACAAAATAAAAAAGAATCATAAGAATGCCTGAAATAAGCACGACATAAAAGGATCGTATATATCCCATTTTTTCCTTTAACGATATAAGTAAGGGAATAGATCCAAGTATATCAATGACGGCAAACAACGATACGAAAACCGTAAAGAATTCCTTCCAGGACCATTGCAGGGCTTCCATATCATTTACATTTTAATCCATTTGGAAAAGCCAATTTGGCGATTGTTGTTGAATATATTCAAATAATATACACCTGGGTGCAAGTCTTTGACATTTATTTGTTTATCGTTTGTTGTTTTAAGTGATTTTACAACCTTGCCATTGGAATCAATGATTATGATATCGGTATATTTTAAATTGAAGTCCCTGATTTCGATATACTCACCGGCAGGATTTGGGTATACTGCATATGTGATCTTTTGTATATTTTCATTAGTAGCATTAATAGCAAGTGATGAAATCAAACCACTTTCCAGTCTTTTGGTGATGGTATTTCTATTAAATACAGCTAATGGCCCACTGTGTTGAGGTGAAAGGAAATATATACCCTCCGTCTCCGGGATAAACTGATTGAACTGGCCCAGATTGACGAATTGAGATACATCTACCCAACCCAGGAACGGCACCTTTACTTCCAGTTTCTGCCCGGGTTTGAAGCTGAAATCAACCTGTACCACAGAGTAGCTTCCCAGAGGAAGGTGGATGGTACCCGAACCGATGCAATCGTATTTCCTTGTGATTTCAATTCGAATCCTTATGGAATCCAATTGGAATGGAATATTATTAAGCAGGCTGTCCGGTATCAATTCCTTGGGAATAGGATAAAAGAATGAAGTGGCTTCAGTGCTGTGATTACCGAATTGCATTGGTAGATTGTATTGGGCAATGACAGGTGTAAATTTTGCAGCAAGGAAACCATTCGGAAACATCGGGCCGGACATTACGCCTCCTATAAAATGCATGCCCGAGTTATCGGCTTTAAAGAATGCATCGGGTTGGTTGCTTGTCTTTTGTATAATATTGGCACCTGGAAATTCATTGATAAACGGGGAGCCGGCAACATCACTGTATGAGGTGGTAATATTAAGGCCTGTGAGCGTTAGATTGTTGAAATTCCACACCTGAGCATTCCCGGTCTTTTTGACTTCATTGGTATCAAAACCAATTATGCCTATCTGTTTGTTAATAGTCCCGGGAGTAGGATTAGTGGACGAAGTAATTATCTGTGCATCAGCGATTTGAAAAATAAAGACAAATATGTATAAATGTAAATATTTCATGTTTTTTAATTTTTCTAATTCAAATACAAAGTTTTGTTGATACAATTTGTTTATCTGAATACAAAGATTGGAATAAAATAAATTATCTGGGATAAATTAATTCTCTTTAAAAGGTAGTTTATTGTTTATTTAGTTGATTTTCAGAAATTTGACACTTTGATTAACTCCATTTCCGATAATTTTGGCTATATAGACCTGAGGGTTGATCAGCTCATTGCATACAACAACATCACCATGTTTAACTTTTAAGGACATCTCGACCTTTCCCGAACTGGCATTTATAATGGCAAGGTGAGCCGTAACCGGTAGATTGTCACTAATTTTAATTGTCGGCCGTGTCGAAGGCGAGTCAATAACTGTGATATAATTCTGTTCTGTGATAAAAGCTGATGCTCCTGACAATTCACCCCACAAGTCCAACCAATAATAAGCCATGGGGAATTCACGCCCAAAACCATTCACTATGCTTCCCATCTTGCCTGATAACCTTTTGTATCTGGCTTTCTGTCATCCCCTGTTGTTTCATCATGGTAATGTATCTATCTATATCAGGTACCATATCTTCATCTTCATTGGCGCCTGCTACGAAATAGAATTTCTGATAGGATTGTGGAACAAATTTTTTCACATCGGCCATTAAGCTGTCTGAATACCAAAAGGAAGGTGAAAAAACCCTACTCTACCAAAAACATTCGGATACCTGATGGCGGTAAAATAGCTGATTAATCCACCTAATGATGAACCGGCGATTCCGGTATGTTCGGGTTCGGTTAATGTTCTGAAATGACTATCAATGAAAGGTTTTAGGGTGTTAACTAAAAATTCGGCATATTTCTCACCATTTCCACCGCTATATTTTGGATTTATATAGGGGTGTATTCATCGATTCTGTCATTGCCTCCGTTGTCAATTCCAATAACTATGCAATCCTTAATGCCCTGCTTTGCATAGTTCTGCATTGCCTCATCTACTTGCCATTCGCCTGCAAAACTCAGTCCTGTCAAAAGGTTTTGGCCATCGTGTAAATATAGAGTCGGGTAACTTTTGGATGAAGAGTCATAATCATCAGGCAGATAGATCCATACTCTTCTCTTCTTATTGAATGGGGTCATCGGGAAATCCGATTTTAGCAGGTATACTTGTTTGGTTGCTGTGTGCGTGGAGGAGCTGTACCAATCTTTCCAAGAGTCAATACTAATGGAAACAGTATCGCCAGCTTTAAATGTTATCTTTCTGTTTGGTATTTCACCTCCGGTTGAAGATCCTTCGACTGACAGCCAGGTGCCTCTGCAAGCCTTGTATTCCAATATGCCGGAAAAATCTGGAAGTCTGAAAACTCCAGGCTGATCCGAATCAAGTTTGGCTGAAGGATCCCATCCATTCAATCCGGAAGGAAAGCGGATCGTATCATAGAGGCTTTCATATTCATTGGGTTGTTTCACTATTTTAAGAAACATTTGCGCATTTATATCGTAAACAGGCAAGAAAGTGAAAATTGTAAACAGAAAATTCAACCACTTCATATCAATATATCAATCGTTTATTATATTTCTAAAAATCGAATCATGGAATCGTTTTGTCAATTTATTTTATCTTTGACGTTCAAAAGTAACAATAATGGCAGAAAAAACAGAGAACCAATTGAATATTGAATTGACTGAGGAAGTGGCAGATGGTATTTATTCCAATTTGGCCATCATTACACACAGTCATTCTGAATTTGTCCTGGATTTCGTTCGAGTGATGCCGAATGTTCCGAAGGCTAAGGTTCAGTCGCGAATCATTATGACACCTCAACATGCCAAACGTCTGATGCACGCTTTACGTGATAACATAGCAAGGTTTGAACAAAGTTTTGGAAGTATTCAGGATATTGAGAATCCAACCATTCCCCCTATGAATTTTAGTGTACCTAAAGCGCAGGCTTAATCGAAAAGGGAAGGTTGAATCGGTCCGGGCTTTATTCCAAGATGATCATAGGCTTTCCTTGTGACAATCCTTCCGCGTGGTGTCCTTTGTATGAAGCCTGACATGATGAGAAAAGGCTCATATACTTCTTCGATGGTGCCACTTTCCTCTCCCACTGCTGTGCTAATGGTGCTGATACCTACAGGACCGCCATTGAATTTTTCGATGATGCTACGTAAAATCCGATTATCCATTTCATCCAAACCGCTTTCATCGACATTCAAGGCATTTAGGCCCATTCTGGCAATATCGAGTGTGATCACACCCTCTCCTTTGATCTGAGCAAAATCACGGACTCTTCTAAGTAAAGCATACGCTATTCTTGGAGTTCCGCGGCTTCTTCTTGCGATTTCATGGATTCCGTTTCTTTCCGTTCTTACGTTCAGAATACCTGCTGCTCTTTTGATAATTCCCTCCAAGGTAGGTATGTCGTAATAGTCCAGATGGAAGTTTATTCCAAACCTCGCTCTCATCGGTGCTGTCAATAATCCTTGGCGTGTTGTTGCCCCGATTAGTGTAAAAGGATTAAGCGCTAACTGAATGCTTCGGGCATTCGGTCCGGAATCAATCATGATATCGATCTTATAATCCTCCATGGCCGAATATAGATATTCTTCCACAACTGTATTCAGTCGGTGTATTTCGTCAATAAACAGGACATCATTTGGTTCAAGGTTAGTAAGTAAACCGGCCAGGTCACCGGGTTTATCCAGAACTGGTCCTGATGTTACTTTAAGATTGGTGCCTAGCTCGTTGGCAATAATATTGGACAAAGTAGTCTTCCCCAATCCCGGAGGTCCATGGAGTAAAACATGATCAAGGGCCTCTCCACGCAGTTTAGCTGCTTTGATAAAGACCTCAAGATTATCGACAATCTTCCTTTGCCCTTTGAACTCACCAAGATAACCGGGTCGAAGCGTCTTTTCGATGATTTTATCTTCCTTGCTCAGATGGCTGGTATCGGAATTTAACAATTCGTTTTGCACAATATATATATGATAGAAAGCAAAGATATGATTTTTTTAATATTAAATCTGATTGGTATAGTTAGTATATATTACAAATTGCACAAATAATAAATAAATAAGTGCTTTCATAGACTGTGTTTTTGCGTATGATTGGTCTTTTGTTATACCCGGCAATGAATAAAATAAAAGTCCCAAAATCTAAAATAGCGAATATTAGGGTGTTAAAAGATTCTATAATTGGCCCATCCATGCACTTACTGTAGAAAGCTTTTTTTATTGATAGCAAAGAGTCTAAATAAACTAACGATGTATAATATCAGATAAATTACTAGTTAATATACAAAGCCGCAGTTTATTTTAATTTTTATATTTAGTGAATTGTTAAACAATTTTATAGTCTTTTTTAAAATTATAAATATATTACGAGATTATTATCAGTTTGTTATAATTGATTTACTAAGTCCCCAATGCTGTTTGCATCTGGTTTTTCTTCTTTCCATTCAGGAATGAGTAATTTTTGATTGAAATTTAATCCTTAATTGCCTTATAGTATAATTCAGGTTGAATCAACAAATGATATGCATTAAAATACGGATATTAAAGGGACTTTGTGATATTATAGGGTGAATCCTGCGCTATGTAATAAAAAATTATTTTCCAATTAAGATTTTTTAGTTCCTACAATATCTATATATTTATTTCAAAATTTGAATTGATTTCGCATCAAAAATTTTAAACGAACTCGTATTATAATAAATTAATACATAATTATCCTCTAATGAAAGTATTACATGTTGCTGCCGAATGTTATCCCGCTGCAAAAGCCGGAGGATTGGGCGATGTTGTCGGAGCGTTGCCAAAGTATCTGAACCGTATCGGGATGCAAGCCGGAGTCATCATTCCAAAATATGGAACCAAATGGTTATGGGAACACCAGTTTAAAACTATTTTTACCGGTACTGTACGATTAAATAGAAGCTATATCAGATATAGCATTGAGCAAGAAGTCGATGATATCCTTGGCTTTACGTTATTTGCAGTCCATGTACCCGGTATGTTTGATCGTCCCGGTGTGTATGCTGATCCAACAACAGGTTACGGTTACAGTGATGAACTGGAGAGATACCTGGTATTTCAACAGGCTGTATTACAATGGCTTATATCAAGTACAGATAGGCCAAATGTCATCCATTGTCATGATCATCATACTGCCCTGATTCCTTTTATGACCAATTATTGCCCGGAATATGAATCGCTTGCTTATATCCCAAAAGTCTTGACCATCCATAATGGTGTGTATCAGGGAATCTTCAGCTGGAACAATAAGGACCTCCTGCCCTATTTCCGAACCTATGCAGCTCCGATTCTTGACTGGAACGGTATGATAAACAGCCTTGCCACTGGAATTAAATGCGCCTGGAGAGTCACTACCGTCTCTTATTCTTATATGGAAGAGCTCTCGATTAAGAGTAACGGGTTAGAATCGTTGATAAGGTCGGAATGGCATAAATGTAGAGGTATTTTGAACGGTATTGACAATGAAACATGGAACCCAGTAACCGATCCTCGGATTGCCTACAAGCTCAAANAGNATGTGCGCAGCTTTAAGTCGTATAACAAATTGATTATTAGTGAGAAATTTAGAGTAAATCCCAATTTTCCTTTGATTGTGTTCATAGGCCGTCTTGTTGCTGAAAAGGGCGCAGATCTCTTACCTGATTTGATTTTCAGATGCTNNCAGTCAGGCAGAAAAGTTTCCTTTGTAGTTTTGGGTACAGGCGACAGAAACCTTCACCAGAGTTTCCTGCATCTTCAATGGCATTTACAAGGTATGTTTGATTGTTCGTTAGAATATAACGAAACCCTCGCACATCAGCTTTATGCCGGAGCGGATTTTATTCTGATGCCATCAAGGGTTGAGCCTTGTGGTCTGAATCAGATGTATGCCATGCGATATGGTACGGTACCGATCGTCCGTGCCGTTGGAGGATTAATTGACACAGTTTGGGATCATGGAGACTGGGAAGGAAGAGGATTTCGGTTTCAACAATTCACGCTTGATGATGCTTTACATGCAATTGACAGAGCAATTTCCGTATTTCATGATCAAAAAGAATTTGCCAGATTGCAGGCCCATGATATGGCTTTGGATTTTAGTTGGGACAGCGCTGCACATAATTATTTGAATCTTTATAAGGAATTAACATAATTCTTAAAAATTATATTAATATTACAAGTCGAATGAATATATAAAATGATTGACTATGATTAAAATGATCAGCCTTATTTTAGGCGGGNGAGCCGGGACACGACTTTATCCTTTAACTAAGCATCGTTCCAAGCCTGCTGTATCTATTGGTGGTAAATACCGTTTGATTGATATACCTATTTCTAATTGTCTGAATTCAGGGGTTAAGAGAATGTTTGTGTTGACCCAATATAATTCAGCATCGCTTAACAAACACATAAAGAATACATTTCAGTTTGACAAATTCTCCCATGGATTTGTAGATATTCTTGCTGCCGAACAAACGCCAAGTAGTAAGCAGTGGTTTCAGGGTACGGCTGATGCAGTCAGGAAATCAATGCACCATCTTTTCAATCACGATTATGATTATGTCTTAATTCTGTCAGGTGATCAATTGTATCAAATGGATTTTGAGGAAATGGTCATGGCTCATATAGAGAAGAATGCAGAATTGTCAATTGCGACTATTCCTGTTGTAGCTCGTGATGCTACAGGGTTTGGCATTATGAAAGTCGATGATACTTCCCGAATAACCAGCTTTGTTGAAAAACCAAATGCAGAAGATTTACCTGAATGGGTATCTCCCATGTCTGAATCCAATCAAAAAGCAGGTAAAAATTATCTTGCTTCGATGGGCATTTATATTTTCAATAGGCCTACAATCGAAGAGTTATTTGAGCAAAATCCTGCTGCAGATGATTTTGGGAAAGAAATCATTCCCATCGCAATATCTGAAGGTAGAAAGGTAGTCAGTTATCAGTATGAAGGCTACTGGACTGATATTGGAAATATTCGATCCTTCTTTGAAGCCAATTTGGAATTGACGGATGATGTTCCGAAATTCAATCTTTTTGACAACGCAAGAATGATTTATACCAGGGCAAGGATGCTTCCTCCCTCANAAATTTTTGGAAGCAAGATTCAACACAGCATAATTTCAGAAGGTGCAATTCTGCATGCGGAATCCATTATGCGATCGGTCATTGGTATTCGTTCAAGAATTGGAGCCAATACAACTATAAAGGCTTCAATCGTCATGGGAAATGATTTTTTGAGACGATTGAGGATATAGTGTCCAATAAAGGTAGGATCCCAATGGGAATTGGCAACAACTGTTATATAGAAAATGCCATCATCGATAAAAATGCGAGAATTGGCTCAGATGTCCGAATTCAGGGGAGACAACGAAGGCAAATGTAGAAGAGGAAGGATATTGTATCGTCGATGGCATAGTGGTTGTAAAGAAAATGCCGTCATACCGTCCGGAACAGTGATTTAATATATGATTAATTAGAGCCTGAACAAATTGGAAATAAGAAAATTAATGTAAGCAATATGGCTACTTTTTTATGTATCGCGAGCTATTATAAGGGAAATGATTTTCTGATAGCCTGTAAGGAAGCTGGTAACAAAGTATATTTGGTTACTTCCAAGGGATTAGAAGATAAGCCTTGGGCGAGGTCCCATATAGATAACATTNTTTTCATTCAGGAAGATCAAAACGATGAGTGGAATTTGGATGATTTGATCAAAGGGACAGCTTTTCTGATGCGTTCTGAANAAATTGACCGGGTAGTTGCGTTGGATGACTTTGACGTGGAAAAAGCCGCTGCCCTTCGCGAAACTTTCAGATTGCCCGGTATGGGTCAGACAACTGCACATCACTTTCGCGATAAATTATCCATGAGGATGAAGGCGTTTGAAAAAGGCATCATGGTGCCGGCATTTTCAGGCTTGTTCAATGATGACGAAGTAAATCATTATCTTTCAACTGTTAAAGCGCCCTGGTTGATAAAACCTCGGGGTGAGGCTTCTGCGACCGGTATCGTAAAATGCCATACCAGGGAAGAAGTATGGATGGCTATTCAGAGTCTGGGGGACAAAAGATATCAATATCTGATTGAACAATTCAGGCCCGGCGATGTCTACCATGTGGATGCCATCAACGATAAGAAGAAGGTTGTATTTGCCCAGGTGAGCAGGTATGTCAATACTCCGATGGAAGTATCTCATGGTGGGNGAATATTCCGCTCACATACCGTAGAGTATGATAGTTACGATGACAAAGAACTGCAAAAGCTCAATGCAGATATCATGAAGGCCTTTGGTATGAATTATAGTGCAACACATACCGAGTTTATCAAATGTCATGAAGATGGGCATTTTTATTTTCTTGAAACTGCCTCAAGAGTTGGCGGCGCCCATCTGGCAGAAATGGTAGAGTTTGCTACCGGAGTAGGCCTTTGGACGGAATGGGCCAAGGTTGAGTCGCATTCAGCATCCGGGACAGAGTATAGGATACCTAAANAAGAAAAGTTTCACGCAGGTATTATTATTTCCCTGTCTAAGTACGAATGCCCTGATTATTCGGATTTTGATGATGATGAAATAGTCTGGAAGCTGGATATGGAATACCACATCGGAATTATAGTTAAGTCAAAGAGTCTTCAANAAATCAAGGAACTGCTGGAAAAATATGCTGATATTATAAAGAATGAATTTCATGCAGCAGGCCCTTTGAAGCCAGTCAAGCATAAAAACAGCTGATGCCTGTTTTGTTTGATTTGATGCCATTTGCCAAACAACTTGAGGTCAAATATTTGCAAGGCAAACCGCATTTCTTCGACAAGACAAGGAGAGTCTATCTTAAAGTGACTCCTGAAGAAATTGTAAGACAGAGTCTTATCATCAAACTCCATGCTGATTTTGGTATTCCATGGGTTAGAATGCGGACCGAATATGGGATAAAGCATAATTCACTTCAAAAGAGGATTGATTTGTTGATTTATGACAAGAAGGGCAAGCCCTGGATGATTATAGAGACGAAAGCGCCCACCGTTCCGTTAAGCCAACTTGTAATCGATCAGGTAGCATTTTATAATAATGTTATTTTTGCACCGTGGCTTATGGTTGCCAATGGTAATGAAGCCATGTTTGCTTCAGTCGATTTTCAATCGAAAGCAACAGCAGAAGTATTTGAATTTCCTTTAAATCAATGGTTATAAATGCTTGAATTTCATTCAGATATTAAGACATATTTTAATATTCAATACCTGACGTCAAGAGATCACATCATTCCCTATCTTTCTCAATTTATGGATACTTGTTCTTCGATACGAGTATTGGAAGTAGGTTGTGGTGAAGCCGGAGTATTGAAAGCTTTTCTCGAAAGAGGCNGCGATTGTACGGGAATTGAACTGGAGCAANAAAGGATAGAATCGGCCCGTGAGCTATTTAGAGAAACAGAGCATGGTGACAGAATTAAGTTTATTGTCAAGAATATATACGATATTGATCCGCAAAGAGACAATCTGGAGCCTTTTGACCTGATAATCCTTAAAGATGTAATAGAGCATATTCCGGATCAGGAGAAAATTATTCCTGAATTGAAGAAACTATCCAAACCTGGCGGGATATTATTCTTTGCATTTCCACCCTGGTATATGCCATTCGGTGGTCATCAACAGATTTTAAGAAATAAAATCCTTTCCAAACTACCCTGGATACATTTACTACCGGGACCTTTATACAGATCCTTGTTACAGATGGCAGGAGAAGCGGAAAGTACAGTAAAAGAGCTGATGGAACTGAAAGACACCGGTATCAGCATTGAACGATTTAACGCTATAGCTCGCCAACACTACAATATTATTGATAAATCCTTTTGGCTTATCAATCCTATTTATGAATATAAGTTTAAGCTTAGAACCAGGAAGGTTCCCGGTTTTTTGACCAAACTGCCTTTCTTTAGAAATTTTTATACAACAGCAGCTTACTTTACCCTTAGGAATGATAAGTAAACAAAGTGTTATTTGTATATGTTGTATCTTTGATTAAAATTTGACTATAATAAATGGCTATTATAATAACGGATGAATGTATCAATTGTGGTGCATGTGAGCCGGAATGTCCTAACAATGCAATTTACGAAGGCGGTGTTGAATGGAGAATGAAAGATGGCACCACCGTTGTTGGTGATTATACGTTGGAAGATGGATCAGTGGTAAGATATGATCAATTGATGTCTCCTGTTTCGGACGATTATTATTATATCGTACCTGACAAGTGTACCGAATGTGTTGGCTTCCATGAAGAACCACAATGTGCAGCAGTGNCGCCGGTGGATTGTTGTGTACCAGATCCTGATCGCAGGGAGTCGGACGAAATACTATTGATGAGGAAGGGAAGACTTCACGGTTAATGTGGAATTATGCCCAACGATCTCCAAGGTAGAACACCATACCCTTCATGATGGCCACTTTTTTATCATCCTGATTATATGCCTCAATCAGGAAATTACCGATTGATTTCCCAACTTTTATAATGGAGGTTTTGGCAGTTATCTTTTCACCCACTCTGATTGGGGATAAATGATTGATGGAGGTTTCTATAGAAAGAGCTTTTCTGCCCCAGGAATTGGAGTGAAAAGCCAGNGCACTGTCACATAGTGAAAAGACAATTCCGCCATGTGCAACATGGAATCCATTGGTCATAGTTTCAGTAATATTACATGATATTTCGACAGAAGATTCCTTTACCAAATCAACACGCACTCCAAGCCATTTGCTAAAAGCATCATTGCTGAGCATAAGTTCAGAAATGATTTCATTGGCTTTAGTTTCTGACCATTCTTCCATGGTCATTAAAATTTTATGTCTTTTAACCGATAAAGAAGGATAGCAGTGCGTTTGGCTTCCTTAGGCAGGCATGATATATCGGCTGTCTCTTCTATAGTATGCCCGCCGGTACCACACAATCCAATGGCATCCATCGCCATGAGAACATCTTCTGCCACAAAGGAAA
This sequence comes from Candidatus Parvibacillus calidus, assembly GCA_013414645.1. Classification (GTDB taxonomy): domain Bacteria; phylum Bacteroidota; class Bacteroidia; order Chitinophagales; family Saprospiraceae; genus Parvibacillus; species Parvibacillus calidus. Next base: position 1,911,413 of record CP058702.1, on the reverse strand, counting down.
TATCGGCAGCACCTGAATTTCTGGGATTTACCGGATGCACTGTACCATACCCAAGGTCCTGACTTACTTTACTGAACATGCCCAGCAATTGAATGTTACCTTCTGTCATAGTCATGGGCGGATACCCATCATCTCCAAATTCGATGGTTGCTGAGGTATTAGGTAGGGAATTGCTGACTATTTCCTGCATGATTCTCCTGGTTCGGATCAGCTGTTCCATGGAGACAGCACGCATATCGCCTGTGACAATCACCTCGGCTGACACAATATTGTTTTTCCCAAAAGCTTCAGATTTATTTGTCTCTTCATGGAATGTTAACGAATTACCTCCACTAATGAGTCCGGGGTTAAAAGTAAAGTTTTTTTCATTACTCAATTGTTTATAAAATTCATGCAGGATTCGCGATGTCTCATAGATTGCACCTGCGCCAACTTCAGGTTGAAAAATTTGAGAGCTGTGTGCAGGTACTCCTTTTACTTTAAGAGTCCAGTCGGCAGAACCTCTTCGGGAAATATTGGCATGGTCGAAAGTTCCATCACCATCTTCATATCCAAGGGCAATATCAGCCCATTTCCCGGCTTCGATGAGATCTTTCTTTGATAAGGCAATAGGTTCACCGCTCAACTCCTCATCACCAACCAAAAATACTTTTATGGATAAATTGTCCAAGAGTTTTAACTCATAAAGGGCTTTAATAGCTAAATACATGACTACATTACCACCTTTCATGTCCAAAACTCCNGTACTCTTCATCAAGTGATCGTCGATCATGGTATATTCCTGAAAGGGGCTGTCAAGTTCAAAGACGGTATCCAGGTGGCCAATCATAAGAATTTTCGGGCCTTTGGCAGCCAATCTTGTAGCAACCAAATGTCCTGCACGTCCAAAGCTGTCTCCCGGAATCCATTGTACATCAAAACCCAGTTTCCTGTACCGCTCAGCAAATTCATCGCCTACTTTTCTTATTCCGGCAAAATTCATTGTACCGCTATTGATGTTGACGATTTTTTAAAAATGCCAAGGCTTCATCATGATTGCGGTCAACTTTTCTAATATTTTTCTTTCAATTCCGGAAATTTGACAATCAGCCATTGTAGCCCAAAATATACATATTGTGATCAGAAAAATCTACTCATCATCAATTACTTGATTTTAAAACTATCTCCTTCGGTATATATTTCAGTCCTGATGTTGGGGACAGAAAATTTTCCATTCTTGCCAACTTTGGGACGGGAATCAAGCCGATATACTAATACCTGACTCTCCCCNACTACGGTTCCAATATTTCCTTTGACCAGTAATGCAGTAGACTCATCAATACCTATTCCGGTATTTCCAGGATATTCACAGATTGCGGTCAATAATCGATTATGTCTGCTCCTTATCAGGAAATGCTGATCTACTATCGCATGGACCAATAATCCCAAACCCATAGCGATTTCAACATTTTCAGCAATTATATTTTTAAAGGTAGGTGTGTATACCGTATCCTGCAATTGATTGCCAGTGATCATGTACTTGGACATCATTGCAGCGCCTGCACTTGTTCCTGCTATCAATGCACCGTTGGACAAAGCATCTTTGATTGCCTGTTCCAATGGTGAATTTAGTACAAGTTGCATGAATCTGTTCTGGTCGCCACCACTCAGAAAGATCAACCTTGCGTTTTTNACAGAATCCAATTTGATTGGATCCTTGATCATTGATTGATCGAAGTTGATCCCATAACATTCCATAATACCCGACTCTGCCAAAGCTTTNTTCATTTCATTGATTGCAGAATGAGGCGCTCCACTGGCCATAGGAAGTATCATTGCATAATCTCCTTGTTTGAAATTAGCTTCCTTTACCATTCTTTGAATCATCGAGGCAGGTTTGCGACCACCACCAATGATGAATAATTTGCCTTCTTCAGAAATTGACTGTGAAGTCAGATCAAGACAGAGAAAGAGAGTCAGAAATGATATGATAATTTTATTATACACGATTACTTCTTTTGCCAAAAACAATACCTCTCGGTGTGCTTCCGGCAGCTGTGTAGAAAGTTTGAACATTTGACCCATCAAGGTCAGCTCTGGTAATTTGACCTTTATTTCTGTCTCCCCAATAAATTTTATTCCCATAGGGATCATATGCTAATCCATATACAACTCTTGAGATTCCTGTAGCAAGTGTAGCAAGATTGCTTCCATCCAAATTGGCAGACTTGATATGGATATCACCGGAACCGTTATAGTAATCAAAATATATTCTGTTACCAACAACAATGATTCTTGCCCCTTCTGCATCTGGAATCAGGATTTTNTCTCCACTTCCGTCCAGGCCTTTCATGCCTAATCCACCATCATAGTTGATCCAATACAGATTACGATTGACCGGATCGATAGCAATTCCGTCAGGATCATTTGTTTGACCGGTGATGAAATCGACTTTNTGGTTGACATCATCACTATTTAAGTCTCCTTTTTGAATACCATTGGAAGTATCCCAATAAAGTTCATTTTTNTCATAGTCTATTGCCATGCCGCTTGGCGAATCAAGACCACTCCTCCAAATCTTTTGATTTTTNCCATTGAGGTCAGTCTGAATTATTGCCCCACCATCCAAATCAGCAATATAGAGTACATCATGGATGGTATCAATACAAATACCATAGGAATCCTTTATATTGGTTACTGGCAAAACTTCAAAAACCGGAGCATCGTCATTGATATATGCCTGAAGAACTTGAGTGCTATTGGTAAAATAGATAGGAACACCTGACGCATCTGGATTTTTAATGTTGATGGCCTGTGTAATCGTCTTTATCTGGCCTGTTCCTGTTGCAACAATAACCAAAGAAACCTGGTAGACACCGGGATTTTCGTACCTATGGACAGGATTTGTTTCTGTAGAGGTTGTATTATCTCCAAAATTCCAGGTGTAAGTAGGAGCTCCGTACTCTGTCGGGACAATGGAAGTGTTAGTAAAAGTTACCGTCGAAGGAGCTGTACCATCATTGTCAGCTACATAGGTAAATTTTGGAACGATACTCGCCGGAGGTACCGGAAAATCATGGTCACATGAAACTATGCCATTAAGCATGATTACGATAAGTAATAATTTAAGTATAGATTTCATTCCATACGAAATTTAAGATGAATTAATAAGAAACACTTCCTGATTCGGAACAAGATGAAATTAGTTAATGGAAATACTTATTAAAGTGAATCAGCAATCAAACTTTGATAGATTGCTGATTCACTATATATTCCTATCAATGAGCTTTTTCAAATGATTAGATTACTTGATGAATATTCCTCTTGGGCTGTCAAGTCCACTGAGGAAGGATTCTTCACCACTTCCATCGAGATTAGCTCTTTTTATTTCACCTTTATCCCTGTCTGCCCAATACAACTTATTGGCATCATAGTCAATTGCTATGCCATGGATACGAGTTTTGCCGGTAGATGAAATTGTCTTTGCCCCTGTGCCATCCAGACTAGCCTGCATTAGCGCTTGGGCATTTCTTTCATCGTAGTATAATTTTTCATTTACTTCATCAACAAAAATTCCATATCCATATACGCCGGGTATCAAAACTGCTACACCGGTTCCATCTGCATTCGCGATATACAGATCTTCATTATTTACCTCATAAAAATACAGCTTATTGGTCTTACTGTTGAAGGCAATACCTCTCATTTGTCCGTCAGCTACGTTAATGAAGGATTTCTCAACATTGCTTCCATCCAGATTTGCCCTGGAGATATTACCATTATCGTCCGCCCAGAATATTTTTCCTCCTTTCAAATCAATGGCAATACTATAAGGATCAGTAATTCCGGATGCTATTTTCTCCAATCCTGTACCATCTCCATTCATACGCCATATGATACCTTCATCAGCATTTTCGAAGTCGCTGTAATAGATTTTATCATTAGTGGCATCATATGCTAATCCAACTCCTCCCTTGCCGACGATGTCCAAAAACAACTCAGCCTGAGAACCTTCGGTAAGAGAAACCTTACTAATTTTATTCTTGTCCCCCAGCTCGATGTAATAAAGAGTTTTCTTGCTTACCGGCTTGGTTACAGTGATTTTCGCACTGGCAGTGGCTGTTCCCCCTTCTCCGGTAGCGGTTAAATTGACCGTATATTCGCCGACAGCGGTGTAAGCCTTNTTAGGGCTTTTATCGGTTGAAGTCGTTCCATCTCCAAATGACCAGGTATATGAAGTCGCATTTTCTGAAGTATTGGTAAATACAACTTCGTCACCGACGAATACAGTAGTTTGACTGGCTGTAAAAGAAGCAACCGGTTTTGGTTTGACAGGGTCATCCTTTTTACATCCGGTAACCGCAAGTACTGCAAGTAAAAACAATGGTAACAAATTTTTTAATGATTTCATGTGTTAAAATTTTTAAATATGATTTAATAACCCGGATTTTGCTTCATTCCGGGATTGGTATTCGCTAAAAGTTCACTTTGTGGAATCGGAAAAAGATACTGGTACTTTTGGGTAACGTTAGGCAGAAGATCAATTGCTCTGTCTGTCCTGACCAAATCAAACCAGCGGTGGCCTTCAAATGCCAGTTCTACTCTTCGTTCTGCTTCGATAGCAAGAAGCAGTTCATCTATGCTATTAGCAACGGCCTCCTCTAACCCTGCACGACTTCGGATGGTATTAAGATCTTTCCGAATATCATTGATATTCCCATTTAAACGTGCATTGGCTTCAGCCCGTATAAGATACATTTCGGCCAATCTCAAGACAATTACATTGTCCGATCCTGTGGCAAGGTCATGATATTTGATTGCATATGGGATAGCCCCGGCAAAGGCAACGGAAGCATCCTTGCGTTTGTCATTGGCTTCGTAGGCACTGACAATTCCGGGATCCGGACCGACACTGCCTCTTCCGTTAAGGGTTAACGGAAAATTGTATTCTGCAATTCTGTTTCTGTCAAGAGGGGTAAAATCGATCTCAAAAATTGACTCCTTTGATTCATCGGCGGCAAAGATATCTGAGTAATTACTCATCAGGGAATAATTATTGTCATCGATTACCTTACTGGCATAGATGACGGCATCGGCATAATCCTTCTTATACAGGTACACTCTTGCCAACAACGCATTTGCTGCTCCCTGTGAAGCACGGATCTTCGACGAGGATGATTTGGGTAGATAAGTAGAAGCAAAAGATAGATCCTGGATGATGGTGGCATATACTTCTTCAGGACTATTACGTGCTGCATTTATTTCGGAAAGGCCTATGGTAGGCTTGGTTTTGATGGGAATTCCNCCGAAATAATTCAAAAGATTGAAATGATTCAGAGCNCGCAANAAGTATAACTCGGCAAGTGCTACATTTTTNTCATCCTGATTCAAAAAACTCATCTCAGGAATTTTAGCAATAACATTGTTAGCAACATTCAAACCGTCATATGCTACACCCCAAATTCCTTCAATTACTCCATTTTCAGGCAGAATATGGTTATTGTCGATATCGAGGTAATCGGCAGTGGTAGCACTCGGNGGATAAAGCAGATTGTCTGCCGATAAGTCTGAAACGGTCAGATAGGCTCTCCCGTAGTAACTTAGACCTTGTAATGAATTATAAGCCCCCAAAATTCCACGGTTTAAATCAGCTTTAGTCTTAAATGCTTCGGATGCAGGTATAGAATTGGTTGGTTCCACATCGAGTACATTGCAAGATGAGAATGAGTATACCAGAACTAATAAAATCAAAATCCTTTTCATATTAAAAACCGGCGTTTAATCCAAAGGAGAAACTTCTGGCCTGAGGATAAGTGAAAAANTCTGTTCCCATTCGTGCATTATCATCACCTACATAGTTGACTTCGGGGTCAAGACCTGTATAATTAGTAAAAGTAAGCAGGTTTTGACCCGTGAAGTATATTCTCAATGAGCTTATTTTGCCTTTCATGATATTCTTTGTATTAAAATTATAACCGAATGTCAGGTTCTTCAATCTGAGGTAGGATCCGTCTTCGAGGAATCTGGAAGAAAGTCGTTTGTTGCTGGCAGCTGCAACGGGGTCGTTTGTCGCTCTGGGAATGTCGGTAATGTCACCTACATTCTTCCATCGTCTGTTGATTGCTGCCAATTGATTATCACCACCTTGCAAAGATTCCAGATAAAGCCTCGACCCGTTCATAACGTCATTCCCCTGGGAACCTTGAAAGAAAATGGAAAGATCAAATCTGCCATATTTGAAATTATTGGTGATGGCATATATAAAATCAGGATGAGGATTTCCAATAATGGTTCGATCATCGGAAGTAATATTACCATCAAAATTCTTATCCGCAAAGACTACATCACCGGTTGAGGGATCTACTCCCAACCATTCATAGCTATAGAAAATACCGATGGGTTGTCCAACTTCGATCCGGTTACTTCCACGACCCAAATCGTCTATAGGTTGATTGTTGTAAAGTTTGGTTATTTTATTCCTGTTTAAAGAGAAATTGATTCTGGTGTTCCATTCTAATTTCCGATCTGCAAGGTTTTCGGTGGTTAATCCCAATTCAATACCCTTGTTCTCCACCTCGCCGATATTTTCTGTGATTGTCGAAAAACCGGAAGATAATGGCAGCGGTCTGCTTAACAACAAATCCTTGGTGAATTTACGATATAAATCAATATTCAGATAAATCCTGTCTTTAAATAAGCCTATGTCCAAACCTGCATTCACCTGAGTGGTTGTTTCCCATTTCAGATCAGGATTTGGAATATTGCTGGGATAGACAGCAGGTTTGCCTCCATAAGTAGTGTTGCCATATAATTCGGCATAGAGAAATTGCGGAATATCATCATTGCCTGTTAGTCCGAAGCTTCCACGGACCTTCAACTCAGAAATTACATTGGACTTGAAGAAGTCTTCCTCACCAAGTCTCCAGGCAGCTGAAACAGCCGGAAANAAGCCATTACGATTGTTTTCGCTGAATCTGGAAGATCCATCCATACGACCTGTCAGTGATACAAGATATTTATCCTTCAGGTTGTAATTGATTCGTCCAAACAATGACCTTATACCTTCATTAGACGCACCTGAGCTTGCAGATGCAATTGTAGAGGCGCTGTTGATGTACTGAAGACTTGCATCTGCATAATCCTGCCCTCTGATATAGGAACTAGCTACATTCTTTCTTTCGAATGAATAACCTGCCAGCACTTCAAACCTGTTATCCTGTAAATCAAAACTGTATTTCAAAGTATTATTGGAAACCAGATTGCCAACATTGGTATAGGTTTCGAATCCCAGCCCGTTGTATTTTCTACCCTGAACTGTATTATATTCAAAGGCATGTTCCCTGAAATTCATAAAGTCAATACCCCATTTAGTAGAAAAGGTAAGCCCTTTCCAGATTTTCCAGTCCAGATATATATTCCCCAATCCACGGTAAGAAAAGTTTTCATTGGTTGCCTCATTGGCTATCGAAACCGGATTAGAATAAGGGCCATCCTGATTATAAGAACCATCGCTGTTATATACGGGGAATACTGCGGGTGTTGAAATGCCATTGGGCAAAACACCATGCAGGGATTGGTCTCCTTCTATTCTGTTAGTCTTGGCATAGGACAAGCCGATACTTGTACCAATGGTAACAGAATTATTGATTTTATGATCCAGATTGACCCTTCCGTTCATACGCCTGTAATCACTTCCTATCAGGGTACCTGTTTGATTGAATAAGTTTCCACTGATGTAAAATCGTGTTTTNTCATCACCGCCTGATGTTGATAATTCATAATTGGAGATTGGAGCGGTACGGAAAATGTAGTCCTGCCATTTTGTATCAATGGTGTTGTCATTGATTTGCTCAGGGGTATAAACTTCTGTTCCGAAAAGATCATTCCTGTACAGTTTCCAATCGTGGGCATTCAGCATTTCCAGTTTCCTCCAGGGTTGTTGCCAACCATAAGAGGCAGATAAATTAATGGTAGACTTCTTACTGCTTCCTCGTTTTGTTGTGATCAGAACAACTCCGTTGGAGGCTCTGGCACCATAGATGGTTGCAGCCGCTGCATCTTTGAGGATGGTGATTGATTCGATATCGCCGGGATTCAGGTCTGACAGTTGGTTTACTCCCTGGCCTTCATAGCCTACCTGCGCAAAATCACCTGTTGTGACAGGGATACCGTCAATGACATACAAAGGTTGGGAACTGCCGCTGATCGAACTTACACCTCTTATCCTTACGGACATGCCTCCACCGGGTGTGCCGGAATTCTGTACTACCTGAACACCGGAGGCCTGGCCTTGCAACACACCGTCAATGGTAGGTACGGGAAGATCTTTGATAGCATCTGAATTGACAATACTTACTGATGAAGTAAGAGTCTTCTTTGTTCAACCCCATAACCTACTACAACCACTTCCTTCAAGGCCTTTACATCTTCCTGCATTACCACATCAATCATTTTTCTCCCATCTATATTGATCTTTTGTGTCTGGTATCCTACATAGGAAAATTCCAAAGTATTTGCTGTATTCACTCGTATAGAGTAATTTCCATCAATATCGGTTACGGTACCATTATTCTCTCCTACTGCAAGAATAGTAACACCAACCAGACCCTGGCCGGAAGCATCACGTACTGTTCCGCTTATTTGTCCATGCAGGTTACCGAATAAGAAAAGGAGCAGTAAAACCAATCCTTGTTTAAGTACATATCTGGTCATACAACTGAATTTGTAAATAAATTAGCAATCATTATTTCTATCATTTGCAAAATGAAAGGAAAAAACTTTCACCTACAAAATTATAACTATCGCCCAATTATAAAAATTAATTTCCTTAACTTAAAAATAATTAACCATGTACACCTCACTGTTTGGTTTTATCTCATTTTAATGTAACCTTGGTTGGCTCTATATTAGGGAGTGCCAAGGTAGAAATTTCGACTTTAATTCAATGTCCCATCCAATATAGTCATTATGGCCTTTAATAAATGAGCGTTTTTATAAACCATATCCAACTTAAATATATATAATATTTTAATATCTTTGTAGCAAATATATATATACAGAGTTAAGGAACCTTTTGCCAATGAAATATTCGTCTCAATTAATAGGGAAAGCTGTGGAATCATTCAGTTCATTACCCGGTATCGGTAAGAAGACTGCACTACGTCTTTCTCTCCATCTGTTAAGCAAGGATGCCATGTGGGTACAGGCTTTTTCGGAATCTTTTATAAAACTTCGAAATGATTTGAAGGAGTGCGACGAATGCCACAATCTGGGGGATGAGGATCTGTGTTCGATATGTACCGACAAGAGAAGAGACAATGGAATCCTGTGCATTGTTGAGACCATCCGCGATCTTATGGCAATAGAAGAAACCGGTCATTTTCAGGGATTTTATCACGTAGTTGGTGGTCTCATTTCCCCGATTGACGGAATAGGTCCTGATCAACTGAACATTGAAGATATTGAACAGCGAATAATCAATAAGAACATTAGGGAGGTGGTAATGGCTATAAGCCCTAATATTGAAGGTGAGACAACGATGTTTTATATAGCTAAGAGGTTGCAACATCTGCCTATTCGGATTTCGACTATTTCCAGAGGAATAAGTTTCGGAGGAGAGTTGGAATACGCCGATGAAGTAACACTCGGAAGGTCGATCATGGCCAGGATACCTTATATGCAGTTTGAACCTTCTACTGCTGAGCATGGTGACCGATGAAGAATTGTTGGCCGTTAGATATCTGCAGATTGCCTTCTTTTAATTTTTTATTGGGCAAAAAAATCGGTACTGAATTGACCATTTAAAGAAATTTTACATATTTTACACGCTTTAATTTGGCTGCAGAAAGCGAATAAGATCTTCAGAAGCAGTGTTTTTTCTTCTGTGCGGTGAAATTAGTTTATTAACAGACTGCCTTTAAAATTGTGATTTATGTCGGAATATTTCGAAAGTTTGATGCATGGATTTGAGTTGCCTTTGAAAAGCCCTGTACTTGTTTTTTCATTGATACTTCTGATTATTCTTCTTTCTCCGATATTGATGAGAAAGTTAAATATTCCCGGCATCATAGGATTGATAATTTCCGGAGTTATTGTTGGTCCACATGGATTAAATCTTCTTGCGAAGAATTCAGCGATAGAATTATTCTCAACCATTGGTTTATTGTATATCATGTTTATTGCCGGGCTTGAGCTGGATTTGAATGAATTTAAAGCAAATAAAAACAAGAGTCTTCTTNTTGGATTTTTTACCTTCACTATTCCTCTTGCGATTGGATTTCCGGTTGTCTATTATTTTCTTGATTACAATTTCAATGCAAGTTTTCTTACAGCAAGTATGTTTGCTACACATACCCTGGTTGCCTATCCAATAGTGAGCCGGTTAGGGGTGTCAAAAAATCAAGCAGTTGCAATCACTGTGNGGGGGACCATTCTGACGGATACCGCTGTGTTGATTATTTTAGCTGTAGTCATGGAAAATAGTAAGGGAAGTCTCAATCAGGAGTTTTGGATTAGGCTTGCAATATCCCTTGCAATTTTCTCTGTGATCATGTTTCTGCTCATCCCAAGAATAGCGAAATGGTTTNTTCGTAAATTGGAAAGTGAAAAACATTCACATTATATCTTTGTACTATCTGTTGTTTTCTTTGCTGCCTTTCTGGCAGAATTGGCCGGGATAGAAGCCATAATCGGTGCTTTCGTTGCAGGATTGGCTCTCAACAAGCTCATCCCCCATTCTTCAGCCCTGATGAACAGAATTGAATTTATCGGTAATTCTCTTTTCATACCATTTTTCCTGATCAGCGTCGGTATGTTGGTGGATATCAGTGTGATTCTCAGTGGGCCACAAGCGTTGATCATTGCCGCAACTCTATCGGTAGTAGCCATTAGTGGTAAATGGATTGCAGCGTTATTCACCCAATTAGCATTCAGATATTCCAACNAACGCCAATTAATATTTGGTCTTAGCANNGCTCATGCTGCGGCTACTCTTGCAGTAATTTTAGTTGGATTTAATGCCGGAGTATTAGATGAAAATATACTTAATGGTACAGTAATCCTTATATTGATCACTTGTATCATCGCTTCTTTTGCTACTGAGAAAGCTTCCAAANAAATTATTCTGGATTCAGGCAATGATAACCTTGATTTGGATTCATCCAGCAACACCAATGACGAACATATTTTACTTCCTATTGCTAATGTTGAAAAAATGGACCAATTGCTTGACTTTGCCATTTTTCTTAAAGATGCCAAATCAGTCAACCCAATTTCTATACTTACTGTCGTGTCCAATAATGATGAAGCGGAGATCAATATTAAANAAGCCAGAAGTAAACTGGAGGACTTTGTCAAACAAGCTTCGGCATCCGAAACGAATATTAGTATTATTACTACGATAGATCATAATCCGGGAAGCGGAATCGCACGTATTTCAAAAGAAATCATGTCCGATATTATAGTATTGGGCTGGCCGCAANAANCAGGTTTGATTGACAAGCTTATCGGTGAAAAAGTTGCCAATATCATGAACAGTACAGATAAATGTGCCTTTATATGCCATATCGATAAACCAACCAATACCCATAAAAGGATAATTGTTGCAGCTCCTCCTTTGGCTGAGCATGAAAAGGGATTTGAGATGTGGATGCGCAAGGTATCCAAACTTGCCCAGGAATTCAGTATCCCTGTTCATATTTATTGCAATCAAAATACCGGTAAAATGGTCGAAAAATGCAGTAAANAAATAAAGACATCAGCCAATATTCAGGCCATTTTGTTTGATGATTGGGAAGATTTTCTGGTACTGTCCCGAAATATCCATCAGGATGACTTGATTATTCTTGTGTCTTCAAGAAGAGGAGCTCCTTCCTATATGCCTGTATTAGAGAGTCTTCCTGCCAAATTGGAAAAGCATTTCAAAACAAATAGCAGGATCATAATTTACCCACAGCAATATAATATAGAACAGAGTCTTGAAGGTTTTGAAGATGTCAATGCCGAAACTTTGAATAAAGGACTTGAAACCGTGCAGAGAATTGGAAGGAAGATTGGTGGAATCTTCAGGAAAGAAGAGTCCAAAACGACCTCAGAATAATTGTCTTGTCATTTCTTCTAGCGCTTTGTATAATGTTTGATTGAATGAGTTCTTTGGATCCAGCCTTGGGGACTTTACCATAGGATCGTCATATTTTGAAAAATATGTATTCAACTTATACCAAGATGATTTATATAATAGTCCATGAATTTTCGGTATTACTTTCGTAGAAGAAGTAATGAAAACAAGTAGATCGTCTTTTAGCTGTTGTTTATTATATCTGGTGGTAAAGATTTTGTCTTTAAATATTCAAAGTAACTAATTTCATGAACAAATTTTATATTGATTTATTCTAAATAAGATTTGTGTGTATCAAATTAAGTTTAAATAAATTTAAATCATAAAAAATCAGATAATGAAAAAGCATGTAGCAAACGCAATTTGGAAAGGTAGTGTGGATGAAGGATCAGGAAATATCACCACACGAAGTAAGGCTTTGAACAATGCACCTTACTCCAAGACAGGCAGATTTGCAGATGGTCCCGGAACCAATCCGGATGAATTAATTGCGGCATCCCATGCAGGTTGTTTTGCAATGGCTCTAAGTATGTTTTTGGGTAAAGAAGGTTATACACCGGAGGCATTAGATGTAAAAGCAGAGGTTACCATGGATCCGGGCAAACTCCAATTGGTTGGCTCTCATTTGACACTTCATGCCAAGATTCCCGGTATCAGTGAAGCAAAACTTTTGGAGTGTGCCAATACTGCAAAAGATAACTGTCCGATCAGTAAGGCGCTAAATATGCCGATTACCCTTGATGTTCATCTTGTTTAATGGCTGACAGGCATCCTAATAATAGTAAAATCAAAATAGAAAATAAATGAGTGAACAGCATGATATGTACCCTCAGGCAACCGCAGAAAATGCAAAGAAGAAAGCCGACCTTGCACCTAATCAAATAGAAACCTGGCGTAAATTCAGCCGATCAGTGTTTAAGGAAGGTGTTTTGGATGAGAAAACAAAACAACTCATTGCAGTTGCAGTAGCCCATGTCACCCAGTGTCCTTATTGTATCAAGTCTCATGTGCCTCAGGCAATGAAANAAGGAGCCAGCAAGGAAGAAATCATGGAAGCTATATGGGTTGCTGCTGAAATGCGGGCAGGGGCCGCATATGCGCACGCGACCATTGCAATGGATGCGATGGATAATGAAGTCTGACTGAATGTATAATTTAATCGTAAATAGACTTTGACAAAGGTCAGACAGGCCAGAAGCGCGGTCGTGATTTGATATCATGCGTGACGTACTTATTTTGAGTAACAAGGAAAAGGAATTTAATCCTTTTCCCTTGTTGTTTCAGGAAAAGATAACTTATTCTTTGATTCTAGTCCAGACTGAAGTCCTGCCAATTAGAGAAATTCCGATATAGCCTCTGATATTCAATACATCATTCCCTTTCAACACCATGTAGCATTTGTAGGTAGACCCATTTTTAGGATCATAAATGGTACCTCCTGAATATTCCTCGCCATTATAGGTTAGATCTTTTAATAAGACGAGATCCTTCAAATTACGATTTCTGAGATTTTTATCAGAATTTTTTGTGTCTTTATTCAAGGTTTTACCATCAGGGCCATACATGCTCTTACTCCAAACCAGCTTGCCATAATACTTATTTCCGACACGGTAAACCTGAATCTTGCCTTCCTTGGTTTCACTGAGCCACAGCCCCAGGATATTATCCCCTTTGGAAGACTGGGCTTGAGCATGAGGGAGACAAAATGCCAATAAAAGGACGAATGATAATAATCTGAACATATAAGTTAATATTTAGCACTAATATAAATATTAAACGCAATTCAAAAGAGAAAACTTATTTTGTCAAAATTTTGTTGCTTTTAACGGATATTTGCGTCTTAAATAGTGAAATAAATTATAAAATGACCGGTATAACTCAGGAAATGATTGATCAAATGCCCTTAAAAGGTTATTTGGATGTAGAAGTGGATCCACAGTTGGATTTGGTGGCTGAGATTCAGAAGTTGAAGCAGGAGAAGAACGCCATTATCCTGGCTCATTATTATCAGGATTCAGAGATTCAGGATGTTGCCGATTATATTGGGGATTCTCTTGGACTGTCACAACAGGCAGCCGTGACTGACGCAGATATGATAGTATTTGCCGGAGTCCATTTTATGGCCGAGACAGCAAAGATGTTGTCTCCCGCCAAANAAGTAGTATTGCCCGATCTGAAAGCTGGCTGTTCACTGGCAGACTCCTGCCCTCCTCAACTTTTTAAAAAATTTAAGGAGCAATATCCTGATCACATTGTGGTTTCTTATATCAATTGCACTGCAGAACTGAAGACGCTGACAGATATTTGTTGTACTTCGACCAATGCTGTGGAAGTTATAAAAAGTATTCCCAAGGACAAGAATATCATTTTCGCACCGGATAAGAATCTTGGCAAATACCTAATGAAGAAAACCGGACGAGATATGCTTCTTTGGAATGGGGCCTGCATGGTTCATGAAATATTTTCGATCGAAAAGATTACCAAACTGATGGAGAGGCACCCTGAAGCAATCCTGATAGCCCATCCTGAATGCGAAGAACATATCCTTGATAAAGCTGCTTTTATCGGTTCTACTTCCGGCCTGCTTAATTATACCTCAAAAAGCAAGGCAACAACCTTTATTGTGGCTACTGAACCCGGCATTATTTATCAAATGCAACTGAAAAGCCCCAATAAGACATTTATAGCAGCACCACCGGAAAATAATTGCGCCTGCAACGAATGTCCTTATATGAAACTCAATACAATGGAGAAGCTTTATACTGCCATGAAATACGAGATGCCGGAAGTAATCCTGGAGGATTGGGTCATTAGGGAGGGTGTGGCATCCATTGACCGGATGCTTGAAATTTCAAGAAATGCGGGATTAATATAATAATCAACTTATTAGAAAGGAAAAGTATGATAAACAGGAATTTTTTCAATTTATTTCTTCTGGTTTTGTTCGTTTCATTTTTGTCATCTTGTGCGCCCTACAGGTCCTTAGATGATCAAAAAGCCAAAACTGTTTCTGCAGAGAATGCGAGAGCCAGGATACAGGTCGAATACGACAAGGTAAAGTCTCGTTATGATAGTCTGCAAATCGTACAGATTCAATCATCTAAAACAATTGATTTTCTGCGAAGAGATACAGCCATGGCCAATAGTTCACTGAGGAATTATATGAACATGGATGCTGAGAACAAGAAAAGGATGGAACAACTTAGTCGTACAACCGATCGTATTCTTGATGCAAATGTCAGTGAGAATGAAAGGTTGATTGCGCAAGTCAAGACGCAGAAAGAAGATTTATTGCGGCAGAAAGAAGAACTTGAACGTAAACAAGCAGCTTTTGAAGCTTCCAAAAGTGAATTTTATAAAGCGCAGAATGAATTGAATGCTCAGGATCAAAAAATAAGAGAGCTTCAGGCGGCATTGGAAAAGAAGGATGTTGCCGTAAAGGAATTAAGACAGAAAGTCGCTGATGCTTTAGTTGGCTTTCAGGCTTCCGGATTGACAGTTGCAGAAAAAGATGGAAAAGTCTATGTTTTACTTCCGGAAGCCCTGTTGTTCAAATCGGGGAGTAAGAATATTGATGGAAAAGGGAAGGAAGCATTGAACCAATTAGCATCAATACTTCGGACCAATCCGGATATTAATATTGTAGTAGAAGGTCATACCGATAATGTACCTTATAAACCAAAATCGAACAATTCCATGGTCGAGGACAACTGGGATCTAAGTGTATTGCGTGCTACTTCCGTTGTTAAGGTTTTGACAGCTGCCGGTATATCTCCTTTGCGTATTTCTGCCCAGGGCAGGGGCGAATTTATGCCTGTCAACCCCGGCAATAGCCCGGATGCTAAAACTGCCAATCGTCGCACAGAAATTATTTTGTCCCCCAAGTTGGATGAATTGTTGAAGACCTTGGATTAAAAAGTCTTTTGGTGCTTATATCTATCGCAAGATTCGAAGTTGCATAAGATGCTGGTCCGGGCATCTGATTATTTTTGTACCGGTATGTCTAAAAATTTGAAAGCTTTCCTTGAATGGGAAGCTTTTTGCTTTAAAGACTTAATGAAAGGTCAATAAAGAAAAATTTGAGTAAACATTTAGAGATATTTGCATCCTATTTAGTTGAAGATTCCATGGTAAAGATTGATCTGCGCAAACATACCCGGATCGCCCTGCTGTATTTTCTTGTGATTGCTCTTCTTGGAGTATGGCTTCGGCTATTTTTTGTGTTCAGAATGCCGGATGGTTTCAATTTCAACAATGTATTGCACGCTCATTCTCATACGGCACTACTGGGATGGATATTTATAGGACTGATGACACTGATTTATCGTGTGTATATCGATGAAACTTCCGAAAATAAAAGCTATCGCCGGATATTTCTTTTATCCAACATCAGTGCACTCGGCATGTTGATATCTTTTCCGATTCAAGGATATGCATTTTATTCGATATCCTTCTCAACGCTTTATTTGATTAACAGCTATTTATTCACAGGATTTATTATAAGAAATGTACCGGAGAGATTTAAGTATCGACCATCCTTTATGATGGTTAGGATGGGTCTTNTTTACCTTGTTTTTTCCAGTTTGGGTATCTGGGCTGTAAATTCTGTTACTGCAACGGTTGGTTCTGACTCTGATTGGTTTAAATATGCCTTATATNTTTTCTTACATTTTCTGTATAGTGGTNTTTTCTTTTCTACATTGATTGGCATTTTGCTGCATATCCTTGAGGAGAATAATATAGAAATACCAGCACATAGATTTTCTCAGTTTNTTGTCTTCCTGCACTTTGGAATTATTTTTAGTTACATGCTTTCTGTGCTTTGGACAGGACCAAACCCCGTTTTTTATTTCATAGCTACTACCGGGGCTGTCATGCAGATCTACGGGTATTATCTTTTCTACAAGTTGATCAGACCGCATTTACCCTATCTGAAAGAAAGACTGGGTTCTTTTGGTTATGGTACGATGAAGTTAGCATGGATATTGCTGATAATCCGAATCTTCATGCAGTTAGCTTCTGCACTACCCTACTTTGCAGCATTAGCGTTTAAGTACAGGGATTTCATCATTGGTTATCTTCATATGGTATTCTTGGGCATTATCATTCCGGTGATGCTGATATTTCTTCATTATTACAAATTGATGCATTTGTCCAAANAACCCTTTATTTTGTTTCTTTTCACTGTTTTTATCACGGAAATATTGATTTTTTATCGGGCTATCGCATATTGGTTACATTTGCCATTGCCGGAACTTTTGTTTTTCAATCATTTATTGGCCTGGATTTCTTTATTATTTCCAATTTCGGTGGTTTGGATTATCATCCAGTCAAAAACTTTCTCTTCAAGATAGCATAGTCAGAACAATATATAACAGATTAATATTCATCATCTTATGATGACTACCTGTTGCATTGAAAAGATGTTCTTTCCTTCCATTCTAACGAAATAAAGTCCGGGGTTAAGGCAGATGCGTCAAAAAANNTACTCTGGGTGAATTGGGGTTCCATTCGCCTGAATATAATGTGGAAACAACATTTCCCAAGCAATTGGTCAACCGAATATCAACCTTTGCTGCCATCGGGTAATCCACATCTATACATGTCAGAGATCTGGCAGGATTTGGGAAAATATGCATTCGTTGTGGCGTGTTGGTCCTTGTCGAAGCGGTTAGGATGGCAACAGTTTTAAAATAACCTTCCGGTGCAGTCATAGGCCTGCTTATGGTTTTTCCGGAAATTGATTTGGCTGTGATATAATATCTCGCTTCCTTTTTAAATGTAGGGATAACGGCTCTGTAAATAGATTTTTCTGAATCTGTCAATTCCATTTTAAGGCTATCGGTTGTATCATGACTTCCATCTAATGTGCAATGTAGCCACACCTCGTCGATGCCGCATTTGTTTTTTACAATGGCATGAATAGTCCGTTCCCTTTCATTGTCGGGGTTAATGATTGGTTGGGCTATATCCACCGAAATGAGCAGCGGGTCGGCGACGCCCACTTCCTTGGTGATACAATGGATTGCACCCAGGGAGGGTATAATTTTATTACAATTAATACCTACAATATGATATCCGGGCAATAGCTCTTCATATATTCGCCTGGCAATTGTATCATATTTTTCTTCATAAAATGGGACAATGACTGTTTTATTTACAAACACAGAATTAGTATAAGTTCTGTAGTCCCCATTTTGGTCAGGATATCGACCATTTGGCCCGGGTGGCATAGGTATGTATTTGATGGTGAATGGTTTACCAAAATAATTCTTATAATGATCCAGTAAGTAGGCTATATTGGCGTTGATTTGGGCGCCATCCGCAACATCATTGGCGTACTTACCTACCAGGATGGTTTGTTCATCCAAAATTTTCATGTGCATATCGATATGGTGAATTGCGTCATATGGCAAGGTTTCCATTTTGGCATAGACTTTGGTTCCCATGTATTTCGCCATAAGAGAATCAACTTCAGGTTCCGTATGAATGGAAAAGCCGAAGGTATTGCCGATGCCATTTTCATCCATCACCAACAAGGAAGAAAAAGCTGCGCCNTGTCCATCTGACATATAATTCCCACCTGTATGGACTAAGTCATCAGGTTTNTTGTTGGTTTCCATCAATGGCAGGTTGAGCGCNCTGCTCAATTGTCGGGCCAGTGTATCGTCCTGATACCGCGGCCGGTTATAAATCCAATCAGTCAGATACAAAGAGTCGACATCATTATAATATACCGAATTCGGTCCATAATCCCGAACCCAGATCGAATTATACCTTCCTACTACATATTGTACATTGAGACTGTCGCTGATTCCTTTGGACGCGAGGAATTTACTTACATTATCGGGGTTAGAACAAGCAATGATAATCCTGCATTGTGGGAGGGTATTGCGCACTATTTCTGCCTGAATATCGCGGAAATTTTCTGTCCATGAGATGATCAGACCTTGCAGTTCTTCCCATTCTGCCATACTTCTGATTGGGCCGGGGACGTCGACACCCCGCATGAAGGGGTTGTACGAAGTTGATGTACGAATATATTGAGGCATGAGTTCTCTTTCACCTTCTGCAAATCCACGCGGCAAATCCTGACCAAAAGATTGCCATGAACACAGAAGGAATAGGATCCAAAGAACTATTTTATTCATGGCAAATGATATCTTGTTAAAAGAAGAGATTCATACCTGCACTAGGCAGAATAGGCAATTGATTGATCCTTTCGTAGGTTAGCCTGTTGACATAGAATATATTATCTCTGTTTGTTACATTCGATACGCTTGCGTTAACCTCCAGTCGCAGATGCTCTTTAAATTTGAATGTTTTTTTNGCTGAAAGGTCGAATCTTGCATAATCCGGAAGGCGACCTCCATTTCGTTTGCTTTCATAGATTATGCCGATCTGTCCATTGGTAGAAGCAAAGTCGGTACTTAGGTCGGTAGCCGGAATCTGTTCAAAGAATCCCAAGGCACGAGTGAATGGAAAACCGGTTCCAAAATTGAACCTTCCGCTAAGTTCAAACGATCTTTCCTTTCCAAAAGCAACTGATCCTAAGAGATTGATATTGTGGGTTCTGTCATAGATCGTGGGGTATATCTGACGACCATCATCCCTGGTAACCTTACTGTAAGAATAGGTACCCCAAAAGTAATACCGGCCACGGCTATATTTAGCAGTCAGGTCAATTCCGTAAGCTTTCCCGGTTTCTAATATAAAATTTGGATCATTTGCCTTGGATTTCCCNCGATTCAAATTGAGCAGGGCTGTAAAATCTTTATAATAAGGCTCAATATTTAGTTCAAGGTATTGATTGAGGTCATATTCAACCCCAACAACAGCATGCCAGGCCTTTTGCAGTACATCGTTAAGTTGTTCGTTTTTGCCAAAATCATAGATTGACTCATCAGGACCGGAAAGGAAGCCGTTGAAAAGGTTGACAACGTCCCTATCATCCACTGTACTGAGAATATTTTGAGAATACATACCGGCAGCGCCCTTGAACCTAAGTCTATCGTTGGCATTGTATTTCAATCCAATCCTTGGTTCAGGGCTAAATTTGCCTAAAGAAGCGTAATAATGAAGCCTGATGCCGGGTTCCAGAACTAAATCATTTAAAAGAAACTTGTCCTTAAAGAAAAAGGCAATCTCGGTTGTATTGTCCAGTTGGCTAATCTTGTTTTTCAAATAATTGGTGTAATCCAGATTGGTAGCATTCCCNCCGACTTCAACACCAAATTGTTGTTCAGATTTGGGATAATAGTTGGTAAATGCTGCAGATACGAAATAATTTGAAAGTGAGGAAGTTCTGGGATTCTGGTCTTTCTCATTCAATTCAATGCTGTAATTGGTTAGATTAGCATTGACATTGATATTGAAACTTGAGCCTACCGGATTGAGTACAAAATTGATTCCGCCTCCTGAATTTTTCCAATTAAATTTGGTAGTCGCCGTGTAATTGACATTGTCTTTGAAATTGAACCCGAAGACATCGATTTTACTTCCATTGTCAAAAGAAAANTTTAACTTCCCATAGATGTCTTCAAAGGCAAATGGGAGTCCATTTTCATTGACATAGCTATAGAGCGCCTTGGAGGTTTTATCCAATAATGATCTTTTGTAAGAAAGCAGATATGAGGAGGAAAATGCTTTATTTTCGTCCAGTTTTACGATTGGACCTTCAAGAACTGCTTTTGCATTGAATGGACTTGCTCCAACCACACCACCAAACCTCTTTTTGTTACCATCTTTTGTCTGTATATCGACAATTGCGGATACCCGCCCGCCATGTTCAACATTGAAGCCTGCTGAATTGACGTCAATCGTTTTGATCATTTCGGTTTCGAAAACTGAAAAGATACCGATACTATGAAATGGGTTAAAAATGGTCATGCCATCAATCATGATCTTATTCTGGACCGGTNNTCCACCTCGGATGTAGATCTGGCCACCCTGATCACCCGTACTTACGATCCCGGGCAGAACCGGCAAATACTGTGCAATATCAGCATCTCCTCCGATAGAAGGAAGCTGCTTCATTTGTTTTGGAGAAATGGTAATTACTCCTGCTTTCACTTCAGTCCTTTTTTCAATGGAACCTGCAGTAATCTTAACTTCCTTCAATACATGCGTAGACTGTTCGATGAATATTTTCTTATAAGTAATTCCGGATTGCACAACACTTACATCAACCACCAATGTATCATAACCAATATAAGTCACCATCAATTTCTGCTTGCCGGCCGGTACGTCATTAATATTGAAATAACCATTGTTGTCAGTTAAGTCTATCAAATTGGTTCCAATGACAGAGACTGATGCTGCGATTACTGAGTTACCATCTTCTTTATCATAAACATTACCTCGAAGAATAGTTCGTTGGGAGAATGCCGAAACAGAAATAAAAAGGGTAAAAAAGAAACAAACGTACCTTGACACTTTATAAAATATTTTAGAAGACGTAAAAGTAGTTTTTTTTATGATTTTCAAAATGCTTATTTGTAATAATTAATCTTTTAACATATCATCTAATTTGATGTAGCACTCGATAGTTGATTGATTAGGCTATTTTAATTTTTTCTTTATAAATCTTTATAATAATGAGGTAACCAATATCATATATATTGTTGAAAATTTGCATAAAATTATGAAGTGCTTGACCCACAAGTTGCTATTATCCACTTCCTCATATACAATTTCGGGACAATAATTGAAAATTCCATTATTCCCTTAGAAACTGACCTTTGCCTATGGATAATTTGTAGATTCTAAAACTATGAAAATTTAACATTCCTGTCTAATAACCATCGCTATTGTAATCTGATTGCTTCCACCGGATCCAGTTTAGAAGCCTTTAGTGCTGGTATGATTCCTGCTAAGATACCCACTATTACTGCAAGCAGCATGCCACGTAATATATTGGTAACAGAAAGTACCATTTCAAAATCTGTCAGAGCGGATGAAATCTTTAAAACCAGAAANACCATAATCAGGCCGCCAATCCCNCCGATTATACATAGAACAACGGATTCAATGAGAAATTCCAATAATATGACACTTCTGGCAGCTCCAAGTGCTTTNTTAATCCCAATAATGTGGTAACGCTCCCGGACTGAAACAAACATAATATTCGCCACACTGAACATGCCAACTAATATAGCAAACCCACCGATGATAAGTCCTGCCAGTTTCAGAACGCCAAAGACATTGTCAAACAGTTTATCCAACATAGATAGCTCATTGAGAGCGAAATTGTCATCTTCAATAGGTTTCAACCGTCTTTCCGATCGCATGATCATAGTCAGTTCATCCTTCAGGTCTTCAATATTCACTCCCGGCAGTGCTTTGGCATTGATGGATACGCCAAAATTCTTCCCTCTAAGATTGATAAACATACCTGCTGTTTTATAGGAGATGATGCATGCTTCATCAAAATTTAAAGGGTTTATTAAACTCTTTCCTGCTTTTGCAATTACCCCGATAACCTGTAGTTTATTTCCACTGATGTTTACGGTACGTCCTATCGGATCCGCGTTACCGAAAATGTTTTTNGCAACTGTGTTACCGGCNGCGATGGAGGGCGTACCTTTGACGATATCAATGAAGGAAATAAATCTGCCTTGTTCCAGTTCTATCTTGAAAAGGTCGCCATAGTCTTCACTTACACCCATTAAAAATGCTCCTTCTACATAGTTTTTCTGGAATTTGATGGTTTTCAGTCCAATGAAGCAAGTATAGGCACTAATTTCTGACAATTTACTTCTGGCCTGAATCGCCTTAAAGTCGTCAAAGGAAGGCCTGGGCCTTCTCATGTACTTCCAATAGTCCCGATCATCATCAGACCATGGTCTTTTATCGATATAAATTACATCATTGCCAAGTTTTTCAAAACTACTCCTGATGTTATTTTCGAGTGAATCAACAGCTGCCTGGACTGCTATAATGCAAAANATGCCAATAATTATGCCCAACAGTGAAAGTACTGTGCGAAGTATATTGCTTCTCAGTTCGGTATATGCCTGAAGGAAGCTTTCATAGAATATGTTGATCAACCTCAAAATATTAAATTTTTACTCGGTTTGTCAAAAATACTCTATTCTATATGTGGAAAAGCAATTTTTCGACAATCATCCTTGAATTCTATATCAATGGCATTAAAATTTGAGGTGCCTGACGGTCTGGTGATTTTCTTTCAGCATCAAAAGCGACCTTATCCCAATCTTCAGGTGGTCTTCTACAAAATTAGCATTGACGTGCATATCACTTTTGTCCGTCTTTACGCCTTCAGGGAACATGGGGACATCACTCACCAGTAGCAGCGCNCCGGTCGGTATTCTGTTGTGAAATCCTACGGAAAAAATAGTCGCGGTCTCCATGTCGATTCCCATCGCTCTGATTGAAAAGAGATAATCCTTGAAGTTGTCATCCCATTCCCAAACACGTCTGTTGGTTGTATATACGACACCTGTCCAATAATCACGTTCATTTTCACGAATAGCTGTGGAAATCGCTTTTTGCAATGCGAATGCCGGAAGAGCAGGCACTTCAGGTGGAAAGTAATCATCTGAAGTACCGTCACCTCTGATGGCAGCTATAGGAAGGATAAGGTCGCCAACTTTATTCACCTTCTTCAGGCCGCCACATTTACCCAAAAACAAAACAGCCTTTGGGGTGATGGCCTCCAGCAGGTCCATGATCGTTGCTGCATTTGGACTTCCCATGCCGAAATTGATGATGGTTACATCATCAAAACTTGCACTTTGCATAGCACGGTCTTCACCATACAAAGGTACCCCATAGGTATTGGCAAATCGTACAACGTAATCCTTGAAATTGACCAATAAAATAAATTTACCAAACTCTTCTAAAGATCGTCCGGTGTATCTGGGTAACCAGTTATTGATAATTTCCTCTTTTGTCTTCATCAGTATTTGCTTTTTAAAAGTGGCAAATTATAAAAATATTCAAAGACTTGGAAATAAACCTGGAATGTTGGCTCTTTTTTCTAACTTGCAACCTTCCAAATTCAGTGTCAGTATGCATTTGACGGAGTCAGAAGAAGATCATATCAGGATAATTTTCAATCTTTATGAAAGGACCGGAAAGCCCGTGTCGACCAATGCAATTGCTGCAGGTATGAAGACAACAGCAGCATCTGTGACTGATATGCTCAAACGATTGCAGGTTAAACAATTGATTGATTATCAAAAATATTATGGAGTCACTCTCAATACCAGGGGGAATGCTTTGGCAATACATCTTATACGCAGAAACCGATTGTGGAATGTTATGCTCAGGGATAAACTTCATGTCAAATGGGACCAAATTGAATCTATAACCGATCAATTAGAAGACATCAACAGTGACATGTTAATCGAAGAACTGGACAGGTATTTGGGGTATCCTCAAAATGATGTATTTGGCGATCCAATTCCGGATTCTAACGGCAAGTTTGTCTTGCGGGCAAGATATCCATTGAATGAAGTTAGTTTTGGACAACAACTCACCGTAGTAGGTATTTTAAATCATAGTGCTGAATTCCTGAAATTGATCGATGTTGCAAATATTCAAATCGGCAGTGAAATAATAATTTTGGAAAAATTTGACTTTGACCAGTCTTATCTCATTCTTCATAAAGGAATCGAAAAACAATTGTCGATTTCAATTGCCCGCAATCTTTTAGTCAGATACAATAACAGAATAAATCATCCCGGGAAGAAATAAAATGTTCATGAGCATAAATTCTTCATATATTTACCTTTAATTAACAGAAACCTATAATACAACAAGAATGCGTTTATTTTTCATTTCTTTGGTAATTGTACTTGCCGGAACCCTTTACAGTCAGGAATTGTGGAATCCAGTCGAATTTAATACGCGAGAAGAGACAAGAATCAAAGTCAGTAAATTTGATTTTTACAAGCTTGACCTCACGTTGTTGAAGGAAAGTTTGACGAAAGCCTCCAACGAATTTCAACGGGACAATCAGNGGGTCATTATTGAAATACCTATGGCAGGGAAGAGTCCACAAAGGTTCAGAGTCAAGCAGACAAATACAATTCATGAAAGTCTGCGGAGTAAATATCCGGGTATTGATAATTTTGTTATTCAGTCGGTAGACAATCCCCGGATTCATGGGAGGATTGATTATACTTACCAGGGATTCCATGCCATCATAAAGGATGGAAGTAGTACCACCTTCATTGATCCTGCATTCGAACATAATGGTGATTACTATATGGTATATACTAGACGGGAGGCCATCAATACAAAGTCTTTCGAATGTTATTTTTCCAAAGAAGATGATTTTAAACCATATGAAAGGATGGGTGTCAGCTTCTCTGACAATATGCTTAGGACCTATCGGTTGGCTCTTTCCTGTACCGGTGAATATGCGCAGTTTCATGGAGGTACTACGCCATTGGTATTATCTGCAATGAATACCACGATCAACAGAGTTAATTTTGTATATGAACTGGAATATAGCGTAAGGTTTGAGATTATTCCTAATACCGATGTGCTTATATATTTAAATCCTATTACTGACCCATATGATAATGATGATATCGGGAAACAATTGGATCAGAATCAAATAGAATGTGATACGAAGATAGGGGCCGCCAACTATGACATTGGTCATATTTTCAGCACTGGTGGAGGTGGATTGGCAGGTTATGCGGTAGTATGCAAGAATAATAAGGCCTGGNGAGGCACAGGTTCTTCCAAACCCATTAATGATCCATTCGATATTGACTATGTTGCGCACGAAATTGGTCATCAACTAAGTGGGTCACATACCCAGAACAATAGTTGCAACAGGGATAATTCTGCCTGTTATGAGCCGGGAAGCGCATCTACAATCATGGGTTATGCCGGGATCTGCTCACCAAATGTTCAGAACAACAGCGATGCTTATTTCCATGGATACAGCATCCAGGAGATGTCGCAATATATAGTAAGTGATTTTGGTAACCAATGCCCTACGAAAATTCAACTTGATGGAGTCATACCAACCATTACAACATCAACAGGTAACCATACCATACCCAAATTAACTCCGTTTGAATTAAAGGCTGAGGCTGATGGTGATTCATCTTTGATCTATCAATGGGACCAATTGGATAAAGGAATTGGAGAAACCCAGCCACCTAAATCTACTAATAAGATCAGTCCTCTGTTCAGATCTTACTGGGGTAATGAGACGGGTGTAAGGACTTTCCCGGCAATCAATTACATTGTCAATAATACAAATAATATATGGGAGGTGCTTCCCGGTGTCAAACGGGATTTGAATTTTATTCTTACTGTCAAGGAGAATAAGGCAGGTGGGGCTAATCACGTGCAAGCCAAGAACAAACTTGCAGTTGATAATAACAGTGGTCCTTTTCTAGTAACCTATCCCAATCAAAAATATATTACTTGGTTTGTCGGAGAGCAANAAACCATAACCTGGGATGTTTCAAATACAGATAAAAGTCCTGTCAACTGTAAAAATGTGGACATATTGATCTCAGAAGATGGTGGCTATACATATCCTCACCTGCTTGGCACTTTTCCAAACATCGGACACGCTGATATAACGGTTCCTGATATTGAAGGTCAGAAAATCAGGGTTAAGATTGCCGCATCTGATAATGTGTTTTTTGATATATCCAATGAAGATATGGTGATAAGGAGAGGATTACCGCCTTTCGGAATAAGTATGGATGTCAATCCGGAGATTTTATGTAAGGGTGACAGTCTGGAGTTTTACGTGAGGGCTATTTCACCTGACACATTAACGGATACTGTGAGTGTTAGCATCAATAATCCCAATACAGGATTGAAAGTGAGTTTTGATTCCGAAAAATTTTTGGACAATGATTCCATCCGGGTTACAATTTATAATGAAGGAGCGGCCACAAAGGCCAATGTGATCGAATTTTTCTTTACAGCGAATGGTCATACCATTTTCCGGCAAGTTCAAATTCAGACTTATTCAGCGCCGTCAGCTCCTACCCTATACAATCCTGTCAATTTCAGTGAGAATGTCACACCCGGCCTTAAATTCGTCTGGAATGCAGTTACCGGGCAACCTGTAACTTATGACCTGGAGGTTGCCACAGATATAGATTTCTTCAATATTGTCGCAAAAAGAGTTGATGTTGAATTGCCTCAAGCCGTATTAGCTGAAAATCTTGCAGACAATACTGTTTATTTCTGGAGAGTAAAAGCAAATGGTGTATGTGAGAGCTCACCTTATTCCGGAACATATGTGATTCGTACAGGCCAGTGCAATGCATTCTATTCGACACCAGGGAAGGTGATCGAACTTAGTGGGTCAATTGTGTCAGATACGATTACGGTTGACAGTCTTCCGTTTGAGAAGCTTCAAAGCCTTGAAGTCATTGGATTGAAAGGGCATACTTCGAATATAGGTTCAATCAAAGCCAGTCTCGTGAATGCTGATCAAAAATCTTCCATTTTATGGCAAAGCAGCTGTTCAGGCGAAAAAGAGATGAGGTTGAGGTTTTCGGATAATGCTTATTCAGAGTCCATTCCATGTGATACGCTTGATCAAGTGTTTGGATTAGGTGATCTTTCAGTCAATCCTGTCGAGTCCTTATCAAGATTTAATTCATCAACAGCGGAAAACACCTATGCGCTCGTCCTTAGTATGGAAGATTCAACCACTACAGGACAAATGCAACAATGGGGACTAAATCTGTGTGGAAGTGCACCAACTTGTAAACCATTGAGGATCCCAACTACATCTCGTCTTTATACAGCTGATCTTGCCTGTACAGATGATGAGGGTTGGACACACTATAGTATTACCGCAGCCAACAATTCAGGCAGTAATGTAGACCTTATGGTTATGTCCATCAAATATAACGGAGCAGATCCATTGCCGGCTGATAAAATTAGTGTGAGAATACCCACTTCTGCCAGATATATTAGAATAAACAATGCACAATATGTTGCAAACCCTGCCAATTGGGTTGTTCTAAACAGACACTGGCTGTTTGATCAGGACATTCAGGTTGGTAATCCGGTGGATATCAGATTCTACCTTACCGATCTTGAGATCAATTCTATGCTTGATGCAGCCGGTTTGTCCGGACAGACCGATAGTCTTAAGGTGTTTTCCGTTTTTAGCAACGACAGTATTAATGCGAGTCCGGCGGAAAAACATCTCAAGGTCAAGCCAAATGATGTAAAGGAACATACTTATGTTTTGGGTACATATAATCTAAACAAATATCTGCAATTCTCTCTTGATTATCTTACTGATGGTTGTGTCGGAGCTGGTAGCGCTATATTGAATACAAACGCAACCAGGAGCGCCGGAGTACAAAATATTCGAATTTTCCCTAATCCTGGCATCGATAAAATCAACATTTGGGGTATCAATGAGAAAACGCGCATTGAAATCTATGATATAAATGGCAGATTGCAGAAATCAGACAGAGTATCCGGAGATACCGTACTCGATTTATCAGGATTGACGGCAGGGACTTATCTGGTAAGATTGGTTAACAATATCGGACAGTATTTCGAAAAAGTGAATATAATTAAGTAGAGCCTATCGTCTGAAGCCGAATGTTACATTCGTTCAGGCATCTCTATACCCAATAGGCGCATTCCTGCTTCCAGTACTTCTGCGACTTTTTCTATCAGATAGAGCCTGAATTGCTTGATTGTCTCATCCGGTGCAGTAAGAATCGGGACATCGTGATAGTATCGGTGCAGGTTTTTGGCCAAAATATACATATAATTGGCGAGCTGGGAAGGATCATATGTCGCAGCGGAGTCGTTGATGGCAACTGAGTACTGAGTGNNACCCTTTATTAACTCTACCTCCTGATCTTCTAAGTTACAGTCCAGTATTTGTCCGCCTTTGAAGCGCTCCCTTCTTAGGATGCTTTGAATTCTAACGTATGCATTTTGGATATAGGGACCTGTCTGGCCTTGCATATCGACAGATTCCTTTGGGTCGAAGATCATTTTTTTGCGTGCAGCGACCTTGATCATTTGGTACTTCAAAGCGCCTATGCCAATTTTACGATATATTTGTTCCTGAGCATCAACGGATAGAGAAGCCAGCCCGCCTCTCTCCTTACCTGAGGCAGCAGCCTCACCGATTACTTCTGCCATTAAATCGTCTGCATCTACAACAGTGCCTTCTCTGGATTTCATTTTACCGCTTGGCAACTCAACCATGCCATACGCAAGATGGTATAAATTGTCTGCCCAATCCATGCCCATTTCTTTAAGAATAGCAAATAATACCTGGAAATGATAATTTTGCTCATCAGCAACGACGTATACCATTTTGTCAAAATGATGTTCTTCATGACGTTGGATAGCCAAACCGATATCCTGAGTTATATATACTGAAGTTCCATCTGACCGAAGCAGGATTTTCCTGTCAAGACCTTTATCGGTCAAATCAATCCATACCGAACCGTCAGCATCACGCGTAAAAATTCCCCTATCCAGGCCAATTTTGACAGCCTCTTTGCCCAATAGGTAAGCATTGCTTTCATAATAGTTTTTATCAAAGGAGATGCCCATATTTTCATATGTCACATTCATACCTTCATACACCCAATCGTTCATCATTTTCCACAGGTTGAGTGTTTCCGTGTCACCGGCTTCCCATTTGTTAAGCAAATCACGGGCAGCAAGGCCTAGTTTGCTGTATGTATTGAAATATTGGTTTTTAAAATCCGCAAAGAACTTACCGGGATCATCAGGATTCTTTGAAGCCTCGAGTAGGTCCCCGGCTACAGGGCCTTCCTGCCATTGTTTGTATTCTTCCTTGAATTTATTCTCAAAAAGAACGTACAAATTACCAACATAGTGATCGCCTTTAATGCCGGCCTGGGTGGGTGTCTGACCCTCCCCAAATAATTGAAATGCCAGCATGCTCTTACAGATCGCTATGCCTCTATCATTGATTACCTGTACTTTCATGACATCATGTCCAAGCTCGCGAAGGATGTTGGTCATCGATTCTCCCAGAAGCATATTCCGTACATGCCCCAGATGTAAGGGTTTGTTAGTATTGGGCGAGGAAAATTCGATCAGAAATCTTTGTTTGATATCCTCTTTNTTGGGGCTTGGATTAAATGTATGCAGGACATCAACCCAATAACTATCAGAAAGGCTGAAATTCAGAAAGCCACCAACGACATCAATGGATGATATTTCAGGGTATTTGCCGGACAAAGCATCTTTCATCCGATTTCCCATTTCATTTGGATTTGTTCTTAACTCTTTGGCGAATGGAAACAGTGTAACCGTATAGTCACCTTTTATCTCGGGCTTTGTCAGGCTTATTGGAATGTTAGCCGGTGCAATATCGGATTGAAAATTATCCTTGAATGCTGAGCTGACCATATTTTGTATGACAGAAAGAATATCCATTCGTACTTATTAATTTTAATTAGGGTGCAAACTTACATATTTTTTACAGCAAAGGATAAGGCTGGCCTAACTTAGGCAGGTCCAATTACAGGAAGAAAAAGGGGAATATTGGAAAAATCTGCCTTGGCTTGTATTGAAAATATGTTACCTTTGCGGCAAAATTATTAAAAATAGAATGTCAAGAGTAATAACATTACGGGATGCATTGAGAGAAGCAATGGTAGAAGAAATGCGTCTTGATCCGACGGTATTTCTCATGNGGGAAGAAGTTGCTGCTTATAATGGTGCATATAAGGTGAGTAAGGGTTTGTTGGATGAATTTGGTCCTGAAAGGGTTATTGATACGCCTATTGCTGAACTTGGGTTTGCCGGAATCGGCGTCGGAGCAGCCATGAATGGCCTTAAACCCATTGTTGAATTTATGACATGGAATTTCGCTGTGCTTGCTTTCGATCAGATCGTCAATAATGCAGCGAAGACACTTAGTCAATCCGCAGGCCAGTTTGGTTGTCCGATTGTGTTCAGGGGACCATCCGGTGCCGCCGGCCAATTGGCGCAACAGCACAGTCAGACTTTTGAGTCCTGGATGGGTAATGTTCCCGGCGTAAAAGTGATTTCTTGTACAGATCCGGCTGATGCCAAGGGACTTCTAAAATCTGCAATCAGAGATCCCAACCCGGTATGTATGATGGAGTCTGAGATTTTCTATGCTGAAAAGGGTGAAGTCCCGGAAGGCGAATATCTTGTTCCAATCGGTAAGGCAGCAGTCAGGCGAGAAGGAAGTGATGTTACTCTTGTTTCTTTCAACAAACAAGTTAAGACCTGTATGTTGGCTGCAGAAGAACTTGCCAGGGAAGGTGTTTCTGCAGAGGTTATTGACTTGAGGACCATCAGACCTCTTGATATCCATACTGTCATCGAGTCGGTCAGGAAAACCAATCGCATCATTGTTGTCGATGAAAGTTGGCCGATGTTTGGTGTCTCTGCTGAAATTGCATACGAAGTACAGAAGTACGCCTTTGATTATCTGGATGCACCTGTGACCAGGGTCAATGCCGCCGATACTTCACTTGGTTATTCCCATGTATACGTGGATGAATATATGCCTAATCCTGCTAAAGTGATAAAGGCAGTAAAAGAGGTGATGTACATTAAGGCTTAAAAGTTTTTGAGTTAATAAATATAAACAGGTTCTTTTGAGCCTGTTTTTTATACCCCAAATTATCATAGCTTTTGGGGTAAATTTTCTGAATCAGGTTAGCTTACCAAAAACTTCCTATTGTACCGGTATGTTAACCAAAGTAATAGGTAATTATAGAAGAAATCTTTCTACATGGATATCACTTGATTGGGTTCCGGCAATCTTTTTAATATATTTAACTTTTAACAAATTAAGGGGATTAGGCATATAATCCTTAATCATAGGTGATGTGAAATTAGTGATGGCGTCATAATATAAAAAGATAACCGGACTTTCTTCTACTAAAATCTTTTCCATTCGTTGATATAATTGGAATCTTTCCTTTTCATCCTTACAAATTAGGGACGCCTCATACAGCCTGTCATATTCTGCATTTTTGAAACGGGTATAATTGGGTGGTGCAGGATTCTTGCTATAAAATACGGTAAGGTAATTTTCGGCATCCGGATAGTCAGCAAGCCAGCTTCCTCTGAAAAACAAGATCTTGCCATTGCGCACCTGACTTCGGCACTTAAAATTTACAAATTTCATAAGATGTTAAAAATCAATATTTTGAGTGGTTCGAGTTTTTATTTTGGGTGACGCAAGGGTAAAAATCCTTAATTTAGGGGATGTTTGTCCGCAAAAAGAAGAACCGTTCTGGCACTATCAGCGTCGTTGTGGTTGATAAATATGATGGAAAATCCAAAGAGTTAAAAACCATTGGAGTTAGTAGTGATGAAGAAGAAGTAAAACATCTTTACAAACTCGGTAAGGATTGGATTGAAAAGCGACGAGGTTTGGAAGATATGTTCAGGAAAGTTGATTACGAAAAAGAAGAACAAGAAGTTGTAACTCGTTTGCTTTCCAATATTGAAAATATTCTCATAAATGGTCATCAATTAATTCTTAGCAGAGTGTTTGATTTGATTGGCTTCGACCAAGTAGGAGACGATGTTTTAAAGCAATTAGTAATAGCTCGTTTGAGCCAACCTTTAAGTAAAGCTGCCACTGTCAGCTATCTAAAATCGCATTTTGATCAAGACCTTGACCTAAGCAAGCTCTACCGTTATATGGATAAACTCTATAATACAGAACAGGAAAGAGTACAACAAATCAGCGTAGAACATACACGCAAGCTATTGGGCGGGAAAATTGGATTGATGTTTTATGATGTAACCACACTTTACTTTGAGGCAGATTATGGAGATGAGTTGCGAGACACAGGTTTTTCTAAAGATGGGAAGCACAGCCAGCCACAGATTGTTCTTGGCTTACTGGTAAGCAATAATGGCTATCCGCTCTCTTATTCTATATTTAATGGTTCACAATACGAAGGTCGAACAATGTTACCGATAGTAGAGGATTTTATTACCCGATATCACCTTGATGATTTTATAGTGGTTGCCGATTCAGGATTAATGAACAAGACAAATATTGATTTACTTGAACAACAGGGATACCGCTATATTATTGGTGCAAGAATAAAAAATGAAAGCAAGGAAATAAAGCAATGGTGCTTGTCTTTAGCAAAAATAAACGGTGCATTTTACGAGACAAATAAGTCAGGTTCCAGGTTAATTGTTGGCTATTCGGAGAACCGGGCAAGAAAGGACGCATACAACAGGGAAAAGGGTGTTAGACGACTGGAACAAGCCTACAAATCCGGTAAAATCA
This sequence comes from Candidatus Parvibacillus calidus, assembly GCA_013414645.1. Classification (GTDB taxonomy): domain Bacteria; phylum Bacteroidota; class Bacteroidia; order Chitinophagales; family Saprospiraceae; genus Parvibacillus; species Parvibacillus calidus. The sequence continues at coordinate 1,878,054 of CP058702.1, read as the reverse complement.
ACAAGCAGAATATCAATAAGCGAGGATACAATAAATTCTTAGAAATAACCAATGATGTCTGTGTGAATATTGATAAAACAAAAGTTAAAGAAGACGAGCAATGGGATGGACTAAAAGGATACATTACTAACACCGATTTACCGGCAGAAGAAGTCTATAACCAATATAGCAATCTTTGGGAAGTAGAACGAGCATTCAGAGTTACGAAAGGGACTTTAGAAATGCGTCCGATATTCCATTTTACACCAAAGAGAATTGAAGCTCATATCTGTATCTGTTTTGTTGCCTATAAGGTTTACAAAGAGCTGGAGCGTATATTAAAAGTAAGACAAATAAATTTAAGTGTAGACAAAGTTTTATCCATTGCAAGAACTATAACTACCATAAAAATCAAACTACCATTGAGTGATAAGACCATGGTGAAAACTATGGTATTAACCCAGGAACATCAATCTATAGCTCCACTCTTTTCTGATGATTTTGGAATTTTCGTTAGGGTGGCGCATTGACGAAGTCAGGAAAGAGGTGATGTACATTAAGGCTTAAAAGTTTTTGAGTTAATAAATATAAACAGGTTCTTTTGAGCCTGTTTTTTATACCCCAAATTATCATAGCTTTTGGGGTAAATTTTCTGAATCAGGTTAGCTTACCAAAAACTTCCTATTGTACCGGTATGTTAACCAAAGTAATAGGTAATTATAGAAGAAATCTTTCTACATGGATATCACTTGATTGGGTTCCGGCAATCTTTTTTAATATATTTAACTTTTAACAAATTAAGGGGATTAGGCATATAATCCTTAATCATAGGTGATGTGAAATTAGTGATGGCGTCATAATATAAAAAGATAACCGGACTTTCTTCTACTAAAATCTTTTCCATTCGTTGATATAATTGGAATCTTTCCTTTTCATCCTTACAAATTAGGGACGCCTCATACAGCCTGTCATATTCTGCATTTTTGAAACGGGTATAATTGGGTGGTGCAGGATTCTTGCTATAAAATACGGTAAGGTAATTTTCGGCATCCGGATAGTCAGCAAGCCAGCTTCCTCTGAAAAACAAGATCTTGCCATTGCGCATCATCTCCCTGACTGTTGCTGATTCTGCCAGTTCCACCTTGCACCGGACCCCCAATTGCTCCCATTGCTTGGCAATATAGAGACAATAATCTGAATATTCCTTGGCAGTGTATAGAGAAAGTATAGGTCGTTTTTCAACAGGGAGATTGAAGTATCCGCTTTCTTTCAACAATTGTCTCGCCCTGGAAGGATTATATCTGTAACCTTGCACTTCTCCGGGATTATACGAAGGAAGGCCGGAAGGNGGAAACGAGGATATCGCAGGCGTACCTATACCTTGCCGTATAGTTTCAAGTAATCCCTGTCTGTCAAAACCAAAATTGAGGGCTTGTCTGAATTTTTTAATATGCAGGAAATTGTCTGTCGGCCAGTCGAGATTAATCCCCAGATACTCTGTATTTAAATAGGGTGCTTTATAACATTGGATCTTATCGCTATATCTGGAACGTAAAGTACCATTGGTAGTAAATATTTCACTTGCCATTGATGGATCAAAACCGCTCAAAAAGTCAAGATTGCCTTCCAGTAATTGTAAAAATGCCGTCTTCTTATCGCCGATAAAAGAAATTCTCACAATATCAACATAAGGTAGTCGCTTTTCATTTATGAATTCAAAATAGTTTGGATTTTTNTTCAGGATCATCGTTTGACCTTCAATCCATCTGACCATTTGAAAAGGGCCGGTGCCAACAGGATGTTGCCTGAATGTTTTTCCATAGTGTTGGACGGCTTCTTTTGGTACAATACAGCAATATTGCATACTTAACATTTGCAAAAAAGGCATAAATGGTTTGATGAGTCTGATTTCTACTACAGAATCATTGACCACACTAAAGGGGTTATTTTCAGCAACCCTGCCTTTAAAGATCCAGCTTCCCGGGCTTGCAACTGTTGTGTCGATGATCCGATTAAGGCTATATATAACATCATCCACAGTTAGCAATCTGCCTTTCTTATTGGGAAAACAATCATCGTCATGAAAAGTAATATCCTTACGTATGGTAAGGTGGTAGATAGTTCCGCTGGAATCAATATTCCAGTCAGAAGCTATACAGGGTTGAACATGCAGGCTATCATCCAGCTGTATCAACGTATTGTAAATATGGTCTACTGCCCAGATATTGGATTGATTTCGGGCAAAAGCCGGGTCCAGGGAAGTCACCGTATTGGGCTGATTATATCGGAATACGCATTCATTATTATGCTCCGAATTGTTGCTACATGCACTAATAAACACAATAATCGGTAACAGGAACAGGCTTCTCATCTTCGATTTAATCTACAAAGAAAGTAAAAATATAAGGATAAAATGCATTGATCCGGTACTTGATCAGGTGCTAAGGTATGTATTAATAACATTAGAAGTTATTTATTCATTATGATATGGGTGGTTGTTGATGATGGTAAAGGCTCTGTATAACTGTTCCAGAAAAATTTGACGAATCAATTGATGGGAAAATGTCATGGCTGAAAGCGAAATCTTATCATTGGCTCGGCTGTAGATTGATTCATGAAAACCATAGGCACCTCCCACCAGGAAGACGATCCGCTTTCCGGATGATGTTGACATTTTNTTNTCCAGATAGTTGGCAAACTCCCGGCTTGTGAATGTTTTACCTTTTTCATCCAACAAAATCAAATAGTCTTCCGTTTTTAATCGCGACAATACCTTTTTNCCTTCTTCAGCCCTGATTTGATCGGGATTTTTAAGNCCACGACCGGCATCAAGGACGTCCGAGTCAAAAGGAGTAAATGACTTAATCCTTTTAGTAAAATCATTTTCCCACTTTGCAAATTCGGCAGAATTGGTCTTGCCTATGGTCCAGAAAATGAAATGCATGGTTGTCAAAGGGTTTTAATGAGTGTTTTCCTTTCCGGATAATTCTTCCGCACAAATTCTCTTATTTCATCCGCCACATTATATTGCTTGAATTGTTCCAGTTCTGAGAGTATTTCCTCGACCAGGCCTTTTGAAGCGATGCCCAAATGGCTATCCAGAAAGTGCTTAAGCTTATCCTTAAGTAGAAGGGACATTCTCTCCGGATCATGACAAGTCAATACACCAACGTAAGGCACCATTTCAGCTACAGGCACACCGTTGGAGAGAAGATCCAATGCTTCATTATAATTTTTCCCTTTGAAAATTATTTCCATGTAGAGGTCAGGATGTGATGCTTTAATCTGCCTGAAACTATTGCTTTCCGATAAAGCTTGGGCAAAGTCGACTTGTTGTATGGCAAAGTTTAATTCAACATAACCGGTGATTTTNTCGATGTCTATACCCAGAAAAATGATTCTTTCAAAGAAAAGTCGATATAGATCGATTTTTTTATTTCTGATCAGATATCCTGCCAGCAGGTTACTATTTCGTCCAAACAATAAATTGCCTTTTTTGATTACAATTTCGATAATCCTGTCAATCAATGGTGAAGTGTAATCCTTTTCGGTGAGAATTTTAAGAAAGGATTCAAGGCCGGATGGCTCATCGAGATATTCAGCATAAAAAGGGATGAGGTTGAACGAATCGGTTCGAATGTCGATCTGAAATAATTGCCACAGCCAATTGCCATCAAATTCTCCATTNCTCTTTTTGATCCGGTTAAGGATTGTAGTCCGGAAAACCTGAATATCCTGATTTTCATCACTTAAGCCGATATCGATGGCATTGGGAGAAAGGAAATAATTATAATGTTCCTTCTCCAGGAGTGTGAGCATGAGTTTCTGAATCTGCCGCTTAAGACCTGGTGCAATTGGTTGATTGATAATAATGGACAGATTTTGAAAAGCCTTGCTCAATAGCTGGGTTGCAGAACGAACAGAGTGTTCAAAATCCACCTTGAAATACTGTAATAAAATAGGCTCAATGACCTCTACGGCACCCGTCCAGTCCTTGGCGGCAAGCATGGTGTCGGTGCGGAGAATATGCATTTCGTATATCTGATAAAGNGCNCGGACGCCCTTACTGTCCAATTTTCCGGATACATTAATGTAAGAATGGCTAATTTCGGTGATATAATCATTGAATCCTTTACCGTATGAATTGAACTTATAACTAAAGAATTGTTTGAAAATCTTACTGAATGAGGGATTATTGGATGCATAAAATCTAATAAAACTCTCCATTTCCTGCTTCTGTAGAACAGATAGCAATTCATCAACTCCTACCCTTCTACGTGAGCCGACCGGGGTTAATCGGACAGACTTATTTCTCAGGTAATAAAGTATTCCGGTAATGTGTTTACAACCTTTTTGCTCATTGAATGAAAGGCAGTCGCACTGGAAGTTAAGAATCAGTAATGGTGTTTTATTGATACGAGCATGAATCTGAGGTAAACCGTGATCTGTATAAGTAGCGTTGATGCTTCCTTTCTCTTCAGAAATGTCCCATTTTTCGACATATTCACTCAACTCCCATCCGTCAGAAAGTACCGACTGAGGAAAATAGGATTCAAAATCTCTGATTCGGATTCTTTTTTCACATTTTAAAAATTGGCCAATGTATTAATACCGTAACATTCTTGGGTCATAACAGTATTTAATTTCACTCAATACATTAAAAATCTAATTAAATCGGGCAAGTTAGTGATTTATCCTTAATTTTGGCATTATGAAAACAATTTATTTAATCAGGCATGCAAAATCATCATGGGATATTCATACCATTGAAGATCATGAGCGGCCTTTGAATGATCGTGGTCGAAGGGATGCAGAAAGAATGGCAGAATACCTTAAAGGTTTGGATATTAAGCCTCAACTAGCTCTGTGCAGCACAGCGAAAAGGACCAAGGAGACATTTTCATATTTTACCAGACATTTTGACAGCCTGCCATTACAACTGACTAAGAAGTTATACCTGGCCCCTGTTTCTGTCCTGGAAGAGGAAATACATAGTATCAGCAATGAATATGACAATGTGATTCTTTTTGGACACAATAATGGTGTAAGTGACCTGGTTTCCATTATATTGGAGAAAACAGTTGACCTCCCTACCTGTTCATTTACCCAAATTGAATTCCCGGTCAATGACTGGAAAGAAGCAGATCTCAAACAAGCCAGGATTGCTGCTGCTATAGCTCCTAAAGACCTGACGGAATGAGAAGGTTGATGTTTTTCATTTTCCTGACCTTGTCTAGCTGTACCAAGCAAAAGGCTCATTTAACCGAAGAAGATGTAAAATTTGCTGATGTCATGGTCGATATATACATGGCAAACGGAGCCGCCAATCAAATAAAAGCAGGAAACAAGGATTCACTTCGCAATGCTCTTGTATATGATATATTGATGCATCAAGGAATCGATACCAATGCTTTTTACCAAAAACTAAGAACTATGGAAAAGAACCCGGAACGATTTAAACTTCTTACAGATACCATCGTAAAAAAACTCGAAAGGCTCAGTAACAATTGATTTTGAAAGATTTCAAGTAAATTAATACTCAGAGCTTTATATTAACCATTGTTGTCTATCATCTTCATTATGGAGAGATAATGGTCAGCCGTTTGGATAGCATGATTTTGCCGGAACCATCAACCAGGGCATAGATATAAATACCGGGTTTGAAGTCAGAAATGTCAATTGTATCGAATTTTGAATTATTGATGTAATATGGTATAGCTTTTTCGAGTTTCCCGATCAAGGAATATATCTTAAAAGTATATCTTCCCGGTTGGATATTTGTAACTTCAAGTTTTATCTCTTTGGTATAGGCAGGATTGGGATACAGTGTGATATCGGGATTCCCGGTCGGCTTGTTCTTCAACAGAGCTACTTTTGCGGGTACCAAATATTCTGCTTTTGAAATTTTCTGACTTTCTGTATCCAGGGTCAGGAACAAAACCGGCAAAGTATATTTGTCGTTATAAAATAGTATTTGTGTCTTGCCTCCGGGTAAATTATTTATATTCTCTCTGAATATGTCAGTGGCATCTATCCAACGAAGATTACCTGTCTTTGTATCGATGGTGTAATCATATGTTTCTTCCCGGGTCACCCGATAACAAGTGTTCAAAGTGATATCCGGTAAGAAAAGCCTGCCGGATCCGTCAAGTCTGGTTCTTCTGGTTATTAGGACATTCAATCTGATGCTATCGGGCAGGACGGGAAGTTTTTTNAAAAAGTCATCCTTAATATTATCTATGCCATAATTGATGTATGTCTCAGAAACTTCCGTTGCGACTGCACCCATTTTTAATCCGCTTAAATTAGTTTTTAATGGATTGGTATAAGCGACATTAGCCCTATATCCAAGTCCGAAAGGATCTTCCAGACTATATCCTGCAAGAAANAAGCCCGTTTTGGCCGATTGGAAAAAATATTTATCCTCATTTCCTACTGACATTGTAAGATTGGATTTTGGAGGCAGGAAATCTTTCTTGGAATTGGCCAGAAACTTATGAGTCTTTAAATAAGGGGATTGTAGAAAGGAATAATCCCAGAATTTCACCTTTCCTTTATTAGGAACATCCTTTATATCAGGAGATCTGTCAACCTGATAATACAGGAAATCGCCCGACATTGGGAACTTAGACTGACCGGATAGTAAAAGGCAGAAATTAACCAGGAAAATAATGAGTATGGCTTTCTTCAAATTCAACCGTGTTGTTTGTTAGCAATAAACCTTGCAAAACTAAATATTTCCAACTAAAAACTTCTTTAGAATTTCGAAGATAAAATACAAACGGCACAATTGGTTCTGGCATTATCATTGAACCGAATATTTTTCAATTTTAACATTTATCACTTTTTGTAGTTTTGCGCCTCTTTAATACCCAAGAAATATTTATAATGATCGTACTAGGAAAGGAAGCGTTGTCGGTTTCAGAGTTTGAAGCGATTGTTCTCAATAAGGAAAGCATTGGGATTGATGCTGCTGCTTTGAGACATTGCATTGATAATCATGAATTTTTAATAAAGTTTTCCGAAAATAAAATAATATATGGGATCAATACCGGTTTTGGCCCCATGGCTCAATACCGCGTTGATGACAGGCAAAGGAAGGATTTGCAGCTTAATTTGATCAGATCTCATTGTACCGGAAGCGGGAACTTATTGCCTGATTCATTGGTCCGGNGGATATTATTGTCCAGGTTGAATACCCTTTTACTGGGTTACAGTGGCGTACACCCTTCTGTTATCCATCTTTTAGCTGATTTTATCAACAAGGAAATATATCCCAATATCCGGGAACATGGAAGTGTCGGGGCAAGCGGTGATCTTGTTCAACTGGCACAAGTCGCTTTAGCTTTGATTGGCGAAGGAAGAAGTAATTACAATGGAAGTATAATGGATACAAGTGCTGCCTTTGCAGAGAATAACCTTACTCCGATTGAGGTTGTAGCACGTGAAGGCCTTGCCGTTATCAATGGAACTGCCGCTATGACCGGCATAGGATTGGTCAATAATATCAGGTCTAAACAACTTGTTAGGCTTGCTGTGATGGCTTCTTGCCTTATCAATGAAATTGTCAATTCATTTGATGACCATTTTGCCAAGGTATTGAATGATGTCAAAAAACATCAGGGCCAGAAAGAAATTGCACGGATGATGCGTGAGAATCTTGATGGTAGCAATTGCATCAGACAACGGGATAGTATTTATTACAATAACATACCCGAGAACGCTGTTTTTACAGATAAAGTGCAGGAATATTATTCGTTGAGGTGTGTGCCTCAAATCCTCGGTCCTGTTATGGACACTATAAATTATTCAGAANAAATCCTGATGGACGAAATAAACTCCGTCAATGACAATCCGGTTATCTCCCATGAGGAGGAATATGTCTTCCATGGAGGAAATTTCCATGGTGACTATATTTCTCTGGAAATGGACAAGTTAAAGATTGCTATTACCAGATTGACTATGTTGATGGAACGTCAGTTAAATTTCCTGCTGAGTGATAACTTGAATCAAAAGCTTCCTCCCTTTGTCAATCTTGGCAAACCGGGATTCAATTTCGGTCTACAGGGAGCGCAATTTACAGCAACCTCCACAACAGCAGAGAATCAAACCCTGTCATTCCCGATGTATGTCCATAGTATTTCTTGTAATAAGGATAACCAGGATATTGTAAGCATGGGTAGTAATTCGGCTTTATTAGCCCGAAAGGTTATAGAGAATGCCTTTGAGGTAATATCCATCCATTTGATGACCATCGTCACGGCTATTGAATATCTTCATATCCAAGATAAATTAGCTCCGGCAACAAAGAAGTTTTACCTAAGTATCAGGGAGTTTCTTCCTCCTGTTGTTGAAGACAGACCTTTATCTGATATCATCGACAAGGCAACGAGAAAATTAAAAGATTTCGATTTTTAAATGTCCGAAATGAATAAATATGCACTGGTTACAGGTGGCAGCCGTGGTATAGGCAGGGCAATTTGCATGCGACTTGCTGAAGAAGGATACAACATCATTGCCACCTACAAGAGTAATGATGAAGCTGCCAATGAATTGTTGATGCTTCTAAATCAGAATGGCAAAGACCATCATCTATTGAAGTATGATGTTGCCGATCCAAGACAAACAGAAGCTGTATTGAATGATTGGATAGCGAGCCATCCGGGAGCGGAAATAGACATACTGATTAATAACTCAGGGATCAGAAAGGACAACTTGCTGATCTTTATGCCGGAAAATGACTGGAATGAAGTCATCAATACCAATCTGAACTCTTTTTATTATACTACCAAAATTGTCTCATCGGGAATGGTAAAAAGAAGAAAGGGGCGCATCATCAATATAGTTTCTCTTTCGGGAATCAAAGGAATGCCCGGGCAGACCAATTATTCAGCATCCAAAGGTGGTCTTATAGCTGCAACCAAAGCTCTTGCACAGGAACTGGCCAAAAGAAATATTACTGTCAATGCAGTAGCTCCGGGCTTCATCAAGACAGATATGACCGGAGACTTAGATGAAGCAGAACTAGTCAAGCTGATTCCTGCCAATCGATTTGGGACACCTCAGGAAGTAGCTGAGTTGGTTGCATTTTTAGCTGGTGATAAATCAGGTTATATTACCGGTCAGGTCATTTCCATTAACGGCGGGTTGTATTCATAATATCCTTTCGGTTTATTCTGAATACAATAATTACCTTTGCATAATTAAGGAGATCATCAATCCTCCTGCAACCAATGATTTTTCAACGTAGGTATATACTTTTATTTTTTACAGTCATCATTTTGGTTGCTGTTATCTATTTCTTGGGCGACATCGTTACCTATATCATTGGCGCATGGGTACTGGCCTTGATTGGCACACCGATTAAAAAAGCGATACTAAGAATACCCGGCCTCAGTAAGTGGAAATATGGCAATACAATTGCCTCTACATTGACCATATTGTTTTTTCTGTTCCTGATAGGATTTGGTNTTTTCCTGATTATCCCCATATTATCCGAGCAATTCAGTGTATTTGCCTCAATCGATTATAACAAAATAGCAGCCACCCTTCAAAGTCCTNTGTCGAAAGTTGAGATTTATCTGAAANAAGCTGGTATTCTCCAGGACAGTGTTTCACTATTACAGGAATTTTCTGCTGAAATTGAGCGTGTCTTAATTCCTACCAAGGTTTCTGATNTTTTCAATGGAATTGTCAGTACTGTAGCCAATATTGGCCTTGCTGTCCTCTCTATTCTATTTATCGGATTTTTCTTCCTGAAGGATCAGGGTCTGTTTGACAGTGGTATTAGATCCTTTGCGCCCGATAAGTACGAAGCCGCTATTTCAAAGGCATTAGATGATATAGCCATGCTTCTGTCGCGGTACTTTAGTGGCATCATTATCCAGAGCTGTGCTATATGGCTTATCATATCCACTTCCTTGAGTATTTTGGGATTTTCCAATGCCTGGCTCATAGGATTCTTTGCCGGAATGGTCAATGTCATACCTTATCTGTNNACTTGGATTGGTGCCGGTTTTGGTGTTCTGGTGACCATTAATGCAAATATTAATCTGGATTTCAGCCAGGAGATCCTACCGATGATTTATCAATTGATCCTTGTATTCGGGATTACACATTTGATCGATAATTTCCTGATTTACCCATTGTTGTTTTCCAACCGGGTAATAGCTCATCCTGTGGAAATATTCATTGTGGTAATTCTCGGAGCCAAGATTGGAGGGTTAATTGGCATGATTGTAGCCATCCCATCGTATACCATTATCAGGGTCCTTGCCGGCGTCTTTTTCAGTGAATTTAAGGTTGTTCAANAAATTACCGCCGGAATCAGAAAAGCTACCGAGGATTCACCGGATCAGAGCCTTCCGACCCCTAAGAAAGAATAGGAATGTAAATAACCGAGTGATGTAAATGTATCTGGCTGCTTCACGCCATTATAGTCCCTTACTTTCTGTTGGAGTCCTGCTTGGCAAATACCTTTCGCAATAATTCGGACACTCTTTTGACAGGATTTCTTCGGATTTCTTTTTCTTCATTTGCCACCATTTTGAACAGGCCATCCAATGCCTGATTGGTAACATAATGGTCCAGCTTGGTATCAACATGCTTTACTAAAGGAATGGAATTGTATGCGCCTACGGCTTTATCCCAATATTCAATAGCATTGAATTTGTTCAAACTATTAACAATGACCGGATGGAATTCTGAGAAAAGCTCTGATGAGGTTGCGTTCTTCAGATATTGAGTCGCTGCATCATCCGAACCCATCAATATATTTACTACATCGCTTATGGTCATGCTTTTGATGGCTTTAATAAATATTGGTTTTGCTTTGGTAGCTGCATCCTCAGCTCCTCTGTTAATTTTNTCCAGAATAACATCCTCCACATTGCTGAATCCGGGAATGCCCTGGAGCTTATCGGTAATTTTCCTGGCCTCCTGTGGTAAGAGTATTTTATACGCACTTTTGAAATATCCATCTTTAGCTGACAATTGGTCGGCTCCTTTAGATATACCTATGTTTAAGGCCTCTTTCAAGCCATTTGATATTTCCGCATTGGTGGGTTCAGACATGGCAGTGTTGACAAATTGCTGTAATTCAGCACAGCTTGTCAACATAAAGACAGGAAGTAAAAGAAATAAGATTCGTTTCATGGTTACAATATTTATCAATACTAATGTATATTATCTCAATAAAAACGACCTTTAGACTCGAAAATTGATTCAAGGTTACATAATATTTTCTTAAATAAAAAATAAAGACTTTTGTTGAAGGCACGCTGGTCACATTGTAAGGATATATATTCTGCAATCCGGGAGATTATGGAAAACGGCAAGAATACCGAGATTACGGTAAAGAATTATATTTCTCAACCTCAAAGGGGATCAAAAGACAGGAAATTTATCTCTGAAGCAATTTTCAATATCGTCAAAAACTTCAGATATTATGAATTTATTGCACCGGAGAAAGAAGATAGACTAAATGGAATCATAGCCGCTTATCTGTTTGTCAATCAAATAGTTCCGCCTGATGCTGGTGAATGGTTAATGTCCTCCGTGAGTACGACAACAGACAGGATGGAAACCGCCAAATCTATGCCGGAAATCCTTTATTCTGTTCCCCAATGGCTGCATGAGATCGGAAAGGAAAGCCTCACCTCACAATGGAATTCAATTATTAGTGTCTCTATCGAAAAGGCTCCCGTGTACCTTAGGGTGAATACCCTCAAAACCAATATCAATAAGTTGGGAAAGTATTTCAAAAGGAGGGCATTGAATTTTCCGGAATTGACGGAGATTGTTTGAAACTTGAATCCCGCAGCAACCTCAGTAGGGATAAAGGTTTTCTATCAGGTTGGTTTGAATTTCAGGATGCAGGATCACAGGAAATCGCCAAATTCTGTAGGCCGGAACCGGGTATGTTTGTTATCGATGCTTGTAGTGGTGCAGGTGGCAAGTCGTTGCATTTGGCAAGTTTGATGGAAAATCATGGAAATATTCTGGCGTTGGATGTCAACACAACAGCATTGGAAAAATTGAAAATCAGAAAAGAACGTGCAGGTGCCGATATCATTTCTATTTCAGATTATATGGATCGGGATAAGCTTAGCAGCCTAATAGCATCAGCCGATGTCGTTCTTTGTGATGTGCCGTGCAGTGCCACAGGCGTAATGAGGCGGGAGCCTGATCAAAAATGGAAACTAACCATTGAAAAGTTACAACAACTCATAGAAACGCAATTTGACATATTAAGTCGTTGCTCTGCATGGGTAAAGCCCGGAGGAAGACTGATTTACGCAACGTGTAGCGTCTTACCCCTGGAGAATAAGGACCAGGTTGATCGGTTTTTGAGTCAACATGAAGATTTCTTCCTTGCCGATGAGAAACAATTGTACCCAAAACATAATGGACACGATGGATTTNTTATGTGTATGATGATCCGGAAAGGACATTCATAATAATAAATTAATCATATTGTTATATTTTTATACCACAATTAAATTTTAGTACTCCTTTCTCATCAATTGGCAGAATCTATTGATTATCAAATAATTCCGTAAAGTATTTAATACTCTGGTTTGCCTTTTTAACTTTTCAATTTCGGTTTAAATCGGTTTAAACCTATTTATTATAGGTTTTTAAGGCATGGCGGATTAGTTTTGTGAGAAATGCAAGCAATTGTATTAAATAATATTATCTCTTTAATTAAAAGGGGAGATTATGTATTACACTTCACTTGGAGGTTAATTTCGAAAAGATTTAAGTGTATATATTGATTGCCTTAATTAAGGACACTGAAAAAAAGACCGACCGGGTGAATGCTCATAGGTCTTTTTTTATTCCCTGATTATCATAGCCTGATAAAAATTTTATCTAAGAACCTTAATCAGATTAATTTTTAGAAAAGATAACTTAAATATCAAACCTTTGGGCAACTTCATTCCTGGGAGTGCAATTTCTTGGAAAAATAGTGGAATATGACCGCCGGATACTACGATCCATAATTCCGGCATTATATAATAATGGAGAATATTTTTCTGCTCGTATATCGCAAATGCCAGGTTGGAAGTGTATTTAACTGTTATTAAGCATAATTCGTTTACTTGTAGTATTAATTCAGACAATACAAACATAATCCAAGCCGGGTTATATAATCCTTGGAGGACTTGAGAAAAATTTGTAACTTTGCAGTCCGAAAGTGAAGCCTTTTACTTACAACCCTTTAATATTCAATACATTCTGTCGATGAATTATCTGAAGTATCTTGGACATTCCTGCTTTCAATTTTCGATTGGAGGTAAAACAATCATCATTGATCCGTTTATTCGCGAAAATGCCTTGGCGGATGGAAAAGTGGATGTGGGCAATCTTGAAGCTGATTTTATTCTGCTTACACATGGACATGGAGATCATGTAGCTGATGCCGAGGAATTGTCGCTTCGAAATGGAGCTACCATTATTTCAAATTTTGAAGTAGCTAATTGGTTTCAGGACAGGGGATGTACCACTTTTGGAATGAATACTGGTGGTAAGAATGATTTTGGCTTTGGCGAGGTAAGGATGGTAAAAGCCGTACATAGCAGTAGTTTGCCTGATGGTAGTTATGGTGGAAATCCAACAGGATTTCTAATACATGCTGATGGCGTGACCTTATATTTTGCCGGTGATACTGCTTTGACAAAAGATATGGAACTGATTCCGTCCTTTTACCACAAACCTGACCTGGCCATTTTGCCGGTTGGTGGATGCTTTACAATGGATTATGAGGATGCCCTGATTGCCTCTAAATTATTACAATGTGACAGAGTCATAGGGTGTCATTTCAACACCTTCCCTCCTATCTCCATAGATACAGTTGTGGCGGAGGAATTATTTGCCAAAAACGGAAAAGAACTGATTCTGCCTGAAATTAATCAGGTAATCAACTTATAATACATGGGAAAAATTGTCGCTATAGCTAATCAAAAAGGGNGTGTCGGAAAAACTACCATCGCCATCAATCTTGGAGCATGTCTGGCATTGATGGAATATAAAGTACTTATTGTGGATGCTGATCCGCAGGCGAATGCCTCTTCAGGAACCGGCGTGACCAAGGAAATGACCAATTACACCATCTATGACTGCTTTATTAACGAAGTACCGGCCGTGGATGCTATTGTTCATTCCAATACGCCGAATCTTGACATTCTGCCTTCAGATATCAATTTAGTTGGTGCGGAGCTGGAATTGGTAAGTCGCTTCAAAAGGGAATATATTATGAAAGACTTTNTGGAGCCAATCAGGGATAAATACGATTACATTTTTATCGACTGTCTGCCATCTTTGGGTATCATAACGGTCAATTCACTTACTGCAGCGGATAGCGTTATTATTCCGGTGCAAGCTGAAATATTTTCTTTGGAAGGTTTGGGCAAGTTGAAGAACACTATTTCGTTGGTTCGCAAGCAGTTGAATCCCCATCTCACCATTGAAGGTATAGTACTGACCATGTATGACAAGCGGCTTCGACTGGCCAATCTTGTCATCGAAGAGGTGCAGGAACATGCTAAGGATAGGGTGTTTGACACTATAATCCACAGGAACTCGAGGATAAGTGAAGCTCCATCCAGTCATCAGCCGGTGATTATGTATGACGCAGGAAGTAAAGGAACCATCAATTTTATCAATTTGGCACATGAGTTTTTAAAATATCAGGGTGCTGCATCTGAACAAGCGACTGTTTAACCATTTAAAACATTAGTTTTGAAAAAGAAAGATTTAGGAAAAGGAATAAGGGCATTGTTGAACAGTATGGATCAGGAGGAAGCTGAACCAACAATTGAAGCGGTAAGGGAATTGTCGGATGGTGTGGCTATGATCAGAATTTCTGAAATTGAAACTAATCCGGATCAACCCAGGTCACAATTCAATGACCAACAGTTGAATGAATTGGCGCAAAGTATTAAAAATTTTGGAATCATTCAGCCTTTGACCCTTAGGAAGACCGGAAGGAACAGATTTCAAATCATTGCCGGAGAGCGTCGTTTTCGAGCAGCTCAAATAGCCGGTCTTCAGGAAGTTCCCGCTTATATACGTCTTGCCAATGACCAGGAGCTGTTTGAAATGGCCCTTGTGGAGAATATCCAGCGTGAAGATCTTAATCCGATTGAGATTGCCATCAGTTATAAGAGATTGATGGAAGAAACCAATATGACGCAAGAAAATCTGTCAGAAAGGATTGGAAAAGACCGAAGCACGATCGCCAATTATGTTCGATTATTGAAACTATTACCGGATATTCAGGCAACTGTCAAGGATAAGCGGCTATCCATGGGGCATGCAAGGGCTTTGGCAGGTGTGGATGATATTGCGCTTCAACTTGCTTTTTACAAGCAAGCTATGTCTAATGCGTGGTCAGTTAGACAGCTTGAAAACAATATCCGTGATCATTTCCATGGAAAAGAGGTGGCGAAACCGACATCAAGAGCTAAAAACCCTGAATTGGAGCATCTGAAAGACAGACTTAAGAAAAAGTTTGGTGTCAAGGTACAAGTGGAACAGAATGAAAAAGGTCAGGGATATTTGAAATTTATTTTCAACTCTACAAACGAATTAAACGGTATCTTGGACGTTATAGATGGATAAAAGTCAAATCAATCAGAATAAAAGCTTTTAAAAACATCAAAATGGCCGATATGCTTCATCCTTTAGTAAAGGCAATAGTGCCTATAGTGTTGATAGTCATTTCGGTACATACTTTATTTTGTCAAAATACTGATTCATTATTTTTGGCTTCGCCAAAAGATAGCTCGCATCTTACAAAAGACACAGTTGTAACAAATTGGGAAGGTGTTGATCTCAAAACTCCCAAANAGNCCCTTATTCGGTCCGCCATTTTACCTGGATTGGGTCAGGCGTACAATCATCAATACTGGAAGATCCCTATCGTATATGCCGGTTTCGGGGCTTTGATCTATGCCGGAGAATTTAACCGGAAGAACTATCGTTTATTAAAGGAAGTTTATAGAAATATGATTGATGGGGTGCCAACTGATTATGACCGGTATTCGAGACAAAGTGTTCGGCTGGCCCGGGACAACTATCGAAAGAATATGGAGCTTTCTTATATTGCCCTTGCTGGAGTCTATGGCTTAAATATCCTGGATGCTTTCGTCTCTGCTCACCTAAAGACATTTGACATCAATGAAAATATCAGCATGAAAATCAAGCCTGCTGTACGGCATGAATATATTGGTCTTTATGCTGTGCCAACCGGGNGATTGACATTTTCCTTCGTCCTACATTAATCCTATAAGCTTGGCGTATTTCATGATTTCACCGGGATTGGAAACTTTTAACTTGCCGGTCATTAACGCCATCATTGGATTAGTTTCCTTATTGACAAGATCACTAAAGACCTTATCGCTTGTTCTGATAACCGATTTGGCATCTCCGATTAAACCTTCAGAAACGTCAATTTTCCCATCAGCTATTCGGAGCGTGTAGAGTCCGCCGTTGTCACCGGTCACATCAAAATGAAGGATGGTATTGACGCCTTCTAAAGCTGCGGGGATAACTTTATTTGGCAATTCATTCAGGAAATTTTTGATAGAGGTCATTGCATTGGGTTTATAATAGTAATTTATTAAATGAGCAGCAAAGCTACAATTTTTATCCTATCGGATTGCCTTCAAAATCAAATTCTGTAACCTGTCCGAAAGCTGTAAGNGAATTAAGTACTTCACGACTACCAATAACCGCGATGTGCATGTTATCAGTCAATAAATACTTTTGTGCCATCAGCCTGATATCATCGACCGACACCTTATTGATTCTAATGAGCTGATTCTTGAAATAATCTTCAGGTAAATTGAATTTGTGGCGTGCAAAGGCAAATTTTGCAATGATCATTGGGTTTTCAACTGACCTTGAAAAATTACCGCTGATTACGTTTTTNACCTGTTGCAATTCTTCCACAGAAATATCCACATCTCTCAGTGTATTCATTTCCTTTACAATTTCAAGAATGGTGTCCGCTGTCACATCATTTCTGACGCTTACGGAAGTGGTAAACGAGCCAATGGACTCATCATTGGTAAGTCGTGAATATATGCCATAGGTATATCCTTTGTTCTCCCTAAGATTGAGGTTGAGCCTACTCGAAAAATAACCACCTAACACAGAATTCATTAAATTAGCAGCATCTGTGTCAGCATTGTATGGTAAATAATTTATGGAATAACCAATACCAATGAGTGATTGGACTGCGCCAGGCCTTTCTACAAAACTGACATTCACACCGTTTCTCTTCATATCCTCAGGCCATTCCAAAGTAGTAACCGACCTGGGAATCCAAGATGAAAAATTGTCACCCACCAGAATTTTAATATCTTCCATAGTGATATCACCTTCAAAAATCAAGTAGGAATTATCGGGCGACGAATTAGTTAAAAACCATTCACGGCAATCATCCACAGTAATATTTCTTACGGTCTTTTCTGTGATTACTTCACTGTAGGGATGCCTGCCAGGATAAATCCTTCTTTTGATTAGATTGCCTAAAATGGACTCCGGTTCAGATTTTTGTGCGGCCAGATTTGAAAGAAGCTGGCGTTTCAGATTATTGAATTCCTCTAAAGGGAAAGCCGGGGTTAAAATTGCGTCTGCAAAGAGTTGAAATACCTGTTTGAAATATCGAGTCAAGGAAGAGGCGGTTCCACCAATCGAAGTAGTATGGATGCTTCCGCCATAATAGTCGATTTTACGATCCCATTCATATTTGCTATCTCTAACCGTACCACAAGATAAAAGTTGCCCGGCCAGCTCCTGCAATCCTGCTTTATCCCCATCAGCAAACACACCACGGTCAATGTATAATTGCACATTGACTCTTGGTAGCTTATGATTTTCAACCAGAATGATTTTTAGCCCATTATCCAGTTGGAANAACTGATCAGGCCTAAAATTGATGGGTCCGGCTATTTGAGGATTCGGTTGTTTNTTGCGGAATTCTTCGTCAGTCATTGTTCTTTTCATCGTTTCCTATATTCAACCTTTTCAATTTTGTGAGCTTCAGGCAACCAGAATAAGGCTACTCTATTGTCTTTATTAAAATATTTTAGTGCGGCTTGTCTAATATCTTCTTTTTTNACTGATCTGTAGAAATCCATTTGTTTGTTAAACATAGATGTGTCTCCAAAGTAGGTGTAATACGTTGACAGGCCTTCAGCTATAGAAAGAAGGGTTGATTGTTCGTTGACCAGTTTTGTTTCTGTCTGATTGATCAGTTTCTCAAAATCTTCATCGGTTAATCCTTCCTTTAAAATGAGGTCTATTTCTTCATCCATTGCTGATTCAAGAACTTCGGGTTCCGTATCTGGATTTCCAATGGCAAATTGTAACACGACTCCGGGATGCTCCAGTTCCAGAGGAAAAGATCCCACTTGCACGGCAATTCTTTTNTCATCGACAAGCACCTTGTTTAACCGGCTGCTTTGGCCGGTACTTAAAAGATCTGATAATAGTTTTACCGCGAAATAATCTCCTTTGGCAAAAGCTGGAATGTGATAAAGATGAATTACAGCAGGTAATTGGATATTGTCATATACGATGTCACGCAATTCATGTGCCATGGGTGGTTCATTGGGTTCAGGACGATTGATGGGCAATTCTCCTTTCGGAATTGTACCAAAATATTTTTGGATGAGTCCTTTTGCATTATCTGTATCAATATCTCCGGCAATACACAAGGCAGCATTTTGAGGTACATAGTACCTTGCATAAAAATTCCTGTAATCCTCCTCGCTGGCTGCATCGATATGGTCCATTGAGCCAATTACCGGCCATCGATACGGATGTACAGTATAGGCTCGTTGCATACTTTCTTCCACGATTCTTCCATACGGTCTGTTGTCATATCTTTGCCTTCTTTCTTCCTTTACTACAGAGCGTTGTGTTTCGATTCCTGTCTCATCTACGGTAGCATGCAACATTCGTTCTGACTCAAGCCAGNNGCCTGTTTCCAATTGGTGGGAAGGAAAGACTTCGTAGTAAAAGGTTCGGTCATAGGATGTATTGGCATTCAGAGTACCTCCTGCATTTTGAACAATATTAAAAAATTGGCCTCGGGCTATATTTTCGGAGCCTTCAAAGAGCAAATGTTCAAAAAAGTGAGCAAAACCTGTTCTGTCCGGACTTTCATTTTTACTACCCACATGATACATGACAGAAATGGAAACAAGCGGCGAGGTATTGTCCTTATGCAGGATGACGTGAAGGCCATTGTCCAGGTCATATTCCTCAAAATCAATCGATAAATGATTCTTCGACATTAATTTAATTATTTCAACAGCTATTTACAATAATATAATAAGCCAAAATGTTTATTGAATCATGAATAAAGGTTAAAAATCTTTGTAAAAATTGTTTCTTTTAAATTTGCATCAACCAATTAATCAGATTTTCTCTTTATTTGTGTTTAAATACATAAATGGCAGTATTCAAGACATTGGACAAAATGATTATGAAGGGATTTATCATTCCTTTCATTGCCACTTTCTTCATTGCTCTTTTTATTCTTACCATGCAATTCCTATGGGTCTGGGTGGATGATCTGGTGGGCAAAGGTGTAGGAGCCTTGATTATTTTGGAACTATTGTTTTATCTGCTTTTATCTTTCTTTCCGATTGCATTTCCAATAGCAGTTCTTTTAAGTTCGGTTATGCTTATGGGAGGATATGCCGAGCGATATGAGCTTTCAAGTATGACATCTTCCGGGATTTCACTGATGCGTGTCATGAAGCCATTGATTTTTCTTTCTTTCTTCATAGCCTGTATCAGTTTTGGTTTCAGTAATTACCTGTGGCCTGTTGCCAATCTGAAGTATCGATCCAGGTTGCTGGATATCAAAAATCAAAAACCGACTTTGAGCATTCAANAAGGCGTATTCAACCGGGACTTTACCGGTTATGTGATAAAGGTAACGGATAAAGACAAAGATGGCAGAGCAGTCAAAGGAATTATGGTGTATGACAATCAGCGTCAAATTGACAAGTTGAATCTGATTACTGCCAAGGAGNGAGAGATGTATACAGAGCCAAAGGACAATCTTTTCATCATGAAGATGTTCAATGGACATCAGTATCAGGAAATGAATCCACAAGGGAGTAATGAAGGCCGGTATCCTTTTGTTCGGATGAATTTTAAAGAATATACAAAGGTTTTTGACATGAGTCAATTTGACTTTAACAGGACGGATGAAAACCTTTACAAATCTCATCAGAGTATGTTGAGTATCAGGCAGTTAAAAGTTGCCGTTGATAGCATCAATAGTAGACTTGACCGAGCAGTAGATGACATGAACAGTGGCTTGATGAGTTCCATCAATTCCAAATATGCCACAACCGGATATTCAGCCTTCAATGATAGAAGGGAAAGTGTCGATCATCAATATTTCCCAAAGCGGGATACCCAGTCAATGGAAAAATTGAAGCGCGAGCGATTGGGTATTATTCCTATAAAACCACAAAGANAAAATACACCTGCTCAGATAGATGAGGATTTTCATAGCTCCCCGGCAAATTTAATTACTTCCAGGGATTTGTTTGTAAATGGCAATTTTAAGCCCGGAAAACCTGTGTTTGATCAATTGAATGCCCGTTTTCGCCTGGCTAGCGTCAACTATGCCGTATCTTTGGCTANNAAAGCTCAAAGTACTGCGGATCTTCAGTCGAGTATCTATGCTGCCGAATATGACTCTAAAGTAAGGCATATCTTCGAGATGCATGTCAAATTTGCCTATAGTGTGATTTGTATTGTTTTTCTCTTCATTGGAGCGCCAATGGGAGCAATAGTTCGTAAAGGCGGATTTGGTTATCCCTTGCTTGTCGCCATCATTTTTTACATGACTTACCAGGTTTTGTTCACGATTATGAAANAATCAGCTGAAAGCCAGGTCATCCCTCCCGCATTGGCACCTTGGATTCCGGTAATGGTCATGGCTTTGATTGGTTTCGCTTTAACACGCAGAGCAATGAGTGATGGAAGTATGAATCTTGAAGTTTTTTCCAAGTTCTTCACTAAAATTTTTGATAAAGCATCAGAAAGTTATTACCAATTTGTCGAATTTNTTCTCAGTTGGGTTAAAAATAGGCTCAAATCTCGTTATGATGTTATCAAATTTCTCTGAGCGATGGACTTTGGTCCCTACTGACGTATTTTATTGTATGCCCGGTCTAAGACGCGATATTCAGGTTATTCTCCTATCAATGCACCTGAGACATTCCACGAACTGAAGCTGCTTCCTTCCGGTTTACCCTGAGGTATTTTGACTGTTAATACATGCTTTCCGACAGGTAGATCACCCAGGTCGATGATATAGGGATTGGTAACAGTTCCCGGACACCAGTTAGATCGACTATAGTCGGAGGAGGATAACCCATTGGAAAAATTACCCGATACCGGATTATAGAGTCTGTAGGTGCCGCAGTCTTCCCGCCAGGGAATCAATTCGAATATAATTTTATCATTGAGCGTAATTGTATTTTTTTTACGTACGAATTCATCTCCCCTGCCCCATCCACCATGTCCGGTAGTAATAAAATTTAATTTGCAATTCTTCATGGTCTCCTTGAGTTCAAACTCCACTTTCAGTCCTTTTTCTGAATCAAACATAGTTCCATAATCCTGTCCGGCCATCTCCATTACATTCAATGTATTAAATAATGGTAGTACTTTGCGTGTGGGCATATCCATATCTTCTTCCTTATGAATGGTAAAGTTCATTGAAATGATATGTCCACCCTTGTCATAATTTCCTATAAATGCGCCGATGTACACCTCCTTATCGTTTAATTCACCGGCATAATCCGAAACTTCCTGGCGATAGGTTATTGAATCAAGCCATGTTTTACCTTTCAGTGTTACACGGTCTCTGAAGTGACCTATTCCAAAAGGGGTAAANAATCTCATCAGTTCAAGTAAGGGCGTATATTGGGGTGTTAGAACAACCCCNTGATATTTNTTCCCATTTCCATTATCGAATATGGGCAGCTCCCCGATACCTTTNTGAAGTGCATCCAAGAAACTGACCCTTTTATCTACAGGAATAAGGAATACGGATCCGGTTCTGTCATATGCATCACCATTGGATCGCTGAGTCATATCCAGAAATATCTGGTCGTGTTGTCCGATTTTGGGGAATCTGACTTTNTTNACCACGATGGTTCCATTTGCAAATCGCATAACTTCGTTACTGTTATCAAAAGGGCCATCTGTAAAGCATATCTGTTGGTGGTTGAATACAGGTATCGTAATAAAACGGCTTCGCCATATCCTGTCATTATAATCGATTTTCTCCAGGTATTCCGGTGTTACATTTTTCAGAAAAGCCGGCCATTCGAATCTTTCTTTTGAAGTTCCGATCGCAGAAATCCTGTAGTTGCCGTTTCGTACCATTTCGAGAACGAATCCAAGGCCTGTGCCTAAAAGCGTAGGGCCTCCNTTAATTTTCATTTCATCTGTGTAATAGATTTCAATGGTGTTGGAATTGATGCTGGTCCGGGCCTTTTTGCACCGGTAGCCGAGAATATCCTTAGTGTCAGACAATAACTCCCAGTTCTGTTTATTTATTGACTGGCTATCCAACATGGCAATACAGCTACCTTCTTTAAGGAATGCATATTGAGCGTAACTACTGATGTTGCTATGTATTAATGTCATTTCAAAAGGGAATGCAGCCGTATTGTTCATCTGATCTCTGTTGGTAATCAGGGCATTTCCGGAATCGGCAAACACCCAAATTGGATTTTGATTCGGATCAGTCCTGTCATTATAAGAAGTACTATATACAACCTTCGTCACTTCTTTATCGGAAAATTTGAATTGTGCTGTCACTGAAGAGGACAGGCAAATGACAGCAAATAAAAGTAAGAAACGGATGTGGTTATTCATCAAGTTCAATATTATCGTCAAACAATGTCCATTATCTTTTTCAGGATATATGAAAAAGCATGATTAATTAATGAAAATCAATTCTTTACAGGTAAAAAGGAATACTTTTTACCATATTCCATCATTTGAGTGAAGAAATTATCCGGATACTCTACTTTTACATCAATAATCTTATCACCTTTCATGACAGGTACATATCTGGGTTGAATAAAACCTTTGTAAGGCTTGATATTCAATTTTTTAAAACGCTCCAACACTTCTCTGTGAAGTTCAGGATCCACCTTGACTCCATAATTTTCGACCAGGTCGTGACCGGCTTTGTAATCACCCTCAGATTTGATTCGTTGTATTTCTCTTAGTAACTGTCCGAATAACTGTCGAAGTTTGTTGTAATCGTTGATTCTGACATATGTTTTGCCATCTTTTTTNACAAATTCAACTACATTGGAAGCTTTCCCATTTTCATAGGCCCATTTAGCAACGAGCTGGCGGTTTCTCATATGGGCTTCTTCCAGGTTGTTACCGGGTTGGATTCTTGTCAATTGTGTCATCAAACCATTCATCATGTATGAATCGTACTCTGCCTTACCGGCATCAATAGTTGGCATTACACCTATTTCGACCAATTTGGGGTCTATCATATAATATAGAGCAACCAAATCAGCTCTGGCTTCTTCCAGTGTTGAAGCATAGTTCTTAAGGGTTTTGTCAGTAGATTCAACACCTGGATTGATCTGTCCTGATGCATGTCCGATAACCTCGTGCATATCAGTATGCAGGTCACTGGTGATATCTCCAAACTCTTTTATTCTGGCTTTCACTTCATCACTGACAACGAATTCGTCGAGCATACCGCTAGTAGCGCCATCGACATTATAGGAGTGGACAATATTGCTCAGAGATACAGATTTTGATCCATGTTCCTTTCTGATCCATTCATTATTGGGAAGGTTGATGCCGATAGGGCCGGCAGGAGCAGTTGCGCCGGCTTCCATAAGCACCGTGATGGCCTTGGCTATGATACCTTTGACATTCTTCTTNTTATGCTCAGGCATCAAGGGCGAATTGTCTTCAAACCATTGTGCCTGCTTTGCTATTGCCTGGATTCTTTTTGTGGCTTCAAGATCCTTGATACTGACAACACTCTCATAAGTTGCCTTTCGTCCAAGAGGATCCTGGTAGACTTCAATGAAACCGTTGACGGCGTCCGTTCTGCTTGCTGTATCATTAACCCATGCAATGCAATAGTTGTCGAAAGTGTGGAGGTCTCCGGTTTTATAGTAATCAATCAGTAGGTTAATAGCTTTTCTCTGTTGATCGTTCTCGGCGACTCCGGATGCTTTCTCTAACCAATAGATTATTTTATCGATAGCAGGACCATACATACCGCCTGACTTCCATACTTTTTCAAAAACCTTGCCATTTTCCTTTACCAGTTTACTATTCAAGCCCCACATGGGCGCATTACCCTTGCTGTCAAACTTTTCATAAAATAATTCAACGTCCCTCAAACTGACATTTTCGTAAAAATTAACAGAAGAGGCCTTTACATTATCGATATTAGGTCGCAAATCGACCAATTTGGGTTCTACATTTGGATCATATATGATTGGTTTGAATCTTTCAAGGAAGGTATCAAGGTCTTCACCACTATCCATTGGGAACAAATTGGGGTCGCTAGCTTTTGCAATTTCCTTAAAGTATTCAAAGGAGACTTCGGGAAAGAATTTTTCATTACCATAATGATGATGATTGCCATTGCTAAACCAAAAACGCCCGCAATATACTTCAAAATTTTTCCAGTTTTCGGTAGACTTATCTCCTGAATAAGTTCCGTAAATAGCCTCAAGAGTCTTCCTAATGGTAAGTCCATTCATACTCTGTTGGTCTTAGATGATGTCTCGTCCTGAAAGTGCAGCCTCCGATAGGTAATAAGCGAGTATTTTNTGTTGTAACGGCAACTCGTCAAATCCAGGTACCTGATATCTAAGAACCTTCAGATCAGCAAATTCCTGTGCTGATACTTTGAAATTAGGATCGTAGCCCGAAACAGTATTTTGTGAATGTTCGTTCTTNTTAGAATTATTGGGTTCTGAGCAAGAAAAAGCGATTGTTCCTGCAATTAAAGTCAATAGAAAATGTTTGTATCTCACCTTTAATGAATTTAGAAAAAGGCTAAAATACAATTTTATATCAATCACTTAAAATACAATGAAAGAAAAGTAAGGTAATTACTTCCTTTGATGTTGGAAAACAACACAGGACTATGTGTCTCCACCTTAAAAATGATTCATCCCACGCTTAATCTTTCCGAAAAACCAAATCAAGATCAGAAACCGTATATCTGCTTGAGATTCCATTCTTTCATTGCTGCCTTTCTTACTGCTTCGGCTACCTTGTAGGCCACTTGATCATTTAGCGTTGCCGGAATAATATTCTCTTTTGTAGGCTGATCAATACAATCAGCAATGGCATAGGCTGCGGCCATTTTCATGGAGGGAGATATCCTTGTAAGACGTACATCCAAAGCACCCCTGAAGATTCCGGGGAATCCGAGTACATTGTTCACCTGATTGGGGAAATCACTTCTGCCTGTTCCTACGATTGCTGCCCCACCGGCATATGCCTCATCCGGCATAATCTCCGGGATCGGGTTGGCCAAGGCAAAGATGATGGAATCCTTTTTCATTGTGGCAATATCATGTCTGTCTAGCAAACTGGCACTGCTGACACCGATAAATACATCGGCATTCCTTATTGCATCCTTGACAGTCCCCTGCATATTTTCGCTATTAGAGAATGCCAATAGTGATTTTTTTACATCAGTCAGATCTGTTCTGCTTCTATGAATGATGCCTTTGGTATCACAAATGATGATTTCCTTGACAGGCTGGCATACTGAATTATCAGTATGTTCCACACAACGCAGGAGTCTGGCTATGGCAATACCTGCAGCACCGGCACCATTTATAACTACCCTCATCTCACTCAATGGCTTATCAAGTAGTTTAGAAGCGTTGATCAATCCTGCAAGGGTAACGACAGCTGTACCATGTTGGTCATCATGAAATACCGGAATACCTAAATCCTGGAGAGCGTTTTCAATTTCAAGGCAACGGGGCGCACTGATATCTTCAAGATTGATTCCACCGAATACAGGTGCAATTCTTTTTACTGTATCTATGATCTCCTGGGTATTCTGAGTATCCAGACAAATCGGGAATGCATTGATATTGGCAAAACGCTTAAANAGCATTGCCTTGCCTTCCATAACTGGTATTGCCGCCGCAGCTCCGATATTACCCAAACCCAAAACAGCCGAACCATCAGAAACTATGGCTACAGTATTACCTTTTAGAGTGTAATCGTACACTGTCTCAGGTTTTTCGGCTATTTCGAGGCAAGGAGCAGCTACTCCGGGAGAATACACCAGGGAAAGATCGTCCCTGTTTTTGATGGTAAATTTAGTCTGAACGGAAATCTTTCCTTTCAACTGTTTGTGCAGGAATAGAGCTTCCTTAAAATAATCCATTGTGTTTATTATTATAGTTCGTAATTGGGGCGAAGCCTCACTTGTTTATCCCCCTCATAGTATTCATTGATTATACGCACCACCTCTTCAATATCATCTGTGATAGGCATCAGGTCCAGATCGATTGGGTTGATGTTATGTTCCATCTCACCAACTACTTCCTTGATCCATTTCTTCAGACCTGACCAGTATTCAATTCCGTATAAAACAACCGGTACCTTCTTGATTTTATTTGTCTGCATCAATGTTAAAACTTCAAACATTTCATCCAGGGTGCCAAATCCTCCCGGCATGACGACAAATGCTTGTGCGTATTTGACAAACATCACCTTCCTGACAAAGAAAAACCTGTGATCTAAATTTTTATCAGGATCGATAAAAGGGTTGTGATTTTGCTCAAATGGTAATTGAATGTTTAAGCCTACAGACATACCATTATTCTCATAGGCGCCCTTGTTACCTGCTTCCATGATGCCGGGTCCGCCNCCTGTAATAATACCGTAACCTTCTTCAGTAAGCCTGCGCGCAACCTGTACGGCACTTTCATAGTATTTACTTCCCGGTTTTGTACGGGCAGAACCAAAAATGGACACACACGGGCCTATCCTGTTCAAGGTTTCAAAACCATCGACAAATTCGGAAATTACTTTGAACAGGGTCCATGAATTCTCTCCTTTNACAATATTCCACTGCCGCATATTTCGCGGTTGTCCCTTACTTGTTTCTTTACTCATATTAACATAACATATTCACGTTCAATAAAATCTATTCATTCAAATAAAATTGAAAGCCTATTGAATTCATTTCAAATTTCACCTGTGATTAGACAAAGACAGTCCTTTTAGGGCAAAAACCGATAAAAATACAAAAATTCGAATTATTATATCAATTTTTACCCGACTTCAATAAAAGCAATTGTGCCATAAATGAGTATTTGCCTCAACAGCATACAAAGCTTCTATTAGCTGAAAAGGTCCAGCAATTCTTCGACTTTTACAATAGGTTGAATATTAAGCCGAAAGTTGGCAGGAACATTATACTTTGAATATTTCGAAATAAAAATGGTATCAATACCCATCCTTTCAGCTTCCAGCAATTTCTGATCAATTTTNTGAACAGGTCTTACTTCACCACTCAACCCCACCTCGCCCACGAAGCAGAATTTATCCGGTACAGCAATATTTTGCAGAGAAGATATGATTGCTGCTGCCAAAGCAAGAT
The DNA here is from genome assembly GCA_013414645.1 of Candidatus Parvibacillus calidus. Taxonomy (GTDB): domain Bacteria; phylum Bacteroidota; class Bacteroidia; order Chitinophagales; family Saprospiraceae; genus Parvibacillus; species Parvibacillus calidus. Next base: position 1,850,393 of record CP058702.1, on the reverse strand, counting down.
CAATTGAAGGATCGTCCACTTTTATTCCGCCTGCAACATTGAGAAAGACATCATTGAATCCTAGTGGTAACTGGCATTTNTTNTCAAGTACTGCCAATAACATATTCATCCTCCTGGTGTCGTATCCGGTTGCGGAGCGCTGGGGCGTACCGTAAACTGCCCGGGTAACAAGTGCCTGAACTTCAAGCATGAAAGTGCGTGACCCNTCGCCTATTATTCCCAGGGCATTTCCACTATACGATTGGCCCCCATGACCTGACAACACATCGCTTGGATTGGTCACAGGTGTAAGACCGGATTCTCGCATCTCATAGATACCGATTTCATCTGTAGATCCAAATCGGTTTTTCCTTGAACGCAGTAATCTGTAGGCATAATGTCGATCTCCNTCAAAATACAGTACGGTATCCACAATGCGNCCAAGTAATTTGGGTCCGGCAAGGTCTCCATCCTTAGTTATATGCCCTATGATGATGACGGCGATATTTCGTTCCTTGGCATATCGTTGAAGTTCAGCAGCAGTTTCTCTGATTTGACTAATGCTACCGGCAGAACTCTCCAAGTGTTCCAANAACATGGTTTGTATGCTGTCTAGAACTATTGCAGAAGGTTGTAGTGCATCTGCTTGTCTTAAAATTGTATCTATATTGGTCTCTCCAAAGATGTAACATTGTCCGGAGATATTTCCGATTCTATCTGCTCTCATCTTGATTTGCTCTTCGCTTTCCTCGCCGGAGACATAAAGGACGGTAGTCTTCATGGACATTGCTGATTGCAGGATGAGCGTAGATTTGCCGATGCCCGGATGACCACCTATGAGGATAACGCTACCGGGTACTATTCCGCCTCCCAAGACACGATCTAATTCGTCATCGCCAGTAGGTATCCTTTCGTGTGAATTTGATTTTACTTCTTTCAGTAATTTTGGTTTATCGGAAACTTTTGGTCCGGATTCTCCGGTACGTGATGAATAATTCCGATTAGTATTTGATGACTGTATGATTTCTTCCTGATAGGTATTCCATTCTCCACATGAATTGCATTTTCCTATCCATTTAGGNGAATTAGCACCACAGCTGGAACATATATATACAGTTTTTGCTTTAGCCAAGGTAAATTAAATAATTTTGCCTGCAAAGGTATGATTAAAAGGCGATAAAGCCAAGTATCCTTTGATCAACAAAGCCAATATAAACGTAATCGGGACCTGAGAGGGAGGATAATATCATTCACTATTTTGCATATAATTTTATGATGTGTAAATATTATGATAATATATGTGTGAAAAATATATAATATTTTAATACCTTTGAACCTGATTAATACGAATTAATAAAATATGGCAAATGTTGTGTCGGAGCGTTTTGTGCTGGCAATTAAGAAACTGATTAAAGATGGTAACATCAAAAGCATGCGGAGGATTAGCCTTGAGCTGGATTACCTTCCACAAAGTCTTAGCGAAGTAACCAAAGGTAAGAGGGATGTTCCTGTTGAAGTGTTGCAACGATTTATAACCCGGTTCAATGTCAATCCTATATTTCTCTTTATGGGTGAGGGAGAAATCTTTCTGGATCAGGATCAGCAATATTCATTCAAGACTCTCACAATTGTTACGGATTCGGACAATGAGGAAAGAATCCTTCATGTTCCTGTACCGGCACAAGCAGGTTATGCCGAAGAATTGAATGCTCCGGAGATGATCCGGGAACTACCTACCTATACATTGCCTGATATTACCTATAATTCAGGCACCTACCGTAGTTTTGATGTTAGGNGGAATTCTATGGAGCCTACCATTGAGGAGAACGATATCCTGGTCTGTAGTTATCTCGAACCCTCTCTTTGGGAAACCGGCATCCGGGACCATCATGTCTACGTAATCGTCACCAGAGGGGATGTTGTAGTAAAGCGAGTAATAAATAATCTTAGAAAGCACAAACACCTTGAGTTGTACTCAGACAATGAGGAATACAAAATGTACAGGGTCTATGGAAATGATATCCGGGAGGTCTGGTATGTCAACACAAAGATTTCAAAGTTCAGACACAATCAGTCTACACCGGCTCAAGCATATACTCAGGGTGAATTCAGTGCTTTGAGGGATACTATTAAAGCTCAGGCTGAATTAATCAAGACTTTAACGAAGCATTGATGATTGATTCTTCGGATGCATGATTTTACTATTCTTCAGCCTTGATCTTGTATTTTTCGTACTCTTGGTTTTGTCAAAAACTTTTTCATGGAGTCTGTGAAGCAATTCGTTAGCTTGACCTTCTGAAATATCCGGTAGATGGTCATACTTACCCGCTACCAATCGCTGTCTGAATGCTTCATATAATATGACAGCCGTAGCTGTGGATACATTTAAACTTTCAGCCATCCCTACCTGAGGGATTCGGATCAGGACATCACAATGGTCAAGAGCAGCTTTAGACAGACCTTCCTTCTCATTTCCCATTAAAATTGCGACCTTGCCTGTATAATCAAAATCAAGATAGCTTATTGTTTTCTCGCAGATTGCCGCACCGGCAATGACATCGTAATCTTTCCTGACTTCTTCAATGCAGGTATCCAAATCATGGAAATATCTGACATCGACCCATTTTCTGGTACCCATGGAACTTCTTTTTCCTAAAGTCAGTGATTTATGCTGTTTTAAGCCTGAATTGTTGATTACAAAAATATTACGGATACCTACTGAATCACAGGATCTAAGAATGGCGCCTATATTAAGTACATCGTGGACATTTTCCAGAATAACGGTGAGTGAAAGCTGAGATTTTGATGCGACTTCCTCAAATTTTGCCTTTCGTCTTTCATTCATTACTGACAATGATTGTTTTCAGGTTGAGAAATTCGAGAAAACCCTCCATACTCATTTCTCTTCCGAATCCGGATTTNTTAATACCTCCAAAAGGCAATCTAGGGTCACTGCTCATCATTTGGTTCACAGCAACAGAACCCGCATTCACCTGATCAGCAATGGCTATGGCGTGATCTGTATCGGTTGACCATACACTTGCTCCCAGGCCATACCGGCTTGCATTAACCCGACTAAGCATTTCCTGCTCATCCTCAAAGGGAAATAAAGCGGCAACAGGACCAAAGGTTTCTTCACAAGATAGAGGGCTTTTGCTGTCGATATGCTCAATTATTTCCGGATGATAGATGGATGGATTGTCTTTATCGACACCGCCGGAGAGTAATTTTCTTGCACCCATTGAAACAGTCTTATCGACCTGGGCCTGCAAGGTCTCCGCAAGATCATTTCTGGCCAGGCCGCTCAATTCATTGGAATGATCCTTCGGGTCGCCAATCTTCTTGCTTTTAATAATCTCGACAAAAGATTCTTTCCACTTTGGATAGATATTTTTGTGGATATAGAATCTCTTAGCAGCTATGCAGGTTTGACCATTGTTGTTTAAGCGTGCTTTGACAGCAATTTCAGCTGAAAGTTCCAGATCGGCATCCTCCAAAACAATGAAAACATCGCTGCCCCCNAGTTCCATCACCGTTTTNTTAATGTTGATACCGGCGATGCGTCCTACAGCTACTCCTGCCCTTTCGCTTCCCGTCAGGGATGCCCCCACGATATGTTCATCCTGTAAGTACCGGGCAATATCATCGTGAGTAATAAAGGTATTGATAAGTACACCTTCCAGGCCTGCTGCATGTGTTATCGCTTCTTCAATCAAATTAGCTGTGATTCCAACATTCTGTGCATGTTTCAGCAGGACAACATTTCCACCGCTTATGACCGGTACTGCAAAGCGTATAGCTTGCCAAATCGGGAAATTCCACGGCATCATGCCGAGTACTGCCCCCTGAGCCTGTGGTTTGACCATACCATAGCGTTTATTGTCAAGCGGAATCATGCGAGGCTGTGACAGTACTTCCAACTGTTGGTAATAATAATCACACAGTGTGGCGGATTTAAGGATTTCAGCTTTGCTTTGGGACAATGGTTTACCCATTTCTTCGGTAATGATTACTGCCCAATCATCTGCTTTTACTTTCAAAAATTCAGACAAAGCTGCAAGGAAGGACTTACGCTCTTCTATGGTAGTATGGCTCCAGAAATGGTATGCCTGTTTGGATGATCTTATGGATTGATCTATCTGCTTGTCATCCCAATATGGAAATTCTCTTATTAGGTTTCCTGTATAGGGGTTGATTGAAATATATTTATCTGACCGTAACAAAACGCCCTCCTTCAAATTTTTCTATCGTTATGGACTGATTTCGGTAATAGGACAATTGTGGTACTTCTCCTCCAGGTCTGGTTACTACAGGTCTGAATTCATAGGATGACAAATATTTAGCAAAATAACCATTTACCGGTTCAAAGGAATCTCCTTTCATCAAGTTTGAGGAAATAGTTTTTATCAAATAAAGTATATCATTTCCATAAAAGGATTCTGAAGTAGGCCATGTTCCATATTTTTCGAAATAATTTTTCTGAAATATAATGACTTCAGGAGCATTAAGATCAACACTAGTTGCTATGGCACTAACAGTCCGCAATTTTCAAATAGAGTAAAATCAGCCTGATCCCAGCTTGCCCATTGAGGCATACCGGTAACAGTCAGGTTTTTATCTTTTTTAGCCTCAATTAATTGCTTCAATGCTTTTTGACAAATTGTCTTTCCTCCCAATTAGGAATATTAACAACAATTCTGTTATAGTTCATAAAAAGTGTTTGCCAATCGACACTTCCAAGGCCATAGACTACCTTAAAATTTATCCTTTCTTTTGATATATGTTCGAAAAGTAATCTATCGTTGATGCATCCTTAGTATTCTTTCCCTCAAGCAAAATAATGGTCAAATCGGGTCTCAATTGCTTTGTAATGTAGCTGGCCATGTTTGAGCAATAGGCTTCCAATGAAGGTTTCATTTGAAAAAATACGGATTGTGATTAACTATATCATCTGAACTATTCCAGAGTGAAATGTAGGGTATTGCTTTCGAAAGGGCTATTTCAGCTAAAGCTTTTACCTGACTGGTTTGATATCCACCCAGAATGATATCTGCATCCAGGATTGCCTTAATAGATGCCAGTTTCTCTGCACTGTTGTCATTTCCAATATCCATAAAATGGATGTCTAGTCTATCCGTTGATGTTCCACCGGATAAAGACCCGGCGAGGCTCATACCATTGATAAACTCAACAAAACGACTTGCATCGTACCCTCCTTTCATGGGAAGGGCGACAGCAACCTTAATATTACTTTTTAAATGTTTATTCGGTTTGGTTTTTCGGTAGGTATTACCTCAGGATTAGCATCCGGCTTAATAACCTCATTGCCAACAGAATCTTTTTATTTTGTGTGACTATTTTGGAATGATGTGTACTATCGGGACGCTCAGGATTCTTGATTTCCGGTATTGATGTTTTGTCCTTTTTTCAGGATAAACTACCCTGGTCGTTGATTTACAACTGACTAAAATTAAGGTAATCGCAAGTACAATAAATGACCGTAACCGCATATCGTTGTCTGAATTTTCGTGGGACTATAGCGAAACAGTTATTCCCACTCAATTGTTGCGGGTGGTTTTGTACTGATATCGTAAACTACTCTGTTAACTCCTTTTACTTTATTGATGATCTCAGAAGATATATCGGCGAGGAAGTCATGCGGCAATTTACTCCATTCAGCAGTCATGCCGTCGGTACTTGAAACAGCCCGTAATGCCACCACGTTTTCGTAAGTACGTTCATCACCCATAACCCCGACAGATCTGACAGGCAATAATACAACGCCTGCCTGCCAGACCTGATCATAGAGTCCTGATTTGCGCAAGCCGCTTATAAAGATATCGTCAGCGTCCTGAAGTATTCTAACCTTTTCCGCAGTAATATCTCCTAATATTCTAACTCCGAGACCAGGTCCCGGGAAGGGATGCCTATGTACAAATTGTGGTTGTAAGCCTAATGCAATGCCCACACGGCGAACTTCATCCTTAAAAAGCATACGAAGGGAACCAATAAGCTTCAATTTCAAATGCTCAGGTAATCCTCCCACATTATGATGGGATTTAATAGTGACACTTGGCCCATGCACAGAGATGGATTCTATTACATCCGGATAAATGGTACCTTGACCGAGCCAACTTATATCTCCAAGTTTACCTGCTTCCCTTTCAAAGATATCTATGAAGCCTTTTCCAATAATCTTGCGCTTAGCTTCGGGATCTGTCTTTCCGGAAAGCTGTTCGTAAAAATAATCGGATGCATCGATGCCTACAACATTCAGCTTCAGATCCTTATAGGCATTTAATACATTATTAAATTCATTTTTACGCAACAATCCATTGTCAATAAAGAAGCAGATCAGGTTGTCGCCTATTGCTTTTTGAAGTAAGGTAGCACAAACTGTACTATCAACACCACCGGAGAGGGCCATAAGTACTTTTTCATCACCGATTTTTGTCTTCAACTGATCAATTGATTCCTCAATGAAGGCATCCGGCGTCCAATCAGCTTTTATATTGGCGATATTCAATAAAAAGTTACTCAGAAATTTTAAGCCATCACTGCTGTGGGTAACCTCAGGATGGAACTGTACTGCATATACGGGAGCCTCGTCATTAATCGGGTTTTTCTTGAACATTGCAAATTTGTTATGTTCAGTGGTTGCAATGTTTGTATAACCCGGAGGAAGTTCCAATACTGAATCTCCGTGGGACATCCATACCTGGGTTGATGCCGGAATTCCGGAGAATATCGGGTCATCAGGGGTCTCAATATTCAAGATGGCTTTACCATATTCTCTCTGCTCACTACGTTCAACCCGGCCACCTTCCTTTTGAGCCAAATATTGCGCACCATAACAAACACCCAGCATTGGTAACTTACCCAAAATGTTTTTGTAATCAATTTCCGGAGCGTTATTATCACGAACACTAAAAGGACTTCCTGAAATAATTAATGCTTTGACATCGGCTCCTATTTGAGGAACTTTGTTGTATGGAAATATTTCACAGAAAATATTCAATTCCCTTACTCTCCTGGCTATTAGTTGAGTATATTGGGAGCCGCAATCAAGTATGATAACCTTTTGGTGTGTCATAGTTCAGATAGGATTTGAGTAGCAAAGGTATAACCCCTGATTATTTAACTTCAAATAAAATTTTTCTTGTTGATATTTTAGGTAAGTTACCACCTTTGGCAATTATCCTTTGTTCTTCAATTCCTTTACTTACAAGATACCCTTTGACCTCATCTGCCCTTGCGTTGCTCAGGGAGGTGATTTGATCTTTNGGTGTATCTGAATCCGAATAGCCAATCACAGTCAGCTTGTATTTCTTGTTCTTTTTAAGTAAGGAAACAATTTTATCCAGTTGATTACGAGCATCATTGGACAGGGCAAATGCATTATCCTGCCATTTGATATTTCTGGATACATTTGTCAAAATATTCAAATCAGCCTGGTTGGCAGCCGGACAACCATTTAATTCCGGAATTCCTGCGACAGTTGGACATTTATCCTCTATGTCAGGGATTCCATCTCCGTCAGTGTCCGGACAACCGTTAGTTTCTGCCGGCCCTGCTTTATCTTTACATTGATCTAAATTATCAGGTACACCATCGCCATCCGTGTCCGGGCAACCCTGATAACGAACAAGTCCTTTTGGTCCGGGCATAGATCTNTCACCATCCGGGACGCCATCACCGTCTGAGTCAATAAATGGACAACCGCTGTATTTTGCATCGCCGGCAATATCCGGACATTTATCATCTTTATCGGCGACACCGTCACCATCTTTATCCGGGCAACCCATGGTGGTTCTTGAACCGGCTTCATCAGGGCATTTATCCTGATAATCCGGTATGCCGTCATTGTCTTTGTCAGGGCATCCATTGAAAGCAGCAACTCCGGCAGTATGCGGACAATCATCCTGAATATCGGGAATGCCATCACCGTCACTGTCCAGTTTNTTCAGTTTATTCATACTCATTTTGCCCTTACCGGTAGCACCTTGTCCAAATAAGTAGGTAATACCTAAGCCAGCCTCCAGTGAACCCTTCTGATTTTCTTCAAAAGTATTGGTGTATCCGGCATTCAGACCGACTAATAAATTGTCCGTTATCCTAAAATCCACACCAAGACCGGCTCTAGCGGCGATATCGAAAACACTGTAAGAGTTCTCGACGAAATCCTTCGAAAGGTTGAAGGATGTTTCNAGATACAAATAGGGTGCTGCAATTCTGGTGCGGTCAAATAAGCCCAGTTGAAACAGAATGTCGCCATGAAATCCCAATAATTTGTCCTCTACGGTATTATTCATCGTCATTGCTACTCCAAGCGGAATCTTTACGTCAAGCCACGAAGTAAGATTTCGAGAATAATTGAGATCGATGAACAAGGAACTGTTGGCCATGTCAAAGTCCCGGTCATTGAGTAAGTCGCCATTGCCTATCCGGCCGGAAATTCCTATGCCGTTTTTGTATTCAAGGTTTTGGCTAAAAATGATTGAAAGGGGGAAGATTAATAAGACAAATACCAATCGAATACGTTTCATGTCAATGATTTTAAGAATTATTCCAATAATAATATAATACCAAATTAATTAATCATTCAGCAAACAGATTAAGCCCAACCGATCTGTAACAATCTATTCTGCCAGGCCTCTACCTGATTTGCTGATTAATTTTTTATCTGAAAGAGTATGCAAAGCCTTATCTAATATACCATTAACGAAATCCTTGCTTTTATCCGTACTGTAAGCCTTGGATAATTCAACATATTCATTGATGGATACCTTTGTGGGGATAGATGGAAAAATCAACATTTCGCTCAAAGACATTTTAATCAAGATCATATCAATGGCCGCAACTCTGTCAATATCCCAGTTTTCAATGATAGGAGTTAGATGTTTCTCCAAATCATCGTTATGGTTAAGTATATATTTTAATAATTCTCTTCCAAAATCACGAATTGCCTCTTCTGAAGGACCATATTCTTCGGCTATCTCAGCACTTGTTTTAAAATCCTTGATGATTTTCTTAATTGTGCCAATGATAATCGATTGATCATCTTGCCAATTATAGAAGAAATCATCGATTGTATCATTGAAGAATTCCTGCTTGCAAATATCCTTGAATAAAGACAGCAAAATTATTTGATCATCCTCAATGGTATTCGACTTGCTAACATAATTTTGGTATTCAGGGGTAAGACTAAATGTCTTGTATAACTTTCTTGTAAAATCCTCAGGTATCTTTTCATCGAAGTTATACTTTGATGATAGCCGCTTGATGTCATCGTTGTTTACAATCTTCTGCATCAGAGGATTTTCATAAAATTTTGCCGTAAAAGTCTTATCGTATTCTGTTGGTAATAATTTGGACTGGCGCTTAATAAGATCCTCCTTTGAATGCTCTGAAATCTTGCATAACAGATATAACTGAAAGTGCAACAAGATATAAGCATTCTCAATGGATTCATCATAATTACGCATGACCTCATCCTTCTTCATTCCCTCTGTGGAAAAGTAGGAATACAGCGACTGTAAGACTTTTACTCTTATATTTCTTCTACTAAGCATTATATTTTTATCCTGTTATGACTTCTGTTTAATCTTTCATGTATCCTTCAATTTCAGCCCATTCCGGTGCTTTATTGATATGCCATTTTTTAATGATTTTTCCATTTTTCCAGAGTATAATCCCCGGGTTGGACCTGATCACAGTTTTTAATATGGTTTCATCTGCTTGATAAACAGGCACTTCCAAACCAATAAAACGAGAGGCTTCCTTCATCTGATCTATCGATAACCCTCCAAAAACGACATAGGCACTCATATGTTTTGATTCTGCTTTATCAATCAATGGTAAAATTTTACTTTCATACATTGTTTTCCAATCATTGCGGAATACAGGCATCTCAACATTTTGGGTTACGCTCTTAATCCCTTCAATATGGATAGAATCACCCGGCCCTTCAACGAATGTTGTGTCTTTGCTAGTCACCTGCTTCATTTCAAAGTCAAAATGTACCTTGTAATTGACTATCATCAGGCTATAGGCAGAATCAGAAAGTATATTATCAGTTACATCGGCTTCGTCCATATCTGTTAACCTGAAATCACTGATCTTCGTAATTTTCATTGAGGCCTCNCCTGTTTTTTGTTCAATATCGAAATCTTCTTTGGGAAACTCCTTCCAACGTTTGGCATATTCTTCTGANCTCAGTGTGACAGAAGTTCCGCCATTTTTCGGTGTTATTACCTGAAAAACCGGTCTGCTCGCTTCAGCTTCTTGTTCTATTATTTTTTGTTCTCTAATATTTGTTCCTTCCTTAAATGGTCTGAAATCAATATCAGGTTCATTCCAGTATGTATAATTCAGACAATAGAATAAAAATGCGATGAAGCTAACGGTTGATATGCCGACTCTGGTACCTGATGACAATAATTTGTGAAATTTTTTATTATATAACAGAAATAAAATTGCAGGTATCATCAGGAAGATATCCTTCAGAAATGAGGTCTTAGGTACGATCTTAATAAAATCGCCAAAACAACCACAATCAGAAACCCGCATGTTACTTTCCGAAAATTCTACCCATTTACTGAAACTAAAAAGTTGACGTCAGGCGGCACATATCCGGTCAGGAACGTAAATCCGGTGAGGCAGGTAAAGAATATCATCAGCAAAAAAAGGCCCAGGATGTCAACCTGGGTTTTATCCCCAGAATCAACATAACTCCCAGCATCATTTCCAGTACAATGGTGCCGATAGAGAATGCATTGACATAATTATTTAAAAATGAAACAACGGGGCGATAAAGCTCATTTTAGTGCCTTCGAAAGTATAATAAAAGGCATCAAAATACTGTTCAGTCTTGAAGGCTGTACCAAGCGGGTCAACTGCTTTGACAAAACCGGATACAAGAAAAAGTATTCCTGTAAAATATTGTAAAAATGAGAACAGCGGGTTCTTTGTCTTTTCAGATAAACGGTTATGACAGTTATTAGCAATGCTGCAATACCTATCCAAGTCATCAATTTCACTATCGTCATTCAAAACAATTTTTAAATCAGAAAAAGTAAATATAGGAAGCCAATATCCGGGTGAGTCAGAGGGTTTGAAGGAAATTAAAACAGAATCACGTTGTGATTGTACTAAATCGGGTGTTACGAACATCGTAAATTTTCTTTCATGTGTATATAAAATAACAAGAGGCTTTTCCACTTGAAATGTCAATTAGCTAAAAATAAGTTTGTTCTTTCTTATGACAAAGGTAGTTAAAATATTTAATTAGTTATAATATATGTGATCATTTTTCTGGTATCGTAAAATATCTACAAAAATTTATTTGATGCAACTTTTGATTTTATTTTTTTGAAATAATTTATTTGACACTTAAACAACCTTGACTACTATCTTGGATTTATGTTTGGATGGTTGTGAAATATTTGATATTATTATTACGGGAGTAAGCTGAAAATATTGAAGTTGTCCTCCATAATTAAACCTATGTCTGAAAATATGCGAGATTGTCAAGTTACAAGTTGGGTGCCGTTCCGGGTTTGTTCCTGGTCTTCAATGATAAAATAATGAACCTGAGATGTGATTTTACAATATACTTAACATGGCAGTAGTTGAAGTCGCGATGGAATTTTACACGGTCATTTTTCTCAAATTTTAAGAATATTTTAAATTATAGTAATTTATCCCTGCCTGGTTGTATCTATTAAATTATATCTCGATTCTTGGACAATCCCTCTTTTAATCCGGAAAGGTAAAAATGGAAAATGCAAATAAAAATGAATTAATATTGCGTTATTAATAATTTTAAAAATGCATATATTGCACAACAATTAACCCACAACCAACAAATTAAACGGAAAGATGTCCCAGGTCGAAATGCCCCAGCCTAAANAGAAGTATAAATTCAAGGAATTGAAATGTTATGCTTCTACGGAGTGGCTTATTGATAACCAGAAANAATATCGTCAGGTATTTGATAGATATGAAGTCAGTTATATCTATGCTGAGCTGTCATTTATCAATAAGATGTATGATGAGGAAGATTGGTCGGTAAGGATTGATCTGAAGTGTTATCAGGTTATTGATAATAATCAAAGAAATGAAATTTGCTCATTGCATTTTGACAGAACGATATACAAGTATGATTCAATTGTTTATCTTAGAGAAGGTTGGGGTGCGAAGCAGGAAGGTCATTTTTGGAAACAAGGAAGTTATTATTGGGAAGTATATATCAATGGGGAGAAGGAAGGTACTAAGCATTTTTATGTGATTGATGCCGACAGGCCTATGAGTGATGAAGATAATCCATTCTTCTCACTTTTGTCTGTTAAGCTATATGAAGGTCCTTATGGTGATGTTCCGGAAGATGAGAGAACGTACTACACTGAATTCTCAGGTAGTGAATCACAGTTGATCTACATGGAGATGTGTATTGATAACTTTCTGCCCAAAACCTGGCAATGCGAGGTGTTTATAAGGATATATACCAGTAGCCGGGAGTTGAAAGGGCAAATAGTGCGGTTAGTCAATGTCAAGCCGAATGATAGTGAAATAAAAATTACCGCCGGTTGGGGGACCAATGTAAAAGGAAACTGGAAGCGCGGAAACTACACTTACGAGGTTGTCTTTATGGACAGGTTGATGGCTATTGTGCCATTTACTGTCGGCGAATTTTTCATTGAAGGACATCCGGCTGTCTTCCTGCAAGATCCTTTAATCCCACTGGAATTTAAAGAAATCGAGCATGATGAGGAGAACTTTGAATCAATAATGTCGAAAATTGATCGTTATATTGGACTGGAAGATATCAAAAGAGCAATAAGGCAACATGCTGCTTATATCAATTTCTTGAATATTCGGAAGCAAAAAGGTCTCGAGTCGGATGCCAAACTAAACATTCATTCCGTCTTCATTGGTAATCCGGGGACAGGAAAAACGACCATTGCCGGATTTATTGGCCGGTTGTACAAANAAATGGGCCTTTTGTCAAAAGGTCATGTGCATGAAGTGGACAGAGTAGATCTGGTGGGAGAATACATCGGTCAGACAGCACCTAAGGTCAAACAGGCTATTGATACGGCGAGAGNNGGCGTCCTCTTTATAGATGAAGCATATTCACTCGCGAGAACCAATGATGACTCTAAAGATTTTGGCAGGGAGGTCATAGAAATCCTGGTGAAGGAAATGTCCAGCCCTACCTGTGATTTTGCTGTGATAGTAGCAGGATATCCAAAGGAAATGAAACACTTCCTCAATTCAAATCCCGGCTTGAATTCCAGATTCAAAATGTATTACGAATTCCCTGATTATTTGCCGCAGGAGTTAAGTGAGATTGCTGATTATGTTGCCGGTGATTTGAAAGTTAGATTTACCCCCAAGTCAAAGGCTATGTTGGATGAAATAATCCTGGAAGCATTCAGANAAAAGGATAAGACATTTGGCAATGCGCGTTTTGTTTATGACCTGGTAGAAAAAGGAAAAATTAATCTTGGGATAAGGACTATGAGCCGCGCTAATCCTGAAAGACTTAGTGATGAACAACTGTCGACAATTACCGAACAAGATATTCTAAAACTTAAACAGGTTATCCGGCCGAATCTGCCTGAAATTCCAATTGATGAGATTCTTTTAGCAGAGGCAAGGAACGAACTTGAGTCCCTGATTGGTATGGACAATATCAAGAAGGATATCCTTGAAGTAGTAGAAATTGTAAGATACAAAAGAAGACACGGTGAAAATCTTCTTCATAAATTTTTCTTCCACACCATACTCATTGGTAATCCCGGAACGGGAAAAACGACTGTTTCCAGAATTCTTGCCAAACTGTTCAAGGCTCTTGGAATATTAGAAAGAGGCCATTTAGTGGAGACCGACCGACAAGGCCTGATTGCGGGGTTTGTCGGTCAGACAGCTATTAAGACCACAGAAAAGATTGATGAAGCGATTGGCGGAGTATTGTTTATCGATGAGGCATATGCAATTGGCGGGTCAGGCTTCAATGATTACGGAAATGAAGCCATCCAGACCTTACTCAAAAGAATGGAAGATGATCGTGGAAAATTTTATGTTTTTGCAGCAGGTTATCCTGACAACATGGAGGCATTCATTAAATCAAATCCCGGCTTGGCCAGTCGGTTCGACAAAACCTTGAAATTTTATGACTACTCTCCTGAAGAACTCATTGAAATTGCAAGAAAGATGTTGGCAGACCAACATTACAGGCTGTCTCCCAAGGCATTGGAATATCTTGCTCAATACATAAACTTTCTGTGGCAATATCGTGACAAATACTTTGGCAATGCCCGAACAATACGACTTATCACGGATGAGTTGATCAAAAAGCATAATTTGAGACTGGTCAGGGAGAATGAAGGACATAAAGAACGTCAACGGACTAACATCATTACAATGGATGATGTTTCATTCCTTGAAATGAAAACAGAAGATTTGAACTTTGTTCGTAAAAATTGGCTTCGGCAGCAGATAGCGGCCAGATGGATTCCAGCATCTCCTTCATTCAGGTTTGATTTGATACTTATTTGTATAGACCGGTTTTCTTGTCCTGTTATAGATTATAAGTGCTGATATACTTAGAAAGTGAATTTCTGCGTAGGTTAATGAACACAACTAAACACCGGTTTCAATTTTATTTGGTATTCTCAATCTTTTTGTAGGATGTAATTATTCCTTTGATGAGAGAAGAACTGAAGCCCTGGTGTTCCATTTCATTCAATCCTACAATGGTACAACCACGTGGTGTGGTGACTTTGTCGATTTCCTGTTCCGGATGAGTTTGACCCAATATTAGCAACTGTGCAGCACCTTTGACGGTCTGATTGGCTATCTTACTGGCTGTTGCTGCATCAAAGCCGATTTCAATACCGCCCTGAACCATTGCTCTGATAAAGCGCATGACATAGGCAATACCACATGCTCCAAGAACAGTAGCGCCATCCATTAAATCTTCTCGGATAACAATAGATTCACCAATTAAATCAAATAAGTTCTTGACCTCNCCTATCCTTTTCTCAGAGTTACTATCGGCAGAACATAGGCATGTGAGAGATTCTCCTACACCGGTAGCCGTATTGGGCATTGCTCTTAAAACGGGAATACCATCACCCAGAATTAGCTTCATTTCGCCAATGGTAATACCTGTAGCCAGAGAAACCAATACTTTAGCTGGATTCAAAACGTTTTTNATCTCATTTAGAATGGTTGCAACTAAATAGGGTTTGACCGCCAGCAGAATAATTTCTGATTTGGCCACTGCATCTATATTATTATTGGATACTTCGACACCAAGTGCTTGCAAGGGAGTCAGAAGCTCAACCTTATTTCTGGTTGCGATAACATCATACATGTCAAAGCTCTTCTCCAATATTCCTTTGGCAATGGCGCTTCCAAGATTGCCGCAGCCAATGATTGCAATAGTTTTTTTCATTTATACGAAATTTTCAATGGCAAAGGTAGTAAAAAATCGATCTTGTAAAATTTAATCCCTTTTTTACCAGGCACAAAGTCTAGAATGATGGTGCCAATCCAATATTGCAGGATTCAAAAATATGTCTACCTTCACTGCCGGACAATTTAGGAAATTAACATTTCTAAAGATTTATTCTGAAATCAATAGGTGTAATAAATATTGCAAATTATGATCCCCTGGGAGGAAATTTTATTGCGTCTGGTCCTGGCCAGCCTCTTTGGTGCTGCCATTGGTCTCGAGAGAGAACGGAAAACACTTGCAGCAGGATTGCGGACGCATATGATGGTATGTGTAGGAGCATGTCTCATCATGCTGGTTTCTTCATTTGGCTTCGCTGATATTTTAGGTACACCTAATGTAATGCTTGACCCTTCCCGCATTGCTTCACAGGTAGTTAGTGGAATAGGCTTTATTGGTGCGGGAACCATCTTGTTTATGAAACAAGGTACGGTTCACGGGCTTACGACTGCTTCGGGTCTTTGGACTGTGGCTGCCATCGGATTGGCAACGGGTGGTGGCATGTATTTCGCAGCCGGAGTTACCACAGCAATAGCTTTGATTATTTTGTGGGGGTTGCAGCAACTTGAGCATATTTATTCCAGGAGGTATAAAAATAAGATTCTAAAAATCGTCATTCCTTCTGAAAACCATACTCCTGAAGTATTTGCCCGGTTGTTTGAAGATGACACATTGGGAATTCAATCACTTTCCTTTGAAAAGGTTGCTAAGGACACTATTTATATCGTCAAATTTGAAGAGGCTGAAGACAGTCGGTTTGTCCCATTGATGAATCAATTAAAAACGATTTCCGAAATCAAGAGTGTATTTTGGGAAAATGCCTGAAATACCCAATTATATCATTTAACATTATAATACATGAGTAAAGAATTAAAACGAAAAATGAAGCCGGAGAGTCTTATGATGTCTTATGGCTATAAGCCGGAACTTTCTGAAGGCGCTGTTAAATGCCCTATCTTCCAGACATCTACTTTTGTTTTCAAGAATGCTGAAGAAGGAAAGGCCTTCTTTGAGGTTGCCTATGGACACAGAAATCCGAATGAGGGAGAAGAATTGGGTCTTATATACAGCAGAATCAATAATCCGGACCTCGAAATCCTGGAAAACAGATTGACCCTGTGGGATGAAGCAGAAGATTGCGCGGTATTTGAAAGCGGAATGTCTGCAATCACAACGGTTTTACTTGAATTTCTCAAGCCGGGTGATTTATTGCTTATCAGCAGTCCTCTTTATGGCGGAAGTGATCATTTTATCCGGAAAATATTGCCAAAATTTGGAATTCATGTTGCAGAATTCAGGCCCGGGCAAAGTAAGTCTGAAATTCTTCGTATCGTAGACCAAAGTGGTCATGCTTCTAACCTTGCATTGGTGTATATTGAGACTCCTGCCAATCCAACCAATGATATGGTAGATATCAACCTAAGCAGGCAGGTAGCTGATCATTTTCAAGAAAAATACGGCTCAAACGTCTTTCTTGCTGTTGACAACACCTATATGGGGCCGTTATGGCAGCATCCCTTGAAGCATGGTGCCGATCTGGTTCTTTATTCAGCGACCAAGTACATTGGGNGGCGCAGTGATGTCATAGCCGGAGCCTGTTTGNCTTTTGAGCTGATAAAGAGAGTCAAAGGCCTCCGGACATTTCTTGGTAATATGGCGGTTCCANATACGGGATGGTTGTTACTGAGGAGTCTTGAAACGCTAAAAGCAAGAATGGACATACAATCCTTTAATGCAAATAAGGTCGCACAATACCTGAATGGTCATCCAATGATTGAAAAGGTATATTTTCCGGGCAACTTAACAGAAGAGGATGGGGAGCAATTTGAAATTAAGTCAAGACAATGCATGACCAATGGGNGAATGATTTCATTCGATATCAAAGGTGGTGAAAAGGAAGCATTCAAATTTCTCAATGCCCTTGACTTAATTAAGCTGGCGGTCAGCCTGGGTAGTACGGAAAGTCTGGCTGAAAGACNNCCTGCTACCATGACACATGTGGATGTGGATCCGNAGTTGCGTCGTGAACTGTCTATCACAGAGAAAATGATCAGACTTTCTATTGGTGTTGAAAATTATGAGGATATCATTTACGATATTGGACAAGCTTTGGAACAAGCCAAAAGCTGATATAACAGAAGAATGGTGATACAATAACAACACGGTTCAGGTTCCTGATCAGAAAAACAATTTTACAATTGACTATCGAAAATATCCACTGAAGTTAGTAGGTTTATTGAATGGTTTGCAGTTGTTATACCATGATGATTTATTTAATAGTCCATAAATTTTTGGTATAATGCCGAGGTTACAGTCGTATAGATCAATGAAATTGGTCAATAACGAATGTACCTTCGGTATTATTTCCGAATGTGAAATAAAATGAATGAAATGGTTGAATTGTACAAAAGCGCCTCCNCTATCGTTACTGTAATTATGGTGACTTATAACAGGGCGGAATACCTCGATCGAAGTATCGGATCTTTTCTCAATCAAACTTTCAAAAATACGGAGTTGCTGGTTATTGACGACGGAAGTGAAGACAATACTTTTGAAGTTGTTTTGAAGTATATGATGGCACATGATAATATTAGATATTTCCGCCATAGTAACCGTAATATCTCACTTTCAAAGAATGTAGGCCTGAAAGCAGCTGCCGGTCGATATATAACCTTCCTTGATAGTGATGACGCACTAAAACCTGACTACCTTGAGTCCAGGGTCGATTATATGGAACATCATCCGGAAATGGATATGATAGAAGGAGGAGCTATTATTATCGGGAATCCATATGTCAAGGATCGAAACAATCCGGAGCGGTTGATTCACTTGTCAGAATGCCATATTGGCGCCACTTATTTTGGTAAAACGGAAGTTTTCCTTTCTTCGGGTGGTTATGATAAATCAATTACCTATAGTGAAGACAGTCAGTTCTGGACAAAAGTGGAGAAGAAGTACAAGACTGGAAAATTTGATTATCCGGGGTATATCTATTATCGCGATACTCCGGGAAGTGTATGTAATACTGTGTAATATGCATATATATCAAATTGATTGTTTTATATATTAAATAAAATATAAATATAACGAATGGAAGGTACATCCGATGTTTTCACAGTTGAAAATTACTTGTATTTCACTCGCCTTATAATTGGGGTTGTATTATGTTACCTTCTTTACATTAATTTTCCTGAGTTGCCTTTTCAGTGGTCTTTGGTTTCAGTTGTTGTCGCTATTTCGCCGGATAACAGTACTCAATTGGCAAAAGACAGGATGATTGCCAATTTATTAGGCTGTGTGGTAGGGCTGGTTATGTTTTTCATTCACCCTCCGAACCTGTTGATGTTAAGTATCGGAGTGTTGTTGGTGGTATTTATAGGCCTATATTTCAATATGCAAGGCTCTATTCGGAGTGCTTTAGCAGCACTTGTGATTTTGATGCTATACAACAATCAGTCTGCAGATTGGACACTGGCCCTGGACCGTTTGGTATGTGTGATTGCCGGATGTCTAGTCGCATTATTGGTAACTTTGGCGTTTAACTACCTATTTAAGGTTTGTCGGTTCAAATCACCTCAACCGAAGGACCAGGCAACCTGATTTTTACAGTGATATCAAATCTTGAAATGTTCCTTAAGGAATTCAATGAAAGCATCTAAATCCTCTTTCGAAGTGGCAATACCTACAGAAACCCTAGTTGCACCGCGCATTTTACCCAAATATTTAACCATGTCATGATAATCTCCTTTATCTCTGCTGGTAAAGTATTGAGCCATTTCATCATTGGTAATACAGTTGTTGATCTCATCAATTCCAGGATTACAAAAACAACCTGATCGGATGGAGATATTTTTATCCCTTGCTACCACATCAATGCTTTCAAAATCAATAGTATTGCCATTTTCATCGAAGAAATTCATTACCAGGTTGCCACCGCGTTGCTCCATATCATGCGGTCCAAAGACCTTGACCAAGGGTTTGCCATTTTTATGTTGCAGTGCATGTAAATTATCTAATAGGTATTGAGTCAGACCTTTTATCCTGGCATTGATTCTCTCCATACCGATAGATTCAATGAATTCAAGACCATTTTGCAGGGCAGGAATATCGAGGTAATTCAGTGTGCCATCTTCAAAGCGCTCGTGATTGCCGGCTAAAAACTGTGCNTGAGAAGTAACTGATACCATAGTTACAGTGCCTCCGGCGAACCAGGGCTTTTTCAACTTATCGAAAACAGACTTNTTAATTAAGAGACATCCTAATCCCGTCGGATATCCGAAAATCTTATAAAATGAAATACTGACAAATTCCGGTTGCACTTCCTTCAGGTTCAATCTTGATGTTGGTACAAATGCTGCGGCATCAAGTAGTACATCGTAGCCAAGATTTTGGGCAAATTTAATCCAGTCAAGCGAATGTTTCACACCACTTACATTACTCTGGGCCGGAAAAGAGAAGAGGCTATTGCTTTGTCCGGCATTATCAGTCAAAGCTTTTTGNAGGATTTCATCATTAATTTGCAAATCTTCATATTGGACCGGAACATAATTCACTGAGCCTCCATGGTTTTTGCAAAATTCCCTGATTCCATTGACTGAATTATGATTATCCGAAAGGAGGACGTAATGACTGTCAGAGGTAAATGGATAACATTCACCTACAATTTTAAGTACACCGGTAGCATTTGGAGTAAAAACACATAAATATTCCTCGGCATTGAAAAATTCAATAACTTTTTCTCTGGCGCTTTCAACCAGAATGGAAGATCTTGCTGATGTTGGATTGATGGAATGTGGATTGCCAAAGACTCCATTCAATAATGTATCATGATGCTTTTTGATCAGAGACGAAGGATATAAATTGCCCCCAGTAAAGTCAAGGTAGATCTGATGGACAGGCGTATCCAGTCTGGAATATTCTTTAGTCCTCAGGGCTTTAAAAAATCTTGATCGTCCGTAATTCTTGAAAGTACTTCTTCTGCTTGTGAGTTGGTGTCCATAGTATTTTAGAATTGCCACAAAATTAGCAATATTTGAATATAATATCAATATACATTATTACGATAGAATAATTCCCCATTGTCTTCAGTATTCCATAAGTTAATTTACCGGTATTTCGATGATTCGTTTGCAACCTTTTATCTACAAAGAATGTTCATTCAGATTCGATGCACTCAAAGGATTGATGGAAAAATTAAAGAATAAAAAGCTGGCTATTTTGTCATTGGGGCTTCTTTCAGCATTGGGGCCATTTTCCATCGACATGTATTTACCCGGCTTCAATGATATGGCTCATTCATTGAAAACTACCGTGCCAGAGATTGGGCTGAGTCTGTCCAGTNTTTTTGTCGGAATCTCTATAGGTCAATTGATTTATGGTCCATTGCTTGACCGTTATGGAAGGAAGAAACCGCTTTATGTAGGTCTTGCCATCTACTTTNTTACGACTTTGGCATGTACAATGGTTAAAAATGTTGACCAGTTGATCGTATTACGTTTCTTCGAGGCATTAGGTAGTTGTGCAGGCATGGTGGCTGCACGCGCACTTGTCAGAGATCTTTTTCCGGTTAATAAGATAGCAAAGGTATTTTCCTATCTGATGTTAGTGATTGCGCTCTCTCCGATTTTGGCTCCGACATTCGGTGGCTATATTTCCACCTGGTTTGGTTGGCCATCCATTTTCATGACACTTGCAGGTATT
This sequence comes from Candidatus Parvibacillus calidus, assembly GCA_013414645.1. GTDB lineage: Bacteria > Bacteroidota > Bacteroidia > Chitinophagales > Saprospiraceae > Parvibacillus > Parvibacillus calidus. Next base: position 1,829,191 of record CP058702.1, on the reverse strand, counting down.
GGCCTACTGACATTAATTGTTTCATGGCTTTTGCTACCTGATGGTAACAGACCCGATGATGAGAAATCTCTCAGACCATTACCGATTATAAGGTCTTACCTGGAAGTCGCCGGTGTCCCACAGTTCTATATCTTTGCTTCCATTTCAGCCATTTCATTTTCAGGTCTCTATGCCTATATTTCTGGTTCTGCAGATTTATTTTTAAATGTATATCATGTATCTCAGAAAGAATATGGTTTGATATTTGCTATTATTTCCCTTGGAATGACCTTTACCGGGCAATTGAATACCTTATTCCTGAATAAATTCACCAGTGAACAAATTTCGTTTACAGCCCTCATCATACAGGCTTTTCTTGCAACAGTATTGTTGGTTTTAATTACATGGAATGTTATTGGATTATACTCAATGATTACTATGATTTGCGTATATCTGGCAGCACTTGGATTTGTTTTTCCCAATACTTCCGCATTGTGTTTAACTGCGTTTAGCCGAAATGCCGGTACTGCTTCTGCACTTATGGGATCTGTACAACTTGGTATTGGCGCTATTGTTGCAGGCATAGTTAATATGATTCCAAATCACAACGGGAGGCCAATGGCCATGATTATGTTGATTTGTACGCTTNTTTCTCTTGCTATCTTTATATATAGTAAGAAAACAAATCTTTTGAAATCTGGAGAAAAGACTATTTTTTAGATGTCTAAAAAAATTTATAACTCTCATAAGAGAATTTTTTGATAAGCCAGTCTTTCTCCTCCTCTTAAATATACCTTCCCACAGTACTTATAACCCAGTTTATCCAGGATGTGCAACATGGGTTGATTGTCAAAATTCGTGTCTACCCGGATATTAAATATTCCTTTGTTTAAGGCAACTTTTTCTGCCATTTGAAACAACAGGATTGCCTTACCACTTCCTCTGACCTCTGAGGCTGTGGCCACCCTGTGAATGACAACATAAGATTCATCATTAAGCCAATCGACATTTGGTACTTCGTAGGCAGGTTCTTTATCGAAAATTATTGCAGTATAGGCAAGGATGGATTCTCCATCAGCAAGGACATAACCATATCCTTGTTCAATATCTGTAGCAATGGATTGTGGATTGGGATATCCATCCTGCCATTGCATGCTACCTTCTACTCTGCGTTTTTCTATGGCGGCCTGTATGATCTCCCAGATGCGATCAGCGTCTTTTCTGTTGCTCTTCTTAACAACATGACTTTTCTTTTTAGTAGGTGCTTTATATACGGGAATCGACCACTCTACGGTTGTAAATACGATACTGGAATAATTATCCTTTTCGTATAGAACACCAATAGTGCGATCATTAACATTTACTATATCGGAATATCCTGAGGCATCATTTACCTTGTCATTACTATAAATCAACGTCTTTTGAAACCAGGATTCGCCTCTGTTGGTGCTTAGTCTGAGTGTCAGGTTGTTACGCCCGGAAGTATCTGCATTATTGCAAAANGCAATGACCCGCCTGTTGACATTGAGCAACGAGCCTTCACACACCGGATCCGGTAGTTTTCTGTCAAAGTATTCTCTATACCATGTTTCACCTCCGTCATTACTTAGTGCAATGAAGCGCGCTTTGACGGACCCATTCTGATTTCTGACATTCATCATGAGTCCCTCTTCTGAAAACTGGGCAGCAGTGGCTTCATTTCCACCGCCCAGTGAAATCGGTTGACTTACCTGGAAGGTTTTACCATGATCATCTGTATAATAGCCATGTGCATGGTAGTCTCTTGCATCGAATTGCAGGTCGCCGGAGGAATGATAGGCAGGTACATATATCCTACCGCGATATTTACCCCAGGAAAATTGCAGGGCATGACCCGGTGTATTGGCATAGGCACGCCAGTTTTCCTGAAAATCATAGTCCGGATTTACTTCAGGTTGTTGTGGTCTATGGACTTGCGTGGTTATATTGACAGCTTGTGTCCAGGTTTCTCCTCCATCCTCCGAAGTGATATACCATACTTCCCGATAACCATTACCCTTCCTGATATCGTACTCGGTATTGTTTCCGGTATTGTAAAATAGAAAAATCCTGCCATTGGGATAATTCGGATCAGCCATATCTATCACAGGTGCAGGATTCCCTGCATGTAATTCATCATAATCGACGATTGTCCTCAGATTGTCCCATGTCTTTCCACTGTCCCTACTGATTTTAAGAACGATGTTGACATCACCGAAATCGCCTGTATGGTGTACCCTACCTTCCGCAAAAGCCAGTAATCGGCCATCTGGCATTGAGATTATGGCCGGAATCCTATAACTTGTATAGTTTTCTTGTCCGGATATAAAAACCGGAAATTCTTCCTGAGCATCCACAGATGACATCCAACCGAAAAAGCTGATAATTAAAAGGAGGCAAAATCTCATATGTAATTGTATATCATCGATTATAAAGTTTTATCGACTATTATAATCAAAGTTTTTGGCAAGAACATTTGCCTCAAGTTCTGCTTTATATTTTGCTATTCTGTCATAGATTTCTTCATTGGATGTACCCAGTATCTGAGCTGCCAGAATCCCTGCATTCTTAGCTCCATTAAGTGCAACAGTAGCCACCGGTATTCCTCCCGGCATCTGAAGTATAGAAAGAATGGAATCCCAACCGTCGATTGAGTTGGAAGACTTAATAGGCACACCTATCACCGGCAGGCAACTCAAGCTTGCTACCATGCCCGGAAGGTGTGCTGCACCTCCTGCACCGGCAATTATAACACGAATTCCTCGTGAATAAGCATTTTCAGCGAATTCAAACATCATTTTAGGTGTCCGATGGGCAGAAACAACCTTCTTTTCGTGGGGTATACCAAGTTCTTCCAGGATTTTTGCAGCTTCTGACATCACCGGCCAGTCACTGTCTGGTTCATAATTATGCTTGCTAAAGGCGTAACCTCATTCATGATTTTCTATTTTTGAAATATTGCCTGATTGTCAATAGTTTTTCTTTCAGTTTACTCAAGTCATCTCCGACAATATTGATGTGTCCCATTTTGCGGGCAGGTTTTATCTCTGTTTTCCCGTATAAATGAACGTACACTTCATGCAGGTTCATGACTTCATGCCACCCGGTCCATTCGGCAGTTCCGTAATCATCCTCTTCACCTATAATATTGTACATGATACCTGCCTTTTCCATTACGCTACTTCCGAGGGGTAATCCGGAGATTGCTCTCAAATGCTGCTCGAATTGACTGCAATGTGCATTGTTCATCGAGATGTGCATGCTGTTATGAGGTCTGGGCGCAATCTCATTTAAAACCACTTCACCGCTTGAGGTAATAAANAATTCGAAAGCACATAACCCACATATATTCAATGTTTCTGTTACTTTGACTGCAATCCTGTTCATTTCTTCCACGATATTTTTCCCCATGTTTGCAGGATAATAAACTTCGGATAGAATGTGATTTTCAGGATCAAAATACATGGCTAGAGGCGGATAGAGTACATAATTTCCATCGGGAGAACGTGCAATCATTACCGCAATTTCAATATCAATGTCGATGCGTTGTTCGAAAGCTCCCGGTATATCATCAAGGGCCAGAACATCGTCAATTGCTCTAATGGTGCGTACTCCTTTTCCATCATAACCCATTTCGGCTGATTTGTATATACAAGGTAAGCGATTCTTCCATTGTTCAAATACAATAACGGCTTCATCCTTGCTATTAAAGCTGGAAAATTCTGGTATAGGAATGCCAATTGAGTGATAAAAGGATTTTTGATTGTTTTTATTTTTNATAATCTCCAGTGCATTCGGATTTGGGTAGACCTCCTTGCCGGCTTTCTCCAAATCCCTCAATGCTTCAAGGTTGATATGTTCGATCTCGACCGTAATCACATCTTTATCCGCCCCAAATGACATAACATCATCATAATTGCGGATGTCACCTATAGTATAGAAGTCTCTATATAATGCTGCAGGAGCATTTTCCGACTTATCCATGCAATATACCGGCATATTTCGCTGCTGCGCTTCAGCCTGAAGCATTCTCCCTAACTGACCGCCACCAAGGATACCTATTTTTTCATCAGAGCGGGATATGCAATTTATTGGTTATTATTAATGATAACATCAAAATGATTTCTCAATATTTTTAGGACGGCATCTGTATTGCCATTATTATTGATGATGATGTCCACATCATTTTTGTACGGGAATATATATTTTTCGTAGGAAGGTAAGACATGGGATTCATAACGATATAGTACATCTTCCAATGGATAATTTCGCTCAGACTGGTCGCGTTTGATTCTTCTGATGATTTTCAAAGCATCCTTAGCTTCAATGTATATCTTTAAATCAAGCAATGATCTCAGGTCCTTCATATGCATGATAAAAAGACCTTCAAGAATCATGACCGGTGCCGGCTTGATAGTAATCATCTCCACATCTGCCAGACTGTTATTGAATGTGTATTCCTCCTGAACAATGGTTTCTCCACTCACCAGGCGGATGATATCTTTAAAGAAAGCCTGTGTATCAATGGATTCAACCAAATCAAAATTCTGAACTCCGTTTTCATCATATACTTGTTGAGTCCTTGGTTTGTAATAGTTATCCATTGATAATATGCAGACTTCTTCCGCACTATATCCTTCAGAAAGACTCTTAAGAAACGTTGTCTTACCAGACCCACTACCTCCGGTGATTCCGACAATATATGGCTTGTACATCAAATTTGTCAATTTATCCTTATGCGCAAAAATAGGCTTTCACTCCAAGAAAATAGGAATTATTTAAGAGGTAAATAAAATAAATTATATTTTAGCGCTTCATCAATCATGTCGAATAAAGAGGTACGACAATTTTGTCGGATGATTCATTCTATATATGATATAAAATTGAGTAATTCGATGATGGATATTAAACTATTATTCGTATTTGCTCATAATACTTTAAATTATTATTTTTTAGATGGAAAAAATAAACATTGCCGGAGAATTAAGTGCCGATAATATCAGGATGCTGATCAGTGGTATGCAGAGGCGTTTGGAGAAAATATACAAGGGAGGGGGTGAGAAANAAATTGAAAAGATAAAGGCCGAAAATCGCTTGCCAGCACGGGAGCGCGTATCAATGCTTCTTGATAGTGACCGACCCAGTATTGAAATTGGCGCCTTCGCCGGTTATGAGATGTATCCTGAATATGGCGGATGCCCAGCCGGTGGAGTCATAATCTTTTTAGGATATGTACATGGGAGAATTTGCCTTGTAGTAGCCAATGATCCTACTGTGAAGGCCGGAGCTTGGTTTCCAGTCACGGGAAAGAAAAATCTTCGGGGTCAGGAGATCAGTATGGAGAACAGAATTCCTATCATATACTTAGTTGACAGCGCAGGTGTTTTCCTGCCTATGCAAGATGAGATTTTCCCGGACAAAGAGCATTTTGGTAGGATATTTCGCAATAATGCCCGTATGTCATCCATGGGTATACCCCAAATAGCGGCCATTATGGGCAGCTGCGTTGCCGGAGGTGCTTATCTTCCAATCATGTCGGATGAAGCATTGATAGTCGATGGATCAGGTTCAATTTTCCTTGCAGGACCCTACCTCGTCAAAGCAGCTATAGGCGAGGACGTGGATAAGGAAACCCTTGGGNGGNCAGTCACTACCACAGAAATCAGCGGTATCACAGATTATAACATGCCGGATGACAAGACATGTATTGAAACTATTCGAAAATTAGTCCAGAAATTCGGCCTGCCGAAATTTACTGGTTTCGACAGGATCAAACCGGCCTTGCCCAAANAGGATCCCAACCAAATCGTTGAGATTCTTCCGGACGATCGGGCAAAACCATACAAGACTATTGAAATCATTGAGCGGTTAGTTGACGATTCTGAATTGATCCAGTATAAGGAAAACTACGGAAAGACTATCCTTTGTGCCTATGCCAGGATTGATGGCTGGGCTGTTGGCATTGTAGCCAATAATCGAGAGGTAATTAAGACCAAAAAAGGAGAAATGCAGTTTGGGGGCGTCATATACAGTGATTCGGCAGATAAGGCGGCAAGATTTATCATGAATTGTAACCAAAAGAAAATCCCTTTGGTGTTTTTACATGATGTCACCGGCTTCATGGTGNGCGCACGATCAGAACATGGAGGTATCATCAAGGACGGGGCCAAAATGGTTAATGCGGTTTCAAACTCAACTGTACCAAAGTTTTCCGTTGTAATCGGCAACAGTTACGGTGCCGGAAATTATGCCATGTGTGGCAAGGCTTATGACCCAAGGCTTATAGTTGCCTGGCCGACCGCCAAGATAGCTGTAATGGGTGGCGNNCAGGCAGCAAAAGTGCTTTTACAGATTGAAATGTCAGCATTGAAAGCTAAAGGAGAAAACATCGATCCTCAGAGGGAACAGGAATATTTCGAANAAATTAAGGACAAATACGATAATCAGACTACACCCTATTATGCTGCAGCAAGACTTTGGGTCGATGCCATCATCAATCCTGTTGATACCAGGACATGGATCAGCATGGGTATTGAAGCTGCCAATCATGCACCAGTGGAACCTTTCAACCCGGGAGTAATACAAGTCTGATGGAACTTACCATTACTACATTTAAAGGGCTGGAGCGCGTATTAGCTGAGGAATTGCAAGAGCTCGGTNTTCAGGATATTGTTATTGGGACGCGTGCCGTCACCTGCTATGGCGATAAGGATTTGCTGTACAGGGCAAATTATGAATTGCGCACTGCACTCCGTGTCCTTGTACCCATTCATCACTTCGTTGCCAATAATACAGACAGTTTGTACAGAAAGGTAAAGGCTTTTAATTTTTCCGGTTATTTCAGGCCTGAACAGACATTCTCCATTGATGCTGTTGTGCATTCTGAATATTTCAACCATAGCCAGTTTGTTATTCACAAAGTCAAGGATGCAATCGTAGACAGAATGCGGGCGGATTATGGTGTCAGACCTTCTATCAATGTGTCAACACCTGATTTCAGACTTCATGTAAGGATAACAGGCGATCGGGTGACCTTGTCCTCTGACAGTTCCGGTGATTCACTCCACAAAAGAGGCTACAGAACCAAGACAGTTAGCNGACCGATGAGCGAGGTTCTGGCGGCCGGATTGGTTCGATTATCTGCCTGGGATAAGAAATCAATCTTTATTGACCCGATGTCAGGTTCCGGTACCATCGCAATCGAAGCAGCCATGGCAGCTGCGGGCATACCGGCACAATATTGCAGGAAAGACTTTACCTTCCGAAAATGGAAGAACTTTGACAACAGGCTGTGGACTAAAATAATTAACAGTGCGAACGAACGAATCATTACTGATTTACCGCCTATTTTCGCCTCTGATAAGAGCAGGCTTGCCGTGGATAACATTAAAATCAACCTCGAGAGTCTACCTTTGCAAAATCGGGTCATCGCCAGTCAGTTTGATNTTTTTAATGTAAGGCAAGAAAATGCTACGATCATCATGAATCCACCCTATGATGAGCGCATGAAGGTTTCTGATGTTATACGCTTCTATGAGGAAATAGGCAATCATCTGAAACACAAATGTTCGGGTAGTAAGGCCTGGGTATTTTCTTCGAATATTGAGGCAATGAAGTACATTGGTCTAAAGCCTTCTAAAAAGTTTGTCCTTTATAATGGTCCCTTGGAATGTAGATTCAATGGTTTTGATCTTTATAGTGGGAAAAGAGGAGATTACTTAGAACATGATGTCAAGGCAAAATAAATTGCAAGTTATTTGGTAACGGATAGAATGCATGATTACATCAACATATTCTATTGTTGAAAATCATTATATGGGGAGAGCAATTTCCTTTATGTATTTAAAGAAATATATTTCTTTAAATAATATTAATACATTGAAAAGATTTTTTTAACTATATTTTTTAATAATTTACGTCTTATAGGTAAATTGTTTGATCATAAAATAAAAATGAAATGAAAAAGTATTCAGTAATTATTGTTGCATTCTTTTTGCTAATATGGACGGGGCTTCAAGCTCAACCTTATCTGGGTTTTAAATTTGGTTACAATGCCGGTAATACCCACGCTGCAAAAGCATTTACCAATATCCTGCCATTGAAAACACTTCATGGCCTGACGGCAGGTGGAGTTGGTGGGTATAATTTTAATCCCTATTTTGCCTTGCAGGCAGAATTAAATGTTACCCAAAAAGGGTTCAGAATTACTGAATCCAAAGGATTCGAGATTTATGATTTCCCGATAGACGTCGGTGTGGATTACTGGAACAGGTTTACTTACCTGGAGCTTCCAATCCTCGCTAAAGGAAAGATTGGCAATGACAACGTCAAAGCATATGGTGCAGTAGGACCTCAATTTGGTTATTTGATGAAAGGACGAGCTAAAGCCAACGTTAATACATTGCTTCCAATAACTGTTTTCGATCGATCCCTGAATCTGGATAATCTCGGTTTTAAGAGATTTGAAGTCGCGGGAGTTGCTGCAGCCGGTGTTGAATTTACACNNTTAAATTTCAATGCTAATCTATTCATTGAAGGTCGTTATACGCACGGCTTCACAGATTATTACAAAATAGCACCAATCGGGACATTACAGATTGATTCAGATATTCAAAACAGGAATTTATCCGGCAGTATAGGTATTACCTTCAATATCGGCCAGGCTGGTACATCCTCTGGAAACAGATTTTGAAATATAAACCATGGAATAGGTTTCATCGAAATTTCGATGGGCTTTTTATTTTATACCGACAACGCATGATTAGACAGCACCGGCAGCTTCTTTGAGCCGACACTCTTTGACACATTTGGTACTTTGTCGGAGGAAATTAGGGAGTATTGTACTATTGGTAAGTGTAATCTTATTGGGGTGTCCCAGGTCACGAATCATCTGGTTCATACGCTCTTCACCATGTTCAGCAATGACAGAATCTCTCCGATCAGGCTGATTGAAATAATCGTACATACCTTCAGGATATGCTTCCGGATGAAACTGAGTGCCGATCATTTCAGGGGAGAATCTGACTGCCATGATAGCCCTTTGTCTAGGCTCAATAGGATTGATTTGTTCGATGGCCAGAACCTTTGGAAAGGTATTGGATTTAACTTCATAATCGTCTTTAATTACTTCAAAAGATCTGAAATCAGCGATATACATAGGATTGGGTAATCCTTTGAAATTATCTTCATACAGTCCGTTACCGGTCAAGTAACAAGGATAGGTGCCAAAAGATTTTTTATTGCGCAATCTAAGCTCTCCGAATTTGAAATAGATGCAAGCCAACTGGAATGAATGACAGATGAAGAAAACGTATTTCTTTTCTCCTTGTTTGCCTAAATTAAATTTATGCACGCTATCCAACCAAGCGTAATAAGCAGGGTCCCATATCCCATCTCCTACTCTGGGATCACCTGGTCCTCCGGATGAAATGTAGATATCAAAATCCAGACCGGGAACCTCATGTTTGTGGCGAACATCGAATATTTTATATTCCAGATTCCCNGGAAATGCTTTAACATGTTCGACAATGGAACCGAGTCCTAGATTGGGTGTATTGTCGTTTAAGTCTAGAATTGCAACTTTAATTCGCATGATAAGATAAGATGCAGAAAAAGGTTCCGCCGTTAGTTGTTTCTCGTAAAATTAAAAATCCGGCAATATTAATCGCCGGATTTTATCATAAATGGAATATAATTATTCCTGTGTTGTTGAATCAGACCCATCTGCTGCTGGTGCAGAAGATTTTGTTTTCGTAACTTTCGGAGCTTTTGGAGTCTTTGATTTTACAGTAGATTTTGATGCCGCTTTGGTAACTTTCTTAGCCGTTTCTCCTACCTTTGCTGCTTTTGCCACCGTTTTACGTTTAGCTAAAGGTTTGTCGCTTGCTGTAGTTTTAGGTTTACGAGCAGTTTTAACAGGAGTTTTCTCTACTGCAACCTCTGCGGTTGTCGCTTTGGCCTTTGGTCCACGTTTAGCAGCGGGCTTATCGCTTGATGCACTTTTAGCCTTAGGGCCACGCTTGGCAGGAGTCTTTTCTACCGCACTTGCTGAAGCTGTAGCTTTAGCTTTTGGGCCTCTTTTGGCAGGGGTCTTTTCTACTGCACTTTCTGTGGTGGTAGCTTTAGCTTTTGAGACTCGTTTAGAGGTTGTTTTGACATCACCGGATTCTGCGCTGTTGTTTTTTGGCTACGCTTTGAGGTTGATTTACTGGCAAAGGAGGAACCAATCAATTTTCCTTCAACTCCACTTCGTACATAGTCGCCCCAAGTCAGATTGTCCTGCCCATCTTTGTGAGCCTGAGCTCTTTCAATTGCCATATTAGCAGCATTTTCAACGACCCAGTCAAAATTATCCTGACCGACGGAGAACAAATCAGCATCCGGGGCAGGGTTACAAAATCTATTGCATAAGGAACTCCGTCTCTAACTGCAAATTCAACAGTATTGAAATCATAGCCCAATGCATTATTCAAACGAAGCACATATTCTTCGATTGTCTTCAACAGCTTTTTCTCAACAGGTCCGCCATTGGTCACATATCGTAAGTGATGCGGGTTGCGTGGCTCATACTGCATGATTCTGACATACTTCCTGCCAAGGCAATAGCATCTGAAGTAAGATTCAAATTTGATCTCTTCCTGGAATAGCATGACCAGCTGTCCGGTTTCTGAATACGATTGGAAAAGGTTTTCCACATCGGTTACTTTGTAAACACTCTTCCATCCACCGCCGGAATGTGGTTTCATATAAGCAGGGAATCCGATTTCCTGGAAAATATGTCAATCCAATGGGAACTTCAGGTTTCTGAATGATGTACTGGAAGTGTCAGTGGGCATTTCCTTGGAAGGAAGCAAATAAGTTTTAGGAACAGGAACACCAATTTTAGTAGCTAGTGCATTGTTGAAGAATTTTTCATCAGCACTCCACCAAAATGGATTGTTCATGACTGCTGTTCCACTTATTGCGGCATTTTTTAAATAAGCTCTATAAAAAGGCACATCTTGGGAAATCCGATCAAGAATAACGGCATAATCAGTTGCCCTTCCTTGAAATACTTCATCAACCAATACGAACTCTGCGCTGATGCCTTTAACTTTCTTTTCATTGATTCTGTCAACAAATGCCTGGGGAAATGAGTTTTCCTGACCAAATAAAATTCCAATTTTTTCATTCAGAAAAAGGTTTATTAAATGAATATTTTGACAATTACTTAAATAATAATCATGATAATTTTTCAAAATGAAATATTATTGATTGATTATTACTGCAAAATTGACCGCAAAGATACAACTATTTGATAATTTATTGCTTATTTTAGATGAAGATATATATTGAAGAATAAGAAAATTTATTGATAAAGATTTTCATGTCCATTCAGGATGAAAAACAAATTAACGGATGGGTAAAATGTTAGAGATAAAATCAGTATTTATGATATTTAATTGATGCACGTTGTTAAATGATAAGGCTCCACACCAGGGACTGATACCACTTTTTATACTTCCCATATCTTTCTTTTATTTTCCCAATCAAGTCTCCTTCATTGGAATTTTTCCCTTTCAGAGGCTTATTCAGGACAGCCTTCTCATTACAATATGTATCCACTGATGTAGCAAACCATGTCGTATATAATCGTGGCATCACAACACCCAATATCATACCCGGTAATCCGGAAAACTTTCCGGACCGGAACTACATTGGATATCATCCGTGTAGAATGCTATAACATACAGTGAATCATTGATAATCGTGGTTGCTCTTCTGCATTCAAATCCTGCTATGTTCCTGAATTCACGTGTCAACTTCCAGTTGAATTGTTTTATGGAATCCTTTAATACATAATTCAAATCATAAAATTGCTTCTCCGATTGCATCTTTGAAGTATTGAAGTCCTTATACACAATATTCTTAGATGCAATTTCTCCACCCCATGTCATAAAGTTACTGTCATCCAGTTTTTTGTCATAGCTATATAAACTTTCATTCTGGCGAAATTGTAAAATGAATTGATCCGAAGAATAATCAGGTGCATTTTTTATCATATTTTCAAACCAAAAACTACCATCATCCTCCTCATCCTTTGATGCTATCAGTTTCTTTTTGATACTTACTTTTTTTCAAACTTGATTGTACCACAGGTAACGACTTGCGTGTTCTGTCCAATGCCTGGCAGGTTAATTAGATGGGACATAATAATTAAGAATAATAGCCTTTGCATCATTGTCCTTTTACTTTTGATTTGCTTTTGATATTATAGATAAGGCTAAGTAACCCATATCGTTGAATGGTATCATATTGTCGTTCAGAAGTCGAAAAAGAACTGACATTCCTTTCATAGCCTTTGTTTTGATTCAAAATATCACGTACAGAAAGTTGCACGATAAAATTCTTTGCTTTATCCACTGTCCACAATGCATTGGCATTCCATAGGACTTGTGAGAATTGTTGGCTGAATGAGCTTTGCGCTCCCTGATACAACCAATTAATATCACTGGTCAATTCAATTGATTTAGAAATTTTATACTTAAAATTTGAACCAATAGTTTGAGAATAATATTTCCCTGCATTTGCGACCAGACCTCCGTTTGAATTGGAAAAAGAAGGACTGAAATCTATATTTATTTCAAATAATTCCTCACGTTCATAACTCAGGTTGATAGAAGGTGAAATCGATGTTGTCAATACAGCTGTTCTGGCACCATCCAGAAAAGAAACCTTATTGTATACACCGGCCCCCAAACCAAAGCCGCTTTCAAAATTTTTACCCAGGGGCATATTATAATTAAATCCAACATTTCCATTATATCCACCATTAACATTGGTAAAGGTGGTGATGGACCGTCTTGCCTCATCAATGATTGTATTGGACACAATTTCATTGAAGGTATTGCTAAAATTGGCATATGACCACAATCCTACGTCAGATAACGCTTTCCAGAAATTATAATACATTGATATAGATTGGGTGTAGGATTGTTTTAAAGCCGGGTTTCCTTTGATTAAAACAGTCGGATCTGAATTGTCTCTGACGGGTTGAATTTGATTGATCGAAGGTTGGCGTGTTGAACCATAGTAATTCATAGAAATTCTCGATGTGCGATTAAATTTATAGGTAAAATTTGCACGTGGAATCCATCTTAAAGCATTGTCAATGATAGAAGATGAATCAATTTTGTTTTTTCTAATAGTATTGGAGTAGTCAACATCAGTTCCGAATCTGAAATCGTATTTTTCTCCNTTATAATTGATGGACGCACCTCCTCCATTGGAATTAATCCTATAATCAAAGTCATTGCTCAGCGAGTCAACGAATTTCGAATATTGTTGTGTTATTTCATCAAATTCATTTGCCAATTTATTGGAATGATTAGCAACATTGCTGGTGTAAACATTGATCTGACCAGTCCATTTTTTNCCAAGAGGTTCACTATATGTTGCCTTTGCTTGATAACTAAAATTAGTTTCACCCTTGTCAACCAATTGATTGATCTGCTGGAACTGATTCAAAGTAAAATAATCATTCCTGGAATTAAGATAGCTACTTCCTTCATTTTCAGAATAGTTACCGGAACCGTTGATTACGAGTAAACGATGCTTTTTCTTGAATTTACGGGTTAATGTCAATTCACTATTAATTGAATTTCCGGTATTCTTATTAGTTAAAGTCCTGTTTATTTCGGTTATTGGATTCTGTTCAAGATCATTTTGTCGGGTATGTACCTCTTTATAATTATTGGTTTTTCTGGTCGAAGCTCCGTTGTTCCATATTAAAGTAGTCAGAGAATCAAGGTCTGCTTCTACTTTGAACAAGGCAGAATGCTTGATAATCCTACTATCTGTAAATTGACTGTCATCTTTTACAAATCCATCATCCGGTAAATAATTTGTTGAAATATTTTTNTCATTCTTTTTCAATTGGATATCAGAGTACCCATAATTGGCATTGATTCGAATTTTATCCTTGGCTAGTTTGGTAGAAAATGAAGCACCTCCCGCTAATGATTTAGGTAGGCCCTCGCCGTCATATCTACCATCCCAGCTAAAATCATCCTCACTTGAAAAAGAGATGGTTGTCATATTGCCATCAAAACTGACTGAACCAGCAGAAGAATTCATATACTTACCATAGTCATTGAAATCAAGGCTGACTGCGCCNGTATTACTGCCAATACCATATGCCGATATTTTAGACTTTGCTGTATAACCCTGCAACATTAATGATCCGTCATAATAGACCGGGTCTAATCCTACTCCGGCACTTGCTTTTCCGAAGTATCCCTTTTTATATTCCTCTTTNAAAGTAAGATTTATAGCTTTAAATTTTTCTCCATCAGCTATCCCGGTAAGCTCTTCCATTGTCGAAGTCTTGTCAAATACCTGTACCTTGTCAACAGCCTTGGCTTGAATATTGCGGGTTGCAATAGTCGGATCAGAACCAAAGAACTCCTCTCCATCCACAAATACCTTTTCAACCTTTTCACCAAATGCAGTAATTTCTCCTTTTGAATTCACTTTGATTCCGGAAAGTTTNTTCAACAAATCCTCAACATTGGCATTTTCTCCCACTCTAAAACTATCGGCAAGAAATTGAATGGTGTCACCTTTAAACTTGATCTTACTACCATCGACAATAGTAATTTCCTTAAGTAGTTGACTATTTTTAATGAGGTAGACCGTATCAAGCAGAAAGTCCTTGCCGGCTTCTAATTCAATATCCGTTGCATAACCCAAATAATCCGGATAAGAAATAAANAGATCATAATGACCAGGAATAAGAGACTTGATGGAAAAACTTCCATCTGTTTTTGTCCGTGAATAATTGACCAGCAGCGAATCTGAAGTACGCATAATTGTTACTGTTGCATTTTGAATTGCATAACCGTTCAATTCATCGGCGACAAAACCATCGATCCTGCTATTTTGACTAAAAACATTGAGATTGCAAATAAACAGAATCAGGAAAAGTAAAAGACGCTTCAACACATTAACATTTGTTTTAAGTTAAATATTCATTTGGCTATTATTTGAATAACGCAAAGAGCATCAAAATAAATATTTTTATCAAATAAAAGCGAATATACCAAAACCAAGTCGTTGACTTAATTTTTCATATTAGCTCATAACATATATGATTTTATAATATTTTAATTTAGATTTGTATCATTATTAATATATAAAATATATATGCTATGGGTTTTCTTAAAGAATTTAAAGAATTTGCTACCAAGGGCAGTGTAATGGACCTTGCAGTAGGTGTGATCATTGGTGGAGCATTTGGAAAGATTGTCGATTCCATTGTCAATGATCTCATCATGCCAATAGTTGGGATTGTGTTCAATGCGGATTTTAGTAATCTATATATTCCCTTATCGGATAAAATTACATCCGGATTACCTTTAGATAAAGCAAAGGAACTTGGGCCGGTTTTCGCATGGGGTAATTTTATTACTGTAGCTATTAATTTCATTATATTGGCTTTCATAATTTTCATGATGGTCAAGGCTATGAATAAACTTCGTAATCCGGAACCTGCTGCTCCAGCCGGGCCTCCTCCCCCATCTCCAACTGAGACATTACTTGCAGAAATAAGAGATGAATTGAAGAAGCGATAGGCATTTTCTCTTATTTCAGATTATTCTACCAAAATATTTAAGGGGACTCTTTTCAAGGGTCCCCTTTCCTATAAGCCAAAAATTTGTCTATAACATCTCAAAATGGTATAATAGTCACACCTATATTCCAAACTTTGAGTTGAGGCCCTTCATTTTTCTTGTACAAGGAGGTCAAATCATACATTCCAAAAACACTCCATTCTCCAACTCCTAATCTTAAGGTTGCTGAGAAATCAAATGGATTCTGATGAAACTGTGATTTAATATTCTGATCAATAGAAGTCTTATAATCTACAACTATCTCTTGCTTTTGAACCTGCTTGAATCTATATCCTACTACTACTCCACCATCGATATGAAAATTATATTTACTGCCCGGCTTGGTATTGAAATTCAACAGCAGTGGAATTTGAATTTGGCCCAAAATAAGGTTGTTTTTCTTTAAATCTGTGCCATACTGAGAATCGACAAGCTGTACATTGTCCCTGGAATTCTGCAGTGTGACATCTTTNTTAAGTCTGAGCGCATCCCATTGCATCCCCAACCCTGATAGAAACTTCACATAATCAGTTCCGAGTCTGAACTTATGTTCTAGAATATTGATATGAAATGAAACGGAAGGTTGTTCTATAGTCCATTGCTCATGCAATTCATTGGGCTGGAAATCAAACAAATCATTAGACAAACCGGTTACTGACATCTCAAATCCGGACCAGACTCGTTGATTCGGGCGCCATTTGATTTTNTTCTTATTCCATTTTTCAATATCCTTACCAACCCCATCAAATTGATCATCCATTTCATGTCGGATGGTTTCTTCTTCAACAATTACGGAATCAGAAACTGTAGATTTGGTTGAAGGGTTTTTCAAGATTTCAATATTGGAATGATCATTTACTTGGGTATCCACATATTTATCGCCATAAACTACGATCCTCGAAACATCAAAAGATTTGGCAAACAAGTGCTTGGCTATCATACTTCCATCCACCTTTGACGCATCATTAGTTTTAACATTTAAAGAATTAGCTTTACCATCCAATGTGATATAAGAAGCATCGTTGGCTTCGATAACAACTACATCGAGGTTGCCGTTGATTTTAACTCTGGTCGCATCATTGGCAATGACTTCGAGGCCTTTGGAAAATCCACCATTAAGGGTTACAACAGAGACATCATTTGCTTCTATTTGATTCAAATTGTTAATTGCGATCTTGGCAATGGATTGATCGTCAATATACAGAACACCTTCCTTAACTCTATATCCCGGTTTNTTATTGGATGTAACCGAAATACCGGATTGGTCAGCATTCTCTTCAATGATTGTCACGTTTGAGTTATCATTTAGTACAACCTTGTTGATTCTGGGCAATTGAGTGTAATTGTTCTGAGCTTGAGCATATATTGAACCCAATATCAATATTATGCAAAANATGTTTTGCTTCATTTTAATATATTCAATGGTTAATAAATATTTGAGGAAAATTATTTTGCGGTACTGAATTCTAAGCCTGCAATTCTTAGACTAAACCCATCCGGATTGCCACTTTGATCATATTCCCGAGCAAAGCCAAACAATCCTTCATTTTTNACAATATTTGCCTGGTTCCCGATAAACCCGGAAATCGCATTGGCACCCCGATCTATCCTTTCCATTTTGTCTTTGAAACCAAAATAGTCATCGTTATTGGTGGTTGCATAATATTCCGGAGACTTCAATTTAATAATGTTGATATAATTAATCTGCTCAGAAACCACACCGGCTGATCTGACGGATGCAATCCGTTGTAATGATTCAACTTTTGACGAAATGTCTTTAAATGGTGTGGATGAATCCTGTTCCTTACTTTCAGATTGATTTTCCTGAGTATCATCCGGATTGCCAGAAGCATAATATGGTTTATGATCGATGCCTACTGATGTTTTGTTATCAGGATAGGCAAATTCATCGACCATTTTCTCTTGTTTTTTTCCAATCGGGGTGATTGAATCGGAATAACTTTCCTGATCTGTTGCTACCAAACCAGGAGAGACTGAATGCTGATTGTCGTTAACCTTTATCTCATTATCAACCAGGCGCTCATGAGTCTCTGTTGAATTAGTATACATCCTCATACCCAAAGTAATAAAGAGGCCAAAGAAACTCGCAGCCGCAAGTACATAGAGCATCTTTCTAAAGACAACGACCTTNTTAAGAGAGGATTTGTCTTTGAATATTATACTATAATCCGGTGCTAACTTTGTAGCCATCATAGCTTCATAATTCCGCTTCAATATCTGGTTCTTTTCAATGGTATGTTTCAATTCAGACCAATCTTCAGTTGTAATGGTACCTTCTACTGTTTCAAACAATAGCGTATCATATTGTTCTATAGGAGTCGATTGCTTCAGGTAGTTGAAGTCAATCAGATTTGTTTCCTTTTCACTCATTATAGTGGCGTCATCAAAATAGAATAAATCTTGTGACGAAACATCTGAAAGATTGTTTTCCAACAAAAAAACGGTTAAATCAAGATCATCTTCTGCACGAATCGCGCCNTCAAACCGTTCCAGCAAATAAGCTTCGTAATTATCAATATTTATTTTGGACTGTGTCATATTAAATAGGAAATAATAATTTGTTTTCCAATAATTTTTCCTTCATGGATTTTCTTGCTCTGAAGAGGTAAACCTTCACCTGTGCATCTGAAAGTGAAGTCATCTGGCCTATTTCTTCATATGAATATCCTTCATAATCCCTTAACAGCAATACCGTTTTNTGTATAACCGGCAACTTACTCAGTGCAAAATCAATGGATTCTTTTAGGTCGTAATCCTTCTCTTCATATTCACTGGGTTTTTGCATTGCAATAAATTCGTCTCTTCGTTTTTTCTTTCTGATGTGGTCAATCATAGTGTTATATCCAACCGTAAAAAGAAAACTTTTTGATTTTTCGTAATCAACATCACCAACCTTTAGCCACATTTTTGCAAAAGTTTCCTGTACAAGATCACGCGCTAATTCTGTATCAGAAATATTCTTTAAGAAAAAGCGGTAAAGGTTATCTGCATACGAATCAACCGATTTATTGTATTCACTGACTGTCACAGTTTTGTTTTTTTGAATCTGATAATTTCAGGCATTTCTTTTCACCAATTGTTTTGTTTCCAATAAAAATGAATCATTGAATTCCCCTTCTTTTATAGTGATACGATAGGAATGGCCAAATAGTTACATCTTGGTATGTTTTTCAAAAAATAAGATATTACCGATGACACAGTAATATCTTTTGAATGAGAATAGGTGGCATAGAATATTACCGCCATTCATTATGATTTGATTGAATTATAGTAACTTACGATTTAACATTTACTGCAATGTATATACTTTAGTTATTCATTTTAAGATAAAAAGTAAACGGTAAAATTTTTCCTAGTCAAAGATAAGTACTAGGCGTCTACCGAGAATCTGAAGCCAACCCCGTGTACGTTTTCAATTTTCAATTTTGAATCTGAAGATAGATATTTTCGAAGTCTGGAAATGAAAACGTCCAGGCTACGACCCAGAAAATAATCATTTCTACCCCACAATTCTTCAAGGATTTCACTTCTCTTGATTAATGTATTTCTATGATTACTGAAATAGCGTAGCAAATCACCTTCCTTTTGAGTAAGGGTGTGTGTAGTTTGTCCGTAGGTAAGGATGAGATTGGCGTAATCAAAGGTATAATCTCCGAAGGTTGTAATCTGTATATCTCCAGGAGCAGGTGACTTTGACCTTCTGTTGAGGAAAATTTCAACTTTTAATAATAACTCTCTCATATCAAATGGCTTAACAATGTAGTCATCACCACCGATGGTTAGGCCTTCAATTTTGTCTTCCAACATTGATTTGGCTGTAAGGAATATAATCGGAATGGAATTATTATTTTCCCGTATTTTTTGGCTAGTTCAAAACCATCCATTTTGGGTAACATAACATCCAAAAGGCATATATCATAATGGTTTTTCCGAAAGGCATTCAATGCATCCAGGCCATTATTGAAATGATCGACCTGAAATCCTTCATTCACCAGAGCTTCATTTGTCAGGAAGGCTAAAGTTTCGTCATCCTCAACATAAAAGATTTTTGTCTTATTCATATTCTAGGTATTGTGATTGTGGTTGTTGTTCCTTGTTCGGGTTGACTTTCAATTTTCAACTTCCAATCCAAAGCATTACAAATATTCTTGACATAAAACAGTCCAAGGCCAAATCCTTTAACATCGTGAAGGTTACCGGTATGGCTCCTATAGAATTTNTGATATACTTTCTTCAAAGTAATCTGATCCATACCTACTCCATTGTCTTTAATCGTAATAATCACTTTGTTTTTAATTAATACTACGGACAAGTTAATAACGGGTATTTTAACAGTATATTTTATCGAATTATCCAATAAATTATCAATGATATTGGTAAGATGCACTTTGTCAGCCATAATCCATACAGTTTCTTCAGGCATTTCAACATTGAACTCACCTTTTAGATTATTTATTCTTAATTCAAGGGCAGGCAACATATCCGAAATACATTGCTTTAAGTCTATTTTCTCAGGGAAAAGAAGGAATTTATTCTTCTCCAACTTTGCCAAATCAAGAATTTTTTCAACATGAGAACTCAATCTTTTACTCTGCTGAGCAATAATGCCTGTAAGTCTGGAAATGGTATTATCTCCGGCAAATTTTTTATTACCGGCTATGGCGTTATTTGCCAGGAGAATACTCGCAAGTGGCGTCTTAAACTCATGAGTCATATTATTAATAAAATCTTTNTGCAGTTCAGAAAGTTCATTTTGTTTGACTATAACAAAGATGGAATATACAAAAACTACAAGAGCAATCAATAAAAGTATACTAAGAATAAAAACATATTTAAGATTAGCCATGAGGGAGGTACTTCTATTCGGGAAAAGTACTCCGAAATAATAAGTAAATCCTTCATGTGTCGGTAAAAATGATTTNTCCTTGGCATCATTAATAGGCTCGGAATTGGCTTTAATATAGTTGCCATAAACTACCTGATCATTAGAACAATCATAGATGCCAAATTCAAAATCTTCATTGATAAGTACTTTCTGAAATTCTTTGCGCAAATAATATTCAACATGATCAGACTTTATTTTGTCGTTGACATTTACAACAAAATAATTAGAAGACATCTGATTGACAATAGAAGTATTTGGCAAAACGGAACCGTTAAGTTCAACCAATTGTTTAGCTACCCGATATAGAGCGACCTTTACGGTCTGAGAAAATTCATTCTCCTTATAATTCCACATCTGAATAGCCCAATACCCCTGAATCACAATGATTGCAGAGATGGTCATCGTACCAATAACTGTAAGTAACCTTACTTTTGATCTGGTCATAATATTCCTTCCGGAATGCTTGTTATTCTATTTACAAAGATGGTAATTACAAATAAATATGCATCCTAATGTAAAGTTAATCAATCTTTGCGACTGAAATTCCAATGAATCAGGGATTGTTTGTATCTAAAACATTGAGGCTTTATATTTCGATAAAATATTGATACATATTTAAATTAATAAATATATATATATATAATGAATAGATATTATGAGTTATATATTAATTATCTTTGTTTTTAGTAAAAATATTCTGATTTTCTTTACCCGGAATATTCATGAATACTCTCTGAGTTATGATTCGTAGAGGGTATTTTACTCAGGCTATTTTTTTAGATTTTTACCTGCATCGGTTTAAACGCCTGGTTCCATCAAATTCAGGATTGTATTCCAATCCTATGATTTTTGTTTCTCTGTTTTTAGGCTATGCTTAGCCTCTATTTGACTTTACGGTATAATAGATAAAAATAATGAAACAGAATCATGGAAAAAAGGTAGATAATGAATTCCGGGATATATTTCTAAACCGCACACTGTATGCGATATTGAGTAAGATGTTACAAACTTTTGCGATTAAAAGTATTTAAATCGGTTGTGAGAGTAAGGCAATGACTGATTCCTGCCAAGTGATAAACAGACATCCCATAATCAAATCCAAACTTATAGATTCTGAGACCAAGGCCACCGGAAAATCCGGCAAGGCTTCTAAACCCGTAAACAGTAAGATCACGTTTTCGCATGTGATTGTAAGCAAGTCTCATTTTAAAACCTTCATTTTTGCCAATCGAGAGTTCGGCCTGAATCACGAGGTGTCTGAACAAATTGTCTACCAATCCATATTGTTTGATATCAGGCTTGGCAAAGGGGTCGTCGAAAGAAAAGGATTCTTCTATATCATATGGATTTTCATACAACAGGTTCCATTTGTTAAGATGGTGCGCCAAAATACCAATTCGCAAGGGTAAATGCTTCAACCTGATACTTCCTGAAGCTTGAATATCAAGTGGTAAAGGTTCTAATGTGCTTTCATAATAAGTAATCTGCCGCCCGAGGTTTTTAATGGCAAATCCCAGTGTTGAGGTGCCATCGGGTACATGATAAGCTGCTGCCAAATCAACCGCAAAGGCATTGCTTGAGTACTCACCAAGATTAGAGGTGATAAATTTAATATTGGAACCAAGGCGAAGATTTTCATACAGTTGCGTCGAAGCACCCATTATGATATTATAATCATTGGCTTTAACTAATCCGGTAGGGATCCCATTTTCATCGTATCCATCAATAGAGCCATATCCGGCATATTGAATTCCGCCCCACAGTGCCAGATCTTTCCATTTTATTTTNTTCCCTAATGCAAGATTACCAACCCCGGCGCCTTTGAAAAGAAATTGATGATTGTAACTCAGATCAAATTGATCATCTGGATTGTAAAAGGCAGGATTGGAAAAGCTTTGGTTGATATCAGGGCTGATTTCAGCTAATGTATAGCCTCCAAGAGCATTCATGCGCCCACTGGAGCTTTGATTGAGGAATGGAAAAATTTTGTTGCTTTCAATTTGAGCAAACAGGACATCTGTTAGCAGGCAAAAGGTGAAAGCAAAAATATATTTAATTGACATTCAGAACTTCCTGGTATATAAATCAACAAATTTTATGGACTAAATATAATACTTCATGTTTATTCCGTGAATAAAAATACTTATTTGACCCAGATCGTATTACAGATTCCATTGGTACATGACATGATCTTTATCAACTCTCCATCTTCATTGTATTCTTTCAATTCTCCTTGCTCATTCGGACCATTGATATATGTTCCTTCGGCTTTTATATTGCCATTTTTATAATACTCCCTGAATGGTCCGTTCTCATCATTATTGACAAAGTTAACTTCTTCCCTTAGCTCACCGGTATCATAATATCTTTTCCACACACCATCCATCACATTATTTACATAATTTCCTTCTACATTAATATTGCCATTGATGTAATAAGAACGAAAAGGTCCTTGAAATATTCCGGATAGATAATTTTGTTCTTGTTCCAAGACTCCACTTTCATAATAGAACTTTCTACTACCATTTAATGAATCCCGGTCAAAATATGCTTCCTCAGCCAAATTGCCGGATGGATAGAATCTTTGATACAAGCCCTGTTTTTTGGGTACGTGCATCAACGGTTATTTTTCAAGGATCTTATTCTCCCCATCCTTTTGAACAATGATTTTAGTGTCAGGAGAACAAGATAAAATGAAGATCATAACCAAAAAAGGGAAAAATAACGTCAATTTCATAACGTGAAATTTTCAGGACAATTTCAAAAAAACACGAATCTGGATTAGATAAGAACTAAAAAACGGGTAATAAATTGTTTGCAAATAAAAAAGGCTTTCCGGTAGGTGACCAAAAGCCTTTTCTATACTAAATTAAATATTAATAAATATCTCCTCGGTTGTCCTCAATCTTAGCCTTCTTTCTTAAGGCATCAAACAGTCTGCCACTATACATTTGCATTGTACTTGCAGTATAGAACATCTTCGTGTTTTCAATGGTGGATTGCACCGGTGATTTCTCCTTCCTGATCGGCTTAATCATAAACACGCCATTCGCACCACCAATAACTGCAGATGTTTGATCCACCGGAGTGGTATAAATAGCTGCCAAAATCTTTGGTTCACGACCAATGCCAGGGAGTTGCATCTGATTGAAAGTTACGTTCTGAGCTGTATCGATATTAGCACTAAACTTACTTGCCATTTCTTCTAAAGACTTGACGCCTTTAGCTTTTTCAACCAGCATTTCAATCTTTTTAGCAGCCATAACCATAGGCGTCAATTCTTCCTTCAATGCAGCAACACTGGCTGTTCCTTTTGGAATAATGGTAGTAAGGACCGGGATGACATATTGTTCAACATAGTATTTTCCGGTAGATTGAACAGGGAATGGTTCGGTTGCAATATCTCCAACTTTGCGTTTTGACTCAAAGGCCCACTTTATAATGTCACGNGCGCTTTGACCAGGGCCTACTGTCTGTAGGGTAAAATCAGGCTTTGAAACAGCGAAGTTTTTCTGAAGCTGTAATCCTGGAGTAGTTTTCAATTTTTCTGTAAGTTGAGCAACATCGGTTACACCATTGATTAGTTTTTCAGCTTCAGCCAGGTATTTATTTTGAGTTTCTTCACTTGGCATCAATTCTGTATCGATATAGGCCAACTTATATCCAAAAGCATCCCCAATCGTTTTCTTATCCAATATTTCAATTAAGTGATATCCAAACTGGGTTTTTACTTTNTTCAATTGGCCGGGTGTGGAATTAAANAATAAAGCGTCATTGAATTCCTTTACCATCATACCTTGAGGAGCGTAAGGCAGGTCGCCACCCTTTGAAGCACTACCCGGGTCCATACTAATGGCCTTTGCGACATCGGCAAAGGAAGCTTTNTTCGATAAAATTACTGCTTGNGCGCTATCTATTCTCTGTTCAGCTTTGGTAAAGTCTTCAGGTGTTTGAGCTGATATCAGAATATGTCGTGATTTTACCGAATCCGCGACGCTAGTCTTACCTAAAAGTTTTGCAGCTTTAACTTCCTCTCCGACTATATAAGGACCAAACACATCTCCAACAGCCAAACCTGAAATCTTTGATTTCAATGGCTCTTCCAATTGATCAGGCTTGGTATAAACGTTCGTGATAGTACCGTTGTTAGCCAATACGAAGGCAGAGTCATTAGTCGCAGCTTTAAATTCAACCATTTTATCCATGATTGCCTGTTTGGCATTCATTGTATCAGTAGAGGATGTAAGAACTGAGATATTCACTGTACTGATGATTCTTGATTCTTTNTCATTGGTATACACTGATTTATGTTCATCAATGTATTTCTGATAATCACTATCTGTCAACTTAACTTCAGTATCACCAATATAGGTAGCAGGAACTTTAACATAAAGAGCAGTAACGAGAACCGCTTGATCTGCCATTATCTTTTCAGCCAGCCAATTAGGTGTATATACTGCTTTGGTAAANAGTGAATTCAATTTATCTTTCAACCTTTCCTTGATGATTTCTTTTTCCTGAATTGCCCAGAAAGCCGCCATATTAGGTTGAAGTTCACCTTTCTTTATCTGATCTTTAATCGCTTGAAGTTGCTGTAAATCAACTTGACCCGTCTGAGGATTACCATATCGTTGTCTCATGATAGGACTAAGATTGTTGCCAAATTGCAGATCCATTAACTCTTCTTTACCAACCATCAATCCGGATTTTTCTGCTTCCTTATTAAGGATGGTACTTTCCATAAAGTAGTTCCAGATATATTCTCTTTTAGAATATTCGTCAGCAGTGGAACCTTGATAAAGGATCTCCTCCATGTTGCGCATTTCATTAAATTCCATTGAACTTCCATCAACGGTACCGATTCTGGTTGCAGATCCGGCCATATTCCTGTTCTGAACGACATCCATAACTACAAAACCAAATACAGCAAGACCGATAGCGACAATCAGTAATCCACCTCGTTTTCTAATACCTGTGATTATTCCCATGTAATATGCGTTGTTTTTTCTATGTTTTACAAAAATCCGTGCAAAGGTAATATTTAATTGTAATTTAAAGACTTTTTTGTAAATATTATAAAAATTTATATATTGCCTGAATATCATACCACTAAATATTAAAAAATTTAAGCATTGTCACAACCATTTCTTTTATTTAAGATACATTCCTATAAATATTTTTCGAACATTTCTTACCTTTGCGGCGCCTTTAAAGAAACAGTCCGGAAAGTTGGAATGTAAAGTTTGATTTGCCTTGGATATTATAATTTCAAAGCATAGGAAGACTAAAACTTGATTTTGAAATTTATATTGAGATGTTTCTTCAAGGCCTGGACTAATAATTAACAAACTACATAGAATGCCAAAAATCCGGATATAAAATCCGTCCTCATTATAGGAAGCGGTCCCATCATCATTGGTCAAGCCTGTGAATTTGATTATTCAGGTACACAAGCCTCACGTTCCTTAAGGGAGGAAGGTATAGAGGTGACTTTAATCAACTCCAATCCGGCAACCATAATGACGGACCCGGTAACCGCTGACCATATATACTTATTGCCTCTCACAGTAGATTCTATCATTCAAATCCTGGAAGAAAGAAAAATTGATGCAGTCCTTCCTACCATGGGAGGTCAGACCGCACTAAATCTATGCATTGAGGCGGGAGAACAAGGTGTTTGGGAAAAATACGGAGTCAAATTGATTGGTGTTGATTTGTCCGCTATTGAACTCACTGAGGACCGCGAATTATTCCGCAAACTCATGATTGACATAGGTATGCAGGTGGCACCATCCTATATTGCCAACTCATATCTGGAAGGTATGGAAGCGGCGCAGAAAATTGGCTTCCCACTGGTAATCAGACCATCTTTTACCCTTGGCGGTACAGGTGGAGGATTGGTTATGGAAGAAGCAGACTTTTCGGAAGCTTTAAAAAATGGTCTTAACGCCTCCCCTACCCATGAAGTGCTTGTAGAAAAAGCTGTTCTGGGCTGGAAAGAATTTGAATTGGAACTATTACGGGATGCCAATGACAACGTTATTATAGTATGTACTGTTGAAAATCTGGATCCTATGGGTATCCACACGGGAGATAGTATTACTGTGGCTCCCGCCATGACCCTTAGTGATACAGCTTTTCAACAAATGCGGAATGATGCGATCAAAATGATGCGGTCACTTGGTAATTTTTGTGGGGGCTGTAATGTACAGTTTGCACAGAATCCCGAAACAGAAGAATTGATAGCTATTGAAATCAATCCTCGGGTATCAAGGTCATCAGCTTTGGCAAGTAAAGCTACCGGATATCCGATTGCGAAGATTGCTGCAAAGTTGGCTATTGGCTACACATTGGATGAATTGAGCAATCAGATTACCAAAAATACATCAGCGCTATTCGAACCATCTCTTGATTATGTGATTGTAAAAATGCCACGGTGGAATTTCGAAAAATTTGCTGGGGCAGATCATCTGTTAGGTCTTCAGATGAAGTCGGTAGGTGAAGTGATGGCCATCGGCCGAAGTTTTCAGGAAGCTCTTCAAAAAGCTTGTCAATCTCAGGAAAATAATCGGAGTGGCCTTGGAGCCGATAAANAAGAATGGATTCGTACAGAAGATATCATGGAACGGCTGGTCAGAGCTTCCGATGATCGGATTTATCGGGTTAAAGATGCTGCCAGACTAGGGATTCCTGAANAAACCATTAAGAAAATTACAGGCATTGACCCTTGGTTTATCAGACAAATCAAGCAACTATGCAACTATGAAGAAGATTTGTTGAGATATAACATGCCTGAAGATATCCCATATGATTTTTTCAAAACCCTGAAACAGGCCGGTTATTCAGATTCTCAAATCGCTTGGCTGCTTCGTGTAAAAGAAGAAGATGTCACTAAAGCAAGATACAAATTAGGATTGAAACGGGTATATAAACAAGTGGACACTTGTGCTGCGGAATTTGACGCCCATACCTCTTACTTCTATTCCACGTTTGATGAGGAGAACGAAAGTATACCGACAGATAGAGAAAAAGTCATTGTTCTTGGTTCAGGCCCCAATAGAATAGGTCAGGGTATTGAATTCGATTATTGCTGCGTACACGGACTACTGGCCATCAAAGAGGCGGGTTACGAAGCTATTATGATCAATTGTAATCCGGAGACGGTGTCAACGGATTTCGATATTGCCGATAAACTTTATTTCGAACCTATATACTGGGAACATCTCATTGAAATTATTGAACTGGAAAAGCCAATCGGCGTTATTGTTCAATTAGGAGGTCAGACTGCTTTGAAACTGGCCGAAAAATTGAAANAACATGGCATTCGCATCATCGGAACCTCATTTGAGAATATGGATAAAGCCGAAGATCGAAAATCGTTTTCAGATCTGCTCAAATCATTAGACATTCCCTATCCTAAGTATGGTGCATCAAACGATGCTGACGAGGCCCTTGAAATAGCAAATGAAGTGGGATATCCTGTATTGGTAAGACCATCCTATGTTTTAGGGGGCCAGAGAATGAAGATCGTCATCAACGACCAGGAACTGGAACAATCTGTACTCTCGATATTCAAGCACATGCCGGACAACAAGGTGTTAATCGACCAGTTCCTTGAAAGGGCAAAAGAAGCTGAGATAGATGCTATCTTCGATGGAGAGGAAATATGCATTATGGGAATTATGGAACATATCGAACCGGCAGGAATCCACTCAGGTGACAGTTCAGCAATGCTTCCAACCTACAGCCTTTCCAATGAAGTCATCGAGACCATGAAANAATATGCATACCAACTGGCAGTAGCGTTAGATATCCGTGGATTGATCAATATTCAATATGCCATCAAGAATGACAAGGTATATGTGATAGAAGCCAATCCCAGAGCAAGTCGTACAACACCATTTATTGCCAAAGCTTATGGTGTTCCTNTTTTGAATATCGCTACCAAGGTTATGCTCGGCACACATAAATTGAAGGACTTTGAGATTAATCCTTACCTGGAAGGATATGCCATCAAGGAACCGGTCTTTTCATTCAATAAATTTCCAAAAGTTGATAAGCGCTTGANNAATTCTGAGATGAAATCAACCGGAGAAGCTATCAGATTCATTAAAGATTTAAAGGATCCATACTTCAGGGAATTAGAANAAAGTGCAGCGATGTTTTTGTATCAATAAAATTTATATATTTGCGCCCTCGGTCCCTTAGTTCAACGGATAGAATAGAAGTTTCCTAAACTTTAGATCCAGGTTCGATTCCTGGAGGGACTACTAAAAGCCGCCTGATTCAGAAAAATCAGGTGGCTTTCTTTATTCCGATGGTGATATACCTAATGAACAATTAAGAACTTTATTCAATTATCCTACAGGAAGTCTTAAGGCCTTGAGAAGTTACAACTTAATGTTTGAAGATGTCAATAAACGGCTAAATTTCAGAATATTTCTTTAAAAATAATTCTACAAATCAAATTAACCTCCCTTGTGATTATTATCCTCTTTATTGTATCCTGACCAACATTTTTGAAGCATGGAGTTCTTTTGAGCTTATATTTACAATATATATTCCCGAATTCCATTTAGATATATCAAAGGTTTGTGAAAATCCTTTTGTAATTTCTGGCATTCTTATTTGTTTGACTATCTTACCTATGCTATTGGAAATGGTTATTGTGGCATTAGTTAGCGCATAATCTTTTATTTGGATACTTATTTCATTTCTTGATGGAATAGGGTAAAGCCTTATTATATCCTCTTCGTCTGATGATTTAAAAACACTTGAAGAATTAACATTTAAAGAATATAATTCATTACCTAAATTAGAACGATACGATGCGGCAAAGAAAAGTAGGTTGCCCAAAGAGATACTTTCGAAATCATTGTCATGAGGTTTAGGTAAATCTGCATCCGGNGGAGTAAGAAGTGTCAATACATCTGTATTATCGTCATAAGACCATAATTGCCTTCCTTCAGTATAAGATTTTAAAGCGGTAAAGTATAACTTATCTTTAAAAGCTGTAAGAAACCTGGGGCTACTATGACCACCAACGAAAATATCCTTTACTAAACGGGTCCCACCAAGGGTCCCGTCTGTTGCCCATAACTCGTTCTGAGAAATATTGTCCGTAGCACTGAAGAATAATTTGTTATTGTAAACAACGAAATTAAAACAATTTGACCTTCCGGCGGGGTTTATATCTTTAAACAGATGGGTCCCTGCTTCTGTTCCATCTGTAACCCAAGGCTCTGATCCATAAGTAGTGTCTTCTAAAACAAAAATAATTTTCCANTCAAATGGAGTTAAATTAGAAGGGTAACCGGAAATATTTCCATCGACAATTTTAACCAGGTGAGTTCCATCTTCCGTTCCATCTGTCACCCATAATTCCTGACCAAATGCATTTGTATATGCAGAAAAATACAATCTATCTTCAAATTGTGCAAAATTGGTAGGGACAGACCCTGATGCAGGGTTAATATTGGCCAACAACCTGGTCCCGGCAGCTGTACCATCTGTTGTCCAAACTTCATTGCCACTCACTCCGTCATTCCCCGAGAAATAAACTTTATTTTGGTATGCAAAAAAATTACTGCAAAAAGAATCACCGGTAGTATTAATATCTTGTACCATGTGTGTTCCTGCAACTGTACCATCAGAAATCCATAGTTCACTTCCATGAACACCATCATCTGCTGCAAAATAAAGGTGATCATTCAAAACAAAGAAATTCTTTGGATAACTATCACCTGACGCATGAATATCTAAAAACAGCCTTGTCCCGGTTTCTGTTCCATCGGAAACCCATAGTTCTTCTCCTGAATTGCCATCATCACCATTAAAAAACAATAGCCCCTTAAATACAATGAGTTGAAATCCTATACTATCCCCTTGTGGCACAATGTCCTTAACCATATAGGTTCCGGTTTCCGTTCCATCAGTTACCCATAATTCACTCCCGTGTGTGGCATCTGTGGCCTGAAAATATATTTTATCATTAAGGCGCACAAAACCATGTGGATAACAGCTTCCGGCAGTATTAATATCCTTAACTAATTTAGGATACTGTGCATAGGAAATTGAACAAGAGAANAAGCAAGGGAAATAGACAAGCAATAATTTAGAATAAAACCGTTTCATTGTTCGAAGTTTTAAAATGTTAAACCATTATAAGTAAATAATATATATTGGATAATAACAAAATATAATTATAATATAATATATTAAAATATTATTATAAAATATTATGTTGCCAAACAGTCATTTCTGTCAATAATAACACATATTATTTGGGCGCCAGCAGGAATAGCTTAAAATTCAATGTTTATTTACACTAAAATAAATAAAACCTTGCTAATTTACGGATTATATATAAAGTCTAAGTACATATAATCCTAAATAATTTAAATTTTTTTCCTTTACTGGATGCCTTAAGTTAAAAGTATCTGCTTTTTGTATGAAATCTTCATTACAATTGCTATAAATTCTATTTTTAGGCAATACCATATGGATAACTTCCTTCAGGCCTTTGTAAAATCTCATTGTAATTAGCACAACTTATATTATCTTGTGGTAAAAGTCACGCGAGCTAAAAACGTACCTAATTATTCTTATTGGCCTGTGCTGACCGACATTATTTGTCAATAACAAACTTGTGTGTTTAATTTGCGAATATAGCGAAGGAAATTCAGGAGCCTTTTATTCACCCAGGTAAGAATATTATCCTGGCACTTTTGTTCATCTTTTTGCTGTCACCTTCTGGTTTTTACTGAGGAGTACCAACTATCATAATATTGGCTAGATTGTATTTTTATTCCTATAGCAATTATTGGTCGGTATTTCTTGTGTACTGCCATCATGCTGATCGGATCCGGAGGTAAATGGAATTGATTCAAGGGGAAGACCTCAGTATTTCCGCCTAACCGCGCATTGACCGCAATTTGCCTTAAAACCCTGTTATTAAATGTAATACCGAAGGTGCATTCGTTATAGACCAATTTCATTGATCTATACGACTGTAACCTCAACATCCCGGAACCCCGTATTGTTTCACTCCGGGACAGAGCAGAGCCTCTAGTAGCATAGCTAACCGGACAAGTATACCAAAAATTTATGGACTATTATATAAATCATCTTGGTATTATCACAGGATCCCGATNTTTTCAAAAAATTATCAAAAACCCAGACTCCGCCATTATTGTGGATCANNTGCTCGGACAGCCGGGTTCCGGCCAATGAAATCATTGGTGCTGCCNCCGGGGAAGTATTTGTCCACCGCAATATTGCCAATATGGTCATTCATTCGGATATGAATATGCTCAGCGTCCTTGACTATTCCGTCAATATCCTTAAAGTTAAACACATCATCGTGTGCGGTCATTATGGATGTGGCGGCGTCAAGGCTGCCATGGGAAACAGTTCTGTCGGGATCATCGACAACTGGATACGTCATATTAAGGACAGCTATAAATTCCGTAAANAGGAAATTGAAGAAATCAGCAACGAGAAAGAACGGTTTGACAAATTCGTTGAATGGAATATCAAGCAGCAGGTTTTAAACCTTGCCGTAACTTCAATCGTGCAACAGGCATGGGCCAATGGCAAGGAATTATCAATCCATGGCTGGGTGTACGGCCTCGACACCGGACTTGTCAAGGATTTGGATGTGACTTTCCGGACACATGACGACATACGAAATAGTAGTGTCTATAAACTGGGGTTCAATTAATTGGTTAAGGCTGCCCGGCTCTTTCGGGCAGCCTTTTTGCTTTATAATTCGCGCATGTACAAAATGTGTCAATACAAATCCTTAAGTCAACACTGAGAGTTCGGCCATTCCCCTTAGTTTGACATACACCATTTTTCAAACCTCCCTCTCCCTTCCTCCATCTCTTGTTTTTAAATCTTTGTCGATGATAAAATAGATTTGATATAAGATTATAATTGATATATCAATAATTAAGTAGGCGTCATTATTTTTGCTAAATAATTGATATGTCAAATAAATTAAAAAATATGAAATTCCATTATTTAATCACATCCTTATCCGTCCTTGCATTTTGTAGTACAATGCTAACCGGACAGAACACTTACTTAAATAGCAATAGTATCCTGGGTAAANTTTGCAGAGAAGGGAACACTAACTCCCTCAGCGATGTAGTTGTTCAACTGCTGGATGCAGTAGATTCTACTCTGGTTAAAACAGAGCTATCTGATCAGCTTGGCACTTTCAGTTTCACAGGATTGAAATCAGGGAAATATTTTATCAAGGCATCACTGTTAGGATATTCAGAGTATTTGAGTGATCCTATCCTTGCATCCGGGGACATCATGCTGCCCTCCATCATTCTCAGTAACAGCACGGTAAATCTGAATGAAGTCGTCATCCAATACNAAAAACCATTTATTGAACGTGAGCAGGGCAAGGTTATCATGAATGTAGAAAACAGCATCAATGCTGAAGGGTCATCCGTATTTGAATTACTTGAAAAGGCTCCCGGTGTAACTGTCTCACAGTCAGACATCATTTCGTATAAAGGAAAGCAAGGAATTATCGTCCAGATAGACGGCAAGGATGTCAGAATGGGCGGAACGGACTTAGCTAACTATCTCAGGGGCATTTCATCGTCATCCATTGAANAAATTGAATTTATCACCAATCCTTCCTCCAAATACGATGCTGCCGGCAACAGTATTATAAATATTAAACTTAAANAAGATAAGCGACTAGGCACAAATGCAACCATAACCGACAGCTATGGACAAGGTAAATATTCCAAAATCAACTCAGGTATTTCGCTGAATCACAGAGGTAAANAAGTAAATCTCTTCGGTAGTTATAATTATGCTTATCGCAAGGGGTTTAACCATCTCGTCCTCGATCGCGATTTTATAAATGCCGACACACTGACAGCATCTTATGTACAGGATAACAACCTGATTTTTCCGGTTAAAAATCATACAGCCAGAGCAGGCGCTGATNTTTTCTTAAACTCANAAAATACAGTAGGTATTGTAATCAGCGGAGTAAGTAACAAATTCAAGCCAAATGGTGAAAATATTTCTGATGTATATGACTACAAAAACATAAAGTCTTCATCTTTCCGCACCTCCAACCGATCGGATGACAACTGGTACAATTATTCAGGAAACCTCAACTTCAAGCATTCCTTTGACTCATCCGGCTCTGAGCTAACCACAGATATTGACTATGCCCACTATGGCAACACGACTGAACAGAATTTCACAACCCGATATTACAACCTTGAAAACAATGAGTACAAGTCCGCCTACCTCCTATATGGTGACATACATGGCGGCCTTGACATTTATTCTTTANAAAGCGATTATTCAAGGACATTTAAGAATCGAATAAAAATGGAAGCAGGGGTAAAATCGAGCTATGTCATTGCCGACAATAACCTGAAATTCTATGATAAAAGTAATGCACAACCGGTATATGATTCCACCAAAAGCAATCATTTCATTTATAAAGAAAACATCAATGCCGCTTATGTTACTCTAAGTAAAGAATTCGGTAACTGGAGCTTCCAATTAGGCTTACGCGGTGAAAATACAAATGTAAGTGGTGACCAGAGAGTAACAAATACACAGTTCGATACCAGCTATACTCAATTATTCCCAAGTGGATTTATCAGTTACAAAATCAATGACAACAACAGCTTTGAACTTAACTACAGCAGAAGGATAAACCGGCCCAGCTATAAACAACTTAATCCATTCAAATTCTTTCTGGATCCATCGACCTACACGGAAGGGAATCCATATCTCAAGCCGGAGACCACCCATGCCTTCGAACTTACTTATGTGTATAAGCAAAAACTCTTTACAACACTGAGCTGGGGCCGTACTGTCAATAATCTCACAGATATACTATTGCCCTCGCCCAATCAGGAAAAGACAACCGTACAGACCATCGTCAATCTCGGCCATTTAGATGTTTATTCCCTGTCAGTTTCCTACCCTGCAAAAATAGCTGAATGGTGGTCGCTCCAGACTGATTTTACCGGATATTATGCAGCATATAATGGCAAGATTGCAAATACCACTTTACGCAATTCCGGCAGACCATCCATGAATATCAATCTTGTCAACAACTTAAACCTTTCAAAAACGGTGTCTGCCGAAATATCAGGATTTTACAGAAGCCGTGAATTGCACGCTNTTGACAATATCAACCCTCTCTGGCAAATTTCCGCCGGCATTCAGAAANAATTATGGAACAATAAAGCCACCGTAAAATTGAACGTCACGGATATTGCCTTTTCCGGCAGAATGTCAGCAGTTGTAAACTTCAGGGACTATCAGGAACACTTTGTCGTCACCAGAGATTCCAGAGTGGCCACGCTTTCATTTACCTATAAATTCGGAAATAGCAATATAGCCTCAGGGCCACGGAGAGAAGGCGGCGCAGATGATGTAAAGCAAAGGGCAAATTAAGTGGCCGGACATTTACCGGATACTTATTTTTGAATCAATTTACATAAATATTGCATTCATCTCGATCAGTGGCAATATGATAATCAAATGTTTCCTATTTTTAGCTTTAGTTTGTACCACCAAACAAGGCTAAAAATGGAAATATTAGATGATGTAATTNTTTATCATATAGAAAAAGCAATTAAGTCGTACAGGCAGTTTGCTCAAAGCAGGATTAAGTTAGCCGGTTATACTATGACCATAGATCAATGGCTAATCCTGAAAGTATTAATAGATGAGCCTGATATACAGTTGAATGAATTAGCGGTTAAAGTCTTTAAAGACAGTGCATCTGTAACAAGAATTATTATCCTGCTGGAAAAAGGCAAATTCATCAAAAAGTCAGTCCATCAGTCAGACAAAAGACGCATTTTACTTAAGGTAACGGCAAAAGGGCAAAAAGCGATGGAAGATGTCTCATGTATCGTACTTGCCAACAGGAGACATGCACTGAATGGAATTNCCAAAGAAAGCATTGATGCTACCATCGCCACCTTGAAAATCATATCAGGAAACTGCATTGCAAAAGCATAAGTTATCTGTCAATGGTATGAACAGAATACAAAAATCTGACAGGATAATAAGGAATCAGGAATTTAACCCTTGATCACTTCGGCCATTGTTTTGCCGATATCAGCAGGAGACACCACAACGTGTATACCGCATTCGCCCATGATTTGCATCTTAGCCGCAGCCGTATCTTCAGCTCCACCGACGATTGCTCCGGCGTGTCCCATTTTTCGACCCTTAGGAGCAGTCTGGCCTGCGATAAAGCCAACTACCGGCTTATTACCGTGTTGCTTGTACCAGCGGGCAGCTTCTGCTTCAAGGTTACCGCCGATTTCGCCAATCATCACAATACCGTCAGTCTCCGGATCATTCATAAATAATTCCAGGGCTTCACGGGTCGTGGTGCCGATAATAGGGTCACCACCAATACCGATGGCTGTAGATATACCCAGACCCGCCTTAACGACCTGATCAGCTGCTTCATAGGTCAGCGTACCCGACTTGGATACAATACCGATACGTCCCTTCTTGAAGACAAATCCCGGCATGATCCCTACCTTGGCTTCATCCGGAGTGATGACGCCCGGACAGTTGGGACCTATCAGTCTTACATTTTTATCTTTAATATATTCCTTCACCTTAACCATGTCCTGAACCGGAATACCTTCCGTGATGCACACGATATTTTTNATCCCGGCTTCGGCTGCTTCCTGAATGGCATCAGCGGCAAAAGCAGGCGGTACAAAGATGATGGATGTGTCAGCTCCGGCAAGCTTAACAGCATCAGCAACAGTATTGAAAACAGGCTTGCCAAGATGAGTTTCTCCACCTTTACCCGGTGTAACACCGCCAACTAAGGGTGTTCCATATTCAATCATTTGCTCGGAATGAAAGGTTCCTTCTTTCCCTGTAAAACCCTGAACGATGATTTTNGAATTCTTGTTTACTATAACAGACATTATATGATAAATTTGTTTATTTCTTTATTATTTGAAATAAAGTAATTTGTACAAATAGTCGCGGTGTAACTTTAAGAAATAATTAAAATTATCGCGTGCTATTCGACTGCAATTATAAACAAATCCTCATCATTTTTGGTCATTAAATATTTTTCACGACCAAATTTTTCAACATCCCGGACCACATCCTTATTTTGTTCCTTGGTATTTACAATATCTTTATTGAGACGTGATTTTTCCTTTTCATATTTATAGATGGTCCTTTGCAGTTGCCACTGGGTAATCCACCTGTTTTTATCGAATAGAGCCATCCAGACAAAAACAATCATAAAAGTGATTATATATTTTCGATTTGGACCACCCGGGATAAAAGATTGAATATTATGAATGAGCTTAGTAAACCAACTTAACATATTAAAAGTTTTTATAATGCGAAGTTAATTATTTATCAGTAATATATTTATACTATTTTATCATAATATGTTAAATATTTCTTTTTAGATTTGTATTTTAATAAATTATAGACTATTATATATATGTATTGTTATAATACGTAATTTATTAATTAAATTATTTTTCTACTAAACAAACATTGATATACTTATCTACACAATTCAATCGAGATTCAGGAACTTTACGGTAACAGGTATATCTTAACTTATACTATGAATGGTATCTATTTTTCGGTAAATTTATTTTAATTCCGGTCTTTCTGGCTCAGGATATTTAATCCTGTTGACAACACTGTTTATGTTTACAGAAATGCCTGATTATACAATTATTGGGGATCACGGATAAATTTCAACAGAAGTGGACAAAAATTTCTAAGACCAAATATTTTCTTACAATGAATCCTTAAAGTAATTATACATATAGTCAATAAAAGGTTAATTTTGCACGATTTTTCAAACGACAACAATTTATTTTACAACCAATGAATTTTGCTACACTCCTGATTGAAGAAAATGGACCGATATTGATCGTTACGATTCATCGTCCTGAATCACTCAATGCGTTGAATAAAGCAGTTTTTGATGATCTTGAAAATCTGTTCAAGAACTTATTGCCTTCAAGGCCAGATCTAAGAGGTGTTGTTCTTACCGGATCAGGCGAAAAAGCATTCGTAGCCGGTGCCGATATCAAAGAATTTGCTGAATTTAGCGCACAGCAAGGAACAGAATTATCAAGGCGCGGACAGTCTGTTTTCAATATGATTGAACGGGCGCCTGTCCCGGTTGTAGCTGCCGTCAATGGTTTTGCATTGGGAGGCGGTTGCGAACTGGCTATGGCGTGTCATATGCGGATCGCAGGGTCCAGGGCAAGGTTTGGTCAACCGGAAGTCAATTTAGGATTGACCCCTGGCTATGCCGGTACACAGCGTCTCATACAGTTGGTAGGGAAAACCAAAGGCATGGAATTGTTGCTTACTACCAGAATGATTGATGCGGAAGAAGCATTAAAAATTGGATTGGTCAACAGAGTAGTCGAACAAGGTAATGAAGTCAATGCGGCTTTGGAAATCCTAAATATTATTGCTGAAAAGGCCCCAATAGCAGTTGCAAAAACCATCCATTGCATCAATGCATATTATGATAAAAATACGGATGGCTTCGACGAAGAGGCGGTACAATTCGGACTGTGTATGGAGACCGAAGACTTTAGGGAGGGGACATCAGCCTTCATCGAAAAAAGAAAAGCAAATTTTAAAAATAAATAAAGTGATTGAAACTGATATTGCTATAATTGGAGCCGGCCCAACAGGATTATTCACAGTATTCGAAGCTGGCTTGTTGAAATTGCGATGCCATTTGATTGATTCATTGGCACAACCAGGCGGTCAATTGAGTGAAATATATCCAAAGAAACCAATATATGACATCCCGGGTTATCCCACAGTACTGGCAGGTGAATTAGTGGATAATCTGATGGAGCAGATATCGCCTTTCAAACCCGGATTTACACTTGGTGAGCGTGTTGAAAGCCTTACAAAGTCTGATGATGACAAGTGGATCCTTACTACATCCCACAATACTAAAATCAAAGCTCCTGTAGTAGCTATAGCAGCCGGATTGGGATCATTTGAACCCCGAAAGCCAGCAATTCCTGACCTGGAAAGCTATGAAAGAAAAGGTGTGGAATACATCATTAAAAATCCGGAAGTGTACCAATCCAAAAAGTTGGTCATTGCCGGTGGTGGTGATTCAGCACTTGACTGGACCATATATCTTTCAGATGTAGCAAGCCATATAACCCTTGTCCACAGAAGAAAGGAGTTCAGAGGGGCGTTAGATAGTGTTGAGAAAGTGATGGCTTTAGCCGAAAGTGGTAAAATCGATTTGATAACCGAGGCCGAAGTTACTTCACTTTCCGGTAACGGGCATCTGGAAAGTCTGAATATCAGACATGATTCCAAAGGTGATATTCCTACACGAGCCGATCATTTCATTCCCTTATTTGGCTTATCGCCCAAACTGNTTTCAATCGCTGACTGGGGACTCAATCTGGACAAGAACGAAATCCTGGTGGATACCTACGACTACAGTACAAATGTACCGGGTATTTATGCTATCGGCGATATCAACACATATCCGGGCAAGTTAAAACTTATATTATGCGGATTCCATGAGGCGACACTTATGGTACAATCTGCATTCCGTCATATCTATCCGGATAAAAAGCTGTCTTTCAAGTACACAACTGTAATGGGCAAAGATTCTTTAACCCTGTAAAAACCATAAAATGATTCAAAGGATTCAAACCATTTTCCTATTGCTTGCTTCTGCATGTATTTCATTCCTATTCCTGCCAAACTTTGATTTTGCGGCCAGTGATAGTCTTTCAGGCCGGTTCAGGATCGTTATTTCAGGACGGTGTTTTCAATGCTTATGACAACTTGATTTTGCAGGTTCTTATTGGTGCCATTTCTGCCTTAATTTTCATTAACATATTTTTGTTCAAAAACGGGAACTTCAATTATTGCTTTCTAAGTTAATTATAATTATGGTTTTTGGCATTATATTATTTGCAGGAATAATATTTTATCTTAACTTTGAGAATCGACAGGAAGAGATGGTCCATATACAAGTAAAACTAGGACTTTTCATTCCTTTTGTCGTTTTGGCATTATTGTTTTTAGCCAACAAACACATAAAAAAGATATCAGACTGGTAAAATCTATGGATCGGCTCCGATAATTGTTTATGCGGCTGCCGAAGTAATAGTTATAAATATTTATTAAAGTGACAACGCAGTCCCAAACAAATGATCCTGAAGAAGTGCTGTTGATTCAGCGCTCCTATAGGAATTTGCTCAAAAGCATTCAAAGCAATCTATCCAAGGAAGACAAGGATATGATCCGTCAGGCTTATGAGATTGCGGTACAGGCACATTCCAAACAAAGAAGAAAATCAGGAGAACCCTACATCCTGCATCCTATAGAGGTGGCAAGGATTTGCGCGGAAGAAATCGGTTTGAATTNNACGGCAGTGGTTGCGGCTCTGCTTCATGATGTTGTAGAAGATACCGATGTAACCTTAGAAGAAATCAAGAAACAATTTGGTGATAAAATCGCCAAGTTGGTTGATGGTTTGACTAAACTGGATAGCTCATATAACGCTGAAAATCCACAAGCGGAAAATTTCAGAAAAGTATTGAGTACACTGAATTCAGATGTCCGGGTCGTGTTGATTAAAATGGCTGACAGGCTGCATAATATGCGGACCTTAGGCTCCATGAAGCGCGACAAACAATTAAAAATTGCTTCTGAAACAAGCTACATCTACGCTCCCCTAGCCCACCGCCTTGGCTTGTATAAGCTTAAGACTGAATTCATGGACCTTTGTCTAAAGATTCTCGAGCCTTCTTTATATCAGGAGATTGCAAGGAAACTTCAAGAGACTAAGAGAAGCAGGAATCATTATGTCAATGAATTTATCAAAGGCATGCATGATCAACTGGAGGAACTCGGAGTACCATACAGGATCACAGGTCGACCCAAGTCTATCTCATCCATTGCCGAAAAGCTAAAGACAAAGGGAGTTCCCTTTGAGGAAATATATGATCTCTTTGCAGTCAGAATCATCGTGGATGTTGGTTCANAAAGGGAGAAAAGTGTTTGCTGGCAAGTGTATTCTGTAATTACAGATGTCTATACACCTGTCCCCGAACGTCTTAAAGATTGGGTAACCATGCCAAAGTCAAACGGTTATGAATCATTGCACACTACTGTGGTAGGCCCTGGCGGTCGATACGTAGAGGTGCAGATTAGGTCTGAAAGGATGGATGAAATAGCCGAAAAAGGATTTGCAGCCCACTGGAAATATAAGGGAGTGAAGCAGAGTAGCCAGAATGTATTTGATGCATGGCTTGATTCAGTCCGAACCTTGTTGGAAGATAAAGACAAGGATGCATTGGAATTTATTTCTGAATTCAAATCCAACCTGAGTGGAGAAGATGTATATGTCTATACACCTAAAGGTGATATGGTAACACTGCCCAAAGGTGCAACTGCCTTGGATTTTGCCTTCAATATACACTCCGATGTGGGCTACCACACCATCAGTATA
Source organism: Candidatus Parvibacillus calidus (assembly GCA_013414645.1). Taxonomy (GTDB): domain Bacteria; phylum Bacteroidota; class Bacteroidia; order Chitinophagales; family Saprospiraceae; genus Parvibacillus; species Parvibacillus calidus. The sequence continues at coordinate 1,788,111 of CP058702.1, read as the reverse complement.
AAGATCAACAACAAGCTTGTACCGATGGGATACGTCCTGGAAAATGGTGATCAGATTCAGGTCATTACCAACAAAAACCAAAAACCAAATGAAAGTTGGTTGAAGATGGTGATTACCGGCAAGGCCCGCAATAAGATAAAACAGGCACTCAAGGAAGAAGATAAAGCCCAGGCAGAATATGGCAAGGAAGAGCTGGAAAGGAAACTTTCCAATCAAAAGTTAGAATTTGATGAAAATGTTGACTTCCTGGTCAAGCATTTCGGTTTGAAAACCAGATTTGAACTATACCTTGGTATTTCAAAGCATCAAATTAAGATTGACTTAAAGAAATTTAAGGTTGAAGGTAATAAGTTGATGCCACCTCCTGTAGTGACTAAAATCAAAACAGAAGAGACCAGTGATGAACTTGGAAATGTATCCTATGCCATTGAACCCGGCAAGAATAAATCGTTTCTTCTCATCAATGGGGAAAGTGCTGATAAATTTAGTTACCAGTTTGCCACCTGCTGTCACNCCCTCCCCGGTGACGACATTTTTGCTTTTGTCACCACAGCCAATACGCTGAAGATTCACCGGGCATCATGCCCAAACAGTGAGCATCTACTTGCCTCCTATGGATATCGGGTGTTAAAGGCCGAATGGGCTAATTTCGTTTCTTCTTCTTTCCTGGAAGAATTGGTAATAACAGGAACAGACAAAGGTCAGGGTGTTATCCTTGCCATTACAGAGACAATCAACAAATTTGGTCTCAATATCAAATCTTTCACAATAGCTGGCAATGAAGGAGTGTTCGAAGGTCTTGTGAAACTTGAGATCAGGGATTTGGATCAATTGAATGCCTTAATTAAGGCATTGAAAAACATTCCTTATATTTCAAATGTTAGAAGAAGTAATTGATATACAAAGCTTTCTCGTAAATTAAAAATATGGAAATTAAANAAGTACAAAAGAACAATAGTGCGAGGAAAAATATTTCAGAAGACAAAACAGTTGAAATTCCTTTGAATGACAAACTGTTTTCTGAAGTTAAGATGATATTCTCGGAATTTCTGGAGAAAAATCAATGTCGAAAAACTCCTGAAAGGTATGCAATACTTGAAGAGATATATCGAAGAGGGGATCATTTTGATGCCGAGACATTGTATTTCCATATGAAAAATCACAACTACAGGGTTTCAAGAGCTACGGTATACAATACTCTCGAATTGCTTGTCAATTGTGATCTGGTCAAAAAACACCAATTCGGCAAGAACCTTGCACAATATGAAAAATCATATGGTTATAAACAACACGACCATTTGATATGTGAAAAATGTGGAAAAGTAGTTGAGTTCTGTGACCCTCGCATCCAAAACATCAAGAATATGATAGGCGAAATGCTCAATTTTAATATAACACACCATTCTCTCAATTTATATGGCACATGTTTAGGTGGATGTGAAGCAATTCAGCCTGAAGAATAATTCTCCCGGGAGATAAATACAATACTAAATGTCCTGGACAATAGCATTTATTCTGATTCTGTTTGCTATATATGCTTTCAGTATCTTTCTTATCACCATCGAATGGTTGAAGACCAGGATTCTGAACACCAACCCTGAGTTGGACGGGATAAGTTTTTCGATTATCATACCATTCAGAAATGAAGAANAAAATATTGAACAGTGCATCAAAAGTATTGTAGACCAGCAATATGATCCGGGTAAATTTGAAATAATCTGTGTTGATGATCAATCTAGTGATCGCTCTGCAGAAATAATCAGCACATTCGCAGCCAAATACAAAATGGTCAGGCTGATTGTCAGCAATGGCAACGGTAAGAAAGCTGCACTCCAAACAGGCATCGAAGTGTCACGCTTCAATCATATAATAACAACTGATGCTGATACAGACCGCGGCAAACATTGGTTGTCCGCCTACTCAACTATGTTCAGATATAGGGGGATTAAGGTCGTTATAGGTACATTACTGATGGTCGGGAAGGGCAATTCCCTATTGGGAGCTATGCAGTCCCTGGACTATATGGGGATGATGGCATTCTCGATGGTAGCTTCCAGANAAAAATGGTTTTATAATGGAAGCGGAGGCAACCTTGCTTTTACAAAGGATGTTTATTTCGATTATTTGGAATCTGCACATGATCAGGATATTGTTTCGGGAGACGATGTTTTTCTCATCGAATTCGTTTCGTCTAAATTTGACAAATCTGTTTTATTCCCTCGTAATCAAGAAATTATAGCCTACACACAACCGGAACCGGACTTTGTATCTTTTCTTAACCAGCGGAAAAGGTGGGCCAATAAGTCATTCAGCTACAGGAATAACAATATATTGGCCTTCTGGGCTNTTTTATGGGTAGTTAATGTTAGTTTCATTCTTGCCTTGATATTTGCGATCATTAATGGTGGCCTTTTTATCAAGGTATTTGCAGCTGCCCTTNTTGGTAAGTTGATTGTCGACTATTTTATGCTGATGCCAATGGGAAAATTCTTCCGACGTCCGATTAATAAATTTATTTTAGCTGATTTCTATCATATTCTATATGTTGTCCTTATCGGATTTCTGGCATTTTTCAATAAATCATTTGTTTGGAAAGAAAGGAAGTTTTCAAGGTGATTCTTTAAATTAATATTATCTTCAATGTAGATTAGAGGTCCAAATAGAATTTGAGCAATCCGTAAGTTTTATTCGGACGAAAATTTCTATATTTGGATAAGGCTTAGTTAGTCCAAAATGAATATAAGATTAATTTTTAGCATAAGCTTCATGAACAATCAGCAAATGGTATGAAACTTACCCCTTCCGTCAGACAGATTATGGCTATCGCTTTGCCGATCATGATAGGGAGTGCGGCACAAAATGTCCTTCAGTTGAGTGACAGTATATTCTTGTACCATTTAAGTGAAACCGACTTTGCGGCCATAGGATTTGTTGGTGTTTTCTACCTCATGGTCAATGCCATCGGTTATGGTTTTAGTAAAGGCGGTCAAATAATTATTGCCAATCTTGCCGGTCGCCAGGATGTAGTTGGGATTAGGAGAAATTTCCAGGCGTTGGGTCTGTTTGAAGCGATGCTTGCCCTTGTTATGTTTTTGTTTATGTTCTTTGCAGGGCCTTGGTTTTTCAGTCTTNTTCTGCAAAATCAAAAGGTACTTGATGCATGCAACGAATTTATTAAATACAGATCCTTTGGTGTATTTNTTTCCTATATTGGTATCACTTTAATTGCTTTGTATACCGGAATAGCCAGGCCCAAGTTTATCATGATAGAAACCATCTTTCTGCTGATTGTCAACGGATTACTTAATTACGCCCTGATATTTGGTAAGTGGGGGCTACCTGCAATGGGAATAGCTGGAAGTGCATTGGCGAGTACAATAGCAGAAGCGCTAGGTGCCATAGTCTTTCTGCTTTACCTCTATTTTGATAAAAAAATCAAATACTTACGAATATTCGCAAAACCAAGAATTGAGTTTAAGTTAATCAGAGACCAGTTTAATCTTGCTGCGCCAATAGTTGCACAAAATTTTGTTAGTCTGGGCGCCTGGTTCGTTTTCTTTGCCATTATTGAAGATATGGGCGAAANNGCTCTGGCCATTTCAAATTTAGTTCGGGTGGTCTATTTAATCTTATCAATACCTACATGGGGCTTTAGTTCTGCCACCAATACCATAGTCGGAAACTTAATGGGGCAGGGCAATTTTCTGAGCATTCTGCCAAGCATGAAGAAAACAGCAATCCTTTGCTTTATCTTAACTATGATGATAGCCTTACCGATTATTATTTGGCCGGATATATTATTGTATCCTCTGTTGGGTTCAGCTGATATGACGCTTATTAGTGAAAGTAGAGTTACACTCTTTGTACTTCTTAGTATCATTACTTTCAATTGCATCATTTCCATCTATATCAATGGAATTGCCGGAACAGGCGCCACCCTATTTGGTCTTAAAATACAAGTCGTCAGTGCAATTGTATATTTGATTGCAATTTATGTGGTTGTCGATATCATGCATAGTTCACTGAATGTCGCCTGGGCAACGGAATTGTTATATTGGGGTGTCCAGCTCATCGGAGCTTTCCTCTTTNTTNATAAAATAGATTTTGAAAAGCTCAAATATGGTAAAAAGAGTTTGACCGCGTAATTTATTGATTGAATAAGAGGCGCTTATAGTCCTTTGTTTAAAGCATAAAATTAAATCTTAATAGGTCAGCACACAACTGATATGTTCGCTTTTGGTTGTACCATCCGGATGTGTAAACTGGAACTTAAAGACGTAGATTCCCGGCAATGCTTTCTTCAGATCATCAGTGCTTCCATCCCAGGTGATAAAGCCATCAGTCCCGGTCAACACTCCGGACTGATCTGATTTAATCAGCCGGCCTGCTGCATCAAATACGCGCCAACGTAATATATAGCCGGGCTTATCAAGAAGGTATTGAACAATAAATTGATCGAGAAAACCATCATTATTGGGGGAAAAATGGTCTTCAGGCTTTGTCAATATCTTATCAACATTTTTCAGGGTCCTTGTTTGGCTGTTGACATATCCCGGAGTGGCACCACCGGCATCGGAAGCAGCGGATTGCCAATTGGATTTTTGGTTTGAATCTCCATCCGCAGAAACTCGTTCAAGGGAAACACCCTTAACTTTAGTTAGGAATACATTATGCAACTTTTGGTTGTACCTAAAACTATCGATAAGTGAAATACCATCCATTAAAGAAACATTGCCTTGGTCACTATTAAACGAAGGGATGCCAATTTCAATAATATTTTGTGGGTTTCTGAGTGTATAATTTGCAGCCAGCCAATTTTTATCAGGACAAAATGCAAGATAATCGTTGGGTTTAAGGAGAGCTGTTTTGTTGATTGTAGAAATTTTATTTCCCTGGGTATTTACAATATTCAACCCTCTTAGATCAAAGGTAGTAGAAGTCCTGTTATAGAACTCCACGAAATCGGATCCACCGGTATTTGGATCAAACAAAATTTCATTGATAATAATATCATTTGGTCCAGGTTTTGGAAAACCCCAGCCAAACCCTATCAAAGTATCTGCTTCAATGTAATTTCCAAGACAATTGACTATATATCCGGAAATCCCTAATTCGTACCATACCGCATCCATCAAAGATTCTTCAAACTCAATGATACAACAATTATCCACTTCCTGAGAAAAGAATATCTGGAATGATGGTGTATTGACCGAAGAAAAGGCAGCTTGGGTCACTGAATCTGAAAAATTTAAATATTTAGAAAAGCACAATTGAAGGTTTCTGTCATCAAGCAACTCCATTCCTGTCAATAAAACATTTTCAGAAGCGATAACAGTGTTGGTGTTGACTCTGCCGGGCGTACCACCTGAAGCATCCGTTGAAGCCCGCCAGACATCATTACCATCACAAATTCCTTCCTTAACGGTATGCTCAAGACTCCAGCCTCCATCTTTNTTCGCATTATCCTTGTAGGACGATAAGTCATAACTTACATGGTGGATCAAATTACCGACAGAATCTATAAGGGTGAGCATCGCTCCGTCATTATTGAGTGTAGGGAAGGGTGAAATGCCGACAACATTGTTATATCCATTCCACTTATCAACATCTCCGGAAGGGACGATGATCAGATATTCGTCAGGTGCAAAAGCCCTCTTGGGCAGGTCGTAGAAGGTGATACCTTTGACAATTTTAAGTTGACTGAGCAACAGAATCTTACTACTCGTGTTCCACAATTCAATATATTCGCTTTCAGGCAAGGTAACAACCGGCGAGGGATCTGCCATCAGTTCATTGATCAGGACATCATATCTTTCTGGTGTTGCATAGGCAAAATAATTGAATTTCAATGTCTGCTTATTCATAAGATTTCCTGCCAGGTCATGCAAACCTGAGATAGTCAGAAAATAGACATCCGGCTTGAATGTTTCAGTAATTGTAATATCCGCAGTCAAACCAGAAGTGGCAACATGCTGAATAGTTAATTCCCTTCCGAAACTATCATACATTTTATAATTTTCATGATTTCGAAAATCTTCTTCAACAATTTCTTCATTAACTATTAATCTTACCGAGGACTGTCCGGTTGGAACTACTGAAACAACTACCGGGCCAACGGTATCGGCTTTATATCTGTCAATTTCAATATCATCAAANAAGAAATTCTTAATATTACCGGATGAGTATTTCATAAGAAAGCCGAAATAAGCAGACTGGTCCAGCATAAAGGCATCCGGCTTCGGGCCGTCATACAGTACTGATGAGGCTTGTCCAACCTTTTTATATTGAATATACAGGCGTTCCTCAGTTATGATGCCGGAAAANATCCCATCAACGCCGGAAGCAAATTCNCCGGAGCCTGATTCAGATATGGTAGATGAAGAGGTTTGGTTCCCATAAACCAAAGTGACGCCATCGTCATCTCCATTCTTACCAATATTCATCATCAAACCTGATCCTCCGTTCAAATCGGCCTGATTGTTCCAAAGATAGATGCTAATCTTATTTTGAGTGGATGGAGCAAAATTCAGTTTAACATAAAAGGAAAAGACAAAAGAGTCTTGCCATACAATAGGTGAAGAGAAATAGGATGAACCGGCGACAACTGCATTCAGGCGCCCCTGTCCGTTACTGACTGTAAAATTGCTTAAATCCCCGGTCCAAAATCCGCTTGAATTAAATTCCGCTCCTGAAAAGTCTTCAAAAATCTGACCTGTCGCCTGATTTGGTATATTCAGTGAAAGTAAGGAAACAAAGCAAAACAAATAACGAAAACGGATAAAAAGTAAATTTTTGAACATCAGTAGTTTAATAAAATTATTGGTTGCAAATCAAACCGATTATCTATCTTTACAGGTCGTAAATTTAATTTTTTATGATCAAAATTGGTCTTTGAAAGGAATTAAATATTCCGGAAAGGCTGATTTTATACAAGTAATCATTCAAATTATAAAATTATCGAATATATGAAAGTTGCTGTTTGTGGTGTAACAGGATTGGTTGGAAGTGTGATGTGTAAAGTCCTGGAGGAAAGAAATTTCCCGGTTGATGAATTTATACCGGTTGCAAGTGACCGTTCCATAGGGAAGGAAGTTGTGTTCAAGGGAAAGTCATACAAGGTAGTTGGAATGTCTGATGCTGTGGCAATGAGACCTGACCTGGCTTTATTTTCAGCAGGGNGGNCGACATCGCTGGAATGGGCGCCAAAGTTTGCAGCTGTTGGCACTACTGTTATTGACAACTCTTCGGCCTGGCGAATGGATAAAGACATCAAGCTCATTGTCCCGGAAGTAAATGCCAATACATTGACAGCCCAGGATAAGATCATTGCCAATCCCAACTGCTCAACCATTCAAATGGTAGTTGTATTGAAACCACTTCATGACAAATATGGTATCAGGCGGGTAGTTGTTTCAACCTATCAGTCTGTAACAGGTACCGGGGTAAAAGCAGTCTCTCAAATGATGAATGAGCGCAAGGGCATTGAGGGTGAAATGGCTTATGCACACAGGATAGATATGAATGTCATTCCTCAGATCGACGTTTTCCTGGACAATCGGTATACCAAGGAGGAAATGAAAATGGTCAATGAAACCAAAAAGATATTATCCGACGAAAATATTCGCGTAACTGCAACTACGGTGAGGATCCCTGTAGTCGGAGGACACAGCGAGTCTGTTAATATTGAATTGAAAAATGAATTCCGGTTAGATGATATATTTGAAATTCTTCGGAATACTGAAGGTGTAATCGTCCAGGACGACCCATTCAATGCTGTGTATCCCATGCCCAAAGATTCTCATGAAAAAGATGAAGTTTTTGTAGGCAGGATTAGGCGAGATGAATCCCAACCCAACACACTTAATCTTTGGGTTGTATCGGATAATTTGCGAAAGGGTGCAGCTACCAATGCCGTCCAAATAGCTGAATATCTGATGGAAAAACAGCTTTTAGGTAAACAAATGGCAACAACGCTCTAACCTATTGAAAAATCAGGTATGGTTAAATTGCTTAAAAACTATTTAAGATACATTTAATCAAATAATTAAAAATAAAGAATTAATAAAAAGTCAGGAATATTATTTCTCAATCGAAATAAATTTACGTTTCTTTGTGTTAAGATACCTGTAATATCTTTAATGCAATGAACGAAAAGTTGCATTATTACGTCAATAATTATACAAATGTTAATATCAATCGCAAGATTGTAGAAAATTAGGTACGAATGAAATCAAAATTGGTTATTTGGGGTCAACAGGACGACCGTAAAGTTTTACTTGCTTTGTCATTAAGAAAGCTGGACAACAAAGTCGATGTGTATGTATTTCCGGAAGAAATCGCAACAGAAGAATTGTTTCTGAATCTATCCAACAACTGGAAAAACGGTACAGAAATTCAATTTCCTGAAGGTCATCAGTTTTTGAAAGAGAACTGACTGCATCGGGCAATCTTTTACCTGAAGGAATAACTACAGGAAGTGAGGATTTAATTTCAAGAGCGCAGACTGAATGGCAATTCTTTGTACTTTCTGCCAGACTTAGTGCTAGCTACGAAGCTGAACTTGAATCTATCAAGGACAAAATAGAGCAATTGAAAGAATTCAGCCAGCCTATATGGAATGAGCTAAAAACATTCTGGGATAAGGTTCAGGGACAAATAAAAGAAAAGAATATTTTCGCAGATCATATTTCAAGTCTAAGAAAGGCCACCAATCAAGCTTTTGATGATTTGAAAGAAAAACGTAAGGAACTGGACCGAATCTTCAATGAAAAATCAGGATTAGTAAAGGAAAATTTTTCCAAATCCTTAAACGAGATTGAAGAGAAAATATCCAAAGGTCTTAGCCTCCATCCAATATTTGAAGAACTAAAAGACTTGCAAAACAAGTTCAAGACGGCCGCATTGAACAATGCTGATCGTAAGTCAATATGGGATAAGCTGGATTCCTTGTTCAAACAAGTTAAAGAGAAACGATTCGGAGGCTCGGATAAAGGTTCATCAGACTCAGCAAAAGAAAGGCTTGATAACCGATATAATGGATTAATGGCGGCAATAGCTAAAATGGAACAATCCATCCAATTTGACAAGAATGATTTGGAGTTCCAGACTAAAAGATGGATGGTCAGGTAGGACAACTTGAATTGCAGATTAGGCAGGCCAAGACCAAAATGATTGAAGAAAGAATCCAGTCAAAGCAAGCAAAGCTAAATGACATGTTGTCCACGAAAGCCGAACTTGAGCAAAGGAAATTAAAGCTTGAAAGAAGTGAGGCTATGCGGACCGAAAAGGAAGAGGCTAAGAAATTAGTACAGGAAAAGATAGCAGCTGAAATAAAAGCTGCCAGTGAATCAAGAGCTGAAAATTCTGAAGACCTAGAGAAGGCTGCCAAAATGATTTCTGAACAAAAAATCAGAAAAAGAAGAGAAAAAGGATGAGTCCATATTGTCTTCCATAGCAACTAACTTAAGTGAAACTCTTGAAGACGCAGTAGATACAATAGCCGCCGTCAGTTCCGTCATTGGGGAGAAACTGGGAGATATTGCTGAAAGCATCTCTGAGAAAGCAGAAGATATACTTGAAAATATTACAGCGTCTAAGGAGGAAGAGGCAAAAACGGAAACAGAGGAGAATGATGATATTGCTGCTGATTCCCTGACTGACAATACTGAGCAGGAAAAAACTGAGAGCTGATCAGGCAAATTTTAATTTNTTAGCTATTTGTTCCAGCCTTGTATCAGGGTGTATTGAAATCTGTTTGTTGATTTCATAAAATTCATTCTGGCTTTGCCATAGATTAATAGGAAGATTTAATCCATAAACCCAATCCAACAAGAAATCAATCAATTCATGTGGGATTGGGTTNTTNATATTCTCATTTAATCTCCTGATTTGAGCAAATATCTGACGTTCTGCCAAAAAGGCTATTCTTTCCGGATCCTCAATTGGCACTTTCCATTTCTTCAAATCAGCTGTTAACTGTCTTAATTTGGCAATATCAACATCACCGGATACGGATAATTCGTCAATGATATCCGCATTGAAGACAAAGGCAACTATTTCCAGGAAACCTTTTGAAATCGGGAATCCGACCTTTTCCATTTCATACAATAATGGATAATTGACATTGAATATATTTCTAAAACGGGCAACGGCATTTTTTATATTTCTTTTGGAAATAATATTTAATAAATTGATTTTCTCATCTTTAAATAAATTCGAGAAATCAAAACTTCCCGTTTTAAAATAATCCCTAAAATATCCGGATAGTTTATCCAATTCATCCTGCTGAAATAATTCCTTGGCTGTCCGGATAAAATAATTGAATCCTTCATCGGGCGCCCCTTGTTTAACATAACCAATCAGATCAATACCTTTATAAACCAATACGGAAAAATTGTATTCCAATTCGGCCCTTGTAAGGACCGATTTCATCACGGCATGGCCAATGACCAGTTTNTGGTCTCCTTTTTCCTCACGGACAAAGGTCTCATGATTGGCAAAGAACTTGTACAAGGTCATCTCCGATGGGACCTCCTCAAATACTGACAATACAGACATATGCATGGCCACCTGCAGCAATCGGATTTCAGAAGGAAGCACAATGGTTTCATATACATTCTTGCCGGAACTATATTCCGGAAGGTTGGTAGGGCAAAGTTCAAGCCTTTGGCGAAAGCCGTCTTCAAGGAATAATCCGAAATATTCCGCATGAGTAATGGCTCTGCGTGCATATTGAAGGATCTGTGTGGTTTCCAGACCACTGATTTCATCGAAAAACCAACCACAACTGGTGAACATCAGGTTGGCGTGTCGCATCATCTCAAGAAGTTTGAGTGCATCGACTCCATTACTTTCTGAATCAGGCCGGATGACATATTTTCGAAGAAAGTACTCTGTACTTACCTCACTCCTATCCAAAACAACGTCGATATAGTTCAGCAAGGCATCATGAGCGTTATAAAAAGTTTGTTTNTTATCATTGAATAATCTGCTTAATTGATTTGAAAGCCAGTTCAGGCTATCGCGTAGTGGCTGTCTGTATTTTTGATTCCACCCGGGATGGCTGCCTGTATTACATCCACAATCTGCACGCCATCGTTCTACCCCGTGATAGCAACTCCAACTGGTATTTTCCTTTATCCTGACTTCATCGACAGGAGGAAACATGGCTAAGTAGGCAGCGTAATTTGTCAAAATATAATCCTGATGTTGCCCGATATGATAGATACAGGACGAAAGTGCCATTTCGCCATAGCGATGATGGTGACCATAAGATTCACCATCTGTAGCAATACTGATAAGAGCATCATAATCTTTTTGGTCTGCTGCTTGCATCAACATAGAAGCAAATGCAACGCCGTCGTTGAGCAAACCTTCAAATGCAACCTTCTGAGAAATGGACCCGTCATAAAANAATACAGCAATAGAATCGCCATCCGGCAGAATAACCTTGTAAGGTTTCCCGGTGTCAACGGCCTTTTCACTACAAAGTATCCATTCACCGTTTTTTTCTTTAACAGCATCAGCTTGTCTTGGTGCAAGAATGGTAAATAAGATTCCGTTTCTACGCAATGCAATTAGTGTTGCAGTATCGACAGCTGTTTCACTGAGCCACATTCCCTCCGGATTCCTCCCATATCGGAATACGAAATCACGAACACCCCAAAATACCTGCAATTCTTTTTCAGCCTCACTTGCCAGAGGCATAATGATATGGTTGTATATCTGTGCTATAGCATTGCCATGTCCATTATTCTCTTTGACACTCTTACGATCAGCCTCGATGATCTCAAGATAAGTATCGGCATCATGTTCTTCCAGCCATGATAACAGAGTCGGTCCGAAATTAAAACTGATTTTTTCATAATTATTTACGATATATAAGATATTACCTTCATCATCTAAAATTCGTGCAGCTCTATTGGGAGAATAACATTCATAAGCGATCCTTTCATTCCAGTTGGAAAATGGAGATGCTGATGGTTGAGACTGGATTTCTTCAAGCCAGGCATTTTCTCTTGGAGGTTGATAGAAATGCCCGTGAATACAGATATACTTTTTGTTGGTTCTGTTCTAACTGCGTCACGGTTTCCTTTTTTAACAGTTTTTTTGACAACTCTTACCGGTTCAAAAACAACTATAGACAATGGAGGACATGTGATAGAAATCGAATAATCCCGATTATGTTCTGCTTTNTTGGTGGCTCTAATAGCGGATTTGTTATGAACTCCACTCCCGCCCCACTTCTTGTCATCACTGTTGAGCAATTCCCTCCAGCTACCTTTATCTGGAACTCCAAAACGATAATGCTCCCGGATCACAGGAGTCAGGTTAAGAACGATGATTAGTTTGTCGACTTCCGTTTTTCCTTTTCGGAGGAATATTAGGACACTGTTCTCCCGGTCATTGACACTGAGCCATTCAAAACCGGCAGGGTGAAAATTATGATAATATAATGCATTGTAAGTCGTATAAAGCCGATTCAATTCTTTTACAAAGCCTTGTATGCCTGAATGATAGGCAAATCGAAGCAAATGCCATTCCAGGCCGTTAATGTGACTCCACTCCCAGCTTTGGCCGAATTCCCCACCCATAAACAACAGTTTAGCTCCGGGATGTGTAAACATATAGCCAAGCATAGCTCTCAAATTGGCAAATTTCTGCCATTCATCACCCGGCATACGGGTCAATAGACTTCCNTTGCCATGAACTACCTCATCGTGCGAAAATGGCAGGACAAACTTTTCAGAGTAGGCATATACCATACTGAAAGTAATCTGATCATGGTGAAACTGACGATGGATAGGATCAAGTGCAAAATACTTAAGAGTATCATGCATCCAGCCCATCATCCACTTTTCATCAAAGCCGAGACCACCATCATTGACCGGTGCAGTAACAAAGGGAAACGAAGTCGATTCTTCGGCAATCGTAATTACATCCGGATGATAGGCGTGTACTGCCTGATTCATCTCCTTGATGAAGTCAATCGCTTCAAGATTCTCACGTCCACCATGCTTATTGGGTGTCCATTCTCCATCCTTTCTGGAATAATCAAGGTGAATCATTGAAGCGACAGCATCAACCCTCAAACCATCTGCGTGGTACATTTCACACCAAAANACAGCATTACTAATCAAAAAGGATTTAACCTCTTTTTTNCCATAATCGAATATCAGGCTCTTCCAATCAGGATGATAGCCTAACTGAGGATTGCCATGCTCATACAAGTGAGTGCCGTCAAAATAACTCAGTGAATGTCCGTCACTCGGAAAATGGCTGGGTACCCAGTCAAGGATAACACCAATACCCTCCTGATGAAAGGCATCGACCAGTTCCATAAACTCTTGCGGACTTCCAAATCGTGAGGTTGTAGCATAATACCCGATTATCTGGTATCCCCAGGAAGGATAGTATGGATGCTCCATTACCGGCATCAATTCAACATGTGTGAAGCCCATTTCCTTGACATANGGCGCGAGTTCATCTTTCAGTTGTTTATAGGTAAGAAAACTGGTTTCCTTTCTTTCCGGCTTCTTCCAGCTTCCTAAATGAACTTCGTATGCAGAGATCGGAGATTGCAGTTTATTAAACTTTTTNCTCCCTTCGAGCCATGATTTGTCCCTCCAGGAATAGTCTTTTATATCCCAGACAATACTGCCGGTGCCGGGAGGAACTTCCCAACGGAAAGCATAGGGATCGCCCTTTTCATAGACCTTACCATCAGGTCCGGTAATGTTGTATTTGTAAATTGCACCTTGCTTTACTCGGGGNACAAACCCCTCCCAGATACCGCTATTATCCCAACGTGGATTAAGCCTGTACTGTGAAGTACGCCAATAATTGAAATCGCCCATTACAGTAACATTTGACGCAGAAGGCGCCCATACAGCAAAATAAACGCCCTTTACGCCATTAACAACAACAAGATGGCTCCCCAGTAAGTTATACAATTTATAATGNGTTCCATTCCTGAATAAATGAATATCATATTCAGTAAAAAGAAAAGGGNNTACAACACCACCATTCATAGCAACACGGTTTTATTGATAAATGTAAGAATAAAATGTCAATTGGTATCAAAATCACTTCTAAACAAAGTGTTGACATTGGAATCCCGAAAAAATGCATCCTATAGCTTTTGGATCGACTAAACTGACTATGCAAATCCTTCATAACCTGTTCTTTCGAATGTACGTGGGCAAAAATTTTTGAGCTATCAGGAGAACGGTCCTGGTAATCTTCATTAAAATATATGCAAAAAGTCTAACTTTCGTACTTGAGTAGTAAGGAAATGCACTGAGAAGTTCGTAATAAACCGATTTCCTGAAAATACCATTAAATTTATCTTATTAATAAACTATGCTATTACCCAAATTAAAGTATCCGTCAAAGAGGAGACTACTTCACCGGCTCAAAATCCTTCACATAAAAGCTAATGGTCAAATTATTGAATATGAGTAAAAGTGATAATTTAATAACCTTTTCAAAATGAATTTAAATACTATTAAAAGAAGGTTGTTTGTTTTGAAGGTTGTTTTAAAACCTAACGAATTTCAAACTGTTCCTATAAGCAAAAATATAATCCCGAAACGATGATTAAAAGACATTCTTTTGCGGCCAAAGTAATTGACTTTAATAATAACCTGAAGTATAATGGAGCTATTCCGGAAGCATTTAAAGTTTTGAATCCATACTTAGACAACCCTGAAACCATGATTGTGATGCATCAGTTCTATGAAAAGTATTACAATGATAATAGAAAACGGAAATTTATCATCGGGATCAATCCAAGTCGCCATGGTGCCGGAGTTACTGGCGTCCCATTTACAGATACCAAAAGATTGGAGACAGTCTGCGGCATAACCATGCAATCAGCGCATACACATGAAGTTTCCTCAGTATTCCTGTATGACATGATTAAACAGTATGGGGGCGGACAAATTTTATGGAAATTTTTACATTAATTCTCCATTTCCACTTGCCATTGTCCGTAAAGCAAAAGATGACAACTTCCTAAATGCCAATTATTATGACGATTCCAGGTTATTTGACTGTGTAAAGGAATTCATGATAGATTCCCTCAAGCGGCATTTTAATATGGGACTTGACACAGACGAGGTTTTTGTCCTGGGTGTTAAGAATGGTTCTTTTATCAAGAAATTGAACGATAATCATCGTTTTTAAAAAAATGACAATTCTTGAACATCCGCGATTCATACAACAATATAAATCAAAGGAAAAACAGTTGTTTATAGATAAATACATAGAAGCTTTGAAAGGTGAGGAAAGTGCAACTAAAAAGCGTGAATAACGAAATATATAATACTTTATACTTATTCAATAAAATTGACTTCCGGAAATATTTCAATACCAAACTTTTTGGCAACTTCTTGTTGAATTTCCACAGCCAGTGAATGAATTTCACTGCCACTTGCATTTCCATAATTAACCAGGACCAATGCTTGTTTTTCATGACTTCCCGTATTTCCTACTCTCCTACCCTTGAATCCGCAACGTTCTATCAACCAACCTGCCGGAACCTTTACCTCACTATCATTAACTATATAGCCGGGAATATCAGGATCCTCCTTCTTTAATTCATTATAATGAGATGTGCGAATCACAGGATTTTTGAAAAAACTTCCGGCATTGCCTAGAACTTCCGGATCAGGTAATTTATACTGCCTGATTTGAATTATTGCATCCGAAACATCCTTTGGTTTGTAGGGCGCCTGAAACCCCCTTGCTGCAAGCGTTTTCAATATGTCACCATAAGCTACATCGGTTATTCCATCCCGACGCAATAACAAATCAACGGAAAGGATGATCATTCTACCCTTAAGTTCGTGTTTAAATACACTATCCCGATACCCAAAGTTACATCTTTCTTTGGAAAGGGTAACAACCTCTCCTGAGATCGTATCAAATGCACGCAAAGATATAAATACATCCTTCAACTCGACACCATAGGCCCCAATGTTCTGTATAGGTGCTGCACCCATAGTCCCGGGAATTAAGGACAGATTTTCAATGCCATTGAAACCCTGTTCCAATGACCAAAGGACTATATCATGCCACACTTCACCAGAGGAAAACCTTACCAGAACAGAAGATTCGTTCACTGCAAGAATTTCCTTACCCTTCATTCTGTTGAGCAAGATTATACCTTCAAAGTCCTTTAAAAANAGTACATTGCTACCTCCTCCCAGCAACATCCATTTTTCAGTCGAAAAGAAGCCGTCATCGAACAATTGAGTGACTTTGGCAGGAGATTCAAGCCTGATCAAATCATTGGCAGAAACATCACAATGAAAGGTATGTAGGTTTTTAAGGGACAACATATAACCAAAGGTAATAATAAGTCTTCAATTTTTTCAAGATTCATAGATTCGGATATAACATCAAAATAATCTTTTATGCCATCTTGACGTGATTGGTCCTTTTGAATCAAACAGTAAGTCATCAAGCTACGCCATCAATTGGCCTTATTAGTCCATTGTTGTCTCAACCATTACTACGGATGTCATGCAAGTAATTGTTTCAATAATGAACACAATTCCAGGGATTTATTTTATTGCGAGGATCACGAAGCTTTCGCCTCACATACTGAGCGTTACCTTTGCTGAAAAGAACCTAAGAACATAAGCAAAAGAACACCAATCTACACCAAATAAACTGATTTTAAGAAAGGACTCATATGACTGGTCAGTAGGGTTGTTTTCACATTGTGTTGCCGAACCAGGTCAATTGGCTTCATCTGACGAATCCCTTTCTTCCGTTTTTTCAGAAATCCAAAANGCATTTGCTCCTGAAGCATTTACTATCTTAAACAATTGCTGATTAATTAACTCTAGAAGCGACAGAAACTGAACGATGGCATGAATTCTGTTTTCACAACCGGAAAACAAGGTGTCAAAAGAGCATTTTTCATTATTTCTTACAGCATTGAGGATATCCTCGCGGCAATCCTGAATGGTATAGGGGTAATCTACAATCTGGTGTACATTACTCTTATCAGGGTCATTCATTCTTGCCAGAAGCCGGTTAAATGTTCTGATCAGGTTGTATAAGTTAGCAGATTCAAGTTCATTATAGCTGACAGAAGCATGTTGAATCCGCTTTATATCAGAAAGTATACCGCCTCTTGTATGCAGCATGGCACGTTCGGTTTCCAATCTGGACAGCTCTTCTGAAACCTCTTTGAAACTTTTGAATATCAGAATTTTATTAACCAATTCATCTCTTGGATCTTCAAGTTCTTGTGTTTCTTCATTTTTCTTCAGTGGCAGTAACATCCTGGCTTTAATGCGCATTAAGGTAGCTGCAGTGACTATGAATTCGCCGGCCAGATCAATGTTGATCTCTTCCATACTGCGTATATAATCCAGGAAATCGCCTGTAATTTTAGCTATAGGAATATTCTGGATATCCAATTCATCCCGCTCAATAAAAAACAGAAGCAGGTCAAACGGTCCATCGAAGACCGGCAGGTGTATATTATATGTGTCTTTATGAAGAATATCTGCCATGAGAATGCGAAGATAAGAGATTTGGCTTTACTTTTGAGGTCAAATTATCAAATTGAAATCATGCCTAAAAAAGCCAGGTTGTATCTCCTTCCGGTGCCTATTGATGATTGCGCAGCTGACACTATTCCACCTGCAACCACGTCTGTATTGTACCAAATTAAATTCTTTTTAGCTGAAAGAAGCAAGACCGCCAGAAAATTTATAAAAATGCTTGGTCATCCGTTGCATCAAAATGATATTACCCTCGTAGAATTGGACAAACATGGAGCGCCTGACATAAAAACGCTTCAATCATGGTTGGACGCCGGGAACGATGTCGGTTTAATGTCTGAATCAGGTTGTCCCGGCATTGCCGACCCTGGTGCCGAAGTCATCCAATGGGCGCATCGGTCCGGGTATGAAGTTGTACCGTTAGTCGAGTACAGTTCAATTCTACTTGCACTTATGGCAAGTGGATTTAACGGTCAAAGCTTTGTTTTCCATGGTTATCTACCTAATAAANAAGAAGAACTGGTCAAAAAGGTTAAATTACTGGAACAAAATGCGGGCAGATTGAATCAATCTCAGATATTCATTGAGACGCCTTATCGCAATCTTACTATGTATGATATACTTGTATCGACACTTCAACCAAATACTCACCTTTCTATTCATATGGGATTGACGANNCACGCATATTCTAAAAGTAAGACAGTCAAGGAATGGCGGAAACTTGGGTGTTCAGAACTCAGGAAAGATATTCCGGCCATTTATATCATTGGGTAGGGTAATAATCTGAATGTCAATGCAATGTGGGTTAATAATACGAAGTAGGTAGATGACTAATACTTGACCACCTCATGCTTAAAGCATTTCGAAATTATTTTAAATCAGTTACGACTGATATAGAGGAAAATATTTTTCCTCATCAGTTCAATCAGAGGACTGATTTGTAGTTACAGTATTAAATATCTACCTACTTGAATTTCCCGAAAGTATCAACTTCCAGACCTGACTTTTATCATTACTTAAACGCATGATTAAGTATCTCATCTACAAACATCCGGTTTAAATTATCATGAATTCATTACTTTTACCTTCTTACAAATTAACATTATGCTCATCAATGCAGGGATCTTAAACGCCATCGGCGAAAAAGTAGAATATAGACAGGTTGAAATTCATCCTCAAGGAAAGGAAGTAATCGTAGATCTAATGGCAAGTTCACTGAACAGACGGGATTTATGGATTCAGGAAGGTAAATATGCAAGAATAAAGCTTCCCTGTATTCCCGGTTCTGATGGTGCAGGACGATATGAAGGCCGTGATGTTATTCTGTTGCCGACCATAAATTGGGGAAACTCCNCTGCATTTCAATCTGCTCAGTTTGAGATTCTGGGTATGCCGCATCATGGCTGCTGTGCTGAGAAAATTGCTGTCCATCCATCACTAATCTATCCCATGCCGAGTCACCTCGATTATAATGAAGCAGCGTCCCTTCCACTTTCCGGTCTAACGGCATGGAGAGCTCTCATGACCCAGGCTCAAGCCAAGCCGGGACAAAACATTTTAATTACAGGTATAGGCGGTGGTGTGGCAAGCTTCGTGCTACAATTTGCTGTGGCATTTGGCATGCATGTATATGTAACAAGCGGCTCTGACGATAAAATCATTATGGCCAAATCATACGGTGCTAAAGGTGGCGCCAATTATCGTAATCCTGAGGCGTTTTCTGAATTGCAGACAATGGCACAGGGATTTGATATAATAATTGATTCCGCGGGTGGTGCTGACTTTCATAAATTATTGAAATTGGCCAATTTTGGTCTTTNNCACATAGTTATTTACGGTGGCACAAAAGGAAATATTGATTCCATCAATCCTCAGAATTTATTCTGGAAACAATTGACAATAAAAGGTTCAACTATGGGAACACCGGAGGAATTCAATGATATGCTAGATTTCGTCAACGAACATAAAGTAAAGCCTATTATTGATAAGATCTTCCCATTGAATCAAATCAATGAGGCATTTGACTATATGATTTCAGGAAGCCACTTTGGCAAAATCGTCATCAACCATTTATGAGAGTGGCACTTCTTTCTGATACACATGGCTACATCGACCCATTGTGGCCTGAATATTTTATGTCATGTGATGAAATATGGCATGCCGGAGACATCGGCACTATAGAAGTGCTGGATCATTTAAAGAGTTTCAAACCGGTGCGGGCAGTGTTTGGCAACATTGACGGATATGTAATCCGGGCAGAATTGCCGGAAACCATGGAGTTTGAAGTCGAAGGACTTAAAGTGCTGATGACCCACATTGGGGTTACCCTAATAAATATGAAAGCCGGGCGTAGACTCATTGAGTTTTACAGGCCCGGCCTTTTATTTGTGGTCATTCACACATACTACGTGTGATTTATGACAAGAAGTTCAACTTATTGGCGATGAATCCGGGTGCTGCCGGCCTCCATGGCTTTCATAAGGTCAAGACTATGCTTCGATTTTCTATTTCTGAGGGAAAAGTTCATGACGCAGAAGTCATTGAACTGGGAAGCAAACGTCTGGATTAATCCTTCCACTTTGCAATAAAGACATTCGTATCTCTTGTACCTCCATTGTTTCTGTTGGAACTAAAGGAAACCTTCTTACCATCAGGAGAAAACATTGGAAAAGAATCGAAAGTATTATCAAAAGTTATTTGTTCCAAGCCGGTACCATCAATATTGATTTTAAAGATATTAAAAGGAAATCCTTTGGGGCTATGATGGTTACTTGAAAACAATACGCTTTTGCCATCCGGGTGCATATATGGCGCCCAATTAGCCTTACCAAGATTTGTAATTTGTCGCAAATCACTTCCATCTACGTTACAGATAAATAATTCCATTGCGGTAGGTTGAACCAAATTTTGTGCAAGCAATTCCTTATATTCCTTTACTTCTGCATCCGTTTTAGGCCTACTTGCGCGGAAAATCAATTTTGTGCCATCCGGAGAGAAAATGCACCACCGNTCATAACCGAGATCGTATGTTACCTGTCTGACATCAGAACCATCGATGTTCATGGTAAAAAGTTCTAAATCTCCGGTACGCATGCTGGTAAATACAATTTTATCACCTTTAGGAGAGACAGTGGCTTCAGCATCATATCCAGGCTCATTAGTTAGTTTCTTGATAATTTTACCCTTTAAGTCAGCCTGGTAAATATCAAACTCAGGATATAACATCCATACGTACTTACCGGTATGAGGGGCTTCAGGAGGACAATTATCCATTGATTCGTGTGTACTGGCATAAACAACACTTTTGTTGTCAGGCATAAAATAAGAACAAGTAGTCCGGCCCTTACCTGTACTTACCATAGTAGGAGTCAACCTGACTCCGGATTTATTAGGCTTCATTTCCTTGGCCGGCATAATAAAAATCTGGTCACATGAAAGTCCCCATGCAGGATTATTGGATTGAAAGACAAGAGACTTATTGTCAAAAGACCAATAAGCTTCCGCATTATCTCCGCCAAAAGTCAATTGCTGAACTTTCTTAAGATGCTTCTCCTGCTTATAGTGCAAAGTTTGTTTTTGCTTCTGCTGGCCATTGACAACCAGGCTTATAACTAAAAANAATAGAATGGAAAAATTTCTTATTATCATGATAAAATTTTTATTTGTTATACGTTTTGTACCTTTGCGGGTCTTTAAAAATGACTGCAAATATCGTAATTAAATAAAGAACATGATGAAAAAGGTATCTTATTTATATTAATTCTATTTAACTGCTTATATGTCAATGGACAGGAAGTTGCTTTAAGTAAGAGATTTCATTCCGACATTAGCTTTTTAGCTTCTGATGCCATGAAAGGGCGTTTGACAGGCAGTATTTTTCAGGATATTGCCGCGGAATATATAGCCAGTCGGTTTCTTCAGCTGGGATTGAAGCCGATGGGCGATCAAAATACCTATTTTCAGACTTTTTACTATGTACCCACAGTTGATCCACATAGTTCGGCCAATCTGCATCTGGAATCAGGTGATTCAGCCAAGATAACCAATGTAATAGGATATATTGATAACGGCGCCCAATCCACTCTTGTAATTGGAGCGCATTATGACCACCTTGGTGATGGTCACAGTAGTTTCAGTCTTTCCACAGAAGCCGGTATTCATAACGGTGCCGATGATAATGCCTCCGGTGTCAGCATGATGATGGAATTGGCTCAGGCATTAAAAAATTCTAAATCGAAATACAATTTCCTGTTCATTGCTTTTTCGGGCGAGGAGTTTGGTCTTTGGGGTTCAAATCATTTTGTGAAAAACCCAACCATTGATCTGAAGAAAGTAGCAACCATGATCAATTTGGATATGGTTGGACGGCTGAAAGATGACAATAGCCTTTTGATAGGTGGCGTTGGCACCTCTCCTGTCTGGAAAGGCCTTCTCGAGAAAAACAATGTATCCAAATTAAAGTTAATATTCGACGAATCCGGTTCAGGTCCCTCTGATCATACATCTTTTTACTTCCAAAATATTCCGGTACTGTTCTACTTCACCGGGCAACATGAAGACTATCATAAAGTTTCTGATGATACCGAAAAAATCAACTTTGATGGTATGACAAAGATATATAACAATATCCTTGCATTGGTCAGATCATTGGAAAAAGTCAATGAAATTCCTTTTACGGCAACAAAAGATGATAAACAGGAAAAAGTCGTCATGAAGGTAACCTTAGGCATTATGCCAGACTATATGTATAATGAAAAAGGGCTTAGAATTGATGGAGTCAAAGAAGACAAACCGGCTTCCAAGGCCGGACTAAAAGCCGGCGATGTAATATTGAAAGTGGCTGACTTTGTCATCACTGATATTCAAACCTATATGAAGGCTTTGAACGGACTTGAACCCGGATCAAAAGTGCCTGTTGAATTTTTGCGTGATGGCAAAAACATGACTCTGGATGTCCAATTCTGACAAGGATGGGTCGGATTGTAATATTTACGGTTTTCATGACAATAAGCTTGTGTAGTTGTGATAACAGCAAGTTTAATGTAGATATACCTACAAAAAATTTTGATGGTTTGTGGCTGGTATCCTCGGTAACCGGCNCCAAAAAGAACGATGCTGCACTGCCTGCAATGATTAAGTTCAATACAGGTCGGTGGATACAATTCAATGATGACAGCACCTATACAACCAATATCAAAGGTCAGTTTGATTATGGTAAATTCTCTCCATTGGGAAATGGAAAAGATTCCGTCGAAATGCGCAGCTTCAGAGGAGACATATATCATATATCGGCCAGATACCATCCAAATGGTACAGGTGAAATATTGCACAGGATTACTATACCTGATCTATCCGGGACATTTGATTACTATTTTTATTGCAATGTCCGTAAATATTCTTTCCGCCACGATACATTCAATCCATATTCCCTGCCGAACAATCAATGGCGGCTTCCTGCAGAACACAGTGAGAATGATTCCTTACTTGTCAAAAGGATGGTTAATCATATTGACTTTTGGATTGCCTATCTCAATATGGCAGATAAATTGGAATTGAAATCCTTTAATTATTCAAATGTCAATACGTGTTTTAAATTTTCTCCATACGGTATTATAATGGAAAATTTTAAAAATTGGGAAAGCACATTCCAAACGCTTTTCTATACANAAAAAGAGGCAGAACGAGCTTACAAATTGACATCTGAGGCTATCTACAAATCGAAATACGTAAAGCATGAAAATGCATATATTCAGGGTATTAATCTATTCAAACAGATTCAATTCAACTTATTGAATACCAATAAAGGCTGATAGTTGCACTGTTCTATAAGATAATAAATTCTCATGTAAACAAATAAATTCCCTGTTTACTGCATTACTTTATACAGAATTACTGCCATTTTTGAATATTTTATCTTCACCCCTTCCTGCTTTAATAGTATTCACTTTATCTTTACTGTGAGATAAGTCTATTTAATCATCCCCTTCAATATTTTTCGTATTTATCTGTTGAATGATCAGAATCATTCATAAATAAACATTATGTATAATGAACACACACAACACTTTAATTTTTGTATGTCTATATTTCTGTACCAATTTATTAACTGCTCAACCAATTCCATCATTTCCTGGAGCTGAAGGGTTCGGTGCGCAGGCAACAGGTGGCAGAGGTGGCAGAGTAATCTACGTCACCAACCTCAATGCCAATGGGCCAGGAAGCTTAAATGCTGCACTCTCTGAAAGCGGCCCGCGATACATACTTNTTAAGGTAAGTGGTGTCATAGATGCAGCTGCTGAATTAAGGGAAGGTGATGTAACTATAGCCGGACAAACATCTCCAGGAGGTATAATAACAAGGGGATTTATTGTTGATCAGGTGTATGAAACTGGTGGTTCAGGGGATAATATTATCATGCGCCATATCAGATCAAGGCCACATGACCCGGCAATTGTCCCGTCAGATCATTACGTGCTGGACGATGCTCTACGGCTTGACGGTGCAAGCAACATGATTGTAGATCATTGTTCATTCGCCAATGCCCGTGACGAATGTATTCAGATTTCCCAATCCTCTGACATAACCATCCAGCATAGTATGCTTTCGGAAACTGTAGGCCCTCATTATATATACGGCGGAATGCTAATCAATTATTCTACCTTGGAACACCCTCAGGATAACCTCAGTATCCATCATAATACCTGGAATAGGATAGCGGGTCGTTTGCCCGAAGTGATTTGTGAATCACCCTATTGCAACTCCGGGCCTCTACATTTGGAACTTTCAAATAACCTATTATGGGACCCTCAAAATTATGTGTGGTATGGAGCCAATATCGATCCATCAGGCGAAGATTACTCATTTTTCGTCCACATGAACTGGGTAAACAACTTTATGAAGACGCGTACAACCTTTCCTTATGCAATGATGGAAATGAGATTTCTTCAATATGCACAGAATCAGATATATGGCTTGGGCAACAATATGGATATCTATCCAATGTATAGCGACTATCAGTTATTCTATTGTTGCAATGATTTTAATCAGCCAGGCAACAATCCGAACAATGATCCGGGAATAGCGCAGCTACTCAGTAATAGACATAACTTCCCATCAATTACTTATGATCCATCAAATAACCTTGTCGATTACATGATTGCGAACTGTGGGGCTTTCCCTAGGGATCCAATGGACACAAGACTCATGAATCCGTTAGTACAAAATATTATAGAACCTCTACCGGTAGATGGAGTGGATTATTTTAATGATGCTTTTATAACTAATGCTCCCACAACGCCCCCTGATGATACTGATATGGATGGAATGCCTGATTACTGGGAACTGNGGCGCGGATTGAACCCGTCAATTCAGGACCACAATGGCACACAGTTATCTTTAAGTATCACGGGTGTCTCAGGATATACCAACCTGGAATGCTACCTCAATTGCCTGTCAGATGGATTGGTCAACGGCCAGTCAACGCCGTCATGTGGGATAGCTCTGCCTGTTATTTTGAAAAATTTCGAGGTANAAAAATATGATCAAACCGTAATATTAATGTGGAAGGTTACAGAAGAAAGAAATTTTAGTGGATATTCAATTGAAAGAAGTAAAGACGGAAAGGTCTGGACAACTATCGGTTATGTAGAAGCCTCGACAAAAGAGAATGCCAATGCAAATGAAGTAACCTATGATTACATGGATGATCAACCAATGCCGNGGGTTAATTACTACAGAATTAAAATGTCAGACAAGGATGGGAGTATCCAATATTCTTTAGTGAAGCAGGCAACGTTTCAAAATCATGCTGAAATAGATATTTATCCTAATCCGACTACCGGCATTATTTATTTCAATGGACTGAAAGGCAAGGCTGATGTTCAAATAGCTGATCAAATAGGAAAAATCCATATATCAACCACAATACATAATACATCAAATAAACTAGATGTTAGTAATTTGATCAACGGAATGTACTTTATCAAAGTAACAACCGAATATGGAAATACTATCACAAAGAAGGTTATGAAAAACTAAAAAGCCCACAAACAATTAAGGCCCTCACAAAAGGGCCTTAATATTTTTACCTGTATAGTTTGTCGGAACTACTGGATTCGAACCAGTGACCTCTTCCCTGTCAAGGAAGCGCTCTAAACCAACTGAGCTAAGCTCCGAAAAAAAGGTTATCGCAAGATAACCCTTTCTAAAAAACCTGAAGTTTTTAGATTACTTCTGCATAGTAGTATCAGCAGCAGGTGCAGCTGTTGTGTCAGCAGCAGGTGCAGCTTCCTCAGGTGCAGGTGCAGCTGTTGTGTCAACAGTTGTAGTTTCAGGCTCAGTTGTAGTTGTCTCGCTCTTGCAAGAAGTCATAGCGAAAGAAACAGATCCTACAACAATCAAAGAAAGAATTAATTTTTCATTTCTAAATAAAGTTTAAAATTATGTTAAAACTGACTACAAAGATAAGGCACTTTTTATATCTGCAATAATTTTATTATTTTTTAGCAAGCTGGAACACTTATCTACCAAGCCATTTGAGCAAATAACACATTTTAATAATGTTAATATTTATTAAACAAAAAGCTAAAGTGAGTCTGATTTTCTTAACACAATTTTAACGCTAATGTTAAAATTGATAACTATAAGAAATCTACATCCTGTACATAAGGGTACCTCATCAGGAATCGTATTGCAGTTTGCAGGTTATAATTTTCAAAGACAACCTTATGTAAGAGAGTAATTATTGGTGCATTTACTTTATAATGTTTGATAAGACCGTTGGTAATCTTCAATACTCTGACCCCTTCGGCTAATCCGTCCATACTTGCCGCAATCTGCTCTTTTGTTTCACCCATTGCAAGCCTCCGACCGAAGGTATAATTACGGCTGGATGGACTAGTGGCAGTTGCAACTAAATCACCTATGCCGGCCGTACCAAGGAAGGCCCTCGCCGGGACATCCATAGCCTTGCCTATATATATCAATTCGCGCAGTCCTCGGGTGATCAGCAATGCTTCCAGATTCTTTCCCATTCCTATACCGTTAAGCATACCTGTACAAAGCGCAATGACATTTTTAAGTGAACCGGCAAGTTCAGCACCGAGTAACTCTGGAGATCCAAAGACTGCAAAGTCAGGGCCATCAAGGACTTTTTGACACATCTTGACCACTTCATCATATTTAGAGGCTACGACAGTTGCGGCAGGCTGTCCATCCAATATCTCCCGATACAGGTTGGGACCCGACAAGGCACCGATCCTTATCACACTGGTTTCTTCCTGAATAACCTCACTCATGGTCCGGATATTATCTCTGGAAAAACCTTCTAAGTCATAATCAAAATCACCAATGATATCGAAACCTTTTGTACCATGGATTAGGATATGGCGTGGACTCAGAAATTGAGCCAATTGTCGGATCGTATTTCTAAANAACTCAGAGGGAACAATTGGGAAAATTACAGAAGCGNNCTCCTTCCCTATTCTGCTGATATCATTTGTCGCCGAAATCCGTTCATGCAGGTCATGACCATACATTCTACGCATAGTGTTGATTTCATCCACCACTTCCGGGCGCCTTGCATAAAGGAGCGCATTGACATTTTGAGTCAACAAATGTGCAATTGTGACAGCAAATGATCCCGAACCAATAACACCAACGAGAACCTTAAAAGCCAAGGGAGATACACGCATTTTACTCAATCAAAGAAGTAAATATAACTACTTCTTTTTATTTCTCTGCTCAGCAATTTTNTGTTGTTCCTTAAGCATTTCACCCAAACGATCTGAAAATCCACCTTTCTTTTTGGGTTTTTGCTTATACGCATGTAATTCCTTTTGAATTTTCTCATCACTAATCAAATAATTCTTAGTAATAAGTGTCTGAGCGATATTAATGATGTTACTAAAAACAAGATAACATGTCAATCCGGAGGCAAAGCTGTTGAAAAATGCCATAAANAAGACAGGCATAATATATTGCATATATTTCAGTGCCGGATTAGCAGCGGTAGAAGTCGTATCAATCTTNTTGAAATTATACCATGTATACAATAATGTTGTAACTGTCCATAATATAGTAAACAAACTCAAATGATGGCCAATCATTGGAATATTGAATGAAAATTTTGCTATAACATCATAGCTAGAAAGATCCGTTGCCCATAGGAAAGGGGCTTGTCTAAATTCAATCGCTGCAGGGAAGAAGCGATACAGGGCAAACCATATCGGCATCTGTAACAACATGGGGAGACACCCGCCCAATGGATTTACACCATATTCACGATATAGGTTCATGGTCTCCATTTGTATCTTAGAAGAGTCATCACCATATTTTGCTTTCAATTTGTCAAGATGTGGTTTCAAGGAAGACATCTTAGACTGGGAGTAAATCATTTTATAAGTCAATGGCCATAAAGCAAGCTTGACAAGTAAAGTTAGCATAAGTATCACAAGCCCTTTGCTGGACATGAAAGTCCCGAGGAAATTAAATAATGGCCTGACAACCCATTTGTTGATGGAACCCATTATACTACTACCAAAGGGTATAATATCTTCCAAACTATTGTTGTATTCTCTGAGTCTATTAAACTCATTAGGTCCGGCATATACCTTCATCCCAAAGGATTGACCGGAGCTAAATTCTATCGGGAATGTGACGGTTGCTTCTGTTTTTTTAAGNTACTTATCCTCTCCCTCGCCTTGTGTAATGGTCAATTCAGCATTATCGAAAGGCTTTTCAGGCACCCAGGATGAATTAAAAAACTGGTTGACAGCTGATAACCACTCAAGCTGTTGCCCGGGTTTAAGTTTGACAGTGGTATTCTTGCTGTAAGAAGTATAATCACTTGATTCTCCGGCTATTTTGAAATAGAGCGTACTATATGTACGTTCATATTGATAATTTTTCTCTAGCCTCGTCAAATTATTAACCCACCTGACAGTAATAGGCTTCGACTTATCCAATCCGGGATCGCCAATTATCTTAGCCTGATAATCAATTTGATAAGCCGCTGTATCAAATTGATAAGATTGTTCCAAAAANGCTTGATTGGGCAACTCTGTTTTCAAGATAATTTTATCACCGGATTTCTCAACTGTAGAAGGTAGAGAAACCGTTTCCAATTTACTTCCATTGGCTAATGGAAGGATATATACCATCTCATTTTCAGGAGCTTCCTGTAATAACAAAGGTTCACGAACTTCATTACCTTTGGCATCTTCCGCACTGGTCTTATATTGTTTAAGATGAATCTGTTTGATCTTGGCACCAACATTGGAAACCGTTAGAGCGATTAAATCATTCTCAAGGGTTACCTCAGCTGGAGGTTGCCTTTTNACAATACTGGAAGTGTCGCTTATCTTGATACCGGCAGAATCATTCCGGGGACTTAATGCCTCCAATGCTTTCAGGGAATCCGCTTTTTGCTGCGTGATTTTCGACAACGTTACGGAGTCCTGCAATTTCTTTTCTGCCTGAATTTTCTTATTATTGTTTTGATTTAACGTCATCCAAACATAAAAAAGAACGGCTAGTAAAATGAAACCAATGATACTTTTACGATCCATATAAGTTTCTATATTTTCAGTAATTTCTTAATTAAAATTTATTTTTCCACATCATACTTTCCATCGGCTTGTCAGACCGAACATTGTATTTAGCTCCAATTTTCTTATTATAATAATTGTCAATGTCTCCTTCGACCTTAAAATAAATCAACTGGCCAACCGGCATGCCGGCATAGACTCTTACGGGTTGAGAGACACTAATCTCCAGTGTCCAATGGTTGCAAAATCCAACATCGCCCTTTCCGGCAGTTGCATGAATATCTATTCCCAAACGACCAACACTGGATTTGCCTTCCAGAAATGGTACAGTAGCATGTGTTTCCGTATATTCCAAAGTAATTCCGAGGTAAAGTTTTTCGGGCATTAAGACAAATCCTTCTTCCGGAATTTCAAATAGTTCAATAGGATTATGTTTTCTGGCATCAAGTACTTCATCGACATAGGTAGCCAGGTATTTACCTAAATGAACATCGTAGGAATTTGTTCCAAGACAGGAACGTTCGAATGGTTCAATTACGATTGTCCCATCGTCAATTCCCTGCAAAATCTGCTTATCGGATAGTATCATTTTATCAATAAANAGGGAGATCAACCAAAGCCAATCTCCCAATAATTCATTATTTGAATAAATATTATTCTTCGATAATCTCGAATGCTACTGTAGATTGAACGTCCTTGTGGAGATTTAGCTTAGCACTGTAAGTTCCAAGCGTTTTAATATCGTCCTCCAAAATGATCTTCTTTCTTTCAATTTCAACACCAACCTGGTCTTTCAGGGCATTCGATATCTGTATGTTGGTTACGGAACCAAATATCTTTCCGCTCGTACCTGCTTTTGCTCCTATTTTCAAGGTAACATCAGTCAATTTAGCGGCAATTTCCTTATATTCATCCACACGCTTGGCCTCCTTACGATCTTCTTGTTTTACCAGCTCTGCCAACATCTTTCTGTTACCAGCATTTGCTACCACAGCAAACCCTTGCGGGATAAGGTAATTACGGCCGTATCCATCCTTTACCTTAACAATTTCGTGTTTGTTACCGACTTTATCTATGTCTTTTAATAATATGATATCCATTTCTCTATTCTACTTTAAAGGGTTATTTTAAAAGGTCTGCAACATAAGGCAACATGGCAAGATGTCTTGCACGCTTGATTGCTGTAGCCATTTTTCTTTGATACTTCAATGAATTACCGGAAATTCGCCTTGGCAGAATTTTACCTTGCTCATTAATAAACTGCAATAGGAAATCAGGATCTTTGTAATCAATGTGTTTGATTCCATACTTACGGAATCTGCAATATTTTTTNCTGTTCTGTCCCAGGTTGGGATTACTGAGGAACTTTATATCATCTCTTGAAGCCATGTTCAATTAATTATTTTAATTTTATAAAAATTTATTCTTCTGTTAATTCGACTTGATTCTCCTCAACAACAGGTGCTTGTGTTTCTTTCCTTTCTTTTGCTTCAGGTTGTTCTTCCTTAGCTTTTACTTTTTCTTTTACTTTGCCAATCTTACCATTTCGCTTGTCATCATTGTACTTGATACCAAACTTATCCAGGCTGATGGTAAGAAATCTCATGATACGCTCATCTCTTCGAAGAGCCAATTCCAACTTGGCAATTATTGCTCCGGTTTCAGCTTGAAACTCAATGGTGTAATAAACTCCTGAAGAGCGTTTCTTAATGTCATAGGCGAGCTGTCTCAAGCCTAATTCGTCAATTGCGACAATCTTACAACCCTCATTTTTAAGCATATCGGTGTAAGTGCCTACTGTCGATTTTAATTCATCGCCCGACAGTACTGGATCTACGATGAAAGTTACTTCAAATTGCTTCATTATTAAAGAAGTATGGTTTAAAATAGGTTAAAAATTAAAATTAGGGTGCAAAGGTATAGTTATTCAATAATATATACAAATTTTGTTGAAGATAATATGTATATACTATCCAATCATATTGCCAAAACTTGTCTTATTGACCAATCCGGGCCACCACTTCATGAAAAGAAAATATGTCCTGAACACCTGTCATCATATTTTTCAATGAAATCTTTCCGGCTGTCCGCTCTGCCTCCCCGATCAGGCATACAAAAGCAAAATCCAGGTCATTGGCATAGGACATCTGTTTCTGAAGTTTTGCCACAACAGGATATAACTCTGCAGAAACGCCCTGCACTCTTAATTGATTGGTCACACCGACTGCATATCCGAAAGATTCATTATCCAGGCAAACAATAAGAACTTGTTTACTCCTGGAAATTTGCTCCGGAAACAATTTCTTTTCTTCCATTACGTCATAAATCCTTTCGATTCCAAATGAAATACCAACACCCGATACATCCTTCAAACCAAAGTTAGCAGTCAAATTGTCATAGCGTCCNCCGCCACCTATAGACCCCATATTGGCATTCAATGCACTGACCTCAAATATACATCCGGTATAATATCCGAGGCCCCGGGCCAAAGTGGCATCAAACTGCAAATGGTTCTCTAAAGGCGCTTCAGAGAGATGGCCCAGGACTTCTCTCATCTCAACTATTCCTAGTGCGCCNGTTTCGGAATTCATATGTTCTTCAAGCTCTTCAAGATTAGTCAGAGCAATCAGTTTTAGGAGTTCCCGGATACTTTGCACAGGAAAGCCCTTTCCTATAAGTTCACGTTCAATGCCTTCCTTGCCAATTTTGTCCAGCTTGTCAATGATAACAGTTACTTCATGAAAATGCTCGCTGAGTCCCACAGTTTGTGAGATGCCAAATAATATTTTCCTGTTGTTCCACCTGATATTGACAGGCAGGTTCAATGCCGTAAATACATCATCATACAATCGTATCAACTCAGCTTCGTAATATAATGAATTAGAACCTGCAACATCGGCATCACATTGGTAGAATTCCTGATAACGACCTTTTTGTGGTTTGTCCGCTCTCCAGACAGGTTGTATTGCTGACCGCTTGAAAGGAAATTTAATATGCTGTCTATTCATTACTATGTACCGAGCAAACGGAACGGTGAGATCGTAGCGCAAACCACGTTTTGAAATATGGCGAATGATGCCAAAGCTGTCTTTGTCTGTCAGAAACGAATCCTCTACATCTTTGAGAAAATCTCCGTTATTCAGAACTTTAAAGAGCAACTTATCCCCTTCCTCCCCATAATTACCGGCCAATGTTTCCAAAGCTTCCATAGCCGGGGTTTCTATGGCATCATATCCATACAAGGCAAATTTCTCCCGAATAATATTAAAAAGATAATTCCTTTTCTTGATCTCACCGGGAAGAAAATCCCGTGTTCCTTTAGGCAGTGCTGGTTTCAATGCTTGAATTTTTATTTTAAGCCCCAAAGGTAGGAGTAAAAAGAAAATATTTATCCATACAGCAGCAAATTTCGTTTGACATACGTTACAATACATATCTATTATAACCTCAAGGAATCATTTTCTATGGATATACCCATCTCGATGGATTTCAGAGAACGCGATCTCATTAGTGCCTGCATACGACGTGAAGAATGGGCTATCCGAAAAGTCTATGAAGACCATTACAGCCTGATGATGTCGATATGTCTGAGATTTGCCGCCAATGAAAGTGATGCCATGGATCTTCTTCATGACGGATACATTAAGGTAATTAACAATTTTGAAAAGTATGTCCCCAACACTTCCTTTCCTTCCTGGCTACATAGATTGATAGTCAATAATTGCATAGATCATTTCAGAAAAATGTCAAGAAGACGAACAGAAGACATCGAACAGATATACCATACAGCTATAATCGATCCGGATGCTGTCTCCAAATGCACGGAGAAAGAAATCCTGAACGCCATTCAGAAATTAAGTCCAACCTATAGAACCGTCTTTGTTTTGGCAGCTATAGAGGGATATTCGCACAAGGAAATTGCCACCGAGCTGGGTATAACTGAAAGTACGAGCCGTTCAAATTTAGTTAAAGCCAGATTACGACTTCAGGAATTGTTAAAGGAAAAGATTGGAATGTGATGTTGCAGGAAAAAGAATTTGATAGAATAATTAAGCATGCAATGGATGGGATGCAAATTAAGCTCCCAACTGATGCGTGGGATCAATTTTCTCAGAAAACAGGCTGTAAGAATCTCTCAAGTCGCACACGCTTCGATAAATGCGGGAATGTAGGCCTTTCACACTATTATTCTGCAATCGGACCTTCAGTCGGTGCGCAATTTTCTGAAAATCAACAAGAATTTCAAATACTTGCTGAAGAAGAATTTGATGCGGCAATCAAANAGAAACTTACCGGAAATTCGATCAATCAAACACCTAAGACATCAATCCTGAATAGTATACTATTCAGGTTCAACCTCCATAACCACAGACTTTTTATCTATAAATGCCTTGAAGCATGTACATTGGCCCTATTCTTTTGGATATTCACCTGGCATATATATTATGAGCAGAATTCATCACAACAGGAAATGCCTATGGCAGTTATATCTGAAGAAAGTAAAACAAGTAATCATACATTAAATATAGCAGCACATAATCAATTAGAATCAACGAGCTATTCCAGGGAACCTATTCGAAATCATACTGGAAATAAAGTAACAAAGGATTTAAATCAAAAGCAAATCCCTGCTATTCAATATCCGACCGGGCTATACCCGTCATTACAGGCTTTTACCAAAGAGACAGATCATATTGCAACCAACCAATATTCTTCCGATCACCCAAGTACTGCCCATGAAGACTTTCATGGCACCAATTGGATTACTCCGGAAATTACTCCAATTAAAAAAATCGAACCGGGCAGGATTGAAGTATCANAAAAGGAGATAACAATCAGCCCTATCCTACCCCAATNNAAAAAAGAATCAAAAAATAAGTCATTATGGCTCGGGCTAAATGCAAGCTGGATATTTGATAAAATGTNNAGTACGGGATATATTGCAAACACAAGAGCAATCATTACCAATAGGTTTCAGAGTAAAGGATTGGGCGCTGAAGTTGAATTCGGGATAGCGAAGGCTCAAATTGCCACCGGCATTAATTATTCTTATAAANAATTTGACACCGGAACTAAAGTCCATAATGAAGGCCATTATATCAATATACCTTTAACAGTCAAAAAGGAATTTGGTCGGTCAGAACAAATCATTCCTTATTGCAAGATTGGATCTGAAATTACAATGGCTGCAACAACATCTTATACTCCGATTATACCTGAAAAACCCGACAATAAAGAAGCCTTTGCCCCACTATTTGCGCCCGACAAGCAGGTCAGCGATGGTATTCTGAAAGGAGATTTCAAGAAGAACAGTTACTTTGGTCTACACATTGCCCTTGGTATTGAAGTACTTATAAGGCAATCCTCTAAAATTTTTATTGAAGCGGCACATCAGGTCAATCCATTCGAAAAGGGTGTCGGAGACAATAATCAGCGTCTTTCGTACACCACTGTCAATCTTGGATTCAAAAAATCTGTATGAAAATTGACAATTATCCAAACTAAATTCGATTTTTTTCGTCTATATATGAGGAAGTTTAATAATAATTCAGATTGCCTTTCGAAAACGCATTAAACTTTTTAAACATTTTTTCATTAAGCATTGTACCTTTGTCTTTCGTTTTACGTCTTAGAATTATATATGTTAGAATCTGGGATCAGGTAAGAACTATTTGGTTCGAAAAACATTTGGAATTTTTAACTAAATTATAAAACATGAAAAAATTATTTGGATTTTGGAACTTAATGTTGCTGGTTGGCGCATCATTGTTCGTAGTTAGTTGTAATCCGGACGATAACCCTACTTCCAGTAAGGGACCAACGGTTACTGAAACACATACTTTTGATGCAACAAAAGATCAGGACCCACTTCTTCCAATTATAATCACCGTCAAAGGTGTCAAAGGAGATGCTGACCTAAAGTCATTGACTGTAAAAGAAAATGGCACAAATCTGGATGTCGATAGATTTCTTGTTGATGACAATGAACCAAGTTCAGCTGCTATACTTTTATTAGGTGCTGACAAACAAGGCTTTACTAAAGTATTTGAAATAGATCCTGTTGCAAAAACCGGAGCATACAAGTACGAATTCGTACTTACAGATGAGAAAAATAATACAAATACGGTAGCACTTGAAGTCAATATAAAGACTGTTGCTACCATAACATCTGAANAAATGTACAATTACTTAGGCCCATTGGCAGGAGGACTTGATTTGCTAACCGGCAAGGCAGTTGTAAAAGGTGCTGATGTTAACAACGAATGGGCTACAGCTCATATCAGAGACAATGGAAATGATGTTGTCGGCAATACTTATCCATGGAAAGGTGAATTTATACCTTGGAAAGGAAGTGTAGTAAGAAAGACAGATAATTCCAACTGGGATCTAACCGTTAGCCCGGTTCAGATTTCATCCTTGTTTGACAATGGCCTTACGGATCTGGCTACAGTAAAAATGAAGGTTGGTGATGTCTATGTCGTTAAAAACGGAGATCATTACTTTATGATTAAAGTGAAGGAAGTTTCTGATGATGGAAGTGCCAGCAAGAATGAAGATTTTTCTTCTTTCGAAATCAAACAGTAAATTTTATGGCATAACGATATGCCGTCAATAATGTAAAGCCTTTTGTGTGTTCACAAAAGGCTTTCTTTTCTTCTATCGCCTCACTTTAATTCCTGAAAAATCGAACCAATATATCTATTCATTCGTTACTAAATTCGTGAATTACCAACCCATTTCTGATTCTGGGTTCGAACCAGGTACTCTTGGGAGGTAAAGTCAAATGCAGATCGGACACTTTCTGAAAATCTTCAAAATCAACGGGGTATAAAAAGAAGCCGATTTTATGCTTATCCTTTTTTAATGCTTTTACAAAGCCTTCCCATCCCTTGTGTCCTTCCACATATTTGATTCTTTCATCAGTCCGGGCATCCTTCACGTGAAATATTTCCCGAAAAAGTACTGCATTCAATAAGGCAGAATCCAATAAAAGAACCAACNNTCTGTATTTATGAATTAAACTGGGCTTCCATACACAGGAATAGATAGAAACTCCTGTATGTAGTATAAAATTATACTTAAACCGAGGTTCACAAAATGTTTCTATTTTCTCAAAAAANCAAATCTCAGAGATTGCGGAGAGAAATTCTGTTTCCTGAAAATTATCGTCTATAGAAATAATTCTATGAAAGGGGTGAATTCTAAGGCTGTTAAACGGAAAATATACTGTAAGGATATGATCAAACTTCCCTGAACTATCCTGATCACTTAAACGGGCAAATGTTGCCAGACGATGATGGCCATCAGCCACGTATACTTTCATCAAATCATGGCCAAANAAGTTAATAATGTACTTGATCTCCTTTTCCCCATTAATTGCCCAAAATCTATGATTTTCCTTTTTATCTTCGAAATAAAACTGTTGAATCAAATTATGATCAACTTTAAGTGTTTCTAAATATTCACTAAAGTGATCAAAAACAGGATAAGTCAACAATACCGGCTTAACCATTGAGTTCCTTTCGGAAATAAGGTTGGCTTGTTGAATTTCCTTTTCTTCAAGTGTTTTTTCATGTTTTAAGATTGATCCTTCCTTATAATCACGGATATCCGTCAAACAAATAATACCAGTAGCATTGATTGTTTCGCTCGTTATGCTATAAAGAATCAATTGCATTGTATCTCCTGATTTCAGAAAATGTTTCTGATTCATTTCAGGAAAATTATCTCTGACGGTTTCCGTGTAATTTAAAATATCTCCGATCTTATCATTATCCGGAAAAACTGCTTTAAATGGTTTTATGCGCATGGCATTCAGGATTCAAATTACTTGGTATGGTAATGATTGAAGAAAAGAACAAGTATTGAGTCTGGAACTATAGAGACAATTGGCAATAAGCTTGTACAAGTGAATCAATAAGAATTCGCAATTAATTGTCATTATGCAAAATCATTCTTTCATTTACCCTTTTCTTCATATCACAATAATAAAGATTAAAAATTAGAATTGTTTCAAAATCGAAAAACTAATTCAAATTTTTTCTATCAATGTTTAATTATATTTTCAATATCATTTTGATAATGTGGCATTAAGTATATAATACTTTAAGAATAACATTAACCCGATCCGATCCTGCCAATGATGATTATTGCAGTACATTTTATTAATTTGTCAAATATGTCAATAAATTCATATATAAAGATAATAGAGGGATGATTTCTCAAAAGAGAGTGTATTTTTGTAAAAATATTCAATATATGCGGATTTGGGTTATTCTATTATTTATCGTACCGGCATCCCTTTTCGGTCAACATATTGATGTCTTCCCTAATCTGCAGGGAAACGAACTTCTTGATTCGATTAGAATGTCCTATACACCTGAGTCCACTTTAGGGTATTCTAAAGCAAGAGATACACTTTTCAGGAATATATTAGCAGTCAATAATGTCATTGAATGCATTTATACAGATTGGACAATTACATTGGATCCTTCGAAAGACCCCACAGACTTTGCCTATAACCTGAATATCAACACAGAGCATATTTACCCTCAGTCGAAAGGCGCACAGTTTGAACCAATGCGATCCAATATGTACAATCTATATTCTGTAAGGGAGAATGTCAATACCGATAGAGGTAATGATCCATTTGGTGAGATTCCTGATGACAAAACAGAATGGTGGTACTATAAGGATAAANAACAAAAAGAGATTCCTTCTTCGGATATTGAATTATACAGTGAAAAAGGGAATTCCCTTNTTGAACCCAAAGAAAACAGAAAAGGAGATGTGGCAAGAAGCATCATGTATTTTTATACGATATACCAATCCACCTGCGATGGTATAGACCCTAATTATTTCACTTTGATGTCTGAAGACCTATGCAAGTGGCATATTGCTGATCCTGTTGATACAGATGAGTGGAACAGAAATATGCTCATCAGTGTCTATCAGAATAATAAAACCAATCCCTTCATACTCGATTGCACGATTCCACAAAGATCATATTGTGCCGGTAATGGATTATTCTGTACTCCTACGAATAGCAGCAAAGGTAGAATGGCAATCACGCCGCTAAAAATTTATCCGAGTACAGGTAGCGCCGGAACTTCCATTCATTTAGATTCATCGATTCCTATTGCGAAATTATTGGTCTTGGATTCTAGTGGAAAGAAAGTGGATTGCGACTATATCAATCAAGATAACCTTATCCTGAAAAATACTACGAAAGGAATATTTNTCATTTTCTCCCTGGATCAGGAAGGAAGATTCAATGGTTATGCCAAATTTATCATGATTTAGCAGCAAATAAAACTGACTTCATAAGACCCCATTTATTCAACCTGTAAGAAATACTGGTAA
This sequence comes from Candidatus Parvibacillus calidus, assembly GCA_013414645.1. Taxonomy (GTDB): domain Bacteria; phylum Bacteroidota; class Bacteroidia; order Chitinophagales; family Saprospiraceae; genus Parvibacillus; species Parvibacillus calidus. Next base: position 1,749,680 of record CP058702.1, on the reverse strand, counting down.
TCAGTACCCCAATTCCATATTTAACGCTACGTTTAAAGTTGATTGAACTTGCTTCTTTAAAATATTTCGTGGGGCATGTTATTTCACCTATTTCATAACCATGATAAAATATTTGCGCAATCATCTGATTATCAAATACAAAATCATCTGAATTAGCCATGAAGTTTATTTTTTTGAGGACATTCGCCGAAAATGCCCTGTAACCGGTATGATATTCACTGAGTTTTTGGCTACTCAGAAGATTTTGAAAGAAAGTCAATGCGCGGTTTGCAATATACTTATAGACCGGCATGCCTCCTCTGAGAGCGCCCATACCTAGGATCCTGCTACCAAAAACTACAGGATACAATCCTGAAGCGATAAGGTGAGCCATGGATGGAATCAATAGCGGTGTGTACTGGTAATCAGGATGCAGCATGATGACAATATCTCCACCTAATTCCAACGCTTTGTTATATAAGGATTTCTGATTGCCCCCATACCCTTTATTGACTTCATGGGTGACGATATGCTGGATACCTATTGCTCTGGCGATTTCAACTGTATTATCAACCGAATTGTCATCACATAGAATGACATGGTCGACAATATCCATTGGAATCTCATTGAAAGTTTTCTCCAGTGTCTTTGCAGCATTATAGGCAGGCAGAACTGCTACTACTTTGAGGTTGTTAATCATTCCTCTTCGTGCTTTTCAGTATTAACCTCAGAGTCGGCAGTTATGATATTTCTTGCATCAAGGAATTCAAACCATTTAAAGACCTTNTTCATATCACCTGGGTACACCCGATCTTCGTCATAATCCGGTAGGATCTTTCTGAAATTCACGGCCAGGGTTTTATTATCTGATTTCATAATTTCTGAAATTTTTAATTCACCTTTTAGAAGCGAGATTGCCTTAAANACTTCTTCAATCGGGGTAGAATCACTATATGTATAAATAGCAATCGACCTAAGGGGCGTAAATTGGTGCTTTCTTGCTGAAACAAATTGCCGGGTACCATTATCCATATCTTTCAATATCAATCCGTTGCTTCTGCTACCATCCATGTAATAAAGCCCGGGTAAACCACTTACTGCCACAATGTTATCCAAATAATTAGCCATTATCTTTTATCCTTATTTAATATATTTTCAATTCTTCAATAATCTTACCTAATCTGGAATCAGCCATAAAATTCTTCTCTAAAGGAATAGAAAAAGGAATAGGTGTATCCAGGCCCGCGCACCTGCGTACAGGGGCATCCAGATATTCAAAAGCTTTTTCACTAATGATAGCTGCGATCTCCCCACCAAGACCACCAAATAGCGTATCTTCATGCAATACAATAACCTTACTTGTTTTCTTGACGGATGTCAATATTGAATCAACATCCAAAGGTACCAAGGTCCTGAGGTCGATAACTTCAATATCAGCATCAGGATGATCATCAGCTGCTTTAAGTGCCCAATGAACACCCATACCATACGTAATGATTGTCATGCCATCACCCTTTCTTGTAATGGCCGCTTTTCCAAATGGCAAGTTGTAATAACCTTCCGGAACCATCCTGATTTGAGATCGGTATAATGCCTTATGTTCAAAGAATAATACAGGGTTTGTATCCTCAAATGCAGTCAGTAAAAGGCCCTTGGCATCATATGGATTGGATGGATAGGCCACCTTAAGGCCCGGTACATGGGTAAACCATGCTTCATTGCTTTGGGAATGAAAAGGTCCGGCTCCTACTCCACCGCCTGTAGGCATTCTGATAACCACATCGGCATGTTGACCCCACCGATAATGGAGTTTGGCAAGATTATTAACAATCTGATTGAACCCGCAAGTAACAAAATCAGCAAACTGCATCTCAACCATAGCTTTATAACCTTTAAGACTAAGGCCTAAAGCTGTTCCGATTATTGCGCTTTCACAAAGAGGAGTATTTCTGACTCTATCCTTCCCATACCGTTTTAAAAATCCATCTGTTATCTTAAAGACACCACCATATTCAGCAATATCCTGGCCCATTAAAATCAGATTGGAATGTTTNTTCATTGCCTCATTCAATCCATCTGAAATCGCATCAATCATCCTCAATTCAGTCTCAACAGGACCTCCACTGATTTCATTGTATTCAAAGGGAGCAAAAACATCGTCCAGCTCAGTTTGAGTGGATGGCACAATGGGTGAGTGATTAAGGGCATTATTTACAGCTTCATTGATTTCTTCCTTAAATTTGGCTCTAATGGAAAGGAAATTATTTTCATTCATCAGATTCCTTTCCAAAAGATATTTTTCATATCTCAGGATGGGATCCTGTGTTGACCAATATTCCAACAATTCCTTTGGAACATATTTGATTCCGGAAGCTTCTTCATGTCCCCGCATTCTGAAAGTAACACATTCCAAAAGAACCGGATGCGGATCAGCTTTGATTTCTTCAGAAAGTATTCTGACCGTATTAAATACATTTACAATATCATTACCGTCAATTGTAATTGCACGCATGCCATATCCTTTCCCTTTGTCGCTGATGCGTTCACATCTATATTGTTCATTGACCGGAGTGGAAAGTCCATACCCATTATTTTCAATAACGAAAATTACCGGAAGACTCCAAACGGCTGCTACGTTCAATGCTTCATGAAATTCTCCCTCACTTGTTCCACCCTCACCTGAAAATACAGCAGTAACTTTTCTATTTCCAGCAAGTTTATGGCCCAAAGCTACTCCGGAAGCATAAGATAATTGCGGGCCTAAGTGAGAGATCATACCAACAATGTGATGAGGGACGGAACCAAAATGGAAAGAACGTTCGCGCCCTTTGGAATATCCTCCTTCAGTTCCTTGCCATTGACTGAACAGGGTTTCAAGAGGCATATTTCTTGATGTGAATACTCCGAGATTACGGTGCATTGGAAAAATATACTCATCTTCATCCAAGGCAGCGGTTACGCCAACAGAAATAGCTTCCTGGCCAATTCCAGAAAACCATTTGCTTATTTTACCCTGCCGGAGAAGGTTAAGCATTTTNTCTTCAATCAACCTGGGATAAACCAATTTNTTATACAATTCAATCAAAGTTGATTCAACAGGAGGTATATCAGCTCCCGGCAAAGTTTCAATCAATATCCCAGACGTTTCGACAATTTCCATTTCGATTCAATTTCTTGAGAAACAAACATCAGTTGTTCTCGTTATCAACCTTNTTCTTTTCTTTTCTATTAAAAAGCCCTTCGAAAACTTCTTCTTCNTTAGTGGTATCTACTTTTGGCGACTCATCATCCTGCTCATGGAAATCATCATCGGTTATTATCGGATTACCGAGCGAGTCAAGTCCGGTAGAATCGATAGCCGAGGAGTCAGCGACATAGTGAGAATAGGGACAATTCAAACGATTTTTTGCTTCCTGTGATAATTCAGGAAATTTCTCCTTGACATAGTCATTCAAGGACTTATCTTTTTCAACACTTCTCAAAAACATTCCAACTATCGGTAAGGCGGTAAAAGCACCGGTAAAATTACCCGTAAGATGTATTTCAGGAAATTCACCACCTACCCATGCCCCGGCAATCAATTTCGGATTTGACGCAATAAACCAACCATCACTACAGTCCTGACTTGTTCCGGTTTTTCCGGCAAGGTCTTCTGTGATGGAATATCTCCACTTGATAGAACCACCAGTACCATGATTAATAACCCCNTGCATCATAGATCGCATGATATCCGCATTTTCAGGATTCATTACCTGTTCTTTNTCCTGGGCTTCCGGTGTTGTATTGTCAATCAATACATTTCCTTCAGAATCAACAACCTTCAAGATATAAGTCAGAGCTGGCTTTTGCCCTCTATCAATGATAGTAGAATAGGCAGTTATCATGTCATATAAAGAAATATCAACAGCTCCTAAGCTAACAGATGGTTCATAAGGAATAGTCGATGTTACGCCAATTCTTTTTGCAAAATCAACCACGGTGTCAATACCGGTTTTAAGCATAATATCCACTGTTGCACAATTGAGTGATTTGGCCAAAGCGCCTGCCATGGAATATTCGCCACCATATCCGCCTTCAAAATTCTTAGGAGACCAATTCTCAAACTGAGGATACGTCTTTTGTCGATTATCGTAATACGCGCAAGGGTCAAGTCCTTTTTCCAAAGCAGCTGCATACACAATCGGCTTCATGGTAGAACCGACGTGTCGCTTAGCTTTCACATGATCGTATTGAAAATACTTGTAATCAATGCCCCCTACCCAAGCCTTGATAAAACCGGTAGAAGGGTCGGCGGCCATAAATCCCGCCGTCAGAAACTGAAGATAATGGATCAGAGAATCCTTAGAACCNATTTTCATTGTCTTTGGACCCTGCGGACTATAAACTTCCATTTCATATGGAACATTAAATACACTGTCAATGTAATGTTGTGACAAACCGGCTGTAACCATTGATTTATACCGGTCGGTATTCATGATTGCTTTATGGAGAAAAGCGGTGTCTTTCCAAGGTAGTTTAATCCAGCGCATTTGTTGATAATATAGCTCCTGAAGTTCTTTCATTTGATCGGCCACTGCAGATTCAGCATAATTCTGCATTGGAATATTAATTGAAGTATAAACTTTCAAGCCGTCCGTATATAGATTGTAGCTGCTTCCGTCATTCTTTTTCAAATGAGCCAATTGTTTATCAAGATCCAATCTTGCAAATTCGCGAAAATAAGTTGCAATACCTTCCGTATGTGTCTCCTTGACATAATTCAACTTAATATCCAGTGCAGACAATGAATCCAGTTGTTTTTGGGTGATATATTGATACTTTTCCATTTTGTTTAAAACAGTATTTCGCCTTTTCTTGGCAAGATCAATATTATTGAGGGGATTATACTTGGTGGTGGCTTTAAGCATACCAACCAAAGTAGCTGCCTCCTCCGTCTTTAAAAATCTGGGAGAAGTTTTAAAGTATTGCTTTGAAGCAATGTCAATACCGTAGACATTACCACCAAAGGAAACAGTATTAAAATAAAGCGTCAGCAATTGTTCTTTAGTGTACATACTCTCCAATCGTTGAGCGATAATAATCTCACGCATTTTATTGATAAGGGTAGTGCCACGCCAATAAGTCCTTCTTTTAAATAAATTTTTAGCCAATTGCTGACTAATTGTGCTACCCCCTCCTGATGCACTTTCCTGCATTAAAATTGTTCTGAACAACACTCGCGCCCAGGATTTCCAATCAATACCATTGTGTTCATAGTATCTGATATCTTCCGTAGCTATCAAGGCATGAATCAAATTCTCCGGCAAAGAATCGTAAGTGATATTAGATCTGTTTTCAATGTAATACCTACCTAAAAGCGTAACACCATCATCTGCAAATAATTCAGTTCCTTCAGGATTACTAATTTCTTTCAGTTCGTCGTCTGTAGGCATTCCACCAAAAACACCTATTCGCGCTGAGAAGATTAAAACGAACAAGCAAATAAAGCCTGTGAGAAGCGCACTGATACCGGCTTTTAAAACAAAATTTAAACCGGGCCTTTTNTCAAGGAAAATATCAATTTTATTACTCCTAATTCGTATTGATGCGAGTATACTCTTCAACTTTTTCAAGAAATTATTGTCAGCCATTTAGGTCCTTAAGCGATTAAGCGATAAAAATACAACGATTCAAAGATAGATAACGAAAATATATCAGGGATGTTGAAATAAACTTCTCTTTCTCACATTGACAAACAATTACATAATTGAAAAGCCGTGCTTGAAAAGAATTTCAAAACACGGCTTTTGATTATTTAGCTGAATCTAAATGATTTTCACAAAAATCAAGCATCTTCACCTTTCTCAGAATCTTCGGGCGTATCACCTCCCTCTGTAGCAGCAGTTTCTTCAGCAACGACTTCTTTTGCTTTAGTTGCCTTAGTAGATTTCTTAGCCTTAAGAGCTAACTCTTCCTTAGCTTCTTCTGCTTTCTTTTCACCGGCTTCGTCAAACTGTTGCTTTAACTGAGAAAAAGCATCAATATCACCCAGGGTCGTTTTCTCTAATTTGGCTTGTTGCGTCTTAATTGCTGACTTTGTTTCATTATCAGCAGATTCTTTGTCACGCTTGATCAAATTATCAGCTTCCTTNTTGATATCCTCCAAATAACGGCTATGAGAAACAAGGATACGCTTATCGTCTCTATTGAATTCAATTACCTTGACAGTAAGTGATTCCTCAACTTCTGCAGTAGATCCATCTTCTTTCTTCAGGTGCTTGATAGGAGCAAAAGCTTCCAATCCATAAGGCAGCTGAACTGTTGCACCTTTATCGTCCCTTCTGATTACGGTTGCTTCATGATAAGACCCTACAGGGAATACAGCTTCAAATGCATCCCAAGGATTTTCTTCTATCTGCTTATGTCCCAAAGACAACTTTCTATTAGCCTTATCAATTTCGAGGATGACAACCTCAATCTGATCACCAACTTTAGTAAATTCTGAAGGATGAGAGAATCGTTTTGTCCATGAAAGGTCAGAAATATGGACCATTCCTCCAATACCATTGTCAATCTCAACGAAAACGCCATATGGAGTTAAATTCTTCACAGTACCGGTATGTCGGCTATTGACTGGATACTTGTTTTCAATTTCTGTCCAAGGATCTTCCTGAAGTTGTTTCAAGCTCAGGGACATTTTCCTTTCATCTCTGTCGATAGTAACTACCTTTGCTTCAAACTCCTGATCCAACTTGAAGAAATCACGCGCAACTACCGGCTGGTTACTCCAGGAAACTTCAGAAACGTGAATCAATCCTTCAACGCCCGGGCTTATTTCAAGGAATGCACCATAGTCTTCGACATTGACGATCTTTCCTTTAACAATAGAGCCTTCTGAAATGTCCATAGCCAGAACGTCCCAAGGATGAGGAGTCAACTGCTTCAGACCGAGAGAGATACGTTTNTTATTATCATCAAAGTCCAAAACAACGACATTAATTTTATCATTCATTTGGAGAACCTCTTCAGGATGGTTGATCCTACCCCATGAAATATCAGTGATATAAAGGAGTCCATCTACACCACCAAGATCCATGAATGCACCAAAATCGGTGATATTCTTAACGACACCTTCAAGAACCTGTCCTTTTTCAAGACCGGCAATAATGTGTTCACGCTGTTCAGCGATATCGCTCTCAATAAGTGCCTTATGTGAAACAACCGCGTTCTTGATAGTCTCGTTAATTTTAACTACCTTGAATTCCATGGTCTTACCAACATAAGCATCATAGTCAATAATAGGCTTGATATCAATCTGAGAGCCGGGCAGGAAGGTCTCAAGGCCATATGCATCAACAATAAGTCCACCCTTGGTCTTGGAAATAACAGTACCTTTGATGATAGTACCATTGTTAAAGGAATCAACAATAGTATCCCAGGCAATCAATAATTTAGCTTTCTTTCTGGAAAGCACCAACTGCCCTTTNGCATCTTCCTGACTTTCTACATAGACATCTACATAATCACCAACCTTAAGGTCAGGTGTGTCACGGAATTCCGAAAGAGAAACAATACCATCTGATTTGTAATTAATATCCAATACGACATCTCCACTGCTAATAGATTTCACAAGACCTTTTACTATCTCATTATCTTTGATAAGGGTCAGTGTTTTNTCGTAATCCTCAAGATATTTTTGAGTTTCTTCTGCAGAATAAGCGATGTGGTTTTTNTTGCTTATTGTCCAATCGAAAGCATCATGTGCTGTTTTNTTGGGAGCTGCAGGTGTTGATTCGGGTGACTCCTGAAGCAGATTCTCGTTATCTGACATAGAATCTAAATGTTTTTAATGGTTAAACAATATTTTTAGCGGCGCAAAGGTAAGACTATTTTTCGAATAATTGGCAATGTGGGGCAAATAAAATTTTGGGTAAAGCCCAATTTTACATTGGATCAAACCATATTCTTTCTTTATCAAAAGGATCGCCATTATAATTGAAGGTCAATTCCTCATTCGAAGCTATATCCCGAAGTGATTTGATAATTATCACAGAATCCTCAAAATCCATGATATATTCAACATTTGGAGAATAGGAATGGTTGTAAAGTGATCCATAACCCAAAGCCATGGCGGCACAGCCTTCCTCCCAAAGGAAATAATAGTCATAGAGCGCAGTCCGGTCTATGAGTTCGATTTCATCCTTTGGGATAACCACTACAGGGCAGATCTCAATGACATCTCCTGCCTTTATTGGCAATGAAGTGAATACTCCGCGACCTTTCTCTTTAGAATCACCGATATATATGTTCAACAATCGTTGCATTGTATTAACGCGTTCTCATCCCTAGTCATTTAATAACAAAAGCCCGATAACCTGAGTTGCCGGGCTTAATCTATCTACCATGAACTTGGATCAATGTATGATGACAAACTTGGTAACATACCACTGATTACCACTTTCGAGGCGCAGTATGTATGATCCATTGCTCAAACTTTCAGTATTAACAAATATCTTCTCAAATCCTTTAGAAAAATCAAGGTCAATTTTACGCCCCAAAATATCATATATCTCAAGCATGGAATCTTCCATGGAAGCAGACGCAACTACTAATCTCTGATCAGCAGGATTGGGATATACCAATACAGTGCCTTTATCCCAATTACTATTACCAAGTTTAAATCCAACAGTTATCTGAGANCCAATAATGACACATCCATTCTTATCTTTGATTTCAACCTTATAGACCCCATGAGTTAATCCGGAAGGATTTTGATCTGAAGAAATAAATTCTCCATTCTTAGTCCAGGAGAAACTATAAGCCGGGGTGCCACCTGAGACAGAAATACTTATTGCTCCGTCAGCAGCAGTTTCAGAGGATGCTTGTGTTACCGAAACAACTTCCATTTCAAGTGGTGCAGGATTAATTATTGTGACAGTTTGAGTAGCAACGCATCCGTTCCCGTCGGTTACTGTAACTGAATAATCACCGCCCNNCAAATTAGTTATGGATGGGGTATTTGCGCCGGTACTCCATAAAATAGTGTATGGTTCTACGAAACCTTTAGTATCCAGAGTAGCACTCCCATTTGCAACATTGTTGCATGCCATATCCGTCTTACTGACATTGAGAGCCAATCCTTCTGCTACATGAATTGAGAAACTACAAGAATTTTGATTACCAGACAAATCTGTTACCTGATAAGCTACTTCAGTAACGCCTATCGGGAAGATAGTGCCAGGTGCATATCCTGCAGTTTGCTGAATAGTGACAACCTGACAATTATCAGAATATATTATATCGTCCCATACCGGTNNTCCCTGACAAATCCCGATAGTAAAATCTGATGGACATTGAATGAATGGCTTGATAGAATCAATGACGGTTATCTCTAAATTTACTTGTATTGAGTTGCCGGCTTCATCGGTGCCTGTAGCAGTTATGTTATTCTTCCCCAACTTATCACAATCGAATGATGTATTCTGGAATACAACAGATACTGTTCCACAATTATCTTCAAAGAGATATGATGTCGGAATGGTAGTGAGTTCTGCATTGCCATTAGTATCCAGGTATAGGGTAATCTTATCATTTAATAAGGTAGGTGCCTGATTGTCCTGAGCGGTCAAGGTAAAAGATTGTTGTGAAGAACAATTGTGAGCATCCAGGACTGTAACGGTATAATTTCCCGCGTTTAAGGCAGAAATATTCTGTGTAGTGGCTCCATTAGACCACAAATAAGTATAGCCTGCTGTTCCTCCATTGACATTAATACTGATTGAACCATTGTTGTCATCACAAGCAGGATTAATCAGGGTTGGAATGATATTTATTGGGCCTGGAGATACAACTTCAACTGAACTTACTTTTTGGCAAATATTATCAGAAACTGTAACTGAATATGCGCCNGGCGCAAGATTAGTGATTGTTTGACTGGTCGCACCATTAGACCAAAGATAATTAACAGAACCGTTAGGGTTTGATGCATTCGCTAAAGCAGTCCCATCATTAGCTCCGAAACAGGAAATGTCTGTTTTGTCAGATTGAAGCTGAAGTGTACAATCAGGNGCACCAATGCTGCAATAAAGTACCAATTGGCATCCATTAGCATCTGAAACAGTAACGGAATAGTTACCAACCGGCAAGTTCACGATTTTCTTTGAGGTTTGACCGTTGGACCATAAATAGGAATAAGGAGGCGTTGCTCCATTCATATTGGCCTCAGCAGTACCATCAGCAGCATTATTTGACGATGCATCAGTAGTAACCACCTGTCCGGTTAGTTGAGATGGTTCAGTTATGGTATAGGAACCCGAAACCTGGCAAGAATGATCATCTGTTACCGTCACCGTATATGTACCAGGACCAAGTTGAATAAGTTGTGACTCATTGGAATTATTATTCCATTGATAGGAATATAAAGGCGTGCCTCCATAGGCACCCACAGAAATAATCCCGTCATTAGCTCCGAAACAGGATATATTTGAAATTGTGGAACTTATTAGCAACTGTGACGGTTGACCTACATAATAAGTTTCAGTCTTGGTGCAAAACTTAGAATCTGTAACAGTCAGAAAATAATTACCTGCAGGAATATTTACTAAGGATGGAGCGGTATTTCCATTACTCCAATTGTAAGAGTAGCCGGGAGTACCACCATTTACAGTTATTATTATTGAGCCATTGGAACTTCCATAGCAAGATGCATCATAAGATTGCCCCTGAATCTCAATTGCAGTTGGCTCCGTTACTGTAAAAGTCGCTTGCCCGGGACACCCAAGTGCATCAGTTATTGACAATGTATAATCCCCTGGAATCAGATTGGAAATATCTTTGGTTGTAGCACCGTTTGACCAGGTATATGTATAAGGAGAAGTACCCTCAGTTGGTTCCACTACGGATATTGAGCCATTACCTCCACCATTACAAGAAACGTTAGTAACAGTGCCGTTCAATACAAAAGTCGGGCATTGATTGGAACAACTTGACAAACAGGATGCCTGCTGAACCTCCTGACGTATTTTGTTACCGGGTTGCTGCCCAAAACCATTTGAAAAATTTATCCCATAATTGGTCAAATGGCAGTAGCTCATGATAGTTCCACCATTGGTTGGTGGAGGTCCGGGTGAACAATTGCCTTCGACCTGATAACAATTATCTATAGCTCCGCCTTGCCAGCCACACCAATGGGTATGCCGCGAACCGATATTGTGACCCAACTCATGGGTAACCACCATAACTGTCCATGAGTAAGTTGGATAACCACTGTAATTCATGCTGATATCGGAATAACTGTGTTTAGTCGAAGTATTGCATAAAACATCCAACCAGGCAATCCCTCCATTGCCGTTAGATGTCTTGGCAAGCAATTGCGCAATATCTCCATTAAAATCAGTTCGGTAATCGGTATAGTAGTTTAGANNAAGACTATTCGAACTGTTAGTTGGGAAGGGGTCCTGAGATGTCCAAACATAAATTTCAGAAATGGCTACATTCACACTTTCATTGTCATATAAGGTTGTTACAACATTAAANAAGCCTGTAACATAGTTCTGAACTGCAGATACACTTCCCTTGTTTTGGTATATAGAATAAGATGTTTCGAAGAAAATATTCACACAATCATTGGCATTTCTAACGTCCAAAGAAGGCTCAGCATCATCTACTGAATCATCATCTATAACACCACAGTTGAAATTGTACTTGTAGGACAAAGTATTTGATTGAAAGATCACATGAATATCTTTNTTGTCAACCTTTCCAATATCGAATTGACCTTCCTGGCAAGAAATAACGCCAGACATCTCTCCATCGAANAANCTGATTGCTGCCAGACTATTTTCCTGACCTGCGACAATACCCCGATAAAAAGCAGCTTTATTCATCGGATACTTATCTCCCGTATTGGTTGTGACAATAGCAGAGTTGGTATAAGGTTTCTTATTGTACAATAGTACCTGAACCGATCTGCCATCCTGTCCATATGGAATTTCAAGTGTAAGCAATTCAGGTTGTTCATCAATAAGTGAGGCCACAGCATCCTTGTTTACCTTGAAGAATGACGCATCGCCATCAACATGAATCCCCAAAGCTTTAGCAACTTTCCGATCAATCTTTTCCTTTACAACATTAAACTGATGAATATCAGCAATTGTCTTCCGAATCTGTATTTCACGCGACAATCGATTTTGAGCAGATAATCCCGTAACTAGAAATAGAGCAAATAGAGGTAGTAAACAGTTAAGTTTCATTTAAAAAAATAAATATTTATAATATCAATACACACAGATGATTCGACATGCAAAGTTATTTAATTTCTCAATTCCCGACGCAAAATTTTTCCAACATTTGTCTTGGGCAGGTCGTCGCGGAATTCAATTTCCTTTGGATGCTTATATTGGGTAAGATTCTTNTTCATGTATTCAAGCAATTCTTCGGCTGTCAAAGACGAATCTTTCTTTACGACAAATAATTTAACATGTTCTCCACTCTTTTCATCAGGTACTCCCACTGCAGCAGCTTCCAGCACCTTTGGGAAGGAGACAGCCACCTCCTCAATTTCATTGGGATATACATTAAATCCTGAAACGAGAATCATATCCTTTTTGCGGTCCACTATCCTGAAATAACCATCAGCTTCCATCAGTCCCACATCTCCGGTACTAAACCAACCATCCTTCAAAACCTTATTTGTTTCTTCCGGTTTGTTGTAATATCCTTTCATAACCTGAGGACCTTTAATTTGGATCTCACCGGTTTCTCCCTGCGCAACCTCAACGCCTTCATCATTCACGATTCTCATATCCGTTGAAGGAACAGGCCATCCAATGGTCCCGATCTTTTCCCGTCCATCCAGTGGATTTACACTGGCAACCGGTGAAGTTTCTGTCAATCCATATCCTTCAACAATGCGCACACCTGTAACCTTTCTCCAATTATCGGCAACGGTGGACTGTAAGGCCATACCACCGGCGATTGGAATCTTCAGATTGCTGAAATCAAGTTGTTGAAATTGATCATTATTAGCCAGGGCATTGAAAAGGGTATTGACAGCAGGAAAAATAGATGGACTGTTCTTTTTCCATTCCTTTATCAATGAAGGAATATCCTTTGGATTTACAATCAAAACATTAGGGCATCCCAATGAAAACAATACCAAACAATTAACAGTAAATGCAAAAATATGATACAAAGGCAATGCACAGAATCCAACTTCTTCATTTTTCCTAAGCTGGGACAAAAAGATGGCCTTTACTTGTTCTAGGTTGGCCAAAAGATTTTCATTGGTCAACATGGCGCCCTTTGCTATCCCAGTAGTACCACCGGTATATTGGAAGATTACAGTATCCTCAGATCCTGAATCGTGGTGAGGTACAGGTTTTGAAATACCCTCGCCTAAAGCCTTCTTGAAGGAAACAGAACCAGGTAAGTTAAAAGCTGGAACCATTTTCTTGACTTTACGTATGACAAAGTTAACCAGCGGGCCTTTCAGGCCACCAAGCATTTCTCCGATACTTGCTGTAATAACATGTTTTATATTAGTTTCTCCGATAATTTGCTGTAGATTGTATGCAAAATTTTCTGCAATGACTATTGCCGTTACGCCGGCATCTTGAAATTGTAATTTCATCTCTCTCGGCGTATAAAGAGGATTGGTATTCACTACGATATATCCGGCCCTAATAGCGGCAAATAATGCTATAGGATATTGTAAAATATTAGGCATCATCAAGGCCAATTTATCGCCCGGCTTCATACCCAGGGAGGCCAAATAGGCAGCAAACTGATCGGCATATCTATCTAATTGATTATAAGTCAGTTTTTTATCCATACTGATAAACGCCACCTGATCACCATATTCCCTAATTGTAGCGCGAATAAATGAATTTAAATTGGGATACTCGTCATATCTTACCTCTGTCGGTATATTAGACGGATAATGCTTTAGCCATATTTTNTCGTGCATATCTGTATTTTAATGTTTCAAATGATAAATATTATCGCAACAATTATTATGATAAGTTGCAAAATTAGCTGAATACCTATATATAACCAAAATTTATTTTATGATTATCCGAAAATAAAAAGATTTTTTAGCCGAGTTGCCATTTTACCTAATTTTCCTGAACATTACACAGGAATTATTGATTGCATCTCCATCCTACCGATTAAGATTGCTTAAATATTGGTTGACTTCACCATTCGTATATGGTAAAGTTCAAATAATACAATCTGTAGAGAAAATTCTTTACCTTGGTCTTTTACATACCAAACATATGACTTATAAGCTTTCTGAATACATCGAACAAAAAATGGGTGAAAATCATCCGGAAAGGGTTAATGAACTTCATTTGAGAATTTTTATCCCAATACAACAGGAAGAAACGAAAACAAAACTTTTCAATATTCTCAATTGTGATACAGACAGAAAAAATGTTGCTTTCAATAATTTATCTCCGAATGAACACAAAGTCTTATCTGATTTTTCCTTTCAAATTTCAGAAGACGAACGTATTGATGAAAGAATTACCTGGACAATCAATCAACGGATAGAGCCTGAAACAGAAATATACGGTATGGGAGACAAGGCAGTTGTCCCCAATCTAAGAGGCCGAAAATGCATAATTTGGGGTACGGATACCTATGCATTTGAATATGGTGCAGAACCACTTTATAAAAATATTCCTTTTTATATCAGGAATGATCGAAATGGAGTTTTAGGAGTATTCATCAATAATACACATCGAATCGAATTGGATTTTGGCTATTCAGATGATCAGATACATATTTCAGGAAGTGGAGGACATATCGATATGTACTTGATTTTCGGGNAATCGCCGTTGGAAGTAGTGGCTAATTACACAAAGCTGACAGGCACGCCACCTATGCCACCATTATGGGCTTTGGGTTTTCATCAAAGTAAATGGTCCTATGTACCGGAACAAGCATTGATGGACGTAGCAGCAAAGTTCAGAGAGCTAAATATTCCCTGCGACAGCATTTATCTGGATATCGACTATATGAGAGGATACAGAGTATTTACCTGGGATAAANGGAGATTTCCTGATCCGAAGGCAATGTTGAAGAAGTTGAGACACCAGGGCTTTCAGATTGTTGCCATTCTTGATCCGGGTATAAAAATTGATAAACGGTATGCTATCTATAAGGAGGCCATCAGTGAGGATNTTNTTCTTAAAAACCCGGATGGTTCGATCACATCTGGTCCTGTTTGGCCGGGATATTGTCACTTCCCGGATTTTACGTCCCGCAAAGTAAGAAGATGGTGGGCAGATCATGTAGCTGAATTGGTCCGGGTTGGTCTGGCGGGTATATGGAATGACATGAACGAACCTGCTTTGTTCAACAAGGCTGATATGATTCAAACACAACGCACTTTGAATGAAGATGTAAGGATGAACTTCGAAGGGGAAAGCGGTGATTTTGCCGAGGGACATAATCTATATGGCATGTTGATGTCGGAAGCTACAATGGAAGGTATTCGGCAAGCCGGAGATAGGAGGCCTTTCGTATTAACCAGATCAACTTATGCCGGAGGGCAAAAATTTGCGGCAGTGTGGACGGGTGATAATGTAGCCACCTGGGAGCATCTAAGGATCGCAAATTATCAATGTCAGAATCTTGCATTAAGTGGATTTTCGTTCGCCGGGAGCGATATTGGTGGCTTTGTGGGCAATCCTGATGGAGAATTGTTTTGTCGGTGGCTACAACTAGCACTTTTCCATCCATTTTTCAGAAACCATTCGTCAAAAGACTTTGCGGAACAGGAGCCTTGGTCTTTCGGAGAAAAATGGACAGACTGTNCTCGTCAAATCATCCATTGGCGGTATAGATTATTGGGATACATATATACGGTTTTTCGGAGATATGTGCATGAGGGCATTCCAATGATCAAACCGGTGAATTTTGTTCATGCCAAAGAANAAAGACCTCCCTGTTTTGATCAATTCTATCTGGGCGATGCATTACTGGCCATACCGGTAATGGAACCCGGTCAAAGCGGAGTGAGGATATCCCTACCTGAAGGATACTATTATGACGTCAATTCGGCCAGGCAATTTATAGGAAATAATGATTACTTCATTCGGGTAAAAATGGATGCGGCACCGGCCCTACTCAAAGGCGGCNGCATATTACCCATCTGGCCTGCAATGCAGTATGTAAACGAAAAGCCACTGGAAGAAATGGAAATATGGTGCGGATTCTCAGATGCGGAAAAAGTCATTAGCCGTATGTATCTTGATGAGTTTGACGGTCATTCCTATCTGGCAGGTAATTACCGGGAAACTGTGTTTGAATATAATAATTGCCAAACATATGTCTTAATAAATATCAATCAATCTGGTTATTACCAAGCCGCTATCAGGAAATACACATTTAAATTTCCGGGATTCAAAAATAAAATTAAATCCATCGAAAGCGATGGCAACAAGTTGGAAATAAGTAAAGATGACCCGATAATTGTTTTGGAGAAAATGCCTGAAAAGATAAGGATCGACCTCAAAAGCTAAATGAAAGCAACTGTTGAACAAAAAAGGACCGAGAGAAGGTTTCAAAGCCAAGGTGAAAACAAAACCAAAGACGGCTCCGGTTAGGTGGGCCATATGGTTGATGTTATCCTTACCTTTTTGTCCTGGTATACACTATATACGAGGTATAGGACAGCTGCCACAATAGAGTACAAAGGCAAGATGCCATAAAGATATAGTTTACTCCATGGATTGAAAAGAACATAAGCAAACAGAACTGCACTAACTGAACCCGATGCTCCAAGGCTTCTGTAATTGGGTTGGTTTTTGTGTAGCATTAGATCGAATAAATTTGGAACAATGACACCCAGTACAATAAGAGCCAGATAATAATATACACCATTTTCTCCGAACAGTACCTTATACTCCATTTCAACAATCGCACCAAATTGGTACATCACAAAAGGTTGACCAGAAGATGTATATAATCTCCGTGGACCAATCCTCCGGTGAACAACCTGTAGTATTCCCGTTCAGTTGAGGAACGATGTGGCCATCCAATTAATTTGTACAAAAGAGCCGGATTCCTGAATGCCAAAACCGAAAGTAGGCCGGAAACAATCACAAATGCATTGGTAACTGACATAAAAGTTGAAGTTATTTTGAATGCGAAGATAATCCTTCAACACTATGATCTGGTCAGACATGGGAAAATTTCATCGACTAAATGAACTAATAAAAGTAATTTATATCCATTTCCCGCATGGATAAAAAGCTTTGATAAAAAGTACAAGGAACCTTATTCCTTACATAAAAAATGAATATTTATTCCATCAACGTATTCATATAATTTCTATAAAACCTTAATATTCATATAGATTTGAAGCATGTCCAATTACTTGAATTTCAAAAAGTAATGTACAACATGAAGAACCCATAGCCAATGAAAACAGTACTAAAAAATATAGATGATTCTTAAAGGGAAATAAATAAAAGATTAACTTTGTGCACAATTTCCTTGTCAAGGATTGTCAAAGTATATAGTTAATCAACCGGAAAATTTAAGGTCGGAATATTTTGAAAAAGAATGTACAATACAATTTCTTAGAGGCATTAGTCTTTTTTATTATTCATCTCATTTAAGCAAGGAATTACTCAAACTACGATATTCAGGGAGAGGTTCAATATTGCACCCAACACGGAAGCAAATGGAGCTACATCAGGATTGAGTGAAGAAGGAATTGCATGGACAGCAACCTGTCCACTTTGCTTCATCAATAACCCACCATCTCCGGCAGGAAGGCATTTTGATGTCCAAAATGGCGAATTTGAAAACAAGGCCAATGAAGGGGTGGGACAATGGATTACAACGGGTGCCATTGATATTTCGACAGCTACGAAGCTTGATTTTACCGTTGATTACCATAGTAATCTACCTNGGCCTTCCGGCGGTAATATGGAATCTAATGATGAATGTGGAGGTTGTGCCGGAGATCCGGATAATTATCCCAATACAGGACCATGTGGTAGTTGTTGGGATTTTATCAATGTCCAGTTGATCTTGGACGGAACTACTGTTTATAATGAAACCGTCGGCAATGGGAATAATGTTCAGACTTACCAATTCAGTTTTTCTTCAGATTGCTTTCCGGCGGGAACATATTCCAATGCAGTAATTAGAATAAGAACCCAAACCTGGTCATTAGGAGACCCTGAGATTATCTGGTTCGATGATGTGCATCTTGTCGCTTACCAAGCACCGACCATTACTTTGACGCCGGCAGGCNCCTATTGTGTGGAGGACAATAATCCAAAAGCACTGACAGCATCCCCTTCGGGTGGTGTATGGAGTGGCCCGGGAATTATCGGAAACACATTCACACCATCAATCGCAGGGGCGGGTACTCACATTTTAACTTATACCTATCAAACTGCCGCTACCGGCAACTGCCCTGTTTCGGAAACCATGCAGGTGGTGGTCAATCCTGCTCCAAATGCAACAGCAGGAGTATCTCCGACCAATATTTGCGAGGGTGATGATTTTCAATTGAATTCTTCCGGTGGAACCTCATATCAATGGAGCGGTCCAAATGGATTTACTTCCAATCAACAGAATCCGACCATAACCAATTCCGGCTCAACAAATGCCGGGACATATACAGTTACAGTAACCGATGGTAATAATTGTACAGCAACTGCCACTGTCGATGTAACCATCAATGCCCTCCCAACGGCCACTGCTAATGCCAATCCCAATCCAATTTGTGAAGGCCAAACATTAAATTTGACATCATCCGGTGGCACATCCTATTCCTGGACAGGACCGGGTGGATTTACTTCCGGTGATCAAAATCCGGTAATCAATAATATTTCGACAACACAGGCGGGTACCTACAGTGTAACTGTCACGAGCAATGCAGGCTGTTATGCTACTACTTCCATATCAGTCACAGTCAATACCAATCCGACAGTGTCGATTAATCCAATCCCTGATCTTTGTACTTCTGATCCCATCTATACACCTGCCGGGAACCCAACCGGTGGAACATGGACCTTCAATGCCATTCCGATTAGTGATATTGATCCCTCAGCATACACACCAGGTAGCTATATCCTTGTCTACAATTACACAGATGGTAATGGATGCAGCAATTCGGCAAGTATAACGGTAAATATTGTTGATTGCGGCTGTGTCAATCCCNCTGATGTAGATGCAGGCGCAGATGCTTCCATCTGCAGTGGCAATACTTATACTTTAAGTGGAACTGCGACCAATACTTCCGTCTATAGCTGGAGTACCGGCGGAGACGGCACATTTAACAATCCGAATATCCTTAATCCAACCTATACACCCGGGCCGGGTGATATTGCTTCCGGCATTGTTATTATTACCATCACAACCCCTGATCCGGATGGATTAGGACCGTGTATAGGTGACACGGACGCTATGACGCTCACCATTAACCAAACTCCGGTTCTCAATTTTCCGGGAGGTGTCAGTATTTGTGAAAACACATGTCAAACCATTACAATGAGCGTAACCGGAGGAAGTGGTTCCTACACGGCAAATCTGGTCATCACATCACCCATCAATTATTCTATACCGGCAATAACCATAAACGGAACGGCCAACTTCACTATATGCTATCAAGGAGTTTTGCCATCATTTAACAGTGCGACCAACACCTTGCAGGTACCTCCGACTATAGTCCCGACTGGAACTAATGTAACCTTTGCCCTAACTCAACTCGTGGATAACAATACCAGTTGCCAGGGAGTTTTGTCAGGAAGCAGTAATACATCCATTACAGTATTTACCAATCCTTCTGTCACAGCTAATCCAATAGGACCTTTATGTTCAGATGGGCCTCCGGTAAATTTGTCAGGGAACCCAACAGGTGGCACCTGGTCAGGAACAGGGGTAATCAATGGAACATTTAATCCAACGGTGAGTGGCCCCGGATTTTTTCAGCTAACCTATACATATACTGATGGCAACGGATGTACCGGAACTGCCACTACAACTGTACAGGTTGAAAACTGTAATTGCAACTTAGGTATCGTAGTAAATGCAGGACCGGACATGTCATCCTGCATATCAGATCCAATCCTACTGCAGGGAAATGTAATAAACAGTACAAATTATTACTGGACAACATCCGGTGATGGTATATTTTCCAATATCAATGACTTGAATGCAACCTATACACCCGGAATCGGAGATGCAGCCAATGGTTCTGTAACGTTAATTTTAATTGTACCTGATCCGGATGACGATGGCCCCTGTACGGATATTCCTGATCAGCTGACAATTACCTTTATCTCTCCCAATATAAGTATCAACACAGTGCAACCTTTATGTGAAGGTGGTAATATAGTGACATTGTCAGGCTTCCCAACCGGGGGAACATTTACAGGAACCGGAATCAACGGAGATACTTTTGATCCGTCAATGGCAGGGCCGGGAGATCATTTAATAACCTATACAGCATCTGAAAATGGATGCACCGGACAAGCCCAGATCATAATCCATGTTGAGGCTGCTCCGTTGATAACAATCACACCGGTTAGCCCACTTTGCGACACTGATCCACCGGTCGTACTGTCAGCTACACCTTCCGGCGGAGTTNTTTCTGGAGCAGGAGTGAATGGGGACATATTTGATCCGGGAACAGCAGGTATTGGCACAAGGACCATCAATTATACGTACCAGGATTTATTTGGATGTACCTGGACAGAAACAATTAATATAACTGTTAATAATTGTGCATGTGCAAACCCTGCAACAGCTGATGCCGGTGGAGACATGACTTCGTGTGATGGCAATGGGGTCACGATCAAAGGAAGTTCCAATTATTCTGTAGCATGGTCCACATCGGGTAATGGTNTTTTCTTACCTAATGATCAAGACACTACAACATACTATCCTAGCTCAGAAGATTTTACAAATGGAAGTGTTGTACTTACGATGACCACCATTGATCCCGATGGAGCAGGGCCTTGCCTACCTGCATCCAGCAGTATGACTTTGACATTCAACATTATCAATATTCAGATTAGCTTAATCACCCAAGTATGTGAGTCTTCCGACAATATACAATTATTTGCACTGCCGGCCGGAGGAACATGGACAGGTAATGGTGTCATTATGAATGAATTTGATCCATCTGTTGCCGGTCAGGGCATCCACGCACTGACTTATACTGTTACCTCCAATGGATGTACGGCGACAAAAACCGTTGACATTACCGTATCTCCTGCCCCAACGGTCACATTGACGCCATTTTCAGACCTGTGCCTGAACGCTCCTGCCATAGTTTTGTCCGGTGGAAGCCCGACAGGCGGACAATATTATATCAATGGAGATTTTAATAATCCGGTGACAACTTTCAGTCCGACAATGATCGGGACCTATACCATTACTTATGTAGCCGGTCCACTGAATTGTAAAGGAAACACGACAGCAACCATTACTGTAAAAGATTGCGGCTGTGTCGATCCGGTAAGTGTAAATGTTGGAAGTAACCAAACTATATGTTCCAATCAAACTGCCCAAGTTTTGGCAACATTGAATAACAACATCGGAGGAACATGGACAACATCCGGAGATGGCACCTTTTCTGTACCAGCCGGATATCAATCTGAATACATTCCCGGAACAAATGATATATTATCAGGAGTTGTTACACTGACATACACAACAAATGATCCGGACGATGCAGGTCCTTGTAGTCCCGCCTCTGCTTCATTGCAGGTCACCATCATTCAGCTACCTGATATTGTTATCAGTCCGATACAAGAATTATGCCTGGACGATCTTCCGGTAACTCTTCAGGCATCACCTGCCGGTGGCTTATGGACAGGTAAAGGAATATCAGGAGACCAGTTCGATCCTGCAAAAGCCGGTCCGNGGAACCATACGCTTACCTATACAGTGGGAACTCAAAACTGCACAGCAACAAAGGCAATAACCATATCGGTGAAGGATTGCGGTTGCCCATTAACAATCGGAGTTGATGCAGGTAAAGATACCATTGTGTGCCAACCCGGTATACTGAGGCTCAATGGTAGTTTGACCGGCATCTCAACAGGTAGCTGGACCAGTTCAGGCACCGGTTCGTTCAACGATGCCAACCTGATCACACCGGAATATACCCCATCTCCGGAAGATATTAATAATGGCAGTGTAACCCTGACTTTTACATCAGAGGATCCCGATGGTGCCGGACCTTGCCTTTCAGTTAGCGACGATGTCGTTGTAATGATCGAGAAAGCCCCTGACGTACTTTTACTCGTCACTCAACCAAATTGCATAAAAAATACAGGAAGCATTAAAATAAATGTAATTGCGGGACAGAATCTTCAATACTCGATTGATAATGGTGTAACATTTACAACCGATCAGACCATTGAAAATATCCCTCCCGGCCAATATCAATTGATTGTCAAAAACCCTGCAGTACTTTGTCAGGCAACCCTTGATTTTAGCATTTTCCCATTTACTGAACCACAGGGAGTCTGGTCATCTATCTCCGCTGCCTGCAGCTCACAACCTCTGAATAGTTTTACACTGGAATCTACTGATGAGTTGACCTTACCATTTCAAGCCGTAGTCAATGGGGTTTCATACCCAATCATCAATTCACTTCCCTATGTTTTTGATGGGTTACAAACCGGGGCATATCAAGTGGAAATAACTGATAAGAATGGCTGCAAAATGTCTAAGAAATTTGTATTTGATCCCGGATCTTCAATAAATGTGACCTTGGATCCCGTAATCGTTGTGGATAAAGGAGCAAGTGCCTTAATAGACCTTAAAATATCAGGCAGTTACGCCACAATTACCTGGACACCTACTTTATACCTTAGTTGCAGTGATTGTTCCAATCCAATTGTATCTCCATTGGAAAATACCGAATATACAGTTATAGTAAAAGACGAAAATGGATGTCAGGATGAGGCAACTGTATTGGTACGAATAAGAAAACATGTTAATGTATTCATTCCAAATGCGATTTCACCAAACCATGACGGGATCAACGATGAGTTTACTGTCTATACTGATGATGAAGTGTCTCAGGTGCGTTCCATGAAAATATTCAACCGCTGGGGAGGCGTGGTTTTTTCAAAAGAAAATTTTGCACCTAATGACCCGAGACTTGGTTGGAATGGCCGTTTCAAGGAACAAGAATTGAATCCGGCTGTCTTTGTGTACGTGATAGAATTAGAAATGAAGGACGGCAAAACTAAATTGTACAAAGGAGAATTTTCATTGATTCGTTAAAAGAGGCGCGGAATTCATTTTAGATAGCAAAGACCATCAAATAGTAGCTATTTGCTACAAATGTAAAATTAATTATATTTACATCGGTTGAGGACTTATCGGGTCTTTTTGATTTCCGTTAGATCTTATACTTCTTGTAATGGCCATTTCTTTAATTCTTTGATCTATGTTGCACCTTAAAACATATACGTTACTTATCGTACTTCTGCTGAGTTGGAATGCTAATCCTTTGAATCTTCATGGACAAAACAGACTTGCTAAAGAGCTGCAAAGGCTTAAGTTGCTGTACCCGATTACTGAACTGCAGGTATATAATCAGGCGATTGAAAATCAAGGTTATACTCCATTAAACCAAAACCATGCAACAGAGAGTTTATTATTTGAAACCAAAGCAGAATCAATCAAANAAATAGAAAATAATAAGCCGAAAATTATACGCATTGAGATCCCCAGACCTTCGGACCGCAATCTGATGAAGATTTTATTATTTGAATATAGTCCATTTGCACAAGGCGCTTCAGTATTCAATCAGAATAAAGAGTTAATGGATCTTGAAACAGGAGTATTCTATCGGGGAATCATAGAAGGTGAAGAAAATAGCCTTGTTGCCTTAACTTTCCACGATGGTATCATGGAAGGATTAATATCCTCTACTGATGGACAATATGATGTTGGCAAAATTTTGAACGGGGATGATCAGGTAATCTATAAGAGTTCGTCATTGAAAATGGAGCCTGCATTTAATTGCTATACAGATGATCTCATTTTAGATCCTGGCAATGTTATGCCGCAGAATACAATTACAGTAAATAATAACGGATGTATTTTAGTGTACTTTGAAATCACCAATTCAATTTACAAATATTGGAAGAGTGTTAAGGCAGTAACTGATTACGTTGGAAATNTTTTCAATGTTGTTTCAACTCTATATCAGAATGAAGCAATTGATATCAAAATATCAGAGTTAATGGTATGGACAACAAGTGACCCATATCCAACAAACAGCTCTGAAGACCTTTTGAATTTTTTCAAGGCTTATAGAACACAATTTAATGGCAACTTTGCTCATTTACTGGCCTATACTTCCAATAATATTGGAGGTCGGGCCTATGTAGATGTTCTATGCAATAATGATTCCAGGGTGGGTATTTCCGATATAAAAATGAGCTATAATAATTTTCCGAATTACTCCTGGACAACAACTGTCGTTACTCATGAACTCGGTCATAATATTGGATCAAAACATACCCACTGGTGTGGATGGCCGGGTGGTGCCATAGACAATTGTGAAGATACTGAAGGTGATTGCGCTNCGGGTCCTCCTCCAACTAATGGAGGAACTATCATGAGTTATTGTCATTTAAAATCATATGGGATCAATTTCTCAAAAGGATTTGGACCGCTACCCGGCAACCTTATCCGCGAAAAAGTATCACAGGCAGGCTGTCTTGGACCTTGTTGTGTCATTACAGATATTACCGCTAAAATCGTTGATGTAAAATGTAATGGCGAAAAAGATGGAGGTATCAGCGTCAATGAACCTACATCCGGGATTCCACCGTACTCTTATGTATGGTCCAATGGTGCAACAAGCAGAAATATGAGTGGATTAATTGCAGGTGACTATACAGTAACCATCACCGATTCTAAAAATTGTGTAGGTATAGCAACGTTTTCTGTAAAACAACCTACTCCCATTGCTATTTCATTACCAGAAACATCTGTTTGCAAAGGTGAAACAAAATCAATTGAACCTCAAGTCAATGGTGGAACCNCCGGATACATCATTTCTTGGACAGGACCCGGCACTTCAACACCAAAAACAACACCTGTCAATTTCCGTGATAGTGGAAAATATACCATTAAAGTCCAGGATGCAAATAACTGTATAATCAGTAAAGATTTTGATATAACCTATAAAAATAAATTTGAAGCCAGTATAATGGATAAGGACGGCAAGGTATTGCCGCCAAGTATAGAATTTTGCAGTCACGGAGAAGAGGCGTTAGGAGTTTTTCGGTTGAAAGGGACCATTGGTCAAGGCAATCAATATACTTATTATACTTGTTCATGGAAATGGGTTAATGGTAAAGAAGAAACAGACACAACAGCTGTCACAATACACTTTGAAGAGCAANCCGGGGATTTTAACCTTACATTGAAGGCACTGGATAAAGCATTCTGCTGGAGCTATGATACATTAAGCTTCCAAATCAGAGAGTCACCGAATGAATTATTTGATGAAGTAGCATGCGGAGTATACAAAATGCATTCCGATTTTATGTTTTCCTATCCCCAATTACCCGGAAAAGTTGTGGACTTGAAAAATGGACTTTATTTCATAACCGGGACATTCGAATCCAAGGACTCTATTAGTGACAATTTTGGTCGTTGCCGGTTCGATCCGATTTCCAAATTTTCCAGTTCATTAACAGACGGTTCATTGATTGAGGATAATTTGGTAATAGATGAATGTGGGCCATTTCTCCTGGCAAAACACAACAATAACTTCTGTTATACATGGTACAAGATAGATGAGACGACAGGAACATTTGAATTAGTTGAAAATATGAATAAATCCTGGTTAAAAGTTTCTCAGGAAGATATAACGCTTCATCAATATTATGCGGTTGGAAGGGATTGTAATAACACAAATTGTGATTCAGTGCTGGTCTCAACAAGATCAAGTACCGGAGATGTAATCATCCCGTGCATTGAAAATAACTCCAAAAGAATAATGATATATCCGAATCCCAACTCCGGGCAGTTTTATGCAACGATGGAAAGTTTCCAGGAAGGCTTGTACAATGTTAAGATTATGGATATTCTGGGCAGAGTTCATTACAACCAAAATATACAAATTGCCAGGCAAAATGAGTTGTTACCATTCAATTTGCCTGACACCCAAAATGGGATTTATTTTATAAATATCAAAGGAAATGACTTAAACTCAACCGTTCGGTTCACAATCAATCATTGAACCGGCCTGCCCTATTCCTTTACTAAAATATATTTATCAGCCAGTTGGCCTTCCACCAATTTGCCATCCATATCCAGAGCAAACAATTTGTTTTCTCCTACCCTATACTTGGATTCTCCGGAACTACTCTGTAAGGTGATGATTGAGCCGGATTCATCCCAGACAAATTTTCCGGCCTCTTCAAACTTGTTTACGCCTTCCTTATTAGTCAGATAAGTATCATTTTTCTTATAGGTACCATCCTCATTGAGGGTTATCACAGTTTCAATCCCTTCACAATCAGCACATGGCAAAGTACCGCGGTAAGTTCCAACCCAATCAACAGCATTTTGAGAATTATGTCCATCATGAATAGCTACATCTACCATGGTATCCTTTGCAGTATTATTGTTTAAAGATTTCGTGCTATTACTTAGGTTACAAGAAAATAATGTACAACTTATAATAGTCAGCAACAAAACTATTAACCTTGAATTTATTGAGATCATATTAATAATATTTTAATTTGAAATGAACAAAAATTTGAATACCAACACATTCAATGCACTTAATATATCAAAACCGAAGGAATAACAAAGGACATTCACTAAGCAGCCGGAAATTGAATCTGCCTTAGGATATGTTACAATGCTTCAATAACAATGGAACTTGCCCCACCACCACCATTGCAAATAGCAGCCAGACCATACTTACCACCTTCCTGTTGCAGGACAGTAGTGAGGGTAACCAAAATCCTGCTGCCTGAAGATCCTAGAGGATGACCTAATGAAACGCCGCCGCCATATACATTCAATTTATCATATGGGATGTTAAAAGATTTGGCAAAAGTCATAGCTACGACCGCAAAAGCTTCATTGACTTCAAAGAAATCAATCTGATCGACAGTCAACCCTGCTCTTCTTAACGCAATTGGGGCAGCTTCCACAGGCGCAGTAGTAAACCATTCGGGATCATGTTCAGCATCACCAAAAGAAACGATACGTGCCAAAGGCTTAAGGCCAAGAGATTTTACCTTATCACCGGAAGCAAGGATTAAGGTGGACGCTCCATCATTGATGGTACTGGCATTGGCTGCAGTAACTGTTCCATTTGGCGTAAATGCCGGCCTCAGGGATGGAATTTTATCGAAAAATACATTCTTAAACTCTTCATCTTCTTTAAACACAACGGGTTCGCCCTTCCGTTGAGGTATAGAGATGGCACCAATCTCTGCATTGAATTTTCCGGAAAGAGTAGCTTCGGCAGATCGTTTATAGGATTGGATGGCAAAAGCATCCTGATCTTCCCGACTAAATCCAAACTTTTCAGCAGTAGCATCAGCAAATACACCCATTGCATTTCCATTATACACATCCAGTAAACCATCTTTCTGAAGTCCGTCGAGAGCCTGAACCGACCCATACTTGCTGCCCCATCTCATATTAGGAAGATAGAAAGGGACATTAGACATCGACTCCATTCCGCCGGCAACTACCAAATCATTGTGTCCAAGCATGATGGATTGTGCAGCAAGGATAACAGATTTCATGCCACTCGCACAAACTTTATTGACAGTGGTTGTCACAACGTTCTTGCTAAGTCCGGCTTTCAAGGCAGCTTGTCTGGCAGGAGCCTGACCCAGATTGGCCTGAACGACATTGCCATAATATACCTCATTGATTTCATTGGGATCCAGATTAATCTTCGTATATGCTTCCCGAATGGATGCTGCTCCAAGATCCGTAGCTGAAAAACCTGAAAGAGATCCACCAAAACTCCCGATTGGAGTCCGTGTCGCAGATACAATAAATACTTCCTTCATACTGTACTTAAATTTGATAATTAAACAGAATTTTGAATAATGGCGGCAAAAATAAGGTATTTTAAAAGACAATTCTGAAAACTTCCCTTCTTCGTACCAACAAATTAGAAAACTACTTTTTTAATAAATTGTTTTGAATAAAGTATTAGTGCGTGGAATTACCTGACTAGTCAATATGAATATCAATGAATGAAGGACCAAATAATTCAAAAACAACAACTCTATACAATGAGTCAACTTCCTCATTTATTATCCATTTATCAGGGTTTCATGAAAAATATTTATTTGCTTCAATTCACTTTATGGACTTAAAATGATCAAATATGCATTAAATCAGGATTTGGCAGAAAAAAATAAAAATTATTCAAATATATTTTAATCATCATATATATATTATCATTATCTTTGGGCGAAGTTTTAGCTATCATATGATTATTTCCCGTAATATATTCCCTTTCATTGTACTCGTATTGTCTTTGGTATTGACATCCTCACTTACAGCACAGGTACAGGAACATATAATTTATCAANAAGTAAAAGTCCATCTCAGTGGACGGGATTTAAGAGACTTAGCTCGCTTAGGAGTTGAAGTAGAGCATGGATATAAAAGACAAGAAGATGTACTTATCAACTTTTTCACTGAGGAAGAAGTAAAGTCGGTTCGGGAAGCCGGATTCAAGGTTGATATCCTGCAAGAAGATGCAGTAGCACATTATTTAGAAGAAAGTAAGAAGGTGAAACCTGTTGACTTGCAGCTGGCCGTAAGGAATCCTAAATGCGAACCGGATGGAAAAGTATATGACGTACCACAAAATTTCAAATACGGATCTATGGGATCCTATCTCACCTATGAGGAATTAATCTCAGAACTGGATTTGATGCATCAAAAATTTCCGCACCTTATCACTGAAAGAAATTGGTTCCCAAACCTCAAGACCAAAGGTGGCAACTTTGTCTATTATGTCAAAATATCAGATAACCCCAATGATGATGAAGGGGATGTAGAAAACCAGATGTTGTTTACTGCACTACACCATGCGCGAGAACCGATGAGTATGATGCAGCTTGTGTACTTCATGTGGTATATTCTTGAAAAATATGATACAGATCCTGAAATTAGATATCTCGTCAATAAATCAGAAATGGTTTTCGTGCCATGTGTTAATCCTGATGGGTATATCTATAACCAAATGACCCATCCAAGTGGTGGTGGTCTCTGGAGANAAAACAGAAACAATACCAATGGTCCGGGCGGTGTTGATCTTAATCGTAATTACTCAGTAGGCTTTGCATTCGACAATGAAGGGTCTTCACCGATTTACTCATCAGATACATACAGAGGAGCCTACCAATTGTCAGAAATGGAAACGAAGACCATCCATACGCTTCGATTGAACAATCAATTCAAAATGGCTATCAACTATCATTCCTATGCTAATGTATTAATATATCCCTGGGGCTATCTTGAACAAAACACAAAAGATAAACTTTCCTATTTTTATTTCTCACAGGACCTTACTCAGTTTTCGGATTACAGTTATGGACTAAATAGCGAGACATTAGGGTATCCGATTAATGGTTCCGCAGATGACTACCTTTATCAAAATGGTATTTTGGCATTTACCTTTGAGTGTGGTGGACCAGAATTGACAGATGAAGAAAGCTTCTGGCCCTTGCAAAATAAGATCCAACCGATATGTGCAGATATGTTATATCAAAATATTCGCGCATTATGGTTACTTAATGAAGGCATCCAATACCAATTGACAAGTGATAAAATCATTAGACCCGGAAACAACACGGTCAAGTTCTTGTTTACCAAGACTGGATTATCTGATGATCCGGTAAAAATCAGTGTTAGTCCATTGACCAATAATATCGATAATTTCAATAAAACTATTACTCTAAACCTAAATCATTTAGAAAAGCAAGAAATCGAAATTCCTATCAATGCTCATAATAACACCACCGGTCCGGTTGCGCTGGAAATCAGCAGTATATATAATGGCAGTTATATAAAGAGAGACACCATCAATCTCAGGTTATATAATTATCAAGTCCTGTATGAAAATAACGGGGATGATTTGTCGGACTTTATCAAACAGAATACCGATGAAAACTGGACACTGGATGTGGTAGATTATTACGATACATTTGCATCTATATCAGTGACCAATAAAACCACCTATGATAAAGCCGAGAATAAAATCCTTGAATTAAAATATCCGGTAAATCTTCCGGAGAATGATTCTCTTGCATTCTTCAGCTATTTTGCAAAATGGAGTATAGAGAAGAATATTGACCACTTAAAAACATATATCTCGACCGACGGAGTATATTGGGATGCAATATGCGGCAACTTTTCACAGGCTGGTAATATCGATCAGGGGGAAGAAGAACCCGTACTTGATGGTTTTCAACCAGAATGGGTAAATGCTATTTATAATATCTCAGATTATATAGGAAAAACTGTTTACTTTAAACTTGTCTTCAGATCAGATGCTAAAGTCAATAGGGAGGGTATCCGTGTAGACAAATTGCAAATTCTTTCTGTTCCCGGTGGCAAAGTGAGTAATCACAAGACTGAGGCATTAGCTATCCAGGTATTTCCAAATCCTACCAGCAACGATCTGTATATTTCCGGAATCGGTCAACAAAAAGCCGTTTTCAGCTTATTGGATGCTCAGNGGAAAATATTAAGAAAGGAAGTAATCTCAAATGGAACAAATCAGATTGATGTAAGCAACTTAACATCCGGGCTTTATATCTATCAGATTCTCAATGAAAATGGCATAGTCATTCAAACAGGCAAAACAGTTATTGCAAAATAATTAATATTATCCTTGGAAATTGTAATATTAGTCGTATATTTGCAGCCTAATTAAAAATACCGCGGAGTGGAGCAGTTGGTAGCTCGTCGGGCCATAACCCGAAGGCCGCAGGTTCGAGTCCTGCCTCCGCTACTACTGAAAAGGAAAGTAATCAACTTTCCTTTTTTGTTTTTAATCTTCCCCTACCCCTCTTTCTCAGGAGGTAGATCGATTATCTGCAATCTCCATACATTTCCTATAGATCTATTAGACTAAATTTTAATTAAAATTACCAGTCTAAGGA
Organism: Candidatus Parvibacillus calidus; assembly: GCA_013414645.1. Classification (GTDB taxonomy): domain Bacteria; phylum Bacteroidota; class Bacteroidia; order Chitinophagales; family Saprospiraceae; genus Parvibacillus; species Parvibacillus calidus. Next base: position 1,718,556 of record CP058702.1, on the reverse strand, counting down.
ACTTAAATGACTAAAAATAATTTGATATAATTAAATCAAATTTTAGTCAATTACCATATTTAATGAAAGACCAGAAACAAGATAAAATCGACCTCCCTAACCGTAAATTCTGGAATAAAGTAAAGAAAGCAGCAAAAGGTGGCGGAGGATCATTGATATATGCAGCATTATTGATGTACTATTCTTTCAGGAGAAAGGAAACCCCTACCTGGGCAAAAGCTGCCATCTTGGGGTCCATTACCTATTTCCTTTCCCCGGTTGATTTTATTCCAGACCTAACTCCAGTATTAGGGTACACCGATGACTTGGCGGTATTGGTCTCCGGTTTGATTACTGTTGGATCTCACATAGACTCCGAAGTCCGTAATAAAGCCAAAGATAAATTACAGCAATGGTTTGATTCAGAAGAAATACAGAAAGCAATAAAGGCAACCGATAAAAAATGGCAAAGCAATAATTGCCATGAATCTCAAAAAGAGTACTAATATTTGGGGTTTAAGTTAATGAATCGGCACTTTCAAAATTCATCGTCTTTGTATAATGAAGCTCGTTTTACAATAAANAATCCATCCTCTCCCTTACTTTGGTATAATGGCATCAGAATGAACCCATCCATTGGACTAAGAATGGGNCCGGCATGGTTATCAGCCAGATGCTGACCTTTATGGATTGGTTGAAAATTTTGGAAGCCCGGAAGCATTCTAAATCCTTCATCCGGGTTAATTGGGTAACGGTAAGCCAACCTGGTTAAGGGCGGAAGTTGGCCGGAATATTCAGACAATACTTCTATATGACGACCTTCAATGTGCCTGCCTTCAACGCATCCTGCATAACGCAGACAGTTGGTAATTGCAGCAATTGCCCTGTTGACTGACATAGGATCATCGTGCTGACCTGCCTCAAAACAAATACTTGTTACCTCTCCGGGGAAATTATGACTTGTAAAGTAGTGCAAAGTGGTTCCTTTCAATCCTTCCAGAAAACCCAATACAACAGGAGCTTTAATACCCAATGCATACTCGATGGCAAGAGGATGGTCAGGTACTATCGTATAGATGCCCCCGTCAGCTGAAGTAGTGTGCAGATCAAGAATAACCGTCCTGTCTGCACCATAATCTCGTATCTCGTGCGTTATCAATGATTCAAGGTCAAACATTTCCAGATCTTCCGCCGACAACGTATTTCTATTTTGCTGACTTAACCATTCAATCTTATCCTTCAACCATAATCTGTTCAAATCCTTTTCAATGTACCTTTGATTCTGTCTGATCGCGGCAAGATGTCCGGACACACCAAGAAATCGACCCTTAAATTCAAAATTAGTATTAGTGATATGTTCGACTTCAAGCATCTTCAGCATCAAATCAATGGCTTTTAAACCAGCTTTTTCATTACCATGAATGCCGCCGATACAGATTACCAGTGGACCTTTTACACCCTCGTCATAGCGTCCGATTACACGCTCTATCCTTTTNTCTTCACCAAAGATGTTATGAGGATGTCTTAAATTCATATTCAATTTTTAGAATTTTTATTGAGCTTCTGTATTTCTTCCAATCCGGGAAATTGGTGATTCTTCCAATTCCACAATAATAATGAGGCAGCACTTCTATATGGTCTCCATTTTTCCGCTTTTTCATTCATATGTAATATTAAATCACGCTCCGTAAGATTCAATCCATAAAAATGACTATAAGCTTGCCTTACTCCTAAATCCTTGACAGGCAAGATATCCGGACGATGTAGGTTAAATATCTGCAACATCTGAACTGTCCATTCGCCTACACCCTTGATGGAAGAAAACTCCTTCAACAATTCCAGATCGTCCATAGCCTCCAAAGAATCCCTTGTATACGGTGCAGCAAGGAAGCGNCCGGCTATATTTTTTACATAATTTGCCTTTGCATTTGAAAATCCAATCTCACGCAATTGCAGGTCACTCAACTCTATAACAAGGGAAGGCTCAGGAAATCCCCGGGGAAANAGGTCAACAAAACGATTCCATATTACTTTCGCCACTTTGGTACTCAACTGTTGTGAAACAATGGACGACATCAATTCAATGTATGGTGGTTCAGGCACACCAAATTCAGGAATGGAGGTCAATTCAACCAAAACAGCCCATCCGGCATCTTGCTGATAAAGAAATTCAATAGCCTCGGGTAAATATTTCATTTGTCAAAGCTATATATTTATTTTAAAATGTAGCTATCTTTGAAAACTAATCAATCAAGTCAATGAAATTTTTACGTTTCCTTACCTCTTTGCTCATTATTATCCTTTGTCACTTTAATCAACTGTTTGCTCAAGTGTATATCGAACCGGGTGTACAAAGAGAATTGAAGGAAAAAGGCTTCTCTTCATGTGTCCTGGCATTCCAGCCATTGATTTTAAAGGATAAGATACCGGCCAATCTTTCAAAAACGGAAAAAGGAAATACGGCCTACAATCTTTTAAAAAATCATCTTAAGGATAATATCCTGGAATCCTGTACAATACTGGATAAAAGCAAAATAAAGTACCGTATCAACTATCTATCCTCCACCATTAATGCCTATCATTGTCCTGAAGCTATTGTTATCCAGCTTGCAGGATTGGCAAATGTCAAGGCTGTACTTTATAACTATTCATTTGATGGAATAAAAGGAGATTTTCAGGAAAATTCTGGCGGCAACAGAGACTCTTATACATGGGGAATTATTAAGACAGAAGCAAATGTGATACAAGAACTGGGTTACCGGGGCCAGGGCGCAGTCGTCGGGGGTAATGATACAGGATTTGACTGGACACATCCTGCGATAACCACCAGATACAGGGGTTATAACAATGGAGGTGTTGATCATAATTACAACTGGCATGATGCTATTCATGAAGTTAGTCCTTTGAGTAATCCCAATCAAAACAACCCTTGCGGATTGAGTCTTACCGCTCCCTGTGACGACCACAGTCATGGCACACATACCGTAGGCACTATGGTGGGTGTAAAGGAAGATAATGAAGTAATCGGAATGGCTCCGGAAGCTAAATGGATTGGCACCAGAAATATGGAACGCGGCAACGGTAGCCTCCAGTCTTATCTTGAAGCTTTGGATTGGTTTTTGGCTCCAACAGATACAAACGATCTCAATCCGGATCCTGCCAAATCACCACATGTCATCAACAACAGCTGGTATTGTTCTGAAGAAGAAGGTTGTAATGTAGACAACTGGAATCTCATGCAAGTCTCCATTGCCAATCTAAAAGCTGCCGGCATAGTGGTAGTGGCATCAGCAGGCAATTCAGGACCACGTTGTGAATCTATCGCATTTGTCCCGGGAATGCTGGATGAAGTGTTTTCAGTCGGTGCAACCAATCAAGTCGATACCATAGCAGGCTTTAGTAGTAGGGGTTTAGTAACTGCAGATGGTTCAAACAGACTCAAACCAGATATCGCTGCACCCGGAGTAGGTGTTCTATCCTCTATCCTGAATCATCAATATAGCTATTCTTCGGGAACCAGCATGGCAGGTCCACATGTGGCAGGCCTTGTCGCCTTAATGGTAGGTGCCAATCCGGATCTGGCAGGTCAGGTAGATACCATTCAGGAAATAATTAAAAGGACCGCTGATCCACTTACCCTCGATCAAAATTGCAACGGACTTTCCGGTCTGGATATTCCTAATCCGATATATGGTCACGGAAGAATCAATGCATTCAAAGCAGTCACAGCTGCAATCAATCATGGTACAAACAAGACAGTCTCTAATAAATACCATTCTTTGCAATTGTATCCCAACCCGGCCAATGACCAACTGGTTATTGGAGGATGGCTGAATGACGGTGCCGTGCATGTAGAAATATGTGATATGAATGGTAAGCCTGTCTTTTCCTCTATTTTGAACCAGAGATATTCGGCCCTCAATCTGGAGCCGGTTCCTCCGGGTTCTTATCTTGTCAGAGCAATAGCTGACCGTTCTGTATATATAGGTAAATTCGTAAAAATTTAAAAGTCCCCGGCCTTTTGCACCAGAAAGTTTTATCCGGTCATGTATATAGAGAACTGACTTTGATCAACAAAATTTACAACAATATTTGTCCAAGCTATACGCCATAGTCGATATCGAAACTACAGGAGGTTCAGCAGGAATGGACAGAATCACTGAAATCGCCATTGTCCATCACAATGGAGAGAAGGTGACCGGACACTACTCTACCCTGATCAATCCTGAACGATCCATTAGTCCTTTCATTACCGGACTGACCGGAATAACTAATGAAATGGTCAAGGATGCACCGAAGTTTTACGAGGTAGCAAGAGAAATTATAGAATGGACGGAAGGCAGAATCTTTGTTGCGCACAATGCACATTTTGACTATCGGTTTATCAAGGAAGAATTTTCATCCTTAGGTTACACATATACCCGCCATTTACTTGATACCGTAAAATTGTCAAGATTGGCATTTCCCGGATACAAGTCATATAGCCTCAGTAACCTGGTTCAACAAATGAATATTCCGATCAAGAACAGGCACAGAGCTTTAGGAGATGCAATGGCTACTGCATATCTTTTTACCATGATCATGGAATCCGGATCATTTACAGGCTCTTCCAATAATTTTCTTTCCATGAATATTAGGGCATCAAGCCTTCCAAAGAGCATATCGATTGACACCATTCTCAACTTGCCCGAAGAGCATGGAGTCTACTATTTCCGTAATGAACAAAACACCTTAATTTATGTCGGAAAAAGTAAAAACATCAAGACCCGGATAGCCAGACATTTTTCAGACTATACCACTAAATCGGAAAAAATCAGGCAAAGTACATACTCTATAGATTACGAAATTACCGGGAATGAATTGGCTGCCTTAATCAAGGAATCCATTGAAATAAGAAAACTGAATCCCATTTATAACAAAGCACAGAGGAATAATTCCTTTCCGTATGCAGTCATAGCAGATTTCAATGCAGAGATTCCGGTTTTGAAAGTTGTAAAAATACAAGGTGAAAATATTGAACCTAACATCATTAAATTTTTCTCACATATTAAGCTTGCAGAACATTTTATTCTGCAANAAGCAAATGAAATTACGGAAAAGATACGCGTAGCCAATCCGTCATTTCTAATGGAATATTACACCGACAAGCGAAAGGACAAGTATTTAATAGAGATGGAAATAGATTATCTGGATGAATACAAAAATTTATTTCAAGATATTGTCAATAACTGTAAGCTTTGGTTCGATGAGGATATGATGATAGTAACCAAAGGCCGGAACATTCATGAAAAATGTTTGTTTTTAATAGAAAATGGGCATTTTTATGGTTACGGATACTTTGACATCGACCAGCCTATTTGTAATATTGATGATGCTTTAGGTATTGTTCAAAGATTACCGTTTCATCCCGAATTGGATATGCTGATTCATACATATATCAAANAGAATTCAAAAGATATATCCATTATTAAGCTAAATAGAGGATATGAATAACCGACAGCTGTTTTTACACAGTTTAGCTCAAACAAGCCCCTTCCCGCTAAGTTTAGAAATAACAAACGCGGAAGGAATACATTTGATCGACATCAATGATAAAAAATATGTGGATCTAATCAGCGGTATCGGAGTAAGCATTATCGGTCACTGTAATCCCACTGTAATAGAAGCTATTAACCAACAGGCCAAACGCTATATGCATACAATGGTATATGGTGAACATATATTAAGCCCTCAGTTACAGCTTGCCTCCTTTTTAACGAGCAAGTTACCCCGGAAATGGATAACGTATATTTGGTAAACAGCGGCACAGAGGCGGTCGAAGGCGCTTTGAAGCTTGCAAAAATATACCGGTCGTCATGAAATAATAGCATTCAAGAATGCCTATCATGGAAGCACTGCCGGTGCGGCGGCTTTAATGTCCGATGCCACTTTTACGGCAGTCAGTGCGCCTCATGTTCCCGGCGCCAAATTCATTGACTTCAATGATCACAGTCAACTGGACAGGATTACCGAAAAACCGCTGCTGTAGTCTGTGAAATCATCAAGGCAGAAGCAGGTGTCATACCCGGAAACAAGGAATTTATTACGAATCTCAGAAAAAGATGTTTTGAAACAGGCACCTTGTTGATTGTCGATGAAATCCAGACAGGATGTGGCAGAACAGGAAGCTGGTTTGCCTTTCAACAGATGGATATAATTCCTGACATCCTGCTGCTTGCTAAGGGATTTGGAGGGGATTACCTTTGGGAGCCTTCATTGCGGGAAAAAAATAATGCGTGTTTTGTCAGAAAAACCCATTTTAAGCCATATCACAACCTTTGGAGGTAATCCGGTATGTTGTGCATCATCATTGGCAACACTAAAATACATTGAAGAAAATAACCTTGTGGAAAGTGTTGCTGCCAGGTCAAGCATCATAGATAAGGTATTCACGGGTTATACCATAAGGAAGTCAGGCCTTTTAGCAGCCATACAGCTCAATTCCTTTGATGAAGTACATAAAGTATGCATGTCCTGTATGGCCGATGGAGTACTTATAGATTGGTTTCTTTTTAATGACAGTAGCATCCGTCTGGCTCCCCATTAACAATATCAGAAAGTGAACTGGAAAATTCCTTGACAATCGTCAAGAAAAATATAGAAAAACTATAGTCTCATGAACCAACTAATATCAAGTTTCAATTCTAAAAACATTTACAGGCAGCTTATAATCATTTTTTGCCTCATGGGAACTATGAGTTCATCAGCCCAGACATTTACATTCGCCGATGTTGCAATAATAAAGAATGGAAAGCGGTTGGTGAATGCTTTGGATGGCGGGATGAACAGTCCTCAATTTTCGCAATTTGATATAGATGGTGACGGAAATCTTGAAATCATCCTATTCGACAAGGTAGGTGATGTATTCAGCGTATATAGACTAAATACTTCCACCAATGAATATGAATTCTGGCAGGATCCGCCGGTAGTGTTTCCCNTGGTCAATGATATGGCCCTGATAAGAGATTATAACGGAGATGGAATAATGGATATGTTTGCCATTCCGACAGATGATATCATAGGATTTGCTGTATGGAAAGGGGTANAAAAAGGAGCTGTTACAATGTTGGAAAGAGTTCAGTTAAACAAATGGTATTTTAACGTATTAAGCTATCCGGGCAATAATGGCAGGTTAAATGTTTACACTACCTCCATAGATATTCCGGATATACAGGATATTGATGGCGACGGAGATCTTGATATTNTTTCTTTTAATGAAGAGGGATCCCATATGGTCTTTTATAAAAACAATAGTGTAGAGCTTGGTTTTGGAAAGGATTCTTTACTTTACACCCTGGAAGATTATTGTTATGGTAAGTTTCTTGAAGGTGGATTGAACAACGATATCACACTAAGTCCGGATCCAAATAAATGTGCCAGGAATTTTGACGGAGAAGACCCCATAGAATTAAGGCATTCAGGATCGACCATTCTTATTAAGGATATTGACCATGATGGTAAGAGGGATATTCTCCTTGGCGATGTTTCTTTTAACAATGTAGTATACCTTAGAAATACCGGATCCAATACCAAAGCACATGTAACAGAAGAAGTCAGGCGTTTTCCTGATGGAGATGAAGCGGTGGATCTCGGGCCATTTCCATCCGTCTATGCCTTAGAGCTTGGGCAGGAAAAGTCGGAATGTATCGTAGCAACCAGCAATGCAGGTCTGATAGAAGCTGAAAGGCAACTTAACTGGCTGTATTTATTGGATACAACCCGGGAAAATAACTTCCGGCTGGTACAGAAGGACTTCATTATCAACAATTCATTCGATATGGGATTGGAAAATAATCCTGCTATCTTAGATGTTGATGCTGATGGAAGACCTGATCTTGTAATAGGCAATAAATTCTTCAAGGAAAAAGATAATAGTCAATATGGGCAACTGGTGTATTTAAGAAATATTTCTGAAGACGGAAAACTTTCATTTGAAATCATGGATGAAGACTTTGCAGGCCTTAAGAGTTTCGGAATTAAACATTTTGGATTCAAACCAACGTTTACGGATATTGATCATAATGGATTTATGGACATGCTTGTAGGAACGGAAAAAGGGACCTTGTTGCATTACGAAAGTAAAAACCCCATCGGCCAACCTATCGAATTTGAATTAAAATCAGAATCATATCAAAACATAAAAGTACCATCTCGTGCCGCTCCGGAAGCGTTGGATTTCGATGGTGACGGTGATATTGACCTGATTATTGGAGATAAGAATGGTAACTTTTGTTTGTTTGTAAATACGGGAAGTGCTACACAGCCAATATTTACGCCATCTTTTCAGGATGCGCCCAATGTCTATCCATTCGGTAAGGTTAGTGTTAAGGAAGTTGGGAATACAGAAGGGGATGCCTGTCCGTCAATTATCAAATTGAATGGTAAGAATATTTTGGTGTCCGGTTCCTATAGTGGTAAAATTTTTGCATACGAAGGTCTTGAACAAGGCAGTAATACAACGTTGTCTCCTGTTTCTATCAATTCGGGTAACATCTATACAGGAAGGCAGAATAATCCCGTCTTCGGAGATCTGGATGGAGATGGCCTTCTCGAAATGATTCAAGGAAACATCAGAGGCGGTTTTACCATTATGAGAACGAATATTACCACAGAAGGAAACCTATCAGTCAATAACAGTGGGGTGAAAGAAACAATCAGAATCTTTCCGAATCCAATCAACTCCGGCTCATTGCTCTACGTTAAAAATTACAAAGAAATCACTCAAGCTGATGTATTTAGCCTGACCGGAAAATTAGTTGAAACCTATAAGGAAATTCATAAAAATGGGGCAATATCTCTCCCAATTGGGCTGGAACCCGGGATATATGTTCTAAGGATAAGATTGAAAAATAGTCAAGTATTTTCAGAAAAGATAATCGTTGTAGATTAAAGATCCGGGTCGACACATGTCACTCCGGATCGTTGAGTAAAATATCAGCAAATATTCATAGTCCACACTGTATCTAACAAGTTGCTCTCAATATCCTTTGATCATGCTCAAACTTCCAAATAATCAAGATCCTTATTGAAGCTTTCTCGTAACCTGCTTAATGCCCATATAGCAATTGCTGTCAGCAGAAAAATCATGATATAGCCAGCAGTAAGGATACCATAATGCCTGACAAANAATTCAAATAAAAAGGTGCTGGGTATCAAGGCCCCACGGACAAAATTTGGAGCAGTAGTCGTTACTGTAGATCGGAGATTGGTACCGAATTGCTCGGATGCTATTGTGACAAAGGTCGCCCAATAGCCCACACCAAGACCCATAAANAATGCTATCCACATAAACTTAGACTCACTAATTCCATCGGATCCAAGATAAATCAAACTGCTAACAATAATAGCAAGCTGAAAGACAAATACAGTGAATTTCCTGGACTTAGTAATCTGGGCTAATAATCCTGCCAATAAATCTCCCAAAGAAATTCCAATATAAGTATAAAGAATACCCTTACCTGCGCTTAGGGTAACCGGCTCGAGGGCTTTTCCGAACTCAGGTGCCTGGGTAACAAAAATACCTACGACAAACCAAATTGGAAGGCCAATTAGTAAACAATATAGATATCTCATCCTTCGTTCCCGATTATTGAAAAGCAACGTGATGCTTCCCTTTGCAACATGATCATCCATCGATTTCTTAAACATACCGGATTCAAAAGTACCCAACCTAAGCAATAAAAGCAACAAGCCCATAATTCCACCGGCAATATAGGCATTACGCCATGCATAATGCTCAGCAATATAAAAAGCAGCTACAGCTCCCAAAACTCCAATGGTCGCAATTAACATCGTGCCATAACCTCTTTTNTCTTTATGCATGGTCTCATTAACCAATGTGACACCAGCCCCCAATTCACCGGCAAGCCCTAATCCGGCAATGAAACGTATGATAGCATAGGAATGCAAATCATTGACAAAGGCATTTGCAATATTTGCCAGAGAATACAACAGAATGGACCCAAACAGTACTTTAATTCTGCCGTATTTATCACCGATAATTCCCCAAATGACACCACCTATTAACAAACCGCCCATCTGCATATTTAACACAAACTCTCCACCGACACGCATTTGCTGTTCAGGAATTCCGAGGTCGGCAAAACTTGGAATCCTTACAATAGAAAAAATGACAAGGTCATAGATATCCACAAAGTAACCCAAAGAAGCGACCAGGATCAAGAAAATAATATGCTTATTGTTAGCTGTCGTATTAGCCTGCATGGTTCATCAATTCAGTTTAAAAATTAAAATTACCGAAACAGATTAATTTAAATCAAAAAAATACATCCCGAAGTTGAATGATAAGCAAAATAAGGATGATTGAAACCTATGAGTTATGGTTACTTGGGGCAATCTTGGTAGAAACTGGAGGTGCGCGGTAACTTCAAAATCTGAATACCGGAAAGAGTGTGTGCAATCTAAGGAAAGTACAGGTAGAGATCTATTGCTTAATCCAAATCACGGAATCGCAAAAATATAGCTAAGTTAAACTGGTTGTTGCAGAGAGGTTGAACCAAGGTAAAATGAACCAGCGTGTTTCACAAAATAATTTAAGAACCAGGTGAATATAGAATTTGTCCCTTTTCCTACAATTAAGGGACCAGGCTAAAAACTGAAAAGGTGTATATTATCCAATCCGGCTGAGATTTACACAAAGAAAATCTTCCTTAAAAAACGGTTTTGAGATTGGTAAACTCAAAAAAAAGCACGGGTTGGTCCGTGCTTAATATTTCTGATTATTCAATAATTACATTTTGGAAGAAGACTCTGCCGGATGTGGCTTATCTACACTCGCACTACCTTTCTTAGAGCAGCAGCTACCAGAAGCAGCAGCACCTTCTTTCTTAGAGCAGCTCTTACCCTCTTTCATTTCACCTGCGCAAGCCTTTCCGGTAGTTTCAGCAGGTTGATTTACAAATTTAGCAGTGGCAGCATCATAGACAACCGGTACACGAACCTTCTTACCTGTCACCGGATCTTTCTCCTTCCGGGTATAAGTGATTGTTCCGTCTTTTTCTTTCTTTACCTTGACAGTTTTATCAAGAGATGCAGCTTTTTGAATGTCTTCATCAGACACTTTTTCAACGGAGGCAGTCTTCTTTGCACAGCAACTTTGTGCATTTAGATTTGAAAATCCAACAAATCCAACAAATGCGAGAACGAAAAATAATCCTTTCATAATAGTCTATTAATTTTAACTTTATAATTTAACGCAAATATAATGTCTAAATTGTTATCTTTGGCATAAAGCAAGTATAATTGAAATGTTTTTAACTAAATTTTAATTATATTCCTTATTTAGTCTTCAAATGTTAATTTAAATCTATGAAATTTCCGGTATTTATATTGACAATATTCATTATATCATTCATTGGTTGTAAGTCTACCCAATTACCTCCGGACAAATACGACAAATCTTCCATCACATTTGGATCTGGCGGCGGGTTTTCTGGCGCCTACCATGAATACATCCTGCTGGATGACGGAAGACTATATGCTACAAAATTGGATGGCAGTAGTCCTGATTATATAAAAAATGTTGAAAATAAAATTACCGGGCAGCTCTTTGATAACATCAGAACATTCGGTCTTGATAAATTTAATTACAACGAACCTCAGAATCTCTATTATTTTTTGAAATATAAATCTCAGCGCGATTCCAGTAATATTGTCTGGTCTGGAATGCCTGAAGGCAAAATAGCCATCGCCTATTCAATGTATAGAATTTTAATTGAACAGACTCAAAATAAAAAATGATGAAAAAGCTAATCATTTACACGATTCTATGTATTCTGCCAATGTATTCATTTGGCCAGCTTGGTAAGAAAAACCATCGGTTAATAAAACCAATAGTCCTGCTCAACTTAATATCAGCTTCGAGAAACTGAGACAACATCAGGCAGGCACCTCCAACACTTTTGATATTCCATTTTATCCCAAATCCTTCGGAACGATGCTCGCATCAGGACCGGGAGCAAGAATCAAGGCTTACAGTATCACCGGACTACCGGTGTGGATAGAAGGAAAATTAATGGATATACCTGTCAATAACAGACAGGATGTATCAACAACAGCCCTGGAATTTATCCACGTCAATCAGGCAACCTTTAGTATAAAGAATGCGAACGAAGAGTTCAGAATTACTAATACTTCTTCAGATGATATAGGAAATGTCCATGTTCGCATGCAACAAGAATATAAAGGGATTGAAGTTTGGAACGCGGAAGTCATGGTTCATACACGCGAAGGAGATCCTTATCTTTTCAATGGCAGATACATCCCTACGCCAGTATATCTAAACACCAATCCGACAATTTCGTTGGACAAAGCAATCGAAATTGCAAAAATCATCGTCCTGTCCAGGAATTTACCGGGGACCAACTCAAATTACTGGCAGGGTCACCTATTAGTGGCCGTCTGGTTATATTTACCCAAATAGACAAAACAGACCGGGGCCTGGCTTATCTCATCGAAATGCATCCTAACCTGATTTCCCAATATCAAATATTTATCGATGCCCATGATGGAAGTATCCTGGATGAAATCAAGGCTTCCTGCGCTATCCATTTTCAAGGAGATCATTCATGCAATGTCAATGATATTTCAGTTAACTTTGTAGGTCATGAATCAAAGTTTGAATCTTTGATAGGCCCTCCCNCTTTAGATGGGCCTGCCACAGCCACAGCTACGGATCTGAATAATGTCCCCAGAACATTGAACACTTATCTANAAAACGGCAACTACTATCTGATCGATGCATCGAGAGGTATGTGGGCCGGCGGTACACTTCCTGATGATCCAAAAGGAGCCATCTGGACAGTGGATGCTAAAAATGTATCGCCTGAAAATGACAATTTTAACATATTTCATGTAACATCATCCAATAATACGTGGAATGCTAAAGGCGCTGTCTCCGCCCATTACAATGGTGGAATAGCGTACGAATATTTTAAAAATACCTTTGGAAGGAATTCAATCAATGGTTCGGGAGGCACAATAATCTCGGTCATCAATGTATCTGAGAATGATGGCAGTGGTATGGACAACGCATTCTGGAATGGCAAAGCCATGTTTTATGGCAATGGAGCTCAAAGTTTTAAACCACTAGCCGGGNGTCTGGATGTTGCGGGACATGAAATGTCACATGGTGTCATACAGGCTACTGCAAACCTGACTTATCAAGGTGAATCGNGGNCGCTCAACGAATCTTTTGCGGATATATTCGGAGTTTTGATTGATCGTGATGACTATAAGATCGGTGAGGATGTTGTAAAGTCGGGTGTTTTTCCTGGTGGCNTTCTAAGAGATATGTCCAATCCTCATAATGGAGGATCAAAATTGGGTGACCGGGGATGGCAGCCTAACCATATGAATGAAAAATATACAGGCTCTCAAGATAATGGTGGAGTGCATATTAACAGTGGTATTGTCAACTTTGCCTTCTACAAAATCGCTTCCAAAATCGGCAAAGATGAAGCAGAAAAAATCTATTATGCTGCACTCACCAAATATCTGACTAAATCCTCTCAATTTATCGATTGCCGTAATTCCGTCATCCAAGCCGCAAAAGACATATATGGCACAGGTTCACAGAACATTAGTATCATTGAAAACGCTTTTGCCGAAGTCGGTATAGGTTCAGGAAGTGGCACACCCGAGCAACCAGACTATGGAACAAACCCCGGTCAGGATTATTTGTTGTTTGCAAGTTCGGATCTAAACCAAATCAAGCTTGTTAATTTTTCTTCAGGGAGTGCTACGACCTTGAATCACGACAAAGGACTTGCCAGCAAGATATCCGTATCTGATGATGGTACATTGGCGGTGTTTGTCGGAAAAGACAATGCACTCTATTATATTCAATTCAACTGGTCGGCAGGGAATTATAATATAGGCATTCTTGACAACCAAAACCAGTGGCGAAACGCTGCAATTTCAAAGGACGGCCTGCGTCTGGCAGCACTCCTGGATATTGAAGAGCCTGTCATTTATGTTTTCAATCTTGAATCAGACACCTATAAGGCCTTTGAATTATATAACCCAACGACAAGCTCAGGCAGCATTTTTACCAACGATGTAAAGTATGCAGATGCACTGGAATTTGACCATAGCGGAGAATATTTAATGTATGACGCTCTTTCATCCCTTGGCTTTTTCGGCACTGAATACTGGGACATAGGTNTTTTGAACGTATGGAACAATTCTACAAGTAATTTTGCGGAAGGCTACATTGAAAAGTTGTTTTCTTCACTCCCCGACGGAGTAAGTGTCGGCAATGCCGTTTTTTCANAAAACAGCCCGTCAATAATAGCATTTGATTACTTCGAAGATGGAAGCTCAACAGTATATGAACTATTGGGTGCAAATATTGAAACAGGAGAATTGAATGCTNTCTTTGAAAATTCAGTTCTTGGCTTTCCTTGTNTTTCCAGGGATGATAAAAACATTATTTTCAATGCCAATGATAATAATGGAATAAGTGTCATTGCTATAATACCGTTGGAAGATGACAAAATATCACCTGCCCTCGGGGCATCGATTTTAGTGAATAACAGTACACTGGGCACTTGGTTTGCCAATGGAAAACGTGTGATCAATAGTACTCAACAATACAATGCATTGGAGGATTTAGTAACTATATTCCCCAACCCTGCAACCAATATAATTTCAGTCAGATGGAATTCCAATCATGGCACCTCAGGCACCATTAATGTTTACGATACCCAAAGTAAAAAACTTNTTTCAAAAAATGTCAGTTTACAATCAGGAGATAATTTATATACTATACCGGTTGACAATTTAATTCCCGGTGCATATTATATTGAGTTAATTAAGGGCAATCAATCAAAATCAATAAGTATCATTAAAAAATAATTTATTGATTCTGAATACAAAAGTCCTTCTTTACCTCGTGTAGAGAGGGACTTTTATTTTACCCTAAGCAACTAGATATAGAGTATTTCCCAAATAAATTCTATAAAAATGAATCCTGCTATAAAAGTACTTATCGTCAGATTCAGTTCAATTGGCGACATTGTATTGACCACACCGGTCATCCGATGTATTAAGCAGCAACTGGGTGCAGAAGTCCATTTTCTGACAAAACCAGGTTTTGCAGGCCTGCTGACTGACAACCCATACATCGATCAACTTTGGACACTTGAGGAGGATTATACCGGTCTCATCCGGAAAATAAAGGAAGAAAGGTTTGATTACCTGATCGATCTACATAAAAACTTAAGAACATGGTGGCTTGCATTTCAACTGGGTGTCAAAAGGTTAACCTATCATAAAGCGACCATAGAGAAACTCCTGATGGTCAAATTTAAGATCAATATATTACCAAAGTCCCATGTTTCAGAAAGGTATTTGGACTCAGTCAAAAGTTTGGGGATAAAATATGACGGACAGGGCCTGGACTATTTCATTTCCGAAGAAACAGTCAATAAGCTGGATGGCGTGGATAGTTTATATATTGCAGCGGTCATTGGCGCCACACATTTTACCAAACGACTACCTGAAGAGAACTGGATAACCTATATTAATTCCACAGACCGGCTTATTGTTTTAGTCGGTGGAAAAGCTGAGGCAGAAGCTGCAGAACATATTGTTGCACGAAGTGGTCCCAATGTCATTAATATGGTAGGGAAAACAAATCTTCAGGAATCTGCTCTAATCATTCAGAATGCGGAACGGGTCATTACCAATGACACCGGCATGATGCACATTGCTGCCGCCCTTGGAAAACCTATAGTTTCCATCTGGGGTGGCACCTTATGGGAATATGGCTTCTGGCCATTCTATCCTGATGGTAAAAATCTAAACAAGTCTATTGAAGTTAAAGGTCTCTCCTGCAGGCCCTGCTCCAAATTTGGTCGAAATGACTGTCCCAGGAAACATTTCAAATGCATGAAAGACTTAAAATTGAACTCTAAAATGATAACATTATATCATGACTAATTCCAAATCTATATGGACAACAAGCAAGAATGAAAGCCAATCCGTTATAGATTCTGTTGTTGAAGGAGACAGGGTGTATGTCACCACAGACAAAAACAATAATTTCATTGACGCCACCTCCATTTATGGCACAAGCATTTTGGGGTATGGCAATAAANAAATTGCTCATGCAATATTCGACCAATTGATGAAATTGGAAGAGGTCGATACAGCATGGTTCAATCATAATATCATTGGAACACTGGCAACAGATTTGTTGTCAAAAGGGGGAATGCCAAACGGGAAAGTTAATTTCTTTCAGGATCGGTTTCTGGCGCTTGAAGCAATTATTTGCATGGCCATCCGGTATCAATATACTTCCGGAAAAGAAAGAAGTAAGCTAATGGTATGGAGCAATTCCACCTTTACCAATTTACTGAAATCATCCATTTTAATGGCTTCCGCATTGCCAAAATATTTCCCTGAAAATCAACTGCCTGAAATTATAACCATTCCTCTACCCTCTTCACCTGATGATATGGAGGCTTTCAATGAAATTGAAATTTTACTTCAAAAGGAAGAAATTGCAGCTTTTATATACGAACCATTGATCCAATGCGACAGATATATGACAGTTTATTCTAAAGAAGTTCTATCAAAAACATTGGAATTAACTAAACAGTACGAAGTATTAAATATAGCAGATGAAACAATTTCGGGTATTTACAGAAGTGGAAATTTTTTTGCATCAGATTGGGCAGAAATTAAGCCTGATATCATTATTGCGGGCAATGGTCTGACAGGCGCTATTAATGCTCCGGTATTTACAATATTTACTGATCGGATATTCAAATCATTGAATGATGATGAAATTATCCTGTCCGTATTAAAAATGTTGAACCGTCCGATAAATCTTATTGGATGTGTAGCCGCAATATCGACCTTGGAACAAACTAATGAAAAGGAATTCACAGACAATCTTAACCAAATCATTTCTATCATCAAGGCTAAAACCCTGTCTTATAGTACAGCCTATCCTCAATTGAAGGCGAGAAGTATTGGAACAATATTTGCCCTGGATATTCCGGATGAAACAATTGGACAATCCACCCCCGACTCGATTGCCGATTATTTCTATGAGAGAAATGTATTATTGCTGCCCAGGGAAAATGTCCTATCAGTAATGGTGCCACTTACCATCACATCAGAAGAGCTGTATTATATTTTTGAGAAAATCGATGATTTCCTGATTGAGACCGGATTAAAATAATAACAGTACGGTCTGCGATCGTTCTAAATATACAAAATCATTGGTTGCATTAGCGAATTTGAATATCCATAGTAATAAAATCCCGCAAACAATGCTTGCGGGATTCAAATTTTAGTCAAGGCTGACTTCAAACAAGTATTAAAACATTAGTATCAAAATCGGATCTCGTACATCAAATGTACTCCAAGCATTTGATATTTTTCGTTGAAAGGCACGTTATCAAGAGCAAAGTTATTCGGATTGATGTTGGCTCTGATTGCCAATGCTAGGATATTTTTATCAAACAATGGAACTCCCACTTGTACACCTGCAAGATATGACAGTCCGGTCCTTTTACGATACAAATTAGCATCTTTGACCAAACCGAATTGATTAGGNGAAACCATTACATATCCAGTTTGTTCAGAAATCAGATTAAGATTGACTCCGGCCTCGACTCCAAGAATTATTCCATTCAAATTGTATTGNGTCCCTAAAACGATAGGAAGGCTCATCATATGATGAAAATAATGTCTTTTTTCGTATTTACTAATGGTCGTTTCCGTTACAATCGGCCCTTTAATGATGGTCAGGGTATCATGATTTTGTGATTCCGTTATAGCAATAATACCGATAGTGGTATCCCTTTGAATATAGGAATCATTAAACGTCATCTGCCTGGTGATCCGTCCATAATTCAAACCGGTTTTCAAATACCATGGACTATTGGAAAGAAATATTTTCCCATATAAGCCGGCCTGCAATCCCTCAAGGCTGCGTTCATTTCTCTCTCGCATTGCAAAAGGCTGGTTTTCCGGACCCGCTTCACTCTTAAAATTGGCAAGAGGATAGAAAACGCCTACTTCCGGTATCAGGGCAAATCCAATCCTTCTTTTNGATTTAAATGTTGGACATTTAACTCCCGGACCCAAATCGAATAAAGCCTTGTTGTTTAAATGTAAATCTACAGATTTTGAAGTCAGGACACCTATGTCGCTGACACCTTCCTTAACACGCGCTATTGAAGTAGAATAAGTTGATTGAATGCCATCAGAGCTAACTATCTTTTCTTCACTTAACGTATTGCTAACAGGTATTTTTGAATCATCGACATCAGAAACCGTTATGGAAGAAGCTTGTTGGATATCCTCACCGGATAGAGCCTTATTGTAAGTACTTTGATTATCCTGGAATGAAGCTGTACCTGAATTAACATCCAAATTATTGCCGGAGGCTAGCGATGCCACCATCTCATTTTTGACAGAGTTGTCCTTAGTATTTAGCCCATCTGTGGGTGTCCGGTCATAGACATCATCGTAAGTAAGGCCCGGTTGCTCAGATTCGGCGGTAGGATTCGTAGCGGCCCTATCCTTGTACGAAAGATCATTATTCCTCGAATCAAAGATCCAGAGCGTCGAAACAAGGGTAACAACAATCAAAGCCCCAACATAGCCCCACCAGGCCGGGAAGCGTTTGCCCTTTTTCTTTTTNAAAAANATCGCTGAAACCAGCGCATTGGTATCTATCTGAGCCTCATGTTCAGATAACTTATTTTTAATATTCTTTTCGAATTCCTTGTAATTCATAACAGAGCGATTCTGGAATTAAAAATCGAATTATTGTTTTTATCTTCAATATCATTAATCATCTCGATAAGCTTGCTGCGCGCACGGGTAAGAGTCGATCTCGAACTACTTTCCGTAATATTCAATGCTTCCCCGATCTCTTTATGGCTAAACCCTTCCACCACATACATATTAAATACAACGTATTGGCTATCCGGCAGTTTTCGTACTAATTCCATAATGGACTCCACCGATAGGTTACTGTAAGCCTCCGGGATATATGAGCCATGATTGAATCGGGCTTCAGCTTCATCGACAAATTGCAACTTGAAATATTTTTTATTTATTTTCAGACAATTATTGACGGCTATCTTTCTTGCCCATGTTATAAATGCTGTTTCTCCATTGTAGGTGTGGATGTATTTAAAAATATTAATGAAGGTTTCTTGCACAGCATCGCGGGCCATTTCCTTATCCTTACAATATCTCTCACAGATAGACAAAAGCTTTGGTGCAAATGCATGCACCAAAAGCTCTTGACTACTTTGCTGTTGTTGAAGACAGCCTTGGAGTATATTGTCAATATCCACCCTATATTATTTTCACTTTAACAAATGCTACAAAACATCCCGAATTCGCATCCTTTAATACAACATAATATTCTCCGCCAGGCAAGCCGGTGGCATTCAACTGTACCAGATCAGTATTGAGATCGCTCGCCTTGAAGATAGCTACATCACCTGCGTCACAATTATAGCAACTCCCGTTACTGGCTGTGTACTTTATAATATTACCATCTATAACATTTCCTGTACTGAAATTCAACACCTTCAAACCATCATACTGGGGCAGGTTGAACTCGAAAGGCTGCTCACATCCCTTACCGTTATTCACATAGCCCCAAAGTACATAACCGGTTTCAAANATATTCAGGTCGACCAGATCAGACGGACTATTCAGGTTTTTTGAAAAGCCATTAAATCCCTGAATAGTTCCCGACTTGAACCTACCTGGTAAGGTGATCAGATTCTTGCTGCACGTCCTTGCCGAACTCACATAGGGGAACAAATCAGGATCTACTACAATAGAAGCAGTGGATGAGCAACCAATTTCATTCGTTACGGTGACAGAATAGGTTGTTGTATGATCAGGTTGGACATCCTGGCTTACCCCATCATGTCCATTAGACCATTTGATTTTATTATAATTGGAACCCTTTACTCTGAGTGATATCGGCCAGTGGCAATCGGTCAATTCAATTGTGCATGAGATGAGACCGGGTAGATTCTTAGTAAACACCTGACTACAAGTGGGATTCTGAATATCGGTTACAGTTACGGAATACAATTTAGCATCGGCACTTTTAATACTGAATCTATCCGTAGTATCACCGGTATTCCATTGATATTTGTATTGTCCACTACCTCCTGAAACCTTAATAATAATCGGATCACAATCGGTAATAAACACACCTGACAATGAACATCCTGATTGACAAACATCAAATTCATATACGCCATTTGCAAAGTTAAAAGCCTGATCAGACGAAGTTTTACCGGTTTTTTGCTCAAAACCGAATATGCTTATGGGCGAGTTGTCATCACACGTATAATTATACAAGTTGAATGTAGATACTCCATTGGGGACATCAACCAGGATCGTTTTACCATTCTGCTCAAGTACTACTATCGCGTCTCCGGCAGGAACTCCGTTGCAGGTTACCTTAACAGAGACTGGCTTTTTCTGGGCATCAACCACAATGTTGTTAATACTCGCATTGTTGTAAAACGGGCCAACAACGACTTCCTTTGCCTTGTCAGGACAAATAACCGGTCGGACAGTAATGTGCAACTCAACTCCCTTAGGCATCCATCCACAATAATTACCATCAACGTCAGTATAACCATAACCTGTTACTAATTTGCCATCATCCAATTTTGCTTCAACAACGACTATGGCTTGATCCATAGGCTTACCTTCAGAATCGACCACCGTACCACACACTCTTACAAGATCGAACTTGGCATCCACATTCCAAAAACTAAAATGGGAAACCTGACCTGTATAATGACCATTGACAAGGACTGCCCGTCCTTCTTCCTTCCAAAGTCCCTCTTTGACATCAAACCACCAGGTAGGCATAGATGCAGGTTTGGCCTTAGACCTGGCAGGAATAGAATATTCAGCTTTTGAGCCTTCTCTAAGGTTCAATTTCTCACCGGAGGGAGACCTCAACTCAACGGCAAACATACCACCTGTCCCCATCACAACCCGATTGCCATTGATATCAATTCCCATCAGGCCACCCGGCATTTCATCACCAAAATGAGGAGAAGTTGGATCGATAAAACGCGCCGTCAAAGTCACCTTACCTGAATACAACCCGCCATCTTCCTTTTTGATGGCATTGGGAGGGAATGTAATCGTCCCACCACCTTCCAATGAGATGGTACCTCCGACAGAAGATTCAAAGTATTTATCCTGCTTGTCGCGTATCATACGAATGTAAGAGAATTCCTTGCTTCCGGGCTTGGGAAATAAATAGTCAGTCGCAGTGAGATATCCTTCCTTAATTACCCGTATGTATGTACCCAATTGATCCATTTTTTCAGCCTTGAAGACAAACAAGCCTTTTGCATTGGTAGTCGCGTTTGTGCTATACATCTGTACCAGTGCATTAGCAACAGGTTGGCCGGCCTCATCATAGACATATCCGTATACGGTAGCATTCACTTGTTCGTAGATCAGTGCAGAAGGCTTATCGATTTTCTGAATATCTAAATCAATGTCATCTCTATGGCACGACCAAAAAGCAGCCAGAACAAAAATTAAAAATACGATTCAACTTCATAACTATTTTAAATTTCTGTGGATTCACCTCATTTTAACTTATTATAGTCCAAATTCAGTCAAGTCGCTGCAAACGTAATTCTCCATCAAATAAATTCAAGGTGAAAAGATAGGAAAAATGATTGACTATCAGGTAGATAATTTGGTAATTTATTTAATTATAAAATTATTTTCGGGTGAATGAATTCTTGAAATAAATGAAAATTCAGGAGAACAGATTGATTGCTAATAATTCGATACATACAACAACTGAAGCCTACACAATGTGTAAATCCGAAAAGCCGGATATACACTAATAACCTCATCAACATTCATCCATATTTGCAAAAACATGAAATATAGCATGATTCCTCTGTACTACGATGTAATACCGAAGATACATTTGTTATAGACCAAGGTCTAAACGACTGTAACCTCGGCATTATACCAAAATTTATGAACTATTATATAAATCATCTTGGTATAAAATAAGGGGAGGTTATGAAAAATAATAACAACCTATGTATCCCGTTTTCTACAAATCAGAAGGAAAATGAATTTACCGGGTTGGCAAGATTATGGATACGGAATCCGCAGCCATCAAAGGTAAATTCATTCCCTGTTATATTCAACAGTCTCCGATGAAAAATTAAGTGATTCCGATATCAAAATCTCCTTCGTATAGCGGAAAGTTCTTCATTTTTTCATTAACTGCCTTCTTAATAGAAGCTATTTTGTCGTCATTGCCTATATTCATCAGTACAGTATCGATAAAATCAACTACTTCCCTACAATCAGCCTCTTTAAATCCTCTCGTAGTAACAGCAGGCGCACCAATCCGAACACCAGATGTAATAGTCGGGCTTNNCTCAGTATCGAAAGGTACCATATTTTTATTGACCGTGATATCAGCCTTAATGAGCGCATTTTCTGCGTCTTTACCGTTTACTCCTTTTGATCTGAGGTCAAGCAATACTAAATGGTTATCCGTGCCACCACTTAAGACCTTATAACCTTTTTCGGTGAATGCATCGCTGAATGTCTTTGCGTTGGAGATCACCTGACGAGCATATTCCCTGTAGGCCGGTTGAAGTGCCTCATAAAANGCTACAGCTTTTGCAGCAATGACATGCTCCAGTGGGCCGCCTTGCATCCCGGGAAACACACCACTGTTGAGGATTGCAGACATCTTAATCGCTTTTCCNCTGGAGGTTGTTCTGCCCCATGGATTATCAAAATCCTTGCCCATCATGATGATACCACCGCGAGGTCCACGGAGTGTCTTATGGGTAGTCGAAGTTACGATGTGACAATATGGAGCAGGATCATTCAACAGCTTGGCGGCGATAAGGCCGGCAGGATGCGCAATATCGGCCATGAGCAGAGCCCCCNNGACAGCATCCGCGATTTCCCTAAACCTTTTATAGTCCCAATCCCGACTATACGCAGATGCCCCACAGATGATCAACTTTGGTTTTTCACGTTCTGCGATTTCAGCCACTTTATCCATATCCACGATACCGGTGTCTTCCTCCACTCCATAAAATACAGGGTGGTACACCTTGCCTGAATAGTTGACAGGAGAGCCGTGAGACAGGTGACCTCCATGCGAAAGATTAAAGCCCAACACCTTGTCGTAAGGTTGCAAGCAGGCCAGGAAGACAGCCGCATTGGCTTGGTTCCCACTGTGAGGCTGCACATTGGCATATTCCATGCCAAATAATTCATTTAATCTTTCAATAGCTAATTGTTCGGATTGGTCTACCACTTCACAACCGCCATAATATCTTTTCCCGGGATAGCCTTCTGCATATTTATTAGTGAGTACACTGCCCATGGTTTTGATCACCTGAGCAGATGCAAAATTTTCGGAAGCTATCAACTCGATGCCTTCCCTTTGTCTTTTCAATTCTTTTGCGAGTATTGCCTGAATTGCAGTATCCATTATAATCTTTTAGTTTACAAAATTAATTTTATGAAGATAAAGGTAGCAAATATAATTTCAATTGGGTGAATTCAGGATTGGCATATAAAGAAAAGTAAACCATTTTGCTGATTTTGAAAAAGACTTATTTAATTCTAGCTTCATACCGGAACAAATACCATATTAACAATATTCTTGCGATCACGGACAAAGACTCAGCAGTAATACCAAAGGTACATTCGTTATAGACCAAATTCATTGATTTATACGACTTTTATCTCGGCATCCCGGAACTCCGGATTGTTTCACTCCTGGACAGAGCAGAGCCTCTGGTAGCATAACTGTCCGGACTAGTGTACCAAAATTTATGGACTTTTATATTAAATTATCTTGGTAGAACATATAATATCACCCTATTCGTTCAAGGATAAACAATGAAATGTGTTTATATATTTGACCAGGTTGTATATTTCAAAAATATTGAATTGACATATCCCCACACTTTAAAGGAAGGCAAAACAACATATGTAGGCCGGTTTAAAGGAAACAGAATCAAATATCAGCAAATCAAAGTGCCGTAAATAAACCTTCAAACAGTGCTTCCACCTTGGATTTTATCTGTGCTGAATTACAGGAGTAATTATTTATAATCAGGGAAAATACATATTCCTTACCTGAAGCACCGGTGAGAAGTCCCGAAAANCTTCGTACCCGGTTCATGGAGCCTGTTTTAGCCTTGACCTTTGCTGCCGCTTTGGAATTTTTCAGATATCCTTTAAGGGTCCCTGATACTCCTGCCACCGGAAGTGCATCTGTCAAAACACCTGAAATTGCTTTATCCTTGAACATTTCCTGTAAAAATCCTGCAAATCCGAAGCTTGAAATACTATTTTTGCTTGAGAGACCGGAACCGTCGGCCACTATAAAACCATGTCGCTGCCCGGATTGACTCTCAAGGAATTCATTAAAGGACTTCAATGCATCCTCAATCTTACTGCCCGGCATTTTTACGGCATGGCAATACCTTACAATCCCTTCCGCATTGAGATTAAGGCTTTTGAGCAATGTTTGCGTCACAATCTCCTTAAGGGGTGAAGAATAGAAGGATTCGATCGTTGTTCTTTTCCCCTCCGGTATATTACCGGTAAGAGAACCTGCAATNGAACGCGACTCAATGCCAGCCAACGCCAATTTTTGCCGAAGTAGCATCGCTGCTGTAGCCGGCGGATCGGGTTGGCTTCCCTTGATCTCAAATTCACCTGTTCCGGCTGGTATTGTTCCCCTGATAGCTCGCTGATATTGTAATGGACCACCATAAATGTAAGCATTATCACCGCTGGTGGGACCTGCACATATCAGGCTATTGGCAAAGTTTAATCCAGGAATATTGGGATTAGTTGTCCGGACTAAAGGGCTTCCACCCTGCTTTGTCTGTTTAAGCTTTAGTATGAATAGGTTGTCGAAAATATTCAGCCCATAAGCACCCGCAGCATAGTAGTTGCCTATATCAGCCCATTGCCAGCTATCGTAAATCCCTTCATCCGAAAGGAAGGTTGCATCACCGTAGATACGGCCCTCTACTTTTCTTATACCTTTCTTCCTGATTGCATCAACCCATAGATTCAGAATGCGATCGAGATCCTGCGCACCATTGGTCATCTCAGAACCAAGAGATGGGTCACCATAACCCTTGATAATCAGGTCTCCCCGCAGTACACCATCACTATCAATACTTCCGGTATATTCCAGGTCGGTCCTAAACCTGAAATCTTTACCCAATGTTTTCAGACCATAGGCACAAGAAAGAAGTTTCATGGAACTGGCCGGAACAAGCGCAAGATGTGGATTATGGGAATAGATCAATCCACCGGAAGCCTTGTCTATAATAGTAAAACTCAGACCTGCGTTTTTAAGGGATGCATCTGAAGCTAGTTTGTTTACAATTGCCTTGACAGGTTGACCTAAAACAACATTTGTTGCTACAAANAACAACAAGTATAAATAACATAAACATTTGGCAATGCATGCATTAAATTGTTTTACATTTTTACATGTCAATCTGTTAGTACTATTGTTGGAATTATAAAATAACATAGACAAAAATCATTAGCACCATTGAAAAACATCAGGCAGAACCAATATTAAACAAAGGGTCACCGGAATAAACTACCGGTCGGTTGTTGACACATATAATATAGCCGGATGATTTACTGATGACTGGTTTACTGACATTACCCATCATATCATGGATCCATCCGAGCAATTGACCTTTGACCACAGGACTACCGTTATCCACCTCAGGATAAAACAAACCTGAGCAGCCGGATCGCAGCCAGGACATCTTATGTAGGACACGGCTTTGCAGAGTAGATACCGGAAAATCGGCCATACCAAGGTGATTCATCACCTTTTTAAGACCATCAAAGGCTGATTCCACAACAAAATCATCCACCCTCAGTGTCTCTCCGCCCTCAAAGACTACGATGGGAATTCCCATATCGAGGGCAGTTTTTCTGAGAGAGTTGAGCAATGGTGTCTTTTTGACAATAAATGGCGCATTAAAGGCATTGGCTAGTTCAAAAGCAGAGGCATGCCTTTCCGTATATCGAATCTGAGGATAATTAAACCTGGACTGGCTACCGGAATGGAAATCAATGCCTGCCGTACAATATTTTAGAATCTGACGAGTCAGTTTCCTGGCAATTTGCGAGGCCATGGAACCGGTGGATGAACCCGGAAAGCTGCGATTGATATCTTTTCCATCCGTTGAATCTCTTGTAAAACTGATGAATCCGAATACATTAACCAATGGGATCGCAATTACCGAACCACACCTCAATTCGTCAAACAAGCCATTTTTTAAAGCCCTGCGCAATATCTCTATTCCATTGATCTCATCGCCATGGATTCCTCCGGTAAGTAGTAAAACCGGACCCGGCTTATGTGACCGGAACACATGCACATCCATATCCAATCGGGTGCCAACAGGCAANTGACCTATCGGAACACGAACAACTGTTCGCTGTCCCGGAGCAATAAGTTCACCATTTATATTAAANAAGTCGGTCATTTAGTCCTGGCAATAAAATCACCATATGCGACAATAGATCCTGCGACATTGACCTTGGTCACCCCTTCTATTCCTTCAAGGCCCGGACTGGCATTGACTTCAAGTACAACAGGACCTTCCTTACTACGCATAATATCCACACCTGCTACCTCTAAACCCAAAGTCTTTGAAGCGTCAAGAACAACTTTCTGCTCTTCTTCAGTCAAATCAATGACCGTGGCAGTAGAACCGCGATGCATATTACTTCGAAAATCACCTTCAGGGGCCTTCCTCAACATAGTTGCAATAATCTTGCCGTTTACCACAAAAGCCCTGATATCCTGGCCTGCCGATTCCTTGACAAATTTCTGAATGATAAATTTCTGTTGCATCCTCATAAAGGCTTCTGCAATGGCAACGCCATTCTGCGAGGAATCAGAAAGTATAACACCAAGGCCATGTGTACTGTCCAATAACTTGATGACAGCGGGAAACTCAAATTCCCGCCTGATCAATTGGCTATCACACTCAATAGGACTCAACAAGGCAGTTTTAGGGATGGGAAGTCCATTCTGAGCCAGTAATTGCAAGGCAACCAACTTGTCTCTTGCCTGCAAAAGTGCCTGAGAGGAAGTAACAACCGGAATACCTTTCAATTCAAATTGTCGGATAACCGCTGCGCCGTAG
Organism: Candidatus Parvibacillus calidus; assembly: GCA_013414645.1. GTDB lineage: Bacteria > Bacteroidota > Bacteroidia > Chitinophagales > Saprospiraceae > Parvibacillus > Parvibacillus calidus. Next base: position 1,691,293 of record CP058702.1, on the reverse strand, counting down.
CTAGTAGCGGTGGAACCAATCCGTGGCAAAACCCAATCAGCAATTACCTCCTGACCGGAATTGTCCAAAATGTAAGAATCATTGTTGTCAATGATTAGATTACAGGTAAGAGGGTCAATGACCTGGACGTTATGACCACGTTTTCTGCATTCAAGAATGAGTCTCTGTGTGGAATACAGTCCGATATTTCGAGATAGGATTAAGACTTTCATTTAGATATGTTTGCCCTGCAAAATGAGGATATTTTGTCAATTAAATCGAATTTTTTTATTTTCCTGATTTAAAAATATTAGCCGGGAAGGTATTGACCTTCAAAAGTCAGACTGAAATGAGTGTTTTAATACTTGTTCTTTCCTCTTCGTTTGAAATTGTGTGCTATAGCCCTTACAACTATTATAATATGGTTATAAATTGCATTTGCCATGCCGAAATGACTCTTGAGGATGGCAAAGCGGTCCTTGAGCGATTGCTTCCATTTNTTCTTTGAAACTCCNCCGGCCAGATATTCCGAAATAATGAAATCGGTTTTTTGCGTTACATTGGCCTTATCCAGAATCCGGATAGCCCAATCAATATCAGCACTAAGATTATGAAGGATAAAGTGTGGCGTAATCTCCAGTTTAGGTATCAGCCCCTGATGACACACGATCATACCTCTTTTCATGTCTTGTCTGGTCAGGTCTTCCGGCAATTTGTGGACCGTTATCTCTGAGCGTGTGCCGAGTTGCATTCTTTTNTCATCGACTATCATCACTTCGCCATAGAGAACATCACAATCTCCGGAAATAGCTTTTAACTTCTCCACTACCCTTTCATCATATGCATGATCTCCTGCATTCAGGAACCAAACATACCGACCGGAAGCGAGTTCAAGGCCCTTGTTCATCGCGTCATATATACCTTTATCNGGACCAGTAATCCATTTGGTGATATGTTCAGAGAATTCTTCGATGATATTCAGCGTATCATCCTTGGAGGCACCGTCAATGACGATATATTCGTAATCATCGCAAGTCTGGTTGATGACACTTTGAATGGTCCCTTCCAGAACAGCAGCAGCATTATAACAAACGGTTACAATCGATAAAAAAGGTTGATCCAATCAATAAATTTTCCGCAAAATTAATGGTAAATTGCAGGATTGCCAAGGTAATTGATCTTTATTTATTCGGGATTCATCTCCATGTCGTATTATAGAGCCATTCTTCAAAAATGGAATTCTAAAGCATCTGTTTTTTGCTCAATATCACGCCAGAGAATTATCTTTGGCATTTAATTCTAAAGTATCAAAATGAAACAAACCTTTAGCAAGCTGTGGCCACATATGGCTGCAATCATCGGTATAGCATTATTCTGTATATTTTATTTCTTACCTGAAAATGCTGAGAACAAGGTACTCCCACAGGGTGACGTCCAGCACTCACTGAGTATGCAGAGTGAGATCAGAAAATATATGGCTGAAGAGGGTCGGGAAATACTTTGGACCAACAGCATGTTCAGCGGTATGCCGAGCTACCAGATATTTGGAGCCAGTGGCAAGACTTATGATTTTGTCCCAAGAATTGTCTATTCCTCCATGCAATTGACCAAAGGAATTTCCAGTCCGACCGGCTTGTTATTTGCTTGTTGTATTGGTTTTTATTTCATGATGCTTTGTTTCCGATTCAATTGGAAATATGCACTCGTAGGTTCCATCTTATTTGGCATGAGTACATCGTTTATGCATCTTATCGGCAATGGCCACGTCAATAAGGTCATGGTCTTGGCTCTGCTGGCTCCTACTATCGGATCCATGTGGCTGATTTACCAAAAGAAATATTTGTTGGGGAGTGCGCTAACAGCCCTCTTCGTCAATCTGCAAATTATGACCAACCACCCTCAGATTAGTTATTATTTTGCCTTCCTGGCAGTCTTTTTCGTCATTGGAGTCGGCATTCACCTTATGAAACAGAAGGAAATAAAGACATTGCTGATAGGTACCGCACTACTTACCTTATCATCCGTGATTGGAGTACTGCCCAATCTGCCCAAACTGCTGACGACCAAGGAATACAGTGAAGAAACCATACGCGGTAAGTCACTAATAGACAAACCGGGCAAGGCAGATGATGGTCTTGATAAGGACTATGCTTTCAGCTGGTCACTCAGCATCCCGGAATCCATGACACACGTAATCCCCAATTTCATGGGTGGAGAAAGCTCTTCTTTCTTTGTCAGTGACCCCGAATCTCACTCCCTGCGTGCCTTGCAGAACATGAACAATCAGGAACTGGCACAGCAACTGGCTCAGACTACTTCAAAATACTTTGGACAACAACCCTTTACTGCTGGTGCCTGGTATTGGGGCATTACTGTAGTTTTATTTTTCTTCCTTGGATTCTTTAGCTTGAGAAGCTGGATTCGATGGTGGGGCCTTTGCTCCCTGATATTTTTAGTCTTATTGAGCTGGGGTAATCATNTTTCAGCCTTAAATTACTTCCTTTTCGATTATTTCCCGCTCTTCAATAAGTTCCGGGCAGTCTCAATGACCATCAATCTGGCCCATCTGGTCCTGATGCTTATCGGGTTCCTCGGCCTCAGAGAGTTTCTGACGATGGATCAGGCAGGCAGAATGAAAGCGCTTAAGATGACAATGATTCCGGCCGGAGTTATTCTTATTCTTGGTTTTTATCAAGGATGGTTACATACCCTAACCTCACCGATAGATGAAAAATTAGCAAAGTATCCTGAATTAATTTCCGCATTGTATCAGGACAGGGCAGTTGCCGTCAGAGGTGATGTATGGCGTACATTCTTCTTTATCGCAGCTTTCTTTGGTTTGCTATATCTGTTCGTAAAGTATCAATGGAATAATGTAGTTGCCCTCTCTGTCTTAGCTGCTTTAATTTTCATTGATCTGGTGACTGTGGACAAGCGCTATCTGCCTAATTCAAAATTTGTAATGCAATCTGATTTAAATGCTTCTGAAGAACCGAGGCCGGTGGATAAAGAAATTATGCAGGACAAACAATTAAGTTACCGCGTCGCTGACTTTACTTCAAATATGTTCAATGATGCCTTTCTTAGCAACTTCCATAAAAATGTAGGTGGATATCACGCTGCAAAACTAGCCATCTATCAAGATGTGATTGACAAATATCTTAGTAACCCAAGAGATTATTTCCATGTATATGGTATGTTGAACACGAAATACATCATTGGAAGTGGTGCCGACAATCGACTTTTTGCACAACCAAATCCCGAAGCGATGGGTAATGCATGGTTTGCACGTGAAGTAAAGTGGGTGGACACACCTCAGCAGGAACTTGATGCATTAGGCGACACTGCCAATATTCACAATGCTGTGGTAAATAAGTCTTTCAAATCTTCCATAAAATCAGACAGTTATACGCCTGATCCTGCAGCAAAGATTGAGATGACCAAATACATTCCGGATCATATGACTTATACCTACGAAGCTGCATCGCCACAATTCGTAGTCTTTTCCGAAGTCTATTATCCTGAGAAGAAAGGATGGCATGTGTATATCGATGGTAAGCGCAAGGAAGGATTAGTGCGTACCAATTATGTGCTGAGAGGACTTGAAGTGCCTGAAGGCAAACATACACTGGAGATGAAATTCGAACCGGAATCCTATTATGCAGGGCAGAAATTTGGCCGGATCGGTTCCATCCTTCTGCTTCTATTGCTTGCAGGGGCAATTGTAACGGAATTCAGAGATGAGAAAAATAAGGACAAAAACGTAAAGGAATAACTTTTGTTTAATTCTCCGGGTAAGCAGTCGGTCGTAAGGATATTAATCAGTGTAGCAGGCTACATTATTGGTTCTGAANAGACGCTATTTATTTATCCTTTGGATATGAAGCTTCACGGCCTCAGCACCTTTCTGCTGACTGCCTCTCTGATGTTTGCACCATTCATCTTAGTCGGTTCGGGTGCTGTAGCCATCAATAATTATAACGAGTTCAAGACAGAAGACAAGCGGGACAATGGTTTCCTGGGTGTAATCATATCCATGTATCTGTTAGGCAGCTTAATATTTGCATTGTTATTCTTTGTTGGTGGTGACTGGCTCAGTCATNTTTTTGAATCCAGGGACGCCGACTACAACAAGTATTTTATGTACATTCTGCCACTCACAATATTACAGGCAGGATGCGCATTGATTGATGTTTATCTCAACAATTTTACCAAGGTCATCATTCCGGCACTGTTCAAAGAGTTTTTGCTGAAGCTGACGCTGCCGTTGTTAATAGGCCTGCATATTCTTGGTTATATCTCAATAGAGCATGTTGTATGGGGTTTAGTGGGTAATTATGTCCTGGCATTGGTTTTACTATTGATTTATACTGCCTATCTCAGGAAAGAGAGCTTTGTTATCAATTTTAGCTTCCTCACCGGTGATCGTGTAAAACGAATCATGTATTATGCCTTTNTTGCCATTCTGAGCGCTTTTGGCAATCAATTGGTACTGTATATCGACACCGTCATGATCAAGGCCATTCTACCGGACTTCAAATATGTCTCTATATACAACATGCATTCGAGTATATCCAATTTTATCAATATACCCGTAATAGCTATCATTTCAGTTGCCAGCCCGATTGTGGCGCGTTATCTTTCCGAAAATGATATGGATAAGCTGGCAGGTCTGTATCGCTCGACCTCTTCTATTATGTTATTGCTTGGAACCTTCCTACTCATGGGAATTCTGATCAACATGGAGTCGGTGTATGCCTTTATGAGCAATGGAGATGCCTACAGGTTAGGGTTTATGATTATTGTGTTTCTTGGACTAACAAAGATCGTCGATATGGGCGNNACAGGTCTTAATGGGCAGATCATAGGGTACAGCCAATATTATCGGATCAATTTTTACACCCTGATTGTACTGGGCCTCTCCAACGCAATCCTGAATTACTTTCTTATCCACACCATGGGCGTGACGGGAGCTGCTTTGGCGACCTTGATTTCAATGGTCCTTTACAATCTCTTCAAGTTGTACTATGTCAGGAAAAAATTTGGAATTTGGCCTNTTTCAAACAAGGATATCCTCATCATAATGTTTGCAATCCTGTCTGCATTAGCGGCCTATATGGCTCCAAATACAGGAAATCCCTTTATCCAAATTCTCATTCGAACTACGCTATTTACCGTTCTTTTCTGGGCTGCAGCGTTGTACTTTAATTTATCTCCCCGTGTGACAATCATTATTAAAGATAATTGGAAGAAATTTAGAAAAGGTTTAGGCAAATGATTCCCTCCAAAAATATTTATTCCCTATTCTAAAATTTGAATATCAGATCATTATTAACATCAAATACCGGCATTCATACTAATCTTCAACCAATACAATGTATATGCCATTCTCCCATACCCACAATATTTCAATTCATCAAAAACGTTATTATGTCACTGGTTGAGCATCTACTTTAAATCAGCAACTTTTTCTACCACTCTATCGTTCATTAACATTATAATTATACAAATATGATCTCCGGTACGCAGAAGAATATACAAAAAGAAATCATGAGATCCTTGTCTGTTTTTATCCTGTTAATGAATGTCACCACTTATTCATTTACGCAGTGCCTATCAGGTGATTGTGAGAATGGTCAGGGAGTCTTGAAATTTAAAAGCGGAACTGTCTATATAGGAGAATTTTCCGGTGGAGAATTTGATGGAACCGGCATCATGATATCAGCCAATGGTGATCGATTTTTCGGCAAATGGAAAGACGATATGCGAACCGGTTATGGCAAGCTCCTGATAGGAGGAGGAGAACAAAGATATGAAGGAGAATTCCGCAATAACAAGTTTGAAGGGTACGGAACCTTTCAATACAGAGACAAATCGATTTACACAGGCATGTGGGAGTCATCATCTGTCAATGGCCCCGGTCGTTTCCGCACTTCTGGCGGAGACATTGTAGAAGGGATTTGGCAAAACGGCAATCTTACCCATCGTCAGGATATTACAGAATTGATGAAGGGCAAGTCCAAAAACTACGTGATTGTAACCTATCAAACTGCAATTCAGGCATAGGAATTTTCAACTATCCGGACGGATCAAGATGGGAAGGCAATATGCGAAATGGTAAGCCCACCAGATTAGGTGTTTGCTATTATTCTAATGGTGACATCTATCTGGGAGAATGGTCGGACGACAGACCTCAGGGCTATGGTGTATTTTATTATAATGATGGAAAGAAAATAGAATCCTTTTGGGAAGCAGGGAAAGCAGTTCAATTAACAGAACCACAAATACCGGAAAGTCCAATCACGCAAACCCAATTCGATAAGCAGGTCAAAATATATTCAGTAATCATAGGAATTGGCCGATATCCAGATCTACCGATGCTGAAATATACCGATGATGACGCTTACCTGCTGTATTCATTTCTCAAAAGCCCTGAAGGTGGTGCTGTTCCTGACGATCAGGTCAAAATACTTATTGATGAAGCAGCCAACAGAGAGAATATCATCAAGACATTAAAGACAACCTTCGCCGAAGCAGATGCAAATGATGTCATCCTATTGTATTTCGCAGGTCACGGCATTAATGGATATTATCTCCTTTTGATTCCGACGGTTATAAAAATCGTATCAGCTATGACGAAATAAAGAGAATACTCGAATCCAGTCAAGCTAAACATAAACTTTGTATAGCAGATGCCTGTTATTCCGGTAGTCTTTTGGCACAGAGAAGTGCTTTCGGCGAATCCCTCGATCTGTTTTATTCAACATTTGAGAAAACGAAAGGCGGAACTGCCTTCCTGCTATCTTCAAAGCAAGAAGAAACATCCCTGGAATCCACGGGAATGCGTCAGGGCATATTCAGCCATTACCTCATTAACGGGCTGAAAGGCGCTTCTGATTCAAATAAAGACAGAATAATCACGATCAAAGAACTGTATGACTATATCAGCTATCAAGTAAAAAATCTACAGCATTTGCCCAAAATCCGGTTATAGCCGGCAATTATGACAACAACATGCCTGTAGGTGTAGTTAGGGAAAGATGAATGCAACCAATGAAATACACTTCCTCGGCATCCGTCATCATGGTCCAGGCTGTGCGAAGTCTGTACAGGCATTTCTGGACGAATACAAGCCGGACCTGATCCTATTGGAAGCGCCGGAAAATACGCAGGAATTACTTGAAAAGACGGATATTTCAACCTTTAAATTGCCTGTTGCTATCTTATTGTTCAAGGAGGGAGAGGCCGAAAACAACTACGTATTACCATTTGCCAAATTTTCTCCCGAATGGATTGCTATCCAATATGCCAAAGCAACCGCTGTCCCAATCCATGCGATTGACCTTCCCTTAGGGGTAAAATTCAATTATGATGACGAGCAGATTGAACCCGAAGATGTGACTTTTCCTATTAAAAACACCGTTGACGCTTTCCGGTATCTGGCTCAACTACAAGGTGTCGAGGATGTGGAACAATGGTGGGAAATTAATTTTGAGCAGACGTCCAGTCCCTCCGAAAACTTCAAACAGATTCAATCCATCATTGATGCCATCAGACCGGCTATAGAAGCCGGCAGTGATCAGTACAATAAAGCACGGGAGGCCAATATGCGACAACATATTCGAAATGCTGTCAAATCAGGACTATATAAGAGAATCGTTGTGATAACAGGGGCAGCACACCTACCTTTTGTTCGCGATTATAAAAAATTTTCAGCGAAAGAGGATAAGGCACTATTCAAACCGCAATCAAAAGCCAAACTTACCTGCAACTGGATTCCGTGGTCATATCAACGTCTTAGCTCAATTAATCATTATGACGCAGGGGTCCAATATCCTCTATACTACGAGCATATTTTCGACTATGGCGCCTCTGCACCTGTCACCATTACTTCTTCCCTATCGCTGCATCTGCGTAAANAAGGCTATGACATAAGCTTGGCACATACCCTTGAATCAGTCAATCTTGCCCAGACTTTGGCCAATTTGCGGAGTACAGATATTCCGGGCATCGATACCATCATTGAAGCTTGCTCGGCAGTGTATGGTTTGGATCAANAATTCAAGACCGACGAACTACTCAAGGAAGGGCTGATTGGAGATACACTGGGTGAAGTACCTGTTAATATCACAAATCAGGCCTTAATAGTGGATTTCGAACGTAAAATCAAGGACTGTAAATTAAAAAAATACACCCAGGACACTAAAAGTCATGACCTGACGCTAGACCTTCGGAATCCGGTACAGCTGGAAGCCTCCCGCCTCATCTGGCAACTCAGACTGCTTGGAATAACCTGGGGCAAAGAAGCCAAGGGACGAACCTCTGCAAAGGGAAGTTTTAATGAACACTGGAGTCTGAAATGGAAGTCTGAATTCCTCATCCTGCTCTTCCATCAATGCCTGTATGGATCCAGCATCGATCAGGCAGCTGCCATCAAAACCAAAGATGAGCTGAACAGGAAGGACAACGTATTATTTTACCTGGATATCCTTACGCCTGTCATCAACTCTCAGATCGCCGACCTAACGGAATTTTTACTCAAACAAATAGAAAACACTCTATTCAAACAAGAAGAGGCTGAGTCATGGATGCAACTCATCCCTCAATTGTGTGGCTACTTCAAATATGGTTCAGTTCGCTCTCTGGACCTTAGTCAGGTGAAAAATCTGATAGAAATTTTAGTCACCAGACTGACCATCAACTTTGAAAATATCCTGATAAGTATTCCGGAACAAGATTTGGACAGTACCCTGGACACCATGATACGACTACATCATGCCATTCTTCAAACCGGAGAGGAAAGCCTGACTCTCCTATGGATGGGACATATAGAAAGGCTACTTTATACCTTTGAGATACCGGCCATCTTCAGGGGCTGGATCACAGGTGTCTGTATGGAAAAGAAGATAATCGACCTGGACGAAGCACTTGGTCTGATGACAGACGAAATGAGTGATCGGGAAAATCTCGAACCGAGTGTCGCCTGGTTACTGGGCATCATGAGCAGTCAGGTTTTCACAGCCTTTGCGGTGCCTTCCATTGTGAAAATCATTGATTTGTGGCTTGCAGACATAGATTATGAGCGATTCAGAGAGATCCTGCCGGGACTTCGAAAGGCTTTTTCAAAAACCTCGACCAAGCTAAAGGCCAGCTTCAGGATGCATTCCGGCAAGGTGAAACCGGCATTGGACACATGGACAAGAGAANAAATCATAGATGAAGACTTGACAAAAATATTTTCAGGCTATATCAAATCATTCATACCTACATAAAATATTACATTTAATTGTTTTTATTAATTTCAGTTTTTTAAATATTGCTTAAATCCAGGGCCAATCTATTGAATATTATTTATATCTTAGCCCTATATATAAATACAATATAAAATATGACTTTTGTCATGTTTTATCCTTTCTTAAGTCATTGTTTACTTAAAAGGCGCGAAGCATCTTTGTACATTCATTTGACTGAAAATCGTTGCAATGTCGGTATCTATAGAAAAACAGTGCCAATTACTTGACCGTCAATTATATCCGGCTGTGGATGAAGCAATTGATGCAGCATTGATGAATTGTTCGGATCAGGATTCCGACCCTGAATTACAGGAACATTTATTTACTGTCCTGCGAATCAGAAATGAATTCGAAAGCCTATCCAACTTCGAAAGAAAACTGGTTTTCAATACCCTGATTAAGGCAGGTAAAAATAATCCGGCANAAAATGCTGGTCCTACCGCAAATATCATTGAATTGATCCGGCTAATCAGGTACAAGGATCATAAAATTGAAGGATATATCCAATCACTAGAACCGGTATCAAGAGGTAAGTATCCGTGTTTGCAAAAACTATATGATTTATTAAGCCGGCTTTTTACCATTGAANAAACAAAGCTATACGATCTTGTAGATCAAATCATTCCTCTGAATTCTCCGGTTGTTTTCGATAACGGTTCATTTAACAACAACTGACATGCCAAAAGCAGGTACAACAATAGAGAAACAAGTCAGCTGTTCTCACTGTGGAACTGAATGCACCGGAGATATAAGGGCAGCCGATGCTGTTTTCTGTTGTCAGGGCTGTAAAATAGTGTTTGGACTGCTCAACGAAAAAGGTTTGTGTGACTATTATGAATACAATGGCNGCCCCGGCCTAACCATCCGCCCTATAGAAAACAATTCAAAATTCGATTACCTAAACAATGATGAAATAACAGATAAGTTAATCCTATTTAAGAATAATGAGCAAAGTCACGTCAGGTTTTACCTGCCCCAGATGCACTGCAGTAGTTGTCTCTATCTTTTGGAGCATCTTAACAAACTGAATGATGGCATCCTAAATGTGCGGGTGGACTTTGTTAAGAGAGAAGCTTTCATTGTATTTGACCATAACCGATTAGCACTATCTGACCTGGCAGGATTACTGACATCTATCGGTTATGAACCTCATATCAGCTTGTCAGGTGGCGATACAGAAATCCTGAAGAAGGCAGACCGTAAANAAATTTACAAAGTTGGTATAGCGGGATTCTGCTTTGCCAACATCATGATGATGAGCATTCCATCCTATCTGGCAGGAGGTGTAGAAATCGAGCGACCCATAGCACTTTTCCTCCGTTATGGAATGCTTATACTTTCCATCCCGGTCGTATTCTACTCAGGAGCAGAATTTNTTATATCAGCCTGGAAATCAGCCAGGGAAAGATATCTGAATATCGATGCACCTATAGCACTGGCAATAGCCATAACCTTTATCAGAAGCCTGTACGAGATATTCCTGAACNCGGGCGAAGGTTATCTAGACAGCCTATCAGGCATCATTTTCTTCATGTTAGTAGGTCGATTACTTCAGGATCAGGTATATAAGTCACTTTCCTTTGATCGCGATTTTCGTTCCTTCTTTCCGATTGCAGTCAGACAGATAACAGAAGAAGGTGTTATTACCAAGCCTATTGAANAAATTGAGACTGATGACGTCCTTTCCATTCGTCAGGATGAGATAATCCCCGTGGATAGCATCTTATCCAAAGGTAAAGCATTGATCGATTATAGCTTTGTTACAGGAGAAAGCCTCCCGGTTGAAGCTAAAATCGGCGACATCGTATATGCAGGAGGTAAACAATCCGGTGAAAAGATCGAAGTGGTTGCAATAAAAACCGTCTCACAAAGCTACCTGACCAACCTTTGGAACAACAATAAATTCAAGAATAAATCCGAAACCAATTCTTACATCGACTTACTTAGCAAGCACTTTACCTGGATACTACTGGTTCTGGTTGCTATCACGGCAACTTACTGGATTCTCCAGGGAAGACCTGATATCATGTGGAACGCTGTTACCACTATGTTTATCATTGCCTGTCCTTGTGCCTTACTTCTTACGGCAACGTATACCTATGGACGCCTCATTAGGATGTATGGCAAGAACGGCCTGTACCTACGGCACCATGATGTGCTTGAAGCGATGTCAGAAGTGGATTATATCATTTTTGACAAAACCGGTACCTTAACCGATCACCAATGTAACCTGCCTGAATATTCTGGAATAACCCTGACCATTGAACAAAAGGAAGTTCTTTGCTCCCTTGCTGATGAATCAAGTCATCCGCTCAGCCGTGCCATATCCGAAAATTTTGCCGGAACTGGTATCATCAAGATTGAAAGCTATCGCAATACTCCGGGAAAAGGTATAGAGGGATGGCATAATGACAATCATTACAAATTGGGATCAGCATCCTTCGTGGGATATACCGGTGCAGAACAATCTTTTACAGCATCAGTAATATATTATTCCGTCAATGGCAGTATATTGGGCAAATTCAGCGTACGGAATAAATACCGTGAAGGGATAGAAGACATGTTTTCCCGATTGAAAGATGACTACAGACTGGCAATATTGAGTGGAGATCACAACGGTGAANAANAATATCTGGACAAACTCATCGGTGAAGGCAACAGTAGTTACTTTGCTTGTGACNCCCAACAGAAATATGAGTTAGTCAAATCATTACAGGAAGATGGTCATAAGGTGATGATGATAGGCGATGGGTTGAATGATGCAGGTGCATTAAGACAAAGCAACGTTGGAATTGCAGTGAGTGATTCAGTAAATAATTTTACACCGGCAGCAGATGGTATTCTGGATGGAACAAAAGTGACTACCATCCCTGCCTTGATGAAACTATCCAGGATAGGAAGAAAGATTATCTATTTTACTTTTGGAGTATCCCTGATATACAATATTGTAGGCTTATGGTTCGCAGTACAGGGATTGCTTTACCCCGTAGTAGCGGCCATCATTATGCCTATAAGTTCAGTTACTATTATATTTTTGACTTATTTCCTCAGTGGATATATGGGGAGCATTCTTAAATTAAAAGATTGACTATGAGTGTATTGTTGTTACTACTAATCATCAGCATGTTGATTTCGGGTGGATTTTTAGTTGCATTTTTGTGGAGTAGCAAGGACGGTCAGTTTGAAGACCAATTCTCCTCAGCCAATCGCATTTTATTCGAGCAAAAATTAAAACGAAAAATAAAAATTAAGCACATGGAATTAGAAAAGTTTCAGTATGACAATGAGATTCCGAAGCAGTTTGCGGTAGCTACCATATTCTGGGGCGTCGTCGGCATGCTTATCGGTGTTATCGCTGCGTTTCAGCTGGCGTACCCTGCCCTGAATTTGGGTATTGAATACACTACATTTGGCAGGCTACGTCCGGTACATACCAATGCCGTGATTTTTGCATTTGTAGGTAACGGCATTTTTACTGCAGTATATTACTCTATGCCCAGATTATTAAAGACGGAGATGTGGAGTAAGGCTTTGGGCAAGATCCACTTCTGGGGTTGGCAGTTGATTATTGTAGCAGCAGCCATAACGCTGTTGATGGGATATACTACTGCCAAGGAATATGCGGAACTGGAATGGCCGCTTGATATTGCCATCACGTTGATCTGGGTTGTTTTTGGTATCAATATGTTTGGCACTATCCTAACCAGAAGGGAGCGACACCTATATGTTGCTATCTGGTTTTTTATTGCTTCATGGGTTACTGTTGCCATGTTGCATATTGTCAATTCTGTAGAGTTGCCTGTAAGTCTTTTCAAGAGTTACTCATGGTATGCCGGAGTGCAGGATGCCCTGGTTCAATGGTGGTATGGACATAATGCGGTGGCATTCTTTCTGACCACGCCCTATCTGGGATTGATGTACTACTTTTTGCCAAAGGCTGCCGGTAGGCCTATTTACTCATACCGTCTGAGTATCGTCCATTTTTGGTCTTTAATCTTCCTTTACATTTGGGCCGGACCGCATCATTTACTTTACACGGCACTGCCTGAATGGGCGCAGTCCTTAGGTACGGTTTTCTCAATCATGCTCCTTTTACCTTCCTGGNGGNGTATGCTCAATGGACTATTTACCTTAAGAGGAGCCTGGGACAAGGTAAGAGTCGATCCGATTCTGAAATTCTTTGTCGTAGCAGTGACCTGTTACGGTATGTCAACTTTTGAAGGCCCCATGCTTTCCCTCAAAAATGTCAACGCCATATCTCACTATAGTGACTGGACAGTAGCGCATGTCCATATAGGCGCTTNNCTTGGATGGAATGGGTTCCTAACCTTCGGTATGCTTTACTGGCTTTTCCCCAGGTTGTTCAACACCAAATTATACTCTGTGAAATTAGCATCCACCCATTTTTGGATCGCAACGGTAGGTATAGTATTGTACGCTATTCCTCTTTATTGGGCAGCATTCCGAACTTACTTCATGATGTCTGCCTTTACACCTGAAGGACAGTTACAGTACCAATTTATTGAAGTCATACAATCCATTATTCCATTCTATGTATTGAGAGCATTGGGCGGCACTATTTATCTGGCAGGAACAATCCTGATGGTTTATAACCTATACAAAACAGCGAAGTCAGGTTCATTTGTCAAATCGGAAGCAATGGAAGCACCTGCTCTTGAGAAAAAGTACGTTAAACCTGCCAATACTCACTGGCATAGTTGGGTAGAAAGAAGACCCATCACCTTATTGGTTCTCAGCCTTATTGTTGTCGGCATAGGCGGGTTGGTGGAGATGGTACCAACATTCTTAGTCAAATCCAATGTTCCTACCATTTCTAGCGTCAAGCCATATACCCCACTCGAACTGCAAGGACGAGATATTTATATCAAGGAAGGCTGTTACAATTGTCATTCGCAGATGATACGCCCTTTCAGATATGAAGTATCAAGGTATGGTGACTATTCCAAAGCGGGAGAATTTGTGTACGACCATCCTTATCAGTGGGGAAGTAAGCGTACCGGGCCGGATCTGGCACGTATAGGCGGCAAATATCCTGATTCATGGCATTTCAATCACATGCTCGAACCGGAATCAATGGCTCCCGGTTCCATCATGCCACCCTATCCATGGCTTTTTGAGAAGTCGGTCGATGCGGGTACAACCATGAGTAAGATCCATGCTATGAGAAAGCTCGGTGTTCCTTATCCTGAAGGTTATGAATCAAAAGCCAATGCAGACATGAAANAACAAGCCGAGAAAATAGCAGAAAATTTGAAGAAGGACAAGTTGACCATATCGCCAGATAAGGAAATCATTGCTTTGATTGCTTACTTGCAGAGGTTGGGAACAGATGCTAAAACAATAAATAATGCGGAATGAAATTCTCAACCTATTTGACAAAAATTGATGGAGTATCCATTTATCCGGTGATCTCACTCGTGCTTTTTGTACTCTTCTTTACCATAGTCATTCTTTGGGCTTATCGTTCAGATAGTAAGCAAATTGAGCATTTTGAAAATTTACCACTGGAAGAAGGAGAAAATTCCGGTTCTAACCCTTTAAATTCAATATGATGAAACGATATATTTTTTCGACCATTTTAATCCTGATTTGCAATCTAGCAATTCCATTACAAAGCTTTAGTCAGACACCTGCGACAGGTGATAATAATAGCTTTTCATTCTCTAATCTTAGTACTTTCGATTGGGCCTTGTTGGCATTTGCGGCGACCTTATTGCTCATCATCTTCATTTTAACAGATACTTTAAGACTGGCGATGAATAACCGAAAGGATTCCGAGTTTTCCGGAAAATCAGGGAGTAAGACAATCCCGGTAATTCTTCTCATTCTTGGATTTACCGGTGTGATGACATTCGATGCGAAAGCTGCTGCTCCTTCTTTTGATGGGATTATGAGTCCTGCTCACATGATTCTCTATAGTGTCATTCTAATCGAACTGATAGCAATTTATGTATTAATCAACTGGATTAAGTACTTTTCCGGTATTCAGTCCTATAAGGAAAGAATTGAAGAAGCAAGTGAAGTCAAAAGTAAACCTACTACCAGTCTTTGGGCGCGATTGAATAAGCTTCGACCTATAGAAGAAGAAGGCACCCTGGATATCGGACATAACTATGACGGAATTCGTGAGTTGGACAATGCCACTCCCNCATGGTTTACAATAAGCTTTTTGGCAACCATAGTCTTTTCTGCTATTTATTTGTATCGATATCATATAGCTTACTCTGCACCGAACCAAATCCAGGAGTACAAAACTGAAGTTGCTTTGGCTCAGGCAGCACAAAAGGAATTTCTTGCAAGTCAAGGTAACCTTGTAGATGAAAATACGGTAACCATGCTGGATGAAGCCGGGATCAATTCGGGGAAAGCCCTTTATGACGCAAATTGTGTGGCCTGCCATGGCTCCAAAGGAGAAGGTGGTGTAGGACCAAACTTAACAGATGATTATTGGTTGCATGGTGGAAGTATCAAGGATGTATTTAAAACGATTAAATATGGTGTAATTGAGAAAGGAATGAAAGCCTGGCAAGAGGACTTTTCCGCCAATCAAATAGCACAAATATCCAGCTATATAGAATCAATCCATGGAACAAATCCTCCAAATGCCAAAGAAAAACAAGGCGAGTTATACGAAGTTAAGAAAAATGACGCTACATCTTCTGAGGAAAAACCGGCGGAAGTATCAAATTAATAAATTACGATATGGAACAGCCGTCTGTCTTATCACTGATTGGCTGTTCCATTTATTTTAGAGGAGTTTTGTTGCATTATTAATTCATTGATCATGATAGAAGATAGTATATATGACACCGGCAATGAGGCTTTTCGCGACAGGATGAGTAACACAACTGCCGAAGGAAAGCGCAAATGGTTTTATGTTAGCAAACCACCTAAAGGCAAGTACACAAAATGGCGGAATCGGTTGAACTTCTTCTATTTTGCTTTATTTTTTACTTTGCCCTTCCTTAGGTATCAAGGCAGACCGTTTTTCATGATAAATTTTCCAAAAGGTGAATTCATCGTTTTCGGGAAAATATTCTGGCCACAGGATTTCTTTCTATTTGCAGTAGGAATGATAACCATGATAGTCTTTGTGATTCTATTTACAGTAATCTGGGGTAGATTATTCTGCGGCTGGATTTGTCCTCAGACTGTATTCATGGAAGGCTTGTTCAGGAAAATTGAGTGGTGGATCGAAGGTAGTCCATCGCAACAAAAGAAACTGGATCAAATGCCCTGGAATTGGGAANAAATTCGANAAAAAGGCCTGAAGCAACTTATCTTCTTAAGTGTATCTTTTTTGATAGCAAATACTNTTTTGGCTTATATTATCAGTACGGATGAATTATTTACCATTATCCGTGAGCCAATAGCAGAACATTTAACCTTACTTACCGGAATTATTGGTTTTACATTGGTTTTTTATTTCGTTTTTGCTTATGTGAGGGAAATTGTTTGTACAACGATATGTCCTTACGGCAGGTTACAAAGCGTATTGGTGGACCAGGACTCCATGCAGGTTTCCTATGATTATGTACGAGGAGAACCTAGAGGTAAGATGTCAAAAAAAGTTGAGAATAATTTTGGCGATTGTATTGATTGCAAGAAATGTGTTATCGTTTGTCCTACGGGAATCGATATACGCGATGGCGTACAAATGGAATGTGTGGGTTGTACAGCTTGTATCGATGCATGCGATGAGGTAATGGATAAGATTAGCAGACCACGAGGCCATCAGATATGCATCCGAACGAGGAATTCGAGAAAATAAAAAATTTGTCTTTACAACCAGAATGAAAGCATATTCGGGAGCTCTTGTTATTCTTTTAGGAATAATGACGTATCTGATTGCATCTTCCAAAGCAATTTCTGCCAACATCTCAAGGGTAAAAGGACAACTTTTCCAGGAACTGCCTGATAACAAGATCAGTAACCTCTACGATGCCAAGATTCTTAACAAAAGAATAAGGAATATCCGGTCGAACTAAAAATTATTGGCATGGAAGGCCAGGTCAAAATGATCAATAATCATCCGATACTCAAAAACAAGGATTGACCGATTTGACTTTTTCGTTATTCTTGATCAAAACAAGGTGCAAAAAGAAGCAACAAGATAAAAATTGGAGTTTTTGCAGATGGAGAACTGGTTGATGAAATTAATACAACATTTTTAGGACCATTCAAATAAAACATATGAACTGGGGACACGGTATTTTAATCACAATAATAATCTTTGTAGCATCCATTTTAGGCATGGTTGTATTGTCATCCAGACAAAGCATTGACATGATGGATGAAGGTTATTATGAAAAGGAACTGAAACATCAGGAATTGATCGATGAATCAGCAAATTTCGCACGTGATAATGGCAAAGTTGAAATTAATGATCTGGGAAAATATCTTGAGGTTAAAATACCCGAAAATCTAACAAACGATATCACTTCCGGGAATATTCTAATGATGCGACCTTCAGATAAAAGTCTTGATGTCAATATTCCAATGCAAATGAAGTCCGGAAAGCAATTAATAGATAAAAATTTACTAATAAAAGGCCTTTACAATATCCGGATGAGCTGGATTAATAATGGCACAACGTATTATCAGACGTTTACCTACCTGGTATCCTGATGCTTGAATGGATACTGACCGGATTGATCATAGGCTTAGCCGGGGGTATGCACTGTATTGCCATGTGCGGGCCTTTAGCCATCTCTATGCCTTGGTCGTCAGGACCGAGGTTCTTCTTGAAGACAATCATATATCATTTAGGCCGTACTACTACCTATGTACTCCTGGGATTGGCATTCGGACTTATTGGCAATGCTTTATTTATTGCAGGTTATCAGCAATGGTTGTCAATAATAGCAGGTCTGTTTGTTTTATATTTTGCCNTTAAAAAGATATTTCCAGGANAGGTACCAGATATCAATTTGCCCGGCAGCGCTAAGCTCACTAAAGTCATCACCCGAATGATCAGCAACAAGCAAATCGTGAATAACCCATACCTTNTTGGCATGGTAAACGGCCTTTTACCTTGCGGGCTAATCTACCTGGCGGTTGCTGCTGCCATTACCACCGGCAATATCGGAGGTAGTGCCTTAGTGATGGCATCATTTGGCTTGGGGACAATGCCACTATTTAGCCTTNTTTTATTCGGGTTTAACAGAATCAATCTCTCATTCAGACAAAAAGTAAATTCCTTTATGCCTTTCCTGGTGTTACTCACAGCAATCCTTTTGATACTCCGTGGAATGAATCTAGGAATCCCTTATGTAAGCCCATATCTCAATGTGGAAGGGACAACACCCAAGGTTATACATTGTGATTGAATGTCCGCAAATATTATTTGCTCCAAATGCATAGTCAGTATAATCACCCAATAATGAACCAGATTGACATTCACTCCGGATAACCATCAGTCATAAAGTATAATTTCAATTTAATCCTATTCGTATGTCCTAATCTGGGGTTTAGATATTCTACCTTTCACCTCTTAACTATATTAAATATTCAGCCATTTATGTTTATATAAATGTATTCTGAAAGACCTCCCGGATCATTCTATAGTAACCCACTTACCTGGTACTCTTGCAGAAATGGTATTATCATACATCGCGGAACAGGATGCGGCCGGCACATAACTCTTACCTGCATAAGCTGCAATCAGCTTTATTTTAAAACTCTTTTCAGCGCCTTGATACAAACTGAANAATGTGTTTACCCGATCATCTCTGATATCCTGATAGTCAAAATATGATGATTCCGGTGACGCCATTCCTGCCTGCATTCTGTCATTGACGATCTCCCATCCGGATGGAAATATCTGTGTCAATGCAAGGTTTTGAATTTGAAATTCATAGGGTGCTGTATTTTTNACTGTGGCAATAGCGTAAAATTCAGTTCCCTTTTTCAGCTTAACAGGATCAATTCGATTTCCTGACTTGTCAGTGTACTTTATAGAAAGGGCCAAACTGTAGTCAATAGCAGTCTGATCGGTCAAGGCGGGTTTTCCTTTCTGAACCATGGTTACATAAAGGACACCCTTACTTTTGTTGACAACCTTAGACCCTGCCATTTTTACCTGAGAGCCAAATTCAACCATATGTGCAGCACTGGATTCGTTAACTTCCACAGTTTTACCATTGACCGTATAGCTCGCCTTAACACTTCCAGCTGGAGGATATTTAGCCAGATAAGTTGCTACTGCCCAAATACCATATGACTTACTGTAGGTAGCATACCAATAGCCGCCGGAAAGTTTTTTNGCGATTGATTTAGCAACGGATGCGGCATTCTCTTTCCGTTCGGCCAAAGTAAGTGCATTTAACATGATTGCTTCATCCCTTAAGTCCGAACCAAATGAATAGCCAAATTCACGATAAGGCTTAGTTGATAATTCTGCTTTTTCAATAAGGGCAGCCGCTACATCTTTCTTTCCGGAAAGAGAATAAGCTGCTGAAAGGTAATATCTTGCAGGAACGCTGATTGTATTCAATTCCTTCAATTGATTCATAGCCCCAATCTCAGGCGACCCCGCCAAGGCAAGCATGTATAATCTATATGCCTGATCAATATCGGCATTATGTGGGTACAATCCCGCTTTCAATTGTTTTGGTTGCCATAATCTAGCTGCTCGCCTTTGTGAAGAAATCAAGGTTTCAAGACTTCCTTGAGGAACATTGAACCCTGCCTTNTTAGCCTCCAACATAAACTGACCGGCATAGATACTAGTGTAAGGGTCATCAAAGTTACTTCCAGGCCAGAAAGCAAACCAGCCTTCCGGTTTTTGAAATGTTGGCAATTTGTTCATTGCCACTTCAACCATTGACTTGATACGATCCTGATCAGCCTTGCTCAGCACGGTCAGGTTCTTCAAAAATAATTGAGGAAAGGCCTTACTGATAGTTTGTTCCAGACACCCATACGGATAATCTATCAATTCAGTCAAATTACGTGACAAATCAATCGAAGGGAAGGTAGAAAACTCTAATGAAGAGGTAACGGAACTTTCCATTCCCGAAAGCAAATTCTGTAATTGAACACTCTGGCCTGCGTTCAATACATATTCCTTTGAAGTAACTATGGGCAAGTTTGGATTACGCACCTGGATCTCAACTGTTTCCGTGGATGATTCATTTCCTGAGGTAGCAGTTACGTCAATGGATGACACACCTTCCTGCTTAGAGACAGTAACAGGAAAATATACCATTTTCTCACCACTCGACTCGAATGTAAGTGACTTACTTGACGAACCGGTCACAGACATGTAACCATTTTTGTCATTTATTTTTACCGTGACATTTCTGATGTTATTCTTGGTAACAAATACATTTACCGGCAAGTTGAAAGTCTCACCAGACNNCAATACACGGGGCAAGGTAGTTGTAACCATAAGTGGTTTGACCACCTTCACGGATTGCTGTGCAGCTCCGAAAGCCTTATCATTACATGCCACTACCATGGCACGCACTGATCCAATGTAATTCTTGATTGTAAAGTGATGCCTTGCCTTCTCCCCTTTNTTCAACTTAAAAGGACCGAGATTTACAACGGCAGGAACAAAACGATTGGCCTTGGGNGCTCCTTCTATCTGTGCTGCTGCCATATCACCTCCAACAGCAAAGATACCATTCAATTTGCCACTGTAAGCTCCCAACACATAATCAAACAAGTCCCAGGTCCTTACAGCAAGGGCAGACTTGGCATAAAAGAAATTATAGGGATTCGGAGTCTTGAATTTAGTGATATCCAGTAGTCCTTCATCTACAACAGCAATGGTATAGTACATTTCATTACCATTTTGCTCACTCACGGATATTTCTGCCTTCTTATCCGGCTGAATCTCTTGTGGCATACTAATAACAGGATTGAGTACCAGTGCCGGATTGACAATTTTAAACGGAAGTACTCCATACATTCTCAAAGGCATATCATTTTCCGGATGATTATGAGGCTGCATTAATGTCACAAAGGCGTAAGCATTAGACCCCATGGCATCAGTTGTCTTTATCGAAACTTTGTTGACTCCCTCCTTACAATCAAACCATTTATGTTCCACTATGGAACTTCCTCCTTCAATAGTCACAAGAGCCTTGCTACCAGCTGCTGCAGTAAAGCTTAGATTAATTGTCTCTCCGACTTTAACTTCCTTGGAATCGATTCCCAATGGTAATGAAGTTGCAATATTTGACATTTGTTCCGCATCCGCATAATCCGGATATCCAGAATAAATAAATGTTCCGGCTATATGAGGGGTTGCATCTGATGTTACTTTAATTAAATACCTTCCCCAGGCAGGAGGGCGGAAATCAAACATAATTTTTCCATCCCCCTTGGTTTTGCCTGTATAATGAGCTAACGGCACCTCGTTGAAATCGCCGGTATAATAATTAGCGTCGCTGTAATCACTCTCCCACCACCATCTCCAATCGACTTTATATACATTAATAGTAGCATTGATTCCGGAAAGAGGATTTCCATTTTGATCGACCACAATCGCACTAATCGGAGCATTTTTCTTATCCGGAATCGAAGGTTCGCCCCATTGATTGTGTGGCACAGAAACTCCGACATATACCTTGAATGGAGAGTAGGTTTCAGATGTGTAATCTACACTGAAATTGCCTCCCTGCTCAAAAACGGTTGTCTTAAAAACGATATTACTAATCTGGTGTATTTCCTCGTTGAGATTGATGTTCATTTTTAAGGAAGCATTACCTGAAGCATCTGTATTTCCTTCAAATACTTTTTCTCAAACGTCTTCCCAGATGAGGAATTTGAAAAATAAAATCAGAATATTTGGTAAAAGGAG
Organism: Candidatus Parvibacillus calidus; assembly: GCA_013414645.1. Taxonomy (GTDB): domain Bacteria; phylum Bacteroidota; class Bacteroidia; order Chitinophagales; family Saprospiraceae; genus Parvibacillus; species Parvibacillus calidus. Next base: position 1,669,189 of record CP058702.1, on the reverse strand, counting down.
TACTCTGAACTCTGATATTTGCATCCACGACTGCCCTAAGGTTTCCAGCCACTGTGCCGATGAGCCAGGCAGCATTCAGACTGGCATTGACCAGTGGCTGCCCTGCCATCAACTGTTTTTTGTCGACATCAAATTTTATTTTTAGTCGATTGGGCTTGACAGTCTCAATACTCATGAGCTTAGTAAACGTTGCTCCTCCNNAACCTTAACGGTAGCTGCCCAAACTCCGGTAGGAGCATCCGGAGATGTCGCCAAATGAATTGGCAGAATAGAACCTGAAGTATAATTGTATGTCTTACGAGCAATAATCGTATTTCGTGGATCCCGCCATTCCAATTGGATCGGGTGTGAGGCAGGCAGTGTCTTTAATTTATCTTCTATGATGCAATTGAGAAAAATTGAATCTCCGGGACGCCATATGCCCCGTTCTGCATAAAGATATGCCTTCAATCCTTTNTGGTAAGAATCACCACCAACGTCAAACTTGCTTAAAGAAAGGGAGCGACCATCATCCAACAATAGATAACTTTTATCGCCATCCTTTTCAGCAATAGCCATGAATGGTCTTGATTTAAGGGTAATGTTCAGGAAACCCTCTCCATTACTCAAACCTTTATCGATCACCTGTTGCTGAAAATCATAAAACTTTATCTCCACCCCGGATAGTGGCTTTGCTGTAAGCAAATTAGTTGCTGCAACAAAAAAATTGCCGTTGTCATTTCCTTTGACGATAAGGCCAATATTTGATTTATATACACTTTGAGCGATAAAATTATCTTTATTATAGTACATCGGTTTACAGGGATTTTCCCTATTCAGCCAATTATAATCCTCATCGTATTCTTCAGCAAATCCATCGTAATTATGGTCATATATACTAACAGGCTCTTCTCCGTAAGCAACCGGCTCTGTACTTAACTCGCGTTCCTTCCAATCCCCTCCTGATTTACATAAATAAGAAGTATATGCTCTGCGGAATCCAATCCTGACTTGATAGATAGAATTGCGATCTGTAGTTATCAATTTATTCAGATCCAAACCATACCTGACCCACGATGACTTATTTATGGCTGAATTAAGGCTGGAAAGCTGGATTTTCTGTTGCAGGATTATCCTGCCAACCCGGTTGATTTCATAGCTATCTTCATATCCATTATAGTTTTGATAATATTGAAGTACATTATCTGAAAATATCTTGACGATTTCTACATCCACTGCATTCAGATTGATTGCTTCAAAAGGCAAAATCAGACCATCGCTCTCCGGCATTATGTTCCCTTTGCCGGCAAATCTAACTGCAGGTTTGGTGTCGAGAAAATTAACTACCTTACTCCAGGGCTTGCCCAATGATTCATTCCTTGAATTCAAAACCGAAGGTGCAACACGGACAGTCTTCTCCCCGGTTATTCGCTTGGATGGATAGACAAGAATATTGTTGTTTTGAACAGAGTAGTTCACTACCTCATCAAATCCATCGATAGTGATCATACCTCCAAGGTTCTGGGTAGCCGATACCGGATCTGTAAAATTTATAATAAAGAAAAANTCCTCATCCTGGCTAAAATAAATATCATGAACCTTAAACTCCGTCAAAGGAGCAACAGGAACCTCCCTTGTAATTACATTGTTAACTCCTATCGGCTTACCATCAAACCGGATCTCCATTTTNTGATCGGAAGAATTACGCTTAATACCGCGAATCGTAAAATTATGTGTAACCCCTTTNGAGTCGTGATTCCATGCTACACTTAGACTTTGCCCTTTGATGGAAGCCGTCAGCAAGGCCTCAATCTTTGAAGCTTCGACTTCATCAGCCGTAAGAATGGCGCCCTTGTAAGTTTGCTCAGTGTAATCACTTTGTGAGGGGGTATCCCAACCGGATTCGGTGATGGCCGCATCCTGTCGAATGGTCCGTATATTAAAATTGAAATGCCTGAATTCCTTGGGAACATTATCCTGCAAGGCACCAATGTTAATGCTGAAATTATATTGTTTGTCACTGACAAATTCATCCATTGGTGTAAACACAATTGTCTTTTCATCTTGCCAAACCGCATTTCCCTTGACAGAAGGAGAGACCGAAACCGCTCCTGAAGCGACAAAACCACCGACCGACTTGGAATCTACCATATTATCGGCAAACACAACCTTCACAGGCTGCTTTCGTGAGATTACGCCACTAGTATTGGCATATATAAAAGGATTCTTCTCGTTGCTTTCCGTATTCTTCTTACATGCTAAAAANCTCGTTGAGAAAGCCAAGATAATTAGTGGATAAAGAAAAACTTTTGGTGCCATATAAGACCGGTTTATTAATGATTGAAACATTGATTAGAACGTATACGCGATGGAAAAAGTCTCAAAATCGGATACTTTAAATACTCTCCACGATTCAGCTGAAATTACCAACACGTGGTTCCGGTAATTGAACTATAAATAAAAAGTCCCCCAAGACCCAATTATAAAACAACAACCCTCAGTTAGGACAAACGCACAACCACGATAGACATCAATAGATTGACGTGACATATCATGCACGGACCGGAAAACTACCGAAATCTATAGCCGTCAATCAAAAAGCATCCTACAAAATGAAACAGCAACTTAGTCTTTATCCCAAAGGTAGCAAGAGTCTTTGATTTGACGAAAAATAATTATTTTTCATATATTGAAGTATCGTTTGGAAAGTTCAGGCATTTTTTTCTATTTTTGGGCCATTAAATGTTATACCATGAGTCAGGAAGAAAACAAAACCAATACTAAAACACAATGGATGATTTTTACGGTATCAACCATAGCGCTAATTTTGCTACTTGTATACCTGCCATCATTTTTCTGGGTGGCTCTGCCCTTCCAGCTGACATCATTTGCCTATGCGATGGACTGGGTCTAGAATACCAAAATCACACAGTGTGCCAAAATATAAGGGAGCCTGTCAGGTTCCCTTTTTATTTTATTCTTAGCTTCTGGTGTAAGTGAATATATATACCTGTTGCTTTAGAGTCAGCTCGTATCCTGATTCTATTGTATGCCTCCTACCCTTTCTGTTATTCTTGTAACAACACCATTCTGAAAGAAATCATAGTTGTATTTCAAATTGTTATTTTCGTCCTGATAAATAATTAACCGGACTACAATACATCATAAGACAATAAGCTGTTGATTATCAGTAATTTTTCGGCCGCAATTACAATTATTCGCAAAAACGCCAAACTTCACCTTGTTCCCAGTCAAAACCTGCACTTTTCCTAAATACAATTTGTGCTAAAGGATTATTAATATATAATTTATTTAATATATATAATATGAATATACAGGCTATTAAAGCAAAATAAGAACCAAATTAACAGGCAAGAGGTTATAAATCCGATATATCTTTTAAATTTGCAAAAACGAATACAACGAAATGGAGGATTTAATCCTGGAATTGAAAGAAAAGCTAATTGCTCAACTCAATCTTAAACATCTGACCCCTGAAGAAATCGATAGTGATCAACCTTTGTTTGGAGTTGGTATTGGGCTGGATTCAATAGATGCACTGGAAATCATCGTTATGCTTGATAACGACTATGGCATCAAATTGACGAATCAGGAGGAAGCAAGGGAAATATTTACATCCGTAAGGACAATCGCTAACTATATTCATAAGCACCAAGCCAATGCCTGAATCCCGTGTTGTAGTAACCGGAATGGGCATTATGGCACCTTTGGGCCGGGGCGTATCGGCCAATCATGCTGCTTTAGTTGATAACCGTCATGGCTTGGGAGATATAACTATCCTGAACACTATCCACAGAGGAAGTTTGCCTGCCGGTGAAATAAAATTGACAAATACAGACCTTGCATCCATTGCCAACTTCCAGGGCGAGAACATCCCTCGATCTGTGTTGCTGAGTGCGGTTGCAATTCAGGAAGCCTTAGCTTCAGCCGGATTGCATCATAATCATGATATCAATTTTTACTATTCGACTACTGTCGGTGGCATGGATATATCAGAGGAATTGAACGACAAAAGGTTAAAAGGTCAAGATATTGACTTTAGTGGCTTTAAGTATCATGACTGTGGGGCTAGTACAATGCTTTTGGGAGACTTTNTTGGTTTTACGGGACGACGTTACAGCCTTTCTACAGCATGTTCATCATCAGCCAATTGTATCGGCAGAGCAATGATGGATATCAAGACGGGTCGCGCCNGGTATGCAGTAGCCGGCGGAGCAGATGCGCTTAGCCGATTCACCTTGAATGGATTCAACTCCCTGATGATATTGGATAAGGAATTGTGCAATCCGATGGATCAAAACAGGCGTGGTCTCAATTTGGGAGAAGCAGCGGCCTTTCTGGTACTGGAATCGGAAGAAAACGCTGTAAACAGAGGTGCAGAAATACTGGCCATCGTAAGTGGGTTTGGCAATACCAATGACTCACATCACCAAACTGCCAGCAGCGAATCAGGAATTGGGGCTGTCCTTGCAATTCGGGAAGCGCTGAACGATGCCGGGTTGAAAGCTGAAAATATTTCCTACATCAACGCACACGGAACAGGCACCCAAAATAATGATCTGTCGGAAGGAAATGCATTGGAAACCGTTTTTGGTAAGGTCNCCNCCACAGCATCTACCAAGTCTTATACCGGGCATACTTTGGCTGCTTCAGGCGCTGTAGAGGCTATCTATTCTGTTTTAGCCATCAAAAACCAGGAGATGTATCCAACACTAAGATTTAAGGAAGCGATCGTTGGTCACGGTTTTAAGTCATTCGATTTTACCATACAGGGAGAGGTTAACCACGTCTTATCCAATGCTTTCGGTTTTGGCGGGAATTGTTCTGCTTTGATCTTCAGTAAATATTAATCAATGAAAGCTTACATCAATCACATCAATGCCATCAGCAGATACCAATACCTCGAAGGTTCAATTATCGAGCAAAACGAGGTTATGGAACCTGACTATGAATCAATACTGGACGTACGTGCTATGCGAAGGCTGAGTAAAATCCTGAAGATGGGACTTTTTACTGCACTTTCTGTAAAGAATCAAGCTAACAGGCAACCAGATGGAATCATCTGCGGTACCGCCTTGGGTTGTCTGGCTGATACTTACCAGTTTTTGAAAAATATGAGTGACCGCGATGAACAGCTTCTTACTCCGACTGCCTTCATACAGTCCACACACAACACACTTTCCGGTACTTTAGGAATAATGCTGCAAAATCATAGCTACAATATAACCTGGAGTAATCGGGAATTTTCATTCTACGACGCACTTGAAGATGCTATTATAAGAGTCAACAAGTGTACTGACGACCATATACTACTTACGGCGGCTGACGAAATGCCGCGGCAGGTGGCCGAGATTATAGACAGCATACCCCTTGATTGTCCGGTCCCAATCAATAGTGAAGGTGCTGCTTCCTTTTGGATTAGTTCCAGGCCTGCCGGGATTTCAATTACTATTGAATCTATTCTGACGGTCCAAACTTCCGATGTAATAAAAATCGTAGCTGAAACATCCGAGAAAACCATCGTTATCAATTCAAATCCATTCCTGAGTTTCACTCAAACGGATCGGGTGCATAATCTGGTAAATGCACACAGAAGTCTGATAGACGATGCATTTTGCTTACATGTCGGATGTCAGTTATTGAGTTTGTGTCGCGAAAAGAGCAATCCGAAACAAGAAGTGCTTTGTATTGGGGGTAATGATGCATTCTCTTCTTTGGTGAAAATTTCCTGCTAGAATGATATGGGTTTTCATTTTACTGATTATAGCGTTGAGCTACTTCATCTTTGCGATTTTCAGCATACGCCATGGAATCTTCATCAAATCAATCTCCAGGAGTCCCTTTGGGCATGGTATATTGACCTTTGACGACGGACCTCATCCTGAGTTTACGCCTAAAATCCTTGCCCTATTGGAGCAATACCATCAAAAAGCTATCTTTTTCTGTATCGGAAAAAATGCAAACGATCATCCTGAAATTATAAAACAAATAGCAGCAGCCGGCCACATCTTGGGTAATCATACAATGAACCACAGTATCCGATCCACTTTTAGCAATCGGACTGCATATCTGAAAGAGATCAATGACACCACCCACTTGCTCCAAAGCATTTCCGGCCAGGAAATCAAATATTTCAGACCCCCATTTGGGGTTACTAATCCGGAAATTGCAGCAGCTATTAAANAATCCGGTTTGATTTCCATGGCCTGGAACATAAGAACCTTTGATACCGTCAGCACTGATTCTGCCAAAATCTGTAGCAAAATGATTCAAAACTGGAATGATGACGCCATAGTATTAATGCATGACAATAATGTGGTCACTGAGGAGGCGCTGAAATTATTCCTGGGGCAAATATCTAAGTGATATACCTCATCCGAAGCAATACTAACAATTCATACAATAAGGTTAAAAAGGAAAAAGGTGTTTGGAAGGAGGTAAAAAAGTGGAGAATACCACCGAACCGGTGACCTCTTGCCTGCCAGGCAAGCGCTCTAGCCAACTGAGCTAATCCCCTTTTTAGCCTTAGAGAGTGACAAAAATAAAACCCTCTTGTGAAATAGAAAATTTTTCAGGGTTATTTTTCAAAAAATCAGATTCTTTCAATCAGTGGAATGTCTTTTATTACCAATTGTACAGTATTCCGCAGCCTCTCTTCCATTAGTACAATCTTACCTCTTGTCAGACTCTTTAGCACTTCTTCTTCATAATGGCGGATAGTAAGCAATTCTAAATTCACTTCTTCTGTTACGGTATATTCATCCTCCAGTATTTCTTTAAGTTTTGCTATCCGGTCAGGAATATTCGGAACACAAACGGTAAATGATATTGCAGTATTACGCATCATATTGATAAAGATCCTCAAATCGGCAAACACCTTGAACAATCTAGCCATATGATGCTCCACAACAAATGAAAAATCCTTAGTAGCAATATGAAGCAAGGTCTGATTTCCATCCAGAATAACAATAGGTGGATAATGCTCTTCCACATCGGGACCAATATAAGTACCTTCCGCTTCAGGGTTGATAAAAGACCGGACGTACAAAGGAATATTTTTATTTTGGAGTGGTTTGATGGTTTTAGGATGGATGACAGATGCCCCGTAGTAGGTCATTTCTATGGCTTCCTTATACGACAGCCACGATAACTTTTGGACATTTTTAAACATGCGTGGGTCAGCTGTAAGGACACCTTCTACATCCTTCCATATAAACATCTTCTCGGCATCGAGGCAATAGGATATGATCGCAGCAGTAAAGTCTGACCCTTCTCTCCCAAGCGTTGTTGTATGACCTTCCTTAGTTGACCCGATAAAACCTTGTGTCAATACAATCTCTCCCTGAGAAAGCAATGGTTGAATCGAATTTCTGATTTGCGCCATCGTTTCTTCCCAATTTATTTGCGATTCCCTATATGTATCATCAGTTATGATAAGCTTACGAGCATCAGCCCAGTGAGTTTGGACTCCAATGCTATTCAGATAGGCAGCAACAATACGTGTTGAAAGCAATTCACCGAGGCTGACCAACTGATCATACAGGAAGTCATAATCGGTTGAATTTCGATCATCATAGATCCAGTCAATCTCATGATAGATATCCTCTACATCTTTATAGACCGGATCATTTGGCTGAAACAAGCCGTCCATTAATGCCTTGTGGTGATTTTTCACAAGGTTCAGTTTCGAATCAAGCTCTCCCGTATTATTAAAATAAGCTTCCATCACCTCTTCAAGATGATTGGTTGTCTTACCGGAAGCGGAAATCACAACAGCGAGATCATCAGCTGCATATTGCTCAAGAATTTTTGCAACATTGCGGATGCCATCTACATCCCGGATAGATGCCCCACCGAACTTAAAAACGTATTTGTGTCTTTTCATCTAATCAACCAGAGATTTAAATTTCAATGTTTTGAAACAATGCACAAAAGAAATGAATTTTCAAAAGAAGATGAAAATTTATTGAAAACTAAATAAGAAAATTTGCGGGATATAGACATAGCCCAACCTGGCATCCTTAATGATGACCCTGTCTATGAGGATTGAGAAGGGATTATTTAAATCACGGATTGGCTCAAGAGGATAAGTCATGGTATTTTTCCAATAATATCCTTTATTCAATTTCTTCCCGTCGAGGTAGGTGAATCGCATAGACTGAATCTCGTATTTTTTATCATTTGCAAAAAAACTAATGCTATGACTTTGAATATTCTTCAGGAATGCCAGAGAGAATGCCGGACCATCGGGCTTCACAATCATTTTATTCCAATCCAGATACATATCTGCTGCATCAACAATCTCTTTNGAATCTGTTGTTATCAAAAGTAAATCATCCACGGGCTTGTTAATCGGATGAATTTCGAAGTTACGCTTTCCGAGCTGGATAATAGTATCATTTGCCGAAAGATAATTGGAGACGGTCTCGAACTTTGGGTAATGCTGGATTGAAACCCTGGGCATTTTAAGATAGGCGTCCATTACTTTTTTGTTTTCAGCCAAAGTAGTATCCAGTTTCAAAATTTGACTTTTCCCTTCAGAACTCGTGACTAATTGATAAGGAAAACGATGGATCCTGCTGTATGGAGACACATAAAAAGGTGGATGATAATCGGGCTGGTCTGCAAGGATTGAAAAACTTGCCACATAAGTGACCCCTTCATGATCACACATTGATACTACAAGAACATCTTGTACATCCAATGCTGACATAAAATTACCAAAATCACTATTATTGAGTTTATTGACACCCGGATTCAGCGGAAACTCCACCATCATTCCATTCGTTTCCCGGATATACAGGTGACTTTCTTTCCAGGACTTCCGGGATAAGTTATCTTTCAGTAATAAAAACTCTGTTCTGGCCATACTGATTGCCTGAGATCGTGTAACCTCCATATAACCAACATAAGTGTTTACCGAGACCGGATTCAGGCGTACATTAAAAACTCCCCAATTAAGAATAATATTTTCGGAAAAGGCATGAAAAGAAAATATTAAAAATAAAGGGACAAGGCAAAATTTATACATCGGTCATGCTTCGTTTTTATGAAAACATTTCCCGTTCAGGATCATAATAGTCTTCCGGCTTTGATTTATTCCAGTATTTTTTGGGAGCTGTCTGACTAACAGCATCAACTAAGCTCGGAAAAGGCTTGGCCGGTTTTCGTTCTTCCGGCAACAACAACTCCTCAATATAATCCAGAATATCATCCACTACTTGTGATTTAGCCAGCATCTTTAATAATTGTTGAGCTGCAACAGTGCCAACAAGTTTAACCAAACGGCCTTTAGTTCCTTTGAATACGAAATTGTCCAGTATGAACGGAACTAAAACATCAAATGCCAACTCCATTAGATCAAAATCGGTATCATACGATTTTTTATTGTTATCTACAGATTTTACATTCACATTAGTCATAAAAATATTTTGAACATGGGATATAAGATAATGTGTTATTGATTCACATATAGGGCTGTAACAAATAAAATACCGAAAGTGTTGCATACTTTCGGTATTCTTCATACATAATTAATCTTGCAAATATCAAGACAATATTTCGTCAGCCAAATCAGAAGTGGCCTGCGCATATTGGTCCTTTTTAGCTCTCAGTTTATTGATACCCTCGAGAACCTTATCACGTAGATCGTTTGTAATTTTATTCGTTGCATCGGATATCTTATGGCGTGTATCCTCACCTTTNTCAGGTGCTAAAAGTACACCTAAAGCGACACCTGCTGCCAATCCGGCAAACAGTGCTAAAATTGTTTTTCCTGCATCTTTGCTCATGATAATATAAGTTTGTAGTTATTAAAATAAAAGCACATGGTTTAAACGCCCTGCACAACAAAATATTGTTTCGAATATTCGATTAAACCAACTATCAAGTTAATAAATATTTTACACTAAAAGTTCCCATTACGGCTAATTTTTAGCTAACAATTTGATAATGCCAAAGAAATTGCTATTTTTCCAAAATATTCAAATTAAAGTGAACACATACCAATGTATGTCAATCTGTTACAAAATATGATATGTGAGACCACCTTGAATTAGCCTTGTATTTTCATTGTTAAAATATTATGCTTTAAATGTATATAAAATTTATTGAATCTTTGGAGGATAAATATTTCTAACTTTACCTCATATTTGTTTTCAAATTCCAGACCATGTCACTTAACCAGGAAAGTTTTATAAAACATATTCAAGAGGGATACAACTTTTCATCCCCGGATATTAAATTGGGTGCAGCAATTTGGGAAAGCAATACTTATAAAGAGGCAAAGGTTGCTATCCCTCTANAAATGATGAACAGGCATGGCCTGATAGCCGGAGCGACCGGCAGTGGTAAAACCAAAACGCTTCAGATCCTTGCCGAGCAATTATCTCGCAATGGAGTCCCGGTACTTGTCATGGATATANAAGGAGACCTGAGTGGAATAGCCGCTCCTGGTCAACTATCGGAAAAGATTGAAAACAGAATGAAATCGATCGATATTCCCTTCACAACTCAAGGAAGTCCTGTCGAATTTTTATCACTCTCCCATGAACCCGGGACCAGAGTCCGAGCCACAGTAACTGAGTTTGGCCCCTTGTTGCTTTCTAAAATTCTCGAATTGAACGATACACAGCAAGGTATTGTGGCTTTGGTATTTAAATGGGCGGATGATCAGGGACTACCATTACTCGATTTGAAAGACTTTAAGAAAACACTACAATTCCTCACCAACGAAGGCAAACAAATGATTGCTGAAGAATACGGTACGGTAAGTCCTGCAAGTACCGGTACCATTATGCGAAAAATACTGGAACTTGAACAACAGGAAGCAGAAATATTTNTTGGAGAGCCGACTTTTATGATTGATGATCTTTTACGGTTCGATGCTTCAGGAAAAGGTATAGTTTCGGTTTTACGTCTCACCGACATTCAGGATAGGCCTAAGTTGTTTTCAACCTTCATGTTACAGATGCTTGCTGAAGTATATTCTACCTTTCCTGAAGTAGGCGATCAGGACAAGCCTCGTTTTGTAATATTCATCGATGAAGCGCATCTGATCTTCAACAATGCCAGTAAGGCATTACNNCAGATTGATACAACCATCAAACTGATCCGCTCCAAAGGTGTTGGTGTATTTNTTGTAACTCAAAGTCCCAACGATATCCCGGAAAGTGTACTTGGACAACTCGGCTTTAAGATACAGCATGTCCTCAGGGTATTTACAACCAAAGACAGAAAGGAAATCCTGTCGGTAAGTCAGAATTTTCCACTGAGCAATTATTACACCACCGACCAGGTGTTGACATCCATGGGTATCGGAGAAGCCCTTGTTACAGGCTTAAACGAANAAGGAATTCCAACCNCCCTTGTCCATACCATGCTCAGACCGGAATCCAGAATGGACATACTGACAACTGACGAAATAAAACGTATCGTGGAAGGTTCGGACATCGAAAGAAAATATAGGGAATCCATTGATCGGGAGAGTGCATATGAAATTCTGGCAGCAAAACTTGAATCAATCAGAGACGAAGATAATGCTCAATCACAANAAGGGAATCAGCCTACATCAAATCGCAGATCAGATGACAAATCACTTTTCGAGAAAATATTGAACAATACTACGACTAGACAAATATTAAGAACAGCAACCAGGNAGGCGACAAGAGGCATCATGAACGTTCTCGGATTAGGAGGGAGGTCANAAAGGAAATCTACCTGGTTTTAAACAATTCACAATGCAAAAAAGATTTATATACTACTGCAGGTTTTCTTCTCATGTCAATAGGACTGACCTCGATCGCGCCAATGTGGTAGGGGTAGAATGGGTATTACTCAAATGGATGAATAAACTGTCCGGATTGACAGGTTTTCTAATTAAATTGGTCATGATCATCGCCGGCATTATCATCATCTACCTCAATAAGGCCGACTGGAAAAATGAGTGATAAATACTTCTCGCAATTTATTAAAATTACATGAGAAACAGCAGAAACTAAGAAGAGTTATTACTATGCCAAATCCCCACGCTTGCCGCCATGGCAAATCCGTTTGATCTACATGATGAAAAACGCAACGATCATGGTTAATACCGAAGGTACATTCGTTATAGACTAATTTCATTGATCTATACGACTGTAACCTCGGCATTATACCAAAATTTATAGACTATTATATAAATCATCTTGGTATAAATTAATGGAATAAGGGCCAATTTGGTGGAGTTCCACACAAATAATTTGGATAGCGTCGTTAAAGTTTTACAAATCGACCGTTTCCGACAACATTATTTCCAACAAGTCGTATCAAATAGGCTCCCGGCTTAAACCCGGATACATCAACAGCATATTCACCATTGACTTGCCGGATCTGCTTTCTGAGTACAATTTCTCCGGAAGCATTGAAGATTTCAAGCAGACTTTCTTGACCAAAATGAACCGAAGAAGCCAATGTCAACCGATTTTGGACCGGATTAGGCCAGAGACCAATACTTTCCTGCGCAGGAGTAAAATTATTGGCCTTATAACCTTTAATCATTTCAAATAAGTTCAATCTGCCCCCGGTAACGGTAACACCTTGCAGAGAGTTACGCTGATCCACATTATTCAAAATAGCTTTTTTAACAGAGCGGGCTGCTTCCTCAGGATATTTCATGTAAAAGCCCTCAAGACCGGTATTGGGTGCAGAATAAAGTAAAGCTACGGCACCTGTAACATGTGGCGTGGAACAGGATGTACCTCCAAAAGCACCAAAATCGGAATTCGTTTGAGCAGATGTGGAGCCATCACCGGGGGCGCCCAGATCGACGGATTTACTCCCATAACCTGCACTTATCACCTTTTCATCTGACTGATCAGTATTGGTCACCACTATTAAAAACTCACTCTCACAGGTACTTGGCAAGTCTCCTTCTACGTCAACGTTGACATTCTGATTGGCCGTTGCACCGACATTAACTATACCATATTTACCCAGTGTATCATACATATTGCACCATATAGGTTGATCTGAAGGCCAGCTTTTGCTAATACCGGCAGAAAGATTGGTCGCTACAACAAATGCTCCACTCAAGCCACCGCTTTTATTAAATTTCCTTCTGAACTCTTTGATATACTCATATCCTTTAATCAGATCGGAGACACGATTCACTGCATTGGATACGGGAAGCATTTTAACATTCCAGTTTACGCCTGCAATAGCATACGAATTATTACCCTTAGCACCAATAATACCCAGAACTCCTGTACCATGACTAGCCTCAGCATGAATCCCCGTACCATTGCCTATATTGACGCCTCTGACATCATCGATATATCCATTGCCATCATCGTCAATTCCATTATCAGGAATTTCTCCAGGGTTGACATATAAGTTGGCGTGTAAATCTGCATTATTGACAAAAAANCCGTTATCTATAACCCCTACAACGATCTGATGCCCCAGTGGAGAAACACCTCCGGTAGTAATTTCCCATGCCTCAGGCCCCTTGATCGTCTTCATATCCCATTGCTTGGTTTTAAACCAGGGGTCATTGGGTTCTTTCGACCTATTCTCAAGATAATAATCTCTTTGAAAAGCTATAACTCCATCAGAATTTGAAACTAGCAAGGTAAGTTCGTCCCAATCCAAATCGACTCCTGTTACCAGTAGGATGTTACTATTGATACCACAGGATTCTAATGTCACTCCTTTTCTTTCAGTAGTCATTCTTTTGGAAAAGGAAGCCGCTGCATCACCCGAATCAAATTGAATCAAATAACTGCCGGGNGCGCTNCCTGATCCTTCCAATACTTGACCATGCAGGCCCATACAGTAAAATGTCACTATTGAAAATAAAAGCAGAATATTAATGAGTCGCATATATATAGAAATTCATTAATGCAAATCTAATCAAAAAGGTACCAAAAGGCAAAAAAATAATATTTTTTCACAAAAAGGAACCATTCTATATCAACCGACCCAAATAATGCCATCATGATCAGGTATGTATGGATACTCCCTCCGGGTGCTTACCTCCAGGCAACCATTATTTAAAAGAATTTCCGGTATAATGACAACTTTGTCGACCCTTCTGGTCGTGTTAGAATTTATTGGCCCCGGAAAATATTCTGTTCCACCTGATTTTACTTCCATACATATCACTGTATTTGGAAAANAAGATGAAAAGAGGTTTGCCTACAATATTCTCCTCAGGCACGAAGCCCCAGAACCTGGAATCTTCAGAATTATCCCTGTTATCGCCCATCATCCAATAATAATCCTGTTTGAAGGTATATTGGTTTGTTTCAGTGCCGTTGATAAANAACTTTCCATTTTTNTCCTCCAGAGTATTCTTCTCATAGACACTGATAACTCTTCGATAAAAAGCAATGTTATCCTCACTGATATTTATTGTAACACCCTTCTTTGGTATCCATACAGGACCATAGTTATCAGGGGTCCAGGCAGGAAATTGCTTTGGTGCGTGTGGAAACATCGCCGCAGCATATTGTTGGGGGTTGGCATAAAGTATTTCAATCTGAACAGAGGGTACTTCTTTCTTAATGTACTCCATTACAGATTTTGTCAGTGAATAATATCCAACTTCGGGATTACATTCATTGAGATTGACACCCATATCGGCCAAATCGGACAATGGAACCGGCTGACTTGGAGTAACACGACAGCTGACCTGCATCCCTGAAGGGTCTTCAATCCGGGATCCATTGATATAAACACCTTTCGCTACAATTTTAAGAGTATCTCCGGGCATACCAATGCATCGCTTGATATAGTGATCCATCTTATCCAGGGGTCTTGTCGTAAGAGGATAACCCTGAGCCAGCCTGGGATCTCGCCTGACATCGTAGATACTGTAGGTTCTGCCTGGGGTTACATACACACTATCCCCTTCAGGGTAATTAAAGACAACCGGATCGTTTCTTTTAACCGGAGTGATTGATGGCAGTCTGTAATAAGGCAGACTTGGACTTTTGAGATAAGATTCACGATTGACAAATGGTAGTCGGTTATGGATAAGTGGTACCATAGCAACAGTCATCGGCATCCGGATTCCATAATGCGCCTTGCTTACAAACAAATAGTCACCCACCCTTAAGGAAGATTCCATGGAAGAAGTAGGAATAACATAAGCTTCAATCAAAAACATGCGAATGAAGGCAGCTGCAAATACAGCAAAAACAATTGATTCAGTCCACTCACGCGCTTTTTGCTTTGGAAAAGGAGGATTGGATTCCAATTTNTTAATAGCGAAGTTATCCTTACGTTCATAGGCTGACTTCAAGTCCTGATGGTATTGCCTGACAATCGTAACGGCAGGCCCTTTATAAGTATCTCCCGCATTGTGCATCAAAAAGAACTTGAGCGGGGCATAAATAACTGCAAGTGCACTATCTTTAAAGCTATTTCTACCAAACGACAATACCATATCCACTGCCATACTGCAGAATATAAATATGTTAACTACCGGAAAAAGAAGCCATAAGGCATAGGAGGGCTTTCGTCCGATCAACTTGCACCAGGTCGCAAAATTCTTACCGGGAATATATGCATCAATCCCCGGAAATCCGGCAGCTACAAATAATGGTTTTAAACTAAGGCAGAGAAGTATGTATGAAACGAAAAGGAATATAAGGATACTCACAGGCAATAATGTATTTGATTTGAATTACAAAGATAAACGTATATTGATAGCTTACCCTTTAGTTGACGGTAAAATTCGCCTAATATCAAATATAACAAGACGAAAAGAAATGAAGAAGATATAAAATCAATTTAGTCAGGCAGATTGTATATCAGTGGCAGATTGGATACTTAATTTGTTTTTGATGAGAGCATAAGTCCCAAATAATACCAAGCCGTATATCAAATCGCCAGCCAATGTGTACTTGAAGAAAGGCACACCAGCTGCATAACAAGTCATTAGTCCGTTAAAATCAGGTGTGTAAGTTGTTCCCGGCCAGCATCCAAAATTCGTAACCAGAAAAAACAATACAGCTGCTCCAAGAGATCCTGTTAATACCCTGAACACATTTACTTTTTTGATCCAATATGCACCTAATAATACGATCAAAAGGTAGGACCCATACACCCAGGCAATTCCTTCATANAANAACGAATAACCGGCATCAGCATATACAAATTGATATAAGGCCAGGTCACTGATAAAGATAACAAGAACCGGAATAAGAAAAGCTTTCCAGTTTCTGCCAAGATAGGCGCCGCCAAAAAGTGCAATGGCACCAACCGGAGTGAAGTTCATATTATGGGGAATCAAGCGGCTGAAAGCAGTTATTAAAATCAACAAGGTAACAATGGTGACATGAAGATATAAAGACCGTTTGGACATAGTAGCTGTAATTTTTTACAAAGTTATAAAAATCTGATAAGAAAAAGCTTCATATATTATTTTGGGTTGCATATCGACCGGAGACAAAGGATAAAATCTTGGAATTATTCCTCTTTGTTTAGCCCGGATCATTCACGATTCCTTCAACATCCAAAGTCCTTATTCCCCAAATAAAATGGTAGTTAACATTAGTCGGCAAAACACACCACAATAACCGGAAATAGACACAGTTTCCTGTTATAACCTGTAGAATACCACTTAGTACACTGAATTTATTTTACGCTGCGATGCGACATTAAAGGCATTAAAGTTGCATTGCACACTCTTTGGGAAGAAAAAAAGAGCTCTCCTGATCAAGGAAATAATCTTTGAATTAAAAAATGATTTTAAATAGAGCAAATCATTTAAAAGGTCAAAACGGTTAATTTTATCTAGTTGCCGGATGGTTCTGACAATTACTTGGAAGATTAATGCAAAAGCAAAGCACCAAAAACATCCTTCCGGTAGACCAACTTACCTATTGTATATCATATACTTACAAAACACGTATCCTGCTCATTTCCTCTTCCAGGATTTTAGAAAGGTTCCGGATAATTTTGGCAACTTCTTAATTTCAGCGGCACTCGCGTATTGCAAAGAGACCGCTGTTCCACCGCCCGGCGCCAGGTATATTGGCAATTTTGTGCGGGAATCAACCAACACTTCGGTTATCTTGTATGCAGTCGGGTTGGTTTTGAAATGNGCNCCGGCACCATCTGCGTAAATGGTAGCTTTATATTTCTTACCTGCATCGAGAAATTTTAGAGGAAGTGAAGCCGATCTTGATGATTGATCAGTTATGGCACCTACAAACCACCGGTCACCATGTTTCTCTTTCCTTGCCACATAAAGGAACTCTCCGGGCTGCGCATCCAAATATAGGGTACGAGACCAATCCATGGCCACATCTTTAATAAAACGGAATGCATCCTTAAATAATTCATAGTTTTCGGGCAGGTCGCCTGCCAATTGGAATGGGCTGTATAAGGTAATAAAGAGCGCTAGCTGACGTGCCAGGGTAGTATGGAGATCCGTGTCGCCTGATTCATCCTTAACAGGTTGCAAAATCCCTGCAGGAAAGAAAATCGGGCCTCCAACAGATTTGGTAAATGGCAATATTGTGTGCAAATCCGGATTTACACCATAAGATTGCCTTCCATATGGCTTATCCGCAACTACTCCTTCACAAAGGATATTAGGATAAGTGCGGCTAAGTCCTGTCGGCCTGCCCATACTTGAATTATTCCACATTAACTTTTTCCCNATTAATTTCTCAGCTGTCCTGTTATAATGAGATGACATCCATTGACCCCCAAGTTGCTCTCCCCGTGGAATGATGCGTCCGGTATATGATGTCTGCACAAAGGGGTAACTATATGTACGCATAAAAGTCAAAGCCGTGTCAAGAGAGCGTTCATAATCGGCCACAGAACCCGCTGTTTCATGGTGCATTAGCAAATGTATATTTCTGGAATGGGCATATTCAGAAATTGCCTTAATATCAAAATCAGGATATGGCGTGACGAAATCAAAAACACGTTCTTTCCAGTGACCATACCAATCCTCCCAGCCAAGGTTCCAACCTTCTACTAAAACACCATTAAAGCCATTTCCGGCGGCAAAATCCAAGTATTTCTTCACATTCACTTCATTGGCACCGTGCTTGCCATTTGGTCCAAGAGAGGGCAGGTAGTTACTATTCAATGCAACATTAACTTTATCGGAATAACTCCATGTAGAACGTCCAAGTCTCATTTCACGCCATACTCCAATGCTTTTAATCGGCTTAATCCACGAATAATCACCATTCTTACGTTTGGTGTTCAGGTTAAGAATCAGTCGGGATGCAAGTATATCTCCGGCCTTTTTACATGCGATGACCGTTCTCCAGGGGCTAAAACATGGCGTCTGAAGATAAGCCTTATTTCCTACAGCATCAGCGGTAAGGTTTACTTTCAGCTTCATTCCGACAGGATCAACCTTTAGATTCATAGCAGGATAATCAATCAATGCAGCCTCGTGAATATTAATATACAGGCCGGATGGGGATTTTAGCAACAATGGAGTTTGAATCAAGTTGTCACTGACGGCAGTATTATTATTTGAAAGCCCATTGCTTTTATTAAGTCCGGTAATCTTGGTGATTCGGGTGGTTTGATAATCCAACGAATGTTCCTCATAGTCTCCCGGAAGCCAAAATGCCATACAATCCTGACTCAGTGCAAATTCAGTCAGTTCATCCTTCAAAACAAAGTAGGTCAATTTGTGCTGCTCGGGAAACTCATACCTAAACCCAAGGCCATCGTCGAACAATCGGAAAATAATTTTGTAATGAAGATCTTTATCCACCAAATCACAAAGATGAAATACATATTCCCTGTAGTGATTTCTGATAGTCGCTTCCTCACCTAAAACAGGCTCCCACGTCTCATCAACAGTCGTAGAGTCAACGTGCAGAAGAATATTGGCCTCAAACCACTCCCTTCCTTCAATAACTATACCTAAAGACGATTTCTTAATAAAAACATCGCCCATAGCCGTAGCAGAGTAAAATAGTTCACCATCTGATTCTACCTGAAAAACAGATGACACATTACCTCCAGGCGAAGTCATTTTGATTACCTTAGCTTGAGCTGTAACATCCAGGAAAATCAATATCATCACCAGCTTATAACAAATAGAAGCNTGAAAGTGTGGCATTGGCTTAATAAATTTGATTACAAGGTATTCCTCATCCGGGAACAACCCGGCTGAAAGACTTATGATGAGACCAAACGAATACTTACTGAACTGTTATCAAATTGCATTTTATTATACTGATATTCTAATATTTATATATATTATAAAATAATATTATATTTGAATAAACGTAAAATCAATTGACGACAAATTCATTACAAGTATAAGAAATATTCAATTAATACATATAAATGGATCATGAATGTATAACATTTATTGATTCCCTCATCAATCGTTTGTGCATAAATAAATGATATACTATAAGTTACCAATTGGCATTGAACAGCCTTAAGAAGAGGACTAAAGCCAGATTTTTGGCTATTAAGACAGGAAAGTGAATCCAACCGACACTTTTTCCTCTGCACCTTGTATTTCTTTATAACCTCAATTTACAGAAAGCTCTACATAGCCTATAAATTGAAGATAGGTACAAAGTTCGAAACTCACAAATAAGGGAAGGCATAGAAGTAGCTATAAAAAATGGTCCTGATACAAAAATCAGGACCTTATAGTATTCTTAGAGTTTTAAGGTGAATAGCAATTGATGAAACTCATTGCCGGCAGCATAATCACTCTACCCGAACCGTAAAATGAAAGGTATCTTCCACCTCTCCCGATCTGAGTTTATTAATGGTATTCTTGAGGTTGCCGGAAAGGCTCCAGGATGACTCTTCAAATGTTATAGTCTTATCCTTATAGGTCAGAGAAGCGACATTGGTCACTACAGCTGCTGTACCAGCTCCGAAGATCTCCACCAGATTGCCTTTNTCATATTCATCAAATACCTCATCAATAGTAATTAACTTCTCTTCCACAGGTATACCCCGGGACTTCAAAATTTGGATTAAAGACATCCGGGTCACACCCTTCAGAATTGCTCCATCTTCGGCCGGTGTAATAACTTTGTCTTTCAAAACAAAAAATATGTTCATTGTACCAACTTCCTGGACGTATTTGTTGTAGATTCCGTCCAACCATAATATTTGGTCATAACCTCTTTCTTTAACCAATTTTGCAGGATAAAGAGATGCTGCATAGTTTCCGGCGGTTTTAGCTTCTCCTACTCCACCCTTTACTGCCCGGACAAAATGATCCTCTGCCCATAACTTCACAGGCTTGGAATAATAGGCACCGGATGGGCTTGCCAATATGATCATTTTAAAAGTTGTTGAAGGCTGTACTCCTAAAAATTCATCAGTTGCAAACATGAAAGGCCTTAAATAAAGCGAAGAACCCGGGAAAGTAGGAATCCAATCCCTATCCAGGGATACGAGCTGCTTCAAAGCTTCAAGCATCAGATCAGCCGGAAATTCCGGCATACACATACGGATAGCCGAACGATTAAAACGCTCAATATTCTTATCCGGTCGGAAAAGAATAGGCACACCGGCTTTATCCTTACTTGCTTTCAACCCTTCAAATATAGCCTGACCATAATGTAATGCCATATTAGAAGGATGGATTGAAATCTTTTCAACAGGAACTATCCTGTGATCATGCCATTCACCATCCCTGTAATCAGAGACGAACATATGATCTGAAAACACCTTTCCAAATCCTAAATGATCGAAATCAACTTCGGAAATTCTACTTTGGGAGATTCTGCTTATGCTTATATTTGCCATGTGAAAAAGGGTTAAACACAAAAGTATAAAATTTTTACCAAAATATCTAACTATTTTTTTACATATTAATTAGCTTATATTTGTTATTATTGTTAATTATTTTATAAATGAAGAATTATATTTCGTAGATGCTGCTTTCTCCTATTAAAATATACAAAACACAAAGGAAAACCGGGGCAATATTTTTCAGCATCCTGAACAAATAAAGTTATTGATTGTGATGCCGAGGGAAGAAGCGGACAACGATATCTTTATCAACAACATCCAAAAAGTACAGAAATACTTGGGCTTCACTTCGAAACAGAAGTCAAGATCATTGGCCTTGCTTCTGATGAAAAGTTAAACTGGACGGGATTGAATGAATTCCCTACTTTAAAAATAGCATATTTCGGTGAGAGCATCAACCCTTTTCGGGTTTTAAAAATCAATCAGGTTGCAGTTCTAGATAATTTAAGCATCTTTCTCACCTATTCCATGTCAGAAATCGTTAAAGATCCGATCAAGAAAGGTCAGTTTTGGAACCATTTCAAAACCTTCATACAAGCATGAAAGTAATCTTATTAGCAACGGCCAACGGGCATAAACTTGAAGAATTTTCAAACATTCTTGGCAAGGAATTTCTCATTCGATCACTAAAAGATTATCCGGAGCTCCCTGAAATTGAGGAAACAGGTACATCCCTAGAAGAAAATGCAGGCATCAAGGCAAAGACGTTGGCATCACACATCGGCAATACTACAATAGCAGATGATTCGGGACTTATCGTTCCGGTACTTGGAGGAGATCCCGGCATCCACAGCGCTCGTTACGCAGGAGAGCATGGCAATGATTCTGCCAACAGGAAATTATTATTGCAAAATCTTGAGGACATCCATGACCGATCAGCATATTTTGAATGTGTCATAGCCTTATGCAATCCTGATGGAGATACCCTGTATTTCAGTGGCAAGCTGCATGGACATATCGGTTTTGAGGAGAAAGGAAGTAATGGCTTCGGTTATGACTCCATATTTATTCCGGAAGGTTCAGACAGGTCCCTGGCGGAATTTTCACCTGAAGAAAAGAATCAAATCAGTCACCGACGTAAGGCTATCGATGGCCTATTGGCCTATTTAAACAAAATATAATCCAACGAACTCAATTCATTGAATTTCTGTATTTTATATATATCATCTTACAAATTTACTGCAAGTTATTTTCCTGTGAAATGATTTCTTCAAATCATTTCAGCTTTCCGGACTGACTCTATTAATATTTACTTCATTGGGAATTTCTTTTCCATCAACCATATTTTCAACCAGATATTTAGCCATTAAAGGAGCCAAAGAAGTTCCTTTTGTACCCAAACCATTAAGAATAGCCAACATGGGAAAATCAGGATGTATACCTATCAACGGGCGTCTGTCCCGGGATGTAGGACGAATGCCTGAAAGATGATTGGCAACCCGGGCTACTTCTCCAAAATCTTCCGCATACCAGGATGATAAATTCTTGAAGTCGGTAATATCAGGCTCGGTTGATGAAAAGTTCCTATTTAGTGTAGCGCCATACCAAATATGGCTCCCATCCCAATTGACAGCCATCCCGGTCCTTTTCGCCATAAAATTATTTGGTAAGGACTTTTCAATTATCAGTGCATCCCCTTTTGCAGGAATAACAGGTAAATAATTGAAGTAAGGATTATTGGCAACGAGGTAGCCTTCACAAAAAATGACTTTATCATACTCTATACCATTGTATATTGCCCTATCTCGTTCGAGAGTAAGATTATCATAGGAGAAGGTCTCTCCCCGGAAAAGTCCCATTGCCCGAAGCTTTTCTCTATATAACATAAAAACCTGCCTATAATCCAGACGATATGCTTCGTGTACTTCAGCCCAAGCCTCCCCGGGGGCATCATTCCCATACTCCGGCGGTATAAAGGAGAATGAGCCATAACATGCATTGTTTACCTCTTGCTCACTTTGATAGACCCAGCGATTGACCTGTTGAGCATCACCCAACTTTCGGTACATGCGCATTGGATTGAAAACTTTTGTACCTAAAAATGAATTCAAGGACTCATAGAATGGTTCGAAGACATTCTTTAATACATCAAAATTCCAACTCTTATTGTATTTCGGTCCTGTAATCGGATTGATGATACCTGCAGATGCTGATGATGCTTTTCCCGGCGAATCGCAATCGATGATATCAGCATGGATTCCTCGCTGAAACAAAGTAAAATGAAACACAGTACCGGCCAATCCTTGCCCGACAATCAGCAACTTATTTATTTTCGTCATTGTGTCCAGGATTTTTAAATGCTGCCTGCAGCTTTTAGGCAATTTTTCACTACCTCAAGGTAAGAGTGATCGATCAATTCCTTCAGTAGCTTATCATTGTTTAATGCTCCTGTATGAACAGTATTCCAATGTGTCTTATTCATATGGTACCCCGGAATAATGGAAGCATATCGCTCTCTCAATTCAATAGCATATTCAGGGTCACACTTCAGGTTAAGACTTAGTTCAACCTCATCAAGCCCTGTAAGTGCGAAAATTTTACCCAAAACTTTGTATACCAGTGTATCCGGACCAAATGGACATTCTTCTGTCACAAATGGTTTACTTAGACAATATTCCCTGAATATATCAATGTCCATTGAACAGGTAATTAACGCTCAAAAGCGTATTTGACAATATTGGCTCCCATCTGCAAAGCTTTGAGTCTTAGTTCAAACGGGTCATTGTGTACATCATCCCATCCATCGCCTAGATCCGTCTCAAAAATATAAAGGGCCACAAGTCTTCCTTCCCAGAAAAGCCCGTAAGCCTGAGCAGGTTTACCATCATGTTCGTGTATCTTCGGCAATCCTCCTTTGAATTCAAAAAGTGAAGTATAGACAGGATGATTAAGCGGGATCTCCATGAGTGACAATTCCGGAAAGACCTTCTTCAGTGCAGGCCGAATGAAGGGGTCCATGCCGTAATCATCGTTGATGATCAAGAAACCTCCTCCTATCAGATATTTCCGCAAATTTTGAGCATCGGCATCAGAAAAGACCACATTACCATGGCCTGTCATATAAGTAATGGGATAAGCAAATAATTCAGCACTTGATGGCTCTACGGTAGCATAATCAAGATCAAAATTTGTACCCATTTTCTGGTTGCAGAATTGAGCCAGATTATGCAGGCTGTTGACATCATTGTACCAGTCACCTCCGCCGGCATATTTCAGCAATGCGAATTTCAGTGTTGGAGGATTGTTGCCTGCCATCGATTGAAACGGCAATGTTAATAAAAATAAGTAGCTAATAAAACTCTTCATATGGTAATATAACGCCGTAAAAGGAATTGTGTTATAAAAATCGTATTTACGACCGGACAAAGATAATGGTTTTGAATGGCAAAGCGGCAATCAGCATTACAAGTATATTATTCAAAGAAGAATTCAATAGTGAATACCGGAAACTAAAAGAAGTGTTTCATATATGCGTCATAGCCCAATTTTATCGCCAACCCGATAAAAATAATCCCGATGACAATATTCAGATAACGCAAATGCTCAGGTGTCATCCATTTACGCAATCTGTTGGAAAAAAAGCTGATCATGGTAAGACAGGTAAATATCATGGTCAAGGTAGTCCCAAAGTACCAAATCATATTCGTGAAATTGAAAAAATCACGCGTCTGGATCTGTGTTGTGATGGTCATCCACATGAAGAAATTAACCGGATTAAGTGTATTAAGCAGGAAGCCTGTTGAAAAAAGATAGAATGCTCCGCCCTTGGTTGAACGAGATGAGATAGGCAGGCTGCTTTTGATGAAAAGGTTCCCTATACCGAGTATCAGCAACAGTGCAACTCCGGCCATGCTGATGTAAGCATCGTATTTGTTGACAAAAGCCAGTCCATGCGTACTCAGGTTGACAAAGAGAATGAGCATGAAGTCACTGGCTACCACCCCTGTGGCGATTCCGACGCCTTTACGCCAACCTTGTTCAATGCTTTGCTGGAGCGCGGCAAATACGACGCCTCCGGGTAAGGTCCCCAATATCATGCCAGAAATGGCACCTGCAATGATGGCTTCATTCAATTCCCGGGTTCTTTATCTGCTGAAAGATCACTTGACAATACTCCAGGTAACACCATCCTTGCCGTCCTTAACCTGAATGTTCAACCTTGACAATTTATCGCGAATAAGGTCAGATGTAGGCCAATCCTTATTTTCTCTGGCTTTGGCCCTCAGTTCAAGAATAACTTCCATCAACCCATCCGTAAAATTTTCACTGTCTCCTACTACATCATCCTTAAGGCGGATTCCGAGGATACTACCCAAAAAATGGTCGAATGCCTTTTGGAGCAATTCGATGGACTCCTCATTAAGACCGGCATCAGTCTGTGGATTATTATAATAAATATTGATGATGGAAGCAAGTTCAAACAGCCTTGCAATGGTTTTTGATGTATTGAAGTCATTACTCATATCCTCATACATACCATCTATTTCGCTCTGGATGGTTTGATTGACCTTCAGGTCCTCCCTTCCGGGATTAACCTGGAGCTTAGCCAACAGACCATAGGCGTCTCTAAGTCTTGACAGGCCCTTTTCTGCAGCCTTCAGGGCATCGTGGGTCAAGTCCAGTGTACTGCGATAATGACTTTGCAGCATGAAAAAACGAATTGCCATCGGAGAAAATGACTCAGGTATGATTGGATTACTACCTGCTATCAGCTCCATTGGCAGGATGGAATTTCCTTCGCTTTTTGACATTTTACGCCCATTGAGCAGAAGCATATTTCCGTGCATCCAATAATACGCCGGCTGGCAACCGCATGCACCGTGATTTTGGGCTATTTCATTCTCATGATGGGGAAATTTAAGATCTTGCCCTCCTCCATGAATATCAAAGGTCTTGCCTAAATACTTTGTACTCATGGCTGAAAGCTCAAGATGCCAACCGGGAAACCCNACAGACCACTTTGATTGCCAGCGCATGAGGTGAGTATCATCCGCTTTGATCCACAATGCAAAATCACTGGGATGACGCTTTTCATCCTGATTCTTAAGATCATCACGTGTTTCCGAAAATAATTCCTCAATTACTCTTCCGGATAATTTACCATAGGAATCAGACTGTGATGCGTATTTTACGGTATCGAAATAGACGGAACCATTGACTTCGTAAGCCAGGCCGTTATCCAGAATCTGTTGAACCATTTCCATTTGCTCGATGATGTGACCGGTTGCAGAGGCTTCTATACTTGGATCCAAGGCATTCAGCAATTTCATAACATGATGAAAACCATTGGAATATTTCTGAACGATCTCCATTGGTTCCAGTTGTTCCAACCGCGCTCTTTGGCCGATTTTATCTTCAGAACCCGTATCTTGATCACCCACCAAATGACCGACATCGGTGATGTTTCGCACATAGCGAACTTTATACCCGAGGTGCAGAAGGTATCGGA
Source organism: Candidatus Parvibacillus calidus (assembly GCA_013414645.1). Classification (GTDB taxonomy): domain Bacteria; phylum Bacteroidota; class Bacteroidia; order Chitinophagales; family Saprospiraceae; genus Parvibacillus; species Parvibacillus calidus. The sequence goes on along the minus strand of CP058702.1, from coordinate 1,642,983 downwards.
ACACGACATCAAAGCTCACGAAGGTCCTGCAATTTCCCAGGTGCGCATCATTGTAAACGGTTGGACCACACACATACATACCGACCCTGTCATCGAGGATGGGCTTGAACAATTCCTTCTCTCCGGAAAGTGTATTAAAGATATATAATGGGCGTATTGACATAGAATCAGGAATTTAAAATACCAGGCTTAACTACGGGTTAAAAAAATGATACCGGAATATCCAGTGAGATACTCCGGTATCTATCTAAAAGGTCATTAATTGACCTTAATCAATTCAATATCGAAAATCAATGTAGCATATGGTGGAATGTCACGTCCGGCACCTCTTTCCCCATAAGCAAGGTTATAAGGAATGTAAAGTCTCCATTTGTCACCTTCCTTCATCAATTGCAGTGCTTCAGTCCAGCCCTTGATTACGCCATTAACCGGAAAGGTAGCCGGCTCACCCCTGTCGTAGGAACTGTCGAATTGATTGCCATTGATTAATGTACCTCGGTAGTGTGTTGTCACTTTATCAGTCAACTTAGGTGTTGCTCCCGTACCGGATTGAATTACTTCATACTGCAAACCACTTGCAGTAGTCTTTATGCCGGGTTTCTTTGCGTTCTCGGCCAAGAACTTCCTCCCTTCTTCAATAGCCGGACCGGCTTTACGCTCAGCCGCGGCTGCCATTTCATTACTTACCAGCATATTGGCTTGTTCAGGAGTTACTTTTAGCTGGTTGTTATCCAATACATCCTGAATGGCCTGGGCAATTACTTTGGCATCGATATTCTCAATGTCCAACTGCTTGATGTTCTGACCAAGCAGAACGCCCAGTCCATAACTTAATGAATCCATTTTAGTTGTTTTAGANATCAGTTTTAGAATCAGTTTTTCAGTCTTTTCAGACTTGGTTTTAGCTTTTCCTCCTTGTGCTGAGGCATCATTGCTCAACAATGAGAGCAATAAGGTCATCAAAAAAGGAATTTCAGATTTTTAATCATCTTTCTGAAAATTGTTTGATTAGTAAAATTATTAATGAATTTATTGCTTCAATGCTGCATAGTTTGGATAAAACCGCAGGATTGTCTCAATACCCTTGAAGAAATTGAATACTCCGTAATGTTCGTTGGGCGAATGGATATCGTCTGAATCCAGTCCAAAGCCCATCAATACCGATTTAGTACCTAATACCGACTCGAAAAGGGCAACTATCGGAATACTTCCACCACTACGCTGAGGAATAGGTTCCGTACCAAAAGTATCCTTCATGGCCATCGCGGCAGCCTTATACTCCAGTGAGTCCACCGGTGTAACAACCGGTTCTCCNCCATGGTGTGGAGTAACCTTGACCTTCACGCCTTTTGGGGCTATGGAGGTAAAGTAATCACTAAATAATTTACTGATTACCGTAGAATTCTGATGAGGAACCAGCCTCATGCTGATCTTGGCGAATGCCTTTGACGGCAGTACCGTCTTGGCGCCCTCACCGATATATCCACCCCAGATGCCATTGACATCGAGAGTGGGCCTAATGGATGCTCTTTCTAAAGTTGTATATCCACTCTCACCATATATCGAGTCAATACCGAGGTCACGCTGGTAATCTTCCAAAGAAAAAGGTGCTTCAGCCATTGCATCACGTTCCTCGCGGGACAGATTCTCGACTGCATCATAGAATCCGGGTATAGTGATATGGTTATTTTCATCGTGCATCCCGGCGATCATTTTGGCCAGAACATTAATTGGATTGGCTACCGCCCCGCCATATACTCCGGAGTGCAAATCCCTGTTGGCTCCTGTCACTTCTACCTCCATATATGCAAGGCCTCGTAAACCTGTTGTGATTGAAGGCGTCTGATTATCAATAATACTCGTGTCAGAAATCAGGATAACATCAGATTTTAACATGTCTTTATGATCTTCACAAAATTTGCCTAGATGTACGGAGCCGATCTCCTCCTCTCCTTCAATCATAAATTTGATGTTACACGGGAAGTCTTTGTTCTTTGCCATTACCTCGAAAGCCTTGACATGCATATACACCTGTCCTTTATCATCGCAAGATCCCCGTGCAAAGATAGCGCCTTCCGGATGCTCATCCGTAATCTTTATAACCGGCTCAAATGGTGGTGAATCCCATAGATTCAACGGATCAGGTGGCTGAACATCATAATGACCGTATACCAGAACCGTTGGTTTAGCCGGATCGATAATTTTNTCAGCATATACAATGGGATGTCCGGCAGTTGGATAGATCTCTGCCCGGTCCACTCCCTGCTCAACCAATCTTGCTTTCAAGTATTCGGCAGCACGTCCCATATCTTCTTTTGCTCTTGAATCTGAGCTTATGGACGGAATTTTCAACCATTCGACCAATTCATTGAGAAAACGGTCGCGATTGGCTGCTATATATTCATTATTACTCATATTATTAAATTTTTATAATAAAGAGTGCAAAAGTACAAAAAATAGCTAATGTTTTGTGGCTATTAAAAAGTTATAACGGAAAAAAGATATGGAAATTTTCAGGGATGAATAATTATTGCAAAAAGGGAGATAAATATAGTCCGACAATATAATATCTTTATTACATGTTTATTTTACTAAAATATTTAAATTTATAAATATAATTAATATATTATATTTAATAAATTGTTGATCATAATTTTATCCTTACTCTCATTGAAGTCAATAATTGAATATTTCCAATTTTAAGGTGAAAGGAAATTTCGTGTTCAAAAACCGTTTGAATTCACCACTTCGATCATCCTGTCCTTTCCCTGCAGATCTTTATGTAAATAGGCTTCGGAATACCCCATGGTCAGGGCAAGATTCCTAACCTCGCCAGCATGAAATTCGCTGCACTCAAGCAGTATCTTTCCGCCGATTTTAAGCTTTTTNTGTCCAAANAACAGAATTGCCTTATAGAAAGTCATTGCCTCCCCTGAGAATAGGGCTATATGAGGCTCATACAAGACAGTAGATACGGACATCTCAGGGATCTCGTCCTCCAGTATATAGGGTGGATTGCTAATAATGAAGTCGTAATCTTCGAAAAATGTCCACTCAGGATGAAGAATATTTGCTTCGAAAATATTGAGCTCCACTTGAAGTAATTCAGCATTTTTCCGGGTAAATTCAATCGCTTGTTGAGATATATCAACAGCATCAACCATGACACCCGGCCTTTGTCTCTTGATGACTATCGGAATGATGCCGCTACCACAACCGATATCGATAACCCGGCAGGAATCAGACTTATTAATGTTTTTGAGGGCTAATTCGACCAACTCTTCGGTTTCCGGTCTTGGAATCAATACACCGTACCACTAGAAAAGGTAGCCGTAAAACCAGACTTTTCCGGTAATATATTGGATTGGGTAATCCTTCAACAACAAGTCCAATGCTGCTTTCAACTTAATTACTTCGGATGGNGGAATATCCTCTAATGCCGTTTTACGTGGTAGAATCAAGTAATCCTCATAGAGAATCCGAAGGATATTTTCTGATTCCCGATTGCCATAATGCCCGGTCAGAGCCGATACAAGTGAAGGTAAGTCACGGGAAGGAGTGTTCATTCTTTTGCTTCGTAAGGCAATTACTCAAAGAATATTGTCCGGCATGGCATCACCACCGAAATACAAGTCCTGACAAAGGATGAATCCTGTCAATCTCAGTTACTCTTCTTCGTCGTCAAATTCGATCTGATGGATCATAGGCAGATCCACTACATTTCTCTCTTCGATGGACACCTTGGCAAATCCAAGAATTCCGCCATCAGCGTTTGCTATACGGTGAGAAAACCGTTTGTAGTCATTATAAAGTTGTCTTGCAACATAAGAAGGCAATTTTTCAAGTACTTCATTGACCTGACTGATCTTACGGGAAAAATAATCAATTTCATCTCTGCTTATCTTATGTTCCGCGCTTGCCTGCTCTAATTCTTCTGCAAATGTATTATTGATCTCATCATAAAACTCATTGAATAAGCTATTTGCTTCATAACCTCTCACCTTAATAGTCTTGATAGCAGCTTCCTTTTCAGCAAGCGTCAACTTATTTTCTGCAGAGGCAATAAGCAGGGTAATGTAAACGAAAGTGTCCTTTAAAACTTTCTTTTCATCAGAGGAAATCGAATCAAAATATTTCGTCATGTTTAACTATTTATGACTAAATGAATTAATGAAAAATCACTTATTCGAATGAATAAATTTATATAAATTTTTCGCAAATATATAGTGTTGTTTCTAATTTTAACCGTTTAAAATAAAAATTTTGACAAAATCAAACAAAGATCAAGTCGGAAATAAGAATGATGGTGTGACACCATTAATGCGGCAATATAACGACATCAAGTCCAAATATCCGGACGCATTGCTGTTGTTTCGTGTGGGTGATTTTTATGAGACTTTCGGAGATGATGCCATAAAAGTTGCCGGCATTCTTGGCATCATCTTGACAAGCCGCAATAATGGCGGTTCAGATACTGAGTTGGCAGGATTTCCACATCATTCGCTGGATATATATCTCCCCAGGCTTGTCAAGGCAGGCTATCGGGTCGCCATCTGTGATCAGCTTGAAAAACCCAGTAAGGAAAAGAAGATTGTCGCTCGTGGGGTAACCAATGTTGTCACACCCGGATTGACATTAGACGATTCCATTCTTCAATCCCGTACCAATAATTACTTATGCGCCATTGATATCCACCAGACTGATCATTTTGGGATCGCATTTCTGGATGTATCAACCGGCGAATTCATGGTAGCAGAAGGGNGTGAAGCAGTGATAGAAAGCCTTNTTCAAAGATTCAAACCTGCTGAGGTTATATTCAACAAAAAAGACAAGAAGAATATTCAACAACTAATCAAATCTCAATTTCCTGTTTTCCCGTTAGACGATTGGGTTTTCAGTCATGAATCTTCATACAACAAGTTGACGACTCACTTTCAAAGCAACACACTAAAAGGATTCGGCATTGAAGAATTGCATTCAGCCCAGATAGCGGCAGGTGCCATCCTCCAGTATCTTGAAATGAATGAGAACAAGGAAATCAGCCACATCAACAGGATAACAAGAATTCCTCAGGAATCCTATATGTGGCTGGACCGATTTACCATTCAAAATCTCGAATTGGTCAGTGAACTGCACAGCGATGGCCGCAGTTTGGTGGACATTCTTGATCATTGCAATACACCGATGGGCGCCCGGCAACTGCGAAAATGGGTATTGTTACCTTTATTATCAGTGGAGGCAATAGAATACAGGCTCACAATAGTAGAATATTTTGTCCGGCATTCCCCAGAAAGGGATGGATTTATCCAATTGTTGAAGCAGATTGGTGACCTTGAACGATTGATTTCAAAATCAGCTATGGGCAGAATCCAACCGAGAGAAGTTCTTCAGCTTAAANAGGCACTCATTGCAATTTCAGAACTGAAAAAGAGCCTTGACAATACAGAATCGGTAGAACTGCAACATATCGGCGATGCATTGCACGATTGCCACCAACTCATCAGTAAAATCGACTCAACCTTGAGGGATGATGCTCCTACCCTCGTATCAAAGGGCAATGTGATCAAGAATGATGTCGATGCCGATTTGGATGAATACAGATATCTAATCGGGCATAGCAAAGATGTGATGGCCGAAATACTCCAAAAGGAAACGGAAACTTCCGGTATACAAAACCTGAAGCTTGGATTCAATAACGTTTTCGGATACTATTTGGAAGTAACAGCAAAACACAAACACACCACAGTACCCGACCATTGGGTCAGGAAGCAGACCTTAGCCAATGCAGAGAGGTATATTACAGAAGATCTTAAGATCCTGGAAACCAAAATATTGCAGGCTGAGACTGTCATTCAGGAGATTGAAGAACGCTTGTTTACCCGCTTGATTATTCAAATCAATGAGTATATAGAAAGTATTCAGGCTAATTGCGCCNAAATAGCGAGGCTTGACTGCCTTATCTCATTTGCATATCAAGCAGGCAGATACCATTATAGCAAGCCGGAATTCAATGACGATGGTATCATCCGGATCATTCAGGGTCGGCATCCCATTATTGAAGTCATGCTCGGCCATGAAAAGAAATACATCCCCAATGATCTTTATCTCGATCAGGAAAGTCAACAAATCATCATCCTGACAGGTCCCAATATGGCCGGAAAATCGGCTGTACTGCGGCAGACAGGACTAATTTCGCTAATGGCACAAATTGGTTCTTTTGTACCGGCAGAATCAGCCAGCCTGAGTATCGTGGATAAACTATTCACCCGCGTAGGCGCATCTGATAATATTTCAGGTGGTGAATCAACCTTTATGGTCGAGATGAACGAAACAGCCAGCATTATGAACAATCTTACCGACCGCAGTCTTATCTTGCTGGATGAAATCGGACGTAAGACTGCCACCTATGATGGAATCTCCATCGCCTGGGCATTGGCCGAATATCTGCATGACAATGATGCAGGCAGACCAAAGACGCTCTTCGCTACCCATTATCATGAGTTGAATGAACTAACATACAAATTGCCAAGAGTCAAAAACTACAATCTTTCTGTCAAGGAAACCAAGGACAAGGTGATTTTCCTGTATAAATTAGCAGAAGGCGGCAGTGAACACAGCTTTGGGATCCATGTGGCGCGGATGGCCGGTATGCCTCAAAGGATCATCGATCGTAGCAATCAGATCATGAAACACCTGGAGGATCAGTCTGGTTCGCTATCCGGCTCTAAANAGAAAGAAACCAAAGAAATTCTCCAGACATTAAAAGCAGAATCCTATCAGCTTTCCATCTTTGAGACTGACGATCCCAACATTGGGGAGATCAGAAATATCCTCCTTGATATTCAACCGGAAATTATGACACCGATAGATTGTCTGATCAAGCTGAAGGAATTGCAGGAGTTGGCGCAGAAGAGTCTCTTGGAGAGATTGTAGGCAGGAAACCATCGATTTGGAAAACAAGTGGCATGACTGAAAATCCAATTAGGTAGAACATTAATACTGAAAAGACCGAAACCATAACTCTTCCAATAGAAAGGAAATGGAAAAGCCTCAATATTTCAACAAATATAATCAGCTCTTCATACCTCAACACAAGTTCCAAAAGGATGACCTAATATTAGTCATCTACCTAATTCATTGACGACTATTGCCGTCCTTGCACGCATCCAAATATTAGAAATACCTACCAGTTCTAAAAGCAGTTTCGTACTTGTTTTACTTCTTGCTTCATTTGGAAACAAGAAGTAAAACAATTATCACGAAAATATTCAAAAAGGTCTCAGGGGTTAAAATCTCCTTTTGAAGAAAACAGAGACCAAAGAAATGCAGGAAATGCAGGGTTAAAAACCTTGTTAAATCTTGACATACTTGTGCGTTACCAAACCTGCCCCATTGGTCAACTGAACAAAATAAATACCATTGGGCAAGGTCGATAAGTTGATATTGGCAAGATTAACCTCCACCGAGCTGTTTCTTTTNTCTGAAGCCACTACTCTTCCGGAAACATCCAATACTTTTATGTCGATCTGTTGGCCCGGTATCTGTTTCCAGCTAATATTCAGGCTACCATTCCCCGGATTCGGAAAAATGGAGCTAACAATGGAATTCTTTCCGGTATTCTTAGTCGACAACTTATTATTATGCTCTATATAGGTACCCATTTCAACTGCTTCAAGGCACTCTTCAGGGCCGTTATCCACTGAAATGCAGGCTTGACTGTTGACAAAAACCGCATCAACCATCTCAAGATTATCCAGATACCAGTTGTCTAATGTTGCATCTCCATCAGATGCTCCATAGAAGAAACTGAAATACAAATCTTTGGTGTCATATTTNTTCAAATCAACAAAGCTGTGTACCCAATCTTTTGAATTACCGCTGAAGCCTGGCAAATCGGGCAAGGAAACACTCGTATAGGCAAGTTCACCCGGATACTTTCCTCTAACGACTTCATCTTTAAAGGTATACCAGGCATTGGCATCTTCTGAATATCGTATGTTACCTCCATCAATAGCTCCNTGTGTATTATACTTATGGGCGAGGTAAAGGTATGGTCTGGACCCGGCAACAGTAACAGGCTCAGTCTTTTCAAAGGCCACTTTGTATTCACCACCCAGAGAAGGTACTGCATAGGCATTTGAGCCAAATTCGCCTACGCCTTCCTGGAATTCAAANAATACGTTACCTGTCAGAACATTACTATACCAGGCACCATCCGGGAATGGGAATTCCTCTTCAAAACCTTCCTGATACAATAACTTGGAAGAATAACCTTCATCTACCTTCAACAAATAAGTAAATTCATGATTTTTGGAAGATTCCAGGGAGTCAAGTCTGAAAGTAACAACGCCATTGCTATATTCACCGCCTGATCCGGCAACCCATGTAGTATGTTCCGGAACAATATCACTTACCACGATATTCTGAGCTGTAGCGGTCTTATATGAAGACAACTTTAAACTAACTTTTATCTCTCCTCCCGGATCAACTTCCCTGGTTACTTCTTTTTCCAATTGTACTTTATCCAGACAGAACAGATTAGGCGTAAAGTCGGCTACATTGTCAGCGATGGAATTTGCAGAACCACCATCGGCATTGAAGCCCAATCCACGCCTCGCGAATACTTCCCAAATCAAGCAATTATTTGCACCACCATACAACAGATTATCTGCTTGTAGGATAGCATTACGTCCATCAATGAATCCAACACCACATGGCTGGATCTTCATAGCCTGAAATACCAACTCAATTGCTTTACTATTTCCGCCTTCACCACCGTAAAGTAACCCATCATCCCCGTATTGATCGATCATAGCCCAATATAGATCCCATATCATATCGCACCAGATTTCACCAATGGCATGTGGTCCAGAAACACTGGCCACTGTTTCAAAAGTATTTGGGCAGATCTTCATATCCGTGCTATAAGGAAAACGTCTGATTCCGGCACCGGACGGAGACTGGCCCTCCACATATGTTCCTATACCACGCGCATCTGTCCCTTTATCTCCCGGCTTCTTAGTCGTAACCAAGGCCATGAAGTCACTCCAGCCTTCTCCCATCTGCTCAGCAGAATTAAGGCATCCTGAATTGAAGGGGCCACCGGTTAGTCGAATAGATATACCATGACCAAATTCATGAGCTATTACACCGTTGTCATAGGAAGCATCCAGTAAGGTAGGTCCGGAATTATCCGGAAGCTGGAATCTTACAACGACTGTATTTCCGGCTTTCAATTCATCCTTGATTTTATCTCCAACAACCTTGGAGACAAAAACTGAAGGTATAGTAACTAAGTTACCATTGGTTCCACTAGCCATGTCTACAATACGGTCCTCAAAATTCATAATAATTGCGCCGACAGCTCCCGCCTTTTGAGCATTATACACCTTCAGTGAGAAATCGCATGAACCTCTATCGATTGCTACAATTTTACCGACCATATCATCGGCATTCTTCGCTTCATCACAAAAATAATTTGTCCCACCTGTCTTATCCTGCGCCCAAACCACTTCAGCTTCAATCTTATCCGTTGTAATAGCCGACCCAAACTGAGGATTTCCCACCGGGTATCCACCCTTGATACTTGCAGGTGCTTCAATATTAAATTTATCTGAGGCATTATCCCATAAAAACATCCTCATCTGGCCATTTCCACCATCTGCAGGAGTCAAAAAATCAGCATTGTTCTTAAAATCTCCTTCACCATTTCCAAATTGCGACATAGCCTTTACATAATCACCTCCTTCACCTCCTTTTCCATAATTATTAGCCTGGAAATTTCCCGCTTTTTCGTCGAAACCATAATGGTAGGAGAAATCATGCATTTTATTAATCATATAAAACAAGTTGACTGCTGCAGCATCCTTTGAGTTCTGAGGTTCTGCATTGTGATCGAAAGGGAAGTCGAAATTTAATTCTGCCCCACCATCAACCTCGAAATCCGGTTGATAATTACCGCTATTGTCATTGAATGCATGGACATTATTCCCCTGCAGATTAGTGGCATCCACGCCCTCTTTTCCATCCAGATCATGCCATCCATATGGTGATGCTATCGGATCATATGGACTCACTACAACCCTGGATGAGCCAAAACTTGGTGCTTCAACCGGAAGCTCATAAACCCTATATTTGCTGACTTCNCCTGAGGGAGGCGGTGCAGGAGTAGCAGGACTTGCAAGTATATTTGACTGATGATTGTCCAGACATCGTGAATCATGGGAATGATTGGCATATTGTCCAGAGCCNTCAAACTTGCAGGATAGCTTATAATTAATCTTATTCAATAATGTTCCGTCACGGCTATCCACGATCACCTGATAATGATCCAGCGCNCCTATTATTGCTATTTCAAGCTGATATCCTAAAACCAATGCCCCATCTCTGACAACCCAGGTCAGGAATGGCTCTATTGGAGCTGATGAAATATTTCCTCCGTCCAGAATGGTTTTATTATCTCTTGTTTCAATTATCCGTGTTTGGGGACTGACAATACCGCAAGCTACTGCAGCGCTCCTGACTGCCTCTTCCACATCAATTGCCGTAGCCCTACTTCCATCCCTTCGATAAGTATCGCTGTTGATAAAGTTGCTCTTTACAGTACCTACATCACCCTTTTTGTTGACATAAAAACTAGTAACCGCATTATATACCGGGATACCTGATACCGTCTGCAAGACATAGGAATAGGATATTCCCCTCTTATCATCGGTATAACTGGTAATATAAAGTAACTGGTTGGCATCATTTTGGCTCAAGCCAAACTTTGCAGGGTTTTGTAAAATTTCATTTTTNACCTTTGTGTCGATCAANAGGTTCTGGCCATGAATATTTCGGCCCGGTCCTAACATAAAGCATGCAAAAAGACAAAAGGCAATTAAATTTCGATAAATCTTAAAGTACAACATTAGATAAGTTAATTATAAATTTTGCCAAAGATATAATTTATTCATATATTCATTTTCAAATAAAATATGGAGAAACAAAATATTCCCTATATATATGGCAGGCAACCGGTGATCGAAGCAATTAAGTCCGGCCAACCTATAGAANAAATATTTCTGCTATCCGGTGGAGAAAGAGAATTCGAACGGGAAATCAGGGATGGTATCAAAGGTCTCAATATTGATTTGGCTTATGTCCCAAGGGAAAAGCTCAACAGACTAGTACATGGCAACCATCAAGGGGTCGTTGCTTATATCAATGACTATTCATATGTAACTCTCGATAAGCTACTTCATCAGATCAAAACTAAAAACGAACCGGCATTTCTTATGATGCTGGACCAAATTACCGATGTCAGAAATTTTGGGGCGATATCACGGTCTGCCTTGTTGGGCGGTTGTCATGGTATCATCATACCGTCCCATAATAGTGTTAGTGTTACTTCTGATGCAATCAAAGCATCAGCAGGCCTGACACGAATTGCAGTTTGCAAAGTCAATTCCTTGCCGGAGGCTGCTGATCATCTTGCTCAACAAGGTATTCAACTGTTTGCTTCGGGAATGGGCAATTCAGTGTTGCTTCATCAACTTCCTTTAGACGAAGCATGTTGTATTGTGATGGGTTCCGAAAAATCCGGAGTGTCCAAAGCGCTTGAAAGCAGAGCTGACAAGATATTCAGTATACCTCAGAACGAGTTGCTCGACTCATACAATGTCAGTGTTGCCACAGGAATCGTCGTATATCAAACCATCCTCAAGCGCAAATACAACCTTTAAACTACCATTCAGCAATCCATCATTTCTTCATTTAGTAAAACCGGTACGTGAGACATATCAATAATCGTAAAAAGACTTCCCTATCCAACAAAGGAAGAACCTTTCTGCTATATGCCACAGGCATTNTTTTTCTGATAACCACCACTGTGAGTTGTTCCCATAGATCAACAATAAAAATAGCACAAGAGACCGCCCCTTCCAATGCACTTCTTTGGAAAATAGAAGGTAAGGACCTGGCTAAACCAAGTTATCTTTTCGGCACTATACACTTGATCCCTCAGGATAAGTTTTTATTCAATGATGTGATGAACAAGGCTTTCAGTGAATGTGATGAAATTGTCTTTGAAATAGACATGAATATCATGAATGATTTCTCACAGATGTTTGGCTTACTTTCTAAGATCAGAATGCCGGATGATATGACTATCAAAGATCTGCTCAGTGAGGATGATTACAAACTTTTTCAGGACAAATTTGCCGATAAGGGTTTGCCGGCTNTTTTACTTGAAACAATAAAGCCGCTCTTTATTTCGACTTTAGCAGATGGAATGGACAGTCCTAACCAGTCAATGATATCTTACGAAGTAGAACTTGCCAATAAGGCCAATGATCAAAACAAAACAATAGGCGGACTGGAAACGATCGATGATCAGCTGGCCGCAATCGACAGCATACCTCTGAAAATACAGGCACAAATGCTGATAGATGAATTGAAAAAGGAGCATGGCGAAAATGAATATGAAAGATTGGTGGCCCAGTACATCCAACAGGATATTGATGGTTTACAGAAAGCCATCAACCAAGGGATGAGTAAGGATGAGCAAACAATGATGAATNTTTTGCTCAAAGACAGAAATGTCAAGTGGATACCTAAGATGAACGCCATGATGAAAGATAGGCCAACATTCTTCGCTGTAGGCGCTGGTCACCTCGGCGGTGAATACGGCGTAATAAAGCTTCTTAAAGAAGCCGGATACAAGGTCTCTGCTATACCTTGAAGCATCAACTGATAGTAAAGTGCTGAAAATTAATGAGAATGTGATTACTTTCAGCGTATTTACATTCTTAATTACATGCCGAGGTCAGTTAATAGGTAGTTGAAGTATCATAGAAGCACCCATTTTTGGTAAAAAGCTTAGCGTAGGAGATACATGCATTAGACACAAACTTTAATAAAGGACATATGTTTCTAATGCCCTATTTTTACAATTATAATAAATAATGAATCAACTATGGCTTTGATACTTCCGGTTAATGAAATTAGTCCGCAATGGGGTGAAGATTGCTTCTTTGCAGAAAATGCTACGATAACAGGTGATGTAATCATGGGCAATCAATGCAGCGTATGGTACAACGCTGTCATCCGGGGCGATGTCCATTACATCCGAATGGGTCATAAGGTCAATGTCCAGGATGGGGCCATCCTACATTGCACCTATCTACAAGCCCCATTGAATATCGGAAACAATGTATCCATCGNNGGCCGAGCCATCGTCCATGGCTGCACAATTGATGATAATGTATTGATAGGTATGGGCGCTATCGTGATGGATCACGCATATATACCGTCTAATACCCTGATTGCAGCCGGAGCAATTGTATTGGAGAATACCCGGTGCGAAGCTGGAATGGTATACGCCGGTATTCCGGCCCGTCCTGTCAAGAAGCTTGAACCTGAGGTATTTGAACACAATATCAGACGTATTGCCGACAATTATGTGATGTATTCCGGCTGGATGAAAAAATTGAATTAAACCACCAATTCACAAACGAACAACTGCATTTATGCGTTAATAAATTTAAATCAGATTCTTTCAATGAAAGTATTCCAAATTCATAGTCAGCTTAGCTTTTATGCTATTCTGGCATTTCTTGTTCTCATCGGTTCCGGGTGCGAGAAAAATGATATTAATAACAACTCCCTGAACATCAACCAAAAGACCATTATCAACAATGGTTCCGTAGTAAGTAATGATTCAGAAGGAATTAGCCTTTGGATGAAGGAAGTTACCGAAGACTCAAGATGTCCGGAAGAACTGGATTGCTTTTGGCCCGGTAATGGCGCTATTGCCTTTGTTTTGACCATCGGCAATCACTCCTACCCTTTTACGCTAAATACATATATTAGCCCCAAGGATACCTTGATAGGCAAATACAATATTCACCTTACAGATCTAATACCTTGGCCTAAAGCAAACCAAACAATTCCACAATCGGAATACAAAGCAGAGGTATTCGTCTCTAAAAATAATCAACCCCGTAAAGGACTTTCATTTACACAAACATAGTCTTCAGTTCAGTAGCCTGGCCAGGCTTCATTCGGCCACTGGCGACCAATCGGAGTTCCCTTCTTTTGATAGCATTTTCATAGAGAGTTGTTTCCTCCTGTGTCAATGGGAGNACTTGCGGAACAGCCTGTGGTCTAAGAGTCTCATCTTCCAGGGCAACAAAAGTGAAATAAGCATGGTTGCTTCTTTTGGGTTTCTGGCCTTTAAAATCAACGGCATACACCTGTACATGCACTTCAACAGAAGTATTAAAAGCTCTCGTTACCTGCGCTTCAATAGTCACCACCTCTCCCATCCTGATCGGGTGCGTAAANGAGACATGATCCACACTCGCTGTCACCACATGAGCCTCACAATGCTTTCCTGCACAGATGCTGGCGACCATGTCCATCCAACGCATCAGGTTACCACCCATGAGATTGCCAAGCGGGTTTGTATCGTTGGGCATGACGAGCTCCGTCATAGTTGTCTTAGACTCGCTTACCTTCTTTTCTCTCAAAACATTATTATCCATAGTAAAAATTGAAGCCGCAAAATTACTGTTATTTTGATAAAATAAATCCGAATTACGAAATATAATTTTGTCCCTGTCAATAGAATTATCTTTCTATCAAATCAACTTTGTAATAGGATCTATTATAATTAAGATAATATACTACTTTTTCCAATGGCAATTGGACCGGCTAAAAGGTTAAAAATCGAAAATTCCACCCATTTCTGTATCTTCTCAATTTGCGGGCATCATCCAAAATCCTTATCTTAGTGGAAATTTATAGTTTGTAATATGATATTGAACCAANAAACAGCAATTGTAACAGGAGCATCCAAAGGCTTAGGGAAAGCAATTTCAGCCGGTTTGATTGCTAAGCGAGCCATCGTGTACGGTATTGGGAGAAACCTCGAGGCTCTGGAGGCACTTAAGCAAGAACTGGGTGGTGAATTTTACCCGGTACAACTAGACATCAGTCGCGAAAAAGATGTAAAGGAGTGGGTTGGTTCAAAATTTTCACAAACAAGAAAGCCGGATATCCTGATTAATAATGCAGGAGTTGGATCTTTTCATAAACTCGAAGAAACAGATGGCGACACCTGGCGGGGCATGCTGGATGTAAATCTGAATGGGATGTTTTATATGACTTCTGCCATAGCTGCTCTTATGAAGTCCAAACCCGAATCATCCCATATCATCAATATCGGATCCATTTTGGGCAAGGTTGGCCGTACGGACAGTTCTGCCTATTGCACGACGAAATTTGGTGTTCAGGGATTTACACAGGCACTCATTCAAGAATTGAGGTTTTACAATATCAAGGTAACGTGTTTCAATCCAGGCTCCATAGAAACTGATTTCCTTGTTTCATCCGGTGTTCAGCCTCATGCCAATATGTTACAACCGGAAGATTTAGCACAGACTATTATCCAGATACTTGAAACTCCGGATAATATGCAGATCGACGAATTGGTCGTAAGGCCACTGAATCCAAAAGCACCGGAATAAATATCATTTTTGAAATACAGGTCGATTGCACCGATGATCACCTCAGCTCATGTTGTAATTGCACAAATGGTATTCTGTACTGATTGTAGCTTCACGGAGGAGTCCATTCAATTTCGAGAACTACAGATTTTTCATGAATTAATATCCCCGGCAACCCATAACATTCGGTGCCTTTTGATAATCTCGTGTCAGAATGGAGCTTTTCCTTAATTCAAACTGTTGCCCGGCCATGTTATTACTCCCGTGAGTAGTTTGTACGTTGATCTTTAGTCAGATTGAAAAAATGCTCTTGAAATGCATATCGCAAAATTCGCAAAGCATTCAACCCCTATGAGTACTACAAAGCTGTTTTTAAGAAACATACAACTAAAATCTCAATGATTATCTGTAAGAAAAATTTTTAGTATTTAAAATAGTCATACTTTGGGCAATATTCGCCGAATCCGGACTATTTGACATAACGTAAGTTAACGCAATCGCCATGGACGTGTATATTTCCACTCAAATGCTTACTGAAAAGAGCGGATGGTACCCTAAATGCTTGGTCAGCACCTAACCAGGCCCCAACCATCTAACTGGTCTTAACTACTTTCTGAAGACTTCGATCTCCTTCATTTCGGTTACGAGATCGGTAAACTTTCCTTTGAATCGTGTAGCCTTCACGATATGATTGTCGATCCAATGGTAATTGCCGCCACGTGGCTTTCCAAANAGTATACCATGATATTTGAAGCCGTATTGTTTCAGCCATTCTTCCGTGATGACACGATGTTCTTCAGTCCGGGAAGTGAAAAANGTGATGATATGACCTTCATCGTACCATTTATTACACATCTCCAGAGCATCATAATACGGTTCGACCGTCACCATTCTTTCCGGTTCTTCATTGGGNACATCATCACAGATTGTGCCATCGATATCAATAAGATAGTTCTTAATGTCATCATCAAGAACCGGGCTAATGTGAAGGCCGTTTTCATCAACTGCTTCCTTTAANAAGGACTCTTCAAGGTGTGGCATGGATAATATTTAATTCATTGTTCCAAGCAGCAAAGATAGATAGAATGATTCAATGAATAATCAATTTTAATGAATATTTAAGGAAGCAATTGGAATATTTAGCAAATAACAATTATAAATCCAATATCCTGATATGAATAATCTATTATGAATGCCCAATTTATTAAAGGCCGCTGTTGCCTTCTCAGGCAAAGAAAACGGAGAAGGCGGACAAAAACAATGAATCAACAAAAGCAGCTAAACAATTCCAACTTTGTATTGTTTTTTGATTTTCCGGTACTTTACAGGAAAATTATGCGTTATATTTGGCGCAATTATTTATTCATTTAAAATATCAAGATGTATTCTTCAGATGCAAGCGGTGTGGACGCTTTGGCACAGTCGACGAAAGACCTGAAAGCAGAGATTGGAAAGGTCATTGTCGGACAGGAAAGCGTAGTTCAGGCAGTATTGATTTCATTATTCTCGAATGGGCGACNNAGCCTTTTAGTTGGTGTACCCGGACTGGCCAAAACGTTGTTGATCAGCACTATCTCAGAAGTACTCGATCTGGAATTCAAAAGAATACAGTTTACTCCGGACCTAATGCCTTCCGACATCACAGGTACGGAAATTCTGGATGATAACCGGCAATTTAAATTCACTAAAGGTCCGTTATTTGCTAATATCATCTTAGCCGATGAAATCAACCGTACACCGCCAAAGACGCAGTCAGCCCTGCTGGAAGCTATGCAGGAAAGGGTTGTGACAGTTGCCGGACAGCGATACGCTCTACCCAAGCCGTTTTTTGTATTAGCAACTCAGAACCCAATCGAGCAGGAAGGTACTTATCCTCTACCAGAAGCCCAGTTAGACCGGTTCATGTTCAACATTCCGTTGGATTATCCGGAATATCGGGATGAAATTGAGGTGGTAAGGAGTACCACTTCTGATAAGGTGGCCAACTTAAGGCATATCCTCAATGCCGAACAGATCATTTATTTCCAGCAACTTGTACGCAAAGTCCCCATTTCCGACAATGTCCTGGAATATGCCGTCAATCTCGCTGTAAAGACCAGACCGGGAACGGAGAGGGCGACAGATGAAGTCAATAAATACATTTCCTGGGGTGCCGGACCGCGGGCATCGCAGTATCTGGTTCTCGGAGCCAAGTGCCATGCAGCCATCAGAGGCAAATATTCCCCGGATATAGAAGATGTAAGGGCGATCGCTGAATATGTTCTACGCCACCGTATCGTGAGGAATTATAAAGCTGAAGCAGAAGGCATCAATGAAAGTGCCATCATCAGAGGCTTCCTTTAATCCGAATTTTCCATGAAAATTGCAGTATTTCGAACAGCACATTTTAACGCCGCTCACAGGCTCCACAATCCCTCCTGGAGTGACGAACGCAATGTCCAAGAGTTCGGTGTATGCAATAACCCTCATTATCACGGCGACAACTACGAACTTGAAGTCAGATTGGCCGGAGAAATCGATCCCGAAACCGGTTATCTGATCAACCTTGATAAGCTGAAATCCATCATCGAAGCCGATGTTATCCAATATCTCGATCATAAAAACCTCAACCTTGAAATCGATGAATTTCGTACATTGAATCCAACTGTTGAGAACATATGTTACATCATCTGGTCCAGACTTCGCAAGGCGCTAGATAATAAATACGAACTAAGGGTAAGGTTGTATGAGACACCGCGGAATTATGCAGAGTATCCGGTGTAATTAACATTAGTCCGGTGTATGGCATGATTGAATTTTGACAAGGTCATACCTCTCAAATTTCATTTATCTTAAAAAAACTATTTACGATAAAATGAAAATGGCTTACTATGATTGATGCATTATCGTGTTTTCATCATAAGTGAACTTACATTGATCCCCTATTTCTCATGTCAAGGTAATGTTCAAAATAGTTTCTATAAAATTACTCCAATTGCCAACTGACATCTATCAAAAAGCCATTCCCGACAGCAGGAATGGCATTTGTCTATTTGAATATTGGCAGGTTAGAAGCTGCCAAATGGATCAATATCTGTAATAATCCGGCTTAAAAGGGCCTTCTACCTTAACGCCGATGTAATCGGCTTGTTCTTTACTCAGTGTTTCAAGCTCGACGCCAATCTTAGCTAAATGCAGCCTTGCAACCATTTCATCAAGATGCTTCGGTAGCATATAAACCTGGTTTTCGTACTTATCGCTATTGGCCCAAAGTTCCATCTGGGCAAGGCTTTGATTAGTAAATGAATTGGACATCACAAAGGAAGGGTGGCCGGTTGCGCATCCCAGATTGACCAGGCGGCCCTCAGCCAATACAATTACATCCTTGCCATCAATGGTATACTTATCCACCTGGGGTTTGATCTCAACCTTGGTCTTACCGTAATTCTCATTGAGCCATGCCATGTCGATCTCATTATCGAAGTGGCCGATATTGCAGACAACTGTTTTGTCCTTCATAGCTTTGAAGCGCCGNGCAGTAACGATATTCAGGTTACCGGTAGCAGTCACTACGATGTTGGCTTCAGGAATGGCATGAGCCATAGTCTTGACCGCATAACCATCCATGGCAGCTTGCAGNGCACATATCGGGTCAATTTCAGTCACGATGACGCGGCAGCCTGCACCACGTAGTGAGGCGGCAGAGCCCTTNCCTACATCACCATACCCTGCGACAACAGCGACCTTACCGGCCATCATCAGGTCAGTTGCGCGACGTATAGCATCCACAAGGGATTCTTTACATCCATATTTATTGTCAAACTTGGACTTCGTGACAGAATCATTGATATTGATAGCAGGTAGTGGCAGAGTACCATTCTCAACCCGCTCGTAAAGCCTGCGCNNACCGGTAGTGGTTTCCTCACTGATTCCGCGAATGCCCGGAACCAATTCAGGATATCTGTCCAATACCATATTAGTCAGGTCACCACCATCATCCAGAATCATGTTCAACGGCTGACCACCAGAAAATGCGTGTAAGGTTTGCTCGATACACCAGTCAAATTCTTGCTCATTCATACCTTTCCAGGCAAAGACCGGAATACCTGCAGCGGCAATTGCTGCAGCGGCATGATCCTGCGTAGAGAAAATATTGCATGAACTCCAGCTGACCTCAGCACCCAACTCCACGAGTGTCTCGATTAGTACAGCTGTCTGTATAGTCATGTGCAGACAACCCGCGATCCGCGCCCCTTTCAAGGGTTTCTTGGTACCATACTGCTCCCTGAGTGACATAAGACCGGGCATTTCAGCCTCCGCCAGTTGGATTTCTTTTCTCCCCCAGTCTGCCAGGGTAATATCTTTGACTTTGTAAGCCAATTTGTTATCGGTAACTTCCATTAAATATTCTGATTTTTTAATATTGGCCGCAAAGGTACGACTTTATAGGAAAATATTCGAACCAATATATGCCAATTTTATAACAAGGATTAAACCCTTGAGTATTCGCCTCTCAGTACAAGCCGGACAAAACATTGAATCAATTAAATCGAATACAACCGGATCTCAAAGCAGAATAAAAGAAAGCATTTAAAGCCATTATATAAACAAATTAATTATATATATATGCCTAATTATCTATATTTTACAATAGAACTAAAACTCAATCACAGTTGAATAACTGATTGTAATATTAAGTTCAACACACCTATTCCTGCACGTAACCAGGTAGAGATCTCAGCTTATTGCTGAACAATTCTCCTGATTTTCCCCATCAAAATATGTGGCTAAATAATATTACCTGATTCATTCCATGTTTTTGGTTGTTCGCTTTAAATTTTCAAGACCTGCTGTATATTCTTAATCTACCGGTTTGCCGATGGTATGGTCAAATACAATATTCAACGTTTAGGATATTATTTTTAGTTATATATTTATTTATTCTATTTTTGCCCTTTACTATATGATTTTAATCAATGAACGACAAGTTTTCAAATTTTAAGGTTCCGTATTCTCCTGCTAAACAATTTTCGACCAGGGTTGCCTATTTCTCCATGGAATTTGCACTGGACCAATCGCTGAAGACGTTTAGCGGCGGCTTGGGTTTCCTGGCCGGATCACATATGCGCAGCGCTTACGAATTAAAACAAAACATGATTGGAATCGGGATTCTGTGGAAGTTCGGTTATTATGATCAGGTACGTAATTCGGATAACAATATGGCTGTACTCTGGCAACAGAAATCCTATAATTTTCTGGAAGATACCGGCATTCGCTTCCAGGTCGATGTCAGTGATCATCCTGTCTGGGTTGCTGTTTGGTATCTGCCACCTGAACGCTTTGAGAGTGTACCTATGTTTTTCCTGACCACAGATGTACCGGAAAACGATTATTTATCCAAAACAATCACCAATCACCTCTACGATTACAACCCTGAAGCTAAGATCGCCCAAAGCATCATCTTAGGTGTCGGAGGGGCCAAACTGATTGATATCATCAATTTCATGCCTGAGGTCTATCACTTGAATGAAGCACATGGACTTTCAGCTGCTTTTTATCTATATAACAAATACAAAAGTGCTGAAGAAGTTCGTAAAAGAATGGTATTCACTACCCATACTCCGGTTGAAGCTGGAAATGAAAAGCACAACTTTGCTGATTTGGAAAAAATGAGTTTTTTCCAGTCTATTCCGGTGGCTGAAATCAGGCAAATAACAGGTATAACCGGCAATATTTTCGACCATTCCCTAGTGGCACTCCGGCTTTCCAAGATAGCCAATGGCGTATCAGCCATCCACGGAGATGTAGCACGAAGGATGTGGGGCGGATATGAAGGCATCGCGCCAATCACCAGCATCACCAATAGCCAGAACAAANAGTATTGGGCTGATTACAAACTCGAAAAAGCAGCTTCAGAAAACAACGTGACGGCCCTGGAAGCCAGAAAGAAAGAACTGAAATATCGTCTCTTCATCAATTTGGCCGATCAGACAGGCAAATGGTTTGACCCAAATGTCCTGACTATCGTATGGGCAAGGCGTTTTGCGGGATATAAGCGTGCCAATCTGATTACCAAAGACCTGGATCGATTCAAACAGGTTNTTTGTAACCCCCAAAGGCCTATCCAGGTTATTTGGGCGGGTAAACCATATCCGAAGGATAACGGGGCCATTGAAATGTTTAATGAACTGGTCCGTTTTAGTGCCAATTATCCCAACATCGCCATCATGACAGGCTATGAAATGAGATTGTCTAAATTGCTGAAACAAGGAAGTGACGTTTGGCTCAACAATCCAAGGATACCTATGGAAGCTTCCGGTACCAGTGGCATGACTGCAGCAATGAATGCTTGTATCAACCTATCGACCTGGGACGGATGGATTCCGGAATTTGTCGAAAACGGCAAGAATGGTTTTGTTGTTCCTCCGGTCGATTATCAGAACCTGACTGAACAACAACAAGACGACCAGGACTTAATTAATCTGTTGAATATCATAGAAAAGGAAATCGCTTCACTTTATTATAACAACCCGAAATCCTGGTACAAACTCGCTATCCGGGCAATGAAAGAAGTTGTTCCGGAATTTGAATCAGGCAGGATGGCAACAGAATATTACGAGAAACTATATAAATTCAAGCGTTAATAAAATACAAGTTGGAAATACAATGGTTTCGGACAGTGGATTATGATTCAACGGCTTATAATTAAAGAAATGAACCCAACCGATATTTAATATTTATAAAAAAATCATGGGAAAACAACAGTACGACAATTTAAGAGTCGAATTTATTTTCTCACTAAAGCTCAATGATAAATAATATTCTTTTGAGGCCAAAAGCCATATCCAGGCTTGACCGGTCATTACGAATCATGGGAGAGGGGCAAATTTCCAATTTTTCATGATTAAGGATTCAATCAATTATTAGGTTAGTACAGACTTACATTAATGAAATGATTCTTTAGATCAAACTTAGATTGATTCTTGATCCACCGAAAGCGGTTTGAAACTAAATCGCTGATTGTAAAATAGATATCTTATTGAAATTGATTACATTTCTTGTCTTTTAACTTTTGGCTTTTATAAAATTTTAAATACGCATGATAGAATGCTGACACACCGAATGCTCTAAAAAGACCCATCCAGGCAAAGGAATATCAAATTTAACAATAGTTTTCAAGCAGCCCTCCAAACATTGCGCAGTAGTTGTGCGTTATGAAGAATGTTTGTCTTAAAGAATTTAGTAACATAATATGTCATATATAAGATCAATTTTCTTTCTGCTGTTTTTTGCTTTAAGTACCGGAGTTTATGCATCCTACATCCTGATACCGATGAATCCGGATCAAAAAGATCACCTCAAAGCATATGGTATTACCTACTGGACGTTGACGCAGGGAGGTGAGATATGGTGGCTTTTAAATTACGAAGGAGGCAGTTTTATTTTGCCCAACAGTGTAAGTATAGAAAAGGAATGTAAGACGCGTGGCATCTCCTATCGTGTGATAAGTAGTGGAGAATTCAATCAAATTCTTCAGGAGATCAACGACCCGGAAGCCAACATGGAGGCTATTAAGATGGAAAAAGCTCCAAGAATAGCTGTCTATACTCCGGAAGTAAATGAAAGAGGGGAAAAGATCAACCCATGGGATGATGCAGTTACATTGGCTCTAACTTATGCGGAAATTCCATTTGACAAGGTATATGACCGGGAAATTATTGAGGGCAAATTGGCAAAATACGACTGGTTGCACCTGCATCATGAAGATTTTACAGGACAGTACGGAAAATTTTATGCCAATTATCGANAGACTTCGTGGTATCAGGAAAACCAACGCAGACAGGAAGCTCTGGCTAAAAGTCTTGGATTTAATAAGGTTTCCAAACTCAAACTAGCCATAACCGATGCCATCAAGGACTTCGTGGCGGGTGGCGGATTCATGTTTGCCATGTGTTCAGCTACTGATTCATATGACATCGCACAGTCTGCAGCCAATACGGATATATGCAGCGAAATGTTTGATGGAGACGCACAGGATCCGGCAGCACAATCAAAACTGGATTTTGATCGATGTTTTGCCTTCAGGAACTTCACCCTGGTCAAGGATCCTATGGTATACGAATTCAGCAGTATCGATACGGATCCGCGCACCAGGATGATCGAAAGGGAGAATGATTATTTCACCCTGTTTGACTTTTCGGCGAAATACGATCCGGTACCAACCATGCTCACACAGAATCATACGAGGACGGTCAAAGGTTTCATGGGACAGACAACAGCCTTTATGCGTAAATATGTAAAGCCAAATGTACTTGTCATGGGTGAAAATAAAGCACTCGGTGAAGCAAAATACATCCACGGAGAATATGGAAAAGGACAATGGACATTTTATGGTGGACACGACCCGGAAGATTATGAACACCGTGTTGGCGATCCACCGACCGACCTGCACCTCCATCCTAATAGTCCCGGCTACAGGCTGATTCTCAACAACGTACTTTTTCCGGCAGCTAAGAAGCAAAAGCAGAAAACGTGATTAATCTATAATTAGGCCACTTGTGAATTCTAATGACAAATAAAATTGTCAAAGAAGCAATATCGAAGGTACATTCATAATAGACCAATTCCATTGACCTAAACGATTGTAACCCCGGCAATATACCTGATAATTTTGGACTATTATATAGATCACCTTGGTATAATATAAAAGCATAGAACACGATTTCGTCCTATCCGGCTGGAATTCGAATCAGACAATGTCCTAAATGAATATCCCAGTCAACCTTACAATGGGATATTCCCGTGCTTTCTCCTCGGTCTCTGTCCGGTTTTGTTTTCCAGCATAGCAAATCCGGAAATCAGCTTCTTACGTGTGATCGATGGTTCGATGACCTCATCGATGAACCCTCTGGCCGCTGCACGATAAGGATTGGAAAAATTATCCGCATATTCAGTTTCCTTCTCTTTGGCCTTAGCAGCCGGATTGTCGGCCTCTGATATTTCACGCTTAAATATAATTTCACTGGCCCCTTTGGCACCCATCACGGCGATCTCTGCTCCAGGCCAGGCATAATTAAGATCTGCTCCGATATGTTTGGAATTCATCACGTCATATGCCCCACCATATGCCTTTCGCGTGATGACTGTGATTCTTGGCACCAAAGCATCACAGAATGCATACAATAGTTTGGCACCATTGGTTATGATGGCATTCCACTCCTGATCGGTTCCCGGCAANAAGCCCGGTACATCGACCAACACTAAAAGCGGTATGTTGAAACAATCACAAAACCGAACAAAACGAGCTGCTTTCTTTGAACAATCTACGTCCAACACACCCGCTAAGCTCATCGGCTGATTGGCCACGATGCCAATAGATTTACCTGCAAGCCGTGCAAAACCTACTACCATATTTTCTGCAAATTCGCCATGGATTTCAAAGAAACTACCGATGTCCACCAGCTCCCCTATGATTTCTTTCATATCATAGGGCTTGTTGCTGTCCACAGGCACCAGATCATTAAGCTTCGGCCTCCATTCATCTCCGGGGGTATAGGGTAAATCAAATGGGAGATCTACGCTGTTTTGCGGGATATAACTCAATAATTTTTTCAACTGATTGATACAATCCACATCATCCACTGCCGTCAAATGAGTAACACCGGACTTCGTAGCATGAGCAGAAGCTCCTCCCAATTCCTCGGATGTCACATCTTCATTGGTGACAGTCTTTACAACATTAGGTCCAGTGACAAACATATAGGAAGTCTGTTCAACCATGATGATGAAGTCCGTAATGGCAGGGCTATATACGGCTCCGCCTGCGCAAGGCCCCATAATGGCGCTAAGTTGGGGTACTACCCCACTCGCAAGTGTATTACGATAAAAGATATCGGCGTATCCACCCAATGAATTGACCCCTTCCTGAATCCTGGCTCCTCCGGAATCATTGAGTCCTATGATCGGNGCGCCGTTCTTCACAGCCAGGTCCATAATCTTGCATATTTTCTCGGCATGCGTCTCTGAAAGGGAACCTCCAAACACCGTAAAATCCTGAGAATATACATACACCAATCGTCCGTCAATTCTTCCATAACCTGTCACAACGCCATCACCCGGATAGATTTCTCTTTCCAACCCAAAATCATGTGAGCGGTGTTCAACCAACTGTCCTATTTCCTCAAAAGAATCTTCATCGAGCAACAGTTGTATTCTCTCACGTGCTGTAAGCTTTCCCTTGGCATGCTGACTGTCAATCCGATGTGAACCACCGCCACTCAATGCCCTGGATTGCTTCTCTCTCAGTATGAAAAGTTTNTTATCCATTTCCTTTGATTAGAATTTACTTCAAATTGTTTGCTGCCTCCATATACCTTGCAGCTGCTTCCGGATTTCCGCTATTTTGCATGATCTGTCTTNNTCCCAATAAATAAGCTTGCTTAAATTGGGGTGCCTGTTCCAGAACTTTTTGCAGATTGTCCAAAGCAGCGGAGTAATTNTTCTGATTTTCCATAATTATAGCGCTGTAGTAATAGGCAAGAACATTGCGTTTGTTCATTTTCTTGACCCGATCAAAATATTCGTAAGCTTCTGCTACTTTTCCCTGGTACATCAGAATCATACCTTTAGGCAGTAGAAAATCTTCATTATCAGGCGATAATGCGAGACCCCTATCAGCCCATTGGGAGGCCGCAGCCAGTGAATCCTGATTGACATAATTCAAGGCTAAATTAGCAATGGCAACATTATTCTTGTCGTCATTGGCATAAGCCTTCTTGAAATACTCATTTGCCAATAAGTAATCTTGCATTTTGGTCGCATTTAAGCCTGCATAAGTAAATGTATCAACATATTTGGACAATGCTCCAACCGGGACACCATCTACGGTAACAGAATGCACCACCTCTTTCGGGGGCCAACTCCCGTTCTTTAATAAATCACTATCGATAAACCGCGGGATTGATAGATAATAGTCAGCTTTATGTTTGTAACGATCCTTAAAAGCAGCATAGATTACCTTGACATTCGGCGCCCAGCGCTCAAAATAATGCTTGACGGGATCTATACTATTGGTGCATACAATGACCGCCTCGCCTTTCCTGATCCTTTCATCATGTGAGATCAACCACTTAGAGAGTTCTTTCATACTGTTCATCCAATAATCGGTTTCGTAGTTGCCATAGGCTTTCTTGATACCACCGGATAATTCATTGAAATAAATATATTCATTGGGGTGATTGGCAATCATAAATCTAAGTGGAAGTACTAACAGGAGGCCCAGAACAGCCGGCACCGCCCATTTAAATTTATTAGCCCAAAAGGCAAACATCACATTGGCCCAACCCAATGCTGCCATCACATTGATCATTGGCATCAGAAAGAGAAAATGCCTGATTCCGTCGTACAAGGAACTGTGTTTTGCAACCGCATAGACCACAGGAAATATTCCGACGAAAAGGATGAAAGCCAGCGGCAACCAGTCCAGTCTCTTAAAGATGGAACGTATCCTGACCAAAAACATTATCAACCCGATAATGACAGAAAGCGGAATTGCCATACCTAGCCATTTAGGGATATAATACCAGGGAATCTCATCGGACCATAAAGCATGGCCTTCAAATAGCATCCTAATGGCATAATCAAAATTGGACATGATCTTCAGAGCCTCCAATGTATTGGTGATAGGTGCAGCATGGGAATAAGGAAAGAATATCAATCCAACGAAATAGGAACAGATACCTAAGATGGCTGCCTTACCTATAGTTGCCAGGCCATTTACTTTGGCGCTGTCAAATTCTTTACGTTTCAGATATACATTTACAATTGTATAAAGACCAAAATACACCAGTAACAGTAAGCCTCCTACCCTAATATTGAGGGCTATCGACATAGAAACTCCCAAAAATATTGCCGAACGCCAATCCCATTTAGGCAATAAAGAGTTGAACCTTAAAATACCTAATACCGACATGACGTACGCCATCGCAAATGGGATATCCTTAGGGTTGTTCATGCTGTCGCCAAATAGTCGTGGTGAGNNCGCGGTCAATAATAAGGCTATCAAAGCTACAAACCAGCTTCGGGACAAATGCCGTGCCAAAAGACCGGTAAAGATAATTAGTGATGCACCGAATAAGGAGTTGAGGACATGACGCACATTATAAGGATCAGAATTCGGCATACGCTCGTAAATCATCGCCGCACTTGCATCAAATAATCCACCATACAGGTAGAGGTTNTTGTAGGATCGGTATGTCGTATCCGCCCCACCGGTTTGAAGATATTTCAACACATTCTCCCCGTTTTGCTTATGGACGAGTTCATCTCCGGTAATTCCAAAATCAAAACTCAGAATCGGCATGATGATTAGCAAAAACAAGGATACTCCGAAGAAAATTTTCTTAAAAAGACCGTCCTTGTATTGCCATTTAGCTTCAGCACTGCTTGTTGTATTCATAATTCTTATACTTAAAACATTTTTTAATTAAACTCACTCTTTCTGCCATACTGCTATCAAAGATTTTCCAAATGACCGCAAAATAAGCGGATCTATGAGTTTTGACAATGGAATCATAAAATTATCCCACATTTTAATATTTCCGGCAGAAGGAATTGGCTTTTTCAGTATCAACTTATTCATTACAGAGGCGAAAAATCCTAAGCTATCGTAATAACTCAGTTTCAGTCGTGTCAGTGGTCTTCCCTCAGCCAATCTTTTCAACATTCCTTTGTTGTACCTCCTAAAATGACCGATTCGTCTATCGAAATCATTATAAAGAAAATTAAAGGCCGGTACCAGGATAATCAGATTTCCNCCTTTCCTCAGTCTTCCGATCGCCTTATCGAATTCTGCCTGATCTCCCTCTATATGCTCCATCACATCAATATAGATAATGGTGTCAAACTGACGTTCTTCACCGATATCATCCAATGTACCGTGCAGGACATCCACCTTGGAGGCGAATGGATTACCCAGGACCTCCGCCCCGATATGCTCTGCCAGATTCCCATCCGGTTCGACAGCAAGCCAGGAAGAAACGGAACGATTTAACAGGGCATTCGTGGTACCACCTATGCCTGCTCCGACCTCACATACTTCACCGGAGATGTAAGGTTTAATCTCCTTTCCATAGTAATCTTTCCAGTTGACTGCGTGTTTGAACAATTCCAGCTCGTCGCCTATATAATCGATATTAGCCATCAGAAAGTATATTGTTTAAGGGAACGCACATAATCCATATGGTGGATAGCGGGAATGAAATTTTTNTGTACCCTGGCATTTAACACCACAAAAGTCAGCAAAAGTGAAAAGAAAAAGGATTGCAGCATGATCATAAGAAGGCTGATAGCAATCAGGGACGTCCAACCCGGAATGGCAAAATTGGTAAAGAACTTGACCACAATCAGGCTACAAAATAACAGGAATGTAATCAGCATCAACCCGACTGAAAATAAAAGCAATCTGACAGAAACGATGTCAATATTGACTGTGATACTGCTTATGCCATGTTGTACCAGGGCAACCATACCCATCTTTGACCTGCCTTTATACCGACGTCCCCGATCAATCGGCACACTGATATAAGGTAACTTTGAACGCATAATGCCACCCGGAAAATGATTCCAAATTTCAGAAATATATACTAGTCGGGAAAGTTGCTTCCTGGGAATCAGTACGAAATTGCCAAAGGAAATCACATAGCCGCTCATCAGTTTGAATACAATCTTGTAAATGCGATACATGTATTTGAACATACGGCTTTCTTGCCTGCTTCTCCTGCGTGCAAATATAATCTTCGACCCATCGTGATCCGCTTTAATCAGATGTGGAATATCTGAAGGCCTGTCTTCTCCATCTGAATCCATTACAATACAGTAATCCGGCTTAATATGCCTTTCAACGAAGGAGATGCCAATAGCGATGGCCTTCTGGTGGCCAAGATTCCGCTGAAGATCAAGAACCAAAATGCCTTCATCACTCCAGGAGACTCTATCCTCAATGTCTATGTCTTGTATTACCTTGAAATGCTCAGGGAAAGGCAGTGTGCTGCCATCATTGACAGCCAATACC
The DNA here is from genome assembly GCA_013414645.1 of Candidatus Parvibacillus calidus. GTDB lineage: Bacteria > Bacteroidota > Bacteroidia > Chitinophagales > Saprospiraceae > Parvibacillus > Parvibacillus calidus. The sequence continues at coordinate 1,613,445 of CP058702.1, read as the reverse complement.
ATAAACCTATGGCCTTGTTCGGCAAACATTGCTTTCAACTCAACATACAGTCGTTCAAAGCAATCCCAGTCATTGAAGACGGGCGTAACAACACAAAATGTACTTTCCTGTACCATCTATCCTTAAAAAAGCACAAAATAAGCAAAACTCTCGGATTGACGTCATAGAAATGCCAAAGGCATAAGGTGGAAATATTGCAAGTCAAAGACCGGGTCGGAGCCACTTGTCACTGAAATTATCTGTTGGATGATGATAAAACCACCATAGAAAAAGTTGCTGAATGAAACTGGCCAGGACAACGAATGCGCTATCCTACATTCAACATAATGCATCCATTAATTACTATAAACTTGGTGTATCCTTAAAATGTTTGTTGGGAAAGCTTTATCATCCAATGTTGATAAAACATTTTCAAATTTGTCTTCCTAAATCCTAGCTAGGGCATCAAATATAAATTCACCCCATTAAGCCCAACAATATCGGAAACAATAATTACAACCTATTTAGTCCNCGATCTATCCTGTTCACCAGCAATTGGTAAATCTTATCCACGTCACCTATCCCATTGATGGAGGTGGCCAGTCCGAGATTCTTGAAATAATTAAACACCGGTTGAGTTTCATTTTTATAAACAGCGAAGCGGTTTCTGATAATGTCCTCATCGTTGTCATCTGCGCGACCCGATGTCTCCCCACGCATCTTTATCCTCCGAACTATCTCATCCTCATCAACTTCCAAAGCAAGCATAGCGGTCAAAGATGTTTTNCTCGCCTTAAACAATGACATAAGGGCATCAGCCTGATTCAGGGTGCGCGGAAATCCGTCAAAAATGAAGCCATTGGCATCCGGGTGCCTGTCCATCTTACTTTTCAGCATATCAACAGTTACTTCATCCGGGACCAACTGACCTTTATCCATATAACTCTTTGCCAACTTGCCCAATTCTGTCATGTTGTTCAACTCATATCTGAATAAATCTCCTGTGGAGATATGCACAAGGTTGTATTTTTCCGCAATTCGCACTGCCTGTGTCCCTTTGCCGGAACCTGGAGGACCAAAAAGTATCAAATTTATCATGATAACAGGATGTTATTTAGAGCCGAAAATAGAAAAATTATTTGAAAGTTTACAATTCTTTGAAAATTTAGAATATATCACAAATTGCATCTCACTTATTTCAGAAAGAACAGTTCGGCAGCTTTTCATCAGCTGATGGACATTCAATCTTGTGACCCAATTGAGAATATTAATTGGCAAGTTCGGTTGAAGGAAGGTCCTTAATAAATGCGTGTTTGGCAATTGCTTGTATTTTTCCATTAGAATATTGTGAAAAAGAAAAAACCCATTAAGTTCCAAATTAAGATTTGAAAATTTATGTTTAACCGGGTTCCCTTAATTATCATATTATTCAACCAGTCACAACCTCGATCATCCTCGCCGGATCAAGATGTCGATGTGAGCGTTCAAAAACTTCCTCTGCCGACATTTTTACAATGGCATCCATCAATGGTTGCAATGATATAAGGTCAACTTCCTCGACCAGGCACGAACGGAATGTATCAGCCGTGGCAAATACTCCATCAAAAGATGTGATAAGAACTCCGATGAGAAATGCCCGAACACGCTCCAATTCAGTCTTGGAAGGCGGTTTCTTAAGGACATTATCCAGCTGTCTATATACCTCATTGCGCAATTCCGGCAAGTTTTTCCATGATGACTCGGCGGATATATAGAAAATTCCATCATGAACATATGTATCGTGGGTACTCAAAATATTGTAAGTCAACCCCTTTTGTTCTCGAATTATCCGACTGAGTCTTGCATTGAAGAAGCCTCCCAGCAAATGACTAAAAATGTAAAAGGCAGGGAAGTCCTCATGATCTCTTTTAATTGTCCGCTGTCCTAGTTTAAAGGCACATTGGTTCTTTGAAAAAGAATTATCCAAATATTTTTCAGCCTCACTTTTNTCAACCAACCTTGTGTGATTCTCCGGCGGCGAGTGAAGCTTAACTGCGCTCAACCTGTCTGTAAGTTCTTGCTTTGATCCGGGCATCAGCCTTCCGGTAATCATCACAAAGTCTTCTGAAGTTAAATAATTCGACTCAAAATGTAGTCTAAGCAAGTCAGTGTGCATATGGTGCACCAACTCCTCTGTACTGTTGTACCCATAAGGATGTTCGGTACCGAAAATCTTTTCAGTCAGTATCTTATAGGCAGAAAAGTCTGCATCGTCCCTCTCCTGGCGCAATCTGCTAATATGCTTACTTTTAAGTAGAGATAATTCATTCTCCGGAAAGGAAGGTTTTGATATCACTTTTAGAAACATGTCCAGCAATGGATCAAANAACCTATTCAGACAATAGAAAGAAAATGAACAATAATCAAAGCCTGCCTGGTGATTGAGTGAAGAACCAAAGTAATCGAAATGCTCGGCAATCTGAAATCCGGAATAACCTTCACAGCCTTCCTTGATCAGGCTATGGCATAACACTGAAGCCAACCGGCTTTTNTCTGAAGAACGTCCTGCCTTAAAGCACCATTCAAATTTAACAACCTCTTGCGCNCCTCCTTCCAGAAAATATAGCTTCAGCCCGTTGTTCAGGACAACTTTCTCAACTGAAGGAATGGAAAGAGGCTTGGGTTTGTGGATTCTCAGTCCTTTCATTTTTGCTCTGCTACGAAAGACAAGTTTTCCTTTGACATTTGCCAACTTGTATTTGATGGTCGCTTTCCCTCCCGTTGGACAACAAGTAGGATCGATCTCATTATAAAGCGGTATAAATCTTAGCAATTGCTTCCCATCAATGGCGAAACTATCGTGGCCCATATATTTATCCCGGTATAGGGCCGGCAAATCACCCATGGAAATGGAATCAAGTCCGGATGTTTCAGCTTGATAACCATAGAGATTACCATAACTTCCACTGCCTTCACCCTGATTGAAGATATATACCTCATCCTTACCATCACCATTCAAATCAGCTGTAAAAGCATCGATGATCTCACCATCGATCTTAATCTTTTATTGATATTACCTCCATCCCTCTGACTGATGATAAGATTGATCATCTTGCCCCCTTCAAAATCCTTGGTCTTAATGGAAATATGCAGATTTTCAGTGGCAAGTTTTGGAAAAACCAAAGGAAGTATCCGGAGTTGATGTTTTCACCCCTTGTAATTCCACCACATCGGTATTCACTTCATCCGTATTGCTGTCTCTCTTGCAGGCAGCAAAAGTTAAAACCATCAGCACCAAAAGAAAGGTCTTCCTGCTGAACATATTAAGATAAAAATTCATTTAATATCTTTTTTCAAATTTTCATTTTTTGATTGTTTCCCACTCATTCTTAACCTCATTGCCAAATGACTTTAGCCATATTATACAATTGGAAAAAAACAAGGTTTCAAAAATCGGCTGCAAAGTTACAAATAATAATATTAGTTACAATATACAAGAAAAATTAGCACAAAGATGGAATGATAAATTTTAGTCCGGAATATGACATTTTATTTTATACTTTTGCGCATTCATTTGAGATGAGATTTCATATTACAGGAACATATTTGCTAACCACGATACTCCTCACTACCCTGGCGGGATGCAGTAAGGAAGAAAGTTCAGTACCAACCTATCTTAGTTTTGGCCAGGCAAATATCATTTTTCAACAAAATGCAGGAAGTAATCACCAAAATATAGAAGATTACTGGTTGATTATTAATGGCCAAACAATCGCTGTGGCATCACCGGATCGTACCGTACCTGTTATTGGCAACGGGATACAGGAAATCACGGTTCAGCCGGGGATCAGAGTGAATGGTCAAAGGGATGAAGCTCAAATATATTCCTTCCTGGAGCCATATAAAACAACTGTGTCATTGTGCGCATGTGCCGATACCATCCATTTAATTCCGGAATTCAAATATAAGCCTACTGCATTGTTTAGCTTCATCGAAGATTTTGAGAACAGCAACCGGTTTTCGGTTGATCTTGATGACAACATAGCGACATCGTCAACGACTCAAACACAAACTGTAGCAGAAGGTAGCTTTAGTCTTGCCTTGAATGTAGATGCTACCAATAAGATCAACTCGGTCACAACCCAGGATTTTTATATTGATTTCGAATCTAATGGACGTGATCTTNTTCTGGAATTCGAATATAAAAGTGATTTCACCTTTCTGATCGGATTGCAAGCCAATACCGGTTCCGGAAACTTTACTGAATATGCTGCCGGTGCTTATGCCACACCAACATGGAAANAAATGTATGTCAATTTTACCGATCTCGCCCTGGCATCCAAGAGTACGGGTGGGTACAGGCCGGTATTTACCATCAATCACGCCGGTGGCACGCAAGGTGGAGGGAATTTATACTTAGACAACATTAAACTAGTTCATTATTAATCGGTTATGAACAATACGAGAAAACGGGACTTACTGGTTTATGGCATTTGCGATGCCTTGATGGCATTCACTGCCTGGGCTATTTTCTCGTACAAATTTGTGATCAACCGTAACTTTGTTTTACTGGAAAATCCAACATTGCAAGCTTGGNGANCTGCAGGCTTGATTGTTGTGGGTTTCATCCTGCTATACACCATTTTTGACTTCTATACCGATCTTTACCGGCAATCAAGACTGGCAACTCTTACACGTACGATATTTATTTCCCTGCTTGGTTGTCTTCTTGTGGTTTTGCTGATCAGAGATGTTTTCATGGGGAATACGATTTCCTTGTGGTTCCATNTTTTCCTTTGGCATNTTTTCCTGACGGCGCTGAGTAGAATGATTCTGCTTACCCGTGCCAGCAGAAGACTCAAAGCAGGGTCCGTTACCTTCAATACCATCATCATTGGAGGGGATGAAAACGCGCTGGAACTATATACCGAAATTAAAAGCAGACAAAAAGGATTAGGTTATAAGTTTATAGGCTTTATTGACAGCAATGGCTCCTCCAGGAATCTGTTAGAAGGCCACCTGCCATTACTGGGCAAGTTGGATCAATTGGCAGCCATCATCGTGCAGCATAAGGTAGAGGAAGTCATCATAGCTATTGAAACTCAGGAACATGACAAGCTGCGAGATATCCTCAACGTTCTGTTCGATTTCAGTTCTAATATCCTGATTAAGGTCATCCCTAGCATGTACGACATAATGTTAGGCACTGTAAAAATGAACCATGTATATGGCGCGGTTCTGATAGAAATAGAGCAGGTTATGATGCCTAAGTGGCAGGTACTTGTCAAACGGGGCCTGGACATCGTCATCAGCATCATTGTCATTGTACTGCTCAGCCCTATGTATTTGTATATTTATATTCGGGTAAAAATGAGCAGTCCGTCGGCAATATTCTTACAGGAAAGGATAGGTCTAAACCATCGTCCTTTTTCTATCTATAAATTCAGGTCGATGTACACCAATGCCGAAGAAGACGGCCCCCAACTCAGTAATGAAAATGACGCCCGATGCACACCATGGGGAGCTGTCATGCGAAAATGGCGTCTTGATGAGCTTCCACAGTTCTTCAATGTCCTCAAGGGCGAAATGTCCATCGTCGGCCCACGACCTGAAAGGCGTTTTTATATTGAAAAGATTATGGAAAGGNCGCCTCACTATAAGCATCTGCTAAAAGTCAGACCGGGTATCACTTCCTGGGGACAGGTCAAATACGGCTACGCATCCAATGTGGAACAGATGATCCAAAGACTCAAATTCGACATTCTATACATTGAGAATATGTCTCTGGCCCTGGATTTTAAAATCATGTTCTATACCTTGCTGGTACTTTTTCAGGGGAAAGGGAAATAGTCAGTAGAGTGAAATTGGAAAATTTCTTATTCAAAAACTGAAGAGAAGAGTCCACTCCGTAATTTTAATTTCACAACGACTTGTGATCCGGATGGACAACCATAAAATTTATAAATCCTATGGATGAGTTGTAACGGTGATACCGATTGCGGCTTGAAATGACAAACGGTCGGTTGCAACAAAAAACGGAGACAAGATCTCCCGACCCTATGCTCCATTATTCATTGCATTTCAATAAAATAAGAATTATCTTCTTCGCTTTTCTCCTGCCATCTTGCCAATCAATTCTTTCTTAAAGGAACGTTCTGCCATTTCCAGTTTCGCAACTTTAGCTACAGGAAGAATTTTNTGAAAACTTACGTAGTAATCCCGCTTGATTTCGGCTGCTTTAATTTCATTATCCAGCATAGTGTTGATAAAACTTGTCTTTTCAGCATCACTCATTTGTTCTATCGGCTTGGAAGGTCTTTGGCTCTGATTCAATTGATGTACTTTTTGCTTGTATTCCTTATAAACCGGCCAGAATTTTTCTGATTCAGCCGGAGTCAATGATAACTCGTTGGTGATATAGGCAACTCTCTGTGCCTGTATCCTTTCCATTCCTTTACCTTTCTGTGCATAAACAGAAAAAGAGGTAAATAAAATGCAAATCACAAAAAATGATAGTTTGGTTTTCAATTTAATAAAATTTAAAAGTTAAGAAATTTAGTCAATAATATCGTCGAGTGAAATTTCATCTATCAGAAGATCGTATTCTTCATCGGAAAGATTGTCCGGATTGTTTGATGTAGCTGTCAAGGTTGGATCGGTGTTTGCAATCATCTCCAGATCGATGTCCATCACATTTTCCTTTAAATATGTAGCAATATCTTCATTGGAGATACCATTCAAATTGATTTCATGTGCCGGGACACTCTGTGGTTTGAAAATTATAAACCCGGCCAGGCAAGCAGCTGCTACCCCNATAATAAAAACCAACTTCCGAATCTTTACTATTCCCGGACTTAAACCCTTCCCGGACTCTAAGGGCAATATCCTGCCGTTACCTTGTTCAAGACGTGCAGATATTTTCATCTGCACCTCATCAAAATACCCATCAGGTATCCTGAAGTTATCCTTTCTCAAATTTTTTATATCCTTTTCCATATTCTCATTTATTTAGTTGGCTAAAATAAGCCTCTATTTTNTTAGTTGCATGGTAATAAGTAGCTTTCAAAGCACCTTCACTTACTCCCAACAATTCACTTAAATCGCTGTATTTCATCTCATCAAAGTATCTCAGGTTGAAAACCTCTTTCTGCTTACTCGGCAATAATGCGACTGCCTTCATCAATTCAACCTGAAGTTCATCACCATCGAAAAACGGATCTGCCTGTAACCACATTTCGGTCAACTCCGGCTTAACCTCTCCATCAGCACCCACCTTCTTCTGCCTTCTTAAAAACGACAATGCCTCATTAGTCGCAATCCGGTACATCCATGTAAAAAGTGACGATTTATTTCCAAACTGGCCGATATGGGTGAATATCTTGATCATCGTATTCTGAAATACATCATCGGCATTTTCATGAGTCAACACTATCTTACGAATGACACTGTACAGTCGCTCTTTATATTGATGCATCAGCATCCGAAACCCTTGTTCCTGCCGGGCCTTATCAAGTAGCATTTCTACCAGCTGCTCATCAGTCATTGTATTCTCTAATAGATTTATCAACTCAATCTCGCTTTTTGATTGTCACTTTATCTTCAGACGCACAACCATTTGATGCGGATTTCTCTAAAAGGTTTAATTATTAAAAATAAATGTAAGAAAATAGGTGTTATAACAGAGGGCAAATTCAATGATAACAGCCTTTAAACCACAATTGGAAGCAAATAAAACAGTAGAAGTACTCCTCATCAAAAATTAATTAGCCCATATTAATACAGACGAAAGGTACACAACACCAAATAACATGTGTCATGCTCTCTGAAAAATTCTTTGACTAAACAATACACCAGGAAAACGAAAAGGTTTCTTGTATTTCCTGTACCAATTCTTACATAGTAGAAGAATTATTCAATATCCTAAAGATTCCTATTAAATTAATGTATTACGGGGTTGCTGCTTTCAAAGAGTCTTGAGCATCTCTCTCATTTGTCTATGGATGGCGGCTGCGGCTTCATTGATTTGTGCAAAATCTCCGGCATAAATTACCTGACGGCTGTAATTGGCCAAAATGCCCACTGTATCTGAAGAAAGATACGGCTGGATGTCTTTTAACTGCCCGCCTTGTGCGCCAAATCCGGGGACCAGAAANAANTGGTCAGGTGCAATCTCNCTGATCCCTTTCAGTTCTGACAGATTGTTAGCTCCAACGACAAACATCGTATTGTCGATATCGCCCCATGTAAGGCATTTCCTCAGTACATCGATATAAAGTGGTGAGTCATTCTCAGTGACTAACGTCTGAAAGTCACTGCTACCGGTATTGGATGTCTTGACTAGAATAATGGCCCACTTGTCCGGATACTTCAGGTAAGGACTCACAGAATCGTGGCCCATGTAAGGCGAAAGTGTGATTGCGTCAACATCCAACTCCTTGAAAAACGCCTCTGCATACATATTTGCAGTATTGCCTATGTCGCCACGCTTTGCATCGGCAATTACAAAGTGTGAACTGCCAATATACCGAATTGTCTTTTCAAGACTTAACCAACCTGAAGCCCCATGAGCCTCGAAAAANGCTGTGTTAGGCTTGTAGGCCACGCAATGGTCTCTTGTAGCATCAATGACCATTTTGTTAAACTCAAATAAAGAATCATCTGCATCTGAATAAGGTGCGGGTATTCTGGACATATCCGGATCCAATCCAACACAAAGAAAACTCCCTTTGCTTCGTATGAGTTCGGTTAATTGCCGTTGGTTCACATCACATTTTTATTCTTGAATCAGAGCGCGCCTTCTACTTCTATACTTATGATCTCGGGAACCCGGGTTTTAAGGACCTGTTCCACCCCACCTTTTAAGGTCATGGCTGACATTGTGCATGTACCACAATTGCCTAACCATCTAACAATCAATCTATTATCAGGTGTTATTTCAAGCACTTCTATATCTCCACCATCTACTCTGAGATGTGGTCTTACCTCATCCAGTGCAGATTCAATTCGTTCCAAAAGTTCATTCATTCCTATCAGGATTTGATTTCGACTATTTTTGCCCTGCCTTGCAATGCAAGTACCTTATTGAGCTGCAAGATAAGGTTTTTTCCGACTTCCTCAAAGATCTTTGAATTATGACCTTCTTTATCGGTTTTATAGGCAGTTCCCTGATCGCCGGATTCCCGCAATCCCATGATAAGCGGAACTTGACCCAAAATGGATGAATGGCTTAATTTAGCAAGTCTCTCACCTCCTCCCTCACCAAAGATAAAATACTTATTATCCGGCAATTCTCTGGGTGTAAACCAAGCCATATTTTCTATGACACCGATGATGGGGACATTGATCTGGTCCATACGGAACATATTCATTGCTCTGAGTGCATCGGCAAATGCCACTTCCTGGGGCGTAGTCACGATAACAGCACCGGATAATGGCACGGTCTGTACAAGGGTCAATTGGATATCACCGGTACCCGGAGGCAGATCGATGATCATAAAGTCCAGTTCTTCCCAAACGGTATCCTCGATAAACTGCTTGATGATTCCGGTCAGTCTTGGCCCGCGCAGGACTACGGCTTGATCCGGCTCGATGATATTGCCAATCGACATAGTCTGGACGCCATTGACATCGATAGGCATGAGTTTGGTTTTGCCATATACGTTGGTTATAGGAGGACGCTTTCCTTTCAAACCCAACATGGTTGGGATAGATGGTCCGTAGATATCTGCATCTAAAAGGCCAACCTTATAGCCCAGTCTATTCAGAGCAAATGACAGGCCGACAGAAATGGTAGACTTGCCTACCCCTCCTTTACCGGAACCTACTGCTATGATATTTTTGACCTGTGGCAGTGGTGAAGGTCTGTCCTGAATATCAGGNGCGCGATTGACCATCTGGATATTAACTTCGAGTTCGGGGTAAGTAGCCTGTATACTGAAAACGATAGCCTGTGTGAGATTCCCTTTGTCAGTACTGTCCATATTACTGGAATAGATCTGAATAGTAAGGTCATTTCCNTCGAGCAATACATCTTTGACGATACCAGCCTGTACGATATTGGTACCGGTCCTGGGGTCTCGAATGGTAGTCAGTAGTTGTTTTATTTCGCTAATGTCAATATTCATGGCTTTTTAACATAAAGGTTATTAAAAGGTTGTATCCACCCGGCAAATTTTACCAATAGTTTCTGTTCTCAAATATATAAAAGATATTTACGTCTTAATATATGGAAATTTGAACAATACTGCGGGGCATGTATTTCCTGACATTTCCGGTAAGTGATGCTTTCATTGAATCCATTTAAGCAATAAAAACAAGGTAAATAATACAGGCTGCACCAAATTGAGGTTTTTCAACAAATATTTAAAGATAATTCATTTTACACTACCGGCTTTGTACATTTGCAGCTAATTTTATGGAGGTTTACTACAATCTTGAATCATTTCCCNGGCTGGAAAATGCCGTTGTTACCATCGGTTCTTTCGATGGGGTGCATCTCAGGCGCATGACCTTGATTGATCAGGTAATATCACTTGCAAAAGATGCCGGCGGCCCTTCCGTAGTCGTAACTTTTGATCCCCACCCAAGACTTATCCTGGAGATAAACCCCGAAAACTTCGGCCTCCTTACAAGTTTAGATGAAAAAATCAAACTCATTGCTGATTGTGGGGTTGATTATCTTNTTGTGGTTCCATTTGATACTGCGTTCTCCAAACAATCGGCAAAGGCATATCTCCATGACTTTCTGGTACATCATGTCAATCCCCGCACCATTGTGGTCGGTTACGATCATCGTTACGGAGCGGGCAGAAAAGGCGATTTCGAACTGATGGAAAAGGAACTTAGCCCTCTCGGAATTCGAATTGTGGAAATAGACNCCCTGCTGATCGACCGCATCGCAGTCAGTTCGTCTTCAATCAGGAGAGCCNTTGCCAGTGGTAATATTGAAAAAGTAAACAGTGGCTTAGGTTACGAGTATACCATAACGGGCAAAGTCACTCATGGCGACAAAATTGGGAGAACACTAGGTTTTCCTACAGCCAACCTTGAAATCACTGAGCAGCATAAGGCACTTCCTAAAGATGGTATCTATCTAACAAAGGTCATTATCGAAGATAAGATACATCACGGACTGGCATATATCGGTCATCGACCATCCATCAACAGCGATTTGCTCCGTGCCGTAGAGGTCTATATCTATGATTTCGATTCTGATATTTACGGCTCACAGGTAACATTGAAGTTGATCGATTTTATACGGGAAGATAGAAAAATAGATGGCCTGGATGCGCTAAAAGCACAGATGGAAGAGGATAAGGAAGCCGGAAGACGGTTGATAACAGGAATCACTCCATCCAATAAGAATCTGGCTGTTGTAGTATTAAACTATAATGGTGCAGTCCACCTCAGAAAATACATGCCTGATCTAATCAAATATTCGCCCCAGGCAGATATAGTCTTGGCCGACAATTGTTCCACTGATGATTCTTTAGATTACCTTAAGACTTTGGAAAAGGACATAAAGATCATAAAGCTGGACCAAAACTATGGATTTACAGGTGGATACAACCGGGCAATAGCTTCTATTTCCCATCCTTATGTACTCTTATTGAATTCTGATGTACGGGTCACTGAAGATTGGCTCATCCCTTTACTAAGCCTGATAGAAGAGGACCCTTCCATAGGCGCGATACAACCCAAGATGTTAAATGACAGAGAGCCTGCGTTATTTGACTATGCCGGGGCATCAGGGNGTTGGATGGACAGACTGGGATATCCGTTTTGCAGAGGTCGGATCTTCGGAGACATCGAGTCTGACGGGAAGCAATATGATGACAGAGCAGAAATATTCTGGGCCACCGGTGCAGCTATGCTAACACGTACGGAGTTATATAAGAAATTAGGCGGACTGGATGAATATTTTTTTGCTCATATGGAAGAGATCGACTTGTGCTGGCGTATGAAAAACGCAGGTTATAAAATCATGGTTGAACCGGCCTCCGAAGTCTATCATTATGGAGGTGGCACATTAGACGCATCCTCACCGAGAAAGACCTATCTTAACTTCCGCAACAGTCTGTTTGTATTGTTAAAGAATGAACAGCACAAAGTCTGGAGTAAGATATTCGCCCGACTTTGTTTGGATGGTATCGCAGGTATTCGTTTTTTCCTACAGGGCAAATTTTCCTTCGTAAGTGCCATTCTTAAGGCACATTTTAATTTCTATGCAAATATAGGCCGGTATATGAAGGCAAGGAAGCTCATTGCCGTTCAGCCATTGAATTCAGTAAGACCATTGACCGGCAAGTATGATGGCCTGATCATCAGTCAATATTTTATCAAGGGAAAAAAGAAATTTTCAGACATCATAATAGAAAACAATGAGTCCTGACATCATTTTCGAAGACGACCATTTGATAATAGTCTCCAAACCATCGGGTATATTGTCTATTCCGGACAGGCATGATCCCTCAAAAGCCAACATGCAGGACATGCTGTCACGAAAGTATGGAAAAATATTCACCGCGCACCGCATTGACAGGGAAACATCAGGCATCATGTGCTTTGCTAAAACTGCAGAAGTACATGCTGCACTCAGTAATATGTTCCAGCAAAGAGAAGTTGAAAAACCTACCTGGCCTTTGTCTCAGGCAACGTTCAACCTGAAGAAGGGAGTATTGAAGCCGCGTTGATGCCTGACCCGCTCCATTCCGGTCGTATGAAAGTCAGCCCTACCGGAAAAAATCACTTACAACTTATAAGGTCATAGAAAGATTTAAAAACTGTTGCTTAGTGGAGGCAGGTATCTTAACCGGACGGATGCATCAGATCCGGGTACATTTCAAGTACATAGGCCATCCGTGTCTGGTCGACAAACTTTATGGTACTAACGAAGCTATATTTATCCGAGATATCAAGCTCAAGAACCTTAAGGTAGTAAAAAGTATGGACACCGACGAAAGGCCCCTGGTTGCGAGGACAACCCTCCACGCTTTCAGGTTGAAGCTTGTCCATCCGGCCACCAAAAAGAAATGATTTTCGAAGCACCATTCCCTAAAGATCTGAAGGCACTGTTAAACCAACTGAGAAAATGGGCATAACTCTGGATTTCATTACACAGTAATAAAATCCAGAGAAAGGATAATTTATGCTCCCGGTCCAATGAACCATTTGCCTCATTACAAGTTTTAATTTTTAAATGCAACATGATTGTATTAAAAGGAGGTAGCAATGATTCAAATCAAACGTATATATGCGAAAAACGAAGCAACTGATGGATATCGAGTACTGGTCGATCGTGTCTGGCCGAGAGGTGTAAGCAAAGAAAGCGCCCATATCGATGAATGGTTGAAAGAATTGGGGCCTTCGACTGAATTGAGAAAATGGTTTGGTCACATCCCGCAAAAATTTCCGGAATTTGAGCAAAAGTATCGATATGAACTTGCATCAGTAACTAAAACCTTACAAAGACTAAAGTCCATCTCGAAANAACAAACCCTCACCCTACTCTATTCGGCTAAGGATGAGATTCTCAATCAGGCGATGGTATTGAGTAAAGTATTGGAGGAATTAGATTGAAATACGAAAATATTCATCCCAAGTAATGAGTTATCTGATTTCTGGTTTACGACATTCAATAACCGGGAAGGCAACACATTTTATATTGTTGTGCAGAATATTTCAGGAACAATTAACTAATCTGCTCATTTTCAATTCTTTCATACTGGAATAATTACAATAACAATAAAAGATTAAATAGAATAATCCTTTATTTACAATGCAGGGTTAAATCCATGATAGTTTAGTCCCCACCTATCTTTAAAATTTCAATACCCAAAAGGCTATTCGAACCGGTTTATTGTCCCCAACAAATGATCAGGCCAGTCAATATCATCCAGTATACTTTATAGCCATTAACGTTTCCCTTATTGTTTTGGGGACATTTTTCCTTATAACCACAGTAATTCAATCAGGTGGTCAGTCAAATCGATCTTCCCGGTGGCCGGATAATCAATCCATTGATTTCCAAAAGCAACAGATGAGAATAAATTTAAACAAAGGCCTGGCAACTTTATCCATCAAATATTATGCTCCCGGTAGTGCTAAATACCGTCAAATAGAAGATGAAAAATAGAAATCAACTTCTTGACATCGGTTGTAAAATCAATTTGACGAAAATTAATCGTAATAGGCCGGTAGAACAGGGAGAAATTGGCATTTATGAGTAGATTTCTTACTTAGAGAAAAATCTTGAAACGTTCATAAGCGCTCTGATGCAACATTTCCCGATCATCCGGGTGTGCGATTTCTATCAATGCTTTCGCACGTTGCCGCATATTGAGGCCGAAAAGGTTGACGACTCCGTACTCAGTTACCACATATCTTACATGCCCGCGGGAAGTTACCACACCTGCACCGGGTTTGAGTGTCGGGACTATACGTGGCTGTCCTTTCCTGGTTCGGCTGTTGATGGCAATGATTGGTTTACCGCCTTTACTGAGAGCTGCGCCGCGGATGAAGTCCATTTGTCCTCCGATCCCACTATATTGGTAAGTGCCGATGCTATCGGAGCAAACCTGGCCGGTAAGATCTATCTCAATGCAGGAGTTGATGGCAACCACCTTGTCATTTTTTGCAATGACAGAAGGATTATTGACATAATCGATATCGAGAAAAGCTAATCCGGCGTTATTATCCACAAAGTCATAGAGGCGTCGTGTTCCTAGGGCAAAGCTTGTCACCATACGATTTGGGTGAATTCGCTTCTTGCGGTTATTGATGACGTTATTGAGGAAGAGATCGATGATACCGTCACTTAGCATCTCTGTATGTACACCAAGATCTTTATGGTTGCCAAGGTAGGTCAGAACGGAGTCCGGGATAGTACCAATTCCCAACTGAAGTGTGGATCCATCCTCCACCATCTCAGCGATATTCCTGCCTATCATACGGTCGATTTCTGTCACCTTGGAACTATAATCTACCTCAGGTAGTTCAGAAGGATGAAAGACCATCTTATCGATATGCTTATAATGGATCATCCCGTCACCCATTGTCCTGGGCATTCGCGGATTGACCAGAGCAATGATTTTTTTNGCATTATTGACCGCAGCACGTGCTATATCGACAGATACTCCCATGGAGCAATATCCATGATCATCCGGTGGTGTCACATGTATGATGGCAACATCAATCGGGAAGATTCCATCATTAAACAAATCCGGAATATCACTCAGGAAGACAGGAACAAAGTCAGCAAAACCGCTATTGACAGCCCCACGTACCGGANNAAGACTGACAAAAAGACTGTTGACATGGAATGAATCCGCATATTCCGGCTTGGCAATCTCCATCTCAGGACCTTGAAGGGAAATGAAAACCAGTTCTACATTCTTATAGTTACCGGCATTTTTGGCCAACTCTTCCAATAGATAAACAGGAGTACATGCGCTGCCATGCAGAAATACACGGCTATTGCTTTTAATCAGGGATAAGGCTTCAGCTGCAGAAACATAATTCAACTCCATTTCAAAATTTTGGCGCCAAAAATAAGAGCAATTTTCGGAGAAATGAAATTTTATGCTATATCATCAATAACTTCAACAATATGCCTTTAGTACAAAAAAGAGGCCCAATATGCCAAATCAATTCCATTTACCTCCTGATCCTATCAGCATGATGACAGCCCACAAGATATATAAACCAATTATTGCAATTGGAATATAAAATACAATCATACCTAACTTATGATAATTGGGACTCTTCAGCAAAAACCATGAAGCAGCAGTAAAAAAGATGAATAAAAGTGCTAAAATAAGATTCTTGCCCGGTTCCAGAAAAGACTCCTGGAATCCCATTGATTTATTGGAAAAATAAACAAACATTGTTGTAAATGACAAATATGTAAAATAAAGTGCGGCCAGGCAGTACAGGCCAATAAAAATCATATGGAACGACTTCATAACAGTGAAAATATGATACAAGATAACGCAAAATGCGCATATTAAAAAAATCTATGTCCAGGGACTTTGGGTGGATGGTAACTAACCCAGTAACTGCACCCCATTTTCCGAGTATAACATGGACGCAGTCCATGTATCCGGTTATAGGATGAAATGGGCTTTTGATGAGGGTGACAATAAGCCTATTATACGGGTTGATTCCTTTTGCTTTGTCTGTGCTAAAAATGGAATAAATAATTGGCAACTCTAATGGCTCTATCCTGATTTCCGGCGAATAAATAAATCTTCCTGTCAGGTATCGGAGGAGAGTCGATATAATCCTGCTAAGGCATGACCCTCTCCGGCATGAATAAAGATTTACTTAAAGGGTGGCTTATAAGCTTAAATACTTTTTAGAGTAAAATTCATACAAGATAGGAGGAAATTAAATTTGGTCCTTATGCTCCCTGATTATTTTTTCGACTTCCTCTTCAGAAAGGTTGGTTATATTAGCTATCAGGTGAATGTCTATGCCATTAGAAAGGCAATTCAGCACAATATCGATTTTNTCCTGCAGGCGACCTTTGATTAAACCTTTCTCCAAAGCGGTATCCAAAGCATCCTGAGAGATTCTCATATTTTTGAGATATTGGTCATATTGTTGTTTTGAAACTTTATCCATTTTGTCGTATTTCAGTGTTTCTGATACTTCTGATAAGCCTTTAGCATGAAACTTATGCGGAAGTTCAGAGTTTTTAAGAAANTAAATCCATTCATCAAGCGTATTTCTGGAGACATTATCAAATNNGTTATTTATTTTCAACAATATATATTCTGGAAAAATTTCAAATGGCTCTGATTTGTCAAATTTTTTNTGTTGGGTGGGCGATAAAGTTAGGTTGGACTTGTTATGTAATCCGGTGAATTTGGTTTTTCCGACATAAATATAATCGTCGCCGTGTCCCAGGTCGAAATACAGAATATTAACCGAATTGACTTTTTTGACCTGATGATATGGTTCGCCTTTGTTGATGTATTCCGTGATGACATTGGAGGTGCCATACAGACAACGATGGAAGTAGTCTGACTCATCGTGATATTGAACTTCGATGATAATAAATTCATTACGTTGGTTTCGACACAGAAGGTCAAGTCTGTTGAATTTATCCCGGTCAGAATCTTGATTGCCTTCGGACTCCAATATCTCTTCGACACATATATCGTCAAAGAGTAATTCTGAAAGGAACCCGCTTAAGATGTTAAAATTGGCCTTATTACGAAGGAGGCGTTTTAATGCCCAGTCGAAACTTACTAAAGTTCTTCTATTCATTTTAGGTGATTTAAGTACACAAAGTTATAGAAATGGTCCGAAGATTCAAAAAGAAAAGAAGTTTTAAAAACTATTTTAGTAATATAAAAGTAAGGTATTTAGTTTTACCACAATGTAGATGGCATTTGTTTCCACTTCTGATATTGAATATTCGGACACAGCCAGCCATTAATTCCGAAATATCCATGATCGGTTGAGATGGGAATATATTGAGCGTTTCTGGCATTCGTAGGCGCCCTGTGAAACAGGAAACCTTTTATAAGATCTACAAAACTTTACCGATTGTCAACCTGCACCTTTTGATACAAACCGACCTGAGCATGGTCCTTTTAAGGATGAAATTTGTCATTATTTGAAGGCTATTCAACAAAATAAGTTGTCTTATACGTAACCATTCAAAATAATTTTTCTAATACCTGTAACCTTTTTTTATCCTTAATACTCTAATCAAAATGTAAGAAGTTACGAAAGGAAAGAACTGAAATAATGAGATACATCAATTTGATTATCTGTCGTGAATACATATTGGATATTCAAATACGAATAAATCAGAGAAAAATCCGTAATAAAATTCAATAAATAGTAACCTCTTATTAGCCATAATACTCTAATAAAATGCAAACAACAATAACATCAAATAAAATGAAAGGGACAAAGCAAATGGAATCTATAATAATCAAAACTCAAATTAAACGTTTTGCGGCATTCCTGATCCTTCTAGTATCGCTACAGAGCTGTCACAAGGACGATATAGAAACCAACCCATTAGACAGTACAAAATATAAAATCTTCAGCAATACTATGAGAAAGTTATGGAGTGATCATGCAACATGGACAAGGAATTTAATAATAGATATCGCAGAAGATGCTCCCGGCACAGCAGTTGATTTCACCAGACTCCTTAAGAATCAGGAAGATATTGGAGAAGCCATCAAGCCATACTATTCCGAAGAAGCCGGCGACAAACTGACATATTTACTGAAAGAACACATTGGAATAGCAAGAAATGTATTTACCGCAACAAAATCAAGAAATACCGATGACCTGAACCTAATGATTGACTCATTGTATGAGAATGGCGATGCAATAGCGATGTTTCTTAGTACTGCCAATCCGACGAACTGGAAATCTCACCATATGAAGGAACATATGAAGGAGTATATCGATCAGACACTAAGCGAAGCAACTACCCATTTGAATGGAAATTACCAGGGAAGTATAGAAGCATACGATGAAATTTACAGCCAGCTACTTCACCTCGCCGACCAGTTATCCTCAGGAATCGCCCTCCAGTTTCCCGAAAAATTCTAAACCATACTTACAGGTTTAAGCGAAAATAATTTGCGCACTAAAATCGCTGAAAACAAGAAGCTGACATGAATCGGCCGGGGAAATCAATAGCTAAACATCAGCACCCCCAAAATCAAAGTACAAAAATTAATAACATTTAAAATTTATAAACATGAAAAACGCATTAAAAAACTTCAATTTAAGCAGCATAAATAGATATGCAGGAATCCTTATCGCAGCAGCCATTATGACATTTGCTTTCCAGAGTTGTAGCAAGGAAAGTATTGACCCGACTGCTACAGCCAGCTATAAGGTACTCAATGCCAATATGAGAAAACTCTGGAGTGACCACATGCAATGGACATATTCAACCGTGGACGCATTCTTCAACAATCCGGACGGGCTGAATGGCCCTTTGAACAGGCTATTGCAAAACCAAAAAGATATTGGAGCCGCTATCATTCCATACTATGGAGAGGATGCAGGTGGTCAGTTGACTAAATTATTGACCGATCACATCACAGGAGCCGTCCCGGTGCTTACTGCTGCTAAGGAAGGAAATAACGAAGCTCTGACAACCGCCTTGAATGATTGGTACAAGAATGCTCAGGATATCGCAGACTTCCTTGCTAATGCTAATCCAAACTGGAAGCAGGAAGATATGCGGCACATGATGAAGACACACATTGATCAAACTACAGAATATGCTGTTGACCTGCTTCAGAAGGATTACAACAAAGCAATCAAAGTTTTCGATGAGGCAAATGAACATATGCTTATGATGGCAGACGACCTCAGTGAAGGTATTGCTAAACAATTCCCTGAAAAATTCTAATCGCTATCTATTCAGAGAAAATTCACGACATCCTTTTTTGAATAAATCTTTCTCTTAGTGAATTGATCACATCTAGTATCCGGCCGGGGATAATGGTTGAATTTCCCCGGTTTTTTCTAACCTAAATAAGTAACAACAAAATGGCAACATATAACGAAACCATCTTAAAGAATACAACCCATTTATTGAAATACACTTTCACCATCCTACCTATCGCGGCGGGTACCGATAAATTCCTGAACATGCTTACCGACTGGACTGCATACATCAACCCCGGCTTTGAGGAGATACTTCCCTTCTCCGGATCGGATTTCATGATGATAGTTGGCGTAATCGAAATTATCGCCGGAATTATAGTATTTATCAAACCAAAAACAGGAGGTCTGGTTGTCGCGGCCTGGCTGACCATAATAGCATTGTCCTTACTCGCCGGTTGGAATCATGTCGATGTGGCAGTTCGAGATCTGGTCATGGCAATTGCTGCATTTTCACTGTCTAATCTGGTAAAGGCATCAGAATAAATTATAAAGATCCATATTATTCATTTAGAAGAGGTTACAAAAATTCACAAAAATAAATTACATTTTTGTAACCTTTTCTTTCCCATTTACTCTAATTTTATAAACATTTCGGGCGAATAAAATATTTACCTGACAATAAACACATTAATGTTACTCAAACTAAAATTTTACAGGGTAAAATGGTAATACAAGACATATTGAATGAAAATGAAATTATATCACGGATTCTCAACGGAGAAAAATCCTTATATGAAATCATAGTCAGACGTTACAACCCTTTTCTCTATAAATTGGGGCGTTCCTACAACTACAACCACGATGATACACAGGATCTAATGCAGGATACCTATATCGATGCCTACAAAAATCTTGGCCAATACAAAGGCATAGCCAATTTCAAGACCTGGCTTTTCCGCATCATGTTAAATAATTGTTTTCGAAAAAAGGAAAAATTAAGCTATAAAAATGAAGTAATGCTAGATATAAATGATAACTCAAAACCGCTATTTTCCCACACCGGCCATGATACAGAAAGGATTGTTCATAACAAGGAATTGGGAGAAATTATCGAAAAAGCACTCAGCGAAATCCCTTTCGACTACAGGATGGCTTTTTCCCTTCGTGAAATCAATGGGTTGAATGTAGCTGAAACGGCCGAATTACTTGATATCTCGGAAGCGAATGTTAAGGTAAGGGTCAATCGTGCTAAAAACATGTTGCGCGAAATCATTGAAAAGAATTATATCGGTGAGGAGCTGTTTGCATTTAACCTGATTTATTGTGACGCCATGGTCAACAACGTTATGAATATTGTAAATGAGCTGTAAGTCATGCAAAAGACAATTCAATTAAACCATAGAGAAGTTTCATCCGAAACAAAGCATTCACCAGAATTCAACGGATTGACCGATGAAGAGAAAATCAGGAAAATCAAATACCATTTTGCTCAAATTATGGATACATTAGGGCTGGACCTTTCGGATGACAGCCTTATGGATACTCCAGAAAGAGTCGCANAAATGTATGTCAAGGAAGTATTCAGCGGATTGAACCCGGCCAATAAGCCCGTAATTAGTCTGTTTGACAATAAGTATCAATACAACAAAATGTTGATTGAAAAGGATATTACTTTGTTTTCGTATTGCGAGCGACNNCATTTTGTACCTATCATTGGAAGACATGTGGCCTATATTCCTGATGACAAGATCATCGGACTATCCAAGCTCAACCGTATCGTCCAGTATTATGCAAAGCAGCCGCAGGTTCAGGAACGGCTTACCATCCAGATTGCCGATGCGTTGAAGGAAATCCTGCAACACGACAATGTAGCAGTAATGATAGAAGCCGATCATCTTTGTGTGGCTTCAAGAGGCATCAAGGACACCAATAGTAAAACGATCACATCAATGTTTTCCGGCCGATTTGAGGAGGATTCCGTAAGAAATGAGTTTTTATCCTATGTATAAATAAAAATTAAGTAAAATGGCCCATAAAGTAAAAATAAAATCAATTGCCCCTATTACACACGATGTACTGCGCATCGTGGCAGAACGTCCAGAAGGTCTGATATACACTCCGGGGCAGGCTGTCGATATATCGATCAATCAGGAAGGATGGGATAAAGAGATCAGAACCTTTACCTTCACATCCCTGCCTTCGGATGATTCTATCGAATTTACCATCAAGACCTATCCGGCACACAACGGCGTCACCAACCACCTCCGTGATCTTCATGCAGGTGATGAAATCAATCTTTATGATGTATATGGAGATATCCATTATGCCGGTGAAGGTATATTCATCGCCGGTGGTGCCGGTATCACTCCATTCATCGCCATCCTGAAACAATTGGAAGCTGAAGGCAAACTAGGTGGCAACAAACTGATATTTGCCAACAAAACCAAAGCTGACATCATTGATGCAGATCGTTTTGAGAAATTGCTGGGGGATAAATTCATCAATGTTTTATCTGATGAGAAGATTCCGGGCTACGAACACGGATTTATTACTGCTGAATTAATCAGANAAAATTCAGATCCGCAAAGGCATTATTATTACCTGTGCGGTCCACCGCCTATGATGGATGCTGTCCAGCGTCATCTCGCTTCACTAGGAATTGCCGAAAGCCACATTATCAAGGAAGGTTTCTAGACTCTGACTGACTAAAGGCGGTATAGTATTACTGATCTTGTATTGAGTCGGTTTTCCGTACCATTAATTCAATTTTCCCTTTGCTGCCAGATGCTGCTTGGCAGTTGATGTTGATAGAAGTAGTTGCAGAAAACGTCTAAGTCAATAAGCTTGCCACATCCACCTTTACCTTGATCAATGCCTCGATTTTCTTTTTATCCTTTTTGGGNAGCATCCCGGTAATATAGTCAAGGAACTCCACTTCACCCAAAATTTGCTTCAGATTGGCAAAACTGACCAAAGAATCCATTAATGCCTTTCGATATATTGTGATTTCCTGATCTAGGGACTCCTGTTTATCGATATAAAGCATTCTTACAAGATATATCTTGGCCAATGCATTAGCCCTGTAATAATCTTTATATTTTTCACTGTCCGACTTAAGTCTGTCAGCATAGCCATTCAGTATTTCGATGACCTCTGAATAACCCTGTATGCCGAGCTTCTGAATATCTTTCCATTCTATTCTACCCTTTTCCAGATAGGCCGCCAACAGATAATTAGTCAGGGAATAAACCCGATCAGCTTCTTCCATACTCCTCATCAGGCAAAAAGCTTCACCGAAAAANTACTTCATCAGGCCCAGACAGCTTCTCTTCTTNTTAGCATCTTCTTTACGGATATAGGAAAGCCTCTTGTAAAGAGAGCCNTTCAGTGCCTTTCTTTCAGACGTATTACCTATCAAATCAATCAACCGCATATCCTCAATCAGCCTTTCTATGCCGGCCTCGTCTGCGCCNCTGCCGGCTTTAAAATCCTCCAGGATGATCTTACCCCGCAAACTGCAATATTGCTCCAAAGATGATACTGAAAAATCTGCCGCTTCTACCTCCCTTAATTTACTATACAATTCCACGGCAACTTTGTATTCTCCCAACAAGGCATAGGCATTCGCAAACAATTCCTTGACTGCCCCGGAAGAAACATTACCAGCATCGACCCTCGCCTTCAAGCCTTCCAGGATTCTCATATGTATTGGCTTGTCGACTTTTCTGCCTGAAATAAGAGAAATCTCGTTCTGAAGTTCGATGATGGCATGTGATTCTGTCACAAAAGGGGCATCTGCAACACGCATTGAAGATTTGCCTGTCAACTTATAGAAATAATCTCCATAGCATTGATATGCTCCCCAGGTGTTGTAGTCCGGATGCTTGTCATAGCATTTACGGCGTGCAGAGAGTACAGCTTCTCCAAACTCAAAACCACTCAGCATCCTGTCGTACAACTCCGTCGAGAATGTCAATGCAGCACCATCATGAACAGCCCAACCAGCGACAATTACCGCCTTGACACCCATTCGTACCAATTGTGTACCGATGTTGGCTGCAAGCGCAGACCTTTCCTTATAATACTTTTCATCCAATCCGGTCATGTCGCCAGAATAGCAGCAATTAACAAATATAAACTCTGGTATGGTCGATAGCTGGTTGATCATGCTTGCCTCCAGATATACATCGTTGCCTAATACGACACCGGCCTTGAATTCCTTCGAATCATTCACAGCCACTTCTCCATATACACCATGCGCTGCAATGTGGATTATCTTGTATTTGTCAGAAAACAACTCAGTGATGATATCTCCCGCCCGGGAATGAATCATCGATCTGACTTCAAAATTATCCTCAACCAACTTTTTNCCAATTACCCTTGCCTCTTCTTCTGCTCCCTGAAGTTGCGAAAATACAGTCCCCGAATAATCAGGATCCCCAATAACCAGAGCCTTATCCTCAGTAACAACTGTCGGGTTACGCCGGAAATCTTCTGTAATCAACTGCCTTATCATACCAGTATTGACAAAGGCAGGTTTTTCCCGGTGTGCATTGGTTATGTCATTGTAATCGTGGAACAATTCCCATGGAAATTGAGCCGCGTATTCATCCAGTTTCCATACCATGTTGCTTTGGTTGCGGATGATGTTTTTGAAATCATTTGGGATAAGAAGTTCAAACATAGTTTTAGACAACCTGGGATTCCAATCGTTCTTATGAGAATATTCCTTTGCCAGATATTCAACCAGCTTCAGATCGGTAGTCACCCCACCCTGCTCTATTCTTGCGCGTCCGGAGGTGAGGCTGAAAGTAAAGCCAGATGGTCGTCCGGTAAGCCGATCAAAATTAGTTACTGTATTGAAAGTCCGCCACCAGCTCGATGTATCGCCGAGGGTAAGCCGACGCCTCATCCCGGGTCCCTTTCTGAATGGTGCAACCTCAATATTGAAATCATCGCTTTTCCGCTCGAAATCCTTCAAAATACTGTAGCATTGTTGTGCCAGATCTTCATAATAATCGACAAATTCCACCTGCCGGATCAACTGAAGCCCGATATTAAGTTGAACCATTCTTTCATTAGCTCTTTGAATACCTGACAAAATAGCCCGGAGGCATTCGTTAATCGGAATACCTGCAAATGATGAACCTACCAGTACAGTAGATATCCCGGATGCTACCCTCTTATTCTCACTCCTGCTGTAATTGTCCCTAAAGAAAAATGCGTATTTGATGATGGCACTCTCGACGGTTAGGGAAAGCCGATACGATGTTAATTCATCAGCTAATCCTAAACCGGCAACTAATGCGCCTTTTGGCCTTGATTCACTTTGATATGTGATCTCGCATTCACCGATATTGCCGGGATAATAGCCAAGCCGAAGTCTCTCACTTAGCTTGTTCCCAAGGTAACTGTCCAGACTTTTNTCAGCGCTATAAAGACCATCATTGAGAAAATGTCCGACCAATACCGGATGGGACGAATATTTCAGGTCCGCATGATATACCGACACCTGCAATGGTTCAGTCTGTGGCTTCGCCTCCCTTCGGCCAATCTTGCCCTGGAAGAGAGCATCAACCAACTCATCATCATTGTTGGGTATAAAATCAAACTCGGGTACAATGCCTTCTTGTTGAATACCCCGGCCGGCTGGTTCAGTTTGGGGTAGTCTGGAAGATTTTCCGGACAAAAATATGTCCATGATTGTGTCAATGATGATCTGCTTGTTAGCTAATTCGCCATGTGTGATTTCACTGTAAAANAGGTTGGACCTTTTNAGTTCGGGAGGAATGCCCAATTTCCAGGTTACGCTGCCATCACCGGCATCTGTTGACCTAAAGACCAACCTTTTACCTTGTAGAAACTTCCATTCGATTTTATAGCTGGAGGTTGTTTCATCATGGCCGGCAATATAAAAGACATTATCCAGGTGGGCTTCATCCATCCTGAACCCGGCAGTTTCCTGCTTGTAATTATTATATAAATCAAGCATATGTGAAGGAGGGACAGCCAGATGATTGGTATAAGGTCTGAAATTCTCCCAAAAGACTGAAGTGCCAAAGCCTTCGTCCGTCATAGGCAGTAACTGGATAACTCCGGGGAAACCGGCGGCAGTGGACATAATCTGTTCTCTATCATGAATTTTGTCCAAAAGACCCAGCAGCTTAACCTTGGATGAATGCCCGGTCAACACTTCCATTATCAGATGTGAACCAAGCCATGGCGTACCCAGGAGTATTAAGCGATTCGATGACGATTGGCAAAATGAGTGCCAGGTCGATTTTTCTTTGATCATCAGTTGTTTCATAACCAAACCGCCCATGGAATGAGCAATCACCTGAACCGGCTTTCCGAAACTGAGGCATCGCTTCAACTCCGCAGCAAGCAGCCTGGCAGATTCTGTCAGGTCTTTACGCCAATCAAAAGGAAANACTTCAACATCATAATTTAAAGACATGAATTCCCCGATCTTTCTGTAATATTTCTCCATGACTCCACTAGTTTCAATATTAGTGGCATTGATATTCAACTTATTGACAAATGCACCTGCAGAAATCCTGGGAATGGATAGCCAGATATCATCTACATTGTCACAGAGGGTTGACCCCATGATGCCCGGCAGAATGATAACAATTGGCCGTGTCCCCGACACCTTGTTGGTTGAATAACGTTTCATCACAAGATCCAGACCAATGCCGCGGCTGGAATCTTTATCGCCCCCTACATCGGAAAATGGCGATTCCTCACCGTTATTCACCATTCTGAAGGCATATTGCAACGCCCAACGGGAATCTTCATTTCTAAAATAGCCAAAATGGTTAGTCTTGTTGGTATTCGAAAGAAAATACTGGATGCCGGATGGACCGCTTACACCTTTATTCATTGAAGCAGTATCGACTACAAAATCATTTGGCGCCCGGTAATAAAGGTTAGAGAATATAACCAGCAGTGTATTGGTTATCTTGCCGCCCACCTTACCGTCACCGGCAATCACAAATACTTCTGTATGGTAGTCGTGCTGCATGTTGTTGACGCGTTGGTAGGCAGAGGAAGGCACCATAGACCACATCCCAGGCATATCCGATGCCTTGAACCGGTGAGAAAGGACCTCCATAATAAACTCTCTCACTGCCTGATAAACCGGTGTTACACCTACGCCGAATACACATCCTATGATATTCAGAAAGGCATTGAGGAAGATATCCATCCTCTGGCCCAGCACTGATGTTCCACCACTTGGGCTGGCAACCCTGATGAAACGACGCACAGTCAATCTTTTCTCTTTCGCCAGTCCATTCAATTCATCTACTAATACACCTAATGTTTTATCCTCCCGAAACAATATTGCCCTTTCATCACTCGAATATCCCGGATGGTCGTTGCGATAATCACATCGGGTCAGGACATCACCTATGAGGCCACCGCGCGACTGAGAAAGTATATCTACCGATAATCCCGGTGGCAGAGCCTGCAGCACATCCCTCGCATTTTTCAGAGGTGTTTCGGAAATAGTATGATGTTCCAGAGCAATGATGTGATCATACTTACTGTAGATTGCCTCCCACATGCCACCGGTAGTCATATCCCCAAAAGAGCCTTTTGTTGAACTCAAGGTGCCGTGCAACAATAAAAGTACCGTACCAGACAAAATTGCACCATCCTTGAGAGGAAGGAGTTGAAAAGACGCATCTACAGTATAAAGCCCGGGTGCTGCCATTATATTCCGGTCAACTTTAAGGGCGATTGTATGCGCTGTATAAGACATTGCCTCGGGCCTGAATACATTGACCAACCTACGAAANACGCCACCATCCCCTCTTCCATCCGAAGTAGAAGTAAGCAATTCAGGTAGCTTCATTGACCCACCTGCACCTCTGGAAATGCCCATTTCAGAATAAATCTCGGGTAAATCGCCGACATAGCCACACCAGACTGTACCATCACTGAACACTACCTGTGCCAACAGATTACTATCCACCTCAATATCCTCCGAAGCAACTCCNCGGGAAGCATCCAATTCAACAGACATCACCGGAGTGAAACCTTCCAATGAATACTCAGGTGTTATATCTCCGACTATACCGGTTATAATAATACGTTCATCCCGATTTTCGGGATCAACAGAATGCTGTACTTCCTGGTCGGAAGATGGATTCGTAAGTGGATTATTACTCCTTGGGGTTCTCTTTCGTGGAGGAATCTGCTTTGCCATAACTACTCATATTTGGGATTAATCACCATCACAGGTGAAGCACTGCATCTGACATTACAAATACAGCTATTTACAGAAATATTTCAAGACCCTACTAAAAGAAAGAATTTAACCCTCGTTTAAAAGATATGAGGATTGATTTTCATGGTAATATTTGCCAAATATAACCAAACTAATGCAAATTTTCAATTAAATGAATATAAATAAGGCTACATTCATAGTGATGATTAAACCAACGGATGATTAGCTTGTTTGAATGTAAATTTTCTGATGTCATTCCTGTTAAAATATCTTAGAAAACATACCTGGCTGATCATCCTGACATTGCTTCTGGCAGCGATCGGCCAGATATTCAGTATGATGGATCCGTACATCATGCGATTGTTAATCGATGGGTATACTAAGGATCTGGATAAATTTTCCAGTGATGACTTCATCCGTGGTGTTTTGACCCTTGGGCTGGCTATTATCGGCGTTGCCATGGTTTCCAGGATTGCAAAAGCTTTTCAGGATTATATGGTCAATCTCATTACACAAAAAGTAAGTACTGAGATTTATAACGATGGCTTGCAACACGCCCTTAGTCTACCCTATGAAGACTTTGAAGATCAGCGTAGCGGCGAGACACTTGGCATCCTCCAAAAGTCAAGACAGATGTACAAAGACTGCTTTCCACCACAATCAATATCCTTTTCGTCTCATTAGTAGGCATTGTAGCTGTCACCATCTATTCGTTTTCGGTTTATTGGGCGGTGTACCACTCTTCATCATAACTATCCCGGTCCTGATTGTGCTAAGTGGATATCTGACGAAAAAATTAAAAAATACAAAAACGTATTGTCTCAGAGACTACAGCTTTGGCCGGCTCCACTACCGAATCCCTGCGCAACATAGAGCTTGTCAAAAGTACCGGCCTGGTAGATCAGGAAATCAATCGGCTCAATGATACCACCAACCGAATCCTTGACCTTGAAATTCAGAAGGTCAAATATGTGCGAAGCCTTTCCTTTATTCAAGGTACAGTTATAAATTTTCTACGAACCAGTATCATAGTCATTATGGCATGGTTGATATTCCTTGGAAAGATAAGCGTAGGTGAATTCTTTTCTTTGTTTATGTACAGTTTCTTCATTTTCGGTCCGCTACAGGAAATAGGAAATCTGATAAATATTTACTCGGAGACACTAGTAAGTCTGCAGAATTTTAAGCAACTCATGGCCCGGAAACCTGAAATGGCACCTGAACAACCTGTCCATATCGACTCGATTGATAACATAACATTCAACAACGTTTGTTTTACGCATCAAAGTGCCAACAAACCTGCACTTTCCAATATATCCTTTGATGTCCGGAAAGGGGAAAAGATCGCCTTTGTCGGGCCATCAGGTGCCGGAAAGAGTACTTTAATAAAGCTGTTAGTTGGATTGTATAAACCCAAANAAGGTCGGGTCGCCTATTCCGATATACCGATAGAGTCGATCGATATCAACGATATCCGACACCAGATAGGCATTGTCAATCAGGAGACACATCTCTTCGCAGGTACTATCCGCGACAATTTGCTTTTCGTCAAGCCGGATGCCTCAGACGAAGAATTGGAAAAGGTCTTGAGAATGGCGGCTGCAGATAGTTTGCTGGACAGAGCAGATAAGGGCATCTACACTACCATCGGTGAAGGTGGTATAAAAATCTCAGGTGGTGAAAAACAGCGAATTTCTATAGCCAGAGCGCTACTCCGCAATCCCAATCTGCTGGTTTTTGACGAGGCCACATCTGCCTTAGATAGTCTAACCGAAGAGGAAATTAACGAAACCATTGAAAGACNNCTGCCGGGTAATGAAGGCAGAATTACCTTTCTCATTGCTCATCGCCTGAGTACCATTATGCATTGTGACCGCATCTATGTACTTGAAAGCGGGCGAATCGTCGAGTCCGGTAAACATACTGAACTTTTGGATCAANAAGGCTTGTATTACGCCATGTGGCGACAGCAGGTCGGGTTGGAACCTGAACCTGAAGAGGTTTTTTAAGTAAAAAGGTTGAAAAAACAACCAAGTAAATTTACTGAAAAGCAAAAGGAATCCCGCAAATACTAGCTTGATTCTGAAGTTTTCAAGAAATATTACCCAGATGAATTAATATAATAGTCCAAAAATTTTTGGTATAACCCACATTTTATAAGAAGCAGGGTAATTTAGCGCACCTCATTTAATAAAAACTGACTCGAAAAGAAAACTCAAATATTCATCGTATGTTGAATCAACACTTTATGTTTTACCAAATAAATTATTGAATAGCAAGAATATATAAAGCGCTTCCTCAAGCCTTCAAATTGCAAAGAAGTTAGAAAATGAACCGGAAAGAATAGTCTGTCATAAGCTGATTCAGAAAAATGCATTAAATAGATCATTAATATAACATAAGTCAATGCAGGAGCATATATAACAAGCAATTTATGCTTCAACAGGCTGTTCAGCGAGAATTAAAATGAATGAAATAATCAAGGACTCAGGAATTGAGGGAATGCGTCGGATGCAAAAAGCGATTTATAGATATCTTAAACTTCAATCTATCTTTTGCTAAAAGATACCAAATGTATTTGAAAAATCTGATGATCTACTAAATGCGCTGTTTAATGATCGTGCAGGGAAGAAGAATGCTTAAATCAAACTGAATTCCACAGACAAGGATAAAAATGAAAGACGGGTATTTATCCCGGATTTCGAATGAGAAAGAACAAAAATGCCCATGTACAACAAGCGTAAGATTTATTATTCTGATATGACCAAAGGTTTGGAAGCAATCGAAAGCAGAGTCCTTTGCAACAACAGGTTCCACTAGGAGGAACAATTTGTCGCAAACACCTCTAATGGGTTTTTGGTGCAACCTAAGATATGATTAAAATATGCAGTTATTTTATCATGCATATTTTATTTATTTACTGCATTTTATAATCTTGAATTGAAATAGGAGCCAATCTTGACTTCAAATCACGAAAAATTTATCAGTCATATTCATTATATTGCCCTACATTTATTGGCGCCATTAAGCACATATGACATGAATCTATTGGAANAAATCAATGAAACCGCCACCTACATCAGCAATCGGATTAACGAATCTCCTACGGTAGGGATCATTCTGGGAAGCGGCTTAGGCACGCTTGCAGATGCAGTCGAAGTAAGTAGCGAACTAAATTATACCGACATTCCCCACTTTCCTGTTTCCACCGTCATCGGTCATGAAGGGAAATTGATATTTGGCAAACTTGGCGGGAAGCGATGCGTAATGATGAAGGGCCGCTTCCATTATTATGAAGGTTATGATATGTTAACTGTAACCTTTCCCATTCGTGTAATGAAAGCCCTGGGTGTACAGACGCTTGTTGTATCCAACGCAGCAGGAGGTATGAATGCTGCATTCCAGGTCGGCGATATTATGCTGATCCGGGATCATATCAACCAATTTCCGGAACATCCCTTACGTGGCCCATCAGACAAAAGGCTGGGACCGAGATTCCCTGATATGAGTGAACCGTATTCCCTGTCATTGCTAAAGATAGCTCACCAGGCAGCTTCCGACCTTAGTCTCAAGGTACATGAGGGTGTCTATGTAGGCGTGCAGGGACCGACCTTTGAAACCCGTGCCGAGTATAAATGGCTGCACATCATTGGCGGCGATGCGGTGGGTAT
Organism: Candidatus Parvibacillus calidus; assembly: GCA_013414645.1. Taxonomy (GTDB): domain Bacteria; phylum Bacteroidota; class Bacteroidia; order Chitinophagales; family Saprospiraceae; genus Parvibacillus; species Parvibacillus calidus. The sequence continues at coordinate 1,582,209 of CP058702.1, read as the reverse complement.
GANNAAGACTGTCCCGGAAGTCATCGTAGCAGTACATGCCGGTATGAAGGTTTTTGCTGCCAGCATCATCACGGACTTAGGCACACCGGGGCATGCCGGTGATATTTCCCACGAAGATGTATTGAAAGCAGCTAATGAAGCAGCGCCAAAACTGGCAGCTATCGTCAGAGAAGTAGTTGCAAGGATGGAAGATTAACCGGGCAGACTCATGTTTATTGGCTATTTAACCATTAGCAAACGAAAGCAGGAAAAANCTTTCTTCCAAAGCCTCGACACTATGTTGAATCTTAGGCTGCAACGCCACCATCTTCCCTTTGGACAAATCAATGGACTTCTCCTCCGTATGGAACCGGATCAATCCTTCCAGGACCTGAACGCTGATGGCTGAAGATGTTTGATGCGGTTTGATTACAGAGCCNTTATGCAATCCAATGAGGACCATCCTCATTATATCACTNTTATAGATAGTAATAGAATTGTGGTCACTGTTTGCCCATGTTGATTCACTGCGAATCTGCCCGATAAACTTCTCTAAATCCATCTCAACCATTGGAGCATTCAATATACGTTCTCCTTCAGGTCTCAGAGGTGTTGCATCATTCGATTTATTCTCCATAGGTCATTATGTTTGAATTATCAGGTAAATTTAAAGGTAACTAAGTTTTCAATCAAGCAATTCCGTAAAGACTTTTCTACTCTCTTTCACCCGGACATTTCACAATAGTTCACGTATCCGGGCGGGTGGTCTGCCTACAACAGCTCTATTGCCTTTCACCACAATTGGACGTTCTATCAGGACAGGATGCTCGATCATTGCCTTGATCCATTCCTGATGTGTCAGGTGTTTACCTTCATACAATTCCTTAAAGAGTGCCTCTTTNTGCCGTATGATATCCAAAGGGACGGCTTTGAGCATCGTGAGAAGATTCTCCAACTCCTCATAAGTTGGAGGTTCTTTGAGATAATTCCTGATCTCAACATCCTCACCCAATTCTTCCAATAGACAAAGACCTTCCCTGCACTTACTGCATCTGGAATTATGATAAATGATTGTTTTCATACAAATACACAAATTCAGATTTGANAANAATGATTCCAGTCCTGAGTGTCGACAACCCATTGAATTATAAAGATAAAGAATTTTAGCACAAAAAAATTTTACAAATATAAAACACCAATTTATCTTATTTTCATCAGGTGCGCCTAACCATAAAATCGCAAATAATTTGAACCGTTCAATTCGGGACAATTTTTATTTTTGACTTCATTTAGCATGTCAAGTAATAAAAAACAGCAACCGAGGACTGCCATTCAGACTTGGCGCACAATTCATCAGCCGGTAAGCATCGGATTTGGAAGCGCCTGAACAATTCGGGCATGCGCTCAACAAAGATCAANAAAAGAAAATAAGGAAACTTCAGTGGATTACTTACACTATATCCGCACTAATTGGTGCCACAGCGGTTTTGATTGTCATACTGCCCTATCACCTGACCACCTTTTTCAAACCAACACACATAGAATTTTGGGGAATATCCATTGATTATGACATCACATACTTCATGTATGCTATTGCAATTATTTTTCCGGAGATCTGGTTATTAAATGTGGTGAATATCCGTGCGGTAAGGACACTGTGCCGAATCTATCGATTCCCGTCAGTCAACAGCAGAGATTACAACGAACAAGTTGACCTTCTCACGGAAGCAGGTCTTGAAATTCCGTCCAGCCACATGATGTCACTGGGGATTGACCCTTATGTCGGTATGACGAGATTATCCTATTACGCCCTTTTTCTATTCAACAAGATCAAAGCAAGCCTGACCAATGTAGCTGCCAAATTCATTGTCAGAAGGTTATTGGGACGTTATGCCCTCAGGATTGTTACAGACCTTGTTGGGGTGCCGATTTATGCCTTCTGGGATGCATGGTCCAGCCACCTTGTCATCAAGGAGACGAAACTTCGAATATCATCATCTTCAGCAATCAACGATTTCATGAAAGACATAAGGGATGAGCAACTTTATGCCATCAGGCAAAAACTTCCCGACCTCATTAATTTTATTGCCCAACAAAAGAGACAATATAATTTTTCCCTGTACGCATTCATACAAGCTATTCTCTTACGCATACCTGACTTATCGCTCAGAACAACGAAAGAAATCAAAGCCGAAAATCTCCTGACAGGAAATACCCAGGATGATCTGTTGATAAGCCATTTGATGATATTCGGTATGATCATAGATGGGACTCTATCCTTGAAAGAACGTCTTGTATTGAAAAACCTGAGTAAGGAAGACTGGTTCCCGCTTACAGTCAGCGAGGTGGACGACATAGTCGATGGTTATATTCAAGGACAAGGGGTCAGAAAGTTTTGAGCTTGTTGGCCATGCAACTCAATTAAGCATACGGTGCAATTCACTTCCGGATTGTTCAAGCTTGCCTTTAACTTCTTTATAGGCTCCATCGATAGCTTCGATCTGTTTTTCTTCCTGAGCCAACATAAGATCAAATCGGTTAAAGTTGTCTTCAATACGGTGCCTCAAATGTGAAATATACTGTATCAATTGAGTGCTGATTTCAGATTCCAGTTTTTCCTTTCCCTTTTTGATCTCCTGGTTAAAATTGGACATGATCTTATTTTTCTTGACCATCGTCGTTACGCCGGCAAACAGCAGACCTACAGCAGTCAGAAGGCCTCCGGTGACATCAAATACGGCGCCATGAGTCACNCCTGCGATAATCAATCCTATCACAGCGATACCACTACCGGTTGCGATATTGGCAGAAACGCCGCTTTGATCCGGGAATAAGGTCTGATCCTTGAAATTATCTGAATTTTGAAGAAAGCTATTGAAGGTATTCTGAAGATCCGTCATAATATAGCTTCGTCTTTCTGAAATATCTGAAAANATATCCTGATCATCTTTCAGGATGGTTTTACTGTTCTGCACCTTCAACTGAATCATTTTAGCCATTTGATGGATGCTCTCAGCCACATCTCCTGCCCCATCATTCAGCTTTTTGCGCAACTCATTATTGAGATCATCCTCAAGTTGCCCGGCAACACCCTGCAACCAGGCTTTAAGGGTGGATTTCTTCGAAAANATGGAAGAAAAGGATCGCTTCAACATTACCGGGAAGGAAAGTCCGTGATCAAGTTCCTTGACTGCCTTTCCCGTCGCATTATCATAAGCATTGAGGATATTCTCGATGAGCATCTCCACATGCTTACCACTTCTGACCTCCTGTTGGTCAAGCGATTCCGTAATATCTTTTCGGAAGGCAGTATCAGCGACAAACTGTTCCTTTCGCAATTCCAGGCCATGGCCAATCCTATGTTGAATATTTACTAAGGTGGTCAGGACATTTTCCAGCTTGAGATAAGGNGCTCTTCCTCCGGTAATATTAGCGGCAATATACTCCCGCACTTCCCGAAATCCACTTACCTCCTTATTACCATCTAATTCCATTTTAGCTGATACAGCAAATACAATCGGTTGGTTCATCCCTTTGCTCTCAGCCTGTTTCCTGACTCCCTCCATATTAATAAGAAGATCTGCAGGCTCCATCAAATCTTTNTGCTGTAAAATAAATATTACCTTCTTTTGCCAATCTGAATGGATGAAATTCAGAAAATCCCATGCACTCTGACGATAGGGGTTCTTACTTTCAAATACAAACACGATGAGATCACTGCCCGGAATAAATCCCTCGGTAATTTCCTGATGCTTCTCCACAATGGTGTTGGTTCCGGGAGTATCCACAATTGCAATTTCTTTCAATATATCGACCGGCTGAGTAATTTTTTCAAAAGGATTAATAGTGATTATTTCCTCCTTTTCTCCATATACTATCTGCTGAATCGTATCTGTCATGGGCTGTGGAGCGACCCTGGCCACTTCCTTTCCTACATCAAGCAAGGCATTGATAAAACTACTCTTNCCTGCTTTCACTTCGCCGACAATAACGAACATGAAGGGTTCATTTATTCTGTTGCGAAGGTTGCTTATGGTTTCTGCCAGTTCCTCGCGNCCGATCATCACTGTCAGATGATGAACATCCTTGGCAAGTTCTTCAAGCTTTGATCTAAAGGCGAAAACCCTTTGGTCGATAATTCCATTCATGATGCTAAATTAAACAGATTTCAGAAATACAGGCAAATTACTATCAAAACCACAGAATGGTTGTTCTACTAAAAACACATTCCCTTTCAAAAATAATAATAAAATGTATTAATAGTTAAACTTACCGGACATCCTGATTCCAACCTAAAAATTTAACTTCTCAAAATAAGCATTGAAATCAGGTCAAATAAGAGGCATATCAGAATGGGTTACAACAAATTAGACAAAATTACAATAACTTCAATATTCAATTAAAACGTAGATTGGTCGATTTAGACCAAAATAAATTGGGGAACATTCGATTTTTTTAATAATTATTGTTTAATTTGCAGAATAACTAACACACTTTTAATACATCTACCTGCATTATGACAAAAATTTATTACATTATTGGTATGATGGGCGTTGGTAAGTCATCGATTGGTTTAGGAGCTGCCAGACATATCCATATTCCGTTTGTCGATTTGGATGATTACATCCGCAAANAAGAAAATTCATCCATTACTGAAATATTCAGAACGCGAGGAGAAGCCGGTTTCAGAGCTTTGGAATCAAAATATCTCCGTGAACTTGACTTTGGCGATGCACATTATGCCATAGTCTGTACCGGTGGAGGCACTCCGACTCATCATGACAACATGGCTTTCATGAACAAAACAGGAACGACCATCTTTCTCAAAACCCCGATAAAGGAGATCATTGAAAGGCTGAAAGGTATGGATGATGACCGACCTTTGCTTCAAACCATGGAAAGTGACAATATGGCTGCTCAGCTAACAAAAATTTATGAAAGCCGCCTTGCTTTCTATGAAAAGGCAAAGTATACACTTGAAAATATCGGCTATGATCAGGATGTGATTGAAAACCTCATGGAATTGATCAGGAAGGATATGGAAGCGGGTGAGAAATGAAGACTGCCAAATAACAAGATTTAGTTTGGTATAATTACTATAAAGGATCGCCCATGCATAGCACTTTATATATTCATAACCTTTGATTGACTTCAAAGATAGGTACAACAAGACTTATGGCGATTTTGAGCCTAAAAATGTCCACTAAGCCGCAAACTACAAAGCTTACAGACAAAGATTTCAATAAATGATTAATCCTCAACCGGCAGGCATAAAAACAAGTGTTATGCTTTTGTACAGTTTACCTCACTAAGACTTAGTTTAGAATCGTAAACAGCTTTGCACTTAATACACCATTTTTCATAACAAATGCGCCATGTATACAACGTTGATTATCTTATTTTTATAAAATATTTATTATTACTTTCCGGTATACCCACCAATCAAGAGTAAGTCTGTACCGACAAAAAGCACAATCAATTATTCACCTCAACCAGGTTATGGATTTGCTATTAATTCGATAATTTGTATGGCATTTATTATATCCACAACTCTTCAACCAAATTAAGTTTTCTTTTTTCAAACTTTTATGCAAAAATTACATTGTATTATCTGGAAAATAATTAACAATGGAACAATCAAAAGTATTAAAGTGCCTGATTATAGGCAGCGGACCGGCAGGCTACACAGCAGCTATCTATGCAGCAAGAGCCGGTTTAAATCCGGTTTTGTACACCGGTAACAAACCGGGAGGTCAATTGACAATTACTACTGATGTAGAGAATTTTCCCGGATTCCCGGATGGAGTACAGGGACCTGAATTAGTAGAACTGTTCAGACAACAGGCTGCCAGATTCGATACCGAATTACATTATGAAAATATAACCAAAGTGGATTTTTCAGGTCCTATCCACAAGGCTTGGGATGAAAGTGGAAAAGAAATACTGGCCCATACAGTTATCATTTCCACCGGAGCCGACGCAAAATGGCNNTTGAATCCCGGAGAGGAGCGGCTGATGAACAGGNGGGTATCTGCATGTGCTGTATGTGATGGCTTTNTCTTCCGTGGCATGGAGGTGGCCGTTGTGGGAGGTGGCGATTCTGCAGCTGAAGAAGCGACCTATCTTGCCAAGTTGCGCCCAAAGGTGCATCTTATTGTTAGGAAAGATTTTCTTAGGGCTTCCAAGATTATGGCAAAGCGCGTTATGGATAATCCAAAGATTCAGGTTCACTTCAATACCGAAACGGTAGAAATCCTGGGAGAAGATGAAGTGACAGGTGTAAAATTATACAACAACGCAACCAAAGAAGAATTTGAGTTGCCTGTCAAGGGATTCTTCATCGCTATCGGACACAAACCCAATACGGATATTTTCAGCGACTACATCGAATTGAAGGAGGGCGGTTATATCAAAACCATCCAGGGAACTGTCAAAACCAATGTGGAAGGTGTTTTTGCAGCAGGAGATGTGCAGGATGATGTCTATCGTCAGGCTATCACATCGGCAGGAACAGGCTGTATGGCCGCTCTTGAAGCTGAAAAATATCTGATCAATAAAGGAATCGAATAATTTTACTTAGCTTTGGTCTTTGAAATAACCGATTGCTAAAATTTACAAAAATAAACTTGCTTATGTCCACCAGATTCAGACCCGGTGTACTTCATGGTGACGAAGTTACAGACGCTTTGAACTATGCAAAGGAAAACGAATTTGCCTATCCGGCGGTCAATGTCATCGGATCAAGCTCGATCAACGCTGTTCTTGAAACAGCCAAGGCGGTCAATTCTCCGGTGATAATCCAGTTTTCTAACGGCGGTGCTGCTTTTAATGCCGGAAAAGGCCTTAAGAATGAAAATGAGCGATCCGCCATTCTCGGCGCTATTGCAGGCTCCGCACATATCAATACGCTCGCTGAAGCATACGGAGTCCCTGTCATTCTACATACCGACCATTGTGCCAAGAAACTCCTACCCTGGATCGACGGAATGGTCGAGGCAAGTGAAAGGCACTTTGAAAAACACGGCACGGCGCTATACAGTTCTCACATGATCGATCTGTCAGAAGAACCAATCCATGAGAATATAAGTACCTGCGTAGCTTATCTGAAACGAATGGCAGCCATCGGCATTACGCTGGAGATTGAACTTGGTGTAACCGGTGGCGAGGAAGATGGCGTAGATAATTCCGATGTAGATAGCAGTAGGTTATATACCCAACCTGAAGAAGTTGCCTATGCCTTTGAAGAACTTAGAAAGGTGAGCGACCGTTTTACAATTGCAGCAGCCTTTGGCAATGTACATGGTGTCTATAAGCCGGGAAATGTAACATTGAAACCAATCATCCTGCACAATTCTCAGGAATATGTACAACAAAAATTCAATACAGGACCGAAACCCATCAACTTCGTCTTCCACGGGNGAAGTGGATCCAGTAGAGAAGAAATTCGGGAAGCATTATCCTATGGCGCAGTCAAGATGAATATCGATACGGATATGCAATGGGCTTATTGGGAGGGTGTAAAGAATTACTACAAGACCAATGAAGGATATCTCCAGGGACAAATTGGCAATCCCGAAGGCGATGACAAGCCTAACAAGAAATTCTACGATCCCCGCGTATGGTTGAGAGCCGGAGAAAACAATTTCGTTGCAAGACTCAAGGAAGCATTTGACGACCTGAACTGTATGAACAGAAATTGAATAACCTAAAACAGGCCGGATCCTGGCTTTCAGGCCTGCATCCGGACTTCCCTAAACTCTACCAATTGATATACAGGGGAAAAACTAACAGAGTATAATTTTCGAATGATAAAAGGACGATAAAATTTCGTCCTTTTTTATTAGGAGCAAAGAGAACATATCTACAATCAATTGGCAAATAATTGTACCGACAGCAAAATAGAAATTCTTCTTTGATTTTCTTTTGTCGGTTTCCCAAAAAGTCAAGACGCAACCATATCAGATAGTTAACATGAATGAGCAACTCATTCCAGACATTTTTATGCAAAATAACAACTATAGCTAATACGCTAACTTTCCCAACCTTTCATTCCAAAATATTTCCCAAAATCGTATCTTTGCACCCTAAATTTAAAAATAACATGGGACGCGCTTTCGAATTCAGGAAAGAAAGAAAATTCAAGAGATGGGCCGGCATGGCCAAGACATTTACTCGGTTAGGCAGGGAAATTGCCATAGCAGTCAAAAACGGTGGACCTGACCCCGCTTATAATCCCTCCCTCCGACTCGCCATCCATAATGCCAAAACTGCTAATATGCCCAAGGCAAACGTAGAAGCAGCCATTAAAAGAGCTTCTTCAAAGGATGCAGAAAATTATTCAGAAGTCATCTACGAAGGTTATGGCCCCAACAAAGTTGCATTCATTGTTGAAACAGCTACCGACAATCCAACCAGAACAGTAGCTACCGTCAGGATGCATTTTACGAGAAATGGTGGTGAGGTTGTCGAAACAGGAACTCACAACTTTATTTTCAATAGAAAGGGAGTTATAAAAATCAGCCCTGAAGGAAGGGACATGGAGGAACTTGAGCTTCAACTCATCGATTACGGCCTGGAATCAATCAAGGAGGAAGATGGCGAGCTTGAAATAACCGTTGACTTCTCAGAATATGGCACTATGCTGAAAGGCCTGGAGGAACTCGGAATAGAGGTCTTATCAGCTGAGGCTGTCAGGATCCCCACCGTGGTCAAACATGTACCGGAAGAACAGGTAGAAGCAGTCATCAAGTTGATTGACAAACTTGAAGAAGAAGATGACATCACAAATGTCTTCCACAACATGGATATGAGTGAATAATGAAGGCTGTGAAGCTGCAAAACGGGTAATCATTGGCTGAGTGGAATATTGGACAANAAAGCAGTGGTCTGGTCAGACAGAAGGAAAGAGCTGTCCTGGTCGGTCTTGTCTATGGCCTTCAAACAGAAGACAAACTCAACGATTATCTCGACGAACTTGCTTTTCTTGCAGAGACCGCTGGGGCTGAAACGATAAAACGATTTACCCAANAATTGCCGCATCCTGACAATAGAACATTTGTAGGAAAAGGCAAGGCAGAGGAAATCAGAAACTACATCGAGGATCATGATATCGACCTGGTTATCTTTGATGATGACCTTACAGGCAAACAGGTAAATATCCTGGAGGCAATGTTCAAAAGAAAAATCGTTGACAGAAGTACTCTAATCCTTGATATTTTTGCAGAAAGTTNNCAGACTGCCCAGGCAAAAACACAGGTCGAACTGGCCCAGATGCAATACCTTTTGCCACGCTTACGAGGCCTGTGGACGCACCTGGAGCGCCAACAAGGAGGTATAGGCATGCGAGGTCCGGGAGAAAAGGAGATCGAGACGGATCGCAGGATCGTAAATGAANAAATAAAACTACTCAAAGACAAACTCGCCGTCATCGACCGCCAAAACACTACACAACGAAAAAACCGCTCCAACACAGTGAGAGTCGCTTTGGTCGGATATACCAATGTAGGGAAAAGTACACTGCTCAATGCGCTTTCCGGTGCTGATACCTTTGTGGAAAACAAATTATTTGCCACCTTGGACACAACAGTCCGAAAGGTAACTTTAAACAAAATTCCATTCCTGCTTTCTGATACCGTGGGATTCATCAGGAAACTACCACATCATCTGGTTGAAAGTTTTAAAAGCACATTGGATGAGGCAAGGGAAAGTGATTTTCTGCTGCATGTTGTTGATCTTTCTCATCCGGGCATGGAAGACCAGCTGATTACCGTACAAAAGACCCTCCATGACCTTGGCGCCCAAGATATTCCCACCCTGATTGTGGGCAATAAGATTGATGCGTATAAAAAATCTTTTGATGACTTCCTTTCCAATGCGGAGAAAAAAGAAATCCTGGCTGAACAGCTGGAACACTTCCAAAGAAATTTTCCGCAACCATGGATTTTCATTTCGGCTTATACCGGGGAAAATTTGGCTGCCCTCAAATCACTGCTTGCGGATAAGGTTAAGGAAATATATGAAACCAAATTTCCTCATCAATTCCACAAGGAATATAACCAGAATTCATTTAAACAATAAATTATAGACTATGCTGAATGTAAATCAAACATGGAAAAAATGGGCCGGAATGCTTTTCTTGGCTTTGCTATCCATCTCCGTCTCTACCGCTCAGGTAAAAATGACGAAGAAANAAAGCAAGGAGACAAAAGCAGTTGCTCCGCAAAATGTACCAATGTCACAAATCAATGATTATTCCGGATATTATCCTTATGTGGAATACGGTAAGTTTGACAACGGTAAGATGTGGACCTTTTCTTATCCTCCTGTACAATATTTCAAAGAAACCTATGGCTTCACCCCTTCTGAAGAATGGCTCGAGAATATGAGGATGTCAGCGCTCAGGTTTTCTACATATTGTACTGCTTCCTTCGTCTCTGAAGATGGGCTGGTCATGACTAATCACCATTGTGGTCGTCAAAGTGTCACTGAAGTAACCAAGGATGGCGAGGATCTCCCTAAAGATGGTTTCTATGCAGCAACATTGGAAGAAGAGAGAAAGGTTCCGGGTCTTTTTGTAGATCAATTAATCGCTATGAAAGATGTCACTTCTGATATCCTTATGGCAATGTCAAACGGAAAAGACGACGATGAGAAAAATAAACTGAAGAATGAAAAAATCAACGAACTTGTAAAGGAAAATGAAACAGCTACCGGCATTAAAGTTCAGGTCCACACTTTCTACAATGGAAGTATCTATCAAATGTACACTTATAAAAGATATTCTGATGTGAGACTGGTCATGGCCNCCGAAACCGATCTGGGATACTTTGGCGGTGACCCTGATAATTTTACTTACCCACGTTATAGCCTTGACTACACCTTCTTCAGAGTATATGATGAAGATGGGAAACCACTGAAAACCAAATACCACTATACCTGGTCCGAATCAGGAGCAAAAGAAAATGAACCTTTGTTTGTAGTAGGCAACCCTGGTACCACCCAGCGCCTCAGTACGGTTTCCATGCTGGAATACTACAGGGATTATACGATGCCACACACCCTCGACCTTCTCAATATGCTTNCTACCTATAAAGAGTATATTGACTCTCACCCTGAAAGCAAACTCGAACTTACGGATACTTATTTTGGCTATATGAATAGTTTGAAGGCATATAACGGAATGCATGGCGGTCTCAAGAATCCAGATTTGATGGGCAAACGTGCTTCTTTTGAAAAAGCTTTCAAAACAGCAGTTTTAGAAAAACCGGAGCTTAAGGCAAAATATGGTGATATCTGGGCTAAAATCAATGCATCAAGAAATCAGATGAAACAATATTTTGGTAAGCAGATTATGTTCTCACCATCGGGTTCAACCTCTAAATTATTTGCTCTGGGTGCAAGAGCGATTGATATCGCCACAGAGATGAAAAAGCCTGAGAATGAGCGCACACAGGGCAATAGCGATGAACAATTAAAAGCTAAAATTGAAAAATTGAAACTAAGCAAGAGTTATTATCCTCAAATCGAAGAAAAAGCAATAGAGTTTCAATTGACCAAAATCAGCAAATGGTCCGGCAATAAAATGCGTATGATTGATGGAACCAACAATCCGGCAATGATTCCGGCGCAGGCTAAAGCTATTGTCGCAAATTCCGTTGTAGCCAACCACGAAAAATTAATGGCGCTTTTCAATGAAGGTCCCGATGCCGTTCTAAATTCCAACGATCCCGTACTTGCTTATTGTAAAATGTCTAAAGACAGCCTTGCTTACTATAAGACAATCATTGATCCTATTGCAGCTGAGGAAAACAAGAATATCCAGCTATTGGGCCAGGCATTCTATGAAGTATATGGGACCAGCACACCACCGGATGCCAACTTCACACTCAGAATTGCTGATGGCGTGTTGAAAACATATGATTATAATGGCACAACTGCGCCAGAATTTACCACTTTCTACGGCCTTTTTGACAGATATTATTCCTATGGTAAAAAGGAACCATGGAATCTGCCACAAAGATGGCTCGATGCTGAAAAGTATATGAACANNAAGACCAAATACAACTATGTTACCACCCATGACATCATTGGAGGTAACAGTGGCAGTGCCATGGTCAACAGCAAGGGAGAGGTAGTAGGATTGATTTTCGACGGAAACATCGAAAGTCTCCCTGGCAGGTACATCTTCGATATGAAGAGCAACAACCGTTGTGTCGCAGTTCATTCTGATGGCATTATAGAGACTCTTCGCTCAGTCTATAAGGCAGGCAGAATTGCAGATGAATTGAAAAATGCAAAAATTAAATAAGGCATAAAAAGCAAGAAAAGCAAGAATGGCCTGGCTTTCAACAAAGTTCAGGCCATTTTATTTAATATATTCAATCCTTTTACTAAATTTCATCAATGAAAGTCTGTGGATTTACCATCATCAGAAATGCCGTCAAATACGATTATCCGGTCGTGGAAGCTATCACAAGCATACTTCCTGCTTGCGATAAGTTCATTGTTCTTATTGGCAATAGCGACGATGATACATTAGACCTGATCCAATCCATCCATTCGGAAAAGATTGAGATCCATCACTCGGTTTGGGATGATTCATTGAGAGAAGGTGGCCGGGTCCTCGCATTGGAAACCAACAAGGCATTGGATCTCATTCCGTCGGAATATGATTGGGCATTTTATATCCAGAGTGACGAAATTATTCATGAAAAATATATTCCGGCCATCAGGGAGGCAATGCATAGGTGGAAAGATGAAAGGCAAGTAGAAGGCCTGTTATTGAAATACCTGCATTTCTACGGCTCTTATGACTATGTAGGGACTTCCCGAAAATGGTACCGAAATGAAATCAGAATCATAAAAAACGAAAAATCCATCCGTTCATACAAGGACGCTCAGGGATTCAGAAAGAATGGCAGCAAGCTCAATGTAGTCCCGATCAATGCGTGGGTCTATCATTATGGTTGGGTCAAGGATCCCTTGGTTCAGGCAAGAAAGCACAGTGATTTCAACAAGCTTTGGCACAATGATGATTATGTAGCCCGAATCACTCAAGAAATATACAACTATTCAGATATTGATGCATTAGGAAGATTCGAAGACTCTCATCCGGAAGTCATGAAAGTCAGAATTGCAGCANAAAACTGGCATTTTGATGGAACCCGGATCAGCCGGAAATCCGGAATAAAAGACAAGCTCCTTTTTTTCTTTGAAAAAGCTACAGGGATTCGTCTCTTTGAATACAGAAATTACAAAATCATTCGCCCCTAGTCCATGGGTAAAATAAAATCGGTTGGAATAGTTTTGGCTGAAACCAGCTCCAGAATGGGAACAGAAAAATCTATGTTGCTATATCACGGTGTCCCATTTTATGGAGTAATAGCCAAAATCCTGAGCATATTGGTCGATGATGTCCACATTTCATGCAGGACTGATCAAACAGATAATTTCAAGGACTATCCTGTACTTACAGACCAATACCCTGACGTAGGACCGCTAGGCGGTATTCTCACTGCTATGGAGGCATTTCCAAACGCTTTGCTTCTTACTGTTCCCTGTGACGCCCCTACCATCGATGCTGAATTATTGCACAATTTAATACGGAATTTGACTCCGACAGCAAATGGCGTTTTTATTAAAAACAAATCCGATGAAATAGAACCGTTAATCGCCTTGTATCATCCCTCTTCATTTGCACAAATAAAAAATGACTATAGGAATGGTATTCTCTCGGTACAGAAAGTAATTTCAAGGCTTAAACAACCGGTCTTCATTTCGGTAAGTGATTTCCCGGCTAATTTAAATACACCGGAAGATTTGATGAAAATAGATACAAACAAACCATAACTGATTTGATCCGGTTCTATAAATTTTTGCTTAGCTTTGAATTATTCTTAATTTTCTATTATGTTCAAAAGAGTAAATTTCATAATACTTCTCACCCTCTTATCATGTTCGCTTTGGAGTCAGACAAATAAGAATCCGGAACATGAAATGCCTAAACTGGTAGTTGGCATCGTTGTGGACCAGATGAGATATGACTTTCTGTACCGATACTATGACAGGTTGGGTGAAAACGGACTAAAAAGATTAATACGAGATGGGGTTAATTGCATCAATACACATTACAATTATACTCCGACCTACACCGGTCCCGGACATGCCTCCATATATACCGGCTCCTCTCCTGCTGTTCACGGTATTACAAGCAATACCTGGTACGAAAGAAATCTGGCCCGGGAAGTGTATTGTACCGAAGATAATAACGTCAAGGGTGTCGGAACGGATAGCCCTGCCGGATTGGAATCACCCAGAAACATGAAGTCAACATCCATCACAGACCAATTGAAACTGGCCACCGGATTTCGAAGTAAGGTTATTGGTGTTGCCCTGAAAGACAGAGGTTCCATCTTACCGGCCGGACATAGTGCAGATGCGGCATACTGGTACGATGCAGAAACCGGCAATTTTATAACATCGACGTATTACAGGAATGAATTGCCTCAATGGGCGTTGGATTTCAACGCTATGCAATATTCAGAGAAATATCTGAATTCAGTATGGGAAACTCTGTATCCATTGGAAACTTATGTACAAAGCGATACAGACAACAGAGATTATGAGGAACCGCTTAAGGGAGAAGTGTTGCCGGTCTTCCCACACAAATACATTCCAGGGACAAAACGCAGATACGACAACATCTATGCGTCGCCATTCGGAAGCATCTTGACAACAGACTTCGCTCTTGCGGCATTGAAGGGAGAGAATCTTGGANAAAATAAGGTTACAGACTTTCTGGCTGTCAGTTATAGTTCCACAGATTATATTGGCCATGGCTTCGGTCCCAATTCAATTGAAGTAGAAGATGCCTACCTGAGACTTGATATCGAATTCGAAAAATTATTCAATGCCCTGGACGCCCAGGTTGGAAAAGGCAACTATTTGGTATTCCTCACCGCTGACCATGGCATTTGCGATGTCCCAGGACATAGTGAAGCTCACAAACTTCCCGGAAGGATTCTTGGATCAAAAATACTTTGGGACAGTCTGAATGAATATCTGAACAAGACCTTTACACCCGCCAAATATCTGATAAAATATTCTTCCTATCAATACTTCATAGATTATAAACAGCTGAAGAACAAGAATATAAGCCATAAAGAATTCTTTGATGCTGTAAGAACCTATCTGTTGAAACATGAAGGAATAGCAGAAGTGATCGACTTGCATAACATAGGCAACACTGCCTATCCTGAATTATTCATCAACAAAATCAAAAACGGAATCAACCCCAAGCGTTCCGGAGATATTTTTGTCATGCTGGAACCTGGATGGCTGGGAAGTGGCAGAAAGGGTACAACCCATGGCTCACTTTATGAATATGACTCCCATGTGCCTTTAATATTCTACGGCTGGAAGTTAAGGCCCAGGGAAGTAGTGACTCCGGTCAATATTACAGACATTGCTCCAACCCTTGCTGCCATGCTGCATATATTGGCACCCAGCGGTTGTATTGGCACTGCAATACCGGAAATTGCAGGATCCAGATAAATAAAAATGCCGGGTTCTCCGGTATTTTTCAACTCTTTGCTATTGGTTGGAATTAAATCCAACTATATAAAATTTGTTCGGAAACGCGGGTGATAGATACAAATAAAGGCATGCTTATAGCTATGCCTTGAATGTATATTTGAAAAATCAGGTTATTGCGAAAGCAAAACAGGTCCGGCACCGCCACCTGAATTATTCACTAAGACAGCAGCAACGATACAAAGAACGAACAGCGCTGAAGCCAGCCCCCAGGTCAACTTTTCAACAAAGTCAATTGAATTGGAAGCACCAAANATCTGGTTTGCTGCCTGACCGCCAAAATTGGCATCCACTCCNCCACCTTTAGGATTCTGAATCAACACCACCAATACCAACAGGAAGCCGACGATTGCAATCAAGACTACTATAAAATTAATCATATTAATTCTTTTCGTTATTTATTAGCACAATTTTAGCCGCAAAGATATCTCTTTTTTCCGGATTTTTCAACATTAATTTTTCATAAATTTTAATGGCCTTATCCTTATATCCCTGCGCATATAATATTTCAGCAAAAGGCTCAGACACCAACAATTCATTGTCCGATATACTTTGCTGAACAAGCCTATCGACAAGTTCTTTTTCCTTTTCTTCTTTTTCTTCTTTTCGGACTTTTCTTCGACCNTCCTCACCACTCTTCACTGATATGAGATGTGGCGATATGGCAGCCACTCCATGGCTTTGCTTCGCATCGGATGGGTCAGGAGTCGACTCTGAACGCATCTCCGGGTTAATAGAAGTATTTCTGGTACTCTTCCTTAAAAACCTGGCGAAACCGGACAGCTCCTCGCTATTCGGATCAAAATATTCGTAATCCCCGGTACCTGCAAAGGATACCCGACCACCCTTTTCATAAATTGAATTGACTGTAATTCTTGGCAAAGAGTATTTTTCTNNGTAAATAATCCTTGTCTCAACATCATGTGACAACCGGCTCTTATCTTCCGGTTCCGGAGAGCCGGCATCGGTGTCTTCTTCCATATCGTCCAATGCAGACACTTCAACCACTTCAGTAACCATTCCGATCAAACTACCATTTGACCTCTTTGCTACATATTGCTCTGATTGTTCTTCTTTAGATTCATTTGAGTCTTCAACATGGCTTTCATCACTTATCCTGCCACCGATTACTTCCGATTCCCTATCATGAGGATCCACCGCTTGATTGCAGGAATGCATAACGCCCATTCTATACCACGAATAAATACCATCATTGGCTAAAACAGGAGGGAAATATTCCTCTTCCTGATCTAAAGCTTTAAATTGCCTTTTNAGGGCTTGAAGTAAATACAGAACACCAAAATAAGGGTATAAAAGCAAATTTTTGACCAATACGCTTTCTTCAATCGATCTAAGCATCAAAGGAAAATGTAACAAGCGCTCTACCAATTCCATATACAATTTAGCATTCAGTCAAAAACGCTGCAAGATAACAAATTTGCACAAATAAAAATCAGAAGGAAAGGCCCGGTAGGATCAAGCATATTCAATGTTAATCACCATGTAGACAGGATGTCTTTCATAGAAAAATTAATAAGATCATTTCCGGAGAGCATAGTGCCAACCTCGTATTGCTCCAAAGTATGAATGACAATCTGAATATAAAAAGGAGACTAAAACAGCTTAAGCGCCCACTCAATAATCAATCCCTACCAATTGGTAAATGCCCGATTATATACATCCTCAACCAACTGATCGAAGATATCATTGGCAAGACCGTCCCGAACATCAATCAAATTGGCATCTTTACTAAAATCCTTAAAAAAGGTAAAGTTGGAAGTCCATTTATTCTTTTCATTCTTTTGATCCAGAAAGCTGACATTAATTGTGATTTCAAGCCTATTGGCCGATGGAATCTGATTGGCCTGAGGGGCAACAGGACTCACGACATAGTTGGTAACCTTCCCAACAAACTCGATATCCGGCTCTATTTCAACATATTTCAATCTGGTCTCCTTTCTGATTTTATCTTTCAGCTTTTCGGTTACCATCTGAGATAGATTGAAAGGGGCATCATAGGTATCCAGCGTGAAATTACCAACATAAAAGGTATTCGTATTGGATGGAATTGAGGTTCCTCGAAATGAGTAGCAACCTGAGACCAATAACGAAATTACCAGTATCATTGAGAGGTATTTGCTGCTTCCTGATCGTTCCATGAATACAATTTTATGCAAGTATAAAACGAAAACGAAATCTATCCTATGGAATCATACAATAAATTTCGTTTTCATATAGGCACATTATAACCTCAAGTGTGCCGGCAAAAATAGCTCTTACTCCTTACCTGTTTTTACCCTTCCGGAATTTTTATCCATCAAGGTTATCCTGTTGGATTGCAAATCAGAAATAACATTGATAGCCTCATCCAGGTATACATCCTTTCTCAGGTTTTTAAGAAAATTATCATTCCTGGCCATGCTTGCACTATCTCTCTCTATAAGTTTCATATCTACCGGTAGATTAGCTACTTCAAGACCGGAAATTTCCTTGAACAGGCCATTGAACTTTTTGTTATCGTCTTTTCTTTTCTGTAATTCACTCCTGTATGTATTCAATTCCAGGGAAAATTCCTTTTGATCATTCTGCGCCTTAATTCTTTTTGCATTTTCATCAATTGCAACAAACAATGGATTATTTTCAGTTCTGTTGTGAGACCTGGATTTTATCTCATCCATATTCCTGACAACAAATACATCCTGGCTATATTGGGCCGAATTAATCTTCGACCAATCCATAGCTGTCTTATTCTCTTTCTCTCCCACTTTAATGTAATTCAACGCATCCGGCAAAATAATATCGGGTGTAACACCTTTGAGTTGAGTACTACCACCATCTATTCTGTAATATTTTTGAATGGTGAGTTTCAATTGACCCAATGGCCTAAGGTTACTGCTGCTTGAAAGGGTTCTGTCCAGGTCAATAAACCTTTGCACTGTTCCCTTTCCATAAGTAGATGTTCCTCCAATAACCACTGCGCGCTTATAATCCTGCATCGCAGCAGCCATAATCTCAGAAGCCGATGCACTTTGATGGTTGACGAGTATAACCAAAGGTCCATCATACGCATAGGATTTATTATCATCATTCATGACATANGGAACCTGATCTCTAGATTTGACCTGAACGATNGTACCGTTTTCTATAAATAACCCGGCCATCTTAACAACATCATTCAGAGAACCTCCCGGATTATTCCTTAGATCCAGGATGATACCATTGACATTTTGCTGCTTCAGTTTCTCTATTTCCTTAGCCACATCGGTGTAGCAGAACCGTCCTTTATTATTATCAAAATCAGCATAAAATTTGGGCAGATAGATATAACCCACATTCTCCATCACTCCCTTCTTGCCGACGATCACCGACTTTGCAAAAGATTCTTCCATCAATACCTCATCCCTGACAATGGTTATATCCTGAACACTGCCATTGACCTTNTTGACTGTAAGGATAACCTTGGCGCCTTTNTTACCCCTGATCTTTTTNACAACATCGTCCAAACGCATGCCTCTAATATCCACTGCAGGCTGCCCGTCTTGTGCAACCTTCATAATCAAATCCCCTGCTTCAAGATTCTTCTCTTTCCATGCAGGTCCNCCGACAACAACTTCAGAGACTTTTGTAAATTCACCATCCGCTTGAAGACGNGCACCAATACCTTCCAACTTGCCGGACATTCCGATATCAAAATCCTCCTTGTCACTCGGACTGAAATAGCTGGTATGAGGATCAAATTGTTCCGTAATGCTATTCATATAATCGCCAAAACGATCCTCCCGTCTTAACTTTTCCAACCGATCAAACAATCGATCATAATCCTTGCCTACTTTCTCCCTGGCTTCTTTTTCTATCACTGCGAAGGACTTTTTNTCCTCTGGATTGACTTTCAAGCTGTCATTTTCCTGCCTGTTCATAACCTGAATGACCTCATCCAGAACTGCTGCCTTAAGTGTTTCTTCCCACCTGGCCTTCAATTCCTTTTCACTCTTAGCATAAGGAAGTTTTTCGTAATCATAAGAGATGGTTTCCTTNTTGTCAAAAGAAAATGGCTTAGACAATATTTCCTTGTAATATTCCCTGACCCTTTTCTGAGCCATAGTTATCAAATTCAGGCTCTTCTCGAAGAAGTCAAGCTTACTTCCTTTAATCTCATCATCGATTAAGGTAGCATAGGGCTTCAATTGATTGATATCACTTTGAATAAANAATCTCTTTCCACCATCCATACTCTCAAGATAGCTTTTATATACCTTCTCTGAGAATTCATCGTTGATATCTTTTGGTTTGAAATGGGCTTTGTCTAGGATGTTCATTACCGATTTCAGGATAACAACTTCCTTTTCTATCGGATCGCCAATCGGTCGGGGATATAAGGCAAATAAGCTTACAACCCCTATAATGAGGGCAAAAATCAAAAANGACTTTATTTTCATAAGAAATTCTTTCAATCGTTATAATTTTCTAAGCACAATAGTAAACGAAAATCTTAACATTATTATCCCTTAATAGTTGGATAATTGCAATTTTTAAGACAGGATTAACTAATTTTTAGACAAAAATAGAAAATTTCATTGGATGGCATTCCTCTAAAGTACAATAGTGTGTAAAACAATATGGACTTTTAAGATCAAGAAAATATAGATTAAACAGGAAATAATATGTTTTTTTCATTCAATTATTAAAAAATAGAAATCATCAAACAGTCAAAGTCAGGCCTCAACAGACAGACCAAGTCTGTTAGCGGGAACACATATAAGAAAACTCGTTAAAAACCTCATTGCGTTTTCCTACCTTTGTATATTAATCCATGGACATGGCCATTAAACTTGCTATATACAGCACAAATTCAAACCAGTATGGTTCCGGATTTAATAAAGTCAAATTCATTTTCTTAACCAGGAATCTGATGTATCACGTGAATTTTGTCTTGAAACACCATACTCCATCGCTCACCTACCCAAATGATTATGCCGGATTATTCTGACAACATAGAAACAAAAACACATGGGATTCAACATGTTATGCCGGTTCTGCAAACCTTGAATTGCCGGGGTTCAATCCTGGACATTAGTAAACCTTTGGTCATGGGTATCATCAATATTACCGATGATTCTTTCTATTCCGGGAGCAGGACACCCGGCCCGGAGGGAGTTGTCAAAAAAGCTAAAGAAATGATACATGCAGGGGCATCCATCATTGATCTTGGTGCAATGTCCACCAGACCCGGCTCAGACGAAATTCCTGCCGGGCTGGAAATAGAAAGGATAATCCCTGCAGTTGAAGCAATTCTTTCCGAAGTACCTGAAGCCATCCTTTCAATTGATACCTACCGATCGAAAGTTGCGGAAAAGGCTATTCAGGCCGGAGCATCCATCATCAATGATATTTCATCCGGTGATATCGATCCCGACTTGCCATTTCTCGCCTTACAATATAAATGTCCCTACATCGCAATGCATATGCAGGGAAGACCTAAAACCATGCAAAATAACCCGGTCTACAGTGATGTAGTGACAGAATTATTGGATTATTTCATACAAAAGCTGGAACATTTCACACAGATCGGCTTGGTAGACGTTATTTTTGATCCCGGATTCGGGTTTGGAAAGACATTGGAACATAATTATACGTTATTGAATAATATGGAGGTTTTTCGAATTACAGGCAAGCCAATACTGGCAGGACTGTCCCGTAAGGGAATGTTGTGGCGACCATTGAATTCCGACCCTTCAAAGGTATTGCCAGCTACTATTGCGGTAAATCTGTTAGCTTTGCAACATGGTGCTACATTCCTGAGGGTACATGACGTGCCAGAAAATGTACAGTTGTTGGAAACGTTCCAGATCATAAAACAATTTGAAAATAAGTACTGATACCGGGGAAAATAGGTGGAAGAGAATAATAACAAAATAAAGGCGACCAAGGACAAAAGGTCATTACCGGGCCTGATATCCCATTTCCTGTGGAGTCTGACCAAATATTCCTTTATTTTCCTTATTCTGATGATGATGGGCGTGTATTTCCTGATTCAGCTACCCTCCTTTCAGAATTACGCTGCAACAAAAGCAACAGAGTTTCTAAGCCGTGAACTTAAGTCTGAAGTAACAGTCGGAAGAATAAGAATTAATTTCTTTCAGAAAGTCCTGCTTGAAGACTTTGTCGTAAAAGACAGACAACAAGACACTTTACTGAATATAGGGGAATTGAAGGCTGAATTGAAAGGTGGCTTTNTGGGCCTCCTCGATGGTAAAATTAATATCACATCCGCATTCATCAGAAATCTGGATGCCCACCTCGTAGAAAATTGCCCGAAATATGATAATAATTACCAATTCCTGCTCAATTATCTCGAAAATGGGCGCNCGGATTCTCTTNTTTCCAGACCGACCGGCAAACAAAACAAAATAAGCCTAAACCTAAATAACGTTGAGTTACAGGATGTATCGTTCAATTATTTAAGTAAATCCAAAGGAAAGATTGTTATTGCTTCGCTGGATCGCCTCACTGCCGATTTCAACGAATTCAACCTGGACAGCAACCTGATTCTGGTCAACAGACTCAAAATCGATGCCCCGGTGTACAAGATAGAAAATATTGAACCTATACCCTGTAAAGAAGTCAGATACCTCAATCCATATGCTTCCCTGGAGGCAGAATTANAAAAGAGGCGCAAACCCAAACCAAACCTGCATATTGAAGCACAGGATATAAGTATTGAAGAAGGAATCTTTTCTTATCACAATTTCAGGCATCCACCGATCAGGGCCAATGCCGGCAAAGTCTTGGATTTCCAGAATATAGATTTGAGTGATGTTAATGTCGGCCTCGAAACTTTTATCTTCGAAGGTAATTCAATCACCGCTGCCTTGACACAACTGGCTGTAAAGACAGGTACGCCGTTCAATATCAATGAATTCAGCGCTGATCGTATTTCTTACTCTCCTACAAAAATTGGGGTTGAAAACTTTGACTTGAAGACAGATTATTCCCACCTGCAAGATACGCTCAGCCTTCATTATAAATCAATGGAAGACTTCCAGGACTTTGTTAATAAGGTCAGGATGGCAGGTCGATTCAAAAATAGTGAGATCTCTGTTAAAGACATCATGGTATTCGATCCTAAATTGGAGACTGTTGACTTCCTTCGGCACAATAAGGACAAGGAGATTGGACTCGACGGATCCTTTGCCGGAACCGTCAATAACCTGAAGGGCAACAACTTAAAACTTGAAGTCGGAAAATATGCAAGCTTAGATGGAAATTTTTCATTACATGACATTACTAATATACAACAGGCAACGCTCAACCTAAACCTAAATACTTTAAAAACAAATGCTGACGGCCTTACAGCAATCATTCCCGGATTTAAAGCACCGGAAGCCCTGAAANAACTGNAAGCCATCAACTATAGTGGAAAACTCGATGGCTATATCCTTGACTTTGTAACTTATGGCAAAGTAAAAACTGCGCAGNGGGATGCCAATGTGGATATTCATCTTGATATTAGGGATGGTGCAGAAAATGCAAAATACAGTGGAATTATCGGATTAAGCCAATTCAACCTTGGAAACTTGACTGGCAATCAGGACCTTGGAAAAGTCACCGGAACCTTTACAATTAAAGATGGACAGAGCTTTTCACTGGAATCAATCAGTACAGAAATGTCTACCGAGGTCCAATCTTTTACCTATAAAGGTTATGACTACAAAAACTTTAAAATTGACGGAAAGCTTCTGAAAAATACTTTTGACGGAAAATTGGTCATTTCCGATCCCAATGCTAATTTAAAATTCGATGGTGCCATTGATTTTTCCAAAGACAGGAAGGTATTGAATTTCAATTCGGAAATTTACAATCTTGATCTTTCAAAATTAAACCTTGCCAATTTAAGCTGGAAAATTAAAGGAACCATAAACTCAAATCTGACACTGAGCGACCTAAGTGATATGGAGGGAAGTTTTATTGCTCAGAATTTAGATATTAAGGACACCTCCGGTCATCATCTTGAGTTGGATTATCTCAATTTCAATGCTATTAAAAGCGGGAATGGTTTAAAAGAATATACCCTTACTTCCAACATGGTCGATTTAGACCTCATAGGCAAGTTTGAAATAGAACAAATCGGACAAGCTCTGATAAAAGTCTTTCATTACAACCATACCGCATTGGCCAACCAGTTGGGCATCCAATCCAGGGTGCAGAACATATACAACAATGATTTCAATTTCAATCTTAATGTCAAGGATTCAAAAGAACTTCTAAATCTATTAGGCACATCGTTGCAACCTGTTCAGNGAAGCCGGATTTCCGGCTATTTCTCCAACATTGATTCTACTAAATACCGGATCAACATCAATGGGAATATACCGGTCTTACGTTCCGATAATTTTAACTTCAACTATCTTNTTTTCGAAGGTATTGGCAATCAGGAATCCTCTGAATACTTCATCTTTGCAAATAGCGGCAATATTCTGGACAGATCTCTTAGTCAAATGGACTTAAGTGCGACATTAATTGTGGACAGCGTCCGGTTCAATATTAAAACACCTCAAATTCAAAAAATAGCTGAAAATCTAAGTATCGCAGGTATCTATACTGTAGAAAACGGCTATAATATTTTAAAATTCAATCAATCAAAATTCGATTTCTTTGACGATGGCTGGACAGTCAATAAGGATAACCTGGTGAAATTCGGGAAGAACGAATTGTATTTGAAAAACCTAACGGCTACTAACGGCAGACAAGAAGTGATTTTCAATAGTTATGGCAAACAGGGATTGGAGGTAAATGTCAAGAACTTTAATGCAGCGGTGTTGGATAGTTTATTAGCCAATGCTGATCTTAAGATTATTGGAACAGGAGACATTAACCTTAGGATGGACAGTGTATTCACTCAACAAAATATTCTGCTTACTTCCCACTTTGACAGCGTAAATGTCAATGGAATAGCATTGGGCAAATTGAACCTCGAAGCAAATGCACAATCACTGAAAAGCAAAGTAGGATTCGATCTGTCAATGGGAGAATTAAATAAAGAACTACATGTAACAGGCCTTTACACCTTGCCACAATATGAAGCATTCGATTACNCCCCGAATTATATAGACCTGCTGATAAGTTCTGAATCATATCCTCTTGTCATTGCAGATATTTTTCTAGGTGAAATGATAAAAGATACACGGGGAACATTTACCACTAATTTCAGGATAAAAGGCAAAACAAATCAACTCGATCTGAATGGAACTGCTCTGGTGCAGAATATGGGTACGACCATCAGATACCTTGGGACAAGATATTATGTACCTAAACATACCGTCCGGATCAATAACAACATGATAGATCTGGATGGCTTGACCCTATTGGACGAACGAGGAAATATTGCATCTGTATCAGGAGGAATCAAACACAACAGATTTAAAAACCTTAATGCCGATATCGAAATTAATTCCGACAATTTCCTCATGCTGAAGACTACTGAAAAAGACAATCCCAATTATTATGGAACAGCTTCGGGACGTTTTACGGGTAAGTTTAAAGGGCCTTTTGATCAGCTCAATATTGAAATCGAAGCAACGACAGGCAATGGTACGGATCTATTCCTTCCAATAGGGACATCAAAGGAAGTAGATGCACTTTCCTTTATTGAATTTAAAAATAGATTTAAGGAGGATGTGGAAAAAGAAATCAATAAAGTCGTAACATCAAAAGGCCTGGCCTTCAAGATGAACGCCGAAGTGAATGAAAAAGCAACCCTGAATCTGATCATCGACAAGCAAACCGGTGATATCATCAAATCGAAGGGAAACGGTATTCTTGAAATTGCAATTCCCCGAAATGGCAATCTTAGCATGTATGGAGGATATGAAGTAGCCGGCGGTGAGTATAGAATCAATCTTATCCCCCTGTACAATCTTTCTATTTTTGGTGCAAAATTCTTGATTAAANAAGGGGGAACGCTGATATGGAATGGCGACCCAATCAATGCTCAGGTCAATATCGATGCCGATTTTAAGNGGGTCAATACTTCACCGTATAATTTTATCAGTGAATATATACCTGAAGGTGACACAAAATTGCAGAGTGAAGCCAATCGGCCTACCCCGGTGGATCTTACTTTGAACCTTAGGNGAGACTTACTGAAACCGGAAATAACCTTTAAAATAGACTTCCCTCAACTTTCCCCTGACCTAAGAACCTATGTAGATAGCAAATTGCGTTCGCTCGAACAGGATCCAAATGAATTGTATAAACAGGCGGCATCGTTGGTTTCTTTTGGTTCATTTATACCCAAGGACAACTTCAACCTGTCGGCAGTTACTGCAACTGCATACAACACTCTTTCTGACCTTATTTCCTCCCAATTGACACAAATCCTTTCTCCAATGCTGACTGCAGCGGTAGCAGACGGAAAAATATTGACCGGAGTGGACCTTAACCTCAATTACAATTTTTATTCAGCCAATACAAGCCAGGGAACTAATATTCAGAACAGGATAGGAAGCGAATTACTTATAGGTCCCAGTCTGAAGTTCTTCGATGGTCGCCTCATTGTCAATACAGGCGTAAAAAGTGGTGAGCAGGGCAAAAACCAAAATTATGTCGCAGGTGATGTTGACCTGCAATACTATCTGACAACTGATAGAAAATATGTTCTTCGTCTTTATCAGAACAATGATGCAGTATTGGAAGGGCGTCGTATCAAGAGTGGGGTCGGAATCTCCTTCCAAAAATCTATGGATTCAATTGCAGAATTATTCAGAAGAGAACAAAAAAAAACACACCAAAACCAGAGATTAATTTTTTAATGCAAGCAATGACCATAAAGATTCAGCATATATGCCTTCAAATTATATTGGTAATCTCTTCTTACTTTCAAGTATTCGGGCAAACGACAAATAACAGGATTGAAATATTTTTTACCCGGCCCATTACTGCAAGGTACCAGAATCCCAATTTGTTTCCATATGGCTCCGGGNGATCTGTCACCAAGCAAAAAATAATTGATGAAATCAAAAATGCCAAATCAACCGTCGATGTGTGTGTTTACAATAATACTGAAAATGATATAGTAGATGCTTTAAAACTCGTCAAAGCAAAAGGAGTAAGGATCAGATATATAACAGATTCCGGAACTGGCAACTCAGCTCTTAAGGGCAATCCCGGTTTTCCGATACTTTACCTCGGAAAAAATGGTGGAATCATGCACAACAAATTTGTCATCATTGATGCCGCAAATACATCAGCCACGTTACTTTTCGGATCTGCTAATTTTACACCAAATGCATTCAATGATGATGCCAACAACCTTCTTGTCATGAGAGACCAAAGCATTTGTGAAACATTTACTACTGAGTTTGAGGAGATGTGGGGCGGATCAGGTGCCACCNCCGGCCCAACGAGTAAGTCAGGAAACCAGAAAAACGACAATACACCTCATGAATTCAATATAGCAGGTATCCCCATTAATGTTTACTTTTCTCCGTCCGACCATACTGAAAACAATATTCTTACCCAATTGGCCAAGGCAGATTTCAATCTAAGGTTTGCTATTTATACCTTTACTTCCGATGCTTTAGCAAATGCAATCATTGAAAGAAAGAAAGCCAATCTTATAATCAGGGGAATTACGGACAACAACACCGACAATTCAGGCAAGCTTACTTACCTGCAACAGAATGGCGTAGATGTTATAGATCACCTTCCATCAAGCTTAATGCACCATAAATATGCAGTGTTAGATGCTGAATATCAGGATTCTGACCCGGTAGTAATCACGAGAACCANNCATAACTGGACCTGGTCTGCCGATAATATCAATGACGAGTCTACAATGTTCATTCATGACATGGACATTGCTAAATTGTATGTAGCAGAGTTTAACAGTAGGTATTGTGAACTTGCCNCCTGGGATTGTAATCTGTTAGATGTCAAGGAATATGTAAATGCCGACATTAAAATATTTCCATCCATAACCTCCGGTCTGGTTCAGCTCCAAAGCAATGGAAATAACCGGATCACATCTATATTCATTGCAGATCAGATTGGCAGACCCGTGTATTATACCAAATCAACGTTGGAAATGAATCTCCACATGGATATAAGCTTTCTCCAACCGGGAATTTATTTCATTACCGTATCCGGAGAGCAAGCCGGATATGCAACAAGTAAAATAATAAAAATCTGAATTAAAACATATTATTGGATTACATTGACAACCAACTATTATATAGTCTTACCAATTTCTCTGATTCCAGTTCCCAGTTGAGCTCTCTTATGGCGATGGCTGTATTGGACTTTAACCTTTGATATACCTCAGTATCTTTGAGGAGTATATTAAATCCTTCCAAAAGTAAATGTTCATCGCAACTTTCAACTAAAATGGCAACATCATACCGACTATTCAAAGCTCTATACTCCGGAAAATCAATACAAATCTGTGGAATGCCTGCTTCAATATAATCGAAGAATTTATTTGCCAGTGACAGAAAATAACTTTTACCCATATTCTCCAGAAGATTGTCGAAAATGGCTTTTTGGTCCAAATCTTTAGTTCATCCGGCCTGAGGTTACCTACAAAGTAAATATTTGATAACGTTTGGCTAACAGCCATTTCTTTCAAATAAAGCTCAATATCTCCCCTTCCCGCCAATACCAGATTAATATCGGGAAAGTACTTCATCGCTTGAATAATTTGCTCCAATCCCCTACCGGTATTCAAAGCGCCTTGATAGATAATATAAGGCTTTGGAAATTTGATTTCAGAACCTTCCCCCTTCATTTCATTTTCTTCACCCACCATAGGTACATTCCGAATGACTTCAAAGGGGATGCCATACTCCTCCTGCATGGCTTGTGCAATGGCATTTCCAACAGTATAAGCCCTGTCAACTTTGGGAATACAAAAGCAGGCAATTCTCTCCCAAATTGCTCTGACCTTGGATCTCAAAACTAGTTCCGGTGACTCTACAAAGAACTCATGAGCATCATGAATAACTACCAGTCTTTTCAGGTAAGAAGCCGCAATTGCAGCCGGCAAGGTATCCAGATCAAAGCTGACGACTACATGGTGCCGTGAAAATACTAACTTTAAGAAAGCCCGCACATTGTACTCGAGGTAAGCCATCACACCCCGACTAAATAACGGCCGGTATCTTAAGGCATGAATATTTCGATCAGGACTCTCAGGGAATAATTTTCGGGCAAATACTATAATCTCATACCCTGCTTGTTCCAGGCTTCTGATACTTTTCTGCAGTCGTTGATCAAACAGTATATCTCCGAATGTAAGTAAGATTATTTTATTGCCTCTTTTCACTCTGCCTTGACAATTTTAAAGTTGTCAACTACAATCGTTCCTTCCTGAACCAAGAACTGTAATGCGGCATCAACTTTTTCTTTATTAGCGCGATAATAAGTTGTGGATAGTAAGGTCTGCAGATCGTTATGTTCTGATGTGGCGAAATTCATGACATACTCTATTGTCCGGGAAAGTCCGGAATCTTTCTTTTCAATGCGCTTTTCTTGCAGACATACATCACAGATGCCACAATTATGTGTATATGCTTCTCCGAAATATGATAACAATGTCTTGTTTCTACATACTTCCTGTTCCACAATAGAAATCATAGCCTCCACACGAGCCTTGTAATTTTTNTTGAGAAATTCCTGCAGGCTAAAATCAAAACGCAGGCTATCCGAAACGTACCTGAATTCGCCAAAGGAAATCTGTGGCTTATCCTTCTGAGGCTGGAACCATATTACCCCTTCATTGGCCAGTATATTCAAATATGCTAACACATTTTCTGATGTAGTCCTCAACTTTTGCCCAATGGCCTTTATATTGATCTTGACAGGAATACTCATAATTCCACCATATAGCCTCAACAGCACCTCAAGAATGGGGGTAAAATCCGGTTGCCGTGACCGAAAAGTATCCAACTCAGATTTACTATAAAGAATCATGACCTGATTAGGTAAATAAATGCCCTCCGTGACGTAAACATGTCCTTGCCGCTCCAATTCCTTGTTCTTCACAACCCACACCGGTGTATAACCATATTCTCTACAAAATAAATTGATATCAAAGTCGAAATATTGCTCTTCCAGGGGNCCTGCCCCTACATGAAAATATAATGCCAACCTGTGATACAACTTCACTAGTTGCTCCTTTCCGGGAAANTTGGAGTCTATTGATTCCCTTAATTCATGGATATCCTCATCATCATAAAACAAAGCTGCATATGCATGCTTGCCATCACGCCCACCTCTTCCGGCTTCCTGGTAATACTCCTCGGGGCTGGGAGGCAATGCAAGATGCGCTACAAATCTGACATCCGGCTTATCAATACCCATACCAAAAGCAGTGGTGGCAACAATTACTCTTATCTTTCCTTCCATCCAACCTCTCTGCACATCGGATAATCTTTTNTGATCCAGTCCGGCATGATAGAAATCTGCTGAAATTCCATGACCCGATAANAAGGAAGCGATTTCGGCTGTAGCACGTCTGTTCCGACAATAAACTATCCCGGTCCCGGGAACTTTCCGCACCAGATTAAGTAATTCAAATCGCTTATCAGTTGTCTTACGGCATACATAGGACAGGTTGCTCCTCAAAAAGCTCAGTTTAAAAATAGCTGCATCTCCGATACTTAGGCGCCCNATTATATCATTCACTACTTCCGGAGTAGCAGAAGCTGTAAGTGCCATGACACGAGCTTTAGGGAAAATCTTCCGTGCTTCACGAATTTTTAGGTACGCAGGCCGAAAATCATATCCCCACTGTGATATACAATGCGCCTCGTCAGCAACAATCAAATCAACATGCAAGCCATTGGCAAACTCCTTAAACAATGATGTGTTTATCCGTTCAGGAGATAGATATAACAACTTAATCTTACCGGTCAGACAACTATCGAGAATCCTGTGGATATCCATTTTTGTCATACCACTGTAAATAGCCTCAGCATTAATCCCTAATGACTTAAGTCTCATCACCTGGTCCTTCATCAACGAAATTAAAGGCGTAATGACAATGGTCATTCCTTTCATCATCAAAGCCGGAATCTGAAAACACAGAGACTTACCTCCGCCCGTAGGCATAAGCACAAATGCATCTCCTTTTTCAGTAATATGTCTGATGATATCTTCCTGTACAGGCTTGAAACTGTTGTAATTCCAGTATTTCTTCAATATTTCCTGTGCAGATACCACGAAAGAGCTTTTATTGAACTACCAAACTGATTATAACTTTACATATTAAAAGGTAGGACACTTGACTTTATTGATTAGTTCAAGCCCAAAAAANTCATCCATATTGAATGATACTCCCAAGAGNTCGGTGAAGTACATATCATTCGATTTTGGATTACCTCTTTGTCGGTTGTCAGGGTATCTTTTGGGTTCTGAGCCATTCACCAATCTTCTATCAGACAACGCGACAGCAATATATCCTTTATAATATCTCAATTCATTCTCAACAGCATAGGAATTGCTCAGATCATCGATATAATCAGTCAGGGTAAACCTAGGCCCAAATTCGATAAAGACATTAACACCTTTTGATACCATATACTTGAGTCCGCCGATGACCGGAAAAGCAACCTGAGTCAAACTGTAAGGCTTTCGGTCAGGAAAAGAAGGCAGACCTTGCCCTTCAGTCTCNAATGGCCTTAAAGCATAATAACTACCTGCATAATATGCTTTGGGGTTATGAAAGAAAACGGCGACTCCGGCTGACATATAAAGAGAAAANGGCAGTTTTGACTTATCGGGATCGAATGGTATTAAATAAAATTCACCCCGTAGGGCTATCTCCCAAATATTTGACCTAAAATTAAGATTTCTTTCTCTTGGACCTTGACGAGAATTGAGTGCATCATCGCCGGTAAGGGTGAAATTTTGAATTCCTAATTGAACAGCAATCCTTTCATTCAAGTGTTGATTAGCAAAGATACCTATATTGGGCCTGACCATCTTGAAATTATCTACGGCCTTATCAAGGCTCATGTCGCCATAATAAACTGCTCCGCCTAAGCCAATTCCCACCTCACTAAATTGTCCTAAGGCAAANAATGGAAAACACAAAAANAGATAAAGGATCCTATTTTTATTCAAAGCTGTTTCTCGTTTAGAATGTTGTAATTCGTCTTACAATGATGCACAAAGGTAAGCATTTATAATAAATTACCTTTTTTATATATCTGGTCTATCAAATCCAGCTATTTGCAGAAAAAGTATAAAAGCAACAAATCGATTCTATACCTTTAATCCGTTAAATATATTGTAAATGAAGGGTTCTTAACAAAATTCTTTTCTACATAACGCAAAATATAGCTACCATGATACAATTGTTTTAAAAAATTTCTTTCTTTTGTGGACAATAATTCATTGCTTGTACATCAATACCATTCATATTAAATTCAACTAAATATTTATACATGAAAAAATCCTTTTTCTTGCCGTTTTTGGCATTTTTAATTACATTGAACTGTCTGAATGCCCAACAGGTAGCTCCTGAAAATTGGTTTACCACCGATATCATGGAAAGCGGAGCGCCCGGCACCAGAGTGGATAAAGCCTACAAAGAATTGCTAAAAGGCCAACAGCCCAAACCAGTAATTGTAGCAGTAATCGATAGCGGTGTCGAAGCTGACCACGAAGACCTCAAGGATCGTATGTGGGTAAATCCAAAGGAAAAACCGGGTAATAATATCGATGATGACAAGAACGGGTATGCTGATGACATCAATGGCTGGAACTTTATTGGGGGTAAGGATGGGCGCAACATAAAGCAGGATTCTTACGAAGCAACTAGAGAATATGTCAGGCTTAAGGCTAAATTTGACGGTGCAGACCCTGCCAAAATAAGCCGCAAAGATCAAAAAGATTACAATGAATATGTCAAACTGAAAGAGGACATCGATAAANAAAGGGAATCTGCGGCGAACAACCTGAATCAGATTGAAATGACTGTTACAATGCTGAGCGCACCACTGCAATCAGTTAAAGAAGCCCTTGGAAGAAAAAAGGCTACAAAAGAGAATATCGACGCCATAGATGCAGGTGATGATCAAAATCTGAACATGGGAAAGATGATTATGGCCCAAATCCTGGGTTCGNGAGAGTTTCCTACGCAGAATATGGATTCGATAATCCTTCTGGTAGAATCTGAGTTGAATGAAGGGATAAAGCACTACAAAAATCAAATCGATTATTCTTATAATACAGAGTTCGATCCTCGCACAGATATAGTCAGGGACAATTACAGTGACTATACTGAGAAGTCTTATGGAAATAATGATGTTGAAGGCCCTGAAGCATCTCACGGGACACATGTTGCAGGTATCATAGGTGCCAATAGAAACAACAATCTCGGTATCCGGGGTATTGCAGATCAGGCGTTGATCATGAGTTTGCGTGCCGTGCCGGATGGTGATGAGCGAGATAAGGATATTGCCAACTCGATCATCTATGCCGTTGACAATGGGGCCAAAGTAATCAATATGAGCTTCGGGAAGGGTTATTCCCCGGGTAAAAAATATGTTGATGCAGCCGTCAAATACGCCGCTAAGAAAGATGTACTTTTAGTACATGCAGCAGGAAATTCATCAGCCAACAACGACACTGAGCCTAATTTTCCGAATGCAAGATTTGAGAAGAAAGGACTTTTTGGCAAANAATTCGCAGACAACTGGATCGAAGTAGGTGCTTTAAGCTGGAGGCCAGGGGAGGATATGGTCGCCGGATTTTCTAACTATGGCGCANAAAATGTTGACCTGTTCGCTCCCGGAGTCGATCTGTATTCAACTGTTCCCAATCAAAGCTACAAAAAGGAAAGTGGTACAAGTATGGCTGCTCCTGTAGTGGCAGGTGTCGCAGTTTTGCTTCGCTCCTATTTCCCTACACTATCTGCTAAGCAAACCAAGGAAATCATATTGCAATCCGTCCATAAAGTGAATGCTATGGTGAAGAAACCAGGCACTGATGAATTGGTTCCTTTCAGCAGCTTGAGCGTCACCGGTGGGTATGTCGATGCTTATGAAGCGATCAAACTGGCCGCANAAAAAACCGGGGTTAAATTAGCAATGCCTTAATAATTCAAGCATATAAGGACTTGAAACATGGTCCTTCCTGGAATCAGAAAGCCGGCATGCCCGGCTTTTTTATTGACCATTGGATCCTAAGCCACTGAATTCCCTACCTCAACAAAGTAAAATCACCTTTTGCCAAAGCTTCCTTACCATCAATAGTACGGTACCTGACATAATAAACAAAAACACCAGGGTTCATCTTTCTGCCATGAAAGGTACCATCCCATCCATTAGCTTCTTCGCCCGGAACAAAGTTGCTTAAACTGAATACCTGATTGCCCCATCTGTCATAGATATGTAATTCCATAATCATCTCAACCTTCCGGTTAGCCGGAACAAAGAATACATCATTACGCCCATCAGCATTGGGCGAAAANATATTGGGCATAAACAACTTCGTATCATTCTCGACAAATATAACCCGACTTGCTTCATGCAGGCAACCATTCTTGTCGCGGATAAGAACCTGAATTGTTGACGTTTCAATTGGCTTCAGCCACTCCCCTTCCGGCTTGATAACCGTCGGAGTCCCATTGAGACTGACTCCTATCCATTCAATTAACTCTTGCGGAAAGTCAACTTGAACCCAAATCTCATCTCCTAACTGGATGGTTGTATCACGCCCCAGATGAAGACTTCCTGAGACAAAGTCATCTACCTGGAAATCAAGCAGGAATCGACACCCCTTACTATCCAACACCCGAAGTTGGTGAGGACCAGCATTCAAATCATAGAATTGTGTATAGGAAGTAAATGAGGAATTATCCAGGCTGTAACTGTAAGGTGGAGTCCCTCCAATAGGATAATTCAGAATTAATGCACTTCCATTTTCTTGACAACCTCCAATCAAACGATAAGTAACGGTATCTATAGGGACAGAATTATCACCGACCAANAANGAAACCGTATCCCGGCATCCCGTAATCTGATCCTGAGATGAAAAATAATAGGTACCCGCCTTATCAATAATCGCCGAATCCAAACTAATAGAGGTATGTATAATATCATTCTGAAAGATCCAATCAGTGCGAATTGAAGATGAAGCCCCGGGATCTACTTTTATTTCCCCTACCTGAGACTCACAGTCCAGATAATTTGTTCCGGATACCATTATTTCCGGAAGCGGATATACCTTGATGGTAAGACTCGCAGTATCTGAAGGACAAACATCACTTCCGGCGACAATCTTATCCAACATATAATCTCCCGGAAAAAGCTTTTTCGTACTGATAGTATTCGTCTGTGGATCAAAAGCTATCGAAAATCCGGGGTAATCAGGTTTNTGAGCCTTCCAGGCTCCATCATTCAAAGAATTGATCAGCAAGGTATCCAGATCTATTAAATAATCCTCGCCATTACATATGTCCATCAAATAATCGTCACCGGCATAAAAACGAGGAACAACCTGCAACTCAAACAAAATGGTATCTGCACAAGCACCCTCCCAATCCGCTACAGTTTGCAATAGGATAGAATGTACACCGACAAACTGGTCATTAATAAGGAGATTCGATCCACCAATGGCCTCTTTGCTCCCGGAAGTAAGGTCAAACCATTGTACCGGAACATTAACTCCGGCCAATGAATCCAGATTCAAAGACCCATAATTACTGCAAATCCTGTAGGTATCCTTCAGTTTGTTCAGCGCAGGTCTGTTGCAGGAACAATCAACCACCTTGAATACAGTCGCATATGTAACATCCTTACAAGGCAGTACAGCTGTGTTCGTTCTAAAATTAACCTTGTAAGTCCCGACAGCTACATGCGACATATCTATCGAATCATTGGAAATGGTAATACCTGGCAATGAACTCAGATTCCAATTTCCGCTCCTTTCTCCGGATACAATCAAATCTGGAAGGAAATAAACCGGCTTTCCATCCCTGTTGTAAGTATTACATAGAGTAATTGTATCAGGAAGCAATGACTCCGGCATATTTTCAATCCTGACATCAAGCGTATCCGATTGCAGATCGCTGCAGGTTCTGTATTGCGTTTTCAAGGAATCAATATACACTCCACCCGATGCATTAAAATCCAGATCTATATAATTGAGTCCGATATCAACCGGCATATGAAAACCTTGACCCTCAAAAGAATAATACAATTCGCCGGCGTGATTCTCAATTTCCACCGGAATACGGTAAGTACCTGATCCGCAGAATGCCGTATCCTTTACTATAAATTTAGGANNATCCTGTCTGTAAAATTTAAGGCTGCCAAACAAATCACATCCTGCAATACTCCCACTGTATTTCAACACCGCTGAATTCTTTCCCACCAGAATCGATCCCGCCACAAGTGATCCATCTCCATTAACGGAAAATATTGAATTCCCTTGTATATCCACCCAGGTCAGATTCTGAAATTGACTTTTTACTTCAATGTGGAACAATCCATTGCAAGAAATTGAATCGGTAAGAATATCAAANACCGGTTTCTGACCGACCGTGACATCCTGACAAAGCGTGTCGGATGTGCCACATTCATTCGTCGCCCATACACAGACCTTGAAAGTTCCCGTTTGATGCCACGTCACAAANAGCGTATCCCCTATCCTCCTGAAATCTGATGTCCCGGTAATCGACCAATGCGCTTCATCCCTCAACGTATCGGCAGATAATAAAACTTTAAGGGTATATTCTGAACAAGGAGAAAAAGGGAGTATCGTAGGCCTCTCTGGCGGAAAAACCTGTGATTCAACTTTNTTAGGGATGAGATATTCACATTGAAGGTTGCCATACAGGATATTCATATAAAGAAAATATAATCCCGGTGTATTGACCGTGATGCCACCGGCATTGGAGATGAAGTTGCCGCCATTATCCCTCCATTCATATCCGAGAACTAAGCCTCCAGGCACATCCATTCGAAATCCGGAAGTATCAATCGAAGCCAGGAAGTTGATGCAATCGATAGTGTCTGCTTCAATATTAATATGTATATTGGTAAACCTCAAATCAATATTAATGATACTGTCGCAACCATATAATGACTTCAGCGTATCTCTTATGAAGGTATCAGCCAAATAAGTCTTACCCGATACCACCAGACTATCCCCACTACAAAGCAGGATGTTCCTTACAGGGTTATCAAAGACCCTGAATATATTCAACTGCATTGCACTGCCGGTAACATCAGCACAAATTTGGGTAGAATTGATTTTATTCAATAAAACACTGTAAGGATCTCCTATATAGGATTTTACTACTGACTCATATTCTTTCAGATAAGCAATATTATAAATGAGGTAGGTACCGGGACTTAGGACAGACCAGTCATTCACATATTCTATCCTTTGAATAATCCCATTGAAGGTAACAACATATTCATAGTTGTATAATGTCGTATTCTGGCCATCAGGCGTATAATCGATAGGCGGCTGAAATGAAAGTAAATTAACATCATTTTGACAGAAAGACCTTTCATTCAAGGTAAATTTTCCAGGATTGGCTTTGCATGGATTACAATCAACGCCGGTAGGGTCACAAAANATAAGACTAAAACTGACAAGGTTACCTTCGTAAAATGACCCATTAATGATATGCAACTGCCAAATACCATTGGCAGACCCCACATTGAAATCCTCAAGACATCCGGCATATGGAAAATATGAACCGGAATAAGTTGCCCCAATTGCCCAGGGTGAACCATTGTCATATTGCGGTGGAATTGCTGGGTCCGGCGATGGGATATCAATACACCTGACAAAAGTAATGTCCCATAATGTACCATTGGTCAAATTGCCTGCCAAAGGTGGCCCTACCAGTAGTATCTTTTGTCCGGCAGGAGAAACTAATTCAATTTGAAGGTTCCCGATGAATTGGTGTCTGAATTGAAGCTTGACCCCACAAAGCGCCTGATTGGCAGAAAGATCATCATTTACCAGTCCGCTGACACTTCCCTGTATATAAAAATCCGCATCTGCCACAATAGTATCATTGAGGTTGAATACGCATTGGCCTTTTCCGGAAAAATGAAAAAGAACCAAAAACAAAAGTGCAGAAAGGTATCTCAACTTTTGTATGATTATGGGATTAATAAGCAAATATACATCTTATTTCAACGATTTGGGTAAAGCAACCCTGTTAATGACTTTTATCCACAGCCTTTAAATTATCATTTTTCAAAAGCATCAATATAATAATGTATATCCCAAAGATAGATTAGGCTGCTTTTCCTTATAAAAAATAACTTAAGTTTTCACATTACTCTGACTATGTTACTGATCAATTATGTTCCTTTCATGAGACCTGAATCACCTGATAAATTGTTCCTATAGCAAGGAGATAATGTCAAAGGAATGGTTCCAACTTCAAGGGATCATGATCCCATGACAACCAATGTATTTTTTGAATACTCACTATTTACTTAATTTCAGAAAAGGAATAACAAAACAAGGCTTTGTCATGTCATTGAATTCCTTATACGGTTGAGAGATATGGGTGTCGTTTGCGGGCCTAAGAGAATTTCTCCTACAATAAAAACTGGCACCTGCAAGAATTTTCCATTAGCAGATAAAAAGACGGGGTACTTTATTTGACCGATGTAAATTGATGTCGGATAAAACACTTTTGCCCCTTCAACCTTAAAGATCTTGAATTAGTAAAATGTAATTGGTAAAGTGTAAAACAGGAGAAATATAAAAAAGGAACTCCCAAATGGCAGTTCCTTTTCTAACAGTTTTGATTAAAAATTCAGATTATTCCTACAAGTTGATCTGATTAATTCACAAAGGTCGCCCTGGAGGTAAGGATGCGATTACCAAGATTCAACTGAATAATATAACTTCCCGCAGAACCAAACAGTGCTTTGTTGAATGTCAACTTATTATCTCCTGATTTAACTTCAACTA
This sequence comes from Candidatus Parvibacillus calidus, assembly GCA_013414645.1. Lineage (GTDB taxonomy): Bacteria > Bacteroidota > Bacteroidia > Chitinophagales > Saprospiraceae > Parvibacillus > Parvibacillus calidus. The sequence goes on along the minus strand of CP058702.1, from coordinate 1,543,689 downwards.
TCGTCTCTCCTACCGATTTGCCGGCATTATCATAAATAGTCACCGGAAACTTTCCTGATATATTAGAAGAAAAACTCATATTAACTTCATTGGATGCAGGATTTGGAAACGATTCCACTTTTTCCGGAGCGATATTCTTGCTTCCGGCTAACTTAAACGGAAGGTATTCTGTTGCAATCGGATATGTATCATTTTCAAAGAACATTTCACTTTTACTATAGGAATCCCCTTCCTTAAAACGATAGGCAGAAAGAATCCTGATTACATCCTTAACGCGACAATCATGAAAAACGTCAAATTGTATCTCAATTAGTTTTTTACCTGTGTAAGGAGTAGAAATCACATCCACGGCACAAGCTATATAATCCGGATGACCCAGGGGATAAATGTTCATATTATCTTCTGTCCATCCTGAAATATAATATTTCGGGATACTCTTAAACCCGATGTTCTGCGGATCGAACTGAAGACAAAATTGAAATCCCAATGCATCCTGAATATTCTCCCGAACAGTCATCAAAAANGTATGGGTGGTACCGGCTTTCAATATAGTATCCTGAAACTGAAAATGAATGGAATCTACCTGGGCTTTAGCTCCGAAAGAAAACAAGATACTAAGTAAAAACAAAAAATCTGTTCATAACTAAATTTTTGCGTATAAATTAATTCAATACTAAGGGCGCTTAGATATACTATGATTTTTATAAATGTGCTGCCTCAAGATGCGAAAATAAATGCAAAAATATAAAAATCTTTCGATAATCCAACTTGCAAATATAAGTTAATTATATAAATACACATTAATTTTAATGATAATACGAATGAGCTTAGAGCCTCCTGGTCGTATTATTGGGTAAATTTCCTTTAAATATTAAACAACTGAAAAAATACGTCATTTTGGCGCGCTGTTTTCTTATTAAGTGCCATTATGTCACTGTTTTGGTATAACAAACTGACTTTTAGGCACTTTTAAATCAAAGGAACAAATATTGCAATATTGTGAGTGTAACAAAATAATAAAAAATGACAGTAATATTCAAAAATGTTGCAACTCCGACAATGGGCCAACAAACTAAGGCATCTACTCGGTTTATTCCATTAAGCAATCTTATAAACACCGGGAAGGGATATATCCTGGAAATGATGGTCAGCGGATTTTCTAAGGATGATATAGAGATTGACTTAAAAGAAGACAAACTTACCATAAAGGGCCAGATGCCTAAAGCATCAGCTGACACCATCAAATTTATTAGACGAGGACTCAAATCAGGAGATTTTGAAGCAACTTATACTCTTTCAGAAAGGATTGACAAGAGCGCCATTGACGCAGAATGCCATAATGGATTGCTTAGAATCGTTCTCNCCCTGAAGGAGGAAGTCATCGCAACTCCCAGAAAAATTAACATTCAATAATAATTCATTCATTTCTTAAATCATTAATAATCATGAGACACATAAGCAAANAAGAGATGAGGCCTTTCAATCCTTACAGGCCTTTCGAACAATTTTTCAACAACGAACTGGCCAATTTCTGGTCAGGCGACAATTTCCTTGAGTCTCCCGCTTTCAACATTATTGAGGAGAATGACAAGTATGTAATTGAATTGGCGGCACCGGGACTTGAANAAGAGGATTTCAATATTGAAATCAAAGACCAAATTCTGACCATCAAGGTCCAAAAACAAGAGTCGAAAGATGCTGAGACTACTGACAATAATACGAAGTATATTAAGAGGGAATTCAGTTTCCAGCAATTTACACGCAGCTTTACCCTCGATAATACAATAGCTCAAAATGAGATAGAGGCAACCTACGACAAAGGGATATTAAAGGTTTCGTTGAAAAAGGTTTCCAATCCGGAGATCATCAAGAAAATTGAGATCAAATAAGCATTGATATCCCGGATATGCTATCAATCTATAAAATTGGATGTAGCAACAAACCTTGAGGTAATAATGAAAAAGCCCGGAAGTCCGGGCTTTTTTATTGTTTCTTTTTCACCTTAATTAAATCTCCGGGTTTTGGCAGATTATCTCTGTTAAAACCATTCAACTCAAGGATACTCTGGATGGTAGTTCCGGTATACTGACTTACCAAATCAGCTATTGACTCTCGCTCATCAAGTCGATGATATACAAACTGATCAGATGAAGCAGTAGAGACCAATTCGTCATTTGTGTAATCTAAGTGCGATAACGAAATGAAATTCTCGTCCTCCATCATAGTCCTTACCTGGACAAATTGCTCAGTCAATGGATGTAATTCAGCTTTAGCAAACGAATTGTCCAATTGCTTGTTTCTAAGTATATATAACTTCAACGTCTGGCCTTCCTTGATGGTATTCATAGTCATACCATTCCACATTCTGATCAGATGACTATTGATGCCTAGTCGACTGGCAATTCTATCCAAAGTCTCACCAGGTCCAACTATGTAGGTCATTTCGTAATAATCATTTCCACCCACGGACATAGAGGGCAAGGGNGATTCAATTACTGATAACATTTTGCTATCCGGACGTGGTATTGAACTTTTAAAAGAATTCATATACCGCATAGGTAAAATGATATTCATAGGATTGTTGGAAGCAGGTATGTAACCCTGTCGATACATAGGATTCAGTACCTTCATAACGTCATAGGATACACCCAGCTTACCGGAAAGAGCCTTCAGGTCAACTTTGTCATACAAACTAGTCAGATCTGTAATCTGCAGATCAAGCTCCGGGAAGGAAGGTTTTAATTTATGGACATTGTAATAGTTAAATAAGTAATTGATTGCAATAAACTTTGGAATATAATTCTGAGTCTCTTTAGGAAGATACTTTCGGATTGCCCAAAANTCCTTGACACCTCCTGCAGCATCGATAGCGTTTTGTACCCTGTTAGGTCCGCAATTATAAGCTGCAAGGGTAAGATTCCAATCTTCAAATATAGAGTACAGCTTTAAAAAATAACGGGCTGCAGCATCGGCGGATTTATCAGGATCTCTCCTTTCATCAACAACCCGATTGAAATCCAGACCCATATCTTTTGCGGTTGCGGGCATAAACTGCCATAGTCCAATTGCACCAGCGGGACTGATTGCGTTAGGATTAAGCGAGGATTCCAGAACAGAAATCATCTTTAACTCAGAGGGCAAATTATACTTCTGGAGAGCCTGATCAAAATACTGAAAATACATCGTCGCTCTACCCAGCAATTGCTCGGACGTGTTTCGATAAGATTTTATATAGGACTGAAGGAATTTCTTAACTTCCGGGGTATATCTGATATCAAGGGAGGAATTAAGCTTTCTTAACCGTATTTTGATTTGACTTTCATCAAATTCATTTTCATCTTCCGCAACTCTTTCGAGTTTTGTTTCAGTATAATTTATCGAGAATACATGCTTTGGTAATGTACAAATGCAGAAAATTGCTAGTACAATGAAAGTTTTTATTTTCATTGTCAGTAATTTAGTTAACAAAATAAATTCCTAGTGCAACGTATTGCAAAGGCAAAAGTAGGACAAATTCAGTCTCCGTACGAGTTTAAAGCAGAAAAAGAAAAATATTAACATATATTATATTTTTAGAATATGAAACACATTGACCTACAGTCGCAGAAACGCCTGCCTGCTTTCCAGGCATTTACAGGATTTACATTTAAAGATCAATATATCTACTATTCTATGTTAAAAAGAAAAGCCCGCCATAAATTATGGCAGGCTTCTTTCTTTCTTTAATGCGGATTAATAAGAGTTTCTGTCTTCCCGGCTATGATATCCGCCTTTTCTGTGATCGCTATCACCACTACGGCCAAAACCAGGTTTCTTGTCGAAGGATCTTCCNNACCACCAAATCCCGGTTTNTTAAACTTATTCCCACCGCCGAAACTTCTGTTTCCACCACGATTTCCACCTCCGGAAAATCCTGATTTTTCACCGGTTCTTGGTTGGGATTCCTTTACCACAATAATACTGCCGTCCACCTCAGCTTCGTTAAGTTCTGCAATTGCCGTGTGACCTTCAGCAACATTAGGCATTTCGACAAAGCCATATCCTTTGGACATATTGGTTTCACGATCAATAATAATTTTTACATCACTGACCTCACCAAATTGTTCAAAAAGGCGCTTAAGTCCATCAGCAGTTGTAGCACCGCTTAATTTAGCAACAAAAATGTTCATTTGAAAAAATTAAAAAATTAGTTAAAACATTAATAAAATCGACCCGGAATGATTTTGAAATAAACGAAAACGTCGATTTAATAGCAAGCCGGTGATTAATTCCATGCAAAGATAAGTGCTTTATTTGATTATAAAACATTTAATTATGCTTTATTAAAAATACTTTCTTCTTTGGAAATATTCTAAATATCAATACTTCCCAACGGTTTTTCAATCATTCTACCAGTTGAGTAAGTTGTTCCAAAACGGAATCGATTCCTGACACATTATTCCCCCGGCGGTAGCATAGCCTACCTGGCCACCCCCGCCTCCACCAATCAATGGCGCCAATTGCCTCACTAACTCGCCCGCATTATAGATCTTCTTGTCTGCCAGTGATTCGGATATATTGATCTGGATTGTGACCTTCTCATCATAGCAATTTATCAAAGCAACCAAAGCATCGCCCGATTCACGAGCCAAATTGAATCCTATGTTCTTCAATAACTTATTGTCTGACAATTCAGTCCTGCTTATTATATAATTAACTCCGGCACTGTTCCTTCGCACTGATTCCGATAATTCATGTTGTAATCGGAGTGCTTTGTCTGCCTCCATTTTCTCCATTTCTTTTCTGAGTGACTTATTCTCTGCAATCAAATCATTAAGCTTTGTGATAACTTCTTTTGGATTGCCCATCAATTGGCGTACCTGCCTAACCTCTTCCACATAAGCGTTCAAGTATTGCAATGCAGCTTGGCCGGTCATCGCCTCTACTCTTCTCACACCGGCAGCGACAGCCGATTCGGAAGTGATTTTGAACAGGCCGATCTCTCCTGTATATCCTACATGACAACCGCCACACAATTCAATGCTGTATGCAGGATCAATTATCACTACTCGGACAATGTTGCCATACTTCTCACCGAAGAGAGCCATAGCACCTGTCCGGAGTGCTTCATCCTTATCCATGTACTTGATGATCACAGGAATATTTTCNCGTATCTTCTCATTGACAATGTCTTCAATTTGAGCAATTTCTTCATCTGTTACCTTGGCAAAATGGGAAAAGTCAAACCGAAGATGAACATCATTGACGAGACTACCTTTTGGACTANNCATGTGAAATTTCAGGATCTGCCTCAAGGCAGCATGCATCAAATGCGTGGCAGAGTGATTGACGGTAATTTTATTCCGCCTGAACTCATCAACCTGAGCGACAACCTCCTGCTCAGCATTTTGCGGAAGATGGTCGACCGTGTGAATAATCAGGTCATTTTCTTTNTTAGTGTTCAATACATTGACCCTTTCGTGGCCGAACATTAAAAATCCCGTATCACCCACCTGGCCACCACTTTCAGCATAGAATGGTGTTTCTTTCAACACCACCTGATGCCCAATGGCATCTTTCGCCTTAAAACTTCTATACTTTACGATGGATGTCTCGACATTCAGATTGTCATACCCTACAAAACTCATTTCAGGGACTTCATTGACCACTACCCAATCCTCATTTTCAATCTGAGCAGAAGCCCTGCTTCGTTCCTTCTGTAACTGAAGAGCTGCTTCAAAACCTGCCATATCAATCACCCTACCCTTTTCCTGAGCCATCAACACTGAAAGATCTACCGGAAAACCAAATGTATCCATTAGTTCAAATACTTTCTCACCGGGCAATGTACCTGCTGATTCTGCTACAATCTGCTCAAACCTGCGAATTCCGCTGTCGAGGGTTTTCAGAAATGAAAGCTCTTCCTCGCGAATTACCCGCTGGACAAAATCAATTTGCTGATGAAGCTCCGGAAAAACATCCTTAAATTGCTCCGCAATTACTGGAACTAGGCTTGCCAACAATGGCTCCTGACAATCAAGAAAGGAAAAATAGTATCTGATAGCTCTACGCAGAATACGTCTTATAACATAACCTGCACCGGCATTGGAGGGAAGCTGTCCATCGGCAATGGTAAATGATATGGCACGAATATGATCCGCAATTACCCTGAATGCGATATCTTTCTTAACCATTGTACCTTCGTAGGCAGCCCCTGAAAGCTCTTCAATTTTTCTCAATGTGGGTTCGAACAAATCCGTATCATAATTGGATTGTTTGCCTTGCAAAACCCGGACCAGTCGCTCAAATCCCATACCGGTATCAACATGGCGGGCCGGAAGGGGCTGCAAACTACCATCTTTAATCCTATTGAACTGAATAAAGACATTGTTCCAAATCTCAATAACTTGCGGATGATCCTGATTGACTAATGTACTGCCTTCCACCTGCTCCCTTTCTTCATCTGATCTGCAATCCACATGTATCTCGGTACAAGGACCACAAGGGCCTGTATCGCCCATCTCCCAAAAATTATCTTTNTTATTGCCTAAAAGGATACGTTCCCGGGGTAAATATTTTGCCCATTCTTCATACGCTTCCTGATCCATAGGAATATTATTGGCCGGATCTCCTTCAAAAACAGTAGCATAAATCCGATCTGCAGAAATACCATACTTGTCATGCAGTAATTCCCAGCTCCATTGTATGGCCTCTTTNTTGAAATAACCGGCAGAAGGATTGGCCGGATCGCCAAAACTCCAGTTGCCAAGCATCTCAAACATGGTGTGATGATAGGTATCCACACCCACTTCTTCCAAATCGTTGTGCTTCCCGCTGACACGAAGACACTTCTGTGTGTCAGCGACACGATGATGCCTGATTGCACTATTGCCAAGGAAAAGATCCTTAAACTGATTCATTCCGGCATTAGTAAACATCAAGGTCGGATCATTCTTGACAACTATTGGAGCAGAAGAAACGATCTGATGCCCTCTTTCGCGGAAGAATTCCAAAAANATACGCCTGATTTCGAATGAAGGTATAGGACTCACTATCATATTTTAAATTTTGTTAAAATGCCTTTTATATATATTAAAAAGAAAACATATATATATTTTTGTATAAAAATTTTTCAATTCCTTTGAAAAATGAAGCCACATTTGTACTTTTGCCGCATCCCGTGTTCATTTAACCTAAGAAATAAATTTTGCGCAAAAGTAAATAAACCATTATTAGGAAAATGCAGAAAAGACAANAAATAGTTTTTAACCAGAAGACACTGCTGTTTGAAACTATTCCATCAAAGCCATTTTACAAAAGATACAGTATCTACGGGTTCTCCATTATTTTGATTTCAATTCTATACTTCGGGTACAATAAAATAAATAAAAGCAACATCGATCAGTCTTTGATTGCAGAGATTAAANAACTGGAAGAAAAATATTCAAAGCTGGACAATCAACTCAACCAATATTCGGCTCATTTGGATAAACTGCACAAGAAGGATGCTCAGTTGTATTCTGTTGTGATGGGAGTTGATCCTATTGATGAATCAATCTGGCAGGCAGGTACAGGTGGTAAGCATACCATTAAAACCAGATTGACCAACCTTTTAAACCTCAACATCAACCGCATTGAAGACAAGGCAAATAAACTCAATCACCAGCTTAACTTACAAAATAAGTCCTTGGACAGATTGTATCGCGATGCCATGGCACATGAAAAATTTCTCAAGTGTCTGCCAAGTATCAAGCCGGTGAAGGCAGAAGCATTGAATCGCGATGTAACCTTACTATCAGGTTTTGGGAGACGGCTGCATCCGATATTTAAAATTTGGAAANAACATACAGGAATTGATTTTTCTTGTCCCAAGGGTACACAGATTGTAGCTTCCGGCGAGGGAACTGTGCTAAAAATCAATGGCAATGGACGAGGTTATGGCAAACATGTCATAATAGACCATGGTTATGGCTTCCAGACTCTGTATGCTCATATGTCTGAAATTACGGTTAAGGAAGGTCAGAAGGTAGAACGTGGAACCCCTCTGGGCAAGGTTGGCTCAACAGGTACAGCTACTGCGCCTCACTTACATTACGAAGTACATAAAAATGGAGAGCCTGTCAATCCTATTGACTATGTACTTGATGGCCTGTCAACCGAAGAATACAACCAAATGCTTAAACAAGCAGCTGTAGAAGGAAAATCAATGGATTAATCAGCCATTTTTCACTTCTTAATCGCTTGGTAAATTCTTTATCAGATCCTATTATAATCTGAAAGTAGGGTTTCTTGCTTTAAAATCAGCTATCATTTTTTGTTTTTGGTCTTCAAACTTAATTGCATTTTCAGACCCGGAAAAAACTATCCGGTGGTTTTTCATCCTGGCAATATCTTCAGCCTCCTTTAATATTTCTCGTTGGTATTCGTCAAAATATCCTTCGACGTACCGCTCCCAGATATATTTGACAGCAACTTCACCGGGATGAATCATATCCTCAGCATAAAACCGATAATCTCTCAATTCATCCATGACAATCTCAAAAGCGGGAAANTAGGATATCGTTTCCGGGAAAGCCTCACATAAAGACTTGGCGGCCAAAATTAAGGCAGCCTTACTTTGCTGGTTCTCAACAAATCCATCTCGAATATGTCTTACAGGGCTTATCGTCAGAATAATCCGAAGTCCGGGATTCACTTCCAGAACATTTTGAACCAAACGAATATATGAATCCACGATCTCATGTGGTTGAGCAAAGATCTTATTAAACAAGGCAGCCGGCTGTTTGTGACAATTGGCAACAACTCTTCCCGACTCTTTCAATCTGTAATAAAANGCTGTTCCCCAGCTAATTATCATATAATTGGCGTTAGATAAATTTAATAGAAATTGATTCTTCTCTTTGTCTATCCTCCTCACCAATTCATCTTCATTTTCAGCATGCACAGAAGTATGATGCACCCAGGAAAAACTTATGCCATTATAGTTTAAAATATCATCCTGATTATGAGCAACCTTTTTGATGACATTTTCAATACTCAATGCAACAGATAACGGATTGAACAATATCCCATGTGGATTAAACTCAACCCTGAGTCCCAATTTCTGCATAATCGTACCTATATTTTCGGTAAAACAGGAACCTGAAAGCAGGAAGAGATCACTGCATTTCATACGGATATCGGACGTAAAAGGAACTTTGGTAAAAAACTTCATTGTGTAAAATTAATATCGGGATTCGGAAAATGGAATGCAGCGTTTACTAATTTTCAGATGTATATATTTGTATAAATGATAATATCTATCATTGTTCTTTATATTTGCTATTAACGAAAGGATGTCCAATATAGAAAATTGCCTGTGACAATTAGCTACTATGATTGAATAAAAGTCAAAAAGGACTATATGTTGCAGTCAATAGAAAATCGGAAAAACAATAAATATCAAATTTTAATTTAATCCGAAAAATATCGTAACAAAAACGAAATTCAGTAAATATAAAAGAATTCTGAAGCGTTATACGAAATATAATATTGAGAAAAATTGATAAAAAAATTTTTAACACTATTAATATACAAATTATTTATACCTTTACTCCGCAAGAAAACAAGCTTAAAATTTTAAATTTCGATGCAGAAACCTCTACTTATAACATTACTAGCACTTTTGGTGTCATTGAATATCAACGCTCAGGACATCCATTTTTCTCAGTTTTACGCTTCCNCCCTCAATCTCAACCCTGCTATGACAGGAGTGATGAACTGTACCGACAGGTTGACCTTGTCCTATAGGAATCAATGGGCGAGCGTATTAAAAAGTAATGCATTCAATACTTTCACAGCTTCCTATGACAGAAAGAATACCGTTGGTCGCTATGATTATTGGGGATTTGGATTTAATTTCTGGGGTGACAGAGCCGGTGAATTAAGCTTTTCAACACTTTCTCCACAAATATCCGGAAGCTACAGCAAAAGAATGGGTGGCAGCCGAAAATCCGCACACTACTTATCCTTTGGAGTCATGGGCGGTGCTTCCAACCGAAGTATCAATTTCCTTAAGGCTAAGTGGGGCCTGCAAGCCAAAGATGGCCAATGGATTGCCAACGCTCCTTCACAGGAAAACGAAGCCAACTTCAATAATTCATTCTGGTTTGGAGAACTTGGAGCCGGACTACTTTGGTTTTCAGTGTTTGATGAAGAGACAAGTTTCTACATAGGCGGTGCCTATAGCCATATAACAAGACCTAATCAATCTTTCCTGCTGGAAGGAGTTGACGTGCCATTATACAGCAAGATAACTGCTCATGCCGGAGGTGATTTCCCTATGAGCGATCAGATCAGCCTGGNNCCCGGAATCGTTACCTTCTTTCAAGGTCCGTCCTTCCAGGTCAATGGGGGTACATCTCTCAGACTTTGGCTGGATAAAAGCAGATGGTCAAGACAAGCTATTCAATTCGGTCTTTGGNGACGAATCTCCAACCATTGGCAAAAAGCATTGGAGCCTGATGCAATTATTCTATCTACCAGAATGGACTACAACCAGTTTACCATTGGATTCAGTTATGACTTAAATGTGTCTTCACTCACGCCTGCAAGTAATTATAATGGAGCAGTTGAGTTTTCATTGGGTTACCTGATTTGCGGACCAGAGCGCAGGGGCGTTTATTGTCCTACATTCTGATTATTTTTATTGTCTGACCAATCTTAAATTAAGGCTGTTTCGTCCGCGATGGATCTATAAGAGATAATTATGTTCAATTCCAAACAAAGCGAGAAGGCTGCAGAAGGATTTTCGATCAATAGCTTGGGGACAGGATCTTCCATCAAGNGAGATATAGTGGCGGTCTCCGATATCCGCATCGATGGCACTATCACAGGTAATATTGATTGTAGCCAGCGGGTAATTGTTGGCGAGAGTGGCCAAATCAACGGAGATATCAAATGCAAGGCAGCCATCATCGAGGGACATGTTAAGNGGAAACTTCAGGTGGTTGAAACCTTGGAAGTACACAGTAAGGCCAATATTGAAGGGNAAATCTTTACCTCCAGATTGGTCGTAGAAAACGGTGCCATTTTCAATGTTCAGTGTACCATGACTTCCGGAAAAGCTGTCGAGAAAGCGACCGGCAAATAAATATTGGTGGATCAAAAACACGTTTACGTAAAGGTGCCAATACCTACCTGAAATACTCAGGTATGGCTTTCCAGCTTATAGGTGTGATCGTATTCGGATATTTAATTGGCAACTATCTTGACGACACCTTCCGACCGGGGAAAACAAAATATTGGACAGCAGGTCTGATTCTTTTGTTCCTTATGGCTTATCTTTACAAGATAATCAAAGACCTCGGAACAGATAAATAAAACGGAATGTCCATAAAACAATTCTCTTTCCGCCTGTTACTTTATACCGCTTTTGCTATCCTGGTCGCATTTATCTTTTACCGGTTTCCGGTATTGGCTCCCTACCATTTATTTTCATTGCAAACAATCGTTTTCTTTGTTTTTCTGTCCATATTTTTCTACACACTGGCCTGGATCGCATCACGCAGTAGAAACATTTATATGTTCAATAATATCATCATGATGACTTCCCTTATAAAATTAGTGTTTTGCTTTGTAGTCATCTTCCTTTATCATAAGAATTTTCATCCGGCCGATAACTACTTCATCATACCTTTCTTTACTTACTATATACTCTATACAGTATTCGAAATTGACTTTATGGGTAAGCTTGCTCGAAGATAAAAGGATATGCATGATCTTCGAGGAGCTGAACAGGCCTTTCCTTTTAGCATCAAATTCAATACATATTACAAAATCATTTATAGATAAAAAGCAATATCCGAGCGGGAATTTTTATAATTTCGCCTCTCTATGAGGTTTTCACGCTTAGAAATCAAGGGGTTTAAAAGTTTTGCCAACGAGACCGTCATTCACTTCAATGAGGATGTTACCGGCATTGTAGGGCCTAATGGGAGTGGCAAATCAAATATTGTCGATGCTATTCGCTGGGTGTTGGGTGAACAANAAAGCACCGAATTGAGACTGGATAAAATGTCGAGTGTCATCTTCAATGGCAGCAAAAGCAAGAAGCCGGCCGGAATGGCTCAGGTTTCCCTGGTCTTTGAAAACAATAAAAACTTACTTCCAATAGAATACAATGAAGTCAAGGTAACCCGAATTCTTTATCACAGCGGTGAGAGTGAATACAAACTAAACAATGTCACTTGTCGTTTGAAAGATATTCATTCCTTGTTCGCTGACACAGGCATCGGAAGTAATACTTACGCCATCATCGGTTTCGGTATGGTTGAGGATTTGCTCAACAACAAAGATAATTACCGTAGGATGATGATTGAGCAGGCAGCCGGGATTTCCAAATACAAGTCACGANAAAAAGAAACTCTTTCAAAACTTCAAACCACTAATGACGACCTAAATCGGGTGGATGATCTGCTTACTGAGATCGAATCCAACATGAATTCGCTTAAANAGCAGGCGCGTCGGGCGGAAAAATATCTTGAGCTAAAAGCCAAATATCGGGAAAATGCGTTGATACTGTTCCAGTATCAAAAGAGACAGGCAGCAAAAATCATCCTCAATGCCTATGAGATGTTTACCAGGGAGCAACAAACAGCTGAATCGAAGGAAATTGAGATTCACAATGCAGAAGCGCAACTTGAAGTCAAANAANATGCACTCCTGGATAAAGAATTGTCACTCTCAGACTTTCAGAAAAGGACCAATCTGATCCTGGATGAGCAANAAACACTTGAANAAAAACGGGATCTGGCTGTCCAAAGATTTGCATTCGTTAAGAGTAAGGTAGAGCAGGCCAATAATGACAGTGAGGGTATCAAGTTGAAACTTTCGGAATTGAACATCAAAACAGACTCCCTGAAAATGAAAATTCCTGACCTTGATTCGCAAATAGCTGTAATGAACCAGGAATTGGACTTGTTGCAGGCTAAAAATGAANAAGGTCAAGGGGAACTTGCATTGCTGGAGTCAGGTCTCGAACCAATCACCAGACAATTTGAACAGAATAACGACAAGCTGTTTGCCCTTGAAAAGGAAAATGCCGTTGCACAGGCTCAGCTTACAGCACTCCAAAGTGACGAAGGGAAGTTCAAGGAACAAGAGGCTTCCTTAAATCAACAAAAATATACCTTTAACAAACAAAAGTCCGAATTGACAGATCAACTTGCTTCGTTGGAGTCACATGCCGATGAGTTGCAAGAGGAGATCAAAGTTAGAAATGAAGAATTGAAACTGCTTGGTGAAAAGAGGGAGGAAACCGCCGAAAAGAAAAAGCAGGTTGAACGTAAAATAGACCGGGTAAGTCATGAGATAAGACTATTAAAGTCCCTGATTGATAATCAGGAAGGATATCCCGAAGCAGTACGTTTCCTTAGCACCCAACAANAAAATACAGAAACACTCCTTTTGGCTGATCTTATCAACTGTGAGGAAAAATACCGGACTCCTCTGGAAAACTTTTTAAATCCATATCTCACGCACTTGGTGGTCAATGATTATGAGGATGCATTTCGAATGACCGATGCTCTTTCTGCAGGTCAAAAGGGTAAGGCCGGATTTATCATATTAGAAGCATTCAAGGAAAAACCGATCGACTCGCCTGAAATTGAGGGAGCATTGTCACTTACATCCATTGTGCAATGTCATCCCAAATTCAATAATCTGTTCAGGCATTTACTCAAGGGCGCTTACATCGTCACTGATATTAAGAGGCAGCATCTTGAAGCAATGAATGCTGACCATAGCTTACACTTCATTTCTGAAGACGGAAGCATGGTTCTTTCTCATGGTCATGCATCAGGTGGATCCATCGGTCTGATCGAAGGCAGTCTACTGGGACGTAAGTTGAGACTGGAATCATTGCAAGAGGAGTTGATAGAGTTGAAGAAATCTGATTCTGAATTTTATGTGGAATTGGCCAACATCGACGACAAGATAGGAACCATCTCTGATGAAGGAAAGGGGCCTTATCTTGACAAGATACTCAAAGAAGTTCAACAGGTCAAAGATGCATTGCTGCAGATCTCGGTAAAAGCAGAATATAACCAGCTTCAGCTTGATAAAATATCGTCAGACGACGTATTGTTGAAANAANAGGTCAATGACTTCAGCGAGTTGATTCAAAGGAATCTTCCGTCTATCGCTTCGTTGAAAATAGAGCAAGAATCCCTTCTTACTTCAGTCCAGGGCAAANAGGAAACAATCAGAGAACGATCAGAAGAATTGAGTAGTACAGGAAGTTTGTTGAACGCAGCTAAGTTTAATGCCCTTCAAGTTGAAAATCATAAAACTTCATTGCTTCGGGAAATTGATTTATTCACCCAGCAAGTTTCCGGGTTGGTCGAACAGGAAAAACAAATCCTCAATATCCAAAGTTCAGGTGTTGTTGAAATGGCAACATTGGAAACTCAAATTCAAGAATGCGAAAATGGCATAGTTGAAGTGGCTGAAAAAATAAAAGCGTCTCAATCGGAACTGACTGAGGCTGAGAGGGTGTATTTTACTGAGAAGAAGCAGGTAAACGAGGACGAACAGGCTATCAAATTGATGCAGAGGTCACTCGCAGGCATACACACAATCGCCAATGAATGGAAAGATAAATGGCATGCAGCGAAGTTCGAAATGCAACGGATCGAAGATAATTTCTCCATTGAGTTCGGTTCAACCTTGCCCGACGAAGCAACTACAGATGAAAGTCCTGATGATACAGTATTAAAGGAACTGGAAAACCAAAATCAAAAAATCCGACATTCCATCCATCAGTTCGGAGAAGTAAATCCTCTTGCCGTAGAAGCATACAATGAGATCAAGGCCAGATATGATGAAATCGTAAGTCAAAAAAATGACATATTAGATTCAAAAGACAAATTACTACAGGCCCTCAATGAACTGGAAAATACTTCAACTACGAAGTATCTTGCCGCCTATGAACAAGTAAGAGAAAATTTTAAAATGGTGTTCAGGAGTCTTTTCACAGAAGATGATGATTGCGATCTGGTCATAGAAAATCCCGGAACACCCTTGGATTCAGATATCGGCATCATAGCCAGGCCAAAGGGCAAAAGGCCGCAAAGTCTCAGCCAGTTGTCAGGGNGAGAAAAAACGCTCACTGCCATAGCTTTTCTTTTCTCATTGTATTTGCTAAAACCGGCTCCTTTTTGTATTTTCGACGAATTGGATGCTCCACTTGATGATGTCAATGTGGAAAAATTAAACAAGATAATCAGAAAATTCAGCAAGGAATCGCAATTTATCATCATCACACATAACAAGGCTACCATGGCAGAAGTTGATGTCATGTATGGTGTTTACATGGAACAACAAGGCATCAGTGGGTTAAGTATGGTGGATTTCAGGACTTTCGAACATAATCTTGTGTTGGAAAAGGTTTAGTGAAAATGTAAACATTTTTAGAAAAAATTAATATGTTTGTATCTAATAATGGAACAGACAGAGTGCTTATTCTCCGGGAATTCACGCGATTGGATTAGCATAGTGAATTATCAAGACAATCAGCGATCGAACAGCAAAAATAAAATACCAATTATTAAAAAATTCTCTGCAAAATAGTATGGAACAATTGATCGACAAATTGAAAAGCGAAATTATTGAAGCATTGAACCTGCAGGATATGAGTCCAGATGATATCGACACGGATGCCCCATTGTTTGGAACAGGGCTAGGTCTCGACAGTATTGATTCTTTGGAGTTAATGGTTTTGCTGGAAAGAAATTACGGAATAAAAATAGAAGATCCCAGAGAAGGCCGGAAAGTACTGGAGAGTGTTCGATCCATGGCCCAATATATTGAGTCGTTTAGTAATACTTAAAATGGGACAAAATAACGCTGAAGTCTGGATTACCGGCATTGGCATCTTATCAGCCCTTGGAAATGGCTTTGAAGAAAACTGGGCTGCACTCAAATCAGGAAAAAGCGCACTCAGACCGATCGAATTGTCAGGCTCAATTCACGATGGCAAATTTNTTGCCGGAATGGTTTCTTTGAGTGATGAAGAACTTGTCAAACAACTCTCCGAACTAAATATCCGTTATCCCCACAACAGGCCTACATTGATGTCGCTTTATACTGCCCGACAGGCATTAAGGAATGCTGATATTGAAATGTTTACCGATAAGATTGTACTCATCAGCGCAACTACAGTAGGAGGCATTTCTTCAACCGAAAAACATTTCGACAACCTGAGTCTGAATAAAACCAAGGCAACACAGGAGTTTCTCAGTGAAATGGATTGCGGCAGTATTAGTCGTAATGTGTGTAGTTATCTTGGCCTGAGCAAGCCACATTATATGATCAGCACTGCTTGTTCTTCCTCTAATAACGCCATCATGCTTGGTGCCAGGTTGATTAAAGCCGGTAAAGCCGAAGTAGTACTGGCCGGAGGAAGCGATTCATTGAGTAAGTTCGTACTCAATGGTTTCCATTCATTANAAAATCTGGATCCCAAACCCTGCACTCCATTTGATAAAGATCGATTTGGACTGAATCTGGGTGAAGGAGCGGCATACCTGGTACTGGAAAGCAGCAAACATGCGACAAACAGGGGAAAGTCTTCCCTGGCCGTTGTTGCCGGCTATGGTAATATCAGTGAAACTTATCACATCACCGGCTCGTCACCACATGGGATGGGAGCTTATGGCGCGATGAGTTTAGCCCTCACCTCAGCCAACCTAAATCCTCAAGAAATTGACTTTATCCATTCTCACGGGACAAGTACAATTGATAACGATTTGGCAGAGTCCAACGCCATAAAGAGACTTTTTGGCAATGACATTGCATTCGGATCAAGCAAAGGGTATACAGGCCACACACTTGCCGCAGCCGGAGCCATTTCGTCAGTCCTTTCCATTGGTATGATGCAACATGGATTCATATTTCCAACTATAAATTTCCGGCACCCAATTCCTGAAACAGGACTTTCCCCTGTAACCACTATCAAAGAAAATCAACATTTACGCCACATAATGGTAAATTCATTTGGTTTTGGGNGCAATAATACGTCCCTGATATTCTCAAAAGCGGCATGATGTTTATTTCCAGCATATCCTATACAGCATCATCTTTCTCGGAAGATAAAGGCTTTTTAAGATCTCAGGGCCGGATTATTCAGGACATTTTGAAAAAACGAAATACGGAGGCTCAGTCCTATCATAATAACTGCTGTCGGTTGTGGCCTTGAGACAAACACCAATACTAACAGAGAATTATGCGGAATCATCACAGGAACAGGTAGAGGCTGCCTATCCAAAACAGAACAATTTCTAAGGGATATCACGACCTATAAAGAAACAGCGCTGAATCCTACCCACTTTATTCAATCCACCAATAATACCATTGGGGGTATGATCGCTCTTAAATTGAATGTCAATACATACAATATGACCTATGTCAACCAAGGGCTGACTGTGCTAAATGTCCTGACTGACACCGAAATACTGGTCAAGGAAAACCCGGGCAAAAATGTCTTGTTTGGATTTTTCGAGGAGAACACCGAGTTTAATGAAAAATACACAGAGATTCAGGTTTCCTTTTCGAAAAAGATGACAACAAAATCTTTTATGGCGAAGGCACCAGTTTTTCCTTATCTCCGACCAAAAGACAATGCCATTGCAATGATCTCCGAATATACTCTATTTGTTAATTCGGAAAAGAAAATATCGGATGATATACACACTTACCTGACCAACATTCCATGGGATAGCAATTCAGCAATTTATGCCGGTTATAACAATGAGTTCGAAAAACATCATTTCTATAAAGATATTTCATCTTTTGCTACCGGAAGAAAGATACCGGAAATTACATTTAAGCACCAAACCGGAGATTTTGATACGGCTTCCGGCCACGCAATGGCAATGGCAGTCGATGACATAACTAAGGGAAATACAACAGAATCGTTATCTTTAATCATTATAAAAGAAATCACTGCATTCGATTATAATATCAAAGCCATGACTACTGATATCAAATCCTATACATTATTGGAGTTGAATACCTACATCAAGAGGGTCCTTGCTTTGAATTTCGACAATGAGCTGTGGGTAAGAGCTGAAATATTAAATGCGGCTGAANAAAGAGGTCACTACTACCTGACTTTGATCCAGAAAAGTTCCGTCTCCAATGATATCGTAGCTCAATTAGAGGCAGTGGTATGGGCATCGGATTTCCAAAGAATCAAANAAGAGAATCCTGATCTGGTCAATTTCTTTACGTCAGGATTTGAAATCATGAGCCATGGGCAACCGGTATTTCACGAAAGATTCGGCCTGCAATTCAGGATTTCTGATATCAATACAGAGTATGCAAGAGGGGCATTGGATCGGCGGAAGGAAGAATTATTCAATAGGATTCGGACAGAGGGGCTTGACAAAATCAACAAAACTTTACCCTTACCTCCCGCTATCCTCCGCTTGGCTGTAATATCATCAGAAAATGCAGCCGGATATATCGATTTTGTCCAACATATTGAACAAAATAAATTTGGTCTGAAGTTCCGGATTACATTACTGGACAGCGTAATGCAAGGGACCTCACTGGAAGAAACAATCAGCAAATCGTTGAATTTCATTGAANAAAGAAAATCCGAATTCGATGCTGTAGCCATTATCAGAGGCGGTGGCAGCAAGGTGGATCTGGCTGCATTTGACAATTACCGGTTAGCAATGTTGATAGCGCACTTTCCCTTACCTGTCATTACAGGCATCGGGCATGAAATTGATGTCAGCGCCATGGATCTTGCAGCCAGCACCTCTCTAAAGACCCCTACAGCAGTTGCGGAATTCCTGATCAATCACAATATGGCATTTCTGGCTGAAATTGATGACCGCTACAGAAAAATTCTATCGGATTTTTCCGTCAGTATCCTGGTATATAAAAATGCTGTAGAACAAGCAACGATGCTTATTCGTTCAGCTTCTTCCNTGTTGACAGACAGACTTCGTCATACGGTTCAATTGACCATGAGTAAAATAACTTCCGGTTCTACAGCAATAGTTCGTGATTTTCGTCATACCATGCAGATTGCTTATCGAAGTCTTCAACTTTCAGACCCACAGAATATTTTANAAAAAGGGTACACGTTGGTTTTCCAGAATAAGGATAAAATCTCATTGAAAAGTGATTTCAAAGATGATTCAAACACAACCATATACTGGGCTGACGGCAAGGTTACCGGAAAATTCAAAATTGAAGAAAATGAGTAAGAAAGCGACTAAAACCTTGACGGAGTTACTCGATGAGTTAAGGCAGATCCAGATTTCCGTTGAATCCGGGAATATCGACATTGATCAAATTCCTTACTTAATTCAGCGTGCGACTGCAATCAAGGAAGAATGTGAAGCCAGGCTCACGGGCATCGATAGCATAATCAATGCTGCAGGAAATAAAGATGTTTGAAAAAATATTGATGTTGATTAATCAATGGCAGAAATAAAGGGAAGACTCTTCGTTCCTGGAATCCTCGTGATGCATATAATTTATACTCACCTTGAAATAAAATTCTAACTACAACGGGAAAAGATGTTAATGCCAAAATAAAATACGGCAATCCATGCCAATCCTTTCAGAAAAAANAACAAAAACAACCCTATTCCTGCATTCTTGAGATATCCTTTCTTTAATAACTTCATCATCCTGTAAACCTTTTAAAATAAAACAGATTCATTCACCCAATTATAATATTCTTCTGTGGTCGCCACTGTATCAATGAGGATGGAAGGCAGGTCATAGGTATGTTCCGATTTGATCAGTTCCATGACCTTGTCGATAGCACGAGCCATTGTTTTGACACTTACTATCCATTCCAGATCTTCATTCATCTCACCCTGCCATTTATACAACGAAGCACAGGTTGAAATGTTGCAACATGCCGCAAGATGCTTGTCTACCAGGGCTTGACTCAGAGATACTGCTTCCGACTCCGTCCCGCAGTAAATACTAATGACTGAAATCAACTTTTGTTCTGCCATCATTCCTTATTTTTTACACCTTCCGGTTCTTTTCCTTTACCGGGGCCTTCATCTTCCGGCAAGACCTTAACTAAACTGTCAAACACAGCATTATAGCCTACGTATCTCCAGAATGGCTGCACATCAATCGCTTGTAAAAGGAAATGCTTACCTCTCACTTCACCGGAAGTCATCAACATAAAATATTTGACATTATCCGCACTAAACGAAGCAACAAATCCATTGGTCTCAACACTGTCCACAAGGATTCGCATCGGTTTGTACTGCATGCCGGGCCTCTGTTTCAATCGGCCGATCTGGTCGAAAATAACATTATCTCCGGTACCCTTGGACATATAAGCCCAGGAAAGTGAAAAACCACCACAATCTATTTCATATTGTGATACCTTTTCACAATCTTTGGGTACTTGTATTTTTTTNCCAATAAATTCCACTGTCTGCGCATGCATTGTTCCTACGCAAAGCATAATCAGCAAAGAAAGGGCGGATATATTATTTCTCATGATCATCTATTGTTTATCTCATGCAAAGCATCTGCTATTTCTCTGTCATTTGTCAGGCGTGGCACTTTGTTTTGGCCACCCAGTTTTCCATTCTCACGCATATAAGTGATAAACGACCCTTTNTTAAGCGGAACTATCTGCAGTGTCTGCAGGATATTTCCGGTGATCAGGTCGTTATAGTATATATTTCTTCGCGCCAACGCTGAATCAATCTTCAATCTAAAGGCTTCAAGGTCGGCAGGCATCACTTCAAATTCTATAAGCCACTCATGAAAAGGAAGTCGCCCACCACCCGGATTGACCTGAGGGGCGACAGAAAATTCGGCTATCTTCACGCCGGTATCTCCTATTGCTTCTTTGAGACTATCTTCTACTTCCTTGCCAATCACATGCTCTCCGAAAGCAGAAATATAATGTGTGACACGGCCGGTAAATACAATCTTATACGGATCGACCGATGTAAAGGTGACTACATCGCCGATGTTGTAACCCCACAAACCGGCATTGTTGTTAACAATTATTGCATAAGGCACACCAATCCTAACACCTTCCAAAGGCACACGTGTCGGTTTATCCCTGGCCATTTCCTCTAATTCAACAAATTCGAAATAGATGCCGCTTTGGGTATTCAACAACAAAGAAGAGTCGTCCTGCTCATCCTGAAAGGCAAAGAAGCCTTCAGAGGCAGGAAAAGTCTCGACAGAATCTACTGATGTACCAAATAGTTTCTCCAATGTATTTCTGTATGGCTCATAATTCACACCGCCATATACAAACATGCTGAAATTTGGAAACAGATGCATGATGTCTTTCTTTCCGCTGACTTCAAGGAGACGCTCCAAATACATTTGCACCCAGGGAGGAATGCCTGAAATAAGGCGCATATCAAGGTTGACTGTTTCTTTGACAATCGCATCGACTTTTAGTTCCCAGTCCTCAATACAATTTGTATTGTAGGAAGGAACCTGACTTTTACGTAACCATGCCGGTACTTCATGATTGACAATACCTGAAAGGCGACCGGTTGGAATCACAGATGACGTATCCAACTCAGGTGACCCACTTAAAAATATCATTTTGCCGTCAAANAANCCTGCCTTTCCTGTTTTGGCAGCATAATTAAGCAAGGCGTTCCTCGCAGAGCCGAAATGATTAGGCATACTATCCCTTGTAAGAGGAATATACTTAACACCGGATGTGGCGCCCGATGTTTTTGCAAAATACTTGGGTCGTCCCGGCCAAAGTATATTTCTTTCACCTTGCTTGATTCTTTCAATATAGGGTTTGATACCTTCATAATCAATCAAGGGAACATAGGTTGAGAACGCACTTGAACTACCAATCTTTTCAAACTGATGTTCCCTCCCATAAACTGTATTTCTGCCTCTCTCGACTAACCGACGTCGAATATGTTCCTGATCAGCAACAGCAGTTCGCTTCCATCGGTCAATCCGATTAGCGATTACTTTTGCAATGGGTTTGATAATTTTAGAACGGATCTTCATTCCTGCCACCATTTATTGCATTTCAATTAACCCGTAAGTCCTCCACATTGAAGCCCGGATACTTGGATTTATCAAATCCAAAGGATGAGGACGAAGTTGTCTTGGAAAAGGTTGTTTTTGAAACATTCAAGGTATATCGGCTACCATCCTTATTGAATAATTCCATTTCAATCAATTCATTGGTTGCCTTATTGACTGTGACCCGGACCTTGGAATAATCAACCTTCCGGTCAACTGACTTAATCTCCATCACCATGACCTTTTTGCCGTTTTTNGGACCGTCAAAAGTCACAGCCGAAATAAAAGACTTTGGACTGTATTGCATGATAAACTCAGCCGGATTGACCATACCTTGGCTGACATCCTTTGAATAATCATTGATCTGGACTTCCTTTTGTTTNTTATTAATAAACCAAACCGTCTTACCATCACTGATGATAGCCATATCCTTCATACTCAGGTTAAACTTATTACCTGATTGGATCATAGTACCTTTCTCGAGTCTTGCTGCCTGGTTAGGCAAATCGATCTTCATTGTAAAAACAGAGGTTATCTGTTGTCCGGCAGTAGAATATTTTGCCTTAATCTTATTAAGAGCGACTACTGATTTAGCATCAGAATCCTTGGCAGATGTGTACGTATTCTGTGCAAAAAGTGATGAACCACAGAACAGAACAAAGGCCCACAAAATGAATCTACTCATGTAATACTGGATTATTTAGAAAAACTTACAAAGGCGCAAAGATATCTTTTTGCCACGATATGAATTATAACATCCCGTAATAATCAAAAATTCTGTTAACCGCCTCAAAATTTTGTTAAAACTGTGTGCGCGCCACCCGACACACCGTACTCCACCGACTTCGTTGGTTGAATGCTTGCCTGTAGATATTTTGAACCCAAACCCTATCTAATCAATCTTTAATACCTTCCAGGTCCAACAAAAACGCATATACCAATGCTGTTTCCCTATACCTTTCGAATCTTCCACTTGCTCCNCCATGACCTGTTGACATATTGGTGTATAGATACACCGGTTCTGACCCCGCCTTAAGGTCTCTCAATTTGGCAACCCATTTGGCAGGCTCCCAATATTGCACCTGGCTATCGTGAAGTCCTGTTGTTACAAGCAATGAGGGATACGGATGCTGTCCCACATTATCATAGGGAGAGTAGGATTTGATGTAGTCGTAATACACCTTATCATTTGGATTCCCCCATTCGTCCCACTCACCCGTGGTAAGGGGAATAGATTCATCCAACATAGTTGTAACGACATCGACAAAAGGAACAGCAGCAATCACGCCATGAAACAAATCCCAAGACATATTGATGACAGCTCCCATCAAAAGACCTCCAGCACTTCCTCCCATTGCATATAAATGCTCGGGTGAAGTATAACCCCTTGTCACCAGATAACGTCCGCAATCCACAAAGTCATTGAATGTGTTATTCTTCTTTAGCAGTTTGCCATCCTCATACCATTGCCTGCCCAGCTCCTGCCCTCCCCTGATATGAGCGATTGCATATATAAAACCTCTGTCAAGCAACGAAAGCCTAACAGAAGAAAACGAAGGGTCAATGCTTATCCCATAAGAACCATAACCATATAATAATAAAGGATTATTACGCTTTTTCTTCAATGATTTTTTATAAACTAAGGATACAGGTACCCGTGTGCCATCGCGCGCAATGACCTCTATCCGCTCGGATGTGTAGAGGCTCTTATCATAGCCACCGGTTACCTGTTGCTCCTTCAACAGAATATGTTCTTTTGTGTCCAGATCATAATCGAATACAGAAAGAGGAGTCGTCAACGAGGTGTAGGAATATCGAAGTTTTCGGGTATTGAACTCATGATTATCAACTAAAAAAGTCATATAGGCATCCTCATCGAAGTCAAGATAGCAGTCTTGTTCCCCGGAAATGAGTCTGTGCCTGATCATTCCCTTCATTCGTTCCTCCACAACTATAAAGTCATTGAAACATTCAACATCCTCAATAAGGACATCTTTTCTGTGAGGAATCATCTCAAGCCAGTTACTCCTCTCTGTTTTGTCGAGATCAGTCTTGAAAAGCCTAAAATTGATGGCTTTGTCATTGGAAACAATATAAAAGTGTCTTCCATCATCCGCAACTGAATACAAATGATCACGTTTTCGGAGCTCGAACAACTTAAACTCTGCGTCAGAATCATTCGCGTCGCAATATCTGAATTCAGAGGTCAGAGTACTGTAGCTACCAATATAAATAAATGCATTACTTCGGGATTTAAAGATTCCAACGCCAAAAGTTTCATCCTTTTCCTCATAAAGCAGCTTATCATTACGACTATCATCACCCACCAAATGTCTGTACACCTTGTATTCCCGCAGAGTCTCAGGATCCTTCACGACATAAAGGAAGGCTTTACCATCGTTGAACCACACAATATTACCACTGTTTTCATGCAGAATATCTCCGGTAAACTTCCCGGTAACCATATCCATTACCTTGATGGTATATATTCGGCGTGAAAGAGTATCCTCTGAGTAGGCCATATATTTATTGAAGGGATCGACAGCAATCTGCTTGATATTATAATAATTATAACCTTGGGCATATTCATTGACATTGATCAGAACTTGCTCCCGGGCATCCAAAGTGTCAATTTTTCTGGCATAAATAGGATATTCCTTACCGGACTCATATCTGGTGTAGTAATAATATCCGTTTTTAAGGTAGGGAACGGACATATCAATCTGAGGGATCCTACTTGTAATTTCACCAAACAATTTGTCCTGAAGACCTTTGGTATGACTGAGGGATTGTTCCATATAGGTATTCTCATCCTCAAGATATTTTATTACTTCGGGGTCTTCTCTTTCCTTGAGCCAATAATAACTATCGACTCGTATATCACCGTGCTTTTCCAAATGTATCGGTCTCTTGGCTGCAACCGGAGGCGAAGCCTTTTATCCTGCTTTTTCATATTAGAATTGATTTGACCCTGCAATGATATGCAGAAAGATAATAAGAGAAGAAGAAAAAAACGGGCAACAAAAGATTTTCCCATATCCATGTATTTACAGCTAAAGATAAAACGAAGCATGTAATATCCAAATAAAAAAGGAAACGAATCTAAGCAATGTTTTCAGGAATTAATGTGAGTGACTGACCAACGGTTGTCAAGGTTAACTTATCCGAAATAACCGCCCAAACCAAGTGAATACTATCATCGATCCATATCTTAAAGGATGGCACCACTTCCCCTTTAACCCTTTTGAATACTTCAAGGCAAACTATTTCCTAAATAAGAATTAAAAAACTGGATATCACGCAGTCGATAAAAATATTTAAAGAAGTAAAAGTATAAATTCCTCAGATCAACAACAGATGCGGATGTTAACCAGAAGATCTCAGAACATCATTTATCCTAACCGTTGCCTAATATATAATAAAGGAACCCAATTATATAAAAGCCTGAGGGTTTGACTTTGGTTTTTGTTAGAACAAAATTCAAAAACCAGAGGACCTCAAAGCTATCCGGATTATAAGAGGACCAATAGCCTGATTGATTTGCCTGTATAGAGAGAAAGAGCCAAAGGGCTGAACAATTATTTGGGAAGAGATTAGAAATAAGAGAATCAAGAAAAGGACTGGTAGAGATAAAAACAAATCACAATCTTTAAATTATACTATGTATATTATTGATTTACAGTCAATGTCTAACCTTTTTTACGAATTACCAACCCCCATTAATTAGGGTATTCATAAACAATAAAATTTAATAATGATTAAAATATTTTGAGAATAAAATAACAAATTATATTTTTACCCAATCGGTAATTTAAAATTTAAATATGGCACCCTCGCAAGTTCGTCCCAAGTCAGCTATAATTAAGAGCCAAATCAGGTCAGCACTTTTGATAATCCTTGGTATATTTTCGGCCGGTTTCGGACTAGAAAGTNTTTTAGTTCCCAATGGATACATTGATGGTGGAATAACAGGTATCAGCCTTCTCACCAAAGTGATTTACAACAAATTACCCCTGTCTGTTTTATTAATAGTGTACAATACGCCTTTCATCCTACTCGGTTTCAGACAGGTGAGCAAAGAATTTGCCCTGAAAAGCATCATCGCCATAACCGGACTTGCAATCGTCATCCAATTTGTCCACTTTCCAATACTGACAGACGATCCATTGTTAATTGCGAGTTTTGGTGGATTATTTCTAGGAGCAGGCATTGGCTTTGCCATGCGAGGTGGGTCAGTATTGGATGGGACGGAAGTCCTTGCAATCTATTTGAGCAGAAAATCAATGTTATCAATCGGAGACATTATTCTAATTTTCAACATAATTATATTTTTAACTGCAGCTTATTTATTGTCGATAGACATCGCCTTATACGCCATTCTGACATATTTCGTCGCTTCAAGAGCGGTCACTTACCTGATCGAAGGTATTGAAGAATACACCGGTGTAACCATAATAAGTGATAACAGCGAAGAAATCAGGGAAATGCTGGTACATGACCTGCGCTTCGGGGTTACTTTATACTCTGCGAAANAAGGATATGGCAAAAGAGGACATCAATCGACAGAACAAATTGATGTAGTCTATACCGTAGTGACACGTTTGGAGATCTCCAAATTGCAAGATGGTGTAAAGGCAATCGATCCATCTGCATTCATAATCATGAGCAGCGTCAAAGACACAGTCGGTGGTATGATCCACAGACGAGGCGGAGTACACTAACTTTTGGTAGGGGAAAAGGACATACCTTCACTATGAAAATGAGAGGAGGTCTAAGGAAAAATCCTTATTATAAAATTACTTTTTCTAATATTTATTCTATTCTGTTAAATATTATACATTCATTTAATTAAAATTCAACTCGGAATTAATCACTAATGTAGACTCTCATTATACTTTGTAAAATACAAGCTACCGTATATTATTTTGTTTATTATATAATATTTCTTTGTTTTCGGTATTATGTATTGCATTGAAATAGTCGATTAAATAATTTTGGCATTTTTTAATTATTTACCTCCAAAATGTGTTAACTTTACAAATAAGTAATTTAATCAACACATGGACACAACTATTGAAAAATTTAAAGGTGGTGAATTTTTAATAAAAGATTATTCATTCGGCTCGGATTACATCCCTGAGCGCATGAATGAAGATCAGAAAATGATTCGTGATACGGTTCGCGAATTTGTAGAAAAGGAATTATGGACCCGAGGCTCAAAACTGGAAGAACAACCTGCATTGATGGATGAAGCAGGAGAGTTGGGTTTAGTAGGCGCACATATTCCGGCAGAGTACGGCGGTCAGGAATTTGATACCATCATCAACACAATCTTACTGGAAGAACTTGGTGGCGGAGACGCCTCTTTTAGTACGACCTTTGCAGCCCATACCGGTATTGGTATGCTGCCAATCTTATATTTTGGCACAGAAGAGCAAAAGAAAAAGTATCTCCCGGAATTATCCTCCGGAAAAGTACGTGCTGCCTATTGCCTTACTGAACCAGGATCAGGAAGTGATGCTTTGGGTGCAAAAACCAAAGCTATTTTGAACGACGCAGGAACGCATTACCTGCTAACCGGGCAGAAGATGTGGATTTCCAATGCAGGATTTGCGGATGTCTTCATTGTATTTGCACAGGTTGATGGGGATAAGTTTACCGGATTTATCGTAGAAAAAGGAACAGAAGGCATGACACTCGGCGAGGAGGAGCATAAACTCGGCATCAAGGGTTCATCGACACGGCAGATCTTTTTTGAAAACGCCCCCGTACCAAAGGAAAATGTCCTGGGAGAAATTGGAAAAGGCCACTTAATTGCATTCAATGCGCTCAACATGGGAAGGTTTAAGTTGGGCGTTTTGGTTGGTGGAGGCTGCAAGGTCACTACAACAAGGGCAGTCAATTATGCTATGGAAAGGGAGCAATTCAAGACACCCATCGGTCGTTTTGGAGCGATTCAACATAAGATGGCACAAATGGCAATTAATGCTTATGTACTCGAGTCTACAAACTACCGAATAGCCAACTTGATTGAAGACTGGAAAGCATCGGCTATTGAGGATGGCGTGCCATATCAGCAAGCACTTCTGGATGCTGCCGAGGAGTATGCCATCGAATGCGCCATCACTAAAATATATGGAAGTGAGTGTATTGATTACAATGTCGATGAATTACTCCAAATCCATGGCGGATACGGTTTCTCAGAAGAATTCGTCCCTGCAGGATTGTTCAGAGACACACGAATCAACAGAATCTATGAAGGAACCAATGAGATTAACCGCCTTTTATTGGTCAATATGCTGCTCCGCAGAGTCATGAAAGGCCAACTTGATATGGTAGGCCCTGCCTGGGAAGTACAGAAGGAACTCGCTTCCATGCCAAAAATGGAATCTTTCGAAGGAGCCTACCCTGAAGAAACCAAAGCGTTGAAAAATTTCAAGAAAATTTTACTGATGGTTGCAGGTGCAGGCGCTAAATATCAAATGGATGGAAAAGTTGATCTGAAGGAGGAACAGGAAATATTGATGAATATTGCCGATATTATGATTGATGTATTCAATGCTGAATCCGTCTTATCCCGCTTAAAAGAGGTTAAAAATATGGATGATGGTTTACTTGAAGAAAAAGAGGCGATGCTTAAAGTATTCTTCCATGATGCCCAGGACAGAATAGCCAAGAATGCTGTGGATGCACTTGCCTCCTTCGCTACCGGTGATGAGCTCAAAATCATGCTCATGGGGGTCAAGCGTTATAGTAAGCTAGAACCGGTCAATGTCAAGAACCTACGAAAGAAAATCGCCGAAAGAATTATTGAAGCAGGAAGATATCCTTTCTAACTGCAGCCAGATAAAGATGTTTTTTAAGGTATTAAGTTTAGATTTTACGTTGTAGAAAACTCCGGAAATTTCCGGAGTTTTTTATTTAACGATGCTGACCAGCACTATAACCATCAAAATGGATCCAATGCTTTTACTTATTCAAGGGATCTGTATCAAATGGCTTCCACCAGGCAGTCTCAGGAAGTGGAGCGACCAAACACAACGCTTCCTTCCTTACCGGATGGACAAATTGAAGGGAAAAACTATGCAGGGCGATGGATTGATCCGACAAAGGCGCCCTTGCCCCGTACTTGACATCTCCCAGTATAGGACACCCCATAGAAGCCAGTTGAACCCTAATCTGATGGGGCCTGCCTGTATGTGGGACTACTTTAATCAAGGTATGAAGCCCATGCCTGTTAACTTCTACATAATCCAAAATAGCCTCCTTTACATCCTTCAAGCCTTTGCGGGAAGGATTCACAACGTTGACAGTATTGTTGTGATTGTCTTTCAACAGGAAATGCCGGAGAGTACCTACGGAGACCGGNGGTTTGCCTTCTGTTATCGCGACATAGGTCTTTACAACTTCACGGCCGGCAAAAAGAGCATTCATCCTCTCAAGTGCTTTGCTTGTACGCGCAAATACAACCAATCCTGAAACCGGTCTGTCCAGTCGGTGGATGCTTCCTAAAAACNNATCTCCCGGCTTGTTGTACTCTTTCTTTATATAATCCTTCAAAGCATCGAGAAGCGGCATATCACCTGTCTTATCGCCTTGTACGAGCCAAGAAGGCCGTTTGTTGATCGCAATAAGATGATTATCCTCGAAGACGATTCTTTTCTTTAATTCCTGAGGGTCAATCACTTTTAGAAGATTTATCTTTCATATTACCGGCCCGTGAAGCAATCAAATCCTGGAAAAAGAATGCACTGAAACTACATGCTGAGAATCACTAATAAGCATCCTATATGCTCCTGCAGTCAAACCGGCAATATTAATTCTTTGGTACGGAGCATTCAACTCTCCCTTAAGGATCAACTTACCGGATACATCTATGATGCGCCAGGATAAGCCCTTGAATTTAAGAGAGTTGACATTTATGACAAGATCATTGTGGGCAGGGTTCGGAAAACATTGAATGCCATATTCAGGCACTTCCCGATCGGCCAGAACAGCACCGGGTGCGACTGAACTCTTTGCCAACAACCACAGGTCAGGATCGAATTCAACCTTCTCCACCTTAAAACCAGGCTCAATTGTAAAAACCTGGCCAGAACTTGTATTGTCCAACCTAACGGTCATTTCTTTGCCTTCACCTTGCAATCGGATCGGAACCGGCATCTCAAAGAAGTCAACAGAAGTATGTGATGTCGTCTGGTCAAGTCTGATAAGGACCTGTTCCGGAGATGCATGAATACTGTCCCAGGTAACGGAATAAACCGGATATCCTTCTCCATAGAACCAATCATCAAAATATTCACCTAAACTTTCTCCGGATACATCCTCCAGTATTCCCTTCAAATCCGCCACCCTCGCAAAGCCACCTCCCTTCTTATTCAGGTAGGTGCGCAAACTTTTAAAANNGATCTCATCCCCAAGTTTCCACCTTAGCATATGGACCAAATAAGCTCCTTTATTGTAAGTAAGCCTCGAATGGAAGATCCTGCTCACGTCATCGGTATTGGCCACCCAAACGGAACCATCAGGCCTTGATGTAATAGATTTGATCAGGTTAAACTTCCAGTTATACCAATAGGAAGGCTCGAAAAAGCGCTCTCGTGACAACCCGTCAAGATAAGTAGCAAACCCTTCATTCAGCCAAATGTCTTCCCAGCTGCCACAGGTTACATGATCTCCAAACCATTGATGGCCAAGTTCGTGAGCCAGCAAACCCCAATCAAAGCCTGTAACATAACTCATGGTTTGATGTTCCATACCTCCACCCCACCCGAACTGAGCATGTCCATATTTCTTTTTAAACGGATAGTCCACAAAGAGGCTATCGAAAAACTCCAGTACCCTCACATTATCTGAAGTGCCTTTCCGGGCTTTACTAAGAGATTCCGGATAGACATAATTGAGCATAGGCATAACAGTGCCATCCTTTAAGTGTACATCATCCGTATATACAGTATAATCAGTAACCGCAATAGCCACAAGATATGCTGCAATCGGATGTCTGTGTTTCCAATGAGCTCTCATCAAACCTGGTCCGGGCCTAATCTCATCCACCAGAATACCGTTACTTGCACACCTGTATTGATCAGGAGAGGTTACAAAAACATCAATACTGTCGATCTTATCATCTAAACCATTTTTACAGGGCCACCAGTCTTGTGCGCCAAATGGTTCAGAAAGTGTCCAGATTACAGGAATATTATCTCCATGCTTGGATTGAATAAATGACCCAAAGCCTCCGGCCGGCGGAACTCCCCGGTAATAAATTGTAAGACTGTCCAAAGTCCCTATTCCAATCTGTACGTCAAGGTTTATTTTCAACACAAACTGGTCAGGTTGAGAATAATTTATTTTTAATCCGTGATATAAGACACTATCTACCTGCAATTGATTGGACAGGTCAAAGTATATTTCCTTAAACTCATTGGTCAACACTTCAAAGTAAGGTGTTGCAGAACCCTTGATGTAATAGTCAGCTGGATCGATATACCAGTCAAAACGATAATATTTCAAATCATAATTCTCAGTCAAAGGATTATGAAAATTATTCAAAGAAGCCGGATTTCGGTATGCAGATGCCTTGCTACATGGGATATGATTGGGGTCTGTATCCTGAGCGGTCAGATACAAGGAGTAAAAGAGTGCGATTGTAATAAAAAACAGTCTCGACATATCTCAATATTTAGGAATAAATTGTCCAAATATATGCCAAAAGGGAATTTAATAAATAGCAACTCCTGACAACATTTCGTTAATGTTACCAAAATCACACACCCAACTCAAAGTTTAGTATTATCCGAAGATACCGTTGAGTACCCGGCTTATTCTTTCATCGACCTGGTCATAGGATGCAGGGATAAAATCTCTTCCGGTTATCTTCTCATAAAGCTCAATATAGCGTTTACTGACGGTTTCGACCATAGAATCATCCATCAATGGCATTTTGTCGCCGGTTCGACCCTGGAAACCATTAGCTATAAGCCATTCTCTTACAAATTCCTTGGAAAGCTGGTTCTGAGGCCGATGAAGAATTTGGTTTTCAAAGTATGTATCCAGATAAAAATACCTGGAACTGTCAGGTGTGTGCAATTCATCCATCAGAGTTAATGCGCCATTATATATCCCGAATTCATATTTTGTATCCACAAGGATCAAACCACGCTTCAAAGCCATTTGGGTCCCTCGCTCAAACAACTGGCGGGATTTAATCTCCATTTCCTCATAGATTTGACGATCTACGAGATTCCTTTCCAGAATTTCTTCCTTTGAAATATCTTCATCGTGACCCTCCATTGCCTTGGTACTTGGTGTAATGATAGGCTCAGGAAAAGGGTCATTTTCCATCAAGCCCTCCGGCAGNGGAACTCCGCAAAGAAATCTTTTACCACTTCTATATTCTCTCCATGAATGACCACTGAGATAGCCACGAACTACCATCTCAATCCTAATCGGTGTGCACTTCCTTCCGACAGAAACATTCGGATCAGGGGTGGAGTCCAGCCAGACCGGAATGATATCTCGAACAGAGTCCAGGAAATAAGCTGCAATCTGATTGAGGACCTGACCTTTGTAAGGAATAGACCTCGGAAGTATATGATCAAATGCAGAAATTCGGTCAGAAGCAACCGAAACAAAAATGTTATCTCTGGTAAATACATCCCTTACTTTACCCTCATATCTGGTGACGCCATCGGGTAAATTATATAATGTACTTCTTATCCCTTCCATAAAAATAAATTATCTGATCCATAATCGACATCAGCCAAGATAGGCTGATTGTACACTGACATCAGATCTACTTAATGTCTATATATTATTGATGGTATTCCTGTCGGTCAGGACATCTTTGAGTTCCTTCAAGAGTCGGTATTCGGATCTAACGGCTTTTTAACCGCATCCTTGAATAAAATAAAGTTACCTGAATCAATCGTCGGTATATATTTTTCATCTTGACCTTCATAAATTGAAGATCTTCACGAAGCATTGCTCTAAGTGATGGAATATCATGCCAATCACCTTCAATTGCAACCGCCCGTACTTTCTCCATATTTTCATCTTCAATAGGATCCAGCTCAATCATCTTGGAGTTGTCAGAAAAGCGCAAAGGCAAGTCCGTCAGGAATTTCTCTGAAATCTCTACCAATTGAGATTGTATCTCTTCATCTTCCGATTTTACCAAAAAACTTCCAAACCTTTCTCGGCCATCCGGTATATTACCAAAACAGCCTTGTCAAATATCGACATATCAACTATTTGAAAAATTATAATACAAAGCTAAACATTAATAACATATAACAACAAATATATTTTGATTTTTCATCACTATCCTAATCAAATCTTTTGAATCTATAAAGTCCAGGCTTAACTAACCCTTAAATAAAAAAGTAATATCTCAAACCGAATTAGAGCTATGAGTGGCTTAAAAATCAATGAAAATCTAATAAAAATTGCATTCATGGTTTTTCTGTATTTTGGTCGAATACAGGATTTAAATACGATGGCACCCATATAATTCGTTAAATTTGTAAATAATTTTTGTTTCCCAAAAAAGAAAAACAAATATTAAAAATATATATATTAATTTTGCATCACATATGAAAGTTGCATTCAAGATTGCAGCTAATTGATAATAACAGATATATATTTAATAATGATCAATTTGGGTTTTTACTTTAAACATGCCCAGAAATCAGGACAAACTCAACAACACAGAATATTTTGTATGAACTTAAGATTACTACACATCCTTCTATTTATAAGCATTAGTTTCGTCACGAATTTAGATGGGCAAAAGCTTAAGTCTGTCGGGAATCAATCGGAGCAGAATATCGAGATCAGGGATTGTTCGACAAGAAGCCCTGGCACTGTAAGCTTCGGACCTATTGTCGGTCAAAGTATTGATGGAAGGCCTGACACGATATATCTTTGTTACAAGGATCAGATTTTTATAAAAAACAATGGCGATGGAAACTTTAGCACCGGTGACCCTAACCCAGGCACTCCTTCAGCAATCGGATATTTGTTGTATGGTGCGCCTCCTACTATAAATGGTCCTGACTTCAATACAATACAGGGAGATGCGGTCTTAACCAATCCACCACCACCACCCGGAGAGCTATGGTATTTTATGGATGCACCGAATGGTGACATCACCCTGTACAATGATGGTTCAGTCAATGAAACCTTCAACTCAGGCAAGCCATTTCCTTTATATCTGGCACCGGTAACCTTTGATGCATACTACGCAGCGAGTGGAGAATATTACGGCCAATGGGAAAATGGGGGTTCATGTGTAAAGGTAAATACTGCAGCCGCCTTTCCGGTGGTGTATCTCAATGAAATAAAAATCAACAATTTCGCTACCAACAGTCCGAACTCCCTATCCGGCTCCTTTAATGTAACCGGTGGATTTCCTGAATTCAGGAATGGCTCGACATATTCGATTACAATGGTTAAGAAGGGAGCGCCCAATGTAGTGGCAAATCTTTTTGGTGGTCCATTTAAGCATGGGGATTTGGTACAATTTGCCGTTCCGAGTGGCGGCACTTATATACTGACTATTTCAGACGGAAAATCCTGTTCAGTCACGAAGGAAATTATCATGCCACAAGGTAATGTATCAGTTTTGGTACAATCCGGCACAGTAGACCTGAATGACACCATTTGCCTGGAGTTTACCGTTAAAGATTTCAAGGATCTGTTAGGCGGGGAATTTGCCATCACTTTCAATCCCCTGGAGTTAAAATATGTTGGTTTAAATTTTCCCNAGACCAATCCTCTGAATTTAAGTTCAGGAGGAAATTTTGGTCTCACGGAAGCCAGCAATGGTTATATCGTATTTGCATGGACAGATGCCAATCTGAATAAAAAGACCCTGGCTGATGGTACCGTTATCTTTTCCATTTGCTTTCAAGCTATTGGCAGGCCAGGAACGAAAACCCCGGTCAAGGTTTCACCCAAACGAGACGGTGTAATTGAGTTTACAGATTATGACGGCACGCTCTATACGGTAAGGACTGTAGATGGGATAGTTACGATCAATAATCCTACCAAACTGCAGGTATTCTTCAATGTGTGCAGTACAACGGGCAACACCGGTTCTGTTACCTTCACTGCATATGGACCTGATGCACAATACAATTATGAATTTAACAACAGTGGAGCGCNNCCAGACTTTACAAACGCAGGTACACCTGTAACATTCAGCAACCTTACACCGGGACCTTATACGATTGATGTATATTCAATCAGTGGGGTACATGTTGTACACACGGTATTCATACAAAATGCTCCACCAATCAACATTACAGGTAACCTAACGAACCCTACCTGCTTCGACACTTCTGATGGCAATGTCCAGATTAGCCTANGTGGGNGAGTACCACCTTATGCTATTGAGTGGTCTAATTTTACCTTTAACACCAACACCGTGAAGGATGTCGGGAACGGACTTTACACAGTCACTGTTACAGATGATATCGGTTGTATATTTTCCCAATCCTTTACGCTTTATACTTCGCCCATCAGTATTAATCCTCCGGCGGTAACTGATCCGGCCTGTTCAGGTCAGAAGGACGGGTCGATTACCATTTCTGCTTCAGGAGGTAATCCAAAGACAGGCAATACCTATGATTTTCATTGGTCATACCAGAATACCAATCAGATTGGGGTATCAATAGGCTCATTGACAAATATTCCTGAAGGGACCTATTACGTTACGGTAACAGATAATAACGGGTGTAATGCCACCTCGTCATTTGTGGTAGATCCGGGTGTTGTTATTGATGCCACAGTACTCAAGCAACTTCCTGTATGCTTTGGTGACGGCAAAGGCAGACTTACTGTCACAGGTACGACCAATGGCACGACCTCAGGCCCTTACACTTTTATATGGTACAATACCGGTAATGTCTCAAGTACCTCAACAACATCTATAGCAAGTGGACTAAACAATGGCAACTACATTGTTACTGTAGAAGATGCAAATGGCTGCTTTGTCAAAAAGGAACTTGAAATTAATGGACCCGGGNAAATAAAGTTTCTGATTGCCAATCTTAAAGATGATGTGTGTGGCACACAACCTGCAGGTTCTGCCTTGATATACGACGGCAGTGGCAATGTAACGCCATTTCCTGACCCTAATGATCCTGACAATGGATTTTACCGATTCACATGGTCTAACGGTTCTAACCCGACGACAGTCGATGCAGTAAGTCTCAATCTAACTAACCTTGCAGGAAGTGCTTCCGGGACAAGATACTATGTGACTATAACGGGTGCGGATGGTTGTACGGCTGACACCAGTTTTTTGATTTTCAAGAAGGATGCACCTATGATAACTTTTGATACGTTGCACTCCGTTTCATGTGCGGGTGGTAGTGACGGATCGATAAGAGCCAACATAACCGCCAATGGTTCAGATATCTCCACCGTAACCTGGAGTAACAATGCCGGTGTTCCTGTCAATAGCGGAGATCCAAAGAATGTTTATACCTCGACAGTCAATAATCTTAATGGAGGTCAATACATCGTCACTGTGGTTACTTTAAGCGGATGTATTGTAACCGATACCATCAATCTGGAGAGTGCAGGGTCTTTGGTTCTGGATAATAATTTCGTTGTACCGGCAACATGCCCGGACTCGGACGACGGTTCTATAACTCTCGTAATGTCAGGTGGCAATCCTCCGTATAACTATCAATGGAGTAATGGGCAAACAGGTGATGTGGCCTCAAATTTAAAACCCGGTAAATACACAGTAACGATTACAGACCAATCAGCCTGCNCCCCTGTCGTCCAAACTTTTACTGTGGGCAATGCACCTACAGTACTTTCGGCCATAGATGTCAACTCTGTAGTTGCATCGGATTGCTTTGAATCAACGGCAGGAACCGGGNGAGCTACTGTTCAGGCATCCGGAGGTCAGGCCAATTCTTATACTTTCACATGGTCCAGCGGAGAGACAAACACTGGTGTATCATCGACTGCCTCACAACTAAAGGGAGGCTGGCAATATGTAACGATTACTGATGGATTTTGCCAAATCATTGATTCGGTTTTCATTCCATCTCCGGATCCAATCATTTCAAATAAATCAGGTGCAACCATCATAGATGTTTCATGTTATGGCCTGGCCGATGGCGCCGTGTCATTTAATCCAACAGGAGGGAATGGTGGATATAATTATTCCTGGAATCCAACTGCCACCAACTCATCCAGCTTGTCCGGTCTGACTGCCGGAACCTATCACGTAACCATCACCGACTCAAAGAACTGTATCGGTATTGATTCATTCCAAATAGGTCAGCCTGCCGAATTGATTGCGTCCCTTGATACCAATTTGACAAAGGATATTGCTTGTCACGGTGAGCAAAGCGGTTCGATTAAGGTAAATGTACAGGGTGGAAATGGTGGAAATACATACACTTGGAATCCGGCAGTGACCGGGAATTCGGACCTTGCTAACAATCTGGCTGCAGGAAATTACCTGATTACTGTTATAGATATANAAGGTTGCCAATCCAGTATAGCAGCAGTAATCGCAGAACCGACTCCTTTATCCGTTGATTTTAATCCGGTTCCTGATCCGGCTTGTGCCGGATATGAAACCAACTTTGAATTAAATAACATCACGGGTGGCATCGGACCGGATTACTCCTATACTATAGATCATGGTAAGAGTTATTCTACATTTGAGATTGCAAAAGTAACAGGAGGTGATCACATACTGACCATCATCGATGAGAACGGATGTAGGAAGGACACCACATTTACAGTCAACGAGCCTGCACCTATCCTTGTAAGTCTTCCTGAAAAATTACAGATGAACCTGGGTGATACGCTCAGACTCAGCCCTGAAGTTCAAAGTGCATTTCCAATCAACAACATTACATGGTCTCCTGCAGGTTCTGTATCTTGTGTAACCTGTGATTATACCTTTGCCAGCGTCATAACCAGTCAATACATAACAGCAGTCGCTACCGATGTAAATGGATGTACAGGTCAAGATTCCGTATTCCTAATGGTTGATAGGTCAAGGAAAGTATTTATCCCCAATGCTTTCTCTCCTAACAAAGATGGCATCAATGATATTTTCCAGGTATTCACCGGCCCGGGCGTAGAAGGAATCAACTACATCAGGGTGTATGACCGATACGGCGCCCTGGTATATGAGATCAATAATCTCCCTCCGAATGAGAACGGATCAAGTCAGGGTTGGGACGGAACTCATAAAGGAAAGTATTGCGATCCGGGCGTATTTACCTATTTGTCCGAAGTTAAGTTTATCGACGGCAGGACACAAAAGTATTTCGGCAGTGTGACCCTTGTCCGGTAGTGAAGCATTATATA
Source organism: Candidatus Parvibacillus calidus (assembly GCA_013414645.1). Classification (GTDB taxonomy): domain Bacteria; phylum Bacteroidota; class Bacteroidia; order Chitinophagales; family Saprospiraceae; genus Parvibacillus; species Parvibacillus calidus. Next base: position 1,505,310 of record CP058702.1, on the reverse strand, counting down.
TCAGGAAAAATAATATAAAGAAAAACCGAACAGCATTTTGTTGTTCGGTTTTTGTTAAGCATTAAACCATGCTTACTATATAAATTTATTACTGAAAAGAATTACTCAATCCACCTTAATCAGCGTAATGTCAAAAATTAATGGTGAATTTGCAGGAATAGATCCCGAGCCACTCTTTCCATACCCCAATTTTGAAGGTACAAACAAGCGACCTTTATCTCCTTCATTGAATTTTGGTAAGCCGATCTGCCATGCCGGAATCAAACTGGTAAGGAAGAAAGAGACACCTGTTCCGTTGTCAAAAACCTTTCCATTCAAAAGATAGCCTTTATAGTCCACCTTGACCTTTGATGTTGAAGTTGGTTTCCTGGTAGAAGTATCCGATTTGGTGTCTATAACGTAATAAAGGCCTTCGGAGGTGGAATCAGCCTTGATGTTATATTGATTGAGGTAAGCCCTGATTTTNTGCTTATCAATCTCCAATTGGGCAGAATCATCTACTGATGATGGATCTTTNTCGCAAGCGATCAGCAATAGGATCGGTGCGATTAAAACAAATTTCTTAAGTATTTTCATTAAAATAGGATTTTATGTCTAACTACAATTCAAATAAAGACGAGAATAGAAAGGTATTCGTTTATTGGGCGGATGATTTTCTTTCCAAGCCAAGCTTTGCTCCAAGCTCCAGTAAAAANTGATAAGCAGCATTGTATTCATTTTCCAAATCCCCCTCAAGAATAGCTTCACGGATCTCATTTTTCAACTCACCTACGATCGAGNNCGATTTCAAATCGAAAGTTTCCATGATAAGTTCACCGGACACAGGGGGCTGCCAATTTCTAATTCTGTCTTTGTCTTCGATTTCTTTTAACTTAAGCCTGACCATCTCATAGTTTTCAAGCAATCGTTTCACTTTNTTCTCATTTTTGGAGGTTATATCTGCCTCACAAAGAATCATGAGGTCATCAATCTCATCCCCNGCATCGAACAATAGCCTTCTGATGGCACTATCCGTTATATCCTCCTTGGTTAGGCTAATAGGTCTTAAATGATATCGTACCAGTTTCTGCACATATTTGACATGCTGATCCAACGGCATGCGAAGTTTNTTAAAAATTTTATATACCATCACAGCACCCAATGCATCGTGGCCATGGAAGGTCCATCCTTGCTTTTCATCAAAACGCTTGGTAGCCGGCTTGGCAATATCATGAAGGAGGGCAGCCCAACGCAACCAAATATTATCCGAATTGCGACAAACATTGTCCAACACCTCCAGCGTATGATAAAAGTTATCCTTATGCCCTTTGCCATCCTGGTATTCCACCCCTTGCAATTCAACCAGCTCAGGCAGGAAGACTTCAAGCAAACCTGTATCGAACAATAACTTAATGCCGATCGATGGCTTATCACAGGCCATGATCTTTTGGAATTCTGTAACAATTCGTTCTATGCTGACTATTTTCAATCTATCCTTATTATGATTGATTGCAGCATAGGTGAGCGGGTCGATGGAGAAATTCAACTGATTGGAAAAACGAATCGCTCTCATCATTCTAAGCGGGTCATCAGAGAATGTGTCTTCCGGATCCAAAGGCGTCTTTATCAACTTCTCTTCCAGGTGTTCCATACCGTCAAATGGATCGAGCAACTCACCATAGGTATCGGTATTGAGACTTATAGCCAAAGCATTAATGGTAAAATCCCGCCTAAGTTGGTCGTCGTACAAAGTACCCGCAATTACGGCAGGTTTCCGGCTGTTTTTCTGGTAAGATTCTTTCCGAGAACCAACAAATTCAATTTGAATATCATTATATCTCAGTGCAGCGGTTCCAAAATTCTTATAGACAACTATTGGCTGCTTATTACCAAGAAGCTTATTGACCTGCTCTGCCAACTGAATACCATCTCCAACACAAACTACATCAATATCTGTAGAATTGCGTCCCAGAATCAGATCCCGAACATAACCTCCTACAAGATAGGTCTGTAGGTCGAGATCTGAAGCCGCACGGGCTAAAATTTTGTATAGAAATTCTTCGTTTTCGCTTCTGTTTAACAGTAGAAACATTGTTTTAAAATTTAAACCGTCAACTCTTCTCCTGCGTAATATTCACGCATCTTTTCCGTAATTTCCACCACTTCATCGAAAGATGAAGAATGTACCAACAGTGTCCTAAACTGTTTTACCTCGCGATATCCTCTGAAATAATTACCATAATGACGCTTCATTTCATTGATCCCAACCTTGTCTCCCTTCCACATGATGGATCTGTGGAGATGCTGAAGTACAGCCTCAATTCGCTCGTCGAGTGATGGTGGATCGGGTATAGTTCCATCTTTCAGATACTGTTTTATCTCCCTGAATATCCAGGGATTACCTATGCTTGCTCTTCCGATCATGATGCCATCCACGCCATAACGTTCTTTGTACAGTTTGGCTTTCTCAGGAGAATCAATATCTCCGTTACCGAAAACAGGAATATGCATGCGTGGATTTTCCTTCACTTTGGCAATTAGGGTCCAGTCCGCCTCTCCCGTATACATCTGCTTCCTAGTCCGTCCGTGAATAGACAATGCCTTGATGCCTATATCCTGAAGCCTCTCGGCTACTTCGACAATATTCTTTGAATCTTCATCCCAACCCAGTCTTGTTTTAACGGTAACGGGCAAAGAGGTCGCTTTTACTACTGCTTCAGTGAGAGAGACCATACGATCGATATCCTGAAGTATACCTGCACCGGCCATCTTGCAAACGACCTTTTTCACCGGACATCCGTAATTGATATCAAGCACCTCCGGTTGAGTCCGTTCAATGATTTCAGCAGCCTGAATCATTGATTCTTTTTCAGATCCAAAGATTTGAATACCCACCGGTCGTTCTTCGTCAGAAATATCCAGTTTCTGCACACTTTTATCGGCATTTCGAATCAAACCTTCTACTGAAACGAATTCAGTGTATAGCATATCGCATCCCTGGGCTTTACAGAGTCTTCTGAAAGGAGGATCACTCACATCTTCCATTGGGGCAAGAAGCAAGGGAAATTCACCTAATGAAATACCACCGATTTTAACCATTCAATCATTAATTGAAAGGACAAAAATACAAGAAATAAGCTAATTGTTGGGATCTTGTCTTTAATTCCTTAATACTTAACAAGACTGAACGAAATGAAAGAGAAAAAGGCAACCACCCGAAAGTGATTGCCCTGAATAGGTTGTAGGCATTTTTCCAACTCAATGCAAATAAGCCATAGCTTATTTTTCTTCAGATCTACCTGAATCAGTATGGTCGGTATGATTTTCAGTAACAGGCTCAGTCATAACTTCCTTTTTCTTATGAAATGTCAATCCGGTATTGTTACCTTCAGCAACAATAACATCGCCCGGCAAATAATCTCCACTCAATAATTGTTTTGACAATTCATTGACCAGCTCTTTNTGCAGGACCCTTTTCAGAGGTCTTGCTCCAAACTGAGGGTCATAACCCAGATCAATCAGCAGTTTAGAGGCACTTGGGGCTAATTCAATCCTAAGTTCCTGAGACTTAAGCAATTTGTTGATGCCTTTCATCTGAATATCGAGAATCTTTCCTATCTCTTCTTTGGTCAAAGGCAAGAACATGATGGTTTCGTCAATCCTATTGAGAAATTCAGGACGCATGGTTTGTTTCAGCAATTCAAAAACTTCCAATTTCGTAGTTTCTATTACTTCAGATCGCCTTTTAGGCTCAATCTCCTCCAAATCCTCAAAATTCTCAAGAATAATGTTAGAACCAAGGTTGGATGTCATGATGATAATGGTATTCTTGAAATTGACCTCCCTTCCCTTTCCATCTGTCAACCGTCCATCGTCAAGTACCTGCAGGAGAATGTTGAACACATCCGCATTGGCTTTTTCTATTTCATCCAGCAATACGATGGAGTATGGTCTATGACGCACTGCCTCTGTCAACTGACCACCCTCTTCATAACCTACATAACCGGGAGGTGCGCCTACCAATCTTGATACCGAGTGTTTTTCCATGTATTCACTCATATCAATTCTGATTATAGCATCCTTGTCATCGAACAAAACATCCGCAAGCGCTTTGGTCAACTCGGTCTTCCCTACCCCTGTAGGTCCCATGAAAATAAAGGATCCCACAGGCCTCTTACTGTCGCTCAATCCTGCACGATTCCGTCTTACTGCATCACTTACTGCCTCAACGGCTTCAGTCTGCCCAATGAGCATTTTCCCTATTTCCTTTTCCATATTGAGCAATTTGTCTTTCTCGCTTTGCTGTAATTTGGAGACAGGTATGCCGGTCCATTTAGATACGACATCCGCGATATCGTTAGCAGTAACCATTTGAGCGGTGAATCGTGAACCTTCAGGCAGTGCATTCAGTTCGTTTTCTGACTCCTTCAATTCCTGTTGTTTGGCCTGTAGTTCTCCATAACGAATCTTGGCAACAGTCTCAAAGTCACTCTCTCGTTCAGCCTTCTGCGCCTTTCGGTCCAACTCTTCGATCTCTTCCCGCAATGTATTGATACGGTCAACAATGGCTTTTTCATTTTTCCATTTGGCCATGACAGAATCCAGTTGTTGTTTGGCGTTGGCGATGGATTCAGAAATAGCCGCCAGTTTCTTGTCATCTTTTTCTCGTTTGATGGCTTCACGTTCTATCTCAAGCTGGCGTACCTTCCTGTCCAGTTCATCGATTGAATCGGGCATCGAGTTGAGCTCCAGTCTTAGCTTGGCAGCTGCTTCATCGATCAGGTCGATCGCCTTATCCGGCAATTGTCGATCTGCAATGTAGCGATGAGACATTTCCGCCGATGCAATCAACGCTTCATCCAGAATTTCAATCTTATGGAAGACTTCATATTTTTCCTGCAGTCCTCGAAGAATGGAGATGGTATCTTCCACACTAGGCTCATCTACCATCACATTCTGAAACCTTCGTACCAAAGCAGCATCTTTTTCAAAATACTTCTGATACTCATCCAAAGTTGTAGCACCAATGGCATGGAGCTCACCTCTTGCCAATGCAGGCTTAAGAATATTGGCAGCATCCATTGCCCCACTGCCCCCGCCTGCACCAATCAAGGTGTGGATCTCATCAATGAAAAGTATGATTTCTCCATCGCTTTCTGTAACCTCCTTGATGACGGCTTTTAGCCTTTCCTCAAATTCACCCTTATACTTTGCACCGGCAACTAATGATGATAGGTCCAGACTGAATATAGTCTTACTCTTCAGGTTTTCAGGCACATCTTGCTTAACGATCCGCCAGGCTATACCTTCAACAATTGCAGTCTTTCCTACCCCTGCTTCACCTACCAGGATAGGGTTGTTCTTCTTTCGACGTGAAAGTATGTGCATAACGCGTCTAATCTCTTCATCCCTCCCGATGATAGGGTCGAGCTTGCCCGATTCAGCCCTTTCATTCAGATTAATTGCGTATTTACCAAGTGAATTATAGGAACTGTCTCCGCTCTGAGAGTTAACCTTATTGCCCTTTCTCAATTCTTTGATGGCAGAGACCAGTCCTGCTTCTGTCAGCCCGCGATCTTTTAAAAGTCTTGCAGTGCGGTCGCTTCCNTTGAATAGACCCAGGAAAAGCAATTCCAAAGAAATGAATTCGTCGCCAAACTCCTTCATTGCCTCCTTCGCTTTTGAGATCGCATTATTGGCATCATTGGAAAGAAATTGCTTGTCCGGNCCNTGCACTTTCGGAATTAAATCAATCAATTTGTCATTTTCATCTTTAATGGGATTAAGATCCACTGCCATTTTATTCAATAAAAATGAAACTACACTTTCGTCAGTGTCAATGATCCCACGAAGAATATGAGCGGTATCAACCGTTTGCTGAGAACGGTCGGATGCAATNTTNTGCGCCTTGATGATAGCATCCTGCGCATTTATTGTGAAATTATCCAGTGTCATAGTTTTCAGTTTTACTTGACTTGTATCAATCAAAAAACAAGCCAATATAAGAACTATTCTACTTATATGAAAAAATGGCAGGTCCCAACGAAGAACATGCAATTATGTCACTGATAACCATATGTTTAGGACAAAATGACAACTGTGCAACTGCAGTATGGAATGATAGATTTAACATCGACCAAGGAGAAACATTTCCAGATTCTTCTAATCCACATACTTTATGAAACCGGGCAATAATTTATAATTCTCCTGTGTATTATTTAGATTGGCTGATTGAATTTGCACTATGAAGAGTTTCCACGGGACTTCATGCGGCAATAACAGGAGAATTTTTCCTTGAATAACGAAAAACATTCATAACAAATGCAAAAATATCAAGGCCAGCATTGCCGGTATTGCCTGCACGAGAAAAATTTTCCGTGAAACTGAATAACCGCCAAATATCCCTGCAACGACTACACATCCAAGAAAAACGTCATAACATTAATCTGCCAAACGGAATCCGATATCAGAAAACTCCAGATTAGACCGGCTGCTAAAAACCCGTTATATAACCCCTGATTTGCCGCTAAGCTTTTTGTCTGCCTGAAGAAATCACCCTGCCTATTTCCTTTGAAAAATTTCCGCCCAACTGTTTCCCACGCAAACATTTCAAGCCACATGAAAAATAAATGCTGGATTGCAACTATTGCAACAAGTGTTTTCGCTATCATGATGCTGATGTTCATACTTAAAAATTTTGAGTTTTCACGTTATCCTGATGGTGCAACTCACGGATTTCGAGTAACTATCCACAAGCAATGCCAACTGCTATCTCAAAAGTATCAACTAGGAGCAGACACTGCAATCCCTGGGCTTCTGTCGGTTCAACTATGCTAATATGATACCGGCCAGGTCGCCAAAGTTGAAACAAGATACACAATGTTTATGGTATACAATCGATTAAATTAATTATCTGCATAAATGTACTTTTGAGAGGGCCTAAGTAGTCTTTAACACTTTACAGAATTAATTTTCGCATACTCAAATTTTAACATTAACACATATTAACATAATATATAATACACTTACTATCTTTATATTATAACACAAACTCATTGCTTTTATCATTCATACACCCCATAATACTTTTCAATAGAAGGAAAGAAGAATTTGTGATACTCATCTCTCACCCCTTGATGCTGTCCAATTATTTTTTGCATCTTTGCAGCACAATGGCAGATCAGAATTTCATCGACTATGTTAAGATATGTTGCCGCTCCGGTAAAGGCGGAGCGGGTTCGCATCACTACTTTAGGGATAAAATGAACTCAAAAGGTGGTCCGGATGGCGGAGATGGAGGTCGAGGCGGACATATTATTCTGAAAGGGAATAGAAACGTATGGACATTGATCAACCTTAAATACCGAAAGCATGTCATTGCCGAGAACGGTGTCAACGGATCTAAAAACAACCGCACCGGCCGCAGCGGGAAGGATGTCATTTTAGAAGTTCCTCTTGGCACAGTAGCTAAAAGCGCTGAAACCGGAGAAATTTTATTTGAAATCACGCAAGATAAGCAGAAGCGCATCCTGACTCCGGGCGGCAGAGGTGGCCTTGGAAATGCACACTTTGCTACAGCTGCAAAACAGGTGCCGAAATATGCACAACCCGGAGAACCAGGACTTGAAGAATGGAACATTCTGGAACTTAAACTTTTGGCTGACGTAGGCTTAGTTGGATTTCCAAATGCAGGCAAATCCACTTTGCTATCATCAGTAAGTGCAGCAAAACCTGAAATAGCAGATTATCCATTCACTACCATCGCGCCCAATCTGGGTCTCGTAAGGCATCGCGATAATACCTCTTTCGTCATGGCCGATATCCCGGGAATCATCGAAGATGCTCATCTCGGAAAAGGCCTCGGTATCCGCTTCCTGCGCCATATAGAAAGGAACAGCCTTTTGCTCTTCCTTGTACCTTCCACAACCGAAGACATAGGCAGGGAATATCATATCCTGCTGAATGAATTAAGACTTTATAATCCTGAACTTCTGGACAAACCGCGCCTGCTGGCAGTTAGTAAGTCGGATCTGATCGATGATGAACTGAAAAGTTGGCTTATGCCTACCTTACCGGAAGATGTGGAGACGATATTCATTTCCGCCGTAACCAACGAAGGTCTTGACGCGCTGAAAGACAAGATTTGGAAGTACCTGAATGAGGACATTCCTCCACAGGATCACGATTTTTCTGAGGAAGAATGACGGAACAACTAATAGCAGTAAGGGAATTTGCCAGGGAGTATTTTAATCTGGACCCTGATCGCGTGACTCAAATGGCAGGTGCAGGAAGCAGTCGCCAATACTTTAGATTGCTTTTCATTGGAAAGCCGGTTATAGGTACCTGGTCAGAGGACATCAAGGAAAACGAGGCATTTTTCTATCTATCGGGAATCTTACACTCCGCAGGAATCAATGTCCCTCAGGTAATTGCAATTGATGAAAGTCGAAAAATATACTTACAGACAGAATGCGCGACATATGATGCCTACAGCATCCTTACAGGAGCTAGCTATAAGGATCAACAACCGTGGCTCAGAAAGATCATCGACCAGCTTTGTAGAATCCAAACCTTTGTAGATCCTTTGGTCGACTACTCCAGATGTTATCCATCTTCATTTTTTGGCAAGGAGGATGTGATGACTGATCTGACCTATTTTGAAAGATATTTTCTGGAAGCGATCGGCATCCGGTTTGATCAAAATATGTTGAAACAAGAATTCGAAAAAATGGCTCAACGTGTCGAAAACAGCCATTTCATGGGATTCATGTACCGGGATTTTCAATCGAGGAATATCATGATTCGTGAAGATGGGGAGCTGTGTTTTATTGATTTTCAAGGAACGTAAAGGACCTTGTACCTATGATGTCATTTCCTTGTTGTATCAGGCTAAATTAGGACTGAATGCAGCACAGAGGGAGGAGTTATTGGAATATTATTATTCCGGAATACTTTCAGCATGCAGGATTGAGCTTTCAGATCTTAAGGCGGATAAGGATGCAGTACTGCCTGTCAGGCTCCTGCAAGTACTCGGTGCATATGGCCGGCGTGGGATTCAGGAGCGAAAGCCTCATTTTGTGACCAGTATTGGCCCTGCCATTGACAACCTCAGCGAAATGCCGGATTCGCAAGACTTTACTTCAAATTACCCATATCTAACTTCAATAATACAAGAGATTATCGGATCAAAAGAATCGATATTATGTCAGATAAAGGATTAAATATACTAGTAAGGAGTTTTTCCTACAAAAAAGGAGCCTTGACGATTCATCAGGTCATGGCATCGGATTTGTATTCGATATGCGTGGCATTGATAACCCGGGAAGGATTGAGTCGATGAAAATACTGACAGGTAAAGACGAAGAGGTAAGAAATTATCTTGAGATGGAAACCAACATGCCTGAATTTATCAGCCATATCAAGGGATTGCTCGACATCACAGTAAAAATTACATGCAACGCAATTTCACTGATCTAACAGTCAATTTTGGATGTACAGGGGACAACACCGCAGTGTTTATGCCGCTGAGACCATAGCTGCCTATTTAAATGAAAAATTTCCGGTACAAGTGACGTTACAGCACCTCGAGCAAGAAAGTTGGATCAGATAAAGGAAGATTCATCCTTAAAAATGAATAGGCGATAACTATGATGATTGGCTTGCAGATTTTCCGGAATCAAATTCTGTTACACCAATCGTATAAACACCTTCATACTCCCCTGGTTTCGGTTGAATCGGCAAAAAGCTTAATGCATTGTCCCTGAACAAACAGGTAATCGTCAGACACAATGATGTGTTTTTCGCAGGACAATTGAAAAATATTCTGATCAAAATTGACCTACTGCGCCAGGTTATTTAAACCTGCGGGAAACGACATTTGTGCCGATCGTAACTGCAAAGAGATTGACCTTATAGTCTTGATACGGTTTCACATTATTCTTATCAACAAAATCCGGATTCAGGAAATTCATCGGATAATAGCTCAATTTTAAATACGCGTTTTTGTGCTGATACCCTAAGAATACATTGGGCATAATCAATGGCGTCCTGTCACTAAACCATTCATTGAACTTAGTTTTATGGTTTCGTTTAACATATCCTTTTTCTTTGTAATTTAAAGCAAGTGAACCTTCTGCGCCGATAAAGAANAACCGCTTCGAATCCATCCTACCCAACTTCAACGCAACCGGAAGATTCAGAGAATAGACTCTTCTCTTGACCGTACTGTCCTGCGCTTCATACTTATCAATGAAGCCGATATTCTTAATACTCAAGCCAGTCATCATCCCAAGGTTCGAATTGAAATTATAGTTGTACATAGTCCCAAAATGGAAGAACAATGTAAAACGAAGTGTGGTCAAATGAGAGGCCTTTCCGGGCCTTTCGAAAATTGACGAACTGAAGATCATTCCCTCATACCCTGTAGAAAGATAACTTCTCCTAAACTCATTATTGTTAACCATTGATTTTTCACGGCTCATCACCTCCTGTGAACTTAATTGATTGGAATTCACAATAAANAGCGAAAACAGAAGAAAATAATGAAGCTTTTTCATCGATGCATGATTGATTTTATTAAAAATAAAGTGTGCCTCAAATTTAGTAAAATCATCAATCAAAATTGTATAAAATAATGAAAATTTCAAAACTATCTGTTCCGGGTTACAACCCAATCTGCTTCGAATGCCCTCACAAAATTATAATTCCGGACCCTCATCCGAATATCTTGTCCAATTTGTCCACAAATCCAACTTCCGGCCTGTCAAAATAAATTCCGGTCGCCGCTCCTGCCCGCACACCCCGCAAAAAGACATAAATTACCCCNCCAAAATGCACATCATAATCATATGAATCTCTTAATCTTTGCTTCAGGAAACGATGTACAGCAATAGTATAGATCAAATACTGCAGTTTGTACTGATTGTCCTTCATAGCCTCATTAAGTCCGGGGCTTTCATAATTTTCTAATCGATAGCCCAGGTGGTTGGATTTCCAGTCCAGGATAAAATAACGGCCTTCATGTTCGAAAAGCAGGTCGATGAAACCGTTCATAATGCCTTGCAGCTGAGTCAGATCGGGGCTTAATTTAATATCATACTCCAACAACAAAGATGACAGATTAGGCCTGATATTCTCCTGATTCAAACAGAAGTCAAATTCCATTTCGTGGATTCTCTTTCCCGACAATACATTTTTGAGTAAAATCATTGATCCATCTACGCCTATTTTTGCATTCAAGGTATGTTCAAGCATTTGGGCAATATACTCGCTATAATCTTCTTCCTCGCCATTGGCTTTCTTTCGATTGAACAAACTCAATAGTCTTCTTTCATAGTCAGACAAGTTTGCCCCGGTTCCAAATTCCGTCTGAAAGTCAATATTTTCAAATAAATCATGGAGCTTTGTGCCTACATTGGCACCACGTGGCAGAAGATTGAAAACAAAATGATCATAATCGGAGCCAGCATGTTCTTGAAAGGTAGGGGCGAAGCTGTGGGGTTGACGAAGGGCTGTGTAGCTGAAAATTCGCCAGGCGGAGTTTGCCGGTTCAATATCGGCAGGATTGAAAGATTTGATTGTCAATTCTTTCTTATCAGGAAGAATATCTCTATAGGCATAATCGGTAATAGGAGGTACAAAACCCTTTTTAACGCGGGTTGATTCACCCAAATTCTCCATCATTTCTTTTAATGGAACCGTATTAAACCCGGTTGACCAATGAGTCGAATAAAANACGTAGCATTGATATTCTGCCCTTGTGATACCAACGTAGATTAAGCGTCTTATCTCACGTCGGTCATTGGCTTTCCACAGGTCTAATCCTTCTTGATCCAAATCCAATGGATGACGCAAAGTTCTGATACAATCATTATTCCCAGCATGCCCTCCCGACTTTACCTTAACCAATTGATCATCCTTCAATGCTGAATCTTTTAGCCCTTCAATAAGAACAATCGGGAACTCCAGGCCTTTGCTTTTGTGCAAGGTCATGATGGAAACCGCTTCTTCATCGCTTTCAATTCTCAGGGTATATTCCCCTTCTTCTGAATCTTGCGAATCGGCACGTCGGAGCCAGTCCATCAATTCTTCAGGATCAAGGCCTTTTCGATACTGCAAATCATGCAATATTTCTGAAAGTTGCAGGATATTGGCAAGACTCCTCTGTGAAGCATAATTTAGGGAAAGATTCTCTTCAACACTAAAGTCCTCCATTAGGATCATAAAAGCCTGATAGAAGCCCTGATAAAGCATTATTTCATGATAATGAGAAAATTTTTCAATAGCTTTTATCTCATCAATCAATAAAACCGGCAGGTTTTCAGCCGTCAGATTTTTATATACAGTATTTAAAAAGGTAAGAAACAGAGCAGATCGAATATTTTTGATGTCCGGCTTCAACATAGCCTGCAATACCAATCCCATTTCTTTAGCTTCCGTACTCTTCGTCACCAAAGTATCGTCAACACTCACAGCCGGAATTCCCAGAGCATGCAATTTCTCCTTGATTGCCTTTGCTGAATACTTGTCTCGGGTAAGGACTGCAATATCTCTTGGACGGACAGCCCTTAACTGATTATCTTCTTTATCTGCCAATTGGATTTGTTCTTCCGGATTAAGCAGGTATTTGACCGTCGCAACTAATTGAGTTTGACTTGTAGCAGCATCATTAGCATTGCAGAAAAGGAGGGTTTCCTCAACTTCCTCTTGCCTTCTCAAAAACATCTTATTATGCTTATTTGCCTGAATCTCTGTATAACCAATATAAATACCCGTCTCCTTTTCAGCCTCATAACCAAACACATTATCACCAGAGGCTTTGAAGAATTCATTGGCAGCCTCTATCATCCTTGTTGAAGACCGAAAGTTGGTATTCATCGTATAAATATGATCCACTTTTGACTTGGCATGAAGGTAGCTTTCAACATCAGCATCTCTGAATGAATAAATACTTTGTTTTGGATCTCCAATCAGAAATAAGGTAGTGTCATCATCATACTGATCATCGATAAACAACTTCTCAAATAGTTGGAATTGGATGACATCGGTATCCTGAAATTCATCGATAAAGGCAACACGATATTTTTGCCTTATCAGTTCTTTCAATTTNTTATTATTCCCGGCAACAATCGAACGATGAAGATTAAGGATTAGATGATCGAAGGTGAGGACCCCGGAATCGTTGATAGATTGATTTAAAACATCCAGATAATAATCCCTATTAGCATATAGGATTGCTACTATGACTTTATTTTTNTCATTGTTCAGATTATTCTCTCGTTCGACCAATGATTTTACATCATTCCAGTAGGGTGATGAAAATTTATCAAAATATCCAGCTGCTTTATTCGCTTTGAAGTAATCAAAGGTCACTTGCAGCATCAACCTGGGCTGACCCAATAAGTCTGAATATTTCTTCCGGGTATTTGAATTGCTTTCAACATCCACTTTTAGCCGTGTATTATCCTCAGCTATGAAGCACTCAAGCCGCTCCCACTCTGTTTCCAATTCCTTTAAATATCCCTTGTAACATTCAATAATATCAGAAATTTTCCCATTATCCTTAATTGGGCTGGAAACATTTACGTCAAACTGCGTATTATTAAGACCTTGCTTTAAAATTTCCTTGAAATAGGCGCGAACTTTCTTTAAATCTTTAGATTCAAAGAGGTCTTTATCCAAAGTGGTGATTTCATTTCGCCAGAATTCATTCGTTACCCGTTCAATCAGGTAAGAAACATCGGCCTGTAATTCAGTTTGAAAATTCTGACCTGATTCAAAAGCAAATTCATTCAACATTCGCTGGCAAAAACCATGGATTGTAAAAATACTTGCTTCATCTAAAAGAAGTTGAGACTGCCGGAGTCTTGTTATCAACTCTGTCTTATCTTCGAATCTCTCACATATTTCCACAATAGGTTGCTCAAATCTATCAGCTATCAATACTAACTCCTGTTCTGAAGCCGAAGCGATTTCAATAGCCTGAGAAAGAAATTTTCGTATCCTGTCCTGGAGTTCAGCAACAGCATAATTGGTGAAAGTAACGATCAATTGATTATCGATCGGAATATTCTTCTCAACAATCGTTCTGAAGACCAAAATCCCAATAGAAAACGTCTTACCGGTACCGGCACTAGCCTCAATCAGATTGGTTCCTGATAATGGCACTTCGTTTACCTTAAAATTTATGGCTTCCATTGAATTGTCCATTTTAATAGGCATTATCCAATAATATTTCTTTCAGGATGACATGCATGTCCCACACCCGGTCGATATCGATTTCATGGTTTAGCATTACATGTCTATAATAATCATCACGATAATTTCTATCGATAAAGAAGAAATTTTTAATCTTCTCAAATGAATCATTTTCATTAAGCGATTGAGAATATAGTTCAGCGCTGTATCCTATCAGCCTCTCTTTGTTTTCATGAAANAACGTTAAGATATTACCCAACCTTGCCCGCGCCTCATCAACACCTAGTTGTTTTAAGGTATGCTTGCCGTTGAGGGTGTATAGAATTACACCTGTAATGTCGACATTGCATACTACAGCAAAAAGATACTGGAAAGCCAACCTGGCACGACGCTTTGCCTCTCCACCTGAACTCCCGTGGTGAAAACTTATTATTTTCTTATCAATTACATTCTTTATCTCACCAAAATACCGTACATCATCATAAGTTATTTCAATACTTACAATTTTCGGATCAAAATTATCAGGAAAATCATTTTTGACATCGTCGACCAAAGGACTGATCACTTCATCTATCTCATCTACCAGTCCTAATCCTACGTTTTTCAATGGCAATTGTCCGGATAAATAGAGTTTTTCCTCTAATGCCTGCTCTACTCCTTTCAATCTTGAATCAAGGAGTGATTCCTTCACCGTCCATTCTTCCAGACTATCCAATTCAAAATTCTCGGTATCTTTAATGTCACCGTCTTCCCTTTCAAAATACACCCCCAGCACATTGTTGTAATAATATTGAATATTCTTCTCAAAAAATTTCCAAACTGTATTGATATCATATTCCTTAATCTCCGGCACTTCTCTGTTGTCATTATATGGAATCGGCCACTCCTTGGCAAGTTGGATGAAATAATTCGGAAGCAAATTGCCCGAATCCTTATTATATTTTGTACTAAAACTGTAAAATGGGTCGCCAGAAACCAATTTTTTNCTAACATCAACCTCCACATTCCCCATCTGCAGATAATCCAGCAATTCATCGATGAGGATAGAGGGAGGCAGAATCTCATTATCTTTTATCGACCGACCGATATAACTCAAATATAAAGCTTTCTCCGCAGAAAGTATGGATTCAAGGAATAGATGCTTATCGTTTTCCTTAAGATTCCTGTCGCCAAGCTTCCTGTTGGATGCAATCAGGTCAAAGTCACTGCGCCGCTCCAAGCGGGGATATTCTCCATGATTAAGGCCCAACATACAAACCAGCTTAAATGGAAGACTTCTGAAAGGTAAAGGGGAACAAAAAGTGATTCCACGGCTCATAAAACGAGTCGATGTTGTTTCTACTTTCAATCCGGTCAAGAAACGCTTACTGAATACATCATACGGAATCTCTTCATCTTTCAACCCATCATTCAGATTTTCAAATCTGATCAGTTTTTCAATCTTNTTGACATAATCTTCGTTCTTTTCATCGTCAGGAATTGCAAACATATCCTCTAATACCTGCTCGATGAATTTGCGCCACTCCCTCAATGGCTTTGGATTTTTNCTCTCATGTACATGAGTTTTNAAAGCCTCGAAAAACGCCAGGAATGCCGATATTTCCTGAATTCCGGCCACAGTATCCGTTGTTTCGACGGTATAGAATGGATGTTTNTTATCTATTCTAATCTCTCCGGGCAAACAAATGCCATAGAAAATCTTCTCCAATGCGTAACGCCAGGAAACGATAAAGGTATCATTCATTGGAGTTGAGTAGTCGTTTTCAATACCGAAGCGCGCATTAGCCTTCACGATGGTATTCCGTATCAATTCCAAATCATTTATTCCGAATTTTTCCCGGATATACTTATGTGCCAATAACCCAAGGACTTCCTCTGCACCAAACAGCTTGCCGTCAAATTCCAGCAGCGAAATCAGGGCTGCAACGGGACTGTTGACATTAGCCAAAGCCTCATCGGCAATATTGTATTTGAATCTAAAAGGTGCATTATCCATAACAGCGCGGATATAGGGAGCATATGCATTGATGTCGGTAGCCATGACAATGATTTCCCTATCCAGAATATCACCATGCCGTTTGGTAGCTATGGCATCCAAAATATAATTGTACAATGTCTCGACTTCACGCCTTTTGGAATAATTGGAAGTAATGGAGATCGTATCATCGTCAAACAATCCGGTGTCAAAATCGGGTCGATCAACCGCATTGTGCTGGATGGATTGTTGAAGAGAAGCTAATAAAGTGGTTCCATTGTTTTGTTTTAAAGGCAGGTCGGTAATCGCATTGATAAATTCCTCATGACCGGATATCAACCTGAATATACTTTGAATAACCTTACCCCAATCTGTCAATAAGGGATGTCCAACGGTAATATGTTCTATTCTCCTGTTTTTCGCCTTCCATTTATCCAATACCTTTTGTGGCTCATCTTCAAACCAATAATAATCGGGGGCCGGATTATTCGCATACCAACGAATATCTATGTGTTCACTCATTGCATGGATGATCTCCAAATGGTATTTTGTAATGATGGAAAGACCGAAAAGATGCAAAACCGGAATATTCCTGACCAGACGTTCCTGATTTTGTACGGTTTTGAGTTTTTCCAGGATATCTACTTTTATTGCATTAAAATCAATGATCTTATCACCGGCAATCGAATCAATCTTTTTCCATAAATAGGCCTGCCAGCGGGACTTCTCTTCCACGCTTTCCAATTCATTTACCTTCCATTGTGCAATAACTTCACTGCGGTAGATCTGATACTGATCAAACAAATCCCCNATCTTAGCCGCTAATTCCCATTGTTTCATCTTATCTCTACCTTCTTCATTGTAAAAGTAGGATGCTCTTTCAGGGAACTTTTCTTTAAATGCTTCGTCAGACAAGGCAGCATATATCAACCAATCCATGTCCTTCCGGTCAATTTTATCTTTATAGCTGCCGCCCAGAATCTTATAGACTTCGTAAACTATTTCCTCCGGTGTCAAAAATATCAGGTTGGCGGCCACACCATGTTTTTCTGACATTCTGTACTTGAGCCAACTGTTCATGCCTTTCGTTTGAGTGACGATATAGACCGGTTGTAATACATCAAACCTGTACAGGCCGATGTCCTCAATCAAAGCATCAGCCAACTTGGTAATATCATTTGAAATAGGTATGTGTATGCCCATAACTTTATGATTTAAAATGGTCCTTAATACCGGATACCCGCTTGACGGACTGTTCGGCAATTGCACGGATGATTTCACTAAAGCCTACAATGGTGACTTTTTCTTTTGCTCGTGTAATGGCTGTATACAGCAATTCGCGTGTCAGTAAAATGTTTTCTCTGTTTTCAGGCAGGATGATCAAGACTTCATCGAATTCAGAGCCNTGGCTTTTGTAAATGGTCATAGCGTAAGCCGATTCCCATTCACGGATCTGGGCCGGATTGAGCTTTAGATTCTCGCCGTTACCTTTAGGAAAATAAGCATTGACCTCACCTTTTACTTCTAAAATCAGACCCATATCACCATTATAAATACCTTCAGAATGCTGATTGGAAGCAACCATTACCGGGAGGAAGGGATAAAATCGCTCATTATTGTGTGATACCTCAGAGGCAATCATTCGATTTACCGCCAATACGCCAGTCTTGCCTTCTTTAACTGCACACAACACTATACTTTTTACAAGTCGATTTAATGCCTCGCCGACTCCGGTCTGTCCGACATATCCACCATTGACCTGCAAAAGCCTCTGAGCAGCCGACTTCAAAGCGCTTTCCACATCATTCAAGNNACAAAATTTAACCCTATCATCTTTATTGTCAAGGAATTCTTTAATAACAACCTGATCGTTGTTCAAAACAGCCTTGCTGAACTTCCCGATTCCTTCATCGTCACTAAAACGGAAACTGGTCTGTAGCTCAATCATTCTTTCAAANAGAGGATGTGTAACTTCTCCTGATATACAATCCAAGAACTCTTCAATAAAACCATTAATAAAATCAGTCCTTACCTTAGAGAAGATATTTATCGGTGCAGTATCGTTGCAGAGGTCCCTAAAGATACTGCCTGCTTCAACCGAAGCCAACTGGTTCTTATCTCCTAAAAGCACCACTCTGGTTCTGCCGGGATCAATCGCCTTGAACAGCTTGAAAAACATCGTGATATCAATCATGGAACATTCATCAACGATGAGGATATCAAAATCCAATGGGTTGCCCTCATGATGTTTGAAGTGAATGCTGTTGTGGATATATCCCAACATCGAATGCAATGTCAGCGCCTTGAGATCAGCAATCTTTTGAACCAATTCAGCATTGAACTGACTTCCCGCCAACTTATCTCCGGCCCTGGCAAAGCTCTCATCAAGGCGTGCGCTTGCTTTCCCTGTAGGCGCACAAACACCTATTTTAGCATCCGGAGTCTGTTTAAGTAAGAGGTAGAGTAACTTGGCGACTGTTGTAGTTTTACCAGTTCCCGGACCNCCTGAAATAATTGTAAATCGACTCAAAAATGCAGTTAAGCATGCTACCAACTGCAAATCTGCTCCCTTTACGTAGCCGGAAGGAGGAAACAAGTGTCTGACGATAAAATCCTTATTATCGTGTAAAAANTCAAAATCCCTGTCAGCTGCCACAAGCTCACATAATTGCCTGATTTTTTCTATAAGTGATTTNTCATATTGGAAATAACGGTTGATATACAGTCTTCCATTGTGGATTACGAAGGGCTTGTTCTCCTGAGGAGGACCGACCAGTTTATGATCTGACAGAATAGATAAATTGTGATATTGACTTTCGGAAAATGCATCAATATCTATACATATATTTCCCAATACCATTTGTTCAATCAAAGTCCTTAACCATGGGAAAAGATCATCTTTTGCAAANAATCCGGCAAAAGCATCGGCTGAGTTTATTGAACTGATGTCCATCCAAGTTAAATTTATGGATTTGCAAGATAGTATAAATAAATATATATGTAGAAATTAACAAGAAGATATTTAAATTTTCTACATATCTAAATTTTAAGTATCCCGATTTCTGCTTTTTGAAATTAATTCTTATTTTTATCAAAATTTAAAATCATGCCTAAATCATCCATTTTACACATCACCCACGATTCCTTTGTCAAATTGGTACTTTCCAATCCAGCTGCAGGACAAGACTTTTTAAATTATTTTCTACCTGAAAGCCTTAAGGGGAATTTGGATATAGAGAAATGTGTACCGAGTGAATTGTCTTATCTCACCGAATCAATGCGTAATCGCCACACTGACCTGATTTTTGATGTTCCCATAAAAGGCTCCGGTGAAGGAATCCGAATTGCAATATTAATCGAACACAAATCGTATAAGGACGAAGCAGTAATTTTCCAATTGTTGGAATATTTAGCTTTAGGTTACAGGAAGCAAAGCAGGGAACAAAAAGGTTTCAGGTTGATCATTCCACTACTCTATTATCATGGGAAACAAGAATGGAGCCTCGCCGGTTTGAGTTCGTATTTTATAGATATACCCGGCGATTTGAAGCCATTCCTACCCGAATTTAGCCGGATATACATCGATCTTAAAAATTATTCCATTGACGATATTGAACGATTGAACAATTCATTGTTACGAACCGCTCTATACATTCAACTATTAAGACTGCAAAATATGGAAAACAAAACTATATTGAGCAGGGCATTTACAACTTTTGAATACGGTCAATACAGGAACTATTTTAGTGCAATATTTGTTTATGCGATTAAATATCTGGACTTGGAAAAAGAAGAATTCGAAATTTTGGTTGATGAGTTTCCCGAAGAGGTAAAACCCGAAGCTATGACCCTCGCAAATCGACTGAAGCGCGAAGGGATGGAGGAAGGTATTGAAATAGGCAAAAAACAAGGCATCGAAAAAGGAATTGAAAAAGGGATTGAACTATCTCAAGTTTCTTTCGTTTTCAAGAGTTATGAAAACGGACTGGATGCATTGACCATCGCTAAAATTGTCGGCATTACAGAAGACCGTGTCAGAGAAATTCTCAACATTGACAGATAATCAATCGGAATCTTTTATCCAATGAATTGATTTTTGCCAACTACCCCATTTATATCCAATCGTATGATACTTGATTTCGGCATTACAGGGCCTTATGGAAATTGAGAGGCAACTTAGATGATTCCGGATAAAAATTCATTCTGAAAATATTTCGATAATATTTCATATATTTGATTTTTATTGATCATGAAATTCCCGATTCAGGTAGAACAAAAAAATTGTCTCAATTGCGCTTTCAAGGGCCACTCACTGTTTTCGATTTTATCGGACGATTCGCTCGATCATCTCAACGCCCACAAGTCTTGCACTATTTTCAAGAAAGGTCAATATCTTTTCACCCAACACAGTCGACCAATGGGTCTATTTTGTGTATACTCAGGTAAGATAAAGCTCTCTACAGCCGGTCCTGATGGAAAGGAACAGATTATCCGGCTGGCTAAGGATGGCGATGTAATAGGCTATCGTGCAATCATTACGGATGAAAATTACAGACTTTCTGCTATAGCATTGGAAGAAAGTTCAGTATGCCTGATCGAGAAGGAATTTNTTCTCGATTTAGCCATGAGTGAACCCAGGCTGAACAGGCAAATATTCAAATTAATCAGCGATGATTTAAAGAGAGCGGAGGAACAAATTGTTTCCTTGTCACAANAAAGTGTGCGTGAGCGTACTGCTGAGGCACTTTTATTCTTAAAAGCAACTTATGGCTTTGAAGATGATAACCAAACACTCAATATCCGCCTAAGTCGGGAAGAATTGGCCGATTATGTAGGTACGACTACTGAAAGCGTAATAAGGGTTCTTTCAGATTTCAAAACAAGTGGCTTAATTGATATCGCCGCTAGAAAAATAATTATCATTGATTTGGGTCTGCTGATTAAGACTGCCAATATGATTCCTTAGGCGGAATGCGATACAAGCATTTGATTTTCACAAGCTTCGAATTACCTTATCAGACACTTTCAATTTATATTCACCGCTTTCCACCTTCAATGGCTTATACAATAAAACAAAAGCATGTTGGAGCAACACCTTGCTTCACTTTCTGATAAATTCCTGATTGGCAGGATAAAATATACTATTCCAACAAGAAGACTTTCGAAGAAATGTCAGACTTATATGATATTGAGTATGTAAAGTAAAACTATACAAGAGAAAGATAAAATTAAAAAAATTAAAGCGATCACCGCCAAAGCTTAAAGCCTACCCGATTGATTATGTGGCTTTTACAACATTTATCCAAACTCCGACAAATTAAAATTTATCAGATATGACTTTTAGTTTGTTGAAAATTACTTACTTTTACCGGAAATATTTTACCTTATGAACATATCTAAGTGTGTTATTCTAACCCTGGGGATAATGTCATTACTGAGTTGTAAAAATGACTCCCATACCACAGAACATGGCTCGAATGAATCATCTCATGCCGCTCATGTTTCTACAATTGACAGCACCCAACCCNCTATGTTCAACGAAATCATGGCAGTACATGATGAGATTATGCCGTGGATGAACAATATAGAAACACTAAAGCAGGATATCCGGATGAAAATGGATTCCATAGATGCCTTTGGAGGTAGCGATGCCAACAGAAAGCAATTCAGACATGCTATGGCAGAGCTCAATAGAGCTGACAACGCAATGACTGATTGGATGTCAAGCTTTAAGGAAAACTATGATACCATTCAGATAGAANAAAACAAAATGGTATTCCTTGAATCGGAAAGAGCTAAAATTGAGGGTGTTAAAAATCTTATGACAGAAAGTATCAAGGTAGCTCAATTGACCTTGAAAAATACACCCATAAAATAAATACGCTCTCAAGGCATTATGACATTCAGATTTTTCATTTTCTCTTTATTGCTTCTGGTGCTTAATGGGTGCAATACCAAGCCCGAACCATTACCTTTCCTCGGTATAAAAGTACATGAGGATGATAAGCCTCAAATTCCGGAATATCATTTTATCGATCAGCTTAACCGCCCGGTTACGCCTGAGACTTTTAAAGGCAAAATATATATGACTGACTTCTTTTTCACCTCCTGTCCTACTATTTGCCCGATTGTAACCGGTCAAATGCTCCGCATATATAAGGAGTTTGAAAAAGATGATCGGGTGGCCTTCCTTTCTCATTCCATAGATACTCGACATGACTCGGTACCTAAACTGAAGGCCTATGCGGATAAGCTGCACATCAATGATGACAAATGGAGATTCATTACCGGCAAGAAGGAAGACATCTTCAACATCTCAAAGAATTACCTGAGTATGGTGCTGGAAGATCCAAATACTCCGGGAGGGTTTGATCACTCCGGATATATTATCCTTGTCGATAAAGACAGGCATGTACGTGGCTTTTGCAATGGAACCGACCCAAAGGATGTTGATAAATTTATGGGCAAGGTGAAGCAATTACTTGATACTGAATGACCCGGTGGCTGATTGTACTTTTGTCAGCTGTTTTTGTTCTTTATTCAGGCTGCACCACGTACTCCCAAGGCAAGCGAATCTATGAGTCAAAATGCGCCAACTGTCATGGAATCAAAGGGGAAGGACTAGCAGCACTCTATCCGGCACTTGATAAATCCATCATCATTACTCATCATAAATCACGGATTCCCTGTATTATCGAACTCGGTAAGAGTTCCAGAGACAGTCTGGGAAACCTAACTTCAGAAATGCCTCCTGTCAAAGGACTGACTGTAGCTGAAATCACCAATTTGATCAATTACCTGCTAACATTGAACCCCAATGGACAGGAAACAGTAACCATTGATTCAGTCAAGGTATGGAGTGAGGCTTGCAATTAAATATTTTTCTTATCGCAAGAAATAATTATGTTTACATCTGTTTTTTAAATGAATTATATGTTCTTAAGATTATCTTTAATAGGCCTAATTTCAATCTTTTCCCTGTTTTTAACAAATCAAATACTTCTTGCTCAGAATTCAATTGGAATAGATATGAAATATGATGCCGTAGGGAAAATATTTGTTGAAAACTGTGAAGCTACTAAGGGTACATTAGTTTTTATATTTGATAATCAACAGGTTGAAAGGCGTTTTGAAGTAAAATTTACAGGAGATGCGACACCCGGCACTGATTTTCAGGTCGATGGACTTAGTGATACTCTTGTAGTAACTGGAATTCAAACTATTGAATTGCCATTTACAGTGAATGTAGATAATGTGGCGGAAGGAAGGGAAGACCTGACAATCACCCTGGTTTCAATTCCTGAAGGTCAGGAAATTGCAAGCTACAGTACAAGTATATATGATGAATTTAGTGTTAGTATCAATGACGGTGTGCAGGTAGAAAGCTGTAAAGGTCAAAAGTTACTCCTGACAGCCTCCGAAGCAGGAACATTTTTATGGACACCTTCCGAAAACTTTACTGATGCAACCAAACAAACTGTCGAATATGTCAGCAATGAGTCATCCACAGTTCATCTGACTGCAGGCCTGGGTTCTTGCACAGCTAATGCAACCATCAATGTCAGCATCATCAATACAGATGTATTATTAACTGCTGATAAGGATACCATTTGCGGTCCTTCCCTTGTAACATATACCGCCACCGCTGCTACACAGGGAGGTGTCTTTACATGGTCCCCTGCGGAACTGTTTCCCAATCAGAATTCAGCCACTCAAAGTGTCTTGATCAAAGCCAATACACAAGTCAAAGTGAGTTATACCAAAGGCGATTGCACTTCATCCGACTCTGTATCCTTAGTCATCAGACCGGGAACAGAATATATTGCACCTTTTAAGGACACTCTGATCTGTTATGGTGATAAATTATCTCTTGGGGACTTTAGCAAAGCAAAATTATACGAATTTATTCCGCCGGACGATATTGATTTTTCGGATTTTAATCATCCATTCATTATTGCANAAAAAGATACCAGACATACAGTCAAAATAACCTCCACCGATCAAAAGTGCCAATTCGAACACGAATTTATTATTAAGGTCAATGAAGGAAGATTTGAGTTAAAGACTCCTGACTATGAAGAATTATGCAAAGGTGATAGTACAAGAATTGCATGGTCATTCACTCCCAAAAACAGTAAGGTTACCTGGACTCCAAATGACGGTAGTATCACAACCCTCAATGACAGCTCCATGACAGTCAAACCACTGAAGACAACGATCTATACCGGGACCTTTACCGTTGGTCCATGTACATATACTAAGAAAGTAGAAGTCAGAGTGGACAGCCTCCCTGATTTACCATTGGATCATCAACCTGTCAGGCCATACTATTGCAGAGGAGAGATAGTGTCATTATTTTCACCGCAATACGACAAAACACTTTATCCGGATATGAAGTTTGACTGGGGCAATGCATTAGGAGCGATTGAACCGATAGATAAGCAAAACCTGGCTATAAGCACTCAAGATACGTTCTTATACATCCGCAAAACAACCAACCATGCTTGTGTTCGTTTTGATTCGTTGCAAATTGATGTGAAGATTCCTAAAATCCAATTCAGCCTTTTAGACACATTGGTGTGTGAAAACGAGCCTGTTAAGGTAAATGTTGAAACCGACATGACCGATCTCGAGTGGAAGCCGGAAGAGGGCGTAACCTGTAGCAATGATTGCAAGACAGCTATCATCAAAACAGCCAATACAACTACTTACACTCTGACAGGTAAAGCGGACGGTTGCCCGGGTGCTGCATCTATGACAATCAGGGTCAAGAAACCATTGATTGGTCTTACAGTTACTGATACGACAATCTGCCCGAATGAACCTGTCACTGTAAGTGTGACCACGGATGCCACTAATATCTCCTGGTCACCCGGAGAAAAGACCAGTTGCAACAATTGTGCTACAACAACACTCACCACTCCTACCGAACAGAACTTTGTTGTAGGAGGGATTCAGGATGGATGCCCTGCCTGGGGAGGTTGTATCATCAGGATCAGGCCTCCATACCAATTGGAGATATCTGTATCTCCGCCTGACAATGTAGCTATTGGTAATCCCGTCACAGCAAGCGTCGTCAATCCAATTCCAGGAGCTTCCTATCAATGGAAAATCAATGGGAGAGATCTTGGCGTTCATGGAAGTTCCTTTGAAATTGTCCTGGAATCGAAAAATGACCGTATAGAAGCTTTACTTGTCCCTGGTGGTAATAACTATTGTTTTGGTTCAGGTGAGATTTTCGTTGCAGGAGTAACTCCTTACATCTATGTTCCAAACTCTTTTACGCCTAATGGTGACTCAAAGAATGATGTATTTAGAGCTGTCGTTCCCGATGGAGTCACTGTCCTTGAGATGACAATCGTCAATCGTTGGGGTCAGAGAGTATTCACTGAAACCAATACAAACAATGGATGGGATGGTAGATTCAACGGAAAAGAAG
Organism: Candidatus Parvibacillus calidus; assembly: GCA_013414645.1. GTDB lineage: Bacteria > Bacteroidota > Bacteroidia > Chitinophagales > Saprospiraceae > Parvibacillus > Parvibacillus calidus. The sequence continues at coordinate 1,479,721 of CP058702.1, read as the reverse complement.
CACCAAGTGATACATACGTATTTATAGTCAAATACCAGTTGTTGCAGGGAGGCGTCATTGATTCAAGGCGTGGCGAAGTAACATTGTATCGTTGATATTGGGGCTGATTATGTAATTTCATATAAGGCGGAATAACTACTGATTAAAATGTCGATTATTCCTCTTGTCCAATATTATATCGGTAAGATTATTTAGCTATTCTATTGATTTTAACACTATTATATTTTATTATTTTTTATATCTCTTATAAAAACTAAACGGTATAACCTTGTTTGACCCGGAAATACAGGAAATTTTCAGCAAGATAAAAGAAAGAAATAAAGTCTTTCTTGCCAGGGCTATTACCTGGGCAGAATCCAGTAATGAGACTTCCCGCCGGAAGATACTTGAACTCCTCGATCATTTAGGAGATTTCAGATCAAACGCAATCAGGATCGGAGTGACGGGGCCTCCAGGTGTAGGAAAAAGTACCCTGATAGAATCATTGGGTCTTGAACTTATACAAAAAGGGTATTCTGTAGCAGTTCTTGCCGTCGACCCATCCAGCAGCGAAAGCCATGGGAGTATACTTGGGGATAAAACGCGGATGACTAAGCTTTCTTCACATCCATCTGCTTATGTCAGGCCCAGCCCATCCGGACTCGAACTGGGAGGTGTCAATCAGGCAAGTCGGGAAAGTATATTGATATGTGAAGCAGCAGGTTATGATTTTATATTTGTTGAAACCGTAGGTGTAGGGCAGTCCGAAATTGAGGTAAAGGAAATGACTGACATCTTCCTGCTATTGCTCAATCCGGGTGGAGGTGATGAACTTCAGGGAATANAAAAAGGCATTATGGAAGCTGCTGATATTATAGCAATCACCAAATATGATTCTCACCTGACCAAAGCGGGTGAAGAGGCTTTCAGTCATGTTAAGGCATCGTTGCAAGTTATGAAAAACTACCGACTTGAGTTACCGGATGTCCTCAATGTTTCCTCGGTCACAAGTCACAACACCGAAAGATTGCTTAAAATTATCGAAAGCAAAACGGCTGCTCAAAAACAAACAGGCGAATGGGATGTCAAACGANAAAACCAGGAACGAGTTTGGTTCAGAAGAGGATTGCTACGCAGATTAAATGAATTGATAGAAAATGATCCCACTACGTTAACCATTCTTGACAATTATGAGAAGAAAACAAATAATGCAACCCGACCAGTTCCCATCGACATTGAAAAACATTTGGAAAAGTTAAAAGAAAGATTCGGACTAGATTGAAAATGCTGGAAATATACCTGATACTGTTGATTCAATTTGTAGCCTCTTGTACTAGCAGACCACCTGAACCTGTGATCTCTGCCAGCCCTATTAAACCAGTAATAACAAAAGGATATTTCAGAAGTCCTGTCGATCACGAAATTAAGCTGGCGNGCGCCTTCTGTGAGTTAAGGCCAAATCATTTCCACACAGGTGTAGATATCAAGTCCTCAAACGGCAGCCAGGGTGATCTTATCTATGCCATAGCAGATGGCTTTGTGTCACGGATAGGCATCAGCCCTACCGGATATGGCTATGCTCTATATATCGACCATCCAAATGGGTTTACCAGTGTATATGGACACCTCCTTCATTACAGCAGTGAAATTGAGCATATTGCGGCTGCAGAACAGGAAAGGCAAAAACGTTTTGACATCCAATATTACCCGGACAGTACGATATTGAGAATANAAAAAGGGCAGGTCATAGGTAGGATGGGTAATTCAGGTTCATCCAACGGCGCACATCTTCATTTCGAAATAAGAGAAACTGAAACGGAAATTCCCATCAATCCATTATTGTTTGGTTTTACCTCAACCGACAAGATGGCTCCCGGAATCAGCTATGCCAGGATATACGATCTGGATGAAAATTTCAACGAGTTCAATGCAACGAACGTAATGGCCGGGAAGCGAGGACAAATATTTTACCCGGTAAAAGGAGATACCATAACTACCCTTTCCNCGAAAATTGGCCTGGGTATCAATACCAGAGATGGTCAGGAAGGCAACTGGAACAAGAATGGGGTATATGACATTACAATGCATGTCAATGACACCCTAGTCTATCAAATAACAATGGATTCTGTATCATTTGATTTAACCCGGATGATCAATGCTCATCTGGACTATCCGGAACAAAGGCTCAAANAAAATTATGTACATAAATGTTACTCTGTCCCGGGTAATATACTGCCAATCATCAAAGAGCAAAAAGGTCATGGTGTAATTCATCTTCAGGATAATGAAAAGAAANAAATAAAATTTTCTGTTAAGGATTTTAACGGGAATATGTCAGTAATGGAATTTTATGTCAAANAACTCNCCGGTGATCCGGTATTTAAATATTCACCCTTCAATTATTTTCTTCCTTACAACAAGAAAAATATTATACAGGATACCGGTATCAACATAGTTTTCACAGAANAAACATTCTTTAGAAATCAAAATTTCCTGTTCAAAAATGAANAAGAAAAATCCGGACGGATTTATTCAAACATGTACACGCTGGGGAACCCAAATATTCCGGTCTTTGATTATTACTCATGCACAATGGATGGAGATCAGGTACCGGAACATTTGAAGAACAAGGCATTTATTGCCTCCTGTGATGAAAATAACCGAGAGTCCAACTGGGGCGGAACATGGAATAAAAATAAACTAACTGCTTCACTGAGGGCATTTGGTACATTCTATATTACGTTGGATACTATCNCCCCTACTGTTGTACCTGTTGTTTTTGGGAAAAATATGGTCAAAAACTCCCGCATCATATTTCGGATCGATGATAACATTACCCCGGCAGGGCAAACACCATATCTCAATTATCAAGCATTCATCGACGATATCTGGATTCCTATGGTATATGATCTGAAAACANAAACAATTACTTATGTGTTTCCAAAAATGTTTTCCAAGGGTGAACATAGTCTACGGCTTGAAGTATTCGATGCCCTGAAAAACACGAAGGTGTACACTTCTACATTTATTAAATAATTGAAAATGACCAGACAATTGCAAGTAGGTGACAAAGCTCCGGATTTCAAACTGAAGGATCAAAATGGAGAATATATGGAAACTTTGGCCCAGAGAGGGAAGAAATATGTATTATTTTTTTATCCAAAGGACAATACACCGACTTGTACTAAAGAAGCCTGCAATCTAAGAGACTATTATAGCGATCTTAAAGCACATGGATTGGAAATCTTCGGTATTAGTCCGGATTCAGTAAAAAGTCATGCCCGTTTCAGTGAGATGCATCAGTTGCCCTATTCACTCCTGGCTGATGAAGATCACAAGATTGCAGAAGCTTATGGTGTATGGNGGGAANAACAAATGTATGGAAGAAAATATATGGGCATTCTGCGAACGACTTTTGTCATCAATGAAGAAGGAATCATCGAACAGGCAATACACAAAGTAATTGCTGCGGAACATGCCGATCAAATTTTAAAAGAATGTTAAAAACCTCATTTTGAAAAATAAAATATTCAGTTATCTATGATGTCCGAAAAGTTAGTTAATGCGCTGAATGCGCAGATTGGGATGGAAGGCTATGCCTCCTTTTTATACCTGTCCATGTCAGGATGGTGCGAAGCCAAAGGCCTAAAGGGATGTAGTGCATTCATGCGACGCCAGTCAAATGAAGAATATCAGCATATGATGAAGATCATCGATTATATGCTGGATGTGNGATCAAAACCGTTGATTCCCGCTATTGCTCAGCCAGCCTCAGAGTTCAATTCCATCGTTTCGTTGATGCAACAGGTATATGAACATGAAAAAGTAACCCGTTCCATACATCAGCTCGTGGAAATTAGTAATGAAACGGATGATTTCGATACATTCAACTTCCTGCAATGGTATGTAACGGAACAAAGGGAAGAGGAAGCTCTTATGCGAGAGATATTGGACAAGATCAACCTGATTGGGGATGGCCCACAATCTCTTTATTACATAGACAAGGAATTGGAGGCCATCAATAACCGTCAGTTGGCTGCGGAAGGAAAGGCCTGATTGTTTTACTCTTAAGAACAAACTTTTGACTCTAATCAAATCTATATCAGGGATGCGTGGTACGATAGGCGGGCATCCCGGAANNAACCTCACCCCGGTTGATATCGTGGAGATGGCCGCATCGTTTGGCCAAATGATCAAAAAGAACAATTCACACCCTTCAATAGTAATTGGCAGGGATGGCAGGATATCCGGCAATATGGTATCCCAACTATGCATACACACCTTAGTGGCGCAAGGTTTTATTGTATATGATGCAGGACTTTCCACCACGCCGACGATAGAAATGGCAGTTACAAAGCTGGGAGCTGATGCCGGAATTATTATCACAGCAAGCCACAATCCCATTCAGTGGAATGCTTTGAAATTCTTGAACGAAAAGGGAGAATTCATATCAGCCGCTCAAGGTCAGGAATTGATCCGGATTGCTCATGAAAAACAGTATCTATTTAACGAAATTCACAATCTAGGTAAGATCATTCCTGCTGCAGGCTTGATAGAGCATCATATTGATTCCATTCTGAATCTTCCATTGGTCAATAAAAATATAGTTGCAGACAAANAATTTAAAGTCGTGGTCGATTGTATCAATTCGACCGGAGCGATTTCAGTTGCACCACTGCTGGAGGCTTTGGGTTGCGAGGTCATCCTAATTAATGAAGAGATGACAGGCAACTTTGCCCACAATCCAGAGCCTTTGGCACAACACCTGCAGGAATTGTGTGAGAGGGTGATATCAGAAAAAGCCGAAATGGGTATCGCCGTGGATCCTGATGTGGATAGATTAAGCTTTATATGTGAAGATGGCAGCCTTNTGGGAGAAGAAAATACTTTGGTATCAGTTGCAAACTACATACTCCAACATACGCCCGGTGCAACGGTTTCCAACCTTTCGTCAACCAGAGGTCTGAAGGATATTACCCTTAGATATGGAATGGAATATCATGCTGCCGCTGTCGGAGAGGTTAATGTAGTAGAGAAAATGAAGGAGGTTAATGCCATTATCGGTGGAGAAGGAAATGGCGGCATCATTTATCCTGCCCTGCACTATGGGCGTGATGCACTCGTGGGAATAGCACTCATGCTCACCTATATGGCGGAAAATAATCTCAGTTTAACTCAGATAAAAGCTTCTTTGCCCCATNATTTTATTTCANAAAATAAAATTGATCTGCAACCGGGCTGGAATGTCACGGCAGCAATCAATGGCTTGATTGACAAATATTCGGAGGAAGAAATCAATACCTCAGATGGCTTGAAAATAGACTTTGCCGAAGGCTGGGTTCAACTTCGGCAGTCTAATACTGAGCCTATTATTCGGGTTTATAGCGAATCTTATGATGAAGCTACCGCAAATAGACTGGCAGAGAAAATCATTGGTGAGTTCAAGGAATTGATTGGATGACATCCGGGATCCTCAAAAACATCATTGATCCTAACTTAATGTTACTTAACCGGTTATAAAAATGACAATCTTTCATTTCAAACAATTGTAATCCATGGATAGAATATATCTTGACAACGCAGCCACCACCCCACTCGACCCTGAGGTCNTCGACATAATGTGTAAGACATTGCAAAACGACTTCGGCAATCCCTCAAGTACACATTCAGAGGGCCGTAAGGCAAGGGCCTTGATCGAGGCGGCCCGCAAATCTATCGCTTCCTGTATCCATGCTTCTCCAAGTGAAATCATCTTTACCTCAGGCGGTACTGAATCCAACAATATGGCTTTGAAGTGTGCAGTTCGAGACCTTCATGTCAAAAGAATCATATCTTCCAGATTGGAGCATCATTGCGTCAGCCATACACTCACTTATCTGCAAAGGAATCATGGCACAGAAGTCATCTTACTCGACAACGACGAGTATGGCAGAATAGACTTGATCCAACTGGAAGAATATCTGGCCAATAGCCCGGATAAAAAACTGGTCTCCCTTATGCACGCCAACAATGAAATTGGTACAGTCGCAGATATTGAAGCCATTGGCAATCTTTGCCGTCAGTATGATGCACTATTTCATTCGGATACAGTACAAACAGTAGGTCATTTCCCTTTAGACGTGTCTAAGATTAATATCCATTTCCTGACAGGAACAGGTCACAAAATCCACGGCCCGAAAGGCAGCGGATTTCTGTATATCCGTTCCGGCCACATTCTCGAACCATTGATTGATGGTGGTTCGCAAGAGAAANATCTCCGGNGAGGCACTGAAAACCTTCATGGCATCATAGGTCTGGCAAAATCTATGGAACTTGCTGTCAACCATTTGCCGGAAAGACGTACCTACATTACAGGCATCAAGAATTATTTTATCGAACAGTTAAGACAACATATTCCGGAAGTGGATTTCAATGGTGACCTCAGTGAAGATTCGCTTTATACCGTGCTGAATGTTTCTTTCCCGGTGCATCCCAAAAACGAAATGTTGCTTTTGCATCTCGACATTCATGGCGTCTCTGTCTCAGGAGGAAGTGCATGCTCTTCAGGTGCTGACCGAGGTAGCCACGTCATCGAGGCTTTAGACAAGGATCCAATGAGGAAGGCTGTGCGATTCTCGTTCTCTCACCACAATACATTTGAAGAGGTGGACAAGGTCGTTAGGATGATCAGATCCATTTATTATGGAAAAACTTAAGGCGGCTTATTTCTTCGAAAGTAATCCTATCAAGAAAATAACCAGTCCTGCTGCCATATACATAATATAACCGGAACCTAAGGAAATGGTGTCAGATACTGCTTTTGCAATGAAATTGCCATCACCCATGTCTAAAATATCTGACTTATAACTGAAATAATTCAACAGTCCATAACCGCAGGCTAGTAGGCCGGATACCAAAATTAAGGAAGCCCAAATTCCGGAAGATTTNTTATCAAATGACGCTAAAAATACCGGTATTAAATTGATACCCATCAATGCCAATCCAAGCCAGGAATATCCCAGTTCGATTCCTGAAGGGCCTTCAACCAGTGGCAGAGAAAACCAGGGCAAGAACATACCGCCTATACCAATGATAATACATAAAACCAGAATTAACTTCTTCAATTTATATTAAAATTTGAAGTAAAAAGCCGGGAAAAGATCCGGCCCTTATTTTTATCCAGCCAGGGCTTTTGATACCTGTTCCGCAGCTTCTTTTAATTCGATGGCAGAAAGTACCTTTAGCCCTGATTCGTCGATCATTTTCTTAGCAATCTCGGCATTGGTGCCNTGAAGTCGGACGATGATTGGCACAGGAATATTTCCAATATTTTTATAGGCTTCTATAACGCCTCCGGCAACACGGTCGCAACGCACGATTCCTCCGAAAATATTGATCAGGATGGCCTTTACGGAAGGATCCTTGAGAATGAGATTAAGTGCTTTCTCCACCCTGGCGGCATCTGCAGTACCTCCAACATCCAGGAAGTTGGCCGGAGAGCCTCCTATCAACTTGATCATATCCATAGTAGCCATGGCCAGACCGGCTCCATTGACCATACAGCCTACGTTTCCATCCAGCTTGACATAATTGAGATCGGCGTCCTTTGCTTCAAGGTCTGCCGGATCTTCCTCCAGCTTATCATAAGCCTCTTCCAGATCTTTATGTCTGTACAGAGCATTATCGTCAATGGAGACCTTTGCATCGACAGCAACCAAACGATCATCTCCTGTTTTAATCAGCGGGTTAATTTCAAACAAACTTGCATCGGAGCCTACATAAGCCTTATATAAGCGATCAATGAATACAACGAATTCTTTGAAAGCCTTACCTGACAATCCAAGATTAAAGGCAATCTTTCTTGCCTGAAATGGAAGAAGTCCCAACATAGGATCTACCATCTCCTTCAAAACCAACTCCGGAGTTTCTTCTGCCACTTTTTCTATATCCATTCCCCCTTGTGTTGAATAAACGATCACATTCTTTCCGGTCCCTCTGTCAAGTAAAACAGAAACATAAAATTCCTTACATGCAGCAAAATCCGGTGCATAGGAATCCTCTGCTATAAAAACTTTTCTAACCAGTTTTCCGGGACCTTCCATGCCTCCGGGAGTCTGAGGTGTACGCAGATACATACCGATGATACGGCCGGCTTCTGCCTTCAACTCATCCAGATTTTTGACCAGCTTTACACCACCACCCTTTCCTCGGCCACCGGCATGAATCTGAGCCTTCACCACAGCAAACTGTGAACCCAACTCTTCATTGACCCTTTTAAATGCTTCGACAGCCTGATCGACATTCTCTGCCACAAAACCTCGTTGAACAGCCACACCGTATCCGGCAAGCAACTCTTTTCCCTGATATTCGTGTAAATTCATTGTATATTGTTTATAACTGATTTAATATAATGCTGCAATGATACAAAAGTATATTCAGATAAAAGGAACCCAAATGTCATTAAATAACAGTCTTCAAAAATTATTCCGGCGCTATCATACATCTTGATTAATGTACAATCAACTTTTGCGAGTTGATACCTGATTTGTTCTTAATACTGACGATATAGATCCCGGTAGACAGATTAATCTCATCCAAAACAATCTTATTCATACCTAAAGTCATCTTATACTGTCCATAATGATAAACAACTCTACCGTTAATGTCAGTAATCTGAACCATACAGTCCATGGATTTGCCTGCACTAACCTCAACTTGAATGGAATTGCCGGAGCGTAAGACGTTGGGTTTGACAACAAAATGCTGCAGCCCATCAATACTTTTAGTACCTAAAGCATTGACAAGGGTAAAAGATTGCTCGCTTCCATTAGCCGGAACATTGCAAGTAACGGCCTCATTCATCGGTATTACTCTCCAGTAACCTGTTGCAGCTCCGGATGGAAAATAATTGGCAGGAATTGTAACTTGATTGGTCCTTACCATCTCTGTTACAGTAAAATTAGAATCAAATGACTTTCTTCTTGAATATTCTACGATATAAAAAGTAGCCCCGGGAACATTCTCCCATTGAAGCACGATTGGGGCATTTCTTAGCGCTTCCTGGTTATTAATAGGATACTGATAGTTTACTTCACCACTCACGGTAGTTGAGGGTGGTGTGTATGTAGATTTCAGGTAACTCCGCTTCGTACTATTCAGATCAGTCCTGATAAGGTTTTTCTGACCCTGAGAGAAATGCCAACCTGTACAACCAAANAAGTATGACATAAAGTTGTTTTGAGAGGGCCTGATCAGGTCATTATTTTTGTCATATACATCAACATTGAATGGTCTGCAATCATTAGGCCAGCCAAAGCCAAAGTTGTAGTCCGGTGGAGTATCACAAACCTTATCTGCTGCTGTAGAACAATTGGAACCATTGACTAATTCAACCTGAGCGCTAAAACAAGGGGCAATCGTAAAAGTGACTATTTGGCCATGATCATTTACATTCCACGGTTGACATTCCCAACCATAGAAAGTATGTCGAAGGCTGAAAAAGTGTCCCATCTCATGTGAAGTGGTTTGGGATTCGTAATTAGCCTCACTATTTCTAACGACAAGGTAATCATTCTCCGGACTAAAAAATCCAAGTACGCTTCCCGGGCTGCTGGATTTGATTTCTTCTACAAANAAGATATTTAATGCTGTTTTATCCTTTACATTCTTCAGGATACTTCCACCACTTGAACTTTGAGGATCGGTATTCGCCAAATCATTGTTAAGATATTTGAAATCATCCTTCATATAAAACTGGATATCCTGATCCAAATAGTCTTCATTCAACTTACAGAACATTCTGAAAACTGATTTCGGGTTGACACCACCATTTCCACTGGCAGGTCTGACTATCGTAAATCGAACGGGAACATAAGTAATTCCTCTAGTATTCAATACATCAGGGTGTGCGGCCAGATAGGCAATGTTAGCATCCAGCTGAGCATCGGCTACAGGGCTGCTTTGTGTCCCGCAATAGCCTCGCACCTGCTGCGCTTCAAGCGTTTGACAAAAAACAAAAAACAAACTTAACCAGGAGGTTGTCAAAAATATTCGCATAGAGAACGAGATTAGAATTTTAAAGCTGCAAGATACGCAAAAACCGGAAATGCCTTTTAAATAAAACAAAATTTACTATTTATTTACTATTTAAAGTCATACTTTTGCAGCCTGAAATTAAATTCCAAACATCAATAATATTAGCAATGAGTAAAGTAACTGTAGTTGGCGCCGGCAATGTGGGTGCCACTGTAGCCAACGTATTGGCACATGGCGATTTCGTCAATGAAGTCGTTTTATTGGATATAAAAGGTGAAATGGCACAAGGCAAAGCCCTTGATTCCTGGCAACAAGCACCCATCGATGGATATAGCACCTTTNTGATCGGCTCAAGCGACTATGCCGATACCGCGAATTCGGATGTAGTAGTGATTACTGCAGGCCTTCCACGCAAACCCGGTATGAGCCGTGATGATCTGATCTCAACCAATGCAGGCATCGTGAATGGCGTAACANAAAGTATTCTTCAATATTCGCCAAATGCCATTATCATCGTAGTTTCCAATCCATTGGATGTTATGACTTATGCTGCGCACAAGACTTCCGGCCTTTCTTCATCCAAGGTAATCGGAATGGCCGGAATATTAGACACAGCGCGCTATCGTGCCTTCCTGGCTGAAGAACTCAAAGTTTCTCCTAAAGATATCCAGGCTATCCTCATGGGTGGTCACGGTGATACAATGGTTCCACTACCCCGATATACTACAGTCGGAGGAATTCCGGTAACTGAGCTGGTAGCTGAAGAAAAGCTAAATGCCATAGTAGAAAGGACCAAGAAAGGCGGTGGTGAGCTGGTACAATTGATGGGCGCTTCAGCATGGTATGCACCTGGAGCGGCAGCAGCACAAATGGTAACTGCCATCTTAAAGGATGAAAGAAGGATCTTCCCTTGTTGCATCAAAGTAGAAGGACATTATGGTATCGATGGTGTATATGTAGGTGTTCCGGTTGTGTTGGGACGAAATGGTGTTGAAAAAGTAATCGAGCTAGACCTTAATGAGTCTGAAAAGGCACTCCTGGCTGAATCGACAGCTGCTGTCAAGTCAGTCATGGATGTATATGACGGAATGGGTCTTTGATAATCCACAATGATAACATATACCAGGACAGCCACTCTTATTTGGGTGGCTGTTTTGCGTTATAAACATTATTTTTGCAAACTAAGCATAAATGTATGGGATCGGTAATCATTAGGAATGCACGGATAGTCAACGAAGGCACAATTATAGAAGGAGATGTCAAAGTCATCAATGGCTATTTTGAAGAAATTGGCAGAATCCGTCATGAAGGTGATACACCTGAAATTGATTTTGAAGGTGATTATCTCATCCCTGGTATCATTGATGACCAAGTCCACTTCAGACAACCCGGATTGACTCATAAAGCCGATATCAGGACGGAATCAATGGCAGCCGCAGCCGGAGGAGTCACCACCTTCATGGAAATGCCCAATACCTATCCTCCGGCAACCACCCTGGAATTACTTGAAGATAAATACAGCATAGCTGAAGAGGCAAGTATTGTCAATTACTCCTTTNTTCTCGGAGCAAGTAATAATAATTTGGACGAAATCCTGAAAGCTGACTATTCTAATATCTGTGGTGTCAAAATATTTATGGGAAGCAGTACCGGCGACCTTTTAGTTGATAATGAAACTGCCCTGGAAAATATTTTTGAAAATTGTCCGGCATTGATAGCAACACATTGCGAGGATGAAGCTACCATCAGACAAAATATGGAGGAATACATAGCAAAATATGGTGACAACCTGGATGCTCATTTTCATCCATTGATTCGAAGTGCAGAAGGATGCTACCTTTCATCTTCCAGGGCGATAAATCTTGCAAAGAAACACAACTCACGACTGCATATCCTGCACATCAGTACCGGCAAGGAGACGGAGCTATTTGGCAATGATGTGCCTCTCAAAAACAAAAGAATCACTGCAGAGGCCTGTGNNCGCCATCTTTACTTTTCAGACAGGGATTATACCCGATTAGGCAATAGAATAAAATGTAATCCTGCCATTAAAACACAGGAAGACAGAGAGGCAATATTTAAAGCATTAAAGTCAGGAAAACTGGATTTAGTGGCCACCGACCACGCCCCTCATACGCTGGATGAANAAAATCAGCCCTATTTGAAAGCCCCTTCAGGACTTCCATTGGTCCAACACAGCCTTAATATCATGCTTAGTTTTGTCAGGAGGGAAAAAGCCACCCTGGAAGAAGTCGTCCACTGGATGTGCCACGCCCCGGCTATTTGCTTTAGGATAAAAGGAAGAGGATATATCCGCGAAGGGTACCATGCAGATTTTGTTCGCCTCAACCTGAGTGCAAACACATTGGTTGATGAAGAATCCCTGTTCTACAAATGTGGATGGTCGCCTTTGGAAGGCGAATCTCTTCCAGGCAAAGTAATCTCAACCTGGGTAAATGGCGTCAAAGTATACGACGATGGCATCATCATAACCAATCAGGGAAAGAGAGTAGAATTTGAGGTTGACAATTGAAATCCGATACCCATATAATATCACCTGAGGGAATAAATAATCCGTATAAATTCAACGGGAATTGCCTGAATTTCTTTTGAAATTCGCTGTTTTATCTTCCATCATTGCGCCACCGAACTATTTCAATCCAATGACTTACTGCTCATCACCCACAACCCCAATAACTTTATCAACAGTTGCAAGAGTCTGTTGAAGGATTGTCGGAATCACAATAGTAACAAGGATGACTTTAATTGCATCCTAAATTTCAGAATTTGAAATACCCGGAGCATGAGAATAAAAATGTAGCATTAGCAGTTGGCCTTGACCATGATGCTCAAAAATCACAATGCTTACAGAATAATAGCGTCTTGCTAAATCAAAATAAATGTTCTGTTTCCAAAAACTTTTAATAAATAAAAGTACCTTCAATTGGATAATGGTCAGAAAGATATTTATTGTCCGGCCGTAGTTGGTTGGTATGGAAAGAGATCACACGAACAAAATTATTTACGAAGATGTAATCAATGCGCTCTGTTGCCTGCCCTTCTTCCTTAAAGCCATTGAAGGTAAAACCATCCGTGGTGTCCGGAAATTGAGAAATCTCCCTGCTGTCAGATAAAAATCTGAAATGATTCTGATTGGCAAATCCTCGGAAGTCGCANTTAAAGTCACCGATGAGGAAGACCGGAATCCTGGGATTCAACAAATTAATTTTTGAAATGATCAGTCTTGCCCCTTCCATCCTCGCCTTGCGGCCCATATGGTCCAGATGCGTATTGAATACACAAAACTCTTTTCCATTTTTATTTTTAAATTTCGCCCAGGTACAAATACGGGGCGCNGCACCATCCCATCCCTTTGTAGGGACACCCGGCGTCTCAGATAACCAGAACGTCCCCGACTCTCTGACTTCTAATTCATCGGCATTATAGAATATGGCACAATATTCACCTTCTGTCATTCCATTGTCACGGCCAACACCGACGAATTCATAACCCGGTATTGAGTCAAGATACGCTATTTGTCCAATCAATGCTTCCTGCACTCCCAGAATATCAGGGCGAGTTGACTGTACATAATTTTTAATCAATGACTTTCTATTAGGCCAACTATTGACCCCATCATTGGCTTCACCATAACGAATATTAAAGGAAGTAATCCCAAGCGTATCGGATGCTGAAACATCAGCCCCATGTATGGAGGCTTTCTGCCCATACACGTAAAGGAATGAAAANAATGACAACAGGAATAAGACAGAACGCTTCATATTTTTCATTAATGTAAAAAGAATGATAATAGACCTACGATAATCAGTACCAATCCGGTAATTCGCTTTTCGTTGTGTTCAATAAATTCATTATTGGGGATTATCTTGCTTCCCTTATAGACCAGATAAATCATAAACATAATCGAAAGAATACTGCAAACACCATAAACCAGCGACAACAACAGTACACTCTGAAGACCATAGCCACCGGCAGTAAGAAATATGGATTCAACTTCAAGGCAAGGNGAAAGAAACATCAGCCCGACAAAAACAAATATCCATCTTACTTTGCTTTTTCGATAGGTCTCTACTTCGACCCCGGAAGGCGTACCGTGAGAATGCGGAAGGTTAATCGAAAAATAAATCAATCCAAGGACAATCAATACAACGGGTGCAATAATATGAGCATAGGATTCAAACGTTTCTGACAAACGGATTCCAACCAGCCCCAATAAAATACCGAGGACAATGGTGCCGAGTACATGAGCAAAAGCAGAGGCGAATCCAACAAGGTATAATTCTCTGGAACTCCACTTTTCAGCATTAGCAACAGCAACCAACGGAAGCCAATGATTAGGTATTAGTGCATGAATTACACTCAGAATTAATGTTGCGGAAAGTAGTCCAATCATAATCAGGCAAAAATACATATGTTCTCAACAACTGATTAACATTTTTTAACACCTCAAAGTAAAATTTAAAACAAATAGATACAATCACATGATAATTAGATTGTTATAGCAATTAATTTAAAAATATCCAAAACAATATTTTATTATTTTTGTATTATTCCCAATAATAAATTATATAATAAGTACCTGAATTTAAATTGTTTTCCTATTTTTACGGCTTGAAGGATACTTTATTACATCATTATATTAAAAGCCGGTGAATACTAATAATTTGATAAAGCATACAGGATTAGCTTTCACGTTTATATTGTCATCGCTGATTCTATCAAAACTTCTTCCAAATAATTTAGACCCATCTGCCAAATACAATAAAAATATTATTTCTACCTTAAGTAGTTTCAACATCAAATCGCCTGAAATGAAATTCGGCATGGTGATTGACACTTTCAGTACGGAGACCATTACCGTCAAACAAGGAGAGACCCTTATCAATATTCTTTCAAAATACACGATTGAAACTAAAGATGCTTATAATGTCGTTGAAGCCGGCAGGCAATCTTTTAACCCACGAATCATTCATCCCGGACTTGAGATGACGGTCTTGAAGAGCAAGAAANATGGACAGCCCTTGTATATTGCTTTCCAACCCAACGTATATAAATATGTTGTATTCGATCTCCTTAACCATGAAAATGTCAAAGTGGTCGACAGACCAGTAGAGCAAAGTATTGAAGTTGTATCAGGTGTCATGGAAGGTTCCTTATGGGAAACCATCAAGAAATACAATATGGATACGGATCTGGCCAGTCAGATGGAAGATGCGATGGAATGTGCCATGGACCTCAGCCGTTCTGGTAAAGGTGATATGATCAAACTTGTTTATGAANAAAATATCATCGAAGGAGAGGAAGTAGATGCCGGCAAACTACTCGCTGCATACTACAAAGGCAGATTGGGCGAAAAATACGTGTTTTACTTTGATAACGGTAAATATAAAGGATATTTCGATCAGGATGGAAGACCTATGAAGAAATCATATCTGGCATCTCCACTGAAATATGCTAAAATAACCTCAAAGTTCTCAATGTCCAGACTTCATCCCATTCTCAACAAAGTGGTCCCTCATTTTGGAACAGACTATGCAGCACCGACCGGAACTCCCATTCTCGCCGTATCTGATGGCGTGATCGAAGCTCAGGGCTACGGTGGCGGTAATGGTAATTATGTCAAAATAAAGCACGATCGTACTTATTCAACACAGTACCTGCATATGTCACGCTTCCCTAAGGGACAGAGAAAAGGTCAAAGGGTAAGACAAGGACAGATAATTGGTTATGTTGGTTCAACCGGTCTGGCTACCGGACCTCATGTGTGTTTCAGGTTCTGGAAGAATGGAAGACAGGTTAATCCAAAAAGCTGCAAACTACCTGCTCCTAATCCGATTCCTTNNTCAAGTCTGTCAGAATTTAAGGCTCTACGAAATGACATGCTGAGTAAATTAGCAGCCATCGGTAAACCACTTCCGGGAGAAACATTGGTCAAGAAAAGTGAAGATGAATTATTCCTGATTGAGCCTTAATCAGGGTCAATATCATAGCATTTCTTCCCAACGTGTCATTTCTACTTCCAGTTCTTTTTGTAGGTTGGCGTATTGCGTGGTCGTCTTTTGATAATCAGGTGAATTGTAGAAATCGTCAGTCATCATTTTATCATGAAGTGATTTGATTTTTGCCTCAAGTTCATTAATGCGCTTTTCAGTTTTCTCAATCTCCTGCTTTTTGCTATTGTCAATACGGACAGAAATCTTTGGTTGTGAATTAACACTTTGCTTTTGCACTGCCTCCACTTCGCGGAATGTTTCCATTTGCCGCTTGCCTAAGAAATAGTTGACATCCCCCAGATATTCCTTAATCGTATTATCCCTGAATTCTATGGTCTTTTCGGTCAACCCGGAAAGAAAATCCCGGTCGTGAGAGACTACAATCATCGTGCCATCATATTCCATAATGGCNTTNTTAAGCACTTCCTTAGCCTTCAGGTCAAGGTGGTTGGTAGGTTCGTCGAGNACCAGCAAATTGATAGGATGTAAAAGTAATAAGGCCAATGCCAACCTGCCACGCTCTCCTCCCGACAAAACACTCACCTTCTTATCCACATCTTCACCGGTAAACATGAGGGAACCTAAAATATTCCGAAGCTGAGTTCGTCTCTCCGGTGGTGATTCATTTTCCATGGTTTCAAGCAAGGTTAGGTTGCCTTGCAGTACCTCAGTTTGATTCTGCGCGTAATATCCGAGGAAGGTGTTCGGCCCGATTACCACTGTTCCCTTATCTTCCTTTTCTTTTCCGACTAATATTTTGGCCAAGGTAGATTTTCCCATTCCATTCTGTCCCACAAATGCTACCCGCTCACCTCTTGTAATACGGAAGTCCACATCCCGAAATACATTGACACCATTGTATGACTTTTCCAATCCGGAAGCATCCAGCAAAACTTCAGCAGAACGGGGAGCTGCGGGAAAACTCAACCGGATAGCCGATGTATCTTCATCTTCCAGTTCTATCCGTTCTATTTTATCCAGTTGTTTTTGCATGGATTGTGCCATGGAAGTTTTAGTGGCTTTGGCCATAAACCGAGCAATGGTCTTCTCTTTCTGGGCAATCAGCTTTTGCTGATTTTCATAGGCAGCCATCATGAGAGCCCTGCGCTCCACCCTTTGTAACAGATAATCAGAATAATTGGCCTGATAATCATAGATTCGACCCAATTCAATTTCAATGGTACGCCTGGTAATTTTATCCAANAAGATCTTATCGTGTGAGATCATCACTACGGCACCCTTATAGTCAGACAGGAAAGATTCGAGCCAAATAATTGATTCAATATCCAGGTGGTTTGTAGGTTCGTCCAGTAACAGATAATCCGGTTTAGTAAGCAACATCTTAGCCAGCTCGACCCTCATCTGCCATCCACCGGACAATTCTTTGACTTTCTTGGAAAATTCATGACTTTTAAAACCAAGCCCTTTCAATATTTTTTCTGCATTAGCNTCCTTTTGATTTCCTCCNCTGTATTCAAATTGTTCTGTAAGATGTGTTAGATTATCGATGAGTTTAGCATAGGAGTCTGACTCATAATCGTCGCGTATAGTCAGATCGCGCCGNGCAATTTGTATCTGTCGTTCAATCTCATTCAACTCCTCAAAGGCCTTCATAGCTTCTTCTATTACAGAGTGTTCGCCGCTGATCTCAATATCCTGGTGCAGATACGCAACAGTCTCGTTACGGGGACGGTCTACCACCCCGTCGAACTGGGTAATTTCACCCGCCAATATTTTGAGCAGCGTTGATTTGCCTGCACCATTTCTTCCTGTAAGGCCTATTTTCTCTCCGATATTGATCGTAGTCGATATAGAATCAAAAAGGATTCTGTCACCGTATTGAATATAAAGATTGCTGATTGAAATCATTATAGAAATCGAATGTTCACTAAATTAAGGCTGCAAAGTAAAGCAAAACTTTCCTAATCATCAATGCATAACTACAAATTGACAAACGTATGTCCGACGATGATATAATTTGTTCAGAATCAGACCAAATACACTACACTATACAAATGGTATGCAGCCCTGTTGGAAATGGAAAAAATTTTAAAATAAACACTCCGGAGCAAAACTTAAAAATATACTTCTTTTGCAGCCTTTCATTTACCAACCTATTTTCGTCAATATTCTAACCCTTAAATCATTCTGCTTTACCAAAATTACCCTTACATTTACACCATGCTTACACAAGATCAAATCAAGGAANAAATAGGAATACACGCCGCTGATTATATCAAACCGGGTATGAAGGTCGGATTGGGTACAGGCTCGACTGTTTTTTACCTATTGAAGGAACTGGGGCGAAGAAAGGCGCAAGGCCTCCATTTCACTGCCGTATGCACTTCCGTACAAACGCAGCGTGTACTCATTGAAGAAGGAATCGAATTCCTCACTCTGGATGAAGTGGATAGATTACAAATTGCAATTGATGGTGCTGATGAAATTGATCCTGCCGGCAATATGATCAAGGGAGGTGGAGGCGCATTACTTCGGGAGAAAATCGTAGAATACAATGCTGATGAACTGATCATAATCATTGATGAANAANAACGAGTTAACAACCTCGGTGCATTTCCACTACCGGTCGAAGTGGTCACTTTTGGCTGGAAGCAAGTTCGTCAAAAATTAGCAAACGACTATGGTATTATTGTACTTAGACGTGAGCATGATAGCAAGCCCTTCATCACTGACCAGNGGAATTATATCCTGGATTGTCATTTCAGCTTGATTACTGATCCACAACAACTCAATACCGACATCCAATTGATACCTGGAGTTGTCGAAACGGGTCTTTTTGTGGGTATGGCAGACAAAGCAATTACAGGATATGCAGATGGATCCATTGAATTCATTGAATTTTAACGGGATCGGAGGAGGAACTCCATTTATTTATCTTTGGACTTATTTGACCCTAATATTTTCTTTATCAATAAGTTCTATACTTTTCTCTCAAACGATTGAACCTTTTCATTCAATCTGTGTTAACCTTCGAATAAACCTTTGAATTGTTTTTTATCAACAAAACCATATAATAATGAGAATAATTTCAGGACTTTTTCTTTTTGCAGCCTGCTTTCTTTCAGGCTATGTTCTAAATGCACAAATCAAGACCCCTGCAGCTTTCCCGCCTACCGTTAAAGCTAATGTAGGTTTGGGTGAAGCAACCGTAGAATATTCAAGACCTTCCAAGAAAGGCAGGATTATTTTTGGCGACCTTGTACCATTCGGTAAAATATGGCGTACCGGTGCCAATGGTGCGACANNAAAATCACCTTTTCTGAAAAGGCAACAGTTGGCTCCAGTGAATTGGCAAAAGGAACATACGCTATCTACACGATTCCCAATCCGAATGAATGGACTGTAATCTTCTATAAAGATCTTACAAAAGGAGGTGGACTTACAGATGCCAACATCAAATCAGAGGATGTGGCCGCTAAAATCGTGGTGCAAACAGCCATGATAAACCCCGGTGTAGAGACATTTACAATTGATATTGCCGATGTTACCAACAAAGGTGCCAGTATCGCCATCATGTGGGATAAGACTATGGTGAAAGTTCCGTTTACCTACAACACAGATGCAGCAGTCATGGCCAACATTAAGGAGAAGATGGCCGGTCCTTCCGGTAATGACTATTATGCAGCAGCTCAATATTATTACAATGAAGATAAGGATTTGAATGAAGCTCTTGTATGGATTCGGGAAGCTACCAAAATGAATAGCGACAGGTTTTGGATCTGGAGACAGCAGTCGTTGATCGAAGCTAAGATGGGCAAATATGCCGATGCCATCAAATCTGCCGAAAAATCTCTTGCACTTGCAAAAGAAGCCGGTAGTGATGATTATGTAAAAATGAACAATGAATCCATCAAGGAATGGAGTGCAAAAATAATTTCTTTGAAAGAAGCAAGATTGGAAAGCGCGTCGAAAGACGCGTTTTTTATTTGTTGAAGTTTCATTACTTTTGGCGACACATTTCACAAAATTCATGAAATATTTCATACTTGCAGCAACTTTATCACTTTTCATGGCATCGCGCCCAATGACAACCCAAATAACAAATCCACTGAAAACCATTTATCCTCCTTGACAGTGGACGAGAGAATGGCAGAAGCAAAGGAATTGTTCGAAGGGCAATGTAAGTTATGTCACGGTATAGATGGCACCTTGGGCCTTAATGGCGCCAAAGACCTCAGCAAATCCACTTTGAGCAAAGAAGAAAGAATAGATATCATTACTCATGGCAAGAATGCCATGGCTGCCTATAAAGATGAATATTCTCCGCAGGAGATAGTTATGCTGGCAGAATATGTAGAAACATTAAAGAAATAAAAGATGAATGTATATCACGGTCTCGGCGTCATGTCCGGTTCTTCTTTGNATGGTATTGATTTTGCATTGTGTCGATTTACCTTCGATGAAACAGCAGATAACCCAATCCTTGAATGGCATATTGTAGAAGCCGAGACCTTCGAACTAAGTGTTTTCTGGGAAGAAAGGCTANAAAAAGCATATTTGGCCTCAGCAAAAGAGCTTTGGCTGGCGCATGTTACATTCGGAAAATATATAGGCGATCTGGCCAATACTTTCATGAAAAGGCTGGATATTAAGCCTAATTTTATTTCCTCCCACGGACATACGGTATTCCATGAGCCTCAAAACCATATGACACTTCAACTGGGACACGGAGCGGCTATTGCCGGTGCAACAGGATATCCTGTGATTTGTGATTTTCGGAGTACAGATGTCGCACTCAACGGCCAGGGCGCACCTATGATTCCAATTGCGGAAAATCTGCTTTTCTCAGAGTACCCGCTTTGCCTCAATATCGGCGGCATTGCAAATATCAGCGCCCGAGTGGATAGTCACTACATAGCTTTCGATGTAAGTCCGGCCAATCAGGTATTGAATAAACTGGCTTCACTGGCAGGTCAAGCATTCGATCAGGATGGCCTTACAGCACGGAAAGGCATACTTCAACCCGAATTGATCATCGCACTAAACAAGATGGAGTATTTTGCGGCGCCTTATCCAAAATCTCTGGATAACAACTGGATAATGAAGGAATTCTACCCCGTCATCAAGAACTTTGATTACAGCCCGGAAGATAAATTGAATACATTGTGTAATTTCATCGCCCAACGAATTTCTCAGGAGCTGAAATTAATATGCCAACGTGAGCAAACAAACTTTTCTGGANAAAACATGTTGGTCACAGGAGGTGGAGCTTACAATCAATACCTCATGGAGTGCATAGCCGAGATATGTCGTAATGAAAACGGGATACAGGTTTCAATTCCACCCAAGACCATCATTGAATTTAAGGAGGCTCTCTTAATGGCTTTGGCAGGACTGCTCAGAATAAAGAATATACCTAATATGATGAAAACAGTTACAGGATCAATGGTCGATAATATCGGTGGCTGCATATATCAAGGTACGAATGTCCTGATATGAAGACCCGTTCTTTATTCTCAAGATTGAAAAAATGTTTTAATTTGGAAAAGGAAGCATACAGGATTCTTGTAACCGGAGCAACCGGCTTGGTGGGTTCCTATGTAGTAAGAACCCTGATAGCGAATGGGTATTCTGATATTACAATCATCAGAAGAGCAACTTCTAACAATGCATTGATCCATGATGTTGTTGATCGGTTGAAAATCGTGGAAACAGACCTGAACGACCTCGTTGGATTAGAGGCAGCCATGCGGGATAGAACACACGTTATACATTGCGGCGCTCTGGTTTCATTCGATTCCCGTGACCGCAGGCCACTAATAAAAACCAATGTGGAGGGAACTGCCAACCTCATTAACTTAAGTGTGGAATTCGGGATAAAAAAATTCATCCACATGAGTTCAATTGCTGCTTTGGGCCGAAACAGTCAAGAAGGGGGTGTCACAGATGAATACACACCTTTTGAAGAAAATCCTTCAAATTCCTATTATTCAATTACCAAATATCAGGGTGAATTGAAGTATGGCGCGGCAAGGCCGAAAATCTTGATGTCAGGGTTTTACTGCCCGGGTTAATCCTTGGTAGCGGTTTCTGGAAGGTAGGCACCAATGGATTTTTCAATCATGTTTGGCGGGGAAGTCCCTTCTACCCTACCGGAACGACAGGGTTTGTCGATGTTCGGGATCTGGCTGAATTTGCCATGAGGATGCTCAACTACCAGGGAGTTGAAGAAAAATTCCTGATGATAGGACATAATGTGACTTACAGACAATTTTTGGATACCATTGCGAAAGCATTGGGCAAGAAGGCTCCATATATCAGTTCTCGCAAATGGATACTGATGCTGCCTGGCGATTGGATAAATTGCGTTGCCTTGTCACAGGCAGCCGTCCCATGCTAACTCGTGAAACTGCCACCACTTCGTCTAAGCAATATTTGTTTGACAACAGTAAATCGCTGTCCATACCCGGGTTTCAATATACCGACTTTGACCAAACTATTAAAGATATAGCCGGACAATACCTGGAAGCTTCTAACAACAGCTTTCAACCGTCCGTTTTAAAGGTTCATAGGATATGAATGACAATATAGATAAAATTGTAAGTTTCACCAGGCAAATCCTTCAAAAGGAAAAATCCATCCATTCAAAGGAAATGATGAATGAGCTGGTGGATGCCATTCGATTCCACGAGTATCGGTATTATATCCTCAACGAACCAATTCTTGGTGACACGGAATATGATTTTCTTTTCAAGTCATTGGAATCAGCAGAGGCGGCTCATCCTGAATGGAAGGTAAAGAACTCTCCCACTGACCGAGTCGGGCTGGACATTACAGAAAATGCACAACAAATAGCTCATTTAAAGCCGATGCTGTCTTTGGCCAATTCCTACAATGAGCAAGACCTGATTGAATTTGATCAGCAGATCAAACGGATGCTGAAGCTTGATAGTACACAGGATATCGAATACAGTGTTGAACCCAAGTATGATGGTGGAGGCATATCACTTGTCTATACAGAGAATCAACTGAGTCGGNGGGTCACACGTGGTGACGGAGTTTTCGGTGAAGAAATCACCAATAATGTCAAGAGCATCAAAACCATTCCGCTCTATGTTGAGTTCAATAAACTCGGTATCCATACCATCGAAGTACGCGGTGAAGCTATCATATCCAAAGCCAATTTTGAAAAGGTCAATCAACAGCGCCTTGCTCAAGGGCAACCCTTGTTTGCCAATGCCAGAAATGCAGCTACCGGAGGCCTTAGGACCAAGGACCCGAAAGATACAGAAAGCAGGAAGATGGATGCCTTCATCTATACCATTTCATACGCCGTTGATTTTGAAGGGAATGATATATTGAATAGCTTCACTACACAATTTGGGGGTATCGACGCCATTGGCAGTTTAGGCATTAAAACCCCTAATCAAGGCAGGATGTTATGTAGGAATATCACTGAAGTAATCGAATTCTGCCACCTTTGGCAAAACCAACGCGAGGAGTTCCCGTATGAAATAGATGGTATGGTCATCAAGCTCAACAATACAAAATGGCAAGAGGAGCTTGGCACAACAGCACATCATCCTCGATGGGCCATTGCATTCAAGTTCCAGGCCAAACAGACTGCTACCCGACTTATCGATATAGAATATCAAGTCGGAAAGATTGGCTCGATTACCCCGGTAGGAAAGCTGGTTTCGNTCGCTTTGGCAGGGGTAACCATCAGTTCCGTTTCCCTCCACAACGAAGAATTTATCCAAAGCCGCGATCTTAGGCTGGGCGATATGGTCGTCGTCGAGCGTGCCGGTGATGTCATTCCATACATCGTCAAATCATTGCCTGATGTCAGAACAGGGACAGAAAAGGCAATTGTTTTTCCTNCCAGTTGCCCATCATGCCATTCCAACCTGATAAAACCGCAGGAAGAAGCGGTATGGCGGTGTGTCAATCCTGATTGCCCTGAACAGCTTAAACAGCGGTTGATTTTCTTCGCCTCCAAGGACGCTATGGACATTGAAGGTTTAGGTAAGTCCATCGTGGAAAAATTTTTGATTTGGGCTGGTTGAATTCATATGCAGATATATACCGATTATCAGCGGATAAGATATCTGGCCTGGAAGGATTCGGTCGAAAAAGCGCTGATAACCTTATCAACGCCATTGAANAAAGTAAATCCAACCCGATCCACAGATTGCTCCACGCTCTTTCTATCCATCATGTCGGCCGAAAAGTAGCAAAGTTGCTTGCTGAAGAGATTGATAGCATCTTGGACCTTGCAGGCAAGACACAGGAACAGATGGAAACCATCCGCGATATTGGCCCTATTGTTGCACAAAACGTTATCAAATATTTCGAGGATCCACGCAATATCGACATGCTGAAAGAATTGGAGGGTTTGGGAGTAAACATGTTAGCGACTAATCAGGACCACAAATCACCTACGCAGGTCACAGGACATTATCTGTCAGGGAAAACTATCCTGTTTACAGGAACTCTCCATCAAATGGGGCGTAAAGAGGCTCATGAGAAAGCCGAGGCCCTTGGGGCCAAGAACCTGAGTGCCGTAAGTGTCAATCTGAACATTCTTGTTGTAGGCGAAAATGCAGGTAGCAAGCTCAAAAAGGCAAAAGATCTGGGCAGTGTGGAGATTTGGACAGAACAAGAGTTTCTGGACAGACTGGCCGAATTACAGACAAATTCCTGAAATTTCAATTATAACAAAGCAATTCCTTATTTTTGCGACATAATAAAGATAGCAATGAGCGATACACATTACTCTAAAATAAGTGAGATGGCAGAGGACATCGAGGCATTTCCGGTAAGTAATAAGGAAGATCTCGAAGCATTTAGGATAGCTTTTCTTGGTTCCAAANACAAGCTGAAAGACCTATTTGCCCTCATGGGCAGTGTGGCGGCTGAACATAAANAGNCTTTCGGCCAGGCACTCAACGGGTTGAAANAAAGTGCCGAGGAAAAATTCAACAGTCTTTCTGCCTCATTAAACAATCAAGGAGAAAGCCATACTTCCGGAAAAATGGACCTCACCAGACCGGGCTATCCAACTACCTTAGGATCCAGGCATCCTGTCTCACTGACCCTTAATCGCATCATCGAAATATTTACCAAAATTGGATTTACGGTTGAAGAGAATCGCGAAATTGAAGATGAGTGGCACAATTTTACAGCATTGAACACTCCGGAGGATCATCCCGCGCGTGACATGACGGATACCTATTACCTTGCCAATGACTTCACACGTATGCTCAGAAGTCAGACATCGACGGTTCAGGTGCATGTTATGGAAAGTCAAAAACCTCCTATCCGCATTATTTCTCCGGGACGCGTTTATCGTAACGAAACAATCTCTGCCCGCTCCCACTGCCAGTTTCATCAAGTAGAAGGCTTATATATCGATAAGAACGTAAGCCTCGCCGATATGAAGCAGACATTGAACTATTATGCTAGGGCCATGTATGGTCCCAAGGCCAGGACCAGGCTTCGAGCCTCATATTTTCCATTTACCGAGCCAAGTGCAGAGATGGATGTTTTCTGGGGACTGGAAACAGAAGAAGACAGGCGGATTACTAAAGGCACCGGCTGGCTGGAGATACTGGGTTGTGGAATGGTCGATCCCGCGGTATTGGAAAATTGCGGTATCGATCCGGATGTGTATAGTGGTTTTGCCTGGGGCATGGGTATAGAAAGACAAGCAATGCTTAAATATAAAATTACCGATATCAGGCATTTCTTCGAGAATGATATCCGTTTTTTGAGCCAGTTTTAAGAAACCATGCTTGAATAAGTAAATCTATTGTCAGAAAATAATTCTTCGTTTTTCTAGCAATAGTGTATTTCTTAGCACTTTTGTCTCCGGTTTATTAAGTCACAGACGATTGCAGCGTTAATCCCGCCTCTTAATTTCGAGTTTAAAATCAGTTCTACCTGATCTAAAACCATCATATCATCGTTTTTTGTTTCTATTGATGCCGGGATTTTTCTTTGAGGTCTCTTTTACCGGCTTTTCTTCGGGCATCGTGAGTACAACTTGAGTATCCAGGTCAGGTTCCTTGTCGGATAGGGTAAACATCATGACATTGGCCCCATCAGCCCGCATCTCTTGAAGGGAGACCGGACGTCGGCTGATATCCCATTTAAAACCGGATAATTGAATTTCAGCATGGTTGGCTTTATTCATGGGATAATACTTCCCGTCATTTTTCTTGTAGAATTTGATAGATGACAATTCCCCATCATCGAAAACCGCACGCAAATACGAACAATCCAACGTATTCACTCCGGTGTATTCTTCCTGATCATTACGATTATAAAAAACAGTTCGTGCATTGCCTTCAACTGTCAGGGCATGTATCTTGTCATCAGCCATAACTGCCCGGATTTCCTTACCACTGATTTGATTGAAATAAACTTCTTCAGGTGTTGTAATAATCATTGCCTTGTTCTGCAGCAGAATGGAAGACAATTTCTTATCTTTCTGAAAGATGAGGATAGTGTCTCCAAAATACTGATTGGTAGTATCTGACCAAAGTACGGGATTCCTATATAGTCTGAAAATGCTGTCCAACGTCGTATAATACATTGAGTCACTAACCCCNTGAAAGCTTTTACTAAATATCTTAACATGGTAGTAAGCCAGAATAATCCTGGATGTATCGCCTGTAAGACTATCCTTCTTGAAGGAAAGAAGAGTGTCTGCACTGATATGGACCGTATCTTCTTCATTAACCACAGTGAACATCGCTCGTTTGCCGAATGCCTTAAAATTCTCCTTCTTCCTGTCAATATCCACACATTCGGCATGTATTGTTGAGCTATTCGCCTTATCATGCAAGATCACATTGCCACGAGACATCCCTGTTCCTGTTTCGTCGTTGAAGTCATTATTATCAGCCTCGATGATGTTATCCTTGTCCTCGATACGACTACGTCCGGTAGTTTTTAGGATTTTTTCTTTTNNTATCATACTGAATTTTTTTCCCTTGAGCATCTGGCTGGAATCTTGCAGAAAAGCGAAGCCATCTCCTCCATCGACTTCGAAATATTCGCGCTTTTGAAAATATTTCACCGATTCGCCCTGGACATAACGCAAAGAATCTTGATATCGCGCATCCCCTAGCATGAAATAGTATTCATTTCTGCCATCATAGATCATTTTNTTCCGGGCCATGGCTTTATCCTTCCCTTTCTGATATTGTGGATTCCCAACAAACTCACCATACTTCTTATCGATATTGTAAAAACCGGACTCGCAATACAATCGCGTCCCATCCTTTTGGGCAACAAGTGTGGGAGCCAAAAANGTAACCAGCCTCGATCTGGAATTATATTTTAATTTACTGGTTTTGATGTCGAAGTCAGGATCCTGGACAAAAACATGATCATTGAGAACTATATCTTCCGACCTGGTATCATAGACGGCGGATTTACTTTTAACCCAGGTAGGGCCATTGGTGAATGTGCCATATTCGTCAAAGGCAGCAATCTTAGTTTCTGTATTGTAGGATAACTTTTCAGTATATAAGCGCTGCTCCCCTTTGGTAAAAGAAACATTACCATACAGCTCACATTGTTTAGTAGTAGCATTGTAGTGAAGGGAATCGGCAAATATGCTCAAGGTATCACCTTGCTGAATAAGTACGTTACCTATAGCCCGAATCAGTTGATCGGAACGATATACTGTATCAGAATAAAAATATACACCCTTATGGTTAAACGAGACTTCACCAATAAAGATACTGACCTTCTCTTTGGTATAAATCAATCCATGTTTGGCTTCTTCAAAATAGACAAAATCAACGGTATCGACATTTTGACCCAATGCGCCATAAGACAAAATGCTCATGAAGGCAATATGGAGATAGCAGGTAAACCTTCTAAACATCAAAATCTTAAGAATTTACAACTAATTCCGCCAGTTCACGACCAACAACAGGAGCAATTGCAACGCCCATACCACCCATACGAACACCGACGAAGATTCCGGGATTGATTTGTTCAATGATTGGTTTTTTATCTGACCCGACTCCAAGAATACCTGCCCAGTGATATTCCACTTGAGGCATGGAATCAACTTCGATATGATTCATTATGACCTGGCGCAACAATTCAAAAGCTTCATTGGTAGTGGACATCTTGTCTGTCACTTCGACATCACCGAGTACATTCCGCCCACCTCCCATTAATATCCTTCCGTCCACCTGCCGGAAATAAAAAAATCCACGATTATAATGAACACATTCTGACAGATCAAGACCCGGGATTCTTTCTGTTACAAGAACCTGATTCCGAACAAATTGAACGTCCAAAACCGGTAACAACCGCGAGGCAAATCCATTGGTAGTCACAATGATATTCGGACAAGATATTTTATCAAAAAANTCAAACTCAACGGTCCGAAAATCCGTATCAATATTCAAAACATTAAGGCCAAACAACAACCTGACACCTTCCTGTCTGCAAAGATCCAGCAAAGAGGTGTACAAGGAAGCTGTATTGAGGCTGCCTTCCGCCCTATTCCGGATAAAATGTGTAAAACCCTTACATCCTATGGGATTGCCGGTATGTGCAGAGTATATATCAGGGATGCCGGTTGCCTCCTCAGCTAAAGCATTTATTTCTAAAAGATTGTCCACACAATCCTCATATACTGCATGATCACTTTCCGTGAACACATCTACCCCACCACATTCTACATAATCGATACTTTGGCTGCCCAATATCCTTTTGGTCATTTCGAGGCCTTCATATCTCATTCTCACGGTATCCACAACCTTTTGNCGGCCATACGCAGCCACATCACTCCATATTTCCGAAGCACTTCCAAAACAGGCAAAACCGGCATTTTTTGTACTGGCTCCATTGCTGAATGGGCCTCGTTCTACTACGACAACATCGGCGTCTGGACGCGCTTTCTTCAGGAAATATGCCGTATAAAGCCCAACAAAACCGGCACCTATTATGAGATAATCAGGTTCTCTAAAGAAGCTGATGTCTTCCCAATAGCTTCTATTTATCATGCCTGACGTGGGTTAGGATACATCATACTTTGGTCTTCGTCGGTATTGTCAAGGCATTTGAAATCTTTCTCTAAAAGAATTCGAAGAGTCTTACCATTGCCCAGATCCTGAGATCCGTATATTCCTACTTCTTCGCTTTCCGCCCATTGACGGCCCGTTTCTTTTGGTACATGCATGATGATTTCACGATCATGAAATTCAATGTTCAAGGCTGATGAGTCGTCAAATTTTACTTTGTAAGTCAGTCTATCGTTTTCATTCGGACCGAATTGCACGAAGGCTGCAATGACACCCGTTGCGTTGATGGCTTCTACTTCGGGAATTTGAGTCCTCATCCTAATGGAGTTCTGATACAACCTAATTTTCATGACAAAATTTTGTAAATGATTAAATCTTATTTCTTTTTAAATCCATCTTTCAGTGATACCGTTCTGTTGAACACCGGTTTATTGCCTGTATCCTTGTCAGTACAGAAATAACCCAATCTAAGGAATTGAAAATGGTCGCCCGGTTTAGTATCTCTAAGCGCTCTTTCTCCCTTGGCATTGGGCAATATCTTAAGCGAATCTTCACTTAGATAGGACTTGAAATCTCCTTCTTCATTTTGCGGATTCTCTACCTTGAACAATCGGTCATAAAGCCTTACTTCAATATCGATGCTATCATTGGCATCTACCCAATGTATGGCAGTCTTAACTTTGAGACCGGAAGTGTCCTGGCCGCTTTTACTTTCCGGGAAATAAGTACATTTCAGCTCGATGACCCTTCCGTTCTCATCCTTAATCATGTCATCACAACGAATGATATAAGCATTACGAAGTCTTACCAAACCACCGGGTGTCAGCCTAAANAANCCGGGAATTGGTTCGGCCATAAAATCTTCGTGTTCGATGAAAAGTTGTCTTGAAAAACTAAGTTCACGACTACCTGCACGCTCATCTTCCGGATTATTATCAGTGGCAAGCGTTTCCCTGAAATCGTCCGGCAAATTTGTAATGGTAACTCTCAAGGGATCCAAAACAGCCATCCTTCTTATAGCAGTTTTATTCAAATCTTCGCGAATGCAAAATTCCAAAAGGCCAAAATCGATCACATTCTCCCTCTTCGCTATGCCTACTCTAGTAGCAAAATCACGAATACTTGCCGGCGTATATCCCCGCCTTCTCAAACCTGAAATAGTTGGCATCCGAGGATCGTCCCACCCGTTGACATAGCCGTCATTGACCAATTGCAACAATCGTCGCTTACTCATCACGGTATAATTAAGATTGAGCCTGGCAAATTCGTACTGATGGGAAGTGAAGATTTCCAATTTCTCTATAAACCAATCATAAAGTGGTCTGTGATGAATAAATTCCAGGGTACAGATTGAATGGGTAATCTGTTCTATGCTATCACTTTGCCCGTGAGCAAAGTCGTACATCGGGTATATGCACCATTGATCACCTGTATTGTGATGATGAGCGTGTTTGATCCGGTATATAATCGGATCGCGCATCAACATATTTGGGGAAGTCATGTCTATTCTGGCTCTTAAAACCTTGGTTCCATCGCCATATTTACCATCTTTCATCTCCTCAAAAAGTCTCAAATTTTCTTCGATGGAGCGATCTCTGTACGGGCTGGGTTGACCNGCTGTCGGACTTCCTTTCAGGGCAGCCATTTCTTCAGAAGTAGAATCATCGACATAGGCAAGGCCCTTTTTGATTAAATCGATGGCATAACTATAGAGAGTCGGGAAGTAATCACTCGTGTATAACTCATTAGCCCACTCAAAACCAAGCCACCTGATATCTTCTTTGATGGAGTTGACGTATTCCACATCTTCAGTCACAGGATTGGTATCATCGAAACGAAGATTGGTTTTGCCGCCATACTTTTCAGCAAGTCCAAAATTCAGACATATCGATTTGGCATGGCCAATGTGAAGGTAGCCATTGGGTTCAGGAGGGAATCGTGTCAACACTCGGCCACCGTGGGTACCTTCAGCAATGTCCTTCTCAATGATCTCTTCCAAAAANTTTAAACTTTCATTCTTTTCTTCACTCATGGATTGTATCTATAATCAACTAATCATCAATACTGCAGAATATCAAAAGCAAATTAGAAAACGCTTTGTGTAAAACAATAAAACGGAAATTTCCTAAAAATAGTTTGCCGTAAATTTCATTTATAGGTCGGCAAAATTACTCTAAAAATGAACAATGCCAACTTGTATTATTCCTATTCATTACATTACAAACCTAATGACTTTATCTCAGAATTATAAATATAAAAAAAGAGGCAGTCTGTTGACTGCCTCTTTCTAGTTACTTTCACAACTCAAAGTTATTTAACCTTGATAAAGCTGCCTTTGAATGCATCCCTGGCAACTCCCGGTTGAGACCATAGAACATGATATGATCCGGGAGTAAGTGTCTCTATATTAACCTGACCGCTATCAGTAGTTGCATTCTTGATAAGAACATTACCCTTCATATCGATGATGGAATAAACCACCGATGCAGCTTCATGTCTTTGTAATGTTATATAATTACTGGAAGGATTAGGATATATATGCCCCTCTACAAGTTTTGTTGTACTGACGGTGAAGTTATTTACATTATCTCCTTGAAGTGGCAATACAAGATCAACAGTTACAAATAATGTCATCTCACATCCACCTTCATTGGTAATGATAACCGTATAAGTACCTACATTTTTATAATTAAAGTTATGAATCACAGGATTTGATTGAGTCGAATAAAATCCACCCGGGCCTGTCCATAGATAACTGGTACCTCCGGTTGCATTAAGTTGTAATGTCCCACCTAACAAGACAGGATTTGGTATAGCATTTACAGTACCATTGATCAACTGGTAGACATTAACAGTCACTGAAGCACTGGACTTACAGCCGGTTGGCCCTGTACCTGTGACTGCATACACGCCACTCATATAAGCAGGAATAGTATAAATGATAGGATCCTCAAAAGTTGAAACCCATCCCCAAGGACCTGTCCATTGATAAGTTGACGCCCCACCTGAATACAAGTAAACATTGGTACCTTCGCAAACTGTATTATCATTTACCGTTGCCGTTACATTTGGGGGAGCAACAACAGAAACTGTGGTTGAAGCTACTGCAAAACAACCGGATCCATTGGTTACCTTCAGGGTATAAACGCCACTATTAGCGGGTGTCACATTAGGAATGACAGGATTTTGCAATGAACTGGTAAATCCTGCCGGCCCAGTCCACAAATAAGTACCTATTCCTGTACCAAACAATTTCAAAGTACTGCCGATACATGCAGTACTCTGGTCATGAGTTGCTGTGACGGCAGGTGGATAATTGACTGTAAGTGTGACGCTCAATTGAACATAACATCCATTGGAATTAGAGATAGTTACCCAATATGTTCCACCTTGTACATGTGAGGTAACGTTGATTACCGGATTCTGCTGAGTAGAGGTAAATCCTCCCGCCTTCCATAGGTAGCTCTGACCACCGGAAGCAGATAATTGAGCAGTTTTACCTACGCAGACTGAAGACGGATTCACACTTGCTGATCCGTTAGGACTTTGGTTGACGACCAAATTGATGGAAGCCGTGGAAGAGCAGCCCTCCGCATTGGTAACAGTAACTGTATAAGTGCCTGCCATATTCATTTGAACGATGCCCAGCCCGGGGTTTTGCAGTGTACTGGCAAATCCATTAGGTCCGCTCCAACTATATGTACCGCCCCCTGCTGCAGCTAATTGTGCAAAATGGCCAGTACAAACAGGGTTGGGATCAGCTTTTGCACTTGCACTCGGCAAACTATTGACTGTCACGTCCACTGTAACCATGGAAGAACATCCGGCTGCGTTTGTAACAGTAACCGTATATGACCCTGCCATCGCAGCAGTTGCGTTTGGTCTATTAGGATTCTGGGCAGTGCTGGTCCATCCTCCGGGGCCACTCCAGCTGTATGATGTTCCTCCGGAGGCAGTGAGGCTTATGGTTGCACCTGCACATACAGGACTGTTGGAGCCTGCAGATGCGCTTGGCAATGGACTGACAGTAACCACTTTAGTCGCTGTGCCAGGACAAGCCCCACCTGTAACAGTTACAGAGTATGTGGTGGTCAAGAGAGGGCTTACAGTAATTGATTGTGTAGTGGCTCCATTACTCCATAAGTAAGATGTACCGGCACCTACTGATAAAGTAGCACTTCCTCCTACACATATAGTTCCATCATTTACTATACCTGATGTTTCGGTGACTGTGATTGACGGCGCACAAGCAACCGGACAATTAACCTGAAAGGTATGTATAATACTGCCGGTAGATTCAACATCCAACAACAAATAATACGTCTGCCCACCGGTAACACTAAATGAAAATGAACCGGGAGAATAAACATCAGCTATGCATGTCCATCCACTGGAAATACATCCACCGGAAGCCAATTTGTATTGATAATCCACATAACCGCCACTGTTTGTGGAGGTAACCTGCAATGTTGCTGTTCCAGTATTGGCAGGAGTAAAGGAGTAAATCTTTTCTTGGCCCGGTATGAGCCATCCGCATGAACTTACACCATTAAATATCCCACCACCTGATAAATTGGCCGTTGTAGAAGTTCCGCACGCCAAAGGTGTGATGTTGGTACAGGGGTCACCATTTAGTGCTACGGAAAGGTTATAACTGGGGTGACAAGTTGGTGACGGATATGAATCAACTATCAGATAATAAGTTACTCCTGAAGTCAATGTAGCAGTTATAGACTGATTGCCCAAGGATCCTTGTGCATAACCAACACAAGTACCTCCATTTCCTGATAGTGGACAGCCATTATATAACATAATTCCAACCCAGGAACTTCCGCTTGTCATATTTATAATGTAACTACCTGATACAGAAGGTGTGAAAACAAATACTTCATCTTCACCGCCCAGGTATGAAGAACTGCCACAGATTGGACTGACATTGCCGGAGGTTAAGTCATTACCTTTACCACATGTAGTCAACCCTGTTGCAGAAAAAGGCACAATGATATTTGTATATGGNTTCAATCCTCCGGGACAAGTCGGAGGCGGTGTAGGAGCTGTGATAGTCAGGTTAAAACTGGGAATACATGTAGGCGAAGGCCAGGTATCTACTATCAAATAATATGTTACTCCGGCAACAACACTCGTATTTATTGATTGATTACCCGAGGAAGATCCAGCATTTGCCACACAAGCTCCTCCCTGCCCGTTGAAAGGGCAACCATTATAAAGCTTCAATCCGACCCAAGAAGACCCGCTTGTTAGCGAAATTGATATCAAACCGGTGACTGTTGGAGTAAATAGGAATAAAAGATCTTCACCGCCCAAATAAGAGCTGCTACCACAAGTAGTGGTATTACCGCTGGTAAAATCATTACCGGTGCCACAAGTGGATAGTCCTGTGCCAATATATGGCAAAGAAGCAATATTGACTGCAGTCCCCTGATTTGCAGGCGCNGTCTGGGCTTGAGAAGTACCGACCAGCGCTAATCAACAAAAAAGTAAGAAAGGGGTACGTAAACGTACATCAAAAATTTGTAAAATGTTAAATGTCTTTAAACTACAGAAAGAATGTCTGTAAACAGCATTGTCAATCGTTTTCATAAGATTAATTTAAGTTATTAGGGAAAAATTCACTTTGTTTTCATCGTATTTATATGGAATTATAAATCTATTGCAAAAGAAAATCCATTATCCCATATCGAAACTAACAAAAACTTCATGACGAATTTACAATATTTAATTTGAATTATAAAACCTTTAATAAATACATTTTATTTAAATTTTTAAATATTATTTAAATAAATCCAAATAAACATCAATGGATATTATTATTACAACGTAACTTCCACATTTACCATATTTTATATGTTATATTTTCATATAATCACACTTTTAATTACACAATATTATTTTCCAAAAAATTTAAAAATAATTTGTGCCTGTTTTAATATAAATATTTTTTTCATACCACTACATCTTTTAATAATTATTCATTAACTCATTTCAATATATTATTTCTCATATTCAAGAATTATCGTAATTTAAATTGTCTTAAAAATGTCAATTATAATCTGCATTGGATTTGATTTTAATAGTATCAGCGACTTAAAGGATAAAGTATTCAGAGCCGGAAACTCTTTACTTTAAAGTGTTTTCGATAGACATATCACCTTTTAGGATAAATTCGCTATTTGCACTGCACCTGACCTATAGGGCAATGCGACTGATCGAATGGAGGATGATTTCATGATAAATTAAATCAAGTCCAGTCTATGGCTATACATAATAAGCATATCTGAAAATATATCGGGAATAGTCCCGGAGTGTCAATCAGGTCATTTAAGGGAGGTTCCTCCAGGATATAACAACCAGGAATTAGTTCTGCTTGTTTTTAAGGAAAAGGGCGATCAGCCCACTTGTCAACACACCCATCACAAGATTGATATATGCAGAAGACTTTACCTGATTGCCTAAAGAAAAAAACTATCGGCAGATGCCTGATCCATCCTACCATTGTCAACCATATATTTTATCATATTAGGCAGATAATCGGGAGATACGTAATTAAAGACAATATACTGAACAATAGGTGTCAACAAGGCGACTATCAGGCTCAATACCAATCCAAAACGTATACCTTCCTTGAAGCTTATTTTTCCATGATAATACCGCCTCTTCTTGTCCATCATTCCAATAAGAAAAATTAAGAAATAAGGAATTCCGATAAGAAATTGCAAATTGCTATACGTTTGGTGCAAACCAATGATTTTCTCACCTCCCATCCACAAAATGGTGACAAGACTGAATAACAGTCCCCATTTCAATTCAATTTTAAATTCATTCATTTTATTCGTTTAATTCTGCACTATCAATTGAAGGAATCGAAATAGCCGGGTCATCCGGTTTATGATCCATAATTGATTTCAAATTTTGCAATCCCGCATCCAGCTTAACCCCTAAAACTCTATCCATATCAATAAGTGGAAGGAGGATATTAAGCGGATAATTCATTGTTCCGTCCATAGACCAGATCACCTTGGATGCCTGTTGATCGATAGGTTGTACATGGAATGATGCACTAACCTTAGGCTGTGGGGGATCAAGGTATTCAATTTCATATGCCAGGTGGTAATTATCTCCGATTGAAGTTATAATGTGACGACCTTTGCCAACGTCTTGGTTACCACTCCAATAGGCTGTAAATCCAACTGTACCATCGATGCCTTCATATCGACGCTTCATTTCTGGATCAATTTTTGACCAAAAGGCATATGCATCAAGGTTCTTGAGATACCTGATATAATCAAATACCTCATAAGCCGGAGTATTGATTGTTATTGTCCTCTCGACATGATAGTTCTTATCCATAAATATTCCGATCATCAGCACAACTGAAATCACCAGAAAAAAGATAATAAAGAACTGTTTTACAAACTTCATGAACCAACCAATTTCTCGGGTAAATAGTGTGTCAACACAATGCCTGATTTGTTGAAAGATCCGCAATATCCATCTTAAGAGTTTGATATTACAGCATTGTAAATGCTAAGTTAAAATAAACTGTGATAATTGGTAAAAAAATTGTGATGGTGTCTGGAAGAGGGCGTTTCAATTCTGTTGTCAGTGGTTGAGTGAGGAACCGAAATGGAAGGGATGTGGTGGGTGAAGGTGGCAATCCGAATTAGGTAGATGGTTAATACCCAATCATTCAATCGCTTCTTACATTTTAAAAACATCAGAATCATACTTGTGCCGAAATTTATAAATTCAAATACTTTATAGCCCGGAGAGACCACACTAGCCTCATAGTCAGGTATCAGATATCTACCTAATTCATTCTTTAGGACAGGCAATAGCCAGTTTATTACTAAGATGGATAACAACAATGAATCAAGTTTGCTAAAAATCTGGAAGTGTTGTGATAACATACTAACCTAAATAGGTAGATGATTAATACGGAATTAATCAAACGCTAATTACATTACATGAAAAAACAACTATTTTACATATGCTAAAATTGACTCATTCAGATATCTTTTGGACTGAAGGTGCCGGATTAGCCTGACTATCAGGTATTACACATCTACCTAGTTCAATTATATGTTTCTTCAAAAATCTGATTTCACAAATAATTTATATCACTGATAGACAATTTTGAATTGGCAATGGTTAAAGTATTATTAAAACTCAAGTGGAATTTTACAAAAATGATGCATAGTATGTTCTAATGTCGTTTATTTGTAACAGAAAATTGATTAAACCTTGAAAAATAGTTTGATTTTCGGCATAGTTATAGGCATTTTGTTAGGTTTCGCAGGAAAACTGACCGGACAAGCTACATCGCGAACCGAAACAAAAACAAATGCAAGGATCAAATGGTACACAATCGATGAAGCAGTCCAACAAAATAAAATAAAGCCCAGGAAGATTATTGTTGATCTATACACCGACTGGTGTGGTTGGTGTAAGGTAATGGACAAAAACACCTTTGCTAACGATGATATCATCAACTATATCAACAAAAATTATTATCCCGTCAAATTTAATGCCGAAACCAAAGACAATATTGAATTTAACAATAAGGTATACAGTTATGTCGGGAGTAAAGGCAGAGGTTACAATGAATTTGCTTTACTGTTGACAGGTGGAAGACTAAGCTATCCGACTGTAGTGTTTATTGATGAAGAACTAAATGTCATCCAACCCATACAAGGCTATCAGGAACCCAAGGATTTTTATAAGATTATGCGATTTNTTGGCGAAAACCACTACAAANAAACGCCCTGGAATGTTTTTGTCCAGAATTATAGTAAAATGTAACGCAGGAGTGTTGACCTATTATCAATCGTTGAATCCATACCTAATCTGCGCCCTTATTTCAGATTTCACCGGTCCTAAGATTCTATCGTTTCCTGAACCAATTTGATGGCGATCCGTATATTTAGTTATATTATATGAACCTTCGGCNGCTATTCCATTATTGAATTTCCATCTGATTCCTGTCACCATTCTATTGCCAACTCCTTCGAATGCCACATTTCGTGAATCATAAGCTTGATAGNNTCTTTCATAGGAATATATACGACTTTGATAGGAGTCTATATTAAAATGTGAAAACCTTAAAAANCCATTATATGCCTTTCCTAATGGTTTAAACCAAAATTCCTGATACATCAGATATCCGTTCTCCTTCCTGTCTCCCGGCAATTTCATGTAGTTATAGTCTAACCTTGTTGACCAGGTCATCAAATTACTGACCCTTTTATTAAAATGCAGTCTTAAGTCTGTCTTTTGTCTGAAAAACAAAGGAGGAATCAGAGCATCTCCTCCNCCGCTCACTTGTTCATTTTGATATCTTATCTGAAGATAGCCATCCCAGAACTTTCTTTTNTGATAAGATGCCTTAAATAGATAAGCGCTTCCTTCAGAGGGGCCATTTGCACTAAAGGTAGGCCATCCATGTCGAAAGAAGTCAGCATATATGTTGACTAAGAATCGCGGACTTGGCTTTACTTCCAGTCCAGCATAAAATCCTGTTTCATTGGTTGTCTGGCTTTGGTCGGAAAATACTTTTCCATGAAGACTGTAATATTCCTTAGGCAAATGTCGAAACAATAAGGCTAAATTGACCTTCGGGTGCAAACCCACTAATAAGCCATTGACAGTTGCTACTGCATTCTCAGGGTTAATTGCTGTCTCACCATAGAAGATTAGGTTGCGGAAATAATACGTATAATCGACACTGGCATTCAGAGCATTTTTTCCCTTAAAATAAAATCGGTTATAAACTCGATCGCCCGGCTCAACTCTTTTATCAAGTTGATCATAAACGACATTTGCTCCAAATTGTAATCGGTTACCGTTATATTTCAAAGATCCNCCGGTCGTAAACATACTGATATGTTTACCATTCCTAATTTCACTTTCAGTACGATGCAATCCTGACATCTGTAAAGAAGAAATAAGCACCTCAGAATCACTGGATAAAGAATCAGGAATTATTAAAGAACCATCACTTTTNTTAAGGCTTGCAAAGGCTACCATCTGCCATCCGGGGGCCAACTCAATTCCCAGAGCAGCGCCACGCAGAGCATTAATTTCATTCAATGAAGTAGAAGGCCTGATCGCCCTTTCGTTTCTTTTTATGGCCGTAGTAAAAGCATTTCTTCCAAAACCATACCCGGAAAACATGATTAATCCTTGCCCGGCAGAAACCTGAAAGTCGCCTAAAGCCAGCTGTTTAATTTGCTTTGTCACATTCTCAAGATAGGTGTGAAAGGTAACAAAATCGAATAACAAGGGATTATAATTTGTATTCAAGGGCTCTCCGGCATCTTTTTCAACACCGATTCCAATACTTACACGTCCAGGAACCACATGACGCATCCTAAAACTTATCTGATCCCTGCTTCCAAGATATTTAGAAGAATCACCATCATATCCTGAAGCTTGCTCAAGCACTCTGGAATAACGGGATATTATGGTTTTACTTCCNTTATAAAGCATAGACCATGAAAACGGCGATATGCCCGGGGTTCCTATTCCCTTCAAAAANGGCCATATTCTACGGATATCAGAAAGTGTCAAAGAAGGGACAGTTTGCAGTTCATATAATGCAATATAGTCACCATACACTTCCCGATGCAACAAAATCTCACGGATCTGAAGTTCATTTAACAAAAGAAGCTCTTCAAATGCCTTCAGATCGGATTCATTAAGATCGACTTTACTCTGCGCAAGAATAGACAAGCGATCGGTAAGATCATTGATTTGGGCTTCCGTAAGATCCGGATTGGAAGCAAGTATTGATTCAATCACCTCATCTATCACCTCAATATCAATAGTTGAATCGTCCACTTGTGCCTCCAAAGGAAGACAAATCAGTATGAGCAACCCAAAAATCAGAAGTTTTAAATACCTCAACTTTGTTAAAGTTTAATTAATGCAACCTGGATAAGTTAAGTTGAAAATTCAGAAAATCGAGTCCTGCAAGCCATTTCAAAACTTGTCCATAATAACGGCAAGATAAGTTATAAAATTTATAATATATAACAGGTTAGAAAAAATTTTTGTAATTATCTTTGCGGTCATTCCTAATGTTATTTTCCAAATAATCAATTTTCAAACAAAATGAGTCTTAAAAGGTCAAATGCAATCGATATTATACACAATAGATTCGATATCGATTTTCCTGTAAACACGCCTGACAAGGTTAAAATCTCAGGATTTTATGGCGAGAATGTATTCCATGATGAAGCGATGAAGAAATATCTTTCTGAATCAGCCTATTTTAGTGTAAAGGCAGCAATTCAATCAGGAACTAACCTCACCAAGGAAGTAGCTAATTCGGTAGCTGAAGCCATGAAGAATTGGGCCATGGACAAGGGCGCAACGCATTATGCCCATTGGTTCCAGCCTTTGACAGGGAAGACTGCCGAGAAACACGATTCATTCTTTACCATTACAGCAGATGGAAAAGCCATTGAGGAATTTGGAGGTGAACAATTGGTTCAACAGGAACCGGATGGTTCTTCTTTTCCCGGCGGTGGGTTGAGAAGTACTTTTGAAGCAAGAGGCTATACTTCATGGGATCCGTCATCACCGGCATTTATTATAGAAGTTGGGAATGGGAAGACACTGTGTATTCCAACTATTTTTGTGACCTACAGTGGTGAATCCCTTGATTACAAACTACCCCTGCTAAAATCAGTAGCTTATCTGGAGAATGCTGCTTTGGAGGTATGCAAGATATTTGATGAAAGCATTGAAAGAACCCACGCCACTCTGGGTTGGGAACAGGAATATTTTCTGGTTGATGAATCTTTCCTTATTGCCAGACCTGACCTTATGATAACAGGAAGAACATTGCTGGGACGGCAAAGTCACAAAGGGCAGCAATTGGAAGACCACTATTTTGGATCTATCCCCGAAAGAGTCCTTAACTATATGAGGGATCTGGAAACAGAATGTCACAAATTAGGCATTCCGGTCAGGACACGCCACAATGAAGTAGGTCCCGGTCAATATGAATTGGCCCCAATGTATGAGGAGGTCAATATTGCCATTGACCACAATCAATTACTTATGGACATCATGGAACGTGTCGCTAAAAGGCATAAACTCGCGGTATTGTTGCATGAAAAACCATTCAATGGTGTCAATGGATCCGGCAAGCACAACAATTGGTCAATTGCGACCAATAACGGGAAGAACCTCCTTTCTCCGGGTAAAAATCCGGGAAAAGACCTTAAGTTTCTGACTTTCTTTGTGAATACGATCAGAGCAGTTAAAGAGCATGCAGATCTTCTTAGGGCAAGTGTTGCATCTGCATCCAATGATTTCAGATTGGGAGCCAATGAAGCACCACCTGCCATTATTTCCGTTTATGTCGGAAAAGCTCTAACAGAAGTGTTGCATTTTATTGCGGAAGGCAAAGAAAGTGACAAAACAATGGTAAAGGAGGTACTTTCACTGCTTAAGAAATCTCCTAATCTTGAGCTGGACAATACGGACAGAAACAGAACATCTCCATTTGCCTTTACAGGTAATAAATTTGAAATACGGATGGTAGGATCTTCCATGAACTGTTCTGCACCGATGACCATAATGAACACAATTGTAGGAAATCAGTTGACTGAATTTAAANAGGAGTTGGATCTACTTACATCCAAAGGGGAATCAATGGACACCGCAATTTTGTCTATTTTAAGGAAATATATCAATGAATCCCTTCCTATATTATTTGAAGGCGATGGTTATAGTGAAGAATGGCAANAAGAGGCAGAGAAAAGGGGATTGAGCAACACGCCCAATACGCCGGATGCTTTGAAAGTTTACAAGGTGGACAAAACAAGTGAGCTCTTCCAAAAGACAGGCATATTCAGCGAAATAGAACTAGAGGCTCATTATACTGTAATGGTCGAAAATTATAATCTAAAGCTGGAAATCGAAGCCAGGGTGCTTTCTGATCTTTGCAAGTCATATGTATTGCCAGCATGTTATAAATATCAGACCGGAATAGCTGAAAACATTTATACCTTAAAACAACTTGGCCTACAGGAGGACGCTTTCAGGCCTCAAAGTAACTTATTGAATGAAATTACTCTCCATATTAATAATGTTGCAGAAAAGGTCGAAACACTAAACCAGTCGGTTAATAAAGCCGTCTCTGTAGCTGAACCTGAAGAAGAAGCTGAATTGTTC
Source organism: Candidatus Parvibacillus calidus (assembly GCA_013414645.1). Classification (GTDB taxonomy): domain Bacteria; phylum Bacteroidota; class Bacteroidia; order Chitinophagales; family Saprospiraceae; genus Parvibacillus; species Parvibacillus calidus. Next base: position 1,437,498 of record CP058702.1, on the reverse strand, counting down.
TGCCATTTGGTTAAGCCAATTATGGCTGAGATCAGGGAATCAGTAGATCATTTGGAAGAAATAGTGGAAGATGGACTTTGGCCACTGGCAAAATACCGGGAGATGATGTTTATCCGCTAAAACCTATCCTTTATACTTATTTTTGAAAGAAAGGAGAATTAAAGCACAATATTCTATAGAATCCTTTTTCAACCAATTCTAAAGTTTTACCTTTGATAGTTGAACTATACAGAGTTGAATGTCTTTAGAATTGTATGATACCAAGCAAGACCGTTGAAGAAATTTTCCAGAAAGCACGCATCGAAGAGGTGGTAGGTGATTTTCTGGTATTAAAGCGACGGGGAGTCAATATGATTGGGCGCTGCCCCTTTCACAATGAGAAGACGCCATCATTTGTAGTTTCTCCCGGAAAGAATATTTTCAAATGCTTTGGCTGTGGTCGCTCANGCGCACCGGTTGGCTTCATCATGGAACACGAAAGCATGGCCTATGGTGACGCATTGAGGTATCTCGCCAAANAATACAATGTGACCGTGGAAGAGGAAGCACGGACACCGGAACAAAATGAGGTGGCAAGACAGCGAGAAAGCCTCTTGCTCATCAATGAGTTTGCGATGAAACACTACATTTCCAATCTTACGGAAACTGAATATGGCAGAAACATTGGCTTATCTTACTTCAGGGAAAGGGGTTTTCACGATGTAACAATTGAAAAATTCGGTTTGGGATTTGCTTTTCCGGATGGTCATAATCTAATCAATGAAGCAAAAATAAAGGCTTTCAATATTGATTTGATGAAGCAAATCGGAACCGTAACCCAAAATGACAGGGATTTTTTCGTCAATCGGGTGATGTTCCCAATATTTAATCTTTCCGGCAGAATAATCGGCTTTGGCGGCAGGTCATTGACCATCAGCGAGAAGGCTCCGAAATACCTCAACTCGATAGATTCCGACATCTATAACAAAAGCAAGATCCTGTATGGTTTCTTTCAGGGCAAGAACGCTATACGCAAGGAGGACAACTGTTATCTTGTAGAAGGTTACACAGATGTAATTTCTCTCCACCAAGCAGGAATTGAGATTGCAGTTGCCTCCTCCGGCACAGCTTTGACGGGAGAACAGGCCCAACTAATCAAAAGATTCACGGATAATGTGACCCTATTATATGATGGGGATGCAGCAGGTATTAAGGCAGCCCAACGTGGACTCGACATCTTATTGCAGCAGAATCTCAATGTGAAAATTGCCGTCCTGCCGGATGGCCATGACCCGGATGCCTACCTTAAGAGTCATGGGNCGCAGGCATTGAAGGATTTTGTAACCCGGGAATCCAGGGACTTCATACTTNTTAAAATAGCCGGTGTTGCCGAGGAAGCTAAAAATGATCCAATCAAAAAGGTTACCCTCGCACAAGACATCCTCCAATCCATAGCAAGGATACCTGACAACCTCAAGAGGGAGGTTTATGTCAACCAGACCGCTAAAATACTCGATATACGGGAGGAAGTCCTGCAATCAGAACTTAACAAGGCCGTACGTAAATTCTCCGATCAACAACGACTTGAGGCGATCAGAGAGCAACGCCTGGACAACAGCCAACAAAAAGAATATACCAATAAGCCATCAGCCCGGCAGGATGCAAGTATAACCCCTCCCACAGACAATATGCCGTTGCATTCCATATTGAAGGTATTGATTATCTACGGCAACAAAACCTTTGAGTATGAAGGTGAAGAACTGGTCAAAGACAGAATCTTCAAGGATATTGCTGAAGAAATGGATTATATTGATCATCAGTTATACCTTGAATTATTGAATGAATATCAAAATAGGGGAAAAGGCGGAGAGAATAACTCACCGGAATATTATATGAACCATCCCAGGCAGGAGATTAGAGATATGGTGCTTAGGTGGGTTGATCCCGGATATGAGTTCAGTCAGAACTGGATAGATAAATATCAACATCCACTCCAATACCAATTGATGCCGGATGAAAATTACCGGAATGAATATTTACAAGCATTTGACCTTCTTAAGATGAACAATCTGAACAAACTTGCAGAAGACAATAAGAACAAGATCAAGGAATTTATTGAAAATGGCGACCAAGAAGGTCTTCAAGTCCAACTGCAGGCACAAATCCTCATCAATAAGGAACGAAACAAGCTGGCCAATAAACTTGGAATGGTGATTATTCCGAAGTAATACCGAAGGAACATTCGTTATATACCAATGAAATTGGTCTATACGACTGTAACCTCGGCATTATACCAAAACTTATGGACTATTATATAAATCATCCTAGTATAACTTTCACATCATAATATCCTTTACCCCATCTGTATCGGGAGGGTTGGGTATAATCGACCTGGTAATGAGTAGGTGAGATATGGAAAAACCGAAGTAGGTAGTTGGCTAATACCTGTCATTCTTGGTGCCTGGCTATTTGTGAGATAATCTGTAATACAAATTACATAATTAAAGACCTATTATCAAAAGTCGGAACAGATAGTACTGAGCAATAATAAGTCCATCGGTATTACTCAACTACTTAATTCAATAGGAAACTCCACCTCATTAAATGCGTGCGACTCCTCCCTTCGTAAGCCCAATTCTCCTACTAGGCTGATTATCAATATATTCTAAATCGATAACCTAACCCGGCCTCAAAACTTTTATCTGAATTAAAATAATAGTTCATACCACCTATCAGGCTGTGTCGGCTTCCTAACTTGATTTCAGCTTCGACTCCTCCACCATAGACCCAGCCATCTCTTTTTGCTGCAATAGACGTATTCGCAGTTCGATAGGCTATGTTTGCAGTGGAGGAGAATTCAGGAATCCTTGAAAAGGCCTGGATAAGGCCGAGGACGTTCTCATAGCCACAAAGTCCATAGGTACTTAAGGTTATTTTGTTTCCCAGTCTTTGGCTTACCCCCAATACCATATTGACATCCATGGTGTTGGCATTTACTTTACCTGATTGTATATCCAAATTATCCGGCAAGAAAAGATTTTTCTGCTCAAAATTATTGTTCAGCTCATTACTTACATCCCGCACAATTTCATTATCAAGTGTATGTTTAAACCTTATGGGCAACCTAAAGAAGACAGATGTACCTGTACTTATTTTAAAATCAACCTGGGGTGCAATGTCCATCCCTAAATACCTTCCCTGAATATCTGAATATGCTCCCAGTATAGAAGAAAAAGCTAACCTTCGATCAGTTGACCTTGATTTCAAAGCTATTTCCGGAGAATCCTGTTCTACTGAAGACAACAATTCGGTTTCCGCCATTAGCAACTTCTCAATATCCTCAATACCAGAAACCCTTTTATTNATACCCTCATGGTAAGTTCTTATCCCGGCGTTCTCTTCCGGGAGGGTATTTTGAGTAAAACCATGCACCATTGATCCATCAAAAGAAACATTCGAAATGGATTCTGTGTATCCGGGGTTTGCTTTTAGACTCTTGTTTATTCTATTGGAGACCTCACGCACAGATTTAGAAGCATTATTTACACCATAATTTGCCTCAATGGCAAATTCGCTTACAGCTATCCCATCTTTGTTATTCCTCTCATCAGAAGTTTTGACAGCCACATCGGAACTATTGGTTGAAGCATAAAGATCAACATGCCCAACTAACCTCTCAGGATCAGCAGAACCGGGTAGAATAGCATCCGAGGTATCATCAAGCACGAAATGCTTAAGAGTCAGGTAACTACTTGTAGAAAAAAATATCAAAATCATTACGAAAACAGCAACATACCTAAAGGAGCCTCCGGTCTTTGTGTGTGTCGGCAAAGTCGAATTAAGCCTTTGCAGCATATCTTCCCATCCTCTTTCTTCCAATCCTTTCATCCTGCCTGATTGTTTAAATAGTGAACTCCAAGCCATTCCCGAAGCTTTTTCCGAGCTTCAAAAGATGCCATTTACTCGTATTTTCCCGAATATTCAAATACTCCGAAATTTCTCTATGTGAATAACCTTCTATCGCATATTTGGTAAAAACAGTTTTGGTCACATCCGGCAATTTGTCGATTAGTCTGAAAATATAGTCAGTATCTTCATCAGGACTCTGGCTCACAGTGCTGTCAAAGATTGTATCCACCAGGGAAATATTCGCCTTATATGATTTAAGACTTCGATGAAAATCTATCATGGTATTATATATAATCCTCCTAATCCAACCTTCCACATTGGTAAGAACCGGAGATTTGGTCAGATTGACGAATACCTTCAGAAAGCCGTCATTGACAACACTCAGGATATCTTCCTCATTGGTCATATAATTTCTGCACATAGCCACCATCGAAGTGAAATAAACGCGATATAGCTGCTCCTGGCCAATTCGGTCATTCTCAGCACATGCCTTGATTATTTCTTCAAGAGATTGGTATCTTCCTTTATTCTTCATAAAAAACGGCAGAACCCGAATGACACAAATTTACATGCTTTTACCTATCTTTCAATATTTGTTTCATTCTAAAGACGAATTTAACATTTAATTCGTTGGAATTTTATTTTGTATTTAAATACAAATGGTTTAAATTTGCAAAGTCACTCAAAACTTTTAACGCCTAAATTTAACTTTTTATGCCCAAATCACTTCCCACCAGTCTCTATATTGGCCAAGGTCAGAGAAGAGGTATCGCAATCATACTGGCCATTTTCTTTATGTATGGTGTTTCACGATATTTCCTGATCAATCATTGGCGTACGTATACTGACGCCATTTATTACCCAACTAAGGAGGAGATCAAAGTAAAGGAAAGCACTTTGAGATTAACAGAAAAACTGGACTTGAATATGGCCAGTTCACACCAATTGGTACAAATAGGATTACCGCAAAATATATCAAATCGCATTAGCCATTACAGAGATAAAATCGGAGGCTTCAAGGATTGGCAACAAGTTGAACGGACCTATGGAATAACCAAAGAGCAACTGGATATACTGCATCAATACAGCTCTATCAGATTAGCTTCANAAAAAAGGCATAATACCCAAACATCTTATACCNCCAACCATTTTCATAAACAGAAANAAGGAGTCCATATGCCTTCTTTGCTTCCTNTTGATCCCAACACCGTGGAATTAAAGGATCTGGAAGCCATGGGCATAAGACCTTCCATAGCCAGGGGAATTGTCAATTTCCGTAAGTCCGGATTTATATATCGTAATGAAGAGGACTTGTTAAAGATATATGCAATGGATGAGGTGACATTTGAAAAGCTAAAACCATTCATCAAACTGGAGAAACAGAAAGTTGAAACCCAAACTTTANAAAAGAGAAGTGAAACAATCATTGACCCGGTAGATATCAATAGGGCGACTGTGGAAAGCCTTAGCAGGTTGCCCGGTATTGGAAAATATTATTCACGGCTGATTCTAAACTGGCGAGATAAATTGGGTGGTTTTCACCGGATTGAGCAAATTGCATCCACATATCATCTTCCGGATAGTATATTCAGCAAAATAGCGGTATATATCACCTTTGATACGCCGCCCAATCGGATCGACATCAACAAAGCAGATTCGGAAATACTTGCAAAGCATTTTTTTATCAGGGCTAAAGAAGCAAAAATTATTGTCGCTTATCGTGATAATCATGGTCCATACCAAACTGTAGAGGATCTATTGAAGACCGGATCCATTGACAGAGACTGGCTCGAAAAGGCAGGCCCGTACCTTATTGCCGGCAAATAATTCCTGCTTACTTTCGGCCTGTCTTATCAAAAAGCATTGAACTGGCTTGTTGGGTAGAAGTAACCAGTACGTCCTGTATATTGACATGTGATGGCCGGGAGAGAATGAATGCAATGATCTCTGCAACATCCTTAGCCTTGAGTGGTGTATAATCGTCGTAAATTCTTGCTCTCTGAGCATCACCATCAAAGCGCACAAGGGCGAATTCAGTCTCTTCCACAGCACCGGGACTGACTGAGGAAACACGGATTCCGTATTTGTACAAATCCATTCGCATTGCTCTGGTTAATGCTTCTACAGCGAATTTGGTAGCGTTATATACATTACCATTGGGATAGGTCTCCTTGCCTGCTGTAGAGCCGAGATTGATGATGTGGCCTTGCTTACGCTCAACCATCCCGGGAGAAATGAGTCTGGTCATATAGAGGAGACCTTTAATATTGGTATCGATCATTTGTTCCCAATGGTCAAACGATCCTTCGTGAATTTCACTCAAACCCTTAGCCAGACCTGCATTGTTGATAAGGATATCGATCTGCTTCAAACCATCCGGAAGGCCATCCCAAAAACTTTGCATGCGTTTAAATCCCGGATATCAAAAGCAAAAACATGAACTTCGGTTTTGTCCGACCGAATGAGCTCTTCCTTAAGCGCTTCCAACCTCTCTTTCCTTCTTCCGGTTAATATCAACCTATAGCGTCCCATGGCACTTAATTCACGTGCCGTGGCCTTGCCGATGCCTGAAGTCGCTCCGGTCAGGAGTATTGTCTTCACCATTTTGTTAATTTTTCTACCTGAAGATCAAAATCTTTNTTAAAAGCTTCGTATTCATCTGTTGCGGGACCGCTGAATCCGGTATGCACACTGACAACATGATTGTTCCTGTCCAGAAAAATCATCGTCGGGTAAGCCTTTATCCCACTGATAAATGGCACTCGTGAAGAGGCTTCAGGCCCCGGCTTTCCTGCCCACAAAACTGTATAGGGCAGATCAAGTACCTTNTTATAATTAGACAACAACGATCTGACCTTTGCGGTATCATCAAATGCTTCAAATGACAAAGCTATAACTGAAAGCCTATCGTTTTGACGCTTATTCAAATATTCAGTTAAGAATCTGGCTTCATCCTTACAATTGGGGCACCAGGTTCCGGTTATTGTAAGAACTTTTGCTTTTCCATTGAAAGTCGGATCAGAAAGACTCACCAAATTGCCTTGCTCATCAGGAAAAGTAAAGTTTACAGCCTGATCTCCGGAGGCCCTGGTAAGGATGGATGCATCAGGCAAGATTGCATCAGGATTAAAAACAGCTTCCCATGTAGCTCTGCTCGTCAGCCCTGACATAAATGTACCCTTCATCCTGCCTTTTTCTGTTATTTTACCGCTGACCAAATAAGCTGCTCCACCGGCAAATCCGCTCAAAAACATTCTATCCCCTTGTACGGTACCTTCCAGGAAGCCATAGTCTCCGGTAGGAGAAGCAAATGTTCCTTTAAGGCTGTTATTATCTTGTGTAAATTGACCGATGGTAGTATCATTCCTGTTTTCAAAGTGAAAAATAACATCCCACTTGCCGGAAATATCAAATGAAGGCTTTTCGTTTACCATTGTAAACCTATAATCTTTTCCGGCAAGTCCTCTGAACGGGACTCTCCAGTTTTTCCGGGGNTTATACCATGCACCTGTCATGATGCCATCCTCCACTTCAGCCCTTAAATAAGTATCATAAGCAACAAAATTGATCCGTATTGTGTCCTTTCCACTTCTTCTGTTGAAACCCCATAATGTCTCTTCTGCCCTCACCCGATTATCTCCATTGATAAAATCGACAAACATACTGTCACCCTCGTAGGTGACCTCGAAATTAAATGGCAGTACGCCCTCTGTAAAGGCATTCTTAAAAGAGATATCCTGATCATTACCAACTTTGGAAATATTGCGTGAGAGGGGATTGCTTTCATCCAGATATAATTCACCCCGCCAAATACCGGGCATTAGTTTGTCAAATTTCTGATTGGTTACCAAACAGGAATTGAAAATATAAATAACTAACAAAGGAAGTAAGACAACTTTCCACCACTTGGATAACATATAATTCTTTTACAAGTAAACCAACAAAATTTAAATCAGTTTATCCCGAATCAACTGCTTTTTCACCTACGAACTGATGTTCCGGATATTTAAACAAGATATTGAAGGAAGTCAATGACCCATAGATCCTGGTAATATATTGTTGCATATTGACTTTATCTTCATCACTAAAGGCATCATGACTGTTGATACGCTGCTCCATGACACGTAGACGGTCCCTAAGCATAACTATTTTGTGAAAAAANGACTCTATCGGCATTTCCTTTGACTTCAAAGAAGGATTCGAAGGCTTCAGTTCCATGATTCCTCCCTTCCATTTATCTCCTAAAGGCACCAATTCGGTTATGCCCACCCATTGTTGAAGGATTCGTGCCAGGGATTTTTCGGCATCTGAAAANCTAACCTCTTCACTTGGTTCGATTCTTTCAATCGCAGAAAACCGGTCATAATCCTTACTGATTTGCTTGATGCCATATGTCATGAAACAAATTTCATAATTTTCAGGATTCAGTTTAATAACTACTCCATCACCATAGGACGGATGACTTAGTCGACTTCCAACTCCATATAACTCCATAGATTTCAAATTTTAAGCCGTAAAATAGCAATATCTTTACAAACAGGTGTAAAAATTGGTGATAGATCAAAATCCTTCAATTCATTATACAGCCTACTCACCGGAAGACCCATAATATTGCTGAAATTGCCTGTAATTGATCTAACCCTGCAAACTCCAATCCAATCCTGGATACCATAGGCACCTGCCTTATCCATCGGAGAAAAATTCGATAAATAAAAATCAATCTCATCGTCTGTCAGTTGATAAAAATGGACTGTAGCCGATTCGCTGAAAGTCACCTTCTTTAATTTGCCGAGTAACGTAACTCCGGTAATCACGACATGCGCCCGACCGGACAATTTTCTTAATATCCTTTGTGCATCAGCCCGATCAACAGGCTTACCTATTATTTCCCCATCGATAATAACGACACTGTCAGCTGCAATTACCACCGAATTGTCATCAACAATGAATTCTTTTGCAGCCTCTGCTTTTACAAGGGATAAATATTCAGCAACTTTAGTGACATCAAGATTCTCGGGATAAGACTCATCAACATCATTATTAATCACAGTAAATAAGAAACCGGCCTGCCGCATTAAATCAGCTCTACGTGGCCCGGAGGCCAGGAAAAGTGTGTGTTTCTTTAGAAAATCCATGATACTTCTAAAAGAGTTGAAATTTATATATTATTTTGTATAATATTTATTTTACAAATAATCATTTTATTAATATAAAAATTAATCCTAAAATCAAAAATATCTTGACAAGCGTACTCAGTCGGGAGTATAAATTCTTGTCTGCAAATCTAACCATGATCCATCTGATGCTTAAAACATAAATTATCAAATAAATGATAATAGCTATCATCATCGGAGTGGATTCATACAGCTTATATCTGGCGATGGATAAAGCCAGAAAACGACACCATATAAAACCCAGAGAAACATGATCAAACGATCAGAGCGTACAAGACCAAGTTTAATCGGTATTGTAGTTGCGCCGGCACTCCGATCTCCGACCATGTCTTCACAATCCTTTATCAATTCGCGCGCAAGTACCAGCAAAAACTGAAAATAAAGATACTTCCGGCTGAATATAAAATCATGGTATAATCTTTATCTGATAGCTCTTTAATAGTGTGAATATTGTCCATCTCTACCCAAAATCCAACCAAACCGAGTACTCCACAGAGAAGAGCGATCACTAAATTCCCAATAAAANAACTTCTTCTTTAGCCAACGTGAGTACACATACAACAACAAGATTGCACAAAATGGCATGAAAATATACCAGCCAACCTGATATTTCAGGATCAAATAGACTGAAAAAATCAATGCAAGGATATTCAATGAGAAATATACCACCCATGCCAGCCTGATTGAAACACGTCTCGGGATAAGTGCTTTCCGGGGCTTATTAAGTCGGTCAATATCGACATCGATAATATCGTTGATTACATTACCGGCTCCCAGAATAAGCATACCGGTGACCATCATCAGGAAATAGTCCGCTGCATCTATGGAAGGCTGAATTTTAAAAGGATTATAATATTGGAAAAGAATCAACCTCACCACCATCAGTGTAGCGAATACAATCAAGGCATTGATAGGCCTGATGAGCTTTAAAATATCCCGTAGAGAAGTCACAGCCTAAAGGTATGGATTGTAGGCTAATCCGCCTTAATTTTTGATAGGTGTTTGATAAATAAATTATATACCTGGCTGTTCGTTGCCTACCTCCCAATCCCAGGTCCCTTGTAATATCATAATTTTCTCAATGATCTCCCGTACGCATCCATCACCNCCATCCAATGATGAAACAAATGAAGATATATTAAGAATGGCCGGTACAGCATCCCGCGGGGCCGCAGGCAGTCCGACGCGTTTCATCACCGAAGCATCGATTAGATCATCCCCCATGTACATGATTTGATCATAACTTACGTCATACCTTTTGCGAAAATCTTCCAAAGCAATCAATTTATCAGCAATTCCTGAATAAACGTCAAGAACACCAAGACCATTGAGCCTGGATGTCACACCCTTGCTTTTACCTCCGGTAATGACGGCCACACGATATTCTTTTAAAATGGCCCTTTTTAATGCAAATCCATCTCTGGTGTTCATTGTTCGTGTCTGATCGCCATTCTCCCAAACATGTACTCTGGAATCAGTCATTACTCCGTCAACATCAAAGACGAAGGCTTTGACAGCTCTCATTTTGTCGAACAAATCCATAGACTATTGATTATCTCGCCATTCGTACACCCAGTGTGTCTGGATCTGCTCCAGATGACCCTCATTGCATTCTTCTCTGGTACCGACAAAATTGGGTAAATCAAGAACCCATTCAATAAGATCCGTGAAGCGAATCCTATATATAGAGCTTTCTCCAAATTCATCTCCGAACTTTTCGTAAAGAGACATTGCGATATCTTCATAATCCGCCCAATGGATCGGAATGTTTTCCAAATCTTTAATCATTTTCTACAGAATTAGGCTGCAAAGTTAATGTTCGTGTCCAATAATATTGCTTTGATCGGGAATTTCGACAACAATCTCTGCATCGTCCGAAAGGATAATGCACTGGCAACCCAATCGGCTGTTGAGTTTCGGATTGATAGCCCGGTCTATAAAATCTTCCTCTTTGTCAGAAATCTCTTCCAGATCATCCTCTCCCTCATAAATATACACGTGGCAAGTACTGCATGCGCAAACACCTCCGCAATTGTGATTCAGGTGAATATCGTTCTCTTCAGCTACTTCAAGGATGCTTACTCCTTCTTCGACGTCCTCAATGGTGACGTCAGGCTGCTTATCTTCAAATTTAAAAGTTACTTTAGCCATTTGTGGAAACAAAGATTTGCGGTTTATTTATATCTTTTCTAAATTAAGAAAAATCGTATTGCTAAACAAATTCCTAACAGGAAAGTTCATTGATGGAAATACTGCCGGATATAAAAAAATTTTAACAATCATAAAAGTAAAGTCTACCCTACTGTAGGTTCCATACCAAAAGGATAAATATTTTATTTTCATTCTTTTTGAAAATCAATATGAAAAAATAAAAATCAGAACGGCGTACCTTTAAATGCTGTTCCAAAACCTTCCAAACGAATAATAAATTGTTCAAAATTTAATGTAAGCCCCGCACAATACCTTACTTTTACCCATAAAATTAAAGTTATGTCTTCAGACAAGAGGATTTTTTTCATTGATGGCCATGCGATGGTATACANNGCCCATTACGCATTCATCAACAGGCCACTGATGAATTCCAAAGGGCAAAATGTCTCTGCAATCAATGGATTCATAAGAGCTATCTGGGATTTGATTGTCAACCAANAACCAACGCATCTGGGTGTTGTATTTGATCCAAAAGGCGGCACATTCAGAAGCGACTTATATGAGGAGTACAAAGCTCAAAGAGATGCCCAGCCAGAAGATATATCATTTGCTATTCCATACATCATAAAGATCCTTGAAGGAATGAATATTCCGGTGGAAATTATTCCAAATTATGAAGCGGATGATGTCATCGGAACATTGGCCAAANAAGCAGAAAAACAAGGATTTGAGGTCTATATGGTCACGCCGGACAAGGATTACGCGCAACTTGTGTCCGAAAATATTTTCCAATATAAGCCGGCCCGATTCGGTAATGACATAGAAATCCTGGGTGTAGAGGAGGTGTTANAAAAATGGGAAATCAAACGTGTTGACCAGGTAATAGATATCCTTGGGTTGATGGGAGATAGTGTAGATAATATTCCAGGCCTCCCAGGTGTTGGTCCGAAGACCGCAGTCAAATTGATCGAAGAATTTGACAACCTGGAGAACGTACTGGCCAATGCCGACAAGATGAAGGGAAAACTTCAGGAAACAGTGCAAACCAAGGCAGACCTGGCTCGACTATCCAAGACACTGGCAACAATTCACATTGACGCACCGGTAGATTTCGACTACAACCACTATGAAGTTAATGAATTTAATAATGATGTATTGTTAGAGGTCTTTAAGGAACTGGAGTTTAAAACCCTGGCAGCCACCATATTATCCTATAATTCTAAAACCGTAGGAAAGTCAACCTCAACAACCAAAGCAGCTTCCACAAAAAAACAAGATTCAGAAGTATATCAAGGGTCCCTTTTTGACAATAAAGATACAGTTGATGAAAAGGAAACACTATCGGAAGAATTATCCAATGCCCAATTTAATATTACCAATACACCACATGAATACAAGTTGGTCGCAACAGATGATGACTGGAACGCATTAAGGACGGAAATTACCGGAAGGAAATTCTTTTGTTTCGATACGGAAACCACAAGTCTTGATCCAATAGTTGCTGAATTAGTGGGCATCTCAATCAGCACTGAAGCTCATAAGGCATGGTATATATCGGTGCCTGAAGACCAACAAGTCGCTCAGGTTATAGCAAATCAACTGAAACCGCTGTGGGAAAACCCCGAAATTGATAAAATCGGTCAAAATCTCAAATACGATATCAGTGTCCTGAAANAATACGGAATCGACATCAAAGGAAGACTATTCGATACCATGCTTATTCACTACCTGATCGAGCCAGAACTAAGGCACGGCATGGACTATATGGCTGAAGCATATCTTAAATACAGACCGATACCAATTACTGAATTGATCGGAGAANAAAGAGAAAGACAACTATCCATGCGGGACGTGGCTTTGGAACAAATAAAGGAGTATGCCTCTGAGGATGCCGATATTACCTTCCAGTTATATAATTATCTTGTACCAGGCCTTAAGGAAATTCAAGCATACGATCTGTATAACAACATTGAGGGCAAGCTGATAACGGTTTTGGCCGATCTGGAAATGGCCGGTGTAAACATCGATGCAGAATATCTTAACCATTACAGTGTGGAATTGGGAAACAGGATTGTGGAACTGGAACGAAAGATTTACCAGGAAGCAGGGTCAGAATTTAACATTAATAGTCCGCGACAGGTAGGTGATCTATTGTTCGGCACCATGAAAATTCCTTACCGGTGGGCANAAACCAAACAAGGTCAATATTCAACAGATGAAGCCAAATTATCCGAATTAGCATTAGAGTATGCATTTGTGCAGGATATTCTGGAGCACCGCAGCTTAAGCAAGCTCAAGTCTACCTATGTCGATGCACTCCCTAAGATGATTCATCATTCAACAGGAAAGGTTCACAGCAGTTTTAATCAGGCACTTGCTGCAACAGGAAGATTAAGTTCCAACAATCCGAACTTGCAGAACATACCGATCCGTACTCGGGAAGGCCGGGAAATCAGAAAGGCGTTCATTCCTTCCGGCCAGGACAATATACTCCTTTCTGCAGATTATTCTCAAATCGAACTTCGCATCATAGCAGAACTCAGCAAGGATAAAAATATGGTAGAGGCATTCCAGCTTGGACACGATATACATACTGCTACTGCTTCAAAAGTGTACGGTGTGGCCATAGAAGAGGTAACACCTGACCAAAGACGTAATGCCAAGACCGTAAATTTCAGTATTATTTATGGTGCCGGCTCTTTAAATCTTAGTCGTCAACTGGGTATAAAACGGACAGAAGCCAAGGAAATTATTGATCAGTACTTTTTGCAATTTAATGGACTTAAAAGCTATATGGACCGGATGGTGCGCGAAGCTCATGAAAAAGGCTATGTAACAACATTAATGGGTAGAAGGCGCTATTTAAGAGATATAAATTCAAGAAATGCCATGGCCAGAAGTGCCGCCGAACGAATAGCGGTCAACAGTCCGATTCAGGGGACTGCTGCTGATATGATAAAAGTGGCAATGATCGGTATCAATGAATCATTTAAACAAGCCGGATTATCATCAAAAATGATTCTTCAGGTACATGATGAACTGGTATTTGATGTCAAAAAGAGTGAGTTGGACACTGTTCGTGCAATTGTTATTGATAAAATGAAANATGCAATTCCTAATCTATCTGTGCCAATAGAAGTCAGTACCGGAACCGGAGCTAATTGGCTGGAGGCTCACTGATTCCGGTTTGCCTCCGATTATTCAAACTGTACCAGGACACCTCCTTTTTCAATAGATTGTCCTTCCTTGACCGGAATGGATTTGATTCTGCCGTTGCCGGGAGACTTTATAGAATTTTCCATTTTCATTGCTTCCAGGATCAGGATGGTTTCACCGGCCACTACCTCATCTCCTTCTGATTTAAGAATCCTGAACACAAGGCCGGGCATTGGTGACTTCAACTCTTTGACTGTCTGAGTGCGCTTGCCTTTAAGGCCCATGGAATTAACCATTTGATCCAGATCATTTTCCAGTCTTACACAATAAATTCTGTTGTTGATTTCAATTTCGTACTTTTTGTTATCGTGGGGTGTTTCTGTCAGCCTCATTCTGTAATTCACCCCATTGATTCTGGCCAAAATATTATCACCATCCACGACGACTGAAACATCCTGATTCCTCAATGAGTCCAAATCTATTTCGAACATATCATTTACAACTGCCTTCATCCTGTTTTTGTACAAAGAAACAAAAGAAAAAGGGATATGAGAAGAAAAATACGAACCATGGAATCAGACATAGAGAACAAAATGGAGGGTAGTATGCGGTTGGTGGGAGGGTGAGAGGGAGAATTATGAATTAGGTAGATAACTAATACAAATCATCCCTTTCATTGTGGGATCTTAGAAACAAATAGATAAAATTCAGACCGTATTTCAAGCTTTAAAATTTTTCTTACCTTAAAAATTTTTATAAATCAATGATTGTTAAGTATTAAGCAAATACCTAATTCATTCAGGAACAACAAAATCCAACGACAAATGCTACCCACACATTGCCTCAATCCGTAACCGTATGAGTAAAAATCAGCAAAATCTACAGGTTTTATAAACAAATTGACATCAGAATTTATTATGCATTCATTAATATTCAAAAATCGATGCCGGTTTCATTACCAGAAGAATTTATAATCCGCATGCGCGAGCATCTTCAAGAAGATTACCATCGATTTGCCAATGCTCTTAATGATGTGCCGCCGGTCTCAATCAGATTGAATCAAGGACGTCACTTTACAATTCCAGAACAATCTACACCTTGCCCATGGGAGTCAAATGCATATTACCTTAAGGAAAGGCCCTCATTTACTTATGACCCTAACTTTCACAGTGGTGCTTACTATGTCCAGGAAGCAAGTAGTATGATTATTGGTAAGATTCTTGATATGCTTGACAAGAGTAGCTGGCATCTGATCATTGATCTTTGCGCAGCACCGGGCGGTAAGACTACTCACATCCTTGACAAATGCCCTGAATCAGTGTTTGTTTTAGCCAATGAATCGGTTAAAACCAGATTAGGTTCATTGAAACATAATCTGATCAAATGGGGCAGATCTAATTGTGCAGTGATTTCTCACCCGGTTGAAAACATTGCTGCAACCGGCCTGAAAGCAGATCTGGTGCTGGTAGATGCACCATGCAGCGGAGAAGGCCTTTTCAGAAAAGACAAAGAGAGCGTCAAACACTGGTCTGAANAAAATCTCGGCATTTGCCAACGGCGCCAGGAAGATATATTACACCATATTCCGGGAATGGTAAAGGAAGCCGGTTATCTGATATACAGTACCTGTACCTTTAATCCTAAAGAGAATATTGAGCAACTGAATAAATTAGTTAAAAGCGGATATTTTAAGTCCCTTCCCATCAACCTGAATCCGGAATGGGGCATAGAGGAAATTTTAGGCAAAGGTTCCATCGGATATCAATGCTATCCACACCGTGTCAAAGGAGAAGGATTTTTCTTTTCACTCCTCCAAAGAACAGATAAAGTGTTTATTCAATCCAATAATAAAAAGTTTCACCAAACAAGAAATCTAAAAAAATTGGTAAAGAAGCTCTTAATAACATTCCCGACGGCCTGAAACAATTTGCAGATCAATTGATTATTGATGAGGACTTTACGATACACTTTCTACCTTTAGAATTACAGGCACTACAGAAAACGATTCAAGTCAAACCACTTTTTGAGCTAGGTACTTTGAAAGGCAAGGATTTCATTCCGTCACATCCTTTAACCATGCTTGAAGCATTTGGGGGTTGTATCCAAGGCTGGAACTAACTCAACCACAGGCTATACAATTTTTAAAAAAGGAGGAACTTCAACTTGACTCATCACCGGAAAAGAGCTGGTATATTGTCACCTTTAATGCAAATCCCCTTGGGCTTATCAAGGTTCTGGAAGGAAGGATAAATAATTATTATCCGGGTAACTATAGAATTTTGAAGTGAGTTAACAGTATGCCGGATCTCTCCTCTGCTCCCTCATTTTTGTTTGAGCAAAACATTACCAGTTTTGAAAATCAACGATAAGTAATTGGATATATATTTTATCTCATCCCAACTATCAATTTGTAAGGCATAGGCCCGTGGTTCACCATTCTAACAATCAGATCGTCAAGTATTTCACCCTTCATACGATGTCTGTTATGACGATAACAATATTCATTCAGATAGAACTGTAAGTATATTACATTGCCATGTCGGGATCTAAGCCAATCAACCAGGTTTCTTGACACCCTGCTACCTATGTTTGATCCTTATTGCTTATCTAGAAGGATCAAATAATTTTTATCCTAAAATGAGATTCCTTACTTTGTGTTAATGTTAAAGTATTGATTTTCATTATAGTAAATTGTACCTTTACACAAGTTATAATCCGAGCATTTTCCTATATAGTTGTTGTTTTAACCTCCAAATATTTATTACAATGAAAAAGCTATTAATTTTTTTCTTTATCCTGTCCTGGTTCTCATGTGATAAAAATAACTCTTGTTATACCTGTACTTACGAGGCCTACGTAGATAATGGTGGTGGATATAAACTAATTAACAAAGAGAATTTCGACACCTGTGGAATTGGTCCGGATGAAAGCTGGCTTATCGAAGAAGACGGTACTTATGACTCCGGTAAATACAAATATGTTACGGAATGTGAACGTAGATGAAATTTGTTTTGCATTAAGTTTTACTTTTTCAGTTGTATTTTTCATCGAATATCTTCGATTACTTGTTAGTTGTGTGAGACTATTCTTTTCAAATGATTTGTAATCTTTGAGTTATATATTTATGTTTTGACAAATCGGAAATTTTCTTCTCCGGTGGAATAATTTTATAGATAATACATGCATTAGTCCCGTTTATACAACACTATCCAACAAAGTGTGTCAACAAATTTGCTAAAAGAATAAATTTGTAACTATGAAAAGGAAGTACAGATAAAAAATAACAGCAACTTTACCGGATATAACATTAAATAAATCCGGTTCTATTTGAAATTGCGTAAATATCCAAATGTTTGCTTTCTTAGCACTATTTTAGCAAAACCCGTTTATTTTTGACCCATGTTGGAATTGAATGAGCAATCTTTTCCTGTCTTTTACAATAAAATTAAATAGAAATATGATCAAAACATTACTGACATCCTTCCTGGCTATCCTTTCCACACTTTGCTGCGCACAGGGAATTACAATCAAACGCGGGAATTCGCACAAAACATTCAAGCAAAATTCAACTTTCAAAATATACCAANAAATCATTACCGCTGACCTTGAAAATCAATGCTGCGAGGTCGTGGAATGTATCGGTACAATCACCGGTTTATCACCCGACAGTCTGACTCTTCGTCTGAAATCCTATTCATCCAAGAAAAATGTGTTTGACTCAAATGTGGAGAATACCCTGTATTCCTTACCGGAAACCATGACGGCAACTATCAGCAAAAAGGATATTGATTACCTTCAGCGATACAAGTCTTATAAAAGCATGAAACGAAAAGAAAATATAATGCCTTTGGGAGGCATCCTACTTACCACGGGATTGGTAACCGGGAATAATACTTTTTTGNTAAAAGATAAGAAAGGAAAAAATGCCCTCTTGCTTTCCGGGNGAATCCAGATAGGCGCCGGAATCACGTTTCTGTTAGCAGGTGCATCCAGGAAATATCACTTTCAGGGAGACCATAAAATCTGTACATTCCAGTAATTTAACAAATTTATAGGTCAGAAAATATAATTCAACATATCGGCGTTGAAAAGCATAAATCATTTCAATAAAATGAAGCATTTCTTTGGATTTTTATTCTTGTGTACCTTACTTGCTTCCTGCACCAAGGAAGATATCGACACCACTCCATCCAACTTACCGGAAAAGGAGATAATAAATGTAGCCTATGGTAATGACCCTCAGCAGAAATTCGATATATACTTACCTCAAGGGAGAACTAAAAACATTACAAAGGTCTTTATCCTGATCCATGGCGGCGGCTGGACGAGTGGGGATAAATCTGATTTCAACGGGGGCATACCTGTTCTGAAAAGCGCCTATTTCCCGGATTATGCCATCGTAAATATCAATTATATCCTGGGCAACACAGCGACCGGTCATTATGCACTTCCTGACCAGATTAATGATATCCAGAAAGTCATCGACTTTATCACCTCTAATGCTGATGAATACAACATCAAACCGGAATTTGTGCTTTGCGGACACTCTGCAGGCGCTCACCTTTCCATGTATTATGCATACAACAGTAAAAATAATCCGGCAGTAAAGGCAGTCATCAGCCTCGCCGGCCCCACAGACTTTGAAGATCCTTTTTACGCCAACAATATCATCTGGCAGTTTTTACTTGGAGGATTGGTCAAACCTGACAACATACCTTCAGGAATGACCATGCTAAAATATGCAAGTCCGGTAACGTGGATAACCAATACAAGCACTCCAACCATTGCATTTNTTGGCAGTACAGATTCCCTCGTTCCTGTTAACGAGCAGAAAACACGGCTGGACGCTAAGTTCGCCCAGGTCAATCGTCCTTATGAGAGCTATGTATGGAACGGCGACCACAATGCCTACGGCTTAGAACCTCAGTTATCAGATGTCATTACCAAGAGTAAGGCTTTTCTAAAAAACTGTAATTAGCTCAAAATCATATAAATGAAGAGGGGCGTATAAACTTGAGGGGGAGAATTTATTGTGCCTTTATGCAACTAAATGCCTACTACCTATCACAAATAACTGGCATTTAGATACTTGCCTTTTGCCTCTCACTAACCTTATGCCTTATTGCTGTAATTATAAAAGTTGCCTTTTAAAAATCAGCAATTCCATAATCCGGGAGTATCAGGCATCTACCTAATTCATTTTGATCACTCACCCCAAAAAACCTCATGTATTCTTCTATGTCTGCCTGAAAGTCAAAACATCAACTGCTTTTTTCCAAAACG
Source organism: Candidatus Parvibacillus calidus (assembly GCA_013414645.1). Lineage (GTDB taxonomy): Bacteria > Bacteroidota > Bacteroidia > Chitinophagales > Saprospiraceae > Parvibacillus > Parvibacillus calidus. Next base: position 1,417,846 of record CP058702.1, on the reverse strand, counting down.
AATTAGGTAGTTGTTCAATACTAATCAATTCAGTACCTAACGGACTTTTTCTGAGAAAAGTGAATAAAGGAATATCATCTACATCATTTTCAATACTTTTGTTGGAAGAACTTCCTATACATAACAGCCTTGAGTATTAGCCACCTACCTACTTCATTCTGCCCCCTCACTCCCCTTTCCTTCCATCCTCAGGCCTCAATATTTTATCCTGACAGCCCCGTACACATACTCCTGCGTGAGCTGATCGACTTCCAACCTAATCATACCCAATTTATTCACTCCAATCAACTTGGCAGCAAAATCACCGCCCTGACTATTCTCCAACATTATCTCCTCCCCTCGCCTGTAAAGATGATTATTATACTCATCAAAAATTGTATCGTATTTGCCGGACTTTACCTTAAGGTAATATTGTTCGATATTCTCCATTAATATTTTTGCAACTTCATCCTGGTCAAATGTATGATGACTAACATCCTCTAATGATATTGCTTTGTTATCAATATCCCCAAATGACCTGGATTTAACATTTATCCCAATACCAATGAATGCGCATTTCACCTTGCTCATTCGTAGAACTGTCTCTATCAATATGCCCGAAACCTTCTTCCCTCTTATCATGATATCATTGGGCCACTTAATATAAGTCGGTTGTTCCGAAAGAATAGCTACTGTTCTTCTGGCTGCCAAAGCAACTGCCATTGAAAGATAAAACTGTTGAACAGGTGACAAAAAGACAGGATATAATATAGTACTCAGCGAAACACTCTTTCCTTTATCTCCAACCCACCTGGATTCTCTTTGCCCATACCCGGACAACTGGTCGTATGTCATTATTACAGTCCCTTCAGTCGGCGCGGTATTTGCATACATATCCTTTAAGTAAGTTTGCGTTGAATCTACAGAATTCAGATATGTGCAAACTTTTCCTACAAAAAGAGTGTTTGGAAATATATTCACATTATTTTTGTTAATTTGTGCAATTATAATATTTATTCATCAAATAAAAATAAAATTTGGAAGTAGCCAACATCCCCATTAATGAAGTTGAAGATAGTGTATTGGCTGATTTGATTGTCGATGCCATCCAGGACATTAAAGGTGAGAATATCGTCAAAATAGACTTAAGATCCGTATCCGATGCTCCAGCACAATATTTTATTGTATGCGAAGCAGAATCTACCGTTAAAATTAACGCCATAACAAACAATATTTACAAAAGAGTACGTGAAGAATTAGGTATAAAACCAGGACATATGGAAGGTGGCCCTCTGCTAAATGGAATCTGGTAGATTACTTTTCTACCATAGTCCATATTTTCTATCCTGAGACACGCGCCTTTTATGACCTCGAAGGACTTTGGTCCGATGGAATATTCACAACATACGACAGCATATAAACAATTAATAATCAACCAATAAGCAATAAATGGAAGAGAACAATCCGAATTCTAACCCGGAAGAGAATAATAAAAACAAANAAACAGTCAAGATCAATTCTTACTGGATTTATGGCGCAGTTATCATGCTTTTGATTCTGGGCCAACTTCTGCTTTTCCCGGCAGGCTCAAATTCTAAAATTAGCTTTGACCAGTTAAAGGCTTACACAGAAGCAGGTGATATCAAANAAGTGAATGTTGTCAATGAAAGTATTGCTGAGATTTACCTCAAAAAGGAAAGCCTTAATAAATATCCAAATGCTGTCAAGACTACTTTTTCAGAAAGTCAACCAAATTTTACAATGGAAATTGGGTCTCTTACCAATTTTGAGACTAAATTTGATAAAATAAATGACAGCGTGACCCAGGAACATAGAGTTGAAGTGACTTATGAACGGAAGACAAATGTAATTGGGACGATTTTAAGCTGGTTGCTGATGCCTCTGATCTTTATTGGCCTTTACTTCTTTCTGATGAGAAGGGTAAGCGGTGGCGCGGGAGGTCCGNGGGTTCAAATTTTCAATATTGGAAAGTCAAAAGCGCAATTGTTTGAAAAAGACGCTAAAGTCAATCTTACTTTTGCCGATGTTGCCGGCCTTGATGAGGCTAAGGAAGAGATTATGGAAATCGTCGATTTTCTGAAAAACCCCAAANAATACACTTCCCTTGGCGGCAAAATACCTAAAGGCGTCCTGCTGGTCGGCCCTCCGGGAACAGGTAAAACCCTCCTTGCAAAAGCAGTAGCCGGGGAAGCAAACGTGCCTTTCTTCTCTATGTCCGGTAGTGATTTCGTCGAAATGTTTGTCGGCGTAGGTGCAAGCAGAGTTCGTGACTTGTTTAAGCAAGCACGTGAAAAAGCTCCATGTATAGTCTTCATTGACGAAATTGATGCCATCGGTCGTTCAAGAGGGAGGAATAATTTCCAGGGCGGTAATGATGAACGAGAAAACACACTAAATCAATTGTTGGTTGAGATGGATGGATTCAGTACAGATAAGGGAGTTATCATCATGGCAGCAACCAACCGCGCTGATGTATTGGACAATGCTTTGATGAGACCCGGCCGTTTCGATCGCCAGATAGGTATTGACAGACCCGATATGAATGGACGTGTCCAAATATTCAATGTCCACCTCAGAGGTATAAAACTTAATCCCGAAGTCAGTAGCGTAGCTTTAGCCGAAATGACACCGGGATTTGCCGGAGCCGACATTGCAAATGTGTGTAATGAAGCTGCCTTGATTGCGGCAAGAAGAAACAAGAGCTCGGTTGATATGTCGGACTTCAACTATGCACTCGATAGGGTAATCGGAGGACTGGAAAAGAAAAATAGCCTCATTTCTCCGCGAGAAAAAGAAATCATTTCCTATCATGAAGCCGGTCATGCAGTGTGCGGATGGTATCTAGAACATGCATCGCCACTTGTCAAGGTTACAATTGTCCCCAGGGGTATTGGCACCTTGGGATATGCACAATATCTGCCAAAGGAGGAATATATCACCAGAACAGAACAGCTGCATGACAGAATATGCATGACCTTCGGCGGTCGTGCTGCCGAGGAAATAGTTTTCGGANAAATATCCACCGGAGCTCAAAATGACCTGGATCAGGTTACCAAACTGGCCTACAGTATGATAACCATTTATGGAATGAATAAAAATGTAGGCAATGTTTCTTTCTACCAGATGGGAAGTGATTCATTCCAANAACCATTTTCTGAACACACAGCATCAATGATCGATGAAGAAGTCAGAAAATTGCTCGAAGAACAATATAAACGCTGCGTAAGCTTATTAAAGGCAAGAAGGCAGGAACTGGAAATCTTAGCGCAAGAACTTTTAGATAAAGAAGTTTTACAAAAAGCTGATGTTGAAAGACTTCTGNTTTCAAGACCATATAAAGACGAAGCCGAATTGTTGCACCCTGAACTGAAGAAAGATCCAAAACCTCTCGAAGGCAACAATCCAATCACAGTGTCAGCATAATTACCAATGGGCACTTATTGTGACTTATATAATTCCCCTGTCGGACAAATTCTTCTTGAAGCCTCTGACAGGGGAATTTTATCTTGTGACTTTATCGATGACATGGTTGATAGGCCATCCTCTTACCTGCCAAATATTCATACCATTCGTGCCGCTGAATGGCTCGATGCCTATTTCTCAAAGCAACCATTACCCAAACTTGACTATGATCTTTCAGGAACAGATTTTCAATTAAAAGTATGGGATACTATTGACCAAATACCTTATGGCCAAACGATCTCCTACAATGATATTGTCAAAAATATTCCCGGCACTTCAGCAAGAGCTGTAGGCACCGCTACCGGCCGAAATCCTCTGGCCATTATCATTCCATGCCATCGTGTCATAGGTTCTGATGGTAAATTACACGGTTATTCAGGAGGAATAAAAAGGAAAATCTGGCTTCTTGCTTTTGAAAAAGAAGATTCCTTATTTTTGCCGGATGTACAATAGCATAATTAAACCAATTTTATTTAACCTTCCGGCTGAGGAAGCCCACAAAATGGCTATGTCTGCAGCTAATTTATGTCAAAAACTGCCATTTGGAGATGCTTTTCTTAAATTACTTGCCGGAAAGACCGCTGATGATGAAATTCATCTGCTGGGACTTTCATTCAAGAATCGGATTGGACTGGCAGCCGGCTTTGATAAGGATGGACACTACATCGAAGTATTGAAAAATCTCGGCTTCAGCCATATTGAGGTAGGTACCGTGACACCGAAGCCTCAACCCGGCAATCCCCGACCCCGTCTTTTCAGACTTATCAAAGATGAAGCCATTATCAACAGAATGGGATTTAACAACCAGGGCGTACACCAACTGGCGGAAAGATTAAGGCAACTACGTGATGATAAGCCAATCATAGGTTGCAACATCGGTAAAAACAAAGAAACTCCTAATGATGAAGCCTGGAAGGATTATACCTATTGCCTGAAAGCATTGCACCCTTATGCAGATTATTTTACCGTTAATCTTAGTTCGCCCAATACGCCCGGGTTAAGANGACTCCAGGAAAAAGATCCCTTGATCCGTATTCTATCAGAACTTCAAAACATCAACCAAAGCTTTAGTACCCCAAAGCCAATTCTTTTAAAAGTCTCTCCGGACAATGAANAACAGGTATTTGATGATATCATCCAGGTTTCCGGACAATGTGGTATCAATGGCCTTATTGCAACCAATACTACAGTTGAAAGAAGTGGCCTGAAAACATCGAAATCTGAACTGCAAGCAATCGGCGCAGGTGGTCTCAGTGGAAAACCATTGACACAAAAATCACTCGATATTGTTAAATACCTTAGAACCAATATGCCTCAGAATATGGCTCTGATCGGAGTAGGCGGTATTTCTTCTCACGAGGATTTTCAAAATATGAAAGATGCAGGAGCAGATCTCATACAGATATTTACCTCCTTTATTTATCAGGGACTTTCAGTAGTGAGTAAAATCGCCAGGGGATGACATGGCTCAGAAGTGAACATATTTTCCTTATAGAGAGTTTTCTTACTAAGAACCAATAAAAAGAAATTCAATGGACATATCTCGTTTACTATGGCAGCCAACAGAACAGCAAATTAATGAAACCAACCTGTATAAATATCAAAATTATATTACGAAATATACCAATATACAATTCAATGATTATCATGACCTATGGCAATGGTCCATCGATAATTCAGAAACTTTCTGGTCGAGCCTGTTTGATTATTTCGGTTTGATTTATGACGGCTCACTTGTTCCGGCTAAGTTAGGGGATGAAATGCCTGACGTCTCCTGGTTTAGCAATATTCGGTTGAACTTAGCAGAGAATTTAACAAGATACCGACAGGATGACAAAATCGCGATTATTGAAGTTTCAGAGACAGGAGAAAACACAAGTTATACATGGCGCCAGGTCATTAACGCAGCCGCTGCCATACAAAAACAATTTGATCAATGGNGGTTGAAACCCGGTGATAGAGTGTGTGGTGTGTTGCCCAATACATTCAACACGACAGCTGCATTCCTCGCTGTCAGTGCCTCCGGATTGATTTGGTCTTGTTGCTCTCCTGAATTTGGATTGGAAAGCATTCTGGACCGATTTAGTCAGATAAGACCCGGCGCCNTCCTTATTGTAAATGATTATTATTATGGTGGCAAGAACTTTGACCTAAAAGAAAAGAATTCGATGCTTGTCCAGAATCTGATAACCGTAAAGCATGTTTTAAACCTAAGTAAGGAAAGACCTGATGATGTTCGGGTTGAACAATATCTTCCGGATCTCCGGATTTTAGAAAATAATGATCTCCGTTTTGAGCGCCTGCCTTTTTCAGCTCCGCTTTGGGTTCTCTACAGTTCCGGCACTACAGGTGTTCCTAAAGCAATTACCCATTGTCATGGAGGAGTTTTATTGGAATTGCAAAAATATCACGCCTTCCACAATGATACAAGGCCGAACGAACTATTCTTCTGGTATTCCACAACCGGTTGGATGATGTGGAATTACCTGCATGGTGCCTGGCTGATGGATGCCTCACTATTGCTTTATGATGGTAGTCCCGGATATCCGGACGTAGATTTCCTTTGGAAACTGGCTGACAAGTACAAAATAACTCACTTTGGCACCAGCGCCNCATACATTTTAGCCAACAAAAAACTTGGCATTGAGATTAATAAANAGTATAATCTATCAGCACTCCGATCCATAGGCTCTACCGGGTCACCTTTGCCACCTGAAGGATTCGACTATGTATACCAACACATTAAAAGTGATGTCTGGCTAGCGTCCATGAGCGGAGGCACTGATGTATGCACTGCATTTGTCGGTGGAAATCCCATGAGACCAGTCTATGAAGGAGAAATTCAATGCAGAACATTAGGCTGTCCTCTGTTTTGCCTGGATGAAGATGGGCAAGTAATTCATGATGAAGAAGGGNAAATGGTAATCATGAAACCCATGCCTTGTATGCCGGTTTATTTCTGGAATGATCCGGAAAAGATTCGGTATAAAGAAAGTTATTTCGAGATGTATCCCGGCCTATGGAGGCATGGGGATTGGATAAGAATCACACCAAGGGACGGAGTAGTAATTTATGGTCGTTCGGATGCAACACTCAACAGACAAGGTATCAGGATAGGTACAAGTGAGATATACCGAAGTCTGGATCATATACCTGAGATTCTTGACAGCCTGATTATTCATATCGAACGAAGGGATGGAGACCATTGGATGCCCTTGTTTGTAGTCCTCATGGATGGTGTACACCTGGATGATGGATTAAAAAATAAAATCAAACATCAGCTTCGGAATGATTATAGTCCCCGGCATGTCCCTGACGAAATCATCCAGGTTTCCGGAATTCCATACACATTGAGTGGTAAGAAAATGGAGACACCGGTTAAAAGACTACTTTCCGGGCGACCTAAAGAAAAATGTTTCAATGTAGATACTGTTCGAAACCCGGAAAGCCTTGAATTCTTTGTCGGTTTAGCATCAAGAATCAATTGATGATATAGAAAAAGAAGCTTTCATTTGCCCAGAAGGTATATATTTGCAAAAATTAAATATGAAAAATTTTATTATAATTTTCGCTTCATTGTTAATTTCATTCACCGGATGCCAACAGGATAAAAAATCCGGTAATGCAACCGAAGGAACAAAGACTGAGACAGTTAACAACAAAAATTCTGAAGGTGTCTTTATGGATTTTACCGTAAAGGATGTCGGAGCCATCCCCAGAGACCTTCCCATTACTGTTCAGGTAGTGATTACTAACAACAAACCTGACAGCATAACCATTACAAAAACTTCTACTACCTGCGATTGTATGGATGTCCAAATACCTAAAAAATACTCGGACCCCGGGATACAGCACATATGGCTGTGACTTACAATGCAAGGATTCCCGGCCTTTTTGAAAAGGATGTCTATGTAACCTATACCGGCCAGGATTCTACATTCAAATTTACTTTGAAGGGTCACGTCAAACAATAATCGTTTACTGATTAACCCTAATCTGTCGGAAACCCAATAAAACCCTGGGTGCTTTGTTTAAATTTTCTCAAAACTCCGCTTTTATCCGTTGACTTTCGTTTGACTTATTTGATAAAAATAAAAAACAGCCTATCAAAGGCTTTATGCCTTGATGCTGCTTAAAATAGAGAAAAACAAAGGGAAAATTTTGTGCGGGTGGAGGGACTCGAACCCCCATGCCTCGCGGCGCCAGATCCTAAGTCTGGTACGTCTACCAATTTCGCCACACCCGCATTGGAGTTGCAAAAGTAAAATCATTCTTGATATTTACAACTACAATTGATATTTTTGTAAAAATTATTTGATCATTTAGTTGCACAAGTTGTTTCCGGGTTCGATAAATCACTGTTATTCACCCAACAACCTATTGGTCTTATCAACCAACTCCATCAACTTTTCATCAAGAGACTTGCTTTTTCATCCGCAGATTTTGCGTCAAGCTTCTTTGTCTGGTCAATTTCCCTTTTCAGATCTTGCTTTTCGGACTCCAATTTTTTAATTCAGCCTTATCAGCCTCCGACATGCCATCACTTCTTGACCTGGCGGCATCATAGATTTCATTTAACTTATCCAGCGCCTTGTCATACTTACCTTGATCAAATTTGTGTTTTTCTGATTTCAAAAGATCGTAAATGCTGACTGTAAGATCCTTCGTCTTTGAAAAAACAGCCTTTGAGGTATTCTTTTCTTCCGGCGTACCAAAAAGTAATTATAAACCAGCAAACAAAAGATTACAGGAATCGCAATTTTCAAAAGTAGTTTTATCACTTACTATAAATTTAAATAATGTTCAATTCTTTTTAATCCTATTTTTTCAATAAACGTTCCCGATAAATGTTAAAATACATGACATACCTATACAAAATCATTCAATTCTTTCGGATTTGATTTTTACTTTAATTTTGCGCCTCAATACAAATTAATAAAGTTTAATAAATGGCAACTAACAGAACATTTACCATGATTAAACCAGATGCAGTGCAGGATGGCCATATCGGCGCAATCCTGGCACAAATCAACGCAGCTGGTTTTCGTATCGTCGCAATGAAGCTTACACAATTATCACCTGCCAAGGCGGGAAAGTTCTATGAAGTACACAAGGAACGACCTTTCTATGGCGAATTGGTTTCTTTCATGTCTTCCGGTCCTATTGTTGCAGCAATTTTGGAAAAAGATAATGCTGTTGATGATTTCAGGAAATTAATAGGCGCCACAGACCCTTCCAAGGCTGAACCAGGCACCATAAGAGCCTTGTATGCAAGAAATGTTGGTGAAAACGCTGTACACGGCTCTGATTCTGATGAAAATGCAGCAATTGAAAGTGCATTCCACTTTGCAGGGACTGAAGAATTCTGAGAATGATCATGAAGAGTATAAGTAACTTCTTTAGTAACAAAGTCGTTGAAAATATACTTTTATTTCTGATTTTGTCAGGGGTAATTGCTACCATAATTACCCCTGACTTACCTNTTGTCGGCAAAAGCTCTGATTTTGCCAATCAAATTATGATCTTCTACCTGGCGTTGAGCATGTTCTTTCTTCTTATCAGCCAACAACGCCTTATGATAGCCGCTTTGATATGTACTGGTATTTTTGCCTTTNTTTTGAAAGAAACTACGAATGCCCGTATTCGTTATGCACTGCCCAACCAGGAAGAAAAACTCCGACTCGCCTTGATAAATCTTTCCTCTATTGATTCGGACCCTAGAAAAGTATTCCAGTACATTTCTAAANAAAACCACGATATCTTGATTTTCCAGGAATATACACCGGAATGGCAAGGTGCAATTGAAAACCAGATTGAACCTAATTTTTCATATAAAATCGCCCTTCCCAGAATCGATGTCTACGGACTAAAGATACTTTCTCAATATCCCATAGTTATAGCAGATACCATATATTATAAGGACATTCCTCTTTTGAAGATTCAACTTCTGAAAAACAACAAAAGATTCGATGTTCTCACCGCTTATTTCCCTCCCCAACTAGATGCCAACTCCCGAGAGATCGCTCTAGGTGAATTAGACTTAATCAACTCGAGAATTGAAGCAATGCAGGTACCTCTAATCGTTGCAGGAGTATTCAATATGGTTCCATGGAGTGCTGAAATTCAGGATTTCAAACAANAAGGTGGATTTACTGAGTCAAGAAGTGGTTATATCCCAAGTATGGATAGAACCTCAGGCGGGATTNTTGGAAAACCTGTTACACACATCTTCTATAACCAATTATTGGAATGCACCGGTTTCAGCGTTTCCCGGGCTGATAACGATGAATACGGCGTTGAGGCTCAGTTTCAAATAAAAAACATTCACTAAAACCAACTTATTCCTCTTCAGTCATATCGGCTATCATCCGCGATATATGCTTACCCGTCATTTCATCACATAAGACATATACCCTGACTTTCTTCATTTCCCAATCTTCATCATCGGAATAACCTTCCTTCCATTCCCTGCAAACATCCTCAAGAAGAAGCATGATTTCTGCTTTGTCTTCATCGACTTCGTCTGTAAGAAAGTCCTCATATTCCGAAATGATTAAGTCAATAGTATCCTGCTTAAGCCACTGAAGATCAATCAGCATATCATACAAGGCATCCAAATTATCACCAAAGTAACCGGGAAATTCGAGATTGTTAACTAGTATCTCATAAAAGATTTAATATCCCGGACTTCGGAACCGTTAACTTCTATGGTGATTTTGTTATTCCCTCTTTTGATTTCAGTATCCGGAGAGGTTATTCGGATATATTTCATTGTTTACTAAAAAGTTTCGTTGATGTAAATAAATGTTTTATAATGATCTTTGGTATAATATGCGCTTCGCTTTGAGGTAATCAATCTTTCAGGCCCTCTGTTTCGTCCTCTAACCTTTCGATGAACATCCCATTCCCGGTATCTGATACGACTTCCATCAGCTTCAGTCTCAGGCAAATGACGTTCTCTGTTGTGAAAGGTTCTTCCACCGACATATCCCTTTGGTGCGCAATTATGGGTACGAATATAAACTAAAATTTCATATACATATTCCGGTATATGGATATTTTTCTTCAGCACCACTCATATTAGCGCTTTGATATTCAGTTTGAGTATCAGAAGTAGGTTCCAATGCCCCGGAATATGCTGGTTCTGGCTTCCCGTGCCCTCCGACTAACCAAATCAAACATAAAAGCAGTACAAGAAAAGAGACATGATTTTTCATCGATCCAACATAATACATCATATTCAATATCTTATATAATATTTCAATTTATATATAATAATCTCCAAACCGTTTGTGAAAGTAAGGATAAATGTTATCTTTGCAGCCGCTTAGCGAAAGCAAATTTGATATTTTTAATAAAACGAAAATCGTAATTTTAATGGAATCATTACTCTATTTATTGCCTTTGTTCGGGGTCGTTGGACTTTTATATATGGCATACCAATTCAACTGGGTTAATAAACAAGATGAAGGTGAAGGCAAAATGAAAATTATTGCCGGCCATATTCGGGAAGGGGCGATGGCTNTTTTGAAAGCAGAATACAGGGTTTTGGCAGTATTCGTTGTCATTGCAGGAATAGCGCTGGGAATGCTTTCTACTATTGCTAACACCAGCCACTGGTTTATTGTAATTGCCTTTGTCATCGGAGCATTCAGTTCTGCTTTGGCAGGCTTCATTGGCATGAAGGTTGCGACTGCTGCTAATGTACGCACTACTCAAGCTGCACGAACAAGTCTGAGCAAGGCTTTGAAAGTGTCCTTTACCGGCGGTACAGTCATGGGACTTGGTGTTGCCGGCCTTGCTGTCTTCGGACTCAGCTTCCTGTTTGTTGTCCTTTTTCATTGGCTTAATGGTGGTCAATGGGCCGGAGTTGATTCCATGTCCATTCTATTGGAGACATTAACAGGGTTTTCGCTTGGAGCTGAATCCATTGCGCTTTTTGCAAGAGTGGGAGGAGGAATATATACCAAAGCTGCTGACGTGGGAGCGGACCTTGTAGGGAAGGTTGAAGCTGGTATTCCAGAGGACGATCCACGCAACCCTGCAACCATAGCAGATAATGTAGGTGATAATGTTGGAGACGTAGCTGGTATGGGTGCCGACCTTTTCGGATCATATGTAGCAACTGTCCTGGCATCCATGGTGCTTGGCAATTATGTAATCAAGGAAAACGGAGGACAGATTTCCGATGCATTTATGGGTCTGTNNTTTATACTTTTGCCTATGTTGATTGCGGGTCTTGGTATTATTNTTTCTATCATGGGAACATGGTTTGTCAAAGTATCGGACAAGGATGCCTCAGAAGCTAAAGTACAATCCGCTCTCAATAAAGGTAACTGGGCAGCTATCATACTTACTGCTGTTGCTGTATTTTTCGTCATCCATTGGATGCTTCCTGCAAATATGCAGATGAAATTCTTTGGAGAGAATGGCATGAGAGACATTACTCCAATGAACGTATATTATGCGGTTCTGGTCGGTCTGGCCGTAGGAGGATTAATATCAGCATTTACGGAGTATTATACAGGATTAGGCAAAAAACCGGTATTGGGCATTGTCCAAAAATCTTCAACCGGTGCCGCAACCAATATTATTGCAGGGCTTTCAACGGGTATGATTTCTACTTTTGGCCCAATCATATTATTCGCCGGAGCAATCTGGGCTGCATACAGCTTTGCAGGTTTTTATGGTGTAGCTCTTGCTGCTTCTGCCATGATGGCAACTACTGCCATGCAGTTGGCTATAGATGCATTCGGTCCGATAGCGGATAATGCGGGAGGTATTGCTGAAATGAGTGAACTGCCAAAAGAAGTAAGAACAAAGACGGATATTCTTGATTCCGTTGGTAATACAACTGCAGCTATCGGAAAAGGATTTGCTATCGCATCAGCTGCTTTGACTGCGCTTGGCCTTNTTGCAGCCTATGTCACCTTCACCGGTATTGATGGGATTAATATCTTTAAGGCTGATGTGCTTGCTGCTCTATTTATCGGAGCCATGATACCAGTTGTTTTCTCCGCCCTTGCAATGAAACCGGTAGGTAAAGCAGCCATGGATATGGTGAAGGAGGTAAGAAGACAATTCAAGGAGATACCCGGCATAATGGAAGGAAAAGCGACACCTGAATACGGCAAATGTGTTGAAATCAGTACAAAAGCAGCTCTCAGGGAAATGATGTTGCCCGGTGCGCTTACCATCGTTGCTCCAATACTGGTCGCCATCTTTATGGGTGCTGAAGCCTTGGGTTCATATATGGCAGGTGTGACTGTTTCCGGTGTTCTTTGGGCTATCTTCCAAAATAACGCAGGAGGGGCATGGGACAATGCCAAANAATCCTTCGAAGCTGGGGTAGAAATCGATGGCGTAATGACCTATAAAGGCTCAGATGCCCATAAGGCTGCTGTCACGGGTGACACAGTTGGTGATCCATTTAAAGACACATCGGGACCTTCGATGAATATCCTGATCAAATTGACTTGTTTGATTGGCCTGGCATTAGCACCAATTCTTGGCGGACATAATGCAAAGAGCGATACAGGCCTGAAATCTACTCCTAAGATCGAGAAGATGTACAAACAAGAGGCCCCAACCAACGTTATAAAGTTTTAACAAACAGATAATTCTATTGATAAAAGGCTGTAAAATTCTTACAGCCTTTATTTTTTATATTTGGTCTTGAAAAAGTACCTTATATCCAAAAATTTAAACTAATAAGTGCTTTTTGGCGTATCATTGTATAAATTGAACTAAAAATATGTATTCAACTGGTTTTGATCATTTGAAAATTCCAAACACAAATACAGTATGATACTTTACACATATGATATCATCACTTTATTCATAAAACTACAGCTGTAAAAGAGCTAAAAATATATAAATAATTAAGTTTCTCTTTCATGAAGTCATTCTTAAAAATCGTCTTAGGATCCTGCGTAGGTGTCATTTTTGCCATGGCACTATTTTCTTTTCTCTCTGTTATTGCTTTTTCTTCCATGTCCTCGTCTTTAACCGGAGGAGGCGGAAAGGAAATTTCCCCCAACAGTGTTTTGCGCATTAGTTTGGAGCAACCCATGCCTGACAAGACAAACAATATCGAAAGTAGCCCACTTTCCTTTGCCAATCGTACTTTTGTAGGTATTGTCGATGCCGTAAAGTTAATCAAACATGCCAAGACTGATGAGAATATCAAAGGGATCTACATCAATCCTGGACCAGGCATGGCCATTGGATCTGCAGCACTTAAAGACCTGCATGATGCACTGTTGGATTTTAAGACGAGTAAGAAATTCGTTATTGCTTACGGAGAAGCACTTTCACAAGGTGGATACTACCTTAGTTCCACAGCGGATGACATCTATCTTAATCCCGTTGGTGAAGTATATTTTAAAGGCTTGGGGATGAGCATAATGTATTTTAAAAACCTGATGGATAAGCTAAAGATTAAGATGAATGTCTTTTATGTCGGCAAATTCAAATCCGCCACTGAACCTTTCAGGTCCGACCATATGGCGGAAAACAGACTTCAGTTGAAGACATTTCTCAATGGTATGTTTGGCCAAATGATTGAGGATATAGCCAGGAATAGGAAACTTGACCCGGCAGCAGTTAAAAAAGTAGCTGACGAATTATCAATCCAGGCCNCCGAAGATGCTTTAGCCCTGAATTTCATTGACAAACTGGCTTATGAAGATGAAGTTTTCGAAGAAATAAAAACAAAGCTAAAATTAAAAGCCAAGGATAAAATCAATTTTGTATCCTTGAATGAATATAATGACGGGACTACCTTGGAAAAGGACTATAATGCAAAAGAAAAAATCGTCCTGATATATGCAGAAGGTGAAATAAATGATTCTGACAGCCATGATGCTGTCATTGGTGGCAAATCATATGTGCGTTATCTTAGAAAAGCAAGACTGGACGATAAGGTGAAGGCAGTAGTCCTCAGAGTGGACAGCNCCGGGGGTAGTGCATATGCCTCAGAGCAAATGTGGCATGAAATCGACCTGCTCAAAAAAGCAGGTAAANAAGTAATTGTGTCCATGGGCAATCTGGCAGCCAGCGGCGGATATTACATTTCATGTGCAGCAGACAGAATATTTGCCAATAATAATACAATTACCGGGTCAATCGGTGTTTTTGGCATGATACCGAATGTGTCCGGATTTTATAACGACAAGCTATACCTTACTATGGATTCTGTGAAGACCGGACCAAATGGATTGGGTATCAATGGTTATTATGACATGACGCCCGCAGAAGCCTCCTTGATTCAACGGTCGATCGAATCAATCTACAAAACCTTTACAAAGAGAGTAGCTGATGGAAGAAAATTATCGATTGAGACGGTTGACAGTCTGGCTCAGGGCCGAATCTATTCAGGCAAGGATGCTGTTAAGATTGGCCTGGTCGATGAAATAGGTGGCGTGGAGGATGCTATTGCCAGTGCTGCCTCTATGGCCAAGCTAAAAGAATATCGTCTGGTTGAATATCCTGAGACAAAGCCGCCTTTCGAAAAATTCATCGAAAAACTTTCAGGAAAGGACACTGACGACAATGCGGTTAAAGCTGCAGTTACAAGGGAACTTAAAGCCATTGCTCCCGAATATATTGAGGTTAAACGCTTGCTTCAAAACAATCGCATACAGGCCCGGCTCCCCATGACAATTACTATCAATTGACAATCTGAAGCCCTGTATTGCCTATGAAGATCGATATCATTGCAGTCATTCCGGACCTGATGAAGTCCTTTTTGAGAATTCCATCATCAAAAATGCCAGGACAAAAGGCCATTTGACAATCAATGTCATTGATTTACGGAATTACGGTATAGGGAATTACAAGCAGATTGATGATTATCAGTATGGCGGTCAGGCAGGAATGGTACTGATGCCCGAACCATTGAGCAATTGTATTGAAATGCTACAAGCCTCAACCCTTTATGACGAAATAATCTATCTGACTCCGGATGGAACAACACTCACTCAAAAGACATCAAACAAGCTGTCACTCAAGGAAAACATCCTAATAATCTGTGGCCATTACAAGGGGATTGACCAACGAATACGAGACAAATATGTCACCATGGAAATATCAATTGGTGACTATGTCTTGAGTGGAGGAGACAGCAGCCATAGTCCTGGTAGATACTATAGGAAGGTTGATTCCCGGAGTGATCAACGATGAAACATCCGCCTTGTCCGATAGTTTCCAGGATGATTTACTGGCACCACCGGTTTATACAAGACCGGCAGAATTTCAGGGAATGAAAGTACCCGATATCTTACTTTCGGGCCATGAAAAGAATATCCGCGAATGGCAGGAACAACAAGCATTCGAAAAACTAAACGGCTGCGACCCGACCTGTTCAGAAAATGGGAAGAAGAATCAGATCTTCCAGTCTAACCTGGCACTGATATTTCTCGGTGCTTCAAGCAATCCGGGTCGGATGCTGTATTCCTGATTGAATGCATTATTCAGATTGATGCCCAATCGGAGTTGATCTTTGATGACCGGCACCACTACCCTGAATCCGAATACACGGGAACCAAAATCATGACTTTCCCTGAATTGCCTTACCCCGGGTATCCCAAAATTAAATATTCTGTCTATAGCCTCCATCTTGCTATTGTACTGAAAGTATCCACCTATTTCGATCCCATGATATACAAGGCCCAGGTCTGCCCTGACTGCATGTTTCATTCTGTATTTCAGTATATTATAACTTACTGTGGATTTAGTCGTGTCGATTTCATTAAAATTCCTATATTTTGGATCTACATATGTATAACCGGCATATGTTGTAACTGTAACATCCCCTATATCTCCCGCACCCTGAATGCCCAGTTCAAGCCCTTGAATACGGGTATCTCCGATATTGTACGATTGGAATCCTTTGGACACATTTCTTAGGGTAAATTCCATCATATTGTCATAATCAGACCTGAAAAANGCCGCATCAATAAATCCCTTCCACGAAGAAATCTTAAGACCGTGCTTGATACCTATCTCAGCGGTATAACCAGTCTCAGATTGTAAGTTCGGATTAGGAGCAACACGAATTGCACCTACCGTTGTCTTGATAAATTTTTCAGCAACTGTTGGATAACGGTAACCTTGCCCGAAAGAGGCCCTTACCGAAGCAAATGGATTTAAGAGATAATTCAGGCCAAATTTAAAGACAGGCTTACTCTCTGAAGTTTTACCCCCNGGTATGACAAACCCCTCTACCACTTCCGGACTCCTAAGTGCATTATATTCATATCTGGCACCGGCACTGAAAGTGAGCCTTTTAAAGAAAACCTTGTCCATAGAAACGTAACCAGCCATATTCAAAGATGTATAGGAAGTGTCTCCATATAATGCTGCTTCGATCTCAGTTCCTGTATAGACCACACCGGCTGTAAGTTCTATACCGAATCTTTTCAGGCTCTGTCTGTATCGGTACTCAAGATAGTTCATCCTATCATACTGATTCCGATCTTTTGCGGAGTTGTTATTGATACTGAAATAACGGCCGATTAGCTTGTGTTCATTATTGTGTTTGCCGATATAAGTAATTACAGGATCAATAAGATAACGAAGTTTCTCTCCGGGGGCATAGGATGACGTATCTCCGCGATAAGCATTTTTATCACCGTCCTGCCAATACACAAAAAANTCAGACTCNCCTTTATTGGCAAGTGTATTGACTTGAATGATAAGGTTATTATTAATTTTATATCTTAAATTGGTGAAAATTCGTCCCTGGCGCTCAAAATTGCCATAATTATAGGAATCAGAATGATAATATGCCGCACCCATGACTACACCTAATTTCCCAAAGTTATTTCTATGAATCACATAGGTGTTGCTTTCATACGGAAGCCCACTCCACCATTTCTTTTCTTTATCACTAGGAGACAGATAGCCCGTAAATTGGGTGGAGATATTAGTTTCAGGCTTACTTCCCGCCCACGCTGTCCGAAAATTGATAACACCACTCATCGCTGTAGATCCATAAAGTACTGAACCAGCACCTTTGAGTATTTCCACTTGTTCCATATTTTCAACCGGTATATCACGCCAATTGGGAAAACCGGCATCCGGTTGCATGGCGGGTACATCATCAATGGTGATCAGTACCCTGCTACCGGCGCCATAAGAATAACCCGAACCTCCGCGGATATTTGCCTGGCCGTCCACCATCTGTATTCCCGGAATTCTATCCAACAACCCTTCAATGGATGATAGATTATTTGACTTCAACAGTCCGGGCTTGATGATATCAACCGAAGCGACCTCCGTAATTAGTTTCCTTTCGTAGCGACTACTTACAACCGAGACTTCATTGAGCATGCTCACTGATGGTTGCAATCTGATGGTAAAATATCCCTTGATGGTGTCAAGTGACACTTCTCCGCGCCAGGTTTCATATCCCACCAAGCCAGCCCGAACCGAAACCGGATTATTTTCAAGTATAAAAGTAGCTAAGCCTTGACTATTGGTCAATTCGCCCTTATCTTCTGCATATATAGCAACAAACTCAAGCGGTGTACCATCATGGTTGTCGACTACTTTAATCTCCAGTTTCCTGTCTTGCCCAAAAATTGAAAAGCTCAAAATCAAACAAAGAGCCAAAGTAAAATTTTGAAATTTCATGTAATTCAAATATAAATTTGAAAATTAGTTGTAATTTAGCAATTGTAATCAAATTTACTGTAACATGCGTTCACTTCTTACATTTNTTTTCATCTTTTCCATGAATTTTATGTTTGGTCAGGTTTGTATCCCAGATACAACTGTGATACCGGCACGATCATTCATTTATCCGATTCCACGGCAAGATACCATTCCCGGCTCCGGCATTCCAAATAAAGCTTGTCTAAATACCTATTATGAGCAGGTATTTCATGTCAAAATCCCATTACAAGTTGAATTTCTTGGGTTCAATGTCCATGTGCAGAATGTCAAATTAAATTCAATCACAGGTCTACCGGCCGGATTAAGTTATGCTTGCGAACCTACCGGATGCTCCATGCCGGGTAATACAATCGGGTGTATGAAAATTAGTGGAGTGGTCGACCCAAGTAATTCGGTCAAAACTTATCCAATAACACTTAATTTTACCTTCACAACAGTAGAACTCGGACCTCTGGATTTGAGCTTCNCCAATGATGCTATCGCACCGGGCAACTATGATATTCAGGTCTTACCTGAAGGAAGTTCTGAGTGTATTGCTTCAGCCTCAAAGCTAAACATTGTTCAGAAAGCTTTCCATAACATTTCTACCGGAAATCTTGAGTTTGAATTGGAAAGTCAGGATCAGATCAATGCTACCATCAATATTTTAAATATGGATGGAAGAATGATGAAAAGAGCCGGTGTTAAGATTGAAAATGGAAAGAATCATTTCTACATTTCTTCCGGACAAATGAATACAGGAATCTATATTTATCAAATAAAATCAGGAAACAGAATACAATCCGGAAAGATTTTTATCTATTAAATATTGCTTTCATCAATTTTGACATACATTTAAATTGCGCAAGGAGGCTATTTAAAACCCAGATTCTTTGCGCAATTTTTTTAATAACAAAGATATAAACATATTATATATTTTAATATTATAAATAGCTTCAACTCCTCAACTTATTTCGAATCTCTCTTTAAAATTCAAAAATCACTTGCAGTAATTTAATTCCGTATGTCCAATCGTATGATTTTGATTTCTTTTATATTGAAGAATCACGCTTCCAATGAGATTTTACCCATATTTGTCCAATAAAGCACGCTTTGTAATTTTTAAAAAGAAAAATTATCGGATATTTGTGACCGGCAAAAGTTAAAATAGATTATCAAATGTCATCACGTATTACGATGGATCATGTTCTGAAGGCTTACGACCCTGACAGTAACCTTACAAACCTGACTATTGAAAACGGGCAAATAATATCAGAGAGTTCTTCGGATTCCGGTGAAATTAATGCTGTTTTATTCTCCAACTTAATTGACTTTGGGACAAAGATTGCCGAACCGGGGTATGAGCNNCGGGAGACTTTGGAGCAAACATGTAATGCGGCTCATTATGGTGGCTATAAAGCAATAATCACCCTACCCGTTACTGATCCTGTCGTGGACAACCAATCAGGAATTGAGTTTCTGACTCGCCGGAGTGAAAAATATGGTGGAATTAGGATTTTTCCATTGGGCGCCATCAGTGAAGGATGTAAAGGAGGTGATCTTGCAGGGCTTATGGAAATGAACCATGCAGGAGCAATAGCATTTAGCGATGGTCATTATCCAATTCGCAATGGTGGAGTGCTTATGCGTGCGATGGATTATGTCCGTGGGATAGACAAAATCATCATTGATACTCCCTATGATGCGGACTTGTTTCCCNATGGCCTCGTAGAAGAAGGTATGGTTTCAACAATTATGGGAGCGCTCGGTATTCCTGCACCTGCTGAAGAGATTGTAGTCAACCGAGATATCAGATTGGCTGAATACACAGGTGCTTCTCTACATCTATTCTGTATAAGTACAGCAGGGAGCATTGAACAAATAAGAAAGGCAAAGGCTTCCGGAATCAAGGTTACAGCATCTATATCAGCCAACAATCTTGTGTTCGATTCCGAAGAGATGGTGACATACAATTCAAATCTGAAACTTATGCCACCATTGAGAAACAGGGAAGTAAGCAGGTTATTATGGGAGGCGGTGAAAGATGGTACCATAGATATCATCACCAGCCAACATATGCCGTATGAAGTTGAGAAANAAGATCTGGAATTCCAGTACGCATCTTTCGGCNTTCTTGGACTTCAGACTGCTATTCCTGCTTTGCTATCCAAATTTGGGGTCGAAGCTGCTCATTATATCCAAAAGGCAATGAGTGATAATATTATAAAAATTTTTAAACTTGAGAAAGGATTTGATGATCAAAAGTTGACCCTTTTTGAAAAATGTAATCCATATACTTTCAGGGAAGATGTAATCATATCGCATTGTAACAATTCTCCTGTTATTGGGAGGGAATTGACATTCAAAAACATGATGATATAAAAATATTAAGATGAGCAATAATGTAGAAATGGAACAAAAACCATCATTTACCCAAAAATCTGTGTTGAATACTGCAATGCTATTGGCACTGGTATCCATCATAACCGCATTGATCCCCAGCGTTTTGGACCTACAAGGAGATACAAAGACCGGAGTTTTTATTACTTTGGTCTCCTATTTGATAACCATCTTTATACTTGTAAACGCCCTGAAANAATACAGGAATGAAGAGTCCGGGNGTTATATGAGTTTCAGTAATGGCTTCCTGTTTGTTCTATATACCAGTATAATTGTAGGCATTATCATGGCAATATTTACCTTCATTCAATTGAAATTTATTGATGCAAATATGTTGGATGAAGCATTCAATAAGCAAATGGCTGAAATGGAANAAAATGGCATGTCTGAAGAACAGATAGAAATGGCCAATAGCATTACAGCGGTCTTTAGGTCACCGGCTGTACTTTCAACTGCAGCCTTTCTGGGTCAATTGGTTTTCGGAGCTATTATTGAGNCCATCCTGGGTGCAATATTTCAAAAAAACAGGCCGGTTTATTGATTATTCACATACTATTGTCCGACATAGCATTAAAATGGTTGCATGACTAACGAAAGAATACAAATATCGGTTGTTATTCCTCTATACAATGAGGATGAATCCTTACCGNGTTTCACTGCCTGGATTCACCGTGTCATGAAAGCCAATGGTTTCAGTTACGAAATCATTATGGTGGATGATGGAAGCAAGGATCAATCATGGGAAGTAATCGAAAGACTCAGTAAAGAAAACAACAGCGTCAAAGGGATAAAATTCAAAAGAAATTATGGCAAATCCGCCGCTTTACATGAAGGCTTTTGTGCCTCCACCGGAGAGGTGGTAATCACCATGGATGCAGATTTGCAAGATAGTCCGGACGAAATACCTGAATTGTACAAAATGATTAAGGAAAAAGGGTATGACCTGGTTTCCGGCTGGAAGAAANAACGTTACGATCCATTAAGCAAGACAATCCCCACCAAGTTATTCAATGCAGCAGCTCGTGCCATGAGCGGAATTCGACTGCATGATTTCAACTGCGGACTTAAAGCTTATAAGGGCAAGGTGGTACATTCTATAGAGGTATATGGTGAGATGCACCGTTATATTCCGGTAATTGCAAAAGGAGCCGGATTTGGAAAAATTGGCGAGAAGGTCGTCCTGCATCGAGAAAGAAAATATGGCGTCACTAAATTTGGCTTAAATCGATTTATCAATGGATTTCTGGATCTTTTGACGATATTCTTTGTGGGTCGCTTTGGCAAGAAACCAATGCACTTTNTTGGCACTTTAGGCATCATAGCATTCTTTATCGGCTTTATTATCCTTATAGAATTGAGTATTGAAAAGATATTCTTCAAGGTAGGTGGGATAGCAGACAGACCGCTGTTTTTCCTGGGTATGCTCGCCACCATCATCGGATCTCAGCTTTTCCTAACAGGCTTTTTAGCAGAATTAATAACAAGAAACAGCCCTTCCCGTAATAATTATCTAATTGAAGAANAAATCCATCTTTGAACTATTTCCGGGACATATCTAAAATCCTTTCAGAACACGAAAATGTCGTAAAGTCAGTAATCAATGACAGCTCCTTACTTGCTGCCATAGAAGAATTTACGAGGTTAGTAGTACAATGCTATACTCATGGAGGCAAGATATTATTGTGTGGCAATGGAGGAAGTGCTTCCGACGCTCAACATATCGCTGCAGAATGGCAAGGAAGGTACCTGTTGGAAAGGAAGCCACTACATGCGGAAGCGCTACACGCCAATACATCCTATCTAACCGCAGTGGCTAATGATTATGGATTTGACAAAGTGTTTTCAAGGGCCGTAGAAGCTCAAGGCAAAGGCGGAGACATTTTGGTGGGTCTGACTACCTCAGGGAACTCTCCCAATATTGTCAATGCTTTGAAAACCGGGAAATCACTGGATATGACCTGTATAGGTATGACAGGAAATAAAATAGACCCCGCGATTGAACCATATTGCGACCTGATGATTAAAGTGCCTTCAGATGTGACTGCACGTATTCAGGAAATACATATCCTCATCGGTCATATTGTGTGTGAATTGTCTGAAAAAGTCTCTTCAAGTCTTAAATTCCAACTAATTTGATCATCGACAATACATGGACCTTGTTTCTTGACCGGGACGGTGTCATCAACCGTCGTATCCTTGGAGGCTATGTAACAAAAATTGAAGAATTCGAGCCTTTGCCGGGAATATTTGAAGCCATTAGAACATTCAATAAGATATTCGCTCGTACATGTATTGTCACCAATCAATCAGGGGTAGGTAAAGGATTGATGAGCCAGGAAGATCTTAATAACATCCATTCTCATTTTATGGAGTTACTCAATGAAAAGAATGCCATCATCGATGGTATCTATTGTTGTACATCCTTAGAAACAGACATCGACAACTGCCGCAAGCCGCTTCCAGATATGGCAATCAGGGCAAAACAGGATTTCCGGGAAATAGACTTTTCCAGGTCCATCATGGTAGGTGATACAGGGTCTGACATGGAGTTTGGATATAATATCGTATNNTTCAATGTTTTGATACTCGATGGTTCCGAGCATCAGAAGAAAATAGATGAAGAACTAGTTAACCTTCGATTTCCCTCCTTACTTGAGTTTTCACAGTTTTTGGTGGCTTCCTACAATTAGGGGTGGGAGATAAATAAATATTGCATTTATTATATGTATATACTATTGTTTATCTGTGTATTATAACATTATGTAGAATTAGGTATTTGCTTAATACACCCAAACTCTTTTTCCAAAGGCATTTTAGGATTATTAGCTCAATAATAAGGTAGAAAACCTTGTGATTTTTTCAAATTACTGCAAGCGATTTATAATGCCTGGATTGCACAGTATTAATCATCTACCTACTTCGATTTGGAAGGAATGTAAAATCACTTTGAAAGTGAAAAATTAGAATTAGGTAGATGTCTAATACCTCGCATCCCTATGTTATAAAGCAAATTGAAAAATTAATATTAATCATTTCACTAAAACCAAGCCAAAAATAATTAGTCATTGTGTCAACATTTCATAGCTATTGAATTTAGTAGTATTAATCATCTACCTACTTCAAAACGACTCTTCCCCAAAGACCTTTTTCCCACCCTTTATCATCACCGGAATAGTTAAATCTGAGTTTTTCAAAAACATTTGCTTCGAATTTCGTATTTTGAAAAAACAAGTACGTCAATTTGTCATTGAAGAACCTATATATCTTGTCCTGTCTGTTGCTACTTCCGCTATGGGNNCATGCAACCCACAACAGGGCAGGTGAAATTATTTTCCAACAAATCGGAGAATTGCGCATCAGAGCGTCAATCATCACATATACCAAGGAATCCAGCCATGATGCAGATAGAGATACATTGATTCTTTATTGGGGCGACGGAACCTTCCAANAAGTAGGCCGCAATAACGGCTCAGGACATGGGATTTCTCTTGGAGGAGATGTGAAGTACAATATTTATACTTACGAACATACATATCCTTCTCGAGGTACGTACACGATCAGTATGACTGACCCAAACCGCAATGGAGGCATCCTCAATGTCAACCCTCCCAATTCAGATAATGTCCCTTTCTATCTGGAAACAACATTTACCTTCCTTAATTCAACCTTCCAGGGGTATAACAACACGCCTACCCTATTACAGCCACCTATTGACGAAGGCTGCATCGACCAACCTTTCATTCACAATCCAAATGCTTTCGATATAGATGGTGACAGCCTGGCATATGAACTCATCGTACCGATGATGGCTAAAAATACACCGGTTCCCAATTATATCTTTCCGGATCAGATTGTTGCCGGAGCTAATAATATTCTGACTCTCAATCCTATCACAGGCGACATCGTCTGGAACGCGCCCAAANAAGCCGGCGAATACAACATAGCCATAAGGGTAAACGAATACAGGCAAGGAGTACTTATATCCTCTACTGTCCGTGATATGCAGATTTTGATTATAAATTGTAATAACAGACCCNCCAAAATTGAAACAATTACAGATACATGTATAGTCGTTGGCCAGACACTCACCTTCAACGTGATGGCAACCGATCCGGACAGCCCTGCCCAGAAAGTCAGACTATCCGCTTTGGGAGGCCCAATGGTTATAGAAGGCAATAAAGCTGAATTTCAAGCACCCAGAGGATTTGCTCCATCACCGGTCAGCGGAACATTTATTTGAAATTCTGATTGTAATGCTATCAGTCCTTCACCCTACTCCATTATTTTTAAAGCTGAGGATAATCAANAAGATTCGACCGGCCTCGTAGACCTGAAAACAGTCAGGATCAAGGTCGTGGGACCGCCTGAAAATCTCACAGGTGNNGTTCCCAATTTGAACACCATCGTCCTGAAATGGACAGATCCATATTATTGTGATAATGCCCGGCATGATTACTTCCAGGGGTTCAATATCTGGAGGCGGGTCAGCAGCAGTGGCTTTGAACCCGATAGTTGTAATCCGAGTATGGAAGGGAAAGGTTATACCAAGATTGCATTCAAACAANAATCATCTGACGGTATTTTCTATCATTATGTAGATGATCAAGTTGAAAAAGGGAAGGCCTATTGCTACCGCATCGAAGCCGAATTCGCAAAGATTTCTCCCGGAGGATTCCCTTATAACGTTGTTCGGAGTCTGCCTTCCAACGAAGTGTGCCTCCAGCTCAATCTGGATGTACCCTTGATAACGAAGGCTTCGGTTCTTTCTACAGGATTGGACGATTCAGTCCGTATAGAGTGGATCAAACCGTCAGTATCAGACTTCGATACCCTGAAATACCCCGGTCCTTATCGCTATGTCCTTAAACATGGAACCGGTCTTTCTCCTACCACCTATACTGAGGTTCCCGGCGCAAGTTTTACTTCTCAACATTTTCTGGATCCTATTGTCACGTATTTTACCCATCACTCATTGAAGACCGAGAGTGAACCATATACTTATATTGTTGATTTTTATTCTGATGGTTCCGGAGAGAAATATGGAACATCAACTTCAGCCTCCACAGTATTTCTCAATGTCGTGGGATCGGACAAAAAGGCGATTATAACCTGGGCCGAATCAGTTCCCTGGTCCAATCATACCTACACCATTTACCGGAAAAATAATCTAAATGTTTTCGATTCCATTGGAACTACTCAATCAAGAAGGTATGAAGACAGAAACCTTGAGAATGGCAAAAATTATTGCTATAAGATCAGGACTTCGANNACTTACGGGATTGCCGGACTTCCAAACCCAATTCTTAATNTTTCTCAGGAACAATGTGCTACTCCAGTCGATACTGCGCCCNCATGTAGCCCAACACTCAAAATCACCAATGATTGTATGGCTGAAAATCCCTCTCCTTCGATTGTCAACAAACTTACGTGGAACAATCCTGATGAAGTTTGCGACACACCGGGCGATACCAAAGGCTACCGCATCTACGTGATTCACGATAAAGTTGATGAACCGGAACTAATATTTGAAACAAATGACCCCAAACTGATTAGCCTGGATTATGCAAGTGAAGAATACGGCCTGGCCGGCTGTTACTACATAGTAGCCTTTGATTCCGTATTTAATGAAAGCCCTAAGAGTAACATTGTTTGTATAGAAAATTGTCCAAGTTATCGGCTCCCAAACGCTTTTTCCCCAAATAATGACGGTCATAATGATGTGTTCAAACCGTATCCGTATAGATTTGTCAATAAGGTTGAATTTAAGGTGTTCAATCGATGGGGTAACGTAATCTTTGAAACAACAAATCCCAATATCAATTGGGACGGAAACAACCGAGCGGGAAATAAGGTACCTGATGGAACCTATTATTATACATGCAAAGTATTTGAAACGATTGAAACTATGACCGGGATCGAAAATACTATTATCCTTACAGGTTATATCGAACTCATCAGATAAAATACCAAACTTTACTTCATTCAAAATTATCAATGGTTTGAAAAATTCAAAAACATGTTTACAGGTATCATAGAAGCTCTTGGCAAAGTTATTTCAGATAAGAGAGAAGGCGAANAAATACATTATCGGTTAACCTGTCCCTTCACAAAAGAATTAAAGCTTGGTGAAAGCATCAGTCATGATGGGGTTTGTCTTACGGTAACCGATATTACTGACAAGGATTACGCAGTAACAGCCATCGATACAACACTGAAGATAACGAATATAGATTGGAAAGAGGGTAAGCTGGTAAATCTTGAACGTGCTATGTCAGCCAACAGTCGATTCGATGGCCATATTGTCCAGGGCCATGTAGATACGGTTGGGATAGTCAAAGAAATATTGCACACAGAGGGTTCTGTTCAGATCGAAATCAGCTTTGACAGCAGATTCGCCAAGAATATTATTGATAAAGGAAGTATTACGGTAAATGGCATCAGCTTGACCATAGTCAAAACATCCAATGATTCCTTCTCGATTGCAATTATCCCTCATACCTGGTCACACACCAACCTACATCAACTAAAAGAGGGAGATCGGGTCAATCTGGAATTTGACGTAATAGGAAAATATGTAGCAAAAATTTTATCTGCACAAGGAGTACACTAATACCTTTTTGACAGCCAACAGGACAAAAACGAAAGAGATTCTTGATTACATGCCCAGTAAACTAAAGAATGTATTCGGATATACGCCCATCCATAGAATTAAAACAAAGAGAACCGCAAATACAGCCTTTAAAACAAAAGAATTACTTCCGATATGCTCACCAATCTGTGCTTCAGAACGTGATAACATAACAGCCACTACGCGTAAGTAATAATACAAACCAATGGTTGTAGATACCACCAGAACAATCAATAAAAATAGTGATCCATAAGCCATACCGGCCGTAAGAAGGTAAAACTTACCCATAAACCCGGCAGTAAGTGGTATCCCCGCAAGCGAAAGCATAACCAATGTAAANAATGCAGCTAGCCAGGGTTTTGTCCAGAACAAACCACGGTAGTCCTCGACCATGGTTGGTTCTCCNTTNTTACCGGTCAGGTAGGTAATCATACCAAAAGCAGCAAGAATACTGGTAAAGTAAATCACCAGATAGAATACGGAAGCTTTGATACCGGCATGAGAAACCGCAAGAAAACCGACCATCAGATAACCCAAATGGGAAATTGAAGAATAAGCCAGCAATCTCTTTAAATTCTGTTGCCTCAAACCAAGCCAGTTACCGATAAACATCGAAGCTGTTGCTACCAGCACGAATGTAATCCATACACCGAAATGCTCCAGGCCACCGGTGCTGTAAAATAGTCGCATCAAGAAAATAAAGGCAGCACCTTTACTGATGGTTGCAACGAATGCTGCAACAGGTGAAGGAGCAGCGGAATATATATCAGGTGTCCAGAGATGGAAAGGAGTCAACGCCATTTTAAAGCCAAATCCCACGATGACCAGTGCCAATCCTGTAACAGCCATATTATCAATCTGCCCATTGGAAAATGATTCTGAGAGTCCCATGAGATCCATCTTTCCCGTCACAGAATAAATCAATGCAAATCCAAACAATATGAAAGCAGTTGCAACTGCAGCCATAATCAGGTACTTTATAGCCGCTTCGATAGAAATGGTCGATTTCTTAAGATACCCAATCAATCCAAACAAGGAAACACTGAGAACCTCTAATGAGATAACGAATGAAACAAAATGGTCACTCATCGTCATACATACAGAACCCAAAGTCGCCAAAATCAACAGAATGTAATACTCTTCTTTTGTTTCATTCTGTATCTTGAAATATGGAAATGAGTATAGGGTGATGATAAAAGCTGAACATAGCATCAAACCGGTCATGAACCTGCTTGTCGGGTCTATCACAAACAACTTACCAACCAAAAGATCCTCAGCAGGCAAGGTTGCCAGAAAGAAAAATGAAACGCCAAATACAGCTAATGTCAGGATATTGCTCAGAAGGTGATTACGTTTGGCTGCAATCGCCAACATCACAATTACAGCACCGAGGGCCAGTGTTACCTCAGGCAGCAANAATTTCAGTTCATTCAATGTTACCATGCTGTACCTCCGTTTTCAATATTTTCAATATTTCTTCTCTGCATCAATTCCAGATTTGTATCATTCATTCCGATTTCACCGGATTTATTCTGGTGCATATTATTTCCCATTCTATCAAAAGCAGGCTGGGCCACCTTTACGACCTCCTGTGGAAACAATCCCAGCCAGATGATCGCAATCGTAAGACACCCCATCACAACCCATTCTCTTATATTTAAGTCGTTTAGTTCTCCCGCTTTCACTGAAGCATTTTGATGGAAAACTTTTGCAAAATCCGAAGTGAATAAGTAACTGAAACTATCAAGCCAAGTGTGGCAAGGACAGCCATGAGTACATCAAACTGCCAGGCACCTGCAAGTATCATGAATTCTGCCACGAAGTTTGCCAAGCCCGGAAGTCCGAGAGATGCCATGACAAATACCAATGTAAATCCACCCATATTGGACATGCTCCTCCAGAAGCCTCCCATTTCAAGCAAATCCAAGGTTCCAATTCTCTCATAAATGAATTCAGATATGATGAAAAGTGCGGCGATGCTTAAACCATGAGCTACCATTTGCATCATAACTCCCTGCAAAGCAAGCATATTGAATGAGAAAACACCAATTAAAATAAAGCCCATGTGGCTAAAGCTTGAAAATGCGATCAAACGTTTCAGATTTCGTTGTGCATAGGCAAGTTTAGCTCCATATAGTATGGAAACTACTCCCAACATCAATGCCGGGACAGCAAAATCATGTGCCGGTTCCGGAAATAATGGCAAAACAAATCTTATCAATCCATAAGCAGCCGTCTTAGACATCAGTGCTGCAATGATAATACTTCCTGCTGACGGAGATTCTGTATAAGCATCCGGCAACCAGCTATGGAAAGGTAGAGCGGGCAACTTAACAAAAATGCCAGTAGAAATCCAGCCATTAACCAAAATGCAACAGGCCCACCGGGTACTGAGGCTAATAAATCAAAATAATTAAAAGTATATGAACCGGTCTGAACACCATGATAAATAAACAGGCCTATGATGGATATAAGCATCATTAGACCGCTGATCTGAGTAAATAAGAAGAATTTCCATCCGGCATACCGACTGATCTTATGTCCCCAGATTACCATTACAAAGTACATAGGAATGAGCATGATTTCCCAGAAGAAATAAAAGAGCATCATATCCATAGCCAAAAAGACACCCGTAATCCCTGCCAGTAACCAAAGAATATTAAAGTGGAAAAAGCCAACATTTTTTTCTATCGATTTCCACGAGACAAGCACAGCAATAGCGCCCAGGAAAAAGGTCAGTGATGTCATGACAAGGCTTATGCCATCCATCGCAAGATGAAATGTCATACCGAAATTTGGAATCCAGTCATACTTAACCGAAGTAATCCAATCGGCTCCCTCCGCTGCTGTAGTGCCTGTTACACCATTCATCCAGATACCGGCTGTAATACCGAGATCTATCAGCAACGCCACCAGTGAAATCCACCTCGAAGCCGTCTTATTATAAGTACCGGCAACCCAAGCAAGTATGCCGCCACCCATTAAAATTGCCAATAGGGTTACTAATATCATTTTACCAAAATTAATGTGAGTACGATCATTGCTCCTAATCCCAATCCAAGCAGGTAATACCTCAACTTACCATTCTGTGTGCGACTCAACGCACCATTCATCTCGATATTTAGCCTGCCAATACCTTTGTAAATACTGTCCACAAAATCCTTTTCATCGATCCTGGAAAGCCATACCAAAGGCTTAACAAANAGGATGTCATATAATTTATCAAAATTCCAGCCATTGTAGAAGAAATTGAAAGTTCCTCCTGCCGCAGGTGAACCAAATTGTTGTTGTGTTGCATTCGCTTTACCATACATGCGCCATGCTAAAAACAGCCCCATTAAAGCAAGCCCGCCGGCGACAAGTTGCAATATACCCTCTCCTATTGCAGGAGATGCGACCAATTTGACAGGTGATAAAACCTTATCCAGGAATTCACTAAAAGGTGCAAAATGACCGAAGTTGTGCGGTAGTTCAATAAATCCTGCCACGAGAGACAAGATTCCCAGAATGATAAGTGGTACTTTAATCGCCAATCCCGGTTGATGGGATACTTCAGTTTTTTGCTCTCCAAAGAATGTGAGGAACACCATCCTAAAGGTATAGAGTGCCGTCAGAAAAGCAGACACAACACCTGCTAACCAAAGCCATATACTACCTTTTTCACCAGCAAATGAATACCAAAGAATTGCATCTTTACTGTAGAATCCTGCAGTAATCAAAGGAATGGAGGCTAATGCCGCCGATCCGAAAAGAAAAGTCCAGAATACAACCGGTAGCTTTTTNCTCAAGCCGCCCATCTTGAACATATTTTGTTCGTGATGCAAGGCGAGAATAACAGCACCGGCACCAAGNAAGAGCAATGCCTTGAAGAAAGCGTGTATCATAAAATGGAAAATTGCCGCTGACCATGCTCCAACGCCACATGCCAGGAACATATAGCCTATTTGGCTGATGGTTGAGTATGCCAATACACGTTTTATATCGTCCTGAGCCAGAAGNCTGCATGAAGCAATGAATAGGGTTGCTGCGCCAATGATAGCAACAGCCATTTGCACGGTTGGAGCAAGTTCAAAAAGAACATAAGTCCGTGTCAGTAAATATACCCCGGCTGTAACCATTGTTGCGGCGTGGATCAAGGCACTCACCGGTGAAGGTCCTGCCATTGCATCAGGAAGCCAGGTCTGAAGGGGCAATTGGGCTGACTTGCCTAATGCTCCTCCCAATAAAAGTGCAGCTGCCCAAATTGCCGTTGTACTATCTGTTTCCCAAACTGACGGAGCGGCCTGCAATATTTCGGAAATATTCAGGGTATTGAAAGTTTTNACCAGCAGGAAGAAACCCAGGATCATGGATGTATCGCCTATTCTGGTGACTAAAAAGGATTTGCGGGCAGCCAGGGCATTCTTTTCAGCATCTTTCGTGTCTCCGTAATAAAATCCGATTAGAAGAAAACTACAAAGTCCAACGCCTTCCCATCCCAGATACAGCAGTAATAGGTCGTTGGCAAGGACGAGAATAAGCATACTGCACACAAAAAGATTCATGTATGCAAANAANCGGGAATAGCCATCATCATGCTTCATATATTCAGATGAAAACACATGGATCAGGAATCCTACAAAGGTTATCACAAAGATAAATATCAAAGATAGGCCATCAAGATGGAGGGTTATCTCCGGGTGAAAATCTCCGATGCGAAACCAGGTCCACAGATGTTGTTCGATAACTGCACCGGGTTCGGAATTATTCATAAAGCTGATGCCTGCGACTATCGTGATGAGTGCAGATATGCCGATCACACCGGACCCAATCACCGGAACAAGGCTTCGTTGAATTTTNTTACCGAAAAAGGCGAGAATAAGAAATCCTGCCAATGGAAAAAANGGTATTAGCCAAAGTATTTCCGCAATATTCATAAGCTAACTATTTCTTTTAATTTAATCCCGTAATTGATTGATAGCATCAGTATCCACTGTCTTGTTGAGGCGATACATCTGTAGTATCAATGCCAATCCCACAGCTACCTCTGCAGCTGCCATGGCAAGGATAAATATCAGCATGACCTGGCCATCCGCCTGCCCATGCTTCGCTCCTGCCAACACAAAAGCAAGTCCCGCAGCATTGAACATAATCTCCACGCTCATCAGCATGAACAATACATTTCGCCTCGTTAAGACGCCATAAAGGCCGGCTAAAAACAGAATACCTGCAACCAGCATTCCTGTCTGAATCGGTAAATCACTCATTTTCGTCTTCGTTTATTTGTAGATAACGATGATATTCCTTTCTCTTTTCCTTTCCTATATGGTATGCACCCACAATGCCGGCCATCAATAGCATACCTGTCAACTCCACTGCCAGCACATAGCCTTTAAACATTGTATTGGAGACTTCCTGANNAAGACTTATAATCTTTACATTGCTACCGGGCAACCCTCCTCCTGCAAGAACATAAATTATTTCAACCAACAGTACAAGGCACAAAATAGAAGGCACTATCCATGCCCTGGGGCTGAACAGACTTGCTTCTTGTTTGACAGAATCCTTACCCAGATTAAGCATCATGATGGCAAATACAAACAAAACCATGATGGCGCCGGCATATACAATTACTTCCAACGCAGCAACGAAGGGAGCTCCGACAATAAAAAANATCACACTGATCGCCAATAAAGAAACAACCAGATACAACAAAGCGNNCACTGCGTCTTTGTGTGTAACAACCCTGATGGTGGCGATCAAGGCAACAATTGATGCTATATAGAAAATTATATTCATGAAAAGCTAGTTAATAGTTTTATGGTAATAAAGTCCTTACATCGACAGGAGCTNNTTCATTTTCTCCGCCGCCTTTTGGTTTGACGCCTACTGCCACTCCTGCCTGTTGATAATAACTGTAACCATGATATTTACCCATTCCATCAATCAACAAATCCTCCTTCTCATAGACCAGATTATTACGATAGTATTCACCCATCTCAAAATCCGGTGTCAATTGTATTGCATAGGTCGGACAAGCATCTTCACAAAGTCCACAAAATATGCACCTTGAAAAATTAATCCTGAAATATTCCGGATATCTTCTTCCTTCCTCATCTTCAGTAGCCTGTAAGGAAATACAATCTGTCGGACATGCAGCAGCGCACAAGTTACATGCTACACATCTTTCATTATGATCCGGATCACGCGAAAGAATGATCCGACCTCGCCACCGTGGTGTAAGGTAGGGCTTCTGTTCAGGATACTGTATAGTAACCTTTTTCTTGAACATTTTCAGAAAGACCATCCATAAAGAACGAATATCACTAAACATGATTCTTAAATATTTATTGCATGAAAAGTACAATTGCTCCGGTCACCAGTACATTGAGCAAAGCAAGAGGCAATAACAGCTTCCAGCCGTAGCTCATCAACTGATCATATCGCGGTCTGGGTAAAGTAGCACGCAATAGGATAAAGAACAATATGAAACAAAACATTTTTAATAGAAACCAAACAATTGGAGGCAAAAACGCCGGCCCTAGCCATCCACCAAAGAACAAAACGGTAATGAGGCAGGACACAAGTGTAATGCCCAGGTATTCACCTACGAAAAACATTCCAAACTTCATTCCTGAATATTCAGAGTGGAAGCCGGCAATCAACTCACTTTCTGCTTCAGGAAGGTCGAAGGGCAATCGGTGTGTCTCTGCAATTCCCGCTATCAAAAAGATCACAAAGCCAAGAAACTGAGGAATGACAAACCATACATCCTTCTGCGCATTGACTATATCGGTCAAATTGAATGAACCTGCCTGAATTACAATTCCCATGAGTGATAAACCCATAAACACCTCATATGAAATCATTTGTGCTGCTCCGCGTACGCCTCCCAACAGAGAGTATTTGTTGTTGGAAGCCCAACCTGCAAGTATGATTGTGTAAGCACCAAGAGATGACATTGCCAGGAAAAACAAAAGGCCTATATTCATATCTGCCACAACCAAACCCGGACCAAATGGAACTACAGCAAAACTCATTAATATACTAAGCATAATAATGGTTGGTGCAATGATGAAAACCTTTTTGTTGACAAAAGGTGGAATCCAGTCTTCTTTGAAGAAGATCTTAATTACGTCAGCAACGACCTGGAAGAGTCCAAATGGCCCCACTCTATTAGGGCCATGGCGTTGTTGCCATAATGCAAGCGCCTTCCTTTCGACATATATCAAAGCAGCAGCGATAGTCACCGTACCCAACAGTACGCCGACTACAACCAGTATGTGAAACAGGGTTTCGTTCATATCCCTTGATTATTAAATTTTAACTTATCCCTTTTTATTACACGCTTTCAATTTCTCCAAANAACGGATAATGGACACCTGCTGTTTCCTTCAGTCCATAAGGTATCATTACCACATTTTCCGGAAGACTATTATCAATATTCACCGGCAAAACAATTTCTCTACCATTGTATCGCACTCTTATATTTGTTGACCCTGTGAGACCGGCTTTTGCCAATCCTGCATCTGAAATGGACGCGGTTGCTTCTGGTATCCGTTTGGCTATGGCAGGTNNCAATGCTGTCAACTCACCGGATCCGAAAATATGCCATGCCGGTAATACCTCAAAGGTACCTTTACCTTGATATTCATGACTTTCAAACGAAGCATTTCCATCCTCAGACGCCTCAATCAACCTCAATCCCGGATTACCACCATGTAAAGTACCAACTTCCACCTGATATTTGTTGATAGATTGTACAGAATTCCAGCCGGGAGACCAGAANAACGGAATATCAGAGGAAGGTGCCTTACCATGGAATCCTTCCATCGTATAGCTCAATGGAGAGTCCACATCAACAGGGGGCTTNGAACCATGTACACTTACAGAAGCATTCATGGATGTCCTTCCACTATATCTATGTGATTCACGAGGAATTTTCTGCGTTCCTATTCTAAAATCAGCATTAGGTGCCAGCGATTTGATTCCTTCGAAGGCAGGTATAGCAGCAGCCATTTCTGTGATGATGTCGTCAAACGGTCTTGCTGTTTCCGAATGATGAATCATCATATCAAGCCATGCCCAACTGCTCTTCATATCATTACCAGGCTGGAAAACCTGATAAAANCGCTGCGCACGACCTTCATTATTGACCAATGTCCCACTTGACTCTGCAAAGGTTCCCGCCGGTAAGACATAATCGACCTCCGGTGTAGTATCATTTTCCAAAGAATCAAGGAGAATGACCTTGTTGCAATTATTCAGGAATGAAGAAGCTGACTGCCGATCAGTCCTATAGTACAAGTCTGTTTCTATAACAACTGCTGTCAGTCTCCTGTCTTCCTCCACTCTTTGCATGGCATCTTCAAAGCTTCCGGCTGATCCGATCATAGCTAATCCAATGGAGTTGGCCTCAGGTACAGACAGGACAAGCCCCACATCCTTACCGGCTTCTTTCAGAGCTGTTGCGATTTGAGCAGCACAGCGCACGATTAAACTGCTCATCATTCCCGCGCCCGATACTATCAAAGGCTTGTCATGCGCTAATAATGCTGAAGCAGTTTGGTGAGCAAAGCTTTCATTTGACGCATCGGCCTTACCGGACTTAATCAACTCAGCAACCTCATTTCCAATGTCCAATATTGTCTTAGTATCACCATGTGTGGCTGAAGTTGCTATTTCTTCAAGTTTTGTTCTTCCGGGCGTGGCTATGTAGAATGGTCCTTTGTCATCCTGTACTACTTCCCGGATTGCTGCGTCATTCCAGGTTTGAATCCTGAGTGCATAGGCCTTTTGGCGTGGAAGGGTCTTGGAAGTCTGGCGTAATGCCAATGCTATCATTGGAGATGTATTGGTAACATCTTCTCCCAATACAAATACGGTTTCGTAATTTTCAATCTCTGCCAAAGTAGGCGTCTTTACTTTTCCATTGGCAAGAACATCCAGAGCAGCATCCACAACTTCCTTCTCTCTTCCGGAAATACCAGAATAGAAATTCTCTGCTCCTACCAGCTGCTTCAGCATGAAATTGGATTCAAGGGAAGCTCGAGGCGATCCAATACCAATCATACCCGGCTTTGTACCCAAATGTTGTATAATTGATGTGAAGGCATTGGTACCGGAAGAATTATCCTTTTGGGCAGCTCTTGTCAAACGTTTTTCATCATTGGCATATTCATATCCGAATCTCCCACGATCACAAAGAAAGTAACCATTTACATCTCCATTGAAGCGCGTCATCACTCGACGAACTTTGCCATAACGCTCAGAAGTAAGGATATTGCATCCTACTGAACAGCCTTGACAGATGGATGGNGCGCTGGTCAAATCCCATTTTCTGGTATAATGCTGACGTAGTGTTTTATCGGTAAACACTCCTGTAGGGCATACCTCCACGAGATTTCCACTGAATTCATTTTCGAGGGTTCCATCCTCGCTGCGCCCAAAATAAACTCTACCGCTGGACGCAAAAACACCGAAGTCCTCACCACCAGCATAGTCATTATAGAAACGAACACATCGGTAACATTGGATGCAGCGATTCATCTCATGATTGATAAAGNNTACTAAATCCTGATTGATATGAGTCCTTTTCTCAAAACGGTAATTGCGATAGTTGTGACCGCTCATTACCGTCATATCCTGAAGATGACATTCACCGCCTTCATCGCACACTGCACAATCGTGCGGGTGATTAATCATCAATGATTCAATATTACCGGCCCTGAAGTTTTTNGAGCTTTCATCCTGAATGGAAATTCTTGTACCATCCACAGCATCCATCATACATGCCATCCCCAATCTCCCACGGGTATCGTTTTCATCGCGATAAACGGTTACGGCGCACTGACGACAGGCACCTACGGAATGCATCTTCGGGTGCCAGCAAAAATAGGTGATGTCCTTACCCAAGGATAAGCACACCTCCAGCAAATTCTTACCATCAGGAACTTCGTATTCTACGTTATCGATATAAACTTTAGCCATATCTCTTATTTTATGATATCAATCAATGATGATATTTACAATGTTTGTTGTGGACGCGCTTCTTCAAAATCTTCNCTGAAGTATTTCAGTGCGCTTTGAAGTGGTTCCATAGCACCGGGTGCAAGGGCGCAGAACGTGTTACCCGGAGCCATATACCGTGTTTGCTTCTCAAGCTGCTCGATATCTTCCGGTACACCTCTACCTTCTTCCAGTGCCAGAAGTATCTTAGCTGTCCAAGGCAGGCCTTCCCGACAAGGTGTACACCAGCCGCAGGATTCCTGGGCAAAGAAACGTTCAAGATTAAGACACATGCCTATGGGACAAGTCTTGTCATCCATGACGATGATGGTTCCCGTACCCATACGACTTCCGGCCTTGGCCACTTCCTCAAAGTCCATCTTAATGTTATAATGCTCAGGAGTCAGGTAATCAGTAGACGCACCGCCGGGTAGTAATCCTCTTACTTTATATCCGTCCTGCATACCGCCTGCATGTTCTTCCATAATTTCACCGAGTGTTGTCCCCAGAGGCAACTCCCAGATGGCCGGTCGCTTGACTTTGCCACTCGCACCATAAAGTTTTGTTCCGCCACCTCCCTCCGAATTGCTGAGGGAAATATACCATTGTGGCCCCTTCGCCAGAATATGGGGAATATTGCAATATGTCTCGATGTTATTGACGATGGTAGGTTTGCCAAACAGTCCGCTCACCTGAGGGAAGGGCGGCTTATTCCTAGGGTTGGCTCTCTTCCCTTCCAAAGCATTCAAAAGGGCTGTTTCTTCACCACAAATGTAACGGCCGACGCTCGTATGCAGGTCCATATCCAGGGAATAACCACTACCAAGGATATTTTTGCCCAGGTAACCTGCTTTATAAGCTTCATCCAATGCAATCAAAACTCTTTTAGCTGCCAGATGATAAGCCCATCGCAGGAAGATATAACTCATACTGGCCCCAATGGTATAGGCACTGATGATCATCCCTTCAATCAATTGGTGGGGATTGCCTTCTATCAACAACCTATCTTTAAAGGCGCCNGGCTCCATCTCGTCACCATTAGCTACAAGATACTTGACCTTTGGGGCATTATCTCCCATCGGTACAAAACTCCATTTCATACCTGTAGGGAATCCGGCTCCACCACGTCCACGTAATTTCGAATCCTTCACCACATTGAAGACTTCAGATGGTGACATCTTAAGGGCTGCCCGCAATCCCTGGTAACCGCCCACTGCTTCGTACTCCTTGAGTGACAGGGCTGTTCCGTCTTTCTTAATATGTTCGGTCAGAGGTCTTTCCATCATTCGTTATTCATATTTTGCCAGAATTTCATCCAATTGCTCCGGTGTTAAGTCGCGGTGCAGATCCTCATCGACTAGCAGTGCAGGGGCATGATCACAAGTGCCAAGGCATGGGATGGGCAGGAAGGTAAAGCGATCATCGGGTGTAGTCTTCCCAAAATCTATTCCCAGTTTTTGCTTGATCGCCTCATGTATCTTATCATAACCCATGATGTAGCAACTTACACTGTTGCACAGAAAGATTACATGCCTGCCCACCGGTCTTCTGAATATTATATTGTAGAAAGTCGCTACACTATCTATCTCGTGAGGACTCATCTCCAAGATCGGAGCCAGTTCATTTAATGCTTCGTCAGATACCCAACGATTGTATTTCTGCACGACTTTCAGCGCATCGATACAAGCAGCCTGTTTGTGTGGCAGATGGTGAAACAGACTTTCAATCTCCTGTCTCGCCTCGTTGGATATAACTTGTTCTGTTGTCATTTAAATCAATAATTTTTACTATCTGTCAATATCTGATAATACAAAGTCAACACTTCCCAGAATAGCCATCAGGTCAGCAATGGTATAACCTTTGCTGTATTCCGGCACAAACTGAATATGCGGGAAGCTCGGGGTGCGGATTCTCGTCCTGTAGGAAGCCGTACTTCCATCACTCACAAGGTAATATCCATTATTGCCTTTACTGGACTCAATACAACAGAACCCCTCTGTCGGAGGAAGAACCGGCCCNCATGAAATATTTACAAAGTGGTTGATCAAAGTTTCGATATCATACATAGTACGCTCCTTGACAGGTGGCGTAGTCAGTGCATGGGTGGACTTATATGGCCCTGCAGGCATATTCTTTAGACATTGCTCAATAATACGGATGCTTTGGCGCATTTCTTCCACGTGTACCCATGCTCGGTCATAACAATCACCGTTGACAGCTACCGGGACCTCAAAGTCAAACTGATCGTATCCGGAGTATGGCTGTTGTTTTCTCATGTCCCATCCAAGGCCTGTAGCCCGCAACCCCGGTCCAGTAACTCCCCATTCGATTGCTTCATCTGTGTTGTATACACCAATCCCCACGGTACGTGCCTTGAATATTCTGTTTTTCATCACCATCTTGTCATATTCCTTCAATCTCGGAGGGAAATACTTGACAAAATCCTCAACCAATTGCTCCCATCCGGTAGGCAGATCCTGTGCCACACCTCCAATTCTGAACCAATTGGGGTGCATCCTGTCACCACATATGGCCTCGATGATGGTAAACAGCTTTTCTCTGTCGTAGAAGGTAAGGAAGACAGGTGTCATCATACCGAGGTCCTGAGCAAAGGTACCATACCAAACCAGGTGGCTTGATATACGGAACAACTCACAGAGCATGATGCGGATAATTTTGGCACGATCAGGCACTTCGATACCGCCCATCTTCTCCACTGCCATTACATAAGGCAGGTTATTGAGTACACCGCTGAGATATTCGACACGGTCGGTATATGGAATATAAGTATGCCAGGATTGTCTTTCGCCCATCTTTTCAGCGCCGCGATGGTGGAAACCGATATCAGGAACAATGTCGGCGATGAATTCTCCGTCCATCTTGAGGATAAGACGCAGGACACCGTGAGTACCGGGGTGTTGAGGACCCAAATTGAGGAACATGATATCATCGTTGGTTGGAGAATCGGATTTCATACCCCATTCTTCAGGCTTGAATTGCAGAATGTCCTGCTGTTCAAGCATTTGCTCCTCGGGCATCTTAAATTGCCCCATCTCAGTAGCTCTTGCAGGATGTGCCTTTTGCAGTGGATGGCCCTTCCAGTAACGAGGCATCAATATTCTGTTCAAGCCGGGATGGCCATCAAAGTGAATACCGAACATATCCCACACTTCCCGTTCGTACCAATTGGCAGATTTCCAAACAGAAGTTGCAGTCGGAGCTGTAGGTCTGTCACCTGTCAGACCAATTTTAAGCCTTATAAATTGGTTCCTGAAATAGGACAGTAATAAATAGACAACCGTAAATTTGCTTTCAGGCTGTCCACTCCTGTGATTCCGGGCCTGTTCATCAATGGCACTCAGATCATACAGGAATCTGAACTGCATGTCAGATTCATTCTTCAGGAAGGTCAGTACGGAGATAATAGAATTATTGTCAATCCACAGCGTCGGAAATTCGTCACTGGTGGGTTGCTCAAATGTGATGGCCTCCGGGAAGCGAATCTTTATCTTATCAATGATATCAGAATAGCCTGACATATTTATTATTCCTCTTTTGTTAAATAATCATTCGGTTGCTTGATCCTATTCTAAATACGATCCGGAGGCGTGATCTCGGTCATCTTTACTCGTTGATCATGCTTCAAATCACGCATGGATGGCATCTCTGGTTTGATAATACCCTGTGGTCCAATGGTCCAGCTCAAAGGCCGCTTCTCATTGCCAACCAATTCACGGAGCATAACAATTCCTTCCAGGAATGCATCAGGTCTTGGTGGACAGCCCGGTACGTAGACGTCGACCGGCATAAACTTGTCCACGCCCTGTACTACACTGTAGATATCATACATACCTCCGGAAGAAGCGCATGCTCCCATTGCAATTATCCATCGGGGAGCCATCATCTGCTCGTACAATTGTCTGATGATAGGTGCCATTTTAATAAATACGGTCCCCGCCACTATCATCATATCTGCTTCCCGGGGTGTACCGCGGATTACTTCTGCTCCGAAACGCGACACATCGTATTTACTGGTGATGGAGGTTGCCATCTCCACATAGCAACAGCTAAGCCCGAAGTTAAACGGCCAAACTGAATTCTTACGACCCCAATTGATCATAGAGTCCAGTGAAGTCAGAACAACCGATTGCTGTACGGCGTCCTTCATCGAAGCATTTCCTATATGTGTATTGACCGGGTCGTTGGCCCTTGTGGTCCACCATTTCATACTATTATGATTTACTTGAGTCTTTAATTAATTGATTGGGATCGGACTTGAAGTGCTTATGGTACTGTCTCAGAATCTTTTGCCGGAAGGCCCGAAGTCCAGCGCTCCAATCTTCCATACATACGCCAGCATAGCCACCAGAGACAAGATAAAGGTTAGTATGGAGATATAACCCGGCCAGCCCAGTTCCCTGACGTTGATCGCCCAAGTGACCACGAAGACTGCCTCAAGATCGAATACAACGAAAAACATTGCCAGAATATAAAAATGGATGGGAAATCGAAAACGTGCTTCGCCTGTTACCTTAATACCGGATTCAAATACCCGGTCAGTGGCGGTTTCCTTATGTCTTTCACCCAGGAGGTGAGAAGCACCTAACATAATGACAACAAGCAAAACAACGCCACCCGCATAAATCAAAAGGGGCCATAATGAAGTCAAGGAATCATCACTCATTCATTTCCGTTTTTAATTTCGAAAAACAGGATCATTTATCCCATAACTCGTCCTCAACCTCCCATTGGGCAAAGCGAAACCCTCATCGCAACCATTGTTTTTCTTTGACCTTTTCTTTGGGGCAGCCCGAACAAATTACCCGGCCAAGTTACGATTAATTTCTATATGAAAAATTTTTAAATCAAATAAAATTTGGAAAATGGCAGACGATTTCCTCAATTTCATTCTTTTATAACTCCTGACCATTTTTCAACTTATTGGTTATTAACATATTGTTAGATATTGAAAAGATTGGCTGAAAGCAATTTTTTCCGCAAATTTTTATTTCCTAATAAGATGTAAAATCAACCCGTTTTAGCTGTATATTTGGTCGATGTGTAGTGAAAGTCATTCACCAAAAAGTCTTTCCGGAAATAGTTTATGACCCGTCAAGACCCCGGACTTTAGTTAAATACGCTGTCTTCAAATTGCGATGCCGGGGATCTATGCTCATCCCCCTGCAATCGTCTGATCCACTTCTTCTTGGTATCGGTATAGGGAGGATACCTCAGATCGGGTTCACCCCATGTTGCTTTATCAATCACGGACTTTCGGTGTGAGAATGCTTCAAAACCAAATTTCCCGTGATAGCTTCCAATACCCGAATTACCGATGCCACCAAAAGGCAGGTTGGGATTGCTGATATGCATCACCGTATCATTGACACATCCACCACCAAAGGAAATTTTACTTATAAATGCTTCCTTCTCAGCATGGTTATTGGTAAATATATAGGCCGACAGAGGTTTTTCATGGTTTTGAATAATATTGATGACCTCGTTAAAATCCTTATAATCTAATACCGGCAATATTGGTCCAAACACCTCCTCTTGCATCACCTTGTCCTCCCATGTGACATTCTGAAGGATAGTGGGTTCGATGAAGAGTATGTCCTCGTCATAATGGCCNCCTGTGAAAATCTTCTTCTGATCAATGAATCCTATAAGTCGCTTGAAATGACGAGGGGTGATGATTCGGGTATAATTTTCAGACCCCGGCAGATATTTATATTTCCCGATATTCCTTTTGATGGCATCCAGGAGTACATCCCGTACCTGCTCATGCACATAGAGGTAATCCGGTGCTATACAGGTCTGACCCGCATTCAGAAACTTTCCCCAAACGATCCTGCGGGCGGCAACTTCAATATTGGCCGACTGCGTAACGACTGTAGGTGACTTACCTCCCAACTCAAGCGTTACAGGAGTAAGATGCGCCGAAGCAGCCTGATAAACTATTTTTCCAATGTGCGGGCTGCCGGTGAAGAAAATCTTGTCAAACCGGAGTTTGAGAATTTCAGTTGTCTCATTTACTCCACCTTGAAAGACATGAAAATACTCATCCGGAAAATTTTCATTGATCGCTGCCTCCATAGCGGCAGCCGTACTGGGAGAATTTTCGCTGGGCTTCAGGATTACAGTATTCCCGGCTGCAAGGNNACA
The DNA here is from genome assembly GCA_013414645.1 of Candidatus Parvibacillus calidus. Lineage (GTDB taxonomy): Bacteria > Bacteroidota > Bacteroidia > Chitinophagales > Saprospiraceae > Parvibacillus > Parvibacillus calidus. The sequence continues at coordinate 1,374,546 of CP058702.1, read as the reverse complement.
TACAGCAGGTACGAACGAAAGTTGGTACGGGTAATTCCATGCTCCAATGGCCAAGGTATTGCCAAATGGCTCCCAATAAATCTTACTGCTGCCCAATTGGTTGATGATATTGGTTCCTACTTTCCGGGGCTTAGCCAAAGAACTCAGGTTCTTTATGAAATAGTCGATCTCATTGTATATAAAAGAAATCTCCGTAGTGAAGGTTTCAAATGCCGACTTACCAAGGTCCTGCTGAATGGCTTCATAAAACCTTTCTTCATGGCCTTGCAGAACATCCCGCAATTTTCGCAACTGTTCCTTTCGAAAATCAATCTGTTTTGTCTCTCCGGACCGGAAAAANTTACGTTGTCGTCCGAGAACATCGGCATACATCATATTAAACTATTTATTTATATAAAATCTACTAAAGACTTACAAATAAAGTATAAATCTGAAAATTTGTTTACAAAAAGTCTGAAAAGGCAAATCTAAAAACAAATTGCCAAATAGCTGATTCCATTCGTCCTTTGATACTCCACCAACCTAACTCCTTCCCCAATCACTGACTGCGCATATCCAATTGATAGTTAGACTTTACAAACAAGCAAACAATTGTTGCCATTAACCAATGGATATGCTGCACCTTTCCTTTTGAGAAAGCTGATTCAAATCTTCATTTAGATACCTTCATAACTTCAATTCCGGATATCTTTCGGCCTTTGCAATGAATATTAAAGGCTAATTGCCCACTTTACCGATTTTTCCTTTCCGGCCCAACCATTTCCAGTTCAATATTCTTTTGAAACATTTGGGAAATACAAGGTGTGCGGATTGCAGCGAATAAGCCGGCTAAGTAAAAATATTTGACAAATAAAGATCATGAATCTGTTTTGGTCTCGTGAAAAGTGGCTTCGTATATTTTATTAAAAGTCTACCTATTTATTCTAAGGTTAACAGATGCCCTACTCATATTTTATTAATAAAAGCTACTTCATAGGAAGTAATTTGAATAAAGTGTGAATTTTAGTTGTAATAAATCGAAAATCTTTGTAGCTGTAAAGACATCAATCAAGACAATAAGTCAGCATTTCAAACAAAGGGAAGGTATGTCTTAGCGTGAGGAGGATAGCCGGGAATAAAATAATCCGGTTTCCAGCCACTAAGCTTAGATTCCAATTTAAAATACAGATTAAAAAGGTCAATTTGGAATTTTAGTTTCATATCGGCTTGAATCCTTATTCCCATACTATCCAAAACCAGGTGCCACATCAAATCAAAGTCCGTCAAGTCGAATTTGACGATGTGACAACCAGGTCATACCCCGAAATCATGGAAATCAGGCGACTTAACCTAAAGTTACACCAATATTAAAGAATGATATGTATGAGTATCAATGTCTACCGTAATAATTTAATCTATCTTTATCAGAGAATTAATTATCAACATTGAGGAATTTCCTTTCCAGGGCATCCGCGCGGTTTGCCACTTCATGGATAACATCCTTAAAGACTTCTTTGTCACTTTGTGCTACTCCTACAGGCAAGCAACAGGTAACATAGATCCCTTCAACATTTGTGCCATCAGTTTTGGTATATGGCTTTAAAGATATGAAGCACATGCGACCGAAGTCAGCCTCTCTCAACAGCTCTGCCGTGTTAAACCTATCATCAAAATCAGCCACAAAACTTCGAATATAGAGGTAATCTTTTTCATTTTCAGTGAATTCACTCAAATAAACATATTGAAAACGATTAGATCCATCGGGATAGACCAGGCCATAATCCCAGGTATAATTGTCGGGAGAAGAAAGCTTGATATTATACCCCTTTGCAAAATGTTCAGCCAGGAGAGTCGGTAAGTACTTCATTGTGTTTAATTTAAATGGTTATTAATTTGTAATATTCATTCGGGCAATTTATTATGGCAATCTAAGTTGCCTTAAAGCCAATACCCTTTGTTTTCGGTATCTCATTTTCCTTCATGTTGCCAACATCAGCCAAGGTAACGGTTTTGAGGGAGTCGGTAGTCCTTTCCCGGGTGGTAAATGTGCCATACGAAGATATTGATTCCCAATAATGGTTTCAACAACATTCCTCACCAGTCGGGCATTGCCAAAATATTTATCTCTGGATTCATAAGCAGATTTGAAATAATTAGCCAAAAACTGCTTAGTCTCCACATCAGGTACCAGATTGCTTTGGGCCATCAATTGTATAGCTATGGCCAAAAGTTGTTCCGGATTATAGTCCGGCAGGTTATAAAACGTATCAAAGCGTGATTTCAGCCCGGGATTGGAAAGTACGAACTGGTTCATATTGTCGGGATATCCTGCAGCAATTACGGCAAATTTACCACGTTCGTCCTCCATCAACTTTAGCAGAGTTTCTATTGCTTCGTCACCAAAGTCATTCAGGCCATTGCTATTCAGCGAATAAGCCTCATCAATAAACAAAATGCCGCCCATCGCCTTCTGCACGACTTCTGCAGTTTTAATAGCTGTCTGGCCGACATAACCGGCTACCAAATGTTGCCTGCTTACTTCCACAACATGACCACGCTCCAGTAAACCCAGGGCCTTATAGATTTCTCCAAGGAGGCGGGCAAGGGTGGTTTTGCCGGTGCCGGGATTGCCTGTGAATATCGCGTGCAATGAAAATTGGTTTAAGATATTTTTACCCGTTTCATTATAAAACTTAACGAGCTGTATTCTGTCGTTTACTTCTTTCTTGATATGGTCCAGGCCTGTGAGCCTGTGGAGTCGATCCAATGCTAAGGTGAGTTCTGCCTGATTGATGTTCAGCTCCAGCTTGTTCTTTTGTTCTGCGGCAAAAACTTTAAGCAAATCTTCTTTTTGAATAATGCTCATAGCTTCTTTGGTAATTTCTTGTGTGTCAGAAAGCCGGAGAAGGCGGATGCCCATAAATTTTTTTNGCCTGATCGATGATATGATTGACCAGCCGACCATTGCCAAAGGTGCGATCTCTTTTACGGTATAGTTCCGTCAGATAGAAAGCCAGGTCATCGTGTGCCTCAGAAGAAAGTGCCACTTCTTCCTTTCTCAGAGCGACATCCGCTATTTGTAAGAGTTCCGCCGGTACATAATCTTCAAAATGATAATGCATGGAAAATCTGGACTTCAGGCCCGGATTAGAATTGAGAAAAGACGTTACTTCGTCCGGATAACCCGCCCCTATAATAGCAATATCGCCGGGTCCGTCGCTCATTTCTTTAAGAATAATTTCCACTGCTTCAGCGCCAAAATCTGTATTGTTGTTTCCGCGACTCAGGGCATAGATTTCATCCAGAAATAAAATGCCTCCCCGCNNACTTACAATAACTTTCTTCGTCTTTGGTGCTGTCTGCCCTATAAATTCCCCTACCAGGTCGGCTCGTGTCGCTTCAATGATGTGGCCTTTGCTTAGCAAGCCCATGGCCTTATAGATTTTGCTAAGAAGGCGGACTAAGGTTGTCTTTCCTNNGCCCGGATTGCCGGTAAATATACTGTGAAGCACAAGCTCTCCATCGTCGGAGAAACCTTTTTCTACACGCAATTTATTGAACTTTAAGTAAGCTATACTCTCATGGATGGATTTCTTAATCTGTGTCATACCGACAAGGTTATCCAGTTCTTTCAATGCATCGTCCAGTCCATCCGTATTTGAAGCTGTCTGAGTCTTGATGGCATTACCATCGATACCCATCAANGCGCCTTCAACCTCTTCAGTAGACACCAAAAATTGGCCTGAAGAAACAGTCGTTCCCATAAATGAAATATAGTAAAAATAACTACCAATAGCCCAATAGCCCGGTTTATCTTCACCACAACTAAAAAGAGCATTATCAACCGACAGACCTTCCCTGGCAGGATAGGAAAAATTAAACTGCTTCGATGCTACAAGCTGACCGGTCAGGCCATTGAATATGACAAGATTGAATTCCAGATTCTTGCTTTCTGTAAACTTCCGTTTAAAGGATAGTCTGATAAAAATTTTGGCTGTCTTGTGGCTGTTAAATGTATTCAAATATCGAAGGGTTCCGGATTCATCCGTTACACATAGAGCGGTGGAAAACAAGTCGAAGTAAGGATTGCTGTGAGATGAGACCGTTCCTTTAGCATCCAGGACGAAGGTTCGTCTCATTAACAATTTATCGCCTATCAATACTTCCCAAAGATATTGGTCAGCTTCCCAGTCATGGATGGCACCGACTTCCAGAGAGCCCGATACGGTCTTAATAAGATCATTTATAAGTAACTCGACCGTCAGAACTTTGGAAAATTTCTGCATTCGCTTCGTCAAAGCGGTACATCTGATGGTAAGGTCCAACTGCTGCTTTTCTTTCGTGTAATTGAGATTGATTACCTCCAGATCCCACTTGAGACGGACCAATTCCTCCTTATCAAATCTGGTTCTATATCTGAGTTCATTGCCCGGATATTGATAATTGTTATCTTCTGTATAAAAACGAAGATCTTTCAAAATAATAGACAAAACATCGTCCATATAGGCTGACTTTCCTGATTAAGTGGTTTGAATATGATTGCAAAATAAGAATAAAGTATAACCTTTAATAAAAAGTTTTCTCTCCTCTCACCAAGTAAAACAAAACTAAAGTTATTGAGGTCAGGGCAAAATTTTCCTGATTTAGAGCTTTTTATACCAATGGCAGCGCAACTCCAACCTTTCTTTGGAATAATGTTTCTATATGGCTATTATTCTGTAATGACAAGGCCCTCCTCCAGAAAAACTATTAATACCGCGAGAAGCAACTAGTCAATAAAGCAATTTTACCTGGTTATGCCGAGCAGAAAAATTAATATGCTGTATGGACTGTTCTATACGATGCCGGCGGATTGACAGCATTTATTATTTAAAAACAAGCCCCAAAAGGCCAGGCATCCTTGTATTACTTTGCCAAGGTCATCATTTTACAATCTTTATAGGTGCCATTATTATTCTTAATGGTCACCTGATAAACATAACTTCTGGCCGGAAGGCCCAATGTCTTCATATTTAAAGGAATATTCAATTCCCCGGGNAGCAGATTGTTTTTCTGAATGGATGTAACCTTATTACCCTGAAGATCAAACAAATCGAGAGTCAGGCTGGAAGGATGCAATAAACGGATGGGGATGGTGGTTTCATCGATATATGGATTGGGGTAATTCTGACCCAAGGTAAAATTCTTGGCATTTTCTTTTTCCAGGTGTCCGGTACCTGCAGTTGTGCCACTACCCTTGACAGCTATCTCCATATATGAATTGTAACTACCTCCATCATCGCCGGGTGTCAGCGTAGCAACCTGATATTGGTATCCATCTGAAAAGATGTTGTCCTTGGATGGAGTAGTCGGATCAGGGCCTTTAGTATATTCTGCCGGATTAGCCGCATATATTGCCTGCTTAGTGTCTACATCGAAAGTGAGCTGTGATATAGCAGAGTAAGAAGAACTAACATGTACCTGAAAATGTATATGGCATGTACGACCCTGATACCAGCCCGGGAAAATAGTAATGAACTCTACTTCGCCATTAGCATCGGTAAGCTGATAGCCTCTAAGCCATTTCATATTGGCCGTTTCAGGAGTGGAACCTGTGTTCATTGGGTTATAGTATCCGGAATAAAGGCCTGCCCTATCACAATGCCAGATGTTGACGCGGACATTTTGCATAGGCAGGCAATTTTGCAGGCCAATGATTTTCAACTTTAACTTAAGGAGAGTACCGGTACGGTCTTCACGTACATCTTGCCTGAAATAGTAGGTATTATCAGTCAAATCCAACGGAAATGGCCCCGCCGTTTCACTGGGTATCAATACACAATCACCAAAGTTATCTGCCTTATTCAGCATACTGAGTGGATTGTTGAGGGGAAGGAACGAGGCTGCACCCAGCAGGCCTGTTGCTTTAATAAAGTCTCTGCGATTCTTTTTCATTTCTATTTTTCAATTTAGCATAAATATAGTACAATATGCTTTATGACTAAATACTTCTTTCAACGCAACTGCCAACTACATTATTTCATGAATATACCTGTATCATGTTGTAGAGCAAAGGAATTGAAAATGTTGGGATGCCCTATAGTACGTAGAAACATTTACACCGAATATATTTGGTAAAAATCTATCCATAATGCGGTCTCCTACTCTATTAAAAGTTGCATTTATATTAAAAGTGTCGGGCAGGAGTAATGGTAGTATTCCAGAACGGGAATACAGGAGTTGCCGTCCATCTTTATATAATAAAGGTTATAACCCTTCCTGACATGCTCAGTTTTATTGAAATATCGATTTAATATGGAAAAGTTGATATCTGATCTTTGGTTTGAAAAATCCTATCACCTCATGTAATACGTTATTTGCCGGTACAATCTACAGGAAGCACTATCATTGATTCTGACGATAGGTAACAGGGTAATAAAAACCATATTTTTGGCCATTAACTGTGCTTCCATATCCTAGTGGAGGATATGGGAATAATGAAGATAAAATGCTTTTGAAAAGGTCACTAAATACATTTTAGATCTTCACTTAACATTTTTCCATGTTGACTTCATCTGATTATTATTCCCCTTTTTCAGGAAGGTATCTTTGGCCTATCAAATTTAAACTAAAACAATAAATAACATGAAAATCTGTGTTTTTCTCCTCCAATTCTATTTTATATTTCTTTCTTTTTCAATCCAGGTGAATGCCCAATTTGATAAACTGAAAAATCAGCAACCGAATCCTATAAAACCATATCGAACAGCAATATTGGAAAAGAAATTTCTAATAGATCAAAAAACACAACTGCTCCAGAAAAGCAAGACAATAAAAATACTTCATCGAACCAAAGCAGTGCTACCAATTACTATATTCGTCCTGATGGTAGAGGAAAAGATGGTACCAAAGAGAATCCGGCTAAAGATATTGCAGCTATTGCCATGCAATTAAAACCTGGTGATGTGGTTCACGTTGCAGCTGGTGTCTATAAGAGTAAAGCGGATCAGAGTTCAGATGTCTTTGCAGTACCAATTTCTATAATTGGAGGTTACAGTCCTGACTTTAGTAAGCGGGATCCCTGGGGCAATACCAAACGGTATTTAGCGGGACTAACGATATCAGTAAAGGGCTTACTACCGAAAGAATAGGAATACTAACTGACAAGGGATATAAAGACTGGCCCGGAACGATAGTGATCGATGGTATTATTATTGACAATGGGGCAAGAAATTATTATTCAGATGCAAAAGAAGAATTTATTAGAAGAAAAGCCAGCCCTGAAAAAGGTATGAATCCAACACCTAATACACCCGGGATAAAAATAAGAACCGGTGCGAGTACAAGTGTAATTGTAAAAAATTGTGTCATAACGAATACAGCACCGACACAAGGAGCCTTAGATGTCCAGGTAGGGAAAAATGGTTCTGCCACCATTGAGAACAATCTTATTGTAAATAATACAGGTGAAGGAATAATGTGTAAAAGTAACTATCACGGAGCCACTGATCTGCCCACTTACCATATAAAAAATAATACTATTTTATTTTCCTGGAAACACGATGCCATAGCAAGTTTTGGTGGAAATAGTCTGATGTTTGACAATGCACTAAGTATTGTCGCTGAAAATAATGTGTTTGGCTTTTCTGATTATGGTGGTGTTAACAATGTAAAACAATGTAAAAATGTCACTTTAAGAAATAATCTTTTCGTTANNAGACAAAAATATGATTATCAGGAATTTGGAACCGGCTTAAAATTGGATGAATTAGAAGATTATGCTAATTATGTTACAAGAGAATCAGCTAATAATTATTCGGAAGAGATTAAACTTGACATCAATAAGGTATGGGCTGAAAAATACTTTGGTCGCAAGGAGATATCCAGAGCAGAAGTAGATGCAGCAGCTAAAGTATCCAATAGCGGTGCAAATCAATTAAGAGCTATGTTTGGATTGCCCCTGCAGGCAAGTAGTGTTTCAAAAGATGCTGAAATCTGGCTGCATAGAATGGCCCTGGAAGATGCTATAAAGTTGGGACTANAANAATATGGCAAAAGTAGTGGGCGCACCAAACCTTGAAATAAACACTGACAATAATTAATGTAAAGTAAATGTAAAACCAGGTTTGCTTTTATTCAAATTATATTAAAAATCATAAATAAAAATTGAAGTATGAAATTCATCAAAATAATAATCGTATCATTCATTCCCTTTCTTTTAACATCACAAAATTTACCTTCTGACTCCAAAGTTTTGGAAGATGTANAANAATATCATGGCAAAATTGCAACGGCTAAAGTCCAGAACGAATGGAAATTGGAAAAAGAACCCGGATATACATTTAGCAACATGGCAAAGAGAGTTGTTGCCGCTACGACTGTAAAAGAAAATAATATAACTAAAAATCTAATAGGCCTTGCAATCTATGTGCGAGGTGGAAGCGGTGAAAAATGGAACTTTTCAAGATATTTTGTGACTTCCTCACAAATTACTGGACTTGCACCACTTAATGAACAACAGATCAAAGACCAAACGATACAGCTGCTACGTTCAAATCCCGGCCGGGTTTTTGTGAATTTTAGCGATATCGCATGGGTTTACGATTTATCTTTTCCTGAAGGTCTTAAAAGTGAAACTGACAGAACCGGAGACATTATATATAAAGCCCAGATCGAATATGAACAAAAATTTATAAGTTCTTATCCTTTTGAAGGAGGATTGCGTAGATATAAGTCTCCACTGGAAATTTACGTCCGGCCGATTGATGGGGTTTTAAAAGTAGCTGTGGCATCACTTGGTTACAGTGACCCCATTAAAGAAACACTAATGACAGAGAAACAATACAATGCCTTAATCGTTCTTGGGCAGAAACCATTTGATGAATTGTATGGAACTCAGGGGCCATCTGTATCCGGCAATACAAAAAGCGAGGGAGATAATGNNAAGCCGGAAAATCCAAATCCAATAATAATTCAGAAAAAGGGTATAAAAATGCCAGTTATTAAATTAAAGAATTGATCTGGATTTTTTTAATAAGTTTAAATTTGTTTACGACATCAATCGGTAAATGCGAAGTATTATTATATGTGCTTTCTTTAATATTCTTATTTGCAGCTTGTATGCTCAGGGAGAGTATATGTCTTTTAAAAATAAAGTAGCTAGTTTANAAAAGGTTGTCGGCAAGGGCAATAATGTTGCCAATGAATTGATGTTAAATCAGGCAGTGTTATTAAAGGATAGTATTTATCAGTCCGGTTTTTTTGATTTGTCCGGAGATATGCTGATGGTCATTGGAAGACTAAATCAGCAACTGGGTAAAATGGGCAATGCTGAACTATATTACAAAGAAGGAATAAATAAGGGTCAACAATATAATGACAGTATATGGGTAGCTAAAGCATGGGACAGATTAGGTGATTTCTATTCCTTAGAAGAAAGAAATTACCTTTCTTTAGAATGCCATCTTAAAGCTTTAAAGCTGAAAGAAAAGTATGATTCAAACCAACAAACCATTCCTGAAACCTATCATCGTATTGCCCGATCCTATATCCAGACAGGATCACTGGCAACTGCTGAAAAATACCTTGACCAGGCCCTGAAATTAAAGAAACGCTTAAATGATACACTCAGACTTGGCATCATTACTACATTATATGCAGACATATACCGATTAAAAGGGAATTATGCATTGGCTGAACAGTATTATTTAAAAGATTTACCTAAGCGATTGAATCAAAATAATTACGAAGGACTTACCATTAGTTTTCTAGGATTGGCTCAAAACTATCAGAATTGGGGCAAATACAGGGATGCTGAAATCTATTACCTCAAAGCACTTCAATCAGCAGAAACTATTAACAGACACCGTAACATTGGTTTAATATTATTAGAATTAGGCAATCTCTACCAATCAATGGGACAACCTGATCGTGCAAAAGCCGTGTTTAAAAGAGCCATTGAATCTTGTACACAGGTAGATTCAAGAACATATCAACTCAATGCTTATCACAACCTCTATTTAATGTATAAANAGNAAGGAAATCTGCCAAAAGCAATGAATTACCTTGAATTATATACAGCAGTTCAGGATACATCCGCCAAAGAGTACCTTAATATGAAAATTGAGGACTTGAAAGCAGGACTTGAGTTACATGAGAAGGAAAGAAAAATAACTGAATTGGATAGTGAAAATAAGAAAGCAAAATTTATCAGAAATATTCTGATTATTGGAATTTGTCTGTTACTTCTTTTATCTGTTTTTTTAGTAGTACTTTACAGATTAAGAAACAAAGCCAATGACGCACTCAATAAAGAGCAANAACATACTAAATCATTGCTGGCAGAAAAGGAAAAGTTGCTTACAGATCTGCATCACTCCAATGTTCAGCTGATGCATGCGGAAAAAATGGCATCATTGGGGGTAATGACTGCAGGTATAGCACATGAATTAAATAATCCTATCAGTTCAATACATGCAAGTGTAGAAGCCCTGATGATGGATTTCAAAGACCTTGAACCTCTTTTTAATCTATTAAGAGAGAGTAAGAATCCAGACAATACGGATAACCATCATTCACATTATAATGACCTTAACCTAAATAAAGTAGATATTGCCTATCTATCTAAAGAGGTTGAATCACTTTTAAAAACTATCAAAAACGGATCTCAAAGAACTGCAGAAATCGTACAAGGGTTAAAGAACTTTTCGAGGGATTCCGGGGACCGGCTACAACCCTATCAGGTAGAAGAAGGAATTGAAACAGCGTTAACTTTGCTCAATCACAAGATAAATCCGAACATCAAGATTATTACCAGTTATCGGTTTAAGGGTACAATCCTTTGTCAGATTAGCAAGATCAATCAGGTATTGCTTAACATTATTGACAATGCAATACAGGCTGTGGAGAAANAAGGAGTTATAGATATAGAAACCTATCAANAAGACGCCTTTTGTATCATTAAAATTAAAGATACGTCGGGTATGGATACTGAAACTCAAAAGAAAATATTCGAACCATTTTTTACAACTAAAGATGTAGGTAAAGGCACCGGATTGGGATTATCCATAAGTTATGCAATTATTCAACAGCACAAAGGGGAATTATCAGTAGAATCTCATCCGGGTAAGGAAACCGTATTTACTATCAAGTTGCCAATTCATTGATGCGCCTGGAATATATTCATACATTGACCGGTATAAATGAAAGGATATAAAGGCACCTTTTTAAATCTAATCCTGACGGCACTGATTTTTATGGTTGATTCTAAGGTGAGGCAGGAAAGTCCTTCTATGGTGAATTTGCATTTACCTATACATTATTTGATAGTTTACAGCATTCTTATTCTATTCGAAAGAAGAGCAAATCTGAACATTCTAAGTATCGAATTTAAACAGATCAGCCATCAACAAAATAAGGTTTGGGAGAGGTTCAGGAAAAGTTGGTATTTTGGTATTCAGATACTGATGTCTATTGTTTGGAGAACTTACTTCAGAACGGTTCTGATTCTTNTTCCATTGCTTGGCTATATCTATAAAAATTTTGATATAACTTACCAAACTGCAATCTGGCCACTAAAATTACCTTATTGGGTCGTTTGTGGCTGGATTGGAGTGAGAGAGTTCCGTATGGTAGCTGCTATTCTTGAACCGCCCAATCATCATGTTTCATTGCCCACCGAATGGATTTCACGTGTAATTCAGGTTGTTCTAAATACATTATTTTTAAGCCACCTTACAATAATGATGAATGATTATATTGACGTATCAAAAGATCTTNTTACCGCCCTATTACAAATCACCCCATTTTTATTGATCGTATTTACTTTCTTCTATATTCCAATTCGGTTTGTGGAAGTAGTGTCAGATTTCATTGATCTTCGTTCAAAATGGCAGACAATAATATTTTGGATCAGTACTNTTTTCCTAATGTTGACTGTAGTTGCGCCCAAAATTACCGGTCAGATTATCAGGTTTGACTACTAAATAATCCCATCTGACATCAAACGAATTTTATTTCGAATCACGCTCATCTATCTTTATATCCAATTATAATTAAGGCCATGGGGATACTATTAGGTTTTGTACTTATCTGTTTGATTCTATATGCAGTTCTGGTGTCTCATGCATTATATTTTGTCGTAAAATTAATACTCATAAATCTGCTGCATATCGTTGTATCGAAAAAACTGATTTGGGTTTTAGTAAATGTATTTTTATGGGCATTGGCGACCCGGTTTATTTATTTATTACTATTAGACTCACGAGGAGGCACACCGAATATTGAAGGAGTTTGGAAATTTTATATAATCTTAAACACCATCCTGTTTTTAATAGTAATTTTGCTTGGATATAAATCCAAATAAATGTCAGAACTATATACTATTTTATATTTGGATGATGAAGAAGATAATCTAACATCATTTAGAGCTGTATTTAGAAGATTCTATCATGTGTACACAGCAAATAATGCTGATGAAGCTATGGAAATATTGGAAAAATCCAATATCAACTTAGTCATTAGTGATCAAAGGATGCCGGGTATTACAGGCGTACAATTTCTGGAAAAAGTGTATCAATCATATCCCGATACAATTAGAATGATCCTGACGGGATATAGTGATATGCAGGCAATAATAGACGCTATCAATAAAGGTAGAATTTATTATTATATAACCAAACCTTGGAAATTTGATACACTTAAAATTATACTTGATAATGCTTTGGAGAGCTATGCCTTAAAGCTAAAAAACACAAAATTAGAAGATGAGAAAAAATCATTAATCATTAAAACACTAAGACAGGAGAAAGAACAAATATTTTTCCAGCATGAAATTCTGAAAAACCAGATAAACCCTCACTTTCTCTTCAATTGTCTTAATACATTGGCTTCTTTAATTGGTGACAATCAGGAGCAGGCTATTACATTTACTACCAGATTTTCCAGATTATACAGACAAGTATTAGAGCATGGAGAGCAAGTTCTTATTTCACTTGATAAGGAGGTAGACCTCATAAAGAATTATATATTCCTTCAGCAAATAAGGTTTGGAAAGTGCCTTGATTGTAAGATGGAAATAACAGATTATTCCTATTCAATTCCGACATTTGCCCTTCAATTGCTTGTTGAGAACGCGATAAAACACAATGTCATCTCTGAAACTCATCCCTTACAAATCAACCTGGATCAGGATATGGATATCATTAAAGTTTCAAATAAAATTCAAAACAAAAATGAAAACAAATCTTCTTCCGGGATAGGATTGAAAAATCTGAGACAAAGGTACAAGTTGCATGGTGTGTCAAACCTGGAAATTATTAAGGACGACGGATACTTTATTGTAGTTCTTCCTCTGCTTCCACTCATAAATGATCATTAATATGGATTTAAGAATTCTAATCATTGAAGATGAGAAGCCTGCACAGGAATACCTGGGGAGGCTTATTATGCGACTCGGTTCANATGCAACTATTTTGACAAAAATCGACAGTATAAAATCATCCGTTGAATTTCTCAGAAACAACAGTGTTGATCTGATTTTTATGGATATCCAGCTTTCAGATGGCATAAGTTTCAGAATTTTTGATCAGGTTGAAGTTGTATCGCCAATCATATTTACTACAGCTTATGATTCCTATGCAATAAATGCCTTTAAAGTTAACAGTATAGATTACTTGCTTAAACCGGTTGATGAAAATGAATTACGAATAAGTCTGGACAAATTTAAAAACTATNCCCGCCCTGTGACTAATATGGATATGGAACTTCTGATAAACGCATTGCAGTCAAAAGACCGATTATATCAGGAAAGATTTGTGGTACACAGAGGAGAGAGAATGATGAGTGTGCCGGTAGATCAAATTGCTTATTTCGAAGGTGAAGACCGGTATGTTTACTTAGTTAAGAAGGATGGGTCAAAATTTATTGTAGATTATAGACTTTCAGACCTTGAAAAGATTCTTAATCCTGAAATATTCTTTAGGCTAAATCGCAGTTTTATCGCCCACTTTGACTCAATCCATTCGATGATAAAGGTGAGTAAAAGCAGAATAAAAATAGAATTGTTGCCGGTGACAAAAAGGGAAATTATAATCAGCAGTGAAAGTAGTCAGGAATTCAAACTCTGGTTGAACAGGTAATTGTTTTTAAGATGTATTTCTTTAGCCTTTGCATACTATTAATCCATTTCACGTTTCAATATCCTCATTTGAAATCTACGTCGAAAGATCCGGATTCTTTTATCCCTGAAGGTTATCATCAGATACGCAGGGTTTCGGGTCAACTTAATGGAGACACCCTGACAGACTATGTATTTATTATTGAATCAAATGACCTCGTTTCTAATTTAAAAGAAGAGGGTCACGATCAAAAGCCTCGTATTCTTTTCATACTATTTGGTGATAAAGAATATGGATTTAAACTGGCTGCTCAGTCCAATAAGTCGGTCATGTTATCTGATGATGGAGGGGTGTTTGGTGATCCGCTCCAGGAATTATTTATAAGAAATAAGGTCATCCATGTTAATTATTTTGGGNGAAGTACAGAAAAATGGGCGTATACTTATAAATGGCGATATCAGCATGGTGATTGGTTGCTCATTGGAGCCACTTATACATCTATGTCACCTTACAATAACATGCTGGAAAAATATGATTTCAACTTAAATACCGGAGATATGGAACATACCATCAAACCATTTCTGGAAGAAGATGAAGATGCGCCCACTGTTACACCCAAAACTAAAAGATATAAAATCAAGAAAAACAAGCTCTATTCTTTAAACTCATTTCAGGTTGGAGTTAATCTGATTTATAAGGATATAAATTTTTAACCCAAGTTGCACTTATGCGGCTGAAATTCTGCACAGAGTGGAAGTTTCCGGAGGGTGATGTTCTATTTTGTGTACTACAGATTTTTTGACAAACGGATATTTCTAATAACCTATAACATCCTGTATTTTTTGAAAACCCTGTGACGGAATGGAGTTCTCCCTGACTTCAATTAGCTGGTCCGCCATATTAGTGATTCTTGTTGTAACTATCTTCTGTATTCATGCTATCCCATGGGTCTCTATCCATGAGGGATTGATAGAGGGCCAATGTGATTTTCTCCCCAGCCAAGCGATTTCAGATAACCATCAATGCCAAGCTCCTTTACCGCCTGATAGCAAAGCCATTCTCCTTCCATTTCACGGACATATCTGTGTTGCATGCTGTCCGTATTGATATTACTCACTTGTTTTTTTGGATCTGCGTTGGAGTATCTCCTGTCTCACGGAAAAACAACTCGTTCCACAATCGATCAACTTGTACATCAATTACTGCATCATCACTTTCAAATATGTTAGGTCGCCCCATAGCCCTGTCGCTGAGCCTCCTTTGAATCTCCACCATCTGATCAGGAGTGAGGTCCGTAAATCCGATGTTGAGCAACGTCCTGTGACACACCCGATCATAGGCATTACGGTAACTCTCCACCAACCGTTAGTAACCTGCCAGTTGTCCCGTAGCCGGATTGCTTCGAACGGCACTCTTGAAATACATACTGCTAAGGTCGGCATAGCTTCCCACACCCACAACACCCCTGAGTACTACAAAGCCGTTTTTGAGAAGCCGGAAAACAAAAACAGATTGATTATCTGTATTTTATGCTTTATGCCCATCTGAAATTGGCCGTTCTAAGAGCATAATTTGTTGTTCTTTGACCGTTTTTTAACATAATTTGTTGAATAATAAGTAACTTGAGTTAAGGATAACATTAGTGTTACATGGTTTAGAAGAGGTTACGTTAACCCAAGTTGCGCTCATATGTAATAGTTATCACTTAATCTAACAGGCTTTATTATGAACTAATGGCATTTATATTGAGGGATGGGTTAACTGATCATTTCTTCCATAATATAAACACAAATTATTTCAATACTTGTATTAATGTAACTTATATATTACCTTTACATTATGAAAATCAGAGAAGTCATATCCTACAAAAATTATTTTGAGGATTTTCTTTTGAATCAACCTCTAAAAGTTCAGGATAAAATTTTTAGAATTTTTGAAGCCATTGAAACTTTAGAAAGAATTCCTTCTAATTATTTAAAACATATAGAAGGGACTGATGGTTTGTATGAAGCTAGAATACGACTTGGTTCAAATATTTGGAGAGTATTTTGCTTTTTGTTGGAGACCAACTGGTAATACTGCTCACCGGTTTTCAAAAGAAAACTCAAAAACTCCAAAAATGAAATCCAAAAGGCTTTAAAATTAATAAAGGATTACTATGTACAAAAATCTAAATGAAATGGACACTAAAAGCTGGAAAACTATTAAAGACAACATATATGGGCCTAAAGGAACAGCAAGGAGAGATGAACTTGAAAGAGACTTTGAATCTTTCAAGATTGGTTTACTTTTGAAAAAGGCACGAGAAGAAAAACAATTAACTCAGTCGGAATTGGCAAATCTGGTCGATAAANAAAGAGAATATATCTCAAGAATTGAAAATAATGGAAGCAATCTAACCTTAAAAACATTATTTGATATCGTAGAAAAAGGCCTAGGCGGGAAGGTGCATATTTCTATAGAGATTTAGCCATACACACTGCCATCTCCCACCCTCCTGCAAGCATGAGCAGAGGTCAGCTGACTCAATTCCCATTAAAACTTCTCTTATTCTATATCCATAAGCCTTATCGTACAAGTAGCAATTCACCGCGTTTTGAAAAGACCTCATCGCTTGAAAATACTTTGTATCTGATCAAAAAGATATAGGTGTCAGCCGGGGAATCCTTGCCTCTGAATCTGCCATCCCAGCCTTCATTGCCCGTACCCGTATAAACAGACTGTCCCCATCGGTTGACTATTGTCATTTCTATGACTTCAACTCCCGGGTCTGCAATAGCCCTGAAGACATCATTTGTCCCGTCATTGTTTGGAGAAAAGGCATTGGGGAATTTGATGGAAGGGAGAAAGCCATCTATCGTAATCGAACCGTCACCCGAACAAAAGTCTTCTGTCGGATTGACCAGTTTAACAGAATAAACATCAGTATCATTGGCGACTTCTATTTCGATGCTTTCACCGAATTCTCCGATCAATACATCATTCTTATACCATTGGTAGGTGGCGCCNGAACCGGGATTGGTAACTGTCAGTACCGCTTGTTTGCCGGCGGGAAGATGAGAATCAGGGTCTGCTGTTATTGTGAAATTCTTATGATAGATTTCGTCTTCCAGAACAGAAAGATGGATCAAAACGATGCTGTCACACCCATAGGTTGTCTGCAGGGTATCGGCATAGATACCGGCAGTAAATACAGTTCCGCCTGAAGGCAGTGTATAAGACTCATTGGGACAGATTGACGCAGACACTTCAGTGGCAGTATCCGGCTGAGGAACTATGTTGATCATCACATCAGACGATACAGGACATCCTTCCAGAGTATCAATCAGCCGATACGTTAGGGTGTAAGTGCCGGGTTGCCTGTGCAGAGGATCAAATATGTTCTCTAAATGCACTGTATCCGTCAATCCAGGNCCNAATGTCAAGACCCAGATACCCGAATCTGATTCCGGACAGACTAATTCATCCAGATTGACAAGGTACGGTGTATTGTTACACAAGTTGGCATCAAAGGTCTCTGTGCAGACTTTAGGACAACACTCATCAATAGATTCTGAAAAATAACTGATCAGAACATCATCAAAAGGTGGATCATCTGCACAGATTCCTTTTTCAAGAATAGTCCACCTCAACCTTGTCTGCCCGGGCTTGACTTTAATCTTGATATGAGGATTAGAACTATTTCCTGAGATATAAGTAAAACCGGCACTCGGAGTTACATTATCAACATTGATCATGGTCCAGTAACCATTCAATCCATCAGGCAAGGTGGCGTCCAATGTTACTGTGCCGTCAGAATTACGACACAGAACTATATCCGGCCCGGCATCCACTATCGGTGTCGGACCTCCTACGATAACTTTTACATCAGCAAAACCAGAACAGACGCCCTGTCCTGCCGTCCATCTGAATACATAGATGCCCTCTTCCAGTCCGGTCACAGTGGTGATAGCGCTATTCGGATTAGTTATATTGGCAGGCTTCAGGCTTATATTGGTCCAGTATCCACCATCTGCAGGTGTGGCGCGTAGGGTAACAGAGGTTGGGATGGTCTGATTGCACAGCAATATTTCATTTCGATCCAATGCCGCTTTTGCACCTATTGTAATCCATACCGTATCAAGGGTCGAGGCACAACCTGCTCCTGATAGCGTCCAGATAAAGCCATAAATACCCGGTGATAAGTTACTGACCAAAGTACGCGGGTTGTTGGATTCAGCAATGGATGCTCCCGGTGGGTTATTGCTTACTTGTGTCCACTGACCGGTAAAGTCGCCGGTGGCGCGTAGAGCAGTGAGAAAGACCTGAGTTGAGTCAGGTGGCAGACACCTGTCAGCGCCTGCAAAGGCAGGTGGCGGNCCNTCGGTATCGTTGGTAGAAATAACTACCTCATCACTTGATTTTCCGCATTTATTTTCCAGCGTAAACCGCAGTGTGTAAGTCGTATTGGGTTGGAGATTCATCAGCTGGGTAATAGGCTTATCTGACGGTTTGAAGCTCGGTGGCATTCCGGCGGGAACCTGACTTACTACCTCCCAGTAGCCATAAGATCCCAGTGGAATCTCTGAAGGCTGACAGGTCAATGTTACGGCAGAATAAGCACAGACTGTTCTATCCTCTCCGGCATCAGGCTTGGGTGGAGGCACATCTGAAACGCCGATCTTTACAGTGTCGATGACATCCGGGCAATGCGATCCGCCCCTGCTCACATATCCGAAATAGTATTCCGACTGCGCAGTCAGATTAGTTATGGTTAGCAATCTGGTATTTGCTCCTTCCAGTACCGGATCCGGAATATCAGCCGGCTTCTTGTAGAGGAGGATCCATTCCGGTGCAGCGCGATCATTGCCTATCAGCTGGCCGCTGTTGCCACAGAAATATTGGTCAGTTCCTCCATTGACTTTTTCAGGTGGTTGCGAATAATCTACGACAATCGTTGCATAATTGCCACAAGAGTAAACATAAGGAAATTTAAAGACATATTGTCCGGATGGTGCAGAGTTAGGAATGTTAAGAAAGTATTCGAATTTATGATTTGTAAGATTAAATACAGGATAGAAAACAGCTCCTATATCACCTGTAACCGGACTTGATATAGGTATCTGATCTGATGGTGAATTGAGATATATTATCGGTGCGACTTGACCATAATGAGGATATTCATCCGGCTCAATTCTTAGATGAGTATAATCTGAATCATATATTTTGGATCCTTTATGGTAACCATCATATCCAAGTGAAGGGTGATAATATTCATTTTTACTAAAATCTTCATTCTTACATTCATTGGAAAGGAAGAAAATCTTGTCTTCATAGGGTTGATTTATTGAGATATTCAGGATGGCATTTGTCTTGCATCCAAATCTGTTTGACACAGTATAATACACTGAGTAAGTACCGTACTTTAAATTTTTCAAAATAACCGTAGAGTCATCTGGATATTGTAAACTTGGATCTAATTGCACTTCACCATATAATAATTCGCAATATGAATTAGAAATGGACAATGTGCCTGTTTCACCTTCTTTTAAATGCCCGTTATTAGATATTATTTTCAAGGAGTCGGGAATGCCACACAATTGGATGGAGTAAATAATGTAATTTCCCGACACAGATTTTTTTACGTTATCTGAGAGTTCATTCGTATTTAAGAAATCAGCCTTGGTNGGCGCTTCACTTTCTTCAGGAACTTTAAAGGAAATTGCCNNCCACTGGTCGTGGCATGACCCTGTAATAGTGAATTTCGCTACGTAAACCTGACCGGTATCCGGATTTACAATACCTGTTACCCTTGAATTTGGACTTTCAAAGGAAGCTCCTCCTCCACCCACAGGTGAAATAAACTCCCACTGTCCTTGTCCGGCCCCTGTACAAGTGGCGGACAGGGCAAACTTTTTNCCGCATCCACCGGAAGTGCCTAATGTCAGAGGTGGTATATATTCTAAAAANCTGATTGCCTTGCTGTCAGAAAATATACAACCATTTGCGTCTTTCATATTGTATTGAAGTACCATGGTAGAAAATCCTGTTGGACAATTATCTAAATTTGGAAAAGAAGGTGTATAAATATTATTTGACACGGTACCATTAGGCACCGTCCAGTAAGCAGTAAATCCGGGTGGCGGTTGATTGCCGTCTAAGGGTAGGGTAAAATCACCGTCAAAACAGTTTACCGTAACATCATCCCCTGCATCGGGCTGTGCGCCGGGTGATACAATGTGTTTTACATCCTGACTTGCCTTACCCATTCCGCAAACCACGGATAATCTGAAAGTATATTCACCTCCTACCGTTGCGATAGCTGTTGTCTTTGCTTTGGTAGAGTCTTCAAAAGTTACGGGTCCGGGTCCGGATACGAGTGACCAGATGGGAGACATACCTTCGCCAACTGTCCCTGCGACTGCGCCATCGAGGACTATTTTATCACCGGCACACCACTTGCCTTCCAAACCGGCATTGACACTACAGTTTTGAGCATAAACACTTGATGTGTAAAATGAAAGGATTCCTAAAATATAAACTCGTACTGTTTTCATAATTATTACTGCTTATTTTTGAACAAACGGATACCTTTAGCATTATATCCAAAGAAATAATGAAGATGAGCATTTTGTTTGTCTGTATAAAAATCGCCCCCACGATTTTGGTAAAATATTCCACCTCCTACCCAAACNTTGGGAAGGATGGCAATTATCACTTCCTGTTCCAAAACCTGATCAAAAGTAAATTCGGCTGCATTGCCAGACATGTTATATATACCTAATTCATTTGGTATCATAGTTCCAACTGATTGAAGAACACCCCAAATTGATAAATCAGCAAAATTATTACTTCCGCTGTAAGTATAGTTCATAGATTTTTGCCCACCTCGGGCAGCATATTCCCATTCTACACTAATGGGAAACCTGTAGCCAGAAGAATTGAAATCCATAAAGCAGTCTTCCACTTGTCCGGTGTCTTTCATGGAATAAGGAATTTTTAGTTCTATGTCTTTATAATAAACCTTTGGTAAGTTTAGATAAGCATTTAATTCATTACAAAATATAAAATAGTCTTTCCAATTAAAATAGCTTTTTGCCCAAGGGTAATTATAATTAATAACAGGCTTAAGAGGTCCCTCATACTGCGGGGACGTCACAGGATTATACCCCATCACCTCTTCAAACAACCTTTGCGTAACCTCGTACTTCGAACAATAATAGGAAGGCAAGGTTACCAGTCTTCCCTGGAGGTTCATACTCCCACCCTCTACCAGTACCATTTCAGATTCTATAGTAGCGATGGATGTCTGGCTGTATGAATAACCTGTAAAAAATATAAAGGTCAGTGTAAATAGTAAATTTGTTTTCATCCGGTGTTATCAAATAATTAGAAATAGTTGTTTCTCTTCTTTCAAATATAAGGAATGAGGTTGATTTGTTACAGACGAATCGCCATAAACCTGCCTTTTGAGCCATGAAACGGGTGTTTTTGAGCATAAAAGAGAAATATGGTGACGAAGCTTTAGTCGGGAGTAGAAATTCTGCAGTGGATGATTATTGATATCCGCTACAACGTTACAACATTGCTTGTTGAAATTTAATTAATTTGAGTCTTTAAAAGTAACAGTATACAATTAATCACAAAAGACGTAAAATAGTAATTACATGCATTGTTTCGAAATAATATATTTTTAAACACCAATTTGAAATACCGCTTTTACCTTATTATAGAGACTATCCAGCTATGCAATTCTACCTTTCAGGTATTTAAACAAACGAGTTATTATAAAAACCGGCACGTATCCAAGAATACCAAACACCGAACTAAGTATTTTGTCCGACTCCTTTATCATAAGAACTGTGTGAACTGTCTAAATTATCAAAATAATTATTGAATAAAAGCCTTGATTTTATTCAATCTTGCCTTTACACTAAAGAAGCAAACACAAAGAATATCTTACCCTATCCAATGATATCAACATTTCAACTCCGCATCCGGGACATCTACAGATCCTGATGTATAATCGGCCTATTCCAGCAAAAGTACCTTATGCCTTTCAATACCACCGGCAAAAATAAATTCAACTACAACCATGCCTTTATTTGACAGGGAGACCCGGTCTCTCAGCTCCGTGACGGAGGTGTATAATTTGGAAAACAGATTTTTGTGATCCGTTGAATAAATATTGACCAAAACTTCTCCTACTTCCTTAAGGTCTGCCTTTAAGTGGACATTGCCGGAAGAAGGGTTGGGAAAGATCTCGGAACGACTATTGTTATCTCCTCTTTTCAAACAATTCATTATTGAAATCTCCTTGGTTATCTCGAGCGGACAATCAATATTTTCCAGTCTAAGGCTGACCTTGTACTTCCCTGCTTCACTGTAAGTCACGACAGGGTCTCTTTCTGTAGATGTCGTGCCATTGCCAAAATTCCATTGGAAAGAAACGCTATCTGCCACTGGCGTAAATATACCATATTCAATAATCCGGACATTTTCGCCTACACAAGCGGAGGCGGCAAAAAGGTAATTGGCTTTAATCTCCTCTGCATTTTGGCAAGGCGGTTCACAATATTCATTAAACTCACGTTGCGGGTCGAAAAGAAAAGGGTCAGATGACCAGTTAGTATTACTGTAGGTGGCATCATCCACTTGAATACATATCAGTTCCGGATTATTCCGGGCATCTATGGCCTGGAAAAGAGCATTATTCCCATTGGCCAGATTGAGGTAGGACAAAAGGTTATCGTGGCATGACAGGCGGCTGATTTTAACATTTCCGCTGATGTCGAAAGAGGTCAGCCTATTATCACTGAGATCCACTTCTTCCAGCCATGGCGTCTTACTGATGTCAACACTGCCCAATAGGTTGCCGGAGCAATTCAGTAACCAAAGAGATTCATTTTCGCCCAGTCTCAGAGAATTAATATCGTTGTTCGAACAATTGAGCTGTGATAAGCCAGTATTNTTCGAAACATCCAATGAGGAAAGTTTATTTCCGCTGCAATTAATCACGCCCACACCAGTAAATGCTTCTATGCCCGTCATATCTGCTATGTTTAATTCAGCACATTCTATCCAGCCAACAAATTTCGCCGCTTCTTCACATTCTATTTTATCATCGCCATTGGTGTTGATTTCAAAATTTTCCAGTAAATAAGTTTTGAAATTGAAATCCGGAATATTTACAAGACACTCTTTATCCAAACGAGTGACTTCAAGGCAAAACTCACCGAATGGGTCATAATTTACAAAGTCATCGGTGGATGTTACTTCCACCATCAAGTAATAAGTCTTTCCCGGTTCTGTCTGAACGACGATTCTGAAATTGATATCAGGATCTACGTCTCCTGTCCAGATGTCCCGGTGACAATTGATCGCTGTAAGACTGCCACATGTGCCTGAGTACATCGCACCATTCGGATTGGTATATACTTTAGCACTGCAATTATTAGAGCGGACAGCGTAGCGATTGCCGTCTCCGGTGAATGTAAACCATATCGTATTGTTGTCGCTGAGACAGTCATGCCCAAAATTCGGGTCATTGAGGTTGTTCATATCCTTAGAGCTATATGTGCCTGAAGCCTGNGAACCATCTATCGGATGTCCGAAGAGCATGTTGATAGGGATGGCATTGGAACAGTATTCACCATCTTTTAAATCTTTCAGATCACAAGCGGTTTTCACAGCCTGCTCGTCTATACATTTGCCGGCATTGTTAGCAATATTTCTGGGTTTGGCAGATTCAAGAAAGTTACACACGAAGTCATATTCGCATACAGTAAGAGCAGGATTATTCTGAATATAAAGTTCGCTTACGCCATTCAAATCTATATTGGTCATCCCCGATATATCATTTAAAATGGCATTTCCATCGATACTGATGATACCATTGATCTTATTTAGCCCGTTTAGTGGATTGAGGTCGGGAAGTTTGGAATTGCCCAGAACCACAAGCCTACCCCCAATCTGATCGATGTTATTTATTCCATTGAGTGTGGTCAGTGCAGGATTGTTAAAGACTTCCAGACCACCTCCGGTTTTGACGATATTACTCATAGGTGAAAGGTCGGTTATGTCGCTTCCTTGAATAAACAAAGTGCCGGCTAACTCCGTACAGTATGGATAATCAATAATAAATTGATTGACTGCTGACTGTGTAGTAAGATTAACCTGACCGGGAGGACATTGTTCGAGATTTACATTGACAGTATTACTGCTGGGGCTGACACCGGATATATTAGCTGCTCTTACACGGTAATAATATGTAATGCCATTGCTAAGGCCTGATATGCCCAGACTGAGCGTATTGCCCACATTCAGGTTATTGTATGCAGGTACTAAGGTCGAGAAAGTAGGGCTTTCTGAAACATCAATATAATACTCAGTTGCACCGGCAGAGGCAGACCAGTTGGCCGTAAAGGTATTTTTAGTAATGTCGGTAGCGGCATTCGCTACTACAGCTTCCGGAGCGTTGATGGCTGTGATGCCATTGATAGCAAGAATAGCTGTCCTGCCTGCAGTGGTGGTTTTAATAAATGAAATGTGTGTAAGAATTTTGGTATTAAAAGGAGGATCCAGAACAATCTGATTGTCATATAATCTGGGATTTTCTGCATCCCCGTTAAACTCATCTGGACCTTGATTCTGAATCTGTGTTCGATGAATCCGACCTATACCCTTCATAGCATAATTGGGGCCGGAAAACCAGTCAGGTACTGCAAAATTTACGGCAATACCGGTACCATCACTAAAGTTAAGTGTAAGTTCAAATTCAGAAACACCTTCAGCGCTGGCTCCTAAAAACGCAATCCTGGAAAAGACTCCGGGTGTTTCTAATGTGAGGACACCTGTTTCATTAAGGGTTTTTAATATAAGTGCATTATTCTGATTATAATCAGCCAAGAGATAAACGGCTCCTGGTAAATTTAAGCTGGTGATAACCCTATCATCCGGCAACCCAAATGGCGGTGGAGAATCCGGATTGTTGTTACCTTCGAAATCCTTTGAATATAATACATTATCGCCTACCAGTCTTACATCATCAAAGGTAGTGGTTGTAGTGGCCTCGGCCCTGTTACTTCCACCTGCACCATTCGCTATCAGGTCATGATTAAACCCGGTGACATTGACCGGTACAAATGTCTGTGAGAACATTCCTGTTGTCAGCAATAAGGAGCTAAAACAAGCCATCAATATTCTGATCGTATATATTTTCTTCATAATCTTTATCTTAAATTATTTGATAAATGAATTATTTTACTAGCAAGGATTTTATTGTACTTAAATCACTGGTCTTGCCATCTTCAAACTTCACCCGCAAGGCATAATTGTACATCACTCCTGCCTCAACATTGTTGTCAACGAAGGATGTTTCGGCAGATGTCAATTCCTTGAAAAGCGTTACATCAGAAGAGCCGGCTGAACGGAACAGCTGGTAGCTGTATTTNTTCCCTTCCTGCTGCAGTTTCTTAAGGTCAGATTCCCAATTAAGTGTCACTGAGAGATCTTTTCCTTTCGACAATTTTTGAATCATTGGTGTAAACTTAAATCCCGGGAATGGAATATAGACTTGTCCGGGATTGGAATACGTTGACTGATTGTTAAAATCATCGGCAGCTTTGACTGCAAACTGTAACTGTGCATCAGAAAAAGCAGCAGGTGTAACATACTTAAGCGTATCAACCGCTACTGAGTCAAGCAGTGTCCACGCAGCAAGGCTGTCAGCTTGATTTTTAAAATAAACTAAATATTTAACGACATCCCGGGAGCTGCTCTTTTGCCATTGTATTTCTACCATATCTTTTTTGACGACTGCCTGCTCAAGATAAGGTGCCGTGGGCGGAATGGTATCCGGTCTTCTTACTACCTGGATTTCTGCCAGAAAACTTCGGTTGTAGTTATCATCCTCTGCTTTGGCACTGATGTAAATATTTTTAGTCAGTGACTTCATATCCAATTGCCATGAATAGGTCGTATCCTTGATTGGTTTACTGAAGACCAGTGCCAGATCATTCGGTTCTGTATTCGAATAAAANACATAATAACCTGTCACATCTTTGGATACACTCGGACTCCATGTCACGGTAAGCCATCCTTCTTTGGTCACAGATGCTTTTATTTTGGCAGGTGGCTCAGGACGGTCATGGTCAGGGACGAAAACATACCGTGCCTCAGAAGTAGCCATGTTGCCTGAACTGTCAACTGTGTTGATCTGGAAATAAAAGGAACGGTCAATATCCATTTCTTTCAGACTCAGGATGAAGGCCGTATCTCCTGGTGGCAATTCACCGCTGATACTTGAAAAATTAAACTCCGGATGGTCTGACACCATTATCTGATGATACTTAATATCTTTATCCTTTGTATTCCGGGTCCATGAAACTCTTATGTCGGAAGTTTCTTTCCTGAACTTACCAGAAACAACGGAAACAGCCTCAGGTGGCGACATGTCCCTTCCGTAGCCATGATTGTAGGCGTAATCACTCCATTCTCCAAACGCGTTTGATCCTTTAATCCTGTAGTAATAATTGACATTATTGGCAGGTAAAGAATCGATGAACGAAAGTTCCTGACCCTGTAACTCCCGCGCCCTGATGAAGACCATTGGTTCTGTTGACAGCGGATGGTACAAGGTGTCTCCGGGATTCATTCGCTCTATGATGAATGAGCTGTACTGCACATTACTTCCCGGCATCCACTTAAGAACAACTGCGCGATCCTTCTTTTCAGTCCTGAAATTTTCAGGTGGTGCAAGTGGCTCAAACTCATTGGTAACCCATATATCCGGAACAGGAAAGTCCGATGTGAGTCGGCGTGTACGAATCTCATATTTATACGTCTCTGCAAATTTCACATCACGGTCTACGTACCTGAGTCCCATTACATCGGCAGCCAAAGGTGAGCGGTCGGCAGCGGTGAGTGCAAACCCAAAATAGTTTTTNTCCATCATAGACCGGTCGAGCATATTGGCCTGATCTATACCTTGTGGCATTCCCTTGTCCATTACAAAGGCTGCACCCAACATCGCAAGTGTATCGGCGCGAGGCATCTGCCTGATCTGTGCTTCTGTCCATGGCATCACGGTTGCTATTAATTTTGGCGCTTCAACACCATTTGATCTCCAAATCTCATAACCATCAGTAAGGGCAGTTTTGAAAATATTGACATTTGTCGGAACCCAACGTAATATCACCGAATCTATCTTTGGTCTTGCTTTACCGAGAATGGCATTTATGACAAACGGTTTTGATCTCTCAAGCATATCGCTGAGTGAATTGCCGTCCGGAAAAGTAAATTTGTGGAGGTAGCCTCCCGGCTCCTGCAAGCGCTCTCCCTCTTTGCAATTGACTGTCAATGAAATTGTTTTACCAGAAGAGTTGTGTCTGATGGTATAGCGATAGGTGCTGCCTGATGTGACGACGCTATCGACATATCCCAATCCTGTTGCCTCTGCAACTTCTGTACTGATGCTACTCTCAAATACAACATAGTTGAATTGGAGTTCATCGTTTTGCTTGCCGGAACTATTTATAAAATCATCATCATACAGTATCCTTCCAACCGGATACAGTACACCTGACTGATCCTTGTCAAGGCTGTTGAACCAACTCGTAGCACGTGGCATAATTCTGACTGGACTTAGGGAGGATGAGCTGCCGCCAATGGTTTCCCTTGTTAGAGTATAGCCCGACCTGGTTCTNTCCTTCCAGGTGGACGGGTCAGTGGGGAACCAGCTGATGTGTATTTTGTTGGCATTGACCTCAGCCTGAATCACCCACTCAGGAGTTGATTGTGCATTCAGATTATTGCTGACGCAAAAAGTCAGTATTATCAGAAGTAATCTATAGTTATTCATTTTTATCTAATTTCTTCGATTATAAATCTTCCCCGACCGTCTTCCGGCTGCTTTCCGGTCAGATCCATGTTGTTTTTTCCGTCTCCATCAAGATATAAGTAATGATTGATGTACATGCCATTCTGAATGATATAAGTATCTCCNCCATTAGGCAAAATATTCCATACACGTCTTAGATAATGATTTCTGTCACGATTTGAAGTTCCTCTGGAAGGGAAGTTAGACTTCTCTGTCTTGGCCGTCCATTCATCAGATGAAAATGTATTTTCTTCCTTGCGCCCGTAAAGGGTATTATTACTTGTACTGATTATCCTGTAAAATCTACCATCTCTTACTATCTTCCATTCTTTACAGCCTGCATAATCCGTCAACACCCGACCTCCGCTAACGTGCCTGATTCTGTATTTNTTCTCAGGGCTGAAAAACCGTGAATTAACCTCTGTAAACTTTACCTTTATTTCATCCTCTTTGTTACCTCTGAATCTCGGTTCGATATCATTTCCCAGTGTTTCGAGAACCGCAGGGAATTTTACATCTCTGTATTTGTATACATAATTTCTTATTTTGAATGCATCCCCTTCATTAGAAAATCTCCATAAATCCGAATAGTCGCTTGGGATTTCCTCCATAAAGTTCCACCCATCGTCATAAATCAACCCATGAGCAGATGTATAGATGCCATAGGCTGATGCTTCATTCTTGTCAAAATAAGGTTGCTCAAGACCCCACCAGTAATACAAAAGCCCCGAGTTGTGTTTGGCATGTATTATCTGACCATTATCTACTCTGCTGATACGATACCATTCATCGAGCGATAATTCCGTAGGATTATTCATCGGTATTTCTATGGATGGTTCCCTATTTGGTCTAAACATAGCGATTCTTAATCCGCTTTCCTTTTCGCGTTTTGATTCCGTCATCGCTCCCCAGTCTTTTGACGCCGGGAAAAACAATAAAGTATAATCGTGGTAGGAGAGCCTGTACCCGGGTTCTGAAGCTACATAGGCAGAATTTTTNGCCTCATTACTCACTGTTTTGCCGGGAGGNGGTGTCTCTATCCAGCTAAAGTCTGCAGCAGCACCATTTTTGAATTCACCCTTCGTACCTATTTGATCATATTCTTTNTTACCGGAATATTCACCAACATCAATCTTGGACCTAATTCTGGAAAGCCAGTGCAGTTGATTGATTACAATTCTCGATCTGAGGTCTTGTAGAACGAAATCTGCCGATCCGCCCTGTATCAGTTCGGGTACACCTGAAGATAGCCATTCTTTTGGCTTGCTTCTAAGACTTCCGCACCATGTTTCCCAGTCTGTTAATTTGAGCATTTCGGGGTCTGTAGTTCCTTCAATTCTGTAATGCCAGCTCGTACCGTCACTTATTTTATCTGCAGAACCGAAACTAAGCATTTTATCTTTTTCAGCCCGGGTATAATCATACAGGACTTTATACAGATAATTGCTTCCTTTAAANCTCTTTTGCCTTAATAATCCACTAATTACATCGTTCATCCCCTTGTACTGATGGATATAAGATACCCACATTGCCGGCATGTAATCCTGATTGTACCCCAGGAGAATATTACGTCTTAGACGCATGATGTCGTAATAATCAAAGCTCTCGTTATTCTTCCTGTTCTTGATTTTGAAAGTGTAATAATCATCCTTCACGGAATGAAACTTACTTTCGCCAAGCTCTGAAATCACACTCGCCCGTTCAGAATCATAAACGTCACTCGGGTGACTGAAATCCCTAAGTTTAACCTTAGATTTAACATGCTGTACTTCTAAATCGGCAAGTTTATCCTGCAAGCTTTCGTACTCGCTTATTCCGAAGTAGTAACTTTTAAGTTTCAGATAGTTTTCTTCCCGCATTTTGTTCAACTTGTCATAGTTCTTATCACTTTCAGGAGGTAGTTTGATATCCAGTTTGCGAACAATTTCTAATTCATACACTTCAGATTTCTTAAAGGCAAAGTTCTTGATATCAGGGAAAGACACCTTGCTGACAGGAACACTTCGCTCCTCGAGATAGGTAATATCATATTTGCCATCAATGGATTTACTCGCAGGTGTTACAATCTTAGCATTCTCTCCCTTACCTGGATATCCTGTAATATTAAAATAAAATGCTTCGTTTCGTTTTCTTTGGTCAATAATCTCCCACACCTGTGCCACATACTTGTAACGAATAGGTTCCTGTGCGCCCGGCATTAATCCGCAACTTTCACAAATCTCCGGGAAGAGTGCTTTTGCGTCATCCAATGCTTTCAGTTTAAACTTGATTTCTGTATCAGCATATCCTTTATGCCAATATCGCTGGCCGTCTCCCGGAGCAGAGTACTCTATCATACCGGCAGTGATGGTAGAAGGTCGTTTGCCGGTAGTAAAAGTTAAAGTTCCTCTTTCCTTCTTGTCATAGGTTTCATACCTGGCACCGGCTTCGCTTCCTTTCTTTATCTTCCAAATGAATACATACTCTATTGCATACATTGTTTCAGGCTCCAGTGCATCCTTAAAAGAAATATCCACACTTTTGCCATCCGGCTTCACGGTTAAATTATACTTGCTCGATGACATTGGGATTCCCGGATTACCATTTTTCATAAGCTCGGGCTTTACTGGATCCTACAGGGCCTATTTCAAAACTTCAATTCTTTCATAATCAGCCATAAAATTGACGGCATGAGATGCTTCATTGTTTTTATCGCGTTGGGTAAGTGTATAATCCTTACGAAGCGGAGCATTGGTTTTAAGNCTAATATCATTGTATCTGTCAACATCTTTNTGTTTATCTCGTATGCTGGCTTTCGAAAATATTTTGATATCTGCCACCGGATCTGGTTCCTTCGCAAGTTCACATTGTTCACCTATGATTAGCTTGTAGTTAAACTCACCTGAATAAACTCCGCCAAGTACGTCGTATTTGCCTCCTATGAATCCTCTGAAATAGGACGGGTTAGGCCCTTCAGCCTGCATGGCTACATACGCACTGGCATCAAAAACCGGTGTGGTCAGATCAGTTCCGAGGAATCTGAAGCCNNCATATCTATTCTTCCTCTGGCATAGGCAAAGGCACTTCCTTTGGCATACCAGCCATTCAGGCCGATCTGACCATCGCCTGAACTGTTGGAACATGTAATATCTTTGTACTCACGCAGGTTAATATCAAAACCTAATTTAACCATCAGTGAAGCATGCATCAATAAAAAATTAGCATTTAAATCTTTTTTCAAGGTCAGTCCAAAAGCAATACCTTTCGACTGAGGTACGCTGACATCAACCTTCTGACCTCTATCTGCTTTGAGATATTCTTCTCTTTCCTTTTTATTCTCTGCAGTAAGCAAAGGTTTTAATTCCGGGATCATATCTTCCAAAGCTCGTGGAGCATCTACATTGGCACCCAACTGCGCATAGGCGTTAACCGTCGCATAACTTAATGGCACCGGTGAAACCATGAACCTGGCAGAAAGTGGTGAGAGCCTGCCGGTACCCGGACCTCCCAATTTAAGCTCTACATAAGGATCAGAAGGATTGAAGCCGAATTTCAGGTATCCCTGATTGTAAAATGCCCTGGTGGTGAAGTCTGTTTTACTGTAGTCTTCAGGAAATGAGAAAAGGGTCGTTCCAATTACCTGAACATCAAACTTGGTTCTAAATGCAATCTCTGCACTTAAAAATTTATTCCGCCAATCCAACGTCACTCCGGCATACATGTCACCCATATTCTCTTCACGCCTTTTACCTATGGAAGCCGGCATGAGGTAGGCTCGGCCGGACAGAATAATCTCACCTATGGATAGTTCATTTGTTTCATCGTTCCAATCAATGTCCATTTGAAGACCTGCGTCAGCAACCAAAGGGTACGGAGGTTTTACCGGACTGTAGGGACCGAAAATGAGGAAGAAGTTTCCGCCATAAGTGCCTTTGTTCGGTTTGTAGGACTGTGTAAGGCCTTTTCCGGGTTGCAATAATGGGTTACCAACGCCGATGCAGAAGTTTTTAGATGCTTTTCGTGCTTCTGCATCTTTGGCTTCCTGCTCTTTTTTNGCTTTTTCCTCTGAGGTAGCCGGCATTTCGAGTTTTGACATGGCATTTTCAGTCATCATATTGATGCGGATGCCTCCACCGGCACCAAANAGGTCCATTTTAGGCACATTGGTAATCGGGTCATAAAATAGTGGAATGCCTTGCTCTGTATATGCCTCCAAATCCAGAAATCCATAATAATATTCCTTATCTGCTTCCTTTTGTTTTCCAAACTGACCTACGATGGTCAGACCTCCCAATTCTTCCAGTTCTCCGGTAAGATATCCTTTCAAACCGCTACCATAGTTTGCATCTCCACGAAGTATATTAAGACCGCCACTAAATGAAAGAGGTCCTATTCCTCCTGCCACCTCCAGGCACTCAAGTGTAAATTCAGAAAACTCCCAGGTATCCTGGCTGGTTTTACCAGGTCTGTAAACAAGACCCAGCACACCGTCTGCTTTGATGGTCTGTGCCTTAGCATCCTGCTGTTTCGTACCTTTTTCACGTGTNTGGTTCAGAAGTGCTACAGCTAAGCGCAAGCCCATAACTATTTCTCCATCCCTTTGCGTCNNGTTCAGGTAAGTCTGCACAAAGTCAAATCCTAAGAATTGTTTCTTCAGCGGACTCTTTGTGCCTTTGCCGGCGGTGGCAGTATTACCTGCTGCCGGTTTTGTTGTACCTCCTGCTGCCGGTTTTGTTGTGCTTCCTGCAGGTGATGTTCCGGATACTTTATCTCCCAGCATGGACTGTGACATCGAAATTCTGTCTTTGAAGTACTGAACATCCGGCAGATCTGCCAGCGCCCTACTGTCTACATCACCCCAATTACCAAGATGAAGGTAGCTGGTCTGACCCTCATCGACTTTAAACTTTAACGCCGAAGAGAAAGATTCTGCACTTACTATTAAATTTTCAAAAGCTATTGGATCTGCTTCAATCTCTAATCCGGGTACAGAAATAACATTCAATGAAGCTGAAACATTTTTATTGAGGTAGAAGTCGCAAAGTCCTGCAAATTGACCGTATGGAATTAATTTTCCTGTTTTGTCATCGTATTTCAGAAAAACGACAGAACTGGAAGCAAGCTGCATGCCCATGCCCGGCATTAACACCGATTGGTAGAGCTTGTCCTTCATAAAAGTAAAACCAAGCGTTGATGAAACTATGCCGTACAGTGCAATAATCTCACCGCGATATGGCAGCCAACCACGGTCAAAATGCCTGTTCTCAAAGTCCACAGGCTTACTCTTAAATATCGGAATTTGCAAGTAACCGATGACATTTAAGTCTTTCTCCATCCTGGAGTCTTCAATCGAAAACGAAAGGGTATCGATGCTGTATTTCCAACCACTAAAACTCGCTCCGGCATCTTCCTTAACCACTGAAGTAGCAGAATATGTCAGAAANAATCCGTTTTTGTCACTTTTCCCTGATACAAAGGCACCATTTTTCAGATTCACTTCAAGAGCTTTCCCGGCTGACCCTTCAAAACCATTTATCGATGCTGTAAACTTCTTAAAAACCAAACCCTGGTAGGATTTATTGTCCTTGCTCAGGCCGGATTTTGCTGCATCAAATGCGCTGACATCCTTACCGGAATGGTGGTCGTAATAAATCTCATAGTTATTGCCCGCCTGAAAAACAATGTGTGGTTGGTCGGGTATAGTAAAATTCCATTTTATATCCTTATTTCCGGGAATATAATCACTGCACACGGCAATGTAGTTTTCAAAAGAGCGACCCTTGACATTTTCAATTGAAGCGCGAATAGGGATCTCTAATAAACTTCCATCCTTCTGAACTGATTTCTCAGCGTGTTCGTCCAATACTTTTGATACCAGCAGATTTCCATACAATACTATATTACTGAGGCCTTTTGTGCAATCAAGATTGGCGTAGCTTTCTTCAGCAACAGCCTGATCCCCGGTTACCGGCTTCCACATGACTTCATATCCTTCCACCGCCTCTAGATTTCGCAATCCAAGCTTCACATCTGCGATTTTGATTTCATTACCTTTGACGGGCAGCAGCTCACTGGCAAAAACAAAGGTTGCCGGAATGTCAGCAGGCATATTTTTTATTGGCATTAGCCCAATAACCATTTGAACCTTCTTACCATTTTCCTTCGAAAAGTCAATCAACAATGCACCAATCTCAAGATTGTAGTTTGTTGGCAGCCAAACTTCGGATTTGAATCCCAGATTCTTTAAATCATCCTTTGTGAGGACGATGCTTTCCTGTATCCAGATTCCTTCTGCATTTGAACTGACCTTGAGGTCTTTCTTCAGTAATGGCCAGTACAGTGTAGTGGGGTCTTTCAGTATGAAGCCATCGTATGTATTCTCCTGAAGGTAGTGAAGTTTAGTTTGATATAACGCAGCATCCGCACTATTCAAATCGTCAGTCTGTGCTGCCACTCCTCCTGAGTGACTGCGAACTCCGGGCCTTGGAAGAAAATTTTTCCTGATTATCTCATCATAGATTTTATTGTAATCCTGATATCCGATAGACTTCCCACTGTCACAATCACACTTGAGCTGATAGGAATTTTCCTCTATTCCTTCAAAGATAAATGTCCCGTCTTTGTCTTCTCCNCAAATAGTAAAGCTGATACGATTATTGCCTGCCACAGTCGTAAAAGACAAGCCAAGTCTTTCTTTTTTGTCATTAGAGTACACAATTTCACTCCCTGTTATAGGGTATGACTTGCCTCCGATCATGAATTTTGCATTGCTCACATCCACATTGGAAGCTTTGTATTTTTGTCTTTTGTGGTATATGGGTCAAACAGCCAGTTCTCTATTGCGATTCCGGACACTGCAAAATCTACATCGTCCGTGGTTAGGTTGAATACTTTTNTTNATGTCTTCAAGGGTCTGACCTACATTGCCGAGCGCAGCATTATTAAAATCATTATTATCTAATTTCAAAGCGAAGTCACCGGTAAGGGAGGCATCCGGGTAAAATGTTTTCTCTCCATTGACTGATTTTACTGCAAGGTTTAAAGAGGACTGCGGCTTCAGATCCATAGTGCCGTGCCACATTTCTACAGGAAGTTGTTCAGGTAATTTGTCAATGTGCAATACAGGGGCTTGATTCCCAATATTATTATACTTGCCGGTATATCCAAATGCCTGGGATGACACAGGAAGTTTTATCTTCCCTTTAAGTTCAGGATCCTGCATTTGTTGGTTGCGGTATTGTAAACTTATTTCATCTACACTGTACTTCCATTTCTCAATTATTCCTTTTGATAAAGGAAGGATATTTTCTTTNTTAAAGCTGCCATTTTCAATAAATTCTTCACCTACTACCAGACTGCCCTTCAAGTCAAGCGGAACATCAGCAACGGGATTATACACAGCAGGTAAGGTCGTAGAAACTTCTTTAATCCATAATTTCTTAGTCGAGGTGCCTTCACCTGACTCCGGCACTCCATCAAGTCTCTTGGTTTCATCTAAATTCAGTGAACCACCTTCTGAGCGAAAGGTATAATCATTAAGGCCGTTAATTACAAATTCATTCAAAGGTCCGATGTCACCGTTGTATGACTTGATGGTTTGATTTTTGTCCTTGAGCGTCAACTTAAGTGGTGTACCAAGCCCCTTCTGTGACAAAATATCCGGATTGACAAAAAGGTCAACGGTTGTGTTTAATTTTTGATTTGTAACACCATTACAATCGCAGTAAATTTTACTGTTATTGCCTGAGCTTACTGATTGCATAATGGTGGAAGTAAGATATTCAGATGATTCAGAGGTTGTATTTGAAACAGGTACCAAATAAGCACCGTTCTTAATACCATAGGGTGTTGCAGCAATAGCTGTCGCAGCAGAAACTGCCGGGATTTCTGATTTTCCCAAACCAATAAGTGTAAGGTATGCATTATCAGTGGTGAATCTGACTCCTGTGACTATCACCATGTTCTGAGGAAAAGAATCATTCTCTATGGCGATGGGCAGTGAATTCTTTTTATAGTTTCCTTCCTGTATCATAGACACCCGATGAGCATCATCAATGGCGTCTGAAAGGTTATCAATATATGCCGAAGTTAGATTGCTTGCAATTAATGCAGGACTTAACTGCTCGGGCATGAGATGTAATGCCGGGTCAATAAGTGCCTCTATTATTCCCGATTCATATACTCTTCCATCCTGATTGACCTTGATGTTTTTAAATGCAACTTCAAGATAAGATCTGAGCATCGGGTACTCTACCAGACCTTTACCGGAGTATCCCTGCGACTGACTTCCGGTGGCTTCCGTCACCTTCATGTTAAAATAGCCCAGTTTTACATTCTGATTGGCTGAAACGATGGCAGGCTCATTATCGGCTTTTGTAACTGATCCGTAGGATGTCTGAAAGACGGAACATCCTCTGGGTGAAGGCTTATCATCCGAGTTAAAGTCGGTAAGGGGTGCTTCCTTATTATACAGCATAAATACAGAGACTTCACTCTTGCCGTCATTTTGAAACAAGGTGCTTGACGGATACAAAACAGATGTAGCCGTTACACGCCATGCATAGTATTTTCCTTCCTCAAGGACAGGCTCGCCCTGAGCATAAATTATGGACGTTGCCATGGTTTTAGTTGAGTACACTTTGAGTGATGCCGGGAAAGCATCATTGGCATTCATGACGCCTGTAGGAAGTTCTACAAGATCAAAGGTATATTCCACCGGGCCGGGATTATTCGGTGAACCGATGTGCATAGGCTGCCAGGAAAACACGAGATTCTGAACGGGCAGTTTTTTAATAGTCTCATTGAAGGCGGGCTTGACAATGCGAGGGGGAAGGTTTAGGCGGAAATTCCCGGAAATACAGAACTTATTGGATACCGGCACATAGCGGTCCACACCATACATCTGTAAACATATCTGATTAAAACCTTCAGGCACCTTTATCGAGCCGTCGCTGGATGGAGTCGTACCTATCATGGCTACATTAGATAAATATTCTCCCAATAATGATCCGTTTACTATCATTGATTCAAACTGACTCAATAGTATTGGCTTACCTGCAAAATTCGGATCTGTCTGATATACAACTGATCCATTCTGTTCTATCGTAATCACCGGTTTTACCCAAAGTGAAGGCTGAATAGGATCTCGCAACATTACATTAAATGAAAGGTCCTCAGTGCGATCGGTACCATAGACTTTAAGATTGAGAGAATGTGGCGGTAGCATACTGCCTGAAACCTGAACAGGCCATACATCTGTCTGTGCATTACCATTATTATATGCTAAGATGTTAAGTATAAGAGCTAACTGAAAAATTATGCGTTTCATCTTTTGGATTTTATCGTCAAATAGCGTTGTCTGAATCTTTCATAAAGGGTCTGTACCGGAATTTACTTTACGTCCTTATTNTTCTCTGTTTTCTTTTCTTTCTTCTTAAGNACATAACTGAATTGGTACTGCAGGTTGAGGCTGCCGGTACTTTCTGTAAATGACTTCTGATTATCAGCTGTTGTTCTAAGCAGGCCCCACTGCAGGTTAAGCCCCATGCCCTTGAAAATCTGATAACCCAAAGCAAATTGTCCGAGCATATTGGCAGACTTTTGTCCTAATCCGTTTTTATTGTTAAACATTCCGGCATCCAGGCCGAGCGTAAGGCGATCAGACAGGAAGGCTTTTCTAACACCCATCCCATATCCGATTCTATTCAGCTTAATTCCCGTCACTTCGTTTTGTGTATAATTGCCACGTAATGAAATAGACCAGTCCGCAGGCAATTGCAATGCGTAACTCAGATTGCCAAGCAGCACTCTGGATGATGGTGTCCGGCTGACTTTTTCAATATCATCGCTTACTTCCTGCATATTCGCCGTGGCACTAATCGTATGAGAAATATTTCCTTTTGAAGGTATGCGATACTGGAGATTAAGACCCATATCTCTGGTCACTATGACGGCATTGAGTGAGTCTAACTGCTGATTCAGGATATAATTGACTCTTGAGGTATTGTTGGAAAATGAATAATTGGCAGAAAATGCTTTNTGGTTATATCCGATCTGTGCATCGTATATCAGTCTGTTATTTGTGGTGGGCAGACTTTTATCCAGGTTATTGGTCTGGACACCTGCGCTTAATGAGATGTTGACCTTGTCTTCCCACAATCCGAATTCCGTAAATCCCGAGATGTCCATGATATCTCTATTGAAGAAATAGGTCTTCAGTGTCTTATAATCAGAATCAACTCTATTGGCTTTTACTCCGGCATTGAAGGTCTTGCCTTCGTAGGCAACTGAAGCTTCTACTGCATGGGCGTTATAGGTAGTTGTTTTCTTTTTCATTAAAAAGCTTGTGATGCCTTGCTTCGGACTGTCTGCATCCAATGCATTGGGTGACATGGTAGAATTGCCGTAATCTACTTTGACTCTGATGACATCGAAAAATAATTTTTGAAGCGTAAGGCCGATAGCAAGGTTGGCTTCAGGTGTGACCTGTTGAGGATAGTCAGCCGGGATATTGATGGACTCCGCCACATCTTTTGCCGTGAAAAGAGTAATGTCTGCTGATGCTTTTTCATCTCCGTATCCCAACTTTGCAGCCCATCCCAATCGCTGATATACCGGCAGGTTGGGTGTAGTGAGAGACAGGTCTATTGGCTCTGCTTTAGCCAGTCGGCCGTACATGCCGCTTATCCTGAACTTTGCCGGGTTTAACTCTATGCCGGCTCCAAAGAAATTGAGGTTGCTCATCGTATATTTCGAAAAATTCATCGCTCTGTGACCGAGGTGCAACTTTGCCCATTTATAGTATGGGCTGATCCCGATTCTGGCATACGAATTGGCTTTATCGCGCAATTTTTGTTTGAGAGATTCTTTCAGGTCTGAGAGATTAGGATAAGAACTCGTAGTGTTTTTGGCAGTCATCACCAGAGAAACCGGAAGTTCTATCTGATAGATTTTTACACTCAATTGCGCATTGACAGAATAAAAAAACGGGTCCTGACGAAGAGGTCCGCCAAAGGCATCATACGATCTCAATCCAATACCAATTCCTCCGGCAAGCTGGAATGGTTCACCGAAGTCGGCCAAACCTTTAAAGAAATCTTTAAATCCTCTTCCAAACATCCCTTTTTCAGAGTACTTCTCAATGTCCTCAAAAGAATTTAACTGACTAAACAAATTGCTTTGTACTATTGTCAGCATAAAANNGATAAAAAGGATAGACGCTTTCTTGCTCATAAGTCTTGAATTTTATACCAAGATGATTTATATAGTAGTCCATAAATTTTTGGTTTGAAGTTGATATGTTGACCCGGAAATTTCACATCCCAACAAATGTATTTTATTGTAAAAAAACTTTGATTTTGTGGGACAGAATGCAAGATTTAGGGATAGAACTATCGATTTGGCCAAAATACCGGATAAAATTTTTAGAAAAATGCTTATGATCCTTCAATGTGAGACCATGTTTCCGGAGCAAGAATGACAAAATATTTGGGACAGAATGCACGTAAACAGGGACAGATTGTATCGGCAATGCTTAAACCTTCTGTCTATTTACCATACATTTGCAACAAAGTTTTAAGCTCTTGCGAATCTTTTTATCATATTACTTCTTATTCAAAGTACTCAGGCAATCTGTTTTGATGACTATGGCGTGAGATTAGACAGCGTTGCCCATAAAATATACAACACCAAGGAACATGCAACATTAGAATCTGAACTGGTAACGATAATTCGTGAGTTANAANAACTGCCCAAAACCAGAGATAATGTGCGCCTCACTCTTAAGGCCCAATATCTTNTTTGTGAAATAAAACTCTTTCAATTTAAATACGATGAATCATTGCCTGTCCTTTTAGAAATCATTGAAAAGTCAAATAAATATAATCTCCCGGAATATACTTATAAATCTTATCTGGCATTATCTATGGTAAAGGAGTATTACGGTTTCTTTACTGATGCCCGAAAAGACCTGAATAATGCTTACAATCTGGCAACTTTCCATAACCTGGACAGCATTATAAGCACCTATTATGTACGCAAGGCTTCCTTTNTTAGATTTTTAAAACAAAATGACTCTGCCATAATTATGGCAACCGAAGGTATTAAATATGCCACAAGATTCAAAAACACAAAAGATGAAACTGATTGTTACCTTCTCCTTGGAATAACTCTTCCTAAAAACCAATATAAATTGGCAGCTCAATATTATAATAAAGCTGCAAACTTATTTCTGCAAATACACGATTACGAAGGGGCATTATCACAATATTACAATCTGTCAAAACATTATCTTAACAATGGCCATATAGATAGTTCCGAATACTATTATAAGAAACTTTCAGAGATTAATAAAACGCTTTTTCCTCGAAAAGAAGATGCTTCTCTCTTTAAACTTAAATCTGATATTNTTTCTGCAAAACAAATGCCTGATTCTGCTCTGAAGTACTTTAAACTGTTTCATGACAGTACTTTAAAAGAATTTGAAAACGACAAATCTGCAGAAATANAAAAAAATTACATATTCTTATGAAAGTAGCCATAAGGAAGATATTATAAAAACCAAAAATACTGGTTGCTCTTACTATCAATATTAGCAATAGTAATTATTATTTTTCCTTTATCTTATTTAGAAAAACCGGAAGATAAATACTCAAAACAAAATTATAAACTTACAGGTAGAAAAGCTATCAAAATTACTTGCCCAAAAAGAAACCATCCTCCACGAAATGCATCACCGTGTGAAGAACAATTTACAAAATGTCATCAGCATACTGGAGATGCAAAAAGAATCCATCGACTACAATAATATAGAAGAGTTGATAAGGAGTAATCAAAACAGAATTCACTCTATGGCCCTCCTCCACAAAAAATTAAACCGCTCTGAAGTGGACAGGGAAATCAACCTACCGGCATATATCCGGGAATTAACCGAACTGGTAATGGATTCATATCGGGAGTCCCAAAAAATATCAACTTTAACCTGAACTGTACGGTTCAAAAATATCCCTTGATAAAGCAATGCCTCTGGGATTGATTGCCGTAGAGCTGGTAAGCAACAGTATGAAACACGCTTTCAAAGGAAAAAGTAATGGAATTATCTCTATCGATATTTTTCTAAAAATTCTTCCACTCTTACCAACTTTTTACATGGACAATGGTATCGGCTATGATTTTGATACGCCTTCCTCTAAGGGATTAGGCCTGGAAATCATCAATGGATTAATCGATCAGCTGGACGGTAAAATTGAGAGTCATAACGACAACGGCTTTAGTCTTTCGTTTGTTTTTAATCACAATACGCTATGAATGAACGCAAAATTCTCCTGGTAGAAGACGATTTTCTCAACAGAAGATTAACTAAANAAGTTTTACTTCAAAATGGCTTTACGGTATTTGAGGCCAAAAATTCAAAGGAGGCACTTCTGCTTCTAAACGAAAAAGCTGTTGATCTCATCATCCTGGACATTAATCTCGGAGAAAATGAGCAAAACGGCATTGAACTTAGTCATCAGATTAGAGAAAATTTCCATACACCATTTATTTTTCTGACAGCCTATGAAAATCCGGAAATAATAAGCCGCGCCTTAGTTTCCACCCCATATTCCTACCTCACAAAGCCATTCAAAAATACAGATCTGATTACATCTATTGAACTTGCCTTACGAAAATCAACACATGCCCAGATAACAGCAACTATGATTACGGTGAAGGATCAGGATTTCAAAAAAGACCTGTCAGCAGATGAAATTNTTTACATCGCCTCGGAAGGTAATTACTTGCTTGTTCATACCTATCATCAGGTGTATAAGATCCGGTCAACCCTCAAACAATTTCAGGAACAGTTGCCTTCGGATATCTTTATCCAGGTACATCGTGCCTTTATCATAAATAAATCTAAAATCGAAAAGTACAACAATAAACAACTCATCATCAAGGATACCGTCATCCCCTTATCCAAANACTATCCTTTTGTGCCGGAATAACAAGATTATCATTGTTTTTTTGTAATACAGCGGCTTTCCGCTTTTGTATCATTTACCGGCACTGTGAACATAATCTACATTTTTATTTTTATTTAATCAATACATCTGAACTAAGTGGAAGAAAAACCAAGCTCCGGATTGATGATGTTTATATCAGCACATTCAAACAAAGGATTTACCCGGCCTTTGATTTCCCTATCCGCAACAATAGATGTAAGATTCAAAGATTGCCTCCCTTGTCTAATCAGACAATACAAAGCATCCTTATGGAACGAATATAAAGCCATTCAGCAGTTCATTTCGGACAACTTGATATACTGGGTATAAAACTTAATAAGTGTGGCGATTTTCTTGACAATCGATGTTTAGTTATCCCGGATCATGCACCCGTCAACAAATCAACAAAGGGGTTTACTTCTCATCGGAGTCCATTCGAAAACTGTGACATCCCACACCTAATCCGAAGCCCAGGTAAAATCCAGGTAGTACACATCCATATCATTTCGGGTGATATTTAGGAGGCGAAAGCCTCTGCCCTGAGGGCATATCTCTATGAGGTTAAANAATTTACAGGACTTGGGGAGACCTGAAAAGATTAAGGTAAAACCATAATCTGTATTAGGAGGAATATATATCCACTTTGGAAAAGCACTTATTCTTTCGAAGAGGATGAGTTCACTTCTATGACCGGAATGGCAATCATAAAGATGGGTTGTAGAAGGCGATATCCTGATCGTACATCCTCCGGCAACTGCTCTACAGAATCCATGCACGATCACCTGGCCTGCATCAGCCACATAGGCCTGTACAGTATCCTGCAAGGATGATTCGAGGGTAGTACCCGGGGTTTCAAACATGTAAGCCATTTTGAAAAAGTAATTTGACATTAATATATGGTAATTTTGAAAAAGAATGACACGATCACACCATGTATATAAGTTAAATTACGACAAAAAAGTTTCATTTTCTTTGGCATAAATGCCATAATTCAGACTTTCCAATTTCTAACGGATTAACAGGAATTACTCACAATCGCCTACACACCGAGTTGAATCAGTAATGGGTTGAACCCTAATAAACCCTTTTAATACAAGATCTTCGATCACCAGTTCGATCTCAGCAGCTTATCAGTAATAACACCGAATCAAGTCGTGTAGGGACGACCGCATAAAATTCAGCTGTTTATAGATAAAACCATGATAGATACAATGATAACAGCGGATGTATATCATAATGTACCGATAGCATAAAGTGGGATGTTGGTCATCCATTTTTCTTTTTGTAAGGCGTCAATGATGTCCTGATAGCTGTCTGT
This sequence comes from Candidatus Parvibacillus calidus, assembly GCA_013414645.1. GTDB lineage: Bacteria > Bacteroidota > Bacteroidia > Chitinophagales > Saprospiraceae > Parvibacillus > Parvibacillus calidus. The sequence continues at coordinate 1,331,337 of CP058702.1, read as the reverse complement.
GGCTTACTTTTTCACAAAATAGTCTGAAACTTGTTGATTTTACATTTTCTCCGGATTTAACTTCTATCGGAATGATCTCGTTATTGTCGGTCTGTATCAGGAAATCGACTTCATATTTGCTATTATCGAAGGTATGATAAAAATATCATGTGTTTCGATCTGAGAAAGCTGTTGAAACACATATTGTTCTGCTAATGCTCCTTTAAATTCACTGAATATAGTATCGCCAAGCGCAATGGTTTTTGCATTGAGTCTGGACATCGCTCCCAATAATCCCACATCATTGTTAAATAACTTGAAAGCTGACAATTCATGATAGGCAACCAAAGGTAATGCCGCCCTGGATGTATTAAATACCTTGTGCAGAAGACCGGCGTCTGTGAGCCATTGGATCGCCAGTTCAAATTCTTTTGCCCTCGCTCCATGTTTGATCACTCCATATATGAATTTNTTATTTTCTTTAGATAATTGGGCGGGAATACTATCCCACACCATTGTGATACGTGGCAAAATTTCTTTCGGTGCGTGTTTTGAAAAATCGCTACGGTATGAAGCTAAAATTTGATTCTGTATATGACGGGTACTGCCCCAATCCCGGTTTTCGGCAAAATCTTTAACAGCCTCCGGCATTCCTCCTACGAATAAATAATACCGTAGATACTGGATAAGCTTTAAATGGAAATAATGTAGGTTTTCCAAGTCTTTCTTCTCTATGAGTTCTGCCATCCCCACTTCACCCATAGCCAATAAAAATTCATAAAAAGACATGGGGTAAAGTTTCATAAAATCAACCTTGCCTACAGGAAAAGACTCCTCAGGATGAATGGTTACTCCCAGCAATAACCCCGCTCCAATAACATGGTATTCAGAAGCGTTTTCATAAAAATACTTTAGTGCGGTCAGCCCTTTGGGAGCTGCTTGAATTTCATCGAATACAATCAGGGTATCTTCCGCATTGATCTTTAGATTGCAGTATGCATTCAACACCGTAATGATCCTGTCTGCATCAAAATCTGTTTCAAACAAACTTCTCGGGGCATTCGGCTGTTCGAAATTGATGTATGCGAGCTGTTTGTATTCCGTTTTTCCGAACTCTTGTAAGAGAAATGTCTTTCCTACCTGCCTTGCACCCAGAAAAAGAAGCGGCTTTCTGTTCCTGCCCATCTTCCATTTTTTCAAGCTGTTTATCTTATGCCTATACACTTTTCTCTCAATATTTAAGCCATAAATCACACTTTTCTCCTGATTCTAATAAATCTTAGCAGGTCAAAAATTTCAAAAATGAAGACCATTCAACCGGCATTTCCATCTTTTTTAACAAATCTAAAGCGTGAATAAAAGGTTGCACCTACGAAGCTTGGTTCCTTCCTTGTTGGTATATTCTACCAAAAGGCCACGCCTACAGCTTTTGTAGCAGAAACGACCGGAATAAACAACAGAGGAATCACATCACGATGGATTCAATATCCTGCTGAGTAAAAAGCCTTGTTTGAGGCGACCGTTTGGTAGATGTATAAATAGGTTATATCAAGTTCTGTAGGGACGACCGTATAAAATTCAGCTGTTTATTTATATTAAACCATTAAGGCATTAAGATCAAATAAGTTAGTCATTCTTAATGTTCCTTCATTTCCTAATGGTTCCCTAAAGACAGCCATAACAATTAAGATGAATTGAGGTGCAACTCCATAGTGTTTAAACAACAGCCTATGTCTATTAAATTACCATTATTTTACTTTGGCAAATCTATCAATTATCCAGTCGTTGTCTTCTTGTTCCTTCCATCTCACCAGGTACATTCCGGCAGGCACCTTATCAATACGGACAAAGCCACCTTTGGTGGTTGTAGGACTGATTACAATGTTACCCATCATGTCATAAACGGTGTAATCAACCTCTTCACCTGCTACATCTGAAGGGAAATATATTCTATTGGAAGCAGGGTTCGGATAAATGTCTGCGTACTTGCTATCGTCATGAAACCAAACCGACCTGACCGGTGAGTATGTGTTCGCTCCTGAATAATCCACCTGTAGGAGACGATAATAATTGATTCCGGATTGTGGCTTCTCATCAATATAGCTATAATCGAGACGTATATTGCTTTTGCCATCAACTGCGGCCGAGGTCACCTCGTCAAGTGTCATCCACTCAATACCATCTCTGCTGCGCTGCACTTCGAAACCACGATTATTTACTTCTGACACGGTCGTCCAGCTTAACACCGCCTCGTCACCTGAACGCACTGCCTCAAACTCCAAAAGCTCAATAGGAAGGAAACTGCAATTTCCCTGACCGCCATCATAGATTGTCCAGCCTTTGGTATTGATCAAAAATCTCTCATCAGACACGTCCGGGCTGTATGTAATGCCAGTTGCACCGAGTGTACGACCTGAAGGTACGGTCGGGTCGTTTGCCCAGCCATAAAGTGTTCTGCTATAATTCTCACAACTCATTCCACTGCCGTCTAACAACACATATATATTTGCAGCGGATGCTAATTTCCAGTTACCTAAATTCTGGTCAAATGCACCGGCATTTAAAAACATAGAATAAAAAGAGTTTACATTTGAAACATTCCAGTTGCCAACATTCTGGTTAAAGGCAAATGCACCTGAAAACATGTATGACATGTAATAAACACTTGAAACATTCCAGCTACCTATATCCTGATTGAAAGCCGTTGCACCTTCAAACATGCTTCCCATGTCCGTGACATTTGAGACATTCCAACCGCCAATATTTTGATTAAAAGCGGTCGCATCTTTAAACATGTAATCCATTTCGTAAACACTACCTACATTCCAGCTGCCAATATTTTGATTAAAGGCAGTTGCACCTGAAAACATTTCTGACATGTAATTTACACTTGACACATCCCAGCTGCCAATATCCTGATTGAAAGCGGTTGCACCATAAAACATAGAGGACATGTTTGTTACATTAGCCACTTTCGAACCCCAGCTACCAATATTCTGATCAAAAGCGGTTGCAAGAATAAACATATATGACATATCTAATACACTGGAAACATCCCAGCCACCAATATTTTGATTGAAGGCTGTTGCATTTGCAAACATTCCTCCCATATAAACTACATTGGAAACATCCCAACCACCAATATTTTGATTGAAGGAGGAGGCACCATCAAACATACCTGTCATGTCTAATACATTGGACACATCCCAGCCACCAATATTTTGATTGAAGGAGGAGGCACTAAAAACATACCGGACATATTCGTTACATTAGCTACTTTCAAACCCCAATTGCCAATATTTTGATCAAAATTGGTTGCACTCATAAACATATTCGACATGGTGGTTACACTGGAAACATCCCATCCACCAATGTCTTGATTAAAGGAAGATGCTCCATTGAACATATCAGTCATGTTGGTGACATTAGAAACATCCCAGCCACCAATGTATTGATCAAAGGAAGAAGCAACTGAAAACATTGAGGCCATATTAGTCACGTTTGCCACGTTCCAGCCGCCAATGTTTTGATTAAAGGAGGACGCTCCATAAAACATTGCTGCCATATTGGTAATATTTGATACATTCCAACCGCTGATATCCGAATTAAAAGAAAAGGCATATGCAAACATTCCCTCCATGTCTGTCACATTACTCAGGTCAGGATTATCCAATGCACTGATAACAAGATTACCACAGCCTGCGAATGCATAATTCATATTCTCCCATTGGGCAGTACCCCAATGTGTGACATCAATCAGTTTATCTTTATCCTGTCCATTATCAATTTGAAATTGCTTGAGGTTAGCCGGAGTGGTCATAGTCAGTGTGACGGTATTGCCTGCCGGTATGCTTAATCCGCTCAGTGTTACTGCATCTAATGTCGCCTGGTCAAAACTGCCCGTGCCATTGAGACCACTCGGCGATGCCGACCAGGAATAATTGACCGATCCATTGGTTTTGGCATTGAAATGAATTTCTGCCCCTGCAGCAGAGAAATACCACTTTGTGATAAACTCAGTCTGTGCATGAAGACTGTTTAAAAAAATCAACAACAGACATACAACATGAATAAAAATGAACCGTTTTGTGTAGAATCTTTTCATAAGTCAAAGTATTAGATGTGATCAACTATAAATATCTTATGCTTAAATCCCCTCAAAAAACCTGAAATGCAAAATGCGTTTGATATGAAGTATTGTGTAAAGATAAGGCAAAATCATAATAGATTCAATCCCAATAAATTGTTAAATTTATTAAAACATTTAAGTGCCTCGGTCAATGACTCCCGGGATTAACAGACTATGCTGAAAGCCTTTTCAAGGCATGATGAATATCCAGAACCTGATTGATCAGGGAATGGTGACCATCATTTTTTATAACAAAATCGGCGAGTTTAAGCTTTTGCTCATCACTGGACTGGCTTTGAATCTTTTGCATACCAGCTTTTCGGGAAATACCATCTCTGCTAATCAGACGGTCGAGTCGCATTTCGATCGGTGCGGTGACTACGATGATGCGATCCATCAAATAATTGAAGCCTCCCTCCAGAATGAGGGCAGATTCATGTAGCGTATAGGCAGCATGCATCCGACTATGCCATAATAGATAATCTTGTTTCACTACAGGATGCACGATGGCGTTCAAGGCAAGCAGTTTTTATGATCCGAAAATACAACGGACGCTACCCACTGTGTGTTGTAGCTCCCATCATCCCGATATGATTCCTCGCCCAATAAATCGATGATGCGGCGCCTGATGTCGCTGTCTTCCACGATAAGCCGTTTTGCTTCCTTGTCTGCATAATAAACGGGAATGCCCAGAAGTTCGAACATTGATGCCACAAAGGATTTGCCGGATGCAATGCCACCTGTTATACCTATTTTAAGCATCCTGTATGTATTTTTCGATTTTAAAATCAGGNGGATTCAATGCAGCGGCATGATCCACCTCCACCCCAAGGACGTAGCTTTTGAACAAGGGAATCAAATAGTCCTCATCTTCCCTTTCGGTTGACAAGATGAGAAAGGGATTTTGATCCAGGTGTTTATCGACAATCCGGCCCGGAAACCTTTTGGCAGCCGCCATCACCAGGGGCATACGGACATAGTCAAAGGTCACCTTATACAGATACTCCGGCCTGATCTCCTTAAGTATTGCCAAAGCCAGGACTTCTTTAGCAGAATCTTTATAAGCCTTAATCAGACCACCTGTACCGAGAAGCGTACCNCCAAAATACCTGACAACAACACACAAAATGTTGGTTACATCAAAGGCCTCCAACTGACCAAAAATAGGTTTACCGGCAGTACCTGATGGTTCGCCATCATCGCTCATTCTATATCCTGTAACCGGACAACCCACCTTGTAAGCCCAACAATGATGAGTAGCTTTTGGGTGGTGTGTCCTGACATCATTCAGGCGATTCATGGCGTCTTCCACTCTATCCACAGGAAAAATCACAGCAATAAATTTACTGCCCTTGACCTTGATTTCTGTTTCGTAATATGTATCAATGGTATATGCCATAATCCTTAAAAAATATGAGGGTTATCCTTCGGTTCGACATGCACGGCAACATATATGATGCCTATGCCGGCATCTTTCAGCTTGTCCTGGACCCTATGGGCAATATCATGCCCTTCAAACACCGGAATTCTACCATCCACTTCAATATGCAAGTCTACCAGGTAATTGAGACCTGTCTTACGCACGTAACACTTTTCAGTATCTAAGACACCATCGACCGAGGCCGACAATGCCTTAATTTTAGTCACCATTTCTTCGTATATCTGCCGGTCCATAATTTCACCCCATGCAGGCTTGAAGATACGATAACAATTGAAAAGAATCACACCGGCAGCAAAGAGAGCTGCCCAGTCATCAGCTGCTTCATATCCATCGCCGAGAATCAAGGCTACCAAAATCCCAATGAAAGCAGCAACTGAAGTAATGGAATCACTCCGATGGTGGGCAGCATCGGCCCGAAGGGATGTAGATCCGGTCTTTTTGCTTTGATGCAGCACATAACGGTACATTGCCTCCTTAACCAGGATGACGAGGAAAAGTACCACCAACGTAAATGGCGCAGGCATTTGATGTGGGGTGCGCATATTGACAATGCTTTGAAAGATAATGTAGGCGGCAGTCATAACCAAAATTCCTACAACGACGAAAGTAACCAGTGTTTCCGCTCTGCCATGTCCAAAAGGATGGTCCATATCGGGAGGCCGGGATGCGTATTTGAGACCTACCCAGACAATGAGAGAGCTTACCACGTCCGATAAAGATTCGATCGCATCCGCCACTAAGGCGTACGAGTGTCCGGTGATCCCTGCTATTCCTTTGACCATGACCAGTACTAAGCTGATGGCCACACCGAGCATGACGGTCCTCAGACCCTGATACCACAAATTATCCTGGCTTGTAGTCACAGGTTGACTTTTGTTCATAGGGTGCAAAGTTATATGATTTACTATTTAATCTTGAGGTTAAGAAGGTGAAAGTAGATGTCGCAAAATACATTTCTCTTAATCATAAAAGGCAACCCGGTAAACCATAAAAGGGTTATTGCCAGGAAAAATGTGTATTTAATAGTAATTATTTATGTTATATATTATCAAAATATTTAACGTGAAATAAATGTAAAACAAAAATCAAATCAGTTAACAATGCATAATGCCACTTCAACAACTGCATGTACTAAATAACCGGGCCAATTTCACTAATTTCTGTTCAGCCCAATAGATGGGATGCGAGGAGCAAGACCGGTTACGCACAGCATTAATTTTTAATTAAACCGGAAATTTCTTCTATACAATTGTCTACCGCTCAATTATTTTCAAAATAAAACCATATTGCAGAAATGTCATTATAGGATATAGTGTCATTCATAATAATGAAATTTATAATATATAAATAAATGGAATATTGGCAGATAAATATTATCATTACGGTGACTGAAAGCTTTCGTGTCAAGGTATAGCGGAGCGCCTGAGCAATGTAAGGTGTCCGGGGATGAACTATGGCCTGTTTGGTGGCTGACGAGGATAGACGACCAGATTTCCAACCAAATAATTCCCCAATAATACTGATCCTTAGAAAATATATAAAATGGAGAATCCAATTACAAGACTATTAACGGCACAAGGTCTAAATCATCTTCTTCTGTTTGATTGCGTTGCTATGTAAGATTAATAAACAGAAATCCAGGGAATTTATACCAAAGCATGGTAAAAAGTACAAACACAGAAATATCTAATTCATAATCAATAAATTAAATATTTATATAAAAATATTTATTAATTAAAATCTTGCTGACCGTATATTGGTTGCAAACTTTGAAACTTTAGTAAATAATTCAAAATAAAATATGTTGACAAAGAAATTATGTACTTTTGCACCTTATTTTGAAAAGGCATGGATTTAATAAATGTTTCCTCTGCACTAATTTCGGTATATGACAAGACGGGTTTGGATGTCCTGATCAGGGAGTTGGCAGACCATCATGTAACCATTTATTCCACCGGAGGCACCTTTGATTATATCACAGCGATGGGCGTACCCGCCATAAAGGTGGAGGATTTGACAGGATATCCATCGATGTTGGATGGTCGTGTCAAAACCCTGCATCCTGCTGTGTTCGGCGGGATACTGGCACGGAGAAATGATGACCATCTGGGACAGTTGAAGCAACATCAACTGCCGGTCATTGACTTGGTGGCTGTGGATCTTTATCCATTTGAGGAAACTTTAAAAAGAACCAGTGACGACCAGGTTATCATCGAGAAGATTGACATCGGAGGCGTATCCCTTTTACGTGCCGCAGCTAAAAATCATCACTCCGTCGTTGTCATCAGTCGGCAATCTCAATATCCAATTGTTGCACAATGGCTCAAAGCAAACAAGGGTTCAACTACCCTGGAGCAACGCACACTACTTGGTTATGAAAGTTTTGCCGTAACCGCGCACTATGACACAGCCATCTCCAGATATTTTGCTCAAAAGGCTGGAAAGCAGCAAATGTTGAGGTATGGAGAAAATCCTCACCAGAAGGCATACTTCACCGGAGATTACGAGTCAAAATTCACGCAGCTGGCAGGAAAAGAAATATCTTACAACAATATTGTGGATATCGATGGCGCCATAGCACTAATGTCAGAATTTAAAGACAATAAGCCGGCATTTGCCATCATCAAGCATACCAATCCTTGCGGTGTAGCATTACGTGACACTATAAAGGATGCCTGGGATGCAGCACTTGCCTGTGACCCGACATCGGCATTCGGCGGCATCATCATCTGCAACAAGACAATCGATGTGGAAACTGCAAACGCGATAGACGAGATATTCTATGAGGTGCTGATAGCTCCTGATTATGAAACCGGAGTCGTCGAAGTACTAAAGAAAAAGAAAAATAGGATCCTGCTCAAACTACATTCATTTGAACCGGCTGTCGAGCAGCAAAAATCCATGTTGGGTGGAACTCTCGTACAGGATGCCGACCTGGCACCGGTAGATGATGAAACATTGAATCAGGTGACCAGGAAGGGTATCCCCGGTGAANAAAGGGAGGATTTACTATTCGGAATCAAGTGTGTCAAGCATCTTAAATCCAACGCCATTGCAATAGTCAAGGATCTCCAGATGATTGGAGCCGGTGTTGGTCAGACAAGCAGGATTGATGCACTTCGACAAGCCATCGACAAGGCAGGTCGGATGGGGTTTACTGTTGAGGGATCGGTACTAGCATCCGATGCTNTTNTTCCCTTTGCTGATAGCGTGGAGATAGCACATATGGCGGGCATCCGTTACATTGTACAACCCGGCGGCTCAGTCAGGGATGAAGATTCCATCGCATACTGTGATGAGAACGATCTGGGGATGTATTTTACAGGCACACGTCATTTCAAACATTAAACAAAACAATGAATCTGACAATCGATGCCGGTAACAGCCGGGTAAAATATGGAATCTTTTCCAATGATGAATTAGCAAAAGTTATCGTCAGGGACTCGTTAAAGTCCATGGATATAGAAGAGTTGTACAAGGAACATCAGATCAAAAGGAGTATCATCTGCGCTTCCCGCAATTTGAGTCCAGAAAACCTCGCTTATCTCCAATCCAGAGACACCCTCATCCTCGATGAGAATACGCCAATCCCGATAAAAACAAATACCGTACCCCGAAGACTTTAGGAAAAGACAGGCTGGCCGGAGCTATAGCAGCGCATGTGGCATTCCCTTTTGCCAATAATGTCGTAATCGATCTTGGAACAGCCATGACAATCAACTTTATCAACAGCAAAGGTGAATTTCTTGGCGGTAATATTTCACCGGGTCTTAATCTCAGATTGCAGGCATTGCACAATAATACCGACATGTTGCCTCTGCCCAGTACCGATGGGGAATTTAGTCTGTATGGCATGGATACCGAGCAAGCCCTCAGAAACGGAGCCATACACGGTATTCTTGCAGAAATAGAATACTATAGTCAAAAGTATAAGGAATTGTGTTCTCCATTAAAAATTATACTTGCTGGAGGAAATTCTGTATTTATCAATCACTATTTGAAGGAACCATACGTTATTAAACCGGACCTTGTAATGGAAGGCCTTAACGAAATAATCAAGTTCAATGAGAAAGAATCTCTTTAACCTTNTTTTATTTACTATCTGTACGCTAACTGCCGGAATCGCCCAGCAATTGCACAATCCCTTCAGTATATACGGAATGGGGGAATTTCAAGATACCGATCCAACAACAGTCGTTTCCAATGGATGGGCCAATCAGACTTTTTATGACCGATTCCACGTAAATACCAACAATGCTGCATCCTACCCCTATCTTCTAAGTACATCCTTTGAAGTGGGCATTAATGCAAGATATAGTATACTGAACAACGGCCCAATTAACTACAAATACTGGAGTGGCCAATTGGCACATATGTCGCTGGCATTCCCGGTTTTCAGCCCATATAATGAATTACTGGAGAAAAGAAACCGGAAAGTTCACTGGGGCATGGGTATTGCTGTACAACCCTATAGTCTGGTAGCTTATAATTATGAGTTTGATGTAGATGATCCAAATGCAGGATTAGTCAGAAACAAGCATTTCGGTAATGGAGGTACATACAAGATGGTGTATAACAATGGAGTTTCGTACAAGGATTTTTCATTTGGTGTAGGCTTACATTACATTTTTGGGAAAATCATCAGAAATGATCAGATTGAATTCCTGGACAACAGTGGTGCATTTGGCAACATTACCTCCAAGGAAAATGAAGTGTATGTCAAAGGTCTGCAGTTCAATTTTTCGGCCATGTACAATTACATCCTCAACCCTATGACGGATGGCAAGAAAACGGATTACGACAAACAAAAGCGAATCACAATCGGCGCATCTTTTCAACCCATGTCCAAACTTAAATCAAGGGTAGATGCAGTGGATTTTGTATATAGCAGGCAGTTAGGGACTTCCATCTCCGATACATTGTCATATCTCCAATCTAATCAGGAATATAAAGGCAACTATAATTCAACTTACGGAGTCGGATTATCCTATCAGCATGGTGCAAAATGGCAGGTAAATGTCAATTACGATGGAGGGGTATACGATCAGTATAATGTAAAAGGCTTTGAGGCTGATTACCGGAATACCGGAATGTTTAAAATCGGAGCGGAATGGNCGCCTGAACCAAACTCCTTCAATTCATTCCTTAAGAGGTCCAAATATCGATTGGGCTTCCGAACAGGAACGATGCCACTAGCTTTTGGAGGCGAGCAGACAAAAGTTACAGCAGGAGTGATCGGATACGGTTTTCCTGTATATGTCAACCGACAAATCTCACACGTCAACATCGCTTTTGAGGGTGGGCAANAAACCTATTCAGAGAAATTCAAGGAGAAATATTTTAATATTCGGTTAGGATTTAACCTGAATGATGATTATTGGTTTCTGAAGAGGAAGTTCGATTAAAGGCCTTGATAGAATACCGGAAGATCGGTATAAGACAAGGGTAATAGTCTTTGATATCTGAAGATGCCAGAGGCAGGATATCGCCAAAACAGCAAATTTCATAGATTTATCTACATCACGTATAGGTGCTGGGGGTGGAGTCGTGTTGATACGCTTGATGGGAGTTGGGTATTCAACCTGAAGTAGGTACGAAAATAATACTCCCGAATGAAGATTAGGAGGAAATTATTTGTGCTAAAATGAAAAAAGAAATCATTTTAACGATTGTTTTGAAATCTGTTTCAAAGAAAGACCCGTAAGTACGAATTCTTAAAGTATTAAACATCTACCTACTTCAGGGGAACGTTGTACTGACGCGCCTTTCGTCATCCGGGGGATTCAAAAATCGAAGTATGTACATGATTAATAACTCCGAATGCTGATTCTACAAGCCTTCCTGCAACCTGCCGGACAAATTATTTTCAATTGTAAGCTGATTTTCAAAAATGGTTTCTGCCTGGTTCGACCCACCTGACATACCACTTATTAAACATCTACCTACTTTATGATAACACAGTACTGACGGGCCTTTCGTCATCCCGGGGAATTCAAAAATCGAAGTATGTACATGATTAATAACTCAGAATGCTGATCCTACAAGCCTTCCTGCAAACTGCCGGACAAATTATTTTCAATTGTGAGTTGATTTTCAAAAATGGTTTCCGCCTGTTCTCGGCCCAACTTACATGCCGCCTATTAAACATCTACCTACTTCAGGAAAACACTGTGCTGACGCGTCTTTCGTCATCCCCGGGGATTCAAAAATCGAAGTATGTACATGATTAATAACTCAGAATGCTGATCATACAAGCCTTCCTGCAAACTGCCGGACAAATTACTTTCAATTGTAAGCTGATTTTCAAAAACGGTTTCCGGCTGGTTCTCGACCCACCTGACATGCCGCCTATTAAACAACTACCTACTTCAGGGAAACGTTGTATCGACGCACCTTTCGCCATCCCGGGGATTCAAAAATCGAAGTATGTACATGATTAATAACTCCGAATGCTGATCCTACAAGCCTTCCTGCAAACTGTTGGACAAATCATTTTCAATTGTAGGCTGATTTTAAAAATGGTTTCCGCCTGAGCCAGAAGCACCTGACATGTCGCCTATTAAACATCTACCTACTTCAGGAAAACACTGTACTGACGGGCCTTTCGTCATCCGGGGATTCAAAAATTCAAGTATGTACATGATTAATAACTCCGAATGCTGATCCTACAAGCCTTCCTGCAAATTGCCGGACAAATTACTTTCAATTGTAAGCTGATTTTCAAAAACGGTTTCCGCCTGCGCCCGACCCACCGGACATGCCGCCTATTAAACATCTACCTACTTCAGGATAAATCTGTACTGACGCGCCTTTCGTCATCCCCAGGGGATTCAAAAATCGAAGTATGTACATGAGTAATAACTCCGAATGCTGATCCTACAAGCCTTCCTGCAAACTGCCGGACAAATTACTTTCAATTGTAAGCTGATTTTCAAAAACGGCTTCCGGCTGGTTCCCGACCCACCTGACATGCCGCCTATTAAACATCTACCTACTTCAGGCAAAAGCCCCACCAATGCACCTCCCATCCTATTATTTCAGGGAAATCCGTACAGATCATACTCATGCCCTTACATGAAGAGCATTTCCATTCTTCAGGACTCCATCCTAAATCTCCCTAATATTTAGCGATTACTTATAATACAACCACGTGATAGCAGCTACGATCTCCCTACCCCATTTATTCTCATTATGCCGGCCTTTTGGATCAATCGTCAACTTGACATCGACAAGCTTCTCAAAAAAATGCTGCTCTTCCAATGCCTTCTTCAATCGTTTCATACTAGGCAACATTGACGCACTCTCCTTNCCNCCTGCATATAGATATACCTTGGTCGGAAATGGAGTGTAAAAACGTGGTATCTCCGTCTGGGCATCCCGAATCAACCACAACGAAGGGCTAAAAATCATCAGCTTTCCAAATATGTCCGGATAAAATAAACCTCCATACAAGGTAATCAACCCTCCCATAGAACTGCCGCCTAGTCCGGTATACTCACGACCACGCAAAGTTCTGTACCGGTTGTCAATAAAAGGCTTGACAGCCTTAGCAACATCGCTCAGGTACTTCTGACCATCACCACGCCCAATACGAGTTCCGTTGATTGGAGTGTATTCTCTTATCCGGTCAGCTTCACCATGGTCGATGGCCACAATGATCACCTCTGTCTTTCCGGCCATAGCCATCTGTGTCATCTTATGTTCCAGATCCCAGTTGCCAAAAGGGGCTTTCGGATCCCAAAGATTCTGACCATCCTGAAGGTAAAGCACATTGTAATGCTTGTGAGGATCAGCATTATAGTTGTAGGGCAACATGACACGCACAGTCCTCACAACACCGAGGTATGGAAAGGGGAACTTGTCGAACTTCTCTATGATGGGCCTAAATCTGGCTTCTGAACAAGACCCGTTGCATAGAAATCGTGCTACTCGGTCCGTATAACTCCTTCGCATTTTAAGAGCCACCCTATTCTTGGTCTTCAATCCTCGCGCAGTCAATTCCTCATTCTCCCAGCCTCCTTTAGTATATTTATATTCGAATGGGAAGGGAAAATTTTCGTCCAACTTAACCTTAAGCCGGTACTTACCCTTCTTGACACGCTCCATCTTAAAACGTTCATCTTGAGGATTCCAGTCATTGAAGGTACCCACAAGATAAATATCACGACCATCATCATCCAACGTATTGAGGTTGAACGTGATGGTCTTGACAACAAGACTCCGGACCGTATTTTTNATTTGCTCTATCAAAAGAAATCTGTAAAAAATGCATCTACCCGGCCATTATCTACCAGACAGATGCATTCAATTCTTTATTGATTATCAGGCAATTAAATACCGAATACTTCTTTTACCTTATCCACGTAATCGAGTTTTTCCCAGGTAAATAATTCAACGGTAACCTTCTTCTCATTAGCCTTGCCTTTATTGAATACTTTCTCAACCATCCTGTTTTCGCGTCCCATGTGGCCATAGGATGCTGTCTCGCTGTATATCGGATTACGCAATTTTAAACGCTGCTCGATCGCATACGGTCTTAGGTCGAATATTTCCTGTATCTTCCTGGCAATTTCACCATCGGTCATGTTGACCCTGGAAGTACCGTAGGTATTGACATACACACCACAAGGCTCGGCAACACCTATCGCGTAAGATACCTGAACCAACACTTCATTGCACAGACCTGCTGCAACCATATTCTTGGCAATATGCCTCATAGCATAGGCTGCCGAACGATCTACCTTCGAAGGGTCTTTTCCGGAGAAAGCTCCNCCGCCGTGAAACCCNTTACCGCCATAAGTATCCACTATGATCTTCCTTCCGGTCAATCCTGTGTCACCATGCGGTCCGCCGATAACAAATTTCCCGGTCGGATTAATATGATAATTTATTTTGTCATCGAAAAGAGCTTGTGTAGCAGGTTTCAGCTGACTCTTCACACGCGGTATCAGAATGTTGATGATATCAGACTTGATTTGCTCCACCATTCGGCTATCATCTTCATCAAAATCATCATGCTGCGTCGAAATGACGATTGTATCAATTCTCACAGGTCTGTTATCATCATCGTATTCAATGGTGACCTGACTCTTTGCATCGGGTCTCAGGTAGCTAATCTCCTTACTTTCCCTCCTGATTTCTGCCAATACCTCCAACAACTTATGCGCTAGATCCAGCGCCAATGGCATGTAATTGGCAGTTTCATTGGTTGCATAACCAAACATCATGCCCTGGTCTCCGGCACCTTGATTTTCGGGATCAGAACGTTCTACACCCCGATTGATATCAGGCGATTGCTCATGGATGGCAGAAAGTACACCACATGACCTCGCCTCAAACATATATTCACTCTTTGTATAGCCAATCTTATGGATTACTTCNCTTGCTATTTCCTGGACATCCAGATAAGCATTGGATTTTACTTCACCTGCAAGAATAACCTGCCCGGTCGTCACAAGTGTCTCACATGCGACTTTACTCGTCTCATCATAAGCCAGAAAGTGATCAATCAGTGCGTCGGAAATCTGGTCAGCAACTTTATCCGGGTGGCCTTCAGAAACAGATTCTGAAGTAAATAAATACGACATTTTAAGAATTTTTTAGATTCGAGGGGCAAAAATAACAAAAATTGATATATGTTTCCAAATATTTATTGAACCGAATTGAATGGCAATCGTTCATTGAAAATATGCGTCTTCACACATGTATTGACGCCATAATCAGTTTGATTGCTTGCATTTCTAAGAAACAATGATGTATAGATGAAACTTTCCTTGTTTTTAATACCCATTCTTGTATGGGTGAATTACTCCGACATATCGCCCGATTCCATCCCAATAGAATGGCCCTCAGACAACTGTTTCATAAGATCTGCAAGACTGCCGATATCACCAACGGCCGCAGCATTTATTCCCATCAGCGGAAAATATTCCTGGTCATTCAAAATTCCCCTGATGGGGACTCAAGTGATGACTTATGCCTTTTCAGGCCAGACCATTGATGTTACAATGACAGGAAGCGTGCTGGACAGAGCTTATAAACTCTCCGTTATTTCTTTCGATCAGGTTAAAAACAAAATCGTAGCAAGAACAATGAGGAATAAAGAAGTAATCTATGCAGTCATCTTCATCAAAGATATCAGGCATAATCGAGCCACAATCTTTAAANAGNAATTTTCCACATTGAAGGAAGCAAATGAATTTGGTATCCCTCCTGCCAACTCAACAGACAGCAGAGGCTGGAATGTTTTTATTAAAAATGGAAATTAATGTAGCATTCATTCCGTAGGGACATTCTGTTTTGAGATTTATTTTCAGACACAAAATTCATGCCGGGCAATTGCGACCTTCCTAAGGACTCCTTTTAATAAATGTGTATCAATTATTCATGCATTCCTCAGATATTTCTCAAGCTTCGGCAAACCAGACATGTCGATGTAAAANATAGTCTCCAAAACCGCCTTTACATCATCAGCCGATGTGAGCGTTCTTCTTTCAATTTCACGGTCGGGTTGATATATGGACAACTCATAATCTTTCAGCGTATATCTGGCCCCCTGTTCCGACCTGGCCGCAACTAATGTATGGGTGAAGATACATTCGGGACTGGTCGATGTATACCAATTGGCAACTTGAAAATCCTGGATTATCTGTTTCCTGAGATTGAATTCATATAGCCTCTTCCAATGGCCATTCAGCTTCATTTCAAGACGATATTCACCATCGGGACTGATGATCCTGTAATCTTCATTGGGTGTGGCCTGTATAATATCCGGCTCGAGCAATAACGGACCGGTAGGAACCAATCCTCCATAGCCTACATCTACCAAATAATCCCTGCCTTCCAGTGTGACCAGCAATACCATGTGTGTCCTCCCAACACTTTCCGGCTCCTGCCCCGCCCTGCCCAACAATCCCCTCACCGTAAAGCCGATACGCTCCAGAACATCTTGCAACAACAAGTTATGCTCAAAACAATATCCTCCGCGATGCTTCCTGACAATCTTTTCAAAAATGGCTTCACTATCAAGCTCTACAGGGATACGCATCAACGGATTGAGATTCTCAAACGGGATGGCGGCAATATGGTTTTGTTGTATGTGGACCAATGTGTCCCATCCGACATCAGGTGTTCCGGCGAAGCCTATTCGGTCGAAATATTGCTTTAGATTTACGTCATTCATAGCCATACATCAGTATTTACCCTCTATGGACATCATTACTCCGGCATTATCACCCATCCATTGCCAATCTAATCTACATGACGGAAGATGGCCGGTATTGATGATGTGTAATCTAACAGCATACCCCGATATTTGTTTGTTTTGGGCAGCAAAACCTCCTGATAGCAATTGGCATTAATACGACAGGTGATATATTGATTTATTGCATATATCGCCTTAAATCATTTACTTTGTTCTGTCAATCAGGAAATATTTTGCCGGATATAAACCATCCTATAGAATTCGTCAAGGGCATCGGACCGAGAAAGGCTGAACTGCTCAAGAAGGCCTTCAATGTGACAACTATCGGAGACCTGATCATGCAATTCCCTTTTCGTTACATTGACAAGACTACTGTCAAGCCCATCAACCAGGTTACAATCAATGATGAATGGGTGTTGATCAAGGCCAAAGTACTCTATACAGAATTAGCAGGAAAAGGTCGAGGCCGCCTCATCGCACATGTCAGTGACAGGTCAGGAGTCATGGAACTGGTCTGGTTCCAGGGAATCAAGTACATCGAGACCTTACTCGAAAAAGGCAGGGAATGGCTTNTTTACGGAAAGATCAATGTCTTCAACGGTAAAATCAACCTGCCACATCCCGAGCTGGAAACACCTTCGGTCGAAGGTCAGCCGGATTTTCTACTCCCAATCTATTCATCCACCGAAGGACTTACCAGGGCTGGATTTAACATGAAGTTCCGCAGAGAATTGATGTCCAAATGGCTTAATGAACTCACCCACAATGATTTTCCGGAAATGATACCCGAAGACCNNATTCGAACAATGCAATTGCCGACCAGATTCGGAAGTATCCGCCATATGCATTTTCCGACCAGCCTAAAAACCGCTGAACAAGCCAAAAGAAGACTGATCTTTGAAGAATTCTTCGTCAATCAGACTACCTTGATCATGCAGAAGCTGTATAGAAAGAACTATATCCATGGATACAACTTCTCAATCATCGGTAATTATTTCAACAAATTCTACAATAATCACCTGCCATTTGATCTCACCAATGCCCAAAAGAGGGTTATCAAGGAAATACGTACCGACATGGGGAGCGGCTTCCAACTTAACCGCCTGCTCCAGGGCGATGTGGGGAGCGGAAAGACAATCGTCGCACTCATGTCAGCGCTGATAGCTGTGGACAATGGATTCCAGACTTGTATCATGGCCNCCCTGGAGATACTGGCACAACAGCATTACAAGAATATACTCCGGTATACTGNNGTTCTGGGATTGAAGATTGCCCTGCTTACAGGAACTACTAAGAAGAAGGATCGAGAACAGATATTGGCAGAACTAGCTAGCGGTGAAATTTCCATCATCATCGGCACCCATGCGCTGATCGAGCCTATTGTCCGATTCCACAAACTAGGAACCGTCATCATCGATGAGCAACACCGTTTCGGGGTGGAACAAAGAGCGGCCCTTTGGTCCAAAGCCACCCCTCTCCCGCCCCACGTCATTGTGATGACTGCAACCCCAATTCCACGGACACTGGCCATGTCCGTATTTGGAGATCTCGATGTCTCCATCATCGATGAGCTCCCACCCGGCAGAAAACCAATTAAAACCATCCATTATCACGAATTGAAGCGAACGGAGATGGAGGCATTGATGCGGCACGAATTGGGCATTGGCAGGCAAGTATTCGTAGTGTTTCCATTGATCGAAGAGAGTGAAAAGGTTGATCTCGAAAACCTGCAAATGGGTTACGACAGAATATTCCGGGCATTTCCACCCNCTAAATACCAGATTTCCGTCGTGCATGGCAAAATGAAGGCTGCCGATAAGGAATACGAGATGAACCGATTTATCCAGCATAAAACCAATATTCTGGTAGCTACTACAGTGATCGAGGTTGGTGTGGACATCCCGAATGCATCTGTCATGATCATCGAAAATGCAGACCGTTTTGGCCTCTCCCAGTTGCACCAGCTTCGGGGACGTGTCGGTCGCGGTGCAGAGCAATCCTATTGCGTACTGATGACAGGATTCAAGCTCACACTTGATGCGAAAAAGAGATTAAAGACCATGGTCGATACCGACAACGGATTTACCATTGCCGAAGTGGATATGCAGCTTCGAGGACCGGGAAGCATCGAAGGTGTACGCCAGAGCGGCGGTCCCGACTTTCGTCTGGCTAATCTTTCCTCCCATCAGGATATCTTCCAGCTGGCCAATGAAGCAGCCATCAAAATTCTGACAGAAGACCCGAAACTGGATTTGCCANAAAACACCGGATTGAGGAAGTTTATGGCTACCCGATTGAAGATGAACAAGGACATGTCGAAAATTGGCTGATCCTTGAATGCACGCCTGCTTCACAGCCCTATCCTGACCACACTTTTGATTTTCTTCACAAGCAACCTGTACTGAAACCCGCTATTCGGTCAAGCATTTTCTACTCCCCGGATCTGTCAGACGACTCAACACTATTACCGATCTTATACCAGGATGATTTATATAATAGATTTCAAACTTGAGGTATAATAACAAATGTACCTTCGGTATTAGACACCGGAAATGCTTTTTGACGCCTTGGATGACCATATCAATGGTCGATGCATATTCACTTCAAATAGCCAATGTAGCTTAGGAATATGCGCTTGATCTGTCTATGAGTTTATTTAATTGACTTCCGTTCATTAGAATCATTTCCTGAACAATCTGGCATAATCCAGATAGTAATTGACACGTACCGAAATAATATTGTTCCGGATTCTGTTACCAAAATTGCTATAGGAAGACCAATAACGGCTGTCCTCATTGGTAAATTTGTCATAACCACTGTTCCACGCCAGTATCAGATCACTGCCCGGTGCAAACCGCCAGTTAGCCCGGGCCTCAAAATTGGTAAATTGGACAAGTTGAAACAATGGATAATTGCCTCCTGCAACCTCGTCTTCAGAAAGGTAACCATCTGTCTCAAGCAGGTGCAAAGATTTGATACTCACCTGTGACCAATAATTCCTCACGCGAAGGCTGAAATTGAGGTTTGGATTGATAAGCAGGACGGGATTGAAACCCAGAACAACAGTCTGGACATTCCGGCGTGAAAAGATAATGTCATTGACCCGCCATGGCTCATCTTCATGTCTGATGGTATAGGCATACCCGACATCGTTGTATCCCCTTTCGAAACCGATGGTAGCAAAGATTGAAAAATGGTCATTGAAACGCATCCTGGGATCAGCGTTAATCTGGTAATAATTTCTGCCCGCCTCATTCACATGACGATGGCCGAAATTCATGTCCAGAGCCAGGGGACGCCGGTAATCCGTCGATATAAAGCCCCCGATTTCATAACCGATTGGAAAGGTATAGAATCTACTGAAATCGCCGCTGCGAGGTTCATAAAAATCATAGGTGATTATCGGATTGATGCCTAAATCCAGATTAAGTGCATTAAAATTTCTGTCCAGAAAAATATTCCCCTCTATACCAAAATTGGAAAATCGGTCAGGNNGCTGATAACTCTCTCATAATTCACACTGAGTGATGTAGTGGACTTATTCCTGATACCTTTGGGTATATAGGTAGAGTAGCCAAGATTCCACTCTGCCGCCCTGGTATTAAATACTTTGAGGTAACCAAGATCAGTGGGATCAAACCTTCTGGAGATTTCTTCATAATCAATGGAAGTAGTCCAGTTGCCGGAGTTTTTACCGGTGCTGAATGCGTATTTGTACCCCGGCTTTGCCTCCTGGCCCTGACTGATATAGGAGAGAGCGCCGATTGCCTTGATGTAGTATGCCTGGTTTTTGCTTCGGATATTCAACTCAGCCCCGGTAACGTTTCCGTCACGATGCTCTCCTTGTCGCATGACATTGGTATTGATGAAGGAGATATACGAATTATTCCTGAGGTTTTGATCGATGACAATAATATTGTAGTTAGAGATNGGATTGACCGGAATTCTTTCAGTCTGCCCGGTTTTGTCATCCTTTAATACAGCATGGCTCCTGCCCTCCAGCGCATTCAGAATCCCAACACCAAGCCCATTAGATGCCCTGCCCGTCAGTTTGAATGCATTGATTAATTTGTTTTTNGCAGGAACCTCCACCAACGTCTTACCATCGGGAATTCCATTCCTGTCAAAGTAATGATTATCCGCAGCAATCCGTCTGGAATAGAACAGCTCTGCTCTCGAAAACAATTCCAGTCCTTCCGTAAANAAGGGTCTCCTTTCTTCATACTGCACCTCAAAAGGCGTTAGGTTGTAAACAATATTGTCGAATGCCACCTGACCAAAATCGGGGATCAAGGTCATATCAAGGGTAAATGCATCATTGATACCGTACTTTAGGTCAAGTCCTCCGGCAAATTTGATTTTTGTTCCGGCTTCCGGTGCATAATATGCTGACAAATAAGGAAATAGTGAAAGCCGCAGTGGTGATTTCAAATGGCTTATCCCGGAAAGGTAGCCATTTTGATTGATCAGACCACTGATGGCGGGGTTGAGAATCTGCCAACTGGATTTTTCACGAACTTTNTTCATTTGGCGGACGACATTGAAGCGCCACTGCTGGACATCCTCTTCAGGGAACCGCAGTTGAGAAAAAGGAATCCGCAACTCTGCTTGCCAGCCATCTTCAGTAGACTGCACAGCACTGTCCCAGATAGCATCCCACGACTCATCCTCTTCCTGTGAACCAATGTACTTGGTATCCCGCTGGAGGTTGCGAGGGGTCACTGCGAAGCTGAAAGCCACGGTTCCGGAAGCATAAGGATCAAAGAAAAATTCGATATAGTCGGTATTGTTGTATTGATCGCGCGGTGCCAGTTCTTTCAGGATATTTGCAGGATCATCCTCCATCCTGGCATAAATATAGATCGAATTGTCATCATAAAGCAGCCGGATATAGGTATTGCGCGAACATGCTGCACCGGGATTGGGTTCAAAAAGAGTAAAGCCGGAATATTCCCTTGCCGCCTTCCATACATCATCAGAAAGGTCCCCATCGATCTCCGGAGGCATTGTATGCGCTGCTATTCTGAAAATGGAGGCAGACCTGAATCCCCGGTAAAGAGAATCCGAAGAGATTGGTTGCCCCAACAAGCACGTGAAGAATCCAAGGAAGACAAGTGAATAAATATACCTCAACATAATACGTTTGCTGACTATTGCAAATATGGTGAAAAGTATTAAGGTGATGATAATTCGGTACTTGAAAAATCAACATTTTCGACCAACTTCATTTTCACATCGCTGATCTGCCAATAACCGGAAATAAAAACTTTAGAATAAATTTTAAAAAATAATTATAATTAAAGAAAAAATAAAATTATGTTTGTCATTAAATATTCAAACTATTATATTATGCAAAAGAATAAATTAATTCCATTGCTGGCTTTTGCCCTCTTTGCGATGGTTACCTTGCCGAATTGCAAGTCAACACAAAAAACTACAACGACAAAAACTACGCCTGAAGCAAAGGCGGTGGCTGCAGTATCATACGAACGAGATGTACTGCCCATTATCAATAATCATTGCAGCCCGTGCCATGTCAGTCCTGATGGCCGAAAAGCCCATCTTGACAACTACGAAGGCGCCAAAGAACATATCCGGGAAATGATCAGAATGGTCAAGCTGGCCCCCACTGATCCCGATTTTATGCCGTTCAAGAACAAANAAGCACCCNTGAACGCGGAACAGATCGCTACACTTGAGAAGTGGATGACAGAAGGAATGGCAAAATAATTTTTTCATAATAGTGTTGAAACAGCCCGGAGAAAACCATATTCTCCGGGCTGTTTAGCTTTTGGACATTAAAACAGCTCAAGCATTAGGCCCTTGCAATTGCTTTTGTTCTTTGAAAGATTGATATTTGCTACAACAAAATTGATTTTTACCCGAATATCATGGTGTTGTGAAGACATCTAGCGCCTCGCCTATCTGCGGGGCTTTTTTATGCCTGAAGCACAAATCTAATTTTATTTCCACACATTCCCAACATCATAGGATCGTATCAACCGGTTGATGTATTCCTTCAGCCCTTCACTCTCCAGTACCTGTACCTCATCCAGAAAACCCATGACAAACCGGCCTACACCACTATATTCAGCGATAGGTGCCTCAAGCAGATAGGATGATTCGGCCTGCCGGATGTAATTGTTGGCAAGCGGATATTCTTCTACCACAAGGTTGTAGGCACGCAGACTGAGCCGGAGCTTTACCCGGTCTATGGCTTCCGGAGCAGATACCCGGAAGATATCAGTAAACGGACGCCGGTGACTCCCTTTATACTTCCAATCAGTAGCCGTAAGACAGACACCCGACATTCTTGTTACTTTAAATTGTTTGCACTCATGGTCACGGAGATCATAACACCAGACGGTTTCATAATCCGGACCAAAATCAAACGCCTCTACCTGCCTGTCTTCGATCGTCTGACTATTGGATGATCGGTAATTGCTCAGAATTACCTGCTTGCCTTGCTCCATCGATCTTCGCAACAAACTGACCTTTTGAAGGTCGTCTTTCTCCTTCAGCTTTTCGATTACCTTGAGATCATAAAAGGCATTCATTTTCTTCAAAAGTCGTGCCTTGATAGAAGAAGCCGCATCGAGAGTTGTAAGCGCCCCATAAATGAGGGCGATCTCTTCTTCTGAAAAATGAAGAATCTTCTTCAGCACCCCGGAACGATTCCCTTCAAGCACTATGCGATATCCATTCTTCCGGTCAAGGACAAAGCCGGCACTCTCGAGCAATAACAAGTCTCTTCGCAGATTGCGCTCCGACATGGCAAACTTATCCATCAGCTCGGCCATCGTATAGCGACGCGAACCTGAGAGCATCATTAATAATCTGAGTGTCCGGACAGGTCTGGTATCATCCATTTTTTTAATTTAGTCGTGATTGCCTCATATCGACAAAATAAGGTTAGTACGGATAAACATAAGGTATTTATTGGATTTTTCTTGAAGGGGCCGGAGATTTTCTACTAAAGAAGCAAATCCCCGGCAAATTTATATTAAGGGTAACACCTGATGAAATCAACTCTCCCCGATGCAGGCGCAAAGCTAAATCCTACACAGGACAAAACCTGTCCGTGTAAGTCATTCCTCTCACAAAATCTGAAGTTGAGATATTATAACAGAATCACAAGGAATAGCAGGTTCAATAAACCCGGTCAATGATTTTCCATTCCAATATCTCCATAGACGAATATTTTGTTGGAAGGGTATTCATCCCTTACCCATACAAAGTAGTGCTTATTTGCAATAATTTAATAGCATTTCTTTCGTTTACTAAGGGTATGTGTGTAGCTTTGCACCTGATTTAATCAAATAAATTCACATTTGGTGAGGTATATTNTTTTCGTATTGACATTATTTTCCATCGGCAACCTGCAAGCGCAGGAGCGCTATCTGACACAGTTCTATGGCTCGCCAATTACTCTTGATCCATCACTGACGGGTAATTTCGAAGGCAATTATCGGGTCAATCTCGCTTACAGGAATCAATGGTCGCGCAACTTCGAAAAGCCTTTTACCGCCTTCTTAGGCAGCGTGGACTTAAATTTTGATCTCGGCTTGAAAAGCCAAAAGGTTCATGACATTGTATCTGCCGGATTGTATTTTGCCCATGACAAAGCCGGTGTACTCGATCTGGGTAACACAGAAATGGGTATCGCCGGATCCTACCACAAAGCATTGGGTCCCAACCAGTTCCTGTCAGGTGGCCTTTACCTCAGCCTCAATCAAAGGAACAGCAACTTTACCAATGTTACCTTCGAAGATCAGTTCAATGGCGAAGACGGTTACACACAACCTACCGCAGAAAGCCTGGCTGCAAACAACTTCTCCTACTTCGATCAGGGTGTAGGGGTAAATTATTCAAACTATCCGGAGAAGCAAAATGGTTTCAATGTAGGTATATCGGTTGCTCACCTTTCCCGCCCTGAAGCATCTTTCTATAAGCGCGATCTCAACTCAGAAGAAAGTGCGATCTCCTTCAGGCTGCCAATGAAATATACCCTTCACGCAGGTGGTCGCCTCGTCCTTGATGATTATATGTCTCTCTACNCCCGTTTGATGTATCAGCGCCAACAACCCTTCGATATGGCTACTGTGGGATTGACACTGGCGACTGATGTATATTTCTGGACCATACATACAGGGGTTTTTGCCAGAGGCGCAGGTGTCAATAACAAATATAATTTTGACTCTGCCGGATTTTTATTGGGAATAGAATATAATAAATGGCAGGTAGGCGTCAGTTATGACATAGGTTTTCCGAGTTTTATCTATTACAATAAAAATCAGGGAACAATTGAGATAACGGTTTCCTATTTCGGCCTCTATGTCAATGACGACTTGTTGNCGCCTACTTTCTGATACCTTTCCGGTAGGCATCTGAGTGACTCCTGAAGGATGAATATTTACACCCATGTACTGCACTATGTCAGCAGTATCTCCAAAAACAAGCTGTATAATGATTGAAATGATATACCAGGCAACAGGCCTACGGGAACAACAGGTAAGAGCCGTCCTTGAGCTCATACAGGAAGGTGCTACGATTCCTTTTATAGCCAGATACCGTAAGGACAGGACAGGTGGACTGGATGAGGTAAAGATCGCCGGGATCATAACCCTGCACAGACAAATAATCGCCCTGGAAGAACGTCGGACATTCATCCTCGAAAGCCTGGCCGAAAAAGGCATCGGGGACGAAAAATTATTGAAGTTGATCCGGGAGGCTCGCGATCTTCAGACGCTGGAAGATCTGTACTCTCCCTACAAATCAAGAAGAAAGACCAGGGCCGATATGGNNCGAGAGAGAGGACTTGAACCACTGGCCAAATCCATCATGAGCCAACGCGATATGGACGTGGAGGCAATCGCCTTCAAATATACCTGCAAAGAAGTACCGGAAGTAGCAGATGCCCTCCAGGGCGCACGCGACATCATCGCGGAATGGATCGCTGAAGATGTGACGCTTAAAGCCAGCCTTCGAAAACTCTTTGCGTCAAAGGCCACAGTAGGTAGTAAGGTTGTCAAGGCAAAAGCTGAAGAAGCCGGCAAATACCGGGATTATTTTGACTTTAAAGAAAACATCAGGAAGATAGCAGGACACCGATTCCTGGCTATCAGCCGAGGTACCGATGAAGGCTTCCTGAGGCTTAGTATTGAACCCGAAATACGCGATGCACTTGATAGCATCGACCGACGTTATATTCGGNTTCGTAACAGTGCTGCCTCCCAGGTAGAAAAAGCCATCGATGATGCTTACAAGCGACTGATTCAACCATCCCTGGAAACCGAATTCAGGAATGAACTGAAAGAAAAGGCGGATAAGGAAGCCATTGACGTATTTGCCCAGAATCTTCGCCAGCTCCTCCTCGCTGGTCCAGCAGGTGAAAAATGTACAATGGCCATCGATCCGGGCTATCGCACCGGATGTAAAATCGCCATTCTCGATGTCAATGGCAACCTGATAGCTACCGACCTCATCTATATCCATGAACCGAACCGGCTGGCAGCATCCCGCAATACTATAGAATCACTCATTAAAAAACATAGTGTTGAAATAATAGCTATCGGGGATGGAACGGCAGGACGGGAGACAGAGCGGTTTGTCAAAAACATCCCGGTAACGCTGCCGGTATTTCTGGTCAATGAAGACGGGGCTTCCATCTACTCGGCGTCCGGGTTGGCACGAGAGGAATTTCCGGATCTCGATCTAACCTATCGTANNACCATATCCATAGGCCGTCGTCTGATGGACCCTCTGGCAGAACTCGTCAAGATAGACCCTAAAAACGTAGGAGTGGGACAATACCAACACGATGTAAATCAAGCCTTGCTAAAGGAAACGCTGGACCGTACCGTAGAGTCCTGTGTCAATGCGGTCGGTGTCAATCTCAATACTGCAGGCAAGGAACTTCTGGCCTATGTAAGCGGTATTGTACCGNTCCTGGCTAAAAATATCGTATCTTACCGCACACAGCACGGGGCATTCCGGTCCAGAAAGGAATTGCTCGAAGTGCCACGCTTAGGACCAAAAGTGTATCAACAGGCAGCGGGTTTCCTGCGTATTAAGGACGGAGAAAATATTCTGGACGACAGTGGCGTCCACCCGGAATCCTATGATATTGTAAAGCAGATATCCAAAGACCTCAAAATGCCCATCGAGGTTTTGATCGGCAATCCCATTCTTGACAACCTCGACATTAGTCGTTATCAGGATGAAAACCGCGGTGAATTGACGCTGAAGGATATCATTGCCGAACTANAANAGCCGGGACTGGACCCACGGACGGAGGCTTCTGCCTTTGAATTTGCCTCTGTGTACAGCATCGATGAATTATACGAAGGCATGATCCTGCCGGGGAAAGTCACCAACCTGACCAAATTCGGAGCTTTTGTCGACATAGGAGTAAAACAGGACGGCATGGTGCATATCTCTGAAATCGCCAACAAGTACATCAAGGATCCCGCAGATGAGCTAAAGCTCAACCAACATGTAATGGTCCGGGTGTTGCAGGTAGATAAAGAGCGGCAGCGGATTAGTCTGTCGATCAGGCAGGTGTAGGGATGAAGGCTCGATTAGCTACCGGGCAAAAGTAATTAGGTAGAATACTAATACTTATCGAGCCAACAGAAGAGGTGATTGGCCAACATCAATTTAAAAAATCCTCTTTTTGGGGTCAGAAAATTTGCCGAGTTATGCCGGCTCAATCAGGTAAAGGGTCCTGTGTATTATTTTCCTACCTACTTCGGTAAGCCGACAAGCATCCTGCCTACCTCAAAACCCAAATACACGATAGCCTATGCCCATAGAAGTATCATCCTCAAATACTTTCCAAATCGGTTGTCTGTACAATCTCAATTCCATAACCCAAGATACCAATCCTCCGTGTAGCGGAGCCGGTGACCAGATCCATCTTGGTGATGCCCATGTCACGGATGATTTGTGCGCCAATTCCCAGATCCCGCTGTTCAGGTCTTTGTTCCGCCTTTATACCGCGGGAAAGATTGGCGATGGACTCCACCAGGTCAGCGGCACGTTCAGCCTGACGCATAAAGAGCGCTAATCCCTTACCAGTATTCTTGAAGTAATTCATCACTGATTCAAGTTGTTTTCCCCAACCGGTAAACAGGAAGGCTGCCGTTTCGTGCATCTTATTCTCGCTGAAGACCCTTACCGGCACAACATCACCCTCATTCCATTGACCATACTGGAGGGCGATATGCACATCATCACTGTTGACCTGGCGATAAATATGGACGATAACCTGCCCGAACGGACTTTCGACAGGCCCTTCAAATTCCTTGCGAACCAATTTTTCCGTCTGTAGCCGGTATGCCACCAGATCATTGATGGAGACAATCTTCAATTGGTGGCTTTCAGCAATCTCCATCAATTGAGGAAGGCGCGCCATAGAACCATCCGGATTGAGAATCTCCACCAAAACACCTGCCGGATAAAGGCCTGCCATTCTTGCAAGATCCACAGCCGCTTCCGTATGCCCGGTCCTGCGTAATACACCACCGGCCTTCGCCCTTAAGGGAAAAATATGTCCTGGCTTTGCATAATCGTTGCCGGTAATTTTAGGATCGGTCAATGCCTTGATACCTGTTGCCCGATCATAAGCGGAAATCCCTGTGGTGCAACCATGCCCTATAAGGTCAATGGACACAGTGAAGGCTGTCTCATGCATGGCGGTATTCTGATTGACCATCATATCCAGACCCAATGCTTCTACCCGATCAGCTTCCAGAGGGGTGCATATTAAGCCACGGCCCACAGTCGCCATAAAATTAACCTTCTCAGGAGTAATTAATTCAGCTGCCCCAATGAAGTCGCCTTCATTCTCACGATCCTCATCGTCCACAACGATTATTAGTTCTCCATTTCTGATGGCTTCAATAGCTTCCGGAATACTGTTCAACATGCTCTGATTTTTGAGGCGCAAAGATACGGATTGTTTAGGGCAAATAATGACATGAAAGAATAATTTTGAGAGTCAGGCAATAATAGAACGATATCTTCCACATGTACATATCAGGGTATATAAACCTTAAAGAAGAACAAATCCGACGATTATGACCACCTGACAACCCGACTTATTGGCATAACCGTTGTACAATCATAGCTGTAAGATACATGCTTGATGCAATTGCTTCCTGAATGTCAATATAAGCAATGGCCTGAATCCGGCACCATTCAATTGGCCAAATTTATCCGAAAGATCATGAAAACTGTTGTGGTACTGATTTTTGAAATTAATAGCCAATAGAGTAAAGTGAGTATCGGCTGACCTGCATTCACAATACACACTATCTTTTTCCCTCTAAAATGGATATTTCGGCAGCGTAATTGGAACGTCTGATATCCGTGTCGTGGACACAGAATCATTCATCCCGATAACCTGCTAAAAGACGTATTTGGTTCTACCTTACGCCAACCTTATATTGACAGCAATTAATCCTTTTTGCCTTGCTCGACATCATATACAACCGGATCATTTTCTTTAACATCATCCTTAATCCCGGAAACGTGAAAGAAAATGTCAGCAGAACCATCGTTGGGTTTAATAAAACCAAAACCTTTTGACTCGTTGTAAAACTTTACTTTACCTTCTTGCATAATAATTCATTTAATGTTTAATATTTTATTAATTTACTATTTCATGGGTGTCTGCATCGTTGTTGAATTTTACTTCACTCAAACGTAGTTTAGCTCATCAAAAGTGCGACTGCAAACCAAACTTACCAACTTTTAATACTTTCCTGTTTTTTAATAATTCATCGCCTGAACTGCTTAATCATACAAGGACGGTCCCACAAAAGCTTTTTTTCAAATCTTGTTTTTCCATTTGTTCAAATCGTGCTACACACTATTGTTTCCATTCAATATTCATTGAAACAATATGATAACAGCATATAGTTCTCTAAAACCAAAGCTATATGAGTTAAGAATTATAATCGGGTGATTCCTCAGAACAACTCTTCAGGATAAATACCCTGTTTTCCTAATTCAGCAAACTTTCTGGCAGTCGGCTCCCGGTCTTCTTGATAAGTCACACCGATCCATTCACTGTTGGAAGGTATGACTTCAAAACGACTCAACTTCATCTTGATCATCATATCGACCACCAAAGGTATGAAATATTCAGACTTTTCTGTAGGATTGGAATATTTCAGGAAGTGGACAAATCCTTTTCTAAATAGAGGGAATACATCGGGATGGAAGCCCCAGAAATTCATGGAAACAAAGGAATCTGCAGGCACTTCAACCTTTTCATTGCCCTCGACATAAAAGATCCGGCCATCCTCCGGGCCGATCTTCGTCCTTTCGTTGATAGCCACAAGTTGTAATTGCTCATCCACCTGGCATACACCGCGCGATACAGTGCCATTTTCGGACAAGGTATTGGCCAGTTTGTACCCGATCAGAGCATTATTATCAGCAGCTACTCTATTGTCCAGAAAGTCTGCCATCTGGGCAAATGCCTCCTTACCATAATAATCATCGGCATTGATCACTGCAAAGNNAACCTTTATGGCATGTTCGCATACCAGGACGGCATGTCCTGCGCCCCAGGGCTTTTCCCGTTTAGGAAAAGAGTCCACACCTTCTATAGGAATATCTATCTCCTGATGTACATGGACCACCTCGGCTAATGATGTATATTTGGAAGACACTTTTTCCTTGAATTCCTCCTCAAAATAAGGCCGGATAACGAAAACCAGCTTGCTGAAGCCGGCCCTGACGGCATCATACACCGAATAGTCGATGATGGTCTCACCATTTGGACCCAATCCATCCAATTGCTTCAACCCNCCATAACGTGAACCCATTCCGGCTGCCAGTACCAACAGTGTCTTTTTTTCATGTCTTATAATTTCTAATCCAATGTTTGAAAATTAACAATTCCTATTTGATTTAAAACATAAAGCCTCAGGATATAAAGCCCTGAATTCACCTACGAAAATCAATAACGCCTTACGATTATATACTCAGGAGATTCTTGAACTTCGATTTACGCTTGACTTCTCCGAGTCGTGTCTTCTTATTCTCTTCATAGTCGGTATAATTACCTTCAAAGAAGTACACTCCTTCATCTTCAAATGAAATAATGTGTGTTGCGAGACGATCGATAAACCATCTATCGTGAGAGATTACAAGAACGCACCCGGCAAAATTCTCCAAAGCTTCCTCCAGAGACCGGAGAGTATTTACGTCGATATCGTTGGTGGGNTCGTCAAGGAGGATGACGTTACCTCCTTCCTTTAAAGCAATGGCCAGATGGAGCCTGTTGCGCTCGCCTCCTGAAAGTACTCCGACCTTCTTGCTCTGGTCGGTTCCACTGAAGTTAAACTTGCTGATGTAGGCCCGCGAGTTTACG
Source organism: Candidatus Parvibacillus calidus (assembly GCA_013414645.1). Lineage (GTDB taxonomy): Bacteria > Bacteroidota > Bacteroidia > Chitinophagales > Saprospiraceae > Parvibacillus > Parvibacillus calidus. Next base: position 1,300,199 of record CP058702.1, on the reverse strand, counting down.
GACATACCGTTGACAATGAGGTTGTCCAGGCCACCGGATACAGCATCGTATACACTGCTTTCGGGCTTCAGATCCTCATGGGACTGGTCTACATACGCAATCTTAACAGATTCTCCGATTACAATTTGCCCGCTATCCGGTTGCAACTCACCGGTAATCATCTTGAACAAAGTTGACTTTCCTACTCCATTTGGCCCGATGATACCGACAATAGCGTTTCTTGGTATCCTGATATTAAGGTTTTCATATAAGGTTCGATCACCGAATGACTTACTCACACCTTCGATATCAATAACCTGGTCTCCCAATCGCGGACCGGGCGGTATGACCAGTTCGAGTTTGGCTTCCTTCTCACTGGCAGATTCTTCGGCAAGTTTTTCGTAGGCAGTCAGACGGGCCTTGGACTTGGCATGCCGGGCCTTAGGGGCCAATCGCGTCCATTCCAATTCACGCTTGAGTACTTTTTGACGTTTTGATTCAGACTTTTCTTCCTGAGCAAGACGATTGGACTTTTGCTCCAACCAGGAACTATAATTCCCCTCCCAGGGAATGCCCTCACCACGATCAAGCTCCAGGATCCATCCGGCGACATTGTCCAGGAAATACCGGTCGTGCGTGACAGCAATAACCGTACCCGGGAAGTTGTGGAGATATTGCTCCAACCAGTCCACCGATTCCGCATCGAGGTGGTTGGTAGGTTCGTCCAGTAAAAGGATGTCCGGCTCACTCAACAAAAGGCGACACAATGCCACTCTCCTCCTCTCCCCTCCGGATAATACGCTAATGGAAGCCGCAGGATCCGGCAGGCGTAGGGCATCCATCGCCATTTCGAGTTTATACTCCAGATTCCATGCATCTCGTTGTTCCAGCTTATCAGTCAGCTCTCCCTGCTTTTCGATGAGTTGATTCATCTCATCATCACTCAACTCTTCCGCAAACCGGGCATTCACCTCTTCATACTCCTTCAATAGGTCCACAACTTCCTGAACTCCCTCCTTTACGACATCCAAAACAGTCTTTTCGGGATCCAAGTTAGGTTCCTGCTCGAGATAGCCGATTTTATAGTCCTTATCGAATACAATCTTGCCGTTGTAATTAGGATCGATACCCGCTATAATTTTAAGCAAGGTGGATTTTCCGGCACCGTTCAAACCCAACACACCAATCTTAGCTCCATAAAAGAAGGAAAGATATATATCCTTAAGGATGGTTTTATTGGGNGGAATGATTTTGCTCACTCCGGTCATTGAGAAAATGATCTTATGGTCTGCCATTTAGCTTTTTTGATTTTTGCGCAAAAGTAAGCAAAGAAAAGGTAACAATTCGAATCCGGCCAAAACATTTCATCTCTGTACTCCATTTCAAGGACTGATTCATAACAAAGGCTCTTCGTATTAAGCTGCTAACCTGCAATGGATGTATATATAGTCAAGTGTACGGATAAGATAAAAAATAATGTTGATGAGAACGGAAGTCCTGCACAACGTTGGAACTACCGGGTTAAGGGAAGGAATTCTGTATCAAGGAATAATTTACATTCAGATACGACCTGTTTATATAAACTTGTCAGCAGTAAAGTTCTACACAGAATAAAGCCGAAATCCGTTAAAAAAATTACAATAAATGATGTTATACCAAGATGATTTATATAATAGTCCATATATTCTTGGTTTAATGCCTAGGTTACATTCGGCATTAAATAATTCAGTGGAAGAATACACCACATGCCCATTAAATCATGCAATAATACAATAATATATAACTACCTGTTTTAATGATACTTGCAGAATAATAGAATGATATACAAGGCATGGCTGGTATTCATATTCATATAAAAGGCAACAAAAAAATATTTAAAAATCCATTACATGTGACTTTCCTCAAAAATGACGTCCTATTGATCGGAACTCCTGTAAATACCTTCTTTGGTGTTTATTTGAGGGTAGTAAAGTGTTAGTTAGGCCGGTTCAGTAATGAGCCGGCTTTTTAATTTTTGTACATCTAAAGTTGGCTATCAAACTACATTGATCATCCTGCCCGTGTCCCGTTTACACCTTGACAAACCGTGCAATGACCCATTTGCCATTGATCATGTGGTCGATATACCCCAGGCCGACTTTCCCGGCATCAGCGCGAATGGTGGACAGATCACTTTCGAGAAAACCTGAAAANAGAATCGTTCCCCCATGTTTTAAGACAGAAGACAGGATATTGAGATGATCCCGGATGACATTGGCGGTAATGTTGGCCAGAATGACATCATACCGGCTATCAGGGTCGATTTTTTCACCACCGCCCAGAACAGGCACGATATTGTCTATCTCATTGAGCATGAAATTGTCCAGCATATTGTCGTATGCAGGCCCTTCGATATCAATGGCATCTATCGGATTGGCGCCTTTCATAGAGGCAAAAATGGCCAGTACCCCTGTGCCACTGCCAAAATCAAGCACTTTCCTCCCGGACAGATCAAGTTGATCCATCTTGACTATCATCCCATAGGTTGTCTCATGATGTCCCGTACCAAAAGCCATCTTGGGTGATAGAACTATCTTACGGCCAGAAATCTCCACATCGGTATGAAATGGAGCGACAATAGTACAGATATCCCTTACTACCACCGGAGAGAAATTGGCCTCCCACTCCGCATTCCAGTCTTTTTGCTCCATTTCGGTTACATCGTAGCTTATCCCGAATTCTACACAAATGGAGTCCAACTCTTTNTTNACCTCATCTGTCCATTCAGACTTCCCGATATAAGCCAGGAGATAATCCTCTTCTTCCATGAAGCTATTGAACGGCAAATCAGCAATCAATGCGACCAGAGAGTCCGCTTCCATTTCCCCGGGNTTGAACCGGCACTCAAGCCATTCCGGATAATTATTGGCCATCCCTATATATTTGAAAATTAAAAAGTAATTGTGATAATAACAAAAAAACCTTATACCCGTCTGCTTATTGTCCATCGTGCAAAAACTCATCCCTCCCAAAGACCATATCAGTATATCGGTCATAATGTTCACTCAAATAAAAGGCACCTCTCTGACTGTGAATTCAATTTGAACAAAACAGACAATCGCTAAGAGGTGAGATCTAAACACGGTTGTTCTTGTAAGCATCCAGTGTATTCCTGATGAGGCTCACAATAGTCATCAGGCCTATTCCACCCGGCACAGGCGTAATCCAGGCCGCCTTATCCTTTACCTGCCCGAAATCCACATCGCCCACCAATCGGCTACCCGACTTAGCCATTGGATCCGGTATCCGGTTGATACCAACATCGAAGATAGTTGATCCTTCCTTTACCATGTCTTCTTTGACATAATGCGGTATGCCAATAGCCGCAACAATAACATCTGCCGCGAGCAGTTCTTCCTTGATATTTTTGCTTCTCGAATGCAGCAACGTCACGGTTGCATTTCCATAAGGAGCCTTGCGGGACAGCAACAGGGAAATCGGTGTCCCCACGATATCGCTCCTACCTAGAACTGCCACCTTTTTNCCGGAAAGATCCAGTCCGAGATACTCGATAAGCATGACTATGCCATAAGGCGTTGCCGGAAGGAAAGCAGGCAGACTTAAAGCCATCTTGCCGAAATTCATCGGATGGAAGCCATCCACATCCTTATTGGGATCTATTTCCAGTAAAAGCGCCTGAGGATCAAGGTGGTCAGGCAATGGCAACTGGAGTATAAATCCATCCACCTCATCGTCAGCATTAAGTCGGCGGATGACCTCAACCAACTCTTCCTGCGTAATCCCGGTTTCGAAATGCAACAGGGCGCTCTTGATACCCAATTCTTCACAAGTTTTCACCTTATTACCCACATATGCTTTACTGGCGGGATTGTCCCCCACCATAATCGCTGCCAGATGGGGTGGCCTGGCCCCGGATGCCACTATGTCAGCCACTTCCTTACCTATGCCGGCCTTCAGTTCCTTACTGATCGATCTAACATTCAACTCAGCCATTTTCAATTCAATTTATTCCAATCACAATGATAATAATATTTTATACGAAAACAGAAATAAATGCATCTGAAATAGTACCGATACTTTGTTTTAAAACAATATTAGAAAACAAGCTTATAAAGTACCTCATATAATTACCGATACGTTGCATTCAAAATCAATGCCCTTCACAATGATTTCCTTTGAATCAGACGGGACAGCCGGAATCAACCGTCAAAATCTATGCAAAAACAGTCAATTTCCTGTTGATTGGAGAATATCGAAGCAGTGAAATCCTTTGGAGAAAGATGACAAAAGGCTTTGATCTAAAAATCTGTAGAAATTTTTGCCGCAATAACCAACCGAAACCAAGCGATTATCCTAAAATAATGGCATCGCCCTTGATCATCCTTAAGAAAATCTCATTTTCACATTTGAAGCCTAAACAATGGTACTAATTACTTGTTTGTATATCCAAAATTGATAATATGGATAAAATTCTGACTTCAGAGGCTTTGATCCGTTTTTCAGACTGTGACCCAATGGGGCATCTCAACAATATGAGATACCTCGATTACTTCCTCAATGCGCGGGAAGATCAATTAAAGCAATATGCCGGCTTCGACATTTATCAACATATCAAANAAACCGGCCAAATCTGGGTCATGTTCCAGAATAAGATCACTTATCTGAAACCTGTATTCTACAATCATACAGTCCTTATCAGTAGCAGGATAATCGGCATGAGTAAAAAATCAATCAAGGTGGAAATGCAGATGAAGGATGCAGGTACCGGCGATCTTAAATGCGTGTTGTGGATGATTGCTGTCTATTTCGATACCTTGCGTAATCAAAGTGCCGAACATCAGCCTGAAATTGAGGCCATGCTACAACAGTATTTGTCACCTGTGGAGCAACAGACTTTTGACGAAAGGGTAAATTATCTTCAGGAAAAATATCGGACAAATTAAATTCTATAAAAGGCTAATTGTATGAGATTGAGCAGAATATTCTTTTTANAGACCTTCATGGTGTTGGGGATGGTTGGTGGACAAGACAAAATCGATTATTCCAGGCAGGAAAACTGGGCATCGCTTCCTGAAAAAGACGATAATGCTGATCAGTTACCCGGCAAAAACGGTTTGGATAGACAGNGGGATTATCCGGTAGATGTGTTTTTCCTATATCCAACATCCTATACAGGCCAGGTAAAGAACAATCAATGGAATGCACCGATAGATGATGCCGCAATCAATGCGGAGACCGCAAACAAATCCATTAAATTTCAAGCAAGTATCTTCAATAAAGTAGGGAAGATCTACGCACCCCTATATCGTCAGGCTAATATCGCTGTGTTTTTCATGGATGACAAAGCTTTTGCCGCCAAGGTCCTTGATTTTGCCTATCAGGATGTCAGAGACGCCTTCCGGTTCTATATCGAGCATTATAATCACAACCGACCATTTATCATTGCTTCGCATTCACAGGGAACTGCCCATGCTAAACGATTGATCAGGGAAGAAATTGAAGGTACGGCACTTGCGGAAAGGATGGTGGTGGCTTATCTGGTTGGAATGCCGGTTGATACAGGCTATCTTAGTTTCCCTCCATGCACCTCCCCGGAAGAGATTGGGTGCATCTGTAGCTGGCGGACATTCATCCATGATTATACGCCGGAATATATAGCAAACGAAAAGCCGGCAATAGTCACTAATCCAATCACATGGATAAATGATTCCGAATTTTCTGACCGANAAAAACACAAAGGTTCAGTCTTCTTAGATTTTGACAAAGGAGTGCAACCTAATATCGTTTCAACCAGACGGTCCGGCAATATCCTATGGATTAAAAAACCCAGAATAAAAGGAAGGCTATTCCTTCGCATCAAAAATTATCACATAGGTGACTTCAACCTGTTTTATCAGGACGTACAAGAAAATGCAATCCTGAGACGTGACGCTTTTCTGGCAAAACTCAGGTGACCTCATTTTTTTAGTAAACGTCGGAAAAAGTTATTCATCAACTGGTAAAATGCCAATCCGACCGCGCCTCCGAACAGGAAGCCGACTAAAACATCCAGCGGATAGTGTACTCCAACAAATACCTGTGCAAAACCTATCAAAATTGCCCAAAAATCCACAAATAACTCCATCGTCCCCACCTTTTCCTTGTCAATAAAAACAGGAATACTGCCATAGCCATATGATTGGTAGCATGACTGGAAATAAATCAAACTGGCCGCCACAGTTGACCAACAAATCAAAACCGGCGCATCATCCAACGAATGGCAGGGTCGCAAGCGCTTAAAATAATTCTTGAAAAGGTGAACACTCAGAAAATCAGCAACCCCACACAGACACCCAGACACAGAATAGGAATATATGCTTTGACCCGCCATAGCCTAATGAAATAACCAATTAATATCAGGTATAAGGGAAGCCAAAACAAAGGTTTCCGCAAAAAGGAATGATTGCATTAGACACAGAACCATGCAAATGTCGGTGGATCCATAATAGAACCTCCTGGTCCAGGTTAATAATTTGTTGTAGCATACCTGTATTGCTTGACAAACAGCCGCTAAAGATAAATTTTTTATTGGGTGTAAAGACTATAAATATTTAATTGAATTTCCGCCAATATTGTCAAAGCTCCTATTCAAACCGGTAAGAATGGAAAATGAATCTTCATTCAATCATCCATCTCTTTGTTTCCAAACTACCATTCACATGCCTAGACATTAATCATTAAAAAGATCCCGTAGCTTAAAAGGCAATGTTATTCACTTCAAAGACTCATTGATAGTACAATATATAATGAGAAAACCTATATCTTTTAATTAAACGATGTAAATATCAACAATGAATTAATTTTGGCCGATAAATCAAGCTTAATGAAAATAGTATTCTTCGGAACTACAGATTTTGCTGTTGCATCACTGGATGCTTTGGTACAAGCAGGACATGATGTAGCTGCAGTAGTCACCAATATTGACAAATTGGGTGGCAGAGGCCGTAAAGAAGTTATTGAATCAGCAGTTAGTAAATACGCCTCCCAAAAAGGCCTCAAGGTATTAAAACCCAAGACTTTGAAAGGGCCTAAGTTCTTAGCCAAACTAAAGTCCCTGGAGGCGGATCTTTTCGTCGTAATCGCATTCCGCATGTTACCTGAACAAGTGTGGGCCATGCCACCGAAGNGCGCGGTCAATGCGCACGGTTCCTTATTACCTGCTTACCGCGGAGCAGCACCCATCAACTGGGCTATCATCAGGGGAGAGAAATTGACCGGAGTATCAATATTTNTTCTCGATAAATCCATCGATACCGGAAATGTTATACTTAGAAAGACAGTGCAAATCAGAGATGATGACAATATGGGTTCCCTATACGAAAAAATGAAATCGCTTGGAGGAGAAGCCTTACTGGAAGCTTTAGCCATGATTTCTTCGGGGAATTATGTGCCTGAAAAACAGGATGAGTCAAAGGTCAGTGCAGCACCCAAACTGGACAAAACCAATACACACATCAATTTTTCAATGCCGGCATTGGATATCATCAATCTGTGTCGTGGCCTCGATCCCTCCCCCGGTGCCTGGTTTACCTGGGATGGCATAACTATCAAACTTTGGAAAGCAAGACAGAGCGATGATATCCTTGCATCAGGAGAATGGAAAAGTGACTTCAAAACTACCTTGACCATAGGCTGCAGTATTGGGTCAATAAGTATTTTAGAAATGCAACCTGAAGGCAAANAACGAATGTCAATCAAGGAATATTTGAATGGCGCGGGAAATAAGCTAAGGAATATGGATGTCAATGGCCAAAAGTATATCAAAAATTGAACCGCCCCATCAAAGCCAATCCGGCACCCTGGTTATTAAACATTGATATAGGCTAAAACAGGACAGAATTTTCAGACTATGGGTAAAGGAAAAGTAATAGCGGATCCGTTGCATCCGGAAAGTCCATTGAAAATAGATGGCTATATTTAAAAAGTTCTGAGATAAGGCAAACTCATACTTTGATCAGTTGGCAGGTATGTTCCAACAGTTTTTTTAGTAAAGGTACAATCAAACAGCCCTTAGAAGCAATGGGATTAATGATTCAATATCAACATTATTCCATTATTGCTGCCTTACAACCGACTTTATTCTCCGGAATGTAAAAAGTATGATCGAGAATAGAAATTCAAATAGGGCGATGTACATTAATCCGGCATTCCCGCAAACCAAAGGATCGGATATCAAACAATTTCAAAAATATCTAGCTTCAACGCTAATATCTCTAAGTAAGAACAAAGACAGGTTCGGCTAACCTTACAACTTTTACAGAACCAGTCTTACTTCGCAACAAATAAAAATAAGCGGAAAATTTTTCTGTACCGAACTAAAAGGTTGTGAGATGATTATTTGACCACTTTATCAATCATTGTCACAGCATCAATCACTCCGTTAATAAAACGAAATACCATACCGGATTTGCCTTCAGTCTGCGTATCATTGTCAGCGACAAGACTGTTTTCATATTCTTTCTGGGCAATATAAGCCTGATAGCTACTGTCATTCAACCCGTTGTACATTGTGAAGATGTACGCTGCGATGACGAAAAGTGCAGTAAGAGGTAAATAACGCTTTTTCATATCAGCTTAACATTTCTATAAATAACGTATAAAGATACAATTTAGTTACAATCCCTAACGCATTTTCCCGATTTATTTATGTACACCCACTTCCCATTGTCAAAAACCCTTGCAGTTCCGCCTTTAAACGGCTTGGCTGCTTCGTATTTGCAAGAGATGATTTCCTTGCCGGCTTTGTTGATATATCCGAACTTACCATTTTTCTCGACACAGGCAAAGCCCTCCGAAAAGTTATTGACCTGTCCATATTCCAAAGGTATGGCAATATCGCCCTTACTATTGATGAATCCCCACTTGTTGTTTTTCTCAACACCTGCCAGTCCATCATTGAAGGACCATGCATTGTCATACTGGCAAGTGATTGCTTCCATGCCATTTTTGGATACAAAGCCCCATTTTCCGTTTTTCCTAACGCCGGCCATGCCCCTGCAAAGTCAGTCACCACGTCATACTGGAAAGGTACAACTACGGCACCTGAAGTATTGATAAAACCCCATTTATTGTCTTTCTTTACGCCGGCCAATCCCTTGGAAAAGCCGAATATTTCACTGTACGTTGGCTTAATAACTTCTTTTCCCAGTGAATTGACAAAGCCCCACTTACTATTTAGTTTAACAGGTGCCAATCCATTGCTGAAGCTGAGAATTTCTTCATAGACCGGCTTCTTGATTACCTTACCGTCTTTATCTATGAAACCTATCAGATCGTTTTGTTTGAATGGTGCAATTTCATTGAAGTATGGTACCAGCAATTCAATATTGGCCTTATCGACATTTTTCGCCTCTTCTTTCTTCTTCGCTTCTTCTTCCTGCTTTTTCTTCAAGGCCGCCATTTCCTTCAGTTTTTCAAGCTTTGCCTTTTCAAGTTCTTCAAGACTCTGGCCTTGATCAGCCTGTATGACTGAATCGACAACGGCCTGCTCTGCTTGACTTACTTCCGGCGTAGTTGCAACAGGCAAATTGGCTTGATTATCAGGGCTACTGTTTTCTTCAACTTGTGTAACTATCTTAACCGAATCCCCGGCGCTCCGGTTATAGAGTACATACGCGCCGACTGCTACAATACCCAATGCCAAAATTGTCCCCAAAAATATTTTTATGTAACCGGATGTTTGCCCTGCAACCAATTTTTGCCCGGTTGGTTCCTCTAAGCGCTTCTCCACAGTCGCTTTCTCTTCATGAAGTTTAATCTTCACCGGCATTATTGCTGTTGCGGTGGCAGCAGAGGATTCAATGGTATTATCTTCAGTCACGGGATTTTCCATCGCCTTTCTGACCACTTGGGAGGCTCAGCTAAGGGGCCATCCGGCGTTACTGTTCTTACTGCCAGTTTCTTGACAGTTCCGGATTTGATTTGATCATCCTTCTTTTTTCCTTTTCCTTTTTCTCTTTAGCTTTGGCCGTTTCCCGCTCTTCATAGTCTTTGAGTTGAATCACAGGCACTTTGTCTACCACCGGCTCCGTATTATCGCCTGAAACTCCAATTCTTGCCCAGATTGCATTCACCCGGTCATCAAGATCTTTGCTCGACACATCCGTGTCTGCGTTGGTGACGCCACTCAATTCACGGTCAGAGGAAACGGGTGCCGTTGTATCTCCGTCTGTACCAATAATTTGTACGGCAGGTGAATCGACCTGGTCTGACACATCGTTTGGCAGATGGTCAGAATCTATACTATCCGAAACCGCCCCAATGATTTCTTCTTTAATAGTTTCGTCATCTGCCTTAGGCTTGTCGCCACCCACTACTAAAGATTCTACCCCCGGATCAGATGATGTATCCGGATGATTCTCCTCCCCGGTTAGTATTGTCTGTTCATCATCAAAAATCTTTTGGGCCTTGGTAAAAACAGTTGAAAACTTTGCTGATAGATCACCTTCCAATTCTTGCATAAGGCGTTCAGCACCGGAATACCTTTCCATTGGATTCTTGGAGGTTGCTGCCTGTATAATGCTGTTCAACTGAACAGAAACATGATCAATAAATGGAAGCGGCTGATTAAGAATCCTCAGTCTGACTTCATTGACATCAGCGAAATCAGCATCATAAGGCAATCTGCCGGAAAGCAGCGTATATAAGGTGACCCCGAGAGAGTAAATATCCGATTGACCGGTTACTGAACCCATGTGTTGAATCTGCTCCGGACTCAAGTACAGTATGTCCTGAGTGTCCACATCTTCCGGGAACAACTCACTTTCAAAATAACCACCCTTGAAATCACAAATCTTAAGTTTGCCCATCGGGTTGATGATGAAGTTACCCGGTTTTAATAATCCATGTACGATTCCCGCTCTATGTGCCTGATTCAATCCGGGCAAAATATTCATCAACCATTCAACTACCTGTTTTTCGGGGATAGTACCAAAATTATCGATATAGTCTTTCATGTTGTACCCATCGACATATTCCATCATGACCTGATAGGTACCCTCCACATCATCATGGATCAAATCCAAAACCTTGCGGACAGAAGGATGCCGCAGCTGCATGCCCAGCTTGGCCTCCCTGATAAGTTGATCCTGGAANAATTTATTNTTCTCATAGGCAGGCTTCAAAACTTTGATAGCCACTTTTTGCCTGAATCGAGCTCCATACAAAAGACTCGGGTATATTTTCCCTGTCCTAACTGTAAGATATTGTAGTTTTGATGTTTGATCACGATATTTACATTAAAGGGTAATCCATTATTTATTCTTTCAACGAACCTTCACTGCATTTGATGATTCTTCCGGGGAATTGTTCAATGATACGGTAGTCATGAGTCGCAAATAAAACGGCTGTACCATTCGTGCAAAGGCTCTGCAGTAACTTTACAATTTCATCTGAAGTGTCCGGATCAAGGTTGCCGGTTGGCTCATCGGCTATAATCAACTGTGGGTGATTCAACAAGGCGCGTGCAATTGCCACCCTTTGTTGTTCTCCTCCCGATAATTCGTGAATGTTTTTATGGCCTATAAATGGTAGTCCAACCGAGGTAAGTACTTCATCAACCCGTTTTCTCATTAGGGCTTTGTCTTTCCAGGAAGTGGCCTTCAATACATATAGAAGATTCTCTTCGACGCTTCTGTCATTCAGGAGGTTGAAATCCTGAAACACCATGCCCATACGTCTTCGAAGATGCGGGATTTGCTTGAGACGCAAGGTAGTCAGGTCAAAATCGACCACCCTTCCCTTGCCTGTCTTCAGCGGTAACTCACCATAAATTGTCTTGAGAAAACTTGACTTTCCTGATCCGGTCTTGCCTATGAGATAACAAAATTCACCCGGATAAATACTTATCCCGACGTCATTTAGTATCATAAACCGGCTCTGATATATATCGGCACCTTCAAATACCACCAATGGATCAGTCATAATTATTTTGATTACCTAGTTCTTCTTAAATAAAAAACAAAAATAAACAAATTAATTATTATCAAATATGTTTTTGCAAGTTTTTTTATATATACCTAATTGTTGTTCAGTGCAATTATAAATTCAATAATTTTTAAAGTACCGGATTATAGCTTGTTCGGTAGTCCACGGAACAGGAAATACCGGCTCTTTAACCCAACTTCATAAAAATACCACGAAGAAACAAGCATATGTTCATTAATTCTAAAATACACCGTAATCAATATTAATCAGTAATTATTCACGTTCATGATTGTACAAACAATCTGATTGTTATTTATTTACATATTATATATATATTAATATAATTAAGTTAATTGCTGCGATTCGGGCAAAACGGCCCATGAAAGAAATCCCACGCAATGTTTGAATCGTTGCGGAACCAATATTCACTTTATACCTTGTCTACCGTTTTATTTCCCGGATCCAATTCATTACGACACAACTGTCGTCCTGTGCCACAAATGGGCGAGGGACAAAATCACCGCAAGGAATCCGCCGTTATCGAAATATCACTGATATCCAGGATTCGGATGCCTCCTTCTTCCTCATATTGATCACCGGAGATAGTTTTAATGGCGATCGTCGTTGTATTGAGTACCCGCCCATCCAACGGGGTTAATGTGTAATCTCCTTTCCATTGAAGCAGGGTCAACCCGGCCGCACCACAAACAATTAATAAAAATGCCGGAATAAATTCTCTCATAACTTCGATACTATTTGTTTTATACTGTTTTACATATTAAATAATTATAATACGTATATTAAATTGTAATACAAATATATATGCATTATAATTATTTTTCATATCTAAGTAATGTAATTTTAAGAACCCATGATTCCGGTCAATAATATTATATAAATAAATATTTTTATTTATTTATATAACTATTTATTATACATTATATATATTTATATATTAAATGTCAAACTATATTAAATCATATCTTTGGCTGACCATTCACCGGAAACGAGCATTGAGTTGACTACCAAAAACTGTACATGTTTGACGACCAATTATATGATTAACACCATGATATGCATTAACAATGCTTTTTATATAAATATCGTGCGTGTTGATTACCTCTCCCTTTCAGTTCAAATGGTATATCCTTGAATCTTCCTCCTGTCAAATCCCTGCCAAATTGGACTACCAATCCTCCTACCGGCAAAGAATAACACCAAACACCTTAGGATGGAGCTGAGAACTTACTCAAAAGTCAATTCCTTCTTGAATCTTTGATTCCAAAATTTATTATAACTTTATCCGTACAATTCAATTTTATGAGAAAGTTTTTATTCTGTTTCATTNTTTTTACCATGACCGTGTCCAATATCTACAGCCAGTCGTATGCAGAAGGCTGTGATGGAATCAGGTATGGCTATCAGATATTTGACAAAACCACGAAAACGACTGTCAGGTACGCCACCAGCACACCTGAANAAAAGGATTTGTTCATGGATATCTATCAACCTGTCAATGACCAGGTGTCAAAGCGACCACTGATCATTTTTGCGCATGGAGGTAGCTTTATCTTCGGAGATAAGTCTGACATGGAGTCATTCTGCACTNTTTGGNGACAACGAGGATTCGTCACAGCCTCGGTACAATATCGTCTTTTCGCGGGAATTCCTACTCCTGCAACTATGTTTGATGCTGCGGTAAAGGCTGTTTCCGACATGAAAGGTGCTTATCGGTTTTTCAAAACTGACGCTGCCAACCTGAATATTTATCAAATCGATACAACGAAAATCTTTATCGGCGGTTTGTCAGCCGGCGCCATTACCGCATTGCATGCGGCTTATATGGATGAAGGAGACCCCATACCTCCGGATGCCCTGACAACCATTAATGCGAATGGGGGATTTCATGGTAACACCGGAGATGCTGAAAACCTAAGTCATAATGATCGCGATATCTTTGGTGTGATCAATATGTCGNGGGCTGTCTTTTCAAAAGGTCTTCTGGATGAAGATGAGCCGTTCCTCATGAGTTTCCAGGGAGATAAGGATGAGGTAGTGCCCATAGACAGTAACAGTGTATTTTTCGGGTTGGCATATTTATACGGCTCAAGAACGATTCACAAGGAAGCCGATGCGATTGGTCTGCCGAATACACTGACAGTGGCTTCAGGAGGCGGCNGCACCGACATCTACCTTAACCCTGCTTTTGCGGCTGACCTCGACAATTTTATCGACAACAGCCTGGCCTTATTCTATCCGAAATTATGTGGCACTAACTTGAGTACCAAATATGCCGATAGACCATCCCTTAATATTACAACCTACCCCAATCCGGCAACGAGCCGTCTCTATGTGGAAGCACATGAGAAGGTGGACGAATGCTGGCTGATTGATATGAAAGGGACAGTATTGAAAAGACAAAAAATCAATGAAACGCTAACGGAAATTAATATTTCCCAACTTAGCCCCGGCAATTATTTAATTCTGCCTATTAAGGATAATAAGGCATATCGGGGACTTATGATTCAGATCGTGCGCTAGGTATGATGCTTGTACATCAACACGATATGTACCCGATAGGAATGAAAAGAAGAAATGGTCACAAATGAATGGATGATCATTTCTTCTTTTTCTTTTTCTCCCAAAACTTCCATTTTGCTTCCTTTTTCTTAGCGGGAACGATAATATAACGTAGAGAAATAGCGGATTGGCTGTCAAAGATATGTTCGCCACCGAAAAANTTTATCGCAGGTTTATAGTCAAATGATGCCAACACCTTGCCAAATCGCATTTCCACGCCCCCTATTGCTGAAAGGCCAAAACTATTCTTTCTTCCATTTCGATCGTTTGCATCATATAATCCTACATGAGGACCTCCGCCAAAGTAAAAATTCAAGCCCTTGAAAACCAGTTTCTGATGCTGTTCAAAAAGGACACTTATGGTTGTCTGGTCGTTAAAAAANCCTTTTTGAATAATACCTTCCAGGGTTGAATTCTCTAAAATCAGTTGCTGAACTGTAATACCAAACTCTGTACCTATTCTGATTCCGGCGGCCGTCCTGTATTTCTGACCACAAGCTGCTGCAAGCCATAGAAAGAAGAACAACATCGCAAAAAGTAATCTCATTTTGTATTTTTGTTTCGCAAGAATAATAAGATATTCGAACTTTAAACGCATAGCTTATCAAATAATAATATACCTGATTTGTTGACACAGCTTAAAAATTTCATAAAGTTTTATCTTAAAGCCACAACCCTTTACAATGTTCACTCTTCCATGGTGTACCAATTGCTACACTTTCTATTCAACAACAAGATACCGGAGAGTCGGGCTTCAGCATATGCATCCGTCCGTAAAAATTTACTCAACAATAACAATACAATCGAAAATCATGATCTTGGTGCCGGAAGTCACAAAAACATCCGCGGAAATACAATAAGTATCAGCCATATTGCCACAACCTCCATGTCCGGACAGCGTAAAATGCAATGGCTGTATAACATGTCTGCATATTTCAGGCCATCAACAGCAATAGAATTGGGCGCATCACTAGGGCTTTCCGGATCACATATTGCCGCAAATGCTGAAAGGCTCATCACCATCGAAGGAAATTCTGCTATCGCTGCGGTCGCTGAGCAAACTTTCAGGATGTTAAATAACAGCAACATACAATGCCTGATAGGCAACTTTGACAGAATTTTACCGGAATTATTGACCACCGAGCAACCGGACTTCATCTATCTTGATGGAAACCATACCTATCAGGCCACAACTGAATACTTCCACATAATACTCGAAAAAACAGCAGGTCGAAGGCCTGTACTGGTATTTGATGATATATATTGGTCATCCGGCATGGTTAAGGCCTGGAATGAAATCAAAGCCCATCCGGAAGTTCGGCTTACGATTGACCTATACCATTTCGGCCTTGTCTTGTTCAATGAGGATATCATAGCACCAAGGCATTATAAGGTAGTCGCCTACCTTTGGAAACCATGGCATATTGGCTTCAAACCGGTCCATTAACGGAAAAGACGAGTGAATTTGAAAGATGTACGGAAAAATCCAATTAGGTAGTAGGTTAATACCTATAAATTCAGCCATAGACTGCATACTGGAAATTCCGATTTAATTTTACTCCTCTATTCCGACTGATTTGTTGAAAGAGACCGGCCAATGACTTGCCTAAGATAGATGGATCGGTATTATTCATCTACCTAATTCGGAAAATGACCCGGAAAAATCCAATTAGGTAGTTGGTTAATACCTACAAATTCAACCATAGACTGCATCCTGGAAACTCCGAATTTATTTTACTCCTCTATACCGGCTGATTTGTTCAAAGAGACTGACTAATGACTTGCCTAAGGTGGATGGATCGGTATTAGTTATCTACCTAATTCGGAATGTCAACCACCTCCTCAACCACTCTCCCAACTACTGCTTTCGACATTTTGTCAACTCCTTATTATGCAACAAGGTTGCATTTGCTATTGTAAGGAACATAAATTAATACAATCAACAGACCGTCAGATAGACTACAGCGTAGCTAAAGCGAGCTNNCTCCGGAACAAACAGCATAACCTTGTTGCCTTTAACCAAATCTTTTCTTTCAGTGAGTCCCTGTAGCATGGCGTAGGCGGATGCCGCGCCAATATTACCTACCTCCGGAAGGTTAATAAACCATTTGCCTTCAGGTATGTCCACTCCTTCCTTATCAAACTCTTCGACTATTTTCTTCCAGAAAAACATCGAAGAGAGATGAGGCAGAAAATAATCAATCTCCGTTGTATCAATTTTACGCTTGGACAGGACGCTTTTGAGGAACTTTACACCAAATGGAACAATATTATCACCCAAAGCCCTTACATCCTGTTTGTATGAAAAAACACTTCGTTTTCCCCAATCATCCACTTCCATTTCTCCAAAGGATCTTAACCTGGCTGTCCCGTTTCTATCGGCACCCAGGTACATACATGTATCCAACTGGTCCGCATAAGATCCAATCTCGATCCACTCAATCTTGAAATTGATACTACCCGGATGCGGTTTATTGCGCAAGAGGAATGCGCCGGCTCCATCTGACAGCATCCATCTCAGAAAATCCTTTTCGAAGGCAAGTATAGGATTATCTTCCAGTGCCTTCATATCCTCCATTTCCAGGTCAAACTTTTTACCCTGAAGATACTGGGAGACACGCTCACTGCCTGTCGCAACTGCTGTTTCAGCTTCGCCTGTCACAATTGCATAATAGGCATACTTCAATGCCTGAATACCCGTACAACAAGCCCCGGCGGCACTGATGATATCCAATGCGGGTGCATTCAATTCGCCATGCACCATAGAGGCAAGAGAAGGTAGCAACATATCCGGGCTAGATGTGCCACAAGCGAGAACTTCCATTTTACTTTGAGGAATATCTTCATCAAACAAGCCTTCAATAGCTCTCGCTACCATCTCGGCATTGGAATACCTGAAGTTCCCATTGGAATCGAGGGCATAATACCTTCTTTTGATACCATTGCTCCGAAGTATGATAGCCCGTGAACGAGAAGGGCGACCACCTGCAAACCCAAGTATCTGCTCTATTTCATCATTGCCAACTGGCTGGTTGGGCAAAAANGTACTAATGCGTGTAATATATACTTCGTTAAAATTCGTCATTATTTTAAATTACAATACACTCTGATAAGAGACCGCAAAATTAGCAAATTTTCAATCAGGGTATAATAAATACTTTTTNCGCAATTCTTTAAATGTTGAAAGACCTGGTTGCCAGCTTTCCCGAATCTGATCTTCAGAAAGGCCTGAGACAACTTGTTTTCGGAATTTATCCGTTCCTGCCAATTTGTCTATGAAATTATTTTTCAGAAANAAGTTTTTCTCCTTACAGGATGCGTATGCTTTGAGGATGTAGGAAAGGTTAAGTCTCCCNTCCTTCATAACTTCAACTTCCTTCATACCGCTAAGATCAAAACCCCTGCACTTCTTCCCTTCCAGAAAAGGTTTCATTGCTCCGGGTTTGGGCTGTGGTGTGAAGTAGAAATCGCCTTCCCCTGCTTCGGGGCTGCCATAGATCTGAAATTGCTTGTCTGTACCACGACCGACACTGAAATTAGTTCCTTCGAAAAGGCAAAGGGATGGATAAAGCAAAACCGACAACTGATTGGGCAGATTTGGGGATGGTTTTACAGGAAGCTTATATGGCACATGATGATTGTAGTTTTGGCAAGTTACCACCTTGAGCCTGCACTTGATTCCTTCGGCAAGCATGCCCTCTCCATTCATCATTCCAGCCAATTCTCCGAGTGTCATACCATGAACTATTGGAATCGGAATCACACCTACAAAAGATGTAAAAGCGGGTTCCAGGATAGGTCCATCGACATAATGGCCATTGGGGTTAGGTCTGTCCAGTACCAACAAGGACACATTGTTTCTGGCACAAGCTTCCATCAGATATTTCAAGGTAGACAGGTAGGTATAGAACCTTGCCCCCACATCCTGGACGTCAAACACCACTACATCGATATCCTTCAAATCACCGGCATCCGGGGCCTTCTTTTGACCATATATTGAGATAATCGGAATCCCGGTCAGCTTGTCTTTGCCATCCGGGATTTCAGCACCCGCATCCGCTTCTCCGCGAAATCCATGTTCAGGCGCGAAGATTGCTTGTACCCGGACACCATTTTCAACCATCACATCGACCAATGATTTGTCCCCTACCATCGAAGTCTGGTTGATAAGCAGGCCTACTCTGGCTCCTTTGAGAATTGGCATATACTTATCTACCTGATCCGCACCGGTATAGAGGGGTAACCCTTCTGCTTCACCCAAAACATGTTCCGAGACTTTATTATCCAATATAGGTTTATCAGCATTACAACCAGGCCACACAAATAAGCTAAACAATAAGAAAATGGTTTCAATTGACATTTGAATGATTTTTCCTCAAATTTAAGATAATATACATACACCCATTGCCAAAGGTGTAATTCCGTATGTAAAATCAGGCCTTTTGCCCACTTCGAAGCAGAGCAGTTTCGGCAAGAAGGAACAGTAAGGCTCCTATCAGCAAGTATTTCCACAAAGACAATCCTGTATCCTCTTCCCGAATGATTGAAGCAAGATTGACCTGGTCTTTATGATCCCATACCTTGATAAATTGATTCTCATACGTCTTAAGTTGATCGGCACTCAGAAAGTCCATCCGACTTTCCTGTCTGTCATAATTAAAAGCATACAGGCCGGCACCTTCAAGAGAATAAACACCGGGTAAAATACTTTCCCGTCCGGTATTGATAAGCGTCTTACGACCTTTACGCAATTGTTCGGGAATAAATGTCTGGGGACCCGTAAATTTCAATACTGCATCCCTGCCTTCTAAAAATTGGTTGATTTCAAAACTCTCATTTCGCCCTATGACGAAAGCCAATTGCTTCCTGAGATTGCTGAATCCGGCTTTAAACAGAAAGGGAACCAGGACCTCTCCATTCTTCACAAAGTCACTATATTCAGGGGCCAAAGGTGCTGCACAAAGAAAAATCTGTCCTCCATTTCTCGGATATCTTACTAAAAANGCTTTCCCACTCCGATAGGTAAGTAACGGAATTGCTCCCTTGGTGGACCGTACATTGATATCCATACTGCTTTGGCTGGTCGGAAGCTTCAATTGGCTGGTCCTGCCTTCAAAAACATTCTGGAAGATATAATCTTTCGTGTCAATAGTACTTACTTGCTGTGAA
Source organism: Candidatus Parvibacillus calidus (assembly GCA_013414645.1). Taxonomy (GTDB): domain Bacteria; phylum Bacteroidota; class Bacteroidia; order Chitinophagales; family Saprospiraceae; genus Parvibacillus; species Parvibacillus calidus. The sequence continues at coordinate 1,280,507 of CP058702.1, read as the reverse complement.
ACATTTTTCATCAATCCTTCAGTCCCAAGAGAAAACTTTCCGGATAGTTGACTTATGGCAGATTGTGACCTGATGCCCGGAAAAATAGCCACATTAGCACCACCGGACAATGCTTTTGAAAGTTCGTCCAGCAGTCCGGAACTTACATTTATTACTTCATTAATGATGATGAGAGAATAATCTCCCAACCTGCTATAATTGACACGTGTGATCTCTTCATTGGTAACCTCAAATAATCCGGAAGCTTGCAGTGCTGATGTAAGATAACGATTCTGATTGCCCTCATTGATGACCAAAGCCCGAATCTTTCCTACTGCATCCCAGGCGATATGATAATTGTCATCGAAGGTAATCGGTGCATCATTGATAATCAACTCCGCAGATTGAAATCCCGGCTTTAATGCAAGCAAGGAAACAGTATCCGTATACTCCTTCCCGGCTGCAAGTTCGACGATAGGTAACGGTTTGGAGCTTCCATTGTATTTCAATACCGGCTTGATGGTATGGATGGCTTGACCATCGTTTTTAATTTTATAAATCAGGCGGTCAGCAACACCCGGGACAGAAACCTGGTCCTTGAAATACACCGAATCTATATATACGTTAGATATGGTTGCAGAACGCATGGGTATCAGGTGCGTCATAATGCCTGTATCCCTAATGGCAGAAAGATCAGTGGCGGCCCGCTGAAAATCACTGATAAAATAAGCATTGTGTTTGCCGGATCCGGAAAATTTAAAGCTTTGCTGCATCGACCGGAAGATAGCGCTCATGGGTTTGAATTGTGGGGAAATGCTTTTNTCGACCACACTCGCCAATGCCTCGTCCTTATTGAGCCAGGACTGCCTGAAACCGTCATTATCATTGGTGATTACCTGAAACTTATCATCCGGTCCAAAACCGTTAATGATCTCGCGTGCTGACTCCTTACCCTGCTCAAACAAATTTCCATCAGACGCCTTATTGCCCATAGAGAAGCTGTTGTCCAGATATATCACGGAATAATTGGTCCCACGCTCTACCTTCCCCTTTGTCTCAAAATATGGTTGAGCAAAGGCAAATACCAGAGCAAGGAGAGCCAGACACCGTGCAGCCAGAATCAGCCATCTGTTTATCTTCTTGCGACTATTGGAAGCTTGTTGTAAGGATTTTAAAAANGCAACATTGGAGAAAAACACCTTTTTATATCGTCTGAAATTAAAAAGGTGGATAAGTATCGGTATGGATACTACCAGTGAAGCTATCAGAAAAGCGGGAAATAAAAAATGCATCGCCAAAAGTATAATTTTATACGGATATTGAACATTCCAATTATTAACGTATAACAATCGTCCAATGCTATATTTGTTCAAAAATTTATTAAAAATGGAGCAATGGATCAATGGTATCGGAGTCACAATGATATTGTTGGCTTTTATATTACTTACTGTAAAAAATAAGTTCTGATAGTTTGACATACAAATTACTGAATTTCCTGGGAGCCGGTCTGGCGTGTATTGGTGCCTGGTTAGTGGGCATAAAAGCATTTGTTATCCTTGAAGGTACCTGGAGTGTGGTTGCTTTAATTTCAATTTTCAAAAATAGTTACCAAATATCACCTAAAAAGTAGTGAAGCATGGCAGTCTCGATAAACAAATGACCGGACCGGAAGAACAATTAGTAATGAATGGATACGAATGCCTGCTAAAAACCAGATACTCTCTCTGCAAATTGAAGAATATTGACATAAAAACATCGTGTTGTAAATAAAAACATTCAAAATTCACATTTCAAAAACGCCCCTTCATTGACCGCATTCATATTTATATATATCATACAAGAATGTATATATGTCTGATACAAATGATGATTCAATGTAAAAAATAATATAATACATGAAAATAGAGCCGATTCCGGTCGCTTCTTGACAATTAATTGTAGTAAAATATCTACATCGTTTCATTTTTATCAATTAATAATAATAAAATATGTTGCAATTAAAATAACATATACATCTGTTTATCTGATACTTACATCATAAACATGAATATCCTATTATAATAAAATAGATTTGATTTTTTTACAAAAATTAATTTATTTTTATACACCCTTATAAAAAACAGACAAATTTTTTAATATTTTTTATATTTAAATAGTCATATATATTGAAATAATTCTACATAAAGTACGAATCCTTAAAATTTTTCTTGCATGCCATATTATCTTTGCCCCAACGATTGAAATTGTTTTTTGACACACACTATTTAAATTTCAATGTAGCAACAGACCATAAAAGTCTGAAGCATTCCGAAACCTTAGAGAACTACAAAATGTATGATATGATACTTATATAGTATTTCAAATCCATCTATACTTACCTGACATTTTTATAGTGTGTGGCAAAAGTCAAAATAAACGCGACACACACTATGATTTTTTCTTTCCACTTCAAAGCTACTGTTTTAGGCAGTAAGATTTGCCAACCACAACCAAAAGGATATTTATGCATATCCGGAGGGGTGGTTGGGTTTCCTGAGTGACTGATTTAGCATGGTTTGTGTGTTTGATTGTATGATTTTTATTTCAATTAAACCATATTTAACTATGAAGTATTTTATTTTAATTTTGTTCTTTTGGGTATTTACCAAACAGGAACAAGCCAGAATGCGGAGGAATACTTTTCCTACCTGGAAGGGTTGGAAAATTCCGGACAACATTCTCAGGCGGAATACTTGAGGGGACTCTACAAGAATCTTGTTCCGACAATGTATTTCGATGATGGGGAGTTAAAAACTTATGGTCCGCCCTATCCGCAAAGACTGCTTACCAATAATCGCTATGTTTATCTGGGAGAGAAAGCAATTGTCTCCAACTACGACATGTCAAATGTCGAGATTATCATCATCAAGTATGATGAAGGAGAAAACATCCAGCAACTTCTCCTGGATCCTGCCTTTGTGCAGAGTCTTACCGCTTTAAAGTATATCGTCTTTGTGACGTCATACAACGCGCAGATTAGCAAATTCGACGAAATTATTCCTCAAATTCCGGCCAATGTCAAGAGGCTGGTAAGGATCTCTATCGAAGAATAATATTAAGCATTAAAATTGGTAACGATGAAAAATAAAATATACAAATCCGAGCTCCTAAATTGGCTGGGAAAATTATCCATCATTATTTTCCTTGCAATTTCTTTTTCGATAAAAAGTGAAGCTCAATTGGTGGTTCCATTTGCCAAGACACCTGATCAGATATTTAGTGTCAAGGGAGATTACACTATGTTTGGCAACTCCTTGCTCATTAAATCTCCATATTCAAACGATGGACAGAACGGGAACAATGATATGATGTATGTTGATATTGACACTGATGTCAATACATGGAACTCATCATCTGCAAATTTTGATTTTGCCGTTGAGCCGGGTGTCAATCCTAATTGTACGCAAATCCTGTATGCCGGTCTTTATTGGACAGGCCGGGCAAACAATGGAGGCACAGCCGGTAATACCGTTGATGCAACCAGGTTCTACAATGGTAATATGGAAAACAGAACATTTACAAAGAATCATATCAAATTGAAGTTTGGTACCGATTCTTACCAGAATATTACCGGAAACTTCATTGCAAATCCTCCTACCGACTATTATCAGATATACTCCTGCTATGCGGATGTAACAGGTTATGTCCAGTCCAAGGGCGCAGGTACCTATACTGTTGCCGACATGGCCCTGGTTCAGGGTAATGCAGACGGTGTCGGTTACTTCGGTTGCTGGTCCATGGTTGTTGTATATCAGAACAGTAAGATGAAGACTAAAAACATAGCCATCTTCCAAGGCCATGCATTCAACTCTACCAATAACATCGTGGATATTCCTATAGTTGGCTTCCAGGCTGTTCAGAGTGGTGATGTCAATGTTAAACTAGGCTTCATGGCAGGAGAAGGTGACCGTGACCTGATAGGAGACTATGCCAAAATACAGGAATTGAATTCCGGCACCTTCAAAAGTTTGTCACACAGTGGTAATTCAACCAGCAACTTCTTCAATTCATCCATCAATACAGGCGGCAATGCCAGAAACCCGAGCTATCTTAACAACTATGGTATTGACGTTGCAATGTTCTATCTGGACAATGGTAATGACAATGACCCAGGTACTCCTCCGGTTAATAATGTAATCGGCAACGGACAAACCAGTACAATCATACGAGTAGGTACAACAAGTGATATTTACACGATGTCCGTTCTGGTATTTGGTGTGGATGCATATCAGCCGGAGACAGATGAAATTATTAAATTGACAGCTATAGATGGGAATCCTCCGGTTGTACCTTATACATGTACTCCCGGACAGGAATTAACCTATTGTGTTGATATTAAAAACGTAGGTACCGAGCCGGTGAAGAATTATAAACTCTCTGTTCCGATACCTTCCAACGCTGATTATGTCACTAACAGTGTTACTGCGACAGTCCACCCTTTGGCCGGCACTCCAAACACTCCAAAACCGATTTATAATGCTTCAACCAGATCACTGGAATGGGACTTTGGGAACCTGCCGCAGCCGGTTGACCCAACCACCATTTTGGCAAGTTTCTGTTTCAAATTGAAAGCAACAACCAACTGTCTTTTATTAAGCAATAGTTGTGGACAGGATATACCTGTTACCGGATATGCCAATGGAACAGGTGTAATAACCAATACTCATATTGTCAATCAGAAATTCATCCTTGGCTATGTAGATTCAGGTGAGTGTACCAATGAAAAGATCAACGGTAATCTCGTCACCCATATTGACGGTGCAGCTTATGTCACCTCCAACTGCGATGCAAATCTTCAGGATGGAATTCTTAATCTTGAAATAGTTCAGAATCCTTCAGGCTATCCGGTCGCCAATGTGGCACCTTATTTCCCTCCGGGAACAAAATTCTACTCAGCCTATCCAGTCGTACCAGGAACTATTGAATATAATGCTAGTAATCCATTTCCGGCAGTTGACGGTACTACAAAGACATACTGGGCAGTACCTCCCGGACCGAATGCTTGTCCAATCAAGATCATATTGACTTGTGTCAACAATTGTTCTTTCTCAGTTAATTGCGGCAATCAACCTTCCGGAAATTACGATTGTAAACGCCCTGTACCGGGAGCCGTTTCTTCCTTGTCTGCATTCAACTCTACATTTGGTGCATCTCAAGGACCAAATCCATGTCATCCGATCAAAATGAAAGTCATTGAGGATTCGGCATTCAATCCTTGTACTTCGTTAGAGTATAAGCGTACTTATCGTATCTATCAGGATGACAATGGCAATAATCAATATGACAGTGGTGAACCATTTGTCGATTGTATCAAATCATATATTTGGCTCAGAGACCAGACAAAGCCGCACTATTCATGTGATCCGGCCACACCTGTGCTTATTGGTTGTAGAAACAACGGACCAACCGCTCAGGATGCAATCACTGCGGCGGGATTTACCGATAACTGTACAGCAACCAATCAACTGACCATAGTTGCAACCCCACTTGATATTACAACTAATGTCGCTTGTTATAAAATACAAAACTGGAAAGTAGAAGCTACTGATCAATGTGGCAACTATGCACAGGTAATCGTTCAGGTTAAATGGACTACCGATACCCAAGCTCCTGTATTTGCTGACCCGAACGACAAGACTATTGACCTGGGCTGCAACCCTACAGCACCGAATGCTGCAAAAGCCATTACTGATGCAGGAGCTGCGACCGATAACTGTAGTGTTTCAGTTACTGCCTCAGCAGGTAGTGTCACAGGTACTTGTAAAAAGACTCAAGTTTGGACTGTCAAGGCAAAGGATGATTGTGATAACACAACTACCAAGAAGGTTACCTATACCTGGACGAGTGATACCCAGAAACCAACCTTCTCCAATTGCCAGTCCGGACAGAACATCATCCTTGATGGTGCTTTACCTCCAACTCCGGAAGACGCCATTGCCTTTGTTGGTACAATTTCAGACAATTGTACACCCTATGCCAACCTAGTAATTACTGCCACAGGAGGCCAAATAGTTCCTTCAGGAGGAACCGGCTGTAAATTCACTCAAAACTGGACTGTATCAGCGACTGATGAATGTGGAAATACAAAGACTTGTACATTTGGTTTGATTTGGGGTTCTGATACTGAAGCTCCGGTATTTGCCAACTGTCCGACAGGTAAAATCTTGTTGGGTTGTAATCCAACCAAACCTACTACAAATGACGCCATTGCCAATGCCGGTACCGTTACTGACAACTCTGGTTCAGTAGTGGTAACTGCTACAGCCGGCTCAATAACCAACTCACCAAACGATCCTTGTACCAAAAATCAAATCTTCACAGTAACTGCAACGGATCCATGCGGAAACAGTGCAGAATGCAAAGTGACCTTCTCCTGGAAGGAAGATACCGATGGTCCAACCTTTGGAAATAACCCACCACCGGATGGTGTTGAACTAGGATGTCTAGGCCAGGGAGGTGCAACAGAGCAACAGGCTATAGATGCTGTAAGCCCAATTACCGACAATTGTTCAGGTGGCAACCTGACTATCTTTGCGGTAGGTGGTCAAATAACTGGAGAATGCCATCAAACACAGGAATGGACTATTACTGCCAAGGACGGATGTAATAACGTATCTACAAAAACTATCATACTCAAATGGAGTTTTGATGACCAGAACCCTGTCTTTGCCAATTGTCCTACACAGCCTATTGATTTGGGTTGTAATCCGGTAAATCTACCAACTGCAGCCTGGATTCAGGATCTGGTACAGATTGAAGTAGACAACTGCGGACAGGTTACTAAGGAAATTGTAGCCGGACCAATTACCGGTACTTGTAATAAGCAGCAGACATTTACTGTCACTGCAAAGGACAACTGTAACAACACAGCAACCTGTAGCGTAACCTATACCTGGAAGGATGACAAGCAACCACCAACATTCTCCAACTGCCCAAGTATTCCAATTTTGCTTCCTGCGGGTGTAGTACCAACTGCAGACATGGCTATTACTGCTGTTGGAGTAATCCAGGACAATTGCACTCAACAACCTGTAATTACCACGACTTACTTTGAAGAAAATGGATTCTGTGGAGTGATTAGGAAATTTAGGGTAAAAGCGACAGATGCCTGCGGAAATGCAGATTCTTGTCTGGTTCAATATGTTACAGAAGGCAATACAGAACCACCTGTATTTACCTTCCCTCCTACCGGTCCAATTGACCTGGGATGTAATCCTCCATCTGGAGACTTGCCAACAACTGCGACTGCAATTGAAGATGCAGGTGAGGTGACCGATGATGTTAGGGTAGAATCCGTTACAGCTACAGCAGGACCAATACTTGGAACTTGCCTTAAAAGTCAGAAATTTACCGTACAAGCCGCTGATGATTGCGGTAATGTAACAACCATCTATATTACCTATTTCTGGAGAGTAGATACTGAAAAACCGGTATTCCCGTCTTGTCCAACAGCTCCATTTACTGTGCCAAATATCAATGATGTAACTCCGGCTCTTGCAAAAGAAAAGGCAGGAACACCAACCGATAATTGTGGCGTAATGAATATTACAACTTCAAAAACCACAATACCTGGACCTTGTGGACCAACAGTTGTTTATACGGTAACAGCTACCGATACTTGCGGAAATAGTGCAAGCTGTGTAGTCAGCTTCAAGACCAACGATGGTAAGAACCCTCCTGTATTTGAGAACTGTCCTCAGTTGCCTTTCGATCTGGGATGTAATCCTACGTCACTGCCAACAACAGGTGCAGTAGCTGAAGGTGCCGGAACAGTTACAGATGACGGAGAAGTAGTAGCCATTAATGTTACTCCTGGCGAAATTACCGGTGATGATTGCAATAAATCTCAGATCTTTACGGTTACAGCAGTCGATAATTGTGGAAACGAATCCGAGTGCTTCATGACCTATATATGGAGAATTGATACAATCAAGCCTGTATTTACCAATATTCCTAGAAGTGAATTTGACCTTGGATGCAATCCGACTTCTATGCCTTCTCAGGAGATGATAGCGGACAGCATCAACATATTTGACAATTGTGGAGTTGACACACTTATTGCTGTTGGCGGTCCAATAACAGGTCCTGATTGTAGCAAATCACAAGTCTGGACACTTACTGCTATCGACAACTGTGGCAATTCAGCGGATACAACCATAACGTTCATCTGGAGAATTGACACCACACCTCCTGTAATCACATGTCCTACTTACACCGGAAATACACAGTGTTCCGACGAAACACCGGGTGCTTATAACAACCTGGCTGAGTTTCTGGCTGCAGGTGGCTCAGCTACCGACAATTGTACTTCAACAACGAATTTACAATTCAGGAAGCTCAGTGATCAGATAAATGGGGACTGCTCTACCGGAGTAAATGTTACCAGGATTTATGAAGTAGAAGATGAGTGCGGTAATAAAGCACAGTGCACCCAAACAATCAATATCATTGACAACACCCCTCCAACCATAGTTTCAGGTCCTCCAACAAAGGTGGTGGATTGTGCATCGGAAGTTCCTGCACCTGATACGACTCAGGTGGTTGCGACTGACAATTGCTCCAATGTAACCGTGACTTTTGTAAGTGATCAGATCAGTAACAAGACCTGTACCAACAAGTATAAGGTTACAAGGACTTACAGAGCCACTGACGAATGTAACAATTACAAGGATTATGTTCAGACCATTTATGTCAATGACTCTATTCCTCCAACCATTATCACACCACCGGCAATTGTTGGTTTGCAGTGTGGTAATCTGGTTCCAGCGCCTTATAGCTCAGCAGCGGAATTTACCAATGCTGGAGGAACGTTGAATGATAATTGTACAGGTGGAAATGACAATACAATAACTTTGAAATATGTTAACGAATCAATCGTTACAGGCAATTGCGCCAACAGTTATGTCATAACACGAACATACAAGGCAACAGATGCATGTGGCAACTATTCCACTGCAACACAGACCATATCAGTATCGGATACAACCAAGCCACTTATCACTCCACCTGCACCGGTTACGGTAGCATGTGCATCGGATGTACCGGCACCAAACACAAGCCTGGTGACAGTTTCAGACAATTGTTCCAGCAATAGCGCCATTTCCGTTACATGGGTGAGTGACGATATTTCTAACCAGACTTGTGCCAATAAATATACTATAACCAGAAAGTATAAGGCTACGGATGCTTGTGGTAACTACGCAACCGCCACACAGATCATCACTGTCAATGACAATGTACCTCCTGTAGTTGTGGCTCCTCCACCGGTCAATGGTGGAGAGTGCGCTACTGAAGCTCCTGCTCCATTTACTACAATCGCACAAATCATCAATGCCGGTGGTCAGGTATCTGACAACTGCTCACCTAACTCCAAGCTGGTCTTGACTTTGTTGAGCAACAATACCACCGGAGATTGTGGTACCGGAATTAGCGTCAATCGAGTGTATGAAATTAAGGACGAGTGTGACAACAAGACAACATTCACACAGATATTGTACATCATCGACAACACGCCACCGACTATCGTATCAGGACCTCAGACTCCATTAAACATCTCATGTGCTTCCGATGTCCCTGCTCATGACATTAACCTGATCATTGCAACAGATAACTGTTCTGAAGTAACAGTGACATTTGTGGGCGATGTTATCAGCGATCAAACATGTCTCAACAGGTTTAAGATAACAAGGACATACCGTGTTACGGATGAATGTGGAAACCATACTGATTATGTTCAGGTAATTAATGTCAATGACACTACGCCTCCGGTGATGACTCCTCCTAATCCTATTATAGGTATCCAGTGTGGAGATCAGGTTCCTCAACCATATACGACCATCACCGAATATGTAAACGGAGGTGGAACCATCAACGATAATTGTACAGCAAACGGCAATGTTGTCACCCTGTCATTTGTTGGGGACGAAATCATCCCGGGCAGTTGCGGTAATAGCTTCACCATTATCAGAACGTACAAAGCAACTGATATTTGTGGAAACTATTCAACTATGCAACAGACTATAGTTGTGACAGACAATACTGTTCCTGCGATTACTCCTCCGGGACCAATCACAGTTACCTGTGCATCTGATGTACCGGCACCGGATACTAATCTGGTGATAGTTTCAGATAACTGTTCTGATGCAGCTTCAATAAGTGTTACTTTTGTAAGTGATGTAATTACCAACCAGATTTGTGCAAACAAATACACCATCATAAGAACCTACAAGGCTACGGATGAATGTGGTAATTATGCAACTGCAACACAGACAATTACGGTTTTTGACAACATCCCACCGATAATTATTCCACCGGCAGATGTTACAGGCATCCAGTGTGCAAGCGATATTCCTGCTCCTTTCGTGAATGCTGAACAATTTATCTCAGCAGGAGGACAGGTATCAGACAATTGTGAAGGTGGTGTTGTAGTTATCATGATTCAGGAAAGTATTGTAGCAGGTGATTGTATCAACCAATATGACCTAATCCGTACCTATAGGGCAACCGATGTGTGTGGCAACACATCTGTGACTACTCATCAAATCCATGTATTTGATAATACTCCACCGGAAATGACAATTCCTGACGACCTGACTGTATCATGTGCTGAAAATGTTCCCGCAGCAAACACCAATAGTGTTATCGCTACGGACAATTGTTCAGGAGTGGTTACCGTAACCGTGGCTGATGATGTCATTACTGATCAGACATGTGCCAACAGGTTTGTGATAAGCAGGACTTATACTGCTACCGATATATGTGGTAATTCAACTTCAGCGACACAGACTATAACTGTATTCGACGAAACACCACCGGTAATGACCATACCTGGCGACCTGAATGTAATCTGCGCATCCGATGTGCCTGCTCCAAATACAGCTTTGGTTACAGCATCTGACAATTGTATCGGTGACGTAGCAATTACGCATGTAAGCGATGTTATAGTTAATCAGGAATGTCTTAACAAGTTTACTGTACAGAGAACATACAGAGCAACGGATGTGTGTGGTAATTACACAACTAAAGTTCAACTGATCAATGTTAATGACACTATTGCACCATTGATTTCTGCTCCTGATGACATGACTGTATCTTGTTCTGAAGATGTGCCGGCACCGGACATCAACGCAGTGGAGGCAAGTGACAACTGTGAAGGTGAACTAACCATTACACATGTAAGTGATGTAATCACACAGCAGCAATGTGCCAACCAATACATCCTTGTACGTACCTATATGGCTACGGATGTGTGTGGAAATTCTACAACAGATATACAATATATTGAGGTAAAAGATTTGATTCCTCCAACGATCGAATGTCCTCCGCCATTTACAGTGCAGTGTGCAACTGATGTTCCTGCTCCAAATGTCAACATGGTATCCGCATCAGATAACTGTGAAGGAGAAGTGCTAATCACATGGTCAGGAGACGAAATCGTTGATGAAATATGTACCAATAAATTCACTGTTCACAGAACTTATCGTGCTACAGATGTTTGTGGAAATTACACTGAATGTGTTCAGATAATCACAGTCAACGATGATACTCCACCGGTGATCTATATCAACAATCCATTCTTCTCCGGAATTCCAAATGGCGGAAGTATTTCTATCCAGTGTAGAGCTATGGAACCAAATTGGGAGCTGCCAACCTTGTTGCAAAGCGAGATTTCAGCAACTGACAATTGTGGTGCCGTGACCTATGTGATGGACAAAACGGTTGAAGATGGTGAATGTAAGACAGACGGTTACTTTAAANAGATTCATATCAAGATAACAGCTGTGGATCTTTGTAACAACCAGTCCACCCATGAATTTGACATCCTGATCATAGATGAGATACCTCCGGTATTTACAATTGTGCCACCGGATGAAACTGTATCATGTGTTAACTCTAGCCTGACATTTGAAGTGAAAGCTGAAGATGAGTGTGAATGTGCAGATATTACATTTACAGATCAGATTGTAAATGGAGCTTGTGCAGGAACTTACACAATCTTCAGAACATATACTGCAAAAGACTGCTGTGGTAACATGTCAACATACACACAGAAAATCAATGTAGTTGATGATACTCCACCGCAAATTATACCGATAATTCGTCCATTGTCAACCCTAAAATCAGGTGACATCCTAACGACTTATTGTGGTGCTGATGAATTCCCAACCTGGTTGAATCAGCCGGTAAACAGTCTGATAAGTGCAGTGGATGCATGTTCTTCCAATCCTAAACTCAGCCTCAATATCTCTGAGGAGAATCAGGATGCATGCTGGCTGTATGGATACTCCAAGCAATACACTGTATCTCTTACCGCAACTGATGCGTGTGGCAACCAAAGTGAATTGAAGTTCTATATCCAGGTAAAAGACACAACAGCCCCTCAGGTTATGTATCTAAACGAATTTATCTGTGAAGATGACAATGCTGTTCCTGTTGTGTTTGACAACTGCTCTTCACTGACTTACGAAACGAACGACATCCCGGTAACAGGGGAATGTGAAGGAAGTCAGAATTTCATCAGAGTATGGACTATTTCCGATGCATGTCAGAATACAATATATGCATCTCAATACGTCGTCAAGAATGATCAAAAAGCGCCGGTTATCCACATGATTAATCCAGCTTTTGCAGACCATCTGAGTGGAGACATCGTCAGCCTGGATTGTAATAACTGGCAGGATGTTTCAGCGGCCGAAGCCTTGACATGGGTGGAAGCAGAAGACAAGTGCGATTATATCACGCTGGATTTCAACAGTAGATTGATCAATGGCAACTGTCTCAGCGATGGATTCAAATCAATGTACGAATACACATGGACAGCTGCCGACTATTGTGGCAATCAGTCAACTTTTGTGTTGTTCGTTCAATTGACAGACAATACGCCACCTGTGTTCAACACTTCTCTGACTTCAATTAATGTGGATTGTGAGAATTCAATTCCTGTAGTCAAAGCTACTGACAATTGTTCTGATGTAACATTAACTGTAACAAGAACCAAGTTTGAACTTGGATGTCCTAACAACTTTACATTGGATGAAGTATATACGGCAACCGATGCTTGTGGTAATGTTTCTACATTCTCAAGAATTGTGAACGTTGTGGATACTGCAGGACCGGTTATCTACGTGCCGGATGCGATTTGTGAAACAGACCTTGGCACACAGAATGTGGTGGCATTTGATTACTGTACAGGTAAGCCTTCCCATGTAAGTGCCAATGTAGATCACAACATTGTGAATTGCAATGGATCAAGCTACTATACTATTACTTATAGTGCTACCGACTATTGTGGTAATACATCGACCAAAGTCCAGAAGGTAATTGTTGAGGACAATACTCCTCCGGTGCTATCTTTCTCATATGATATGCAAAACCAGTACAACATAGTGGATAACACCATCTATGCAGGTTGTGGTAACTTTGAGCAAATCATTAAACTGATAGACGAATCTGACGCTGTAGTTGTATCTGATGAGTGCGGCAACATCATCACTCCGACATATTCCGAAAGTGAAGGTGAAACCACGTGCGAAGGTGATTATATCACCAAAGAACATTTCTTCAAGTGGACTGCGATTGATGCTTGCGGCAACACTAGCGAACTTGACTTGAAAGTAGTTCTTCATGCTCTTGAAAGTTATGACTTTAGCTTCGTACCTGCCGATACTACAGTATATTGTAATGAAGTTGTGGCAATGCCAACTGTACTGCCACAGTTGAATTGTACTGAAGTAAGCCTGAGCAGCTCCATCAATCTTGGACAAGCGTCTCCTGACGGTTCCTACATCGAGGAAAGAACCTTTACATATACCAACTTGTGTGGTGAGGAAACCAGCTATACTCAGGTAATCAACCACTCTTTCAATTCAGATCTGGCATGTAATATTACAATTCCAACTGAGGTATATTGTAACTCCAGCAACAACCTGTTTACGGTGGTTGTAACCGGTGGACAGGCTCCTTACACTTATGATTGGGAGATTTTGAATGGCTGGTGCCATATCCTTGGCGGACAACATACTCCAACAGTACAGATATCAATATCTTACAAGACATTGTATCTGAAGGTGAAGGTTACGGATGCCCGTGGATGTAGTACTGAATGTTATGTAGAAGTTGATTGTAGCCTTGATAATCCTGGAATCAACGTGGTTGACCCGAATGTAGTCGATAACAGCTCAACAATTGGACAGTTGAATGTAATCAACGATTATACCTTAAGGCCAAATCCAACAAGCGCTCAGGTATATCTTGACTTTGAATCCAAATTGGCTGAAAAAGTGACCATCAATGTTACTGACAACTTCGGTAAACTTGTGTACACCAAGAAAGTAACTACTGTCAAAGGGTTTAATACAGAACTCCTTGAAACCAACCACCTACCGGTCGGTTTGTATCAGGTGAGTCTGATATCTTCTGATAAACTCAAGACATTACAGTTAATTAAGGTTAAATAACGTTTAGCCTTAGTTAAATATGGGGAAGAGGGATCCTCGCATGAGGATTCCTTTTCATTTTGAAATAGAAAAGGGGCATTCAGCCCCTTTTTTTATCCAAATAGTACAAAATGAAGTTGAGAAATATATTATAAGCCGGTTTTCGTGGACTCAATATGATAGTCTACCAATCATTTACAATACAAATTTATAGGACTAAATTTATTGAATAGGCCAAATTACAGTCCCCATGGGATCGCCCAAAACCGGCACATGTTGGTTGACCTGAAGATTCGGAAAATTGCCCCGCTATATTTACACGCCCATTTTATTCATGATGTCCGCCTTTAGCTTTTCGTAATCATCTTCATTGATGGCTCCGGTTGACTTCATATCATACAACCTTTGTAAGGCATCCAAATATATATTGGTCGCTTCGCTTTGAGCCTGAGGTTGATTATCGGCTTCCTCTTTNTTGATTTTGGCTGTATACTCCTTGCCTTTCTCGAATTTTTCATTGTAAAAGTGCTTAAAGCTTTTCCAGTCAAAATCCAAAAANGTTCCTCCTTCTGAAAAGTGCCTTTTAAAAACTTCCCCTACAGCATAGGTTGCTGCTCCTGAAAATGCAGAAGCCGCAATTCCTCCTACGATACTTCCAATCACCGGTATCATCTTGGCAATCATTCGGCCACCCAATCGAGCCACTCCACCGGAGGTCAATGCCAGAATAGCTGCCTTTCCTTCCGTCTCCTTAAAATCCACCTTATACAGATTGGACAACCTTCGTATCATTTCAATCTGTACTGCGGTGACAGCCATCAAATCAACAACCGGCACAGGTATCAGCCCGGCTCCTGATGCAAAAACAATAGAGTTGCGAATAATGCTATCCGCTTGTTTTTCTATAACCTGATTTTCATTCATATTCATTTATTCCAGTTTTTATAAGTAACCAACATAATTCCAACCTCGGATTGTTCCCCTACTCGACCAATGGCAATAAAAACCAGATTAATGAGACTTTTTTGTTTCTACAAAACAATAGCCTTACCTTTGTCCGGAATTTGATTTTTAACCAAAACAATGTAAATGGATCCCGACCCGCATGATTCGATATTACGCAAAGCAGCAAGGAACATTGGTCGAACTGCCGGATTATGCCGTACATTGTTGGATCAATATAGAACCTCCATTTTCTCACGATGAGTTGGAAGATCTTTCTACCAGGCTCAATATACCATTAGACTTTNTCACTGACCCGCTTGATATCGATGAGCGTTCACGATATGAGAAGGAAGGGCCTGCAAGACTTATAGTGATGAATTCCCCCATTCTGAATGAAACAGACAGGGAAAGCGAGTCTATTTACATTACGATTCCTATCGGTATTATCTTCAGCCCTGAAAGTGTCATTACCATTTGCGCACATGAAAACCCGGTGCTGGAACTATTTTTGGAGGATAAAATCAAGAATTTCAACCCTGCAAATATTCAGCATTTTATATTGCAGATTCTTGAGCAGAATGTATATAGATTCATTTCATGTCTTAAANAACTCAACCTGAAGAGGAACCTGTTGGAGCAGGAACTCTATGATTCTTCCAGAAACAGTGAATTATGGCAAATGCTCAGAATTGAANAAAGTTTGGTATACTTTGTCAACTCACTGAAAGCCAACGAATTGCTTAAAGTGAAGATGAAGAGGATTGATNTTTTGGGCCTGGGTTTGAATGAGGAGCTGGAGGAGATCTATGAGGACTTGATGATCGACAACAGTCAGGCACTCGAGATGGCCAATATCTACACTGTAATCACCGGAAGTACTATGGAAGCCTTCGCCAGCATCATATCCAACAACATGAACGTTGATATTCAGCGTTTGACTTTCGTTACCATCATGCTTATGGTGCCTACCATCATCACCGGATTTTACGGTATGAATGTAAAACTCCCTTTTGAAAATTATAAATATGCATCCTTCTTCATCATCATCTTCTCGGTATTAGTAGGAGCAGGTTTAATTTATTTCCTGCGCCAAAAGAGATTCAGATCCTCCTAATTTTATTTCGAATAAGCAGTTTCAATAACTTGCGCCCCGGATATTGACTCTATTTAGGTAGCTTAACAAACAATAAAAAAGACAAACAGATACAATTCGGTAATCATGTAGAAATAATCCTTGAAAATTGAGCTAATTACCAACCAAAGAGGCAATTATATACGTTAATATTTATATGTTTTCTGAAACGTAATCCATATTTATCAAAAAACTTTGTTTCTTTGCAAAATAATATTAAAATATAGCTGAAAATGGAGATCACGGCAGGATTTATAACTGACTTTTTGGGCGGTACGATCATCGGGGATAGGAATGTTGTAATCAATGGAGCAAGTACAATTGAAGGAGGCAGGCCGGGAACCATCAGCTTTCTTTCCAACCTTAAATACGAAGAATATATATACAATTCTGAAGCTTCTGCCATTCTGGTTGACAACTCCTTTGAACCCTCCTATCCCGTAAAAGCAGCCCTGATCAAAGTGGAGAATGTATATGAATCTCTGGCAAGACTGCTTGACAAATTCAATGTCACTACAGAAATCGAGCGGCATATTAGTCCGAAAGCCCATATCGATGACAAGGCGGTTTTGGGCAACAATGTTGGTGTCGGAGTTNTTTCGGTTATTGAAGAAAATGTGCGCATTGGCGATAACNGTAGAAATCGAAAATCAGGTAACCATCGGCCAGGGTGTAACCATTGGTCAGGCGCAATTATCAAGTCAGGAGTGAAAATTCTCGAAGGGTGCGTGATTGGTGCTAATGTCATCATACATAGTAATACTGTGATAGGAAGTGACGGTTTTGGCTTTGCGCCTACCGGGGAAGGGAATTATGTCAAGATACGCCAGCTCGGCAATGTTGTCATTGAAGATGATGTTGAGATTGGATCCAATTGCAGTATAGACAGGGCGACATTTGGCAGTACCATCATCCGCAAAGGAGCCAAGCTGGACAATCTTATCCAAATCGCCCACAATGTAGAAATAGGTAGTAATACTGTCATCGCTGCACAAACCGGCATTGCAGGAAGCGCCAGAATAGGTGAAGGTTGTAAAATTGGAGGGCAGGTAGGAATTGTAGGGCATATTCAAATCGCCGATGGAACTCAAATCCAGGCCCAGTCCGGTGTCCAATCTGCCGTTAAGAATAAGAACAGTAAGCTGTTCGGCTCACCGGCACTCGATTATAATAATTATCTGAGATCCTATGCAATCTTTAAAAATCTGCCTGCCCTGGCAGAAAAAGTGGAGAAAATAGCCAGACCCCATCTCGGAAAGGCCAACGAGCCTGACGCTTGAGATAAACTTTATTCAATTTCATATTATATTCTTACTTTTGCCAAAATTTATAAATTTAATTTCTGGCTTAACAACATTTTATGTTGCAAAAACAATAAAGGATAAGGTTAGCATAAAAGGAATCGGCCTCCATACCGGCAAAACCGTTGAAATGACCTTTATTCCGGCTGCTGAAAACCACGGTATAAAATTTCAACGCATCGATACACCCGAACAGGTTATTATTCCGGCTGATATTTTAAGAGTAGTATCAACCAATCGGGGAACAGCCATCAGCTCAGGCGAAATCACCATCTACACAATTGAGCATGCATTGGCGGCACTTACAGGCCTTGGAATAGATAACGTGCTTATCGAAATAAATGGTCCTGAAGTACCAATCCTCGATGGAAGTGCAAAACCATTTGTCGATGCAATAGAACAAACAGGCATCGTAGAACAAAACGAAGAAAAAGATTATTTTATCATAACAGAACCCATCTCCTACAAGGATGAGACTACAGGAAGTGAAATGATAGCCTTACCGGGCGATGATTTCGAGGTGACTACTATGATTGATTTTGCCTCACCTGTTTTGGGAGAACAATTTGCCAAACTGGACCATATTAGCCAGTTCAAGGAGGAGATTTCAGCCTGTCGTACCTTCGTATTTCTGCATGAAGTAGAGAAGTTGCTCAATCAAGGGCTGATCAAAGGAGGCGACCTGGATAACGCCATAGTTATAGTGGATAGAATGATGAACCAGCAGGAACTGGATGACTTAGCGAAANAACTGGGCAAACCAAGCGTCAAGATAGAAAAGGAAGGCGTTCTTAATACGCTCAAGCTGCATTTCAGTAACGAACCGGCAAGGCATAAACTATTGGATGTAATTGGTGACATAACCTTGCTGGGAAGGCCGATCAAAGGAAAAATAGTTGCTACCAAACCGGGACATTCTGTCAACGTGGAATTTACCAAACTTCTGAGGAAGGCTGCCAACGAGCAGAAAAAGTTGAAAGGTAAGCCAATCTATGATCCAGACAAAGATGCTGTGATGGACACCACCCAGATCATGGGTATGCTGCCTCATAGGCATCCATTCCTTATGGTGGACAAAGTAATCGAAATAAACGAAAACTATGTAGTCGGTGTAAAGAACATATCGTTTACTGAAGCATGTTTTCAAGGACATNTTCCCGGCAATCCGGTATTTCCCGGTGTATTACAAATCGAAGCAATGGCTCAGACCGGTGGAATTCTTTGTCTTTCTCTGATGCCCGATCCGGAAAATTGGGATACCTATTTTCTAAAAATAACCAACGCCAAATTCAAACAAAAGGTTGTCCCCGGAGATACAATGGTTATCAAAATGGAACTCCTGGAACCTATACGACGTGGAATCTGCCATATGTACGGTATTGCCTATGTAGGCAACAAAATTGTATCAGAAGCCGATCTCACCGCTCAAATTGTTAACAGGACAACCATTAAATAATGACACCGAAATTTTCAGATATCCATCCCAATGCTCAAATAGGAATCGGCACTCAGATCAACAACTTCGTAACCATAGAAGACGATGTACAAATCGGCGAAAATTGTTGGATCGGATCAGGTGCCGTAATCATGAAGGGCGCCAGGCTAGGCAATAATGTCCGTATATTTCCGGGTGCCATCATTGCCGGAATACCGCAAGACCTGAAGTTTCAAGGAGAGGAGTCTCTTGTCGAAATCGGAAACAATACAACAATCAGGGAATATGTCACGGTCAACCGGGGTACAGCAGCAGCAGGAACAACCATCATTGGCGAAAACTGTCTGATTCAGGCCTATTGCCATGTTGCCCATGATTGCAAAATTGGCAACAACTGCATCATGTCCAACAATACAGCCCTTGCAGGCCATGTTGTACTCGAAGACTATGCAATAATAGGAGGCATGTCAGCTGTACACCAATTTTCACGTATAGGTTGCCATACCATGATTGGAGGATATAGCAAGGTTAGAACAGATGTCNCCCCCTTTATCAAAGCAGCCAGGGACCCGCTTTCCTATGCAGGAGTCAACTCTATCGGTATGAAACGCAGAGGATTTACCCAGGACCGGGTACATCATATCCAGGATATTTACAGGATCCTGTTTGTTCATGGGACCAATTTCCATAAATCCATCGAACAAATCGAAAACAATATTCCGAATACAGAAGACAAGACTTATATTCTCAACTTCCTCAAAAGCAGTACCAGAGGATTGATCAAGGGTATTTAATCAAAAATACCTCTTATGATTCCAAAGGTTGAAGTTATCACTTGCAAGGAGATTGGAAAAAGATATTCATACGAATGGGTATTAAGGGACTTTGATTTTCAATTTAAANAAGGAGAATGCTACGCTATCCGTGGCCCGAATGGCAGCGGAAAATCCACCCTGCTAAAGATCCTCAGCGGTTACTCGACCCCTTCAAAAGGAAAGATATGTTATTCAAGTGGAAATACCGACATACCTACAAGTGATATTTACCGACATATCGCATTTTCAGCACCCTATATTGAGCTGATTGATATTCTGACTGTTGATGAACTGTTGGATATGCACCATGGTCTAAGACCATTTATTAATATGGATACTGTCCGTGAAACTATCAAAAATCTACCTTTCAAAAATATGTTCCGAAAGAAAGTTGAAGAGCNNCTCTCGTCAGGAATGAAACAGCGATTGAAACTCATCCTTTCCATTATGTCTCAATCCTCTGTAATCCTGCTGGACGAACCGGGGAGCAACCTGGATGACGACGGGAAACAATGGTTTGAAGAACTGCTGAAGCCAAGAATCAAGGACCACATCGTAATCATTGCATCTAATGAAGAGTCCGATCTGCGTCTGGCCCAACATCTGATTAAAATTACAGACTATAAGAAAGCAAAACAATCATAGGATCACCTAAGGTCAAAACATTTCGAAATAATCAGGTAACACCGCCGCATTTTTAAAAACCTCCAAATAACAAACCCCTACTCTACTTCTACAATCTCCTCAGCGATCTGATATCTTCCNCCTGTGAGTTTACTATATATTCTTGCAACCGTATGGACATCCTTTTGGCAATACACACGAATCCTTTCCAGATCTTTATCCTCCCAATATACTTTTCCCACCATGGAACCATCGATATCATCCTTAG
The DNA here is from genome assembly GCA_013414645.1 of Candidatus Parvibacillus calidus. Taxonomy (GTDB): domain Bacteria; phylum Bacteroidota; class Bacteroidia; order Chitinophagales; family Saprospiraceae; genus Parvibacillus; species Parvibacillus calidus. Next base: position 1,259,534 of record CP058702.1, on the reverse strand, counting down.
GTGTAGGAATACCGAACAACTCAGCCATTAAGGCGAGAGAAATGTAGTGCTTGAAATCTCCAAACTTCCATTCTTCAAGGGTATCAACAAGATGATTGACCTCCCAGGGCTTTTTCCCATTCAGCTGGAAGGTTGGCGGAAGATGTAACTGATGAATCATTGCTCTCCTACATATATACGGGATATCAAATTCCTTGATATTGCGCCCACAAAAGGTATGTTTCTTTGGATCGTGAAAATGCTTCGCTACCAGATTCAAAAAATCCGTCAACAACTGTTTCTCATCGCGCCCATAAAAGGATTTAACTCTGAAAGCGGCTTGTTTTGTGGTTGAATCAAAAGTGTTGTAGCCGATTGAAATACAGATTATTTTCCCGAATTCAGCAAAAATTGCTGCTTTATCCTTGAACAAATTACCATATAGGTCATCATTGACTTCATCGGATTGTCTGATCCACCCGGATGCCTTNTTCCGCCAAAATGCCTGCATGGCAGGGTTCAATTCAAGATACTCTCCTACTGTGGAAACTGTCTCGATATCGATAAACAACAAAACAGATGTTTCATAACAACCTTAATTATATTAAATTAATGAAGAAAGGAGAAAAATACTGACTTCCCGCCATCCAAATAATAGTGGTATACTATTAATTTTATCAATTAAAAATACAATACATTTGCATTTTGAAACTTATTTATATCAAAAAAGATTTTCATATTAATTTAAATCTATCAAAATGGAAGAAAGAGGTTTTAACAATACTTACAAAGCTATAAGTATTACAATTATATTGCTATTATTGGCTTTGAGTGGCTACCTGCTGTATGACAAAAGCCAAAGCGCCAATACCATTGCCAATCAGGAAGCAATGATTGTTGAAAAGGAGAAAAGCAGAGCAGACCTGGAGAAAACCTATTATGAAGCTCTGGCCAACCTTGAGCAAATGAAGGGCGACAATGAAGAGTTAAACGGCAGGATAGATAGCCTCAAGACAGAGTTGAAAAAACAGCGGGACCAAATTGTCTCCCTGATGCAAACCAGCAAAGACTATCAGGCAATTAAAGGAAAAATTGCTTCCATGAAGGCCGAATCCGAAGAATACAAAAAACAAATTGAAGCCCTCAGAAGTGAAAATGAAACCTTATCCAGGGCCAATCAACAGCTTAATACCGAAAAGGAAATTCTCACTGGTGAAATCAACAAAGAGAGAATGACAAATGATGAANATTTCGGCCCGCAATGCCTCCTCGAAACGGAAAAAGCCAATATTGAAACCGAAAGGGCAAGACTGAATAAAAAAGTGGATAAGGCATCCGTTATTAAAATTTCTGATATTCTCGTCGAAGGTTACAAATTGTCTTCCAAAGGGAAGGAAGTTTCAAAAAGGTTTGCANAAAATATCGATGGATTGAAAATTTGTTTTAAAACCAACCAAAATGAACTCGTGGAGGCAGGGCGTGAAAAATTCTTCATTAGGATAATCAATCCAACAGGCGAAACAGTCAGTGTTTTAAATGCAGGCTCAGGGGTAATCAAGGCATCCGAAGATGGCGCCGAAATCCCGTATTCGCTACTCAAGGAATGTAACTACGAAAACGCAGATGCTGTAGCATGCGCCAACTGGCAACCCAATTTTCAGTTTATAAAGGGTTCCTATGAGATTCATGTATATAATAAAGGGTATATGGCAGGGAAAAGTACTTTCACTCTGAAGTAGATGCTTCAGTGCGAATATTGAAGGACGTAAAGGCATAAAGATTGGATCCAAATGCTTTGTATCTTCCCGTCATTGCAGCCCAAAATTACTTCAATGATTGAATGTAGTGTATTCTTAAAAGCGTGATCGGTTCATTTCCGGGATAAATTTATCCTGATAAGCAAGAGACTTATGGAAGAAGAATGATCAACTTCTTCCCTGTTGCCGGAAGATCCCGATCAATAATCCATGGATTTAAATACCTGAGCATCCGGTAAGTCGAACCATTTTCGATGGCAAATGCTGTCAGGTCGGGGATTGCCCCGGTTACTTCTATCTGCCTTGTTGTAGTCAATGGTTTATAAAGTTCTACCTGGTCAATGTCATAACCGAAATTGGAAGGACTACTCATCACCTCTTTAATAGCCAGAATACGGAAGATGTATTTAGAGGTCTCCGGATTGAGATACAGATCATAGAAATTATTGACTTTCTGTGCCTTCAACTCTCTATCAATCCTACCACCTCCGCCATTATATGCAGCAGCAACCAGTGTCCAGTTGCCAAATCTGTTGTACAGGGTTTTGATAAACTTGCAAGCAGCCCGGGTCGCAAGCTCTACGTTGTATCGTTCATCTATCTTATCATTGACGATTAAGCCCAGCTCTTTTGCCGTGGAGGGCATCAATTGCCAAAAACCTTTTGCACCTGCAGGNGAAGTGGCATTACTGAAATTACTTTCGACAGGAACAAGATATTTGAAATCATCCGGAATATTCTCCTCCATCAATATTCTTTCTATCAATGGAAAATACCTTCCTGCCATCTTGAGGTTGAGCAAGGTGGAGCCATGGAGGTAAGTATTCATTACCAGCTCCTTATCAAGTCGATCCCTTACATCCTGATTGGCAACAGGAACAAGTTCTCCGGCAAAATCAAAAGGTCGATTGATGGATGGAGATTTAATAGCCTGGGGTAGTGGCTCCTGTTCAAAGGCATCATGAAGTGTTATGGATGCAATCGAAATCAAAGCAACACCCATAAGATATAAGAAAATCTTTTTAAAATCTGTTTTCATTCCTGAGATATTAAAAAATCAAACCTTCAAAGTAGCTAATAATCTTTTGATACTATAACGACCTGAACCATTGACTATTATCATCAACAAGCCGCCCATGATAGCAATATTCTTCATAAACATAATAGCCTGAATACGCTGAACCTTCACCGGATCATTCCAAAANGAATGGACAATCAAAGTAACCGGCAGATAATACAAAATCAAAAGGATTGCACCAAAAGATGATCTGTAACCTATCAACACCATCAAACCACCCAACACAAGCAATATAATGGCACCTACGAGCAAGAGATCTTGTCTCCATGTCAGACCATACATTGACATGGTTGCTTTTGTCATATGAAAATAATATATGGAGTCATAAGCTTCATAAATAAAAATAGTCGCTATGAAAATACGGCCCAGCAGGTCCAGAAAATCCTTCATTGTGATTGAATTAGGCTAATGATAAAAATCACCATTTCAATTAAGCAAAATCCTCTGAATCCTGCCTAATTACAAAAATACATTTTTATCCTTAAACAGCATCCTTCCTCAGGAAATAACAATCTTTCACACAACAACACAAACTATTGAATATCAGGATTATACAAACTCGCCATAACTGAGATCAAAAAATGAGCAAATTTTATTAAAAATATTTGTATAGCATACTATATTGTATTTCAATAATATACGCTAAATTGCCGCTCAAATTATTTAACAAATAATTAAAATCGGCATAGAATTTGCTATATATTAATTACTGATAATCTGTGATTTTTTCTGAACACTCACAAACGTAATCGTTGCAATTATCGTTAATAATATTATCAACAATTTAATCCACTTTTAGAACTTTTTTTATGTATTTAGTAAAAACTCCTTCATTTGTCAAAAGATTTATCCCTTTGGCATTATGGGGAATACGGCCAGGAGAAAAAAATATTTTTAACATTTGATGATGGACCGATACCGGAAGTGACCCCTTGGGTGCTGGACAGGCTGGATGAGTTTGATGCCAAGGCTACTTTCTTCTGTGTTGGAGAAAATATCCACAAACATCCAGAGGTGTTCAATGATGTTATTGAGCGCGGACACGGTGTAGGCAGTCACACATACAACCACCTGAATGGTTGGGAAACTGACAATCTGGAATATCTGCTGAACGTANAAAAGGCAGCACAATTGAGTCATTCGGTCCTGTTCAGGCCTCCATACGGAAAGATAAAGCCTAAACAGGCACAATTTCTGCATAAGCATTATCAAATCGTGATGTGGGATGTGTTGAGTGGTGATTTTGACCAAAATATCTCGAAAGAGCAGGTTTATAAAAATGTTGTCAACAATGCTGTTGATGGTTCCATTATTGTCTTTCACGATAGTTTGAAGGCAAAGGAGCGAATGGAGTATGCATTGCCCCGTGTACTGGAGTATTTTTCCGAAAAAGGATTCAGTTTTGGGGCAATCCAGGAAAATGAAGCATACAGTCCGGCCCTTGTGCCTCAATATGCCTGACGATTGCAACATTGGACAGGGTATTAAGTAGAAAAATGCCTCCCCAGGATAATCTCAACAATTTCTGAATAATAAAAAGCCGTGATAGGATCCCGGCTTTTTTATTTCACACTGACCAAATCAAAGGCCAAACATACCTTCAGGAAACCGTGCGGTGATCAGTCTTTGTTGATGATCAATTCCTTCAATCAAATCGTCGACCAAAGGCACCATTTCTTCGCGATTGTTGATTACAATGTGGGCCATTAACTGCTCCGGATATTGAGATATGTCTTGGATGACAATAAGATATCCCGATGTCAGATCCTTGATACGATAGCCTATCAGATCCTTTTGATCAAAAGGAAGTGTGTCTTCATTCGGCGGCAGTAATTCCTCTACAATTCGCTTATCCATGAATAATGGAGCTGTCGCCAATTGACCGGCTGTCTGAGGATCATCGATATCTTCAAATTTGATATGAAAATCATCACCTTCTCCTTCCATCCATTGAATGAAGAGTGGCAGTTTCTGCCCGTACTCTTCCACAAAGAAGTACTCAGCTTCCACAGCAGCTTTGACCGTTGCAGGATAGAGTACAGCGCGCAAGACTCCTTCAAGGCCATAACTCTTTCTTACCTTTCCTACTTCCGTATATTCTTTAAGATGTTGACGGGACATTACTTATATTCCAATAGTGTCTGGATTGCTTTAAAACCGATCTCGGCTTTTTGTTCCCATGGCAAATCAGGATCTTCAGTCCGCTGTGTTGTAAANAATGCCTGTTCCTTTCTGATCATGCCCACACCCCTGGCATAGGTACGATGTGATGATTTGTACAAGATAATATTATTATCCGCTTCCACGTCAATAATATCAATCATCGGTGTGGCAGTGCCATTATATTCTCCGTTATATTCGTTGGCGACATAGGTATCAGGCCAATCCTTGAATAAATTGATAGCTTTGCCACGAATCAGATAGTTGGCATCGGAGTCAATAAATACCCGGGTGTCCCATCTGCTTCCTGATCGGATCGGGAAAATAAGATCAACAAGGGTTACATTGTCTTCGGTCCTGAGCAGTTGATTGGTTAAGACGGTAAGGCTATAGACACGCAAGACAGACCAGGTCTGATTGACATTTTTCTTTTCCTTGAGACACCGATATACCAACTGGTCGTTTTCATTTCTGAACGTGTCTACTAAAGTTTCACGATATATACCCCGGACTGTATCGACTTCAATAATCCCAAGATTATCCGAATAATAGATCGAGTCAATGCTGTATATCCAGCTCTTATTCAATTCCAATGGATAATATCGATAGGATTCCTTCAATTGCTCTTTATATTTTTCACTCGCTCCGGTATCCAATTCCTTCTCACAAGCCGAAAATATGGCAATAAAGGCCAAACTAAGCAGTAATAAAGATGTAGGTTGGGTTTTCAATACAATATTATTAAAATTCAAATGACACAAAATTACGGGTTCGATATTCAAATCTAAGTCATATCCGAATCGTCAGACGCTTATAGCTTATACACAAACACAGAAATCATTTCGCCACAAAAGTATATAACATTGAAGACAATGTCGAAAATTTTATAGAGATCTAACAAAAGGCTAAAAACAATAGTTTACGACGAAAGCCCATCTTCTTTGAAAACTCTTACATTATCCTGTCCTATCCAATCCATTGTAAATGCGATACTTTCCCGGCCTTTAGCCGGAGAAGGTAGTATGAGGTCGACATCCGGATAAAGGTACAGTTGTCAACAAGGATAAAAATCTGGTGTCCTGATTTATCAGATTACTTCTTAACCCCTTTACCTGATTTATAATCCGTAAAGGCCACTTCAATAAATTTCTGTACTTCGTCAATAGTAGAGAACTGCTCAAAGATGTCGGTTACCTTCCTTGATTTACGATGCGGGTCATTTTGAACGAAATTAATCACATCATCGGCGGTTATTTTATCGCCACTCAGGATAATTAGTCGCTCTATCACGTTGTGCAATTCCCTTATGTTGCCTGTCCAATTGTATTTTTCAAGTACTTTGAAAGCGTCGTTGGTAATTGCTTTGGGCGGAATACCATAATCAGCGCAAATATTGTTGATAAAGCGNCCACTAAGCAACTTTATATCTTCTATCCGATCTGAAAGGGATGGTACGTGTACGATTATTACTGCAAGCCGATGATAAAGGTCCTCGCGAAATCTCTTTGCTTCAATTTCCTTCAATAAATCCTTGTTGGTTGCTGCAATTACCCGCACATCGACACAAATATCCTTCTCCCCTCCTACTCTTGTGATGCGTTTTTCCTGAAGAGCTCTTAAGACCTTGGCCTGTGCTTCAAGGCTCATATCTCCGATTTCATCCAGGAAAAGCGTGGCACCGTCGGCTTGCTCAAATTTACCAATCCTTTGCTTCACAGCAGATGTAAAGGCGCCCTTTTCATGCCCAAACAGCTCACTCTCAATCAGCTCCGAAGGAATTGCAGCACAATTAACTTCGACAAAAGGAGCCGAATTTCTGTTGCTCTTGGCATGAATCCAGCGCGCAACAAGCTCTTTTCCGGTTCCATTGTTTCCGGTTATAAGTACCCTTGCTTCTGTAGGCGCCACACGATCTATGGTCTCATGAATTTTTCTGATGGCCGGTGAGTTACCGATCATTTCAGGTACCTTACATCTTGCTATTTTACTTTGTAGCGTCTTTGTAGTCACCACAAGATTATTTTTGTCGATTGCATTTCGAATCGTAATCAACAATCTGTTGAGGTCGGGTGGCTTTGATACAAAGTCGAATGCGCCTTTCTTCACAGCATCGACTGCCGTATCAATATTGGCATGTCCGGAAATCATGATGACGGGAGTCTCGGGAGCTATTGCATTGATCTTCTCAAATGCCTCAATACCATCCATCCTTGGCATTTTAATATCCAAAAGGATAGCATCGAACTTCTGTTGTTTGACCTTTTCAATACCTTCCAGACCGTCAACTGCCTCTACAACTTCATATTTCTCAAACGACAGGATTTCCTTTAATGTCCGGCGGATACTACTTTCATCATCGATGAGTAAAATTCTTGCCATAATGGTTCTATTCTTTTTAAAAAGGGTTGAATATATCAGGCAAAGTTAAAATACAAATTACACATTAAAAATTATTTAATATGTAATTTGTAATTTTCCAATTACACATGTTAACATTTTTCTAATATGTCACCGAAAAAGTGATAAAATAAGTTTACACTAAGTCAGGTAAGACTGAGGCTACATAGGGGAAATGTGTATCTAAGTAAGTATGAATTTATTTGGACAAATTGACCATAATGTCTTCCACTTGATAGACCAAATCGATAAAATGCCTATCGCGCTTCAATTCCCGGTCCCTTTTAGCAGGCAGGTCGATATCCACTTCTTCAGCGATGAGTGATGGTGCCTTTTTCATCATATAAATGTTATCTGAAAGGTAGACTGCCTCTGAAATATCATGGGTGACAAAAATGATATACATTTTAAACTGCTCCTGTAATTTGATGAGCAGGTCCTGCATCTGAAGTCTGGTATTGATATCAAGANNGCCGAATGGTTCGTCCATCAACAGGATTTTGCTATTGGAGAGAAGGCTTCTGGCGATGGCAACGCGCTGGAGCTGACCTCCGGAAAGACCAGGTATCTGGGCATATTTGTGCTGGTGGCCGTCTAGACCTACGAGCTGGATCATCTCCATGGCCTTTTCCTCGCGTTCCTTTTTGGACATACCTTTATATTGCAGTGCCAGGGCCACATTCTCCAAAACAGTATACCAGGGCATCGAACTATATTCCTGGAACACCACACTGACGCGGTTATCGGCACCGGGTTCCTTACCATTGATAAGTACCTTGCCCATGGTGGGAGTCTGCAGGCCTGCAATGTATCTTAACAATGTAGACTTGCCACTTCCTGACGCCCCCAACAGTCCAACAAATCTACCATTGTCAGAAACTTCTGTAACCGCAAAATTCAAATCTTTAATGATATAAGTCGCTCCATTATTGTAGGATTGGGCGACACCACGGAGGTCGATTATCTTCTTAGGTTCATCAAAAGTAGGATAAATATAAGTTGCCATTCAGTGCATATAATTAATCAAAATATAATCAAAATCCGGAATCTGTCAGCTGATCCCAAAGAGATGTTCTTCTAAACCATTCCAGAACAACAGTTCAAGGTCAATTGCCCGTTCGGCTCCCTCACGGAACAGATCGATCGTCTCTTCACTATCCAACCAGGTTTTCACGGCATTCAACATATCAGAATAATGATGATCGTCAAGAGAAATATGAATTGACCAGAATTCCAAATCGGATTCAGTTAGTCCCTCCACTTTCTGAAGTCCCCGATAGATGAGTTCATATTCCCTTGATGTAAANAATTCAGTCCCCACCAAAGCGCCCAAGCTTTTGATAAAGCTGTCGTCCTGACACATATTCAGCAGATATTCCACATTGATCAATGTGGATGGAATAGGTTTGGCATTCCGCAGATCCTCAGAAGACGCTCCGACAGCGGCGGCGAATTTCTCGAACAAAACACGATGTGATCCGGCAAGATTACCTGAGCCATGTTCTTCCCATAGATTTTCAATGATAGCCATCCGAGTATTATCATCAGGTATATTTGCAGCACAAGCACACAGGAATCTTGGGAAGTATCCGCAATATATACTGTATTGAATGGCAAACAACCGAAGCTGCTCTTTAGTCAATTCGCCATTATGGATCTTCGTAATCACAGGATGATTCAGAATCTTTTCAATTTTAACCAAAAGATCCTTCTCCATCTCTTTAAGTAAGTCAACAGTCATATCAAGCTTTTTCCAGGCTCTTTTTGGGAACCTTCCTAAAATTTACAAAATCAAAGACAATCCAAAGGGAAATAACAGACATCAATACGGCAATTATCGGGTAAGTCTCACCGAATGCATATGACAATATACCTTTTCTACCCAGAAAGCCGATGAATTCATTAGCCAGTAAGATAATAATAATTCCTGCCACCAAAAGCACAAAATAAGGCTTGATGATCGACAGTATTAATCGCAGTTTGTTATCTTCCGTGAGCTTTCCCGAGGCCTTAACTGACTCTTTCAGATATTTGAAAGGGAAAAGTCGTCGGTCCAACATAGCAAATAATTTGTCCTGAACAAAACCTATGATGATAATAATGAAGAGCATGGCAAACAATTTGGCTATATTGCCTTGTCTGATTCCGGTACGCCACATCAAGGCGCCAAGCCCACCCTCGTTGCCAATACTTTCAATGATGATGATATATGTCCAGGAAATGGCTGTCAACACTCTGATATCATCTGAAAATTTCGACATTACGTGTGGAATATAGACTGTACGTACAATTTGCCATTTGGTTGCCCCGAGTGTATAGGCTGTTTTCAAATAAACATCTTCGACGTCATTGATTCTGGTTACGATGACAGGCAGCATGTATATCAGGATACCAAATGCCAGGAAATGTACTTTCATGGGTACGCCTAACCCGAACCAAACAATAAAAAGTCCTATAACACCTGTCAAAGGGACGAAACGAAAAGCATCAATAGGTTTGGCAAAAAGTCCGTTGAACAGAGGAATAAGGCCTACCAGAAATCCAAAGACTACAGATATGATGATTGCTTCCAGATATCCGCAAATATTTAATCCCAATGACCTGCATAAGTTGACGACCAATTCATTCTCGATAAACACCAGGCCTATCGCGTTTAATACCTTTGAAGGAGAAGGGAGGATACCGGCAGGTACAATTGGTTCCGTACCCAAAGTCAGCAANAACCACACAAACAGCAACAGTAGAATACCGGCGATTTCCAGGATCAACTTTACTTTGGGNGGNAGAGCGCCTCGCAATTCAAAAAGATTCATCAAAAGTGTATTTTATTGACCACAATAAGGGATTGAATGCAAGAAAAAGGCAGGAGGATCAACTCCTGCCTTTTGACTATAGATCTTTTACTCTCCGATTAGTTGAAACTCAGTGCGTCTGTTCTTTGCACGGCATTCAGGAGAGGCATTACTCTCACAACCTACAACAGGCTTGTCCATCCCGTTACCTATGATGACAAAGCGGTTTTTATCCATATTATAGGTATTTTCAAGATAGCTGGCAACAGCCTCTGCACGTTTACGGCTCAATTCTACATTTTTCAGTTTATCACCGACATTGTCCGTATTTCCTTCTATCCTGACTCTTGAGTTACCGAAACCTTTTGCCACATCTGCAAATTGCAGGTCAATCAAAGATTTGGCATTTTCGTCAAGGGTATAACTGGCCGTAGGAAAGGTGATGCTTACAGTTTTGGTAGCCACTGCAGGAGCGGTTTTGGCGGAAGCTGTTGCGGGAGAAAATCTGGCATTTCCTTCTCCGGCATTGTCACCGGTTGGCTGAAGAGTAGAGTTAGACACAGCGTAGCTGTTTGACAATGCTCTCCAATTAGGTCGGTTTGCAGGGGCGAGATTCAGTGAATGATATTTATCACCCATTTTGGAATAGAGTGCTTCGCCTGTGATGCCCTTATACTCATTGTTGAGGCCAAAATAATTGATATTGTCTCCATGGTTGGTTAGTCTCAGCGCACTGATCATACCCAAGGCATCCTCCTTGCTCAATTGCATGTTGGAAGCCATGATGGCTGCTGCCTTTTCCTTTGCTGCAGGATTACCGTTGATTTCAGCTACGGCAGTCATCCAGCCGTCATAAAACTTGCGAAGCTTGTCTCTGTTAGCATCGACCCAGGATTTCTTTGCCATAAAGACATCGGCAATGATATTGGATGCAGTTGTTGTGGAAAGCAGTTCTTTGGAACCGGGAACCTCCCTTAGGGAAGCCTGTGAATCCCATACCACAGCAGCATCCACTTTGCCGGATTTGAAGGCCGTCTCAGCATCAGCAGGGGTAGGTACTTCAACCATTTTTACATCAGCAGGCTTTAAGTTGGCAGCTTCCAGCATAAACAATAACAGAGTCTGAGAAGGTGTAGATGGAGTAACCGCCACCTTTTTCCCTTTAAGGTCATTGATACTGTTGATACCTCTGCGGGCGACAACAGCGTCAGCACCTCTCGACCAGTCCAGTTGCATCACCACCTGAGGATCAAATGGTGCCAAACCTTCCATCTCAGTTGCCATAGCGCTGGTCTCATTATTGAATAATTGTACCTTGTCACCCTTGAATGCCTGGCGGGAAGCATCAAAATCATCAATGACATGAAACTTGACCTTCAGGCCAAAATCCTTATAAAATCTGGAGTTCTCGTTTGGCTCTGTACCGTTGTTGAAATACAAGCCTGGTGCAGCATTGCCAAAGGTAAATACCTGAACATTCAGGACATCATCGTCAATTGGCAGGGTTTTGCCTTGTTTTATTGACGAGTCTGTGTTGGAATTATCCGTGGAACTACTACCACCGAAAACGCCTTTATCAATCAGGTATTTTCCACCGAATACCACACCTGAAAGTATGGCCACTACAATTAAGAGTCGGGAGAAGGGAGTTAATCGTGTTGACATTTTGTTGTTTTTTAAAATTATAAAAATCTAAGCTCTTTATTCAAAGAAGGAATCATATTGATTCAATCGTGCTTCTTCTTTTACCGGATGTGGGATGGGAGCGTTCAGATCCAGCACATCATCATCGTCATTGGCCTTATTAATGATCTTGGTTTTTTCGGTTCCCAACAGCAATGATGCGCCCTCTTTNTCCCACATTTCCAGCATTTTGAGTCCTTCTTCCTCAAAGACACCATTTTGCAGATCTACACTGTCCATGAAGTTGGAAGACATCTCCATAAATCGTTCCATTTCACCCATTTTGGCACTCACATCATCGGCTATAGCCTCCAGGGCCTGATCAAACATGGCTCTCTGATCCTTATCTCCTGATATGATGGACATAGCGGATTTCATGGCACTATGGCTGGCACGGATTGCGTTTCTTTCCTGTTCTTTGACTGAGACCTGATCTTTGATGTCCTCCATCATAATCTCACTGTTTTCGTACATCTTGGTAAGAACACGGTAGAGGATTTCCATCTTTTGTAAAGATCCTCCAATNTTCATATTAGAATCTGTCAACCTACCGGCTTGCCGGGATTTTAGAATCATCATGGACTCCTTATTCCGTTCTTTTGCTTCACTTGCCAGATTAAGGTTAGCCGTGATCTGCTTCTTATTGTTCATGATGACTTCTTTAAGCTTGTGCATCTGACCTCTAAGCTTGGATATCTGTTGATCCATCTTCGAAAGGTTATTCTTCAGCGTATCCACATATGATTTTAGGATGCCGATTGGGTCAATCTGAACAAAGATACCTGTAATCCAACGCATGATACTTTTGTACATATACCAAACCAAATTTCTCATTTTAGGATCGAGAACCATATAAAGAATGGCTCCCAAAGCAATGAGCAGGAATGACAGATACAATAAATTGGATGTCAGCGAAATAAGAAAAGGTAGTGTTTTATACAAAAGATACCCCAAACCTGCCAGAATACCTATACCGAAAACAACTCCGGTCTTGCCTTCAGGCCTTTGCCAGAATGATTTAGGCGTAAATGATTGTTGATCCATAAAATTGAAATTAATTATTTATATACGTTTTTATCCTATCGACATCATTCTTGATCTTCATGACAAGACCATCATATGTCACATTAAAATCTGCAATTGTTATTTCGATTTTNTCCCTGGCATTAGAAATCTCGGACTCAAGTGACTTCAACATGTTTTTATGTTCTTCGATTTCAGCCTGCAATTTGTTGATTTGTTCGGTTTTCCCGGAAATCAAGTTATTCAGTTGCCCCAACTCATTTTCCCGGTTTGATATTTGCTTTGACTTCTGGATTTCTACCGCGTTTTTAAATTTGTTTGATTCATCAAGCAAAACATCCAGATACTTTACTGCACTATCCATCAAGCCTTGTGCAGTCGCGCCACTGGCTTTTGCACCGGCAAAGGCACTTAGATATTTGGTTTTCTCATCCATACCTAAATTATCCAGGCCCATCAAAGCCTTTTTGAACTCAAGATAATCAAATCCCGGTTGGTTATTAGCTTCCAAAGCACCAAAAAGAACTTTGTAAAATTGATCAGATTGTTGCCCTTCGGTGTTGCTGCTTGTATGATTTGTCAAGTTTTCCGAATACGCTTTTGAAGTGTCAGTGTTGTTGGTTTCAGCTTTCACTTCTGAATTTGTCTCAGCATTTACCGGTTGGCTGCCATCGTCAACTGCTTCAACAAAAATAGACTTCATTTTCTTTAAAAATCACTCATTTTGACTCAAAACTATGCAAGAAAAATCAATGGAACTGTATTTATATCGTCCTATACGGATTGCTAAGGTAAGAAAAAAAGCCATAGTACAAAAAATTCGATGTGACGATTCAAAGAAAAGACTACTTTTTACCCTAATAAGTATCAAAAACACGATATTTTTCGAAACATTCCATGAAATTATCGAAATATGTTAATTTTAATTAAATGCCGATAGTTTCCTGGCGGTCAAAAAAATCGACAAAATTCAGTAAATAGTCCGACCAATGGTCTCCTTTTTACTTTGAGATCTAATTATAAAGAAATATTCAACCCGGCTTTTCATTCAAATGTTCCAAGAGTAATTTCTGACCTGAACGATAACTTTCGTCGAAACGACTGCAACAACAATCATCATAAACATTTAAAAAAATTATACATAAAAATTCAATATATTAAACCAATAATTGTATCTTTGTAATGTAACTTATTGATAATAAGCCATCCCACCATTATTATTAAAAGTTGACTTACAACTATGACCGAAAACAGTCTATTGCAAAGCGAAAAATTATATTTTTCAATCAGTGAGATAGCTGAGTCATTTGGCGTATCTGCTTCTCTCATTCGTTATTGGGAGACAGAATTCACCTTCCTCAAACCCCATAAAAACAGCAAGGGTGACAGGCGATTTACCAAACAGAATATCGAGCAAATCCAGCTTATCTACCATCTTGTGAAGGAAAGAGGCTTTACACTGGAGGGAGCCAAAAACGAAATAAACGAAATCCGANAAAGGCAAATGACCATCAAGTCACTTTCCAACAAATTAAAATCCATCAAACAAGGGCTGGAAGGTTTGAAAAAGAATCTTGAATAATCATCCAATTTATACTTTCCCTATTGATTAATACCTGAAATTGATTTTCAATCCATCATAGGCTAATTCGACCCCGCCCGGAAGTTTTTGATTTATTTCCTTGTACTGACCCATTTGATGGCTAATATGAGTGAGGTAAACTTTNTTGAGCCGGTTTTCGGAAATAAAATCCAAGGCTTCCTCAAGATTCAGATGTGAATGATGCTTACGATGATGCAATGCGTTGATCACTACTGTATCCATCTCTCTCAAAATGGAGACTGTTTCAGGAACAAAGGTTTTGGCATCAGTCACATAGGCAAAATTGCCAAATTGATATCCCAGGATTGGCAGACGGTCGTGCATGATACGCATGGGCATAACCAACATACCCTGAAAATCAACCGGACTAAATGCTTCAATATTTCTCAATTCAAGCATTGGCAGACCTGCATAGGTTGAAGGTTCGAAGATGTAACTGTTGCGCTTTCTGATCTCATTCAGGACACGTTCTTCACCATAGATGGGCATGACCTTCTTCTGAATATAATTGAAGGGTCGGATATCATCCAAACCGTTGACATGATCGATGTGTTCATGCGTGACAAAAATCCCATCCAGTCGGTCAATATTATTTCCCAGACATTGCAGACGAAAATCCGGACCTATGTCAACCATGAAGGCGCCGGTTTCAAAGCTAACATGAGCCGAGGTCCTGAAACGCCGATCCCGAGGGTCATCCGACCTGCATACCGCGCATGTACAGGAAATGACAGGAACCCCTGAGATGTCCCCGTACCGGTTAATGTAACAATGCCTTCTTTCCTTTTCATCGTCAATTGGGGACGGAAAATTTGCCGCGNCCACTTTCTTCTTTCCTGATTTGATATAACAGATCTTTCAATGTGAGGACCTTAACCTTATCGGATAGAAATTTATTGATTACAATGACTTTCCTATCCAAAACGATGCAATGCCCGGATTGAAAATTTCCTTTTTCAAAAATCACTCTATAACCCAAAGAATGAATCTCACCGACGAGTGTCTTGATATTGGCCTTCTCCTTATTTGACATAGATATGAAGAGTAATTAACCGCTAAGATAATGTTAATCGGGAAAAAATGAAATTGGCTTTAGAGGGGAGTGACGATATTCCATACCACATCAATCACAAATTGTAGACTTGTACGTTATTTATTTACATTTGCAGTATTAAAGAAAGGATATGCGTCTTTTGATTTTATGCCTGTTGATCACCGGAATTATATATACGGGTATAGGCCAGAGTAACTTTACCGGGNGAATCATCGCCGGAGGAAGTCTCTCACAAGTGACAGGTGACGAAGCATTTGGATATAACAAGGCCTCCTATCTTGTAGGCGTGAAGGCAGGTTACCACTTCAAGACCCGACTCAATATTGAAGTGGAGTTTCTCTACAACATCAAAGGCAGCGCACGTGGACGGCGATTCAACTATCTTCCCTATTGGACCCTTGAATTCAAGTATCTCGAGATTCCTCTTTTGATTGGTTATAAGGACTGGCGCAACACTAAAGGTTTCTACCACATGGTTTTCTATGGCGGGTTGTCCTATGCCAAGATGATTGACAGTAAACTGACCAATCCAAAATACGNNGTTCTTATGACAGGCAACCTCAACAAAAACGAATTTTCCTTTATCCTGGGAGCGACTTACAACGTCAATAAGCACCTGGGATTCACATTCAGGTACAACAGGGCAATCACTAAGGTTTGGGAAAACAGTATTGTTGACGATCGATTTTCCCGCTGGATGAAAAATTATCAAATCAGTCTGGCTGCCCAGTATATGTTCTGATATGGCTATAGAGGCAGTCATAGACCTTGGTACAAATTCCTTCAATTTACTAATCGGCAGATCGGAGGATGGCAAANAAGAGATCATGTACCGGGAAAGTCGGATCGTCCAGCTGGCAAAGGAAGGCATAACGCCCATTGGAGACGCATCCCTTCAAAGAGCAATGGATGCATTGGATGTATTTCAAGAANAAATAAGCAACTACAAAGCTGAGAGAGTGCGGGTCATCGGCACTTCTGCTTTGCGGAGCGCTTCAAATAGTGATGATGTAATAAGTAAGATCCGGTCATATTATCATTGGGAAGTTTCAATCATCGATGGTGAGGCAGAAGCAAGGTATATATTTGTCGGCACCATGGAAGCTTTGCAGATATCTGACGAAACTTGCCTGATCATGGACATCGGGGGCGGAAGTGTGGAATTCATTCTTACTAAAGCGGGTAAGATGCTGTGGTGGACGAGTGTGCCTATAGGCGTTCAATATCTTTATCTGCACTTTGGGCGTAATGTCCCTACCATGTCTGAAGAGGTTGCCGCCCTAGAAAGGTTATTGGATCTCGAACTCGCAGGACTAAAGAAAGCCATCAGACAATTCAAACCGGAGCGACTTATCGGAGCTTCCGGTGCATTTGATGAATTACTCCAAATGTCGGCTATTCCTGCCGGAGATAAATTTACCCGATTGGACACTCCAATATTCTATGAAAACTTTGAAAAACTGCAAAAACAAGTCACGGAACGGAGGAATGTATCCACAATGAGAACGGAAGAAAGGCCTGAAATCGTGATGACAGGATTCCTATTGATACGTTACGTATTGCAATTAATTAAGGTCCCGGAAATAATCGCTACGCCCTTTGCATTGAGAGAGGGGTGTTTTTATGGGATAAAAAAAGTTGAAGAGTCCGGGGTCGGATACATTGGGTAAGAGATTTGAGAATTGAAATACTTCTCGGCATGAAGGTGCAAACACCTGGCTTACAATAAGTTATTTTACAGCTTGAAAGAAATCAAATGGAAGAACAGTCGTTGGGTTGACAATTGACATCGATTAGCAAACCTGAATTCACTAAAAGGAATCAACTTTGGCCAATTGCCGGACAGTTAAAACAACGGTACAATCATCAGTACAGCTTAAAATATTTTTGTCACATATATGAAAGCGTCGATGTGTTGATAGAAAGAATTAATAGAATAAAACATTCAAATCAGGGGATTGTAAATAAAAACAATAAATATCTAAATATCTTGTTTTCAAAAATTAACATATTAAAATTTACCTATCAACATCTGACTGTCTAAATAACGAAAACTGAAAAGATTAAGAACAAAACCGCCTTAATCACAGCACCCTTCCTGAACCTGAATAAAATTTTTCATAATAAGGCTCACTCAATGAAGAAATCATAACGCCTTTTTTGACAGTTGCATGTACGAAATAACCATCAGAAAGATAGAGACCGACGTGGGAAACTTTAGGGCCATTAATCTTAAANAAGACAAGATCTCCCTCTTTCAATTCATTCTTCCTGATCGCCTTCACCCTGGTAGCCATCACCGCTGAAGGCCCGGAAAAGTCTTTACTATATACTTTGTTCATGGCAACTGTTACGAAGCCCGAACAATCAATTCCACTCTTATCCTTCCCTCCTATTCTGTGTGGCACACCCAACCAATCATCTACCAGACGAATGAGCCTTTTATCAGCAGCAAGGCCTTCTGCTCTGAGATAACCTTCCGGAGTTCTGGCCGATGCCTTTTCCCGCTCTGCACCCGATAAATCCTTGTGATGACTTTTAGCGGGAGACCTGCCGGTTGAAATGCTCTTCCTTGGAGAACTACAGGAAACCAAGGAAACAGCTGCAAATAACAATATGATATTAAAGAATTTCATCACTTATATATTAACGACAAAATTAATCTATCATACGTTATTAATCAACATATTAAATGTTAAAATATTCATATATATAAATAAAAATGTATATTTAGCTGGGTAAGTGAGGCTTTTGTACAAAACAGAGGAAAGAGAAGCCGATGATTCATTCAGCCGAAAAATTACTGAAGTTATTTGACAATTTTAATTTATGGTTAATCCAAATACATATATTCATATTATCTTTGTCGCGCAATTTGGTTTCCTGAGTATAATATGCTTTGGAATTAAATGGGAACCGGGTGAGAATCCCGGGCAGTTCCCGCTGCTGTAACATCTTTTCCGTGTTTACGGAATAATGGAAAGGCCTTACATGCCACTGTTTATGGATAAATGGGAAGGCGCCTGACCGCATGATGAAGCCAGAAGACCTGCCTGTTGCGATGTGTTCGATCTTTCGGAGAAAAGGATTGGTACATGGTCAGGGCTTATGCTTCTCGCTTTGTATTTTACTTCTATTCTTCAGAGATAAAATTGATTTATTAACCGGCTATAAAGGCCCAAAATTTTATTCTGATGAAAAACTATTTTTTTATTCTTCGCTTCAATTATGATTACTGCCTGTACTAAGGATGATCCGGGGGATCCGGGTATATACGACAATGGTGTTTTTGTAGTCAATGAGGGACCCTTTGGGACCGGAACGNGCACGCTCACATTCATTGGAGATGATGGCAATCTGACCCAAAAGGTCTTCGAAAAGGAAAATGGAAATGTGGCGNCCGGAAACATAGCTCAGTCGATGATCTGGCACAACAACCGATATTATATCGTGGTCAACAATGCCAATAAGATTGTAGTAGCAGATAAGGACATGAAAGTGGTCGGTGAAATCACCGGACTGACAGGTCCGCGTTTCATGGTAGCTCAGGGCAATAAGGCATATATCAGCGAATGGGGAGAAAATTATGAAAAAGGTGGCGTGGCTATAGCAGACTTGACTTCTCTTAAGGTTGTGAAACAAATACCTACAGGAAAAGGCCCCGAAGCCTTACTATTGGATGGCAATCAACTCCTGGTACCAAATGGCGGTTCTTATAACGCCTCCACCTTCGAAACACTACCCGACTCCACCATATCTGTCATCGACATAGGAAGTGAATCAGTGACCAAAGTCATTTCTGTCAAATACAATCCAAACAGTATCATCAAAGCGGGCAATGGATATTTGGTTGCTTCGGCCGAAAAGAGTTTCGGTACCAACAATGGCAGCATATATTTTATCCGTAGTTCTGACAATTCAGTTACGAAGGTTGCAGGAGCAACAACAGGAAGCTATGCGAAACTGCACAAGGTCGATGAAACCAAGTCTGTTGTTATCTCCGGCTTTGCTGAAGCTTTGTTACTAACTTTTGATGCTGCAGCTGTAAGCATGACTCAAAAGGCCCTTGACTTTGCGTATTCAGTGGACTACGATATAAAGCGAAAATTGATATACATCGCTGATGCAGGTGATTTCTCAAGTGAGGGAAAGGTCATAACCTATAATGTAAATGGAACAAAAGAANAAGAGTTTGCAGCAGGAATTATTCCGGGTAACTTTTGTTTCAGATAATCACCTGGTCAAAGCCGAATAATTCACAGGCTAATCAGTATCCTGATTGCATAAAAAAGGCGGTCGCAAGGGCCGCCTTTTTTACTTTAGCTGACAAATCACAGCCCTACCATGTCTTCCGGCCTTACCCATGCATCAAAATCCTCAGGGCTAACATAGCCAAGTTCTACAGCCACCTGCTTAAGTGTCTTGTGTTCTCTATGAGCCGTCTGAGCTATCTCGGCTGCTTTATAATAGCCGATCCTTGTATTAAGGGCTGTAACCAGCATAAGAGAATGATCCAGGTTGTTCTTTATGTTGGGAAGAATAGGTTCTATTCCCCTGGCACAACGTTCATCAAAGGATACACATACATCGCCTATCAATTTTGCACTGTGAATAAAGTTTCTGATCATCACCGGTTTGAATACATTCAACTCAAAGTGTCCTGTAGATCCACCGACATTGATGGCCACGTCGTTACCCATTACCTGAGCTGCCACCATTGTCATAGCTTCACATTGTGTAGGATTGACCTTACCGGGCATGATGGAACTTCCCGGCTCATTGTCAGGAATAGAAATTTCTCCAATGCCGCAACGTGGGCCTGAAGCCAGCAGACGGATATCATTGGCGATCTTCATCATACTAACTGCAACAGTTTTNAGGCGACCATGTGCTGACACAATGGCATCGTGAGCTGCGAGCGATTCAAATTTGTTGGGTGCCGTAATGAAAGGGATTCCTGTCAGATCGGCGATATGCTTTGCTACATTGACTGCATAACCGGGAGGCGTATTGATGCCGGTGCCTACTGCAGTACCTCCAAGGGCCAGTTCACTGAGGTGCTTGATACTGTGGCGTATATCCTTCAATCCATAATCAAGTTGTGCGGCATAACCGGATATTTCCTGTCCCAAAGTCAAAGGAGTAGCATCCATCAGGTGGGTTCGGCCTATCTTGACGATATGCATAAATTCACTGGCCTTAGCTTCAAGAGTATTCCTGAGCTGCTCAACTCCGGGAATAGTTTTNTCAAGCAACACTTTTACCGCGGCAATATGCATGGCTGTAGGAAAAGTATCATTGGAAGACTGGGATTTATTGACATCGTCATTGGGTTTGATATATTTGTCATCATCCAAGAGACTTCCNCCATTAAGTACATGGNNTTCTCGATATGCAATTACTTCATTAGTATTCATATTGGATTGAGTACCGGAACCGGTTTGCCAAACTACAAGCGGGAATTGATCGTCCAGCTTGCCTTCCAAAATTTCATCACAAACCCTGGCAATAAGATTCTTNTTGTCTTCAGGAAGCACACCTGCCTCAAAGTTGGTAATTGCAGCTGCTTTCTTCAAATAAGCAAAGGCTTCTATGATTTCATGGGGCATCTTGTCCGTATCGCGTGCAATATTGAAGTTTTCAATAGAACGTTGAGTCTGANNACCCCAGTATTTATCAGCGGGAACCTTAACCTGACCCATTGTGTCCTTTTCTATTCTGAATTCCATATAAATTGAAAATTTGATTAATAAAAATAACAATGAAGTCACAAAGGTAATAATATCAGAGTGTCAATCCCTGTTGGGTTAACCATTCCCTGTAAATATTTGCATTCCTTACATGAGCTTCAAAGGTTTCAGCAAAATTATGTTTACCTGAAGTATCCGGCCGGNNGCACATATACAGGTAATTATGTTTATCGTGATTCAACACTGCATCGATTCCTGATTCTGAAGCCATACTGATGGGCGGGNNAGGGAGTCCTTTATTCAGGTAGGTATTATAAGGCGACTGAATAGCAATCTGCTTACTGCCTACTCTTTTNATACTAAAATCATTCGCGGCAAAGACCACTGTAGGATCTGCCTGTAGTGGCATATCCTTTGCAAGACGATTGAGATACAAGCCGGCAATAGCGGGTTTTTCATCATTAGCTCTGGTTTCTTTATCCACAATGGAAGCCAGGGTATAGACTTGTTCCTTTGTCATACCCAGCGCTTTCAACTTATCCATACGGCCGGCTTTTGCCCAAAATCTATCCGTCTCCTTCTTCATTCTACGTAAAAAGTCCTTAGGTTTAGCATTCCAGTAAACCTGATAGGTATTCGGAATAAACAAGGTCATGGCATTAGCGGTGTTGACTTCAAAAGAGTCGAGAAAGGTCGAATCAGATAGTGCTATAATAAAGTCAAGCGAATCATGTTCCATCTTACTCCCCAGAAACGCAGCGACATTTTCCACCTTGCGCATTGGGTTGATAACAAGATTAAGTGGCGTCTGTTTCCCGCGAGAGAGGAAGTCTAACAGGCGGATATTATTCCAGCCTTTTTCTGCCTTATATCTACCCGGAACCAGGTCCGAATCCTTAAAGCCCATGATACCGGCAGTTTTCAAAATAGCAGAGCCGTTTTTGACCAAGCCTCCTGCTTCCAAGGAGTCTGCAAGGCTCTTCAGGCTTTGACCTTTTCGAACAAAAATAAATTTCGTTTCCGCTGCAGAAGTGACATTTGGGACAATGCTGCCTTTAAAAATAAATGCAGCTACAATTATCATAGCTCCGATGACAATCAGGGGGCGCTTGAGGGATTTTAATTTCATTGAGCAGTAGTTATTCTGTTAAAAGGATAATTAAAGGCAGTTCAATTAGTATTGTTCACTCTTATTCGGAAATTCACCGGATTTTACATCTCTGATATAAGCAGAGAAGGCATCGAACATTCGGGAATAAAGGTCTTCATACAGTCTGAGAAATCGCGGCTTGAATTCTTTATTGATCCCCAAAAGGTCATGTGTCACCAGCACTTGTCCATCTACACCTCCACCTGCGCCAATACCGATAACAGGAATGGTCAGGGTCGTGGCGACTTTCTCAGCCAATGAAGCGGGAATCTTCTCCAACACGATAGAAAAACACCCCAGGGACTCAAGGTATTGGGAATCCTCAACCAGACGTTGAGCCTCTTCTTCTTCTTTGGCACGTACGGAATAGGTACCGAATTTGTAGATACTTTGTGGGGTCAATCCAAGGTGGCCCATGACAGGAATTCCTGCCGTGAGGATACGCTTAACCGACTCTCCCACTTCACGCCCTCCTTCAAGCTTTACACCATGNGCNCCGGATTCCTTCATGATTCTAATGGCGCTGTTGAGTGCTTTCTTGCTATCTCCNTGGTAAGAACCAAAAGGAAGGTCAACAACCACAAAGCTGCGTTTAACTGCCCTGATGACTGATGAAGCATGGTAGATCATCTGGTCCAGCGTGATGGGGAGTGTTGTTTCATGACCGGCCATGACATTGGAGGCAGAATCACCGACCAGAATGATGTCAACCCCAGCATCATCTATGATCCTGGCCATACTGTAATCATAGCCCGTCAACATGCTAATCTTCTCCCCATTGTTCTTCATCTCCTGCATGATGTGGGTAGTAACCCGCTTGATTTCCTTTTGAATTGACATAAAAACGAATGTTAAAAAATGTGCTGCAAGTTAAAAAATGCCTAATTTCGCAGGAATTTTATTTGAAGATTAATCATCCGGCTAAATTAATTGAATACAAATATGCGTCAAATAATAAATTATTCCCTCTTTTGTATCTTCTCTATTTCCGTATTATTTTTCAGTTCATGCAACAATGAGTTGGAATTGATCGGTGACAAAGTCGAAATACCTGTGGTGTATGGAACTATTTCCACCACCGGCGATTTTGTTTTTATCAGACTGGAGCGTGCTTTTGGTGATAATAAAATCAGTCCCGGCATTTTATCAAAAAACCCGGATAGCCTTTATTATAAAGATGCCAAAGTAACAATCAGCCTGCCTGAGGAGAATTTTTCAATCGATTTAGAGAAGACTGATGCTGAATCCCTGGGCATAAAAAGAGACACCGGAGTTTTTGCCAATACACCCAACTATATATATGTCGCTCCAAACGACCAATTTGTGTTCAAACCGGGGGCTGAGTATCAACTAACGATTGAGGTCAAAGGCAAAACCTACACAGCTAAAACCACGCTTGTCAATACCATAGAGATCATCCTCCCGACTCACACCAGTCAGGTGGCATGGATACCTCGAACTCCGGAACTTCAAAGCCAGTATCCCAGAGTACTTTATGAACCAAAAGGAGAAAACAGGAGTGCAGATCCGGCCATCCTAGACTTGCATATCAGGTTTAATTATTCAGAGAAAGACAGCAGGAAAGGAAATACATATGAANAAAAGAGTTTCTTGATACCGGTGACCGGATCCATCATAACAGATGCCAATACTGACTTCAGGTATTCGCCTAACAGAATCTTTGAATACCTTAGAGATCATATGGAAAAAGACCCGGCATTTGACAGGTTCTTTACCTCATTTGACTTCGTGATTACAGGTGGTGGCAGGGAATTTCTCAACTTTACAGAGGCATTGGCAGCTAATGCCGGTATCACCGGCACCCAGGATTTTCCGCTTTATTCGAATATAGAAGGCGGACAGGGGATCTTTTCTTCCAAGAACACCATGGAATTCAAAGGCTATAATATAAGCTCAGCTTCTCTTGATTCACTAGCATTCAGCAGATATACAATCGGCCTGAATTTCAGAAAGATCTAAAAACTTAAGATGATCTGAAGGTCCCTTAATTCAATGCCATGAAATTTACTTTTATGGAGTTAATTCTCATTGCTGTTTAATATTGAGGATCTTGGCAAAAATTCAGCTTTTGTTTCAAAAAGCGCCTTTACATCTATCTTAGGGTGACATGGCCGGAATAAACAAATAGAAGCCAAAGGATATGGCGTAACGGTTGATATGAGCGGGGAAAAATCGAAGTAGGTAGGAAAGTAATAGCTATGAACTCTCTACTGACGCGCTTCCTGCAAAATACTGGTTAAACTTTTGTTCATCACAACGCGTATTTCAAATTGCGATCGCCGGATATGCCGCTTCACACAGTAAGGGAAGCTATTAATCATCTACCTACTTCGTTGCGGACCGTGAAATCAGTAGGGTTTCACAACGTCGGCAGCAATTTGGAAAAGGAAAAATCGAAGTAGGTAGGAAAGTAATAGTCATGAACTCCCTATTGATGCACCTCCTGCAAAACACTGGTTAAATTTTTGTTCATCACAACGTACATTTCAAATTGCGATCGCCGGAAATGCCACTTCACACAGTAAGGGAAGTTATTAATCATCTACCTACTTCGCTGCGGACCGTGCAATCAGCGGATTTTTACCTCGTCGGCAGCAATTTGGAAAATGAAAAATCGAAGTAGGTAGGAAAGTAATAGCTATGAACTCCCTACTGACGCGCTTCCTGCAAAATACTGGTTAAACTTTTGTTCTTCACAACGTGCATTTCAAATTGCGATCACCGGAAATGCCACTTCACACTGAAAGGGAAGCTATTAATCATCTACCTACTTCGTTGCGGACCGTGCAATCAGCGGATTTTTACCTCGTCGGCAGCAATTTGGAAAATGAAAAATCGAAGTAGGTAGGAAAGTAATAGCTATGAACTCCCTACTGACGCGCATTCTGAGAATCAAGGGTTAAACTTTTGTTCACCACAACGCGTATTTCAAAATACGATCGCCGGAAATGCCACTTCACACAGTAAGGGAAGTTATTAATCATCTACCTACTTCGCTGCGGACCATGCAATCAGCGGATTTTCACATCGTCGGCAGAGACCTGAAAGAGGAAATATCGAAGTAGGTAGGAAAATAATAGTCATGAACTCCCTACTGATGCACCTCCTGCAAAACACTGGTTAAATTTTTGTTCATCACAACGCGTATTTCAAATTGCAATCGCCGAAAATGCCTCCTCACACAGTAAGGGAAGTTATTAATCATCTACCTACTTCGTTGCGGACCTCATTCCCATTTACCACCCTATATTCCAACTGCCAATATTTCACATATTCTAAACATTCCACTCAAATTTGGCACCTTCCCTCATTCGCTCACCACTTAATATGACATTTTGTCGGTCAGATTCGAATGGCACACTAGTTGACTATATCGGATTAAATTTATAATTCAAAAACAATAGATATGGGAAAAATAATAGGAATTGACTTAGGAACAACCAACTCCTGTGTTTCCGTAATGGAAGGTAACGACCCTGTCGTAATACCAAACGACGAAGGTGCAAGGACTACTCCTTCAGTAGTTGCCTTTATGGACAATGGAGAAAGAAAAATCGGTGCACCAGCTAAAAGGCAGGCAATCACCAACCCTCAGAGGACTATTGCCTCCATTAAAAGATTCATGGGTCATAGATTCTCTGAAGTAGGTGCGGATGTAGAACATTCCGCCTACAAAGTAATAAAAGGAGACAATGACACAGTGCGAGTAGAAATTGATGGCAGATTTTATACCCCACAGGAAATTTCAGCCATGATTCTTCAGAAAATGAAAAAGACAGCTGAAGAATTCCTGGGCCAGGAAGTTACAGAAGCAGTGGTTACTGTACCTGCTTATTTCAATGACTCACAGCGCCAGGCTACCAAAGAAGCGGGCGAAATTGCAGGCCTTAACATTAAGCGAATCATCAATGAACCTACTGCCGCTGCATTGGCATACGGCCTTGATAAGAAACATAAGGATTCTATTGTGGCTGTGTATGACCTTGGGGGAGGTACTTTCGATATATCCATCCTTGAACTGGGCGATGGTGTATTTGAAGTAAAATCAACCAATGGAGATACTCAATTGGGAGGTGATGATTTCGATAAANAAATTATCGATTGGTTAGCTGACGGTTTTAAGGCGCAGGAAAATATTGACCTTAGAAAAGACCCTATGGCACTTCAGCGCTTGAAGGAAGCTGCAGAAAAGGCCAAAATCGAATTATCCTCCGGGAATGAGACAGAAATCAACCTGCCTTATGTTACAGCAATTGATGGTGTTCCTAAACACCTTGTAATGAAACTCAACAGATCTAAATTCGAACAATTGACTGATGATCTGGTAAGCAGAAGTATAGAACCGTGCCGTCAAGCATTGAAGGATGCAGGTCTAACTACCAATGATATAGACGAAGTGATTCTTGTCGGTGGATCAACCAGAATTCCTAAGATCCAGGAGGCTGTTGAGCAATTTTTCGGTAAANAACCGAATAAAGGAGTCAATCCGGACGAGGTTGTAGCAATCGGGGCTGCAATTCAGGGGNGTGTCTTGAGTGGAGATGTTAAGGATGTATTGCTACTCGATGTAACGCCCTTATCCATGGGAATCGAGACAATGGGAGGAGTATATGATGTGGTTATTGAAGCCAACTCAACCATTCCTACCAAGAAATCCAAAATATACTCAACCGCAGCAGACAATCAACCCTCTGTAGAAATCCACATTCTCCAGGGAGAAAGGCCAATGGCAAAGGATAACAGATCTATCGGAAGGTTTATCCTTGGTGATATTCCAGCTGCCCCTAGAGGCACTCCTCAGATTGAAGTAACCTTTGATATCGATGCCAACGGTATCCTCCAGGTAACCTCAAAGGATAAAGGTACCGGTAAGCAACAAAGCATCCGTATCGAAGCTTCTACTGGATTGTCAAAGGAAGAGATTGAAAGAATGCGTACAGAAGCTGCTGCTAATGCTGATGCAGATAAGAAGGCTAAAGAGAGAATAGAGAAACTCAATGGAGCAGACTCAATGATCTTCCAGTCTGAAAAACAGCTTAAGGAATATGGAGACAAAATCTCTGCCGGTAACAAAACGGCTATTGAAGCAGCTCTGAATGATCTCAGAGACGCTCACAAAACAGAAAATTTTGACAAGATAGATTCTGCAAGTGCCGCACTGAACAATGCCTGGCAAGCTGCAAGTCAGGAAATGTACCAAGCCGGTCAAACCGGAGCTGATCCCGGAGCAGGTGCCGGTACGGAAAGTAACCATTCTCACAACAACAGTAATGGTGCAAGTGAAGACGTTACAGACGTAGAATTTGAAGAAGTGGATAAAAATTAATCCCTTTTAAAGGTCATCAGCCCCTACTTAACAGGCTGAAACTGAACCTTTCAATTAGGATATTGACGGAGAGAAATTATCAGGATAGAATAAATGTTATCCAATTGCAATCCGTATTATACCCCATAAATTAAAAAAGGCCGGGCTTATCAGTCCGGCCTTTTTTATATTTTATGGCGATAAGGAGAATTGTTAATGATTTATTTATTATTTTTGAAGAAAAATATTTGTTATGTATTGGTATTTGGAAGTATTCTCAAGATACGCTGACTTTTCAGGCAGATCCAGAAGAAAGGAATATTGGATGTTCATACTATTCAACATGCTTNTTTTATTCGGCATTTTTGCTATTATGACTGCTTCATTAGCCATTTTCGGTGACAGTAGAATCGTTACCCTCCTTTTGGGCATCGTGATGATAATATATGTTTTAATCGTTTTTATACCTTCTCTGGCCGTGACCGTAAGACGCCTTCATGATACCGGTAAAAGTGGATGGTACATTCTTCTGAACCTTATTCCTTATGTAGGTGGATTGATAATATTTATTTTTACTGTTATGGACAGCGAACCTGGTGAGAATAAATGGGGACCTAACCCAAAAGAAGACTACCTGTATGATTCTGAAATTGATGAAATCGGAATGAAGGATGAGTATTGACCATTGTTGGGCCAATTTATATCAGTCCTCTGGCCTTTACTTCCAAGTATTTGTTGATCAAGTCAACTGTTAGGTACCTNGAATCTGTTAGTATGGAATAAATGCCATATTTACGCAATTCGTTGACAATCAGTCTCTGTTCGAAATTGAACTTTTCAACCACTGCCCTGTCATAAATTTCACGGATATCAAGTGCTTCTTCATACTTGATTGCTTCCATCTCCGTATTTTTAAANAANATGATCAGCAAAACATGCCCTTTGGCAATACCGCGCAAATACTTCAACTGGCGCCGAAGTGCATCTATCGTATCAAAATTGGTATACAACAAAAGCAAACTTCTCTGATTGATCAGACGCCGAATATCATTGTACAACCTTCCAAAATCAGACTCCTTATAATCAGTTCTAATCCGATAGAGCTTCTCCAGAATTAAATGCATCTGCCCTGTTCTTCGTTCTGCCGGCAGGAAATTTTCCAATTTCCTGCTAAAAGTCGCTAATCCGGCCTTGTCCTGATTACCTATTACAACATGGCTTAGTACTAAGACGCTATTGATACAGTGATCCAGCAGAGTAAGTCCATCAAACGGCATTTTCATCATCCTACCCGTATCAATCAGACAATATACCGGTTGCGCCTTCTCTTCCATATATTGATTGACCATGAGTTTGGCTGTCTTGGAAGTAGCCTTCCAGTTGACTGACCGCCAATCATCTCCAGCCACATATTCCTTGATCTGCTCAAACTCCATACTATGGCCTATCCTCCTCACCTTCTTTATTCCGGGAAAATTAAGATCATTGCCTATCCTCCTGATGTCGTACCTGTCCAGATGGATATATGAAGGGTATACAGGGACTTCCTTATCTGCGTCAAATATATATCGTCGACTTACAAGGCTAAATGCAGAAGTAACGAAAATATTCAAAGCCCCGAAAGAGAACACACCACGCTCCCGGGGACGCATTTTATACACCATTGTTTTGGATGTCCCGGATTTCAATTTTCCTGTCAACTTGAAATTCCTTTCCTGCATCTGTTCGGGCAGTTCATCGATTATCCTGATACCGATATCCATGCCGTATTTGTTGACCAATGGAATCTTCACTATATTCTCATCACCATTCGAAAATTTCTCAGACATGATACGGGAAGCTGTTATACCGGATTTGCGCCACAAAAGGAAAACATCCATTAGTGTAGCCAACCCCAGCAGCCCCATTAATGTGAAGGCCGGACCTATCAACAATGGCCAAAANAAGCCCAGGAACATGATTACTACAATCACACCTCCGGCATANAANAACCGATTATTCAGGAATATGCTCTTGAAAAACAATCTCATTCAGTTACCTTGGGACATCGATAGAATCTACAATTCTTTTGATAATCATAGCCGGGGTCACACCTTCCATCTCCTGCGCAGGGGCGACGACTACACGGTGTTGCAATACAGGCGCTGCCACCATCTTGATATCCTCAGGCATGATGAAATCCCGTCCATGAAGTGCGGCATTGGCTTTAGATGCTTTCAAGAGGGCAATAGATGCTCTCGGTGAACCACCTAGATAGAGTGATTGATTCTCGCGGGTAGCTTTGGTTATTCTGGCAATATATTCAAGCAGGTTATCCTCGACAATTACACCTTGAATGACTTGCTGCATACCGACAATCTCTTCGCCGGTGACAACAGGATCCACTACCATTTGTTTTTGTTCTGCTCTGTTGTGATGATCCTTTCTAAGAATTTCCACCTCTTCATTCAACTCGGGATAAAGCATTTCTATCTTGAAAAGGAAGCGGTCAAGCTGCGCCTCCGGCAGACGGTAAGTCCCTTCATGCTCTACTGGATTTTGCGTCGCAATGACTAAAAANGGTGGCTCCATCCTAAATTGTTGTCCATCGATTGTTATTTGGCGCTCTTCCATTACTTCAAACAAGGCAGCTTGTGTCTTTGCAGGAAGACGATTGATTTCATCAATCAGGATAATGTTTGAGAACACTGGGCCTTTNTTGAAAGTAAAAGCCGAAGTTTTAAGGTCAAAAACCGATGTTCCGAGAATATCACTAGGCATCAGATCCGGAGTAAATTGCACCCTTGAAAATCCGGCATTAATCGTTCTGGCAAATAATTTAGCCAGTAAGGTTTTGGCAACACCCGGAACACCCTCAAGTAAGACATGACCATTGGCCAGTAAAGCTACTAATATCAGGTCTATATTTCTTTCCTGACCAACAATTACCTTTCCTATTTCAACCTTTATCCGGTTTAATTTGTCAGTAACTCCGGCCAGATCTATGCGTGAATGAAATTCCATTAAGTTTTCTTCCATTGTGATTTATTTTAATATGAATATCCTGTAAATATATTGTTCAAACTGAGTCAGCATTTGCTTTGAATCCGGAGGACCGGCCTCTACATCTCGTATCAAGTCCACAAAACCTGTAATCAGGTCAACAGGCTTTCCGGTTTTGTTGGAAAGTCGATCGATCAACTCGGCATCATTTTGGTCCAATGACATTTGGTAATCCGTCTTCAGCCTTTCTTTCAGAAATCCAAGCCTCATCTTCAATAAGTCTGGTATTGAAATTTTNTGATAATAAAGATTGCCAATGGTCCGGACAAATTCAACCGATGTATTACGATTCGGTGTCCTGACAGGAATGACCCTTTGCCTTCTCTTGGCATTGAACAAGATAAAGAGCATCACTCCGGCAACAATCATATATAATGCATACCTTAATGGGGGATTAGCAAGGATAAATGAAAGCGGCGAACCTGAAATATTGGACTGCTGTACGCCCGTAAACCACACTATTTTTTTCCCNGGTAGCATACTTAATACACTCTCTGTGTATGGTTTTATATCTGACTTTAACAGATAATAATTGGAAAAAACAGCAGGAGAACAATGCAACAATATAGTCCCTTCACCATAAAATACCTTAATAAAATTGGGAAATCTACCATTGCGCCCAAGTACATTCCTTGATCTCCTGCCAATAGGCAANAAGTAACTCATAAAATAAGAGTTGAACTGGCCTGACTGTGCAGGTTCAATATTGACACTATCCCCCTCTTCTATGCTCAACCTGACAAATGCCGATTCATTGTCTTCCTGCATACGCAATTCCAGCTTTTCAAGCATACTACCCGGAAATTCATTCAGGCTAATGAAGCCATTCATACCAGCATCCACAGCAGTCAACAAATTCTCTATCTCCTCTTCCTCCCAGGGCATTTCATCACCTATGAATACAAAAGTATTGGCAGCATACTCCTTTTTNTCAATGAGCTTGTTGAAATAACTCCCGGGAGTACCATTTACCCTGGTAATGGTTTTNTCCGAAAACAAATTATTTGCTTCCTTATTGAGTACATATAATCCCAGTGGCTTCTTGGTACTGATATTGTAATATGGATTCCAATCCAACTTAGAAGGCTTCCTTGATGTATTCCTGGCCACAAGAAAAGCAACTATCATAGCTGCCATGAAGATGATGATATAAGAACGCCTGATCATGCAGAAAGCATATTTACCAGGTGATCAAAACGTTCTGCAATATGCCTGTAGTCGCGCTCTCCAATCGGAAGCTCTCCATACCATACAAAATCATAAATTCTGGATAACTCTGTAAATTTTGCCTTAAAGTCGGGATTTGTGATTTCATGAACATAATCCGAATTAGTCTTCTCCGGATGATATGAAATAATGGCGTTTCGGTCGGAAAACCTAAGCAAATGAATATACCAGTACCGCACCGCCAACCTAAAGTTACCTTCACTAACTGCTTTACGGATTGCTGTTGAAAGATCCTCACTCCCTGTAACTTCCATAGTATCTTCCAGCTGTTCAGGACCTTCAACCTTCTTCGTCCCAAATGGCCAATCAAATCCGGACGAAATAATCAACCGGATCAAATAAATAGCAAGAAAACCAATCCCCGCATATATTAGAATCTGAAACAACTTTGAAATACCCAAGAAATTAATAGAAGGCAAATTACCAAATATCTTCCTTAACAAATTATCAAACCAGGATTTCCTGACCTCTTTTGGAGGTGCCGTCTCATAAGACTTGATAATGCTTTTATATTTTTCAGGTAAATTCTCATCGAAACGAGCCTTTTCTATAGCCCGGGCGTCAGAATTATCCGGCTGAAACAATCCACTGTAATCCTTTTTTTCTGTAAAATCTTCCTGATATTCCTCAGTTATTCCATCGTTGGTACCAGCAGCCCAAGAAAGACTGAAACAATAGAAGAATAATAGAAAAATCAAGAGGTGTCGTGTCATATTGGGGTGATTTTTTCATCAATCTATATGGATAGACGAGATAATAATATGAAATCAAGGCTAAGGTAGTCAGGATAATACCAAAACTTGCAAAAGCCGGCATTTCAATAGCATACCTTGTCATGAAGCCTTCTAAAAATCCCGCAGCAATNAAAAATGGCACTGTGCTGAAAAANATTTTCAACCCGGCTTCAAATGACTTTCGGAAAGATTGTACCCTGGAATAGGTCCCCGGAAACAATATTCCTGCACCGAGTATAAGACCGGCCATAATGCTTATTACGATTGAGAATATCTCCATTGATCCGTGAATCCAAATACCTCTGACACTATCCCAAAACACGCCTTCCCGAACAAACATATACTGGAAGGCTCCCAGCATAACTCCGTTGGACAGCGCAATATAGACGGTTCCCAGTCCTGCAGTGATGCCATAAATAAAGGCCTTGAGACTGACTCCCAGATTATTAAAGGTTATACCAAGGAAGCTTCCCCAGTTGCTTCCCGACTTATATACAGCCACCGGATTGCCATTGGCAATATTGTCCAATGTCATATTGACATAATCATCGCCGAGAATAAGGCGTACAAAGCTTTCATTGTATATACTTGAAAGCACCCCGATGCCCACTGAAAGTCCGAAAACAATAAAGGCAAGTAAAAGATATCTGCGGTACTCCACCATAAGCATCGGCACCTCTACCTTGTAAAAATCAACCAATCGATTGGAATCCCTTCTCCGTGTGCGATAAATCTTCTGAAATGCAGCAGCACAGAGCTGATTGAGATATGCCACCGTTATGCTCTTAGGATAATATGTCTGAGCATAGGCCAAATCATTGACCAGGCTGACATATAGGTCAGACAATTCTCCGGCGTCCACAGATAAAGATCCACCGGCAAATGCTTCAAATGCCAGCCATTTTTCTTTATTTTGTTGTATGAATGCTGTTTCCTTCATTTCGTTGTGAAAATAAATATTAAGTGGAATATATCACTATAAATACAACTCAGAATGTTAATATTAATTTCCCTTTAGCGGGGACCGGTTCGCGTATTGCTGCATTCTTGATAGACCTGGTGATAAAATATGTATATATCATCATAGTTATTCAATTACTTAGCCATTCAGATCTTGAATTCTCAATCGATCAATGGAGCGCAAGTGCCATCTATATTATTTGCCTATCACCCATTTTCTTTTATAGTTTAGTATGGGAATACTTCAACAACGGCAGAACTCCGGGTAAAATGGTCGTCAAAATCAGAGTGGCGAAAATAGATGGTTATCAAGCGGACTTCATCGATATCTTTACCAGATGGGCCATGCGAATGATCGATATTCAGCTTGGCTTTGGGTTGATAGGTCTGATTACGATGACAAGAAACAACAAAAATCAAAGACTGGGTGACATAGCAGCAGGTACTTCTGTAATCTCACAAGCAAAAACTTTTAAGTTTGAACAAACCATCTTCGAAGAATTACATAAAAACTATACACCAACCTATCCCGATGTAATCAAACTTTCAGATAACGATATCCGCATCATTAAGGAAAATCTTGAAAAATCAAGGAAATTCGATGATTTGAGCCTCATTCTAAGGTTGAAGTACAAAGTAGAAGATATTTTGGGAATCAAATCAAGTGAAGATCCCTATATCTTCATCAACAAGGTAATCACAGACTATAATTATTATACCCAGGAATCCGATTGATTTCCGGACAATTGGATTAGTAGGCTCATTTCAACACATACACCTTGTACACTTCAGTTGGATAATCGTCCCCGGTTACATATACAAAATACATACCGGAAGGCCAATTCGCTGTGTCAACGACCAACTCTGTTGCCAGGTTATCCTTTTTATGAAATAAGCATATACCAGTCGTGCTGCATATCCGGATATCAAATTTTTGATGCGCTTTGTTTTCGGCCATTCTCAATGTGACGTTACCGGCTCCATTATCTGTAACAACTTCAATCCGAGAAAAATCAGGCCAGGTAATCGCACGAACCGGTGAATAACTTACCCTTCCATTGATTTCTGATATTTCAAGTCGATAGTATACTACGGCAGATTCAATTACCGGTCTGTCAGTCCATTGAAATGTACCTTCACGCCCTTCTGTACTAAATACTGTATTAAAAAGACTTCCGTCATTACTCATCTGTACCCGATATCTCACTACATCCTGATTACCTCGCCATTTGAGCAATACTTCCACACCTTTTCTGTCCACAGCAAAATCAAGTGCATGAGTAGCAAGTATGACAGGATCACAACCGGGATTTACGGATAGTCCTAACACGGAAGCTAACAGATTGATATAAGCAGCCTGAACATATATACTCACCTCGGAACACTCCCAACTATTTTCATTCATATTGGTAGAGGTATTCCATCCCGTGTTCCAATCTTTATAGGATTTTTGCGGAGGCTGGCCCGATGGTGGGGAGATCGAAGGAATAGTAAAGGATGCATTGGCCCCTCCTACAATAAAGCCCGGAGGAGCAGCATATTGAGATGTTAATGCATTATCATAGGGTGTCCCATCCCCAAACCATCCATGATAGATTTCATTGACACAGGCTTCGGCATACAGGGGATACATATTGGACAAATAGACGATGCCCAAAGGATTAATACCATGGAAATAATGGAGATATTGCTCTGCCAGTTCTTTATATTGGTCATGGTTACCCGGATTGAGATTGTAATTCACGAAATCACTTTGCTGTGCGCCGATATAGGCTTTAACTTCGTTGCTACCCCAATGGTATTGTGCATTAGGCATATGACTTCTGTACAGGTCTGTATTTGAGATATATTCATTCAATCCCATCCCTGTATAGGTCCCTGCCAATGAACTCAGAATATTATTTTTCACTGTGGTACTTGCCCCGGGCAGGGTGGTATAATATAACATTGCTCTGCCAATAGCCACATTATAAGGCCCCCACCAACCATTAGCAATAGGATTCAAGGTTGAATAATTATTCTCCACATAGGATTTATAATTATTATCCCCGGTAGCGGCATAAAGGTATATTGCAGCAGTCAAAGCATACAATCTCTGTGTTTCGGAGTCCCAATCCGCATCTCCCGATTTGATGTCCCCATTATCACAGCTAGTTTCAAAATTGGTCCACCCGGATGTGGTTACTATTGCTCTGGCCCATGCTGATTGTCTNCTTGCAAGCATATCAGCAGCAAATGCTCCCTGCCCCGTCACCCCTGAGAAGATACGATGAGCTGCAGCAAAGATGGCTGCTCCTGCAATAGTAGATGAAGTACATTCAGGGATATAATACCTTGTACATACATCGGCCGATGGCGGACTGTTGTTACAATTGTAGCTATCCACGCCGACCTTGAGAAANAGTCCGTTGGTACCGGTCCCTTCTTGCATCTTGACCAACCAAAGCAATTCCCACTTGACTTCATCGAGGATATCAGCTATCCCATTCCCCGACTCCGGAATATTATTGTCATCGCCAAATACCTGCGGAAAGTAATAATAACTATCCATCAGGGTGAGCATAGGTAATGCGGCGAAGGTGACATACTTATTCATATCACCGGCATCAAACCATCCACCACTGACATCCCTTTCTGTTGAAGGGTTGTTTTTATCCAAACTGCTTCTAGCATGCTTGTCCTGATTGCTTCCTTCATAAGCAGCTACATCATTATACTCCGGCTTTTCAGTATATGGCATCGATTTGGCATAGTTACAGCGGGCATAATAATAAGTACGGGCTGCCCTCAGATTGGCATCATACACATTGGAACCGATGAAGAACTGGCCACTTCCTACCTGATTGACATTGTCCCATATATAATAAATACCGGGATCAGTAACTGACGAAAAATCGAAATACCAGCCCCGGTCGCCCGATTGGGTATGGACTGCCCCACCATTCCACGGCGAAATAGTCCCGGACATTATAACATCTCCACCATTCCATTTTCTGACTTGATAGGCACCTGTTGAAATGCCCGGACTAAATGACTCTGACGCATTGAATCCATTGATGGGATCTGAAATGACGGCTATCTTTTTNGAGTTACACAGATAACCAAACTGATCCACCTTGATAAATGGGCTGATGGTGGCAGGCTGGGCAGACAAGGATATAAAGTAAAGGCATGCCCATATTGAAAGAAAAACTCTCATGGCTACAAATAAAATTAGGAACAAAAACACACACGATAAAAAGGGGCGCCAACAAAGATAAAGAACATTCTCCTTCAACTTAATTTTTTAAAAAATTTTATTCAATCGCTGATGGAAAAAATATCATTTATTAGTTTTACCAAAAAGAAGATATATGTTTCAAAATATCACCAACAAACAAATTTCCATGACAATTATAATTGTCAAAAGTNTTTTGGTGATTGTATTGGCATGGAAGCTTTGGGAGGCATCAAAAGAAGGATATCAACTTTCCATCGATAGGGAGTTTNTTACTTTTTTGATGATTGGATTTCTTGCTGAATTAGTTGATGGCTCTTTGGGGATGGCTTATGGAGTCATCAGTTCCAGTTTCCTGATTNTTTTTGGTGTTTCACCGGTAGTCGCCTCAGCAGGTGTACATACTTCAGAAGTATTCACAACCGGTGTCTCTGGTCTTTCACATCTGCACTTTAAAAATGTGGATAAAGGACTTTTCTTCCGGATTGTCATTCCCGGAGTGATTGGCTCATTAATTGGTGCGATTGTTTTATCCAAACTGGTAGATGGAGAGATCATCCGACCTTTCATAGCAGTGTATCTTTTACTTGTAGGTATCAAATTGATAGCACGGGAGATGCAAGGCGACAAGGTCCATATCAAACCCCTTAAGTCAGCGCCCATTATTGGTNTTTTCGGAGGCGCCTTAGATGCAATCGGAGGAGGAGGATGACCGCTTGTCACTTCTACTATATTAAGCAGGAGCGCCTCGAATGCCAAACACACAATTGGCACGGTCAACACAGCAGAATTTNTTGTTACTTTCGCCAGTACCGGTATATTTATGTTCCTGATTGGAATTTCCTTCTTTAACATTTTGCTGGGCCTCATTATTGGTGGTGTGGTGGCAGCCCCGCTCGGCGCATACTTCCTGAAGCATGTTCCTCACAAAGTACTGATGTATGTGGTGGAACCGGTGTTAATTATAGTTTCTGCATTTTCCATCTATTATTATATCTTTAAATAAGAGAAGACAATTGTCAGAAAATAAATCAGGAATCTCAACAGGATACGGAAAGAGGTATGAACAATGTTACCAGAAATGTTAAGCTCATCTCCAAAGAATATTGCAGGTGTCAGCAATTGAAATCCTTACCTATGGAATAGCCAGAAATTAACACCACGCTTTAATTTTGCTAAAAGGAAACATTTTTCTTATTAGGCTATAAATATTTACAATAACCCGGACAATTACCATCCTGACATTTCATACTCTTCGTTGAGAAGCTAAGCCTGCAATGGGTTGGAAAATATGATCTTTGCTCTACGAAATTCAGAGGCAGTAAGGACTTTAGAATGTGGAGTCCTCCTCAACTTTCAGGAACTATGAGAAAATGTAATGGGTGCAAGCAGATACAAGTGGTATAAAAAAATCCCGGAAGCTATGGCCACCGGGATTCTGTATCTAACAAAAGTCAGGAATCAATTCATCACTACATCGACAAAAGTCCTATCTTTCTTTCCTTTCTTGAATGCTACAACACCGGAAGTGAGTGCGAAAAGAGTGTGATCTTTACCGCATCCGACATTAACACCGGGATGGAATCTGGTACCACGCTGACGTACGAGGATATTACCTGCGATTACAGCCTGTCCTCCAAATTTCTTAACACCCAATCTTTTGCTTTTACTGTCCCGTCCGTTATCTGAACTACCGACACCTTTTTTGTGAGCCATTTCTTAATTTTTAAATGATTAATAAAAAGATTACCCGATTGAGTCAATCTGGAGATGAGTGAATTGCTGTCTGTGGCCATTCTTGACACGGTATCCCTTTCTTCTTTTTTTCTTGAAGACGATAACCTTATCTCCCTTGACCATTTCTGAAAGTACGCTTGCAGTAACTGCCACACCGCTTACAGTAGGAGTACCGACTGCCACATTATTGCCATCACTTGTCAAAAGCACCTGGTCAAATGTAAGCTTGTCGCCCTCCTTTGCATCCAACCGGTGGACGAAGATCTTCTGACCTCCTTCAACTTTGAACTGCTGACCGGCTATAGAAACAATAGCGAACATAGTTATTTGATTTAATTTTTGATAAAAGTGGGGCAAAGGTAAACATTATTATCTATTCAGGCAAGAATTTTTATGCTTTTCATTTCATGTTCTAAAAATAAATACATAAGGCAACAGGTTCCCTTGTATTATTAACATTCCCCGGCAATCATCCGGATGTTTTACAGCAAACCAAAACCATCCAAATTCCATCCGGACAAAAATTCCAATCCGTCACACCATAAAAAAGTTGAATATTTTTTTATAAAATTTTGAATATTTCAATATATACTTTACCTTTGCACCCGCAAATCAATAAATCTGATAACAACATGAAAAAGGACATACATCCTTCCAGCTATAGAAAGGTAGTTTTCAAGGACATCTCTACGGATGAGGCCTTCATAACTCAATCATGCGTCAATACCAAAGACACAATCGTTTGGGAAGACGGTAACGAATATCCACTGGTAAAGGTGGAAATATCTTCATTCTCACACCCGTTCTTCACAGGTAAGATGAAGTTTGTTGACACCGCAGGACGTATCGATAAGTTCAACAAGAAGTTTGCAAAATTCATGAAATAAGCTGATTCTTTCAGTCCAGAATATCAAAAAGCCATGTATCCCATGGCTTTTTTATTTGATTTTTCTATCTTGCATCATCAAAAGTCCGCAATAAATGAAAATAGTCCTTTATGACGGTCCTGAATGGAAAGACCTATTACCCNTCACTTTTACAAAGCCCGTTGCCGGCCTAAGGATAGGCATTGATACCATCCGGGAAAAATGGGAAGCGGCACTGAATACCGAATGTCTCATAAAGACACAGGACTACTTGCAAGCTATTCACCCGGTGGCAACCTCTGACGATTTTCTATTCATCAATGCATCTTACATCCCCCACCCTGTCCTGACTGATCATATTTTGTCGATCAGACATAACCAAAGTTTGGCTATCAGCGGACAGGTCATAGCTTATCGCACTGACTCATTTCATGTAGCGTCTTCCGAGGCAGAACAATTTGAAATTATAAGTATTAGCGCACCTGAGGATGTTATACACATATGTTATCCATGGGATATTNTTTCCAACAACAACCGGGTCCTGCAACAAGATTTTGACAGAATAACGTCAGGTCGGGTTTCGGCGCCTATTTCTCCCACCAATAGATTGCTTGGAGAAAGAATATTTCTGGAAGAAGGTGCCATTGTAGAATGTTGTAATATAAATACAACAACCGGGCCTGTATACCTTGGCAAAAATTCCATGATTATGGAAGGGGCGAATATACGCGGAGGTCTGGCACTTTGTGAAGAAAGTATCGTAAAAATGGGTGCAAAGTTATACGGTGCAAGTACATTCGGACCTCACTGCAAGGTTGGCGGAGAAGTCAATAACAGTATCTTCCAGGGCTTTTCCAACAAAGGCCACGAAGGCTATCTCGGCAACAGTGTTATCGGCGAATGGTGCAACTTTGGTGCAGATACCAATGCATCCAATTTGAAAAACACCTACAAAAAGGTCAAGATTTACAACTACCGACAAAATATTTCCATTGACTCCGGACTTTTATTCCTTGGTTTGATCATGGGCGATCATTCTAAGTCCGGCATCAATACTATGTTCAACACCGGGACTGTGGTAGGGGTATTTGCCAATATCTTTGGTACGGGATTCCCGCCCGGCCATATCCCTTCCTTCTCGTGGGGTGGAGCTGAACATATGGAACCTTATCAGTTTGAAAAGGCAATAGAAGTAGCTGAAGCAGTCATGAGCAGGAAAAACCAACATCTTACTCCTGAATACAAGGCAATCTTACGCCATATTTACGACAATACGCATCACCAAATATATTCATCGAATTGAAATTACCCGTCAATACCTGGACCAAACTCCTAAGTTATCTTGTAAAGGCGCCCGTGAGCAGGTCTGAATCCATAAATGACGGCGCACTGTATGTTGATCTGGTCAAGGGACGTCTCCAGCTCAGTACGGATCATGCAGTATACTCCTTTGATGACAAATACGACAACTTTGTCAAAGCCTTGAAAGCCGTCAAGGCGGATCTTTTCCGTAACAAATCCATTCTTGTCCTGGGCGGAGGTTTAGGTAGCATCCCTTATATTTTGGAGAAGAACCATCAATTTCAAGGTGAATTGACCATGGTGGAAAATGATCCTGCTGTGATTAGATTATTTCTGGAATATAGTCTGCCAAGAATGAATACCCTTATTGACATCAGGGAATCGGATGCCATCATCTTTATGGAACAAAATTCAAGGAAGTACGACATGATAATTGTTGATTTGTTTATCGACGATACTGTACCGGATCAATTTCTTGAAGCAGATTTCCTTATGTTGTGTAAAGACAACCTCGTCAAAGGGGGCCTGGTCCTATTCAACTGGATGACTGTTACTAAAGTGCAGACTCAAAATTATAAGGATTACAGGGACATGATTTTCAATGAAATAATGGATCATCCCTTAGAAGTAAAAACAAAATACAATCATATTCTTGTCGGCTATTCTTTCCCCCTATTTCAGGCAGTTAACCCGCAATTCCCCGGTATTTTATGGTTAAGAGCCATCACTGAGGTTGCCTTAACTCTGATAATTATCTCACTTTGGGATTTCCGGGAAGTATAAATTCCAAAAGCCAATAATATCATCATCAACAATGCGCCCATCCATTTAATTATCCTTGTATTCACCATGCCTCAGGATTTGAACTACCCAAACCGATATTCTGTCTCTATTTACTTAATGCGCTGTGAAAACCACATGCTTATTCTCAAATTATCAGACAAACTAACCGAGATCTTATTCAAAATATTGCACTTTGAACCAAAAAAATCAAAATTTAACACTTTTAAGTAAGTCGATATAAGGTATAACTTTGGTTTTTGGTAATAGCCGATTGATCATTAGGATTTTTCCCAAATTGAAAAAATTTCCAAAAACCATGTATATTTGAGAGTTTATAACCATAAAAGTATAAAATATAGGTCTTTGGCCACATTCATAAAAACCAGTTCTATGCTTAGATATTTTTCCATTCTACTTCTCTTTTTATCCATAATCCCTCTTTATGCCCAAAAACAATCCTTTGTCTCCGGGCAAGTAATGATTATGCTTCAGGATAATACTGGATTTGAAGATTTTACCCGGGAATTATATTCCAATAATCGGAATATGCTCATCGATAATTATAAGCAATTATCCAAGACCATCCCCATCTATCTGATCTCATCACAGTCATTCGAAGGTGATGAAAAAGTCTGGGTTTCATTCATAGCCAAGCTTTCAACTGTCAGATTTGCTCAGGTCAATCATTACGTAACACTTAGAAACACTGTCCCACAGGATCCAAGATATAGTGATCAATGGCAATGGAATAATACCGGTACCGGAAATGGTAAAATTGGTGCAGACGTAAGCGCCGAAAAAGCATGGGACATCACAACTGGCGGCCTTACTGCCGCAGGCGATACCATCGTAGTATGTGTTATAGACGATGGTATTGACCTTCAGCATGAAGACCTTGCAGCTAACATATGGTACAACAATGGCGAAATCCCAAATAACGGAATCGATGATGATGGCAATGGCTTTGTGGATGATTTCAATGGCTGGAATTTTAATACTCAAAATGACAACGTAAGTGTAGGCAGCCACGGGGTGAATGTGAGTGGAATGATTGGAGCGGTAGGAAATAATAATATGGGAGTTACAGGCATCAACTGGAACATAAAAATTATGAACATTGTCCTTTCAGATTTTACTGAAGCCGCCATCGTAGAGTGTTATGACTATCCGTACCAAAGCAGATTGGCTTATAACAACTCTCATGGAGATAAAGGTGCCTTTGTGGTTTCAGTCAATATGTCCAATGGCATCGATTATGGCAATCCTGATGATGCACCGATTTGGTGTGGCTTCTATGATATCATGGGAGAAGCCGGAATTTTGAATGTAGCCGCCACATCCAATCAAAATATCAATGTCGATGTGGACGGAGATCTGCCGACCGGTTGTACCAGTCAATACTTGATATCTGTAGGGCGTACCGACAAAAACGACAATTATGCACCCTGCGGCTACGGCCCGATAAGCATCGATCTGGGCGCCNCGGGGGTCAATATCGTTACTACGAGATCAAGAAACAGATATACTACAACAACAGGAACTTCTTTTTCTTCGCCATTGGTGGCGGGCCTCGTAGGCTTAATGTATAGTTATCCCTGTGACAACATAGGTCAGTTGATGCACGATGACTATGCTGCCTTTGCACTACTTGTCAAGGATGCCATCCTCAATGGGGTAGATAAAATTTCAGGCTATGAGAGCAAATGTCTCGCCGGAGGTCGTTCCAATGCATATCAATCCCTTCAACGGATGGAATTACTTTGTGCAGCATGTCAACCCGGCAGTGTAACTTCTCTGGATTATACCAGCGGCAATGCTTATATTGTTCAATTCAACAATGGAGATAACCAACAGAATATTCGATTCCGACCAAGCGGTACTGATGACTGGACAATCATGGAAAATGTCGTATCCCCATTGCATTTGGAATTGCCTATTGCCTGCACAGAATATGAATTCCAAATGCAGACAATCTGTCCCGATGATACTTCAGCCTGGGGCTTCAGTAAAATCCTGAAATCTTCCAAATGCTGTGAATCTTTTGACGATTTAAAAATATTCGTTGATTCCACCGGTATAGTTACTATAGTCAATGCTGATCTCGATCAAGATGTAAAAAGTGAGATTCATTATAAAATAGATGGTGATGCAACCTATACAACTACAACTGTGACCGGAGATACTGTCAGGCTCTCGTCTCTGCTACCTTGTACATTCTATAAGATATATGTCAGCGTGCTTTGCAACAATGGCAATCATGTCGTGAGTGATTCCATGCGTATCTTTTCTGCCTGCCTTTCTGACTGTGGCCCTAAGGTATGCGTACCCACCGCAAATGCGCAACAGGGTTTCATCGATGATTTAACCATCAATGGAACGACTGCAAGTACAGGAGACAATCATGGGTACATTGATTATGGAGATCATCTTAATCTGAGAGCTCCTGATGTCGGGCCATTTCTGAATATTGTAAACATCAACAGAAAACAATCAGGGACGGTCCGTATCAGAATGTTTATCGATTTTGACAAAGACGGTATCTTCTCCAATGGTGAGCTCTTTTGGGAGCAATCTATGCAAGGCAATACCAAACATTTGGAATATACCCATAATTTTTACAACGCCATACAACCCGGAACATACAAAGCAAGGCTGATGATGATATTCAACCCTTCAGAAGGACCTTGTGAGGGCGGCTCCGGAGAGGTGGAAGACTACTGCCTTACTGTTTTCCATGTAGTGCCAAATGAGTGTGCAGCCGTTGAAACAATTCGCACAATTTCCAAATCCTATACTTCGATTGAGCTGGGCTGGGATAAGCCTCAGGATGATGTAGTAGCTTATGTCTACCGGTATAAGGAACTTCCTTCAGGAGATTACAACTACTTC
The DNA here is from genome assembly GCA_013414645.1 of Candidatus Parvibacillus calidus. Taxonomy (GTDB): domain Bacteria; phylum Bacteroidota; class Bacteroidia; order Chitinophagales; family Saprospiraceae; genus Parvibacillus; species Parvibacillus calidus. The sequence continues at coordinate 1,215,085 of CP058702.1, read as the reverse complement.
TCAGATACAGCACACAAGATTATTTTAAAGAACCTTAAAGAATGTACCAATTATGAGTTTGGTGTCTTTACACTCTGCCAAACGGATTCAAGTGATTATAAAGTAATCAACTTCAAGACCGATTGTACCAATGCCAGCAATCAACTGGATCATTCAATTCACTGGAAGGTATTCCCCAATCCGTTTGGAAATAAAATCAATGTTCTCCTGACTTCCAATACATATAATGAAGGCGTGTTGCGCCTTGTAGATACGAAGGGGCATACGGTGTACCATGAAAAAATGTCCCTGTCCATTGGAGACCATTATATCAATCTCGATGTTGACGGAAATTTACCGCCCGGGATGTACATCCTGACCCTGACTGATGGCAGGNGGGTAAAATCAGCGAAATTGATTAAACAATAAAACAATAGGTTGTTCCACGGAGCAACCTTTTTAATTAGCGACTCACAGAGCAGGCATCAGGGAAGCGATCCCGCAATAGGAATAATCAACCAGCAAGGTTAATTCCGATAATTTAAGCAGGAAAAATACGCTTTAAGCTTGAAATAATTTATTGGATGCCTTAAGAAACGGGAAATTTTATATCTTGTGGCAAATTCAAAAACATATATTGCAATCGAGTCATGGAAAACAATTTAAGTTTTAAAGAAAGAAATGAACATACGCTGACAGAATGGCGTAACAAGGAAATGCAGGCATTGGACCTGTTGCAAAAGGCAGGTGAACTAAGATTTGACAGATCTGTTGAACTGGTTTTGTTCAGAAAGGATATTTATGATACCCGCCCCAGTGAATTGTTGAACTTACACCAAAATGCAGCAAATTATGGAGAAACCGAAGTGACGATTGAGGATACAGTGGCCATAACAAATGAATTGGTGGCTATGGAGGATCTCAGACAGGCTCGTCTGGATATAGGTTCTCTTGCACTGGAATGGAAAAACAACAAGGAAAAATATTCTAGTCTCGGTGAATTCATTGGGGCCAGATTAAAAACAGCTCAGGGCGCCCAATCTGAGAATATTATGCCTCGTGATGTAATCCTGTATGGGTTTGGAAGAATTGGAAGATTGGTAGCAAGGAGGTTAGTATCTCAGACAGGGCGTGGAGAGCAATTGCGTCTCAAAGCTATAGTGATCAGACCTCAAATGAAGGACAGGAAGCAAGATGCCGAAAAACGGGCTGCTCTTTTACGAACAGACTCCGTGCATGGCGAATTTGCAGGTTCAGTTCGGGTCAGCGATGATGGCAGCGAACTTATAATAAATGGCAACAGAGTGTTGTTGATATATGCAAGTTATCCATCGGAGATTGATTATTCAGCATTAGGAATCAATAATGCCCTGGTCATTGACAATACGGGCGTATTCAGAACGAAGGAAGATCTGGAACAGCATCTTCGTCCCGGAGTAGATCATGTCATCCTGACCGCACCGGGTAAGAAGATTCCCAACATAGTGTATGGTGTAAATCATGAATCCATTGATTTTAACAATGACAAGGTACTTTGCGGGGCCTCCTGCACCACCAATGCCATTGTTCCACCTATCAAAGTATTGGATGATGCGTTTGGTATTGAGAAGGGCCATGTTGAGACCATCCATTCCTATACAAGTGACCAAAACCTGCTGGACAACTTCCACAAGAAGCCTCGCAGGGGACGTGCTGCAGCAATCAATATGGTGATCACCAGTACCGGTGCAGCTGAAGCCATAACGGCAGTACTTCCATATCTGGACGGAAAGATTACCGGCAATGCTGTCAGGGTACCCACACCCAACGTATCACTTGCCATCATCAACGTAAGTTTTGGCAGACCAACTACCGTTGATGAAGTCAATAATCTACTAAAGCAGGCATCGCTGAGCGGGCCGTTAGCAGAGCAAATTGGATTTTCCAATGACCCGGAGTATGTATCAACCAATGGTGTTGGCATGACCACCGCATGTGTAATAGACGGTCCTTCCACCATAGTGTCAAATGATGGAAAGACTGTCACTGTATATGCCTGGTATGACAATGAATTCGGCTATACTTGTCAGGTTGTAAGGGTAGCTAAGCATGTCGGACAGGTGAGAAGAAAAACTTATTATTGATTTGTCAGATCATAGAGAAGTCCAGCCAATCAAANAAGAGCGATCACCTTTTCCACAGAAATCGGATNTTTTCACTGCCATTTCTGTGGACTGTGTAATATTTGGTCTTGATCGGGAATCTCTTAAAGTACTGCTTATCAAAAGTGATTTCCCATTGTATGAAGGGAAATGGTCATTGCTCGGAGACCTGATAGCAAAGAATGAAGATATCAATCAGGCAGCGGATCGTGTACTTTATGAACGTACCGGGCTGCAAAATCTTTATCTTGAACAAGTCATGAGTTTTGGAGAGGTAAAACGACATCCCTCCGGTCGGGTTGTGTCCATAGCCTATTATACACTGGTCAATATCGATCAGATCAACCTATTGAAAAAAGATCATGAACTACATTGGCACAAGATAGACCAAGTCGGTGAGATGGCATTCGACCATAACAAAATACTGAATATATGCCTGAGCCGATTACAGGAGCGGATCAAATCTGAGCCAATAGGATTCAATCTCCTGCCCCAGAAATTTTCTCTTCGTGAATTGCAGTTATTGTACGAATCGGTATTAATGGTGGAACTGGATAGGAGGAATTTCCGCAAANAGATGCTGTCAAACGGGTTATTGATTGACCTTAAGGAATTGGAGGATGATGTACCTCACCGACCGGCCAAGTTATTTTCCTTTAATCGCCAGAAATATGACCCAACAGAGATAAAAGGAAAATTCATCTGAAAGATTGCAGGTTAAAATATTGTTAATAGTTGCCTTGGAAGGTAACCTCAAATCCTTTGTCGGCGTTAAATGGCTAAATAATCTAATTAAAATTATTCAAATCTTATAAAAGCAATTATTGAATTTATGAAACAATTTCTTTCATTATTGTTTGCCGGTTTGATCGGAGGTGCTGCAGCAGTGGGCGGGATAAAATATTATGAGTCTCAAAGCGCACCAAATATACCTGAAATAACAGAGACCGCCACAGCACATCAGGTAAATTATGCACCGGTTAATGTACCCTTTGACTTTACACAGGCTGCCGGCAAATCACTGGATGCCGTAGCGCACATCAAGGCAGCAGAAAGCAGACAGAGTGCGTATCAACGTCAGCTACAACAGCAACGAACTGATCCCTTTTCATTTNTCTTTGGTCAAAGAGGCCCCCAGCAAGGTTCGANNACCGGAGTTATCATTTCTGAAGATGGCTATATTGTGACCAACAACCATGTGGTTGATTTTGCTGATCAATTGGAAGTTACTTTGCATGATGGTAGAGTATATGAAGCTGTAAAAGTAGGTACCTACCCAAATGCCGACATAGCCGTCATCAAGATAAAGGCCAATGATCTCAAACCCATTAAGTACGGAAATTCAGACGATGTTAAAGTAGGTGAATGGGCGTTGGCAGTAGGTAACCCATTCGATCTGACCTCTACAGTGACAGCTGGAATCATTTCTGCTAAGGGAAGGTCGATAGACATCATCCACACTAAAGATGCCGTGGAAAACTTTATTCAGACCGATGCGGCCGTCAATCCCGGCAACAGTGGCGGGNCCNTGGTGGATATCAATGGCAACCTGATCGGAATCAATACAGCCATAGCAACTCCAACAGGGACATACGCAGGATATGCTTTCGCTATACCTGTCAACCAAATAATCCCTATCGTTGAGAATATTATTAAAAACAAAGGAGATTATAATGGGCCTAATCTGGGCGCCAAAGCAACATTGGGTGTCACTGTCGCCAATGTGACTGACTTAACTCCCGACCAAAAAGAGGAGAATGGTGTCATAGCTAAAACGGGAGTACTCTTGCTCGAATTGCAAAATGGTGGTTCTGCACAGTATTCCGGCTTACTCCCCAATGATGTGATCACCGGTATTAACAACAAGGCCATCAACAATATAAATGACCTGAAAAGCACATTATCTAAATTAAAACCGGACGATGTCATATCAGTTTCGTTCAAGAGAGGGGACCAGACAAAACAATTGGATGTTAAATTACGTTCTTAATAAAAGTAAAGTCAGCATTAAATTGATTGTAAAATAAGTTTTCGTTTTGTTTTTGATCTGAGCTGCCTGGAGCATTTGCCTCAGGCAGTTTTTTTTATCAATAAAACATGGAAACAGGTTAATATGGAAGACCCAGATATTTGTTTTTCAATGTGATTGAAATTCACTAATTTTGTCATGCAAAATACGCATCATTATGTCCACCGGTTCTCAAAGAGTATCTTCAAAAGATGTATTCCGAGACGCTTCAAGCCAGTAGGTTTAATACCTTCAGGATATTCAATACGCTTATCATCGCCTTGTTCGTATTGCTTTTTATGAACGTCCTGTTCACTACACCCGATAATACCTTCAGTTACATAACCCTCATCATAGCTGTGGTATCTGTACTCTTCATGTTTTACAGATTAACGAGAGCAAAAGCCGGAGTCAAAGCATTACCTCAGGATGTAAGTGATATCGATGGCGAAATCATCCGCCAACACATTGATGCAATCCGAATCAGCCAAAGAAAATTGAGATGGCAAATGGCAGTCTTTACCATACCCTTTNTTATATATTTTCTGATTGACCTTGTAGTTTCATCCACTGAANATCGTAGAGAAGAAATATCTGATTATGAAGATTGCCTTTTTCTTTGTTTTGCTGATTCTTTATTACTATTTGTTTTTAAGATCCGCGACACTAATTTTGAGGAGCGCAATTCAACCAAAACACAAGCAGATTAATTTCTTCCATCCACTTAAATCACATTTAAATATTGTCAATAACCAAAAACGGAATTTTGCAAAAACTGTCTTTTTCTGATCTTTTGCTGCATAGGGCTTACTTCCACTGCATTCAGCCAAAATCAATACAAAGTAATCAATATTGGATTTTATAATCTGGAGAATCTCTTCGATACATTGGATACGCCAAAAAAATGGATGAAGAGTTTACTCCGACAGGAAGCAGGTTATACAATACAGGCGTCTATCTCGACAAACTAACACGGCTTGCTGATGTGATATCTCTGTTGGGCAAGGAAATAAGTCCTGATGGTGTCGCTATACTAGGCGTGGCTGAAATTGAAAACAGAAAGGTACTTGAAGACCTCACCGCACATCCTAAGCTAAAGTCATCGGACTACAAGATAGTTCATTATGAATCAGAGGATTTCAGGGGTATTGATGTTGGTCTTCTATACCAACCAAAATACCTCACTGTGCTAAGCAGTAAGCCTATAAATGTACCAATATTGAACGACAAAGGAGAAATAGTATATACCAGACAGACCTTGTATGTTGCAGGAATCATGGATGGCGATACAGTCCATTTTCTGGTCAATCACTGGCCTTCCAGGCGAGGAGGCACTTCATCCGTGCCACTGAGAATGCAAGCTGCCACAATAGCGCGTACTGTCAAAGATTCTATTCTGACTATAAGCCCAAATGCCAAGGTTATAGTCATGGGTGACCTCAATGATGATCCAACGGACAAATCAATTACTGTCGGGCTGAAAGCCTTTGGAAAACGTGAANAAATTAAGCCTGACCAGATGTATAATCCATATGTTGATTTTTATAGAAAGGGAATTGGCACAACTCCATTTCAGGATGCCTGGAGTCTGTTTGACCAGGTCATCATTACTCCCGGATGGCTTGATAATTCCAACCATGGATATATCTATCACAAAGCTCGTGTATTCAACGAAAAATTCTTGACTGAAAGTTCAGGCAAATACAAGGGTTATCCTAAGCGTACTTTTTCAGGAGATACATACAATTTTGGATATAGTGACCACTTCCCGGTTTATTTAACTTTTGTAAAAAATATAAGACCATTACATTTGTGGTTCAATAATACCAAGTGGTCATAACAATCATTTCAGGGAGTCCTTCANAAAACAGCGTTTCAATACGCATAGGTTGGTATTTGATGCATTACATCAAGACTTTGGCACCTGAAGTTGAGGTCAATATACTTGATTGTCGGAAATATGAAGTCCCACTGGATGATGCAACATACAAAAACGATGGAAGCGCTCCAAAGCATTTACAACCTCTTGTAGAGTTATTTTTCAGGACGGACGGATTCATTTTACTTTCACCTGAATATAATGGGAGCTATACTCCATCGCTANAAAATCTTCTCAATCATTTTCCTAAGCTGGATCATAAGGCCTGTGGTATAGTAACAGCTTCTGATGGTGCTTTGGGAGGAATGCGTGCAGCTCAGCAGTTGCAGCAGCTCATTGCAGCTCATTTCGGAATCATCTCTCCCTATATGCTCATCGTGCCTCATGTCGGGNGAAAATTCAATGAAGAAGCGGAATTGACAGACGAGACTTTTTCAAGGCATATTATCAGATTCGTCGATGAATATCTTTGGCTTTTCAAGGCATTATTTGATTCAAGGAAAAAGGCATTTAAAAATTAACAGGAAACGAAAAAATACATGAAGTTAGGAATACTTAGAGAAGGGAAAATACCGCATGATGACAGAGTAGCATTGACTCCTGCCCAGTGCAGGATATTGATGGGAGATCCTCATAATTTCAGCATTGTCGTACAGCCCTCACCTACAAGATGCTTTAAAGATGAAGAATATATTGCTGCAGGAATCCCGGTTCAGGAAGATCTGGACGATTGTAACATCATACTTGGAGTAAAGGAAGTTCCAATAAAGGATTTGATGCAGGATAAGACCTATNTTTTCTTTTCGCATACCATCAAAAAGCAACCTCATAACAGAAAATTACTTCAGGCAATTCTTGAANAAAGAATTACCATGATAGATTATGAAACTCTTGAAGACAGCAATGGAAAAAGGCTGATCGCCTTCGGAAAATATGCAGGAATAGTAGGAACCNACAATGGAATATGGACTTATGGAAAAAGAACCGGATTGATAGACTGGCCGCGCCTTAAGGATCTGCATGATTATGAAGAAGCTAAGGACGTCTATTCATCGACCTCCCTACCTCCATTCAGAATAGCCTTGACGGGTAGTGGCAGAGTAGCGATGGGAGCTATTTCAGCCCTGGACGAAATGGGCATCCGTGAAGTATCACCGGAAGAATACCTGAAAAATATAAGTTACGATCATCCGGTATATACACATCTATCCTCACAGGAATATGTCAGGCATAAGGAAGGTCGTGAGTTCGAANAANAGGATTTTTACACCAATCCTCAAAACTACGAATCTGCTTTTGAAGATTATGCTGAAGTGACTGACATTTTCCTAAACTGTATTNTTTGGAACATTCATTCACCGGCTTTCTTCAGTCTGGATGACATTTCGAACAGAAAATTTCGGATTTCAGTTATTGCGGACATAACTTGTGACATCGCTCCGGCATCTTCCATTCCCACAACTTACCGGGCAAGTACCATCGATGATCCCGTGTATGGCATTGACCGTTTGACATTTGCCGAGACAGCGCCTTATCAGGAAAATAGTATAGATATAATGGCAATCGACAATCTACCCAATGAATTGCCCCGGGATGCATCCAAGTATTTCGGCAGTAAATTTGTGAAAGTCATAATTCCTGAGCTTGAAGCTGAGCATTCTGACATCATACAACAAGCAACAATAGCAAAAGATGGTAAACTAATGCCCCGGTTTAAATATCTGGAGGATTATATAGCCACGACTAATGTATAGGCCGGTATAATTGGAAAGCCGGAAATTCTATTGTTGGTGGTTATTTTTATCAAACTCCATAATTTTACCCATAACCTCATTCAGCTGGTCGGCACCAATTCCTTTGGAAAGAATCTTTTTATCTTTATCGAGGATGAAGAATTGGGGTGTTGATTTGATATTATAGATAACCTTAAAATTGGAAAGCAACACCGGATCGTAGACATTGACGAAAGGCTCCATGTGTTTTTTCACCACATTCTTCCAGCAATCTTTCGCCTCATCCAATAGTCCGGTACATACTGCAAAGACTTTTACGCCTTTATCCTTATATTTTTCATAGAAATCCAGGACAATGGGAACAGCNTTNTCACAGTGCGAACAATCGGGCGCCCAGAAAAACATGACTGTATAAGGAGACACTATATCATGCAATCTGATGTCCATACTGTCTTTTTGATTGATAAAAGTCAGGTTAGGTGCAATTCTGCCTACCAGTGTCGGTCTGGCATCATTGGCCGCATCTACCATCTTTTGCAAGTTTTCTTTATCCACCCACGGAGCAAGTCCTTTACTATAGTATTGGTCGATAAGATGGACATATACGGCATCCATTCCGACAAATTTACTTTTGATAAAAAAGTTGAAATAATGGCTCAAATAAAATTTGAATGCATCCGGAATGACCTTGACCTTAGCCAAAACAATATCCAAAGCCTTAATCAGAGAATCAGGCTGTTGCAATGTAATATTCTGGATATAATTATCAATTTTCTGAAAATATACAGGGGATCGGAAGAGTCTTTCATCGCTGAAATCCATATTGTCCAAATAATGATCCTTGTATTTATTGTATTGTCGGAGCTTGGTCTCCATATCATCATTCTGTCCGTATTTTGGAATAAACTGTTCCTTGGATGTTTGAATTAATTTGGCAGTAAAGGATTGCGGATACTTAGAAACATAATCATCCTGCATCTTATATACTCTTTGATCAATTTCATCTATCTTTTCTGCCAGTTTTTGCTTTTCTACAGGATCTTGAATAATCTGCTGTTTTGAACGAAGGGAATCTGCCATGGGCCTTTGGGAGGTAAGAAAATGGATATAATTGAAAAATATAGTATTTTCGTCACTGTTCTTTACCTTCAATTTTTTTGAAAGATTTGCTCCGTCAGCCTCTATACTGAAAAATCGATTATCCTTATCCACTACAAACTGGAAAACATTNTTCTCAGGCAATAAAACAGCCATATACACACCGGGATCCAAATCATTTTTTCCTGTAAAAGAAAAGACACCCTTCTTGCTTATTGCTGTATCCTTGACATATTGCCTGTCTCCCAGATAATAACCCAGCAATAAAGTATCATTTTTATAATTATTTATCTTGATTTCGATCTTATAACCGGACTGTGCGAAAACTGAATTCGCTAAAAGAATAAAGGATAACAATAGACCTGTACGAAACACTGACATATTTATTACTATTAAAACAGATGTAAAGTAACGCATTGGCAGCGAAATTAGTTCTTAATGTTTTGCAAAAATAAGGTCAGGCTCTGGTAGCAAGCAGGAAGAGCGCTGCCATACGGATAGCGACACCATTTTCAACCTGTTGTAAGATAATAGATGCAGGGCTATCAGCAACATCGCTGGTCAATTCAACACCTCTATTAATTGGGCCGGGGTGCATAATGACGATGTTTCTATTTACTTTCTCAAGAATCTGGCGATTGATTCCAAAGTATCTTGAATATTCACGCAAGGAAGGAAAATATTTGGTATTCTGCCGTTCTAATTGAATCCTGGCNGCATTAGCGACATCACACCATTTAAGTGTATCCTCTAAGTCATAGGACACTTCGACTCCCAATTCGGAGATATATCGTGGGATCAGTGTTGGAGGCCCACAAACCCGGACTTTGGCACCTAATTTNTTCAGGCAGAAAATGTTACTCAATGCTACCCTGCTATGAATGATATCACCGACAATGGCGATATTGCGTCCTTTGAGGTCACCAATTTGTTCCATCATGGAAAATGCATCAAGCAAAGCCTGGGTGGGATGTTCATGGGTTCCATCACCCGCATTCAGTATCGAAGCATCGATTTTATTGGCAAGAAAAATACAAGCACCAGGTGCAGGATGGCGCATGACAATCATGTCCACCTTCATGGACAAAATGTTATTTACCGTATCGAGCAAGGTCTCACCTTTGGTAACTGAAGATGCTGATGCAGAAAAATTGATGATATCAGCAGAAAGACGTTTNTCTGCCAATTCAAAAGAAATCCTTGTTCTGGTGCTGTTTTCAAAGAAAAGATTTGCTACCGTGATATCCCTTAAGGATGGCACTTTNTTCACGGGTCTATTGATGACTTCTTTAAAATTCCTTGCAGTAGAAAAGATGAGTTCAATATCTTCCACCAGCAGGTCTTTGATTCCAAGTAAATGTTTGGTACTCAACTGGCTACTCACTTCACTCATTGGGTATCGGATTTAAAGGGATATATAAATACTGAAGCAGAGTTTTTGGATTCATTCCATCTCAGTTTAACATATGCATCATCCAATGCATCAACAGTGAGTCCCACATAATTGGCCTGAATAGGAAAATCCCTGTTAAATCTGCGATCGACAAATGAAAGTAATTCTATATGGGCTGGTCTGCCGTAGTGTTGCAGTGCAGACATTGCGGCATGGATGGAGCGGCCTGTGTATAAGACATCATCGACAAGCAATACTTTTTTCGTTCAACAATGAAGTCCATACGTGTTTCGCTTGCTCTTAAGACCTTCGTCCTGTCCCTATAATCATCTCTATAAAAAGTAATATCCAGAATGCCATACTCAATGTTCGAAATGCCCATTTCGGTTTGCAGGATATGGCTGATCATATCAGAAAGGATTGTACCACGTGGTTGCAGGCCTACAATGCATGCATCTGAAAAGTCTTGATAATTCTCAACAAGTTCATGACATAGTCTTCTTGTGACTATGTCAAACTTCCTATGGGAAATCAGTTCTCTACCTTCTTCCATTTCCCTGCAAAGATAAGTTGATTCCGTTAAAAAATTGGTGGAAAATTCAATTTGAATACAAAGTGATAGTACACATTATGACGGCGAAAATGAAAAGGAGTGGAAGAGAAAAGAAAAGAAAAAGCATGAAGTCTGTGGGGAGGTAGTGGAAGTAGGGTAATGAGGGTGAAAGGGGTAGGCGGGAAGCTGAAGTATGTAGAAGATTAATAGCCACCATGCTTGACGGTATTGCCTTTCGGGACGGCTTTGCCAAAATTCAGATGATTTACTCGGGAATTAAATTTTTCATTTGCCTCCAAATCCTTGTATATAGCGGTTTTGAATTATTACTTTCCTACATACTTCGATTTTGGGGGATGGAGGGGCTGCCGCCTCCGAAGTAGGTAGATGATTAATAGCCACAATGCTTGAGGGTACTGCCTTTGGGGGCGGTTTTGCCAAAATTCAGGTAGTTTATACAGGTGTTTAATTTTGCATTTGCTTCCAAACCCTTGTGTGTGGAGGTTTTTGAATTATTACTTTCCAACATACTTCGATTTTTGGGAAGATGGGGTGATGTCGCCTCTGAAGTAGGTAGATGATTAATAGCCACCATGCTTGACGGTACTGCCTTTCGGGGTGGCTTTGCCAAAATTCAGATGATTTGCTCGGGAATTAAATTTTTCATTTGCCTCCAAATCCTTGTGTATAGCGGTTTTTGAATTATTACTTTCCTACCTACTTCGATTTTCCCCACCTACCCCTTGCACATCCCAAATCTTTTCCTTACCTTCACTGCGAATTCATTTTTTTAATCACCTTTTAATTCTTATCACCATGAATGAAGAGTTCAAAAGCCTAACCATCGATGCTTTCAGGCAAAAGTTCAGCACCATAGAACAGTGCAACGACTATCTCGTATCCTGCAAATGGGGCAACGGCTATAGTTGCAGACAATGCGGCCATACCAATTATTGTAAGGGAGCGCATTACGGCGATCGCCAATGTACACGGTGCAACAAGATAGAAAGCGCCAAAGCCAACACTCTGTTTCACAGCATGAAGATACCCCTTGATCAGGCTTTCTACATGCTATATCTGATTGTTATCGACAAGAAGGGTTGTCCATCCACACAACTGGCACGCCAAACAGGCCTCCAGCTCAAAACCTGCCTGCTATTTCGCAGAAAGGTCATGATGGCCATGACAAGCAATGACATACATCCCCTGGAGGGAGAGGTCGATGTGGTGACGACAACAGTCAGCATCGTCAAGGCCGACAAGCATGGAAAGAAAAGACCCCGGAAAGTCAAAGTTCTCATCGGAATCGAAAAGAAAGGCGGAGGAGCAGCAAGAAGCTATGTCAAGGTGATAGGCCGGGCAGCAGCAAGGAAAGCAAAAGCATTCATCGGCAAAAAGATCGACAGTCAGGCTACAATCAACATGGATGAAGCGGCCCGGCGATGCTGTAATGGTCATTGCATCATGCCCGGTGAAGGACCGGACAATGCCCTGGCCCACAGGGTGGTCACCAACATGATCAACTGGCTATATGCCAGACACGGCCATGTGACCTATCTGCAGGACTATCTCAATGAATACTGCTACCGCTACAACAGACACCGCATGAAAGGTGAGATCCTGGATGACATCATCTCCAGAATGGTCAGGCATAGGCCGATGACCGGTAATATTAAAACAGGTTAAAAGCTATAATTACCAACCAATTTCATCCTCCCCGGGAATTCAATAAAGGTCCTTACACTTTTGATTCTTTATTGAAGTCCTCGTTTTCTCATCAGAGCAGCTACTTGTGGATCTCGACCCCTAAACTTGCGATATCCTTCCTCTGGATCAATGGTATTGCCAACAGAAAAGACATTGGCAATAAGTCTTTTGGCGATATCAGTATCATAAGGTCCTTTTCCTTCGAGAAATGCTTGATACCCATCAGCAGTAAGCACATCTGCCCAAAGATAACTGTAATAGCCAGCTGAATACTGGTCACTGCTGAAAATATGTCCGAATTGCGGAGTCCTATGTCTCATTACAATTTCCTTCGGCATGCCAAGTTTGGAAAGTTCTACTTTTTCAAATTGATCAGGATCCGTTGTCGGAATTTCAGCCAGATGTAATTCCATATCAATCAGGGCAGAAGCCAGATACTCGGTAGTTGCAAAACCTTCATTAAAGGTTGATGCCTTTTGAATTTTATTGACAAGATCCTGAGGAATCGGCTTGCCGGATCGATAATGTAATGCGAAATTCTGTAAAACCTCGGGAGTAGCAAGCCAAAACTCAAGTAACTGAGAAGGGAACTCCACATAGTCTGTATAGACATTTGTGCCTGATAAAGATGGATAGGTTACATTGGACAATAGCCCGTGCAATGCATGGCCAAATTCATGAAAAAGTGTTGATGCGTCATCCCAGGATATCAGGACAGCTTCTCCTTCCCTTCCCTTAACGAAATTTGAATTATTGGATACGATGGTCGGTATATCCCCTGTCACTCTTTGTTGTTCACGATATGCATTCATCCAAGCCCCACTGCGCTTCCCATTGCGGGCATATGGATCAAAATACCAAAGTCCTACATGCTTTCCCGTTATTCTATTCTTGACTTCCCAAACCTCGACATCAGCATGGCAAGTGGGTATTCCTTGAAGTTTGTCGAAAGAAAGGTTGAAAATCTGACCTGCAACCCAAAACATTCCTTCTTTCAATTTATCTAATTGTAGGTATTCTTTGACTTCATTCTGATCCAGATCGTATTTTTCCTTTCTAACTTTCTCTGCATAAAATTTATAATCCCATGGCTCAATGGTTATTTTATCGCCTGCCATATCAGCATATGCCTGCATATCAGCTACTTCTTCCTGAACCTTTTTCTTTGCTGGTTCCCAGACATCAAGCATGAGTTTCATTGCATTTTCAGGGACCTTTGCCATAGAGTTTTCAAGCCGCCAATGAGCATGAGTCTTAAAACCTAACAGTTTTGCNCTTTTGGAACGTAAGGATAGTATCTTAACGATAACTTCATTGTTATCATTCTTATCCCCATTATCCCCTCTACCGGTAAACATTCTCCATACCCTTTCCCGTAAATCCCTGTTATTCGCATAAGTTAAAACAGGATCAACGGAAGATCTGGTATTCTTAATCACAAACTTACCTTCCATCCCAACATCCTCAGCTGCTTGAGATGCAGCGTCCACAAGGCTTTGAGACAGTCCATCCAACTCATTCAAAGACATTACCACTACGGTCTTCTCGGATTCATCTGCCAAAAGGTTTTGGCTGAATTGAGTATATAAAGACGATAACTCCTGATTATATTTTGAAAGCTCTGCTTTTTGGGCATCATTGAGATTAGCTCCATTCCTGACTAAGTTGTCATACTTTATTTTGACAAGGCGTTGCGCTTCATGACTTAATTGCTTATATCCCGGACCCGTATAGATTGCTTTGATTCGCTGAAACAGTTGTGGGTTCTGAGTTACCCAATCATCAAACGCAGTAAGTTTTGGCTCGACAATCTGCTCAATTTTNTGAAATTCGGGTGCTTTCATAGTGGATGACCAAATCCAATAAATCGCCACCACCCTGTTTAACATCTGCCCACTTTTCTCCAATGCAAGTAGAGTATTGTCAAAAGTGGGATGTTCTTTACTGGTTGCTATTTTATCAATTTCCTTCTTGGCTTCAGTAATTGCGATTTCAATTGCTGGAAGAAAATCACCGAGTTTTACTTTATCAAATGCAGGATAGCCACCGAAATCCCCGGTCCAAGGCTGCAAAAGTGGATTAGACTGAGTTTTTAATTTACCCGTAACTTCATTGGAAGTGACAACAACTTCTTTATTCATAAATGCGAAATGCGAATTTAAACCTAGTGTAGATAATAGAATAAGGTAAAAAATTGTTTTGAATTGCATGTGCTTATAAATTTAATTAGGAATGTTTATTCAGATTATTGAAATTGCTGTGGGCAATGACAAAGCCCATATGAAACATAGAACCTAGGCATTGAATGCAAAATATGAAGATATAATGATTGATATTCAATTATGTGCAAATAAATTTTGGCATCGGAATTTGAACAGAATAAAATGCATTTATAAAGTATATTTACTACCAAGCGAATATAATAAATAAAAGCCTGAATACCTAATGAGCAAATATAATAAAATTCATCCGGCACAAATCGTCTACATAATATAATACTCACCCAATCAATAAAACGAAACTAAAGTAAATCACAAATTACTGTATTTCTGCTAATAATGTATTAAAACGATTTGTATACATCATTAAACAGGTTAAAATGTGAACGACGCAATAAGTAGGTAGATGTTTAATAATCTCGTTTAGGTTAAACATTGGGATGTAGCAATAAAGCGCAATGCAATATGGTCTAAATGTAAGGATTTTCTCCCAAAACTGTCCTTTCGGCCCTTGTAATCAGGGTACTCCAGCTATTAATCTCCTACCTACTTCAAGTTGAAAATCGCCAAAGAATTTTTCCTCCCTAATCCCGTTTTCCTAATTGAAAGGCAAGGTAAAAATTAAGCATATATGGCCTGGCCGGCTGATTAACCATAAGGCGAACGGACTGTGTAAACACATTTGCCATTGCACCAACCTCGACGGCCCTTATAAAATTGTCATATTTACCAAAATCACAGTGGATACCTGCCTGAGCATGTACTCCAGGTATGAGGGCGGATTCAAATATTCCTTTAAATAAAGAGGATCTCCCAAATATTCTGGCATTATCCAGAAACAAAGCATTGTCCTTCTCCCCATATTTCACCTCCTTCAATTCAGGCAGCCCGGTATCTTCATTTAAATTGGCAACTTTAATATAATATGGCTGTAAAATGCCAAGAGTAATCCCCCTTCCAAAATATAACCTACCAGGCCTTTTCTTGAGGCTTTATCAGACCAATATTTCTTAATCCCCTTCCCGGCCCTGATCGAATACAACGAATTAATCTTTCCATATACAAAAGCATTCGATGTCTCATTTGTCGGGGCAAAAATCACCTTGTTATTCTGTCGATTCTCTTTTAAATCCCTGTAAAATGTAAGATCAAAGTAGTATGTAGATGACCTGTAGAATGTTTTAATAATACCTTTTGTAAACCCAAGGGACAAACCATTGGTATTTACTCGCATATCGACCCCAAACTCTCTATTATATACTACACCTTTTTCTTCAGGTATCACTAAAGATGGCATTTGTGCGCTTGCCAATATTGGCAAAAATGCTAATAACACCAACGGGCATTTCAATAGAGATTTCATGTAATGATATTTACAAACAGTCAAAACATACAATGAATGTAATACTTTTATTTTAATTAAAGGAAATTTTATAATGTTTTGTTTCAATAATAAGGAATTTCTCAGATCCGGCAACAATTCTCTGCGCCTCCTGACTTTTATAAAATAAAAATAAATCTAAACAAATATACTTAACCAAGCCGGCTTACTTCAAATCAGGATTTCTGACCAGCTTATTCATCGATGCATAATAAATCAATTGCCATTCACTTCCGGATTTGGACCACCGTCGCTCCATACCGTACTCATTGTTCTTCAATCTGATGGTTTCTATAATCAATGCACTGTCAACAACAACAAAATTCCTGACAAAATCACCCTCCTTATCGAAAGGCTTATGCATATTCCAACCTTCAAGACCCCAGTGAAAATCAGTAATTTCATTGGTATCAGCAAGAGTCGGAATGCCTTCTAATGGGAACCTAATATGATTGATTTGATAAATGCTGTCATTGTGAAACTTGTCATAAAATAAAAGAAATCCGGATGGTAGCTCCGTACTATCGTTTACTTTTGATTTTCTGCAACCGACAGAGAAAATCAATACCGAAATTATCAATAAGAATTTTAAATTTTTCATTTTGATTGGCAAGAATTTAGATCGGATATGCCCATGTAGCAACGAATCCATTTATTTCACAAAAATATAAACGAAANAATAAGGTTTTATCTTGTCGCCGCACCATCCCCCTACCCCAGCCTTGATCAAAAGAAGATGGGGTGAAATGCACTGCTAATTGTGACCTGAAATCCAGCTGACCGAGTCCATCAACCTTATACAATGCTTCCTTACAGGACCATATTACTGTGTACCAAAATGCGGCATCTGTATAATGAGGCACCTGCTTTTCACTTTCATTGCAAAACTTATCAGCCAATCGAACGATGCGCCCGTCCAGCCATTCCAAGTCAATTCCATGTTCAACAGGAGCTGTACTTAACATCAGCATTGACTTACTATGTGTAATTGAGATCTTCTCAGACTGATTAACCAGAAATGGCTTACCATTACGGGTCTTTCTAAGGATGGGCAAAGCATCACCGAAATGCTGCTGTAAAAGAAATCGCTGAACGATGAATTCCTTTCGCCTCTTACCCATCATACTTTCAAGCTCTAAATTTTCCGGCGGAGTCAGAATTGTCCTGCTAGCAAACCATTCCATTGACTCCGACATCTCCCACAAATGGAGGTTCAAATCCCTGACTGTCGACTGAATGGATATTTCCGGCATTGATAATTTAAATTATAGCACAAAAATGAAAATATCTTGTGAGAAAACAAACATTGCTTCCTCAACCCTATTATTGTTAACAACAAAGCTTTTAATGTTTTATATTACATCTTTTATGTTATTTAAATATATATTTATGTTAATCTAATAATTGATAAATATCAAAACAATAAAATATTAATACCCAAATTGAGCAAAAAGAAATTTTGAAAGATGTAAAAACTACTAATCCACCTGAGCTATTTTAAGTAAGCTGGCACATAGCAGATGTAAATTTTATTAAATTGGTGTAAATGAATATCAAAGAATGCTCAAAAACAACAACCTAATACCTCATGGATTCTCTGAAATTCAGGATAGATATGAGTACGATGAGACCAACTCCGGGGTCAATTTGCCCGAATCCTTCCAAAAATCCTCAACTATCACTTACTTATCGATATTTAGCACCTGTTTCTTTGGAAAACTTCCAATCCAATCTGAATGCTTAGCACCAACCTTCTTAAAAATCCAAGTAGGTAGGAAAATAATAACTGATAAGTACATGCCATTTGGATCCTCTATGAATTTGAAAATAAATGACGCCACTTTGTTACAATTCCCGGTAACTATATCTTCTTCTTCCACACTAACACTGACCAATCGGCTATTACTTTTCTACCTACTTCAGTTCAACCTTCCTCCTCACACCACATCCTGATCTACCAATATTCCTATCAACCCGGAAAATGCCAGTCATCAAGAATCATGGATTTAAATAAATTTACGCACTTCCATAAACAATACCCGCCATTTAGCCTTTCTAAAAGCATAATCGATGATTAAATTTATCGGTTCGTCATACACAAAATCCCTTGAAAATATTTTTGCCACAATGGAAAGTATCGAATTGAAAATCAAGCATTTTAATAGCNTTTTAGGCAGTGAAACATCTATTTATGCTATGGCTCAAAATACCGAAAATAATGGCTTTTTCACCGGAGGCGGAAGCGGTGAGATAGTCCTTTGGCCAAACTTCCTCGGTGAGGAGGGATTGTTATATGCAAGGACGGAGAGCNCTGTATTATGCCTGCATGTTGATACTGTCGACAATCTACTTCTTATTGGAACTCTTGACGGTCAACTTAACTGGATCGATCTGAACAAAAAGTCCACTGTCAAAAGACAGAAATGGATGAAAGGCGGATTATATGCCATACAAAGCGATGAATATAGTTACTATATCTCCGGAAATGGGGGCATTGTCACTCGCATAAGCAGAGATGCTAAACAGGCAACCGGTGGCATGCAGGTTTCAGGTATCAGATGTCGTGCTTTGACCCAAAATAGTCAATTTCTGATTAGTGGAACTTCAGAAGGAAAAATATACATGTTTGATAAACTCGGTTTTAATAATCCAATCATCAGTTCCCACAAACATCAGNGGAGTGTCTTCGATATCATCCAGATTGAAAATAACTATATCAGTTGTGGCAAAGATGGCAAGCTATTCAAATGGGATACTGCGCTTAAANAAGTGGATGAAGTGCAGGCTCATAACTCCACAATCAATACATTGGCACCAATTGGTAATAGCGGATTATTTGCTACGGGTTGCCGCGATGGAAGTATAAGAATATGGGATTCGCACGACTTTGAACTACTCAAAGTCATCGATTTGTTCTTACATTCCGGACATCTGCGCTCAGTGAATAAATTGATCTGGGTTGATCACCAGAACTTATTGATGAGTTGCAGTGATGACAGGCAAATCAAAATGTGGAAGGTGCAATAAGAACAAATCCCTTACAATTTGGCAAACGCTTAACTACAGTACTTCCTGAATAAAATTCCGCCTCCGGTAATTCTACAGATTACCCAATCTTAATCATTTTGCAAGAGACAAAAACCGGTGTCTAACCCAATCATCTAATTATCACGGCATCTTGATATTCAAGACCTTACCCGCTCGCTTTACCTTGAGAAGTATCTCCGTACCGGCGCCTATCTCACTCATCAACTCCGCCAAATCAGTACCTGGCTTTAGCGCTACACCATTCATCTCGAGAATGATGTCATTTACATTCAGGCCCGCACTTTGCGCCCTTGAACCTGAAGTAATCGACACAACCTTCCAATATTTACTATCTTGAGTTAGTTTAAGTTGCATCCCTATCTGCCTCCCACCATTCATTTGCGGCTGATCGACCTTCGAGTAAGATCTCTTAATCTCACCGCTATTCTTATCACCAATTATTACCGGTACGATCTTGACCGTTTCATCCCGAATTAATTTGATTTCAATCTTTTCTCCCGGCGATTTCGCATTCACAAGATCGCTCAGCTGATCTAAGTTATTGATTTTCAATTCATCAATAGTAGAGATATAGTCGCCCGGCAGAATCCTGGTTTTGGAAGCCGGCCCGTTCTTTACCACTTCCACCACTTTTATTCCCTTTCCGTCCTGCACAGTAACCAAACCCAGCCAGGGCGAACCCTTGTATGGCGGTTCAACTATCTGTACCGGAGCGCTTTTCATTTCAGCCTGATACTCAATACCATGTTCTGAAATAATCTTATTACCGGTAGCGATATCTTTCTTTACAAGTAAATATTTAACATGTGAAGAATCTGCTATCCTACCATTGATATAAACCTCACTTCCNCGAATCTCAAGGGTGAAGGTATCCAATACCATTCCTTCCAATTGCAGCTGGATATTTTTCACCTGATTGACCTGANNAATTCGGCTCATATTGAAAAAACTAAAGAGGAAGATGGCGATTGACAAGATCAGTTTAGAGTTCATAATAACTAAATTTTAATGATTTAAAATGTTTTCAATAAAAACGCACAGCGACTTTACTCCACTAAAGTACCATAATCTGGGATACAATCCTTTAAAAAATAGTTAAATTTTTAAACATGGCAAAAGCGAAAATCCATAAGCACATTGAGCTATGTATTACAACTTGTCTTACAACACATTATGGCCAATGCCCTCTATTTTTACCAAATAACTTTGAAAGGCCGCCATTCTATTAAAGTTATCATTTGTTTCATTGATTAATTATCTAATGTGAACTTCCGGTTAAATCTCGGAACCAGTTAAATATTTTTATAGATATGATTTTGTAAATCAGACCATTATATTTAAATTTAAAAATATAATAAAATTATTATATATGTAATTAAAAATGAAACTATATTTACCCGATAATTCTTGAACCAAACAATGTTCAAAAATCCGCTATACCATTTAGGAAGGTACTTAACCATGATGCGACTGGTAATAAGCCGGCCCAATAGGTTCAGTATGTTTTGGAAGGAATTGGTCCGTCAGATGTATGATATAGGGATTGGCTCCCTGGTTATCGTTGCGTTGATATGCATATTCATAGGCGCTGTGACGGCAATTCAATTTAATTACCAGCTGGATGGCACTCTGGTCCCTAAATATTATATCGGCTATATCGTAAGGGACATAACACTTATCGAAATGGCACCAACCATCACCTGTCTTGTTCTGGCAGGCAAGGTAGGTTCAAACATGGCATCGGAACTGGGAGGCATGCGCCAAAAAGAACACATAGATGCCATGGACATTATGNGGGTCAATACCTATAATTTCCTGATTGGCCCCAAAGTACTCGGAGGGGTACTGGTCATCCCAATGCTCGTAACAGTTGGTGGATTTATCAGTATTATTGGAGGTTATCTGGCAAGTGTTCCTACAGGCATGCTATCCAACGAACAATATATACAGGGTCTGAATTCCTTTTTCGTACCATTCAATGTTACCCTGATGCTAATCAAGGCGGTTGTATTCAGTTACATTCTTACATCAATATCCTGCTACCAGGGATATTATGTTAAAGGCGGAAGTATCGAATTGGGGAAAGCCAGTACCAGGGCGGTAGTTATCAGTGACATTGCTATTCTTGTTGCCGATTATATTCTTGCATTATTGTTAGCCACAAAATAAAAAATAGAAGGAATAATAATGATTCGAGCTTTAAATATCAAAAAATCCTTCGGCAACAATCTTGTTTTAAAAGGAATTAGTTCGACCTTCGAATCCGGTAAATGTAATTTGATTATAGGACGGAGTGGTGCAGGTAAGACCGTATTGCTGAAAATTCTCGTCGGCTTATTACTTCCCGATGAAGGGGAGATATGGTTTGATGAAATCAACGCTCTTAATCTGAACAAATCGGATACCAGAAAACTCCGAAGCAAAATGGGTATGCTGTTCCAAGGTTCTGCCCTTNTTGATTCAATGTCAGTAGAAGAAAATATTCGTTTTCCACTGGATATGTTTACCACCATGACCTATAAGGAAAAAAGTACTCGCGTGGATGAATGCCTTGAACGAGTGGACCTTGCTAATAAAAACAAACTCTACCCTTCTGAATTGAGCGGCGGAATGCAANAAAGAGTTGGTATAGCACGGGCAATTGTTCTGAAGCCTCAATATTTATTTTGTGACGAACCTAATTCAGGGCTGGACCCGAAAACATCTATCGTTATTGACCAACTCATTTATTCCATTACCAGGGAAAATAATATAACGACTGTTATCAATACACATGATATGAATTCCGTGATGGAAATTGGCGACACGATCAATTTCATTGATGGAGGAAATCTTGCCTGGCATGGAATCAAAGAGGATGTGTTGGATAGTGATAGTGAAGAATTGCAGAAATTTATCTTTGCTTCTCCTTTCCTGCAAAAATTAAAAGCGAGAGCAGAAAATAAAAAAGACCCGCAGACTGCCTTTGCAATCCCGGGTCTGAAGACTAAGGTCTCAAAATAAGAAAACTACTTCTTTAGGCTGGCGCCCAAATTCTTTATATTTGAAAAATCATATATAATTAAATCCTATATTATATAACCGAATTTTATTCAAATTTGTTTCATTTATCATTTAAGACTGCCGAACATTTCCGACATCCTTCAAGTATGCAAATATAATGCCAAGAATAATCAGTAAACTAATATTGAATAAATATAATATGATAAATATTTAAAAATATGCAGCAATATTATATTTATTCTAAATATATTTTCCATTATAGGATATTACAGTAATTATTAGGGTCAATATTTTTAATAATTTTATTTTGAAAAACATTTTACTTGAAAAAAATACTGAAATAATAAGACTGACCGGTGGCTGTACATGGGGAGATGTGGGTAAAAAATTACAATCTTTAACATCTCATTTGAGTCCGAACAAATAATTTGTCAACAAAATCACCCCCACCATTTCTTTTTGAACACTCCTTATTCATCTAAAACCCGCTTCAACTTGTTCAGTTGCTCGTTGTAGAATAAACCGATCTTGCCAACCAATTTGTTCAGCCATCCATAAATATACATGTCTTCTCTGACTCAGTATTTCAAACCGTTGCCCTATCATTTATACACGATGGAACAAAATTGACAGGTTCATTTGCTCACCTTATGGCTTATATTTAGCATCCTCCAGTATTTTCTGAGCATTGGTATTGCGTATCATGTCCTTGACGGATATTTCAGGATGGCGCTTCATATAAGCTTCCAAAATCTGGCCGCCAATATATGCTGTCGTCCTTCCAGGGCTTGCAGGGGGCATGCCGGGTGAAGTAGGTGCCGGGTCAATATACTTCTGAATTTCCTTAAGGTGGCTGTTATAGACTAATTTCTCGGAAAGGAAGAAAGACCACATTGATTTTTCATTTTCCCGGCAGAATTCCAATTGATCTGCAGAATAATCATATATCAACGTATCTTTCTCTGGTTTGATAAGCCTTCTCAGCAGGTACACTTCCTTCCCTTGCTGGATCATATGTTCAAGTAAAGTACCNGGCTCTTTCTGTGGCAGTATGGAATTGCGAATATAATTTTTCAAGAGATTGGACACGATGTTATCACGATTCATGGAGCGCTGAATGTACATCGGCCATATTTCAGTACTGTAATATTTATTCCCCTTACCAAGATACATCTCCAGACTTATACCCATGACCGTATCCGAAGTAGAGAACACACTAATGCCGAATTCTGTCAGGCAAGTAAACACGTCAGGTGTCTTAATCCCGGGCAATAATTGCCTGAGCCTTTCAAAAGATTCAGAATATTCTTTTTCTTCTTTATCCAAAGCATTGAATTGCGGGATAAAATTTTTCTGCAGATCCAATAGAACGGGACTTTTTCGATACATGCCAAATATCTTTGCATAGTTGGTATCCGGATTGTAACTGTCGTTGATTACCCTCAANAAGTAAATAGTGGTAAATTCCGGATACTTCAACTCCAATTCCCGCAATCCGGCTTCCGGACTCAAAGTATCCACGTTGTCAAGCATTTTCTCGTACCGAACCCATGATTTAACAGGTACATCCTTTACAGTCAACTTATTGTAAGGAGAATCCTGCGTGCAGGATACAAACAACAATATACTTATAGACAGAATACAACTAAATTTAAACATAATACCTTAACTTTGTCCCGGACGGAAAGGGCAAAATTAAACAGTCTTGTGACAAAAACTTCATACGCTTCGAAGTTTTGTTACCTGAACTGGCTAAAGTCATGACAAAACCCTTTCTCATTTTAATCTCAAAACCACAGAATTAAACATTTTAATTAAAGAGAAATGAAAACAAAGTTAGGATTATTACTTGCTGTGATTGCAGTATCAATACCTGTTTTATCCCAAGCACAGAATCTTGATAAGCTGAATTTTGGCGCCCAGGTTAGCCCTACGGTCAGCTGGATCAGTTCCAGTCATGCCAAAGTATTAGGTGGTGGTCCGGATATCGGTTTGAAAATTGGGGCGGTGGGAGAATTCGCATTCGCANAAAATTATTATATAACAACGGGTATAGGTTTTGGAATTAATCAGGGAGGGAAGTTACAATTTCCGGAAGGGGGAGATATCCTCNCCAAAAGCCTTCTATCTGATGCTATAAGCCAGGATATCAGGCATGATCTACCCGACGATACTAAAGTTGACTACCGGATAAAATACCTTGAAATACCAATTGGGTTAAAACTTAGGACTAACGAATATGGTTATATCCGATATTTTGGAGAGATACCAATCATCACACTGAGTGCCGTGACCGGCGCAAAAGGAACGATCAACGCCGCCAATCTGGATGTAAATAAGGAGAATATCAGAAAGGATGTCAATCTGTTGAACGCCCAGTGGGGACTAGGCGGAGGACTGGAATATTATTTCAGTGAATCCAATGCTTTGATTATCGGAATATACTATCATCAGGGATTTTTCGATATAACCAGCAAAAGACCTGTCACTGATGGCAAGGAGATCAATCATACCATTGCGCTTAGAATCGGCATCTTATTTTAAGCAGGATAATCCATGCACGATGTCGATATACTGAGATAATTATTCAATCAATCAGAATTTTTGTCAAAGACTTGAAAGGCTTGTTTGCAACCTCGTGCAAACAAGCCTTTTCCTGATTTCGGCATTTAAAATTTTTTATTTCTCTACGATACTAATAATCTATAAATTGGACAGACCGGATTTTTATTTTGGGTAAAATAAGGGTTAAATCCGATACTGTTTAAAAAATTGTTTGCTTCTATATGAATTTTTATGGGTAACGTAACTTTGGGGTAGGAACAATTACAACCTTATTTTGAAAATTGGGATATATCTCATTATTAAAGATGTATATTCCATAAAAGTTCAATGAAGTGGCATTGTAAACTACCTCAAAAGCCGAATTAAAAGGGAATCTTAGAAGGTATATATAGAAAAATTCAATTAACCAAAAACTTGTACGAGGTCAGAGTAATATCAACAACTTTAAAAATATGATTTGCTTTACTTCTACCAAACTAAAATTTGATTACCCACGTGATTTCATATAGAGCCAGAAATATTTATTTCCAAACTAAATACAACTTTCTTTTAATTAAAGAATAAAGTCCGGTGCTTGCAAATGGCTTGCAAATAAAAAAGGGTTTCAAACTTTGTCGTCTGAAACCCATATAATACTCTGTAGTCCCTATAGGATTCGAACCTATGACCTACTGCTTAGAAGGCAGTTGCTCTATCCAGCTGAGCTAAGGAACCATGGCTTTTTGAAAGCGAGTGCAAAGATAATACAAATTTCTTATTTAATTAGGCATTCCTATTAAAATTTAAACCCCATTTATTTGATCCCTCTTTCCTTCATGACAACACTTATCCTTTTGACCATAACAAATAAGACTACAAACGCAAACATGACGAGGCCAAAATTCATCAGGAAAAANTTGGCTTTATTGTCAAAAACCTCCCAAAGACCGGCCAACACNCCTGAAAGTTTATTACCAATACTTGTTGCCAGAAACCAGCCTCCCATCAACAGCGCTGTCAACCGAGGGGGACTTAATTTTGAAACCAGGGAAAGCCCCATTGGTGAAAGGCATAACTCCCCGATTGTAATTACTCCATAGGTTGAAATAAGCCACCACGAGCTGACCTTGGAGGTCTGAAGATCGGTCAATGAAGCTGCAAGAACCATCACCAGACAAGAAAGTCCTGTAATAAACAAACCGATGAGCAATTTATAGGGTGTCGATGGTTCTTTCCTGCGCGCTCTCAGAAATCCCCAAAANCCGACCAGCACCGGTGTCAGAAATATAACCCAGAAAGGATTGACAGACTGGAACAACTCAGTGTTGAATACATGAATCGTTGATCCTTCGGGTGGCATTCGATCCGGTTGAAGGTTGCGCAGATAGATATCCTTGCCTTGTTCCTTCACTACTTCCCCATTTTCTTTGACCACCCTGAAATCCTTGTCATACTTCACGACTTCCTCACTTGTATTGGTGATGTTCTCTACCAGATAGATGGCCTTAGCAGGAGCCTCGATTACTTCCGGGACCTCCCTGTCGGTATAGAATTGCGCCCAGGTAGTCAGTGCAGTTCCATTTTGCTTGAATATCGCCCAGAACATAACGCTGACAAGGAATATGGCCAATAAAGCCCCGACAGGTTTTTTATCCTCAGCACCAGACCTGGAATACAACATATAGAAAAAATAAAGAACCGGGATACAGGCAAAAAGGAAAGCATCAGTACTGTCAGAACCTAACAATTGGCCCGGTATCATCCAACCTACCAATCCCGCAATGATGGAAGGAAGAAGTATATTTGAAAAGACTTTTACCAAAGGCATATCCTCTTTCGCTGCGGGCTTGATCACATCAGCATGCACATATGACTTCCTACCCAAAATAAAGATGATTACTCCAAGAAACATTCCAATACCCGCAGAGGCAAATGCTGCACCCCACCCGATTGAATTCCTCAGATAGGCAGCAAAGAAATTACATATGAATGCACCAATATTGATACCCATATAAAANATATTAAATCCGGCATCCTTTTGGGACCTGTACTTGTCATCATTGTAAAGATTTCCTACAAGTGTACTGATATTGGGTTTGAANAATCCATTGCCGATTATAATCAGGCCCAGTGATGCGTAGAAAGTCGGAAGGGTACCAATAGCAAGCCCAAGATAGCCTAAACCCATCAGGACTCCACCAAANATTATCGATTTGCTGTAACCCCATTTCCGATCTGCGATCAAACCACCCAAAAATGGTGTTAGATATACCAATGCAATGAATGTTCCGAATATATCGGCTGCAGCCCGCCTATCCATAGCCATTCCGCCTTTTTCGGCATCGGTCAGATACAATTGTAATATTCCCAGAATAAGATAAAAACCAAAACGTTCCCACATCTCTGTAAAAAACATGACCTTAAGCCCGGCCGGATGCTTGGATTGTGACATATTTACTTTATTTTTTTAAATTCTTCACTAAAATATGCAAAAACCTGAATCGTAAGCATAACTTTTTATGAAAAACGAATTTAAATATTAAAAACACAGATTATTTTGCAAAATATACTTGACGTTATCATTGTCGGAGGCGGACCAATAGGGCTGGCATGCGCTCTGGAAGCTCAAAAGGCAAGGCTGGACTATTTGATTCTTGAAAAAGGTTGTTTGGTCAACTCTCTGTTTCATTATCCCCGTGAAATGACATTCTTTTCCTCTTCAGAACTACTTGAGCTGGATCAAATTCCTTTTGTATCAGTACATGCAAAACCCAGACGTGCCGAAGCATTGGAATACTACAGGAGGATAGCCAGGAATCGGAACATCCATATGAGGTTATTCGAGAAAGTCGAACAAATAGAANAAAGCCCTACCGGATGTTTTATCACCACAACCGGCAGTAACAGTTATTCGTCAAAAAATATCATCATTGCCACCGGATTTTATGATTTACCCTATATGCTTGGCGTAGAAGGTGAAGAACTACCAAAGGTAAAGCATTACTATGATGATGCCCATTACTATTCGTTTCAGAAAGTAGCAGTAATTGGAGCCATGAATTCCGCGGTTGATGCTGCACTTGAGACATGGCGTAAAGGTGCCGAAGTCACCATGATCATTCGAGGCCATGAAATTGGAGAAAGAGTCAAATATTGGATTCGCCCGGATATTGAAAACAGGATAAAAGAAGGATCTATCAAGGCATATTTCGACAGTCAGGTCACCCGTATAACTCAGGACTCCATTGAATTCAGGACACAGGATGGCATCAAAAGTATACCAAATGACTGGGTGCTGGCAATGACGGGGTACCAACCCAATCTAAAATTTCTTGTTTCTTGTGGAATCGAGCTGAGTCCTGACAGCCAACAAAAGCCATCCTATAATGAACGTACTTATGAAAGTAATGTACCCGGAATTTTCCTTGCCGGAGTGGTTTGTGGAGGAATGGATACACACAGCTACTTCATTGAGAACAGCAGAGAGCATGCACGTATCATCATCGAAACGATTTCCCGAAGGCAAAAAGCAATAATTTGATACTTTAACCCGGAGAAGGGAAAATGTTGGAATGGGATTTTTCCTTTCTTTCTATTAATTCCTATCTTCACGTCATGGAAATCGTCATAAGAAAAGCTGTAAGTGGGGATGCGTCAGCCATCATGACATTGGTACATGAGTTGGCAGCCTACGAACATGCAGCACATGAAGTGACCGTTGATTTCGATCACTTTATGGAAAGTGGTTTCGTACTCGATCCTGTATGGCAGGCATTTGTTGCATGCCAAGGGGAGATTATCATCGGCCTGGCCTTGTATTTCGTTCGATATTCTACCTGGAAGGGACAAAGAATGTATTTGGAAGATCTGGTAGTGAATCCGGCACACAGGGGTAAAGGAATCGGGTCCTTATTGATGGACAGCCTAATCCAGGAAGCTGAGAACAGACAGTTTTCCGGAATCAACTGGCAGGTTTTGGACTGGAACGAATCGGCAATCAATTTTTACAGAAAATACAAACCCACTTTTGATAACGGTTGGATCAATGTCAGTCTGGATATCCCAATTCCTTAAGGTTACACCACCTCCATAACAAAGAAAAGTATTTCATACTGACAATTAAAAAAGAGCGACTTTGAGAGAGCCGCCCTTATAAACAATAAACCTAACTAATAAAAACAATCTTATTCAAGCCGGAGTCATGGACATACTCCGGTAAAGTGCCTGGCATTGTCAGGCATTTCGGGTGTCAAAGCCAACACTTGTCTATCAGTCTGCAAGGTCCCTCAGAAAGGGATTGTCATTGCGCATGATTAATTCATCATCAGAGTTAATTACCCATTTGCTGTAATTGCGTTCAGATGAGTGTGGAACTTCTTCCAGTACCACTCTTCGTCTTACATAGGCCGGAGTATTTTCCAGCTCAACGATGGTTACAGGATTACTTAGCTTTACTCTTGAAGCACTTTTCCGGAGTTCTGCTTTCTGATGTTCCAACTCATGCAACTTACGCTGTTCTTCCTGCTCTCTTTCAGAACGGCTCATGTACGGATCAGATACATTAGTCTGTACGTATCGGTTGGCAGTGGATTTTAATTGTTCATGAGTGGCATCCAATTCACCAAAGGGATCGTCGTCGAGATAAAGCCTGTTATCAGCCTTTGCAGTTTCCTTAACATCATCCAATTGGAAAGTATGTCTTTGAGATTGACGTACATTTTTACCGGTTTTNTCAAAACCACTGGCGATCAATGTGACACTGATTTTATTACCCAGGGACTCATCATAACAATTACCCCAGATGATATTGGTATTGATTCCGGCTTCTGCCTGTACGAATTCCGTAATTTCGGATATTTCAGACATCGTCGCCTCCTGAGAGCCTGAAGTAATGTTCAACAAGACATTCTGAAGACCTGAAATATTATTATCCTCCAACAGCGGACTATTGAGGGCCATATCAACAGCACGCCTTGCCCTATCGTCGCCTTCAGCCTGGGCGGAACCCATGATTGCCACCCCACTGTTGCGCATTACCGTATTGACATCTTCAAAGTCAACGTTGATATAGCCCGGGATGGTAATAATCTCAGCAATACCTTTGGCAGCGGTCGTCAGAATATTATCTGCCTGGCTAAAAGCTTCGGAAATTGTAAGATTGCCGTGTATCTCGCGTAACTTGTCATTGGAGATCACAATCAGAGAGTCAACATTTTGCTTCAACTCCTCGAGTCCTTCCTGAGCGTATCGATGTCTAAGTTTACCTTCAAAGGCAAAAGGCAATGTAACGATTCCGACTGTGAGGATGCCCATCTCACGGGCAGCCTTGGCTATGATAGGTGCAGCTCCTGTTCCTGTTCCNCCGCCCATTCCGGCAGTGATAAACAACATCTTGGTATGACTTGAAAGAAATAACTGAACATCTTCAATGGACTCCAGACAAGCATGCTTCCCTACTTCCGGCCGAGAGCCGGCTCCACGGCCTTCTGTCAGACCGGGTCCCAACTGAATCTTTGTTGGAATTGGACTGATGGCAAGCGCCTGATTGTCTGTATTGCAAATTGCAAAGTCCACACCAATGATGCCCTGATTGAACATGTGATTGACAGCATTGCTTCCTCCGCCACCAACACCGATGACTTTTATTATGGATTGATCTGATTTAGGCAGATCGAATTCTAAAATTGGCATTTTCTTTAATTTTGAATTATTAAAAATAGATTTCGAAAAAATTGAGCTTCATGAGATTATCTTAAATCTTCATCATCCCAATCGTTACCCATAGTATTACGGATTTTGTCCCAAACACGTCTCATCCATCCGGACTGTTCGATCCCCTCATTTTCAGGATTGGCACCTGCTTCACCCTGAATCTGTGTAGGATCACCCAAAGTAGGCGTATCCTGAGGCGCTCCGGCTTGTAATACACTATCCTTCGAATATGGCGTACCTACCAATTCCACCTCATATCTGCTCGTATCTCTTCCGGCAGGAAGTTTATCCTCGACTTCGTCCATCGTCACATGGCCAATTGCCTCCATCAACAAACCTAAGGTGGTTGCGTAAATCGGGTTGGAGACATTGGCATTATATCCATGAGCAAGGAATTCTATTGGCAGGCCAATACGCGACTCCAAACCACTGTGTAAAGCAGTAAGCTTGTCAACTCCGTTTAACAGAGCTCCTCCACCTGTAAGCACGATTCCTCCGGTCAGTTTTCTTTCATACCCTGACTTTTCAATTTCAAGCATTACATAATCCAAAATTTCTTCCATACGGGCCTGAATGATCAAGGCCAGATTGCGCTGACTGATCTCTTTATTTTCCCTTCCTTTCAGGCCCGGAATGGTAATAATCTTATCATCATACATTTCATCCGCAAGTGCATAACCAAACTTAGTCTTTAACTTTTCAGCCTGATTGAGCATAACATTACAACCTTCCTTTATATCTCTGGTCACGGCATTTCCTCCAAAAGGAATGATAGCAGCATGCCTGATGATTCCATCATAATATACACAGACATCGGTCGTGCCTCCACC
This sequence comes from Candidatus Parvibacillus calidus, assembly GCA_013414645.1. Classification (GTDB taxonomy): domain Bacteria; phylum Bacteroidota; class Bacteroidia; order Chitinophagales; family Saprospiraceae; genus Parvibacillus; species Parvibacillus calidus. The sequence goes on along the minus strand of CP058702.1, from coordinate 1,183,857 downwards.
TATATCCACCAGAGCTATGCCTGCTTCTTTCTCTTCCTCGCTTAAAACGGAAGAAGCGGAAGCGATCGGCTCAAGTGTCAGGTCTGCTAAGCGCAGGCCGGCTTTCTCGACACATCTTACGATATTGTTGAAAGCCGTGATCTGACCGGTTATGATATGAAAATTGGCTTCCAGTCTAACTCCACTCATACCGATGGGATCGACTACACCCTGTTCATTGTCCACACTATATTCCTGAGGGTATACGTGCAGAATCTTATCTCCCGGCGGAAGATTGAGCTTGTACATGTCCATGATCAACTGGCGAATATCCTGCCGTGATATTTCCACATCAGCATTATCACGGAGTTTTGAACCACGATGCTGGACGCTCTTGATGTGTTGGCCGGCAATGCCAACATGGACGGTTGTAACCGTCTTTTGGAGCTTTTGTTCAACAATTCTCACGGCATCGGAGATGGCTCTAACCGTTTTCTCGATGTTACTGACGACTCCTCTAAGAACGCCATCAGAATCTACCTTTCCGACGGCCAATATCTCCAGGCGGCCAAANAGGTCCCGACGACCGGCCATTGCACACACTTTGGTGGTGCCAATGTCAACGGCGACTACAATCGGATTCTCATTTGTGAAATTTTTGTCCATAGTAATAAGATTTCAAAAATTATAATTAGGTTGTTTTAACTTTTATGGGTATAGTTTCAGCTTTCTTTGCAATGACCTGATCCTTATACTTCAGATTGATTTCCTTGTACATATTCCAGCCTTCTGCCGGCATAGCATTCTTATAGAAAATTTCCAGTTTNTTGAATTTTATACTCAGGTTTTGTGCATCTCCCAAAATAATTTTGTGATTTCCTAGCTTCGGAATAAGGATTATGTCTCCATTTCCATCAGCGACGAGTTGTTCAGCAAGGCTATTCATAAAAGGGTTCTTCTTCATTGCCATCGCTATGCTGTAAGCTTTGAAATACACATCACTGGAATCCTTCATAGCCTTTACTGTAAACGATGATAAGGATCCAGTAAGAACCGGGAGGCGTAAAACAGCATTATCCGGCATAGGGACCTTCTCNCCTTGATCGGTTATCAGGAAATTGATTTGACCCGGACTGATTACACGCAGGATTGGGTTGTTCTGAATTACCCTGATCTTCAAATTATTTCGTGCATCGATATAGACCTGCGCATCCTGAACAAATTCATTATGCTCTATGATTGATTCGATCTTGCCCAGGTCAAGAAGCCCTATTTCCTGACCTTTCAATTTCAGGTCATAATCTTTCTTAAGCAATCGTGCCAGATCTTCATTGTTGACCAAAAGCACACCTCCATCCAAAGGTTTGATGTCTACAATAACCTTNTTAACATTACCCGTGCTTTCCTTTTCAGTGGAGCTAATCAAGCCCAACACTGCAACTATGAAGAGTAGCAAACCCAGAATATTCAAACTCAATTTCAATGACTTCTTGTTCATGACAATATTTTTTCAATTTAGGAACAATGGTGTCAATATCTCCGGCACCCAGTGTAATCAGAACCTTAGGCTTTGTAATTGAAATATATTCACATACTGAATCAAAATCCATCAACCGTTTATTGGGATTGCTCATCTTGCTCAACAAGGCTGCACTGGTAATCCCTTCGATAGGCAATTCGCGTGCAGGATAAATATCAAGCAAAATAGGTTCATCTAATTCATCCAATACCTCGGCAAATTCTGCCATAAAATCTCTGGTCCTGGAAAANAGATGAGGCTGGAAGATTCCGGTAATCTTTTGGTCAGGATAAATACTCTTCGCAGTGGCTATTGCATTCCTCAATTCTTCCGGATGATGTGCATAATCATCAATATAGATGCAATCAGGTGTCTTAACAATAATCTCAAACCTGCGCTTAATTCCCTTGAAACCACTGATTGCTTCAAACACTACTTTGGGTGAGAGTTTCAGTTGGAGGCCGATGGACATGGCTACTGTTGCATTGGATACATTGTGCCTTCCCGGCATATTGATAGTAACATCGGAGAAGAGTTGGGTCTTGTAATGAAAATCAAACTTGGTCGTTCCATCCTCTTCAAATCTGATATTATCCGCATAGATATCGGAAGTAGAATCTCCAAAAGTCAATATTTCATAAGTTCTCTGGAGAACATAGAATTCATCGGCAGTAAATTTGGAAACTGTAGATCGGTGCAGATATACAGTCCCTCCCGGTATAGTCTTGTTGATAAAATCCTTAAAACCCCTGAGTACTTCGTGCTGGCTGCCATAGATATCCAGATGATCGGGATCCATGCTAATTACAGCACTGATATAAGGCGTAAGTGTCAANAAGGATCTGTCGAATTCGTCGGCTTCCACTACAACATAATCAGAACCATCATCCACATAATTGGAATCGTAATCTGCCATGATGCCACCAACAAATCCGGTAACCTTAACCCCACTATGATATAAAATGTGAGTCGCCATAGCGGTAGTTGTGGTCTTTCCATGAGTCCCGGCTATTGCTATGGTTTTNTCCGAATCACTGATAAATCCAAGCACCTGAGATCGCTTCATCATGGGTATTCCCTGCGATTCAAAATAATTGCGTAAAATTGATGTCGAAGGCACAGCCGGTGTATATATGACAAGATCCGGTCTATCAAGGCCAATCGCCTGATCCTGGTGGGTAATCTTCATACCCATGGATTCTAACTCGGCGATCAATGGCGTGTGCATTCGATCATAACCGGAGATTTCAATGCCCCGCCTATGGAAATATTTTGCCAGGGCGCTCATCCCTATTCCACCTATTCCGAGAAAGAATATTTTACTTATGCCTTTCATCTCCTTCATACAGCCTTCCTGTTTAATATTTCAATGATGACCCGTGCAATATCATCAGCAGCATTCGGTTTTCCCATCGATCTTGCATGCGCTCCAAGTTGCTGCATTCTTTCTTCATTTCTGACAAGTGCTATGCTTTGGCTGACCAATTCATTCATCGCATCATCATCCTTCACCAGGATTGTCGCATCTTTCTCGACCAATGCCATGGCATTCTTAGTCTGATGATCTTCTGCTACATTAGGTGATGGCACAAGAATTGATGGTTTCCCTGCAATACAAATTTCCGATATGGTAAGCGCCCTGCCCTTCCAATCACCAAATCTGCGCATGCGTAAGCCAGATCCATCCTTTCTATGAATGCCAGATTCCTGACATTTGACAACTTTGCCAAGGGGCTGTCATCGTACATACCTTTATAAAAACTACCACTCTGCCAAATCCATTGAATATCCTCATTTCCAGCTATCATTTGAGTCGCTGCTGCAAGAGCTTCATTGAGCGTCCGCGCCCCAAGGCTTCCACCCATCACTAAAATGGTTTTTAGCAGGATCCAAATGATAAAAACGGATGCCTTCGTCTCTTTTATCCTTGAGGTCGGCAATATCCCGACGAACAGGATTTCCGGTGAGGTGAATCCTTTCAACCGGAAAAATCTTTCCATCCCTTCATAAGCTACACAGATGGCAGAAGCCCTCTTTGCCAGAATTTTATTGGTGACTCCCGGATAACTGTTCTGCTCTTGAATTACGGTCGGGATAGCGCTACCGGAAGCTACCCGAAGTACAGGGCCGCTTGCATATCCGCCCACACCAATTGCGATGTCGGGCTTGAAATCTCTGACGACCTTTTTCGACCTTGCCATACTTCGAATCAATTTAAAAGGGAACATCAGGTTCTTCAAGGTAAGCCTACGCTGAAAGCCTGCAACCGGAAGACCAATAATTCTATAGCCTGCTTTGGGTACTTTTTCCATCTCCATTTTACCTTCAGCGCCTACAAACAACAATTCTACATTGTCCAGGGCAGCCTTCACCGCATCCGCAATGGCGATTGCCGGGTAAATATGGCCTCCTGTGCCTCCTCCGCTGATAATCACCCTCTTCATCCTTCTGTTGTTTTTGTTTCAGTATTGAGAACAACCGCACTCATTACCTCTTCCCTGGTTTCAATATATCTGCTTACACTCAGTATGATACCAAAAGAGAGGCAGGTGAAAATCAAGCTTGTTCCACCGAGAGAGATGATCGGAAGAGTAACTCCTGTATCCGGGATCAGACCTACATTAACCATAATATTTGCATAAGCCTGAATGACAATATTGATGCACAATCCAATGGCAAGCATGGCACCAAAGGTCTTGGGCGATCGCTTAACTATTCGGATCACTCTGTAAAGCATCAAGAGGTAAATCAACATCACACCTATAGCTCCAACTATACCAAACTCCTCGCATATTATGGAATAGATAAAGTCGGCATGTGAGTAAGGAAGAAAGTTCCTTTGCATACTGTTACCCGGTCCGACGCCAATGACATTTCCATTGGCTATGGCAATACGGGCCTGCTGTGACTGGAAGGATTCTTCACCGCCGACAAAGGCGGTTATTCTATTGGCCCAGGTTACTGCTCTGGTTCCTGTCCCGGAAAAGTAACCTATCAGGAAAACGAATAGAAACATAGTCATGCCTATTCCGAAAATGTACAGGATATACTTGATTGGAATCCTTCCAATAAACATTACAATGATAGATGTGACGAACAAAAGGCCTGCCGTACTCAAGTTGTTGGGTAAAATGAAAAGGCATACCATAAGTGTCGGAATGATCAACATCCAGAAAATGCTGATATCCTGTTTTATCATAGTCTGAGAGCCGCTGATCACCCGGGCTAGATAAATCATCAAAGCCATCTTAGCAATATCAGCGGGTTGAATGGAAAGGCCAACTAAAGGAACGGTCAGCCATCGCTTTGCTCCATTGATCTCATTACCAAANAATAGAACCAAAACTAAAAGCAAAAANGAAAAGACCAAAAATGGTAAAGCGATGGCTGAGTAACGCTTGAAATTGACCCTGTGGCCAATATAAGCAAGTCCCACTCCTACAACCAGAAAAACTAACTGCTTGAACAAGAAGTATTCATTCGTGGCCTCATGACTTTTACCAATCTGTGAATAACCTCCTGTGGTACTATAAACTGCAAGTAAGCTGCCAAGGGCGAGCAAGGTGAGCAGGATCCATAGGATCGGATCTCCTTTAAAATTCGCACTTAACCATTCTTTTGTCTTCATTCTGTAGTTGTAGTTTTCTTAAAGACCAATTTTTTAATACCAGACCTTAGTTTTCAGCCCAAATAATTTATGTTAGTTTTCTGATAGCCTTNTTAAATTTCTCGCCCCTATCCTCAAAGTTTTTGAACAGGTCGAAACTTGCACATGCCGGTGAAAGCAATACCACATCACCCGGAGTTGCAGCCTTCATAGCTTTACGCACTGCTTCTTCTGCCGAGCCTGCCTCCTCTATACTGCCCACGATATTATGGAAACTGTCGATGAGTTTGGTATTGTCAATACCAAGGCAAATAAGATGCTTGACCTTATCCTTTACTAAAGGCATGATAGCATTGTACTCATTGCCTTTATCTGTCCCNCCGGCAATCCACACGATAGGCTGAGTCATAGCATCCAGCGCGTACATGACTGAATCGACATTAGTAGCCTTACTGTCATTGATAAAATCAACACCACCCACCGTAGCAACATACTCAAGCCGATGTGCCAGACCATTGAAGGACGAGATATTCTGCTCGATTTGATATTGCTTCTCACCTATAAACTCCAGTGCTTCAATAGCCTGTGCCATATTGGCACGATTGTGCCTTCCTCTCAACTGACTGTTACTCAGGTCATACACCTTTCCAGACCCGGAAATATAACTGTCAACAGAAATCCGATCTGAGGAGATATATTTAATCTGGGCCTCTGTCTCAACTTGCTTAAAATAATCCATTGAAAAGGGATCATCGGCATTAATGATGAGTACATCTGATGAGGTTTGATTCTCCGTAATCCTGAACTTAGCCGCCGCGTATTTCTCCATGCTATGATCATATCTGTCCAAATGATCCGGCGTAATATTGGTAATGATTGCCACATGCGGTCTAAAATCAACAATACTCTCCAACTGGAAGCTACTCAACTCGCATACATAGTATTGTGAACGCGTAGTGGCTATCATTTTGGCAAAGCTGTAACCAATATTACCAACCAGGGTAACATCCCGATCCAACTCTTCCATCACATGATATATCAAAGAAGAAAGTGTGCTTTTGCCATTAGATCCTGTAATACCTATTACCTTCCCGTCACCAATATGTCTCCAGGCAAATTCAATCTCAGAAATTACTTCCTTTCCACTATTTGCGAAATCACGGATAACTGGTACTGTTGAAGGAACACCAGGACTGATAACCATCAGGTCAAACCGATCGCTCATTCCGGATGAATGTCCATTTTCCTCAAAAGCAATCTTTGATCTCTCTAACTCCATTCGAAAAGGCTCTATAACTGGTCCATTGTCACTGACCAGGACGTCATATCCCATCTGCTTGCACAGCAATGCTGCTCCAACTCCACTTTCTTTAGCTCCTATGACTACGACCTTCATACCGATTATCTGATTTTGAGGGTTAAAATGGTCATGACAGCTAGTATGATGGACACGATCCAAAATCTTGTAACAATTTTAGCCTCGTGGTATCCTTTCTTCTGAAAATGATGATGGATAGGTGCCATTAANAAGACACGCCTGCCTTCACCATATTTNTTCTTGGTATACTTGAAGTAATATCTTTGGATGATCACAGAGAGATTCTCGACAACAAANATTCCGCAAAGTATCGGCAACAAGAGTTCTTTTCGCAATACGATGGCTAAAGCTGCTATGATACCGCCAAGTGTCAGGCTGCCTGTATCACCCATAAATACCCGGGCAGGAAATGAATTATGCCATAAAAATCCGGTACATGCACCGATAAAGCATGAACTGAATATCACTAATTCACTACTATTGGGAATAAAAGTGATGTTGAGGTAATCCGCGAAAACAGAGTTTCCGCTCAAATAGGCAAAAGCAGCCAGTACGGCACCAATCGTAGCGGACACACCGGTAGCCAGTCCGTCAATTCCGTCTGTCAGATTAGCCGCATTGCTGACCGCAGTGATTATGAATACCACTGCAACTATGAATACAATCCAAAGCATGACTTCCTTGTTCATATGCATGAAATCAAGTAGCCTTCCATAGTCCAATTCGTTGTTCTTAAANAAGGGAACATTTGTAATGGCTGCCTTGGCATGTACCATTTCTACAAGCTTACCGGCATTATGGGGATCCTCAACCATGACGGTTTTTACGATCTTATATTCTCCCTGTTCTGCTTCTTGCGGGGTCATCCTTACGGTAACATCATTACTCATCAGCATGGTTATTGCAACCAATAATCCCAAGCCGACCTGACCAATTATCTTGAAAACGCCTTTCAAACCTTCTTTGTCCTTCTTCACTACCTTAATGTAATCATCCAGGTAACCGATGCTTGCCATCCACAATGTGGAAATTAACATCAGGATAATATAGACATTGTCAAGGCGAGCCACCAGCAGACATGGCACTACAATTGCCAGGACAATGATGATACCGCCCATGGTTGGTGTTCCTTCCTTTTCTTTTTGGCCCTCAAGACCAAGATCTCGAACTGTCTCGCCAATCTGACGACGCCGGAGTGATTGAATGATTCTTTTTCCAAAAACTATAGAAATCAATAAAGACAATACAATAGCAAGACCCGCTCGAAACGTGATAAATCTGAACACTCCGGTGCCGGGNATATTCAGATCTTTGTATAAGTATTCAAACAAATAATACAGCATCTCGCCTATGTAATAATTTTTTAATCGGTGTAGCTTTTCAGATACACTTTGTCTTGGTTTCTTTGGTTTTCCTCAATCTTCATAACCTGATGTTCCAAATAAAAATGGTGAGCAGGGGCAACCAGTCTGCGCTGGCATTAGAACCGTTATGACAGCCAGTTTCCGGATTGCCTGACCTGCTCATTCCAACCAAATTTAAAAATAGAACCTACGTCTTTCCGACAGAACTTTACCTGCCGATTATATCTTCAATGACCCTTCGGTCGTCAAAATCAATTTTCCCATTCATCCCCTCCTGATATGTTTCATGGCCTTTACCTGCCACAAGCACTATATCCCCNCTGGATGCCAGTTTAGCCGCTGTTTTGATGGCTNNCAAACTGTCGTTGATGATCAGAACTTTATTTCTGTCGGCATCATCCACTCCGTCCATCATTGCTGCAGTAATGTCCGCCGGATTTTCATCCCTTGGGTTATCATCGGTAAAGATGGCTTCTCGACTTAAGCTGGCAGCAATTGCTCCCATTTTAGGCCGCTTCTCTTTGTCACGATGACCTCCACAACCCACTACTGTAATGATTCCGCCCTTTTGTTTCATCACCTCGATGGTCTTAAGTACTTTCTCCAACGCATCCGGTGTATGGGCATAATCAACGATATACAATACTCCNCTATTCATGTCCCTGACTGTCTCAAATCTACCTCTTGCTCCCGGGAGAAAGCTTAATCCTGTAAGAATCACCTCTCTTTCAAACCCGAGTAACCTGCATATGCCGTAAGCGCATAAAGCATTATAAGCATTGAATTCNCCTATCAGCAGCAGATGAGCATGCAATCCATCAATTTCCATCTCCAGACCTTCCAAGGTATTCTCAAAGATTTTACCTTTAAATTCTGAGCTCCTTCTGAGACTATAGAAATGCTTAGATGCCTTTGTATTCTGCAGCATGATATCGCTTCGACGGTCATCCCCATTGACCAGGGCAAAACTTCCTGAAGCCAGGCCATCAAANAATGATTTCTTCGCTGCTATATAATCATCGAAGGTCTTGTGGTAATCAAGATGATCGTGGGTAATATTGGTAAATACAGCACCTTCAAATCTCAAACCACTAATGCGCTTCTGATGAGCAGCATGGGAACTCACCTCCATGAAGGCGTATTCACACCCGACAGCAACCATTTCAGCCAAAAGAGCATTAAGCTCTACCGGATCAGGTGTAGTATGGGTCGCAACCACCACTCTTCCATTCACTATATTTTCAATCGTAGAAATCAGACCTGTCCGATGCCCCAATTGTTTCATCAACTGGTAAAGCAAAGTGACGGTGGTAGTTTTGCCATTAGTTCCGGTTACTCCCACCAGTTTTAGTGCCTCCGATGGATGTCCGTAGAAGGCAGATGCCAACCTCCCNGCAGCATCTGCACTGTCTTCAACCAATACCATCAGGATATCATCAGGCACATCTGCCTTTTCCTGGCAAACTATTGCTGAAGCTCCAGCGTCAATTGCCTTCCGGATGTATTTATGACCATCCTGCTCAGATCCTTTAATCGCAACGAACAATGACCCTTTCGAAACCTTCCGGCTGTCGATGGCTATATTGCTTATTTCGACAAAATTTCCGGATGAGGAATGGGTAATGCCCGCCGACTTCAAAAGAACATTGAGCTGGATCACTGGCATATCATTCCAATCTGATTACTACTTTCTGCCCCGAAACCTTTGTTCCGGGTGATATATTTTGAGTTGATACTCTTCCGTATCCATTCACTTCTGCCTTCAATCCCCGACTTTCCAGGGCGTACAATGCATCACGAAGACCCATTCCGGTGACATCCGGCACCAGACCCGGCGGTTCATTCATCGCCATCAGATTCACATCAGAGCCAACCTTTCTGGTCACAATGAAGTCTGTGATTCCTCCTCCCGAATAAACAGGGACCCCTAACCGATTGAATATGCTTAAAAAGTCGGTGCGATATCCTTTCTCCCCNTGAGGTAATTGATCCGTAACAACCATTGCATTTTTNTCAGGAGAAGTTACCTTGAAAAACTTCGGATCAAATGAAAGAATCTTATCCGCCACTGACCTGAATACAGGTAAAGCAACTTCCGCACCGTGATATCCATGTTCCCTTGGCTCTGTAATAGACACACAAATGGAATACATTGGATTATCTGCCGGAAAATACCCTATGAATGAAGCGCGATATCTTCCGCGCTTGATACCGCCATAATCCAGGCTTGCTGTACCGGTCTTGCCTGCAAAGCTGTACATATCATTTTTATATCTTCGTGCAGTTCCATTGAGGACGACTCCTTCCAGCAAGGTCCGTGCAAGCATAATTGTTGTATCACTTGCTATTTTGTCAACCAAGACCTTAGGTTGAAAATCTTTAACCATTTCTCCGTGAGACCAGACGCCTGTCACTAATCGAGGCTGCATCATCTTACCATTATTCGCAACAGCGTTATAGAAGGTCAGCAATTGAAGAGGAGTCAGCTGGGTTTCGTACCCATGAGCCATCCATGCAAGCGTTGACTTACTCCACAGCTGCTTCAAGTTATATGGAGTCTTTATTAAAGGTTTTCCTTCGCCCGGAAGATCAATACCCGTTATTTTGTCAAGATGGAATTGTTTAATTCTGTCCACAAATTTGAAGGAACCTTCCCTACTGCCCCCATATGCTTCAACCACCGCCTTGCTAATTCCAATATTGGATGAAAGCTCAAATGCCCTTCTGAGAGACAGCTTAGCATGTCCATGACCTTCGGAATCCTTCATTTCACGGCCGCTGATGATCGATTTACCGTAATTAATCTCAAACTCCTTATCCAGAGACATCTTNTTGTCTTCCAAAATAGCCATCACGGAAGCGAGCTTAAAAGTCGAACCGGAACCAGTACTCAATCCTGCAGCGTAGTTGTAATCTTCGGTAAAGACTCCACCATCCCTCTTAAGATTGCTCATAGCCTTGATATTGCCTGATTTGACCTCCATGATGATTACTGTCCCATAGGAGGCTTTGTGATAATCTAATGCAGTCCTCAGGGCTTGTCCGGCTATATCCTGCATCTGGACATTAATGGTAGTATGGATATCATCGCCATTCTTNGAACCAATCTCCGTCAGATCATTTATTGGAATATACTTCGTTGGTGAGATGTATTGAACCATCCTTTTTCCTGCCTCACCTTTCAAATATTCATCATAAGATGCTTCCAACCCAATCGACTGAGAATTCTTACGTGCATAGCCAATAGTTCTAAGGGCAAGGTCACCATATGGTCTAACACGACTTTGTTTCATTTCAAAAATGACTCCCGACTTATTCTTACCCATTCTAAANAGTGGGAAGCCCTTGACCAATTTCATCTTTTCATGTGAAATGCCCTTAGCAAGACATAAATATCTTTCATTTTGATTCCGTTTTGAAATCAGCCATCTCTTGATTTCATTGGGACTTAGATTGGGCTTAAGGTATTTTGAAATGCAAATAGATAAAGAGTCAATATTCTTTGCAAAAATGTCACCGGTTTTCTTCATGAAATACCGATCCTTTTCTTTCATCTCCTTTACATATTGTCTTGAGGCAGTCGGATCGAAGTAAACATCATAAAATGGCATGGATACTGCAAGCAACTCACCATTATCACTCAGGATATTACCTCTATCTGCCTGGATATCGATAGCCTTGATTCTCAAATCCTTACCCAAAGTCCTGTAATGCTCTCCCTTGACGAAGCCAATATTAATAACCTGAGCGATGATCAACACCGCCAAAGCACTGAAAATCCACAACACAATATTGGAATTTCTTACTACTTCTGACTTATTATCAACAGGAGCGGACATCCTTAGTCTTTAACGATGACCTGAACAGGCTTCTGGCCTCTCAGACCCAGTTCCTGAACAGACAATTTGGATTCAACAGTTGAATACATGCTATTATGCACGAGTTCACTTTTAAGTTTCAGGTACTCCCAATTGAGCTCCCTGATTTCCGTCTTTAAGGCCAGGATCTTGTTAACTTTGTTCTCGGCACTATGTGTATTGGCAATATAAAGCAAGCCAAGTAACCCGAGAAAGCAAATAAAAGGAGTGTTCCTTTTCAGGATGTCCATGCCAAAATCATCAATCCAATTTTGGCGTTGTTTACGTAGTTTTTTCATTTTGTAGTTTCTAATTTTGAGACCTTAATCCCCTGTGCACGGTTGGACCTTACACAAGAATATAAATAGTTGTTTTCTTATACCTTTTCTGCCACATTACCTTGTGGCCACAGGGAGATTTTAATCTCCGCTTCTTCTCGCCGCTCTTAATTTTGCGCTTCTTGCACGCTGATTGACCATTAATTCTTCCTTCCCCGCCTCAATCGGTTTTNNGGTTATCGGGATTAAAGGCCTGAATATGTGGCCGTATTCATCTTTNTCTACCCTGCCCTCCGGATTACCTGTCTTGAAAAANTTCTTGACTATCCTGTCTTCAAGACTATGAAAAGTAATCACAGCCATGATTCCNCCGGGCTTCAACACTTCTACAGCATCGAATAGCAAATCCTCCAGCGCCTTCAGTTCGTCATTCACCTCAATCCTGAGGGCCTGAAAAACCTGAGCCAGATATTTTGCCGCATTGCCCATGATTGCCGGCTGAATACCATATACAAACTCCTCAATGGTCTTAATCGGCCGCTTACTTCTTATATCCACAATCAATTTAGCAAGCGTCTTTGCATTCCTTACCTCACCCAGACTGGAAAACATCTCGACTAAAGCAGCTTCATCATAATTGCTTAAGACATCAGCTGCAGTAAATTCTCGATTTCTGTTCATCCGCATATCCAGATCACCTTCAAACCGGAATGAAAACCCTCTTTCTCCTGTATCGAACTGATGAGACGAAACTCCAATATCAGCTAAAATTCCATCCACCAAACTCACACCCTCTACACGAAGCATCCTCCTCAGATACCGAAAATTGCTATGGATAAAGAATACCCTGTCATCATTCGGAATATTACCCACTACATCCAGATCCTGATCCATCACATAAAGCCGACCTTTATCATTGAGTCTCTCAAGAATCAGCTTGCTGCGNCCTCCTCCACCCACGGTTGCATCGACATAAATACCGGATGGCTTAATATCCAGTATCTCGATAGTCTCCCGGGGCAGAACCGGCAAATGATATTCTTGCATCACAATCCGGTTGGATTTTCCTCTTCACGTTTATTACCAAGGAGTTTTTCAGCCAATTGAGCAAAATTATCCGGTTCGACATCCGCCCAATCATAATAAGTAGCCTTATCCCAGATCTCTACACGACCCATGTACCCAAACAGCACAACTTCTTTNTTAATTCCGGCGAACTCAATCAATGGCTTGGGAAGGAGGATGCGTTCAGCCGCATCAGTCGCCACATCCCTAAGGCCTCTGAAAAANTACCGGATAAAGTTGCGCTCTTCTGTAACGAAAGAGTTGAGGTTATTCACTTTTTCAACGATTTCGTCCCAAACTTTCTCGGGATATAACATCAAACACTTCTCAAATCCCCGATTGACATAAAACTTATACGGCGGGTTTCCACCCACATGGCGCAACAGAGCGACAGGCAACTTCAACCTACCCTTCTCATCAACGCTACATTCGTATTCTCCGTATAGCTGCATTAATTAGGTTTCAAGAACTATTTTCTGTTCTTCTGTGTCAAAAGTAATACAAACTCCCACCTACTGACACATTTTTCCCCTATAAAATTTATTATTTATATCAAATTATTATTTTTCATATATGAAGATAACCACAATAATGTTATTTTGTAAATATTTTGATTACATATTATAATATTTAAATTATCTATATATTAATATATGTGGTTTACAATATAATAAGTATTATACTTTATTCTCAAGCTAATCTACAGCCAAGTGGTAAATTATGGGAATTATTTCACTAAAATCTGCACATCATGCCATCAACCTGGTTTTTTAACCGGAAAGCATTCCATCATGCATACACCAAACATGAGTAAAGGGATGAAACCGATAGTATATTAATATTAAATCATTGGTCATTGCTAACCCGATTAAGCTTCCGTGAATAATTGGCTGTCCGGATTTTGGACATTTGGGTCACGTTTGTGGGAAGTATATATATGTAATAGCGCCTCCTCAATTAAACTACCTTTATATCTTTCCAGTCGGTTCACCCGAATGAAATTCATCCGAATTCCACTTAATAAAATCCTGTAAGGATCCTCAATCAAAAAAACATCAAAAAAATGTGATTCGGTATGGATATTGCCTAATATTGAAGTAGGTAGATAATTAATACTCACATTACCTACAACTACCGCCACCCCGTTAACTCCAATCCAAAAATTACATCCTTAGGGAAAAATTTCAAAACTTAATACCTCAAACAACCCGGCATCACTGAATCACGGGTTTTAATCTTCTACCTGGTTCGTTTTTCCCTAACCAAAAACTCCAACCTTGTTTCCCCCTTTTTCAAAACCTATAATATCTCATATTGATCAGACACCACATCAATTGAAAGAATATCCTCTCCTACAATCCGCTCCGCTTTAATATTTACCGTAAGGCCTATGCGGTATAATTCCACCTGCTACTTTGTCCTAATTATCAATCTCCCCATCGACCAAATCCGCTATTTCAGGGAACTTATTTTATTTTCTTTGATAAAATCCTATCTTCGTGACTCAAAACTAAACAACATTGGATCAACTAAAAAGAACTATTGAAGCGGCCTGGGATAATCGTGACTTACTTAGCCTGGAAGAGACCAGAAAAGAAATCCGCACTGTCATAGAGTTACTTGACAAAGGGAAACTTAGGGTTGCACAACAGGAAGGTGATGATTGGATAGTGAACGAATGGGTCAAAAAAGCAGTAATCCTTTATTTCCCAATTCAGCAAATGGAGACCATTGAAGTTGGGCCGTTCGAATGGCACGATAAAATAGCATTGAAGAAATCATTTGCGGAGCAAGGTGTCCGTTCGGTACCCCATGCTGTGGCCCGCTACGGAAGCTTCTTGGAGGCCGGTGTCATCATGATGCCCTCCTATGTCAATATAGGTGCTTATGTCGGCGCAGGAACCATGGTCGATACATGGGCAACAGTAGGTTCATGCGCACAAATCGGGCGCAATGTCCATCTCAGTGGTGGCGTGGGCATCGGTGGGGTTCTGGAGCCGGTACAAGCTAGTCCGGTCATCATAGAGGACGATGCCTTCATAGGTTCCAGGTGCATTGTCGTGGAAGGGGTAAAAGTTGGAAGGGAGGCAGTATTGGGAGCTAATGTCGTTCTTACCCAAAGCACACATATAATAGATATCACAGGACCTGAAGAAGTTCGCTATAAGGGTGTGGTACCTCCAAGATCCGTTGTCATCCCTGGTTCATATTCCAAAATATTCCCATCGNGCGCCTATCAGGTACCTTGCGCCCTTATCATAGGAAAGCGCAAGGAAAGTACCGATAAANAANCCAGTCTCAACTCAGCTCTTAGAGAATACAATGTAGCAGGCTGATATTAGTTATTATATTAACTTAACATAAAACCAAAATAAAGTGAATAAATTCATTCTATTATTTCTTGCCATTGGGACAATTTCTATGTCATGCAATTCTACCAAGCCTGCACCTGCGCAGACTGTAGTTACGGCACCTGCCGGACAACTTGGGNAAGAGCCTGATTCCCTGGAAGAACAGGAAGGCTACGATTATACCATGGAAGATGATAATTTCCACAATCCATTTGGAGTGGAAATGACTTTGCCTGATACCCTTCCCGTTTATCGTGCCACAGCAACAAAACTTTTCAATCTGATAGACACAAAATTATGGATCAGTTTTGATTGGGCTAAAAGGCACTGTATTGGTACGGCTGAAATCACTGCAACTCCGGTGGCAAGGGCTAGAAGAGTTCTGGATCTGGATGCAGTAGGTTTCGATATCAAGACTGTCACTTCCCCTGAAGGTAAAAACCTGAAATACAACTATGATGGCAATACCCTGTCGATTGATCTCGGCAAAGACTATTCAGTCGAATCACAGGTTAAGGTTAAAATCAATTATGTCGCAAAACCGGACGAAAACAAAATTGGAGGTTCTTCTGCAATAAGCTCAGACAAAGGACTTTACTTTATCAATCCGGATGGCGCTGATAAAAATAAACCACGTCAGATATGGACCCAAGGGGAATCCCAAAGTAACAGCAGGTGGTTTCCGACCATCGACAGGCCGAATCAGCGATGTACCCAAGAAATGTGGATCACTGTTGATGACAATTTCAAGACCCTTTCCAATGGCGTGTTAGTTGATTCCAGGAAAAACAAGGATGGAAGCCGTACTGATCATTACAAGATGTCACAACCTCACGCACCATATCTTTTCATGATGGCAGTGGGTGAATATGCCATAGTCCATGACAAATGGGATAATATTCCTCTTAAATATTATGTCGAGCCTAAATTCGAAAAGGATGCTAAGGCTATCTTCAATCATACACCGGAAATGTTGTCATTCTTCTCAGAGTTATTGGGCGTCAAATATCCATGGCCTAGCTTTTCTCAAGTTATTGTACGGGATTATGTGTCCGGCGCAATGGAAAACACCACGGCTGTTATTTTTGGCGAATTTTGCCAAAGGACAACGCGAGAGCTTCTCGATGGGAACAATGACGGTATCGTTGCTCACGAAATGTTCCATCATTGGTTCGGTGATTATGTGACGTGCGAATCATGGGCCAATATTACTATGAATGAAGGATTTGCCAACTATGCAGAATACCTTTGGGAAGAACATAAAAACGGCAGGGATGCTGCGGACTTCCATAGATTGAATGAAATGACAGGATACTTCGCTGCATCAAGGAATCATATGCATGACCTTATTTATTATAACTACGATAACAGAGAGGATGTGTTTGATGCTCACTCCTACAACAAAGGCGGTCTGGTTCTGCACATGTTACGTTCGTACCTCGGCGATGAAGTATTTNTTGCCGGCCTCAAACTATATCTCAATAAAAACGCTTATACCGCAGTCGAAGCAGCTAACCTGAGACTGGCTATGGAAGAAGTATCTGGTG
The DNA here is from genome assembly GCA_013414645.1 of Candidatus Parvibacillus calidus. GTDB lineage: Bacteria > Bacteroidota > Bacteroidia > Chitinophagales > Saprospiraceae > Parvibacillus > Parvibacillus calidus. The sequence continues at coordinate 1,166,972 of CP058702.1, read as the reverse complement.
AAGACCTCAATTGGTTCTTCAATCAGTGGTACTTCGGAAGCGGCCAACCCGAGCTTACGGTAAGGGACAGCATAGACGCAACAGGAAAGAAATTGTTCCTTATGGTAGAACAAACCCAGGAAGGACCTGAGCAACAGCATATCTTCCAGCTTCCAGTCAAGGTGGACATCTATCCGGGTGGAAATGCCATGCCATCGACCAAAAAGATATTCATCGACAAGAGAAAACAAACCTTCTCCTTTGATGTGGATGGTACACCCGCCAATATCATCTTTGATGCTGATAATGTAATTTTGGGCAAAATCAAATTTGACAAATCAAAAGAAGCTTATAAGTATCAGGCACGACACAACAAAACGCTGTACGACAGAATGATGGCATTGGACAAAATCAAGTCCGAAATTACACCTGAAGTAGACAGTATCATTCTCGGTTATTTGTCTGACCCATCTCCTGTCATAAGAAGAAAAGCGTTGGAACAAGTAGACCTGTCCGGTTTCCCTATCTTCACCTCCAGGGTACTAGAACTTGCAGAANAAGACAAGGACCCGTCCGTTAGGGCTACCGCTTTGGCGATACTAGCAGAGAATCCTAAGCCTGAATACGAAAAAACGATCGTGTCAAATATCAATGACGAAGTGGCCTATTCGGTACTCGCATCCGCCCTCTCAGCTTATAACAAATTAGATAAAGACAAGGCAGAACCTTTTATCAGCAAATATGAAAAGGAGAAGAACAGCACCATCACGTCTGTCATTGCAGAAATATACAAATCCAACAATGATCCAAGAANNCTGACACTTATGGAAGGTAAGCTTGCCTCCTCCGAAGGTTTTGAAGCATTCGGCATCTTCGGCAATTATACTGAATTATTGTTGGACAGAGATAAATCCACTATCATCAAGGGATTCGAAACAATAGAANAAATGGCCAAATCATCTGAATTTTCACAATGGAAAAAATTTGCGGTTGCTAAATCGCTTTTTGACATAGCAGGCGCAACGCAATCCAACCCTTCCTTTTCGGAACAGGAATCTTCTGACCTGGTAAAGCGTTCAAATGCCATTGTTCAGAGCTTTATTGATAAAGCCGGTAATGAAAGGATGAAAGATGCGATGAGCAATCTTTTAATTAAATAAAAACCACAAATACATAGTCGGATGAGTCTCCACCGCAAGAGCGATGGAGACTTTTTTGAGTGTATTATATTCCCGTTGGCTTCATTAACTCAAGTTTAAATACTAAATTTACACTAATTTAAATCTTTGGAACCGTGAAGCATAACAGAAGAACATTTATAAAGGAATTTGGTATAGCAGCAGCCGGCTTATGCTTTTTACCTTCGTGCAGAAGTATTCTGCCCTCAAATCCCGATACTGTAGGGCTTAAAAAATAGGACTTCAATTATACACTCCGCGATGATATGCCCAAAGACCCAAAGGGTATTTTGGCACAAGTTGCCCAGGCAGGATATCATCAAATAGAAAGCTATGAAGGTCCTTCAGGAATATGGTGGGGCATGGGACCAAAGGGTTTCAGGCAATATTTATCCGATTTGGGCATGGAGGCAGTATCGGCACACTGCGATATCGGTAAAGACTTTGAAAGAAAGGCCGAAGAAGCAGCAGAAGTCGGCTTGAAATACCTGGTATGCCCATGGCTTGGCAAACAACCCAATCTTGACTTCTATAGAAAAGCGGCAGAAGATTTCAATCAANAAGGAGAAATATGCAGGAAATACGGTATCCGATTTGCCTACCACAATCATGCCTATTCCTTTGAAAAGGTAGGTGGAACATATCCGCAGGACTTAATGATGAAGGAAACAGATCCTGCATTAGTCGACTTTGAAATGGATATGTATTGGGTGCATGCAGCACATGAGAATATCAACCACTGGCTGGAAAAATATAAAGGCAGATTTAAGCTTTGCCACATCAAGGATTATAGCAAAAACCCCGGAAAAGATGACGGCTTGAACTCTGTGGATGTCGGTAAAGGTGTCATCAACTGGAAAGACGCCCTTACAACTGCCGTTAACACAGGTATGAAATACTTCATTGTGGAACAGGAAGCATACCCGGGAACCACACCACTGGAAGCTATCAGAGCCAATGCAAAATACATGATGCAATTCCTGTGATGATATAAAGACCTGAATGGGTCATCATTCCGGTGTATAGTAACCTTGAGCAATTTATTATGTTTTATCCATATCGGATAATTGGATTGTACTTAAAACCTGAAAGCTTATAAGCGCAATATGATAACATGGAGAAATGCTAAAATAGAGGATCTACCTACAATAGGACTACTAGCCGGAAAGATCTGGGAAGCAACCTACCTGGATAACATCGGACGTGACCAATTGGAATATATGCTGAATCTGTTTTATGCTCCTGAAACATTATTGGCAAAGCTTGAACAAGGTCATAACCTATATATCATCAATTCCGATGAAAAAGCTGTAGGCTATCTACATATTGAATCACGTCCGGAAGATTACTTCATTCATAAATTTTATATTGACACAACAATTCAAAACAAGGGCATTGGCTCCCATGTTATGAAAATGATATATGAATACATCATTCAAAACAATCGGCCTATCAGGCTCCAGGTCAATAGANAAAACTATAAGGCGATAAATTTTTATTTTAAAAATGGCTTCACGATAGAAAGTGTAGGGGATTTTGATATTGGCGGAGGTTATTATATGAATGATTTTGTGATGATAAAAATTAATTTTCAAACTAAAAATATGATGATGAAAAGGTACTTATCCATTCTTTTACTGACTTTCACCATTATGGCAGTCAAAGCCCAGGGTGTGATGACCCCTGAATTACTATGGTCTCTTGGAAGGGTAAACGGAGCCTTCCTGCATGACAATAATAAGTCGATCTGCTATAATGTCACTACCTATGACATCAAAACCGGCAAAAGAACCAACTTCATTTCTTCCATGAGTATCGATGGCAAAAACATCAAATCTATAAGTAAGGACCAACCAGGTGATAACCCAATCCTCCTCCCGGATGGAAATATTCTATATTCTGCAAACGGCGAATTGACTTCATCCGGAAAGGTTCCCGATGGATTAAAAGATGCCGATAATTTGTTGTTCAATGCCAAAACCGGTCATGCAGCATGGTCGCAATCCATCAAAATAGACAAGACAGCGGCAGACATGTATCCCGATTATGCTGCAACCAGTGCGCGTATATATGACGACCTTATGTATAGGCACTGGANNCAATGGTCTGATGGCACATACAATCATGTTTTTGTGGGCAAACTACAGCCGGACGGTAGTTATAAGGGTATTGACATCATGCCGGGTGAACCACACGACGCTCCAACCAAGCCTTTCGGCGGAAGTGACGATATGGCCTGGCATCCCGATGGTAATCTTTTGGCCTATGTATCCGTANAAAAGACTGGTAAGGAATACGCAGTGAGTACTAACTCGGATATTTACTTCTACGATTTAAATACAGGTAAGACAACCAACTTTACCCTTGGCATGATGGGTTATGACAGGAGTCCTGCTTTTTCCTCAGATGGAAAATGGCTCGCCTGGACTTCCATGCCTCGTGATGGCTATGAAGCCGATAAAAATAGCTTATGGATCGCCAATCTCACAACCGGANAAAAATATGATTTATTCCAAAATTATGATGGTAATGTAAACGCATTTGTATGGGCGCCCTCCAATGATAAATTATACTTCTCCGCCCCTTCGAATGGCCTTACATCCTTATTCGAGCTGAAACTGAATATTGACAAAAGCGGATCGATAAAGCAAAGCATCAGACAGATTACAACTGACGAGCATGATTATTCAGCCATCATAGGTGTGGGTGCTGATGGTAAGATCATTGTTCAACGTACTGACTACAATCACGCTGTCGAAATTNTTTCGGTAGATCCCTCAACCGGAAAAGCAACACAGCTAACACATGTTAATGATGATTTGTACAAGACTATCAGCATGAGCAAGGTTGAAAAGAAGATCATTAAGACAACTGACGGAAAGGACATGGTCGCCTGGGTTATTTATCCACCAAACTTTGATCCCAATAAANAATACCCAACATTACTGTACTGCCAGGGAGGTCCACAGAGCGCTCTGACACAATTCTATTCTTTCAGATGGAACATGCAGCTTATGGCAGCCAACGGATACATTGTCATAGCTCCGAACCGTCGGGGAATGCCTGGTTATGGCCAGGAATGGAATGAAGCCATTTCAGGTGATTGGGGTGGACAACCGATCAGAGATTATCTAAGTGCAGCTGATGCCATGGCTGCAGAGCCGTATGTTGATAAAAACAGAATGGGAGCAGTAGGCGCATCTTACGGAGGATATTCTGTGTATATGCTCGCCGGAAAGCATGAAAAACGATTCAAAACCTTTATCTCACATTGTGGACTTTTCGATATGGATAGCTGGTATGGTTCTACAGAAGAACTATGGTTTGCCAACTTCGACCTGAAGGGTCCCTATTGGCAAAAACCTCAGCCCAAGTCATATACCGACTTCAACCCAATAAAATTCGTGGACCGATGGGATACACCAATATTAATATTTGAAGGAGAGAAGGACTATCGCGTACCTTATACCCAGGGATTGGAGGCTTATCAGGCTGCACAACTCAGAGGAATTAAATCAAGACTGGTAATCTATCCCGATGAAGGCCATTGGGTCACAAAACCCTTCAATAGCCTGGTGTGGCACCATGAGTTCTTTCGATGGCTTAGAGAGACTTTGTAATGCCCACCTTGATAAAGGTCTGTACCCGATCTGAATAGCTCTGGTAAAGAACCTGATACTATCAACCGCAATAAAAAGTAAAGAGACTATCCAACAAGGCAGATAGTCTCTTTTCATTTTCCGGAAAATGGTAAACATTAGTAGTATCCCTTCTCAATAAATGAATCGTATAAAAAAGGCCATCCTTTTAAGACAGCCTCTTTTGTCCAAATTCATAATAATTAAAACCTACCTAATCCGTTGCTTCCGGAACGGGTATTTCTTCAATCAATCTAACAATATAATCCTTCCCTGGCTATGAATGTCTTTCCCGAAAAGATTGTAGTAATAGACTCCTGCTCTTTCATTCAACGCTGTTCGGGTTAAAGAAACTGTGTTCTGTCCGGGCAGAGCATTGATATTTTGATTGTATATTTTACATCCATTCAGATTATAGACCTCTAGTTTCACATCCTGAACAACTTCTGACTTAAAACTAATTACCGTATTATCCCTAAAAGGATTGGGGCTTGGATAACTTGCTGAAACAGAAAGCTTCTTAAATCCAATCGGTGCAACGGAAAAGGATTCGCCATTCGATATGATCATGTTTTCAAAATCTTCTGACAGCTTAATAGGCTCCTGATCATTATTCAATGTATAGTCATCAAAAATAAATATCGGTTTATCATATAATGCCTCTATTTCATCATTTAATAGTACTATCTTAACACTTTTGCCATCCTTGCTGAAAGAATACTGATCATCATCAAGCATTGGATTGCAGGAAGTAAATTGCAGTCCGAAATCCAGATTCAGCCCCAATTGAATACCTTCAGCATGCCTTGCCGTTTTATCCAACCAAAGCATTATCCTCCCNTGATCACGTGTCAGATAAGCGATTGGCTTACTTGAAGGATCTCTGATATAGACATCATCACTTCGACTAAATATAATTCTATCGACATCGCCAACCTTTACAGCCAGAAATTCATTGTAAAAACTATTATCTGTGTTCGGATTAACATAGGTATTGGCCAACTCCCAATTATTAATGAATAGCGGAAATTCTGCATCGATGAATATCCATGAATCTCCGGATTGAAATTGATCTACCTTCCCCAATATCAATCTTCTTATCTCAACGATATCGGCAACGGTCACCTTCCCACTTCTGTTTACATCTGCAGCAATCAGGCTTAACGGATCGTTTATTGGGTTCTTACCTAAAATGTAGGAATGAATCTTGATGATATCTCCTACATTAATACCATTCAGAAAGTCCTTATCGTCAAACAACCTATACCGAAGTGGAAAATTCTCCGGCAGCTCAACTGCAAACGTTCCATCACCATTCAATTCAATATCAGGGTAAGTATTCTGGTCAGTTTGAAGATTGATCTTCTTGCCAAGTAATACACTCTCACGATTGATTATTTTACCGGTCACTGCCGCATCCATAACCGCATGTGAAGAGGAAATAGATTGTGCAACTCCTGCTGAATAAAAAATAAACAGGAATAACAGGATATTTATAATTCTATCTCTCATAGTGAATATTTCCAATGCACGATAGCAGCTATTTCTAAGATTTTTCAGGAACAAATGATTTTCCATATCAGTAAGATTAAAATCATTGATTTTCTATTGAGAACGAATGAAACACTCAGGCAATGCCTTCGAATTGTTATTTCATCAGTCTGTAAAAGATCTATCTTGACTGGTTTGAGGATGCCACCTTGACCAGATCTCCGATAGGAGACCGATACCAGGCGTTAAATTCTTATACCATTGTGACCAGTCATTACTTGCACCGACCCACAGATCTAATACGGCCTTAACCGTATTAGAACCATGGATAAAATTCATACCTTTAAAGATAAGCAACAGAGCAGAGTTTCCTTTGAAATCTGATGGAACTAAAAATTCCACAAAAGCATGAAGCGGTAAAGTTTAAAAACCTTAATACAAAAATCAAACGAGTAAATTCTATAAGACATTACTCCTTGACGATCCCATTCGTTGCCTCAAATTTGATTTTTTATTTTAATATTTATTGTGATAATATATATAACTGTTATAGCGTTCGTTATATATTAAATATTTTAATTAAATTAAAATAAATTGCCCTTGGGAAACCATAATCCACAGGCTGACCGGATGCCCNCCGGCATCAGCAAACCGCTCCCAGGCATCATCCTTGCTACCATATCCTCTTTTCTCCACAGTTATCAATGGCAAAAATTCATTATTCACATCCACTAAATAAAACTGTCCATTATTGCTGGCCAATATTATCTTATCCATCAAGACCGGATACTCATGGAACAATGGATCATGGGCAGCCAATCTGGCTACTCCGAGTTTCAACCTTGCAATATCTTCAAAACGCATCACATCAGGTGTCCGATATACACCGGAATCTTCTGCTTTCTCTGTAAAAAGTATTCGGCCCGGTAACAATCCCGGATAAAATTTGGCTGTTCCGTTAAACGTATCTCCTACTTTATTCCCCTCAGGCAGGGGTTGTGTCCCGAAGCTGTAATCAAGAGTAAAAGCCCACATCAAGGTATGCGTGCCATAGAACCATGTTTTTCTTGTGACAAGGCCATCTTCTCTTGCAACTACAACACTCTTAGTCACCCAGCGATCATTAACACCGGGTTGATTCAGAACAAGTTCCTTACTGATCAGCCCGCCACAGATCTGCCAAACTTGTAGTTTTGCTGACAAAGATAATTGCTCGAAGCCCATCAACATATGTGCGAGATTGCCCAGGTATCTCAACTCAAAACGAAACATAGGCAATGTCTCCGGATTGAGTTCATAACGAGCGAATGACTTTATTTTGCGAGCCGCTCCGGGAATTTGCGTATCGACCAGTCTGGTGGATAATTCTTTCAAATTATCTTCAGAAAGCAATTCACTCGCTAAAAGTCCTTGCCCTAATACTAATTGAAGAAAATCCAGTATGATGCCTGCTCCCTCCTGCATTCTACGGAGTCGGCCGGGGTTAAAAACAAAGCTCTTCCAGGCTTCAACTGAATATCCCGGGATGGCGGGTATCACAACAGGCTCGTTTCAGCATCCTCCAGTGAGAGGATACCTAATTTCATCATTGCTTTTTCGGATGCAATCTGCTCGGCATTTTTCTTATTGAAATCATCTGCCTCCGCTACCTGTTCTCCTTGAATCATTACAGCAATCTTGAACCGGTCTCTTTTTCAAACTTATATTTGGATACCAGCTCATAGTTAACTTCCATGTTGTTTTTCTGACACCATTCGAGGAGTTGACTCTTGAAGTTGTCATCCATCCCCTCCAGACGATGAATATCCAGGTATTTGCGTAAAATCTCGAGGACGATAAACTTTCTGGTGAAGGCATACCCATTTTCCAGATAAACGGCCCCGACAAGGGCTTCAAGGGCATTACCCAACATAGATCTGCTGATCTGAGTCTTATTCATGATGGTCATGAGGTCATCGATCCCCATTCTGGCACCAATGGCATCCAGGGTCTTTCGTTTCACGATTTTCGAGCGCATTTTGGTAAGAAAACCCTCGTCTCCATTGGGATACTTCTTATAAAGATATTCAGCTACAATGCTGTTCAGGATAGCGTCGCCCAGGAATTCAAGCCTTTCGTTATGTTGTCTATGGCCATTGACTTCAACCGAATTTGATTTATGCTTGAATGCTTGAACATATAGTTCCAGGTGGGCGGGAGTGTAGCCCAGCATTGAAGATAACTTTCCACAAAAGTGTTTGTCTTTCGAAAAATAACGGTTAAAAAATTTTAATAAGCCTTTCACAGTTTAATGTTAATCCTCAAATTTTTTGATAATAATACAGGCATTGTGACCACCAAAGCCGAAAGTATTACTCATCGCATAATTTATTTCTCTGTATTGTGCTTGATTAAAGGTCAGATTTAGTTTTGGATCAATCTGTGGATCATCGGTAAAATGGTTGATGGTAGGTGGTACATATTGATCGCGAATAGAGAGTACACTTGCGATACTTTCTATTGCACCGGCTCCACCCAATAAATGCCCTGTCATGGATTTAGTGGATGAAATGTTCAATCGATATGCATGATCACCGAAAACATCTTTAATAGCCGTTGTCTCTGCGATATCCCCTAAAGGAGTCGATGTCCCGTGAACGTTGATATAATCGATGGATTCTGCGCTAATTCCGGCATCAGCTAATGCCATCTTCATAACATTCTTAGCTCCAAGACCTTCAGGATGAGGCGCTGTGATATGATAGGCATCCGCAGTAGCCGCAGAACCTACTACTTCAGCGTAAATTTTAGCCCCTCTTTTCTTGGCAAATTCATAATCTTCAAAAATCAGACAACCTCCACCTTCGCCCAATACAAAGCCATCCCGCTCCAGGTCGAAAGGTCTGGATGCGGTAAGGAAGTCATCGTTACGTTCACTCAGAGCCTTCGTTGCACTAAAACCGCCCATACCTGTTGCAGTTATTGCCGCTTCAGAACCTCCGGTTATGATGACATCAGCCCTGCCCAGTCGGATATAATCAAAGGCGTTCATCATGGCATGCGTGGCCGAAGCGCAGGCAGATACCGTCCCGTAGTTAATGCCTCTGAAACCGTGTTTGATACTGATATAACCGGGTGCAATATCGGAGATCATCTTGGGTATCATAAATGGATTAAAACGAGGGATACCGTTTCCTCGTGCAAATGTCTCGATCTCCGCCTCCAAAGAACGCAATCCTCCTATCCCGGATCCCCAAATTACGCCAATTCTGTCGTAGTCAAGCTCTGTATATTCCAATAACTTACTGTCAGCCAATGCTTCATCAGAACATACCATTGCAAATTGAGTAAATAAATCCATTCTACGAACCTCCTTCTTGTCAATGAAATCCTCCGGATTAAAATCCTTCACTTCACAGGCAAAACGGGTCTTGAAATTGGCAGCGTCAAACCGGGTAATAGGGCCGGCACCGCTTACACCATTCTTCAGACCTTGATTGTATTGCTCGATGTTATTTCCGATGGGAGTAATGGCGCCTATGCCTGTAATTACGACTCTCTTCATAAGTTTATAGCTTTGTCTGGTGCAGAGAGCCTCATGACTATTCATTCCGAAAAGCGAACTTCTGCGAGGCAAATATAATAACATATTTGCAAAGTAGCTATTACTGTATGCCTTGTGTCCATAACATTTTGAGATAGAATCTATAATCGGACGGCAAATGAGGTAAAAGGATCAAATTATAATAAGAGTCAATCGAATAAAAATATCTTATTTCAATCAAGTCGCCCCTCCACAACAATCCTTTGATTGTTCAGTGGCAAAATCAGACCAAATAGTAAGAGATTGAGGGCGCACTCTCCAATACCGGAGCTAAAAACAAAACAACCGCGGAGAGGCATCATAGGATTATACTGCCTATAGCTCCGGAGAACTTGTCTCAACATCAAAGACCATATGAAATTTATTCAATTTGGCCGATTCAACAAAATACCTTGAATATTCTTCTAATTAATGTGTTGCTGTATTGTATAAATGAAAGTCTGGTTGGAAATTACAACACACAAATACCATTGTAGTGAAATAAATTAAACAAATGAAAAAATCCAAAACCACACCATCCATTTATTGTAGGGATTGTCATGGGACCCATCATCAACCGATAAAACCCTCAAAAAGTATTGTGGGATGTCCAATAAGTTTCGAAAATAAAAAAGGCACCCGTAAAAGGTGCCTTAATTTTCTGAATGATAAGATTTTATCTTCCTGCAGATTCCAGTTTGTACAGCGCACTCAACTCGGCATCTGAAAGCGCCTTATTGAAAATACGGATTTCATCGATTTGGCCGGTAAACGGTACCTGCCAAGAATCCGGTGTGCCGCCAGTGTTGGTCCACCAAGCTCCGATGATTGGAATAGATGGCGTGAAGACTTTCAATTCACCTAAACCGGTCCTTGTTTCCCAATCAGGATTGCTTACCTTCACTCCATTGGCAAAAACTTTGAATTTCTCAGTTGTTGCATCATAGGAGATAACATACTGTGACCACTGATTACCTTTGGTAAACACCTGATCGCCACCTTTTGCTATATCATTTCTGCTATCCTGCCAACTTGCCCCATTCGCAGCATTAGAAACTATGAGGCCTTTGATCGTCAATGTGTCGTCACCTGCCTTACGCCAACCTGTCTCCGCCATAATATTGATGGATCCTGCCCACTCATTGGCTCTGCCAAGGCTGAACAAGATGCTTGCATGGCTTCCATTATTCTTCAGGCCATTTGCCCAAAGGGAAACTGTGAAGCTTTTGAGGCTGTTTAGGGAGGCAATTTCAGGGTACAGGAGATATCCACCTGCCAAATCCAGTGCCTGACCTTTCTTACCAGTAACAAATGATGACTTATCTGATTTTGAAGGACTGGTGGAAGATTTGGCTTCCTTACCATCTCCATTCAAACCCCAGTAGGCAACCAGATTGGTGCTGGCTACTTCATCGGCATTGTTGTAACCGTCAATCGGGGGTAATTTGTTGTCATCGTCTTTACAAGAAGTGAAACTGATTGCTACAATTGCCAATACAAACAAGGCAATTTGCTTAAAATTTTTAATAACCATTGTTTTAAAATTTTGATAAATTTATAATATAATTAAATAAATTCTAAAGACACAGGCATCAATACCCGGGATTTTGCAATAATTTTCCTCCACTCAAGGCAATCTGTAGTGCCGGAATCGGCAACAATTCATTCTTGCCTTCAGTAAAGGAAGGCTTCAACGGCTTCATAACCTTGGCTGCACGCCCAGTCCTGACCAGATCAAACCAACGGTCATGCTCCATCGCCATCTCTACACGTCTTTCATGATAGATTGCTTCGCGCATATCGGCTTGAGAAGAGGCTGTAGTCGCGGAAAGGGTTGCTCTTTCCCGGATCATATTGAGATAAGTCGCTGCTTCTCCCGTATTGCCCAATTCATTAGCAGATTCAGCGGCCATGAGCAATAGGTCTCCATACCTCAGCAAGTGGATATTCTTGGCTTTTCTATCACGGTTGCCGAAGAAGGATTCTATCTCTTTATTCTCTGAATGATAGGCTTTATAATTGTAACGTGCATTTTGGACGCTATCCTGACTTGGGATGCGATAGCCATCAAAAAGTATCGTTCCCTTATGAGTTCCACTATTATCAATAAATATGATGGATGCATCCTTTCTTATATCACCGGGTTCATATTCATTTACCAGATTCACTGTAGGATTATTGAATCCAAAGCCAAGATCTCTCCAACCACCCTTACCTCCGACTCTTGGCCCCTGCCAAACACAATACCCCTCTACTCCAAAGTCAGAATTATTAAACTGGCCCGTCTGCACTTCAAAAATAGATTCCACACTATTGTCGCCAACCTGTCGCCAGATATCTTCATACTTTGCCAACAAGCTGTATTGTCCTGAATTGATTACTTCCTGACATAAATTATAGGCATTTTGCCAATTCCTGGTAGTCAGTTCTACTTTGGCCAACATGGCTTGAGCTGCGCCCTTATTGGCTCGTCCTACCTGAGACTGACCCCTTGGTTTCAGATGTTCAATGGCGAAATTCAGGTCTTCACGAATCAGGCTGTATATCTCATCAACACTTGCACGGGTTTGATACACAGGATTAGAATTTGCTTCATTGGCATCCGCCGGAATCTGCAAAACTTTCGGAACACCTCCGAAATACCGCACCAGATTGAAGTAAAAATAAGCTCTCAGAAACCGGACTTCTCCCTGATATTGTGTTTTAATTGCATCAGAAATAGGAGCAACATCCAGAGCCTTTAGCGCTTGATTAGCCTTGGCAATCGCATTATAATTTCCCGTCCATAGTGCCGCCACAAAATTATTGGTGGAAGTATGTTCAAAATTGTCTATGGCCGCGATATTAGGCTGATCGGAGGCAGTACTTCCCTTTTCAGCATCATCGGTCATAATAATTGTGGCAGTAACGAAACTGATTCCGTGAACATCTCCAATTCCACCGAATGCACTTCCTGCAAGCATGGAATTATAAACTCCCGTAACCAATTTTTCTGCTATGGCAGGATCTGAGTCCGGTGTAGCCTGGCCTTGTATCGGGACTTCCAAAAANTCTTTGCTGCACCCGGTCGAAAGGATAAGGGACAGCACCAATATTCCAGCTTGATATAGTCTGTTAATATTTTTCATCATGGCTTTCAACATTAGAATTCATTAAAAAGTGAAATTGATGCCCGCTGCAATGGTTCGGGATGTCGGATAAGCATTCAGTTCAATTCCTGAGCTGGTCGGATCGCCCGGAAGCTCTGCAGTAAAGCCACTATATTCTTTAAACGTAAAAACATTCTGTCCGGTTAGGTAGATTCGTGCATTACTGTAAATTTTTCTTGCTCCGGGTATTTCAGGCAGTGTATAAGACAAAGTAATATTGTTGATCCTGATATAATCACCCGGCTCAACAAAATAGGTGGATGCCGGCAGATTGCCCGAGTTGGCGGCCGGTTCATCGTTGATACCGCTGCCTCTTGTCCAACGGTTATATGCCATATCCCGTTCGATATTATCTGAAGCCAACTGCCGGAAGGCCTTCTTACCATTATACACCTTGTTGCCGGCCACTCCGGTCATGTCCAGCGTTAGATCAAAACGCCCAATTGTCACACCCAGATTGATTCCATAGTAAAAATCCGGTTGGTAGGATCCAACAAATACCCGATCATTGTCATCAATGACTCCATCATTGTTGGCATCCAGATATTTGAAATCTCCTGCAGAAGCTGCCGGCTGGATAGGTAGACCTGTATTCCCTGTATAGGCCAATACCTCCTCATCGCTTTGAAACACACCCAATACTTGATATACATAGAAAGTCTCNACTTCCTGATCATTATCTGTTTTGGTCGTGTATTGCTGAGCAGCTCCGATGCCTCCATCCAGAATTGGTTGACCGCCATTCAACCCGATGACCTTATTGTTATTAAATGTTATGTTCGCTCCTGCGAAATAGGACAACTTATCAGATATTCTGGTCCTCCAGTTCATTGCCATTTCAAGTCCACTGTTTCGGATAGATGCAGCATTGGTGAGGACTACACCATCGGCATCCCCCACAACTGANGGCGCTTTGATATTGATTAGAAGATCCCTGGCCTTCTTATTGTAATATCCAATCTCTCCGGTAAGCCTGTTCTTCAGAATACCAAATTCCAGTGCCAGATCCAATTCCTCAGTTGTCTCCCATTTCAGATTGGGATCTTTGATTTGGGTTACCGCGCTGCCGGGAATTGCTAATCCTCCACCAAAAGGGTAATTCTGGTTAGCCTCGACGGTCGTCACAAACGCATCCGTNGGCACCCTGTCATTGCCTACCCTGCCCCAGCTAGCTCTCAGCTTTAAAATATCGATCAACACTTGATTGGCCATAAATGACTCACTGCTAATCATCCAACCGACGCCGAAAGATGGAAAGAGTCCCCAACGATTCTTGGGCGACAACCTGGAACTGCCGTCATATCGCATCGTACCGGTAAAGAGATATTTATCGGCATAGTTATAGTTCAATCGGGCAAGATAGGCATTTCTTGCCCACTGGTCGCCACCACCATCATTGGTGGATGTATTGGCATCCCCGGTCCCGATATACCATAGATTCTTATTCGCGGGAACATCTTTTCTGAAAGCCTGGACAAATTCAGAAGTAAACTTTTCTGCTGTGGTGCCTGCCATCAATGTTACTGTATGATTGTCAAACTGCTTCAANAAGGTTGCTGTATTATCCCATACCCACCGTAATGCATTCTCTTTNTGAGCAAAGAGATTGGAATTGGGGTTACGCTGATTACCTCCTGCATTGAGAAATTTTGTCTCATCATTCTCGAATTGGTAATTATACACATTGCTTCCTTTGTTCAAAAGCTCAGCTCCAATGCTACTTCTAAGTGTAAGCCAACTCACAGGCTTGATATCGAGGTAGCCTGTTGATTGTAACCTATTGGTTTTCTCCCGGTTGTAATTGTTTTCGATATCAAGGATCGGATTACCGACATTCTGATATACTGAGGTATTGCCATATCTTCCATCTTCCTTGCCTTTGATGATCGGTGCTGCGCGATAAGCATTGTTGTAAGCCGTACCAAGATTTGCGATTTTGTTATTGCTGTTGGCAAATGAAGAAATCAGTCCTGCACTAACCCATTTGTTCAGGTCCCAGTTCAGATTGGCTCTCACATCAAAACGCTTATACTTATTATCTATCACAATACCTTCATCTTCCAGATAACCGCCACTGATATAATATCTTGCCTTATCAGAACCTCCAGACAAGGAAATGCTATGACTTTGATACCAGGCGTTTCTGAGTATCTCGCTGTACCAATCGGTTGAAAAGCCCGGATCTACTACATTGCCCGATGTAGCCTGAGAAACATAATTGGCATATTCGGCACTGTTGGCCATCCTAACCAAATTTGCGGCATTCTTGAAGCCCACCGTAGAGCTGTAATTGACTGTCATGGTACCACTCGCACCTTTCTTGGTCGTGATGATGATGACACCGTTGGCTCCTCTGGCCCCGTATATTGCAGTTGCCGAAGCATCCTTGAGGATATCCATGCTTACAATGTCATTGGTATTGATATTACTTATGTCCTCGGTCAGGACACCATCCACCACATATAGGGTCGCTGTACCCGCAATTGCAGAACTTACACCTCTGACCCTTACAACCGGGCTACGACCCGGCTCACCGCTGCTGATCACCTGAACACCTGCAGCCTTACCTTGCAATGCCTGTGTGGCAGTCAGGACAGGTTGCCTCGCCAGATCTTCCCCTTTGACACTGGATGTGGAACCGGTGACATCCACCTTACGCTGTACGCCATAACCTACGACAACAACCTCAGAAAGAAGACTCGACTTCTCCTTCAGGAAGACTTCAAAATGAAGCTCCTGACCTATCAGAATGGTCTGGGTCTCATATCCTATATAGGAAACTGAAAAAGCATTCTCTTCCGGTCCGGCTTCGAGGGAAAAATTTCCATCAATATCTGTTACTGTACCCTTTTGAGTTGCAACATATGCGCTCAGGTCTGTCCCTGAACCCTTTAAAAGCATTATGTTTGCTCCTATGATACCTTCCTTTCCGGCATCATCCAGCACCCGACCTGCTATGGTCCTCTGCCCGAATGCCATAAAAAAGGAAGTAAAAAATACAGGTAAATATTATCTTTCTCACTCAACTGTTATTTAATTGGTTATTGATAATTGAATGCCAAATGAATTTTACGAATGATTAAAAACATCCCATACGGTTTGCATTGCCATTGCATTACTTCTAGCAATCCTAATGCCACATTAATGCATACAAAGTTGACAAAAATAAATTAACAAGTCCTTTTTGCAAAAATTAACTAAAAAAACAGAATGCCCCTTAAAATATTAAAAATCATTACGTTTGTAATATTATATTTGTCCTAAGTTTGTGTTAAAAGAACATAAATAATCGCATTTTAATAGGAGATTTTTCGATACTCACTCCGGATGGAATTGCATCAGAGGTGCGATAATATTTAATTTGTAGCGCTTAATACTCAAACCAACCTTTTAAAGTTGAGAATTTTTTATTTAATAGGAATTGTTGTTTTTTTATCGGGATGCTCCATCTCCAATTATTTCAAGATGAGAGAATCCGACCGTGATTTTAATACCGTTTTCAAANAAAAGGATGACCAGGCAAAATTTGAAAGATACAGAATTAAGGGAAACCGAATAAGATTTTGCGCTAAAGGCAGTGATACCCTTCCAGCCGTACTGTTCATTCATGGCGCACCGGCATCCATTTCTTTTTGGAAACCATTCTTCCGGGACAGCAACCTTCTTTCCATGGCCCGGGTGATAGCCGCAGACAGGCCGGGTTATGGCTATTCAGGCTTTGGCAAGCTCTATCTATCCTACTACACTCAAGCTGCCCTATTGGCACCAATTATTAAAAAGTACGGAGCAAACAGAAAACTGATTCTCGTGNGAACCAGCTATGGGNGGCCTTTGTGCGCCTTGCTGGCTGCTCAGTTTCCTCAATACGTTTCAGGCTTACTTTTAGTATCGTCATCCATTGCCCCGGGAGAAGAAGCAATTTGGCAAATAACTAAAATAATCAATTCTCCGTTGGGTGAATTTTTTCCGCGAGTGCTGCAGGTCGCCACTGCTGAAAAAATTCACCACAAANAANTGTTGAAGGAGATTGAGCAAGAATGGACTAAGGTCGTATGTCCGGTTATCATGCTGCATGGCTCAGAGGATGAATTAATATTTCCGGCCAATGCAAATTTTGTTTACAGCAGATTTANNAAAAGACGTAAGAAGATATCCATTCTGGGCGGTCTCAAACACAATATCGTCGTCACCAAACCTGAGTACATAGTTCGCCGCATCAAAGAATTGCTGGATGATAGTTATTTGGCACACCAGTAATGCTTCAGGGTTCATTCATTTTCACCTTTCCTGTGCCATAAAAACTTGTGAGAAAAATTCAACCAAATAGTCTTGGAATTTATACCTTTGGTAATTACCATGAGAGTCCTGACACTAACGATATTACTCCTTNTTTCAACTTTACTGAAGGCACAAAACGGAGTTAGTCTGTTCCACAATGCGAGAACAACTGCGCTAGGCAATTCAGATATCACCTCCCACAATGTCCTTTCCGGCAGCATCAATCCCGCCAATACGATCATTGGTCATGGCTTGTTTGCATCGCTTGGTATTCAACGCTCCTTTCTGATTGCAGATATTAATCAAGGCAGTCTGGATGTAGGCTACCGCATGAAAAACGACCAGGCAATCGGTCTGCAGTTCTATGTATATGGAAATAACATATACTCAGAGGCTATGGCATCCCTGGCATATGCCATCCGAATAGCCGACAAAACCTCCCTCGGACTTAGAATGCACGGACTGCGTTTTTCCGCACCGGAAAATAAACCTGAATATGCGGTGACATTTACCTTAGGCGCCCAGACCGTCATCTCTGAACAATTCAGTCTCGGAATGACAACCTTCAACCCGGTAGGTTTTTTCCGCAAAGAAAGGCCAAATGACCTTACATCGAATTTTAGAATTGGCCTGGCATATTCACCGGCACCATCTGTATCACTTTATACATCCGCTAATCTGGACGACGCCCATCCCCTCAATGTCGCATTGGGGATTGCCTACAGCATCAATAAAAAGGTCAACTTGTATCTGTCATTCATGACTCAACCGGCTGTTATCGGCGTCGGGATCGGAGTTCCATTCGGCCGGGGCTTTTCCATCGATATCGTAAGACAACACCTTCAATTGGGCCTTAGCCCTGCTTTCAACCTCAATTATTTGGAGGTAGAATAGCGGGATTACCCCAATGATATCTTTTACCGGTCAAAAAGTATATTGCAAATAAATAATATTTAAAATATCATTATTTATATATCTTTGATATTAAATATTTTATATTTACGCTTCATATTTTTATACCAATCCCATAACTGTTTGGCGTATAAGGCATTCATCCCACCGAATCACGCTACTTATGACCCCATTTTACAAAGTTTATTCAAAATTATTTTTTATAAATAATTGAAAGTTCATCGGAATTTTCCTAAACTTGCTTTTTTATAACAAATTAAATTCAATATGCCACGTTCAAATAGAAAATCTCATTCACGAGGCGGTTCATTTAAACGAAATGTAACTTATACCCAAAGCAACCCGGAAGTTAAGTTGACCAAAGAGCAACTGGCAGAAGATGCAAAGGACCAGAAAAAGTTCTTCATGCTTCTGGGAGGATTGACTTTATTGATACTCGTAATTGTGTATCTGCTCTATTTCCGTAATTTTTAAGATTGCACAGGTTTCTCCTTGTAAGAAATACCATTCCTGCTGTTTGACATAGGAATGGTATTTTTTTACCCGTACCTCAAATTCATTCTTTATCTGATTAATGGAAGGCTCGTTGTAATTTAAATACATGATTAATACCCGGAGAATTCAATTGTTGCAGATACTTTAGCATATCCGGAATAAATCTATCTTTCCAAAAGACCAGCATAGTAACAGCCAGTATTCATATTTCTAACCCTCCAATAATCAAAAGTATAAATCATCCGAACACTTCGTATCCTTCCAATATTTAGCTACTCCTTATAAAAAATATTGTCCTTAAATAGCTGATAGACTACCTGATAGAGACATTACAACAGATACAAAAGGGTATTCTATACAATTGGGGTTCACTTTATCCCAGTAAAAATTTCTCAAAACAACATGATATAACACCGTATGTTTCTACTCCAGATGTATTGCACGGGGCAAAATAAATCATTCAATTTTCCGGTTTTACCCGGACTAAAATAAAAAACCGCCGGACGATAACCATCCGACGGTTTTATGTTTTAAAGAAGTATTTACAGAACCTTCAATAATTCTTCTTCCAGTGTATTTCTTGGGTTGACGGCTACAATCTTGCCATCACGCCCAATGAGGAAGGTCCTCGGGATTGAATTAACACCATATAACTGAGCGGCTGAACTGCTCCATTTCTTCAGGTCACTCACATGACTGGTCCAGTTCAACTTATCTTGTTCTATAGCCTTAGTCCATTTTTCCTTGGTTGCTGCAAGCTGCCCCTGCAATTGTTCCGGAGATAACGAAGCTCTTGCCCGGTCGTCCACCCCGTCCAGAGAGACACTATAAACCGTGAATCCCTTATCCTTATACTTGTTATAGATTTCTACCACATGAGGATTGGCCATCCTGCACGGACCACACCAACTGGCCCAAAAGTCAAGTAATACAATCTTCCCTTTGAGTGAAGAAAGAGCAATATTCTTACCATCCGGGTTGGGTAGGGTGATATCCGGTGCCATCTGGCCGATACTGATTGGCCCACCACCCTGCGGTTGAGGATTGGACATTTGGTTGATCATGGATTGATATCCGCTGATAAAATCAGAGGTCGGATCCAATTTCTTCAATTTTTCAAGTACAGCTGTATGAATCGGAGCATCTGTAGGCTTTTTGAAATATATCATCGCTATCTGCATGGCTGCATATGGATTAGTTGCAGACTCAACCGCTGTCTTTGCCCCTGCATCATCCAAAGTCTTGTCCAGCAATTTCTTTATCGCACTCTGAAATTCAGATGTACCTTTTGCTCCGGTGATTTCAAAACTAAGATCATCAAAGGATGCCAATGCCCCTTTGATCTTGATATCATTCTCTTTTCCATCAACAATGATAGGAGCAATCCTCTCTCCAATCTGTAATCTATATACACCCGGCTTCAAAGCCTCTTCCGAAGTAATCTTAAATTTGCCCTGGCCGTCAATATTGGCTTTTCCCACCGGAACGATTTGGTTGTTACCACTAATACGATCCAATGAAACTGCCATATTTGCTGCATCCTTGATTTCACCTGAAACGGTAAATCCATTTTTGCTTATTGCGGCACATCCTACAATCATGGTGATCGCAAAGGCCATCAGGTAAAATAATACGTTTTTACGCATCTTTGTTGGTTTTTGATTATTGAATTAAGACAATCCGGGAAAACTCCCTCCTTGTATGCTGAATTTTGTTTTCAAACAACGAAATTAAAGCTATTTTGTTTTCCAAGCTTATATTTTCCCGGCTAATTGCTATTAAAAGATTTGTTAATATGTACAAATCCAGTTTGGCAACAAACCTGCACTGCGTTCAAGCAGGTCATCAAAAAAATAATATAACCTTATGTACTATAGAAATAACCATTTTACAATGTTTCAAATTTTACTTGATTCCAAGCCTCCGCTGATGCGATTTTATGTCAAATCCTTATACCCTGATTCGACTTTAGCAATTCCTTTCATTATCCGTTTTGACGAAGGTGCAAATATCAAAATACCAATTTTCCTTCAATCTGCAACCAATGCCTGACAATCATCCCAAATTGCATAACTTTGTCTTGAAAACCATCCCGGATGACAAATTACATGAGAATCGAACCCGGCACGGTTGCCGAATGTCGCACACCCCTGGCTCCCTTGAGAAGTGACCCTTCCGAGATGTCCCAATTGGAGACCCAGATACTATATGGTCAGGCATGCGATATACTGGAGTCCGGCAATGGCGACTGGATAAGAATCAAGGTTGACGGATATGAGGGATGGGCCGACAGGAAGCATTTCTACNCCAAANAATACACAAGAAAATATTTCCTTACCCGACTCATCACGCCGGTTGAAACTTTGTACGGCACCCAGCTTCTTCCCTTTGGATCTATGCTCACACAGGAAGAAGAGCAACAAATTACCGGTTCANAAGAGTCAACAACACGCACTAAAAATCCGTTAGATTTCGCACCCCTTNTTGAAAATGCTCCTTATCTATGGGGCGGCAAATCGATTCTGGGCATCGATTGCAGTGGATACATGCAACTTATTTTCGGTGCATGCGGAATTCATCTGCCCAGAAATGCCTCACAACAGGAAACTTTGGGCAATCCGATTGAATTCGGCCATCGGCAATCAGGCGATCTCGCATTTNTTTCCAACGACAAGGGCAAAATCATCCATGTTGGCATCATCGACGAAGAAGGTATCTGGCACGCAAGCGGCTGGGTTCATCACGACCACATTACAGCTGAAGGTATCATCCACTTTGAGACGGGCATGATCACCCATAGACTCGCATCCATCAAAAGGATCTAAATCTCAGCCAGCTCAATAGATATATTTTTTAACCCCTGATTTAGTAAGATTTTTCCATCTGTAACATAACTATACATTTCAGCACGCATCTGTGCAATTTACAATACAAAATATTACCTGCAAGGTACGGCTGATTACTGCATATATTTTGAATACATTATTTCCGACTTGCGTAAGGATATAAGAATCAGTGTCTTAAATATCGGATATTTTGAATAATGCCATCTGATCAAAGAGTCCTTTTAGTAAAACCCCGGCAAAGTGTTTCGACCTATCACTTCATGCGTTTTACATATAATAATTATTACTACTACTTCATGTTTCTATTGATCTTAGAATACTTTTAATCGCGAAGCTAAAGTAATTCAGGAATCTCATCTTCGCCAATCAATAAATTTTCTTCAAAAAACTCCCTTCATTTCAAATCGATTCACCTATCTTTGCACATGGAAAGTAACAATAGTATCGACAATAAATTCGGTGAAAACGGAATCACATTCGACGATGTCCTTTTAGTCCCTGCCCATTCTGAAGTCCTCCCCAGAGAAGTAGATATATCCACCCGGCTGACCGAANAAATCCGTATCAATGTACCGGTGATCTCAGCGGCCATGGATACTGTAACAGAAAAGGAACTGGCTATAAGTATTGCGCAACAGGGCGGTATCGGCATCATCCACAAGAACATGACGATCGAGGCTCAGGCAGCTCACGCGCGCAGTGTCAAACGTTCCGAAAGCGGTATGATCCTCGATCCTGTCACCCTTCATGAAAACGCAACCATCGGCGATGCTCTCAATCTCATGGAAGCCAATCACATCGGTGGTATCCCCATCATCGACCACGATCAAAGACTGAAGGGAATTCTGACCAACAGGGATCTTCGCTTTGAGACCGTGCTGACCCGCCCGGTTACAGAGGTGATGACCAAAGACCGCTTAGTTACAGCTCCTAAAGGTACAGACCTGGACAATGCCCGAAATATTCTACAGACATACAAGATCGAAAAACTGCCGGTAGTGGACTCTGAAGGTCGGCTGGCAGGCTTGATCACCTATCGCGACATCATGAAGCTTAAGGACTTCCCTTCAGCCAGTAAAGATACATTTGGCCGACTTCTGGTAGGTGCTGCCGTCGGAGTAACCGGTGACACGGAAGAAAGGATTAGCGCCNTTGTCCAGATGGACGTTGATGTAATCATCATCGACACAGCCCACGGCCATTCACAAGGAGTGTTGGACACAATCCGGCGGATCAGACGCACCTTTCCGGAGATCCAGCTAGTAGCAGGTAATGTTGCTACCGGAGAAGGCGCCAAAGCACTGGCAGATGCCGGGGTCAATGGCATCAAGGTCGGCATAGGCCCCGGAAGTATTTGCACCACACGTGTCGTTACCGGAGTTGGTGTACCCCAACTGACAGCCATCCACAATGCATCCAAAGCAGTCGCCGGTAGCAACATCCCCGTTATTGGTGACGGCGGCATCAGATATACCGGTGATATAGTCAAGGCGATAGCTGCAGGGGCGGATTCAGTCATGTTANCCCTCTTCGCAGGCGTGGAGGAGTCTCCCGGAGAGACCATTATCCTCGATGGCAGGAAATTTAAGTCATACCGTGGTATGGGTTCGCTTGGTGCGATGCAGTCAGGTTCCAAAGACAGGTATTTCCAGGATGTAGAGGACGATGTGAAGAAGCTGGTTCCGGAAGGCATCGAAGGAATGGTTCCATACAAGGCGACGCTGGCAGAAGTGATATATCAGTACATAGGCGGTCTGAGAGCAGGTATGGGCTACTGTGGAGCGGCCAACATAGAAGCTCTGAAACGGTNNTCTCGCTTCGTCCGTATTTCCGCAGCAGGAGTCAATGAAAGCCATCCTCACAACATCAACATAACTAAGGCATCGCCTAATTATTCCAAGCGGTAAACGAAAAACAATACCCATTGTCAGGGAATAAATCCGGGCGTCATTATTATGGCGCCCCTAACGGGTCGGGCTATTCACTGTACTCGCTTATCCGCTCCGGGCCGGTCAACCGACATATTGGGATAGAGGTCAATCGCAGGCTATCATGAGACATGGACATCGCTCGTGCCGTTTCTATCCCTCACGCATCGGGCTGAACATCTTGACATCAGTCCAATAGAAACATCAATCGAAGTTTAATGAAAGACAGCGAAGAAAATGGATAGGCTGGAAAATACAATGGCTAATACCTCAAATTGACTAAATTTACACCAAATTAACCACCCTTCAGAATATTGGCGCTTTCGAAGTATCGAAATGAGAATGGTAGAATCCAAAAATCATCCTCCATTTCCAATTCGACAAGAAATTTCTTCATCCATTTTTCGTTAAAAAGAATAAATGTTATGAGAGAATTAAATAGTAATTATATATTTGCATAACATATAATAATGTATAACTCAACACTTTAAATATACAACATGCGGCTTATCTTCACTTCCATTATATTGATTCTGCTAACTAGTTCAATATCAGCTCAAAATTTGGGATTCAAATTTGGCATCAAGGCCGGTTTTAGTCAGACGGATTATGGTATCAAGGAATTGCATATCCAGAGTACTGATGACTTCAAAATGGCTATAGAAGACAGTCGGGTGGGATATCACGGGGGCATCACGCTACAGTTGCGAATCAGAAAATTCATCCTTCAACCGGAAGTAATATTCAATACCATCAATGTCAACTATAAACTCACCGGCATATTTTCGGGCGCTATAGATACGATCCTGGCTAAAGAAACATTGCAAGATTTGGATATCCCAATTATGTTGGGATTCAAGTCCGGGATACTTAGACTGAATGCAGGGCCTGTAGGGCATTTGTACCTGGATAGTTCCAGTGATTTGTTTAAGGTATCCGGCTATAGTGAGCAATTTGACAAGATCAAATGGGGTTGGCAGGCCGGACTGGGGCTAGATATCTGGAAGTTCACGATTGATCTCAGATATGAAGGCAATTTCTCCAAATTCGGCGACCATATCCGCTTCGGTGACAAATCGTATTCCTTTTCGGACAGGCCACAACGGCTGATTGCTTCATTGGGACTGGCCTTCTGAGGCAAAAATCATTCAATCTATCATTGCATTCCTGCATTTACTTTCAGAGAATGGATGTTTGGATGAACGACATACCATAAACCTGCCCTGCAACATTTCTTTACATTTATTTATTATTCTCGTATTGTTTTCTCAATTTTGCACCCAATTTTAAGACTTAGAAAAAATGATCAATATAACTCTGCCGGACGGCACCATAAAGCAATACCCAAAGGGAACAACTTCCATGCAGATTGCAGAATCCATCAGCATGGGTCTTGCACAAAACGTCCTGTCTGCCAAAGTCGATGGCGAGGTCTGGGATGCATCACGTCCCATCAATACTGATGCAAGTCTGCAGCTATTGACCTGGAATGATAAGGATGGAAGGGCGACTTTCTGGCACTCTTCCGCACATCTCATGGCCGAGGCATTGGAATCTTTGTATCCCGGAGTCAAGTTCGGTATCGGACCTGCCATCGAGACCGGATTTTACTATGACATAGATACCGGAGATAAAACCATCGGCTTAGCAGATCTGGAAGCAATAGAAAAGAAAATGGCGGAATTGGCAGGGCATAAAAACCATTACATCCGCAAAGAGGTTTCCAAGGCTGATGCTATCCAATACTTCACCGAAAAAGGTGACCAATATAAGCTGGAACTCATTGACGGGCTGGAAGATGGCCAGATAACCTTCTATACACAGGGTGGATTTACTGACCTGTGCAAAGGGCCGCATATCCCGGATACTGGGAAGATTAAAGCCATCAAACTGACCAATGTCGCCGGTGCTTACTGGCGAGGCGACGAANAACGTCCTATGATGACCCGAATCTATGGCGTCACCTTCCCCAAGCAGAAGGAACTTCAGGAATACCTGACCATGATCGAAGAGGCTAAAAAGCGTGACCACAGAAAACTTGGCGCAGAACTCGAACTCTTTATGTTCTCTGACCTCGTCGGTGCCGGCTTGCCAATCTGGTTACCTAAGGGTGCCGCATTGAGGGGCAGACTGGAGGAATTCCTCAAGTCAGAGCAGATCAAACGTGGTTATCAGCAGGTCATCACCNCCCATATCGGANAAAAGGAGCTTTATGAGACCTCTGGTCACTGGGCGAAGTATGGCGCAGATTCATTCCAGCCCATCCATACACCTAAAGAAGACGAAATCTTCCTTCTGAAACCTATGAACTGTCCGCACCACTGCGAGATATTCGGCCATAAGCCACGCTCCTATAAGGAATTGCCTTTGAGGATAGCAGAATTTGGTACCGTATATCGTTATGAACAAAGTGGTGAGTTGCACGGATTGACCAGAGTAAGAGGGTTTACTCAGGATGATGCCCATATATTCTGTACTCCTGACCAGCTCAAGGACGAATTCCTCAATGCGNCCGACTTAACCATGTACGTAATCCGTAAGTTGGGCTTTGACAGTTTTACAGCGCAGATATCCTTACGCGATCCTGAAAACAAAGAAAAATACATAGGCAGTGACGAAGTATGGGAGAAGGCTGAAAGTGCCATCATTGATGCAACCAGAGAAGCAGGATTGGAGACAGTCACCGAACTTGGAGAGGCGGCATTCTATGGACCCAAGCTCGACTTCATGATCAAGGACGCCCTGGGAAGAAGATGGCAGTTGGGTACCATCCAGGTGGATTACAATCTGCCGGAACGTTTCAACCTTGAATATATCGGAGCCGATAACACAACACACAGACCTGTCATGATACATCGCGCACCATTCGGATCCATGGAGCGCTTCATTGGAGTACTGACAGAGCATACTGCCGGCAAGTTCCCACTTTGGCTCGCACCTGAACAATATGCGATACTTCCAATCAGCGAGCGCTTTGTCGATTATTGCAAGGAAATTCAGGCCCGATTGTCGGCGGTTGACATCCGTGGTATCCTCGACGAAAGAAACGAAACCATAGGGCGTAAGATTCGCGACACTGAGCTCAAGAGAATTCCCTACATGTTAATCGTAGGCGAAAAAGAAGTTGAGGAAAATAAGGTAGCTGTAAGGAAGCAGGGAGCAGGCGACCAGGGCGCTATGAATGTTGAGGATTTTATCACCTATTTCAAAAAGGAGTTGGAAGGAAATCACTGATACCCATCCTCAAAGGTGTGAGACACTGAATTGCATAAGGAAATAAAGAAGGCAATCAGGATAAAATCATTCAGGAAGAGAATAGTCAGGCCTGTGCATGACCACCTCATGACACTATCATACTATCCTCCTGATACAAAGCATTTTAAAGATTTCCAACCTCAGGGTGTCAGAACAAAACTTCATGAAATAAATGTTTAATTGAAAATTTAACAATATTTTGAGATAAAATTTCACTACTTTTAAATCATTTAAAAGAACCTTTCACTTATATTTGGGGTTCAAATAACATATGAGGAAAATATTTACACTGATACTTTTTGCATTTGCATTCTACCTTCCGGCTGTCGCTTCAGTCTGCGGAGACATGGTGCAACATAAAAGTCATGTAGTTTATTTATTCCAGCAACAACCCGGAGATGAAATTGATATTAAGGTCTCTCCGAATCCTGCCAATGATTATTTTTCCGTTACATCCAATGTGACTTACAACAGGATCATCCTGTATAATCTGCTCGGCAAGCCACTTAAGAGTTACAGACCTACTGTTGATAACACGTATACCTTGACTGACCTTCCGGGCGGGATTTACATCCTTCGATTTCTGNGGGATGACAATCACGTAATTAAGACGGTTAAGTTATACAAGAAGGATTGACCCCTGACTTACTCCATTCATTTTCTTACTAAGTTTTTTCCCGCATTCAGTGCGAATTGTATCCTCGTCCTTTGACAAGATGAGAAATCAACAGATTTGCCGAAAAATCAGGGGGCGTTCAAATTTCCAAGTAGGTAGATGATTAATAATCGACCGGGTAATGCAAATCGTCACATTAGAGCAATCCGATAAAAACTTATCTCAAAATTGATAAACATTGTTCTAGCCAACTATTACAATTCAATCTATACCCTGGTGGTCCGTTATTAATTATGTACCTACTTCATTTTTTAACTCAGCACCGCAAAATAACCTAACTCTTTCTGCCAATAAAGCATCTCCATCATCCTCCATTTTTCTAAAAAATGTGACTCAGCTGCAAATCCTCAAACTACCGGAAGGATACATTGAAGAAAAATGATCAAGTATCTTGCCAATTTCAAAGCAAGCGAAAAATCAACTGTTTTGTAGAAATGGCAACAGCCCATCGGAACTTTTTCACGAAAAATCCTTAATATAACATCGTGTTGAGAAATGAATAAATCAAAACGACAAAAACTGCTTAAGAGTGACCTATTGAATGGTTGATCTGGAAAATAGGATAGATGAAAAAGAAGTTTTAATAAAATAGTGAACTCATAAGATGCTGATTGCTTATATAAGAGTAAATAATTTTAAGGCGGCGATATTGTCGTTCTACCGGGTATTCACTCTTTTCATACTTGTTGTCGTGTTCAGGTCTCCGGCAAATGCACAGGAATGGATGGTGGATTCCGGGCAACATGAATCCGGTCTGCTGGCAATTAAAATTGACGCATTGGGCAATCATTATGTCGTAACAGAGGAAATGCAGATAATCAAATACGACCCAAAAGGTACCATCCGGAATACCTATAACAACAATCGGCTAGGCGGCATAGGCAGGTTGGATGTCAGCAATCCTTTCCTGATTTTGGTTTACTATCCCCAATATCAGACAGCCGTCCTACTCGATAACAATTTGTCGGAAAGTGGCAGGATCAGATTTTCTGACATCGGCATAGGCAATATACGCTCCGCTGCGGTGAGCGATGACAACAACCTTTGGGTATTCGACGAAGGAGCCAGAAACATTATCAAGGTCAGTACCAATGGACATATTCTTNTTAAAGGCATTCCTTGCTTCAACTTTGATATTGACGACTCCAGGCCATTTGAAATCATGCAAAGAGGTGGCTATTTATATATATGTCAGCCGGACTTACCTATTCGAATCTTTGATATTTATGGTAAATGGGTAAAAAGTCTGTTGTTGGACAATTTTCAGGCGATGATATATCTCGACAAGATCATTTATTACAAAGCAGACAACAAAATCTATAGCCATAATACAGAACTACCTATGCTCAGCTATACCGCCCTGTGGGAGGCAGGCAATGTTTACTCTATCTGCTATGACACCCGGGAAATCTGCTTCTACGGCATCAATTCGACAGGCGAGATCGTGAAATTAAATGTCCGATAAAACTGGAAAACAATATCTTACAAGAACCGGCCTTAAAGCAAAAATCAATCTGCAACTATAGGCACACCCTTTTAGCAGTATCTTTTAAACAACTTAAAATTAGACAAACACTCAATCGCCGGAGACTTGTTCACCCTGCTCGGCTTTATGCCTTTGGGAAATAATTTTATTCAGCCAGTTGGGCGCGATAATCACCCCGGCAAANAGATAAAAGTAATAGGAGATTAACCGCCACAATAACGCGATGATCAGCGCTACACCCACCGGAATATAATCCGACAAAAAGCCACCGAACACCCCTTCAATAATACCGGATCCGCCTGGTGACGGACTGAACATAATAACCATAAACATAGTCTGAACTCTCGCATAAAGTTCTAAAACAACATACCATCCCCGTTCCAATCCACCGATGATGCCCAGGATTAATGTAACAAGGATCAANAACCGAAAAATCCAGGCAAAACAAGTTGTCCATATCGCGCCAAAGTGAAACCGAAACGATTTCCCCTTCATTTCACCGGAAGCAAGTATGATGTCATCCCCGAGCTTGACCGCCTTATCGTGCCACCGATTCAGTAAGGGAAGAGATGTGACCGCCGACAGTAATGACCTTATTTTCCTCGGGTCAATAAATAGTCCATATAAAAACAGCGTACTATAGATGGTCTTGAAAATATAAGCACTTAACAAAGCACTACCGGCTACCGTAGAAAAATCCAATACCTTCATCCCTGGACGGACCATTTCAGGACCGAAAATCATAAAGAGAATCGGTAAGGATATCACAAAGAAATAGGAATCCAGAATCGCCGTATATATCACGATAACCGTAGTCCGTGCGGCTGAAAGTTTNTCCTGTGCGAGTGCAAATAGAGCAACTGCTGAACCGCCAACAGCAGTAGGAGCAATCGCTGAACTAAATTCCCAGATGAAGATAAGCTGAATGCACTTCAAAAAGCTGAATTCTTTCTCAGAAAGAATATATAGCCTCATTGCATAACTCAAATGCTTGCAAGCCATGAATCCAATAGAAAGCAAAATGGCTATAAAGGCCCCACGGGTCCAATGAATCTTGTTAAACTCATTGATATCAAATTGCTTCCAGAAAAGGTAGCCAACTACTCCCACTCCAATCAGAATTGGCCAAATGACCTTAGATACCCTTAGAGACCGTATGGCTTTNTTATCATCACCTTCAAAAGTCATTATGGACGTACGCTTTTCTTTTATAAATTTGGCAAGGATAATTAATCACGAATCAAAATTTCGATATCAATTACCGATAAAACGCATAAAGATTTGAATAATTTTTCATTTNTTTTAATAATCATTGTTTTTAACCTGTTAATCCATTCAGCATACTGCCAAAATAAAAGGCTTTTGCCCGAAATTTTACATGAAAATTCCGGCATGATCTTTATCGGCGATACCATTGCATGGGTGAATGACAGCGACAATCCGGCGGCCGTTATCCTGACCGACAAANAAGGTATCTACCTGAAAACCTTGCCATTACCCACACGAAACATAGATTGGGAAGAGATTTCCGCTGATGATCACGGCAATTTATATATTGGAGATCTCGGCAATAATAGGCTGAATCGTTCCGAGTTCAAAATTTACAAATTGAATCATCAATTACTTTTGATTGATTCCATCCAATTCAGCTATCCGGAAAATATTGCAGGGCCAAAAACCTTTGATTGTGAAGCATTCTGTCTCTTTGACGGAAAGTTTTATTTATTTACCAAAGGCATCGATCCAAACCATCCTTTTCAACTGTGTATTTTCCGAATTGATGATGAANAAAACAATACCCGGCCCGAACAGCTGGACTGTACCAATATCCTGAAGCCATATGTCGTCACCGGCGCTGCCATAAGTCCGGACAAANAGACCCTGGCATTGCTCACTTACCGTTATCATTGGATAGCGGGAATCCTGCCGGATACAGACTCCAGGATATATTTATTCAACCTCAATGATGGTATGGAAAATATCTGGAATCATCCGGTCCGATACTATACCTTACCGACTTGGTTCACCACAAGACAATTTGAATCGATCGGTTATGACAGCAAAGGGGATATCTGGATAGCCTGCGAAAGAACCGCCTTTCTAAAGCCACAGCTAAGAAAAATAAAACTCCCGGCCCGTCTGAAATCATTCAGGCGTTGAAAGGCTGATTCTTATCAGACATTTTCCCGATTTATAGATTTTCTCTTCCATAAAGGTGAGTGGGTCACTTCCTTCGACAACCCTGTGTTTTACCCGAAACCTATCCTTTATCAGGATCGGATTATCCACAAACTTGAAACCATGCTCCCTCAAAATTTGCATCAACTCATCGAATCGATCCGCCCCACTTTCTTCCATCGAAGTATATTCGAAGACATAGCTATCACAAAAGTCAAAAACATCGATATAATCTCTCCTCCCTTTTGCCTGAAGCTTTCCTTGATGATATTACAACCACAGTTGCAGCTTTTACGAGATCTAACTGCCGTCACCCTGCCCATGCCCACCAGATGGAGAATTTCATTTTTTACAAATAAAGACCTCTCCCTGGCTGTACGCAGCGAATCAAACGTCGGTCCTGCTATCTGCGCATGTCCTGGCCGGGCAAATGATATCAATAGCAACAACAACAAGGATTTGTTTAACTGCAAAATGGTCACCTTCATCGAATAAAGCTAAGACAAAGTCTCAATTTATTTATCTTCGCCTCAAAGAATTTGTAATGAATAATAATATCCTCAGCATCCGGGCGGTTTCGAAATGTTTTGAAGACCATCAGGCACTCAACAGCGTCAGCTTTGATGTCCCCAAAGGTGGTGTTTTCGGACTTCTCGGCCCAAACGGCGCTGGAAAAACTACACTGATAAGAATTATAACCAACATTACCCAGGCGGATGAGNGCNCTGTTATATTCGAGGGGACAGATAC
Organism: Candidatus Parvibacillus calidus; assembly: GCA_013414645.1. Classification (GTDB taxonomy): domain Bacteria; phylum Bacteroidota; class Bacteroidia; order Chitinophagales; family Saprospiraceae; genus Parvibacillus; species Parvibacillus calidus. The sequence goes on along the minus strand of CP058702.1, from coordinate 1,135,171 downwards.
AAAATATCTCGACCGTGGCCTGATCGGTTATATGCCCGAAGAGAGAGGTTTGTATAAAATGAAGGTTGCAGAGCAACTGGAGTATTTTGCTGCGTTGAGAAATATGCCTGTTCAGGAAGCCCGGCAGAGGATCGGGTTCTGGCTTGAAAGGCTGAATATTTCTGATTGGGCTTATAAGAAGATTGAAGAACTGTCGAAGGGAATGCAGCAAAAGATACAGTTTATCGCTACCGTCCTGCATAATCCCTCCTTTCTAATACTCGACGAGCCATTTTCAGGCCTTGACCCGGTCAATACGAGCCTTTTGAAAGATGAAATCCTGAGGCTGAACCAACTAGGCACGACAATCATGTTCTCGACCCACCGAATGGAGCAGGTCGAGGAAATATGTGACCGTATCGTATTGATCAGTAAGGGCAAAAACATATTGGACAGCACCGTAAAGGAAACCAAGGAAACGTGGAAGGAGGGTCTCTTCCACCTTGAATTTGAANGCACGATCGAATTTACGGGTGATATGCCTGAAGGAATTGAAATTAAGGAAAACAAAGGCAATGGTNTCTATGTTAAGTCTCCAAACCTTCGCAATCTGAATACATTCATTACAAGCCAGATCAATAAGGGAAATCTACTACACAGCATGAAGGAACGCTTGCCTACGCTCAACGAGATCTTCATCAAAACGGTGGGAAGAGAAAACCCTGTTCCTGAAAATTCTTAATCACTCCTTTATTGGCCGTAGAATAACTTGTAAGCATCATCTACGAATGAGAAACCAATATTGCTGATATTGATTTCTGAACAAATCAACAAAAAGACTTCATTGTTGTATATTTCATCTTTAATATTTAGGTCTGCATAAGTCAGTCTGTTATTATTTGCCCCAAACCGCGGTGGCCACACCTCACTATTATAATACCAGAACTGATCATCCACCAAGGCCTCATGAATCTTCAAGCTGGTCATCGTCCAATAAAAGCTATCCCCGACGGAAATTAACCTGACCGGGACAGGCTGTACTGTTTCCGGCAATGTATATGTGGGGTAAGCCAACGGTCCTGGTTTTACTTTGACAATCAGATTCATCGCATCACCCAAATCATTATCTGTATCAAGGGGTGTAGGGCTTACATAAAATTGCTTGTCCCAACGGGGCAAAGACTTATTAGTCACCCTGCCAATCAGCGTCAATAACGAATCTCTTACAAAACTAGCTCCATACAATGACCAATGAATGCCATACCTGGCAAACAGCGGATAGGAACAAGTATCCCGTAAATTGGCAAAATACTTGTTGCAGTCCATAGTAACGATACCTGTCCGGGAAAAACCTTCGGCATATTTGTCATAATTTCCCGGACCGATGGGACCACGTAAGCTATCGGGTATATACTCCGGAAAGAATCTCGCCTTGCTGGGCGCCATTACGACAATTAACTTCTTATTCAACGAGTTAAGTGTATCCGCAATCCGTTGAATCATAAAAATCCGCCTATCTATTGCGGAATCACCAATAAAATTGCGGCCATAGTATTCTTCGATATATTTCCGCTCAAAAAGATAATCTTCCTTGCCTACCACTGCATCCCGGACACTTGCAATTTTGAAAAGCGAGAAGTTTATCTGATTGTGTAACCTTACCAGATCATTTCTAAACCCGAAATGTTCATTGAGATATTCCTCCTTGCCATGTTGGTAACTGCCGTCAAACCAACCTTTTAAAGTAAACTCGACATCAGGAACCGGTATGATAGCACCTTTCAACGCTCCACCTTTGAATACCTTAAAACCGGACTGTAACAACGGAGCAATCAGAACGATCAGCCAAAATAATAACAAATATTTTCTTCCTCCTCTCATGCCTATCAGAATCTGAAATAAATGAATGGATTAAATCCAAAACTCGTAATTGAAGCCAGGGACAATACGAATAATATCAAAATCACAGGAGTCATCAGGAGATGCCCNCTCAGAGAATAGTTCTGCTCAAATACTTTTTGCTGAAAAGCATAGGTACGCTGTGCGACAGCAAAGAAAGCAAANAAGACAGCAATCAGGAATATGGCGATATATCTACCATTGGGCAGCGAAAATTGCTCCATGCCCCCTGCAAACAACCTACTGATGTAAGTCAGAGCATCATTGAAATGTTCCACCCTGAAAAACACCCAGCCGATCACCACAAANAAGAAGGTCAGAACAATAGGAACAACCCGGCCGATTCGATTATAAAGGCGGAGGAGAAAGGTTCGCTCAAGTACCAGAAAGCAGCCGTGGTATGCGCCCCATATAACAAAATTCCAGGATGCCCCATGCCAGAGACCGGAAGCTACAAAGACAAGCCAGAGATTCATATAGGTACGACCCGAAGAAATGCGGTTTCCGCCCAAGGGAATATAAAGGTAATTTCGCATCCATTTGCCGAGTGTAATGTGCCAACGTCGCCAGAATTCGGTAATACTACCGGAAGTATAAGGACTGTTGAAATTTTCCGGCAGTTTGAAACCCATCATTCGCCCAATGCCGATTGCCATATCCGAATATCCGCTGAAGTCGAAATAAATCTGGAAAGTATATGCCAGGATGCCGACCCATGCATGCATCACCGACAATTGATGATAATCCTGAGAAAANATCATATCAGCCTGCGCTCCCATCTGATTGGCTATCAACACCTTTTTNGAAAGTCCGATTACAAACCGATAAAAGCCGGTCAGTCTGTTTTCATTGTTTTCATTTGCCGATCTATCTGTTATCTGATCGGCTATCTCGTGATAGCGGACAATAGGCCCGGCAATTAATTTCGGGAAAAGAATGATGTACAGCTGGTAGTCCCAGAAATTAGTCAGTGGCCTGTGTATTCTACGGTACACATCTACCACATAGGTAATTGTCTCAAAGGTGTAAAAAGAAATACCAATCGGAAGAACAAGTTTGGTCCATGCCACTTCATTGAAACCTAATCCGCTTAGGAAAAGATTGATATTCTCAATAAAAAAATTGGAATATTTGAAGTAAACGAGCAGGCCAAGATTAACAACAATGGATATGGACAACATAACCTTTCGTTTCCAATCGGTGGCCATTCTATCCATATAATGTACCAGGATAAAATCAAGTAAAGTCGTACCAAGAATTACAAAGATAAACTTGGGTGCGCCCAGGCATAAAAGAATAGAAGATACGAGAATCAGGACATTCTTGTATCTTCTATCAATGATAAAATATAATACCAGAAATACAGGTAGAAAGTATAATACAAAGACTATACTGCTAAATACCATTTACCCGTCAGCATTAATCCCTCATGAATGGATAATCAGACTCCACGTAATTATCGGTGTAGAGTTCTGATGGATCTGGCCATGGAGATTCTTCGGCAAACTGCACGGCATCTTCTATTTCCTGCTCGATCATACTTTGAATTTCAAGCATCCTGGTTTCAGGAATCAAACCTTCCTCCTTGATGGCATGCTCCAATATTCCGATCGGGTCAAGCGTCTTATAATGCTCTAACTCTTCTTTTGTTCTGTATAAGCCCGGGTCAGATACACTATGGCCGCGATATCTGTACGTCTTAATTTCAAGGTAGTAAGGTCCATTGCCAGCTCGGATATGCTCGATCGCCTTTGTCACAGCTTCGTGGACGGCAGCAGGATTCATTCCGTCAACACTTGCACTGGGCATCTCATAACTTAAGCCTAGCTTTACCATATCAGTTACCACAGAGGTCCTTTCAACCGATGTCCCCATGGCATAATGGTTGTTTTCACAAATAAATAATGCCGGAAGCTTCCAGGTCATCGACATATTGAAAGTCTCATGCAGAGCGCCTTGCCGTGCTGCCCCATCGCCGAACAAAGTAACACAAATATTATCCGTTTTACGATACTTTTCTGCTAATGCAATGCCGGCTCCAATTGGGATCTGCGCACCTACAATACCATTTCCACCATAGAAATTGTCNTCTTTGGCAAAGAAATGCATGGATCCTCCCTTTCCTTTCACACAACCTGTAGCTTTACCGAATAATTCGGCCATGCATTCTCTGGAAGTCATTCCCTTCATCAGGGCAAGTCCGTGGACCCGATAGGCTGTCACCATGCTGTCTTCAGGCTTCATAGCTGTCTTCAACCCTGCAGCTATCGCCTCCTGCCCAATGTACACATGAAGGAAGCCACGAATCTTCTGTTGGGAATACATCAACAGCGCTTTTTCTTCAAATCGCCTGATTCTCAGCATAGTTTCATACCATAGCGCATAGGTATCTTCGGTATATTTTGTCTTCTTTTTATCAGCAGTTGATTGCATGATTCTCTTTTAATTAAAATATTGAGGGGTAAAATTATGAATTTATCCCCAAATGAGACGATAAAAACGATCATTAAATATTTACGATTGTTATTTGCAGTGAGGTATCCCGGGCGAGGTATGTAAATGTGTTAACCAACAAAGAAATAAATGAGTAATTGATAATTTATTTACAAAAAGTCAAGAAAATCAGATGATTGCCATAAAAATTATAAAACAAGGAAATCCACCGACACCTTGCTCCCATACAACACAATTCAGTTTTTTTGTTATCTGGGATTATCATCTTAACTTCAACCTTCAAACAATATACATTCTGCCGGTGTTTTGGAAAATTTACAATTGATCCAGTTCAAGAACTATGAAAAGCTGGAAGTCAGCTTTTCGAAAGGCATCAATATTTTCACCGGAAATAATGGTCAGGGTAAGACCAATCTCCTGGATGCCATTTATTTACTCTGTATGACCAAATCTTATTTTCAATATTCAGAGAAGAACCTGATTCTTTTCGATCACGATNTTNTTCGCGTCAAAGGAATCTTTGTAAAAAATGGTAGCCGGATAACCATCGACTGTAAATACCGACTTCCCAACAACAAATCATTCCAAAAGGACGACAAAGAAATCAGAAAATACGCAGACTATATTGGCAGCTTGCCTGTGGTAATGATTACTCCGGCCGACATCCAGCTCATCGAAGAAGGCAGTGAGGAAAGAAGACGTTTTCTGGATGTCTCATTATGCCAGGTCGATCCTTTCTATACAGAATCTCTAACCAAATACAACAAATTCCTGAAGCATCGGAACAGCCTGCTCAAGTCCATGAATCAACAACAGTCCTCTGAAAACAACCTCCTGGACATCTATGATCAGGAAATGGCAAGGCTTTCTGTCATCATCACAGAATACAGGCAAAGATTCGTCTCAGAGATGACCGGGTTGTATGAAAATCTTTACTCCGAATTAAGTGGAGGAGTTGAAAAGGTAACCATGATGTACAGACCGGACACATCCGGTACTCAAGAAGATTTCATAACCATGTTCAGGCAAAATCTCCGGAAGGATATCCTCCTGGAACGCACCACTCATGGCGTCCACAGAGATGATGTCGAGTTTGTGCTTGATACCATGCCTGTCAGGAAAATAGGTTCACAAGGCCAGATCAAATCCACTATTTTTGCTGCCAAATTATCTCAATACCAATGGCTCAGACATGCTACACATACCAAACCCATTTTGTTGCTGGACGATATCTTCGATAAGCTGGACCATGATCGGGTGACAAATCTTATGAAAATAATCGATAGCGATATCTATGGGCAAATATTTATCACCGATACCTATAGAGAGAGAGTCCGTTCAATACTTCCGGCATTGAGAAAGCCTTCCCTCTCCTTCAGTATACAACAGGGCCAATTAAATCATTATGAGTAAGTTATTCAGTTCGAACGAAAAGACTTTCAAGGAGCTGATGTCTGAATTGGTCAAAGCTCCCGGAATTCGCAGGCAATATCTCAAGGTAGTGATGAAGACAACCTGGGAGGAAGAGATGGGACCTCTTGTCGTAAAATACACTAAAAGACTGACCATCAATAAAGGTACCCTAACGGTGAGTGTATCTTCCGCTCCATTACGACAGGAGTTGATGTTCAACAAAGTGAAAATAATAGAGATGATGAATAAGGCATTTGGTGAGGAACTGGTCAAAGAAGTAGTGATTGCGTGAGTGAGAAAATGGAATTAGGATGAGGAGAATGGACAATGAGAAGCAAGAAAGCAACAGATTATTATCACGCTTTAGGAAAATTGAAAGATTTACAAATCAGCCTAATCATGAGTCAACATGAAACAAGGTCGGTCCCACACTGAAATAGTTCCGAAAGAATGCCTACAATTCTTCATTTGTTCAATTTTTGAGACATAGCTACCTAATTTTTTATCTGCTTCAGAAAAATTATTACCTTTGCGCGCTTCCAAAAAGCAATGGCTCCGTAGTTCAATTGGATAGAATATCAGATTTCGGCTCTGAGGGTTGAGGGTTCGAATCCTTCCGGGGTCACACAAAAGCCTGCCAATTTATATGGCGGGCTTTTTATTCACCCTCCTCAAGCAACTGCTTGATTGACATCAACAGACCAATCCATCCGCCATTATCCATGGAGCTTTGATAACGAACCTCTCCGTCATGCACCTTGGCAAAATCTCCCTGCGTGACAAATAAAGTAGTCTTCCCTGCTGATTCTGTAAGTCGATAAGTTATCGTGAGATAATTGTCCGGAATATCCTCGGCGCCTGAAGTCGGATCAAAAGCAGTATAGACCAATTCATGGTTGATATCACACTTGACAATATTGCCTTTGACAAACATGATACGCTCGCCCTCCACATCTCCTTCCCAAACCATAGAATCTCCTTCCTTAAAACTTGAGATCACTTCGCAACCGAACATGTATTTNTTGGTCACTGTAGGATCGGTCAGCGCTTGCCAAACTTTTTCTTTGGGTGCGTTGATTTCTATTTCATTCTCAATGAAAAGTGGATCATTCATGATATTAATCCTTTACCGGGTTAATAAAATTGATTAAATTACCCTCCGAATAGCAGACACGGCATCTTGGTTCATACAAATCCTTGGCTCCGAGCAACACTTGCTCTGCATCATCAGAAAGTCTATAGGAATGTGTCGCCAGATTGCCGCAATGTACACATATGGCATGTACCTTTGTAATATATTCAGAAACAGCAAGTAATGCAGGCATCGGACCAAAGGGATTGCCCGCGAAATCCATATCAAGGCCTGCTACAATCACCCTCTTCCCAATAAAAGCAAGCCTTTGGCATACATCCACGATATCGTTGTCAAAAAACTGGGCTTCATCCACACCAATGACTTCGTAATCCTCACTCAACTCAATAATNTCCCTGGCGAATCTAACCGGAGTGGAACCGATGATATTCGAATCATGACTGACTACATTGACCTCATCATATCGGATATCACGACTCGGCTTAAACACCATCACCTTTTGATAAGCAAATTGAGCTCTTTTCAATCTCCGGATCAATTCTTCCGTTTTTCCGGAAAACATTGACCCGCATATTACTTCAATCCAACCGCTACGCTGACCTTTATGATGGAACAAGAAACATTTATCCTATAATTTATATATAATTATTTTATTTAATGTATTTTTGTAACGATAAAAATGGAATATGATTTTACCATTCTTTTTCGTTTAATAAAGCATAAAATTAAGCAAAGTATGCACAATTCAAAATCGGCAGAATATCTGGATAAAATTAATAAGGCTTTTGCTCAGCTTAACAATCCTCCTCATGAGATAGAAATTGATTCCTTGTTGGGTTATATCCGAATATTCTATTCATCAATAAAACAATTGCCGATTGACGATTCATTGCCAATTGATGCTGAAAAGGAAATATCTTCCATCGATCCGGTTGAANAAAAGGCTGAAGTCAATGATCTGCCTCCAATAATCAAGCCGGAAAGAGAGACTACCCAAATAAATGAAAGTAAGGAAGATTTGGTTGAGCCTCCCGCAGAGGTTGAAAGCAGCGTCCCATCTGACGAAGCATCAAATGACAGTGTGGTACAGAAGGAAGCAGGTCCTGAAATAAAGCCGGAAGAATTGGAGATAGCAGATGAGCCGCAAGTACCGGAAGAAATCAGGCAGGTCAATGATACACACGAAGATACACCCGTTATTGAAAATATACCCTATGTGGAGATCGAGGCTGTAAGTCAACAAAATCAGGCAGAGGCGCTTGATCATAGTAAANAAGTATCTCCGCCGGTTGAGGAACAACCCTTTGTCCGTGATAACACCAAGGTGGAAGTTCCAATCATACAAACAAAACCGCCGGTCAAGGAAGAGAGTATGCTGACCAGGATTGAAACGCAACAAAACGAACCACGATACATACCTGCCAATGAAAGGGACTTTGATACCTCTGATGCTGTTGAGTCTATTTTCAGGGATAAANGTCCTACAGGCCTGGTGGACTTCCTTGGGTTAAGCCCACTCAGTGATCTGAATAAAGCCTGGGGACTGAATGAAAGAATGCTGATCATTAAGGACTTGTTTGGTGATGATCTGAACAAGTTTAATCAAACCATCGAAGCGATCAATAAATGTACAAGTTTTGCAGAAGCAAAATCCTGGCTTATTCAAAACATAGTAAATCAGTTTAAATGGACTGATCTGGCAAGATATAAGAAAGCGATAAATTTTGTGACCCAGGTAAAACGATTATTCGTTAAATAAACAGAACATACCGACTTTGAATCAACACCTGTTTCAGTCAAGAACAAATAAACTTTTTGGCATGAATTTCGTTTTCGTAAAAAATGATTATTTATGGAAAGGGAAAAATCTGCCCTCTTATCAAGTATCAAATTTTCTCTGAAATTAGGATTTGTTCTTNNTTTCTGACTTACTTGATAACATTAGTTTTGCCTATCGATGTTGGTTATTTAGGCATTATACCAAGAGAANAATACGGCTTGCTTGGAATTCTGACAGGTCCCATGGTACATGGAAGCTGGAGCCATTTGCTTTCAAATCTTCCACCCTTGCTGGTTTCGGTATTTTTGATACATTATTTCTATAAAAGGCAATTCTGGTCTATTNTTTCGCTGAGCTATATCCTCACCGGAGTGATGGTATGGTCGTTTGGAAGGGATGTTTCCCATGTAGGCATTAGCGGGGTGGTGTATGCCTTGATCGCTTTCATATTCTGGAGCGGCATCTTTGTTAGGAATTTGACATCAATTATCCTTTCTTTACTGGTTTTGGTGGTTTATAGTGGGATGTTTGCCGGAATCCTGCCATCTCCAGAAATCATGGCGAAAAATATCAGTTGGGAAAGTCATCTATTAGGCGGGTTGGTTGGCATTGCCGTAGCATGGTGGCAAAAGGGATCAATAATTGCAGAACATAAGGCAAAGGAAGTTCCCAGAAGTTATAGTGTTGATGAGCCAAGGCAACCTTACTTCNCCCAGGATACTTTTGAAAAGACCAGATGGCAACGGTATCTCGAGGAACAAGAAGCTTCCAGACGAGAGGAATAAGGTCGGAATATACAATACTCCCTACTGATACAGGATATATCCCAAAATAAAAAGAGCCTGTTGGGCTTTTTATTTTATTGACACCGACTAAGTCGGTCACTATTTATCCAATCATAAAGTATTCCTGACCCTCACCCTCCCCTGCAGATCCTTCATCGCACAGGATTGCCGCTTCGATCACCTCTTGAAGGCCTCTTTTACATTCGCCTTCCTCTTTTCTCTTGCTATCCTTTCTTAACGCAGCACAGTAACGTCTCCCTTGTACGTTATCTCCCGCCCCTCGCGTGTCACCAATACTATTTGATACACAAACACCGCAGGCGTATTCGATCGCTGCTCTCCATAACGACCATTCCACCCTGTGACTCCACATTCGGTGGCACATCCTTCACAGAATATTGAACATCCCCCACCTGTTGTATATTGTCATACTCTTTACCCTCACTATGTTCTGATCCGTCTGCACATAAAATACATCATTGATCCCATCATTGTTCGGACTAATCACATTCGGAATAAACACCCGGATGACACTCTTGACCCTTACCTCCATTGAATCTACTGCCGTACACCCATTCCTGTCCCGAACCGTAGCTATATAGGTCGTCGTTATCAATGGCTGTACCGTCAACTCAGCACAACCAACACAACTCGTCCCCGGAGGATTCGACGTCCAGTCTATCGCCGCTCCATTGACCCCTATCGACACATCCGGCGTAATCGTCACCGCATCTCCTTCCGCTATCACCTTGTTGTTGCCCAACTCTACCTTTACCTCCTTCGGATTGTCCAGCAATATCGGCAAATCATACTTGCAGCCATTTACATCCTCTACCCGGATAATATGACTGCCCGGCCCTATATTGCTGTATACCGACTGTGCCGTATATGCACTGCCATCCAGTGAATACTTGAAGTCCGGCGTGCCTCCTGTTACCCCTATTATCCGCACCTCTCCATCTCCCTTATTATAACAACTGATGCTGTCCAACTCGATGTTGATCCCGTCTATCGCCTTATCATCCTTCCTCACTTCTACCTCGTCCACTTTCACACAACCCGTCGTCGCGTTCGTCACCTTCAACTCATACACTCCCCATCCTGAACTCCCGTCAACACCGCTGTCGTTCCAACCTTACTCCCTGTCGTAAGATTCGTCCACTCATAACTGTACTCCGCCCCGCTCGACGTACCGCTACCCCCAGATCTACCGCCGTCGTCACACAATCGATAAACCCATCCACTCCCGCATCGGCATTCGGCAACTCATTCCTGTCAACCGTTATCGTAGCCTTATCATCCGGACACAGTCCCAACGGACTCTTCACCGTATATTTGAACGTATAGCCCAATCCCGTCGGTATTCCGCTCACATCCAGTATACCGTCTCCCGCATTAAACGAACTGCCGATATTCACTGACCCCGTATATTGCCACGTACCCCGGCTTGTTGCTGTGTAAGTACCGTATCCAGATCAATCGATCCGGAATAGTCCTCACATCGCCCAATCAAACCGTCTATCCCCGCACTCGCCGTACTGTCCAAGCGTATCACCAACTGTGAAGTGTCTTCACAGCCCAATGGTACCGCCTCGTCCAGCTTATAATATAACACATACGTCCCAAACACACTGCCTGCCCCATTGAACATCTTGTCTCCTGTAATCGTCGCATTGCTGCCCGCAGGAACACTCTCTATATACCACTTGCCCGGCTTCGTCGTAACCCGGTAACTGTCCAGATCCACTGATGCCACCGTATTGCAGAATGACGCAAAAGGCGTGATCGCTACCGATGGACACTTACAATCCTCTACCACTATGTTTATCTTGTAGCTCACCGGAAGACAACTCGGATCGCCCGTTATCGTATAGGTGTATTCATAGGTGCCGGTACCGCCCCGTTGAAATCCTTCGGATAGAACGATGCACTGCCCGGATCAACCCCAACACCACTATACGTCCACACGCCCGTCTTGTCTCCGCTAACTATCAATGTGTCAAAGTTTACTTCATTTACATAGTCCGGCGAAAAATTACTGTTGCACGCCTGCTCTGCCACCTTCAACTGAGCCTGTGGCGCAGACACCACATTCACCGTCGTCGTCGCCGATGATGGACATCCCGTCATCGTATCGTCAAGTGTATAGGTAAACACATATGCCCCCGCAGGCTGACCCTTGAAATCCGCCAACGGTTCCCGACAGCACCACTCCTCCACCGGTTGGCTGTGTCGTCACTGCCCATTTACCCGGCCCCGTGGCCCCTTGTACCATCGTACCCAGATTTACACTGCCCGCATCATTGCACGTCGTACCTCCATCACTGTTGATGCTCAATGGCGGACATATACAATTCTTCAGATCTATCTTCACTTCTACAGCACTCACTCCACATACTCCACTCTGATTGGGCGTAAAACGATATACATATACTCCCGTCTGAGTCATCCCCTTATAATTCTGCACCGGCAACGTGCCTCCGGGCGTTCCCGGTCCACCCACCATCGTCCATGTACCCGTATAGGCAACGCCATTCCCAGTCAACAACGTGTCAAGATTAATCTCATTCGGCAATGGCTGATTCTCATCATTGCACGCCTCTATATCCTTCGGCGTCAGTACCAGCGCCTTCTCAAATATCACCTCTATCGTGTCCGCCTCTCCACATCCCTGCCCATTGTAATCCGCCCCAAACTGAAACGTATATGTCCCGGCCTGTACTACATCAACCTGTGTCTCGGCCTTATTCCCAGCACTAAACGTCACTCCGTTAACATCAGGCCCCGATACCACCGTCCAGATATACTGCATGTTCGGATCATTCACATCCGGTACTCCCCCAACACCGCCAGCAACGTATCTATATTGCCACATACGGTACGATCACTCCCCAAATCAACCGTCGCTGATGGTACAACCTGTATCTGAAAACAATTGTCTGGTCCAGGCCCACATCCATCTACCGCATTCACACATATCTCATACTGCCCCGGCGTTGTATACGTCAACTCGATATGCTCATTATTACCTCCACTGTTTACTGTACCTCCCGAATGAATCCAGTTGTACGAGGTCGTCCCCGTCTGCGTATCCGTATCAAACGTATAGGCCTCTCCCGCACAGAGTACCGTCGACCCCGTTACCACAGGCTCTGCCAATGTCGAATTCTCCGCTGGTATCGTTATCTCAAACCGCTCATCACACAACAAGGTCATCGGATCTAAATTCGTCCCCGGCAATACATTGTTCGTCTTATACCATGTCACTATCGCATAGTAATATCCCGGCTTCGATATCTGGATAGAATTACCCGTCCCCAACAATTCATGATTGCTGTTGTACCACTCTATCCCATAGGTATCCGTCGTGAAAAATCCCCAATCCGGATTCAACGTCATCGTCGATGTCCCGCCTGTACACGGCAATGACGCAGGCACAGCCCCAATCGCTCCGTATACCTCCAACTCATTGACAAAATACGTCACCAAACTATCACACCCATGCTGATCCTGAAACGTCAATATATTGCCCATCTGCCCCTCCGTTATCGGAACCCCGCCAATAAACGCAAACTCGTCCCCNGGACAGATAAATATCTGCTGGTTTGGCGTAGTCGTTGGTATATATTCGGTGACATGAAGATTGATTGTTGTATCACAACTTACCCCATTGACATCGGCATAAAGTAATGCATAAGTACCTGCAGGATAATTGCCACCCCTGAAATTAAAAGTGCTTCCCGGGCAGACTTCGCCATATTCTTCAAATTCAGGTTTAGCCTTGACATCTATGGACCAACATAAATTCTGACCTATGTCATCACACTCATTGGTACCGGTGACACATAATTGATAAGTTCCGGGTGCTACATTCGCGAAGCTTACTGAAGTTGAAGGACCGGTTGTAGAGACATTAGCTCCATCAGGCAAGGTCCAATCATACTGTGTGGCAAAACCAAAGCCTGCAAAAGAGTAATCAACAGTTGCTCCTACACAGACATTAGCCATTCCTGTAAGGTCAGTATTCAAAGCCGGTGCAACCAATGTCACTCCTATGCCCGAATTGACAGTAACCTCATAATGACAGGTAGCTCCCGAAAAACCATCGAGTACAATATAATAAATGGTTCCGGGCGATGCATTATTATATACGATATTGACAACTCCACCATTTCCTGTTCCTGTACCATTACAAATCAGCGCACCCAAAAGGTTAGTGCATTGATTATACAAACCCCATTGGACTGATGGATTAGAACTACCTGTGCAATTGCTCATAGCAATCTCCAGATCTATTGTCGTACTATTAGCTACGAAGGCAAACCAGTTTGGATTCTGCAAGGTATAGCCATTAGAGCCTCCTACACAAAATGGCATATTATTCCCNCATGCCCCTCCCTGCATATCAGCGCAATATCCATCCATATCGCATACAAATGGAGCTGTTGGGCATGTCTGGCCAGGGTCAATATTTAAATCAGGGTTGCAATCAGTTATTGCAATCGGCCCGGCAAAGGAAGGATTTGTTATAGGGATTAGCTCTTCAATCCGATTTTGAGCCGAAAGTGATAAGGATGTAATAAACAATAATTGAAGTATAAATAAATAATTCTTCATAAACGACCTGATAACCAAATAATAATCAACAAATATACTGAAGAAAATGAATATTGAAAAACAAGTTCTGCCTTATACTCATAAAATCGACATAAAACACTCCACTCAGCCATTAAATAATCTATTTATTCGCAACTATTCACAAATCACCGACCCTCATTCTTATAAATGATTCTAGGGTTAGTAAAGCCTAAAAACTTGCACTACTGAACCTCTTCTAAACTCGATCTGCCAATCGGGTTTGCTTTGACAAAATCCTTTATACCCTTATTAAGCGTTTTGGACTACTAAAAATGACACTTCTATTTTATTAACCTTCGACAAGGCAAAAACATTATCCTCTTTGTGCCACTTTGTGTATTCCTAGTTGACAAAAAAATAGACTACTGCATTTGTCGTAAAAAGAATTACCCCTGTAAAATTGAAATAGATCATAACATTGCAATCCTTTGCCCGATTTAATAAACCTCTGATAATCTTTTGATGAAGTGAATAGTTCGATTTACCGATAAAACAAAAAGAGCCTGTTGAACTTTTTGTTTTATCGACACCGACTAAGTCGGTCACTATTTATCCAATCATAAAGTATTCCTGACCCTCACCCTCCCCTGCAGATCCTTCATCGCACAGGTTTTCCGCTTCGCTCTCTCCTTGAAGGTCTCTTTAACATTCACCTTCCTCTTTTCTCTTGCTATCCTTTCTTACCGCAGCACAGTAACGTCTCCCTTGTACGTTATCTCCCGCCCNTCGCGTGTCACCAATACTATTTGATACACAAACACCGCAGGCGTATTCGAACGCTGCTCTCCATAACGACCATTCCACCCCTGTGACTCCACATTCGGTGGCACATCCTTCACAGAATATTGAACATCCCCNCACCTGTTGTATATTGTCATACTCTTTACCCTCACTATGTTCTGATCCGTCTGCACATAAAATACATCATTGATCCCATCGTTGTTCGGACTAATCACATTCGGAATAAACACCCGGATGACACTCTTGACCCTTACCTCCATTGAATCTACTGCCGTACACCCATTCTTGTCCCGAACCGTAGCTATATAGGTCGTCGTTATCAATGGCTGTACCGTCAACTCAGCACAACCAACACAACTCGTCCCCGGCGGATTCGACGTCCAGTCTATCGCCGCTCCATTGACCCCTATCGACACATCCGGCGTAATCGTCACCGCATCTCCTTCCGCTATCACCTTGTTGTTGCCCAACTCTACCTTTACCTCCTTCGGATTGTCCAGCAATATCGGCAAATCATACTTGCAGCCATTTACATCCTCTACCCGGATAATATGACTGCCCGGCCCTATATTGCTGTATACCGACTGTGCCGTATATGCACTGCCATCCAGTGAATACCTGAAGTCTGGCGTGCCTCCTGTTACCCCTATTATCCGCACCTCTCCATCTCCCTTATTATAACAACTGATGCTGTCCAACTCGATGTTGATCCCGTCTATCGCCTTATCATCCTTCCTCACTTCTACCTCGTCCACTTTCACACAACCCGTCGTCGCGTTCGTCACCTTCAACTCATACACTCCNCCATCCTGAACTCCCGTCAACACCGCTGTCGTTCCAACCTTACTCCCTGTCGTAAGATTCGTCCACTCATAACTGTACTCCGCCCCGCTCGATGTACCGCTACCCCCNAGATCTACCGCCGTCGTCACACAATCGATAAACCCATCCACTCCCGCATCGGCATTCGGCAACTCATTCCTGTCAACCGTTATCGTAGCATTATCATCCGGACACAGTCCCAACGGACTCTTCACCGTATATTTGAACGTATAGCCCAATCCCGTCGGTATTCCGCTCACATCCAGTATACCATCTCCCGCATTAAACGAACTGCCGATATTCACTGACCCCGTATATTGCCACGTACCCCCGGCTTGTTGCTGTGTAAGTACCGTATCCAGATCAATCGATCCGGAATAGTCCTCACATCGCCCAATCAAACCGTCTATCCCCGCACTCGCCGTACTGTCCAAGCGTATCACCAACTGTGAAGTGTCTTCACAGCCCAATGGTACCGCCTCGTCCAGCTTATAATATAACACATACGTCCCAAACACACTGCCTGCCCCATTGAACATCTTGTCTCCTGTAATCGTCGCATTGCTGCCCGCAGGAACACTCTCTATATACCACTTGCCCGGCTTCGTCGTAACCCGGTAACTGTCCAGATCCACTGATGCCACCGTATTGCAGAATGACGCAAANGGCGTGATCGCTACCGATGGACACTTACAATCCTCTACCACTATGTTTATCTTGTAGCTCACCGGAGCGCAACTCGGATCGCCCGTTATCGTATAGGTGTATTCATAGGTGCCNGGTACCGCCCCGTTGAAATCCTTCGGATAGAACGATGCACTGCCCGGATCAACCCCAACACCACTATACGTCCACACGCCCGTCTTGTCTCCGCTAACTATCAATGTGTCAAAGTTTACCTCATTTACATAGTCCGGCGAAAAATTACTGTTGCACGCCTGCTCTGCCACCTTCAACTGAGCCTGTGGCGCAGACACCACATTCACCGTCGTCGTCGCCGATGATGGACATCCCGTCATCGTATCGTCAAGTGTATAGGTAAACACATATGCCCCCGCAGGCTGACCCTTGAAATCCGCCAACGTTCCCGACAGCACCACTCCTCCACCGGTTGGCTGTGTCGTCACTGCCCATTTACCCGGCCCCGTGGCCCCTTGTACCATCGTACCCAGATTTACACTGCCCGCATCATTGCACGTCGTACCTCCATCACTGTTGATGCTCAATGGCGGACATATACAATTCTTCAGATCTATCTTCACTTCTACAGCACTCACTCCACATACTCCACTCTGATTGGGCGTAAAACGATATACATATACTCCCGTCTGAGTCATCCCCTTATAATTCTGCACCGGCAACGTGCCTCCGGGCGTTCCCGGTCCACCCACCATCGTCCATGTACCCGTATAGGCAACGCCATTCCCAGTCAACAACGTGTCAAGATTAATCTCATTCGGCAATGGCTGATTCTCATCATTGCACGCCTCTATATCCTTCGGCGTCAGTACCAGCGCCTTCTCAAATATCACCTCTATCGTGTCCGCCTCTCCACATCCCTGCCCATTGTAATCCGCCCCAAACTGAAACGTATATGTCCCGGCCTGTACTACATCAACCTGTGTCTCGGCCTTATTCCCAGCACTAAACGTCACTCCGTTAACATCAGGCCCCGATACCACCGTCCAGATATACTGCATGTTCGGATCATTCACATCCGGTACTCCCCCNAACACCGCCAGCAACGTATCTATATTGCCACATACGGTACGATCACTCCCCAAATCAACCGTTGCTGATGGTACAACCTGTATCTGAAAACAATTGTCTGGTCCAGGCCCACATCCATCAACCGCATTCACACATATCTCATACTGCCCCGGCGTTGTATACGTCAACTCGATATGCTCATTATTACCTCCACTGTTTACTGTACCTCCCGAATGAATCCAGTTGTACGAGGTCGTCCCCGTCTGCGTATCCGTATCAAACGTATAGGCCTCTCCCGCACAGAGTACCGTCGACCCCGTTACCACAGGCTCTGCCAATGTCGAATTCTCCGCTGGTATCGTTATCTCAAACCGCTCATCACACAACAAGGTCATCGGATCTAAATTCGTCCCCGGCAATACATTGTTCGTCTTATACCATGTCACTATCGCATAGTAATATCCCGGCTTCGATATCTGGATAGAATTACCCGTCCCCAACAATTCATGATTGCTGTTGTACCACTCTATCCCATAGGTATCCGTCGTGAAAAATCCCCAATCCGGATTCAACGTCATCGTCGATGTCCCGCCTGTGCGCGGCAATGACGCAGGCACAGCCCCAATCGCTCCGTATACCTCCAACTCATTGACAAAATACGTCACCAAACTATCACACCCATGCTGATCCTGAAACGTCAATATATTGCCCATCTGCCCCTCCGTTATTGGAACCCCGCCAATAAACGCAAACTCGTCCCCNGGACAGATAAATATCTGCTGGTTTGGCGTAGTCGTTGGTATATATTCGGTGACAACCAAATTAACAGTAGTGTCACAGCTGGAACCAGGAGGACCAAGATAGGTGAATGAATAACTGCCTGAAGGGTAATTCCCTCCTCGATATGAAAACGAGCCTCCAGGACACACTTCGCCTGTTGTATTAATGACAGGCTCCTCTCCAACGGTGATGGTCCAGCAAACGGGAGTAGCATCAATATTTTCATCACAGTCGTTGAATCCGGTGACACATAACTGATATTCTCCGGGCGCCATGCCTTCAGGGAAATTGACTGTAACATTTGGTCCTTCAGTATCCAATGTACCCCCTTGTGGTAAGGACCAATGATAATCCGTGGCATACAAAACACCCGGGAAGGAATAATTAACCGATGACCCTCCACACACGAAAGCAGCACCGGTCAAACTCGTCCCGATTGGGTCTCCAACATAAATTGGACTAATGCCGTCATTCACATGAAATTCGTAGTTACAGGTTGCGCCATTGGCACCATCAATCACAAGATAATAAGTACCTCCGGGAGTAATACCGGTCGCAAATATATTGAATGGCACATTCGGAGGCAGGATCGGATTGCTTTGACATGCAATTGCATTGAAATAATTACCGCATTGATCATATAGTGCCCATTGCATCCCTCCTGAACAACCACTGGAAGACACGTCAATATCTAATGTACCACTTGCGTCTGCAATGAAAGAAAACCATATCGGATTGTTCAAAACAGAGTTGGATGTACAAAATGGAATTGGATTGGGAAGTTGTGGAACTCCATTGGCCGTATTGATGCAAAATCCTTCCAAATCACAAACAAAGCCTGTTCCTTGTCCGTTGACAGCAGATTGGGCCGCAGTCTGACATGTAAAAGCCGGCTCAACTGTAAGCTCCGGATTACATGCTACCCGATTGAAAGAATAATAAGTATAATTCAAAGAATCTCGGTAAGGATCATTCTCCCGGATTTGATTCTGTCCAAAAATATTGTTGAAAAATAAGGATAAAACAACAACGAGTAAAAATGCTTTTGCATCAATAAGAGCTTAAAATTAGTTAAAAGGCAAAGATAGATACTTTACACAAAGCACCACAAAAGTTCGCTAATATTTAAAGAATATAGTGCTTTTTTACGATTCGCTGCATCTTCCATACATAATTTTGACATTTTTTCTGATCCAACAAAATGACATTTTATTCAATCAAGAAGGCCAGAACTTTGAATTTTCAGATACCAAACAAACGCAATCAAATATTTCCAGTCCCATGGATAATCTATCCTTTGATCCATTATAACCAACACAATCATCCTGATTTTCAATATTGTAAATGGTAACCATGCATACAACCCTGATATGGAATCAAAATTTATCCTTTACATATATAAGAAAAGAGCCAATTATTTCGGGCTTGACCTTCCTTTTAAATCTATTTGCCCAAAATCCTCAATGTGGACATCAAACCTTTCGCTAAGAGCAACCTTGAGGATATAAAACAAAATACTGAAAGAATACGTAATCAAGCGCGCAGCGAATTATTGACACTCTCCTCCGGATCGTGCAGATGAGTAGCATGGTAGCAAGAACGAAATCGGTCTATATCTTGGCATTGCAGCCCATAACGAGTACAACTGCCGGAATAAAAGGGATTAATTTTGTTTGGAATAGATACCATTAATTTTCTCAGGTTTACTCCGGATTTATTTCACTTTGGTCGAAAAATCATTTTATTTGCGAATAATTAGATGATAATCTTTGTTGTATATTTAAATTATTTATCATTTTTCATGCAAAGGACCTTTAATTTCAATATTCCACCCTTATTTAGCCTGATTATCTTTCTAATTCTGGGGTATTTTCTATTTTCAATCATGAAATATGTGTATCTGGGATTGTTGTTTGCAGCACCGGTACTGATCATAGCAATTATTCTTGTANAAAAGGAAATCCTATTCAACTATTTCAGGAGGTTATTTTCAGAGATTAAGAAANAACCATTACCAGGTACCTTAAATGCCCTTGTCTCAATTTTCTTTTTGCCATTCTCGCTGGTGGGAATGCTGGCTTCTGCTNTTTTTACCAGAAAGATTGAACAGATACAGCAAACAGGCAGTCAGGGATTCTTTGAGTCGTCAAAAGAAAGTGAGTATACTGATTTTGTAGATTTGTCCGGTGAGGAAACAAAAGAAAGAAAGACAATATCTGAGTGGGATGTCGAAAAGTGGGACAATAAATTCAAATAAGAGCCTCCATCTATACTACTGCAACTTTTTAAACCAAATATCTTCAGGCTACATCAGAAGTCTGAAAATACATCGGCCCTATTCTTGTTATTGGGAATCTTGAGGAAGTCCAATGACCCGGGCTTGACNTCAATGATGAAGGAATAAGTACCGCGGACAGGTTGCCAGCTACATCGCATGTACCAACAATGCAGGTCACGACTGAATCCCAGATCAGGATACACGATGTTGAGATTCTTAAAATCAAAACCGAAATATCCGATATTTATCGCCCATTTTTCAGTAATCGGAATATTGCCGGACATTGAAATTGAATTGGTAGTAAACTGTAATTTGTTTGGGCCTATCTCATCACGTGCGCTGAGATTAAGTGAGTGATTGATAGTAAAATTATCCAGCAAATCCCAGAATGACTGATGTTCCAGCGTCTTCTCCCGGTTGTCCTGCCTGGAGGCCGCTTCACTCTCTGTCAACCTGCCTTGCAATAACTTTCTAATTTTTTCCACTGTCAACGAAGTATTCAATGTCGCGCTAAAATTGACGAAACGCATTGGTTTACCTTTTGTCTTCCAGTAGAAAACATCGATCTTTTTATCGTTACTGTTTCGGTCATAGAAGTCGAAGCTCCCATTCATGGTTATGGTTGAAAGTCCCTTAAACAATCGTGTGGTGGCATTATACGACAAGGGTTTTAATTTTAAAGAGTCTTCTGCAAAATTGTAAAACGTATTGACTCCAAAACTTTCAAAAATCTTAATTTTCCTATCTGTAGTATCTTTTCTACCCCGAACCTTTGCCTCCAGGGTATTTGAAATACTCAGACTCAATCCCATTTGCTGAACGGATCCCGGCGGACCGCCATATATAAACTCCTGATATTTGTTGTAAGCGATCTTCCTGATAGGCCGGACATTGCTTGTCTGCACCGAATCATAATACCTCGAATAGTCCGGTGCTACCGCAAAAGACAGGCTCGGCCGCATCTGATGCCGGACACCCCGGATAAAACCCTTGCGGAACTGCATCAGTCCAAACAACTGGGTATTGATACCTACACTGGCATTAAAGGTTCTGAAAGCGCCAAATTCCTGCATGGTATCCTTGATACTTCTGCCATCGATAATCTGAGAAGTGACAATGAATGAATCCGGAAAATTGATAAATCGAGTGGTATCATACACCGTAATCACCGTAGGATCATATTCCTGCCGGATGGTATTGAATCCCCAAATCTCATTATAGTTAAAGTTGGGGCTAATATTGAAATACTTCAGCACCTTGTAGGATGAAGTTACAGCAAAGGATTGCCTGACCCCCTGCTTTGAGGTTTTCAGGATACGGTCGGAAAACAATAGTGAGTCCTTCGTCTGAATTTTATTACTCAACTCAGCAGAATAAGTAAAACTAATCTGATCATACCACCTGTCGCCTACCCTTTTTGAATTTCTGAAAGGGAAGATTGATTGTGTATTGAAGGTGAGTTTGGGTAATTCTATACCAAAATCACGAGTCGACAACTGTTGTGTATGGCTCATTGCAGCACTGAAACTATAAGGCTTTCCACTAAAGATCCTGCTGTATGTTATATTGGAAGACAGGTTGTTGTTGAGGACGCTGTTGGCATCATTATAATTCAAAGTCTGAAATCTGCCTATCTGAATGTTGGCATTTCCTCCGAACTTGTTGTATGGGTTGGCTTTAGGATCCTGATTGTGATTGATCTGGAGGTGGTAGGAAGTCTGCCGAATCACCTTGTATGTTTCTGAAGGCTCATTATAATAGGTTGAATATTCCAACATCACGGAACCATTGTATTTATACCTTCGATTATATCTGGTGGTCACACCTATCCTGTGAGAGCCTCTCAGATAGACATCTCCTGAAAAGATCAGGTCCATCCTATCGTTTACCGGCAAATAATAACCGATATTCTTCAGTCCATAGCCCCATTGCGGCGAAAAGTTATAATCATTTGGAAAAATGATCCCGGTTTGCTTTGTCTTTTTCAGTGGAAAAAAACCGAAAGGCATGACCAAAGGGGTNGGCGCACCACCTATACGCACATAAGAGGGACCTATTACTGCCACGCGATCCGGAACTATCTTCATCTTGCTGGCCTGAATACCGAAATGAGCATCAGGATGGTTGCACGTCGTAATCAGGGCATCTTCCTGGTACAGGACATCATCGGTGCGAAGGCTGTCATAAGGACCTGCAATTACTTTAATTTTAGAGCCATTGATATACAAGTCACTCTGCTTAAACCGACCGTCATGGATGATACCCTTTTTGGTCTTGAAATTGAATGACAGCTTATTAGCGACAACCTGCTGCCCTTCCAGATCCACTGCAGGCTTACCGATCGGTCGGCCTTTGGCATCATGACCCAATTCTGCGGTGGCGATGTTATTCTTGAGGTCAATGCGGATATAATGTGCATTGATCTTGCTAGTCTGATAATTAACGTAAGCATCTCCCCATAGATGCAGTACCTGATTCTTCTTATCCAGTTCAGTACTATCCCTGGAACCATACTCAACGATATCATCCAGGTCTTGTTGGTTTGCGATCTTTGCAATCCCTTTNTGAGCAATGACAGGCGGCAATGTGTCAATAACAGAAGAATTTTCCCTAAACAACTGAATATGAAGNCTATCTGCTGATTTCTGTACGTTAAATTCAGGTATGGAATCAACCTGTGCAAAAATATTTACACAAAAACATATTAAAATAAATAATAATATGGTAGAATTTTTGGTCAATTCAGACAGCTACTTTATATTTGTGACGAATTTTTATAATTTATAATTAATTGATATTAATGCAATTTTAATTTATAATAAAAATTAATATATTAATAATATTGAAACACAAAGCTAAACAAAAAACCAAATAGCATATGAGTAGCTTAAGATTTTCATTCAAAGGTACAGTAAAGCTAATGGTAACCATGTTTGCCATCCTTTCTTTTCCAATCCTTTCGAAGGCTGATTGCCCTCATCATGATGAAGTACACACCTGTACACATTCGAAAGGAATAACGAACTACGGATTCACATCAACGAGAATGTCCGTGTTAAAATTTTCTAAAAACTTTTCCCAAAGTGATTTGGAATCCATCATTAATTTGTTGCCTGAAGGTCACAGGCAGTACAAAATCCGCACCATAGTGCTGGATGCCGGGCATGGGGGTAAGGATGGGGGTTGTTTGGGTAAGGACTCCAGAGAAAAAAACCTCACATTAGAGTATGTACTTGCATTGGGTGCTAAGATCGAAAAGGCCTACCCGGATATCAATGTCATTTATACAAGAAAAACAGATGAATTCATTGAACTCCATGAGCGAGCCAATATAGCCAACAGAGCGAAAGCGGATTTATTTATCAGTATTCATTGCAACTGGAATCCAAATTCTAATCCTTATGGGACTGAGACTTATGTTCTAGGCCTTCACCGGGCTAAAGACAACCTTGAAGTTGCAAAGCGGGAAAACTCTTCCATTTTTCTGGAGAATGACTACCAGAAAAACTATGATGGCTTCGATCCAAATAGTCCCGAAGGGAATATTTTACTTTCCATGAGTCAAAATGCGCATTTGACCCAAAGTATTTCCATAGCAGAGAAAATAGAACACGAGTTTGAAAATACTTCAGGCAGAAAATCCCGTGGTGTGCGTCAGGCGGGATTTCTGGTATTGCGCGCCACATCCATGCCGGCAATTTTGATAGAAACCGGCTTCCTAAGTAATGTTAATGAAGAATCTTATATGACTAGCTCTAAAGGCAAANAAGAAATCGTCGATAACATTTTCAGAGGATTTGAAAGGTATAAGTCAAATGTTGAATTTTCTTCCGGTGGTGAAGAGAAAATTCTCGCTGACAATTCAGGAAATAAAAATAAAAAACAGGAGGAAGAGGTAATTGAGTCCNAAAAGAAGGTTACTGGAAATGAAACTACAAATCCGGTAGCTTCCGACAAGACTAAAGATCTGTCTATTATTAATAATCTGGTAGATACTAACATCGTCAACGGTCCGGAAAAAGTAGAGATATGTGTTCAACTTGAGGTCACTAAATCAATCCAGGATCTGTCCCTTTCAAAATGGTCTCCATTTAGCAATATAATAACAAGAAGTGAAAACAACCTACTTAAATATCAGGTTGTATGCACATCAATAGAGGAAGCCAGATCTGTCAAGCAGGTTGCCAAAAACCAAGGCTTCCCTCAAGCATTCATCTGTGCTTATAGAGACGGGGAACGTATCAGCCTGGAAGAGATCAATGAGCATAAGATCGGCCTTCGATAGATCCTGATCCGGGTTGGACATTTTCAATCCAGACCTTTTCGTCCGTATTTATTGCAAATAGGACAATCTGCAGCTATATGCGGCCTTGCCTTGCAATAAGAACGGCCAAAATATATGATCTGAAGATGTAGTTTATTCCATGCCGCTTCAGGGAATAGTTTTTTGAGATCCTTTTCTGTTTGTTCGACTGATTTTCCGGAAGAAAGTCCCCAACGATATGCCAGTCGATGGATATGTGTATCAACAGGAAAAGCCGGAATACCGAATCCCTGACTCATCACCACTGATGCAGTCTTATGGCCAACACCGGGCAATGCCTCCAATGCCTCGAAACCACATGGTACATGGGCGTTATACTGATCCATTAATATCTTTGAAAGGCTGTAAATAGCCTTTGCTTTCATAGGAGAAAGGCCACATGGTCGTATAATTTCCCGGATTGCATCCTCGCCAAGGGTTACCATATCGGCAGGATTATCTGCCTTGGCAAACAGGATTGGAGTAATTTTATTGACACGTTCATCAGTACATTGTGCAGATAGCAAAACAGCAATCAACAACGTATAGACATCTTTATGATGCAGCGGTACAGGCACCTCAGGAAATAATTCATCCAGGATATGTCTGATATCATCCGCTTTTGCCTGTTTTTTNGAAATCTTTTTGACCATCGATTCAGATATTACCTAAAAATGCATAGTATCCACATCATCAGCGTAATCAAACAAGCCGGGACTTTGGGTAGTACCCGGCGGTATGACTTTCAGATCCCCNACCCTGTCTGAAGACACAATACATTGGATATCATCCCTACGCGACTTGATGTCTGTCATCACTTCATTTACATCATCATACCACTCGTAGTGCAGGCAAGCAATCCGACTAAAAGGACTCTTGTCTTCAATCAATATGATGTTGTTGTCGGTATAGAATGGAATTTTATTCAATAAATAGATGGACAGATTATAGTCAAAGTTGTTCTTGTATTTGTTGAAAGCAATGTTTGACGACTCACGTTCAAATACTGACATTAGTAGACGTATATCAAAACCTAAGGGCAAATAAAGCTTGGATACATTGCGACAGCCCAACCCAAAGTACGAATGTATATCAGCATTAAAAGCTTCCAGCACTTCTTCATCATCACCGGATTGAATCACTCCTACACTGGTTCGGTTNTTCCGTATAATGTGTGGTACATGTTTGAAATAACTTTTGAAATATAAGGACGTATTGTTGCTACCGGTTGCTATGATCGCACCATAGCCTTTGAGTCGTTCCTCAATGATAGTATTCCCTGAAAATTCGGGTTCCCATTCTTTTAGCCTTTCCAATATAGCCGGAAACAGCACACTGTCCTTATCACTACATTTGACCAAGGCCCGATGGCCGGACATGAAAACAGCCAGCCAGTCAGCAAAGCCTACCAAAGGCAGATTTCCCGCCATGATAATCCCTACATTGGCCGGGGATTTAGGACCGGGATAAAAGCCAGCCCATTTTTCAAGTTTTACCGGATCCAGCATCTCGGCAGAAATTGCTTTAAGGGCGTTGGAAGTATTGGATGGAGTAAACCAGGGATTCATCATCTCTGCTTCCCGGATTTTAGCAGCCCAATAATCTTTATTTAGCTCAATATCCTCCCGCAAAGAAGTCATGAGGCTAATCCGCTTACTCAGATTCATTCTTAAGGTTACAGGTTAACGATCCAGTTGTTTCATTTTNTCCAGCACCTTTCTGGCCATGATGGACATGCTCATGATGATGAGGGCCACCCCTAAAATTACCTTGAGGATTGGCGTATAGTTGGAAAGATCGTCCCAGCTCTTACCGCTGATCAGCATACCTTCATAAAACAAAGTGGCAGCGACCAATAAGAAACCGATGAATGACTGATTCCAGTCCAGCATGATTTTNTTGGTTATAAAGAGCATAAAAGCACTATAGACACCATACATAAGAACGCCAATGAAGGCTGCAACAAACATCCACTCCGGATTATTTGGGAAAACCCAGTAATAATTGATGACCATCAGAATCGAAAATATCAAAATAATGGCGAGCGCNCATACAAGAGGGTGTCGTCGCACAAACAAATAATTATATAGCTTATTCATATCGAAATTAATTTTAATTGGGTTGGATGACATGGCCAATCAGATCGTATTCAGTGGCATCATCGATGATGACGTCACAAAACCCGCCTACAGAGCAATAGTTGGAAGAAGCATCTATGAGGACTTCATTGTCAACCTCTACGGAATCGAACTCGGTTCTGCCATAGAAGTATCCACCTTCCTTTTTATCGATAAGTACTTTAAATATCTTACCAATTTTTNTGCTGGTTAAGTTCGAGGCTGATTTCCTGTTGAATAGCCATCAGTGCATTGGCACGTTCTGCCTTAAGGCTTTCCGGGACATCATCCTCCATCTCGTATGCAGCTGTGTCCTCTTCGTGGGAATACTGGAAAACACCAAGGCGTTCAAAACGCATTTCTCTCACAAAATCGCACAACTGTTCAAAATCTTCTTCGGCTTCTCCCGGGAAGCCGACGATGAAAGTCGTTCTGACTGCTATTCCCGGTATCATTTGACGGATATCCCTGATCAACTGCTTTGTCTCATCCCGTGTAATCTGGCGTCTCATCGACTGCAATATCTTGTCAGAAGCATGCTGCAAAGGCAGATCAAGATAGTTGCACACCTTATCGTGTCGCTTCATGGCATCGATAATACCCATAGGGAATTTACTAGGGTAAGCATATTGTAGTCTGATCCATTCGATACCTTCTACTTCGGCAAGGGCATCAAGCAAATCCGGCAGNGCTCTCTTNTTGTATATATCCAGACCATAATAAGTCAATTCCTGCGCAATCAGAATAATTTCCTTTACACCGATACGGGCCAGGCTTTTAGCCTCTTTCACAAGTTCTTCAACCGGCTTGGATACATGGCCTCCGCGCATGAGTGGGATGGCGCAGAAAGCACAAGTCCTGTTACACCCTTCTGAAATCTTCATATAGGCATAGTGAGAAGGAGTGGTCAAAACCCGCTCACCCACCAATTCATGCTTATAATCAGCCTCTAAGGTATTGAGTAGACGTGGCAATTCCAATGTCCCAAAATAAGCATCCACCTCGGGAATTTCTTCTTCCAGATTATCCTTGTATCGTTGTGACAGGCAGCCTGTAACATACAATTTGTCTATGCCACCTTTTGATTTGACCTTCGCGTATTTCAGGATGGTATTGATGGATTCTTCCTTAGCAAGATCTATGAATCCACAGGTATTTATAATGACAATATCTGTATCCCTGGTCACCTCATCATGCTGTACATCGAAGTCATTACCCTTGAGCTGAGTAATCAGATTTTCGGAATCTACGAGGTTCTTACTACAACCAAGGGTAATTACGCTTACTTTATTTTGTTCTAATGTTCTGGTTTTCAAGTTAATTTATATTATAACTATAACAACTATATAAAAATTGAAATGAAAATTCAATTCATTTCAGATAATCACTGTACATTTGAAAATGCAAAGATACGACTAAAAAGGGATGTAAGCTTTGGCATAGGATTCTTTTAGTTATTGAAACTGCTTATTAAAAATTTTATTCACGACCCTTTATGCAGCGCAAAATTCAATACTTCACTACCACTCTAATTTTATTATTTTATTTCTTCTCGTTGACCGATGTTCACGCTCAATTTGGCATTTCGTTTAAATATGTGTTGGATTATGAAGATATCCCGAGTAACATTCCCGGCAAGGCCAATGACAGGCTGTCCCAGCAAGGGAGTCAGATTGCTCTGGATTACAGAATCAAGTTAGTCAACTACGGGGTTTTATTCGGGCCGGAAATTTTTGCAAAAATGGTTCGGATCAATGGCATAGATATATTTGATGCCAGCAATCTGGAGGTAGGAAAGGTCAAATCCATCAGAAGTTTTGGCATGAATATCCCGGTAACAATCTACCCTTTCCATTTTGATCAGTGTGATGAATGTCCGACATTCTCCAAGCAACATNTTTTCAAGAATCACTTCTTCCTGCAACCGGTTGTTGGTTATGAACTAAGGAATTGGGTAAACGAACCGGATAATGTCGTTCCTGAAATCAATGAGCATTTTGCCATGGCCGGTCTTGGTCTCGGGCTGGACTTCTTTGCCGGGAAATATGTCAAAATTTCGCCTATCCTACAATATAAGCATTATTTCCCATTGACGGACAACAGTCTTTATCAAAGCAAATTAAAACCGGCTGCCTTTGAGGCGGGCGTAAGGATTGGCTGGGGAGATAAAAATAAAAGTGGATTCGTAATAATTTAAACGAATCCACTTTCCATAATAATTACTGAATATTTACTGAATATTTCCTTCTGATACGTCAATTGTATCCTTTCCGGTGTACTTGTATTGAAGTATCCATCGTTTTCCGGAATCCACCTTCTGTCTCAATTTATTCAACTCATACCTGGGAAAAGACTTATATATTATTCCATTCTCAACATAGAAAGAATCCCTTCCGAAATAATTGGTTACATAAGGCTCTTTAATAAATGGAGAGATAAAGATGTGCCGATACTTTCCATTATCGCTTACCACACCATACAAGTTACCTATTCTTGTATTGTCTTCTGTGTTGGTATAGAAAATAAAGTCACCCTCACCATCGCCATTAATATCTTCGATCATGGCTGCCGTGACACGGCCATCTGCTTTACGGTCCTTATTTTCAATTAATTTTCCGTCCTTCCTGATTTTGATTTGGGCAGCGCCATCGGTTGATCCNCCNCGGAATGTAAGTTCAAACTGAACCCCNTTATTGTTAACCAGGGTGTCCATTGAAGCGATCTGCCGAGTCTGTCCATCATAGGCAACATAGGCTTCCATATCATCAGCTTTTGCTGCATTTCCGGCAGGCTCGCTTTTACAAGCCGCCAAACTCATTAAGGCGATACAAGTTAAAATTCCAAAATATTTCATTCTATACTATTTAATCATTTAATTTCAATACTTCCAAAAATGCTTTNTGTGGCACCTCAACATTACCTATTTGACGCATCTTCTTCTTTCCTTCCTTCTGCTTTTCCAACAATTTCCTTTTACGGGAAATATCTCCACCATAACACTTTGCTGTCACATCCTTACGCATAGCTGATAAGGTTTCCCGAGCAATAATCTTGGCTCCTACCGCTGCCTGGATAGCAATCATGAATTGCTGACGAGGCAGCAGATCTTTCAGTTTGGCACAAATTTTCCTGCCCAATTCCTCTGCTTTGGACTTATGCACCAATGCAGACAAGGCATCTACATTATCGCCATTCAACTTGATATCGAGCCGAACGAGCTCCGACTTCCTGTAATCCAAAGGTTGATAATCAAAAGAAGCATAGCCACGAGAAATGGACTTCAATTTATCATAAAAGTCAAAAACGATCTCGGCAAGTGGCATCTCAAAGGTCAACTCTACTCTGCTTGTGGTGAGATAGGTCTGCTTGGTCAGGATACCCCGCTTGTCCATGGACAAGGACATGATGGAACCGATATACTCCGGCTTGGTGATTACCTGGGCGTGGATATATGGTTCTTCCACATGATGAAGCAAGGTAGGGTCAGGAAGGTCATTGGGTGTGTTAATAATAAACCTTTCATTGGGTGCTTTATTGAGAAATGCATGATACATTACGTTAGGCACAGTGGTAATCACCTCCTGATTGAATTCACGGGACAAACGCTCCTGAATTATATCAAGGTGGAGCATTCCCAGGAAACCGCAACGGAAGCCGAATCCAAGGGCAACAGAACTCTCTGGTTCGAATGTCAATGAGGCATCATTGAGCTGTAACTTTTCAAGACTATCGCGAAGGTCCTCAAAATCATCATTATCGATCGGATAGATTCCAGCAAAGACCATCGGCTTCACTTCCTCAAAACCTTTGATTTCTTCAGTGGCAGGATATTTGCCTAATATGACGGTATCACCGACCTTAATCTCCTTTGACACTTTGATTCCTGTGATAAGGTAACCCACATTTCCAGCAGTCAGTTGGGGTTTTTCCACCATATTTAATTGAAGGATACCCACTTCATCAGCAAAATATTCCTTACCTGTGTGAAAGAATCGTACCTTGTCATTTTTATTGATGATGCCGTTAATAATTCTGAAATAAACGATCACACCCCGGAATGAATTGAATACCGAATCGAAAATCAGCGCCTGTAGCGGTGCATCCTGATCTCCCTTAGGTGCCGGAATCCTATCCACAATAGCTTTTAGAATATCATGCACCCCAATGCCTGTCTTTCCGCTGGCAAGAATAATTTCCTCTTTNTTACATCCGATCAGATCAATAATTTGATCAGAGACTTCTTCCACCATAGCACTTTCCATATCGACCTTATTCAGAACAGGAATGATCTCCAGATCGTGGTCGATCGCCATGAAAAGATTGGAGATAGTCTGTGCCTGAATACCCTGGCTTGCATCTACCAGGAGGAGCGCACCTTCGCAAGCGGCGATGGATCGTGACACTTCATAACTGAAATCCACATGTCCGGGNGTGTCGATCATATTGTAAGTATAGACCTGGCCGTCATCATGGTGATAATACATCTGGATAGCATGACTCTTGATGGTGATGCCTCGTTCACGCTCCAGGTCCATATCATCCAGAGCCTGATCCTGCATATCTCTTTCCGCAATGGTCTGGGTATATTCCAGCAAACGGTCAGACAAGGCGNNCTTACCGTGATCAATGTGTGCAATTACGCAAAAATTTCTGATCAGTTTCATGGCGCAAATGTAATCAATGTTATGTATTTGATACCCTGCTAAATTAATTTAGCGTGCGTTAATAATCAATTTATTTATAGAATAATCGTACCTTTGCACCTCAAAATTGGAAAAGAAGCAGTAAAAGCCGCCTGTTTCGCTCATACAGTACGTTTTTACCTTGATTTTCTATATTCATTCAATATTCAAATTATTAATCTAAAATGACCATCAACCCGGTAGAAATAACANAAAATCAACTCCAGCTGGATGTTACCATGGAAGCTGCTGAAATTCAGGATCTTTTAAAAAAGGAATTGAAANAAACTGCACAANAAGCCAAGATAAAAGGTTTCCGACCGGGTAAAACTCCTGTAAATCTTATANAAAATATGTATGGTACACAGGTGTATGTTGATGTGATCAATAAGAACTTGTTTGATAAGGCTCAGGAATACTTGAAAGACAATGACATCAATACTTTTTCCAACTTTGTCATCAATGATGTCAATGAAGATTATAAGTTCAACATTGACAAGGTAGAGGACTTTTCGGCCAGCCTCGTGTTTGTAAAGGAGGCTAGTCTGGAAGATTTAGATTTCGATTACAGTGGCAAGTTGACTTATTACCTGCCGGAAATATCGCAGGAACGACTGGATGGGCAGATCAAGTCCATTCGGTACAATATCGGCGGCATGGCGGAAAGTAGTGAACCTGCCGGAGAAGAAAGTCTTATCAGCTTCGATGCAGTGCAACTGGAAAATGGTGAGGTCAAAGAAGGTGGCCA
Organism: Candidatus Parvibacillus calidus; assembly: GCA_013414645.1. Taxonomy (GTDB): domain Bacteria; phylum Bacteroidota; class Bacteroidia; order Chitinophagales; family Saprospiraceae; genus Parvibacillus; species Parvibacillus calidus. The sequence continues at coordinate 1,102,949 of CP058702.1, read as the reverse complement.
TACAATGACTTTCAATTATTCTGTTTCCAACATCCAATCCGATGATCTAAACAAGAACATCATTGGTAAAAAAATTGGTGAGACATTCGACATTAATCTGAAAGACTTTACCGACAATGAAGCGACACTCAGAAACCAGATTTTGAAATTGGATTCTGAAGAACAGAATGATACATTTGATTATGAATTTAGGGTAACGATCAGCAACATACAAGAAAAAGTTCTTGCTGATATGGATGAGGAGTTCTTTACCCGGTTGGATCCACGGGGAAATATCAAGTCAGAAGAAGACCTGATCAGGCTTCTAAAGGAGGATTACCATGCCTATTACAGAATATCAAGCAATATGCTCTTCTTCCATGAATTTAAAGAAATGGCTCTGACGGAAACTCAACTCGATCTGACTGATGACTTTTATAAGAAATTCTTTACCCAGGTGTCACAACTCGACGATCATGCCCTGCAGTATCATCTGGATGAATATAAAGAGGACTTCAAGTGGGCGTGGATCAAGGACATTATGGACAAGGAATATGGAATCCAGGTATCCAGATCAGATGTCAATACAGCGCTAATCCGAGAGATCAATGAATACTTCGGTGGAGCAAATCTTCCTGAAAATATTTATCAAAAATTCCTCGAAGACGCCTATAAGGATAATCGTCACATAGCGAGAAAGAAGGACGAGATATACATGGCCAAGCTGGCTAGTTTCCTGATCGATGAACATGGAATCCAGGTGGTGAATATACCGACTGAAGAATACAATGAAAAGATCGAAGAACTCAACAAANAATATGAAAAGCAGGCGGAGCATCACCATCACGACCACAATCATGGACACGAGCATAACGATGAAGACAAGCATGACGGTGATTTCGAGGTAGAAGAGGTTGAGGCAAAGGATGCAGATAATACATCCGGAGAGGAAGCCTAAGTAATTCAGGACATTCTTATATCTTATACTCAGTCAGAATAATAAAGCAACCTATTGTTCTCCTGGCAGGCTATTGAATGCTTTCAATAAGTATAATGAACTTTTTTCAATCTTTTTATTTATCCAATATCAATTAACCAAATCAAAGAACAGTCAATGATTCCAAAAGACGAATTCAAANAATACGCGACCAAACACCTGAATATGAACTCCATGCACCTTGATAAATATATGCAGGTGTCAGTACCTAATATCCATGGTTTTACGCCTGCCGTCATTGAAGAGCGGCAAATGAATGTTGTGAGCATGGATGTGTTTTCACGACTCATGATGGATAGGATCATATTCATGGGCGTGCCGGTCAATGACTATGTAGCCAATGTCATACAGGCTCAGTTGCTATTTCTGGAGANNAAGACAGATCCAAAGCGCGATATCCAGATGTTTATCAACAGTCCTGGAGGTTCTGTGATCAACGGCCTGGGCATATATGACACAATGCAGTACGTCTCTCCGGATGTGGCAACCATATGTACCGGATTAGCTGCATCCATGGGCGCTGTCCTGCTGGCTGCAGGTAAAAAGGGCAAAAGAACATGCCTGTATCACAGTCGTGTGATGATCCATCAGCCTCTTGGCGGTATGGAGGGTCAGGTCTCCGACATGGAAATATCCTATAAGCTGATCAAGAAAATGCAAAAGGAATTATATGATATTCTTGCAGCCCATACCGGAAAGGACTATGACATTATCGAAAAAGACTGTGATCGTGATAATTGGATGACATCCGCTGAAGCAAAAGAATATGGATTGGTGGATGAAGTGTTGGAAAAGACCAACCCCTCCAGACTAACACAAGATTAATAATAAATAAATCTCAACCATATACCGGACATACAGGATGCCCGCCTGGTTCATTTTGTATTAAAAGTAAAGCAATGGCAAAAACAAGGATTTACAAAGATGTTCTTTCTGTGGAAAGGATAAAAATGAAGCTATTATCCTGATTGAAGGACTCGATGGACACATATGCGAATCCTGCGTGGAAAAGGCATATGATATCATTGAGCAGGAAATCTTTGACAAACAACCCTCGGACAATCTACAGGTAAGCGACTTCGCCAAACGTACGCCTAAGGAAATCAAGGAATATCTTGACAATTATGTGATAGGTCAGGAACAAGCGAAGAAGACACTGGCCGTAGCGGTGTATAATCACTACAAAAGGTTATACCAGCACGATAAGGACGTCGAGATCGAAAAATCCAATATCATCTTCGTAGGTCCGACCGGAACCGGTAAGACACTTCTAGCCAAGAGCATTGCACGGATGCTGAATGTTCCATTTGCTATCGTAGATGCTACTGTCTTCACAGAGGCTGGATACGTTGGTGAAGACGTAGAATCGATCCTGACCAGACTACTCCAGGTCTGTGACTATGATGTAAAAATGGCTGAAAAAGGCATTGTCTATATCGACGAAATAGACAAGATAGCCCGAAAGAGCGACAATCCTTCCCTGACGAGGGATGTTTCCGGAGAGGGAGTTCAACAATCACTACTGAAGATGCTGGAAGGTACTGATGTCAACGTACCGCCACAGGGAGGCAGAAAGCATCCTGAACAGAAAATGATCAAGGTCAATACCCAAAATATATTGTTTATTTGTGGTGGTTCGTTCGATGGACTGGATAAAATCATCGCCAGAAGACTCAATACTCAGATCATCGGTTACAGCCATGAGGCAAAAGAAAAGGTAGATCAGTCCAACTTGTATCAATATGCAATGCATCAAGACCTGAAGCATTTTGGATTGATTCCGGAACTGTTGGGACGCCTGCCTATCATGACCTACCTTGATCCACTCAATCTGGACATGCTCAAATCAATCCTTATTAAACCCAGGAATGCCATCATCAAACAATTTATCAAACTGTTTGAATACGAGAAGGTAGAATTGATAGTAACTGATGATGCTCTTGATTATATAGCGCAAACGGCTCTAAATTATAAACTTGGAGCAAGAGGATTGCGGTCCATCTGCGAAGCAATATTAATGGATGATATGTACGAGCTTCCCTCAAAGAAANATGTTGATCGATTAGTGGTGGATTTAGACTATGTAAAGACAAAATTAGCCGGATCCCGTATCGAAGCCAACCTTAAAGTTGCCTGATGCGCCTCCTCGCCTTTTGTGATTTCGTCGGTACAAATTATGTAGGATGGCAGAGGCAACCAAATGGGATAAGCATTCAGGAAGCTATTGAGCATGCATTGTCCATCTATTTCCGTTCGCCTATTGCCATTGTGGGATGCGGCAGGACAGATTCCGGGGTCCATGGTCGCAACTATGGGTTTCATTTTGATCTCCCTGAAATACCGGAAGATGCTCCATTCTTATTCAAAATCAACAGAATCTTGCCCGACGATATCGTCATAAGATCGATTAAGGTAATGGAGGATAATTTCCATGCGAGATTCTCAGCCAAATCCCGTCGATACATCTATCGAATCCATACCTCCAAGGACCCTTTCATACAACCATACAGCTGGTACCTCGACCGCCTTACACCGGAATCTGTGCATATCCTGAATGAGGCGGCTACATTTATTGCAAGTCTGAAGGATTTTTCATCCTTTGCCAAAACCGGCTCAAACAATAAGACGACCTACTGTGATATGATTCAATGCGAATGGAAGGCACATGAAGACCGTCTCGAACTGCACATTGCAGCTAATCGCTTCCTGAGAGGCATGGTCCGCCTGATTGTGGGCGGTTGTGCCAATGTTGCCGTTGGCAAACTAAGTTTAGAGCGTATGAAGGAACTATCTCTCGAAGGTGTCGTTCTGCCCTTTGCTTTTTCGGTGCCTGCTCAGGGATTGACATTTGAGGGCGTTGAGTATTGATTTGACGCTCGCGGGATACAGGGATTATTACAGGAGGAATAGGCGTGTTGAGAATGAAGTGTAATTTCCACCCAGTCAGATAGATATTATCTTCAAGGCCTATAGTCCATAATGTATGAATTTTGAATTATATGGCACTATTCTTTCTCTAAAATTTATCAGTGGTTGATTTGATCGTTCTGCATTCACTGATCTTATCGGCAATATACTACAGTGCTTTGCAATGCAATCTCTTTTCAGGTTTATACATTGACGTCATGATAAAAGGCCGTTTCCAAAATGGCACTGTACGGACCAGAAAGCCATTGCCCCTACTGAATACATAATTTTTAGTTAAAAGGGATATTGCACATACTATTTCAAGCCTTTCAGGAGTCCTAATAAAAAATAGATGTATTAAGTGATTCCCTTGTTAATGATAGTAATTGGATTGGTGGGCATACCTACACCCAGGAATTATGAAGAATTCAAGGCTGCGATGCTTGCCGAGGTCAATCAATATAGATTGAATGGATGCAATTGTGGGAATGTCAGAATGAAGCCTGTATCAGCACTTACATGGAATGACGCATTGGCCGCTTCAGCAGCCGAGCATGCGATCGATATGCATCGACAAGGATACTTTGATCATAAAAGCAGGGACGGCCGCAACTATCCTGGTAGAATCAAAGAAAAGGGTTATGATTGGGAGATAGTCGCCGAAAATATTGCCTACGGTCAGAAGAATATCGCCCAGGTGGTCTCAGACTGGATGGCAAGCCCGGGACATTGTTTCAATATTATGAATCCGGGAATCAAACAAATGGGAGTAGCANAAAAAGGAGGATATTGGGTACAGGACCTGGGTTCAGCCAGAGAAAACAGTTTGAAAGCCAGGGTCAATCTAAGATAATAAGGCAACTGCAAAAATATACAATCGACTATTCTGCCAATAACTATCATGACCTGTACGAGTTATACCAAGATGATTTAAATAATAGTCCTTAAATTTTTAGTATAATGCCGAGGTTACAGTCTTATAGATCAATGAAATTGGTCTAAAACGAATGAACCTTCGGTATTAGATTCCCGATCTGCTATGCCCTGCAATGATCCATGGCTGAAGTCAGGCAGGTCATCATGAAACAATAAATAAAGAACCTGCGAATAAACCGAGATATCCACAGATGCAGACAACAAGGTACAGTTTTCAAAATTTCAATGTTTCCAATCTACATCTTGCCGCTTACAACATTCGCCTACTTCATGAGAATCCTATCAGTTGATTATCAACTTACCCGTGTAATCCGCTCCTGTAACTCTGATCCTGTACACATAAGCACCCGGCATAAGCCTGCGCCTGGCTTGTTGCAAAGGAATACTGTAGGATCCGGCCTTNTTCATCATGGGTCGTTCAAGCACGATGGGTTGGCCTGACATAGATACCAATTCCACCATCACCATCACATCTTTTGGAATAGTATAATTGACAAATACATCACCCAGGCCATAGGAGGCACTGTGGACAAATCCCGGTTTGGCCGGTGTCTTCACGGATGAAACTTCCTGACAAGTAAAGCCGAAATCCAGCGGATCTCCAAAATCCTTTAGTAAAATCTGATCAGAAACAGCATCTTCCAGACAAAGCCATTCCGTAAACAAAGTGTTGTAGACTTTCCTGAAATCGACGTTAAAAATCAGGTTTCCATCTTCATCAGTTTCGGTCAGACTTGGATATTTGCCTAGGGTTCCATTACCTTCAAGACATTTTCCAAAAGCCAGTAATACACTGGCAGCACCGTGATCGGTACCGGGACTTTCATTCTGCTCAATCCTTCGGCCAAACTCAGAAAAGGTTACTGAAAGAACATTCTCCTCATATTCTGTACCTTCCAGGTCTTTGTAAAAAGTATCAACTGCGGCGGCGAGTTGTTTTAACAATTCCTCATGCTTACCGATCTGATTGGAATGCGTATCGAAACCATCCAGCTCGACGACATAAATCTTCGTTTTCAAACCACCTTTGATCAAGCGCGCAATAATCTTGAGTGATTCAGGGAACCTCTCATCCTCATAAGTCAAAGTAGTCTCAGGGCCTAAGCTGTAGGCGGTTTTAATTGCTTCCACAAACTTGTATGTACTGTTGGTAATAATTCTGACATACCTGAGCTGATCGCCATAGGAACAAGGTGGCAAGTCCTGAAGGGAGTGAGCATTGCCCGTAGTGGCAAAATCTTCCAGCTGTGCGCCTGAAAAGGCTTCAAAACCCAACTTTCCAATGTGATCACCTGTAAAAAGGATAGAACTCGCGCCACCGATCTGAATAGCCGGTGGATACACCGGCGGATTCTCTACATAATCAGGAAAGGTCTCCTCCACATATCGTCCCACCCAACCGGAACGTACAACTTCATTGCTATCCGAGGCACTTGACCAGATATCTGAAGACCTGAAATGTGAAAGATTTTGCTCAGGATAACCAACGCCCTGCACCACTTTCATCATACCCTCATCCCAAAGGCGTTTCAACCCGGCCAGGTGAGAACCNATAGCTATCTGATCATTGAGCTGTATCATAACATTATCCTGATAGCCTATTGATGGCCTTGCATTGTGATAAGTCGATAACTGATCCAATGGTATGATTGTATTGATGCCGTCATTCCCNCCTTTCAGACGAATCATAATCAGGATGCGATCTGACTTCTCCAGAATTGGTGGCATGGACCATCGCGTCAGAGTAGATGCACTCACGGGCAATCCTCCAAGCATAAAACCCAATCCGCCTGCAAGACCGAATGATTTGAGAAATCTCCGTCTGGAATATTCAACATGATCTGCCTCATGCAATACACCATCTTCAAGCTTTAAGCCTCTTTTNTCTATATCCTTGTTATTCATTTTATTTAATTTTGATGATATGGAGGTTAATCTAACAAAGCGTGACGTCCGGCAAACGGGCCATCTCATTAAGAAGCAGATTGGTCTGCCAACAAATGAAATCCTTTTCCCAGTCAAGATTCCATAATCCTTGCTCGTAATAATTCTCAGGCAGGTCGGCTTTGAATGCAATAAGCAGACGATCATAATCTGCCTGGGACGCCAACCCTGAAACAAAAAACTGATCGACAACTGTCCTTACGACAAACTCCACATCATTGCTGTTATTGGTTAGATTTTTCAGATAACTGACTACAAAATCCTGATTCTGCCATATCAGCCCNCCATACATCCACTCTGAATAAAGCCATCGTACCAGAAGGCTACCTGAGTCAATCCATGACTTGTCCTCTTTCCAACCGGCAACATCTACCGGGTCAAAATAAGTTTGGCCTAAGGATGAACTATACCAAATCATGGCATTGCCCTCCTCATAATTCAAAGTGTAATTAAACTGCTTTATTATGCCTGTAAAATATTCAATGTGGCTTTTGATATGGGTATTGAATTCTGTAGCGTCAAAGAAATGCTCAGAGCAGAAAAGTGCCTTGAATACCGGAAGCAATTCAAAATCATTCGCCAGCATGATATCGGCTAGTTGCTGAATGATGTTATCATTACCTTCTGCATTGACAAAGTGGCGATAAATCTTTCCACAAATATGCCTGCAGATCAAGTCGCCTTTCTTCTCAAACAGCAAATCGATGACGCCATTGTAGTCAAAATTGGCAGTCTCACCGAAGATGGTCTTAAGTCCATTATCATGGGTAAAGGGTGTAAAGTAAATAATATAATTTTCCAGATCTGCACCATTATAACCGGTAAATGCCCGTGCCGTCTCCTTGATATCATTTTCTGTATAACCGTTGTCAAGCCCCAGGGTAAACAATTCAAAAAGCTCTCTAGCATAGTTTTCATTGGGTTGCCATTTGTTATTCTGAAAACCGTTCAGGAAGATAAGCATACTGTCGCCAAGCCCCATTTCCCGGATAAAGGTCCTGTAATTACCAAGTGCATTGCGTTGCAGATTGGTGACATATTGATACAGGAATGGTGCGTAATAATAATCTTCAAACTTAGTTACCAGAACATTGCTCCAAAACAGGGCAATCTTATCACGCAATGGTCTCTTCAACTTTTCATTGATCCAGTCTGTGACAAATTGGGTATAGATGATATAATGTTCGGTACCGTCTTCTTCATTGAATTGACCCGGTTTCCAATCTGCCCAATCAGGTTTCGGAAAAACAGGCAGATTGAAAGCTTCATCCACCAAGCTTTCGATGTATTCCACCGGATTCTTAGAGAGGATGTCAGGAATCTCTGCTGCCGTAATACCGTAACCTATCCTGGCATACAGATGCTTAACACGCTGTTCGTTCCAGGGCTTTTCCGCAGTAGGGACATAGGGACTCAGGGGTGCTAGGTTACAATCCGCCATAACGAATGATTAAGGATGAAAAATATGGAAATGCTTAATACGCTGCTAAGATAATAAACGTCCAAATAATAAAGAAAATATATTTCCTTCAAAAATATTCTTACATCCATCCTAATGAAAACCATGACAGAGAAAAAGAATATCAAACAAAATGCCTCAAAGGAAAAGACTATCCGAAATTTTATTCCAAAGATGGAATTCAATGTTCATAGTTCTAATTTGATTGAAAGAGGATATAATCATCCGGTAATATCTGATTCCGAAGTATACCTCAGGTCATGATTTCAGAGTTTCACTGAATCAAACACTTTAAGTGCAGCGCTATTTTGCAAACCTTACGGTCATTATTTGTCCTATTTTGTGATTCAAAAGATAATCAACGCCGCGACTCACCCATCTCACGCAAAGAAACATTTATTCACGATGTGTAAGCAAAGTTTTTCCTACCGGCTGATAAAGGGAAGTCATGGAACGATTAGAGCCGCCAGAGAAAATAATAACATTGATTCTTAATCGTCCAGTATGTCTGACCGGATAGCATAGTAGCATAGCAAGGAAAAACTTCCCTACTCCGACTTCATCCTTTCCTCATCCAACAAATGAAACATAGCTCTGTACCGACTTATCTCCGACGGATCAAGACGGGCATGGGAGACTCCTGCCTTTGTCAATGGTCCGGTAACATAATTACCATAAGGTCCGACAATCGCTGAATGCCCGTTGTGAGCCTTTCCTGTACCATCACTTCCGAGGCGGTTGACACCGATGACAAATGCCTGATTTTCTATTGCCCGGGCTTGTAACAGAACATCCCAATGGATGATGCGTGACTCCGGCCAATTGGCGACAAAAACCATCAAATCAGCCTCCTGCCTATTGTAACACCATAATGGAAAGCGCAGGTCATAACAAATAAGTGGCTTTACCTTCCAGCCTTTGACCTCAAAGGTTACCTGACTATTACCCGAGGTGTATATTTTTCCTCACCTGCATATGTGAAGCAATTCCGTTTATCATACTGAGCTATGATTTCTCCTTCGGAAGCTATGTAACAACGGTTGTAATAGCGACCTTCCTCCCGGATGGCAACTGAACCCATGATGGTTGTCTCTAATTCTCCTGATCGGATACATAACCATGATACAGCCTGTCCATCATCTTTTTGAGCCACTGTTGCCGCATCCATACTGAATCCTGTGTTGAACATTTCAGGGAGTATGATCAGGTCACTGCCTCGTGCTGTCTCCAGCAATGTATCAAGATATTCGAGATTGGCATTACTGTCTTCCCAGATGATGTCGTATTGCACTAAACTGACATTCAGATGTTGCATAATAAGTCGATTGCTTTAATTAATGTTTCCTCTTTNTTGGCAAAACAAATCCTGATAATTCGGGGATCATACCCCTCAGAATAAAACGGGCTACATGGAATGACAGCGATGCCCTTATGGGTAACGAGCCACTCAGAAAATTCCATTGAAGGCAAGTCTGAAATAGAACTATAATCCAGCAACATAAAGTATGTACCCCTGCATGGCAGAAGTTTCCATCGGCTGTCAATTATTCCATTCACCATCATATCCCTCTTGGCTCTGTATGTATCCCTGATCCGGGATGCATCGAAGTAATCGCGCAGATAAGAAGCGATACCTACCTGCATGGCATGGTTGGCACAAAAGGTAGAGAATTGATTGATTTTACGCATGGCAATAGTGACATCGGGAGGAGCAACACAATAGCCTGTACGCCAACCGGTCACATGAAGAGACTTGCCAAAACTGGAGATCACAAGCGTCTTGTTCCGGAGACCCTCCATGGAATGTATGGAGAGATGTCCCTCCTCTGTAAAATTGATAAACTCATAGACCTCATCTGACAGGATCAGACAATCCCTTCCCTCAAGAATTTTTTCAAGCTTCCTGAAATCTTCTTGTCGCCACACTGAGGCAGAAGGGTTATGAGGATTGTTGATGATAACGAGCCTGGTCCTATCGGACACAAGACGCTCCACTTCCTCCCAATCCGGTTGAAACTCAGGCGGTACAAGCCGGACAGGCCGGATGATACCACTGCAAATCTCGATAGTAGGGACATAACACTCATAGGATGGTTCAAAGATTACCACCTCATCACCCGGATTGATGATGGCCTGGATGGCAATGTAAATTGCAGTGGATGCGCCGGGATAGACTGTCAGTTCTCTATCTGCATCTACAATCCTACTGTATTTACTGGCAATGATTGACGAGATTTCACGATGAAGTTCCGGAGCTCCGGAAGGTCTGGCATATTGATTGTATCCTGACTTCATGGCCTCAGTGACAGCATCTATGAGACGCTCGTCAACCGGAAAATCGGGAAANCCTTGTGCAAGATTGATGGCACCATGTTGTATGGCCTTGGCTGTCATCGTACTAAATATGGATGCACCGTATTTTGCTAGTTTATCTGTCATATATTTATATCGCAAGTAAGTCGATGGCGGATTTTTGATTGCATATTAAGAACAGGCAAAATAAGCATTTTGGTAAGATTGTAAGAAATTCAGAAGGAGAAAATGGCATTCTTCAAGGCGAAAATCTATGGTTATAGTCTGAAAACCGGCATAGGATGGGGGCCAAATGGAAGTAGGTAGATGAGTAATACCCGGTAAACCCGTTCTGATCAAGTGTCTGGAAATGACCGTAACTTCATATCAGACTTTTAGCCAAAAATATTCTTAAAAATATCCCAAAAGCCGCTAAAGAAGCGCATTTGTAAGTATTATTTTCCTACCTAATTCACGTTGGCCCAACAAATTTGTTAATCCATCACCTCATCCGGCCCAATCCGGCAACCTAATCGGTTTCGTACCGGATAATATTTAAACTTCCTCCAAATAATCCCATACCAATGCTACCAATTTTAAATTTCCCCTAAAATATTATATTTATTATCATCAATCATTTCCTATTTTTGACCGTCGGAAAACAAAAATTCAACACCAACCTTTAAATTTAAAAATAATATATATTTAATATTTTTGTATGTAAATTTTATTGGAGAAATAATCCGTTTTTTGTTTGTCAAACGTCAAAGTTTGTTGATATTTGTCCTCCGTCCACGCCAAAATCCGACCTTTAAATTAATACTGTAATACTTGCATCAGGGCTTTACTTGCTGCAAGAATATTGATAATGAGCAAATTATATAGTAAGTGCCGAGTTAATGTCTGTGAATCACAATACGGTTTGGAAAAATTGCTTGAACCTTATTCAGGAGAACATTTCTGAACAAGGATTTAAAACCTGGTTTAAGCCTATAGTTCCAATCCGATTTGAGGATCAGGTGTTGACTATACAAGTCNCCAATCAATATATCTATGAAATGCTTGAGGATCAATTCATTGGCATCCTCAAANAGGCAATTAAATCAACCATAGGCCCGGAAGGAAAGCTCGAATATGAAATTCCTGTCAACAAGATGCCTGAGGCCTCAAATACTTCATCGGCTGAGACAGTAGGTTTACAGGATATGGACTCCGCCAGGATCAAAAACCCCTTTGTCATTCCCGGCATCAAAAAGGCAGCTTTCGACAGTGAATTGAATCCGAAATTTATTTTTGACAATCTGATAGAAGGAGAATGTAATAAGATGGCGCGCTCCGCAGGTCTGGCCATCGCCGAACGGCCGGGCATCACATCCTTCAATCCACTCTTTNTGTACGGGGGCGCCGGTCTGNGGAAAACACACCTGGCTCATGCCATCGGCAACAAAATCGTAGAGAAATTCCCATCCAAACGAGTAAAATATATCTCCTGCGAAAAGCTTACCAATCAAGTGGTCTACGCTTTCAAAACAGGGACAATTTCAGACCTATCGCTTTTGTATAATTCGTTTGATGTGCTGATCGTGGATGATATCCAGTTCCTGAGCGAAAAACCACGGACCCAGGAAACCTTTTTCTTCATCTTCAACGAATTACATCAGAATCAGAAACAGATCGTAATCACTTCTGACAGGCCACCCAAGGATATGGAAAAAATGGAGAAGCGGTTGATTTCCCGCTTCAAATGGGGCCTGACTGCCGAAATGGAGCTACCTGATTATGAAACCCGGATAGCAATCGCTGAATCAAAAATTGAGGCAGAAGGATTTAAGGTGCCTGAAGACGTATTGGAATTTATCTGCTACAACATGCAGTCCAATGTCAGGGAGCTGGAAGGGATGCTCATTTCGCTTGCATTCGCCTCCAGCCTTAATAACAGGGAGATAAATATTCAATTGGCCAAAGAAATCATCAATAAATTTGTCGATCAGCTGAGTAAGGAAGTCACCATTGAAAATATCCAGTCCTTAGTCGCTGAATATTTCAAGATGCCTATAGAAAAACTCTCCGGGGCTAGCCGAAAGCGTTCCATTGTCATCGCCAGGCAATTGTCGATGTATCTCGCTAAAAACTTTACCAACAAATCCTTGAAAACCATCGGAGAAAACTTTGGCGGTAAGGACCACACCACTGTAATCTATTCCTGCAAGGCAGTACAGGATATGATTGATACCGATCCTGAATTCAAGGGTACCGTTGAGGAACTCGAAAGAAAGGTCAGGACAAGCCTGGCGGTAAGCCATTGAGTAGCCACTCCGTTTTCATCACTCTTTATTAAGATATGTATAATATGTATATTATTGATATACAATTAAAAAAATTTTTAATAGTCGATGAAAAAAAGTAAATTTGCCGAATTCCATGTGTAAAAAAGGATTAACCATTTCACATAGCAAAAAAATCTACCTGACGATAAACCAATTATTGATAAATGTGTCAAAGTAAAAGATAAAGCTATGAAGCAACTTTATATGGTCGTCTTGCTGATTTGGTTCCAGAAATCGGGTGCCCAGAATCTTTATTTTCCCNCGATCACCGGCAATCAGTGGGCGACTGTCACCCCAAGTGAACTTGGTTGGTGCGATCATGAGATACAACCAATGTATGATTATCTGGAAGCAACGCATACCAAAGGCTTCATGGTGTTGAAAGATGGAAAGATCGTATTGGAAAAGTATTTTGGAAGTTTCAATCAGGATTCCGTCTGGTATTGGGCATCGGCCGGCAAATCACTTACAGCCTTTGTAATAGGAGTTGCACAACAAAAAGGACTACTATCTATTGAAGATAAGGTATCGAAGTATTTGGGTGAGGGATGGACCTCATGCACACGCGATCAGGAGGATAAAATACGGATACGACATTTACTGACTATGACATCGGGACTGGATGATCTGGTTCCGGATTTGTTCTGCAATGCGCCCGAATGTCTGAAATACAAGGCAGACGCAGGCACCAGGTGGGCATATCATACAGGAGTATATAGCTTGCTGCTGGATATCGTCGAANAAATTACAGGAAAAAACATCAACAATTTTCTCAACCAGAATATAGCCTGGCAGATTGGCATGAAAGGTCTATGGACCAGTTCTTCCTATGGCGAATTGTATTTCACCAATATCCGCTCCATGGCTCGATACGGATTATTGATCCTCAATAAAGGTGTGTGGGACGGTAAAGATCTGATGAAAGACAGTGAGTATTTCAATGCCATGATAAATACTTCCCAGCAACTGAATCCGTCTTATGGATATCTATGGTGGTTGAATGGCAAATCAGGATATTTGTTGCCTTCTCTGCAAATTACTTTCCCGGGTTCTGTGATACCCAATGCTCCGGACGATATGGTATGCGCATTAGGCAAAAATGGACAGATAATTTGTGTCATTCCCTCACTCAATATCGTCATGCTCAGGATGGGTGATAACCCTGATGGCGCGGATGGAATGATCACGCCTACCTATCTGCGAAATATCTTCGACTACTTCAATCTGGTAGCTTGCAATACTTCTTCTTCCCGTCAATCACTCCTTCCTTCCGAAATCACGATACGACCCAATCCTGCTCATAATTATCTCACCTGGAGCATCCCGGATGAAACTGTCTATCAACAGGTCGATATCACGGATATCCACGGGAGAGTGCATTTGTCAAGGCAGAAAACATCCGGCACCCTGGATATTTCCAACCTTTCAAACGGTGTTTACTTCCTTGTATTGAAGGATAAAAATGGTACCATACTGGGTAGCAGGAGATTTCTCAAGTTGTAATTCAGTCTGAACCGATTGGAATCAGGACGGATCAAAATATCTTTCTTGGTTTGGTATTGTCCGATTATTCCGGGCGTGGATTTATAATATTGATTCCGCTTACATACAGGGATCTATCTACTCATACCTACATAAATATCCTAAATAAGCCTTAATTATTTTATCTTTGCGGCTTATTTTCCAAATATTATTCATTCCATGGCATACAAAGAGTATAAATCACTGAATCTGACAGAAATAGATAGTGAGATACTGAAGTTTTGGCAGAGCAACAAGATTNTTGAANAAAGTATTTCAGAGCGTGATGGCGCTAAACCATTTGTGTTCTACGAAGGTCCGCCAAGTGCCAATGGGCAACCGGGCATTCACCACGTTATGGCAAGGACCGTCAAAGACATCTTCTGCCGTTTCCATACTATGTTGGGAGAAAAAGTGGAGCGGAAAGGCGGTTGGGACACCCATGGTCTTCCCATTGAACTCAATGTAGAAAAGGAATTAGGAATTACCAAGGACGATATCGGAAAGTCCATTTCCATCGAGGATTATAACGCCAAGTGTCGCGAGACGGTCATGAAATTTAAGGATCGCTGGGATGACATCACCCAAAGAATGGGATACTGGGTGGACCTGGACAATCCCTACATTACTTTTGACAACAATTATATCGAGACCGTTTGGTACCTGCTCCAGATGCTCTATACGAAGAATTACCTGTACAAAGGATATTCCATTCAGCCATATTCTCCGGCTGCAGGTACCGGACTTTCTACGCACGAGCTCAATCTTCCGGGCGCGTATAAGGAGGTCAAGGATACGACCGCGGTAGCATTGTTTAAAGTCATACATGATGATAATGCTAACTTTCTTTTTGAGACACCGGATGAAGATGTGCGTTTTGCGGCATGGACGACAACACCATGGACACTACCCTCCAATACTGCTCTGGCTGTAGGTGAGGATATTGTATATGTCAAAATAAAGACCTTCAATCCCTATACAGCTCTGGCACAAAGCATCGTTATGGCTGCTGATCTTGTTCCGACATGGTTCAAGGTGGAAGGCGCTGATGCTGAGATGTCCTATACAGCAGGCCAAAAACTGCTGCCTTACAGAATTGTTGATGAATATAAGGGTAAAGACCTTACTTTCATCCGATACGAACAACTACTTCCTTACGCTCAACCGGATGAAGGTGATGCCTTCCGCGTGATCAAAGGCGACTTTGTAACAACTACTGACGGTACCGGTATCGTACACATAGCCCCTTCCTTCGGTGCTGATGACCGGCGGGCAGCCATGGCCAACGGGATAGGCAGTCTCACCCTTGTGGACAGACAAGGTAAATTTACGGATGAAGCCGGCCCATTCGCCGGTCGATATGTTAAGGACTATAAAAATGAGGGCGAAAATTTCAAGGATGTCGATGTGGATATTGCCATCCTGTTGAAACAGGAAAATAAAGCATTCAATGTGCAAAAATTTGTCCATAACTATCCGCATTGCTGGAGGACGGACAAGCCGGTTCTTTACTATCCTCTGGACAGCTGGTTTGTAAGGGCTTCCGCAGCCAAGGAAAGGATGGCGGAGCTCAACAGAACAATCAATTGGAAACCAGAACATACCGGATCAGGACGATTTGGCGTCTGGCTGGAGAATGTGCTGGATTGGAACCTGAGCCGTTCGAGGTATTGGGGTATCCCATTGCCTATCTGGCGTACTGAGGATGGTAGTGAAGAAATCATCATCGGATCCAAAGAAGAATTATTGCAANAAGCCGAAGAAGCCTTCAAGGCGGGAATTTTGAAGATCCAGGATAAGTCTGGTGCCATCTTTACAACCAATACCGACGGGCATTTGACATACAGGGAAGGATTTGATCTGCACCGACCTTATATTGACGAAGTCGTACTTTTGAGTAAACAAGGTAAGCCAATGTACCGGGAACCAGACCTGATCGACGTTTGGTTCGATTCCGGGTCAATGCCCTATGCACAATGGCACTTTCCTTTTGAAAATCTCGATAAATTCAAGGCAAATTTCCCGTCAGACTTCATTGCAGAGGGTGTTGATCAGACACGCGGGTGGTTCTATACCCTTCATGCGATAGCCACGATGTGTTTTGACAGTGTAGCATTCAAGAATGTAGTCTCCAACGGGCTTGTTCTGGATAAGGACGGAATGAAGATGTCCAAATCCAAGGGAAATGTCGTGGATCCATTCAAGACATTGGATCAATACGGTGTGGATGCCACACGATGGTATATGATTACTAACGCACAGCCATGGGACAATCTTAAGTTCGATCTGGAGGGAATTGATGAGGCAAGAAGGAAATTTTTCGGTACCTTGTATAATACCTATTCCTTCTTTGCATTGTATGCCAATATCGATGGATTCACATTTTCAGAAGCATACATGCCTCTGGAANAAAGACCGGAAATCGACCGCTGGATCATCTCCAAACTCAACTCACT
The DNA here is from genome assembly GCA_013414645.1 of Candidatus Parvibacillus calidus. Lineage (GTDB taxonomy): Bacteria > Bacteroidota > Bacteroidia > Chitinophagales > Saprospiraceae > Parvibacillus > Parvibacillus calidus. Next base: position 1,086,131 of record CP058702.1, on the reverse strand, counting down.
TGTCAAGGAAGTTAGAGAATTACTATCGGATTACGAGCCAACAAATGCCGGCCGTAAAATCGAGCAATTTGTCGATGAAAACCTGAGCAACTGGTATGTTCGGCTCTGCAGAAGGAGATTCTGGAAGGGTGAATACACCGAAGACAAGGTGGCGGCCTATCAGACCTTGTATGAGTGTATGACGACCGTCTCAAAACTCATCGCACCCATTGCCCCATTCTTTGCGGACTGGCTGTATCGTAATTTGAATGGCGGGTCCGGACTGGAGAAGCACGAGTCGGTACATCTAGCCTACTTCCCGGCTGACAATGAGGATGTCATCGACAAAAACCTCGAGAAGAGAATGGAATATGCACAACGAATTTCATCCTTGGGTCTTTCACTTCGTAAANAGNAGAAGATCCGTGTACGTCAACCTTTACAGAAACTAATTGTACCGGCACTGAGCTTAGATTTCAAGACTAAGGTAGAAGCAGTAAGGGATTTAATAGAGGCAGAGCTGAATATCAAGGAGTTGCTGGTTACTGCCGATACGGAAGGTTTGATTAAANAAGGCGCTAAACCTAATTTTCAGACGCTTGGAAAACGACTGGGCAAGCAAATGAAACTTGCACAGAATGTGATTTCCAACTTGTCACAGGCAGATATCAGGCAATTTGAGCAAACAAACCATTATGTACTCGAAACTCCGGATGGAGATTTTGATCTGACCCTTGAAGATGTCATCATCACTTCCGAAGATATTCCGGGTTGGCTCGTAGCAGTGGACAACGAAATCACTGTCGCATTGGATATTGCCATCACTCCTGAGCTAAAAGCAGAAGGAATAGCACGTGAATTGGTCAATAGGATCCAGAATATACGCAAAAACAGCGACTTCCTGGTTACCGACAGGATTAACATCAAGGTCGAACCTATAGATATGACAAAGGAAGCAGTGGCTTTGTTCGCTAACTACATTGCCAATGAGGTGTTGGCAGACAGCATCAGTTTAGAGGCGAATGAGGGTGAGGAAGTGGAATTGCTGGATGATATCAATATCAGAATTCAGGTTGAAAAAGCCTGATAGGTTATACCAGGTGCAATAGAAATGATGTTTAGAGCCTATTAATGAGCTCTAAACATCATTCAATCACAAGATCACATCTTCACTAATCTTTGTTGAATCGCCCTGTTGTCAATCTTTAAGGACAAAATATACACACCCGGGTGTAATGCTCCGATTGCAATATTGTTTTCACCGGAATTAAGGATCTTTCCGGATTGCATCTTCCTCCCATGCACATCGCTTATTTGATAGTTGCCCGATTCAAAAGCAAGTGCGGTCTTCAGGCTGATTGTTTCAGTCGCAGGGTTTGGAAAGATGGATACACCGGTATCACCGAAGCCATAGTTGGCCGAATGTTCAACATTAACCGTCAAGGTGACACTCTCAGTACAACCGAAGCCGTTGGTATAAGTAAGTGTCACAGTATAAGTACCCGGCGCAGAAAATACATGATCCGGTTTGACATCGCTGGATGTGCTGCCATCTCCAAAATCCCATTTGTACTCGCCTTCCAGATCAATATTTGGCGTGAAATGCCATTGCAGACCCGAATCATTGGTAGCATTAATAGATAGGCTAATATCCGGACTTAACGCACGGATTGCATGATCCATCCATTCAAATCTTTGATGAATCCAACCTTTCAATTTATCTATCTCGCCCTGGTAAGTAGTTGGAATCGGATCTGTATTAGGCCATACCCATATGCCAAGAATGGGCCAACGATCAAAATTGTGATTCTCTGCACCCTGCATCTCCGCTACAAAACCATCGATGATCGAAGCTATATGATCTTCCGACAATGTTGTCTGGCGCAAGGACTCCCAGCGGCAACGCATGTTTCTGGCAAAGGTAGTGTCCGTAAGTATCTTTGACCACCAGAATGGTGAGCGACCATCCGGACAGATAAAGTTGATATTGAACACCCAGCCATCCGGCCTGGCAGTCTCACAATAATTGGCATTAAACCATGCTATGTCAAAGTCCCATACCGGACCGAAATGTATCTTATTATCTGCATCCGCCCTCGTCTTATACATGAAAGTACTAAGCCGATATGCGTCAACATTCTTGGACATCTCCTGGATCAGCATGAAGTCCATGAAGGAAAGTTCATCTGCATACTTGCGCCATCCATTCACCGGATTCTGAAAATCATCACTGTGCAAGGCTGTTTCAAAGCTATCCACAAAGGACTCGATATAAGCTTTTTGGGCATTATTTATTTTATCATCCTTGGGATATTCAAANAGGAAATTGGTATACTCAAAAGGTCTCCCGGGTATTTCAAACTTTGATGTCCAGCCGTCCGTGCCACTGCCATTGATCCGGTCAATCTTGAAGATATAACCCCCNGTAAGTGCCATTCCAGATGTATCATTTTCCGATAACTTGGGGATATCAACCCGGTTCTTATCCCGTTTGATTTTTTCCATAAAGGTATATACGCCCCGATATTCACCATTGATAAACAATTCAACCAATTGTGTCCGGGAGGCATAATGCCCCATTTCACTGAAAAGCTTGTAAGTCATATTGTTCCGGAAGAGCGTTTTATCTGTATAATGAGCATTTAGCACCCAATCGCTTTCTTTAGGCATACCCAGTACTGATGCCTTAATATCCTCTCCATTTTCATCCCAAAGTTCCAATCCGAAAGATTTCTTAGGAAATGACTGGGAACTGGAACCTCTGATCTCAATACCAATATTGCCCGAATAGGAATAAACGGTATCATTGACATAATTGAGNGCGCCGTTGTCATTGGAAATTATCTTAAAAGACGCCGGAATCTTAGGATCATCAGGAATGGACTGACCGTAAGTATCTATTTTGATGATTGGCAGTGCGCTGCTTTCAAACAGATAGGGTTTGGACGGATTTGAGCCAAACTGGATCTCCCAACTATTCAATTTTCCGGGATCTTCAGGATAGACGTCCAAAATCAGAAGTTTCCAGGTGCCATTCGGGTTGCTTCCATCATTAAAAAGCCCCATATCACCACTAGGTCTGTAAGTTCCCGAAAACGGGNNCCACCCATGGAAAATGTCATTCTTGTTACTTCCGCTGAGGCATGTATTCTTAAAATCATCTGAATCTCCACCTGCACCTTCAATCAGGGTCACGATCCTGCCGGACGGTGATTGAAGCTTTATTATCAGGTCCGAATCCCAGGTATGGGAAATATCCACACATACCTGTTCAATGCCAAATGTAACTGAATTCATGGAAGAGGGCAAACCACTCACTTCACAGGTAAAAGTAGTGGTTGTTACATCATCCGCAATACTTCCTGTGGTACCATGGAATGCCTGACCTGCAACCCAGCCATACATAGCTATAATGGCCAGGAATGTATAAAAATATCTCATTTGCAATTTAATTTAATATTTATTGAATTGTAAAAGAACTACTTAGTATTGAATGCTTAGCTGTTAATTTGATAAAATAAGCGCCCGGAGCAATTTGAAGATTTTTNCTAAGCAAATGGTTGAGTTTGTCGACATTACCCTTACCCGACAACACTACCCTCCCNCTATTGTCATATATTTCCATACGATAAATCTCAATGGCCTCCCCTGTCTCAACCTGAACCAAACGTCCATCAGAGGTTGGATTGGGGAAAACTTTAAGATGTAAAGAAACGTTCTTCCCCACAGCATTGCTTTGCTCTTTTGGGTAAACCAAAATTTTCTTCCCATCATAGCCTATGGCATAAATCTTATGGCTTTGGTCGGCATAAAGTACGGAGGTAGTCTTGTTGGACACGTCGGCAGTACCGGTGATGGTCACATGAATCAGTGTGTTGGTACTGTCATAAGTCTCATAAGCAACTGCATTCTTCCATTCATTATGGTCAATGAGCAGATAAGGGGTATCTTCAACAATAATCAAATCCACACCTTCACCGGTCCGGCCTGAAAGGGACAACTTGTTTTTATACATTTCCATGCTGTGGGCAGAAATATAATGCAAGACCGGAGATACAGGCTTGTTGGGGAAAGAAGCCCTCAACTGAGCTACCAGGGCATCAATTTGATTTTGTGTAACCGTAATCCGTCCGACCCCATAGTCGTCAATCTCTTTATCGATAGGCCTCAGAAATCCACTATTGATAAAGAAATCGGACAAATCCTCCTGAACCGCCTCACAGGTATATTTTACAAAATTGAGCAACCTTTCACCATTGGTTAGGCTCTCTGAGTTTGTGTTACGTACTTTCTCAGCAACAATACCATACCAATGTGGATAATCGACTCCGTGCGCATCGGGGTTTTCTTCATACGTCAACTCCGGTGCGTTGCGACAGGCACCTGCCAATTGGTAATATAACTGCAATTGCCAGAATGGAACCAACACCCTGAAATGATAATCATTGGCTACATCCTGAAGTGCCTTTCCATGAATATAATTGGAATCCAGGTAGATATTGAACCTGTTTCCTGCCCACCATTTAGGGTCGTTTCCATTCCGGAAGGCCTCCTCCTCCAGCCTGGTAAAACGCTTGCCCTCCTTATTTAGCTTATAGGCAGCCCATAGCGCATACACATTGTTGGTTACTTCCGTAGTCCCTATCCACCTTAATCCCGGCCGGATTTGATTGATATGGCCAAATTCGTGTGGTATGCCCCATAGTTCCAGCTGACGGGCATTGGTTATGCTGGCGGTACAGGTCAGATCGAGATGGATTCCGATGCCGCCGGCGTACCATCCTCCTCCTGTACCACTTTCACAGAGGATATGATTGTCATAGTTGTAGTTGAATTTATACAATCCCATCTGAATTTTNTGCCAATTTGCAATGGTATCATACAACTGAATCAGATGATTGCCGTCAAAAGGTGAATTCTGACGCAATGCACTTTTATCAAAAACCAAATGAGCATATCGGCCTACTATATCGATCTTTGGATATGCTGAATTAGCAAGAAAAGTCGTCCAATCATTGGAATTATGAAGAATCGGATCGTAATAACCGTTGATCTTACCGGTAGCTATATGAACCGTAATGGCCGGTACCTCAGCGGGCTTATCAGAAAAATAGGCTAAATATGCAAGACCACTATCCTTCATCGCAATCACATTTCGGCCATCATTCAACAGGTAAAGATAATCGGCAGGATTACTCTCATTGGCAAAATTTCTCACTCTCAAATATACTGACGAGCCACCAATTCCATCCGCAAAAATTACTGCTTTATCACCTGCCTCAAATAGAATACCGGTCGCATTTTCATACGGATCATACCGATCAGTTTTCAATTTATCGCTTAATTGTCCGGTGGATTCAAAGGCCTTAAAATCTCTGATCCGAAGTGACCGATTGTAGGTGCCGGCATAAAGACATGATGCCAGTTGCTTGTAGAATGGAACACTGATGGTATCTATCATTTCTTGAGTGACCAAGGGAAGAAGGTCGGTATATAACCTGTCCGTAAAGATTTGTTCATACTCAAATACATTAGGATCTCCACCATTTTTNTCATAAAATTCCATCTCAGCACAACTGGCAAAGCCACTTGCCCCATTTTTAACGACTATCTTGACATTATTGACTTTCAAGGAAGTCGGAAAAGCGATCCTGACCGGCAGGCCTTCCATTTTGAAATCATAATCCAGCAAATGCGTGTATTCAGCACCAGGCCCGGACTCTTCCGTATTGTAATAAATGGAAGTAGCACCAAAAAANCCATTGTAGCCTCCATCACTTCTTGGATAATAAATGAAATAATCTATCACGGGCTTATTGCTAAAATGATAAACGAGATCAATAGGAAAAGCATCCTGACCTGCATTATAATTTGAATGGTATAAGGTCGAAAAATTACCATCAAAACTCTTTTCAATATTCTCATAATATTGGTATGATGATGCTGAAGATCCCGCTTCGTCTATTTTTATTTTGGCATCCTTATTACCCTGGAGAGTGGAAGCATCCAGACTGCAATCAATGCTCCCGTCAGGCAATGCAGGCTTAGTCCCGTAGAATCTCATTTCCGCACAACTGGAATAATCATCATAGGCTTCATGAACAGCTATCCTGATCGCAAAGACGNNTCGCTCCAGGGCGGAGTCAAGATTCACGGACTTGACATCATTATTCAAATCCCAGATAATCGGATCGGAATTCAATCTGATGAATTGATCCGGCTTATCTCTTTTTGAATACATGATGTCTACCTTAGTCCAAATACCATTATATCTCTCTTTTCTCGGGCTGTATTCTATTTTATTGATCTCAGGAACATTAGGATTAAAGTANAAGGTCAATGTGTCCGGCACCGCATAGAGGTCATACCTCGAATGATAGAGGGTGGCATCATTACCATCAATGGCATTGCCTACCTCTTCGCCACCTTGACCGGGCCTGTAGGAAGTTGCGTAATATACCGGCATTTGGTACTGACCATACACATAACCAAATGTAACACAAAGAATTAATGAAATATAAACAAATCTGATCATCTTGAAAACAGTAAGCTTCAAAGGTATTCAATTGGCAGAAGAAATTATATTATTTTGTGCAGAATCGGATTTTTGGATGCACTCCTAATAATATTGTGAAATTTTCTCAAACAGCTTCATCCATCACCAAAGGTAAGTTGGTCACTATCACCGACACTTTATTGCATTATTGTTCGATCTGTGTCTTTCAATGAAGGAGAGGGCAATCAGATTAATACCGAGGACAGTATCGTGGTTGCAAAAAATATTCCGGAATGAATTGCTTATCAAATTATACAGCTTTTGCCCCTCAAACAAAATTAGTTTGTTATAAAAAATTTGATTTGCCTATAGTCCGGATCAGGAATCTGAATGCAATTACCGGATCATATTCTTCATCCAGAAATCACGCATTGGTTTCAGAAAGCCTTCTCTCATTTCCTGCCAACTGGTCACCAAAGGGTCGAAAAACAAGGTGTCGTCAAGAATGATTCCATCCCGGTAGGCCGACTTCATATCTTTTCTACGGATCAAAACCGGTTTGTGATCCTTCAGATAGACAAAAGATTGTCTGTCAAGAAGATCGACATCAAAGTCTATCTGAAGTGTTTGAATAAATCGCATAGCAGTATCAATAGAACAACCGCTTGCCAAATACATTTTATTATCAACGGCGAGAATGACGAAATATCGGTGTAAAACGAAGGCCCGTGCGCTCAATGGATCACCATGACTCACCCAGGATTGTGCAAATTCTTCCAGTCGGGAATTGATTTGGGTAATTTCCGTATCGGACAATACGCGATTGGCGGTAAAAACCCAAACCTTGCTGTCCGGATTAAATTTTTCAAGTTCCTTCAATGAAGACATATTGATTCGTTATGGATTAGATGGCCATTCCGCCGCATACATTGGCNGCCTGGCCGGTGATGTAGGATGAAAGGTCAGAAGCCAGGAACATAGTCACATTTGCGATTTCTTCAGCTTCNCCAAGGCGTTTCAACGGAACATTGGCCATAAAACCTTCTTTTACGCTTTCGTCCAGCACCTGCGTCATTTCGGTAGCTATATAACCGGGTGCAATGGCATTACATCTGATATTCTTACTGCCCAATTCCTTAGCAACTGACTTTGTAAAACCGATGATACCGGCTTTTGAGGCGGAGTAATTGGCCTGTCCGGCATTGCCAAACACACCTACTACAGANGCCATATTGATGATACTGCCACCTGTACGCAACATAGGCCGGATGGCGTGTTTGGTCAGGTTGAACACGGATTTAAGGTTAGTATCAATGACAGCATCCCACATCTCTTCTGACATCCTGAGTAAAAGGCCATCTTTGGTTATTCCGGCATTATTGACCAGGACATCGATCTTTCCAAAATCACCTAATACATCCTTGACAAGTTGTTCCGCAGCCGACATTGATGCAGCATCCGACTGATATGCCTTGATTTTGGTCTTTGCAGACAATTCAGCAACCAATGCCTCGGACGGGCCTGCAGATGAAGCATAGGTAAATGCAATCTCCGCACCATGCTCAGCAAAAAGTCTGACAATCGCTGCTCCGATACCGCGGGAACCACCCGTTATAATGGCTGTTTTTCCTTCCAATAATTTCATGTTACTGTAAAATAAATTTTCCGTTTGATAATAACTTTTTNTCCGGGCCAATCATTTGGTAAATATAAGCGCCNGGTATATGACCTGAGGTATTTATTTCGATAAAACTTCTTCCTGCATCCGGTTTTATAACCGATCGGAGATTGCCCTGCATGTCAAATATTTTGATTTCAATGTCTCGTGGTGCAGTGTCCGCCCAACTTATCCGGACTGCATCCCTGGATGGATTGGGAAAAATGCAGGTCGGAATATGCTCAACTACATTTGTTTCCGACAATGCCCCCACCGATTGTTTAGCAGCCTGGAGGATCTCCTTCTGACCATCGAGATTAATGAAGGCGATGATTGAAAACTTCGACCAATCGGTCACTCCGGAATAATCAATTGCTCCTAAAGAGACTGACTTTGAGGAATTGGCAGCGGTTCCTTCGGGAAAACTCACCACGATGCCCTGATTCTGATCTCCGAGAAATTTCCTGAAAACGTTCGGGTGTTCTGTCTCCCCATTCGGGGCGTCATACAACACTTTGTTTTCGATCAGTGCGGTAAATAGCCTCAACTGCGCGGATGGCAAGGATTTGAGGGGCGTAATCTTCAGTTCGACATTGCCCGGTGCGGCAGAAGTAATCGTAATATCGTACTCTGCAGGTTGGTTGATAGCATTCAGATAATCGGCATCTGAGGGGAGCGAAGATGCGCCNTTCCTGCCATTGACAAAGGCTGTTGGCGTACCGATGATTTCATAAAAGGATTGTCGTCGNCCGTTTCCATCCTTGTTGGCCACATAAAAGATGCAACTATTGTATGGAACTGATGGATGGTAAGCGATATGGATAGCGTCATTGCTGTATTTCTCAAAACGGCTATAGAAACCGGGATTATTCGCTTTACAGATCGGGCATTTACTATTGGTAAAATGCTCCACCAACGCCATTCTNTTNTGGGCTGTGGATGAACCGGCAAATAGCAAGCAGAACGCTGCAACAAGCCAATAATTATATCTTTTCATTCGGAAATATTTTTGGATTGACTTACAAAGATACGTAAAGCTTTACCAACCTCAAAGTTCCTTAAGCAATTGACCAGGAAAAACCCGGCTTGGGAAGAATATGTCAGAGAAAAAACCTTACCGAATGAGCAATCGATTGGAACCGCCTTACTTTTTGAAAAGGGATTCTACAAATGCCCTTTTATTGAAAACTTGAAGCTGATCAATACCTTCTCCTACTCCAAGATAGCGGATCGGAATCTTGAATTGGTCCGAGATCCCGATGGCTACACCGCCCTTTGCAGTGCCATCGAGTTTGGTTAATGCAAGAGCGGTGACATCGCTGCTCTGTGTAAAGTGGGTAGCCTGTTCAATGGCATTCTGACCGGTTGTTGCATCCAACACAAGCAGCACGTCATGCGGCNNTCCATCCATTCGTTTGCCGGCAGATTTTTTGATTTTAGCCAGTTCATTCATTAGGTTGACTTTGGTATGAAGGCGGCCTGCTGTATCAATGATACACACATCGCACTGATTCTTGATCGCATAATCGACTGCCTCATAAGCCACTGCCGCCGGGTCGGCATTCATTCCCTTTGAATAGAAATCACAGCCCACCCGGTCTGCCCAAATCTTCAACTGGTCCACTGCTGCCGCCCGGAAGGTATCTCCTGCCCCAAGCACCACTTTATGACCTTTCTGCTTGAACTGATAAGCCAGTTTGCCGATGGTTGTTGTTTTGCCAACACCGTTTACGCCGACAACGAAGATCACATAAGGCCTGACATCCGGCAGGTCAAAGTCTTCCAGCTCCACTGTATTGTTATCTGCAAGCAGCTGCATGATTTCTTGCTTCAGGATTTCATCCAATTCACTGCTATTAAGGTATTTATCGCGGGCGACACGCGCTTCCAACCTTTCTATGATCTTGACAGTTGTATCCAAGCCAACGTCTGAGCTGATCAGGATGGATTCAACTTCATCAAGCACTTCCTCATCGACCTTGTCCTTTCCGGCAACTGCCTTGGTTATCTTTGTAAANAAGGATTCTTTGGTTTTAGAAAGGCTGTTATCTAAGTCTTTNTCCTTGTCTTTAGAAAAGAATTTGTTAAAAAGCTCATTGTATTGGATTAATGGATTGGTAAAATCAGCTTTTAAAGCCGAAGCCAGACAGGATAATTCATCCGGCTAAAATACAAAAAGGCTTTTTCTACGGATAGAAAAAGCCAGATATGTTTTGTCAAAACAGGTCAGAAAGAATTAATTGAAAAAGTCTTTAACCTTGTCTTTGTGAACGATCGCCTCCTTGTAAGAATATACACCGGTAACAGGGTCCTTGATGGACTTGATCACCTTGACGTGATCACGGCCTGAACCTACATTCGCAGCACGTTGTGCAATCTTAGCGTTTTTTGATACTTTCTTAGCCATGATTATTTAATTTCTTTATGAACAGTCATTTTCTTTAGTATGGGATTATATTTCTTCAATTCCATACGGTCAGGAGTATTTTTCCTGTTTTTGAGTCACATAGCGGGAAGTTCCGGGCATGCCTGATGCCTTGTCGCTCTGTGCATTCCAAAATAATCTGTATTCTGTTGCCTTTTGCTTTCTTTGCCATTATTCGATGATTGCAGAGGATTAATAATAAATATTAATGGAGTCACCGGTATTACCCAGTTTCTTAAGATATGAAGTGATACCCATTTTATTGATGGAGCGGATAGCACTGGTTGAAACTTTCAGCGTTATCCATACATCCTCTTCAGGAATATAGAACTTCTTCTTCTGAAGATTTGGCAGAAATCTCCTCCTGGTCTTCCTGTTGGAGTGGGATACATTATTTCCCGTAATTGGTCTTTTCCCTGTAAGTTGACAAACTTTTGACATGGTCTTGTTCTATTTTGCTGTCTATCTAAATAATTCGTGACCTCGGCAGGATTCGAACCTGCAACCTTCTGATCCGTAGTCAGATGCTCTATCCAATTAAGCTACGAAGCCTCTGATTTTTTCGAAGTGCAAAGGTACGATTAGTTTTTCGATTAAAAAATAGTTTTAGGGATAATTTTCCAAGATTTTTAAGTCCATCGGGAAAGGGGCAGCAATCCTAAGATCTTCTACTCTATTTTTACGTTTGACTTTCCAACATCCGGCACCTTGTATGAGCCGTCATTTTCCAGGAAGTTATTGACCTTGACCCACATGCCAGTCTTCACAGATTATACAAAGATACCTGATTGTGTACGTTAATTGCCGGAAAAATGAAAGTGTCAGACCTATCGAAAAAATATATATCATTATATATGCTTCGTATAAAACTTATTATAGTTACATAACAATACATCAATGTAATCAGATCCCTATACAGGGAAATAATAGTCTTTGAAGGGCGAAGAAATATCTGTACTCTATGACCCTATACGACGTTATTTGACAACAGTCATTATTGTTTCAATTCGTTATCTCCTGTTTTTGCAACCACACCATTCGTTATTGCCCTCATTTTTCAATGAATACAGGAAAAGGACAATTTGTGATACTTACAACTATTCAAACCGGTACCTTAGTAATGAAAGAAATGTTTACCTTTGCAACTCAAAAATTTAAAGCATGATCAGGATTCTCGCAAATGACGGTATCGATGCCGATGGCAAAATGCTTCTTGAGGAAGCAGAATATATTGTTGACACCGACAAGGTAGCTCAGGAAGATTTGCCTAAGGTTTTGCCGAAATATGATGTCATCATCGTACGCAGCGCAACAAAAGTTCGCAAGGAACTGATCGATGCGCGCCCCAATTTAAAGGTAATCGCCCGTGGGGGTGTAGGTATGGACAATATTGATGTGGACTATGCAAGGAGCAAGGGCATCGCCGTGATCAATACGCCGGGAGCATCCACCCGGTCTGTTGCGGAATTGACAATGGCACATATTTATGCCCTGTCACGCCATATCCACCACGCGAAAAAGGNNAACTATCATCCGAAAAGGAGATTTCAAGACATTAAAATCGATTTATTCCAAGGGAGTGAGCTTGCAGGCAAAACACTTGGCATTATTGGATTCGGACGAATAGGACAGGAAGTAGCCAAGCTCGCCATGGGAGCCAATATGCGTATTTTGCCTTATGATCCCTTTGTTGAGGAAACCGTACTTAACTTTGATATTTTGGAAACGAAAACCTGACCCTTGCCGTCAAAATTCATACTATTGNAAAAGGATTACTTGCTCAGGCACAGTGATTTTATTACTCTTCATCTTCCTTATTCTGACGGAAAGCCAATCATAGGGATTGAAGAGATTGCCGCTATGAAGGATGGTGCGATGCTCATTAACANNGCGCGTGGCGGGGCAATCGATGAGAATGCTTTGCTCGATGGTCTCAATTCCGGTAAGATACATGGAGCCGGCCTGGATGTGTTTGAAAATGAACCAAACCCAAGAAAAGACCTAATAGAACATCCATTGGTTTCCGTGACACCACACATCGGTGGTTCTACCAAGGAGGCTCAGGCAAAAATTGGGATTGAATTGGCGGATCGAATCATTACTTTTTTCGAGTCAAGAGGCTAATTTTAAACCAATAAGGGAGGTAAGCTGTTAATGCCTCAGAAATTAATTAAATCAGAAAACCTTCACCCTGGCCATATGTCACAGTCCATTGAAGTAATCGATGCTTACGAGCATAATCTCAAGCATATAGATGTTTCCATCCCCAGAGACAAGCTGGTGGTCATCACCGGTATCAGCGGAAGTGGAAAGTCAAGTCTTGCCTTCGACACGATATTTGCTGAGGGACAGCGACGTTATATTGAAACTTTTGACAATTATACAAGGATGATGATCGGAGGCCTGGAAAGGCCCGCTGTCGAAAAGATCAACGGCTTGTCACCCGTCATCTCCATAGAACAGAAGACCACCGGCTGGAACCCGCGCTCTACACTTGGGACAGTAACGGAAGTATATGACCTGCTCAGGCTTCTTTATGCGCGAGCCTCGGAAGCCTACTCTTACATCAGTGGCAAGAAAATGGTCAAATTTTCCGAAGAGGAAATCATCGACGCAATCCGGCAAGAAATGAAAGACCATTCTATTATGATCCTGGCGCCAATCGTCAAGGGCAGGAAAGGTCATTATAAGGAACTGTTCGATCAGGTCAGGAAACAAGGCTACACCAAAGTCAGAATTGACGGCGAAATAACCTCTCTGACGCTTGGCATGCAGGTTGATCGATACAAGATCCACGATATTGAAACCGTCATAGACAAATTGACGGTCAATGATTCCAATCTTTCAAGACTTATCTCATCGATCCAGTTAGCCTTAAAAATGAGCGATGGCTTAGTCTTTGTCCTGAGGACTGACAATGAATCCGTCCGACTGTTTAGCAAAAACCTCGCTGATCCTGAAAACAAACTGGCATATGAAGAACCCAATCCCAATACTTTCTCCTTCAACTCACCCTATGGAGCATGCCCACATTGCAGTGGCCTGGGTGAAATGATTAAGGTAGATCTTAATAAGGTTATTCCGGACAAAAATTTGTCTATCAATGATGGAGGCATCTCTCCTTTCGGACTTCCCAGAGAAACCAATTATTACAACCAGCTTAGGGATATCGCCAAAAAGCATCGGTTTACATTCGCCACTCCTATCAAAGACATACCAGAAGCGGCAATAAACGAGATCCTCTATGGTGAATACAGTAAAAATGCAGAACGTTTTGATAGACCATTTGCCTACAATGAGTACACCTATGACATCCAGGAATCAGGCCTGGTAAGAATCCTTGAGGTTTGTTATCATGAATCAAATTCAGAGAGAATCCGTCAATGGGCAGAAGATTATATGTCGCTTGAGCTTTGTCCGGAATGTCATGGAGATCGACTTAAGATAGAATCTCTCCATTACAAGATCGGAGAANAAAATATTGCCGAACTCAACCGGATGTCACTCAAAGACCTCGCCATCTGGCTTGACAACGTTGATTCTGTTTTGAATGACCGTCAAAGGAGTATAGCACGGGATGTCCTGAAGGAAATTTCCATGCGGGTATACTTTCTCAATCATGTGGGACTCGATTACCTTACACTCAACCGAAGCGCCNGGACCCTTTCAGGTGGAGAATCACAGCGGNCCNGCTTAGCCAATCAGATTGGAACCCAATTGTCCGGAGTGCTTTATATCCTGGACGAACCCAGTATTGGATTGCATCAACGAGACAACAACAGGTTGATAAAGGCGTTGAAGGAACTGGTGGAAATTGGCAATACCGTCTTGGTCGTTGAACACGACAAGGATATCATGCTGGCCTCTGACTATATCATCGACATTGGGCCGGGAGCCGGAATACATGGCGGTAATATCACCGGTTTTGGCAAGCCGGAAGAATTCCTCAAGTTGGATACCACTACGGCTCAATACCTTTCCGGCGTTCAGGAAATTAAAATCCCTGAACAAAGAAGGAAAGGCAATGGTCATTCCTTGATACTGAAAGAAGCATCCGGTCACAATCTGAAGGCTATTGACCTTGAGATACCTTTGGGCAAATTAGTCTTAGTGACGGGCGTATCCGGCAGCGGCAAGAGCTCACTCATCACAGAAACGCTCTATCCGATACTGAGGAAACATTTCTACAACAGCGTAGCAAAACCACTACCCTACCAATCTATAGAAGGGCTGGAACATCTGGACAAAGTGATAGAAATAGATCAGGCGCCAATAGGGCGGACACCACGCTCCAACCCGGTCACCTATATCAATGTATTCTCCGAGATACGAAGCATCTTCGCCAACCTTCCCGAGTCCAAGATCAGAGGTTATAAGGTCGGCCGCTTTTCTTTCAATGTAGCCGGTGGCAGATGTCCGGTATGTGAAGGCGGAGGCATGAGGGTCATAGAAATGAATTTTCTTCCCGACGTCATGGTGGAATGCGACAGTTGCCATGGCAAAAGATACAACAAAGAGACACTGGAAGTATTGTATAAAGGCAAATCCATTGGTGATGTCCTTCAAATGACAGTTGATGAAGGAGTCGAATTCTTCCAGAATATACCAAAAATACATCGTAAACTGAAGACTCTTCAGGATGTCGGATTGGGCTATATAGCCCTCGGCCAACAAAGCACGACACTAAGTGGTGGTGAAGCCCAACGTGTGAAACTGGCTGAAGAACTCTCCAAANAAGATACAGGCAATACCCTCTATATACTGGATGAACCCACCACCGGACTGCATTTCAGCGATATTCAACAACTCCTCAATGTACTTCAGGCTCTGGTTGATAAGGGAAATACAGTCCTCATTATCGAACACAATATGGACATCATCAAATGTGCGGATCATGTGATCGATGTAGGTCCGNATGGCGGTTCAGGCGGTGGCACCATTGTTGCAACCGGAACACCTGAAGAAATAGCTGAAAATAAGAGGAGCATCACCGGACAATTTTTACGAAAGGAGCTTTAAGGCCTTTCTTTAATACAAAGATTTTCGGAAAGAATGGACTCACAAAATGCCTGTTTTCGAACATACACAACTGACAATCGCCGGAAATGATTTACCAGGCTCGTTCTGACAACATGGTTCTCAACGTATGCTTAGGGTAAAATTTTCCTCCCCGGGATATTGAAAATAAAAATGGCAAGAAAGTCCCAAAGCCATACCCTTCAAAACCACTGTATCTGAGAAATTTGTTACCGTTAAGCCGGAATGTGTAAATGCATAGCCAATAATTCCCTCCTACACAAGAAAGATTTACCAAAATGTTAAAGAAAGGGCAAAGGATACCGGTTTGTCTTTAAAAATAAAAAAACACATTTAATCCATGTTTAGAACCTGTGTAAAACACTGACTTCTGAAGATCCAAAGCAATTTATCTTAAGTTAAATTTGTGTTAAGGAGAGTATGAGTAAAAAATAAAATATATCTTTGAACTGAAATTATTATTCAAAAGACATTTTTAGTTTAAAAATATTTAACCAGCCTATACGCATAGTTTTTACTTTTCAACAATCCATTATCCTAAGTAAAAAAGTAGAAATTATGCAATTACAATCAATCTGCGATCAGGAACTAATCCAACTGTATCTCAACGGAAATGAGCGTGCATTTGAAGAATTGCTTCACAGGCACAAGAGCAAGATTTATACTACTATCTACATGTTTGTCAAAGATGAGCATCAGGCCGAAGATATCTTTCAGGAAGTCTTCATAAAGATTATTGATACCTTGCGTAGAGGGAAATATAATCATGAAGGTAAATTTGTACAATGGGCCGTTCGCATCGCTTACAACCTTTGTGTGGATAATTTCAGAAGATCANAAAGACGCTCTATCTTCAACTCAACCGAAAATTTCGATATATTCGATGTTTTGTCGGTAGCTGAAGATAGCCATGAACAGGCCATCATCAAGAGTCAAAGTCATGAAAGACTCCGCAAGCTTATTGACGATCTGCCTCCGGAGCAAAGAGAAGTCATCATCCTGCGCCATTACGCAGACATGAGTTTCAAGGAAATAAGCCAGGTGACAAGGGTAAGCATCAATACCGCTTTAGGCAGGATGCGTTATGCCCTGATCAACATCCGTCGCAATCTGACCGAGAAAGAGGCCCTGGCGATCTAAGTCAATACCTTTATTTCAAAAAAGCTAATTTATTTTACAATAAGTTAGCTTTTTTCATTACATATGTAACTTTGCGTTAATATGTATTCGAAAACTACACTTATCGACGATTACAGGCATAAAGGCCTCAGANAAAAATTGCTGCAGGAGNCCAGAAGTAAAGGCATAACCAGCGATACCGTCCTAACCGCCTTCGACAAGGTCNCANGACATTTCTTTCTGGACAAAGCTTTTGAAGAACTGGCGTACCAGGACCGGCCTGTCCCTATCGGATATCGCCAGACCATTTCTCAACCATACACGGTAGCCCTTCAGAGTCAATTGCTCAATGTTCAGAAAAGGCAGAAAATCCTTGAAATCGGAACCGGATCCGGCTTTCAGGCCTGCATTCTGGCAGAAATGGGTGCCNGTGTATATACAATCGAACGGCAGGAAGGCCTTTATCGTAAGACAATGAGCAAACTGGAACAAATAGGATACTCCCATATTAAATGTTTTCTCAACGATGGATTCAAGGGGCTGCCATACCATGCTCCCTTTGACAAAATCATTGTAACGGCAGCTCCGGGAGAGTTGCCCTATGATTTGATAGATCAATTGGTCATTGGTGGTGTGATGGTATTGCCAAAAGGAAATCACAAGAATCAAAAAATGATGTTGCTAACCAAAACATCACACAATACCTATACGCTTGAGGAAAAGGTGAGTGCTTACTTCGTCCCTATGCTCGAAGGAATTGAACAACTATAGGGATTTGTACAAGAGGACAGGCGATGATATTTCCATGTTGGATCATCAAGACAGGAGCGCTATAATAGGTCAAGAGAACATTCACAATTGAATTACCGACAAATTTACAGCAGGTATGATCTTTTCTGTGTCCATAAATCCTATGATAAATTTCTTGTCCAATCGTACAACTTTTCGTACACGCTCAATCATTGGGCAGGACTGACAACCTCCCAAACCATTACGTCTAACCGGACAACCATGACGAGAGGATTAGGCGAATGCCCGTGATGCCAGGTACAATTATATTCATCTAAATGATTTATTTACCCAAGCCGCCATCAACCCGGACTATTATATTACCTGAAAAGATAGTTATTTCTTACATTTGAGGGGTAATAACGGGCTAAGTTGACAGATAACATAAAAGCTCAGCTCAAGTCAAACACATTCTATATTATTAAGATGGCGCTTAAGTTTAAGTCTTTGAAACAAATCGGTTATATTTTTTTGATCATTCCTTCGCTCTTACTTTTGTCATGTAGTAAGGAAACACAGGTAGTACAGGAACCGACCCGCGATATAGACATAAAGATACCACATATTCATATTAAAATTGGTGACAGTTCAGAAATAGATTCCAAAGATTACAAAGCAGCGCAAATATTCATCGACAGCAAAGGTGGATTCAAGGATATTCAGGTAAGTGGCAAAGTCGCCGGAAGAGGCAATTACAGTTGGTCGCTCCCGAAGAAGCCCTATAAAATAAAATTTGACAACGCTCAATCCATTTTCGGCCTTCCCGCTTATAAAAAGTGGGTCCTGCTGGCTGAATATATGGACGGTTCCATGTTATACAACTCCATTCCATTTGGTACTGCCTACCTTTTGAAACTTCCATATTCCAATCATATTTTTCCTGTCGATGTCACCATCAATGGCCAATATCGCGGTCTGTACATACTGACCGAAAGTCTGGAGGTCGGCAAGGGCCGCATTGATATCGGAGAGGACGGAACCTTACTCGAGCTGGATTCGTATTATGATGAAAAATGGAAATTCATTTCGGGCAAATTCAAACTTCCCGTCATGGTTAAGTATCCCGAAGAAGAGGATATGACGGAAGAAAAGCTGACCGAAATCAAGGGCGATTTCGAAGCGCTTGAAAAACTGATCTATGCAACGGACTTTCCAAACAACAATTATCTGGATTTGTTCCATGACACGGCTTTTGTTGATTATATGATTGTGTACCAGCTTTCTGCCAATTTCGAGATCAACCACCCCAAGAGTACATACATGAACAAAAAATCCAATGGCAAATACAAAATGGGCGTTATCTGGGATTTTGACTGGGCAATGGGGTACAATGATATTACAGGAATCCATTACGATCCGGCTTATGCTACCTCTCCATTGATATATGAAAATGGAAACAACCCAGGAACTAAATTCTTTGGGCGAATCATGCAGGATCCCAAGATCCAANAACTATTCCTTCACAGGTGGAAATG
Organism: Candidatus Parvibacillus calidus; assembly: GCA_013414645.1. Classification (GTDB taxonomy): domain Bacteria; phylum Bacteroidota; class Bacteroidia; order Chitinophagales; family Saprospiraceae; genus Parvibacillus; species Parvibacillus calidus. The sequence goes on along the minus strand of CP058702.1, from coordinate 1,067,154 downwards.
GTTCAGGCAGCACAAATACCAGTCCCTCAGAAAATTTGTGTCCGATTATTCCCTGCTAATCAACGAGTCCTATAAGGAAGATCACAATCTTTGGGGATTAAGGGGTTCTACAGGTGTCTTAGCTTCGGACCTCCAACGTGCTTTAAGCTGGCTGGATGCAAGAGCAGACTATATTGATGACTATGCGGATTCTTTCAATCAATAGGAAGAATATAGTGTTGAATACTTTAATGTACCACCCTACCTTCAGGAACNTGTGAGGAGTATTTCGTTTTCTTCATGTTCCGGTGATTGACCATCAAAGTGGCAAAGGCACTCGAAGCCGGAGTTTTCCAATGATTCGGCCCGTACGACACCATTCCTTCATCCCTATCCCACTCAATGGCAAGCAGACAATAGCGATTGTTATTCTTGGGATTAGGACCGAACATCAGATAATTACCGGCATTGTCCGCATCGAAGGAAATGCCAAGTCTGTTCTCCTTGGGCATGAATACAAGTGTCCCCGGTGTACCGCTCCTTATTACTATTTCCTCCACTTTCCGACCACCACGGGTGGCAATCCTGCCTTGATCAACCGTGCTTTGATTGCTACCAATCATCCTGTACAGAATGATATCCCGATCAATGTAAAACTGGACATGCTTCAACTGATCATAAGTGAGTCCCGAGTCTTTGTAAAATCGCTCGGTAAAAGGCCTTAATCGTGCGCCTGATGTACCACAGGAAGACATACCCACTACGAAAACTCCAAATAAAAGTATCGAAAAGACCAGCCCAATAATCACACTACCTATGTACCTTTCTATTCTTATCATAATCACAATATCATTTTTACCTTTTACTGTCAAAAGATAACGCCTGGACAAAGGTCAAAAGGCGTTTTTTAACATTGTTTAACCATGCTTTAAATCAATTTTAACTATTTGTGCTTACGGCGTTCAGCGAAAAATTGCTGCATCAATTCCATGGCTTCTTCCCTGCAGACACCATATGCAACTTTAGTAGCCGGATGGAGAATAGACTTCCCGAATTTCATAAATCCATATTTTTCGTCATCCGTACCATAGACCAACCTGTCTAATTGTGACCATTTAATCGCTCCTGCACACATAGGACAGGGTTCGACAGTGACATAGAGTGTACAGTCGTTAAGGTATTTTGAGCCATAAGCCTGCTCCGCAGCAGTGATGGCAAGGATCTCGGCATGCGCTGTGACGTCATTGAGCATCTGTACCTGATTATATGCCCGGGCAATCACCTGATTGCGTGCCACAATGACAGCTCCAATAGGTACTTCATTGGCCTCATAGGCCTTCTGGGCTTCCTTAAGAGCCATCTTCATAAAATAGTGATCGGTATATAAATCTTCCATTGCACCCATTCAAAATCCAAAGTATTAATAACTTCAGTTATCAGAAAAATGTTATTTCCCGTAAGTCTGTATTTTCAAAGTACCTGCCTTAATCAGGTAGTAAATGAACGACAAATTGTTCGCTCAGCCTAATCTTGCAATCCTCGCTGCATAATTATCCCAACTCATATCTTTGCTGGTGGCAGCCACATTTTCACGGTCGATCGGGTGTTCAAGGAATTTTTCCATAGTAGCTGCCATATCTTCAATATTATCAGGCTGCACGAGATATCCATTATAACCGTCAACTACAGTCTCCGGAAAATGACCAACCGCAGTGGCCAGAATCGGCATATTGAAGTTGTAGCCAATGGACTCAACGCCCGATGGCGTTGCATATTCATAAAACAACAATACAGCGTCACTGACCTGGAAATATCTATGCACCTCCTCGTTGGGNGCAAAAGAGTTGAACATTACCACGCGGTCTTTTAAATTAAGTTCGTCTACCAGAGCAAGCGGGTTATAGTCGCTTTCATCATCCGATTTCCTGAGAAATATCTTNTTGGCCAGGCCAAACAATGCGGACTTGACTTTGGTTGACATCCTGCTTTTATCCAGTGTCTTCCAGAAAGATTCACCACAGATGATCAGTGAGACATCATCTCTCCGATCTGCTAAAATCCTGAAAGCCGGTATTACGTTGTGCAGCCCTTTATACTTCCTGATAAATCCAAAAAACAANAAGACATGTTTTCGCAACCGGNNTCTTTCAGCCTTGAATGCATCGACATCAAAATCACTTCGTCGGGTAAACATATCATATACAGGGTGATAAAGGTTGATCACCAGCGATTCGGTTCCATTTGACAATATTGCATCATCTATGGAGTCACCCCTGTCAATAAATGTGAAATTTTTGTCCGGAAATAATTGTTTTAGTTCATCAAAGGTCTTTCGTGCATGTGTCACAAATCGCTTGCTTCGCGAGAGTCGCCATTTAGTGAATATCCGATCAATGGAGCTGTTTTCTTTCTGAATGACAAAGTGCAGGTCAAAAACTGTCTTTATACCGCTCTTCTCAAGTCGTTTTGCAATAAAGGAAATTGGCAAGCCCTGAATCGCTATCGCCCATTGAAAAATAACAAGGTCCGGTTTCAATGACCTGATCTTTTCAACCGTTTGTGTCCAGGTGAAAGGATTGTTGTAATTGGTCAGGTAGTGTACACTGATGCCTGTTCCGGCCAGTTGATCCACCCTGCTTGCCTTGTCGATAAAGTCACGCGGGATGATGGCCGGATACTGCTGTGTCCAGGATACGATGTGTACCTCACAATCCGTCCGCTTATCAAAAGCCTTTGCCAATGATGTGTTGTAATTGGCTATACCTCCCTTGAATACAGGCCCCGGCCCAAAACAAACTACTATCATTTAAAAATCATTTAACGCCTTCAGACATTTGGCAAGGCTATCCATCCAGTAAGGCATGACAATCCCGAAACTGGCTTTCAGCTTACTTTGATCAAGTACCGAATAAGGTGGCCTGGTGACTGCACTTGGATAATCGGAGGACAAGATCGGACTGACCGAGCATTGCTTGCCGGATAGATTAAACACTTGTTTTGTCAAGTCATACCATGAAGTGACACCCGAATTGGTTATATTGTAAATGCCTGCGCAGTCGCGGATGTCATATTCGCCCACTGCAAGACCTTCAACTATTTTAAGCACCCTGTCCGCAAGATCCCTGGCATAGGTAGGACAGCCAATCTGATCAAAAACAAGATTGAATTCACTCTTGGAGGAAGATGCATTGAGGATATTTTTAACAAAATTGGTTCCAAAAGACGAGTATATCCATGAGGTCCTGAAAACCAGGCTATTCGGACAACGCTTGAATACCTCTTGTTCGCCGGCTAGTTTAGAGGCAGCATATACACCTTTCGGCTCAGTTGCATCATCCTCCCGTAATGGGCGATCCAACCCGTTGTGATAGACATAATCCGAAGAAAAATGTATCAGCGTGATGTTNTTNTCTTCACAATAATCAGCGAGATAGCTCACACCATCCCGGTTGATTTTATAGGCCTTTTCGATTTCCTGTTCGGCCTGATCCACCTTGGTATAGGCAGCACAATTGATCAGAAAGTCTATATCATAATCTTCCAATTCATCCTGCAATTGGTCAACATCTGTTATATCAAGTTCTTCGGAATCGAAGAATACAAATTCCTGTCTAGGGAAATATTGCGAAAGGAATGCGAATTCCTGTCCCAACTGACCGGCTGCACCGGTTATGCCAATGGTGGCCATAGTTAAAGATTGATTGCTTTTATGTTATTCATATTGCGGGCATATGGTTTCCAAAATAGGGTAATTCAAGATCCTTTTCGCTTAGTATCAATTCAGCATCTTCCATTTGCCAATCTATATTGAGGAGTGGATCATCATAACGGATGCCGCCCTCATGTTGTTTGCTGTAATAATTGTCACACTTATAGGTAAATATCGCTTCATCCGATAAAACAAGATATCCATGGGCAAATCCGCGTGGTACATACATTTGTTTGTGGTTATCACCACTCAAAATAATGGAATAAACCTTCCCGTAAGTCTTGGAAGTCGGCCTAAGATCCACCGCCACATCAAGTACTTCGCCCACAATGACCCTGACTAGTTTGGCTTGTGCCATTTCGCCTGTCTGGTAATGCAATCCTCTGAGAGCGCCTCTGGTCGAATAAGCCTGATTCTCTTGTACAAATGGCTTGATGATGCCAAAATCTGCATACTGGTCTGCCCGAAAACTCTCATAAAAATACCCCCGGTCATCCGTAAAAATTCTGGGAGTAAAAATGAGAATTCCTTCAATATCTACAGTACTAATGGGCATACAGCTTATTTTTCCTTAAAGACAATGCTTATTTTTACACCTGTAAAATCAAAATGCTTCCTAATCTGATTCTCCAGAAATAGCTTATAGCTTTCCTTGATATGGTCGGGATGATTGCAGAAAAATCCGAATACCGGATGACTTGCAGACAGTTGGGTGATGTACTTTATTTTGATCATCTTGCCACGATATGCAGGNGGTGGCGTCTGCTCTATGATGGGTAGCATGATTTCATTAAGCTTTGAAGTGGCAATCTTCTTAATTTTATTATCAAATACGCGAAGCAAAACTTCAATTGATTTGAAAATCCTTGTTTTNTCCAAAGCTGAAATGAATACTACGGGCGCATCGTTGAATGGAGCCAATTTAGCCTTGATGGCCTTCTCAAAATCGCGTGCAGTGTTGGTTTCCTTTTCTACAAGATCCCATTTGTTGACAAAGATGGCGATGCCTTTGTTCCTTTTTTGAACAAGACGAAAAATACTCATATCTTGAGCCTCGATGCCAGTCTGAGCATCGACGAGTAAGGCGCAGACATCAGCTTCTTCAATAGCACGGATAGAGCGCATCACGGAATAAAATTCAAGATCTTCATTGACACGTTGCTTTTTTCGAATTCCGGCCGTATCTATGATGTAAAAATCCTTATTAAATAGATTGTATCTTGTGTGAATAGAGTCCCTCGTCGTACCTGCAATCTCCGTTACGATGTTGCGCTCTTCGCCTAGCAAGACATTGGTGTAGCTTGACTTTCCGACATTGGGCTGACCGATGATGGCTATTTTAGGCAGATCCGTATCCAATTGCTCCGCCTCCCCAATCATGGGAATCAGTTCGTCCAGTAATTCACCGGTTCCACTCCCAGTCATTGAACTAATAAAGTGGACATGCTTAAATCCCATCCCCCAGAATTCCTGCGCTTCGATGTAACGATTGGAATTATCCACCTTATTGACCACCAGGATAACATTTTTTCCGGATTGCCTCAACATGTTGGCGACTTTTTCATCCAGGTCAGTTTCACCGGTCTCCACATCCACGATGAATATGATTGCCGAAGCCTCAGCAACCGCAATTCTTACCTGATCACGGATCGCACTTTCAAACACATCATCCGAACCCTGAACAAAGCCTCCGGTATCTACTACTATAAATGACTTACCATTCCAGACTGCCTCCCCATATTGCCTGTCGCGTGTAACACCACTCACGTCATCAATGATGGCTTGTTTCTTACCGATCAGACGATTGAACAGCGTTGATTTACCTACATTCGGACGGCCTACTATGGCTACTATATTACTCATTAAAAATATTTATCAAAGTGCGAAAGTATAATAAATTAAGCGAATTAATATATGAGAATCAAAAATTTGACGTAATTTGGCACTTATTTAGGCCTTTCCCTGTCCAATATTATACTCAAATAGTTGATTTGATCTATGTCAAAACCAAAAATCCAGGTTCTCGTGGTTGATGACCATAAAATGTTTGTAGAGGGAGTACAGGCAATTTTTGCCAATTCTCCTGAAATTCATATTGCAGGGACTATATTTGATGGAAAGGAAGTCATGGCAGCCATTGAGAATACATCAGGACTGGACATCATCCTCCTGGACATCAATCTTCCCAACATTAACGGGCTGGAACTTACCCGAATGATCAGTAAANAATACCCGAACATCAAGATACTGATCCTGAGCATGTACAACAACGCCGAATACATCAGGGAAGTACTCAAGGAAGGAGCATCGGGTTATGTCCTCAAAAACACCGACCACGAAGAATTACTGAATGCCATTCAATCCGTATATGCCGGCAATTCCTTTTACAGTCAATCCGTTACTCAGACCATGATGAATAGTTTTGCCAAAAAACAACAAGGTACAAATATGGATATCATGCAGGTTAAGATTTCAAAACGGGAAAAAGAGATCCTCGGCCTGATCATCAAAGAATATACCGCTCAAGAGATCGCTAATATGTTGTTCATCTCACTGCATACCGTGGAGACGCATCGCAGCAATCTAATGTCCAAACTGGGAGTCCGCAATAGTGCAGGACTGGTCAGAGTGGCTCTTGAACATGGATTGGTTTAATCAGTGATGGGACGATATGGCGGAATTGGGCTGTAATATTATTCTTATAAAAACAAGCTTCTCTCGTTGTTGCCGGTATTGATGATTGTTTCGGTGACCTACTATCCCTCATGGGGTAATCATGAAAATTTACTTTTGACGGATTCGTTGAAAAATTCACTCATCACAGGATTAAATTCCATCAAGAAATCGGGAAGTGATGAGCAGAAAGCATCATTCTACCAAAAGCTCGCTGAATATTATGAAGGGCAGTCGCGCCAGGACAGTGCCATAAGTTATTATCAGAAGAGCTCCATTCATTATAATCAGGCCGGAAATGATATAATGTACTATGAAATTCTGGCAAAACTAGGATCTCTGAATTATAATGTATTCAACTACAAATTTGCAATCGAATATTTCAGGGAGGTAACGGATTATTACAAGAGAAAGAAGATGTATCTCCCTTATGTCAAGGCGATGAATCAACTGGGGCTGGCTTATAGTAAGATCAATGATGATATCAATGCCAGGCAATGTTTTATTGCCACACTTGAAATCAATAATAATATCCTCAGGGATACGCACCTAATTCTCGAAAACAAACTGCTTATCATTCAAAATGACATCAAGACAGGCAATCTTGACCGTGCGCTAAGCCTGGCCAATCATAATGAAAGGGTCGCAAAGAGGTATGGCGACAGGAATCTTCTCGCTCAAACGCTTTTTCAACTGGGGCGCATCAATTTCAAATCCGATAATTTTCAAAAGGCTGAAACCTATCTACATATAGCCGACTCCATGATGGTAGAGACTGGCAGTCTTCAGGCATTGCCGGAATTATACAAAATTCTTTCTCAAACCTACATTGAGCTGGGTAAGAAGGAAATGCTGTTACCTACACTGGAGAAATATTATTCCGTCGTGGATAAAATCAAGAATACCGAAATCGTCAAGTCAAGTCAGGAAATTGCCCAACGGTTCGATTCAGAAAACAAGGACCAGATGATCAAACAGCTTGAAAATGAAAACGAGCTTAAAACCATCAACTCCCGCCAGCAAAGAATTATGATCTATATCCTGATTTTTGCCTTCCTGGCCACAATCCTGGCTATCTACCTGATATACAGAGGATATACCAGCAGGCTAAAATCCAATCAAATCATTGCCCGTCAAAAGTCTGAATTACAGGACAAGCAACTCAAACAAATAGAGCAGGAAGGCCAAATCAAGGCCATGGAATCCATGCTCATTGGACAGGAAGCCGAACGCAACAGAATAGGAAAGGACCTCCATGATAGTCTTGGAGCTATGTTGAGTACCATAAAATTGCAAATGAGTGCGGATGCCAATAAGAATGGGAGTATAGATAGCCCGGCAATGAAAAGTGCAAAGGAAATGATCGATGAAGCATGTGAGGAAGTGCGAAAGATTTCCAGAGACATGATGCCGATCACCTTATCCAAATACGGTCTGCATACCGCCTTGGAGGAATTGGTCGATAAATATACCTTCGAAGGGGGACCCACTGTCATCTATCAATCATTCGGCTTCAACCGGGTCAGTGATAAAGATCTTGATCTCTTCGTGTATCGTATCATCCAGGAATTGATCAATAACAGTATAAAACACGCGGAAGCGCAGGAAATCATTGTACAAATCAACTATCTGGAGGATCTGATGATGATAACAGTCGAGGATGACGGCAAAGGATTTGAATACAACTCCACTGAATATTCAGGTATGGGACTGAAANATGTCGAGTACCGAACTCAATATCTTAAGGGCAAAGTAACTTTTGATTCCGGGCCGNGAACGGGTACCATTGTCGTCGTCGAAATTCCTGTAACACAATTTGTCAAAAACAAAGAAGTCATTTCCGGACAGACAGATCCACCTCGAGTGTAAGGACACACAGCTATCAAGGTATTTATACCCGGCAATAAGTGTTACAATGTTTTGAATACTCCTGATTGATTTGTTTCCATTCTTACAATTTTCAAGGATAAGAAACAATAATTGAACACTTTCGGGGTTTATTATACAAACCATTGTAAAGTGAAGCATTTACTCCTATACCTGTCATTGATTGCTGTTATAAGCTGCAAAACCATTGAACCCAACAGATCGCAAAAACGTGTAGAACGAAGAAATGAGCGAAAGGCAAACAAAGGGATACTGGATAAGGAAATGGCCAATACCATGGTGGCATTAGCTGATTCAAGGCTTATGGGAATAAGTTGCTCCAAACTGGCACAANAANAAGCAGGTTCGGAATATTATACGACTTATGCGAGCCATGCAATGGAAAATGAAACGTTTTTCCTGAAAGAAATCAAATCCATTTCAAAGTCAAACAATATATCATTACCCAGAAAAATCGGCGCTGAAAATGAGATCAAATACGATGAGTTGAAGGCACTGTCCAACAAAAGTTTCGATAAGAAATACCGAAAGATTGAAAAGAAGAGATTAAAGGAGGACAGGAAACTTTTGAACAGGCTATCAGCTTCCGATGATCCAATCATTCGTGAATTTGCTACAAAATGGANNGCGCCTGTCAATGAATGGCGCAGTAATACCGAAGGTACATTCGTTATAGCCCAATTTCATTGGTCTATACGACTGTAACCTCGGCATTATACCAAAATTTATGGACTATTATATAAATCATCTTGGTATAACCTAAAACAAAAATAAATAGCTTATTGGGTTAATAATAAATAAGCTCCCTGCGGATGACATATTTGGGCGAGTCATCTTCAAAAATAATCTGTTGAATCCAATTACCCTTAGAGTCAAATTGATACTGATAAGTTTCCCTCGCTTCCAGCTGATTCTTAGCATTGTAGTAATCTTCCTCTATCTGCCGACCCTTGGCATCATATTTTGAGACCCATCTCACGATCTGTCCACCTTCGGAATTATACATGATTTCTTCAATCTTATTCCTGTTCTTGTCATACTTAAAAACGGATCTGATACTCAATTTTCCGTTGTCCGTATATTTCCACTCCTCGATCTTATTCCCCGATCCGTCATATACAAAGGTCATTCTGACCCCTAATGAATTATCGGGCTTGAACATTTCCTCTTCCACAATATGTCCGGCACTGTCAAATCTGGTAATCTTGGTATACCATAAAGCGCGGTCAGCCCTATACACTACCTCTTCTATTTTTTTCTGTTCTTGTCATACGAGAACACGCTTTTGGACCACATTTTTCCATCGTTTCTGTAAAAGTTTTCTTCCACTTTGTTCCCCGCTCGATTAAATACAATATAAGAATCACGTCTCCAGCTGGGACTCATACGCTCTCCCTGAACAATTTCCCCNAGGGTGTCGATCGCCTTGAATGAATGCTCCTTAATGGTCATGACATATCCGGAAAGATTCATCCTGGTCCAATCGTTTACTAATTTGTCTTGCTTGCAACTAAAGAACAAACTGCTTGCTATGAGCAGAGGCAAAGCAAAGGCAACAACCTCAATCCATTGATTTTTGTCTTTCATTTAAGCTTACTTAAAATCAGGCAACCGAATATTATCCTATTTCTTACTGAATTAATAATTAAAAATATTGCATTGATATTTGAATCCTGAAGCAAATCTTATACCATTATTACATATAAGCGCCAAACATAATAAATTGATTTGTCATTTTCAAGACGTTCATCAATATTTTCTAAAAATCATGACCCCGTGCCGGCATACTGATAAACAAATGTGGATTCAAACCTGTTCAAAATGGGAGGCAATGATTCCGGTTGACAGCATTCAACATCCTCGCGAAGACAAAGTAAAGACCTACGGCTAAAACATTAGTAGAGTACTGACGATGAGATACTTACATATCAAATAAAATAAACATTACTGACGTAAACATTAAATCATGAAAAACATCAGCCGCTAAATAGTTTATCGCCGGGTTTTATCTTATAAGCTCCGTCATAACGACCCGGAACAGGAATATATTCGAAGGCTTCGGTGAGGCATTCTTTCGAGCTAAAATAAGCCAGCATGGTCAGTTGCTTCATCATCGTATAATAATGTCGTGGAGAAGCGATAAAGTCATACCCTTTGCTTTCCTTATCCATCTTCTCCCGAACAGGCTTATCTTNTTCCTCCACCTTTTCATTGAACTTCTTAGCTTCCTCTTCAAGGGCAATAAGCAATTCCTTCCGTTGTTCAGGNNGCTTATCTCCATGAATGTCTTACCGAATCTGCCTTTGGCTTCTTCATCAATTTGCCTGATGCCTTCCACAAACACTTTCTGGTGTTCCGGCCAATAACAATCACGTACCACTACTTCCATGACTTTTGCCACATCAGCATCTTTGGCACCGGGAGTATCCGTACGAGGAAGGATAGTCTCGCCTACCTCGTTGAGCAACGACTTGACCTTATCAGAAAAGGTGATATCCTCTCCGGTTGGCGCTTTACAGCCCGCCAAAAGGAATTCACCGCCTATCATGGCAGCACCTGTATATAGCGCTATCAATTTCAACATTTCTCGTCTTTCCATAGCCTTGTCCTATAAATTCATTTTCTTTAATTCCTTTACTGCAAAATCAGCAGCCCGTGCTGTCATTGCCATGTAGGTTAATGAAGGATTGACGCATGAAGCTGAGGTCATACAAGCCCCATCGGTTACAAAAACATTGGGTGCATCCCAAACCTGGTTGTTACCATTAAGTACAGAAGTCTTTGGATCCCTCCCCATGCGGGCAGTTCCCATCTCATGGATACCCATGCCGGGAGCATAACCCCAATCATATTCATAGGCGTCCTTGACGCCCATAGCTTCCAGCATGGCTTTTCCTTCAGCCATCATATCCTTCCGCATATTAAGCTCGTTTTCTTTTAATTCGACATCCATTCTAAGCACCGGAAGGCCCCATTTATCTTTTTTCTCCTTATCCAGTTTAATGGTATTTTCATGGTATGGCAACATTTCTCCAAAAGCGGTGATGCCCATATACCATTTGCCAGGCTTGAATTGTGCGTCCTTGAACTCAGCGCCCAACATCTCAGCCACGGGTACACCACGACCGCGACCAGCACCTCCCTGATATCCATATCCACGGAGATAATTGCGCTTATCTCCATAAATGTTTTGAAATCTGGGAATATAGATGCCGGTTGAACGACGTCCATATTCAATATATTCTTCATATCCTTCAACAGAGCCGCCTGCTCCGACTCTGAAATGATGGTCCATGACATTATGCCCCAATTCGCCGCTACTACTGCCCAGACCATCCGGCCAAATATCCGTTGCGGTATTCATCAGGATCCATGTAGAATTGAAGGCTGAGGCACACACAAAGATTATTTTAGCCTTATATTCATAAGTCTGATTATTGATCGCATCGAGCGTCTCGACCCCGGTTGCCTTTTTGCTGTCTTTGTCATAAAGCAGCCTGGTAACGATTTTATTTACCTCCAAACTGAGATTACCGGTAGCTTTTGCTGCAGGTAGTGTGGAGGATTGAGAGAAATATGCTCCATATGGACAGCCCAGCCAACATTTATTGCGATACTGACAATTGACCCGGTTCTGTTCAGGCATAGGCTTGGTGATGTTGGCACTCCGCCCAATAAACATATGCCGTGTANNCTTATACTTTTCTTTGAGATTGCGGGCAAGATCCTTCTCCACGATATTCATCTCCATGGCGGGCAGGAATTCACTATCCGGCAATACTTCCAGTGCTTCATAAGAGCCTTGAATACCTGCAAAACGCTCCACATAACTATACCATGGCGCGAGATCTTCATACCGGATCGGCCAGTCGACAGCAATGCCTTCCTTGCCATTCGCCTCAAAATCCCATTTATTCCAGCGATAACTTTGTCGTCCCCACAACAGAGAACGGCCGCCCAGATGATATCCACGATACCAATCAAAACGTTTATCCTCAATATATGGGCTTTCGAGGTCATTGACCCACATATCCAGAACTTTTTCATTCAACGGGTAATCACGCTTAAGCACCGGATGTGTATTGATCATCTCCCTGGTGCGCTCGCCACGATGCTCAAACACCCAGGGATCCTTGTTCGCATTGACATAGTCCTTGATGTCNTCAATGTTACGCCCTCTTTCAAGCATCAACACTTTGNNTACTTTCTCGGCCAGCTCCTTAGCTGCCCATCCGCCAGCTATTCCAGAGCCGATCACTATCGCATCATAAATATTATCCGCCATTCGCCATTTGATTTAATTTCCCAAATTTAGTATAAAAATTCTTCTGCCAGACAAAAAATAATGATATCGATGTCCACTATTCTTAAAATAAAACCACGAATTGGCCTTATTGCCAAACAAACGCCCCATCTTCCAAAACCTTTCTATCAAAAACAATGTCAGAAAATAGCCAATTCAATTGATATTTCTCATCTTACCTTGCAACTCAATGACATGGTCTGAGCTAAGTTTAAATTCACCATAATTGGTATAAATTTTTTGATTGTCGTAAGATCTGACTATCTCTGACCGGATTGCTTCCGCGCGATTTATCCTAACAAAATAATTTTTTTGATTGTCAGGAAGGATGGATTCAAGGCAATTGGTCAAAGAGGTCCTTATTAAAAAGTCTGAGTATATCCAAAAGCTTTTATCTCCACATAATTTTTAATGGCCCTTATCAGGTACACTTCCGACCAAAATATTTTAAAAGTCTTGTTTCCAATCTTGGTAAAGAAATACTGTGCCGGCGACTCTGGTGAATCTGAATGGACCGGAGTCTGGTTGGAGTTGAAGTTCTGCATAGCAATCTGAATTGTACTAAAGATGGTCTTGTCATTGACCGGCTTGACCAGATAAGCGGACGGTCCCAGCTTAGAAGCACTCTCGACGGTTTCCTTATCACAATATGCCGTTATGAAAATAAAAGGTGTAGGTTTTACTTTCTTCAATCTAGAGGCAAGATCAAGCCCTGTCCTTCCTTCGGCATCATCCAGATTGATATCCATAATTGCAAGATCGATTTCGCCTTTCTCAATGACTTCTATTGCATCATCAAAAGTATTACATACCGTCACACACTCATATCCAAGATCCACCAGACTCTGACGAATATTCTCTGCAATAATCACCTCATCTTCTACTAACAACAACTGAAGGTTATTCATATCCTACCCATTTTTATTTTATAATGATAAAGACCTCTATGTCCTTTAAACAATTCTGCCTTGATTTGTTTCATCAATAGTTGCACAATATTTGTTCCCAGCCCGGAAGATGGCTCTGTTTCTGCCTTTTGATCCCCATTGTCATAATACTCGATTACTACCTGGTCATTTTCTTGAAAAACATTCAAAGTTATTTCCAAATATTTGTCACCCAGGATTGCATGTTTAATGCTGTTGGAAATCCACTCATTGATAATTAAGGCTATCGGAAAATTATACTTATGTGGTATTTCTACTTTTTCAAAATTAATTTCCGAAATAATATGTGTCTTTNNCAATGAAAAACAGTTGATGATCAGCTGAATAAGCCTGAAAATAAAGTCTTTGAAATCGATCTTACCATCCAAATTCATCATCTCCTCATGCATAATGGCAATACTTTCTATTCTTAGTCTGGCATCTCTGAGGTTGAGTTTTGTTACCTTATCATCCGTCTTTCTTTCCTGCATCTGCAACAGGCTAAAAATAAGATGCAGGTTATTCTTGATCCTATGGTGGAGTTCCTTGTAAAGTATGGCCGCATTGTTATTGGCAAACTCCAGATCCTTTGAAAGTTTATAATACTTGGTCGAACCTCTCCTTAAAAANATAATGATGTAAGAAGACGCAATGGCAAACAATACCAGCCAACATATGATTATCACCCACAGCTGATCTGTTTTNTTCTCAATATTTCTTGTATGATCGAGTGATCGCTCCGCAAACTCAATCTTCTGTTTCGCCAGTTTGTCATACCTTGCATTCTCATGTAAGAGCAAGTTGGTCAAGATAGTCTGGTAATGAAAGGCTTTTTCAAACCTCCCCGACCTCTCCATTAGACTAGTGAGCCTTCCTGCATAGAAAAGACTATCCTGCATAATACCGAGTGTACTGTACAACTTATCCAGTGAATCCAACGGTTGAAGATTATCTTCTTTTGCAAAAAAACCGGCTTCACTGTGTAAAAGATAGTACTTCATCGGATCAGGGACAGCCAGGTCCGGTTGCTTCAATTTCAATATTTCAATACCTTGAAGCGCTTTNTTGACCAGTATTGTGTCGTGACACATCAATGCCACCATGCCCAAGTCAAGGTAAATTCCGGACAGGGTTGTCATATCAAGACTGCTATTTGAAATTTTCTCCAATAATTGCTCGAGGATAGTCAGGACTTTGCTTGATTCACTCCTTTCCAAGAGTGATTTACATAACAATAACTTTGATTCATAATAATGATTTTCATAATCTTTATCCTCCTCAAACAGTTTCCCGGCTTCTTCAATATATTCGATAGCCATGTCAGGTTGTGTTCCCCAGTCATAATACATCCTACCCAGAGAAAGATAATTGGTGGCCAGTAAGCTTGAATCAGCCAGGCCATGAGCAATCAAGGCAGCTGAATCATAATATACCTTACTGTCAATAATGGCTGTTGTTGATGATTTAAGCTTACTCAGGCTATCTCCCATGCTTTGATAGTACCGGAACCTCAGTCGCAGACATTCCGGATCGGAAATACACACGCCATTATCGTCCCGACATGAAGAAATAGTCAGGACAAACAAAATACCAAGTAATGGCAGATAAATATTCGAGCGCACAGGATTGTAATAATATATCAAAGGCAATTATTACGTTTCTTACAAAAATTAAACACAAATTTATAAAAACTCAAATGCTCATTATATTTTTAAATAAATTATCTTTATATTTTATTGGGTTTTCTAATTCCCATCAATAGCATCCGGCGCATGGCCCAAACTGTTTATATTATTGCAATCCCCCTTCTCAGGGTTAATTTGATAAAGAATCCGCTGACTGCAAAAAAATTCAATCTCAACCATCCTATTATCACCGATTAACATGCAATTCCCCTTATCCCGACCTTTATTAACCCAAATGTCACATCAGTACAGATTTGACTTGCCTTACCTTCAGGAAGCGGATATTCAACGCACAGAAAATCTAGTCGTTTGTTTTACTGCGGATCCCTAGCTGGTACTGCTTCGGTGTTATACCTTCATAATGTTTAAAAGCACGGATAAAGTAGTTACTATCTTCAAAACCGGCTTCGTAACAGACATTTTTGATATAGGTATTCTTGTCACTAAGGAACTGNAACTGTTTAGCTAGTCTGATCCGCTCAGTCATAATAAATTCCCTTGGGCTTATACCAAGTTCAGTCTTGAACAATCTGTACAAAGCGGAATTGCTCATACCTGCCTTTTTAAGGATAAATTTAAGGTCAAGCCTGGTGTTCAGGTTATCCCGAATAAGTGTAATTACTTGCTGGAGCTGAGGACCNAGCTTATTAATATCTCCCGCTTCGGCGCTTTGCAAACTCTGGCTTTGGACAATCTTGACCAATAGTTCCTGAATACTAAGATCTGCAAGAACATCTTTTAAAAAGGTATCATTTTGACAAATTGAAATAATCTTACCCAGGATGGTAGCAATCTCTTCATCATTTTGAAAAATGAAATTATCAAAATTGAGTTTCCAAAAATTATCATTGCCTTCCCGGGGNTATCTTTCATTAAGAAAATCCAGGGTCTTTGCTACTTTATGATTATCGATAGCCAATGTCAGACATTGCGTAGGATTCTTCAAATTAGTATCCGGAAAATCTATGTTTACCGCTGCATTAGGAGGTACAATAGCTGTCTGTCCGGGCTTAAAAAANATATCATCCTTTTCCATGCGATGAAGGACCTTCTTCCCNCTTAGCATACTTGCTACCATAAATTGGTCAAACTTAAAGTAAACTGACTTGGCCGGTATATAAGTCTCATACAAAGAGAGTTCATAATTGTCCAAAGTATAGCAGGTCCTGTTTTCAACCAAGGTTTTCAAAGAGCCTTCATGTGTTAGTGGAGGAGCTGGAGGAATGTGGGTTAGAACTGGCATGGTATAAAGAGGTTAGTGGTCTATATATAAGAGATATAATCAATCATGCAAAATAAAATAAAAAATCGCAACAATCCTACATTGCCATGAAATAATTTTTTAAACCGGACAAGCAGCCATACAAAGCCCAAACATATTCAAAATCCACAATAAATAATACCACGCAATTCAGCAGGCTGAATATTAAGAAAAAGCTTTATCATACCATTAATTACGCCTTCGAAGATAGAAAATCTGAAGCGTCGATATCTTCCTTTGACTACACTTATTGCTTAAAAAACCATACCATTGTACACCTGTCCAAAGTAAAGCAACAATTTGAATCAAACCTACACCTACACAATATATCCTACCGATTTTCAACAATAAGGAAAATTGAAGGATACAAAATTGTGCAAATGTGCTACTTTTTGATTGATTTATGCTATTTTTGACTTGCCGGCCACATTAACTTTGCTTTAACTTAAGGTTGAAAGATAATTTTCTTTTAACAATTGACATCAGCTATATTATTTCGTTACTGTGTCAAAGTTAAAATAAAATAATTTTTAGCCGGAACTGATCTTCGGATCAGAAGTTGAAGGAAATAATGGTAATTTAACGAAATTATCAGAATCGACCGGGAATCTTGATCGTTAGAAAGATTGGCGCATAGATAATCGTAATCATTTAATTCTATTCGCTCATTTATATCAAGCCTATCGGTAATATTTGACATAATCATTCATTCGTCCTGTGTATCAATAAAATATGGGAAAATACTACCTCTACTATGCTTGATTGGTATTTATTAAGACGAAATGAAGAAGTAGAATGGGGCATTTCGCTTTTAATAAACTCATTTTATTAAGGTGGAATGCCCTGTTCAGGCTTTTATGATGAAAGTTGAATACATCTTTTCAATGCAATAGAAAAAAATACCTGCTGTCAGGTATGTAAGATAAATAAGTGTGTGAATCGTTTTATAAAACCGATAGGGTACGTGTTCTGTCGGTTTTTTTATTTACCCACGATTCTGTTCTTTCTGACATCGATCTGTGGTCAATTGTACGCAAAGGACAACAATATCCCTCCCTTTTGTCCTGAAGACATAAATTTGTATTTTTGTAAGTCAATCCGAAATAATTATGTATATTTTCAATAATTTCATCGCTTCTTTGTTATTGTTGGTTCCTGCTTGGTTTGCCAACATTTCTGAAGACTACACAAAGCCCAATCTTCAAAAAACATATAAGATACTATTTGTAGGGAATAGCCTTAGCGGGACCAATGACCTGCCGGCACTTTTCGAGAATAAAGCTAAAAGTAAGGACATTGATGTAGAAGTTCACTCGCTCATTTCCNCCGCACACTCTCTGGAAGACCATCTGCTGGGCAACAGGATCCAATTAACCATCCGGAATGGCCATTTTGACTATGTCATCATACAACAAGGACCGTCACCAGGCTCATCAGGAAGGGATGTCCTGATAAAGGATGGTGGTAAAATACAAAGAATGTGCAAACAAGCCGGTTCCAAAATGGCTTATTTGATGGTATGGCCGTCCAAANAAAACTACAATCGATTTGACACAGTGATTTCGTCTTATACACAGGCCGCCAAAAAGAACAATGCGATACTGATCCCGGCAGGACAGGTTTGGAAGGATTACATCGATGCTACCAATGATTATAGTTATTACGGAAGTGATGGATTCAATCCTTCCTTCAAGGGTAGTGAGGTGGCAGCCGAGGTGATTTTCAATACGTTATTCGGGAAATAGAGCCTGCTCGCCCACATCAATGTTCTTCCCTCACAAACTGTACGTTGCGCTTCATACCTTCCAGACCCGTTCGCTTGATTGGTGACTGGAAGAAAATGGATTCAAAACGCTCCGGGGTCATTTGTTGCCAATCTTCCGGCATGATCTCCGCTATACCCGATACCGGGGTAAAATCCGCCTCCCGGGTAGGAGTCGAGAATTTATTCCATGGGCGCACCTGCTGACAAATATCGCAACCGAACACCCAATCCTCCATTTTCCCTTTAAATTCATCCGGGAGCGCCTCATCCTTGAGCTCAATAGTCAAATAGGAAATACACCTCGAAGCATCCAGCTTGTACCCGTCCGGACTAATTGCATCAGTCGGGCAGGCTTCAATGCATCTGGTACAGGTACCACAATGATCCCTAATGGCCAAAGTGTCGTCCACCGCTATGTCCAGGTCAATCAGAATCTCAGCAAGGAAAAAGTAAGAACCTCGCTTTGGATGTATCAACAGCGTATTCTTTCCAATCCAGCCAAGGCCTGCCCTTCTTGCCCATTCCTTCTCCAGCACCGGTCCTGAATCCGTGAAATACCTTATATTAGCTTCGGGAGCCACATTCTCCAATATCTTACGGGAAATGTTCTTCAGTTTNTTCCTGATGACCTTGTGGTAGTCCCTGCCCAGCGCATATGTCGAAATCTTCAGGCTCTTATCCCGTGTAGGATTATCCTGATTATAATTGTAAATCAAGCTGATCACGGTACGGGTACCTGGATTCAGAATAGAGGGATCTGTCCTTAGGTCGAGGTTTCTTTCAAGATAAGACATTGCTCCATGGCTTCCCTTCAAAAGCCAGTCCTGCAGATAGTCTTCGTCTTTCTCCAAATACTCAGACCTGGAAAAGCCCACAGCAGTAAAGCCTTCATCAAGTGCCAACCCCGTAATATAGCCGCGTACATCATCCATCTCACCCATCGTATTATTTTCCGAAGGATTGTATAACAACTCCAAAACTAGCCCAAATATCGGTTTTTATACAGGTCAATTCAAAAAATGGGTAAAAAGAGATCAAAATCCCCTTTTACCCATTTGGTTTGAGTACTTGATTTCTTACAAGTGGCGCAAGTCTTACCTCCCGGCATACCGTGTGTTGAAGAAAGTCCTCAAGCCAAGCTCAGCAAAGACTGTTTTACTGTTTAGCATATAACCACCATTGATATAATATTCAGAATTTCTAAACATATCCTTGATGAAAAACAAACCCAACTCAGCTACGATGAAGTAATCTATACCGGATGTAATTTCACTGATTTTATTCTCGACATCTGCTTTCCGCTTCCCCATATTATACATTATACCACCTTTAACAAGGTAGGAATAGGCATTCTGGTGTGTGATAGCGCATTGCTTACCGTTGGAGCGCCACTTACCTAATCCGAGTTCAAACCTACCAAAAGGATTGGCAAAGAATGATTTATCGATTTTAGGCGCATCAAAATCTGCCAATGCATGCACTCCAACCGATAACTTAGCAAACATCCAATGTGTACCCAGCCCATAACCAAAATCAAGTCCCAAACCCTCCTGATTCAGTGCATGAGTAATGTCTCTGGATGTCAAATAAATGGATGGTGCGTCAAACATAGACCTAACCTGGCCTTGAACACTCATGCTGGCCGCAATGAAGATTAAAATGAATAGGTTTTTCATGATTAAAAATTTTAAATGTTGACTAAATTTCTGCAAATACAGTGTACAAATTTCCGCAATTCATTATTTCGGAATAAATATAAAATAAAAATTATAACCCCGAAGGTCACATTTTGCACTCAAAGATAAAAATACCCTCGTATTCTTCATACGGACAAGATCCCAACATCTTGAATCCAACAAAATTTCCAATCAAAACCAGCATCTTTCATTCTTTCGATTAAATCTTACTTTGTCAATCGAAATTCCGGAGTAAAATAGCCACCTGAAAGCAAGAAATTCCGAATGTATTGCCTCACTTGTGTGAGAAAGGGACGAAAAGTAATCTTATTTATTTTTGAGATGAATCACTACCTTGTAAAGTGTACAAAAGGAAAGCTTGAAATTACACACATCCATAACCAGAAGCCGTGGAAAACCGACATAAATACATCCGGCTATCCGAATAAATTGCATGATAAAATTTGTCCCCGATACTGCGGAAAATGAATCTCTCAGCGAAAATCAAAGCATGGATGAGAGATGGCGCTCATACTAAAACTATTCACCCGATTTCGTCCCGGAAATATTATCCTACACAATAATCGACAACACTATTGCTTCACTATTTTCAACGCATTTCCAAACATCCGGCGCTTAAGTAGATCAGGAAGCTGGTTTTATGAGGTAACACTACTCATCATCCATAAAATTTTTATCAGAGGGATATCCTTTGTGGGCAAACTGACAATAGCCAAATCATACTTTGCCATTTCCAAATCCAATGTAATCCTGCCATGGAATAATTGGCCTAAACATTGAAAGTTGTTTGATAAAAGATACATTATTCCATTGTTATCTTAATTTTAAGAAAAAAATTGCACTTTTGCATCTGATTAATCATCAATATGTCTGCAAAACATTTGTCGAAANAAGAAGATATCTTCGAGAACGAACTCTTGCCCCATGTGGATGCTCTAACAACCTTTGCATTCCATCTTACCTATAATGAAGAGGATGCAAGGGATTTGGTACAGGAGACTNTTTTAAAGGCATATAAATCAATCGACAGCTATGCTATTGGAACTAATTCTAAAGCCTGGCTGTTTAAAATATTGAAAAACGCTTATATCAACGAATACAGAAAGAAGAGTAAGCGTCCGACAGAAGTCGATTTTGAAGACTTTCTGGCATATCTCGAGAAAGAAGACCTGACCATCAAAGGAAGTCAGGATTTCAAATTGGATATGTATCAAAATCTTATCGGCGATGAAGTTACTATTGCTATCAACTCATTGCCAATGGATTTTAAAACGGTTATATTGCTGTGCGATATCGAGGGATTTACCTATGAAGAGATATCCAAGATTACTGATATTCCGATTGGAACTGTCAGGTCAAGACTGCACAGAGGCCGCAAAATGTTGCGCGATAAACTAAGACAATATGCCCTAAAACTTGGTTATAAAGACTCCAAATCATCCGGTAAAAAGGAAAAATAAGCATTATAAATATTGCAAACAGGAATTATAATCATGAATAGTAAAGTAGATCAAAATCGAAATCATTTCATTCACCATCATATTGAATCAAATCCGGTTTCAACACAGAATTATCCCACTTCAACAATGAATTAAACAACCTCTTCCTTGGACATAAGCTACCTCAAAGTTCCTTCAAGGAGTTCCTTAAAAGCAAAGTTCATCGTCCGCAAGTTTCTACAGAGTTTATCGAAAAGATTCGTAATAAAATCACCGGCGACTAAAAAGCTTCAAAAGCCTGAAATCTTCTGACCCTACTCAGTAAAAAGTGCCCTGCAATATAAATCATTGGAGGTTAAATTCAAATTCAGGTATTTTATGAAAGGGGAATCTACAGTTCAGGGATAAATTTCACATTGTTGCGTACTTTTGCAGCCATTTTCATAAAATCCGAATGATGCTGGACAAACTTACTGCTATAGAAGATAAATATCACCTTCTGGAAGAACAACTCTCCGATCCGGCGATAATCAGTGATTTGTCGCGCTTTAAAAAGGTAAATAAGGAATATAAGGACCTGAAGGAGATTATAGCATCTTTCAAGGTCTACAAGCAAATACTCAGTGGTATAGAGACCGCCCGGGAGATGATCGCCGACCCTGATCCTGAGATGCAGGAAATGGGCCAAAGTGAAATAGAAGGCCTTGAACAGGAAAAGACAAGGAAAGAAGATCAACTCAGGCTGATGCTCATACCGAAGGATCCTGAGGACTCAAAGGATGTGCTTNTTGAAATAAGGAGTGGTACCGGTGGCGACGAAGCATCCATCTTCGCGGGTGACTTATTCAGGATGTACACCCGGTATTTCGACAGTCAGGGATGGACCTATGAAATTCTCGAAGCCAATGAAGGCGACTCAGGAGGATACAGCAAAATAATCCTCGAAGTGAGCGGCGAGGATGTATATGGAAAAATGAAATTCGAATCCGGTGGTCATAGGGTGCAGAGAGCGCCCAAAACGGAATCTCAAGGTAGGGTGCATACATCGGCTGCCACGGTGGCTGTCATCCCAAAACTGGAAGAAGAAGATGTCGATATTAAANAATCAGACCTCAAGGTAGATACCTTCAGAGCCAGCGGAGCAGGTGGACAGCACGTCAACAAAACAGAATCCGGCGTTCGATTTACCCATATTCCTACCGGCATCATTACCGAAAGTACCGAAGCTCGCTCACAGATCAAAAACAGGNAGATCGCCTTGCAACGACTGTATCAGCTGATCATGGAGAAGAACAGAAACGAGGTACAGAACGCCATGGCTTCACAGCGTAAAACCCAGGTAGGAACAGGTGACAGGAGCGATAAGATTCGAACTTATAATTTTCCTCAAAATAGACTTACAGATCATCGGATCAATCTAACCCTTTACAACCTTGATTCTGTCATGGAAGGCAATATCGGTGATATCATCGAAGGCCTAAGGGTTAACGACAATGCTGAAAAACTAAAGGCCATCGAAGGGATTTGATTTTAATCCCCTACCCCGCCCCTTTAGCCATACGCATTCAGGAGTATCCGGATTGCATTATTTGACGCTATCCTTAAGTGATCCGGCTTCTTTCATCCTTAAATATTCTTCGGTTATAGATCACAGTGGATCACAAAAACAGGAAGGGTGGAATCAAATCGCTGTATGGTTTATGAGTTTTTGATCAAATAATAACGAATGTACCTTCGGCATCCCGGAACAACGGATTGTTTCACTCCCGGGACAGAGCAGAGGCTCTGGTAGCATAGCTGTCCGGACAATTATACCAAAAATTTATAAACTATTATATAAATCATCTTGGTATAACAACGATTACCATCAACCAGATCTGAAAATCCGGCTTTTCTAAAATCCGGGGCCAACCTATTAACCCGGGTACCGGTAAATTGAATTCTCCGGAAAAGCATTTCAAAAAAGCAGCTTAACAGACAAAATTAATGCTCAAAATCATGGGAGTCCATTCTATGACATTTTTGAAGCAAATCAATTGACAGCTACAACAATAGGGATAAAAAGCCGGGTTCCACCCGGATATGCAGGCCTATAGACAAATCGGAGCATATATACTTCCTCTAAATTTTTTAAGGACGATTGCCGGCCCAGGTCTTTATACGAAGATAAGTCGTTGATTTGGAATGGAACGCCCAATAAGGGTCCTGTACACACAAAACCAGACTGAAGGCTTTGAATATTAGTAACTGATGGCCTTCATTTCTGGAGATCATGAGCCAGGGTTCATCCAAATCAAAGGATATGATGATTGAAACAATTACGATTTGGCAAAGGCAAGTACTGATGATGGCAGATCAAACATTTTTTGATGGATAACCAATTAAATACTTTTCTTTGCAGGACTAATCACGATAAAAGATTTATTTCCATATACTCAGTGTAAATATGCCTTTTTCAATCGATGGTTGTGATGTCATGAAGTGTGAGCGTAAAAATCTCCTATCAGCTTGTAATGGCGCACTTTATTTCATTCCTAAACTAAAAATTAAATCCTTCGGGTAAAAAACAAACGTATTAATTATTGAGCCGGTAAGTTAGTCTCAGAAAAAAATCAAATAAAGTCATTATGGAAAATCAAGATAATTATTTGGAAATCAACCGAAGATTGTGGGATGCCAAGACCGCGTACCATCTTAACTCTGAATTCTACGATGTCAAGACATTTCTTGATGGAAGGAATTCGCTGACTGAGATTGAGCTGGCATTGCTGGGAGATATAAGCGGTAGGAGTGTATTGCATCTTCAGTGTCATTTCGGTCAGGATACCATCTCATTGAGCAGAATGGGGGCTTCTGCTACCGGAGTTGATTTTTCCTCCAAAGCCATTGAAACAGCAAGACAATTGGCACAAGAGTCAGGTTCGACTGCTCAATTCATTTGTTCAGATATCTATGATTTGCCCAATCAAATGGACAAAAAGTTTGATCTTGTATTTACGAGTTTCGGCGTGATTGGATGGCTACCTGATCTTAAAAAATGGGCTGAAGTCATAGCTCATTTTTTGAAGCCTGGCGGAAAATTCATTTTTGCCGAATTTCATCCGGTTGCATGGATGTTTGACAATAATTTTTCAAGTATTCAATACAATTATTTTAATGTGGAAGCAATCCGGGAAGAAGCAGTCGGCACCTATGCCGATAGGGACGCGCCCATCCGGAACGAGAGTATAACCTGGAATCATAGTTTGAGTGAAACACTCAACGCTCTGATTGAAAGTGGTCTTGAAATCAAACATTTCGAAGAATTTGATTTTTCGCCATTCAATTGCTTCAATGAAATGATATTATCGGATGATCAAAAATTCCGTATTAGGCAACTGGACAACAAAATCCCACTTACCTTTGCTTTGACTGCCGTAAAAAATAAGAAACTAAGGGGTTTAAAAATCAGCTTTGACAGTACATCCAACAGGTTTGGTCAACGGTTTGACAATACTTTTCCCNTCTTTCAGAGCAATAATGGCCTCTTCAACATATCGACTCCTGATTTTNTCAGGTTCAGTGACACTGTCATCAATGGCGCCGGAATAAACAATTTTACGNGCGCCATCCAGCACAAAGGCATGCGGAGACCTTACTACTCCGAATTTTCGGCGTAGACTTCCGCTTTCATCAAAAAGAAAAGGAAAGGTAAATGATTTCTGTTGTCTTCTGGCACGGATCGCTTCAAGGTTGTCCACAGCTGACATACCCGCATCATTCGGATTAATAGCCAACAGTATGAAACCATCGGCGCGATACTTTCTATCCAGGTCAATTAATCTGCTCTCATACGCCTGGTCAAAAGGACACTGATTGCCTGTAAAAACAATGATAAGCCCCTTAGCATTATTATAACCAGATAGTGAAATCATGCTGCCATCATAATTCGTAAGGGTGAAATCTTCCACAGTATCCCCAATAGTATAAGCGCCATTGTCATAGGTCCGGAAAGCCAAAATGGAAAAAACCAGCGGAACCAAAAAGATAGATATGCCGATAAACTTAGACATCGAATTAATATTTCTATTTTTAACATTAAAACCCATGATAACTCAACAAATAAAACTATAATCAAGTTCTCGAAAGAAAATTTACCCCGGGAACCGGCGGCGATTGAGGTATGTAGATGTTGAGATCGGTGATCCGAAGATTAAATTTGTTTCCAATATCAAATACTCTTCTCTTTTTGGATAACTGTGTTAAACCAAGGCCGCTGGCGGATACACCTCCGAAAAANAGCAGGAATTCCTTAGCATTTGATGGTTGAAAAGCAAGGGTATAAAGCAAGGATGTTCCCAGGCCTGACAAGCCTGACCGCAATACAGCCATACCGAGTTCAGGCGCCACGAGTGGTTTGTGGCTTTTGATACCATTGATAGAGTCCAACGGCACAGTCAGATTTGTAAAGAAAAGGATATTATTATCAAAGTCGATATCCGTGAGAACTGAAGTAAGCCATTGGTCGCTTTGTCGGAGGCGGAATGTAATGTCATCCCCTGCTGTATATTTGAGTTTTACCTTNTTATGATGCTTTTCAACCTGAAGATACCTTTGCCCCATTACATTGTTCATTGAGAAAAGGAAAATAGCACAAACTACCAACCGAAAAAACAGCAAATCAATAATCAAGTATATGTTAGTTCTCATCTTTATTCAGTTTCTCAAATAAATAACGCACTGCCTTATGGATTTGCTGAGCCGGGAGGACCTCTCTGGCAGCATAAATAATAATGAAGCGGAGTGTATGGCCTTCTCTAACCGGAATCAGGGACTGATTCAGGCGAATGGCTTCACGCATATGTCTTTTCAGTCTATTCCTGTCAACCGCTTTTTTGAAAGATTTCTTTGGCACTGAAACTGCTGCCTTGAAGGAGGGATGGCAGACGGGATCTGCTTCAAAAGAAAACACCATCTTGACCGGGTAGGAGAAAACGTTGTCGCCTGACTGGAAAAGAATCGAAATGGACAAAGGGTTTTTAAGCCTTTGACTCTTAGGAAATGAAAATGGTCTTTTCACTGAAAATAAAAATAGGCTATTGTGCTGACTTGCGCAATAGCCTATCAATAGTTTTTATAAGGAATAACTTACTTTGTCTTCATCTCGTCAGAAACAGTCAATTTATGTCTTCCTTTAGCTCTTCTGCTTGCCAGCACTCTTCTACCATTTTTAGTCTTTNNCATTCTGGCTCTGAATCCGTGCTTATTTACTCTTTTACGCCTTGAAGGCTGGAACGTCCGTTTCATAGAATATGGTTATTTTTCAAAAAGTGGGACAAAGGTATTAAATAGACTTTGATTAAAAAAACTTTAAATCCATTTTTTATTACTTTTTAAGCAACATTGTTCCGGAGGATGATCGGACGAACTATTCACAAAGTAAAAAGCCCCACGAAATGTAGGGCTTTTGTATGTGATTGCTCTCTATTATTTATCAAAATAGTCCTGATCATCCGCGATATCGTCCATGTCCATACCATTGATCAAAGTATCATCATAGTCGCTTTCTTCTTCTTCCAAATCAAGATCCAAGTCCAGATCCTCCAAATCTTCTTCTTTAGGCGCAGTTTTGGTAGCAGGCTTATTGGATCTCTTGACAATCTTTGTAATTATCTTCGGTTTCACATCAGCAGACTCTCCACTTTTCTCAGAAGCCTTTGCTGCTTCTTTCTCAGCTCTGGCTATAGCCTCCTGCTTGGCCTTTTCTGCATTTTCGATCTCTTTGGCCACTACAGACTTCGTAGCATGAGGAACCAACTTCAGCCTGTTTTTATCGATTAGTTGACCGGTCACCGAGCAGATACCATACGTTTTGTTCTGGATTCGTATCAGGGCATTTTCAAGATTATGTATAAACTGCTGCTGACGAATCACCATATTATTCAGCATTTCCAGTTCCGTATGAATACTGGAATCATCAAACCAGTTACCCCCTTGTTTTTCACTGGCATTTTCATTCATTTCAGTTATCTGCTCCTTCATGAATTCAAGTTCATTTCTGGCAACTGATAACTTCTCTTCAATCAATACTCTGAATTCTTCAAGCTCCTCATCAGAATATCGTATAATGGTAGATGACATAATGTTTGGTTTTTAACAATTTATTCAATCTCAGTTTCGGATAAAGACAAAAACGTATTTTACGTCTTATAAGTTCATTAAATTTTCATTCTTAATTGAAAGTATCATTTTTGATAAATACAACGAAAGATACACATATCATTATATTTATTCTACTGAATACCGCATTTCTTAAGTAAATCTTTGGGAACTCCNCCTTTATGCAAAAGCAAATCTGTGGTTTTTAGTTTCAAAAANTTCTTGGTAACAAANAGATATCCGTCAAAATCATTTCTCTGTCCCCAGCTATTCTTTACTTTATAATATTCCCTGCCATTCTGGTCTTTGTATAACCCTACTATCTGCATGCCATGGTCATCGGTCGTTTGATAATTATCAAACTGCCTTTGACGCTCTTCTTGTGTAACCTTTCCCTCAGGCTGCGGGCCATTAAAAATATCCTTTTTCTGTTCTTCACTCATTGCATCATAATCCATAGGCAACACATATGCCACGCCATTTTTCCATGAAAAACCCCGGTCACTGACATCAGTACCCCATGTTATGGTATATCCATTCTTCAAGGCATAATCAACGATGGCTGTCAAGTCATCGATAGGCACATTGTACACCATGTCGAAGCTCCAGTTGTCAGGAACCATTAATACAGTAGGCTTATAAAGAACCGTAGTAAACGATGAAAATTCGACATAATCCTCCGCCTTCAAGCCCACGACCTGATCTGCAAAGGTTTTGGGAGTATATTCCTTACCTTCATACATAAATTTCTCAGGAACTTCTCCCAAGTAAGTATCTACAATTCTGGTGAAGGCCGTCTTCCACACCGGAGTAAGCATTTTCACATTGTCACCAACAAGAGGAGCCAGAAATCCCTTCAGTACTGCTTCCAGTTCATTGAAGTTATTTCTGGTTGTACCATAATTCAAACCTGTATATACATTTTGTGGTACAATACCAAACTGGCCGTATATCTTGATAACGTCATGTGCAGCACCTCCCTGACCGTAAAGCAGCCCACCATGCATCCTCACATAATTTTCAGCTTTTTGAATGTACTGATTGCGTACAATAAACATTTCTGCCAAGTCAACCGGCTTTTTACCTATCCTGGCCATTTCCGACTCTAAAAAAGAAACCGTTGAATAACTCCAACATGTTCCGGATGAACCCTGATCCTTAATGGAAGTATTTTCCAGATCGATAATCTTAGTAAATTCAAATTTGGCATTGGCACTTTGGTTCCCCTTGATCTTATTGATCAGGTCATCTTGTGCATTTAAGCAGAATCCCCCNAACATGAATGCCAGCAAAAGGTAAATGGAAAAATTTCTCTTCATTATAATGTTTTATAGGTTATTATCCGATTGGACAAACGATAATTTTCCGAATAATCAAACTCACATTTTGAAAATTCGGTGCAATATTAATAAGTATAAATAAAAGTACAGAAAAATTACAAACTTAATTGTTAATTTCTCCATTCCATAGTGATGTCAGTAGATTGCCAACAGAGAAATTCTTTAAAAATAACAGCATCGATTTAAAATTTATGACATTTTAGGTTCACAATAATCACTGAGGTTATGAGCAATGATTCTCCGGAAAAGTCTGTTTAACCGGGGCCGGTAACAGGCCATTTCAGGGATTGTTGCTCAATGGGTGCTGCAGATCAACCCAGAGACAGGATTATGTCTACATTTGACCTTTTCTTGTCAAAACTAAGGATGAATCCACGTCGGCACACAAGAAAAAAATGTTGAGGCATCCATAAGCAACCCGAGATCTCAATATCTTATGCATTCCTACTAAGAATCTCAAAACTGTACCAGGCTTCATGTCATTTTTATTCCAGGCTCCGGGACTTTATTTAACCATGTTCATTCCTAAAGCGATACTCCCCATCTTCACTTGTTCTACCAAAATCATCGGTTCTCTTTCCATTTATTTCAATGGGTTACAACGCCATAACAAAATCTGATAGAAACCTTAAAACAGGTATTTACCTGCGCCTTGTCTAAAGCAGGTAAGACAAATCTGTATTGCTAAACCTTCCATCTAGAGTAAAGGTAGTTGCGACAGGTCAGGCCATTATTGACTGATACGTTCCAATAAAGGCTTGATTCAATCTATTCTCACATTTGGAGTGAAAGATTACAAAGGCCTGAATAATTACCTTGACAATACAACAGCCGGGCAATGTGTATTGCATATCGTACTAATAATGGAAATATTCACCTGAATCCATCTATCTTTGCACTTCCTTATACGTTATTCAGGAAAAAAATGCATTATGGTTAAAATAAAATATATATACCGATTGTCCTTACTGATAGTCTTTCTTGGTTTCATTGCCTGTAAAGCCGAAAAAAGAAGAGGTACAATCCAAGATATCCAATGACCCAAATTTGATGTCGCTAAATGACTTCATCATCAAGAACCCCGGGAACTCTGAAGCCTACTTCAATCGAGCCAAGTATTTTTACGACCTGAAAGCCTATGATGAAGCCATTGTGGATCTGGCATCAGCCATGAAGATCGACAGCATGAAGCCCAAATACTATCATCTGCTTGCCGATACTTATATGGATTATTATCAATCCCGTATGGCACTCATGACGATGCAAAAAGCGTCAGGCATGTTTCCGGATTCTATTCACACATTGCTGAAACTCACCGAATACGAAATCATCCTCCAAAAGTATGATGCCGCTATGCAAACCATCAGAAGCATCCTTGAAAAGGATAAACAGAATGCCGATGCATATCTTTTGATGGGTACTGTCCTTGAAGAATCAGGCGATAACAAACGGGCATTGGCTGCATTTAAGAAATCGACTGAAATGAACCCATTTTTGATTGACGCATGGATAAAAGCAGGTGAAGTGGCAGATAAGATGGGTGAAAAGGATGCANAAAAATACTTCGAAACAGCCATTAGGATTGACACAAGCAACTATTCTGCCCTTTATGCAACAGCCATGCACTATCAAAATAAGAATGACAGACCCGAAGCCATTAAATGGTTANAAAAAATCAATCTTATACATCCCAATATCCCGGATCCCTATCTAAATATTGGCATCCTGTATAATGAAATGGATTCTTTGCAAAAGGCCCTTGAATTTGTAGACATCGCTATCAACCTTGACAAGGTATATTCCAATGCTTACTTCGTAAAGGGTACCATACTCGAGCGGCAAGGAAATCTAAAGGAAGCTCAAAAGAATTACAGTCAGGCTTCCACGCTCAATCCTAAATTTACCAAAGCAATGGAAGAAAGTGAACGCTTACGGAAGCAACTCGAAGCAGTAAAAAATAATGGACTAATCTTTATTGCGATCCTGCACTTTCCCTGCTTGCGACTACCAGCTTACCTTCCTTCAGAATTACAAAGGTACCATCGCCCTTTGCCACTTTGACATCATTGATGGAAAGTGTCTTGCCTGAGCCTGCAGTCTCCCTTAGCCGGATATCCACAAGATCTGCATCAACATTCATCTGAGTATAGATAAACATCGCAATATCATTGCGAAGCCCTCTTGGATGATATTCTTGCTCAAACAATAACTTACCGTCGGAGGCATCGGTTATTTTCAATACTACCGGACTTCGTTTNTTCACCACAGGAGTTGCAGATTGCATATGCTTCATGGTAGAAGTACTCTGTTCATATTCGATTGGGGTAGAAATATATTTAAAGTTGACAACCAACGTTTTATCTGCCGGATTAAANAACCGGACTTTTGTACTCGAGAATGGAATAAACAAGGCAAAGAAGGCTGCAAGCATCAGTGTTGAGAGTATCGGTCTGGCCCTCCCATAATCCATAATTTTGGCTTCNCCGGTATTCTCATCCGGCTGTTCTCTGCAGAATTCCAATAATCTGTCGGGGCTAAACTGATTTATAGTAAATAATCTTATCCCGGAAGTATCCAACCTTCTGGAGTATGCCGGAGGTCTTTTNTTCAATAATCGCTCCACCGCCCAGTTTTTACCGTATCGGTAATAGCAGTCTTCACAACCAAGCATGGCTACCTTGGTAGTGCCACCATCCATGATCTTTTGCACATCCTTGACCATGACGCTTCCAAGACAAGGCACCTTATATTGAGTAGTGTTGAGTTCTGAAGGAAATGTAACTTCAGGGAAGAAGCTACAAGAGAACACTGTCAAATCCTGCTTTGGATCCGGTGAAAAATCAAAGACAGGAAAGTTGGGGTGTGTAATGGCGTGTTCCTTACAAGAGCCTATACAGATTGTACAGCCTACACATTTATCAGGAGAAAGAATCGCTTTCCTTTCGCCATTATAAATCAACATATCGATCGCCCCATACGGACAATCATAGGAACATAGATTACACGCATCGCATTTGTCAAGGTCGATATGCACCGGCGACCTGTCCTTCCTTCTGAGCATAAATGGCAATATACTCAGCAGCAGGCCCGAACCTATCATGATGGCCCAATTCTGACCTACACTGAATACCTTCATCAGGTAATACCCAAAGTAATAGAACCAGTCAAAAGTAGTCTCAGCAGGCAAATTGGTCATCTGGGCCGGTGGGTCGCTCTTTACAGGAAACAGGATTGCAATGATGCCCAATGCAATGGAAGCATACAAAATCAATTTCCCGGGTGGAAAAATTTTAGGCTTCGAAATCCTCAGAACATGAATCCATATAATGATGACCGTAATTAAAGAAAGAGCAATATGTCCAAATAGAGCTACCTTGAAGAAACCTCCGACTACAGAAAGATCATTGAGCAAGAAGGCACCCATGATGGAAGGGTCAAAGATGGGAAGGCCTGAAAANAGCTTTGCAGTCAGATAACCTGTCAATTTAGCCTTTTGATCCCATATTAAAATAAAGCCCGTAACGCCGATAGTAATCACTACCAAAAATGATATCACACCACTTATCCATGAAATAAGCCTTTTGAACTTTGAAGTAAACAAAGTATGGATCAGGTGTAATAATATAAATACAACCAACAAATCGGATGAGTATCTGTGAATATTGCGCATCCAGCCATTAAAATAATTATTGGAAATCGCCTCCACGGACTCATAAGCCTGGCGCGGATTAATATCATAAAAAATAAATATATAAATTCCAGATATACAAGCTATTAAAAACATAAGCACTGCTAATCCGCCCAGCTGATACATGGGATTCAGTTCGGTGGAAAATATCCTCCCNGGCCAGGCAGCTATCCTTTGGAAGATCTGATGGCCTCTATTCTGCTCTTTTAAAGTATCAGCCAGATTGTTCACTTGAGACATGTTCAGGTTTTGAGAAAATAAAGGTTTTTAAAAAGATTGATGTAACGAAAAAATGATGATAATTCCGGCGGATGTAGAAATGATAAAGCGCCAGTCAATCTTATAAGTGCGAGTCAATGGATCGTATCCAAAACATCGGAGATAGAATCCTTTGAACAGGCCCGGCCTGGTTTGTTCCGCCATTGCAGCCATGACAGCAAGATCAATGTCGCGTTTAGTGGGGTTTACTCCATAGATAAATCGGGAGATTCTGCCGGATGGTGTCAGAACCACCAACAAAGCCGGGTGGTTGAATTGTTTCAGGACTGTATCCCTATCATACTCATATCCGATGGATGCGAGGAGGCTTCGGATCGACTTCCCGTCGGACGTGACCGTCTGCCAGGTCTCACCGTCCATTTTCCACCGTTGTTGATAATAGCTCAGATTGTCCGGAGTATCTGTACTGTCAAAGGAAAAGCTGACCATATTGAAGTCCCGCCCCAGCGTACCCAGAGCTGTCACAGCCTCCTTCGTACCATTGCTGATCAGACCGCAAATCGAAGGCGCTTGGTATATATCGGGGTAAGCACTAATGGCTTCCCTCTTAGCAGCGAGTAAAGATTGGACCTACTGCCATCCGCTTTCATGATGGTGATATCGGGAATTTTCCTGCCAAGATGTCTCTCCTCCTCAGGCATTCTGAATCCGGAAAGACTCAGCCATAGAAAAATAAAAAGTATGAAGATCTGCTTATCCATCATGAAAAACCGGCGGCTTTATGCGGGATTGGCATTCCGGAGGCCGCCGGAGGAGTTGTTGTTGTACTATTTTACATACCACGTCGCTGCAAGCCACTTCCAATTGAGGAAGAACAGCGCGAGGAATACCAATAAGAATATGAAGGTGAGCAACAGGGCGCCCGGCGCTTCAAATCCTTTGTGTGTTTTGGCCGGTGGTGCTAAAGGGGACAGAGTCAGCTGCATATCCCCGGGACCATTGACCTTAGGTCCGAAGAAAACAGATACTACGACAATGCCTATCCACATCATGACAGAGATAAAGGCAATGGTGCCTCCCAGCATCATCAATGTCCAGAAAAAGTCCACAGCCGGATTGAAATTATATGTAAATGGCCCTCCGGAGAACGTTGAATCCCAATGTCTTCGTGGCACTCCCAATTGTCCAAGCACAATCATTGAAATGGAAAGCAAGGCGATACCAATGAAGAACAACCATGGTTGCCACCTCGCCATGCCCATACCGACAATCTTCCTTCTGAAGATCAAAGGTATAAGATAATAAGTGATACCCATAAAGGTGAGTGTCGTACCTATGACTACAGCGCCNTTGAAATGGCCCGGAATGGCTATCGTATTATGCACGATAATATTGGTCTGTTCCATACCGAAGATAACACCGGTCGTACCNCCAATGAATCCGAATCCAATGATA
The DNA here is from genome assembly GCA_013414645.1 of Candidatus Parvibacillus calidus. Lineage (GTDB taxonomy): Bacteria > Bacteroidota > Bacteroidia > Chitinophagales > Saprospiraceae > Parvibacillus > Parvibacillus calidus. The sequence continues at coordinate 1,032,990 of CP058702.1, read as the reverse complement.
GCGAGCATAGTGGAGGAAAAAGCCGGATTGCTCCACGGGGCCTTTGACAGCCATTCAAACATGCCTTTGTTATATCCCCACCGACGTTGTGCTGACTCGTAGGAAGATGGAACGGCAAATGCATGAATCATGGAAGCCAAAACAGCCAAATACATGGCATAACTTGTGTTCCATACCTTCCAGGCACTACTGACGCCCGGATCAGTCAATAAGTGGTGAGCAGATGCCAGGCAGATAAAGAGGATATAAAGCACAAATGCAGTCCGGGAAACCTTTTCATTGATGGAAGTGCCTCCAACAGTAAGAAAGGATACCATATACCAGATGGAAACCATGGCAGCAACGTTGATCTGTTGGGAAGAGTGTCCAAGACCCCACCAAATCAATTTGTACATAGCCGGGTCAATATTTTCGATCAATCCAAGCGACCACAGGAAGGTTGGAATATAGATCAGCGCACCGGAAGCCAGCGTAATGACTGCAATAATTGCTGCTGTCATCAAACCATAGGTAACCAAAGGCAAAGAATCGCCATAAGTCCTCTCCCGGCGAGCAATCATCAGGTTGCCGAAAAAGAGAATTACACCAATAAGGCCCACAGCAAACAGGATGATGCCCAGATAATAGAGCGGATGAGCTTTAAGTGGTGTGTATGAAGTGAGCATCACATCCGCCTTGCCCATCAGGATAATTATATTGGACATCACCAGACCGGCAACCATAAGGGCAAACGCGACCCAGCCAGTTTTGGGCGAACAGAACCTTACATTGAGAAAAACGCTTGAGCCGAGGTATAGTCCTGCAATTTCAAAGAAAATGATCCAGAAGATCAAGGCATTCAACCCATGGAATGTGACCAGTCTGTAATACCATTCAGCATTGAGTAAGCGCACGGGTTGGTAACGGGTAAACACCAGCAGCAACGCAGCGACAACGGCTAGCAGCAAGGATATGACAGAAGCAACAGCATTGGCACGTATTAATTTTTCCGAACTCAGGTCAACCTTGAAGCCGGTGATATCACATACTCTGTAATTACCGGGATTCATTGAAGCTGCAACAGCTACTCCTTCCTGTTGAGCTCCGGATTCTTGTATTGTATTAGACATAAATGCTTGATTTTAAATGAATATTATAGGGTTTTCATGTAGGCTATGATTTGATTGATCTCTTCATCAGTGACAGCCATCTGAGGCATCATGGTCTGTTCAAAGCCAACAGTAATTTTCCTGGAAGGCTCCAAAATAGATTCGCGGATATATGCATCATCCACCTTGACTGTCATTTCCTTTCCATTTTCCTTTACTTTCTCCTCCTTTCCATATAATCCTTTCCAGGACGGTCCAATAAGTGCTGATCCATCGGTCTTATGGCATGCTCCACAACCCTTAAGGGTAAATACCTGCTCACCCATCAGAGCCATATCAGCCTCTGACATTGGTTTATTGTCCTCTGTCTTAACCGGAGTGGCAGCTTTTTTGAAATTTTCATAGCCATACAGCTTCAAATCTTCTTCCTTCTCGATGACGACTATCTTGCCAATCATAGTATGGTGACCTATGCCACAAAACTCATTACAAACAACCCGATACTCACCTGCTTCGGTGGGTTTGAATTCCAGCACATAATCATAGGAAGGATACACCTGAAAGTTCATATTAACCGGTTGAATGGAAAGGCCGTGTACAATATCCTTGGAAGAAATGTGCATGCGGTATGCCTGGTTGATTTCCAAGACTAAAACCGGCNNCCAACGCCACATCTCCGCCATCAGAAATACATCCGAGTTGGGTTCAGGCCGGACAACAGGGATTCCGTTATCCTGACCGATCATATTCTGTTTGGTATAAGCTTCCGTAAGCTCGGTAAATTCAACGGTACTGGTCTTGTAGGTTGTACTGGATGGATTCTGCTTACCATATACGTGCCACATGACCATCCATACAAAAAGCATGATACAGAAGACGAGCGCTATCAACATCCACATTTTCTCATCTTTCGATACCTTTTTATAATACCAACCTTCAGCTGGACTAAGTAAGCTCATAAGTAGAAATTTTAAGTTTTACGAAATTATTTCAACAGGGATTTTTCAGCGCATCCGGAATTGCCGGAAGGTTTGACAATTCCATTACTCCCCAAAGCAGGTAAAAAATAGCATAAATGGTAACCCCAAGGAACATCAACAACATGAAGTCATCCATGATCATACGGTAGAAGAGACTCTTTTTCTTCCGGTGGTTGCTTCTTATCCATACATTTTCGATTTTAGGTAAATTAATTTAAACATCTGTTAACAAATGTATTCAGCACTTTTTCAAGAAAAAAAGAATCCTTTGGATTAAATATTCAAAAATACGTTTTCGTACTTTTTACCCCGTAATGACATTTACTGATTTTTGTTATAAGGAGTTAATTGCAAAATATTATATTTAAAACTTATCTACTGATCATATTATATTTTGAGTTGTCGGCAAAACTAAAAAGGCCTGTCAGCATAAGGGAGCTAACAACTCAAGCGATGATTGGCCATAGCCCATTGATACTCATTGCAATAGTTAAATAAAAAATTTGGCGGTTTGATAATTAATGCTTACCTTTGTGTCAGATTGCAAGCAATTGGTAGGGAGCGGAAGTTCCCTATTTTATTTTATATAACAATGTCATTGGAAGAGCAGATAAAAAATAGTAGAAGATCATTTCGATCTATTGGGGCGGCAGGATTGCTTCTTAGTCGATATTATACAAAAGGCTAAAAACTGGAAATATATATTGACTCGGATGATGCCATTGACTTTGACATCTGTAAAGGTCTGAGCAGGGTGACCGAACAATTTCTTGATGAAAGCTTATTGATGGGAGATGACTACATTTTGGAGGTGTCTTCGCCAGGGCTTAGCAGACCATTGAAGTTACCCCGTCAGTTTAAGAAAAATATAGGAAGAGAGGTCACTATGACCAATTCCGATAAGACAAAAACAGTCGGGATATTGACACAAGCGGATGATGAAAATTTTCAGATTACCAGAAGTGTCACCCGAAAAGAGGGTAAAAAAGATTACAGAAGACCTGATTACCTCAGTGCCTTATACCGAAGGACGAAAAGTACTGATCAACATTAAATTTTAAACCATATTATAATTTTCAAAAATGAACTTAACAGAAACCTTTAAGGATTTCAAGGAAGGTAAAAATATTGACCGCCCTACCATGATGCGTGTATTGGAGGATGTATTCCGCACACTTATCAAANAAAGATATGGTTCAGATGAAAACTTCGACGTCATAGTAAATATGAATACCGGAGACCTTGAGCTTTGGAGAAGGAGGACTATTGTCCCTGATGGTGAAGTGACGGACGAATTGACAGAAGTATCCATCACAGAAGCGCTCGAATTGGATGCAGATTATGAGGTAGGTGATGAGTGCAACGAANAAATAGATACCGATGAATTCGGAAGGCGTGCAGTCATGGCAGCAAGACAAACACTGGTATCCCGTATCATGGAACTGGAAAAGGATGAAATATATAAGCGCTACGAAGATAGAATAGGCGATCTGGTGTCAGGTGAAGTTCATCAGATTCTGGGCAAGGAAGTCCTTGTCCTGGATGACGCCACGGGGCAGGAATTGGTACTCCCAAAGACAGAAATGATCCGTGGGGACTATTTTCGCAAAGGGGAGTCAACACGCGGTGTGATCAAGAAAGTCGAAATGCGCAACAACCTCCCTGTCATTACCTTGTCAAGAACAGAACCATTATTTCTGGAAAGACTAATGGAACAGGAAGTACCGGAAATTGAAGACGGACTGATTACCATCAAGAAGATTGTGAGAATTCCCGGTGAAAGGGCTAAAGTCGCAGTCGAATCCTATGACGACCGAATCGATCCGGTCGGTGCCTGTGTGGGGATGAAGGGAAGCCGTATCCATGGTATAGTTAGGGAATTGAGAAACGAAAACATTGATATCGTCAATTTCACTACCAACACCATATTGTACATTCAAAGGTCACTTACACCTGCGAAGATTACTGATATTCAAGTATCACCGGAAACCATGAAAGCAGCTGTATATCTTAAAGCGGATCAGGTTTCCCTGGCTATCGGCAAAAACGGAAGCAACATCAAGCTCGCTTCCAAGCTGACCGGATACGATATTGATGTGTACAGAGATTCTGATGAAACAGAGGTAGATGATGTCGAATTGGATGAATTTGCTGATGAGATCGATGGCTGGATAATTGACGCACTAAAGGCCATAGGTTGTGATACAGCACGAAGCGTACTTAGGCTTACAGTTGAAGAATTGGTTAGAAGAGCAGACCTGGAAGAAGACACTGTAAATGAAGTGATACGCATCCTGGAAGCAGAACTGGAAGATGAATAAGTGGGGAATAGCCTGAGATTGGCATTAAAGTTTTTGCCAATCTTAATTTTGATTTTAATTTTTAATCTACTTTTGTGCAAATTTCCGGTTGACAAATAGTAGTAAAGAAAGCAGACCGGAACAATTATTCTGAATGGCAAAAACAATTAATACAGGTAGTCAGAGAACTTAGCGTGGGGATGGATACCATTCACGACTTTTTAGTATCAAAAGGTTTTGAACTGGAAAAGAAACCCAATGCGAAATTGACAGATGAAATGTATGATGCATTACTGATTGAGTATCAGAATGATCTGGCTATTAAAAACAAGGCAGATCAAATGGGTTTGTCGAGATCTTCAACAAAGAAGGAAGAAAAACACGAACCAGCCTCAATCGAAAAGAATCCGCCGATTGTCANNAAGGAAGAACCGGTTCAAACAGAAGAGTTGAAGCCGGTTGAAGAATCTGTCCCCAATGTATCTCACGAAGAATATAAGCCGGAACTAAAGATCGTCGGAAAAATAGATCTGGATGATCTGAAGCCTAAAAAGAAAATCGTTGAATCTCCTAAGATAGAAAGTGAAGAACTGCCTGTAGAAGTGCAGGATGAAGTCAGGGAGAAAGAAGAAACCGATGTCGAAGCTACCTCAGGTGAGCAGGCAGCGCCGGATACACACCCTGCAGAACAGACTCAACACGAAGAGGATATGTATCGGGCCAAGTCTCCTACCCTGAAAGGATTGAAGATACTTGGAAAAATTGATACTGATAAGATAGCCAAACCAGTTCCGAAAAAGAAGGAAGACCATAAGAAAGAAAAGTCAGGAACTCAGGCTCCATCCAACCAGAATACTTCACAATCAGCATCTGATGAANCACAAAAGGAAACGCAAACGCAAAAACTACCTGTCAATCTTTCTTCAACGTCAGGTAATTTTCAGGGTCATGATGGTAAAGGAGGCGATGGACGACAAGGCAGAGGCAAANAAGTAAATCCTGAAGTCATCAAGGAGGTATCTCAANAAGAGATTGACGAAAAGATTAAGAGTACAATGGCACGCCTCAATGTCGGAGGANAAAATAAACGTTCCAAGATTCGCAGGGATAAGAGAGAAACCATCCGGGAGAAAAATGAAGCAATGGAACTTGCTAACATAGATGAANAAATCCAGGTCACCGAATTCATCTCCGTGTCCGAGTTGGCATCACTGCTCAATGTTCCTGCGATACAGGTCATTACCACATGTATGAATCTTGGTGTGATGGTATCAATCAACCAGCGCCTTGACGCAGAGATAATAGAACTCGTAGCTAGTGAGTTCGGCAAGGAAATAGAATTCATCAGCGCAGAAGATGACACTGATTTTGATACTCAGGAAGAAGATGATCCGGAAGAAATGCTTGTTGAGAGAGCCNCGATCGTCACTGTGATGGGCCATGTGGATCACGGTAAAACCTCTTTGCTGGACTATATACGGAATGCAAATGTCGTCAGCGGCGAAGCCGGGNGTATCACACAACATATTGGTGCCTATGAAGTAGTTATAAATGGAAAGAAAATTGTATTCCTAGATACTCCGGGCCACGAAGCTTTTACAGCGATGCGTGCAAGGGGTGCCAAGATTACCGATGTCGCTGTCATCATAATAGCAGCCGATGACAATGTGATGCCCCAGACACGTGAGGCCATATCACATGCCCAGGCAGCCGGTGTACCCATAGTTTTTGCAATCAATAAAATTGACAAACCGGCAGCTGATCCTGAANAAATAAAGAATGAATTGGCTCAAATGAACCTCCTGGTTGAAGATTGGGGTGGTAAATACCAATCGCAGGAGATATCTTCCAAAACAGGACAAAATATTGACCTGTTACTGGAANAAATTCTCCTGGAATCTGAAGTACTGGACTTGAAAGCCAATCCGGATAAAATGGCCAACGGAACGGTTATCGAAGCCTCCNTGGACAAAGGTCGCGGTTATGTAACTAAATTGCTCGTACAAAATGGAACGCTCAACCAATCGGATTATATCGTCGCAGGAGAATTTAGCGGTCGTATTAAGGCTATGTTCAACGAACGCGGCAAANAATTAAAAAGTGCCGGACCTTCCACTCCTGTACTTGTACTCGGACTTTCTGGTCCGCAGGCAGGTGAGAAATTCAAGGAATTCGAGAATGAACAGGATGCAAGACAAATTGCAGCTCGAAGGNCGCAGATCAACAGAGAACAAACAAATAGGGCAACCAAACGTATCAGTCTTGACGATATTGGTCGCAGATTGGCTCTTGGTAACTTCAAAGAACTCAATCTCATCATCAAAGGAGATGTGGATGGCTCTATTGAAGCACTTACTGACTCCCTGATCAAACTGTCGGTTGAAACTATCCAGGTCAACGTAATCCACAAAGCAGTGGGACAGATCACTGAATCCGACGTCCTTCTTGCTTCAGCATCCGATGCAGTAATCATCGGCTTCCAGGTAAGGCCATCCCTTGGCGCACGAAAGGCGGCTGAAAAAGAAGGCATCCAGATTAAACACTATTCCATCATTTACGAAGCAATCAATGATGTCAAGGCAGCGATGGAAGGAATGCTTGAACCGACCAAGGAAGAGACGGCCGTCGGTGAAATAAAAGTTCGTGAAGTGTACAAGATCAGCAAAGTGGGTACAGTCATCGGAGGCTATGTCACCGAAGGCAAAATCAGCAAATCCACTTATGTACGCATAGTCCGGGATGGTATAGTTATCTATCCGACGAAAGAAAATGTCCATGGAGAAATCGGAACATTGAAACGGTTTAAAGATGATGTCAAAGAAGTGAGGGCAGGACTTGAATGTGGCTTGACCATCAAGAACTTCAACGATGTGCGAATTGATGACACCATTGAAGGTTACGAAATAACGGAAGTAAAGCAAAAACTCTCCTGATAAATATATCCGATCATGGATATCATCAGATTGAAATCTTATCTCGACATGCTCGTGTTGAGGTATAATCATATTTCTTTCATCCAGGATGATCCCATTTCTATTCCCAAACAATTTTCAAAAAGACAGGATATTGAGATCATTGGGTTCTGGACTGCCATGCTCGCCTGGGGACGCCGATCCACTATAATTGCCAAGGCAGGCGAATTGGCAGCTTGGATGGACAGCAGTCCTTATGACTTTATATTGAATCACAAAGAAACAGATCGCAAGCCCTTTCTGAATTTTAAGCACAGGACATTTCAAGGCGATGATGCGCTTTACTTTCTCCATTTTTTCCAATCTTACTACCAACACCATAATACATTGGAGGATGCATTCCTTGTAGACGGACACAATGCCGGGATCAAACAGGGACTAATCCAGTTTTACGAAACATTTACAGGCGATCCCCTAATGATGTCCAGAACTAAAAACATGTTTCCACCCCCGCCAAAAACTCCGCCTGTAAAAGATTGAATATGTTTTTACGCTGGATGGTCAGAAAGGATGCAGCCGGTGTAGACTTCGGAATTTGGACTCGCTTACGAATGGAAGACCTGATGATACCATTGGATGTTCATGTAGCTAAAGTGGCAAGACGCCTGGGATTATTGGATCGCCCAAAGGACGATTGGATGGCCGTGGACGAACTGACAACCAGGCTCAGAGCATTCAACCCTTCCGACCCCATTATTTATGATTACGCGTTATTCTCTTTGGGGGTGAATGATTTCAGGGAATAACCTTCCCCGGATTTAATATTCCATTAGGATCAAACGCTGTTTTTATCCTGCGCATCAAGGCAATTTCAGCTGCGTCAAATTGAAGAGGCATGAATGGCCGATTGAGCAAACCAATGCCATGCTCCGCTGAAAGGACACCATCCAGTTGGACCACCTCCTTCAACAATGCCTCCACCCCATCAGTCAGAATCCCGGCCCACTGCCGGTCATTCATACTCTCCCTCAATACATTGACATGAATATTGCCATTTCCGGCATGCCCGTAACACAACGTCCTGAATTTCATTCTATTGCCAATCTCTTTGATGGTATGTATCAACCGAACCATGTTGCTTACCGGAACTACAGTATCCACCTCCCTATACACTGAATATTGACGGACGGCATGGCCAATGACCCGGCGAACTTTCCAGATCCGTTGGCGGGTAGCTTCCTCATCGGCGATCAAAATATTCAGGGAAGGGACATTTGCCAACACATCGCCCAACGCGTACAATTCACGCTCCAAGGCTTCTGCATCATTTGCTTCGATTTCTATCCAGAGGCGGCAGGCACATTCAGGCTCCAACTCAATACCATATTCACCTTCATATTGTGCGACTACCTCGATAGCGTCCCTTTCCATCCATTCAATGGCTGCTATATCGATGGACGAAGTACGTAAGCAAAGTATAGCATTAAGCCCATCTTCCAGGGTCGCATATGAAACCAATGCTGTGGATGATAGGCGGGGAGGTGGAAGCAGTTTGAGTGAAATTTCTGTAATTACAGCCAAAGTACCTTCACTGCCACATAACAATTGAGTAAGACTGTAGCCCGTAGAGTTCTTTTCTGTTCTGCTCCCGGTCCGAATGATGGTTCCATCGGCTAATACAGCTTCCAAAGCCATGACATACCGTCTGGTAGAACCGTATTTGTATGTAAAGGGGCCGGAGGCATTGGTATTGACATGGCCACCAATCATGCTGGTACCACTGCTTGCCGGATCCACCGGATAAAACCAGCCCTCCTTTCTGACCTCCTGCTTCAAAACATCGACAATACATCCTGGCTGAACCGTCACTATACCATTTTGAGAATCAATACGCAATATTTTGCTCATACGTGAGAATATCATCAACAGCCCGCCGGTATCAGGTACGCTGTTAGCCGCGAGACCNGCGCCNGCACCTCTCGGAGTAACGGAGATCTTGTCGCCATTGCAACATTTTAGGATCAGGCTTACATCAGCCGTGCTTTCAGGGAAAACCACAGCACAGGGGATTGACTTATAGACACCGGTTTCGTCCAGGCTGTATGATTCGAGTATATTCGGATCATCTGAACACTGATCAGGCTTTAGATGCTGCCGCAAAAACAACATTATACCCTCCGAATCCATCACTTCGGCATCATTTAAATGGATTGGATAATGTAGTGTCACTCAAAATACCGGGATCTGTCAAGGTCTTTAAGAAAGCAATAATTTGCATTTTTTGTTCCTGGGAAAGATTTATTTGTGTGATCAGGGGATCTCTTTTTCCAGACGGGTGACCACCACTTACATAATGATCCACCACCTCTTCTAAAGTCTTCAAGTGTCCATCGTGCATATAAGGAGCAGTGAGCATGATGTTGCGAAGAGTTGGAGTCCTGAAAAGACCAATATCATTGGTATCTTTGGTGACCTCCCCNTTACCGCCATCAACAAATTGATTTGCGGAATTAGCCGGGCTGATGCCATTGTTGAAATAATCATTGGTGGTAAAGATCGGGTCATTATGACAGTGGCCGCATTGAGCATCCGGCAGTACAAATGGTTGTCTGTCGAAGAACAAATCCAAACCTATCGACTCATCATAATCAAGAAAATCCTGATTAAGTCTAAACTTATCAAATTTTGACTGGCCGCTGGAGACAATAGTCCGTTCAAATTGCGCAATCGCTTTTGCTACCAATTCCTTGGTTATTTCTTTGCGATCCCTGATGCCAAAAGCTTTCCTGAAAAGTTGGGGATATGCATTATGTCTTCTGAGCTTCATCTCTACTTCGGGCCATGTAGTGTGCAGTTCAACCGGATCCGTTACCGAGTACAGAGCTTGTTCTTCGAGTGAAGCTGCCCGACCATCCCAGAACATCCCTTTATAGTTGAATCCAATATCAACAAGTGTCATGCTGCTTCTTCGACCGTTGATTCCGTCTATCCCCACGCTGGTTGCACCTCCATCAGTAAAGGCCAACTCCTGCCTGTGGCAGGAAAAACAGCCCATTGTACTATCTGCTGAAAGAATAGGATCGTAAAATAAACGGCGGCCTAAAGCGATGCCCTCCAATGTAGGCGGATTGTCGGCCGGATACTCCATCTTAGGGTAGAATGGCGGTCTCTTGTATTCGGTCGCATGTGGGTCATAACTGATATGCTCCAGGTCACCCCGGTTGATCACAGGTTGATCCTTACCACAGGATAGGATAAGAGCTATACAAAGAAGAGATACTATTTTTAAACTTTTCACGATCAGTTATCTAATTTAAATGCCGCTGTATAATTATTAGTAATGGCAATAATGACATCTTTGTTCATCGGCCAGTGAGCCTTGTTGATTTCATGAAGGTTGATCGGTTTGCCATTCAATACAAATAGTTTGCTGAGATCCAGTGAAACATGCAATACATTCGCACCATTTCCGGCATTGATGACAATAGGATTATTGAATCTTACCACCTTAAAATTTTCATCCAGGCCTGTATGGAACATAAAGCCTGATTCAAAGGTACCGGTAGATAATGCATCAAATTTGCCTTCCATTTTGCTGAAGAAATAACTATTCCAAGGTACCCAGTAGTAGCCATTATCGGACAATGGGCTGTTGTTTGGATAGTCTGCAGGAATTGTCGCATTCATATCTTTNGAAGCACCCACACCAAATTCAAGGGCATCATAAGTTCCGGCCCTGACTCCGGGAATAGTGAGTACGAAACCCTCGAGAGACCCNTGATCAGAAACATTGGATTTCGAGAAATCGATCATTTCAATATCCTTCAGATTGACAGCGCCGCTCCCTGACCATAATTTAATATTTGAAATAAAATATGTGAAAGTAGTCATCCGGATAAATTCTCCATTGTAATCACAATTCTGATTAAATACTATAGGAGCTCCATCGTAATGCAGCGTGAAGGCCAACCTTATATCACCTACAGGTGTATCATCTTCCCTGGTACAGGAAGCAGCGCCCAATACAAGCATCAACAAGGCGATGATCAAACTTCGTTCCATTTCATTTTAATTTATTACAAATAAAACTAAAACTAAGCCAACGAAATAAAGCCTTACATTAAATATTTATTAAAAATCAAGTAGATACACACTGCTCCCGGCTTTATTCTTTCCAATCATTCTCGTGCAATCACCATTGGAAAGAATAAATAACAACATCAGAACCAGACCGGTTGGATCACTACTCCAATTTGAATGCAGCCTGATAGTTTTGGGCAAGCGCCCTGATCACTTCTTCATTGGATGGACCATGCGCCTGATTGACAAGTTTAAGATCTATTTGCTGACCATTCATTACAAAGAGTTTCTTCACATCGAGTGAGACATTCAGCACATTTTCGGTTTTACTGCCTTCGATATTGATTGGTGACACAAGTTTGACAATCTTATAGTTGTCATCCAAACCGGTATGGAAGGTAAAGGCCTCTGAAAACAACCCTGTGGCCAATGAATCGAACTTGCCCTCCATCTTGCTAAAGATATAACCACCCCAAGCAGTCCAGTAATAAGTTACATCGGAGAGCGGATTGGAACTCGGATAATCAATCGGTTTGGTAGCATTGAGGTCTTTTGGCAATCCAACTCCAAATTCCAGGGAAGTATATTTACCGCTTTTTATGGACGGCACTGTCAGCGCAAGTCCCGCTTTAGCACCACCTTCGTTGACGTTGGAGAGCGTAAAATCAACAAAACTCAGGTCGGCAAGCTTAACAGAATCCTGTCCTGACCGCAGTTTCAGATTAGTCATAAAAAANTTGAACCTCGTCATTCGGATGAATTTGTCAGCATATGCCTGATTCTGGTTAAATACCAATGGCTTTCCATCATAATTCAAGGTAAATACAATTTTCAGATCTGTATTTACAACAGCATCCTCCTTATTACAAGAGGTCATAAACAAAGCCAAACCTATTAGAATAATTAAAAAATTCTTCATGTAAAATAAAATCTTTTAAATTGTACAATTCAATTGATATAAATAATCTTCAAAATATCAATAATTCAATATTTTTAAATAAATATTATTTCGAAAACGGTAGATTTTTTTGCAAAAATATTGAATTATGCCTACTGATATTCTATAATAACGAATATTTTTGGGTAAGGTTAGCAACTAATGAAAATTTCTTTAAAAATTTTCCATTAACAAAAAGGTTGTTCATCCAAGGTTAATTTTAAAAAATCAAGGTAGTAATAAATTCTCCAGATTTGCTGCCAATTTATTTGAAATAACTTCCGGGTCATCTGTCCTGAAGCGGATTCCCTCTATCAGCCTGTTGAGATAAAGCCGGATGATGATATAGTTATCAAAACCAAGTACCGTGTGATAATTCAGGGTTAAGGTTGTCTTAAATCGGGACTGACCACTATCAACGTAGACCGTATCGGGGTCTGTCTGGCTGTTTTTGATGCTGTAGGCCAATCGAAGTGTCCGATATTGACCGGCGTCGAAATCATACATGTTGTCCTTCTTGCCTGCAAGTGGGTGGTTGGCATTCTTCATGTACCAGGGTTGATTGGCAAGGGCCGAATCAGCTACACCAATCGTCAATGCCAGGCTCTTGAGCGAAAAAGGACGGGTAAAGGTAAAATCCTGTATTCTTGCATTATGCGCTTCAATCAAATAATAATCGTCGATGCTGCGCGTGCTGTCATTGAAATTATTGGGTGAGAGAAAAAGCCACAACCGCTTATCCGACCGGATTTCCTTATCTTCAGCATCCTTCCAATGCAGGCCCGATACGTAGAAAGTCAACTTGCTGAGCGTGATCGTATCACCATCAACATCAATCAGAGGCGCCTGAGACAAAAGCTTATCGCCATTGTAGTATTCAAACTGAAGTCCCATCCTGGGATAGGTGCAACAGCAATCTTTATCTGCCGATACATCAAAATTAGATGCATTGGCATCCATGCAGCCTTCCTTTACATTGCCACACGAAGATAGCAACATCAAAACCAGCAAAGGCAAAATTATTCCCCTATACCAAATTTACTTCTTTCCCAATATTTCCTCACGATGGATCTTGGTTATGATATTCTTTACTTGTTGTGAAAAATCCTTTGACATCATCCAGGAAAAATACCCTTTCTCCTTTTTGAAGACTTCGACGACAGGCTGATCAACATACTTACCAAAATTGAAGACAACGGTTCCATCCTTATTTAATTTGAGTCTTTGCGTTGCATCCAGGGTGTTCAGATTGGTCGTAAACAGGTGCAACGCTTCGATATCACGAACGATCGGATTCTTGGTCACACCGCCATCTTCATCAATTAAATCCTTGCCCTCATAGAAATCAAGCTGGCTTTCAAACACCTCTATCGTTGCCTTGACATCTGCAAGCGCATCATGAGCATCGCTCATCTCCTTACCGCAATAATACCGATATGCGGCCTTTAAAGTGCGGAACCATCTTATAGAAAATCTGCTGTACATCCACCGTCCGCCTTTTTTCCATATCGAAATCAATCCCTGCACGGGCAAATTCTTCCATCAACAGCGGCACATCAAAGCGGTTGGAATTGTATCCACCTAAATCAGCATCCCCGATAAAATTGTAAATCTCCTCGGCCAGGTCCAGGAAAGTCGGTTTATTACGCACCATCTCATTGGTTATGCCATGCACGGCGGCCGCCTCATCGCTGATAAAGACAGGGCCGGGATTGACCATACGATAATATTCCGTACGTGCATGATCTTTCTTGCTGATCTTGACTATAGCAATCTGAATGATTCTGTCCCGGATAACGTTAAGACCTGTCGTCTCCAGGTCAAAAAGCAGAGGTCTCTTTTTAATTCTATATTCATGATTGAATTTGTTCTGTTGATAATCTGGTCAGGTTGAACTGCATTCCGGCCAAATATCTGTACCAGCCTTCCGGATTGGACATCAACTCCTGATGTGTGCCGGTCTCAATGATTCTGCCGTCATTGACGACAAATATACGGTCAGTATTGACAATTGTGGCTAGTCGGTGAGCAATAATAATGGAAGTCCTGCCTTCCATCAGCGTATGGAGCGCTTCCTGAACGAGACTTTCCGACTCCGCATCGAGGGAAGAAGTCGCTTCATCCAGGATCAATATCCCGGGATTCTTGAGGATAGCGCGTGCAATGGCAATTCGTTGCTTCTGACCACCGGAGAGCCTCATGCCACGATCTCCGACAATGGTATCCATACCATCTTTCAGCCTGGAGATAAACTCCATCGCATTGGCCTTTCTTGCAGCTTCCTCAATGGCCTCATCACTCGCTTCCGGGCTGCCGTATGCGATGTTTTCCCGAATGCTTCCTCCAAANAGAATCACATCCTGAGGCACCGTAGCAAAGTTTTTNCGATACTGAAACAGATCGAAGCCCCGGACGTCCTGCCCATTGATCAGAATTGCGCCTGTATCGACCTCATGGAATCGCATCAGCAGGGAAACTATGGTTGACTTGCCCGCACCACTTGCCCCGACCAAAGCGACTTTCTGTCCCTTGCCGATCTCCATGTCTATACCTTTCAATACGTTAGTATCTGGCCTGCTCGGATAGCGGAAAGTGACATCCCTGAAGACGATGTCACCCGAAAGGGAGACAGGATCACCCTGAAGCACATCAGACGCAACGATCTCCGGCGTACTCTCCATAATCTCCAGGATACGGTCCGTCGCACCCAAGGCTCCGGCCAATTGAGTATAGAAGGTACCCAGACTTGCGATAGCACCACCAATGATACCCGTATATATGATGAATGAAAANAGATCGCCTATGGTCATCTCCCCGTGTTGCACCAGCAAAGCACCCTGCCACAGGATAAAGAAGATGCCGCCGAACAGGATAGTAATCAANAANACAAAAAACAAGCCTTTGACCCTGGCATATCGGATGGAAATATCTACAACATGGTCCAGGATATTATTGTACCGTTTTACTTCAAATAATTCGTTGGTAAATGCCTTTACAACATGAAACGCATACAGAGATTCCTCCGCGGCATGATTGGAAGAAGCGACCTCAGCCTGTCGCTGCCCGGACAGTTTGCGGATATATTTTCCGAAAAATATGGCAGCGATGACGATTACCGGAAAGGTAGCCAGCATAATCAGACTCAACTTCGGTGTGACGTAAGCAAGGATAGCAACTCCGACGATCAGGGTAATCACCTGTCGGATAAATTCCGCCAAAGTGACACTGAATACATTCTGCAATTGCTCAGCATCGCCGGTAATACGTGAACTCAACTCTCCAACTTTATTTTTCTCAAANAATGCTACCGGTTGTGTAATCAAGGCTGCATAAAGATCTCGCCTGACTTGAGCAACACCCTTCTCACTCACTACAGCAAGGGTGACCGCACGACCATAGGACAAGACACTCTGCAAAATCAACAGGATGATAAAGAACACGCCGTATTGGCTCAGCGTAAAGGGGTATTTGCTTTTGCCGGCTGCGGCATTGGCCATCTCCCCNGCCATTGCCGGAAACAACATGAAGAAAATACTTGACAAAGCCAGACATATCATCCCGGTTATGAAGTATCCCCGATAAGGCTTCATGTATCGCATGATCTTGACAATACTGTTCAAGGTAGACTTGTCGAACTTGATTTTCGGGCGCTCCTCTTTCTTCTCCACGAATATAAAATTAGGTTGCAAAGGTAGCGAGAAAGGAAGGAANAANAAGTTAATGAAGTGAAAAAGAAGAAAATGCCCCTTAACAGCTAAACAACAAAGAGCAAAAAGGCGATTGAAAATGGGTAGCATCCAAAATAGACTTACTCTAATATTCCGTAACAAATATTCTGCCGGGCGAATCGCTGTAATCGATTGAATCATGAGAAACCACATGATTGATAGTAAAACAGGAACAATATGAGAGCAATAATTTAAAAGATAAAGAGGTGTTATACTGAATACTCAGCCGTGGTCAGCATGATGATCCAAATGGCGTTTTAGGCATGATTTTTTTATCTAAAATTACTAACCGTGAAGGACTAATTACTCGTTATCTTTATGATGATTTTTCAGGATTACTTTTTATGGCCATTGATAAAAGACCTGAATCTGAACTCAGCATCTACACAATTAACGGAACTAAGATCGAATCTAGGAAGGTGGAAGAAAACAGGATTGTTATCAATATGAGTGATTATTTACCGGGAGTATATTTGATACAATTTAATTCTAATAATCAATTATTAACACAAAAATTATAAAGCAATGAAAAAGTTGATCACGCCCATAATGTACTTAACTTTTCTGTTTAGTTTTTTATGTGTGAATGGGCAGAATAATTCGATCAGAATATATACCGGATATGCAAGAGGAAAGGCTGATCAGAGAATTGACTTTCTAAAAGCACAATACCCAATTTTACTTTATCAAGCAGCGGATTATTTATTACGAAAAACACTCCGGATGATGAATACTTTATCGGACTTAGTTATAACAGAAAATTTATAAAAAGATTATACATAGGTATAGATGTAGGTTATGCATGTTTAATTCAAGATTTAAGACTTCCTGCAAATAAGTTTGGTTATTTTAAATCGCCGGGAGATGTTTTTACTTGGAGAGATATATCAAAGTATCATATAATACAGGTAATACCAAAGATTAGACTTCATATTATTGATAATAAATTTAAACTTGGAGTTGATTTTTCAAGTGTTGGTAATGTGTCTTTTCTTAAACATATTGAACCCTTTAATTTAAAAGCTAGTCGAAAAGAATATTTTTCTACAGAATTATATCCCGGTATTTCTGTGGGATATAAGAGGTTCAATCTGAATATTGGAGTGCGGGCATGGCATTGGAAGTATAGAGATGATGCCATTGCCAACAACGGATTAAAAGTTGATCCATATAATCCTTTTAAGATGAGGTTCGCCTTGTCCTATGACATATATAAATGGTAAGCAACCGGATGACAACACAGTGTACACGTACATGCCTTCTGAGGTCGGCACGTTGTGTACACCTGACCGATTGGAGCGATTATTTACCGGAGTATATCTGATACATTTCAAGACTAAAAATCAATTAATAACACAAAAAGTTATAAAACAATGAAAAAGTTGATCATGCCCATAATGTACTTAACTTTTCTGCTTAGTTTTTATGTGTAAATGGGCAGAATAATTCAATCAGAATTTATACAGGATATGCAAGAGGTGAAGCTGATCAGAGAATTGACTTTTTAAAAGAACAATATCCAATTTTAATTTATCAAACAGCAGATTATTTATTACGAAGAAACACACTAGATGATGAATATTTTATCGGACTTGGTTATAACAGAAAACTTATAAAAAGATTAATCATTGGTTTAGATGTGAGTTATGCATGTTTAATTCAAGATTTAAGACTTCCTGCAAATGGTGACAGTTATTTTGGGGAAAAGGTTTTTATTTTTTTCTGGAGAGATAAATCGAATTACCATCTTATACAAGCAATACCTGAAATTAAATTTAATGTCATAAATGAAAAAGTAAAATTAGGATTATTTTTTTCAGGTGTAGGTAATGTGTCTTTTCTTAAACATATTGAACCCTTTAATTTAAAAGCTGGTCGAATAGAATATTTTTCTACAGAATTATATCCCGGTATTTCTATGGGATATAAGAGGTTCAATCTGAATATCGGAGTGCGGACATGGCATTGGAAGTATAGAGATGATGCCATCGCCAACAACGGACTGAAGGTTGATCCATATAATCCTTTTAAGATGAGGTTTTCCTTGTCCTATGACATTTATAAATGGTAGACAACCGGATGACAACACTGTGTGCATGTAGATGCCTCGTGAGGTCGGCACGTCGTGTACACTTGACCGTTGTCATCGATTGAATCATAAGAAACCACCAGTTTGATAGTAAAACGGGAACAATCTGAGGAAAATAATTCAAAAGATAAAGAGGTGTTAAACTGAAAACTCAGCCGTGGTCAGCATGGTGATCCAAATGGCGTTTTAGGCATGATTTTTTATCTAAAATTACTAACCGTGAAGGACTAATTACTCGTCATCTTTATGATAATTTTTCAGGATTACTTTTTATAGTCCTTGATAAAAGATCTGAATCTGAACTTAGCATCTACACAATTAACGGGACTAAGATCGAATCCAGGAAGGTGGCAGAAAAAAGTATTGATATCAATATGAGTGGTTATTTGCCGGGAGTATATCTGATACAATTCAAAACTAATAATCAATTAATAACACAAAAATCATAAAGCAATGAAAAAGTTGATCATACCCATGATGTATTTGACTTTTCTGTTTAGTTTTTATGTGTAAATGGGCAGAATAATTCGATCAGAATATATACCGGATATGCTATCGGGCAAGTAGACAAGAGAATTGACTTTTGTTTGACCAATATAGCTGGCTAAGTTATGAATATGAACTACAACACAAAATATTGAATGATAATACTTCGGATGACGAATATTATATTGGAATCGGATATTCTAAAGTATTAAAAAATAGATTGTCTATTGGTATCAATCTTGGCTATGCAAAATTGGTTCAGGATTTTTACTTCCTGCAAATGGTAACAGGTATTTTGGGGAAAAGATTTTTATTTTTTCTGGAGAGAAAATTCGTATTACCATCTTATTCAAACAGTACCTGAAATTAAATTTAATGTAATAGATAAAAATATAAAGTTAGGATTATATTTTTCAGGTGTAGGTAATGTGTCTTTCCATAAACATATTGAACCCTATAATTTAAAAGCTAGTCGGATAGAATATTTTTCTACAGAATTATATCCCGGTATTTCTGTGGGATATAAGAGGTTTAATCTGAATATTGGAGTGCGGGCATGGCATTGGAAGTATAGAGATGATGCCATTGCCAACAACGGATTAAAAGTTGATCCATATAATCCTTTTAAGATGAGGTTCGCCTTGTCCTATGACATTTAAAAATGGTAGACAACCGGATGACAACACAGTGTACATGTAGATGCCTCATGAGGTCGGCACGTCGTGTACACCTGACCGATTGGAGCGATTATTTACCAGGAGTATATCTGATACAATTCAATTCTAAAAATCAATTATTAACTCAAAAATCATAAAGCAATGAAAAAGTTGATCATAGCCATGATGTATTTGACTTTTCTGTTCAGTTTGGTAAATTTAAATGGGCAGAATAACTCAATACGAATATATATCGGAAATGCAAATGGACAAGTAGATAAAAGATACGATTTTTATATGACCAATATCCTACAGCAATAGCAAATTCTGTGATCCGACACTTAGATGATAATACACCTGACGATGAGTATTATATTGGAATCGGATATTCTAAAGCATTAATAAATAGATTGTCTTTAGGTATCCATCTTGGATATGCAAAATTGGTTCAGGATTTTTTTATTCCAGTTAATGTATATAATTTGGGCGAACATTTTGATGTCTTTGTTTGGAGAGAAAAATCGTATTACCATCTTATTCAAACAGTACCTGAAATTAAATTTAATGTCATAGATAAAAATGTAAAGTTAGGATTATGTTTTTCAGGTGTAGGTAATGTGTCTTTCCATAAACATATTGAACCCTATAATTTAAAAGCTAGTCGTATAGAATATTTTTCTACAGAATTATATCCCGGTATTTCTATGGGATATAAGAGGTTTAATCTGAATATTGGAGTGCGGGCATGGCATTGGAAGTATAGAGATGATGCCATTGCCAACAACGGATTAAAAGTTGATCCATATAATCCTTTTAAGATGAGGTTCGCCTTGTCCTATGACATATATAAATGGTAAACAACCGGATGACAACACAGTGTACATGTAGATGCCTCGTGAGGTCGGCACGTTGTGTACACCTGACCGTTGACTGGGATTTTTTCCGTACACCCTAAAAAATAATCAACTAAAAGACAAAAAAGTTGTACATTCGGACAACAATTTGTGGCTTTACATTGTTATGAGTGACAACAAAGTCAGAACAATAATCTTATATAAAAATTATTTTACAGACTTCTAAAAGAAACAAAGGCAGAAGGTAAAGGAANAAATTGTGTGGACTTTCAAATTAATTGAAACTATACAACAAGTTCCTACCGACTATTTGGAACAAATGGAAGGAACGGACGGACTTTATGAAATAAGAGTAAAACTAGGAAGCGACATTTTTCGGGTTTTCTGTNTTTTTGACGAAGGAAAAATTGTCATTTTAGCGAACGGATTTCAAAAGAAAACACAAAAGACACCGAAAACTGAAATTGAAAAAGCATTAAAAGTCAAGATAGAATACGAATTGGAAATCACGAATACCAAAAACAAAAAATCAAAGAAATGAGTAAAGCGAGAAATAACATAAAAACACTTGACCAGTTCATTGAAGAAGAATATGGCAAGAAAGGAACAACGAAAAGAGACAAGTTTGAGAAAGGCTACGAAGCGTTTAAGCTTGGGTTCCTTATTCAACAAGCCAGACTTGAAAAAGGAATGACCCAGGAACAACTTGCTGCAAAGACAGGAACGAATAAGGGGTATATTTCCAAAATTGAAAACAACATTAAAGAAGTACGAATCTCCACACTTCAAAGAATTGTTGAACTTGGACTTGGAGGGCATCTTGAGCTTTCTATAAAACTGTAATGACAAATAAAACCACCGCCAACAAACAATTTGGCTAGAGAGCGGGTTATCATCTTCGATTGAATCCCGGACCATGGACGACCATGGACGACCATGGCTGCGCTAAAGCTTAGTGTCCGGGATACAAAATTGAACGATTGTAATTCCATTCAATCATGGACCATGGACGACCATGACTGCGCTTACACTTAGCGTCCATGATGCAAAAATGCCGCTCCCTCGCCTATTTGCTAACCGTTACCTTTCCATTGATGGATGAAAGCGGCATAACTGTTAAAAACTTACTGACCGGAATCCCTGTCCGAGCAATCGGCGAACCGAATTCGGGTACACCATGAAGCTGATTATGGGGAAGAGCAGGGTAAGTTCTCAGCCTGGATGAACCTGCAGATTGTTCTGCAATCAGGATGGATGCAGTCTTCTGATGAGGATCTCCTGATCGGAAAAAATCATCCAGGAGAAATCATAGACATAGTGAACCATTTTTGCNCGACTGTTGATGTGATAGGCAGTGATGTATTTCCAATTAAANTTTTTAGCATCGAGCAGGATGCGGGGGACTTTTTCTTTGAANGCAGATTTTCCCATAATTTCGAGGAGGGTGGATCGGTTTCGGTGGAGGATGTTATCTATAGGTTCAGCAACCAGGTTTGTTGCCTTTTTNAGNTTTTGGTGGTAAACGGCTTTGCAGCTTTGTCCACAAAATATTTTATCTGTTCTGCCTTCGAAAGGCTTTTTACACAATTTGCATTTTCGTACTGCCATTGTTGACGTTATTTTACAGAATACCGGGAATTAGTATTGAGGACTCTCCCTAAAATAAAAGTAATTAACGGTAAACTTACGGCTATTTTTTTACATAAGAGTAAGTTTACGGTTAAATTACGATTAATATCGTATAAGTGACTAAATAACAGGCATATAATTCTATTTTTGGTGTAAAAAAACAACTATGAATGACCCTGTTGAACTCTTCAAAGTAGTGGACAGCCAAGATAAGATTTATTTTGGATTGAAAACAGTCAAGGATAGTCGGGAAATGTCTCTGATCAAGTCCTGCTTTGGGAGAATCTGGTGCGCAGAAGCCAGGCTTTGGCTGCTTCCATATGGAAAAGAAAGCTGGAAGGAAATCAGTACCAAACTACCTTCCATCAAAACAAATACCCCGCACAAAGCTATCCGTATTCGTTCAGACGTCCTCTATCATAGTACAAGCAAACCTGAAAAGGCAAATACTACTACCAAAGAGGTAAAAAGATTGAGTGATACCCATGAGTATGCAATATTACAAATGCAGGAACAACTCATAGTCAAGCGTTACCAACCGGCAACACAGAAGAACTATCTAAGCAATTTCAGATCATTTTTAGCATACTTTCCTGATGTAAATGTTCGGGAAATAGACAAAAACCAAATACGAAATTTTCTATTACACAAAATCGAATCGGACAAAATAACAGAATCCACCCAGAACGGGCTTATCAATGCCATAAAGTTCTACTATGAACAGGTAGAANAAAGGGAGCGTTTCACCATTTATGATCTCCGTCCACGACGTCCAAAACAAATGCCGGGATTTCTGAGCAAAGAAGAAGTAGTTAGACTGATTGCATCCATTGCCAATGAAAAGCACCGCCTCATCATCAAACTCATTTACTCAGCCGGATTACGCCTGGGAGAACTTATCCGTTTAAAAAAGAATGACATACAGGTAGAAAAGAATTACATCCTCATCAGGCGCTCTAAAGGANAAAAAGATCGCTTGGTGACCTTATCGGAANAAATCAAGGCAGATCTGGTTTCATACATTGAGCGCTACAAGCCTCATTACTACCTTATAGAAGGACAGGACGGAGGCCCTTACTCGCCGCGGAGTGTTCAAAACATCTTTGCAAATGCCCTTCAANAAGCCGGAATCCGGACCCATGCCACCGTCCATACACTCAGACACAGCTATGCCACTCATCTAATCTTAGATGGCACAGATATTCGCCTTGTACAGGAGCTTTTGGGGCATAGCTCGCTTAAGACCACAGAGATCTATACACATATAACGGACATGATANAAAAGAGTGTAAAAAGCCCGCTTGATAGTTTGGATATATGAAATAAAGTAGTACTTTTATATGCGATATTTACGCCATATGGCGTAAATACAACCGTTAGGTGCAAGCGTAGGGAACGACACGACAACAAAGAAACAACTGACATAAAAAGTGAAAAGTAAACCATTTTGACAAGTGAACACGGACATAAAAACGATACAATAATTGGACAGCGAGTAAGCCGACACTCATTGCCTACCCTTCTGTGTTTTAATTTTTCCCCACCGCACAAAAAAATTGAATTTCTATTGCCATCGCACAAATGGCACATTTGGTTTTTCCAACACACGAACCAACGCTCAAAAAACCAAAAGAGCCATTTTTACCCACGCTCATAGATAGACCAACAATTTATACACAGTTTTTTGAGATATATTTACAAAATAGATTAATTTAGCAGCTTTAAACGGACAACTTTAATGAATCGAATTAAGGAAGTATTGGAACAGAAAGGAATTAAGCAAACTTGGTTGGCAGAGCAATTAGGTAAAAGCTACAATATGGTTAATGCTTATGTACAAAACAGACAACAGCCAAGATTGGAGACCTTGATGGACATTGCTAAAATTTTGGATGTTGACGTAAAAGAATTGATAATCTCAAACAAAGAAAAGAATTAGTATGCCCACATTAAACTGGATAGGAAAAGATAAAGTGGTGAGCCATCACCAAGATGTGCCATACAGAGTTTTGGAACACAAATATGGATTTACAGAGGACAAAGGCGAACAAAACGAACCGACCAATAGCGGAAACAAAATCATACACGGAGACAACCTTGAAGCACTCAAAAGCCTACTACCTGAATACGAAGGAAAAATAAAGTGCATATACATTGACCCACCTTACAACACAGGAAAAGAAGGTTGGGTGTATAATGACAGTGTGAATCATCCCAAAATTTTGAAATGGTTAGGTGAAGTTGTTGGAAAAGAAGGAGAAGATTTATCTCGACACGATAAATGGTTGTGTATGATGTATCCACGCATTCAGTTACTTCATAAACTGCTGAAAGAAGATGGTTTCATTACAATCCACATTGACGAGAATGAATACCACAATCTTGTAATTGTTTTAGAAGAAGTATTTGGAAAGAAAAATAATCTAGGAACTATAATTTGGGATAAGAAAAACCCCAAAGGTGATTCACAAAAATTATCCTATCAGCACGAAAGCATAATTGTTTTTGCANAAAATGCTGATTTGGTGAAAGGAAACGTCAAACGCANNAAAAAGAACGCAAAGAAAATTATTGAGTTTTCTAAANAAGTATTCGCAAAAATTGGAAAAGAATCTTATCCCGAAGATATTCTACAGCTTTGTAAANAGTATAAACTTGACAAATCTTTATTTAACGAGCATAAATTTATTTATGATTTAGAAACGGTAAACAAAGAATTTGCTGATTGGATTAACTCACAGGATTTTAGTGGAGGGGAAAAGGCATATAAATTCATTGATGAAAATGGAGATGTTTATCGTGGTGTTTCAATGGCTTGGCCAAATAAGAAGCAAGCGCCTGATGAATATTTTATTCCTTTAATTCATCCAATAACCAAAAAGGAATGTTCTATTCCAGCAAGAGGTTGGCGAAATCCACCCGAAACAATGAAAGCGTTATTGGACAAGAATATGATTCTTTTTGGAGAAGATGAAACCAAACAACCAGAAAGAAAATATTTACTTAAAGAAAATATGTTTGAAAACATAAGTTCTTTAATTGGTTTTGGTGCTAGTGATGATGATTTTCAAAAACAAATTGGGATAAAATTAGAAAATCCTAAACCTTACGTTTTTGCAACTGAATTGGTAGATTGGTTTTCAGAACCCGACTCAATTGTATTAGATTCTTTTGCAGGGTCAGGAACAACTGCTCACGCAGTTTTGAAACTAAATAGTGAAGATGAAGGTACTCGTAAATTTATTCTTATTCAATGTGATGAATATGATAAAGACGGAAATGTTGTAAATGTGTGTGAAGATGTAACCACCAAAAGAATANAAAAAGTTATTACAGGATATGGAAAAGGAGCTAATACTGTAAAAGGACTTGGTGGCAGATTTGACTATTATGAAATAGGATTGCCCCTTNTTGATGAAAACCAAAATCTAAACGAGAAAGTTGGCTTGGCAAAAATCAAAGAATACATTTGGTTTTCGGAAACCCGAACTTCATNNTTAAAGAGCCGAACAAAGAACCTTATTTTTAGGCAAAAAGACGAATCGACTTATTATTTCATTTACGAGAAAGACCGTTTGACAACGTTGGATTTTGACGCATTAGAACTCATCAAAACCAAAGGGGAACAATATGTAATCTATGCCGACAATTGTTTGTTGCCTAAGGATTTTATGGCAAAGAAGAACATCATTTTCAAAAAAATACCAAGAGACATCACAAGATTTTAAAGATATGGACTACATAAAAATAAAAGGCTATAAATCAATCAAAGATATTCATCTTGATTTGAGACCAATTAATGTTTTGATTGGTGCCAATGGTTCAGGAAAAAGTAACTTCATTTCTNTTTTTGAGTTCTTAAATGCACTTCAAGACAAGAGGTTAAAGGAGTATGTTGCAATGAGAGGCGGTACCGAAAAATTGCTTCACAAAGGCTCAGAAAACACTCAAATTATTGAGTTTGAAACAAGTTTTGGAGAACGAATAAATGGATATAAGGCTAGTTTAAAATTAGGTGATGAGCATTTCATTTTTTATGATGAATACCTTATTTACAGGGGTAATAAGGGTAGAGATATTTCCAATTTCGGTACTGAAGCCAGCATTAAATCAACAGACAATTACAGAGCGAAATATGTAATTAAACATCTTAACAGCTACAGAAAATATCATTTTCACGATACAAGTAAAAATTCGCCATTTTCTCAAATGAGCAATGTCGTAAATGACCAGTACTATTTGTATGAGGAAGGCGGGAATTTGAGTGCATTCTTATATAATATTCACGAAAATCATAAAGTAGTTTATAATAGAATCATACAGACAATACAAAGTATTGCACCTTATTTCTCTGATTTTTCTTTCAACNCCAATAAAGAAGATTTCATCCGTTTGCAATGGCGAAGTAAATTTAGTTCAACCATTTATGGTGCATCAGATTTATCTGATGGGACAATTCGGTTTATTGCCCTTACAGTTTTGTTTATGCAACCAAAACTTCCGTCAAGCATTATTATTGACGAACCCGAATTGGGGTTACATCCTTTTGCAATATCAAAATTAGCAGGGATGATTAAAAGTGTGGCTGCTAAAAATGTTCAAGTTATTGTAGCTACTCAATCTGCTGACTTAGTAAATCATTTTTTACCCGAAGATGTAATTACTGTTGATCAAGTAAATGGAGAAAGTCAATTCAATCGATTAGATGAAAGTGATTTGCAGGAGTGGCTCGACACATACAGTGTAGGTGATTTATGGCAAAGAAATATTTTATCAGGAGGTCAACCTAACAAATAATGAAGATGAAAAGACTAGTAATTGTTTGTGAGGCAACAGAGCAGGAATTTGTTAGAGATGTTCTACAACCTCACTTTTTACCAAAAGAAATTTACATTCAAAGCCCACTTATTAAAAAATCAGGTGGAGGGATTGTTCCTTGGGAAACTTTAAAATCTCAAATCCAATCACATTTAAGAGAAGGAGAATCATTTGTAACAACTTTGATAGATTATTATGGCATTCCCGATAGATATAATTATCCAGGTTGGCAGGCTTCTAAACAAATTCCTGACAGGTCAGTAAGAATGGATTTCCTTGAACAAGAAATGTTGATGGATATTGAAACAAATCTCAGACAACGCTTTTTACCATATTACCAACTACACGAATTTGAGGGATTATTATTTAATAACATAGCTTCTTTTGAGGCAACATTTGAACCAAGTGAATTTAAGGATAAACGAGAGTTGATTTCAATTTTAAACCAGTACCATAACCCTGAATTAATTAATGATAATCCAAATACAGCACCATCTAAACGATTAGATAGGCTGATTGAGGGGTATAATAAAATTGTTTATGGCTCAATCCTCGCTGAAAACATTGGTATGCATAACCTAAGGCATAAATCACCTAGGTTTAATAATTGGATTCACAAATTAGAAAACATTTGAAATGGAATTAAAGAGTTATCAGCGAAAAGTAATTGAGAATTTGGAAGAATACTTGAATTATGTTCAAGAACATAAAAGTTTATCCAAAGCCTTTAACCAATATTGGGAAGACAAAATCGGCCCATACAATCCATTGGATGGTACAGGTATGGAACCCTATAAAAACAATATTCCTAATGCAGCCCACGTTTGCGTTAAAGTACCAACGGCAGGTGGAAAAACTTTTATTGCTGTTAATGCTTTGCATACCATTNTTTCGGCTTATGATACCGCAAAACCCAAGGCGGTTATTTGGTTAGTTCCTTGGAGTAATTTATTACAACAAACTGTAAATACCCTTTCCAATCCCGAACATCCATATCGCCAAAAACTCAATTCACTTTTTAACAACAGAGTTGAGATTTATCAAAAAGCAGATTTGTTACAAGGTTCAAACTTCAACCCAACAGTGGTAAAAGACCAGTTGAGCATTTTTGTAATGAGCTTTGCAAGTTTAAGAGCCAACAATAAAGAAGATAGAAAGGTGTTTCAGGAAAACGGACAGTTAGAAGCATTTGTTTCGCAATACAAAAACAGCGAACATATTTTAAGTGGTGTGGACGATACAGCACTTATCAATGTTTTGCGTTACCTCAATCCTGTTTTGGTAGTGGACGAAAGCCACAACGCAGAAAGCGATTTGAGTGTGGATATGCTCAAAAACTTAAATCCGTCATTTATTCTTGATTTAACAGCAACGCCAAAAGACAATAGCAATATAGTTAGTCTTGTTCCTGCCATAGAGTTANAAAAGGAACATATGGTCAAGCTTCCTGTAATCGTGTACAACAACCACGACAAAACGGAAGTAATAAACAACGCTTTGCATTTACAACGCAAATTGGAAAACCTTGCCAAANAGCAAGAATCCGAAGGTGGTAGATACATTAGACCTATTGTTTTATTTCAAGCACAACCCAAAACCAATGACGATAATACCACATTTGAAAAACTCAAAGATCAATTGTTGGGATTAGGTATTCCCGAAAGCCATATCAAAATCAAAACTGCCAATATTGATGAATTGAAAGGCATTGATTTAATGAGTAAGGAATGTGAAGTTCGTTACATCATTACCATCAACGCATTAAAAGAAGGTTGGGATTGTCCGTTTGCATACATTTTGGCATCATTAGCTGACAAATCAAGTTCGGTGGATGTAGAGCAAATTTTGGGCCGTGTATTACGTCAACCTTACGTTCAAAGACACAAAGCATTTCAATTAAACCTTTCTTATGTATTAACGGCTTCGGCAAAGTTCAACGAAACTTTACAGAGTATTGTAAAAGGTTTACAAGAATCAGGTTTTAGCGAAAAAGATTATCGTAAAGTCGATAAAATGACCGAAGAAGAAAAGAAAACTGTTTCGGTTGACCCAGTTGAATCTTTCCTTTTCCCAGAGCAACAAACCGAGCAGACGGAAGAGATTATTGACAAGAACAGAGTTACGTTTGACCCAAATGCAGACGAAGGAGAAACGGAAACAACCTCAGTAATTACAGCAATTGAAACCATTGCAGAAGAACAAAACCGACAATTGGAAGAGCAAATAAAAGAACAGGAAAAACAACCTGTTGACGAAAATATATTTCAAGAAATGGGTACAAAAGTAAAACGCTATAAAGTCAAAGAATCCAACAAGGATTTCATTGACAAGATTGAGTTTCCGCAGTTCTTTATCAAAGTTACAGCAAGCGACATTTTCGGCACAGAAGAAGAATTGCTTAATCGTGAATCCTTGCTAAAGGATTTTAAGCTTTCAGACGAAGACATCAAAATAGACTTTGACCAAATTTCATCTGACTTGTACAAAATCGACTTAGAAGAATCGAAAAAGAACGAATACAGACCATCTTTTACCAAAATTGAAGATAGTATGGTAAAAGACCCAATTGCAGAATACATTTTAGCTAAACCCAAAGACAACCAAATAACAGACATCACGCATCAAATGATGCAGATTATTGGAAATATGTACCCAATTCCTGACCAAGAAATCAAGGTTTACATTGGTCGTATTTTGAACAGTATGAACACCGAACAACTTCGTGATATTTTGGTAAGAAAATGGAGTTACACAGACAAGATAAAAAGTAAAATCCGCCAATTGGCTGACGCTTATGCAGAAGGGCGTTTTATGGACTTATTGAAATCTAAAAAAATCAACACCAAAGCAAATTGGAAATTGGGCAATGAAATTGTGCCGGGAAATACAGGATCATCCATTGGAAATTCACTTTATGAAAGAGAAGGCTCTATGAACAATTTTGAAGAACGTGTTGCAATGGAAATTGGAACTTCATCAAATGTTGCCTTTTGGCATAGAAATTTAGAACGTGGAAAAGGTTTTTACATAAACGGATTTAAAGCCAACCACTACCCTGACTTTATTATGCAGACAAAATCGGGCAAAACCATTTTAATAGAAACAAAAGGAGACCATTTAGATGGCTCAGACAGTGAAGCAAAATGCCGACTTGGCAACGAATGGGAAAGGCAAGCAGGACAAGACTTTGCTTATTTTATGGTATTTGATAAANAAGAAATTAAAGGAGCATACACATTGGACAAAGCAAAGGAATTGATAAGTAAAATGTAATTAAGTTCATTTGGAAATAAATTAAAAATGCAAAGAATAGACAAAGATACCTTTCTGCGAAGTTTTAAAGTACTTTCAAATCAGTCATTTGATTTGTTGCTTGGAGCGGGTGCGTCTATTTCTTCAGGTATTCCCTCGGGTAGTGATTTAGTTTGGCATTTCAAANGAGAGATTTTAAGCAGTAGCGGTAAAATTAATGGCAAAAAGTTTCAAGATTTAAAAATTGAGGACAACAAAAAAATCATTCAAAGTTACTTTGCAGAAAAAGGCGAAAGTCACATTGTAAATCCGTATTCACACTATTTCAATGAATGTTATCCCGACCCGTTAGTAAGGAAAGATTTTCTAACAAGTTTGGTTAGAGATAAANAACCGTCTGTTGGTTTTATGTGCCTTTCGGCAATGATTGAACAACAANAAATCAACACTGTTTGGACAACAAACTTTGACGACTTAATTGAAAAAGCTATCAACGGATTAAATTACAAAAGCTGTCAAATAGTTTCACCAGACAATGCAAGTACTGTTCAACAATTCAAAACCGATATTCCAACAGTTGTAAAGCTTCACGGAGATTTTCGCTATGATCCTTTACAAAATACAGATGAGGAACTTCAAAAATTAGAAGAAAGTTTGCATCAATATNTTTTAGATGCTTCAACAAAAAGAGGTTTGTTAGTAGTTGGGTATTCAGGTAGTGACGAATCTGTTTTGCAAACTATTGAAAAGGCATTGGAAAAGCCAAACGCATTTCCGAAAGGCTTAATTTGGTGTATTCCAAAAGATGTTTCACCAAATGAACGTTTAACTCAACTTATAGAAATAGCTAACAAACAAAATCAACGGTCAGGATTTATGACAATTGATAGTTTTGATTATTTCCTTCACGAGCTATATAAAATATGTGATTTAAAAAACGAACACATTGATAAAATAGCTAGTGAACGCTTTGAACAAAGGCAATTTTTTAGATTAACTCAAAATCAATCTAATACTACACCAATTCTGTTAAATGCTGTAAAAGCTAAGNAATTTCCCAAAACTATATTCTCAACAAAAACCAAGATAAACGGAGAAGGGAAATGGAAAAAACTTCGAGAAGTTCTAAAAGATTCAAATGTAATAGCCTCTTTCAGCAAAGGAGAAACCCTATCGCTTTTCGGAAATGAAAGTGAAATCAAGGAACTGTTCAAGGATTATTTTACAGATGAGCTAAAGTTAATAGACATTCCTGATTATATTTTCCATCAACCTGATTCATATTACATTGGCTTACTGTATGAATTGATTGAAAAATCTTTGGTCAATGATTATGACTTAGCATTACATACCAAAGGAAGTCAATTTAGAAAGGTTTATTCTGTGAACCACCCCATTAGTAAAGAAGAAGTTGATGGAATTCCCAAATGGTTTAACTTTTCAATTCCCGCAGGTATTCAGGTTTTTGAGGCATTTGAGTTTAAAGTGGAGTTTGTAAACAAAGAACTTTTCTTACTGATTTGTCCAACGATTCATATACAAACCACCACGGGAGGAGAGCCAGATAAATTAACAGTTCAGAATATTACCAATACAATTGTTTCAAATCGCTACAATGGTAAATATGGAAAGAAACTTGGTTTTTGGTTTGGTGAATTAAAAAGAAGAAAATCTGACTTGACTTTTCGTTTAGGCGACTTTGAAATTAAGCTTTCTGAATATTATTCTACCGCAGCCAAAAAGATGGATAATTTCTTTTGTTTTGAGAGTTGTTCTAAAGCTAAAGAACCTTTAATTTACTTTCATCACCAAGATGAAACAAAACAATCTATACATCCAATAAACGGATTAAAAATTTTAGGGCCTTTAGAAGAAAGTTTCGGAGCTAATGGTGTTGCTTCAAAAATTACTTTAGCTATTATCGCTCCTGATACAGGTTTTGAGAGGGTTAAAACTCATTTAGAATCATTGCTTAATTCAGTAAGTCCGTCAACCGAAAAAGAATACTTAAAAGATTTCCCAGGCTTTGACGAAGTTTATAAGAAACACTTAATAATACCAAATTCCATTCAAAATGAGTTTGTTGTTCCCATTAATAGCCAAGAGATTAAACATTATTCTGCAATTCAGTTTTATGACTTAATCAAAAGTAAAATTGATAAACTTTCGACAAGAAGCACCGAAATTGATTGTGTAGTTATTTATATTCCTGATGCTTGGAAAAATTTTAGAGAATTANAAAACGAACAAACATTCTTTGACTTACACGATTCCTTGAAGCTGTATGGCGTAAAGAAAGGATTAAGGTTGCAATTTATTGAAGACAAATCTATTACATACAAAGACCAAGCAAAAATTAAATGGTGGCTTTCCTTAGGAATTTATGTAAAATCAAACGGGACACCTTGGAAAGTAAAAACTGATAATACTGAAACTGCATTCGTAGGCTTGGGTTATGCTATTCGACAAAACGCAAGAAACAAAGTAGTTTTAGGAAGTAGCCAAATTTTTGATGGAAGCGGAAACGGCTTGCGTTTCTTGCTTCAACCAATTGAAAAGCCTGTCTACTTTGGTAAAAACCCATTTATGAGCAAAGATGATGCTTTCCGCTTGGTGAGTAACATTAGAAATACCTACCATAAAATAGACCCAATAATTGGGCTTAAANAATTAGTGTTGCATAAAACGACACACTATACACGTGACGAAATAGAAGGAATTTGTAATGCACTTGAAGGAATTGAAAATATTGAACTTTTGCAAATCCAACAATTCACTAATTGGAGAGCAATAAAGTTAAAGAAAGACTTTGCGACAGGCAAACACAGCTTTGACGGCTATCCAATTGAACGAGGGACAATAATTCAATTAGACGAATTTAGTTTTCTTCTGTGGACACACGGAGTTGTTGAAAATCAGGAGCTAAATGGAAAGTATTACCAAGGTAAAAGAGGAATTCCAACGCCTTTACTCATTAAAAGGTTTAGAGGCACAGACCCGATTGAAACAGTAGCAAACGACATTTTAAAACTGACTAAAATGAATTGGAACGGAGCAGAATTATATAAAACAATGCCTGTAACAATTGACTTTTCANAAAGACTTTCAGTAATGGGAAAACAATTAGAAGAACTTGGAAACAAAGCCTATGATTTTAGATACTTCATATAGCCTACGCACAAAAGCACACACATTGCCAAGTCGCACCAGCCGACACACAAGCCAAAACTTGGCAAAGAGTGTGCTTNTTCCCAACGCAGAAAGAAATTCAATTTTTTTCTCCCTCCCTCTTGAAAAATTAAAACACCCGACACACANNAACCGACACGGCAAAGACCGTTAAACTCAACAATTACAATGGTTTACAGACACGAACGACANNAGAACGCCAGCACCTAACAAGCGTTTGGCTCAATGGCGGGTGACGTGGTTAATTGAACATTCTACCTCGCATCAACTTTTGTGGTTAAATGAAAGTTTTGGCGCCCGAAATCCGCCACTGCGCCAAGCGCCAAAACGTTACCTGCAACCCTAACAAACACCCTGCAAATATTCAACAGACAGACAAAATAAATGAGAGTAACAAAATTATTTAAGGACTTTTTGACAGTGAAAAATCAGGCGGGCTTGTTTTAATTGCTTGCACTATTATTTCTTTGGTAGTTGCCAACTCAACTTTTGGGACAGACTACCACCATTTTTGGCAAACACAATTTCAAGGACACAGCATTGAACATTGGGTAAATGACGGACTAATGGTAATTTTCTTTTTACTCATTGGCTTAGAATTGGAACGAGAAATTTACATTGGCGAACTTTCAAAACTTAAAGACGCTTTACTGCCAATTTTGGAGCAATTGGTGGAATGTTTGTACCAGCCGGACTTTTCCTGCTTTTCAACTATGGAACTGCTACACAATCAGGTGCAGGTATTCCAATGGCGACAGACATTGCTTTTGCTTTGGGCATTTTATCTTTATTAGGCAACAGAGTGCCGACTTCTCTAAAGTATTTTTAACAGCACTTGCTGTTATTGACGATTTGGGAGCAATCATCATCATTGCTATTTTCTACACCAAAACGCTGTTATGGTCAAACTTATTCATTGCATTAGGAATTTTTGCTTTGCTTTTGGTTTTTAACAGACTGAAAGTAAGAAACTTAATTCCATACTTAATTGGTGGGGTTGCAATGTGGTATTTTATGCTTCATTCAGGCGTTCACGCCACAATTACAGGTGTGCTTTTGGCTTTTGCAATTCCATTTGGCAACGGAGGCGAAAAATCAACTTCATACATTTTGCAACACTTTTTACACAAACCAGTTGCTTTTATAATTTTACCCATTTTCGCATTAGCAAACACAGCCATAGTTTTTAGTGGCGACATAGCCCAAACCTTGACTGAAAACAATAGTTTAGGTATTGCACTGGGACTAATTGTAGGTAAACCATTGGGAATTTTCCTTTTGACATTTTTAGCTGTTTCATTGGGACTTTGCAAACTCCCGACAGACCTAAATTGGAAATCAATTTTTGGTGTAGGACTTTTAGCAGGCATTGGATTTACAATGTCCATTTTCATTTCTTTGCTTGCTTTCGACAATGACACAGTCATAAATAATTCCAAATTAGTTATTCTGATGTCATCGTTTATAGCCGGGACGATAGGATACTTTTTTTAAAGATAACGCTAACCAATACTATTTCACAAGATGAGTAATAAAATGTTTGATTTCATCAGCCTGCATCAAGGCGAAGAAAAAAGAGAATCCGTTTTAGAAAATATAAAGCAGAGTATTTCTTTCAGGGGTTCAAACTTGTGGATATTGGCATGTGCGATAGTTATCGCATCCGTTGGTTTAAATGTTAATTCAACAGCAGTTGTAATTGGCGCCATGCTTATTTCGCCTTTAATGGGACCAATAGTAGGTGCCGGATTCGCCTTAGCTGTATTTGATTTTGAACTTCTTAAAAGATGTGGTAAAAATTTATTAATTGCAACCATAGTCAGTTTAGTGGTTTCTGCTATTTATNTTTTTATCAGCCCATTCAAAGACGCTCAACCGGAATTGTTAGCCAGAACATCACCAACTATTTATGATGTGTTAATTGCTNTTTTTGGTGGGTTAGTCGGTGTAATTGCTTTGACAAGGGTAGAAAAAGGAAATCCTATTCCAGGGGTAGCGATTGCTACTGCATTAATGCCACCGCTCTGTACGGCTGGATATGGTTTAGCAATGGGTAATTTTTCCTATTTCTTTGGTGCATTTTATTTATACAGTATTAATTGTTTTTTCATATGTATTGCCACTTATTTTATTGTTCGATATCTAAAATACACACCGGTTCAGTTTAAGAACATAAGATTTGAAAAACAAATAAGATACGGGATTTCTTTCCTTCTCGTATTGATGATAGTTCCTAGTTTTTATTTAGCCTATAACTTACTGAAAGAAAAACAGTTTCATGATAATGTTTCAAAATTTATTGAAAATGAATTTACGGCTAATGGTTATCCCATTATCTTCAAAGAAATAAAATATAATACAAGTCCTAAANAAATAGAGCTGGCTNTTTTATCAAAAAGGTTCAGTAATGAGGAAGAAAAGCAATTGAACCATCGTTTAAATCAGTATCAAATTTTCAATACTTCACTAATAATTAAACAAGGTACGCAGGATTTGAAANAAGAAATATTAAACGAATTAGGTACTCAAAACAAGGCACTCAGCGAAAAGGACATTATTATTAACAATTTGCAGAATGAAATAAAAGAATTTAAGTTCGATGATACAGAAACCTACAAAGAGATAGGAATTCTTTTTCCTGAAGCTAAAAACGTATCAATTGGAAAATTTCTACTATTTCCTAATTCTGATAGTGCTAAGGTTGAAACAGTAGTGCTATTTCATCATCAAGAGAAAGAAGAAATAGATACTTTAAAACTCAAANAATGGTTAATTCAAAAATTAAGTACGAATAATATTAAATTGGTTGAACTTGATAAAAATTAGTTGTTCCGCAAAGTATTCAATAAACAATCTTAAAAGGGTGTGCAGGTAACAAGCAGTTTGGCAATATGGCGGGTGAAGTGCTGCTATTAAGCAGAAGTGCAAGGTTGAGCGATAGTACTTCTATTAAACTTTTGTACTAAATTGCCGCCACATCGCCAAGCTGCCGGACGTTAGCCGTCACCCTAACCGACCATCGTGCATACATCAACAGACCGACAAAAACTGACTGACCAAGCCCACCCACCACCCGAAAAATGTTAGTAATTTTCTTCTCTTTTTAACTTGACTTCTTGATTTTATTGTAAATTTGCCAAGATTGTCAAGGCGAAAAATCAAGAAAATGAAGGAAACATTTGGCGAATACATACACAAACTTCGGTCAGACAGCGGACTAACTTTGACAAAGCTTGCCGCTGCATTGGACATAGACCAATCAACGCTTTCAAAAATTGAAAACGGTAAAAGAAATGTTCCCGTTGAAGTTCTACCGAAACTTTCAAGTGTTTTCCAACTTGACTTAAAAACTTGAACACGAATATTTCAGCGAAAAAATCGCTGAAATCATTTATCTGCAAGAAGAACCAAAACAACTTCTGAAAGTAGCCGAACAAAAGGCAAAGTATATGAGAATAAGAAATCAAGAACAAGGAAAATTAAACTTTTAGGCTATGATTAAATACTCAAAACTTAGAGAACAACTAAAAGTTGAAACCTTAAACGGTAATGCAGAAGATTTGGCGTATTTCACGCACTATCTGCACAACCATAAAAATGGCGTTTCAAAATCTTATGAGAAACGAGCCAAAGAGTATTTTTATGAAATCAATGAAGAATTAAGCATTGTTTCAGAACCCGAGTTACAGGCAATGCTTCCTATAAAATGGGACATTCCGTTTCCAACACCCGAAAATCCTGAATTTACATTCATTGATTTGTTTGCAGGAATTGGCGGTTTCCGTATTCCAATGCAAGAACTTGGCGGAAATTGCGTGTTTTCTTCTGAATTCAATTACCACGCTCAAAGAGCGTATGAATTGAATTTTGGCGAAGTTCCTTTTGGCGACATCACAAAATTAAACACCGACATTGTTCCCAAACACGATATTCTTTGTGCAGGTTTTCCGTGCCAACCGTTCAGCATTTCGGGGAAAATGAAAGGCTTTGAAGACACAAGGGGAACATTGATTTACCACGTTTTTGAAATCATCGAAAAACATCAACCCAAAGTCGTTTTACTTGAAAACGTAAAACATTTGGTTTATCACGACAACANNAAAACGTTGGCAACCATTATTCAACATTTAGAGGAATTAGGCTATACAGTTTCTAAAAAGGTTTTAAATGCCTCAGATTTTGGTTTACCCCAAAACCGTGAGAGAATTATTATCATCGGACATAAAGACAAGAAATTTGACTTTTCCAAAATCAAAAAGAAACCCAAACCTGCATTGAAAAATTTCTTGGACAAGGAAAATGAATTTGAATACTTGAATGAGCCATATACAATTTTAGAAGAACAAAAAAGCNAGGATTCGGGTTTAGTCTTTGCAGGTTACAGAAACAAAACTATCCGCAAAGCGGGTGTTAGAGAGGGAACGGAACATTTGTCAAGGGTTCATAAACAACCGAACAGAATTTATTCAACCGAAGGCGTTCATCCTGCGTTGCCTTCGCAAGAATCATCGGGCAGATTTTGGATTTGGCACGAAGGAACAGTTAGAAAACTAACTATTCAAGAGTGCTACCGAATTATGGGCTTCCCCAACAAGTTCAAATTACTGAACAACAAATCAGAGCTTTACAAACAAATTGGAAATTCGGTCGCAATTCCAATGATTAAAGCCGTTGCGGAAGAAATTAAATCACAACTTTTAAACGTAAAGAAATAGAATGGAGCCAACAGAATTTTTGGAACAGATTTACAATGAATCAATGGAAATTGTTGGTTCGGACAATATAATAAAATCAGATTTAGACNCCAAAATCGCCAACCATTTAGGCGAAATATTAAGCAAGTCAGAATCTGCAAAAGCCGTAATTACCGTTATTCTTACAAGTGTGGTTTACAAAACACTTAATCCAGAACAAGACATCAGAAACCACCAAACGAGTATTCCGAACGGATATTCGGGCAGAACATTTGATTCAAAATTTATCACACCGTTTTTGAAAAGTGTAAAGTTTCCTGCAATGGCTGAAAGCGGTTGGCTTACCCGTTCGTTAGAGCAGAAAGTTCCTTATGATTTCAATTATTCAGGAGCAATACGCCCCGATTCTTTGAAAACTGCGTTTTTAGAAACAATCGCTTTCATTCAGAAAGGCAAAGACTTGGACAAAATTTTGAGTTTTCTGTTTCAAGGTTTAATCATTCAACGAAATTCACAGCAAATTGATTTGGCAAAACCCCACAATTTACAAATCGCTACAATCATTGATTTGCTGACAAAACATTTTGATACAAAGTATTCGGCAGAAGGAGCATCACGTTTGCCAGTTTTGGCTTTGTATGCGGCTTATCAATGTTTGGTAAACGAAACCAAAAGATTTGACGGAAAAACTTTGCTACCAATGGAAAGTCATACATCAGCCGACACGAGAAGCGGAAGAATTGGCGACATTGACATTGTTGATGAAAAGGAAAGAGCGTTTGAAGCTGTTGAAGTAAAACACGGAATTGCAATTACAGCACAACTTGTAAAGGACGCTTTTGAAAAGTTTAAGACGACACAAGTAACTCGTTATTATTTGCTTTCAACTGCCAACATTGACGCTTCACAAGCAGACGAAATCAACAAAGAAGTTGAACGCATTAAAAACATTCACGGTTGCCACGTCATTGCCAATGGCTTGACAAATTCGTTGAAATATTATTTGCGTTTACTTTCTGACACTTCGGAGTTTATTGAAAACTATGTAAACCTAATTGAAACGGACACCGCATTGAAATTTGAAAGACNNAAAACAGAATGGAACAACATAATATCCAAAATGTAACGACCGACAAAAAGGGCGAACGGCTAACAGCTCGTTTGGCAAAAGCGGCAGTAAACGTCTTCGATTGAACATTTTTTAATAAATTTATGGTCTCGTCTTCGAGTGAAGTTTAGTGGTAAAATATGCCGCCTTCGCCAAGCGAGGCAAACGTTACAGGCAATATTACGACCGACCGTACTAAAAGAAAAATCGTATATTTGCAAACATAAAATTTAAGTAAGACGAAATGTAAAAAATAATTTCTTTCAGACCAATCAGAACAATAACCGCAAAGCGGTTGCTGTATTGTTTCATCTTTAAAGAAAGGAATTATGCTTACTTTACAAAACATTTCATATACACACCCAAACAAAGATTTACTGTTTAGCGACATCAATCTGGCAGTAAACAATCACGAAAAGACTGCGTTAATCGGCAACAACGGAGTAGGAAAATCTACTCTGCTTAAAATTATTGCAGGAGAACTCCAACCAACCAATGGACAAATTTGCGTAGAAACTGAGCCGTATTATGTTCCGCAAATTTTCGGGCAGTTCAATCATTTGACTATCGCACAAGCGTTGCGAATTGAAGACAAATTGAACGCTTTGAAAGAAATTTTAAAAGGAAACACAAGCGAAGAAAATTTCAATTTGTTGAATGACGATTGGACAATCGAAGACCGTTGTACCGAAGCATTGAGCTATTGGCAACTCAACGATTTGGATTTATCACAAAAAATGGAAGCGTTGAGTGGTGGACAANAAACCAAAGTTTTCCTTGCAGGGATTTCCATTCATCAACCCGAATTGATTTTATTAGACGAACCAAGTAATCATTTGGATATCGCAAGCCGACAACTTTTGTATGACTTTGTTCAGAACACAAAAAGCACTTTAATCATTGTAAGCCACGACAGAAAGTTATTAAATCTGTTAACCAGCGTTTGCGAATTGAACAAAAATGGAATTAAAGCTTATGGCGGCAATTACGACTTTTACAAAGAACAAAAACAAATAGAAAATAATGCTTTGAGCCAAGACATACAAAGTAAAGAAAAAGCATTGCGAAAGGCCAAAGAGAAAGAACGGGAAACTATGGAACGACAACAAAAATTAGACAGTCGTGGCAAAGGCAAACAAGAAAAATCTGGTGTTGCCCGAATAATGATGAATACTTTGCGAAACAATGCAGAAAACAGCACTTCAAAACTAAAGAGTGTTCACGCAGAANAAATTGGTGGACTTTCGCAAGATTTACAAGAACTTCGCTCTTCGTTACCTGACATTGACAAAATGAAATTCGGCTTTGACAACTCAGCCTTGCATAAAGGTAAAGTTTTGTTTACTTCAACGGACATCAACTTTGGTTATGATAACAAACCGCTTTGGAAAAACAACTTAACTTTCCAAATAACAAGTGGCGAACGCATTGCCTTGAAAGGGAAAAATGGTTCAGGAAAAACCACTTTAATCAACTTGATTTTAGGAAATTTAGAACCGCAAACAGGAACAATTTACAGAGCGGACAATAAATCAGTTTATATTGACCAAGATTATTCTTTGCTTGACAACACGCTGAAAGTTTATGAACAAGCCCAACAATTCAATAGTTCCGCATTGCAAGAACACGAAATCAAAATCCGCTTAACCCGTNTTTTGTTTACCAAAAACGATTGGGATAAACCTTGTATTGCATTGAGCGGTGGAGAAAGAATGCGTTTGTTGTTATGCTGTTTGACCATTAACAGCAAATCGCCTGACATCATTATTCTTGATGAACCAACGAATAATTTAGATATTCAGAATGTGGAAATATTAACAATGGCAATTAATGAATATAGAGGAACGCTGATTGTTGTGTCGCACGATGAAACGTTTTTAGAGCAAGTAAATGTTGAACGGACGATTGAAGTCTGAAAAAATACTGCCTGTAACATTAAGCCGAATATACAAAAGCCCATCAAAAATCTTCCAACCTAAGCCACTAAGCCAGCTCGGCTTTTGAATATTCGGTGTTCAGCGAGACCGTATGATGGACTGTATTTCTCTTAGGTGGATTACTATCTTTTTACCGGATGGATGGCTGAGTTTTATCGGTCAAAGAAGAAAGATAGCACTTGTCTGCAAGAATTGAAGGCATGGCAGTGCCACAGCGCACGGAGCGCTGTGTTCCAATAAGTTGGATTGTCAATAGTGTTGTGTAGTGTCCTCATTTTGGGGTGATTTTGGGAGAGATTTGAGAGTAATTCTGGTTGATTTTCGGTGACCCTCGATTGTGTAGGGTGGTTATATCTCTTAGGGTTCCATCATACAGGATCAACGTTTTTCATAAATCAATTTACCTCTTTTGCATACGGTACATATCGTGATGTCAACGCCGGTCTTTATCCATACTCGAAGT
The DNA here is from genome assembly GCA_013414645.1 of Candidatus Parvibacillus calidus. GTDB lineage: Bacteria > Bacteroidota > Bacteroidia > Chitinophagales > Saprospiraceae > Parvibacillus > Parvibacillus calidus. Next base: position 991,790 of record CP058702.1, on the reverse strand, counting down.
GCTGTGGAGATACTGACTTTTGGCATCGGTGGCGGAAGATTCATTTGCTGATGTAGCCTTTCAAGGCGTGCTGTCTTGCCTCGATGACTCAGGTAGCCACTATGTCGTATCTTGACATACCGATGAGGTAAGATGTGTTGTTCAAACCTCCGGGCAAATTCTGCATGGCTGAGTGTCATTTCCTTGACCTTACTCTTATCAGCATAGTCCTTATACTTGAAGGTGATGGTCTGATCCGTTATCTCCTTGATGCGATGAGCCGTGATAGCCACCTTGTGTGTATATCGACCGAGATATTCTATGATTTGTGCAGGACCGGCAAAGGGAGCTTTGGCATATACATTCCATTTCTTGTATCGTACCGCATCGATGGCTGTTGACACGTCTATGCCTTCAAACAACAAATCTCCATCTCCCAACATCTGCATTACACGGCGTAGAAAATATGCCTTGTAGATCTGTTCCATCACCCGACGTGGGAAAAGAAAGGAGTCGCCGGCTCGCTTATTGGTTTGCCATCGTCCATCTTTGTCTATACCTCCACCACTGACGATACAATGGATGTGCGGGTGGAAGCTCAACTCCTGTCCATGTGTATGCAGTATTGATATGATGCCCAACTGTCCTCCCAGCCATTTAGGATCACGCCCTAATGTCAACAGGGTATAATGTGCCGACTCAAACAACAGGTCAAACATCACTTTCCTATTGCCCATCACCAGGGAGCGTAGCTCCGATGGCAAGGTAAATACGACGTGGTAATACTTAATAGGCAGCAGTTCACTCATGCGGTCTTCCACCCATGCATCCCGCTTCGTTCCGCCACAATGCGGACAATGCCTATCACCACAACTATGATACTGGAGGTGGATATGCCCACAAGCCTTATCATCACACCTATACTGATGCACACCCATATGGATGGTATGGCAGCGTCTAAGGCGGTCGAACACCGCACGACTATATGGATTGAAGGTGTTGGCTATATCATTTCCGAAGATGTGGCGCTGCATCAGCACCTTGAGTGCGCTAAGGTCTTGCACCTGCATCTATTTCCTTATCCTTTGTCGTATCGTGTTGTGATGCCAGCAGTTGATCCAATGGTGAGATAATACCCAGTTGGGTATGTTTCTGTAGATGTAGATAGATCATCGTTGTCTCCAGCTTCGCATGACCCAGAAGTGTCTTGATGACGTGGATATTGGCTCCACTGTTGAGCATGTGCGTGGCAAAGCTATGTCTTAGTGTATGTGCCGTGTATGACCTCTCTGCAAAACCGGCCTTTGCCATGGCTCCATTGACCACTACCTGCATACTTCTTACACAATAGGCTCTATTCGTCTGATCGCTTGTAAACAGATATTCCTTCGGTCGTCCGGCCGACACGTAAAAACTACGTAACTTGTCTAATAGATGATGTGGAAGCAGTGTGTATCTGTCTTTTGCTCCTTTTCCCTGGCTTACCTTGATTCGCCCGTCAGCACTCTCGATGTCTTTGAGACGCAAGTTACAAACCTCACTGATGCGCATACCGCAACCGTACAGCAAGCCCACAACACAATATTCCTTTAATGAGAGCCTGCTTCAAACAGTTTAGCCACCTCCATCTCACTCATGATATTGGGCAGGAGAAACTGCTTCTTTGGATACAGATTACTGGGTACGATGTAATTGATCTTCATCACTTTTTGAAAAAGAAACTACATGCCTGAGCTACACTGCGGCACTTCGCTCGACCCACCTTGTGAACTGACTTTATGTACAAGATGTACTGTTCGATGTCCTCTTGTGTGATTTTTCTACCTTCTTGTGATTAAAATACTTGAAGAGCAGTGTCATCTCATTGCCATAGCTCTTGATGGTACCTGTTCCGTACTCTTTAATGGTCAGGGTCTGAATGAGCTTTTTGACCCATTCTTCTGCATTGGTTGTCAATTTGTTTGCTGAAATTTCATTACCTTTCATGTCTATTACTTATTTTTATATGATTAAATATGTATAACAAGTAAGGCTGTGGGTATTATTTTAGCTTTGGGGGATTTCACCGGAGGTGTCGCTTGAACACGGGTTTTGCGTCAGGCGGGCTGACGTGCAAACTTGGAGCTTTGTGCTTCTATTCAAGTTCAGTGCTGGTTGACAGATTTGTCGCCCGAAACCCGCCCGAACGCAAAGCCCGAAACCGTTACCAACCATATTAAGGAAAAGACTCCTAATCATGAACAGAAATACGAATTGAAAATATTAATTTAAAGGACAATGAAGAATATGAAAAAATTGGAATACTTGGAAGCAGAGAGCTTGCATGTAAAATATCAGAATGGATAATTAGTCAAAATAAATGTAAGGTAATTGGAATTGTAGCTCCTCCATTTAAGGGTTGGTGGGATGACAAATTAGAAGAAACGGCAAAGAAATTTGATATCGCTTTATATAGTTCTATTGATGACTTATTGAAAGAAGAACCAGAAATACTTNTTTCAATTAACTATTGGAAAACGATTGAAGCAGAACATATTAAAGCTGTTAACGGACAAATAATCAACATACATCATTCCTATCTTTTAAAATACAGAGGTCGCTACACAACGAGTTGGGCAATAATGAATTCAAGAAAATTAAATTGTAATTTTCATGGGACTACTCTTCATTATATTACAGAAAAGCTGGACGAAGGACCTATAATTGCTAGTTATAAATGTCCAATAGAACAAGATGATACAGCCGAAACTTTGTTTAATAGAGTAGAAGAACTTGCTATTGAGATGTTTAAGGATAATTTTGAAAATATCATTAACGATAATATTACATCTNTTTTAGAACCAGACAAGGATTACATATTCTATGACATCAATTCAAACAAAGACTTGGAAATTAATTATGGTATTCCTATAGAAGATATTTATGATTTTGTTAGAGCATGGTCATTTAAAGATAGACCAAAACCATATTTCAAATTAAATGACATAAAAATATACTTATCATTATGATATTGAACACAATACGGTTGGTAACAAAGTGTAGCAGCAATAAGGGTTTCAGTGGTTATTTAAGCATTCTGCCCCGCATAAACTTCGGTGTATTTCGACAGGAAAGTAGCCCGCAATCCCTTACTGCTGCTACACTCGAACGTTAGGTTGCATTTAAATAACGAACGATAATGGAATATAAAGTCATTGACCATTTTGAAAATAAAGAACCCATTGTTTCTGATATTTACGAGAAATTAATCTCTGAATGCGAAAAGTTTGGAACGATTTACCAGTCACCAAAAATACAAGTATTCATTTAGACGCAAAGTCAGGTTTTGTTGGAGTTTATACAAGAAAAGATTGCCTATTACTTCATATTCATACCGACTTTAACGTTGATAACCCACGAATCGAAAAACAGAAAAAATATCAGCTAATAGATACAAACATATAGTACGGATTAAGAACCCTGACGAAATCGACAAACAGATAATTGATTGGCTTGAATCGGCTTACAAGTTAAAAAGTTAAAATGGACAATATCACAAAAGGTTTAATAGCAGGATTGGCATTAGGAGTTGTTTCAATAATTCCAATGNTTTTTATGGAATTTGAAGATAAAAAAAAGGCAATTATTGCTTCTTTCATTAATCGTTTTGCCATTGGCTTCATAATATTTAATATCGACTTACCAATAGCAGGTTGGTTAAAGGGTTTGCTTGTTGGCTCAATATTAAGTTTACCGGACGCATTAATTACAAAAGCATTTAAACCAATAATGGGATTAGGGATTGTAGGTGGAATTATTTGCGGACTATTTACATGACCGAAAAAATAACGCAACCTAACAATGTATATAAAAAATAGGCGAAATAGTTGTAAAATCAAGTCTTTTGGCTCGTATCAAACTTTGTGCTTAACCGAAAGTTTAGTGCTTCGAAATCGCCTACTTTTCATATACTAACCGTTAGCGGTCATTGTAAAGGATGATGCAGAAAATAAAAGTGTATAAATAAAATGAATTTGAAACCTATAATAATTGAAACCCAGAGACTAAAACTGACCGGTTATTCATCTCAGGATATGACTTTTATTTTTGAAAATTTAAACAAAGACGAAATAAAGAAAATATTAGGACATCGCACAGATGAAGATTTTCAANAAGAAGAATATAAGTACAAAAATGGATATTCGTCCTATAATAGAGCTTTCATTCTTNTTTTACTGACAGAAAAAATAACGAATACTATAATCGGACGGTGTGGACTTCACAATTGGAATAAAGAACATCAACGTGCAGAAATAGGTTACAATATATCTGATGAAAATTATAAAAGAAAAGGATTAATGACCGAAGCTGTTAGTTCAATTATTGATTATGGTTTTAATAAATTGAATTTACACAGAATTGAAGCACTTGTTGGAAGCAATAACATTCCTTCTTTGAAAATCATGGAAAACCATAACTTTACTAAAGAAGGGTTATTAAGACAGCATTATAATGTAGCAGACAAATACGAAGATTCAATTGTATATTCAATATTGTATAATGAATATATTGACAAAAAAAGTAACAAAACAACGAACCGCTAACATTAAGCCGAATATACAAAAGCCCACCAAAAATCTTCCAAATTAAGCCACTAAGCCAGCTCGGCTTTTGAATATTCGGTGTTCAGCGAGACCGTATGATGGACTGTATTTCTCTTAGGTGGATTACTATCTTTTTGCCGGATGGATGGCTGACTTTTTCCGTCAAAGTAGGAAGATAGCACTTGTCTTCCGGAATAAAAAGCACGGCAGTGCCACAGTGCGCAGGTGCGCTGTGTTCCAAAAGTTGGATTGATAATAGTGTTGTGTAGTGTCCTCATTTTGTGGAGATTTGAGAGTAATTCAGGTTGATTTTCGGTGATCCACGATTGTGTAGGGTGGTTATATCTCTTAGGATTCCATCATACAGGATCATGGTTTTTCATAAATCAATTTACCTCTTTTGCATACCGGACATATCGTGATGTCAACGCCGGTCTTTATCAATACTCGAAGTGCTGTGGAGATACTGACCTTTGACATCGGTGGCGGAAGCTTCATTTGCTGATGTAGCCTTTCCAGGAGTGCTGTCTTGCCTCGATGGCTCAGGTAGCCACTATGTCGTATCTTGACATACCGATGAGGTAAGATGTGCTGTTCAAACCGCCGTGCAAATTCTGTATGGCTGAGTGTCATTTCTTTGACCATACTCTTATCAGCATAGTCCTTATACTTGAAGGTGATGGTCTGATCCGTTATCTCCTTGATGCGATGAGCTGTGATGGCCACCTTGTGTGTATATCGACCGAGATATTCTATGATTTGTGCAGGTCCGGCAAAGGGTGCTTTGGCATATACATTCCATTTCTTGTATCGTACCGCATCGATGGCTGTTGACAGGTCTATGCCTTCAAACAACAAATCTCCATCTCCCAACATCTGCATAACGCGACGTAGAAAATATGCCTTGTAGATCTGTTCCATCACCCGGCGTGGGAAAGAAAGGAGTCGCCGGCTCGCTTATTGGTTTGCCATTGTCCATCTTTGTCTATACCTCCACCACTGACGATACAATGGATGTGTGGGTGGAAGCTCAACTCCTGTCCATGTGTATGCAGTATTGATATGATGCCCAACTGTCCTCCCAACCATTTAGGATCACGCCCTAATGTCAACAGGGTATAATGTGCCGACTCAAACAACAGGTCAAACATCACTTTCCTATTGCCCATCACTAAGGAGCGTAGCTCCGATGGCAAGGTAAATACTACGTGGTAATACTTAATAGGCAGCAGCTCACTCATGCGGTCTTCCACCCATGCATCCCGCTTCGTTCCGCCACAATGCGGACAATGCCTATCGCCACAACTGTGATACTGGAGGTGGATATGCCCACAAGCCTTATCATCACACCGATACTGATGCACACCCATATGGATGGTATGGCAGCGTCTAAGGCGGTCGAACACCGCACGACTATATGGATTGAAGGAGTTTGCTATATCATTTCCGAAGATGTGGCGCTGCATCAGTACCTTGAGTTCACTAAGTTCTTGCATCCGTACTTCTTTCCGGATTATCCTTTGTCGTATCGTTTTGTGATGCCAGCAGTTGATCCAACGGTGAGATAATACCCAGTTGGGTATGTTTCTGTAGATGTAGATAGATCATCGTTGTCTCCAACTTCGCGTGACCGAGAAGTGTCTTGATGACGTGGATATTGGCTCCACTGTTGAGCATGTGCGTGGCAAAGCTATGTCGTAGCGTATGTGCCGTGTATGACCTTTCTGCAAATCCGGCCTTTGCCATGGCTCCATTGACCACTACCTGCATACTTCTTACACAATAGGCTCTATTCGTCTGATCGCTTGTAAACAGATATTCCTTCGGTCGTCCGGCCGACACGTAAAAACTACGTAACTTGTCTAATAGATGATGTGGAAGCAATGTGTATCTGTCTTTTGCTCCTTTTCCCTGGCTTACCTTGATCCGCCCGTCTGCACTCTCGATGTCTTTTACACGCAAGTTACAGACCTCACTGATGCGCATACCGCAACCATACAGCAAGCCCACAACACAATATTCCTTTAGTGAAAGTCCTGATTCAAACAGTTTAGCCACCTCCATCTCACTCATGATATTGGGCAGGACAAATTGCTTCTTTGGATACAGATTACTGGGTACGATGTAATTGATCTTCATCACTTTTTGAAAAAGAAACTACATGCCTGAGCTACACTGCGGCACTTCGCACGACCCACCTTGTGGACTGACTTTATGTACAAGATGTACTGTTCTATATCTTCTTGTGTGATTTTTTCTACCTTCTTGTGATTAAAATACTTAAAGAGAAGTGTCATCTCATTGCCATAGCTCTTGATGGTACCTGTTCCGTACTCTTTAATGGTCAGGGTCTGAATGAGCTTTTTGACCCATTCTTCTGCATGGGTTGTCAATTTGTTTGTTGAAAATTCATTACCTTTCATGTTTATTACTTATTTTTATATGATTAAATATGTATAACAAGTAAGGCTGTGGGTATTATTTTAGCTTTGTGGGGATTTCACCGGAGGTGTCGCTTGAACATCGGTTTGGCAATATGGCGGCTGAAGTGCTTCTATGAAACATTTGTGCAAGGTTCAACAGCAGTAATTCTATTGAACTTTTGTGCTAAAAATCCGCCACATCGCCAAGCCGAAAAACGTTGTGTGCAACCCTAAAAGACAGACGACAGTGACAATTAACAGACAGAAAAACGGAATGAAAACCCACGCTTCGCAAAATAAAAGAGCTGCAACCCAAGCTCAGGGCGACACAAATTGCAGCACATTTTATTTTGCCCTACGCTCCCAAGCCCACCCACCACCCTGACAGACTTTTATCGGGCAGACAGTCTTGTAACAGGAAATGAATTCTTACATTTGAAACTTTACCTATAACTATTTGTGGAGAAAGTATTAGACATAGTATCAGAACAAACTAACGGGAAATGTTATACATCGTTCCGTTATTGTGCAGACGATGAAATTCGTGTGCCGACACTTGACTTTGATTCTAAGGAAAAGGAAATATCTGTTGTCCCTAAAGAATACGGAGAAACAGACACAAACCTTACAAAATCAAAAAATTTAAAGCCGTTAGCCGACAAACTAATTAAAGGTGAACCATTATTTCATTTCTTCCTTGACGGTTCAAGACGAACTTACAAAGTTGATGACATCGAAATAAATAGAAACGTATATCCAATATTGGCAGGTCAAATTGGAGTAGCTTGTTGCCAAAGGCAAAATCCAAGTCAATTTAAATGTGCTGAATTTGAACACAGTTTGGTTTTATCGCTGCCAAAGGCAGCGAATCCAAACGGTGGTGATGCAGCACTTTTCTTTAACGCCTTGACAGGTAAAATCAACAAAACGAAACGACTTGAAAAAGCAGGGATTGAATTTTCAAAAATCCTTTCATACGAATCAAGCAAAAGAGACGGTGATGTGAAGTATGAACACAAAGGAATTGCAACTATCCAAGATGAAATGATTGAAACCGAAAAGAAAATAGTTGCTCATTTAAGCACTAAAAATTTAATCAATCCCGACAGGTATTTAATAAAAGACGGTTCACTTCAATACGCCCCATCACGAAGTTCAAACTTTAAAGAATTGTCGAAATTCAAAAGTCATTACAAATGTGTAATTGGCATTTCAAAAATGTTTGACCCAGAACTTTGCAGGGACAACAACAATAGAAGCAATGCTGATAAAATCGCAATGCTTCCTAACTATCACAGAACACCAGCATACAAATACAAAAGCGAAAGAGTTGGCAATGTTTACTTTGCCGTTTGGTATGTGAGAATCAGAGAATCGCATCAAACTTTCAGCCCTTTTTCGGGTATTGTGAAAGTTGAANAAATCTTGATAACAGATGAAGAAATTGAAAACGGTCTTGACAGCCAGGAAATCGACTTAATTACTGCGAACATTATTAATGAAAGGAATCCAGTTTGCTACGGAAAGGACGCAAGATGGGCTAATCATTTGTATCCCGTTTATCTTACAGAAAGCTTTATCAAGAGTAAGTATTTGAGCGACATCAACTTTTTAAATTTATTTTAATGAAGAAAATAGGAAAAATAATTGCCACCGAGAAAGTTCCAACAACAGTAGATGAGTTCTACTTTTGGACTGACAAACATTTAATCATCAAACCTTTTGACGTTGTTAAGGTTCAGCATATCAAAAACTCTGTAACCTTTGGTGTTGTAGAGGAAATTTCACACTTAACTGATGGTGCAAGTTTCCTTGCAGGTTACATTTCAAGCGACTTTGGAGAAGTTGAATCAAGGAGTAATACTCAAAGAATTGGAATGAACTATGTTAAAGCAAAGGTTGTCGCAAACTCAGAAAACATTTACACACCAGTATTAGATGGTTACACCGTTTCATTAGCAGACGAAGAAGATGTAAAAATGGCATTAGGACTAAAAGGAATTAAAAATCCTTTGCCTTGCGGAGTAATTGAAATGTATGAGGACGAAGATAAAATCACCGTTCCTGTGCATTTCAATTCTCATNTTTTGATTGGACCAGAAGGAGCACACTTAAATATTTCGGGAATTTCGGGATTAGCGTCTAAAACTTCCTATGCAATGTTTTTGCTAAAAGCTATTCAGGAGCAATATTTAAAAAATGACAGTAATGAAAGCGTTGCATTTGTATTACTGAATGTGAAAGGTAGGGATTTATTGGCAATTGACGAACCCAATGACGAACTAACAGAAAGCGATTTACAGATTTATAAAGATTTGGAACTCGAAGTATCACCATTCAAGAATGTGAAATACTTCTATCCGTATTCAAAGGATATAAAATCTACAACCTATGCAGACATCAGAGATGTAGAGAGCCAAAAGCAATTGAAAAAAGCATTCCAATACAAATACTTATTTGAAAACGATAAAGAAAGTTTGGACTTGCTTNTTTCTAATATTGACGACCCAACTCAATCAATGGAATCAATCGTTAATTACATAACTTCAGGGGAGGGACATTTTAACGGTATTACAAATTGGGAAGACTTAAAAGAGGAAATTAAGAAGCATCAAGAAAAAGGCGACACAGGAAAAGACAAAACAATTTCTGTTTTGAGTTGGAGGAAGTTTTACCGCTTGTTCAGAAAGGCATTAGAAAGAAACCTATTCTTTTCAAATTCATTGAAACGTGACGGAACAGAAGTCCGTTTACAAGAATCAATTAAGCAAATTAAGAAAAATGACATTCACGTTATTGACATTGCGAAACTTGATGAAGAAGCACAAGGCTTTGTTTTTGGTGATGTAATGCGTGCTATTTATGATTTGAAACTTGGACAAATTACAGATAGAGAAGAAGCTGAAATCCCGTCTAAAATCGTGATTTTCATTGACGAGTTAAATAAGTATGGAAGTAAAGACGTTCCAAAAAACTCACCAATTTTAAGACAGCTTTTAGACATTACTGAAAGAGGGCGTTCATTAGGTATAATCTTATTTGCTGCTGAACAGTTTAAAAGCGACATTCACGATAGAGTTAAAGGCAATTGTGCAACCCACGCTTACGGCAGAACAAATGCAATTGAAATTTCAAAACCCGATTATCAATTTGTTCCACCAGTTTACAAATCAATGCTAACAAGGTTGAAACAGGGAGAATACATTTTACAAAATCCAGTGTTTAGGTCATTGCTTAACATCAAATTTCCTAGACCATTATACAAACAGTTTAAGAATGGATAAGAACTATAAAACAGTAATTGGTAAAGATGTTATTGAATCGCTTACAATCGGTATGTATGACGATTCAAGGTTTATTTACCGTGAGTATATTCAAAATGCAGCCGACCAAATAGACAAAGCAAGGCAACAAGGTTTGGTTGAAGATGGTGAAATTCATATCATAATTGACCCTGCAAAAAAATCANTCTCTATTGAAGATGACGCAACAGGTATCGAAGAAAACAAGGTTGTCGAAATTCTANAAAACATAGCTCAGTCTACAAAGCAAAGAGGCGTTGATAAAGGTTTTAGAGGCATCGGAAGATTAGGCGGATTAGGATATTGCGAAAAACTTGTTTTTGAAACATCATTTAAAGGTGAGTCTGTAAAATCAATAATGACTTGGGATGCTCTAAAACTTAAAAGCATCATCAATAACAGAAATNCAAAAGAAGAAGCTTCAGCAGTAATTGATGCTGTTACATCATTAGAAAAAGCAAAAGAAAAGCCCGAAGCACATTATTTTAGGGTTACATTGCTTGGCGTAACGAACAAAGACCTTTTAGATGTAAAGGAAATTAGAAGTTATCTATCAATGGTTGCTCCTGTCCCATTTAGTAGGTCATTTGTTTATGCAAGGAAAATCTATGACGAATTAGAAAAAGAAGGTATCAAGTTAGATGAATACAAGACTTTCATAAACACCGACCAACTTTTCAAGGGTTACAATTCATATATCTATGAGGGAACAGATGCANACCAATCGAAAAAAATCGGTGAAGTTATTGATGTTTTGTTTTTCAAGGAATATGACAAAGAAAAGAACAAACTGTTTTGGGGTTGGTATGGCATAACTGAAAAGAACCAATCGCTTAATCAAATAAACTATTCAAGAGGTTTTCGCCTAAGAAAATCAAATATTCAAATAGGTAATGAAGATACGCTTACACGTTTTCACCGTGATAGACGATTTCAGTTCTATNTTTTCGGTGAAGTTTACGGCTTACACCCTGACTTAATTCCAAATGCAAGACGTGATAATTTTTCTGAAACAGATACCTATTATGAGTTTGAAACCAAACTCAAAAACTTTNTTCACACGACAATTCACAAACTATGCTATACAGCATCTGATGTAAATAGTGCTGTTAAATCAATCAATAGTTACAATGAAATTGTTGAACAGTTTGAAAAGAAAAAGAAGAAGGCTTTGTAGACAAGAACGAAAAAATTGATGCTTGAGACTTTAGAAAAGAAAAAGGAAGAAGCTAAANAAGCAATAACAAAGTTAGAAACAATAAAAGCCAAATCCGTTGACAACTTAGCCCCAATTACCAAAATTATCGAGAGGGCAGCAACCACAACTTCTTTTGAGGTGAACGAAGATATTGCCGTTGAAACTGAAACTAAGCCAGTATTTAGGACTGATAAACTCTCTAAGCTAAATAAAGAACAAAGAAAGTTTTTGGGCAATATTTTTAGCATAATCAGGAATGTGCTACCAAAAGAAACAGCAGAATTATTAATCCAAAAGATTGAAGAAGAATATAAATAGATGAAAAGAAAAATTCTCCTTGTAGAACCTAACTATAAAAACAAATACCCGCCAATCGGGTTGATGAAAATTGCTACATATCACCGCAACTTAGGTGATGATGTAAAATTTTTCAAAGGCGATTTGAAAGACTTAGTTGTTGACCAACTATTTGAAAAATGTCTTAGAAAGCTAAAGTCCATTGATAGTAATGTTAATTGGATTCAAAAAGCATTCTTCATTAAGCAATATATCAAAACAGGGAAAAAGAGAATTNTAGAAATGTTGGATTTGGAGCGTAGTAAATATGCTCCTTTTGTCATTCAAGCATTAGAAGAATATTCAAGGAAGTTTCGCAGAAAGGAATACGAACAAGAACCGCATTGGGACAGAATCTATGTTACTACACTTTTTACCTTTTATTGGAAAATCACAGTTGAAACAATTCATTTTGTAAAGAAATTAGTAAAAGACCCAACACAAATTTTTGTTGGTGGTGTTTTGGCTTCACTGCTTCATAAAGAACTTGAAGAAGAAACAGGAATAAAGCCACATCAAGGTTTGCTTGACAAACCCGGAATTTTAGATAAAGGAGACAAAACGATTATTGACAATCTTCCACTTGATTATTCAATTCTTGACGAAATAGATTATCAATATCCAACACAGAGTGCATATTTCACCTTTATGACTAAAGGTTGCACTCGAAAATGTGCCTTTNGCTCAGTTCCGATTTTAGAACCTACATACAAACCTAAAATTGAGACCAAATACAAGTTTGATGAAATANAAAAACTTTATGGTGAGCAACAGAATTTATTGTTGATGGATAACAATGTTCTTGCATCCCCAAATTTCCCTGAAATCATTGAAGAAATTAAGGCGATGGGATTTGTAAAAGGTGCAACTTTTATAGAACCAAATCAACTTGACATTTCGGTTAGAAATTTAAGAACACACAAAAATCAAAAAGCATATATCAAAAGGACATTCAACCTTTTTCAAGAATTGCTGACACGATTAAAAGGTGAACACAAACAGTTTGCATACAATGTGCTTGACAATTACCAACTTTTAAACTTTGAAACAACTACAAAGGAAAATTTGCTTGCAGCATACAAAGAGCTAAAAGAGTTAAACGAAAAATATAGAAACAAAGCACCCAAACAACGCTATGTTGACTTTAATCAAGGAACAGATGCAAGATATGTAACTGACGAATTGATGAAGTTAATGAGTGAAATTCCAATCCGACCATTGAGAATCGCATTTGATTATATTGGTATGAAAGACAAATATATCAATGCAGTAAAGTTGGCAGCAAAATATGGTATCAAAGAACTTTCAAATTACATCCTTTACAATTTCAACGACAAGCCCGAAGACCTTTACAATCGTTTAGAAATAAATATTCAGCTTTGTAAAGACTACAATATTGACATTTTCTCATTCCCAATGAAATATATTCCATTGTTTGGAGAAGATGCTAAACACAGAGAATACACAGGTAAACATTGGAACAAAAAGTTTATTCGTGCTATACAATCTGTATTAAATGTTACAAAAGGAATTGTTGCACCAGCTACTAAAAACGACAAGACTTCATTTTTCACANAAGCATTTGGTAACGACTTAGAAGAGTTCTATGAAATTCTTTATATGCCAGAAACATACATTGTTTACAGAAGTGTTTTTGAAAAGAAACTTGGCTACACTGACATTTGGAGAGAAGAATATAAAGCGATTAAGTCAAGCGGAAATTGGGAGGAAGCAAAAGCAATAATTGAAACAAATGATNTTTCTCAAATTGAGGAAATCACCACAAACCCTGCTATCAGACAGTTTTTAAGACATTATCAAATTCAACGAGGAAGCATAAACAACGAGGACAAAGAATATAAAGCACTCAAAAAACAATATGACAAACTTATTCAGTCTGACAGGTTCATTGACTTGACTTTAACGTATGACTTTGAAGAAGAACAACCTAAACTAAAACCAAAAAGAAAGTAAAAGTGATGACATATTAGCCAACGCATTTGGTGGCACATTTGCAAAACCGCACAAGCCCACGCAATAGCCAAGTTTTGCAAAAGAGCCACCAAGCAAACGCACGGACGACAGCAATGATGGAAGGACACAACAAGACACGAAAAAGAAGGGCAGCACACAACATTAAGCCGAATATACAAAAGCCCACCAAAAATCTTCCAACGTAAGCCACTAAGCCAGCCCGGCTTTTGAATATTCGGTGTTCAGCGAGACCGGATGATGGACTGTGTTTCTCTTAGGTGGATTACTATCTTTTTGTCGGATGGATGGCTGACTTTTGTCAGTCATAGAAGAAAAATAGCACTCGCCACCCCCAATAGAAGGCATGGCAGTGCCACAGTGCGCAGAGTGCGCTGTGTTCCAATAAGTTGGATTGTCAATAGTGTTGCGTAGTGTCCTCATTCCGGGGTGATTTTGGGAGAGATTCGAGAGTAATTCTGGTTGATTTTCGGTGATCCACGATTGTGTAGGGTGGTTATATCTCTTAGGGTTCCATCATACAGGATCAAGGTTTTNTCATAAATCAATTTACCTCTTTTGCATACCGGACATATCGTGATGTCAACGCCGGTCTTTATCAATACTCGAAGTGCTGTGGAGATACTGACCTTAGGCATTGGTGGCGGAAGATTCATTTGCTGATGTAGCCTTTCCAGGCGTGCTGTCTTGCCTCGATGGCTCAGGTAGCCACTATGACGAATCTTGACATACCGGTGTGGTAATATGTGCTGTTCAAACCTCCGTGCAAATTCTGCATGGCTGAGTGTCATTTCCTTGACCTTACTCTTATCAGCATAGTCCTTATACTTGAAGGTGATGGTCTGATCCGTTATCTCTTTAATCCGATGTGCCGTGATAGCCACCTTGTGTGTATATCGCCCGAGATATTCTATGATTTGTGCAGGACCGGCAAAAGGAGCTTTGGCATATACATTCCATTTCTTGTATCGTACCGCATCGATGGCTGTTGAAACATCTATGCCTTCAAACAACAAATCTCCATCTCCCAACATCTGCATTACGCGACGTAGGAAATAGGCCTTGTACATCTGTTCCATCACCCGACGTGGGAAAAGAAAGGAGTCGCCGGCTCGCTTATTGGTTTGCCATTGTCCATCTTTGTTTATACCTCCACCACTGACGATACAATGGATGTGCGGATGGAAGCTCAACTCCTGTCCATGTGTGTGCAGTATTGATATGATGCCCAACTGTCCTCCCAGCCATTTAGGATCACGCCCTAATGTCAACAGGGTATAATGTGCCGACTCAAACAACAGGTCAAACATCACTTTTCTATTGCCCATCACCAGGGAGCGTAGCTCCGATGGCAAGGTAAATACGACGTGGTAATACTTAATAGGCAGCAGTTCACTCATGCGGTCTTCCACCCATGCATCCCGCTTCGTTCCACCACAATGCGGACAATGTCTATCGCCACAACTGTGATACTGGAGGTGGATATGCCCACAAGCCTTATCATCACACCTATACTGATGCACACCCATATGGATGGTATGACAGCGTCTAAGGCGATCGAACACCGCACGACTATATGGATTGAAGGTGTTGGCTATATCATTACCGAAGATGTGGCGCTGCATCAGCACCTTGAGTTCACTAAGTTCTTGCATCCGTACTTCTTTCCGGATTATCCTTTGTCGTATCGTTTTGTGATGCCAGCAGTTGATCCAACGGTGAGATAATACCCAGTTGGGTATGTTTCTGTAGATGTAGATAGATCATCGTTGTCTCCAGCTTCGCGTGACCGAGAAGTGTTTTGATGACGTGGATATTGGCTCCACTGTTGAGCATGTGGGTGGCAAAGCTATGTCGTAGCGTATGTGCCGTGTATGACCTTTCTGCAAAACCGGCCTTTGCCATGGCTCCATTGACCACTACCTGCATACTTCTTACACAATAGGCTCTATTCGTCTGATCGCTTGTAAACAGATATTCCTTCGGTCGTCCGGCGGACACGTAAAAACTACGCAGCTTGTCCAGTAGATGATGTGGAAGCAACGTGTATCTGTCTTTTGCCCCTTTTCCCTGGCTTACCTTGATCCGCCCGTCAGCACTCTCGATGTCTTTGAGACGCAAGTTACAAACCTCACTGATGCGCATACCGCAACCGTACAGCAAGCCCACAACACAATATTCCTTTAGTGAAAGCCCTGATTCAAACAGTTTAGCCACCTCCATCTCACTCATGATATTGGGCAGGAGAAACTGCTTCTTTGGATACAAATTACTGGGTACGATGTAATTGATCTTCATCACTTTTTGAAAAAGAAACTACATGCCTGAGCTACACTGCGGCACTTCGCACGACCTACCTTGTGAACTGACTTTATGTACAAGATGTACTGTTCGATGTCCTCTTGTGTGATTTTTCTACCTTCTTGTGATTAAAATACTTGAAGAGCAGTGTCATCTCATTGCCATAGCTCTTGATGGTACCTGCACCGTACTCTTTAATGGTCAAGGTCTGAATGAGCTTTTTGATCCATTCTTCTCCATTGGTAGTTAATTTGTTTGCTGAAAATTCATTACCTTTCATGTTTATTACTTATTTTTATATGATTAAATATGTATAACAAGCAAGGCTGTGGGTATTATTTTAGCTTTGTGGGGATTTCACCGGAGGTGTCGCTTGAACAGCAGTTTGGCAAAATGGCGGGTGACGTGCTTCTATTACAGTTTAGTGCTTAACCAAAGTTCAGTTCTCCGATTGAACTTTTGTGCTGAAATGCCGCCACTTCGCCAAGCTGCAAAACGTTACCAGCAATGTTAGACGACCACACAATCACGACAGTTTGTAAAGTCATCGGTGGACTGTCCGCTGACGACTTCGGACTGGACTTTGACACAAACTCAAAGGTTAGTGTTTCGTTGCAACTTTTGTCGGGCGGACAGTTCATCGATGACTTTTATAGAAAAAATTATCACGGACAGACAATCATCTAACACGACTGACAATAATGATACGAGCAATAATTTTTGTGGGACTTGGGGGCGGACTTGGAAGCATTTTTCGCTATTTGACTTCTGTAGTTGTGACCAAATATTTCCAGACGGCTTTTCCATTGGCGACATTTACAGCAAATATTTTAGGTTGTTTAATAATTGGACTATTGCTTGGACTTTTTGAGCGACAACAGCTGACAAATCCAGACCTGAAATTTTTATTTATAACAGGGTTTTGTGGAGGCTATACAACATTTTCAGCTTTTGCATCGGAGAACATTAACTTATTTCAATCGGGCAACTCACTGACAGCATTTCTCTATATTGGGACAAGTATATTGGTTAGTTTATTTGCTGTATGGCTTGGACTAACACTAACAAAAATGTATTGACAAATCCACAATGGACAGAAAAACAAAAAACAGAAACACTGCTGGTAACACGGGTTTTGCGTCAGGCGGGGTGACGTGCAAACTTGGAGCTTTGTGCTTCTATTCAAGTTTTGTGCAGGTTGACAGTTTTGTCGCCCGAAACCCGCCCGAACGCAAAGCCCCAAACCGTTATAGCCAATGGTAAGACGACACTCCGAACATTGAACAGACGACCAAAACATAAACAGAAAGCAAACCATTTTGACAATTATACAACGAGCAAGCCAATCTCGAATGCTTTCGGGACCGACCCTTCTGTATTTTTATTTTTCCCAACGCACTTTTTTAATTCAAATAAGCGAAGCGATTCACGAACACCGCTGAAAGAAAAATTAAGCAAATGAGTAATTTTATTCCCACCTCTCAAGTGGCACATTTGGTTTTGTCCGACACATAAGCCAACACTTCACAAAACCAAAAGAGCCACTTTTTTCCACTCACAGGATTGAGTAAACAGTAAATCAAAACTTTTTTTGAATTTAATTTGCCCAATAAAAAATTAGTTTCTATTTTTGCGAGTGAATACTAACTAACATAAAAATAAATTAGACAAGTATGCAAGAATTTACAGACAGACAAATAGAAATAATGGAAGCGGCTACCAACCGTATTTCAAAATATGGTATTCAGAATCTGACAATTAAGACATTGGCAGAAGATATAGGTTTGTCCGAGCCTGCATTGTACAGACATTTCAAAAGCAAAAATGAAATTTTATTGAGCTTGCTGGAATATTTTAAANAAGAAATGAAAAATCGTATTCAGTCTATTTCATTTAAACCGACTGATACAAGTGCTGATGAATTAAGAGCAATTTTTAATTCCCAGCTACAAACTNTTACAAACAAACCGGCAATAGTGAGTGTTATTTTTGCAGAAAGCATTTTCCATTTTGATGAAAGTTTGAGTAATAAAGTAGCTGAAATTATGGATATGATGCAAGATTATGTTTCTAAAAACATCAAACAAGGGCAAGAACAAGGTCAATACAATAAATTGATTGGAGCTTCTACCTTGACCACCATAATTATTGGAGGAATGAGAATGACCGTGCTGAAATGGAAATTATCAGGACATAAATCAAATCTTGTCAAGGACGGGAAAACGGTCTTAGATGGAATATTGAAAATGATTGAAAAAAATTAAAAATTACGAATTAAAAATTAGAAATATGAAGAAAGTTTTTGTTTTAGGAATTAGCATTTTGTTTTTGTGGAGTTGTAATAATACCACCGAAAAATCAACGGAAAAGCAGGCAACAGAAAACCACGAAGAACATCAACACGATGAAAGTTCTGAAGCTATTGAACTCAACAATGGGGAGAAATGGTTGGTGAATGAAGAAATGAAGCCATTTGTGATGAAAGGCGAAGAATTGGTAAATGCTTATATCCAAAATAATCACACAGATTATAAAGCATTAGCTCAACAGGTAAAAGACCAAAACAGCCAGCTCATAAAAAGCTGCACAATGGACGGAAAAAGCCACGATGAACTGCACAAATGGCTGCATCCGCACCTTGAAATTGTGAAAGCATTAGAAGATGAAGCAGATGCTTCAAAAGCAAATGAAATTGTTTTGCAACTACAACATTCATATCAGCAATATCATCATTATTTTAATTGAAAATTGTAATTTTGTATCCATGAAGCGTACCATTGCCATATTCTTTTTATTCACCTTTCTTTCTGCAAATACCATGTTTGGAGAGGTGATAAAATTGCCGGCATTGATACAACATTATTTGGAGCATGAGGACTTGCAAGGCGATATTTCTTTCATTAATNTTTTAAAAGAACACTATACCAATCCAAGCTCTCATCCCGATATTCCGCATCACCATCACGATAATCTTCCTTTAAAAACACTCACAGCTCATTCAACATCGCTTGTAGTACCTATTCCAACTTTTAATGTAGTTAGTACAGCTTTTATTGAAAGTATTCAATCTGCAATTCCTCTTTATCAGGAAGGGAATTTTATCAATAACTACCTCAGCCAAATCTGGCAACCACCCCGCTTGGGTTAATCATTTTTTATTGAAGGAGGCTAATATGCCTTTCTATTGTTGCGCCTGAATTTCGGGCAAGTTTCAAAATTTAATTTAATGATTAATTCAAAAATATGCTTAATAAAATCATTGAGTTTTCCGTAAGGAATAAACTCATCATAGGGCTGTTTACGGCTGCCCTTGTCATTNTTGGTGTGTATGAAACCACCAAACTGCCTATTGATGCCGTTCCCGATATTACCAATAATCAGGTGCAAGTAATCACCGTGGCTCCTGCTTTGGGAGCTACCGACATTGAGCGATTGGTTACATTCCCTATTGAACAAGCGAGCAGTAATATTGCCGGTATTCACGAAATCAGGAGTTTTTCTCGGTTTGGCTTGTCCTTAGTTACTATTGTTTTTGACGATAATATAGATGTGTATTGGGCGAGGCAACAGGTAAGCGAAAGATTGCAATCTGTAAAAGATGAAATTCCGGAAGGTGTTGGCAATCCTGAATTAGGACCTATTTCCACCGGATTGGGTGAAATTTATCAATATATGGTTCGGACAAAATCGGGTTTTGAAAATAAATATGATGTGACTGAACTACGCACGATTCAGGATTGGATTGTAAGAAGACAATTATTGGGGGTAAAAGGCGTGGCAGAAGTCAGCAGTTTTGGTGGCAAGCTAAAGCAATATGAAATTGCGGTGAATGCTCAAAAGTTACAATCCTTTAATCTCACTATCAATGATATTTTTCAGGCTTTGGAAAACAACAATCAAAATACAGGAGGAGCTTATATTGAAAAAGGTCCGACTGTTTTATTTATCCGAAGCGAGGGGTTGATTGGAAACAAAGAGGATATTGAAAATATTGCCGTAAAATCTACTTCAGATGGGATTCCTGTTTTGCTGAAAGATGTAGCTACATTGAATATCGGCTATGCTACTCGTTTTGGAGCAATGACCTATAACGATGAAGGCGAAGTAGCCGGAGCCATAGTAATGATGTTGAAAGGAGCGAATAGCAATGATGTCATCAAAAATGTGAAAGAAAGAATTGCACTCATCGAANAAACATTGCCCGAAGGTGTCGTGATAGAACCTNTTTTAGACAGAACTAAAATGGTCAACAATGCCATTCGGACTATTGAAACCAATTTGGCAGAAGGTGCTTTGATAGTCATTTTTGTGCTGGTGTTGTTCTTGGGTAATTTAAGAGCCGGATTGTTGGTAGCATCTGTTATTCCTCTTTCTATGCTCTTTGCCATCATTATGATGAATGTTTTTGGCGTGAGCGGCAATTTGATGAGCTTGGGAGCTTTGGATTTCGGTTTGATTGTAGATGGTGCAGTGATTATTGTCGAAGCCGTTTTGCATCAGTTGCATCACGGTAAAAAATATGAAATCTTGCCCAAAATCAGTCAATCGGAAATGAACAAAGAAGTTCAAAGTTCAGCATCTAAAATGGTGAATAGTGCTGTATTCGGTCAGATAATTATTTTGATTGTTTACTTGCCTATTTTCAGTTTACAAGGTATCGAGGGTAAAATGTTTAAACCGATGGCGCAAACAGTTTCTTTTGCGTTGATTGGGGCTTTTATTCTTTCGCTCACTTATATCCCAATGATGAGTGCCTTGGTATTGAGTAAANAACTGAAACACAAACCCAATCTGTCGGACAGAGTGATGGATAAAATTGCCAACGCACATCAAAATTTATTGAAAAAAGTAATTCATTTTCCCAAAACAGTCATTGCATCAGTCGCAATACTTTTTGTCATTGCGCTATTTATTCTTTCCAGATTGGGCGGAGAATTTATTCCCTCATTAGAAGAAGGAGATTTTGCAGTGGACACCAGAGTTTTAACTGGTAGTAATTTAAACACCACCATTGAATATACCCAAAAAGCTGCTCATATTTTGAAATCACAATATCCGGAAGTGGAAAAAGTAGTTACAAAAATTGGAAGTGGCGAAGTCGNNCCCACCGACCCTATGCCAATGGAAGCCAGCGATATGATGGTCATTTTAAAAAACAAANAAGAATGGACTTCCGCTAAAACATTCCCCGAATTGGCAGAGAAAATGGGTAAATCTTTAGAAGCTGTACCCGGCATCAGCACAGGTTTTCAGTATCCCGTACAAATGCGTTTTAATGAATTAATGACCGGTGCGCGACAAGATGTGGTTTGTAAGATTNTTGGGGAGGACTTAGACAGCCTCACACATTATGCCACACAATTGGGTACTATCATCAAAACCGTAAAAGGAGCAGAGGATTTGTACATAGAACCTGTAACCGGAATGTCGCAGGTGGTAGTCAAGTACAATCGAGCCGCAATGGCACAGTTTGGACTGAATATTAAAGAAGTCAATAAAGTGGTGAACACCGCCTTTGCAGGTCAAAGTACAGGTAAAGTTTATGAAGGAGAAAAACGGTTTGATTTGGTCGTTCGATTGGACGAAAAGCAAAGAGAAAACCTAAATGACATTCGCAATCTGCTCATACCAACGCCCAAAGGTACTCAAATACCTTTGTATCAAGTAGCGGAGGTGGACATCATCACCGGTCCGGCTCAGATACAGAGAGAAGACGCCAAACGAAGAATCGTCATCGGTTTTAATATACGGGGTAGAGATGTACAAAGCATCGTGAATGAATTGAGTAAANAAGCAGAGCAGCAACTACAATTTTCACCTGGGTATTACATCACTTACGGAGGAGCTTTTGAAAATTTAAATCAAGCAAAAGACCGCTTAATGATTGCCGTACCGGTATCCTTGGCTTTGATTTTCATATTGTTGTTTTTTGCGTTCCATTCCATTAAAGAAAGTTTATTGATTTATACTGCTATTCCGCTTTCTGCCATTGGTGGTATTTTTCTGCTGGCACTGCGAGGAATGCCTTTCAGCATCAGTGCCGGCATTGGATTTATTGCTTTGTTTGGCGTTGCAGTTTTAAATGGAATTGTGTTGATAGCAGAATTTAATCGCCTTAAANAATCAGGAGAACAAGATTTAGAAAAAGTAGTTCTAAACGGCACAAAAACCAGATTACGACCGGTATTGATGACCGCCTTTGTGGCATCATTAGGTNTTNTACCAATGGCATTGAGTAAAGGTGCTGGAGCCGAAGTGCAAAAACCTTTGGCAACGGTGGTGATTGGCGGATTGTTGATTGCTACTTTCCTAACACTGTTTGTTTTGCCTACCCTATTTATTCAGTTTGAANAAATCAATTTTAAGAAAATTAAAATGTCTAAANAATCAATTGCAACGCTCATTGTTTTGTTGTTCCAAATTCCGCTTTTTGCACAAAATATTTCATTAGAACAGGCTTTGGAAATGGCAGATAAAAACAATCTTTCCATCAAAAGCAATGAGCTGTTAGAAAGCTATCAGTCAAAGAAANAAGCATCTTATCTCAACATTCCGCAAACCAATCTCACAACAGAATTAGGTCAAATTAACACGGCTACATTTGATAATAAATTTGGGCTTACACAAAATATCAATTTTCCTACGGTTTACAGCAATCAANAAAAGGTTTTGGAACAGGAATGGCAANAAGCAATTACTCAGACAAAGCTTTCCAAAATAGAAACAAGAAAATTGGTTACACAGGTTTTTTATCAGATTTTATTGCTAAATGAACAGAAGACTATTCTTAGCAGAACCGATACGCTCTATGCGGAATTTTTAGAANAAAGCAAATTGCGGTTTGAANAAGGGGCTGGAAATATCTTGGAAAAAACGACTGCCGAAATTCAATTTGAGAATATTTCCAATCAATTAAAATGGTTAGAAAATGAAATTGATTTGGCAAAAATTCAATTGCAATGGCTACTCAATTCAGATATTAGAAATGAACCGACAGCCGATAATTTTATCATTGATGTAGGATTACTGTCTAATGATATTTCAACAGAAAATCATCCTTTGATTGAGCTATCCCAACAGGAAATTGAGCAATCCAAATTGCAGGTACAATTAGAGAAGTCCAAACTTCTGCCTGATTTGTCATTATCTTATTACAACCAAAGTTTTAGAGATATTGACCCTCACCGTTACAATGTTGTTGCCATTGGCATTGGCATTCCCATTTTTGCAAGCGGACAAAAAGCCAACATAAAAGCCGAACAACAAAAAATTGCATTTTACGAAAACGAGCAACAGGTCAAAAAGGCACAGTTAGAAACGGAATATCGGTCGGCTTTGAATGCCTATCAAACCCAAAAATCCATTGTTGAGAATTTTCAAAACAAGCAACTGCCACAAGCGGAACAGATTTTCAAAACGGCAAAAGAGCAATTTGCCAATGGAGAAATCAACTATTTGGATTGGGTGCTTTTGAATAATCAGGCGACACAAATTCAAACCAACTATTATCAGGCTGTAGCCCAGTTAAATCAAACAGCCATCACTATTCTTTATCTCATTTCAAAATAAAATAACAATGAAAAATATAATTATCATTCTATTGAGTTTAGTTGTTTTTGGGTGTAAAAACAGCCAACAAGAACAAGAAAAACAGCCCAATTCAGTCAATGAAAATCTCATTTCATTGACCAAAGAGCAACTTCAAAATTTTCAATTAAGTACCACGGAGTTGCAAGAANAANATATCCATCACACTCTGAAACTGAATGGCACCATAGATGTGCCACCACAAAATTTAGTTTCTGTCAGCAGTGCTTTAGGAGGCAGGGTACAATCCACCAAACTATTGCCCGGGATGCATTTTAGAAAAGGCGAAATATTGGTCACATTAGAAGACAATCAGTATATCCAGTTGCAACAGGATTATCTGACCACGAAAGCACAATTGCAAAATGCAAGAGAAGAATACAACCGTCAAAAGGAGCTTAATCAAAGCAAAGCCAGCAGCGATAAGGTTTTCCAACAAGCACAGGCAGATTATCGGATTTTGGAAGCTTCACTGGCTGCGTTGGAACAAAAACTACAACTCATTCATATCAATTCCAATCAGATAAGCGTCAATAATATCAAGCGAACATCTAATATTTACGCCCCTTTTGATGGATATGTAACCAAAGTAATGGTCAATATTGGTAAGTATGTGAGTCCCACAGATGTGTTATTTGAATTGGTAGATCCAAGAGATATTCATTTGAATTTGAAAGTTTTTGAAAAAGATTGGGATAAAATTCAAATCGGAATGCCGGTGGTCAGTTACACCAATAACCAACCCGATAAAAAGTATTCCGGAAAAATTATTCTTATTGGTAAAAACATATCAGAAGACAGAGCTGTTGAGGTGCACGCCCATTTTGACAACTATGATGCTCGTTTAATTCCGGGAATGTATATGAATGCGGAAATCGAAATTCCTAAAACACAAAATTTAGCACTGCCCGATGAGTGTATCGTTTCTTTTGAAGGGAAGCATTTCGTTTTTAAACAANAAGATACTGCCAACTTTGAAATGATAGCGGTAGAAGTGGGAAGCAGCGGAGACGGTTTTACAGAAATCCTCAATGCCGATAATTTGAAAAACAGCAAAATCGTTCAACAAGGAGCCTATACCCTATTGATGGCGATGAAAAATAAGGAAAAGAATAAGCAATAAATATTCAAGTAATTCATCTTAAAAATTCAAAATAATGAAAAAGTCAATTTTAAAAAAGCTACGATTATGGTAATCGTTCTTTTGGTAGCTATCCAATTCTTTAAAACCAAAGAAAACAAAAGCATTCAGGTATCTGAAAACGCTATTACACAGCATTATGATGTGCCTGAAAATATTCAAAACATTTTAAAAACAAGTTGTTACGATTGTCATTCCAATAACACCAATTATCCTTGGTACAATAAAATTCAACCTATTAATTGGTGGTTGGCAGACCATATAAACGAAGGAAAAGAAGAGTTGAATTTTGATGAGTTCAACGCTTATTCCACCAAAAGAAATTGCATAAATTAGATGAGGTAATTGAAACCATCAAAGACAACGAAATGCCATTGAAATCTTATACGATCATTCATAGCAATGCAAAGCTTTCTGATAGTGATAAACAAGAAATTGAGGCTTGGGAAAAAAGATTAAAAGCGAAATTCAATAGCGTTCGATATTAATTCTAAGTCATGAAGTATAATTTCCCCAACCATTTGAAAGGACTTAATAATTATGAAGTACTTACTTCCCAAAAGCTATATGGCTATAACTCAATAAAAGCAAATCATAAAAATTCATGGTACATTCTGCTATTTGACATTCTAAAAGAACCCATGTTGTTATTGCTGATAGCCGTAACTATTATCTATGTGATTGTTGGCAATTATTCCGAAGCACTGTTTATGCTTGGGGCTATCATAGCTGTTTCTGGAATATCCTTTTATCAGGATAATCGCAGTAAAAAAGCATTAGAAGCATTAGAGAAACTGAATGAACCGCTTAGTATGGTTATTAGAAATTCAAAAGTGATACAAATCCCTACAAACGAAATTGCAGTAGGCGATTTGTGCATAATTGAAGAAGGAAAAATGATCAATGCCGACGGGAAAATTTTACACAGCAACGATTTTTCGGTAAATGAGGCATCACTTACGGGAGAAAGTTTTTCGGTTTTTAAAAATCCTGAAACAGACGACAATAAGGTTTACAGCGGCACTTTGGTGGTGTCCGGATTGGCAGTGTTTGAAGTGGAAAATATAGGAGCAAAAACTAAACTTGGAAAGATTGGTCAGTCCATTCAAAACATCAAAGAAGAAGTTTCGCCATTGCAATTACAAATTACAAAGTTTGTAAAGTGGATGGCATTCATTGGAATTGCTGTTTTCTTGACGGTGTGGGCATATAGTTTTTGGCAATCAAGAGATATCGTTCAAAGTTTGTTGGCGGGATTAACGCTGGCAATGTCCATTTTACCCGAAGAAATTCCGGTTGCCTTTACCACTTTTATGGCTTTGGGTTCCTGGAAATTAATGAAACAAGGTGTTATCATCAAACGAAGCAGTATTGTAGAAACTTTAGGAAGTACCACTGTAATCTGCACCGACAAAACCGGTACGATTACCGAAAATTCAATGAAGCTGAAAGCCTTGTTTGACTTTAAATCCAATCAGGTTTTTGATGATAAAAGTTTTGATAAATCGGAACTTTCTCAACTCATTCAATTTGCTATGTGGAGCAGTGAACCCGTTCCTTTTGACCCAATGGAAAAAACTTTGCATAAGGTATATGAGGAAACACAAACTTCTGACCAAAGAAAAGATTTTCAGATGATACACGAATATCCGTTAGAGGGCAAACCACCGATGATGACCCATATTTTTGAAAACAATTCAGGTGAACGAATTATCGCTGCCAAAGGTGCACCGGAAGCTATTCTTGCGGTTTCTCAACTTGCAGAAAATGAAAAAGAAAACTTGGGTCAACAAATTCAGGAATTTGGACAACAAGGTTACCGGGTATTGGGCGTTGCCAAATGCGATTTTAAAGGAAATAATTTTCCTGAAAAACAACAGGAGTTTAACTACGATTTTCTTGGGTTTACTGTGTTTTACGACCCACCAAAACAAAACATTCAACAGGTTTTCAATAAAATATACGATGCCGGAATAAAAGTAAAAGTAATTACCGGTGACAATGCCGATACTACAAATGCCATTGCCCAACAAGCCGGTGTCAAAAATAATAGCCCTGCTGTAAATGGTTCTGAAATAACGCATCAATCAGAAGCCGAACTGATGGCACTTTCAAACGAAACCACCTTATTTACCCGTATGTTTCCCGAGGCTAAACTGTCTGTGGTGAATGCCTTAAAACAATCGGGAGAAGTTGTGGCAATGTTGGGAGATGGTGTG
Source organism: Candidatus Parvibacillus calidus (assembly GCA_013414645.1). Lineage (GTDB taxonomy): Bacteria > Bacteroidota > Bacteroidia > Chitinophagales > Saprospiraceae > Parvibacillus > Parvibacillus calidus. The sequence goes on along the minus strand of CP058702.1, from coordinate 964,729 downwards.
AATGATGCTCCGGCACTCAAAGCTGCTCATATTGGCGTGGCAATGGGCATTAAAGGAACAGAAATAGCCAAAGCAGCAGCAGCTTTGGTCATTACCAACGATGATTTGGACAAACTCATTCTAGGAATAGAAGCAGGCAGAAGAATTTATACCAATATCAAAAAAGCCATTCAGTATATTATTTCCATTCATATTCCAATCATCTTGACAGTTTCTCTGCCTTTGTTTTTAGGTTGGATTTATCCCAATATTTTCACACCGGTACATGTGATATTTTTAGAATTAATAATGGGTCCAACATGCTCAATCGTCTATGAAAATGAACCGATAGAAAAGAATGCCATGCAGCAAAAGCCACGAAAGATGACAGAAACCTTTTTGAATTGGAGTGAATTAAGCATTAGCATCATTCAAGGATTGATGATAACTGCTGGCGTATTGTTCGTCTATCAATTGGCTGTTCAAAATGGAGCAAGCGAAGAAACGACAAGAGCGATGGTTTTCACCACACTCATCTTTTCCAATGTGTTTTTAAGTCTAACCAACCGTTCTTTTACTTATAGTCTTTTTGAAAGTTTTAAAAACAAAAACATCTTGTTTCCATTGATAATAGGAGCAACTTTAGTTTTGCTATTTGCCATTTTATACATACCGGTCTTTTCAAAATTCTTTCATATAAGCAGTTTAAATTTAAAGGATTTAGGGATTGCAATTTTGATAGCAATGGTATCGGTATTGTGGTTTGAAGGATATAAATGGTTAAAAAGAAGGAGATAATTAAACTTGCTTCAAAAACTATTTGCACAATCAAAATAATAATTTTACTTTTGTGAGTGAATACTAACTAACTTAATTATAATAGTATGGCAACATTTGAGAAAGAGATAATATTCAATCTGGAAAATTCAATTGAATACACAGATGGAGGTGTTATCAGCAAACAGATAACTAAAAGCAAAGGTGGAAATTTAACCTTGTTTTCTTTTGACAAAGAACAAGGTTTATCAGAGCATAAAACACCTTACGATGCCATTGTGCAGATTTTGGATGGCGAAGCAGAAATAACGATTGGAGGTAATTTACATAATTTGAAANAAGGTGATTGTATCATTATGCCTGCAAACATTCCACACGCATTGAAAGCAGTTGAACGCTTTAAAATGTTGTTGACAATGATAAAAGAAGAATAATCTAAATACTATTACTATGAACGGTAAAAATAACATCGCAATAGGATTTCTGACAATGGGCTTTNTTATGCTCTATGGATTCCTTTTAATTTATCTCCGTGATTTTGCACCGAACGCTAAAGAATGGGCAGAGTCATACAGCATAGGAAAACATTTTGAGACAAGACTTGCTCATGTACACGGCAACTTATTTGCATTTTTAAATATTTTGATTGGCTACTTATTAATTCAATTTAGAAATAAACTGAAACACGTAAAAGTGATTTCAGGATTAGCTCTTGCTGGATTACTTATGCCAATAGGAATATTATTGGAAGTGTATTTAGGATTACCTCCAATTTTTGTATTGATAGGTGCGATGTCAATGACTGCATCTGTAATTTGGTTGGGTATTTCATTTTTAAAAACTGATAAAATAGTTAACTTATAAAAAAGTATATCCCATTTCTATCTTCTCTTATTTTAGCAGGCTTCGGTTTACTAACGCTATTCCTTAGTTCTTCCGTAATTTTTGATTGGTTTGGAATACGAGCCAAAGAAGGAAACTATGTTTTGTTTATTGTTTGGGCAAATTTTATCAGTAGTTTGCTTTATCTTATTTCAGCTTATGGTTTTCTGAAAATAAAAAGTTGGACTTTTAAAGCCTTATCGGTAGCAACCGTCATTTTGGTAGTCGCATTGATAGGCTTGTTTATTCATATTTATTCTGGTGGTATCTACGAAACAAAAACTGTTTTCGCAATGCTATTCAGAATTAGTGTTACCATAGCTTTTACGGTTATTGCCTATTTTTCAATCAATAAAAAGAAATAAAAAAATTTATCTCATTATGTTAGTGAATACTCGCAAACTTATACTTAGCTTGATAGTTTTATCAGGCTGGAATGTAGCCCAAGCTCAAGAGGCTTGGACATTAAAACAGTGTATTGATACAGCACAAGTTCATAATAAGACTTTGCAAATCAATCGTAACAATATATCCATCAGTGAACAACGANAAAAAGAAGCACAAGCTAACCTCATTCCAAAAGTTACTGCCAATGCCGATTACAAGTATTTTATGGAATTACCTACACAGCTAATGCCGATGAACGCACTCAATCCACAAGCACCCGAAGGACAATTCAGGGATTTGCAATTTGGTGTTCCGCACAACATCAACGCCAATGTGCAGTTGGCAATGCCTTTGTATAATCCACAAATTTATGGAGCAATACAAAGTACACAAATAGCTAAAGAACTTACAGAATTGCAATTTCAAAAGTCGGAAGAACAGGTTTTGTTTGACATTACTACGCTGTATTACAATGCTCAAATCATCGTACATCAATTGGCTNTTTTAGACAGTAATATTGCGAATACCGAAAAGCTACTCAAGAATATGCAACTCTTGAAAGACCAACTTTTGGCAAAAGGTAGCGATGTGAGCAAAGTAAAACTGCAAGCCGAGCAACTCAACACTCAAAGGCAAAATGTAAACAACAAACTTATTCAGGTTTTGAATGCCCTAAAATTGAATATGGGAATTTCATTGGAGCAGAATATTACTGTTGTTTCTGAAATCCAGCAAGAAGTTTCTTTAGAAAGTAATACAAGAAATGTATTAGAACTGAAAATTATTCAAAAACAAAATCAACTGCTTCATAGTGATTTAAAAACATTGAACCAGTCAAGATTTTTGCCTTCGCTCAACTTAGTTGCTTCCTACGGAACAACTGGTTTTGGTTATGACAAAAAGCCTAACAATTTTCTGAAATTCTATCCGATTGGTTTTGCAGGAATACAACTAAGCTACCCTCTTNTTAATGGAACGGTTACACAGCGAAAAATCAATCAAAAGAAATTGGAGATTACCAACAATGAGTTGCAATCAAAATTGATTACGGAAAAGAATGATATGGAAGTTGAAAATGCTATCCGACAAAAAACAATTGCACAATCCACCATCACGAATACCGAAAGTCAAATTGCTTTAGCCAAAACGATTTATGATCAAACTGTTTTACAACAAAAACAGGGAACAGCGAGCCTTACCGATGTTTTGTTAGCTGATAACGCACTTCGTGAAGCACAACAAAATTACCTGAATGCAGTCATTGATTTTCTGAAAGCAGATTTAGAACTTAAAAAACTGACTGGGTCAATTACTTCAATTAAAAATTAAAAATTACGAATTTAAAATAGATAAAATGAAAAAGATAATTTGGATAATAGCTGGAGTTGCTGTAGTTGGTATGATGATGTTCAAACTTTTAAGCAACAAAAAAACCACCGAAAACAGAATATATCAATACGATAAAGAAAAGCCAATTTCGGTAAGTGTTGATACAATCCGATTACAAAATATTGTTGATGCAGGCAACTATACAGGCACTTTTGAGCCGAATAAGGAAACAAAAATAAGCGCAGACATCCAAGGAAAAATCAATGCGGTTTTGGTAGATGTAGGCAGTTATGTAAGCAAAGGGCAAACACTTATTCAGTTGGATAATTCACTATTGAAACTACAACTGCAAACGGTTGAAGTCCAAATTGAGGGATTGGAAGATGATGTAAAACGATACACCATTTTAACGGAAGCTGATGCCGTTCAAGGTGTACAGTTGGAAAAAGCAAGATTAGGTTTGAAATCCGCAAAAGTTCAGAGAGCAACTTTGTTAGAGCAAATCAACAAAACTTCTGTTAAAGCTCCTTTCAACGGTGTAGTAACTGCTAAACTCAATGAAGAAGGCGGTTTTGCAGCTCCGGGAGCTCCTTTGTTGCAAATAACGGATATAAGTACTTTACGCTTTACCATCAATATTCCCGAAAGTGATTTGGTTCAATTTCAAAGCAATCAATCCTACAAAATTAGTACTGATGTTTTTCCTGACATTTCCCTTTCGGGCAAAATATCAATGATAGGAAGCAAAGCCAATATGGGCAACAGTTTTCCAATTCAATTTCAAGTTGCAAACACCAAAAATCTAAGTATTAAATCAGGAATGTTTGGGAAAGTAAGTCTTTCTGAAACCAAACAAGAACAAGGTATTCTTATTCCCACATCTGCCATTATTGAAGAAAATGGAATTGCAAAAGTTTATGTCATAAAAAACGGAAAAGCCGTATTGCAAGCTATTACAACTTCAAAAACTATTGGGAACAAAACGCTTGTTTCAAGTGGCTTGAATGAAAACGATATCATCGTTACGAACGGATTTATCAATCTTNTTGACGGAGCAAATATTTCAATTAAAAATTAAGAACTACGAATTAAAAATCTTTGAAATGAAAGAGAATATCATACAACAAAAGAGTTTCGCATTTGCAATAAGAATTGTAGAACTGTTTAAATTTTTGCAAAACGAAAAGAAAGAATTTGTCTTATCCAAACAAATACTTCGTTCCGGTACAAGTATCGGAGCAAACATCGAAGAGTCTATCGGAGGTGCTTCTGATAAAGATTTCTTACATAAATTAACCATCTCCTACAAAGAAGCAAGGGAAACAATTTATTGGTTAAAACTACTTCATGCTACACACTATATTTCAGAAAAGGAATTTAATTCTTTGCACAATGACGCAGAAGAAATCTGTAAAATATTGGGCAAAATCCAGATTACTCTCAAGTCCCGTAATTCGTAATTTTTAATTCGTAATTGAACAAGATGAATATCACAGAAATATCAATCAAACGCCCTTCGCTGATAATTGTTCTTTTCAGCGTGTTTACCCTGTTGGGAATTATCGGCTACAAAAATTTGAGTTACGAATTAATGCCCGATTTTAACCAGCCTGTTGTGGTAATTAAAACAGTTTATCCCGGAGCAGAACCCAATGAAGTAGAAACTTCTGTTTCCCGAAAAATTGAAGATGCACTTTCCAATTTAGAGGGTGTAGATTATCTGGTAACGAAATCATTGCCCAATGCTTCAATCATTATTGCCAATCTAAAATATGGGACAGATTTGGACAAAACAATGCAGGATGCTCAACGCTACATTGACAATATCAAANAGGATTTACCAAAAGATATTCAAAATCCGGTAATGAGCAAGGTTTCGCCAAACGATTTACCGATAATGTCAGTAAGTGCTACAAGCGATTTAAATCCGACTGAATTTTATCAAAAAATGAAGGATGATTATCTTCCTCAAATTCAGAAACTAAAAGGAGTAGCAGAAATTACCATCCTTGGTGGAGAAGAACGGGAAATTCAAGTAAAGGTGGACAAAGATAAATTGAAACTTTATAAGATTTCTTTGTATCAGGTTGTAGAAGCCATTAACCGTTCGGGAATTGATTTACCTGCCGGAAAAGTTCAAACCGACCAAGAAAACAGTTCGGTGCGGTTAGTGGGGAAATTCAATGACCTTAGTAGTATTCAAAATGTGCAAGTCGCAATGCCAATGCCAGGTAGTCCTGTTTATGTAAAAGACATTGCAAATGTTGTGGACGGCATTAAAGAAACAAGTTCTATTAGTAGATATAACGGTAAAAATGGCATCGGGCTTTTAATCAAAAAACAAAGCGATGGTAATGCTGTTGATGTTTCCAAATTAATCAAAGCACAATTTCAAACCATTGAANAAAGCAATGCTTCTAAGAATGTAAAATTTGTAGTTACAGACGACAGTACGGACAATACCATTGCTGCCGTAAATTCGGTGGTATTCGATTTAATTCTTGCTGTTATTTTGGTTTCTATCGTAATGCTTTTGTTTTTAAGAAGCTACCGAAATTCTTTGATTGTGGCTGTTGCCATTCCTACTTCGCTCATCACTGCTTTTGGGACTATGTGGTTGTTGGGTTACACACTTAATTTGATGACACTTCTTGCGATGTCTTTAGTAATTGGCGTTTTGGTGGATGATGCCACGGTAGTTTTAGAAAATATTCAACGCCATTTGGATATGGGGAAAGACAAGCGAAAAGCAGCAATGGATGGAAGAATGGAAATTGGCTATTCCGCTTTGTCCATCACTTTGGTTGATGTGGTTGTTTTTGTCCCTATTTTATTTCTACAGGTTTTTGTAGCAGATATGCTCAAACAATTTTCTGTTGTAATTATTGTAACGGTATTAACGAGTTTGTTAGTTGGGTTTACACTTACCCCTTGGCTAGCCTCTCGAATTGGAGAGAAAGAAAACTTACAAGCAACTAATTTCTTTAACCGATTTTTACTTTGGTTTGAACATCAGTTAGATAAATTTATTGTTTGGTATGGCGGTAAATTAGATTGGATTTTAAAACATAAACTCATTTTTACAGGCTTCGTGATTTTTCTTNTTATTGGAACTGCCGTTATGATGAAACAGGGAATTATTGGTAAAGAACTTATTGCCACAGGCGACCAAGGGAAATTTCGTTTAGCTTTAGAGTTCGATAAAAACACTTCTATCCAACAAAACAATTTGATTTCAGAANAAATTGAAACTTACATATTACAGAAACCCGAAGTAGCCACTTTGTTTAGTAATGTTGGCGGACCAAGTACAGGTATTGGAAGTTTGGGCGTAGGTTCTGCCAATAAATCGGAATTTACTATTCAATTAAAACCAAAAAAGGAAATCAATAATCTTTCTACCGAAAGGTTTATGACTGATTTGCGTGAGGATTTGCAAACAAAATTCTCAGGTATTAATTATTCGATTAGTGGCTTAGGTTTAATCNCCAAAACAGCACCCATTGAAATTACATTGAGTGGTTCAGAACTAAATCAGGTAATGCAAACAGCACAAAATTTAAAATCAGTAATTGAAAAAATACCCGGTGCAGACAATGTTCGCTTATCTGTTGAAGCAGNNGGTTCGGAACTAAAAGTAATTCCGGACAGAGATAAGATGCAACGCTTAGGCTTGAATACTGCTTATGTGGGAATGAATTTGCGTACTGCTNTTTCTGGAAACGATGATGCAAGCCTAACTGAAAATGGAACAGAATATCCTGTACGAATTTGGTTAGATAAATTTAGTCGTCAAAATTATGATGATATTAATAATTTGAATATTGTCAATCCAATGGGCGTTCCAATTGAAGTTTCGCAGTTTTCAACGATTGAANAAGACAATTCGCCCTCTTTATTAGAACGAAAAGACCGACAACCAGCTATTACCTTAACTGCCGATGCTTTGGGTCGCCCTTCAGGAACAGTAGCCGATGAAGTTGTAGCTTATGTANAAAATAATCCTTTACCTACTGGCATTGAAATGACTTGGNGAAGCGATATAAAAAGGCAAAACGACAGCTTTGGAGCATTGGGTTCTGTACTGATAATATCATTTATTCTGATTTATCTCATTATGGTTGCTTTGTATGATAGCTATATCTATCCATTTGTAGCCTTGTTTGCAATTCCGGTAGCAGCTATCGGTGCATTTTTAGCCTTGAATTTATCGTTAAGTCATTTAAGTTTATTTGCGTTATTAGGTTTGATTATGTTGATGGGATTAGTAACCAAGAACTCCATTTTAATTGTTGATTTTACCAATCAATTAAAAGCCGAAGGAAAGCCATATCGCCAAGCCATCATCGAAGCAAGTAAAGGCAGAATGCGACCTATTTTAATGACAACATTATCAATGGCAATCGGGATGTTACCCATTGCATTAGCCACAGGAACTTCTGCTGAATGGAAAAACGGATTGGCGTGGGTAATTATCGGTGNNAACCTTTCTTCTTTAGTATTGACTGTATTCTTAGTGCCAATGGTGTATTACGGAGTGGATAGAATGAAAGAGAAATTCAGTAATAAAAAAACAATTTAAAATGAAACAAATACCTATTGTACTTTCAGCACTCTTATTCCTTTCTTCATTCTCAAATACAAAAGAAGAATACTGTTTAACAATTGAAGTAGAAAACTTACGCAATTCAAAAGGTGTTTTACAAGTAGCTTTATACAACAAAGACGGCTCAATACCTGATGAACAGTACAAAAACTATTACAAAATTCAGACTACAAATATTGAGAGCGGAAAAGCCGAGATTACTTTTAAAAATCTCCCGAAAGGAAAATATGCTATAAACATTTTGCACGATGAAAACAAAAATGGCAAAATTGACAAAGGGTTAATCTTGCCCAAAGAGGGAATTGGCTTTTCATACTATTCATCTATAGGATTAACCAATCGTCCTAATTTTAAANAAGCAAGTTTTGATTTGTTTCAAGACAAAGAAATTAAAGTAAAAGTGATTTATATGTAAGCCAAGCATAGGTGAAAGCACATTTGCAAGCCGCACAAGTCCGAGCTCAGACCAAAGCTTGCAAAAGAGCTTTCACCTCTCCAACGCTGACAAAGATTGAATTANAAAAATCCTTCCCTTCAAAAATAAAAAAATACACAACCACACAGACCAATACGACAAAGGCAGAGAAAGATAGTATTTACAATAGTTTGCAAGGACATCGGACAAGAACCACTGGCTATAACATCGGTTTTGCAAGATAGCGGGCGAAGTGCTTCGTTTGAAATTTTTGCTATATTTGGAGTGTCGGCTTCGTATAAAAGTTAGTGCTTAAAATCCGCTACCTCGCAAAGCCGAGAACCGTTGTGCGTCAGCATTTCCAACCGTTTCCCAAAACATCGAACCGAAAAGCCGAAGAACATATTAAAATTTGAACGAAAAATTTGTTTCCTAAACAAGAAACTCCTAAATTTGCTCATAATATTAAATGAATGACGGAATATAAATTTCGAGTTGAGTTTNTGGAAGATGCAAAAGAGTTTCTTGACAAGCTTGACGAGAAAGCAAGAGATAAAATAGTTTATAACATTTGGAAGGCTCGAAGTACAAACGACAAAGAACTTTTCAAANAACTTCAAGACGAAATTTGGGAATTTAGAACGAAATTCAACAAAACTTATTTCAGACTATTTGCGTTTTGGGACAAAACAGACAAAACGGATACGGTTGTAATTTCGACACACGGACTAATAAAGAAAACAGACAAAATCCCAAAAAGTGAAATTGAACGAGCCGAGAAATCGAGAGAAAAATATTTTAGCGAAAAAAAAAAAGAAATGAAAACATATAGTTTAGAAGATTTGACCGACAAATACATCGGTAAAAAGGAACGAAAAAGCGAGATGAGTTTGAAAACGAACTTCGACTTGATTTGTTAGGACAAGCTATCAGACAAGCCCGACAAGAACGCAATTTAACTCAAGAAGAATTAGGAGAACTAGTTGGAGTAAAAAGCTCAAATTTCAAAAATTGAGAACAGTACAACTGACGCAAGATTTACGACAATTTTAAAAGTTTTTGAAGCGTTAGGTGCTAAAGTGAATTTTAATGTAGAACTAAACAAAAGAAAAATTGCATATTAAAAACTATGCCGAACGCACAACAGGCAGTTTGGCAAAATGGCGGGTTCAGTACTAAATTCAAGTTCAGTTGTTCGATTGAACTTGATTGCAAAACTGAACATTTGTGCTTCGATTTCCGCCACTTCGCCAAGCTGCAAAACCGTTAGCGGTCAGCTTAAAACCAACTGCAAAAAAACAAAGAACAATGAAAATACATTCAACAAATTATTATGACACTTTCATAGAAGTGGCAGAAGACACAAAAGCAAATTGTGGGACTCAACCACCTGCAAAAGTCAAAAAAACAGTTGCTGAAATGCAGTTTGAGTTAATCTCTAAAAACCCGTATAAGTTTACTTCTGATGATATCTTTTTTCAGGTATATGCAGATAGAAATGATTTAACAAAAGCTGAATACAAANAAGCAAGAGAAGAGTTTTTCTCGAAAGGACAACCTTGTTTTCGAGCCTCACCCCTTACANAAACCTATGGTTTTGGTATTCATAGTGATAGTAACGGAAAAATTGCACTATATGGAGTGGAAACGAAAGAATATGAAAAATTCTTGTCGGACAAAAAAATTAAAAAGGTAAAAGCAATGAAAACAAGCAAATAATAATTATGAATATATTAATCGAAATAAATTGGGTCGCAGTCCTAATAGGGACAATGGCATATTGTGCATTCTGCGGCATATGGCACCGACAATTTGTGTTTGGANAANAATGGGAAGAAGCTATGGGTTTCCATCGACCAGAAAATTGGAAAGAGACAAATATTTATTACATAGTTCCTCTCATTGCTTGTTTTGCCACCACATTAACAATGTCTATATTGCTAAAATTGACAAATACAGCTTCATTTAAAGAAGCCTTGACAGTTGGACTGTTAAGTGGGTTTGGAATTGGAATGGCTATAGTATTCACAACAGCAGTTATTCCAACGATGAAAAGACCTTTAACATTTGGGGCAATTACAGGAACAGCACAAGCGTTAGGAATAACTTTAATGACTTTAATTGTATATGCTATTTCAAATTGACAGCGAAAGAAAGCCGAACCGCTAACAAGGGTAACCGTTGCACAACTTCCATTTTAAAAATAATGCCCTTTAAAAATCTCACAGAAAGCATTAGCTGCTAATTTTCGGAAGCAAAATTGGTAAGAGGGAAGTTGAGTTTAAGGCAACCAGTCTGATTTTTGAGCTAAAAGCGGGAGAAAGGATTGAAATAAGATCAGACCGCAGCTTCTCTACTGGTTTTTGCAGAGCCATTGTTTTTATTTGTGTTTTTCTTTGAATAAACTTCATGTATTTNTTCAGATTATAACTGAGTGCCGACATGAGTGTATGTTTATTTGCTCCTGCCATGCCTCGTGTGTTTACCCGTTTTAAATTCATGTGATTAATGAGTGTGCCTAATACGGGTTCTACGGTGGCACTTCGCCGTTTTATTAATCTGCGATGGTAAGCTTTGTTCTTTGTTAGTTTTTGATGCATCTTGTCATACAGTGGCTTGTGGATGCTGTCTTCTATCTTTTTAAACCTGGTGACTTGACCGCAACACAACTCACGAAGGCGCTTTCCACAGTCCGTTTCACTACTTCGATAGCTTTTCTTCTCGTATCCTTTGCTGTCGGTTTTGATGCCTTTGAATTCCAAAATTGCGCGGTTGCCACCTTCTTTTGTACATTCATAACAATTTAGTTCTTCGTTGAAATCAAAGCCTTCGCGTTCAGGGATATACTGACCAAAATTCGTTATCCAGGCATCGATATTTTTATCTTCACAATACTGCAAACTCTCTCCACTGCTGTAACCTGCATCGGCTACTACCTGGTCTATTTGCATATCATTTTGGTTCAGATTATCAATAGTCTGATCCATAATTTCTTTGAAAATTGCACTGTCCTTGCTTCCTGCCGTTGAGGCACAGGCTCCGGTTTAGCCCGTAGGATTATGTATCTTTGCTAAAAGCTATGTATTTCTATGTTTATGTCTTACTGAGCTCAGCAGACAATCAATTGTATACAGGTTATACTAAAAACCTATTAGAAAGAGTAACCCTACATAATAGTGGTAAGGTCATTTCTACAAAAGAAAGAAGACCTTTAGATCTAATTTATTGGGAAGGCTGCCTAAATCAACAGGATGCCACTCGGAGAGAAAAATACTTAAAATCGGGTAACGGTAAGTTATATTTAAAAAACAGATTACAGCATTATTTTTCTAATCCAACGGGCTGAACGTGATTTGCATCATCCACACTTAGCTGTGCTGAATAGTTCAACTGTCTTGCCTTACCCGGTTTTACAGATATTTTTGCATCCGGATCGGTGGGTGAATAATGTGTGTGGTTGCTCAAAAATTTCGGGCGTATTTCCTTTCCGTCTTCATCAAAGCGTTGGCTTTTGGTGTTTCCAGGCATGCCTTTGTATTCTTCCTTTTTCCAGTTGTGATGGCGTTCTACCAGTTTCTTTCGCTCGGTGGTTACCTTAAACTCACTATTCTCCTCCAATTCGTTTACATAAGCTGATGCATCTTCCAAAACTTCTTTNTCCAGTAAGCTGTCCATTGAAGCATTCGCTTTGATGTAAGCACTATCCACACACTGGCGTTTGCCTCTGACCATTCCATTGGCCACACACATCGACAAGACTTTNTGGAACAAACTCAAAAACACTTCTTCACCAAAAAGTTGACGGGTTCTGGAAATGGTCGAATGCCAAGGTAAGTCTTCGTTCAGATCATAGCCAAGAAACAAGCGAACATCCAAACAGTTGCTGCAATAACGAAGTAAAGCACGGTCGCTATTGAGGTCGTTCAAATAACCAACCAGCAAAATCTTGAAAAACACCACCGGGTCAATACTCTGCTGACCTTCAGTGCCGTAGTAAACACAAGTTGCTTTGTAAAGAAAATGTAAATCCAAACATTGGTTTACTTTTCGATAAAAATTGTCTTGAGGAACCAGGCGATCCAGGCTCAGTTCATAAAACAGTTGTGGGGTAAAATCTTTCCTTCCTTGCATCCTTTAAGATACGAAATTTGTCCAAAATAACATAATAATAAAGTTACTTTTTTAGTATATTTGAGTTGTGCAACAGACACAAGGTATTGCCAAAAGCGGGGGTGATGAACTTCTATGAAACATTTGTGCAAGGTTCAACAGCAGTAATTCTATTGAACTTTAGTGCTAAAAATCCCCGCCTTCGGCAATACCCAAAACGTTAGCGGGCATTGAAAAATACAAACTCCATAACAATACAGATACATAACTTGTTAATTGAAGATTTGAATTACTTAAAACTTCTGATAATAATCAAAATGAAAAAACGATAATTATATGACCATTTGGCAAAAAAGATATCAAGTTATTTTTGGTATTAATTCCCATAATAAATTTGGTAAATTATTTTATCACCTACGATAATGTANATACTAAATACTTATTTTTTCTTACGCTTCTGGTTGACACACTTCAGGGATATTTGGCATGGCTGATTATCCGGTACATTATCATCCGTATGGAAAAGAAATCCCCTTTACTCAATTTAACTTTTCAACGGCTTTTCTNNACAGCTTTTTATACCTGCCTTTCAGGGCTAATTTTTATCATCCTTGCTACCGAAATTTTAAACACAATAGCGAAGGACAAACCAGTCCCTTTAAATTTTTATCAACTAGATATCTGGATATACGCAATTTGGATATTAGTGGTCAACGGTATTTACATAGGAATGTATTACTACCTGATTTGGAAAAGTTCAGAAAAAGATAACCAACTGAAAACCGATGGAATCAGTGTGAGGATAGGTTCTAAAAACACAAAAATTGCGATGAATGATATTAATGGATTTTATGTGGAAGACGGATTGTCCTTTTTAATTGATAGTAATTATAAAACTTATATAATTGACAGTTCTTTGGATAATTTGGAANAAATAATACCCCCGTCATTGTTTTTCAGGGTCAACCGAAAATTTATTCTCCACCGCGATTCCATAACCTCTTTTAAACGAATAGAAAACAACAAACTGGTTATTTTTACTTTAAATGAAAACTCTTTGCTTCCGAATGAAATTAATATAAGTCGATTAAAAGCACCCGCTTTTAAAAAATGGTTTGAGGAAGATACCATATCACTTTAATCCCCAAAAAGACACACTACACATTTGTCTGAAGTAAAATTTGATACACTTCAGCTAAAAACTACTAAGAACCTACAGTTTTGACTTTTTGATGAGGATATCTTTGCCAAAAATTCTTCAAACAAACTATCATGACAAATTCATTTTTAAAGTTCTTATTCTTTATTCTTGTTCCTTTCATTTGTAATGCGCAATCTGATTTTAGTTCCAAGGAAGCTAAAATTGACAGCTTGATGAAAGCACATATAATCCACACTGGATATTCCGGCATAAGCTGACCCCCAATTTAGCAGAAAAGAAATCTCAGAAACGAGTTATAATCTTTCAGCATTCTGCCATTCCGGCATAAGCTGACCCCCTGAAAGGATTTCAATAAGCATGAGGCAAATTCCGGAGCATGTTGACCCCTTTCTTGTGAAATTTCAAAGAAAATGTGGATTGATGAAATGCTGCGTTTAGCATTTTGTGGCGTGAGCATTGGATTTCGGAGCATGTTGACCCCTCTGGGCAATTTGTGATATCAGAAGAAAGACTGATTCCGGAGCATATTGACCCCCTGGCTTGGATTTTGGTTGTATTTGGTTTATTAACCAAAAAGAACGTGCAATGGCAGGAAAACCAAAATGTATGAGTCAAATAAAACAACTCTTATTGATGCATCACCAAGGTCTGGGGATAAAGGCTATTGCCCGGNCGCTTGACATGAGCAAGAACACCGTAAAGTCTTATTTGGGCAAGCTGGAATTGATTGTAAGCAGTGCGTCTTGCCCGATGGATATCGAACAACTCATAAAGCTGGATAATCCGGTTTTGGAAGCCAAATTCTTCGCAGGCAATCCAGCCTACAAAACGGATGACGAACGCTATAGGCGTATCAGGGATCAACTTCCTTACTTTGTAAACGAGCTCAAACGCCCTGGCGTGACTCGCTATCTTCTTTGGCAGGAGTACAAACAAGGGGACGTCTGTGGATATGGATATTCTCAGTTCTGCTTCCACTTCAATCAATATCTCACAGCATCCAAGCCATCTATGGTGATGACTCATCATCCAGGAGAAAAGCTGTACATTGACTTTGCCGGAAAGAAGCTCAGTTACATCGATCGTTCAAGCGGAGAGATTATCGAATGTCAGGTTTTTGCAGCTTGCCTTCCTTACAGCAACTACGGCTTTGCCATCGCGGTACGATCTCAGACTATTCCGGATTTTCTGTACGCTTTAGAACAGTGCCTGATCCATCTGGGAGGCGTCCCCTTGGCTATAGTTCCTGATAACCTTAAATCAGCCGTTGCCCAATCCAGTCGATACGAGCCTACTTTGAATCAAGCCTTACAAGACTTTGCCAGTCATTATGGCTGTAGTGTAGTACCTGCACGTGCAGCAAAGCCAAAGGATAAGTCTTCGGTAGAAGGCCTGGTAAAACTAATCTACAACAGAGTATTTGCCCGTCTGCGTAATGTACAATTTTTCAGCCTGGAGAGTCTGAATGAAGCTATTACAGACAAAATACGTGAGNACAACCAGACACGTATGCAGCAAAAGCCTTTTTGTCGAGAAGAACTCTTTGTGGCAGAGGAGAAAAACATCNTCAGACCACTTGTTATACAGCGCTTCGAGATAAAACATTATTGCCGTCTTACCGTCGGTAAAAACAATCATGTATATCTATCCGTAGATAAGCACTACTACAGTGTGCCTTACCAATATATCGGCCGTAGAGTGCAAGTGATATATACCCGTTCGATGGTCTATATATTTTCTTCAGGTAATCAGATTGCTGTCCATCCCCGGGACTATCGTCCATCTAAATACACTACCGAACGTAATCACCTATGTTCGCAGCATCAGCATTATTTAGACCGGTCTCCGCAGTATTACATTAACCGTGCCTCAAAGCATTCGGACATCTTAAAGAAACTGATACAAGGCATGTTTGAAAGTGATGTCTATCCCGAGATATTGTATAGATCCAGTGAAGGCCTGCTTCATCTAGCCAAAAATGCCGAAAAACAATCGTTTGAAAAAGCCTGTATCATAGCGATGAACAATGGAGTCTCAACCAGGCTATACAACTTTATTAAAAACTGTCTGGAAAATAAGACATATGACACTCCGGAAGCACAACCACCTCAACCGTTGCCTCCGCATAATAACATAAGAGGCCGTCAACATTACCAACAACTGGAATTATCATTTAATCATACTAAAACCAATGCAAATGAACCAAGTACAAACTCAAATGAGCCGTCTTAGATTACACGGCATGGCACAAGCCTTCCAATCTCTTACCGAGACGCGTCAGCATCTTGGGCTGACCCTGGAAGAAGGACTCGAACTACTACTGCAGGCAGAGGAACAGGAACGGGAAAACCGACGATTTAACCGACTGACCCATCAAGCCTCCTTCCGTTATAAAGCAAGCATGGAGGAGATCAAGATGGATCCTGCCAGGGGAATAGACCGTCAAGTGATAGCAACTTTAGCTATCGGAGAATATATCTCCAAAGGAGAAGCTGTCCTGATAACCGGTGCTACCGGTTGTGGGAAGAGCTTCCTGGCATCAGCTCTGGGACACCAGGCCNTGCGCCTGGGCTTTAAGGTAGCCTATTATAATACACAGAAACTGATGATGAGGATGAAGTTGAGCCGACTTGATGGAACAATTATCCGATTCTTTGAAAAACTCTCTAAGATTAATTTATTGATTTTGGATGACTTTGGGCTAACTCATCTTGATGGACAACAGCAGTTGGATCTGATGGAAATCATCGAAGACCGCCACAGCAAGGCTTCCACAATCATTGCAAGCCAACTTCCTGTCGGCAGTTGGTACGATGTAATCGGAGAGGAAACTCTTGCTGATGCGATTCTGGACCGTCTGGTTCATACTGCATACAGAATCGAGATAAAAGGTGATAGTCTTAGAAAAAACTGTAATATTGTCAGGTAAAACGTTCTTTTAAATAACCAAAATCCCAGGGGTCAATATCACCGGAATGGGGTCAATATCACCGGAATATTCACCACACAGGTAAAAGTCCGGTACATAGTTTTTACTTTATGCAAACAATGAGAAAACAGGTTTAAAAATTGACAAAGGATTCGGCATTATTGGCAGGAGCGAAACCGAAATAGATGCTGATTATCAATTTAACTGTGCAAGCATAACCAAAACGTTCGTTGCAACGTAAGCAACCGTCTAAGTACATCTTTTTCAAGTCATCTGTGGTCATACCTTAGTAGGAAAATAATAATCATGACTAAGTATGAAAAGATGGCGGATCGTTTTGCGAAGTCCGGTCTTGATAAGGATGTTTTTGCGCGAAAAGCAGGGATAAAAGGATCAACACTGCGATATTATTTACGACGGGCCAAGGAGATCCGGGCATCTAAGGATGATAGTGAAGAATCTTCCGAACCTGAATTTATGGCTATAGATCTTGGTGCGTCAACGCATGTCGATCGCGAGATAACCATCACCATGCCCGGCGGTCTAATCATCCGGGTTCCGATATGTTAGGACTAAGTCAACATCAGCGGTATTATCTAAGAACAAGATATACTGACATGCGAAAAGGATTTGACGGATTATGCGGTCTGGTACATGACAAGATGGATATGAATCCAATGGATGGAAGTGTATATCTGTTTATCAATAGGCAGCGCAACAGGATGAAGATGCTTGTCTGGGAGATGGGAGGTTTTGTGCTATACTACAAAAGGCTGGAACAAGGTACTTTTGAACTGCCCGGTCAAGGGACAAAAAAGATACCTTGACCTTGGATTGGGAGTTGTTGGTACTGATGATTCAGGGTATAAAAACAGATAAAATAATACGAAAAAAGATACAAAAAGTATGAAAAGTGGCGTCATTGTTGTATCTTTAAGACATGACAGACGCTCAGACAATAGAACAACTGACGGCAGAAAACAAACTTTTGCTTGAACAAAACAGCACATTGAAGCATGAACCGATACACTCAAGCGACTGATATTCGGAAGCAGGTCAGAGCGCTTCAAACCGGTGATGTATAATCCGGATCAATTAAGCCTTTTGAGCCGGAACAGCAGCCTGAGCCTGTTGAAATTCCCAAGGAAAAGATTACCTATGAGCGTAAGAAGAAGCATCCGGGACGCAATGCCATACCGGACCACCTTCCTGTAAGAGAGGAGATCATTGAGCCGGATATAGATACTGCCGGCATGATTAAAATAGGAGAAGAGATTACCGAGACACTGGAATATACACCTGCATCATTGGTAAGACACCGGATCATTCGTCCTAAGTACGTTCATAAGGAGACATCAGAAATACATATAGCCACCCTTCCTGAAAGACCCTTGCCCAAGGCCATAGCAGAGGCGACCTTGTTGGCGCATATCCTTGTCAGTAAGTACATAGACCATCTGCCATTGTATCGCCAGACAAAGATATTTTCCAGAGACTTCGGTTACATAGTGGCACAAAGCACCGTGGTAGATTGGGTGGCACGTGTATGTGAGTTGTTGATGCCGCTATATGAAGCATTGGGTCGCTCTGTATTAGAGAGCAGTTATATCCAGGTAGATGAGAGTCCGATAAAGGTGCTGGCACAGAAAGAAGAAACAGGAAAGTCACCACCCAAGAATATATTCCAGGGATATATGTGGGTATATCATGCACCCCGATCAGAACAAGTATGGTTTAACTATCGTAAAGGCCGTGGAATGAATGGTCCTAAAGAAGTGCTGTGCGACTATGCCGGACACCTGCAGTGTGATGGCTATACGGTATATGATGACATCGCTGCGAAGCGGGATGAGATCACGTTACTGGGGTGTCTGGTACATGCCAGGAGATATTTTGATCAGGCCAGGGACAGCGACGATGAACGAAGTGCTTATGCACTCAGTTTGTTTGGAGAGATATATCGCCATGAAAGAGAGCTGAAGGAGAAGCCTACACTGGAAGAGCGTCAACAGATCAGGACCCGTCACACCATGCCATTGCTTAACACTTTGTATCAATGGGCAAGATATGAGTATGACAAGGTGCTTCCTAAAAGCCCTATAGCCAAGGCCATGAGCTATCTGCACCGTCAGTGGCCTAAGATAGAACGTGCTGCACAAGATGCACGCTTTGAGATGGACAATAACCTGATAGAAAACAAGATCCGTCCACTGGCACTGGGCAGGAAGAATTATTTATTTGCCGGGAGTCATGATGGAGCCGTCAGAGCAGCAATGATGTATTCGTTTTTTGGTACATGCAAAGCAAAAGGAATCAACCCCTATGATTGGCTCGTAGATACTCTCAATAAAATCCCATCTCATCCTATCAACCGGATACAAGATCTGCTCCCGGGTTATATACAGATAAATGACGTGTAGTTGCTCGGTCGGTTACGTTGCAACGTAAGCAACCGTCTAAGTACATCTTTTTCAAGTCATCTGTGGTCATACCTTAGTAGGAAAATAATAATCATGACTAAGTATGAAAAGATGGCGGATCGTTTTGCGAAGTCCGGTCTTGATAAGGATGTTTTTGCGCGAAAAGCAGGGATAAAAGGATCAACACTGCGATATTATTTACGACGGGCCAAGGAGATCCGGGCATCTAAGGATGATAGTGAAGAATCTTCCGAACCTGAATTTATGGCTATAGATCTTGGTGCGTCAACGCATGTCGATCGCGAGATAACCATCACCATGCCCGGCGGTCTAATCATCCGGGTTCCGATATGTTAGGACTAAGTCAACATCAGCGGTATTATCTAAGAACAAGATATACTGACATGCGAAAAGGATTTGACGGATTATGCGGTCTGGTACATGACAAGATGGATATGAATCCAATGGATGGAAGTGTATATCTGTTTATCAATAGGCAGCGCAACAGGATGAAGATGCTTGTCTGGGAGATGGGAGGTTTTGTGCTATACTACAAAAGGCTGGAACAAGGTACTTTTGAACTGCCCGGTCAAGGGACAAAAAAGATACCTTGACCTTGGATTGGGAGTTGTTGGTACTGATGATTCAGGGTATAAAAACAGATAAAATAATACGAAAAAAAGATACAAAAAGTATGAAAAGTGGCGTCATTGTTGTATCTTTAAGACATGACAGACGCTCAGACAATAGAACAACTGACGGCAGAAAACAAACTTTTGCTTGAACAAAACAGCACATTGAAGCATGAAACCGATACACTCAAGCGACTGATATTCGGAAGCAGGTCAGAGCGCTTCAAACCGGTGATGTATAATCCGGATCAATTAAGCCTTTTTGAGCCGGAACAGCAGCCTGAGCCTGTTGAAATTCCCAAGGAAAAGATTACCTATGAGCGTAAGAAGAAGCATCCGGGACGCAATGCCATACCGGACCACCTTCCTGTAAGAGAGGAGATCATTGAGCCGGATATAGATACTGCCGGCATGATTAAAATAGGAGAAGAGATTACCGAGACACTGGAATATACACCTGCATCATTGGTAAGACACCGGATCATTCGTCCTAAGTACGTTCATAAGGAGACATCAGAAATACATATAGCCACCCTTCCTGAAAGACCCTTGCCCAAGGCCATAGCAGAGGCGACCTTGTTGGCGCATATCCTTGTCAGTAAGTACATAGACCATCTGCCATTGTATCGCCAGACAAAGATATTTTCCAGAGACTTCGGTTACATAGTGGCACAAAGCACCGTGGTAGATTGGGTGGCACGTGTATGTGAGTTGTTGATGCCGCTATATGAAGCATTGGGTCGCTCTGTATTAGAGAGCAGTTATATCCAGGTAGATGAGAGTCCGATAAAGGTGCTGGCACAGAAAGAAGAAACAGGAAAGTCACCACCCAAGAATATATTCCAGGGATATATGTGGGTATATCATGCACCCCGATCAGAACAAGTATGGTTTAACTATCGTAAAGGCCGTGGAATGAATGGTCCTAAAGAAGTGCTGTGCGACTATGCCGGACACCTGCAGTGTGATGGCTATACGGTATATGATGACATCGCTGCGAAGCGGGATGAGATCACGTTACTGGGGTGTCTGGTACATGCCAGGAGATATTTTGATCAGGCCAGGGACAGCGACGATGAACGAAGTGCTTATGCACTCAGTTTGTTTGGAGAGATATATCGCCATGAAAGAGAGCTGAAGGAGAAGCCTACACTGGAAGAGCGTCAACAGATCAGGACCCGTCACACCATGCCATTGCTTAACACTTTGTATCAATGGGCAAGATATGAGTATGACAAGGTGCTTCCTAAAAGCCCTATAGCCAAGGCCATGAGCTATCTGCACCGTCAGTGGCCTAAGATAGAACGTGCTGCACAAGATGCACGCTTTGAGATGGACAATAACCTGATAGAAAACAAGATCCGTCCACTGGCACTGGGCAGGAAGAATTATTTATTTGCCGGGAGTCATGATGGAGCCGTCAGAGCAGCAATGATGTATTCGTTTTTGGTACATGCAAAGCAAAAGGAATCAACCCCTATGATTGGCTCGTAGATACTCTCAATAAAATCCCATCTCATCCTATCAACCGGATACAAGATCTGCTCCCGGGTTATATACAGATAAATGACGTGTAGTTGCTCGGTCGGTTACGTTGCAACTATCATTTTACAATTGGAAGAAGAAGGAAAATTAGCACTCTCTGATAAAGCCTATAAATACTTGCAACCAATTGATTTCGTAAAAGCTGACAAAATCCATATTCTGAAAGATACTAACTATTCCAAAGAAATCACCATTGAACAGCTACTAAACCATACAAGTGGTATAGCGGATATTTTTACGGATGCCCAAACCAGGTTTAATATAAGTGTGTTGCTTNCACAAAAAAGACAATTTAATACCGAAATGATAATGGAAAGGTATTATCGGTACCATCTGAACAAAAAACCATTTAATAGACCAGGCGAAGGTTATCATTACTCAGATATGAACTATATGTTTCTCGGCTTCATCATTGAGAATATTACAGATAAAACTCTACCGGAAGCTATAAGAGAACGGATTTTAGAAAAGGCTGGCATANAAAATACATACTTTGAATATTATGAGCCAGCTATTACGGAAGGCAAACGAATTGATGCCTTTTTGGGTAAAATTAATATGACAAAAAGAATAAACACTTCCTATGAATGGGGAGGCGGAGGTTTGGTAACCACTACTAAAGATTTGGCATTATTCATCCAATTGCTCTTTGATAAAAAGTTATTTAAACACCCTGAAANNCTAAAAAAGATGACAGACACAGATAAGGTTAAANAATTTAATGCCAACTACGGTTATGGATTGTTCTCATTCGAAGTAAATGGAAATTTATATTACGGTCACGGCGGTTTTTATGGTAGCCTGCTTTTGTATGAACCAGTTGAAAGGATAACATTTTCGGCAAATATCTCACAAGCAACACCACCATATAATACAGAGAAACTTGTTGTTGAGTTATTAAATGATATTAGTGCCAATGTAAGCAACCGTCTAAGTACATCTTTTTCAAGTCATCTGTGGTCATACCTTAGTAGGAAAATAATAATCATGACTAAGTATGAAAAGATGGCGGATCGTTTTGCGAAGTCCGGTCTTGATAAGGATGTTTTTGCGCGAAAAGCAGGGATAAAAGGATCAACACTGCGATATTATTTACGACGGGCCAAGGAGATCCGGGCATCTAAGGATGATAGTGAAGAATCTTCCGAACCTGAATTTATGGCTATAGATCTTGGTGCGTCAACGCATGTCGATCGCGAGATAACCATCACCATGCCCGGCGGTCTAATCATCCGGGTTCCGATATGTTAGGACTAAGTCAACATCAGCGGTATTATCTAAGAACAAGATATACTGACATGCGAAAAGGATTTGACGGATTATGCGGTCTGGTACATGACAAGATGGATATGAATCCAATGGATGGAAGTGTATATCTGTTTATCAATAGGCAGCGCAACAGGATGAAGATGCTTGTCTGGGAGATGGGAGGTTTTGTGCTATACTACAAAAGGCTGGAACAAGGTACTTTTGAACTGCCCGGTCAAGGGACAAAAAAGATACCTTGACCTTGGATTGGGAGTTGTTGGTACTGATGATTCAGGGTATAAAAACAGATAAAATAATACGAAAAAAAGATACAAAAAGTATGAAAAGTGGCGTCATTGTTGTATCTTTAAGACATGACAGACGCTCAGACAATAGAACAACTGACGGCAGAAAACAAACTTTTGCTTGAACAAAACAGCACATTGAAGCATGAAACCGATACACTCAAGCGACTGATATTCGGAAGCAGGTCAGAGCGCTTCAAACCGGTGATGTATAATCCGGATCAATTAAGCCTTTTGAGCCGGAACAGCAGCCTGAGCCTGTTGAAATTCCCAAGGAAAAGATTACCTATGAGCGTAAGAAGAAGCATCCGGGACGCAATGCCATACCGGACCACCTTCCTGTAAGAGAGGAGATCATTGAGCCGGATATAGATACTGCCGGCATGATTAAAATAGGAGAAGAGATTACCGAGACACTGGAATATACACCTGCATCATTGGTAAGACACCGGATCATTCGTCCTAAGTACGTTCATAAGGAGACATCAGAAATACATATAGCCACCCTTCCTGAAAGACCCTTGCCCAAGGCCATAGCAGAGGCGACCTTGTTGGCGCATATCCTTGTCAGTAAGTACATAGACCATCTGCCATTGTATCGCCAGACAAAGATATTTTCCAGAGACTTCGGTTACATAGTGGCACAAAGCACCGTGGTAGATTGGGTGGCACGTGTATGTGAGTTGTTGATGCCGCTATATGAAGCATTGGGTCGCTCTGTATTAGAGAGCAGTTATATCCAGGTAGATGAGAGTCCGATAAAGGTGCTGGCACAGAAAGAAGAAACAGGAAAGTCACCACCCAAGAATATATTCCAGGGATATATGTGGGTATATCATGCACCCCGATCAGAACAAGTATGGTTTAACTATCGTAAAGGCCGTGGAATGAATGGTCCTAAAGAAGTGCTGTGCGACTATGCCGGACACCTGCAGTGTGATGGCTATACGGTATATGATGACATCGCTGCGAAGCGGGATGAGATCACGTTACTGGGGTGTCTGGTACATGCCAGGAGATATTTTGATCAGGCCAGGGACAGCGACGATGAACGAAGTGCTTATGCACTCAGTTTGTTTGGAGAGATATATCGCCATGAAAGAGAGCTGAAGGAGAAGCCTACACTGGAAGAGCGTCAACAGATCAGGACCCGTCACACCATGCCATTGCTTAACACTTTGTATCAATGGGCAAGATATGAGTATGACAAGGTGCTTCCTAAAAGCCCTATAGCCAAGGCCATGAGCTATCTGCACCGTCAGTGGCCTAAGATAGAACGTGCTGCACAAGATGCACGCTTTGAGATGGACAATAACCTGATAGAAAACAAGATCCGTCCACTGGCACTGGGCAGGAAGAATTATTTATTTGCCGGGAGTCATGATGGAGCCGTCAGAGCAGCAATGATGTATTCGTTTTTGGTACATGCAAAGCAAAAGGAATCAACCCCTATGATTGGCTCGTAGATACTCTCAATAAAATCCCATCTCATCCTATCAACCGGATACAAGATCTGCTCCCGGGTTATATACAGATAAATGACGTGTAGTTGCTCGGTCGGTTACGTGCCAATTGAAAAATACTTCGCGAAAAATATAATTAATTGCTTTATAGCCCTTTTCAAAATCAATAAACATGAAGAAAATAATATTAGTATTTGCTTTTGTTGCTTTTACTTTACACATGAATGCACAAAACACTTTTGAATTAGGCATTCGTTTGGGATATGTTGCTTCAGTTGATATGGCGTTACTTGTTAAATCGAATCGAATACATAGCAATATTGGATGGGGCATTGATTATTATTTGTTTGACAACTGCTACGATTTCAGAATTCCAATTATTAACGAAAAATGGATAATATATTCAGGTCCTGGTTTAGGATTACGTTATTGGGATAAAACCCGCAGTGAACATGAAGGAATAGGATTCGCTGTTCTTGGAGAAATTGGACTGGAACATCGCTTCAATAGTCCTGTTACACTTGGTCTGGATTGGACTCCTTTCTTTGATGTTGTTAAATCAGAATATAACAATTACGGTACAATCTGTCTGAGATACAGATTTTAAAACAAATTAAGCTATTTCAAAGAAAAATCTGCTTTTAAGACGTGTTATAGTTCAATCGTTTGAATGAACTATGATTTGCTTATTTTTGCAATCTAGAGACCTTAGAATTATTGAATACAATCTAATTTCAATATATTAGAAAAAGGAACAACGACCCGCTAACACGGTATATAAAACATTTGGCAAAAAGTGCTGATTTTAAGGGCGGTACTCTTAATAAACATCGCAACGGTTTGATAGGAGATTGCTTTGAAATGCCAAACGTTTCATATACCCATCCGTTAGCTGTCACCCGAAATGACCAATCAACATACTTCAACGGACGTTTAAAACCGAAAAAACCAAGCCACCCACCACCCCATATTTTAACGACAAGAAAATTATTCTTAAAAAATTGCGCAATTAAATAATTGCACATATATTTGCAACCAAATAATTGCATTATGGGAACAAGACGAGATATCTTTCAGGCAATAGCCGACCCGACAAGACGGGCGATTATTACGCTAATTGCATTACAAGCAATGACACCAAACGCCATTGCCAAACACTTTGACACTTCACGACAAGCGGTGTCAAAGCATTTACAAATTTTGACAGAGTGCGAATTGGTTACGCAAAAACAGCAAGGTAGAGAAATCTACTACCAACTTGAATTAAACAAAATGAAAGAAATAGACAAATGGCTGAACCAATTCAGGAAGATTTGGGAAGCACGATTTAATCAACTTGATGAGGTATTACTAACAATTAAAAACAAGAAAAAATGAACAGTAATTTAAAATTTGACTTCTTAGTCAACAAAGAAAACCACACGGTAAATGTGAAACGTGAATTTGCTGCAAACCTTGAATTGGTTTGGGAAGCGTGGACAAGCCCCGAAATTCTTGACCAATGGTGGGCGCCAAAACCATACAAGACCAGAACAAAGTCAATGGATTTTAGAGAGGGCGGAATGTGGCTTTACGAAATGTTTAATACAGAAAAAGGAAACNAGGACGACTGTCATTGGTGCAAAAACGACTATCACAAGATAGTGCATCAGAAACAATTTTCGGGTTTAGACGCTTTTTGTGATGAGAACGGCACGGTTAATACCGATATGCCTAGAACATTGTGGACAAACACCTTTACCGAGAACGCAGGAACAACAACCGTAAACATTATAGCAAAATATGAAAGCCTTGCTGATCTTGAANAAATAATTGAAATGGGTTTTAAAGAGGGCTTTACAATGGCTCTTGAAAACCTTGACCAATACATAGCGGCACAGTTCAAACTTCGTAAACAAAATAAATCAAACAATATGGCAAGAGTATCAACTTATGTAAACTTTCAGGGAAATACTGAAGAAGCATTCAATTTTTACAAATCTATATTTAAAACAGATTTCATTAATGGTATTAAACGATTTGGCGACCTTCCAGTTGACCCCAATCAAACACCCATTGCAGAACCAGTTAAAAAGATGGTCTTACATGTCGAACTACCTATTCTTGGTGGACACATATTAATGGGAACTGACTCCNCTAAAGAAATGGGATTTAATTTGACACAAGGTAATAATATGCACATCCAACTTGAACCTGATTCAAGAGAAGAAGCTCAAAGATTATTTGACGAACTTTCTATTGGAGGTAAAGTAGAAATGCCTATTCAAGATATGTTTTGGGGAGCTNTTTTCGGAAGTTTCACAGATAAATATGGGATTAATTGGATGATAAACTTTCAACGCAAATGACAATAAAAACAATAAACATACTTTATTGGATTTTTACAGGATTACTAGTCCCAATGTTTGGAATAGGTTCTGTAATCGGTCTGACAGGAAACCCAAAATCGGTAGAAGTCATCACAACATTGGGTTATCCCGAATACTTATTAGCATTTCTATGTGTATCAAGACTTTTAGCTCTCTTCGCAATTTTTGCTCCAAAGTTTCCAAGATTAAAAGAGTGGGCTTATGCAGGACTTGCATTTGATGTAATTGGTGCAATTTATTCTATATCAATGGTGCGACAAACAGTTGCCATTATTCCGATTATCGCTTTGATATTTGTTTTTACTTCATATTTCCTTTATCATAAAAGAGTAAGTCTAATTCCTGAAATATAAAGCAAATAACAAGTGCGACAGACGAACAACTTTACGCCAGAAAAAAACGGGCGAACAGCTAACATTAAGCCGAATATACAAAAGCCCACCAAAAACTTCCAAATTAAATCACTAAGCCAGCCGGGCTTTTGAATATTCGGTGTTCAGCGAGACCGTATGATGGACTGTATTTCTCTTAGGTGGATTACTATCTTTTTGCCGGATGGATGGCTGACTTTTGTCAGTCATAGAAGGAAAATAGCACTTGCCACCCCCAATTGAAGGCATGGCAGTGCCACAGTGCAATGTGCGCACTTTGTTCCAATAAGTTGGATTGATAATAGTGTTGTGTAGTGTCCTCATTTTGTGGAGATTTGAGAGTAATTCAGGTTGATTTTCGGTGATCCTCGATTGTGTAGGGTGATTACATCCCGAAGGATTCCTTCATACAGGATCAAGGTGTTCTCATAAATCAATTTACCTCTTTTGCATACCGGACATATCGTGATGTCAACGCCGGTCTTTATCAATACTCGAAGTGCTGTGGAGATACTGACCTTAGGCATTGGTGGCGGAAGATTCATTTGCTGATGTAGCCTTTCCAGGCGTGCTGTCTTGCCTCGATGGCTCAGGTAGCCACTATGACGAATCTTGACATACCGGTGTGGTAATATGTGCTGTTCAAACCTCCGTGCAAATTCTGCATGGCTGAGTGTCATTTCCTTGACCTTACTCTTATCAGCATAGTCCTTATACTTGAAGGTGATGGTCTGATCCGTTATCTCTTTAATCCGATGTGCCGTGATAGCCACCTTGTGTGTATATCGCCCGAGATATTCTATGATTTGTGCAGGACCGGCAAAAGGAGCTTTGGCATATACATTCCATTTCTTGTATCGTACCGCATCGATGGCTGTTGAAACATCTATGCCTTCAAACAACAAATCTCCATCTCCCAACAT
This sequence comes from Candidatus Parvibacillus calidus, assembly GCA_013414645.1. Lineage (GTDB taxonomy): Bacteria > Bacteroidota > Bacteroidia > Chitinophagales > Saprospiraceae > Parvibacillus > Parvibacillus calidus. The sequence continues at coordinate 936,877 of CP058702.1, read as the reverse complement.
CTGCATTACGCGACGTAGGAAATAGGCCTTGTAGATCTGTTCCATCACCCGACGTGGGAAAAGAAAGGAGTCGCCGGCTCGCTTATTGGTTTGCCATTGTCCATCTTTGTTTATACCTCCACCACTGACGATACAATGGATGTGCGGATGGAAGCTCAACTCCTGTCCATGTGTGTGCAGTATTGATATGATGCCCAACTGTCCTCCCAGCCATTTAGGATCACGCCCTAATGTCAACAGGGTATAATGTGCCGACTCAAACAACAGGTCAAACATCACTTTTCTATTGCCCATCACCAGGAGCGTAGCTCCGATGGCAAGGTAAATACGACGTGGTAATACTTAATAGGCAGCAGTTCACTCATGCGGTCTTCCACCCATGCATCCCGCTTCGTTCCACCACAATGCGGACAATGTCTATCGCCACAACTGTGATACTGGAGGTGGATATGCCCACAAGCCTTATCATCACACCTATACTGATGCACACCCATATGGATGGTATGACAGCGTCTAAGGCGATCGAACACCGCACGACTATATGGATTGAAGGTGTTGGCTATATCATTACCGAAGATGTGGCGCTGCATCAGCACCTTGAGTTCACTAAGTTCTTGCATCCGTACTTCTTTCCGGATTATCCTTTGTCGTATCGTTTTGTGATGCCAGCAGTTGATCCAACGGTGAGATAATACCCAGTTGGGTATGTTTCTGTAGATGTAGATAGATCATCGTTGTCTCCAGCTTCGCGTGACCGAGAAGTGTTTTGATGACGTGGATATTGGCTCCACTGTTGAGCATGTGGGTGGCAAAGCTATGTCGTAGCGTATGTGCCGTGTATGACCTTTCTGCAAAACCGGCCTTTGCCATGGCTCCATTGACCACTACCTGCATACTTCTTACACAATAGGCTCTATTCGTCTGATCGCTTGTAAACAGATATTCCTTCGGTCGTCCGGCGGACACGTAAAAACTACGCAGCTTGTCCAGTAGATGATGTGGAAGCAACGTGTATCTGTCTTTTGCCCCTTTTCCCTGGCTTACCTTGATCCGCCCGTCAGCACTCTCGATGTCTTTGAGACGCAAGTTACAAACCTCACTGATGCGCATACCGCAACCGTACAGCAAGCCCACAACACAATATTCCTTTAGTGAAAGCCCTGATTCAAACAGTTTAGCCACCTCCATCTCACTCATGATATTGGGCAGGAGAAACTGCTTCTTTGGATACAAATTACTGGGTACGATGTAATTGATCTTCATCACTTTTTGAAAAAGAAACTACATGCCTGAGCTACACTGCGGCACTTCGCACGACCTACCTTGTGAACTGACTTTATGTACAAGATGTACTGTTCGATGTCCTCTTGTGTGATTTTTCTACCTTCTTGTGATTAAAATACTTGAAGAGCAGTGTCATCTCATTGCCATAGCTCTTGATGGTACCTGCACCGTACTCTTTAATGGTCAAGGTCTGAATGAGCTTTTTGATCCATTCTTCTCCATTGGTAGTTAATTTGTTTGCTGAAAATTCATTACCTTTCATGTTTATTACTTATTTTTATATGATTAAATATGTATAACAAGCAAGGCTGTGGGTATTATTTTAGCTTTGGGGGATTTCACCGGAGGTGTCGCTTGAACAGCGGTTTTGTGCAAGCTGCCCGACCGCTCAATGCCAACGCTTCGCAGCCTGACACAAAGCCGCAACCCGTTGTCATCGATTGAAAGAAAGAACCATGTGCTGACAGTAAAACAGAAACAGCTTTTGGACTTCCGAAAGTCGCTGACCCCGGGCGATAAACTGAAAACTCTGCCTTGATTCTAAGTGAATCTGAAATGGTGTTTTAGGCTTTTATTTTTTACTTCAATTTTACTAACATGAGAACGATTATTTTCGTTGTTATTATGTCGGCTATAAGTACGACAATTATGCATTCACAGGTGCTGACAAGGCATCTTACATCAAAACAATCTATGGAAGAAGTAATTCCTTTTCCGATTAACGAGAACTATCCGGTTTATCTTCAGCCGGATGTGGATTTTGATCAAGTACTGGCACAAGATTCGTTGGAGGGAAGTACGATTCCTCGATTTGCTGTTAAAGTAGAACAAAATTATACCTTAAAAGATGGCAAGCAGTGGCAAATCGGTAATATGCTGATATGGCAAATCGGTTTTCAGCGCCAGAAGCCAGTTCGCTGAATTTTCTGATTTCTGGATTAAACCTACCTGAAGGTGCCGAAATGTTTATTTTGTCAAAAGATGGCAGGATAATACACGGACCGATTACAGGGGATGTCATCTATGATCACGTATATGCTTCGGACATCATAGAGTCACAAGATGTGCTGATGGTAGTCAAATGTAAAAAGACAAGTTTCAAAAATTTTCAATAAATATCAATGGAGTATGTCAGGGTATTCCTAAGCCATTGGAAATAAGAGAGTTTGGAGATGCAGGAGATTGCAATTTTGATGTAAACTGCTCGGAAGGTTCCGGCTGGGAAAATGAACGAGATGCAGTCGCTTTGGTTATTAAGAATGGAACAAAATGGTGTTCAGGATCTTTGATTAATAATCAATGTCAAGATTTGAAATCTTATTTTTTAACTGCATTTCATTGCTTGGATTCTGATGAAAGCGGGTCACTGGATAATTCAGAAAAAGATTTGAATATTTATTCATTTAGATTTAAATACGAATCTGGTACACCAACATGCTCTGGCAATAGCACTGGAGATCAAGGTAATTGGATTACGTATTCAGGAGCTTCATTTAAAGCAGCATACAATAAATCAGATTTCGCTTTAGCAGAATTAAATGGCAAAGTTTCCGACCAACCGAGAATAGCTTTAGCTGGATGGGATAGAACTACCACACCTGCAAGCTATGGAGCATGTATTCATCATCCATCAGGAGATGCGAAAAATATCACTTTATNNAATACACAGGCAATAAGGAGTGATAATTATAAATTGACTAATGGTACTGATGTTGTAGGAGAATTTCATTGGGTAGTTTCATGGGCAGCTGGTGTAACGGAGAATGGTTCTTCTGGCTCTCCCTTATTAAATCAAAATCATCGAATCGTTGGTCAACTTTCTGGCGGAAATTCATATTGCGGCAGCAATACACAGAATGATGGGTTTGGTAGATTTGATAATTCCTGGACTGGAAACAATTCTGATGATACCCGACTTAGTACATGGTTGGGGCCAACGAATCCGCCACAAACTTTAAATACTATCAGAGTACCTTCGATCAATTCAGGCAGTACCAGTAGTNTTTTAATCTGTACTACTAATAAACAAATTGCTTTATCGAATGCTATACCTGGCAGAACTATTACCTGGAGTGTAAACAATGCTTATTTGTTTGCAACGACCAATGGAGCCGCCACATCCGGTAGTGGAGCTGTTGCTACTTTGAGAGCTGCAAGCTCAACTACATCTGGTAGTGCAGTATTAACATTTACTATGTCTCAATCCGGGTGTGCAGATGTCGTCGTAAACCAAACAATATGGGTTGGACTACCGGATTTTAATCTTATTTACAATAGTGAAGTTTGTGTAGGTAATTATGAATGGGCATTTTTAGACCTTTTAGGGCCGAGAGAAACCTCATTAGGAACGATTGAGTGGATATTTAATGGTGTAATCACAGGTGTTGGAACATTGACTAAGGCTAGATTTAGAGGGATGACACCAGGTTGGGGTGAGATATGCGTCAAAGCAACCAATGGATGTGGTGAGCGGACAAAATGTTTTTCAGTTTATGTCGATTATTGCGGTGGGGGTCAATTTACTATCAACCCACAAAAAGCCGATTTTGAAACAAATGAAAAGGATCAGGTTCTAAAAGTTACACCCAATCCATTTAACAGTACGGTAAAAATAAATTTATCTCATTTTAGGGAAAATGAAGCGAATTTATTGACCATTTATGATTTAACCGGTAAAATAATTGTACAGCAGAATGTTATTGAAAATAATGCCACTATTGATTTAAGTAAACAGACACCGGGCATCTATTTTATTCAGTATAGAAGTGGGAATGAAGTCCTAATGAGCAAAATACTTAAATTATGAAAGCACCATCCATTTTAATTGTTGTAATTATTTTGTTGGTTGTTACACAATTAGAAAGTCAAAATAATGCGCTGTATGTTTATACATCATATTCTTTAGGAAAAGTAGATAAAAGGATTGATTTTTTATTTGATAAATATCCTTCATTAAATGAGCCTCAACAAGTGAATATAATTTTGAATGAAAACACACCAGATGATGAATATGCAATTGGATTAGGGTATCAGTATAGCATCAATTCAAAACTTGCTTTAAACCTTGCTATCGAATATGCTTTATTAATACAAGATNTTTTAATCCCTGCGAATGGGCAATCATATTTTAATGCAGGTAATAAGATATTCTATTGGCGGAATAAATCGTATTATCATATGGTGCAACTTAGTCCAATTGTTCAATATTTAATACTTGATAAAACAGTTAATGCTGGCGTAAACATTCAAGCTATCGGCAATATTTCATTTAGGAAAGTTGTACAAGAAGGGAATTTATCCAGAAACAAAACAGAATACTTTTCAAATGAGTTGTATCCGGGTATTTTTGCTGAATATAAACGATTTAAGGCGACCTTAGGTGTGAGAGCGCTCCACATGAAATACCGCGACGGTGCCATCGCCAATAATGGCAAGAATCCTGACTTGTATAATCCGTTTAAAGTAAGACTTTCCTTAAGTTATGATCTTNTTAGATGGTAAACAACCAGATGACAACATTGTGTACCCGTACATGCCTCCTAAACGTCGGCACGTCGGGTACACCAACCCGTTGTCATCGATTGAAAGAAACAACCCAGTGCTGATAGTAAAACAGAAACAGTATCGTGGATTTCAGAAAGTCGCTGACCCCGGGCGATAAACTGAAAACTCTGCCTTGATTCTAAGTGAATCTGAAATGGTGTTTTAGGCTTTTATTTTTTACTTCAATTTTACTAACATGAGAACGATTATTTTCGTTGTTATTATGTCGGCTATAAGTACGACAATTATGCATTCACAGGTGCTGACAAGGCATCTTACATCAAAACAATCTATGGAAGAAGTAATTCCTTTTCCGATTAATGAGAACTATCCGGTTTATCTTCAGCCGGAAGTGGATTTTGATAAAGTACTGGAACAAGATGCGTTGGAGGGAAGTACGATTCCTCGATTTGCAGTTAAAGTAGAACAAAATTATACCGTAAAAGATGGCAAGCAGTGGCAAATTGGTAATATGCTGATATGGCAAATCGGTNTTTCTGCGCCGCACGCCAGTTCGCTGAATTTTCTGATTTCTGGATTAAACCTACCTGAAGGTGCCGAAATGTTTATTTTGTCAAAAGATGGCAGGATAATACACGGGCCGATTACAGGGGATGTCATCTATGATCACGTATATGCTTCGGACATCATAGAGTCACAAGATGTGCTGATGGTAGTCAAATGTAAANAAAGCGAATTTGAAAAATTTTCTATAAATATTAATGGAGTATGTCAAGGTATTCCGAAGCCATTGGAAACAAGAGATTTTGGAGATGCAGAAGATTGCAATATCGATGTCAATTGTCCCCAAGGCACTGGTTGGGAAAATGAAAGGGATGCAGTGGCTTTGGTGTTGAAAAATGGCTCTTGGTGGTGTTCCGGGTCATTAATCAATAATCAATGCCAGGATTTACGATCTTATNTTTTAACTGCATTTCATTGTTTTGATGATAATGAAGATCGGGATCTAGATAATTCAGAANAAAATTTAAGTATGTATTCTTTTCGATTTAAGTATGAGTCAGGGACTCCCACGCGCTTGGGAAAAAGCACAGGAAGTCAAGGTAATTGGATAGTTTATTCAGGTGCAACCTTCAGAGCAGCATTCAATGGCTCTGATTTTGCATTAGCAGAATTGATTGGGAATATTTCAAACCAATCAAGATTAGCTGTGGCTGGATGGGATAGAAGAAATTTAGTTCCACAATCAGAAACAATAATCCACCATCCATCGNGGGATTCANAAAAAATTACATTAGACTATAATCCTGCTCAACAAAGTATTTTTAAGGATGCTGAATGTTGGTGGCTTCAAATTGATGTGGGCGCAACACAAAGTGGATCATCTGGCTCTCCATATTTCAATCAAGATAAAAGAATAATTGCACAACATTATGGCGTAAATGATGCAAACTTGCCTATCTGTAATCGAGCGAATAAATTTGGGNGGCGGTTCGATGTTTCCTGGTCTGGAAATAACTCTGATACTACACGACTTAGTACATGGCTCGGACCAACGAATCCGCCACAAACTTTAAATACTATCAGAGTACCTTCGATCAATTCAGGCAGTACCAGTAGTNTTTTAATCTGTACTACTAATAAACAAATTGCTTTATCGAATGCTATTCCCGGTAGAACTATTACCTGGAGTGTAAACAATACTTATTTATTTGCAACGACCAATGGAGCCGCCACATCTGGTAGTGGAGCTGTTGCTACTTTGAGAGCTGCAAACTCAACTACATCTGGTAGTGCAGTATTAACATTTACTATGTCCTTAACGGGTTGTGCAGATGTCGTCGTAAACCAAACAATATGGGTTGGACTACCAGATTTTAATCTTATTTACAATAGTGAAGTTTGTGTAGGTAATTATGAATGGGCATTTTTAGACCTATTAGGGCCGAGAGAAACGTCATTAGGAACGATTGAGTGGATATTTAATGGTGTAATCACAGGTGTAGGAACATTAACTAAGGCCAGATTTAGAGGGATGACGCCCGGTTGGGGTGAGATATGCGTCAAAGCAACCAATGGTTGTGGTGAGCGGACAAAATGTTTTTCAGTTTACGTTGATTATTGCGGAGGGGGTCAATTTACTATCAATCCACAAAAAGCCGATTTTAAAACAAATGAANAAGATCTAATTCTAAAAGTTACGCCCACTCCATTTAATAACACAGTTAATATAAATTTATCTCATCTTAGTGAGAATGAGGCGAATTTATTAACCATTTATGATTTAACCGGTAAAATAATTGTACAGCAAAATATAATTGAAAATAATGCCACCATTGACATGAGTAAACAGACACCGGGCATTTATTTTATTCAGTACAGAAGTGGGAATGAAGTTATAATGAGCAAAATATTAAAATTATGAGAGTATCATCAATTCTCAGCGTAGTTATTATATTGCTGAATATTACACAATTAAAAAGTCAAAATAGCGCACTAAATATTTATACATCATATTCCATAGGGAAAGTAGATAATAGGATTGATTTTTATTTGGGAAATATCCTTTATCAAATGACCCTCAACTAGTGAATAAAATTTTGACAGAAAATACACCGGATGATACATATTCAATTGGATTCGGGTATCAAAATAGCATCAATTCAAAACTTGCTTTAAATATTGATATCGGATATGCTTTATTAATGCAAGATTTTTACTTCCTGTGAATACTCAAACTTTTTTAAAGTAGATAATGAAAAATTTTATTGGAGATTAAAATCATATTATCAAATGATTCAGATCGGGCCTAGTGTTCAATATTTTGTAATTGATAAATGTGCCAGATTGGGTTTTAATCTTCAAGCTATCGGCAATATTTCATTTAGGAAAGTTATACAAGATGGGAATTTATCCAGAAACAAAACAGAATACTTTTCAAATGAGTTGTATCCGGGTATTTTTGCTGAATATAAACGATTTAAGGCGACCTTAGGGGTGAGGCGCTCCATACGAAATATCGGGATGATGCCATCGCCAATAATGGCAAGAATCCGGACTGGTATAATCCGTTTAAAGTAAGACTTTCCTTAAGTTATGATCTTTTAGATGGTAAACAACCAGATGACAACACTGCATACCACGTACAGAGCGGCTACACGCCGCTCCGTCGGGTATGCCAAAACGTTAGCGGTCATTGTAGAAAAACGCACCCTAAAAATGACTGAATAAAAAAGATAAGTAAATTCTAAACCTAAAAATGTAAAAAATGAACGACATACTTAATACATACAAACCTGACAACTTTCATACAGTTACTCCATATCTTTTTGTTGACAAACCACAACTCTTAATTGACTTTCTGAAAAATGCCTTTNTTGCGAAAGAAATTAACCGTTCTGTAAACCCAACCAATGGAGATATAGCAAACTGTATTCTGCAAATAGGCGACACTTGCTTTATGATTAGTCAAGCCAGAGAACAATTTGAAGGAATGAGAACAGCACTTTATCTTTTCGTTGACGATGTAGAAACTGTTCATCAAAGAGCCGTTGACAATGGAGCGAAAATTGAATTTGAACCAGCAGATATGCCATACGAAGACAGACAATCGGGTATAATTGACCCTTGTGGAAATTATTGGTGGATTTCAAAACGACAAGTAAAAAAGGGTTATCACGAATAAAAAAATACACGAGAATAACAACGAACCGCTAACATTAAGCCGAATATACAAAAGCCCATCAAAAATCTTCCAACCTAAGCCACTAAGCCAGCTCGGCTTTTGAATATTCGGTGTTCAGCGAGACCGTATGATGGACTGTATTTCTCTTAGGTGGATTACTATCTTTTTACCGGATGGATGGCTGAGTTTTATCGGTCAAAGAAGAAAGATAGCACTTGTCTGCAAGAATTGAAGGCATGGCAGTGCCACAGTGCGCGGTGCGCTGTGTTCCAATAAGTTGGATTGTCAATAGTGTTGTGTAGTGTCCTCATTTTGGGGTGATTTTGGGAGAGATTTGAGAGTAATTCTGGTTGATTTTCGGTGACCCTCGATTGTGTAGGGTGGTTATATCTCTTAGGGTTCCATCATACAGGATCAACGTTTTTCATAAATCAATTTACCTCTTTTGCATACGGTACATATCGTGATGTCAACGCCGGTCTTTATCCATACTCGAAGTGCTGTGGAGATACTGACTTTTGGCATCGGTGGCGGAAGATTCATTTGCTGATGTAGCCTTTCAAGGCGTGCTGTCTTGCCTCGATGACTCAGGTAGCCACTATGTCGTATCTTGACATACCGATGAGGTAAGATGTGTTGTTCAAACCTCCGGGCAAATTCTGCATGGCTGAGTGTCATTTCCTTGACCTTACTCTTATCAGCATAGTCCTTATACTTGAAGGTGATGGTCTGATCCGTTATCTCCTTGATGCGATGAGCCGTGATAGCCACCTTGTGTGTATATCGACCGAGATATTCTATGATTTGTGCAGGACCGGCAAAGGGAGCTTTGGCATATACATTCCATTTCTTGTATCGTACCGCATCGATGGCTGTTGACACGTCTATGCCTTCAAACAACAAATCTCCATCTCCCAACATCTGCATTACACGGCGTAGAAAATATGCCTTGTAGATCTGTTCCATCACCCGACGTGGGAAAAGAAAGGAGTCGCCGGCTCGCTTATTGGTTTGCCATCGTCCATCTTTGTCTATACCTCCACCACTGACGATACAATGGATGTGCGGGTGGAAGCTCAACTCCTGTCCATGTGTATGCAGTATTGATATGATGCCCAACTGTCCTCCCAGCCATTTAGGATCACGCCCTAATGTCAACAGGGTATAATGTGCCGACTCAAACAACAGGTCAAACATCACTTTCCTATTGCCCATCACCAGGGAGCGTAGCTCCGATGGCAAGGTAAATACGACGTGGTAATACTTAATAGGCAGCAGTTCACTCATGCGGTCTTCCACCCATGCATCCCGCTTCGTTCCGCCACAATGCGGACAATGCCTATCACCACAACTATGATACTGGAGGTGGATATGCCCACAAGCCTTATCATCACACCTATACTGATGCACACCCATATGGATGGTATGGCAGCGTCTAAGGCGGTCGAACACCGCACGACTATATGGATTGAAGGTGTTGGCTATATCATTTCCGAAGATGTGGCGCTGCATCAGCACCTTGAGTGCGCTAAGGTCTTGCACCTGCATCTATTTCCTTATCCTTTGTCGTATCGTGTTGTGATGCCAGCAGTTGATCCAATGGTGAGATAATACCCAGTTGGGTATGTTTCTGTAGATGTAGATAGATCATCGTTGTCTCCAGCTTCGCATGACCCAGAAGTGTCTTGATGACGTGGATATTGGCTCCACTGTTGAGCATGTGCGTGGCAAAGCTATGTCTTAGTGTATGTGCCGTGTATGACCTCTCTGCAAAACCGGCCTTTGCCATGGCTCCATTGACCACTACCTGCATACTTCTTACACAATAGGCTCTATTCGTCTGATCGCTTGTAAACAGATATTCCTTCGGTCGTCCGGCCGACACGTAAAAACTACGTAACTTGTCTAATAGATGATGTGGAAGCAGTGTGTATCTGTCTTTTGCTCCTTTTCCCTGGCTTACCTTGATTCGCCCGTCAGCACTCTCGATGTCTTTGAGACGCAAGTTACAAACCTCACTGATGCGCATACCGCAACCGTACAGCAAGCCCACAACACAATATTCCTTTAATGAGAGNCCTGCTTCAAACAGTTTAGCCACCTCCATCTCACTCATGATATTGGGCAGGAGAAACTGCTTCTTTGGATACAGATTACTGGGTACGATGTAATTGATCTTCATCACTTTTTGAAANAAGAAACTACATGCCTGAGCTACACTGCGGCACTTCGCTCGACCCACCTTGTGAACTGACTTTATGTACAAGATGTACTGTTCGATGTCCTCTTGTGTGATTTTTTCTACCTTCTTGTGATTAAAATACTTGAAGAGCAGTGTCATCTCATTGCCATAGCTCTTGATGGTACCTGTTCCGTACTCTTTAATGGTCAGGGTCTGAATGAGCTTTTTGACCCATTCTTCTGCATTGGTTGTCAATTTGTTTGCTGAAATTTCATTACCTTTCATGTCTATTACTTATTTTTATATGATTAAATATGTATAACAAGTAAGGCTGTGGGTATTATTTTAGCTTTGGGGGATTTCACCGGAGGTGTCGCTTGAACATGGTATTTATAAAAGGCGGGCTGAACGTCATAATTTCAGCGACAGGATTTCTATTAAACGGTAGTGCAAAACTGAACTTTTGTTCCATGATTTTCCGCCCTTCATAAATACCCAAACCGTTATCGGTAACTCTATGACGACTCCGAAACAGACAACGAATAACAATAAGCGACATAGAATTTGAATGATTTTTGAAACTCACATACCGACTTTTCCGCTCAATCAGTTCATTGAGAGTTTCATCTATTATAAGGACTACAACCCTATTCATACTGTTGACAGGTTTNTACCTGACGGCAACGTGAATGTTGTAATTGACCTGACAGACTATCCAAAATTTATCTATGACAACAATACTTTAAAGGAAATTCAATCTTGTAAAAATGTATGGTTTTCAGGCATCCGAAATAATTACATCACAATCCCATCAGGACGAGACAGCGAAATGTTCATTATCAATTTTCACAAAGGAAAAGCATATCCTTTCGTTGAAATGCCTCTCCATGAATTAACAGACTATGTTGTTGATGGAGAATTAGTAATGACAAGCGAAATTTTAAACATGAGAGAAGCGTTACTTTCTCTTGTTTTTGTAAAACAAAAATTTTTGTTTGCAGAAAATCATCTTCTAAAAATGTTCGGACATAAACTTGTCACAAACCCATTTGTAGACTATGCGGTCAACCATATTCTTCAAATGCCAAATCAGATAAGTATTGAACGACTTTCAGAAAAAGTGGGCTTCTCACAAAAGCATTTCATTAAAATATTTAAAGAAAATGTAGGAATGACCCCGAAATCTNTTTTGAAAATCATACGCTTTCAAAAGGCAATTCAGGAAATTGAACAAAACCGAACAGCCAACTGGACAAGTGTTGCATTTGAAAGTGGTTATTATGACCAAGCACACTTTATAAACGACTTTAGGAACTTTTCAGGACTTACACCCACAGAATTTCTAAAGTCCAACAGCGAATTCACAAATTACATTGCAATCGAGTAGGTAAATTTTTCCAATACTACCCGACCCAGTCATTTTAACTTTGCTATTAAAAAGAGAAAATTATGGAACAATTTTACATCAATCATTGGGCAGTTCTGGTTTGTGCCATTGCCAATTTAGCTTTAGGTGCTTTATGGTATTCACCTTTGCTATTCTATAAAGCTTGGATGAAAGAAAACAAATTTACAGATGATGACATTAAAAAAGTAAATCCAGCAAAGACTTATAGCATTACTTTATTGATTTCAGTAATTATCAGCTACAATCTTGCATTCTTTCTTGGAGATGATAAAACTGATATGGCTTGGGGTACAACCGCAGGTNTTTTAGCTGGCTTTGGATTTTCAGCTTTAATATTTTCTGTAGTTGCTCTTTTTGAGCAACGTTCATGGAAATACATTTTAATAAATGGTGGTTACATCACTATTTACTTTACACTTATTGGTTTCATTCTTGGAACTTGGAGATAACTAAAATTTAAATTATGGCAAAGACATCAGGTGAACTCGAAACAGAATTTATAGAAACAGCTAAAGAAAAGACAGGAAAAACGCTACAAGAGTGGTTAACCTTAGTAAAGTCCTCTAAAATTCAAAAGCAAAACGATATTCTTGAATGGTTGAAAAAGGGCATGGATTAAATCATATGCAATCCCAATTTGTAGCAGGAATATTCTTAAACAACGGCAATCCAGTTTATGGTAACGAAAATGCTTTACTTGAAAACCAATTTATTAAGTGTCCCGAAATGCGTAGCTTATTTGATTTGGTTTCAGAAAAATAATTTCAAAATTTCAAGGAACTCAACTCATTCCTAAAAAACATACTTGTCGTTTACAGCAGTTAGGAATTTGCAGCAATAAATGTGAAATCGAAAGAAATTCGCTTAGGTCTTGACTTAGGTGAAGCGCCTTTTACAGAGGTATTACAAAAATCAAAACTTACAGGACCAATGCCTCGGATTTCTCACATGATTATTTTGACTGAAATCGGGCAATTCGATAATAAAACAAAACAACTTTTAGAACAATCTTTTAACCGAACTCATAAAAAATGAAAAATACATTTTATCTCATAATTGCAAATTTGCTTCTATATTCTTGTGCAAGTTCACAAGACAAGAAAAATACAATAGAAAAAGAATATTTCATTGCGTATAATATTCATGAAAATGATACAATTCATAAAAATAATTATGAAGTTATGACAATGAATATGGACGGTTCAAACAAANAAAATATTACAAATAATCCCGATGTTGCTTGGACATACTACTCTTATAAAAATCGTTTATTTTTTATAAGCGACAAAGACACTTGTAACCGTTGTTTCTTTTTGTACGAAACGGATGTAAACGGAACAAATGCCAAANAAGTAAGTGATTTAATGTTGGAAGACAGTTGGATGAGCGGTAGAAAAAATGGTGAAGAACTTGTAGTTGCTGGAAGAATTGGAAAAGAAATACGATACCAACTTTTTATCATTAACACCAAGACAGGAGCTTATAAGCAATTGACAAATGAACCAAACGCAAAATACGGAGACCCTTGCTTTTCGCCAGATGGTAAAAAAATTGCTTTCTATTATCAAAAGGATAAAACCGACAAATCAAGTCATGAAGAACTATTTGTAATGAATGATGATGGAACTGGAATGACACAATTAACGCATTATCCTGAAAACAATCCGTCAGCAAAAGACTATGGTTACAGAGCTGGTGCCACGAAATGGCATCCGACCGAAAACTTTATCAGTTATGTATCCTTACAAGACGGACGACATAGCATTTTTGCAATAACTCCTGACGGAAAAAAGCAATGGAAACTTATCGACAATGAACTTTCAGAAGGTTATCACGACTGGAGTTCGGACGGGAAATGGTTAACTTTTAACAAATCGGACATTAAAGAAACACAGTATCATATTGTACTTATGAATTGGAAAACTAAGGAACAAAAACAGTTAACCGACACGACATATAAATCACAACTCTCACCAGTCTTTATAGAAAAGTAACCCAGACAAATCAGAAAGACAGAAGAAGAGCTACCGATAACATTAAGCCGAATATACAAAAGCCCACCAAAAATCTTCCAACGTAAGCCACTAAGCCAGCCCGGCTTTTGAATATTCGGTGTTCAGCGAGACCGGATGATGGACTGTGTTTCTCTTAGGTGGATTACTATCTTTTTGTCGGATGGATGGCTGACTTTTGTCAGTCATAGAAGAAAAATAGCACTCGCCACCCCCAATAGAAGGCATGGCAGTGCCACAGTGCACGGAGTGCGCTGTGTTCCAATAAGTTGGATTGTCAATAGTGTTGCGTAGTGTCCTCATTCCGGGGTGATTTTGGGAGAGATTCGAGAGTAATTCTGGTTGATTTTCGGTGATCCACGATTGTGTAGGGTGGTTATATCTCTTAGGGTTCCATCATACAGGATCAAGGTTTTTCATAAATCAATTTACCTCTTTTGCATACCGGACATATCGTGATGTCAACGCCGGTCTTTATCAATACTCGAAGTGCTGTGGAGATACTGACCTTAGGCATTGGTGGCGGAAGATTCATTTGCTGATGTAGCCTTTCCAGGCGTGCTGTCTTGCCTCGATGGCTCAGGTAGCCACTATGACGAATCTTGACATACCGGTGTGGTAATATGTGCTGTTCAAACCTCCGTGCAAATTCTGCATGGCTGAGTGTCATTTCCTTGACCTTACTCTTATCAGCATAGTCCTTATACTTGAAGGTGATGGTCTGATCCGTTATCTCTTTAATCCGATGTGCCGTGATAGCCACCTTGTGTGTATATCGCCCGAGATATTCTATGATTTGTGCAGGACCGGCAAAAGGAGCTTTGGCATATACATTCCATTTCTTGTATCGTACCGCATCGATGGCTGTTGAAACATCTATGCCTTCAAACAACAAATCTCCATCTCCCAACATCTGCATTACGCGACGTAGGAAATAGGCCTTGTACATCTGTTCCATCACCCGACGTGGGAAAAGAAAGGAGTCGCCGGCTCGCTTATTGGTTTGCCATTGTCCATCTTTGTTTATACCTCCACCACTGACGATACAATGGATGTGCGGATGGAAGCTCAACTCCTGTCCATGTGTGTGCAGTATTGATATGATGCCCAACTGTCCTCCCAGCCATTTAGGATCACGCCCTAATGTCAACAGGGTATAATGTGCCGACTCAAACAACAGGTCAAACATCACTTTTCTATTGCCCATCACCAGGAGCGTAGCTCCGATGGCAAGGTAAATACGACGTGGTAATACTTAATAGGCAGCAGTTCACTCATGCGGTCTTCCACCCATGCATCCCGCTTCGTTCCACCACAATGCGGACAATGTCTATCGCCACAACTGTGATACTGGAGGTGGATATGCCCACAAGCCTTATCATCACACCTATACTGATGCACACCCATATGGATGGTATGACAGCGTCTAAGGCGATCGAACACCGCACGACTATATGGATTGAAGGTGTTGGCTATATCATTACCGAAGATGTGGCGCTGCATCAGCACCTTGAGTTCACTAAGTTCTTGCATCCGTACTTCTTTCCGGATTATCCTTTGTCGTATCGTTTTGTGATGCCAGCAGTTGATCCAACGGTGAGATAATACCCAGTTGGGTATGTTTCTGTAGATGTAGATAGATCATCGTTGTCTCCAGCTTCGCGTGACCGAGAAGTGTTTTGATGACGTGGATATTGGCTCCACTGTTGAGCATGTGGGTGGCAAAGCTATGTCGTAGCGTATGTGCCGTGTATGACCTTTCTGCAAAACCGGCCTTTGCCATGGCTCCATTGACCACTACCTGCATACTTCTTACACAATAGGCTCTATTCGTCTGATCGCTTGTAAACAGATATTCCTTCGGTCGTCCGGCGGACACGTAAAAACTACGCAGCTTGTCCAGTAGATGATGTGGAAGCAACGTGTATCTGTCTTTTGCCCCTTTTCCCTGGCTTACCTTGATCCGCCCGTCAGCACTCTCGATGTCTTTGAGACGCAAGTTACAAACCTCACTGATGCGCATACCGCAACCGTACAGCAAGCCCACAACACAATATTCCTTTAGTGAAAGCCCTGATTCAAACAGTTTAGCCACCTCCATCTCACTCATGATATTGGGCAGGAGAAACTGCTTCTTTGGATACAAATTACTGGGTACGATGTAATTGATCTTCATCACTTTTTGAAAAAGAAACTACATGCCTGAGCTACACTGCGGCACTTCGCACGACCTACCTTGTGAACTGACTTTATGTACAAGATGTACTGTTCGATGTCCTCTTGTGTGATTTTTCTACCTTCTTGTGATTAAAATACTTGAAGAGCAGTGTCATCTCATTGCCATAGCTCTTGATGGTACCTGCACCGTACTCTTTAATGGTCAAGGTCTGAATGAGCTTTTTGATCCATTCTTCTCCATTGGTAGTTAATTTGTTTGCTGAAAATTCATTACCTTTCATGTTTATTACTTATTTTTATATGATTAAATATGTATAACAAGCAAGGCTGTGGGTATTATTTTAGCTTTGTGGGGATTTCACCGGAGGTGTCGCTTGAACAAGGTATTGCCAAAATGGGGGCTGATGGAAGTAATTCAACAAGGGTTCTTCTATCAGCCTTTTGCTATATTTGAACTGACGGTTTTCAAATGCCCCCACTTCGGCAATACCCAAACCGTAGTCATCGATTGTAAAGGAACATGACAGCGAGAAAAATGTTAATAACCTTATAAAACCAAATGTTATGAAATCAAACATTATTTATTTTAATCAATCAAGAATTTTTGTAATTCTATTTACTTTGCTTGCTGTGAGTACTTTTGGGCAGAAACCACCGCATTTGGATTCGATTTTTTTACCACCGAATGAACCCATTCCTTACGAAGCTCCTGATGGGGGATAATTATCGATGATAGTAAGGGGCATTATTCTAACTATGGATTTGAATCCAACCCTGCACTGCCAGAACATCAAACCAAAGAAGACATCTGGCGCAATGCTCCTATCATAGTCGAGGGTAGAGTGCAGCGGGGCTTGATCAGAGAGCCATACGATGAGTATCCGGCATTGATTGTGTCCCCAAAGGAAATATATGAAGTATATCCTTATGCGCTTTCTTATGTGTACCGGGGCGATGTCAAAGGTGATACGATTTATATTTTATTGCCGAGATATAACTATAACAAAGTCCTTTCTCCTGATCAAAATGGACACGGATGTACTAGAGAAATATTTGGACCATATTATTACAGCATAGCATTTTTAAAACCAATTCAGTTTAATGGCTATACTTATTATACTCCATGTAATACAGAGTATGAAGGTTTTAGTTGGAATAATCATAGCTCTAAATTTGATGATAGTAAATGCATTAATATAGAATACAGCAAAGAAAATATTAAATCAATATTTTCAAAGAAAGGCATCAAATTTGAAGTAAATAGACAGATTGTCAATAAAAAAGCCATAAAAGTTGAGAAAAGAACTAAACCAAAAAAGTCAGATGCCATCCCTGTCACCGGTCAAAAGATTGAAGAGTATTTGAGGGACAGAGGGTGGCTTAGACCTGCGATAGTAGAACTTGGAATACGAGGAAGTAATAATTTTACCTATGTGTTGGATAGCATGGAGGTAATTGATGATGGGATAGGTGTTCACAGTCTTACTTTCCAAGTATATGGAGTAGCAGAGCATAACCGCTACTTTAGTAAAGCATTGCTGTTCTTGAGGTACAATACGGATGTTTTTGGCGATAGTATCTTAGCTCATTCCAAGCTATTTATTAATAAGGCTCCTGCCTTTTATGGGTCAAACTATTCCATGGCTAGTGTAGATGATTCAGAGGATGTATTTGGCGCATCATTAGTATTTACTGACTTTTTGAATAGCTTGGGACTATTGATGCCGGCAGGGCAAAAAGTGCTTCTTTTACGGTAACTATGGATTTTGATCAGGTAGGGTGTAATCATAAGCCAAATCTACAACCAGCTGAATGGGACAGGGTCAATTTGATTACGACCTACATGACAGAAATAGGCAGCACAATATACAGTTATGATACTGTGACAATAGCCGAAATTCCCAATCCTGAACTTTGTCCATTTGTTCAAATTACTTCTTCATTCAAAGAGGTTAATGGAAAACGAGCAGGAGTAGGCGATACATTGGAAATAAAAGGTCATAATTTCGGAGAAAAGCCCGGATATGTGTCATTTAAAGATGCGAATGATTTGCCAAATAGATATACAACAGGTCTTGAATCCCAATATATTCTTCAATGGAAAGATACGATGATTCAAGTTCTTATCCCTTCATTAATCAAAGAAGGTTATACGGGGATGCTAAAGGATGTGCGGGATCCGGGCTGGTCAAAGTCTTCACAGCGGCTGGAGATACTGCTGTCAGTGCGGATACACTCAAGATTGAGTTTGCACATACGAATTTTAAATATCACAATAAAATTTTTCCTGCTTATTTAGGCAAATTATATTGCATTAATGGTTTCATTTTCACGCTTGACAGTAGTTTGGTCGGGCGAACTGATATAATAGCTGCCATTGAATATTGTCTAAAACAATGGGCTAATTTTACAGGATTGAGATTGGAATTGGAAAAAGATAATTCAGGAAATATCATTTTCCTAAAAGAAGGGAGTGATCCTATCTTCAGAAACTATATAACAGCAAAAAATTTAGGTAACTCAACCATTATGTTAACATCCTCTCCATATACTACAGGAGACACTAATCCTTTTGATATATGGGTTAGGAACACAATTACGTCTATCACCATTAATAGCGGTTTGAATTACTGGACTAATCCTGAAGGAGATAAGCCCGATGGATACTATGATTTTATAGGGATACTTCTACATGAATTAGGGCATGTTTTAAATATTAATCATGATGTTCAATATGTACACAATCTCAAAAGTTTGATGTATTTTGGAGATAATACATCTTTTGTAGCTGCCTCCGATCGAATAAATCTTTCTCAATGGGGAACAGAAGCTAAAAATGGAGTACAATATGTTATTGATAATTCAAAAATACAATCACTTAATGATCTTTCATACATAAAACCATTGTTTTCAGGCAACATGCCTGAATTAAGCATAGCGCCAACAATAATCCCTTCACAAGATACTGTTTTGTGTGCTGAACAAGTTACATCGTACATGTTAAGTAGTAATTATTCTTCAAATAATAAATGGAGTACTGGAGCCACAACACAATCAATTACAATTTTGCCATCATCCTTTCCAGGTAATCAAACTGAATCAAGTCAATATTATTCTGTCAAACGCTGGAATGAGAATTGTACAATTGCTTCTAATCCATCATTGCCTGTAAAAGTAACATGGAAAAATATTGTTTAAGACCTCCGGGAGACGATAAATTTACAGATGATGAAATATCCATAAGATCACAAGGCAGGTTAAATGCAAGTATTTCGCCTAATCCGTTCTCACAAGGAATAGAATTGCATCTAAGCGAGCTAAATTCAGGTACTTTACACATCACAATTTTCGCAATGAATGGAATGGTTGTATTGAGTAAAGATGTTCCAGTCCGGGAAAACTCTATGAAATATTTTCTCGCATTAGACGGGCTAACATCAGGAATCTATTACCTACAAGTACAGAATGAAGGCAGATCCTCCAGCCAACAATTGATAAAGATAGAATAGAAAACAACCAGATGACAACACTGCATACCACGTACAGAGCGGCTACACGCCGCTCCGTCGGGTATGCCAGACCGTTAGCGGTAATTAAAAAGGACAACACCATATGCAAATTGTATCAGACTACGAAGAGTTATTTAAATTTAAAACGTTTGCGGAAAATCGGAATGAAAATCCTTTGACACATCGAGCTTACGAATGCACCTATGAACGTTTGAAAAATGACTTAAAAAATCAATATTCAGAGAACTTGGACGATAAAATAAGCCGTTGGCTAAGCATATCCAAAGTTCAATATTTCCAAGATGTTCTTCCAATCACCTTTTACATTCAGGCAAAAATGTTGTATAGGGATGGCTTTTATGAAGCCGCTATAAACGTCTCAAGAAGTATTTGTGAAATGATTTGTTATGAAGAATTGGCAAAAACACAACATTCATTTGGAGACATAACGATTGCAGATAAACACAGTCCAGGTTTTACCACGTTAAAACAGTTTTTACTATTACCCAAACGAATTGAGAAGTCAATATTTCAAAATGAAATTGTAGCAAAAATCAACGACACAAACCCAAAGGATAAAGACAGTAATTTTATCAAATCTTCCTACGAACTAAATAAGTCGGACAATCATTACCACCTTAAAACCATTAACGCAAAAAAAGACGATAACCTTAACAGATTTATGAAAGTGTTCAAGGATGTAAGTTTTACTTCTTTTGAAACCTTCACCAATGACATTTTAGAAAAACTTGAATACGTTTGGACTAACGGAAGCACATATGTTCACGTANAANAATCTGAGCAAGATGCAAAGACAGATGCTTTTAACATAATTGACGGAATTGGGTTTGTACTCTTTAATCTTTATGGCAGTATATTGAAAACGAATACTACTGTAGTATCAGCATACAGCCGTTTTCAAGACGTTTGCACAGGTGTAACATTTGGTATGGACGTATTTTCATCACCGGAGGCTGCTCAAAATGGATACTACAATTTACCTTCTCAATCACAAATGGATAGAATGCTCAAGATTGTTGGAATATGGAATGGCGAATGGGGATTAAATGAAAATACGACAAAAGGAACATTAGAGTTTAGGAAAGAAGGGGAATATGTGAACTGCTATTTAAAACTCAACGGCGATAGCGAAGAAACTCAAATGGGAATTTCTTTCTATGGTGACTATTTTTTCATCAATCAAATCAAAGGAGACAGAACTAAACATTTTTTTCAACTATCGTTTTTAGACCTTAACAAGTTAGTTGGACAACATAAAACCGACTTTTTATATGCAATATTTGAACGACAAAATTAACTACCGCTAACATTAAGCCGAATATACAAAAGCCCACCAAAAATCTTCCAACTTAAGCCACTAAGTCAGCTGGGCTTTTGAATATTCGGTGTTCAGCGAGACCGGATGATGGGCTGTATTTCTCTTAGGTGGATTCGTATCTTTTTGCCGGATGGATGGCTGACTTTTGTCAGTCAAAGTAGGATGATAGCACTTGTCTGCATGAATTGAAGGCATGGCAGTGCCACAGTGCATGGTGGCGCTTTGTTCCAATAAGTTGGATTGTCAATAGTGTTGCGTAGTGTCCTCATTCCGGGGTGATTTTGGGAGAGATTTGAGAGTAATTCTGGTTGATTTTCGGTGATCCACGATTGTGTAGGGTGGTGATATCCCGAAGGATTCCATTATACAGGATCATGGTGTTTTCATAAATCAATTTACCTCTTTTGCATACCGGACATATCGTGATGTCAACACCGGTCTTTATCAATACTCGAAGTGCTGTGGAGATACTGACCTTTGGCATCGGTGGCGGAAGTTTCATTTGCTGATGTAGCCTTTTAAGGCGTGCTGTCTTGCCCCGATGGCTCAGGTAGCCACTATGACGGATCTTGACATACCGATGTGGTAAGATGTGTTGTTCAAACCTCCGTGCAAATTCTGCATGGCTGAGTGTCATTTCTTTGACCTTACTCTTATCAGCATAGTCCTTATACTTGAAGGTGATGGTCTGATCCGTTATCTCCTTGATGCGATGAGCCGTGATGGCCACCTTGTGTGTATATCGCCCGAGATATTCTATAATTTGTGCAGGACCGGCAAAGGGAGCTTTGGCATATACATTCCATTTCTTGTATCGTACAGCATCGATGGCTGTTGCCACGTCTATGCCTTCAAACAACAAATCTCCATCTCCCAACATCTGCATAACGCGACGTAGAAAATAGGCCTTGTAGATCTGTTCCATCACCCGACGTGGAAAAAGAAAGGAGTCGCCGGCTCGCTTATTGGTTTGCCATCGTCCATCTTTGCCGATACCTCCACCACTGACGATACAATGGATGTGTGGGTGGAAGCTCAACTCCTGTCCATGTGTATGCAGAATAGATATGATGCCCAACTGTCCTCCCAGCCATTTAGGATCACGCCCTAATGTCAACAGGGTATAATGTGCCGACTCAAACAACAGGTCAAACATCACTTTCCTATTGCCCATCACTAAGGAGCGTAGCTCCGATGGCAAGGTAAATACGACGTGGTAATACTTAATAGGCAGCAGTTCACTCATGCGGTCTTCCACCCATGCATCCCGCTTCGTTCCGCCACAATGCGGACAATGCCTATCGCCACAACTGTGGTATTGGTGGTGGATATGACCACAAGCCTTATCATCACACCTATACTGATGCACACCCATATGGATGGTATGACAGCGTCTAAGGCGATCGAACACCGCACGACTATATGGATTGAAGGTGTTGGCTATATCATTACCGAAGATGTGGCGCTGCATCAGCACCTTGAGTTCACTAAGTTCTTGCATCCGTACTTCTTTCCGGATTATCCTTTGTCGTATCGTTTTGTGATGCCAGCAGTTGATCCAACGGTGAGATAATACCCAGTTGGGTATGTTTCTGTAGATGTAGATAGATCATCGTTGTCTCCAGCTTCGCGTGACCGAGAAGTGTTTTGATGACGTGGATATTGGCTCCACTGTTGAGCATGTGGGTGGCAAAGCTATGTCGTAGCGTATGTGCCGTGTATGACCTTTCTGCAAAACCGGCCTTTGCCATGGCTCCATTGACCACTACCTGCATACTTCTTACACAATAGGCTCTATTCGTCTGATCGCTTGTAAACAGATATTCCTTCGGTCGTCCGGCGGACACGTAAAAACTACGCAGCTTGTCCAGTAGATGATGTGGAAGCAACGTGTATCTGTCTTTTGCCCCTTTTCCCTGGCTTACCTTGATCCGCCCGTCAGCACTCTCGATGTCTTTGAGACGCAAGTTACAAACCTCACTGATGCGCATACCGCAACCGTACAGCAAGCCCACAACACAATATTCCTTTAGTGAAAGCCCTGATTCAAACAGTTTAGCCACCTCCATCTCACTCATGATATTGGGCAGGAGAAACTGCTTCTTTGGATACAAATTACTGGGTACGATGTAATTGATCTTCATCACTTTTTGAAAAAGAAACTACATGCCTGAGCTACACTGCGGCACTTCGCACGACCTACCTTGTGAACTGACTTTATGTACAAGATGTACTGTTCGATGTCCTCTTGTGTGATTTTTCTACCTTCTTGTGATTAAAATACTTGAAGAGCAGTGTCATCTCATTGCCATAGCTCTTGATGGTACCTGCACCGTACTCTTTAATGGTCAAGGTCTGAATGAGCTTTTTGATCCATTCTTCTCCATTGGTAGTTAATTTGTTTGCTGAAAATTCATTACCTTTCATGTTTATTACTTATTTTTATATGATTAAATATGTATAACAAGCAAGGCTGTGGGTATTATTTTAGCTTTGTGGGGATTTCACCGGAGGTGTCGCTTGAACACGGGTTTTGCGTCAGGCGGGCTGACGTGCAAACTTGGAGCTTTGTGCTTCTATTCAAGTTTAGTGCTGGTTGACAGTTTTGTCGCTCCGAAACCCGCCCGAACGCAAAGCCCGAAACCGTTAGCGGTCATTGTAAAGCTACACTACACAGACAATCTACTTCTGAAATTTTAAGTTCGTTTAAAAGACAAATATTTATTGCTTTTCAATAAATATTTATTATTATTGCAACGTAATTAAAATTTATAGTCATTATGAAACGAATTTCAGTAGTATTTCTTCAAGCTGTGCTTGTGCTTATAAGCATTGTAGTCCTATCGTTTTTAATCATTATGCCGTCAAAAGAAGGTCGAGCTACAAACTTAGATGTGGTCAGTATTTATACCGACCCATTTATTTTATATGGTTATGCAACATCAATCGCTNTTTTTGTTGCACTATACAAGGCATTCAGGTTGCTTGGTTATATCGGACAAAACAAAGTGTTTTCAACAAATGCAGTAAAAGCTTTTAATGACATTAAATATTGTGCAATTATACTAACTACTTTAATTTTGATAGCAGGAGTTTTCATAAAGTTTGCCCACGACAAANAGGACGACCCTGCTGGTTTCCTTACGATTTGTATTGTAACTTCTTTCGCTTCTATTGTGGTTGCAACTGCTGCTGCAATATTTGGGAAACTTCTGCAAAGTGCAGTAGATATGAAATCTGAAAATGACCTAACTGTTTAATCTATGCCAATCATTGTAAATTTAGATGTCATGATGGCAAAGCGGAAAATCTCACTGAACGAACTTTCAGAAAGAGTTGATTTGACATTATCTAACCTTTCCATCTTAAAGACAGGAAAGGCGAAGGCAATTCGTTTTAGCACATTGGAAGCAATTTGTAAAGCGTTGGATTGCCAACCTGNNTTAGAATATAAAAGCGATGAAGATAAAACAACGAACCGCTAACGTTAAGCCGAATATACAAAAGCCCGCCAAAAACTTCCAAACTAAATCACATAGCCAGCCGGGCTTTTGAATATTCGGTGTTCAACGAGACCGGATGATGGGCTGTATTTCTCTTAGGTGGATTAGTATCTTTTTGCCGGATGGATGGCTGACTTTTGTCAGTCAAAGTAGGGAGATAGCACTTGTCTTCCCCAATAGAAGGCATGGCAGTGCCACCTGCATGGAGGGCATACTCTGTTCGGGAATCCCACTCCCTGGGTGGCTTACTTTACACCTGAATATCCAATACTTCAAAGACTCCATGTACATCGGATTGCTCAACCCCAAAAATTTAAACCTGTTTAATTATAAAATGATCGTCATCTCCGGATAAATTACCATAATCTAAATGAAAGCCTTATATTTATCATCAAAATAAAGACAAAGAAAAATTGATTCTCCACATAGGCATGACCGCCTCGTCCAACTTGAAATATTGATACTTGACGTGCATCACTTTTGGGTTGAAAAAGAAGGGTATCAATATTCCTTTGAGTTATGATCGACCAACAAAGATCTAAATAAAAACAAATATGTGTCGTTAATAAGAAACTTATATCTTTGCTTTTGTTAAAAACTAAAGAATGTTTAAAGTCCGATTTCTGGAAGAAGCCAAACAATTTTTAGATTCATTGGGTGAAAAGCCAAGAGATAAGATTTTTACAACATCTGGAAATCAAAGATGACAAGAGATGAAGAGCTTCTAAAGAAGATCGACGAAGAAATCTGGGAATTTAGGACATTGTATAACAAAAGGCCTATAGATTATTTGCATTTTGGGACGAAACAGAGAAATCTATGATTATCGCAACCCATGGGATTATCAAGAAAACGGAAAGAACACCAAGGCGGGAAATTACAAAAGCAAAACAACTTAGAAAAGAATATTTAAGAGATAAGGATAGGGATGAAAACATATAGTTTAGAAGAGTTGACAGACCAGTATATTGGCAAACGAGGGACAGAAAAGCGAGAACTTTTTGAGCAAGAACTTCGACTTGAATTGATAGGCGATGCAATAAGGAGAGCAAGAAAAGCAAAGCATTTGACCCAGGAACAGCTTGGTAAACTTGTAGGAGTCCAGAAGTCACAAATAGCAAAGATTGAGAATTCAACGACCGATGCAAGATTTTCAACTGTATTGAGGGTTTTGAGGCATTGAAGGCAAAGGTAAGCTTCAGCGTTGAACTGGAAGATCACAAACTAATGATAAGCGAATGAAGGAGGCCGGATCATAACATTGTGTGTGTTGCACATAGCTGCTAAACTCAGCTACGACACATATACACAACCGTTAGTAGCAATGGCAAGACGACCGCCCGAACCGACACTTCTAACTAAACAAAACCCGATATAGAAAAAATAAAAAAGCCACGGCAACAGGAAATTTTTAGCCCACGCTCTATTAAGCGAAGCGCATCACGAACACTA
Source organism: Candidatus Parvibacillus calidus (assembly GCA_013414645.1). Lineage (GTDB taxonomy): Bacteria > Bacteroidota > Bacteroidia > Chitinophagales > Saprospiraceae > Parvibacillus > Parvibacillus calidus. The sequence continues at coordinate 910,821 of CP058702.1, read as the reverse complement.
AAAAGCAATAATAAATTAGTTCGTAAATGGCACATTTGGTTTTGCCAACGCACCAGTCAACGCTTCAAAAACCAAAAGAGCCATTTCCTGGTATCAATAACTTTTCTGACAAACAAGATTATCAACAAAAATGATGCATTTAGAAACTATCATAAATTAGCCGTCAGACCCCTCAATTCTTCTGCTTAACATACTCCAAAGGCGTTTGTCCGGTATGGGATTTGAAAAACCGGCTAAAAGATTGTTGGGAACCAAAACCCACATTATATGCAGTTTGGCTTACTGAATGATGACTAATTAATTCGCTTTTNGCCCGATTAATGATAAATTGTTGTATGAAGTAATTGGGTGAATTTCCGGTTTCTTTTTTAATCAAATCACCAAAATAGTTGGTGGACAAAAACAATTGTTCGGAACAGTATTTAACAGATGGAATGCCTTGTTCTAACTGTTTTTCAGTTTTATAATAGGAATTTAATATTTGTTCAAATTGTGCCAGGATATTGCTGTTTTCAACCTTTCTGGTTTTAAATTGTCTGTTGTAAAAACGCAGGCAATAATTTAATATCACATCTATCAAACTAACAATAATCTTATCCTGATTGGTTTTATCCTCGGTTTCCAGCTCGTCTTTCAATAGCTCAAAACAACATTTAAGCGTTTCTCTTTCATCCTCGGCCATGAATAATGCTTCGTTAACGTGATAAGAAAAATAAGTGAATTGCTCCATCTTATTTTCTAAATCTGTACCACGCAATATATCGGGATGAAAAAGCATCGCCCAACCTTTTATTTCAAATGCATTTTCATCGTCTTCTCTGCCGCCAATTTGCCCCGGAGCAACAGTGATTAGCGTACCGGCTTGATAATCATATTTTCCCATTCCATAATTCAGTTCCTCAATATTGTTTTCCAATAAAAACAAAGCATAAACGCCATATTGATTTAAGCTGTTGTGAATGGGCGTTACGGAGGCGTACGGAATAACACTTACAAGTGGATGTAGATTCTTGTATCCTATCGAGTCGTAAACACTAACCGAATCAACTTTTAAAAATTTAGGCATACTCAAATAGAAAATTCAACCCTCAAATTTACAAAAAGGATTGATTTCAGTAAAACGGATACAAAGTGCAGTAATCGAAGTACAGTCACCTGCAAATATGTAATGACCTTTGTATCATCAAAAATAAATGTTATGATACAGTACAATTTTCAAAACAAAGTAGCACTTGTTACCGGTGCAGGATCAGGAATAGGATTAACCACAGCAAAAGCTTTTGCTCAAGCTGGAGCCGCAGTTGCCCTGGCAGATTATAATGAAGATGCCGTGAAAGAAGCTGCAAAACAATTGAATGAAGAAGGTTTTAAAGCCATTGCCATCCGATGCGATGTGACGAAAGAATCGGAAGTTGCCGATATGGTAGCACAAACCGTTGCTGCGTTTGGTAGACTGGATTATGCGTATAACAATGCAGGAGTCCACGTTAATGTTGCAGAAACCGCAGATGCTGACAGTGCTGAATTCGACAAAGCCATTGCTGTTAACCTGAAAGGCATTTGGTTGTGTATGAAATATGAATTACAAGAGTTGCGCAAACACGGTAGCGGAGCCATCGTAAATTGTTCTTCGCAAAGTGGTTTGGTAGGCACGGCAAATTTGGGTGCATACACCGCAGCTAAACACGGTGTGGTTGGATTAACAAAAGCCAGTGCTTTGGAATATGCCTCAAGAGGCATCCGCATCAATTGTGTTTGTCCCGGCACTACCGAAACCCCAATGGTAGCCAATGCAGTGGCAGACCGGCCTGAACACATGGATGCCATCATCAGCGCTATACCACAGGGAAGAATGGGCAAGGCTGAAGAAATTGCCGGTGCGGTTCTTTGGCTGTGCAGTGAAGGAGCCGGATTTATGATTGGGCAGGCCGTAACACCGGATGGTGGTTATACCATAAGATAAATTAAAGGTGTTACAGAAATTCATTTTATGAAAATGAAGAAGTAAAAAGAAAAATTAACTGAAATACTAATAGTGATTTTATGGAAAAGACAGCCACATTAAATAATGCAATTGATGAGATGCAGATTAATAAAATTCAAGTGAAGCAAAGCAACATGAGTAATACAGTATTGAAAACTGAAAGGCCATTATGGAGTGCAATATTTTCAATGACTCTTGGTGTAACAGGATTAATATTAGCTGAACTTCTCCCGATAAGTTTATTGACACCTATGGCGCATGATTTAGGAATTTCTGAAGGTGCCGCCGGCCAGACTGTAACTGCAACAGCTTTTGTTGCTTTAATATTTAGTTTGTTTTCAGCAGTGATTACCCGCCACTTCAACAGGAAAATTGTTATCATAACTTTTTCAATATTGCTGACTATTTCCTGTCTCATGGTTGGGCTTGCTCCAAACCTTATTGTGTTGTTGATTGGAAGATTGATTTTGGGTATAGCAATCGGGNGTNTTTGGTCAATGGCAACGGCTATCGCTATGCGGCTCGTGCCTGATGAATTTGTTCCAAAAGCTTTGTCAATAATCTTTGGTGCAATTGCGGTTTCTACAGCCATCTTCGCTCCAATCGGAACTTATCTTGGTGCGGTCATTGGCTGGCGTGCAACATTCCTCGCAGCCGCAGGTATAGGTGTGATTGCATTAATATGGCAGGTCATTGCAATGCCTTCCCTGCCACCCCGTGAAGAAAGCAAATTGCAAACATTGTTGGTAGTTTTAAAACGTCCTTTATTTGGTATAGGGATGATTGCAGTGCTGCTTGTTTTTGGTGGACAGCAATCTTTTATTACTTACATGCGGCCAATACTGGAAAATGTTACTCATCTTGATGTGAAAAGTATTGCGTTGGTGTTGCTTGCTTTTGGTGTAACAAGTTTTATAGGTACATCATTGGCCGGGCAATTACTTAAAAAATATTTGAAAGGCTTTCTGATGTTTGCGCCTTTCCTGTTGTCATTGTTTGCAGTTGGTCTTATGTTTTTGNGTTCTTATGAAATACCTGCAACTATTATTGTTGCTGCATGGGGCATGGTTTCTGGTACAATAGCAGTAGCCTGGTCCACATGGGTAGCCAGGAAAGTACCTGATGAAGCAGAAACTGCCGGTGGCCTTTTGGTGGCTAACATACAATTAGGTCTGGCTATAGGTGCAGGTGCAGGAGGTGTTTTGTTTGATGCAGGTGGTTCCTGGTTATTGTTTTTGGGAAGCGCTTTGATGTTGCTGATTGCATCCATTATTATCAAAACAGCCATTCCTTCGGAAAGAGTTATGACTGATAAATACAGAAATACTGCAATAAATGTTGGATAAAAAATTTAAAAATTAAAAGATATGTCAGAAAATAAAAATTGGAGTCGAAGAAATNTTTTAGGTACTTCTGCTTTTGCTATGGCAATCCCTTTAGTAAATCCGTTTACGGGTTTTGCACAAAATAATTCATCATCAAAANATGATTTTCCAATGAACAATAATACAAATCCCGAAACACTACCCACCCGAAAATTAGGATCGCTGGAAGTTTCGGCTATGGGTTTTGGATGCATGAGCATGCAACACGGCTATGCACCACGATTGAGCAATGAGGAAACCGCAAAAGTCATCCGTTCGGCTTATGAGAAGGGTGTAACCTTTNTTGATACAGCCATCAATTACGGTCCTTTCATCAATGAAGAATCGGTAGGCCTGGCACTTTCACCTATCAGAGACAAAGTGGTTATTGCAACTAAATTTGGTTATGGTTATGATGAAAACGGAAAAAATATCGGATTAAATAGTCGTCCGGATTATATCCGCAAAATGACTGAAGATTCTTTGAAACGATTGAAAACCGATTATATCGATTTGTATTATCAACACCGTGTTGACCCGAATGTGCCGATTGAGGATGTTGTTGGAGTTATAAAAGACATGATTCAGGAAGGAAAAGTATTGCATTATGGATTGTCAGAGGTGGGCGGCGCCACTATTCGCAGAGCCNATGCCGTTCATCCGGTAACAGCGGTACAAAATGAGTATTCATTCTGGACACGAGACCCGGAGCATGAAGTATTACCGGTGTGTCAGGAATTGGGAATTGGTTTTGTCGCCTGGAGTCCGTTGGGTTCGGGTTATCTAACCGGAACAATCACTCCCAACACTCCTTTTGATGCGCAATTGGATTTAAGAGCGCACCGGGCAAGATTTACAACCGAAGCACAAAAACACAATTGGAAGCTGATTGGTTTGCTTCAGGAAATTGGGCAAAAAGTGTATGCTACACCGGGACAAGTTGCTCTGGCGTGGTTGTTGGCAAAGCATCCATCCATTGTCGNNCCCATTCCGGGTTCTTCTAATCCAAAACATATTGATGAAAACATCAATGCATTGAAGATTCGTCTTTCAACAGAAGATCTGCAAAGAATGGAAAATGGCTTTGCTGAAATTAAAGTAGAAGGTCCACGAACCACAGGAGCGCTTTTTGCCAATCACGACATCGGTGCAAACTTGGGTGAAAGTTCAAAAGGAACACACGGGAAATCGCCATTACCCAAAAATAATTTCAAAACACAAATAAAATGAATACAGTAACGAAACAGTTTTCAAGCGAAGAATTGAAACGCATAGATCAAGCAGACGATCTTCATATTTCCCCATTCCGTGAAGATGGTAAAATCTACGGCACACCTACCTGGATTTGGGAAGTGGTGGTAGATGGCAACTTGTATGTGAGAGCATACAATGGAGTCTATTCACAATGGTTTAACGCGGCATTAATACAGAAAAGAGGGCGCATTATTGCAGCCGGTAAGACTTATGAAGTTCAGTTTGAGCCGGTTGAAGGAGAAATAAATAAACGAATCGATGAGGCTTATAAAAAGAAATACAGCAATAGTCCGTATTTGTCGCCGATGATTGGTGACCGGGCAAAAGCTGCTACGATAAGAATAATTCCACAATAAAATTTAAAAATAACAGAGTATGATATTCAATGAAAAATATAAGCTATCCAATGGTATAGAAATCCCCAAATTGGGTTTAGGAACCTGGATGATTTCTGATGAAAATGTAGTTGATGCTGTTGTGCAAGCCATAAAAATGGGTTACCGACACATCGATACTGCTCAGGCTTACGCCAATGAAATTGGGGTTGGAAAAGGAGTGAAAGCTTCAGGTATTCCAAGAAATGAAATTTTGGTTACCACCAAACTCGCTTCAGAAGTGAAATCTTATGAGGGAGCAGTAGCTTCTATCGAAGGTTCTCTGCAAAAATTAGATTTAGAATACATTGACCTGATGATAATCCACAGTCCGAAACCCTGGGCAAATTTTCTGGAAAGCGAACCTTACTTTGAAGGAAACCTTGCAGCTTGGAAAGCCTTGGAAGAAGCATATCAGGCAGGGAGAATCAAAGCTATCGGTGTTTCCAATTTTGAAATTGTCGATTTGAAAAACATATTGGATAACGCTACATTGAAACCAATGGTTAACCAAATTTTGACGCATATCAGCAACACCCCAAAAGAGCTGATTGACTTTTGTAAAGAGCAAAATATTTTGGTAGAAGCCTATTCGCCATTCGGTCATGGAGAGTTGTTTAAAAACGAACAAGTGCAGGCGATGGCAGCAAAATACAAAGTTTCCGTTTCCCAATTAGCCATTCGCTATTGTTTGCAACTCGGTTTGCTTCCACTACCTAAAACGGCTAACCCGCAACACATGGAAGCCAATGCTGCTGTGGATTTTGAGATTTCTGAAAGCGATATGTTGGAATTGCAAAACATCAAAACCATCGAAAATTACGGAGAACACAGCCATTTCCCGGTGTTTGGAAGAGTTTAGACAGAAGCTGTTGATATTAAGTAAAATTGATACAAACATCAGTATTGTGGATAATCAAAACCATTGAGAATGTGGCGAAATTTGCAAAGTAGATTTCATTGATTTGAAAACAGAAAAAAATTATAAATAAATAATAGAATTTTAATGAATACAATACGAAAATATAGATCAGAACACCTGTTTATTATCGCTCTTCTATTGTTAGGAAATGGCCTGTATGCGCAGACTTTATCGATGAAAGATGCCGTAGAGCAGGCGGTTAGCAATTATGGATATATCAAAGCATTAAGTAATTATGCTGATGCAGCCCAAGAAAGGGTAGAAAGAGTAAAAAGGGATTATCTGCCCAATTTCAATCTTTCGGCACAACAAACCTACGGTACCATAAATGGGCAATTTGGCCCATCTTATGGCTTGGGCGGATTTGGAGTAGCCTCAGCAGGACCTTCATTGGCTGAACAAAACTGGGATGCCGCATTTGGAGGGCTGTATTTGGCCAATATCAATTGGGAGTTTTTCACTTTTGGAAGAAATAAACAACGGATAGAGCTTGCTAAATCCGAAGCCAATCAACTCAACAAAGATTATGAACAAGAAATTTTTGAACATAAAGTAAAAGTAGCTTCGGCATACCTAAACCTTTTGGCGAGTCAGCGTTTGTTAATCTCCCAACAAAAAAATCTGGAACGGGCAATAGTTTTTAAGGATAATATCGCAACACGTGTAAAAACAGGAATGCTGCCCGGTGTAGATTCTACCATGGCTGTAGCAGAAGTATCACGGGCAAAAATTACACTCAATCAAGCATTGACCGAAGTAAAAACCAGAAACAATGAGCTGGCGCAACTACTTGGCTCTGCAATATCAACCATTGAGTTGGACAGTAATTTTCTATCCGCAGAACCTCAACAATTGCAACTGATAGCAGTATCCAATGATAGCATAAATCATCCTTTAAGAAAATTCTTAAAAAGTCGGATGGATTATAGTAATCAAGCCACAAAATTGTATCGAAAGGAATACATGCCCTCCTTCCAGCTTTTTGGTGTTTATCAAACAAGGGCTTCAGGGTTTAATTCGGATTATGCAGTAAACCAAAACTCATTTACCCATAATTATTTTGATGGTATCAGCCCCAACAGACAGAACTATCTTTTGNGTATTGGTGTGGTTTGGAATTTAACCTCTATTGCCAGAGCCAATAAAAGTATTGCTTCCCAAAAATTGATAACCGATGGATTGGAAGAAGAGTACAAAGTCATTGATATGGAATTGAGAAATCGTGAAGATGCCGCCAATACAAGGATTGGTTATGCCATTGAAAATTATAGGNAAGCACCGTTTCAGGTAGCGGCAGCACAACAAGCATACACCCAAAGACTTACATTGTACAATAATGGGTTGACCACTCTTACCGATGTCATCACGGCTCAATACGCTCTGAATCGGGCAGAAACCGATGCCGATATTGTTACTGTTAACTTATGGCAAAGTCTCCTTATGAAAGCTGCGGCTGTTGGTGATTTTAGCTTATTTATCAATCAATTTTAAGGAAAAATTATGAATTTAATTCGTTTTGCATTACAAAAACCCATAAGCATAATGGTGTTGGTTGCTACGCTGTTCTTCTTCGGAATCAGAGCAGTCAACAATGCCAGGATTGATATTCTACCCCAAATGAACTTGCCGGTAATCTATCTGGCTCACCCGTTTGGTGGTTATACACCCGATCAGATGGAAGCTTATTTCGGAAAGAAATACGTTGGTGTTTTCATTATGGTAAACGGACTAAAGTCCATTGAAACCAAAAACATTCAGGGCTTAACGCTGATGAAACTTACCTTCTATGAAGGAACAGATATGGCTCAAGCTGCGGCAGAAGTTTCTGCTTTTTCCAACCGTATGCAGGTGGCTTTTCCGCCGGGTTCCAGTCCTCCCTTTATTGTTCGTTTTGATGCTTCTTCTTTACCCGTTGGTCAATTGGTTTTAAGCAGCGACACAAAATCGAATAATGAGTTGCAGGAACTGGCAAATACAACGGTTCGTTCCAGTTTTACCAATATTCCGGGCTTGCTTTCTTCACCTCCATTTGGCGGTAGTCCGAGAACCATTGAAATTAATGTGAATCCCGACCAATTGCGAAAGCACAGTTTAACCATTGACCAGGTAGTTGAAGCTATTCAAATAAATAACCGAACTTCTCCTCCGGGTGGCGCGCGAATTGGAAACTTTAATTATATCACACCTACCAATAATACTGTTAGGGAGGTGAAAGATTTTGAGACCATTCCTATTTTTAAAGGTGGGGTCAATAATCTCACCATCGGTGATATAGCCACTGTAAAAGACGGTGCCGACTTGGTACAAGGCTATGCTTTGGTAAACGGAAACCGCTCGGTGTATTTAAGTGTGGCCAAATCTGCAGATGCTTCTACCTGGGACGTAGTAAAACAATTGAAAGCAAACCTGCCTCGTATTCAAAGTATGTTGCCTGCAGATGTGAAATTAACCTATGAGTTTGACCAGTCGGTATATGTAATGAATTCAGTAAAGAGTTTGCTTACTGAAGGAGCTATTGGAGCTATACTCACCGGTTTGATGGTCATCCTGTTTTTAGGCGATCGCAGGGCAGCATTGATCGTTTTACTCACCATTCCGATTTCAGTGATTTCGAGTGTCATCTTTTTACAATTATTCGGACAAACCATCAACCTGATGACTTTGAGCGGATTGGCATTGTCCATCGGTATTTTGGTGGATGAAAGTACCGTGACCATAGAAAATATTCACCAGCATCTGGATATGGGTAAATCCAAAGCAAGGGCTATTTGGGATGCCTGTAAGGAAATTGCATTACCCAAACTGCTGATCCTCTTGTGTATCCTAGCGGTGTTTGTACCGGCATTGACGATGGAAGGAATACCCGGTGCATTATTCCTGCCTATGTCGCTGGCTATTGGTTTTGCCATGATTACTTCTTTCATCTTATCCCAAACTTTTGTTCCTGTGATGGCAAACTGGATAATGAAAGTGAAAGCGCATCAAAAAGAAGAAACCCCTAAGGAAAGTCGTTTTGAAAAATTCAGGAACGGATTTTTAAAATTTCAAAGCAGGTTACTCAAAGTAAGAAAGCCTGTTGCTATTGGTTATCTGGTGGGCATTACACTATTGGCTTTATTAGGGATTAGCTTTATAGGGCGAGATGTTTTCANNAAAGTTAACTCCAGTCAATTCCAGTTAAGAGTAAGAGCCNCGGAAGGTACCCGAATGGAACAGACTGAAAAATTATCCTTACGTGTTTTGGATGAAATAGAAGGTTTTGCAGGAAAAGAGCATATCGGCATTACATCCGCAATGGTGGGCATGCACCCGGCTCAGTATTCGGTATCACCTATCTATTTGTTTATGGCGGGATCTCATGAAGCTGTTTTTCAAGTGGCTTTGAAAGACTTGCATGCCGATATGGATGTATTCAAGGATTCATTGAGAAGTCGCATCAACAGAAACATTCCGGAATTAAAACTTTCGTTTGAGCCGATAGAACTTACTGACAGAATTTTAAGTCAGGGTTCCACAACACCTATAGAAATTCAGGTGAGCAGCGGTAACAAAAAGAACAATGCGGAATATGCAGAACGTCTGGTAAAAATCTTGANNAAAATCTCATACATGCGGGATGTTCAGATTGCTCAATCGTACAAGTATCCGGCTCTAAATATCGATATTGACAGAACCAAAGCAGCACAGTTGGGGGTGGATATGAATGATATCAGTCGCTCATTGGTTGCTTCAACTTCATCATCCCGATATACTGCTCAAAATATGTGGGTGGACGAACCTTTTGGTCAGACCTATAATGTACAGGTTCAGATTCCCACCAATCAGATGAAGTCAGTTGATGACATTACGCAAATTCCATTGTTGAGCAATGCCACCAGACCTATTTTAGGTGATGTGGTGAATATTACGAATACCACCACCAACGGAGAAAACGACAATATGGGTACAATGCCTTACTTATCTGTAACAGCAAATATTGATCATACCGATTTGAAGACTGCTTCTAAAGATGCACAAAAAGCAATAAGCGATTTAGGTGAATTGCCAAGAGGTATGTTTATCGATCAGGTAGGATTGGGAACGGTTTTAAATGAAACCCTATCCAGTTTGGAAGGTGGATTGTTTGTAGCCATAGTGGTGATATTTCTGATGCTCTCGGCTAATTTTCAATCCTTTAAAGTATCGTTTGTAATTCTCACCGCCATACCGGCTGTGGTCTTAGGATCATTATTGTTGTTATTGCTTACTGGCTCTACCTTAAATCTGCAATCCTATATGGGTATTATTATGTCGGTAGGTGTTTCCATTGCCAATGCGGTATTGCTCATTACCAATGCTGAACAAATCAGAAAAGAAACAGGCAATGCTTTGGAAGCTGCAAAACAGGCAGCAGCTATAAGGATCCGTCCGATAATAATGACGACTATTGCGATGGTAGTGGGAATGTTACCCATGGCTATTGGGCATGGAGAAAGTGGTGAGCAGGTAGCACCGCTGGGACGGGCAGTTATTGGTGGTTTGATATTTTCAACATTTGCCGTGTTGGTTATTCTGCCACTGATTTTCTCCTGGATACAGAATAAGACTTCTACACAGTCTGTCTCTTTACATCCGGATGACGAAAAGAGTAAATATTTTGATAACACTAAATAAAATTTAAAGCAAATGAAAACGATTTGGATATTAACCATCATTATTGCCTCTTCACTTTTTATTCCTGTAGTGAAAGTAAGGCTAATGAGCAAGCAAATCAAGCTATGCAGGAAATAAAACAGACAGAAACCTTTGCTCTTAAAAAGATTCGGTTANCTGTTAATGTAGTACTTCCTGCAGAACTCATAGGATTCAGACAGGCTGATCTTCATGCAAAAATCAGCAGTTATGTAAAAGAAATGAAAGTTGATATTGGTGCCAAGGTTAAAGCCGGACAACTACTTGTTTTGCTGGAAGCGCCGGAGATGAGCGCCCAATTGTCAGCAGCGCAATCTAGAATGAAATCTGAGGAAGCCGTATTCATTGCGTCCAACAGCACTTACAACAGAATACTGGAAACCAGCAAGGTTGAAGGAACTATCTCTGCCAATGACTTGGAACAAGCTTTTGCAAAACGGAATGCTGATCTTGCTCAAGTAGAAGCAGCAAAGGCGAGTTATAAAGAGATCAATAATATGCGCAGTTATCTTGAAATAAGAANNAGACCTTTTGATGGTGTTATTACCAACCGAAATGTAAATGTAGGTGCTTTTGTAGGTGGCGGAAACAATATGCCTATAATTACAATTCAGGAATCTTCAAAATTACGACTAAATGTTGCTGTGCCTGAAGCATACTCCGGATACCTCCACGTTGGTGATGACCTAAGCTTTACCGTAAATTCTTTAAAAGGTGAAAACTTTCATGGCAAGGTGAGCAGGAAGGCCGGAANNAGACTAGATAATCGTTTGCGGTCAGAACAAGTAGAAGTGGATGTGGACAATGCTGATGCAAAATTGTTACCAGGGATGATAGGTAAGGTGAGCCTCTCTGTTACAAGCAGGCAGGCAACTTTTGTGATTCCTAAATCAGCAGTGATGACAACCTCTGAAGGTGTCTATGTGATTAGAGTGATAAACGGAATAGCAACCTGGTTGGCAGTTGAAACAGGGCTGGAATCTAAAGATAATACAGAGATTTTCTGCAATGAACTTCATGAAAATGACACCCTCATTTTAAAAGCAAATGAAAGTATCAGGGATGGCAGTGCTGTCAGCATATAATTCAGTAAATGAGTTACAAACTTCAGTAAACCATATACAGTTACTGACTTCTATAATATTGACCTTTGCTTCATAGACTTAATACAAAAAAGCCATGAGAAAATACATATTCATCATGATACTTTGCATAAGCATGATTTTTATTCTATCATGTAATTCTAAAACTGAAAAAATGATTAACATGGAAACAACCATTTCAGAAAACAACATTTTCCCAAAGGGTCAGCAAGGTTCGGCTGATTATTTTACAGGAACAGTTTGGGTAACCCCATTATTAGCCGATGATGGCATTAATCATTTTTCTATCGGCAATGTGGTATTTGAACCCGGCGCAAGAGCCAACTGGCATACTCATCCAAGAGGTCAGGTTTTGATTGTTACCGATGGTCAGGGCTTCTATCAGGAAAAAGGGAAACCGGCACAAATCATANAAAAAGGTGATGTAATAAACATACCTCCGCATGTAGAACACTGGCATGGAGCTTCAGCTAATAGTGCTATGACGCATATTGCGATTACCAATTTTGAAAAAGATGAATTTGTAACCTGGTTAACACCGGTAACCGATGAAGAATTTATAACAGCAAATCAGGAAAAATGAGAAAATTATTATTGAGTGTAATGATTGCAGCAACAATGACTGCAACTGCACAAATCAAACAACAAANATTCTAAAGAAATGAACAGAATAGAAGCCACTAAAGAAACCTACCATCAGCTTTTTGGTGGAGAGGCTTTAACGGGAACAGGCACCGATCCGGAACTGATGAATATCTTACAGAAATTTATTTTCGGAGATGTGTTTCATACCGGAGTTTTAGACAATCAAAAACGGGAATTGATTACCCTGGTTACATTGACAACACTACAAACTTTACCCCAGTTAAAAGCTCATACAGTAGCCGCTTTGAATGTAGGTGTAAATCCGAGTGAAATCCGTGAAGCGGTATATCAATGTGCGCCTTATATCGGCTATCCANAAACATTAAATGCTTTGGGAATTATCAATGAAGTATTTAAAGAAAGGGGAATTCAACTTCCTTTGGAAAATCAGGGAACAGTAACTGAAGAAAACCGTTCCGAAAAAGGGAAAGCCATTCAGGACGCCTTGTATGGCGATGAAATCAAAAAATGATGAAAGACACTACCCGGTAATTTCAATGAGATTGTTCCCCGTTTGTTGACCGAACACAATTTTGGTGATTACTATACCCGGGGCGTTTTAGATGTCAAAACCAGAGAATTATTAATGTATTGTGTGGTGGCAACTTTGGGAGCAGAATTTCAGCTGAATGCGCATGCAAAAGGAGCTTTAAAAGCCGGAAATACCAAAGAAGAATTAGTAGCAGCTATGGTGCAATGCATTGGGTATATTGGTTTTCCTTATGCAATTAATGCCATAAATAGTATTCAAAACAATTAAAATAAAAATATGAAAAATGTAACATTAAACAACGGCGTAGAAATGCCGATATTAGGATTTGGAGTGTACCAAATGACCGATTTACAGGAATGCGAAAGAAGTGTGCGTGATGCCTTAGAAATTGGTTATCGATCCATCGATACCGCGGCAGCCTATCACAACGAAGAAGCAGTAGGTAAAGCCATCAAAGAAAGCGGAATTCCAAGAGAGGAATTGTTCATCACAACCAAACTTTGGATTCAGGATGCCGGTTATGAAAAAGCCAAANAAGCATTTGAAACTTCCTTAAAGAAATTGGGATTGGATTATTTAGACCTGTATCTCATTCACCAACCTTTCAATGATGTGTACGGTTCCTGGCGTGCTATGGAAGAGTTGTACAAGGAAGGAAAAATCAGAGCGATTGGTGTAAGCAATTTTCGTCCCGATCGTTTGATGGATTTTATGTTGTACAATGAAGTGAAACCTGTCATCAACCAAATAGAAACCCATCCGTTTNTTCAGCAGATTGAAAATAATAAGTTTTTGCGTGACAATAAGGTGCAACACGAATCATGGGCACCGTTTGGTCAGGGCAAACTTAATGTTTTTGATAACAGGCTGCTGATTGATATAGCAAAGAAGCACAATAAAACTGTTGCACAAATTGTGCTGCGTTGGTTGATTCAACGAGACATTGTTGTTATACCAAAATCTGTTCATAAAGAACGAATATCAGAAAATTTCAACGTATTCGATTTTGTGCTGAGCAATCAGGATATGGAAGCAATAAAAACCCTAGACACCAATGCAAGCGGTTTCTTAAACCATACCGATCCAGAAGTTGTAAAATGGTTTAGCGAGTTGAAATAAAATTTTCAAATGAGTATGAAATGAGCATAAAAATTAGCGAGCTAAATTATACCCAAAGCGTTGATAATTTTTATGCGAATTCCATTTGATCATTAAAACTATAAAAAGTAAACAGATGATAACTAGAAAGTTAAGAGATTTGCAAGTTTCGGCTGTGGGATACGGAGCCATGGGGCTGAGCCATGGTTATGGTCCTGTTCCTGAAAAGAAAGAAGCATTACAGCTCATCCGATATGCTTACGAACAAGGCAGTACTTTTTTTGATACGGCAGAAGGATATGGTGCCGGAGCTAATGAAGAATTGGTAGGCGAAGCACTGCAATCAGTTCGCGATAAAGTTGTCATTGCTACCAAACTGCATATTCATGATGGTTTTGAACAGTATTCCAAANATGCTTTGTTCCAACAAATTAAAAGTCGTTTGGAAGCATCGTTGAAAAGATTGCGAACCGATTATGTTGATTTGTACTACCAACACAGGGTAAGTAAAACGATTCCCGTTGAAGACGTTGCCTGGTGTTTTGGTGAGTTAATCAAAGAAGGAAAGATTCGGGGTTGGGGACAATCGCAGGCTACAGAGCAGGAAATCAGGAAAGCCCATGCCGTGACACCATTGACGGCCATTCAGAGTGAATATTCCTTGATGGAACGCATGTTTGAAAAAGATGTGATTCCCACTTGCGAAGAGCTAAATATTGGTTTTGTTCCGTTTTCGCCTTTGGCAAGTGGTTTCTTATCGGGTAAAGTGAGCGCAACTGATAATTATGTGNGAGATGATGTTCGCAGGGTGATTACCCGTTTTGACAAAAAGAATATTGAAGCCAATCAACCCTTGCTGGATTTAATTAAACAATTTGCCNAAAGAAAAGCAGCCACACCTGCACAAATTTCATTGGCGTGGATGCTGCATAAANAGGATTTTATTGTACCCATTCCCGGATCACGCAAAATGGAGCGTATCGATGAGAATTTAGGAGCTACTGAAGTTCAACTTTCTGATGATGAATTTAATAAAATTGAAAATGAACTTTCAAAAATTAAAATTTACGGAAACCGAACCGATGAGGATATTGCCAAATTGAGAATGATGAGATAACGTGGTTAAAATAAAAAAGTATGTTGGATATATTTGAACGATTAAAAGCAGGTGAAACTGTTGTGAATAGCGATCCTGAGGCTTATAAATTGCATGAAGCCTCATTTGCTGTCAAAAAGTTATTGGTACAGATCAACAATTCATCAGATCCGAAAGAAATTCGGAATATATTGAGCCAAATTACCGGTAGCACAATTGATGAAAGTACAACTGCGTTCACTCCAATTTATTTTAATTACGGAAAGAATACCAAAATTGGTAAACAGGTTTTTATCAATTTTAATTGTACTATCCTTGATTTGGGAGGCGTAACCATTGAAGATAATGTGCTGATTGGCCCTAATGTAAATCTGATTTCCGAAGGTCATCCAATCAATCCCAATAAGCGACAAGCTTTACAGACAGCACCCGTACACATCAAAAATAACGCATGGATTGGAGCCAATGTTACCATTCTTCCCGGTGTTACCGTTGGTGAAAATTCTATAGTAGCTGCAGGAGCTGTCGTAACGAAGAATGTTCCGGATAATGTTATTGTGGGCGGAGTTCCTGCGAAAATCATCAAGCGTATCGACGAATAATAAAAACATTGAAAATGGAAAACCAATCACGAAGAAAATTCCTACAACAGGCCTCACTGGCTGCGGCGGGAATGATAGTAACCCCATCTTTCAACTTGTTTTCTCAAACAAATACATCCAACAAAATGGAAAATGCAACATTCAATTCANGAAAAAGAAAATTAGGTTCACTTGAGGTTTCATCCATTGGATTAGGCTGCCTTCCGTTTGTAGGTTATTACGGAGGTGGTGTTCGGGACAGGAAAGCATCGGTAACACTTATTCGTGAAGCATTTGACCAGGGCGTAACATTTTTTGATACCGCAGAAGTTTATGGGCCATATATCTCGGAGGAATATTTGGCTGAAGCAGTTGCTCCTTTCAGAGATAAAGTGGTTATCGCTACAAAATTTGGATTTGGTGTAGAGGAAAATCAGCCCTCAGCTTTGAACAGCGAACCTCAACACATCCGCAGAGCTGTAGAGGGTTCATTGAGAAGACTAAGAACTGATCGAATCGATTTGCTGTATCAACACCGGGTAGATCCTAAAATTCCGATGGAAGAAGTAGCCGGTACTGTTAAAGATCTAATTCAGGAAGGTAAAGTGTTGCATTTCGGAATGTCGGAAGCCAGCGCACAATCTATTCGCAAAGCACATGCTGTTCAACCCGTTTCGGCTGTTCAGAGTGAATATGCCATTTGGTGGCGGGAACCTGAAACANAAATCTTTTCCACGCTGGAAGAATTAGGAATCGGATTTGTTCCCTATTGCCCGTTAGGACGTGGATTTCTTACAGGTGAAATCAATGCATATCAACGGTTTTTGAAACCGGAAAGAAGAGCTACCCTTCCAAGGTTCGAAACAGAAGCTCTGAAAGCCAATGAACCTTTGGTGGATTTAATAAGACTGTGGGCAAAAAGAAAAGATTGTAGTCCTGCTCAATTGGCTCTTGCCTGGACTTTGGCTCAAAAACCATGGATTGTCCCCATTCCGGGAACTACTCAGTTTCATCATCTTTCCGAAAATAATGGAGCCGTTAATGTGCATTTTTCTGAAAGTGAATTAAGTGTATTCAACGCTGAAGTTTCAAAAATAAAATTGGTGGGACATCGTGCTGATGCATTTACAGAAAGTCAAATTGATAAGTAATAAAATTATTTGCTATGGAAAGTAATACAGAAAACAATCAATCTTCAAGAAGAAAATTCTTGCAGCAAACCTCATTGGCCGGTGCCGGATTGATGATGGTTTCACCATTTCAACTTNTTTCACAATCAAAAACTACAAATTTAAAAATTAAGGGTAATATAAAATCGAAAGGCTATGCCGGATTTGACGAGCATAGTGAACTGAGGCCGTGGAACTTTGAAAGACGACCGGTGGGTGACAATGATATACTAATAGAGATTAAATATTCAGGAGTTTGCCATTCGGATATTCACACCATCAGAGGGCATTGGGGCAAACAAATTTATCCGCAGGTAGTGGGGCATGAAATAGCAGGAATAGTAACAGCTGTAGGTAAAAATGTGACAAAATTCAGAGTAGGCGACAAAGCCGGTGTGGGTTGTATGGTAGATAGCTGTATGCATTGCGACAGTTGCAAAAACGGTGAAGAGCATCATTGCGAAACACCGGGAGGCCGGGTGTTAACTTATGGCGCACCCGACAAAACTTCACCAACCGGGATTACACAAGGTGGCTATTCCAACAACCTGGTCGTGACTGAACATTTTGCCATTAAAATCCCTGAAAACATTGACCTTAAATACGCAGCACCATTATTGTGTGCAGGCATCACCACCTATTCACCTCTGATGAAAGCTAATTTGAAAAGAGGAGATAAAGTAGGCGTTGCCGGAATTGGAGGTTTGGGACACATCGCTATAAAATTAGCCATTGCCAAAGGTGCAGAAGTTTACGCATTTACTACATCTCCATCAAAAGTGAATGATATCAAAGCTTTTGGAGCAAAGGAAGTAATTGTAGTGAACAAAATTGAAGACCTGCAGCCCTGGTACGGGAAATTAGATTATATGATTTCCACTATACCCTATGCGTATGATTTAGCCAATTATATTTCCTGTGTAAGACCGTATGGATATTTCACTCAGGTAGGTCAACCCATTAACGGGGCTTTGGAACTGAATAATTCATTGATGATGAACAACCGGGTTAATTTCAATAGTTCTACCATTGGCGGAATCCCCGAAACACAGGAAGTGATGGACTATTGTGCTTTAAACAAAATTTATCCACAGATAGAAATCATTTCAGCCAATCAGTTGAATGAAGCCTGGGATAAAGTGGTGAATAAAGAAGCCCGATACAGGTATGTAATTGATGGGGCAAGTTTTTAGTGCCAATTAAATAATTTTTAGAAATTAGGCTTATCAGGGTTTCGTCAACAGATGAAACCCTGATTTTTCTGTAAAATTGATAAATATTGCTGTAATCAGGGTAAGGCTTTGGGGTGAATAAAGAGGGAACTTTGTACCATCAATAAATAAAAATGGAAAACAAGGTACAAAGTATAGCATTTAAAGAAACATCGAGCGTATTAATCATTACCATTCTAAGTGCTTTGATGGCGATGACTTCTTTGTCTGTAGATATTTATCTGCCGGCAATGCCTACCATGCAACATGATTTACAGGGAAATATAGAGCTGACGATATCCGGGTTTTTAATCGGGTTTTCTGTTGCACAAATTTNNTTGTACATTAGTGATAAATACGGACGAAAGAGACCATTGTATATTGGTTTGGCTTTATTTATTGTGGGTTCTGTGGGCTGTGCCTTGTCACAAACTATGTTTGAAATGATTGTGTGGCGTGTCATTCAGGCTTTTGGAGCCTGTACAGGTCCCATGCTTTCTCGTGCCATGATTCGGGATATGTATGGACAAACCAAAGCAGCAGAAATGCTCTCCACCCTGATGGTGGTAATGGCCATTGCACCCATTGCAGGACCTTTGATTGGTGGAAAAATTTTAATATTGAGCAGTTGGCACAGCATATTTTGGCTCTTGGAAATTATTGGAATTCTATTATTGTTTTCCATTTCCACACTTCCCGAGACCTTAACAGATGAACGANAAAATAAAGGTAGCCTGAAACTGGCTTTTGCTAAATACAGATTGTTGCTCAAAAACCGACAATTTATGGTTTACACGCTCTGTGTTACCTTCTTTTATGTGGGTGCCTATGCATTTATTGCCGGTTCTCCATTGGTGTACATTCAATATTTTGGAGTAAAACCTGAAAATTACGGCTACTTATTCGGAGTTAATATGTTAGGAATTGCCGGTCTGAGCATGTTGAACCGGAAATTAGTCAGAAAATACAGTCTGGATTTTCTTTTGAAATCTGCCACAGCAATTGCGACTATGGCTGCATTGGCTTTATTAGTTTTTGTAAAGCTGGAATGGTTTGGGATTTTAGGAATTATGATTCCGGTATTTATCATCTTTAGCACTAACGGAATTATTGCTGCCTGTACCAATGCTGCTGCTTTGGACAAGGTGCCAAAAATGGCGGGTTCAGGAGCTGCTTTATTGGGATCACTGCAATATGGAAGTGGGGTCATCTCATCGATCCTACTCGCTCTTTTTGCGTCCCATAATGGCAACCCCTGGACCATGACCTGGATTATTGCGCTGTTTATAAGCTTGTCTGCTTTAGTGATTTTTATAGGAGTTAAAAAGGAAAAAATATTATAACCTGGAAAGATTAACCAATTTAACCTGTGAAACAGAAACAGTAAAACTGGTACAAAGAGCAGTAATCCGTATAAATTCATATAGCCCCTGAAGGGTACCTTTGTATTCAATAAATAATGAAACGATGAACAGACCAAAAATTCTATTAACGATGTTCACTTCCATAGACGGAAAAATTGAAGGCGATTTTATTCACGATCATAATGATGAACTGGGCGATTATTTTGAATTGATGAAGCTGGAAGGTAATCAGGCCTGGGGAAATGGAAGCACCACCCACAAGAAATATTTCAGCGACGAAACCGTGGATTTGTCTCAGTACAAAGATGTCTCTGTCGATTTTGAGGATTATGTCAACAAAGGAGAAAATATCTACATCGTGTCCTTCGATACGAAAGGAAAAGTATTTTGGAAAGAACGTACACTGNGTTTTCCTGATAAAGTAAAGAATGATGTGTTGGTAGTAACCACCCAAAGTGCAAGTCCCGAATACCTGGCTTATCTAAGGGAAAAGAACATCTCATACATTTTTGCCGGTGACGAAAGCATCGATTTGGAAGTGGCCTTGGATAAATTGTACCACCTCTTTGATATTAAAAACTTCGCGATTGTAGGTGGAGCTACCATTAATGCTAATTTCCTCAAAGCCGATTTGGTGGATGAAATCAAAATCGTCATTGCCCCTTTTATTGACGGAAGTAAAGAACAAACCTTTGCCGAAACCTTTGATAACAGCCGAATTACCAAACAGTATGCGTTGAAGGCTGTAGAAAAATTGGGGTACGATGGTGTGATGCTGACTTATCAAAACATAAAGCAATAAACATAAATTGAGATTAAGGAATTTAAAAAAGAGAAAGTATGGGACTTAATAGGAGAAAATTCATCACCACATCGGCACTTGGGCCGCAGGCGCATTGTTGGTTCCGTATCTAACAAGAGCAGCTATACTTAATAAAAATAAGCTTCCGGGAGAAATCCCCATGTTTACGCTAAATAACGGAGTAAACATTCCGGCTCTTGGATTTGGCACTTATAAAACTCAGGAAAAACAANCAGATTCGGTAAGAAAAGCAATTGAAAATGGATATAGGCTGATAGATACCGGAGCCTATTACAACAATGAAGTTCAGGTGGGCGAAGGGATTAGACAAAGCGGAATTCCCCGATCAGATTTGTTTCTAACCACTAAACTGTGGATAGCCGATTACGGAAGCGCTAAAACGCTAAAGGCATTTGAAAAAGTCTTGAAAATTTTGNGCACCGATTATATTGACTTGTATCTGCTTCATTATCCCACTCCATCCAACTTTAAAGAAACTGTTGAATCGTACAAAATAATGGAACGCCTTTTGGCCGAGGGCAGAATCAAAGCTATTGGAGTTTCTAATTTTAGCAATCGTCATCTCGAAAATCTAATGAAAGAAACATCGGTCATACCTGCTGTAAATCAAATTGAGATTCATCCCTGGTTCATTCAGAAGGAAATGATTGTGTTCAACAAACAACACGGTATAGTTACCCAGGCATGGTCGCCCATAGGTGGGATTTTTATTAACCATCCCAAAAACGGCAATCCGGAAAGATATCTTTTGCAGGACCCAATCATCGTTACACTCGCTAAANAATTGAATAAAACCGCTGCTCAGGTAGCTNTCAGATGGCATTATCAAAACGGTGTGGTGGTTATCCCCAAATCCGTTCAGGCAAACAGGATAAAAAGCAATATGGAAATATTCGATTTTGAATTATCGGAAGC
Source organism: Candidatus Parvibacillus calidus (assembly GCA_013414645.1). Lineage (GTDB taxonomy): Bacteria > Bacteroidota > Bacteroidia > Chitinophagales > Saprospiraceae > Parvibacillus > Parvibacillus calidus. Next base: position 889,754 of record CP058702.1, on the reverse strand, counting down.
TGATATGTCGGTCTTGAATTCCATTACACCTCAGGAACGAGGAGGTACCGACCCGGAGATTTTTGATATGAACCTGATGAATTCTCGTAATAAAAAGTAGAACACGATATCATCTGTAAGAAATAAATCATGAAAAGAAATGAATTTTAAAATCGTCACTAGGTATTGCCGGTTTTATGGCTTTGGGTGGAGTTGCCCATGCCTCTGAGTTGCTATCGGGAAAACAAAATAATGCTACTTCAAGTAAAGATGTTCCAACGATAAAATTAAACAATGGTGCTATGATTCCTCAATTAGGTTTTGGTACCTGGACATTAACCGACAAGCCTGAACAATATGTTCGTGAAGCCATTGAAGTTGGGTTCAGATTGATTGATACCGCACAAGGGTATCAAAATGAAGCCGGTGTTGGTAAAGGAATTAAAGACAGTGGTATCGCAAGGCAAGATATTTTTCTGACCACCAAAATTGGTCCGGATGTAATGCGTAACAGAACCGTAAAACAGTCGATTGATACAAGTTTGGAAAAATTAGGTAGTGAGTATATTGATTTAATGCTTATCCACTGGCCGGTTAAAGAACATATTCAGGAAACCTGGGGCATCATGGAAGATTATGTCAATAAAGGTTTGATAAAATCTATTGGGTTGAGCAATTTCAATCCGCATCATATTGACGATCTGTTGAAGTATGCGAAAATTAAACCTGTAATCAATCAAATTGAAATTCATCCTACTTTCTCCAATATGGAAAATGCAGGAGGACCCTGTACAGAGAAATTCCGGTGCAATGCTGGTCGCCATTAGGAGCGGGGAAAGACTTGGACAACCCTGTTTTAATGGAATTGGCTAAAAAGTATAACAAAAGTGTGGCTCAGATTATTTGTAACCGACCGAGCAACTACACGTCATTTGCCTGTATATAACCCGGGAGCAGCTCATGTATTCGGTTGATAGGGTGAGATGGGATTTTATTGAGTGTATCTACGAGCCATTCATAGGGGTTGATTCCTTTTGCTTTGCACGTACCNAAAAACGAATACATCATTGCTGCTCTGACGGCTCCATCATGACTCCCTGCAAATAAATAATTCTTCCTGCCCAGTGCCAGTGGACGGATCTTGTTTTCTATCAGGTTATTGTCCAGCTCAAATCGTGCATCTTGTGCAGCACGTTCTATCTTAGGCCACTGACGGTGCAGATAGCTCATGGCCTTGGCTATAGGGCTTTTAGGAAGCACCTTGTCATACTCATATCTTGCCCACTGATACAAAGTGTTAAGCAATGGCATCGTGTGTCGGGTTCTGATCTGTTGACGCTCTTCCAGTGTAGGCTTCTCCTTCAGCTCTCTTTCATGGCGATATATCTCTCCAAACAAACTGAGTGCATAAGCACTTCGTTCATCGTCGCTATCCCTGGCCTGATCAAAATATCTCCTGGCATGTACCAGACACCCCAGTAACGTGATCTCATCCCGCTTCGCAGCGATGTCATCATATACCGTATAGCCATCACACTGCAGGTGTCCGACATAGTCGCACAGCACTTCTTTAGGACCATTCATCCCTCGGCCTTTACGATAGTTAAACCATACTTGTTCTGATCGGGGTGCATGATATACCCACATATATCCCTGGAAGATATTCTTGGGTGGTGATTTTCCTGTTTCTTCTTTCTGTGCAAGCACCTTTATCGGACTCTCATCTACCTGGATATAACTGCTCTCTAATACAGAGCGACCCAATGCTTCATATAGCGGCATCAACAACTCACATACACGTGCCACCCAATCTACTACGGTGCTTTGTGCCACTATGTAACCGAAGTCTCTGGAAAATATCTTTGTCTGGCGATACAGTGGCAGATGGTCTATGTACTTACTGACAAGGATATGCGCCAACAAGGTCGCCTCTGCTATGGCCTTAGGCAAGGGTCTTTCCGGAAGGGTGGCTATATGTATTTCTGATGTCTCCTTATGAACGTACTTAGGACGGATGATCCGGTGTCTTACCAATGATGCAGGTGTATATTCCAGTGTCTCGGTAATCTCTTCTCCTATTTTAACCATGCCGGCAGTATCTATATCCGGCTCAATGATCTCCTCTCTTACAGGAAGGTGGTCCGGTATAGCATTACGTCCGGGATGCTTCTTCTTACGCTCATAGGTAATCTTTTCCTTGGGAATTTCAACAGGCTCAGGCTGCTGTTCCGGCTCAAAAGGCTTAATTGATCCGGATTATACATCACCGGTTTGAAGCGCTCTGACCTGCTTCCGAATATCAGTCGCTTGAGTGTATCGGTTCATGCTTCAATGTGCTGTTTTGTTCAAGCAAAAGTTTGTTTTCTGCCGTCAGTTGTTCTATTGTCTGAGCGTCTGTCATGTCTTAAAGATACAACAATGACGCCACTTTTCATACTTTTTGTATCTTTTTTCGTATTATTTTATCTGTTTTTATACCCTGAATCATCAGTACCAACAACTCCCAATCCAAGGTCAAGGTATCTTTTTTGTTCCTTGACTGGGCAGTTCAAAAGTACCTTGTTCCAGCCTTTTGTAGTATAGCACAAAACCACCCATCTCCCAGACAAGCATCTTCATCCTGTTGCGTTGCCTATTGATAAACAGATATACACTCCCATCCATTGGATTCATATCCATCTTGTCATGTACCAGACCGCTCAACCCGTCAAATCCTTTTCGCATGTCAGTATATCTTGTTCTTAGATAATACCGCTGATGTTGACTTAGTCCTAACATATCGGAACCCGGATGATTAGACCTCCGGGCATGGTGATGGTTATCTCGCGATCGACATGCGTTGACGCACCAAGATCTATAGCCATAAATTCAGGTTCGGAAGATTCTTCACTATCATCCTTAGATGCCCTTATCTCCTTGGCCCGTCGTAAATAGTATCGTAGTGTTGATCCTTTTACCCCTGCTTTTCGCGCAAAAACATCCTTATCAAGACCGGACTTCACAAATCGATCCGCCATCTTTTCATACTTAGTCATGGTTATTATTTTTCCACTAAGGTATGACCACCAATGAGTTGAAAAAGATGTAGTTAGACGGTTGCTTACGATTATTTTGAGATGGGATATCCAACGCGGATTATTAACCGTAACCCGATCTACCAATGTGGAGCATATGAAAGAAGATTTCAACATTTTTGATTTTGAACTTTCTGCTGTAGACATGTCCATCATCAATGGCATCAATCGCAATGAAAGAACGTATGAAAAAATGACCCGGATAGTTTTCCGTGGTGAAAACAGGCGTTCTTAATAATCAGGATTTAAAATTATCAGACAAAATGTAAATTGTATCTAAACATTTTTTAAGATAGACAATTAGACCTACGCTAAGGCAAGCACACTAAGCATTTTGGCAACCGCACAAAACCGACAAAAATGCGTAATGAGCTTGCCTCTCCCAACCTGATAAAAATCTCCCTTTCACTTTTCTTAATTTTCTTAGCCAACATGCAACCCGAAAACAACAGACGACCAAGAATGCCATAGCCACTAACATTAAGCCGAATATACAAAAACCCACCACAAAACTTCCAAACTAAATCACAAAGCCAGCCCGGCTTTTGAATATTTGCCATTCAGCGAGACCTGATGAAGGACTGTATTTCTCTTAGGTGGATTGCTATCTTTTTGGCGGATGGATGGCTGACTTTTGTTGGTCAATGTAGGAAGATAGCACTTGTCTTCCGGAATGGAAAGTATGGCAATGCCGCCCTGTATGGAGGACACTTTGTTCGGAATCCAACTCCCCGGGGTGGCTTACATTATACCGGAGTATCCAATACTTCAAAGGCTCTCGGTACATCATATTGACCAAACCCAACTATTAATCCTATTTAAGTATAAAATGATCGTCACCCCGGATAAATTACCATAATCTAAATGAAAGCCTTATATTTATCATCAAAATAAAGACAAAGGAAAATTGATTCTCCACATAAGCATGACCGCCTCGTCCAACTTGAAATATTGATACTTGACGTGCATCACTTTTTAGGGTTGAAAAGAGAAGGGTATCAATATTCCTTTGAGTTAGTAGCAAGGAGTGACGAACCAATAACACGACAACCGCACGACTGAAAACAATGACATTTTTCGTATCATAATCAAATATAAACGTATCAAAACGTATCATTTATTATTTGCGGTTTCAAATCTTAATCGTATCTTTGCGTATCAAATCGTATCAAAATGGACAACGAAGTATATAATTTTAAACTGAAAATTGATTGGAAGCTGATTAACTTAATCAGTGGAATAGACCGTTTTGATGCAAATTGGACAGCTATTGAACGCAGAGAAGGACAAAACCTTAAAGAGTTGAAAAGCATTGCTACAGTGCGAAGCGTAGGGGCTTCAAACCGTATTGAAGGCAACAGAATGAGCGATGAAGAAGTTGATTTATTGCTTCAANAAATTGATATTACCAAACTTACTGACAGAGACTCGCAGGAAGTAGTCGGTTATTTTGAAGTACTGGACTTGATTTCGGAATCTTATGAAAACATAAGCGTTACCGAAAGCCATATCAAAAGTTTACATAATAGTTTGATGAAATACAGTGCCAAAGACGAATGGCATAAAGGCAATTATAAGCTGCAAAGTAATGCGGTTGAAGCCTCATTTCCTGACGGCACACAACAAATCATTTTTCAAACCACCGAAGCGGGATTTGCCACTGAAGATGCCATAAGGGCTTTGCTCAATTGGTATAATTCCGAAACGGAAGTACACACATTAATCAAAGTAGCGTCTTTTGTCTATGATNTTTTGAGCGTTCACCCATTTCAAGACGGAAACGGCAGGTTAAGCCGTTTGATTTCAACACTTTTGCTACTCAAAAACGGATATAAATGGATACAATACGTGAGTTTTGAACACGAAATAGAAAACCGAAAAAACGAATATTATCAGGTGCTTAGAAGTTGTCAGGCACAACGCCCACACGAAGATGTAACCGTTTGGATACAGTTCTTTTTGAATTGCTTGTCAAATATCCAATCGCAATTGCTGACGAAATTGCAANAAAGTGGAATGGAAACACAGCTTTCGCCCAAAGAAAAATCAATTTATTCTATTATTCAAAACCGTCCGAACATCCAGTCGGGAAAAATTGCCGAAAAGTTAGCGATACCTGCACCAACCGTAAAACGTATTTTGTCAGAGTTGCTCAACAAAGGATTAATTGAAAAACAAGGAAGCGGACGCAATGTGAGTTACACGATAAAATAACAATGATAATTAATAGAACCAATGACCCAACAAATATTAAAATTGCCCAGCTACTAACAGCACCTACCCAAAAGGCGGGGTTTCGTGTTCCAAGGACAGTTTTGTGGTTAATCAAACATTAGTTNTTCAAATCAAGTTTTGTAGTAAAAGTCCCGCCCTTCGGGTAGCTGCAAACCGTTAGCTGCAAGCTTAAATGACAGACTGCTCCACGAAAATATTATTAACTAAATGATTAATGTTTAATTTGACATAAGATATAGAAGTTTATGAAGTCAATAGTTCGAAAATATCCCGTTATTACATTTTTCACTTTAGCTGTTCTAATCTCGTGGGCAGGCTGGATTCCTTATGCTGCTTCAAAAGCAGGATTGTTGAGGCTAAATATTCCATCCGAAATTATCTGGCTGGCAGAATTTGGACCATCACTTTCTGCAATAATTATTACTGCATTAATTTATGGAAAGACTAACACTATAAGTTTACTTAAACGCCTTCTGATATGGAAGACAAGTATTAAATGGTATTTCTTTGCTATAGTGGTTACTCCAATTTTTATTTTAGCATCGATTGGAATTGATATTTTATTTTTAAATACAACCTACGACTTTTCGCTATTGAGTCAATGGGATACCAACTTTATTAATCGTACGAAAGCTTTTACTCCTTCAATGGGACTTATTACTCAATTAGTATCCTTTATGCACACAGGGACTTTTGCAACAGGACTTGTCTTTTTAGTATTAGCCTTAACCAATGGCGGACTTTCGGAGGAAATAGGCTGGCGTGGATTTGCTTTAAATAAATTTCAGAACAAACCATACAACTTTTTAGTTTCAAGTTTGTTCGTTGCTTTATTATGGGCTTTCTGGCACACAGGTACACTATTTTGGCAAACAGTGTTTACATCAACTTTTTCAGAAGGAATTTCATTTGCAGCAGTCTATCTTTTTCAATATCTATTACTCGTAATCCCTTTGTCTGTGCTATATTCGTTTTTATACAATGCGACAAATGGGAGCATTCTTCTTTCAATAATATTACACGCCTCTTATAATATTTCAATTTCCGTATTTGCAACAGCTCTACCGAATTTCCCAATGATAATTTTAGTTATTTTGCTTTGGATATTTGCAATTTTACTGACAATTATTCTATGGAAAAAAAGTAAATACAACAAGACATATCCCAATGAAACTAATGAAGTCAGCAGCTAAACATTAAGCCGAATACACAAAAGCCCATCAAAAATCTTCCAAACTAAATCACAAAGCCAGCCGGGCTTTTGAATATTCAGTGCGCTTCGACAAGCTCAGTATGACATTTAGCGTGACCGGATGAAGGACTGTATTTCTCTTAGCTGCATTCCTATCTTTTTGCCGGATGGATGGCTGACTTTGTCCGGAATATTCAAATGGTCAGGGTTTGAATGAGTTTTTGACCCAATCTTCTGCATTGGTTGTCAATCTGTTTGCTGAAAATTCCTTGCCTTTCATGTCTATTACTTATTTTTGATGGAATAAAAAAGAATAACGAGTGAGGCTGGTGAGTACTATCTCTGCTTTGGGGGATTTTACCGGAGGTGTCGCTTGAACAGCGGTTTTGCGGTCATGCGGGATAATTTTGAGTGTAAAAGCACAACACAAAGCCGCGGCCCGTTACAGGCAATAGTAAACAATCAAAATGGAATATCTATTATTAAAATTAATACACATTATTAGTGCAACCATAATGTTCGGAACAGGATTGGGAAGTGCATTTTATTTATACTTCATTTACAAACGTTCTTCCCAAACAAAAATCATAAAAGAAGTTTTAAAACTTGTCATCGTAGCAGATTATATTTTTACCACCCCATCTGTTGCAATTCAACTTATAACAGGCATTTTGCTTTCCTATATTATGGGCATTTTATCCTCTAAATGGTTTGTTGTGGTGATTATTTCAAGTATCATTATTTTTGGTTTGTGGGTACGGGCTGTTTATCTTCAAATTAATATGAAAAAACAATTGGAAAATCAAGATGAAATAACGCCTCAATTCCATAAAATGATGAAAGAATGGTNNTTTTTAGGTGTACCTGCATTTCTGGGTTCTATTTTTCTCTTTTATCTAATGGTCTATAAACCTTTCTTTTGATATGAGAATTTTAATACTCGGGGCGACGGGGTTTATCGGAAACGCAATTTTCCATTCTTTAATCAAGGAATACGATATTATTATTGGCGGTCGTACCAAAATAGATGGGTTTGAAGATTGGCGTAAGGTCGATTTTTTAAAAGAAAATGATTTTGACCCTATTCTCGAAGGTGTAGATTTGGTTATTAATGCCGTAGGTATTATCAACGGAGACTTCNAAAAAGTACAAACAGAATCCCCGCTTGAGCTTTTTAAGGTTTGCCAAAGAAAAAGAATTAAAATAATCAATATATCGGCCATTGGTGCAGAAAAAGACAAGCCCAAGACAGAATTTCTACGCTCTAAAAAAGTAGTGGACGATTTTATCCTTTCCAATACAGATGGAAAAGTAATCTATCCGGGCATCGTATTAGGTAAAAATGCCCAAAGCACACAGTTTNTTAAAGAACTTTCTACGCTACCTGTAATTCCCATTTTAGGAAATAAAAACTTGCCTTTAGTACACATTTCTCAACTTACAGATACCATTAAAACGATTNGTAAAGATTATTACCATAGCCCTAAACAAGTTTTTGCACTTTCTGAACCGGAAACTCAAAAAGACATATTTAATGCAATGCGTAAAACAAAGGGAAATTACGTTAATATTCCTATTTCGCTTGTTTCCTTCTTATTTTCAATCTTTCCTAAACTAAGCATAGGTATTTTTAACAAGAATATGTTTACGATGTTGCTGACAACATCACCCGATGACTACGAAATTAAATTTGAAAAAGCGACCACGCTACTTGACCGAAATCATCTTGTTGGTAGTCACTCCTTACTCAAAATGCTCGGCATTTTTGCCTTGTCTTTCATTTGGCTTTGGTCAGGAATTATTTCTCTTATATCGTGGCAGCAAAGTTTGCATTTAATGGCAACAATTCACGTTACAAATCAATTTGCAGGATGGTTTATTTGTGCAGGTAGCTTTGTTGATATTTTGTTGGGGATTTCAATTTTATTTAAAAGGGTTAGACAAAATGCGTTATTATTACAGCTAATATTTATCATCATTTATACTTTAATTTTGTGTGTTCTGGCCCCGCAATTTTGGACACATCCTTTTGGACCATTAAGCAAGAACATTCCACTTATGGCATTTATTTTTATAATGTACAAATGGGAAAAGAACTACTGCCTGTAACATTAAGCCGAATACACAAAAGCCCATCAAAAATCTTCCAAACTAAATCACATAGCCAGCCGGGCTTTTGAATATTTGCCATTCAGCAAGACTTTACGAAGGATTGTATTTCTCTTAGGTGGATTCTTATCTTTATTGCCGGATGGATGGCTGACTTTTGTCGGTCAAAGCAGTACAAGTATGCGACGCATCGATGTTTGATAGTAGCGCTGTAGTTGGGCTAAAAAAATTATCTTACCTAATTTTATCCACTTACCAATAAATTAGTTTGTCTGTCTCGTATCTTTCACACACCTAAAACCGGTTTGCTCCAATCCTGTATCGGGGCTGCTTTTCATCCTTCTTGCCACCCGGTAACCGCTGCAATAACTATCGTTGCATAAAAAACTACCGCCACGCAAACTTCGTTTGGGAGTATGCGGTTCATCGGGGTCGTGGCTTTTGGGTGGGCCTATGGGACTGTGTGTTATTTTATCTTTCAGTGTTTGATAGTAATTATAATCGTACCAGTCGCTGCACCATTCCCACACATTGCCGGCCATATCAAACAAACCATAGCGGTTGCAATCAAAAGTTTTTACGGGTGCATATTTTACAAAACCATCTTTTTGTTCATTGAGATAAGGGAATTTTCCTTCCCAACTATTTGCTTTTGGCTTGTTACTATTTACATGCTCATTGCCCCAGGGATAAATATTATTTATCAACCCTCCCCTTGCGGCATATTCCCATTCGGCTTCAGTGGGCAGCCGCTTTCCCGACCATTTGCAATAAGCCATTGCATCAAACCAGCTTACATGCACCACGGGGTAATTTTCTTTTCCATGGATAGTTGAATGAGGCCCTTCGGGATGTTTCCAATCGGCGCCGGGCGCCCAGCTCCACCACTGCGTATAATCATTTAAGTTAACAGCGCTACTGCTCTGCTTAAACACCAATGATGCAGCCACCAACACACTGTCGGGTGGTTTTGGTGTACCAGGCGGCACCGATTTNTTNAGTTCTTCCCAATCGGGTTTACGTTCTGCTGTGGTAATGAAACCGGTAGCGTCAACAAATTTTTTAAACTGTGCATTGGTTACTTCTGTAATGTCCATAAANAANCTATCCACCTGCACTTTGTGTTTGGGATATTCATCAGGCGATGCCTGTTCATTATCGCCGCCCATTTCAAAAATGCCGCCGGCAATAAGTACCATGCCGGTGAGAGATGTATCGCCATTTTCAATAATGGAATCGGTGCCGCTTGCAGCAAAACGCTGTGGGACGCTCATACAATAATGTGCTGTTTCGTTGTTGTTTTTTGCACCATTCGTTTTATCAGAAACATAATTGCAGGCTGCGACAATGCAGGTAATGATCAAAAGCGGAATGGCATTAACCTGCTTCATTCCTGGTGTTGTTGTTTTATTTTTCAAGTAGCGCTGCCAGTTCTTCCACTATCTGTGGATGTTTATCTGCCAGGTTATTTTGCTCGCCAATATCCGTTTTCAGATTGTACAGTTGTGGTTTTGGTAAATTGCCCAGTTGAATATTAGTAAGCGTATTAACCGCTTGGCCATTGTTGGGTTCAATATATTTCCAATCATTTTTTGTAATGGATAATGCACCGCCTTGTTTTACCAATACACTGCGGCCGATGTTGGATTTGCCCAGCAAAGCTTTCAAAACATTTTCACTGTCGCTTGCCTCTTTTGGCGCAATGGTTTGCCGCAGCATCTCAGCAAAGGAAGCCATCAAATCTATTTGGCAAACCAATGCATCGGAAACTTTTGGCTTCACTTTGCCCGGCCAATGTACTATAAACGGCACCCTTGTGCCTGATTCAAAAGCGCTGTACTTGCCGCCACGCAACGGCCCCGATGGGGTATGGCCGTTTAGTTGTGTAACGGCCCCATCAACATAGCCATCATCCAAAACCGGTCCATTATCACTGCTAAAAATGATGATGGTATTTTTNTCAATGCCTGATGCGTTTATCTGTTTCATTATTTCGCCTACGGCCCAATCTAATTGTAAAATAGCATCGCCCCTGAAACCCAAACCACTTTTACCCTTAAACATAGTAGAAGGCATCCGNGGCGCATGCGGCTCGGTTAGTGAATAAAAAAGAAAGAAATGTTTTCGTTTGTTTGCATCAATAAATGATTTTGCTTTTTCCAAAAATGTTAAGGGCATTTCTTCATCTGTCCAACGGGCTGTTTGACCACCACGCATAAAACCAATGCGTCCAATGCCGTTTATGATTGTATTGTTATGGCCATGATGGGGCGAAGCCTGCATTTTTAATAGTTCAGGATTTTCTTTTCCGGTGGGATCATTGCCAATTTTATTTTTATAATCAACGGCTATTGGGTCGGTAGTATCTAATCCAATTACATAATGATTTTCTACAAACACCGATGGCACCCGGTCGGCTGTTGCCGGAAAAATAAATGAATAATCGAAGCCGGTTTCATTGGGGCCGGGTTTAATTTCTGCGTTCCAGTTTTTTTCAACAGCATTGCCCAGGCCTAAATGCCATTTGCCCACAATAGCTGTCTGATAACCTGCTTGTTTAAAAATTTTTGGCAATGTGATTTTATCGGTGGGTACGATCAACGCTGCATCGCCAGGCAATATACCAGTGCCTTGATTACGCCAGGGNTATTGCCCCGTCATCATCGCATACCGTGAAGGTGTACAGGTGGCCGAAGTGGAATGGGCATTGGTAAAACGAATTCCTTGATTTGCCAGTTTATCTATATGGGGAGTTTGAATTTTAGTGGCCCCATAACAACTAAGGTCGCCGTAGCCGAGGTCGTCAGCGTATATTAAAATGATGTTGGGATGTTGCTGCGCAGCAACTAAATAAGACATACTAAAGCACAAGAAGAAAAGTAGCTTTCGTTTCATCATTTTACTTTCATGGTTTATTCAAATACTTTCCGGCTCACTACAAACCCCGTTGGCTTGTAATAGCTACTATTTAATCTGGCACTTGTCGCAAAATAATCAGTTTTCAAAACTAACATTTTTTCTTTTTCCGGATGAATTTCGTTTTCATAATTACATTGATTTGAGAGTATTTTTCGCTTGCCGGATGTATTGAGTCAAAGAATGTCTGTATGGGTGTTTTCCCAAAGCAATATTCTATCCTGGAGTCACAAGCATCGACAATATCAGCTAATCTATTTTCTGCTTACCTATCAGATGCAGGCACCATTGTAAGACATTACACTGTGCTACCTGAGTCGATCCGCTACTAAGTTGACCGAAATGGAATGATTGTATCGAATGCCAGGCTAAATTCCAAAACTATTATTTCCTCCATCTGTTTCTTTGGCATAAAAGCATCGCTTTTGAATGATTGAGGAGATGCACAAAGGAAATCATGTGACATAGAAACCATTTTTCCTTAAAAGTCTCTTACATTTGCGGTCTAATAATGGATAGAAATTGATTTCAATACAAGCGCAAGCTAATCTGCCGACACAGTTTGGTACATTTACCATAACAGCCTTTGCTGAGAAGCCGGAAGAGCAGATGCCCCATCTGGTGCTGAGTAAACCTTTAGCTGAAGGCAATATTCCCTATGTGCGTATACATTCGGAATGTATCACCGGCGAAGCTTTTGGTTCCAAANAGTGCGATTGTGGACCACAATTGCACCGGGCCATAGAAATGATAGCTGAGCGTGGAGGACATGTGATATACCTTCGTCAGGAAGGTAGAGGTATCGGCCTTATCAACAAGATCAAGGCTTACCAGCTACAGGACAAAGGCCTCAATACTCTGGACGCCAATCTCCACTTAGGTTTCAAAGGGGACGAAAGGGATTACCAGGCCGGCGTCAATATTCTAAAACTACTCGACATCACCCGCCTCAACCTGATTACCAACAACCCGCTCAAACTGGATTATCTCACCAATGCCGGAATAGAAATCGTAAAACGAATTCCACTCATCATACCCGCTGAACCTCAAAATATCGAATACTTAAGGGTANAAAAGGATCTGATGGGTCACTTATTCTAATCCGGAATTTACATCAACGAAAAACAACCTAAAGGGATGGAAGAAATCAGAGAAAAACAATCCGAAGCTTTCCTGGGGCTTGTCGAAGTCATGGACACCTTGCGTGCAGAATGCCCATGGGACCGGAAGCAGACCATCCACACCCTCAATAACCTGACAGTTGAGGAAGTATATGAGCTCGTAGATGCCCTCGCAGTGGAAGACTGGGCGAATATCAAGGAGGAGTTGGGTGACATCCTGTTGCACATCTTGTTTTATTCGAAGATAGCCTCCGAGCAAGGCCATTTTACCCTGGATGCTATGATTCAGGCACAGATTGAAAAATTGAAGCGGCGGCACNCCCATATTTATGGCGATCTGAAGCTCGAAGATGAAGCTGCCGTAAAACAGAATTGGGAGAAAATAAAGCTCAGTGAAGGAAAGAAATCCGTATTGGGAGGTGTACCACGTTCACTTACAGCAGTAATCAAGGCTTACAGAATGCAGGATAAGGCTGCCCAGGTTGGTTTTGAATGGAATACTTCCGAAGATGTCTGGGCCAAGGTTAAGGAAGAAATGGAAGAATTGCACGAAGTGATGGAGGACCAATCAGCCTCTTATGATCGCAAAACGGAGGAGTTGGGAGACGTCCTGTTTTCTCTCATCAATTACGCACGCTTCAACAAAATAGATCCCGAACAAGCACTCCAACGAGTCAACAACAAATTTAAAAGTCGTTTTGAATACATCGAAGCCAATGCCGACAGACCACTGGCAGAAATGAGTCTTGAAGAAATGGATGCTTTATGGGATGAGGCGAAGAAAAAGGGCATCTGACATCCCTATACAATAATTCCAACCCATTATTTCTTTTCAGCCCAAATCATTGCCAGGTGTACGATGGTATCCACCGCACGTTCCATATCCTGAACACTGACCCACTCTACCTTACTGTGAAATGCATGTTCTCCTGCGAAGATATTCGGACAGGGCAGCCCCATGAATGAAAGCCGCGATCCGTCAGTCCCACCGCGGATGGATGTCCTGTGGGGTTCCACACCCGCACGCCTCACTGCCTCAACCGCATATTCCACCACCTCAGGATGCTGATCCAGCACTACCTTCATGTTTTTGTATTGCTCGGTGATGGTAACGTCGATCCGTGAACTGGGATATTCTTTGTTGACCCGGATGCAGATAGCCTGAAGCAATTCTTCCAGCTGCTTCATCTCATCATTGGTAAAAGAGCGAAGGATGAATGACAATTCAGCTTGCTCAAGATTGCCCTTGACAGATGTTGGATGGATAAATGGCTCCTTATTCTCTGTGGTTTCCGGGCTTAATGTATGAGCGGGCAAAGCATCCAGGATGTCCTTCTGAATCTTGATGGCATTCTCCATCTTACCTTTTGCAAAACCGGGATGTGCCGCCACTCCGGTAATCTTTACCACGGCCGCTTTAGCATTGAAGTTTTCGTCTTCGACATGGCCTACAGTCTCACCATCCATCGTGTAACCAAAGTCTGCGGCCAATTTAACCATATCGACCTTATCCACTCCCCTGCCGATCTCCTCATCCGGTGTAAAAAGGATTCTAAGTTTGCCGTGCTTGATTTCCGGATGTTGAATCATCTGAAATACAGCATCCATAATTTCTGCAACTCCCGACTTGTTGTCAGCACCCAGCAGGGTGTCACCACTGGCAGTAATGATGTCATTACCTATCTGGTCTGCAAGAGCCGGATGTCCATCGATGGTGATTACCTGACTATTGTCCAATGGCAGGACAATCTTACCGCCATCGAAATTTCTATGGATGATGGGCTTCACGTCAGTCCCTGAACAATCCGGACTGGTATCCATATGCGAACAAAAACAGATGACAGGCACTTCATGATCCACATTGGATGGAAGAGTTGCATATACATAGCCGTGTTCATCCATGTGAGCGTCAGTCAATCCCATTTCAAGCAACTGACTCACCAAAACCCTACCGAGATCCTTTTGCTTCTGGGTGCTTGGAGTCGTCGGGCTGCCCGGATCCGACTGCGTATCAATAGTTACATAATGAAGAAATCGATCTGTGACAGTATAATTAAACTTCGGCAATGACATATTTATCAGAATTTTGATTTGATCGGTGAAATTAAGATAATGTTGAGAATAATGAGGGAAAATGTATTTTTAAAAAAGTATAACCATAGACACAAGTTGCACACAAACCAATCGATTAAATGAACAAACTGACAAAAAACGCCCATTATCCCGATAAAAAGGCATACCTGACAAAATAAAATTACCTACCACACAAAATATTATCAGAAATCCGGATTTGAGGTCTCTCCTTCTCTGACCTGATATTCCTTTTATCCTTAGTTAATCGTTTGAATATTGGTCTTATAATTCCTGTTGTGCCGGTGAAATCATCCATTGTATAAACGGATTCAGCAAACCATCTTTTATTTTTCAGGGTCCTGTAACAGGTAAGATTTTCTACATATATACTCTACCTTATGACCGAGGTAAAGAAGGGTTCCAATAGTTGCTTATGTATTGGTTTGGACAAGTTGCCCGGCCCCATCACCACTTTGATGCCTATTGCATATTCATCCGGATACTTCTATTTTTGACTACCCAATTTTCATCAACTTTCACCATATTTACATAACAATACAATCGAATATGAAGATATACAGCTGGAATGTCAACGGAATCCGCGCCTCAATGGGCAAGTCGTTTTTGGAAAAATTCAATGCCTTTGATGCCGATATCTTTTGTCTTCAGGAGACCAAAGCTCAGGAAGATCAGGTAGAAAAGGCTTTGGAAGAAGTACAGGGATATCATCTGTATGCCAATTCTGCCGAAAAGAAAGGCTATAGCGGAGTTGCCATCCTGACAAAACAAAAACCCCTTTCCTTCCAAAAAGGCATTGGAGTGGATGTCCATGATATGGAAGGCCGGGTGCTGACCTTGGAATTCGACAACTTTTACATGGTCAATGTCTATGTCCCCAACAGTGGGGATCAGCTTGTCCGGCTTGAATACAGAGCTGAATGGGACGATGCCTTCTCATCCTTTCTCGCCGCTCTTAGGAGGCATAAGCCGGTGGTGGTGACCGGTGATTTCAACGTCGCACACACCCAAATCGATTTGGCACGCCCGAAAGAAAACTATAACAAAACCAGTGGTTATACCCAGGTAGAGATTGACGGCATGGACCTGATCCTCAACGCAGGGTTTTCTGATGCCTTCCGCAAGCTTTATCCGGAAAAGATACAATATACCTTCTGGAGTATGCGGTTTGGAGCCAGAGCCAAGAATATGGGCTGGCGTATAGATTATTTTTTGGTGGACAAAGACATAGATTCAAAGATTACTGAGTGTACCATTCACGACCAGGTAATGGGGAGTGACCACTGCCCTATTTCATTGAATATTGATTTATAATAATAAAACTAATTTATATAACCCTATTAATAAGCTAGTTATGACTCTTGGAGAATTTATTGATTGGATAGGTCGCGATCCGAAGTATATCATCTGCTTTTTCTTACTGATGCCGGTTGGAGCAGCTTTGATGTGGTTTATTTCCAGGGACAAAGGACACATCAGTCCCTGGAAATATATCTACAGCATCCTGATTTACTCCGTATGCATCCCCGGTGTGTCGGCCGTCGCCTTCAATCTCTACCTTTTTGTGTTTCAACGCCAGGATGTATTTGCCATGGATATATTCACCCAGGTCATGCCGATATTGTCTATGGTCCTGACACTATGGCTGGTACGGAGGAATGTGGCTTTTGAGTCAATTCCAGGCTTTGATAAGCTTAGTCAGCTGATCACCATCATTTTTGCTGTGCTGATGTTATTATGGCTGGGAGACAGGGTGAGGATATATTCGATCACTTTCGTACCGCTCTGGATGTTTATATTAATTNTTCTGGGTTTGATTCTTTTGATCAGGTATGCGTGGTCAAAGCTATTTTGAAGTTTTATGTTGATTAAATCATTATAAAAACAAAAGGCTGCCCGATCGGACAGCCTTTCTTTTTCTCTATATTAAGATTTAAGCGTTGATCTGTGACTCGAGGTAAGACACAGCATCCCCTACAGTTTGAATTTGCTCAGCCTGCTCGTCAGGAATGGAGATATTAAATTCCTTTTCCAGCTCCATAATTAACTCAACTGTATCTAAAGAATCTGCGCCAAGATCGTTGGTAAAGCTTGCTTCCAGAGTTACTTCAGACTCATCAACACCAAGTCTTTCAACAATGATTTTTCTGACTTTTTCTTCAATACTTTGTGACATTTTACGTTTGTTTAAGTTAGATTTATTAAATAAAGATGCAAAGTAAATCATTCCTACACCTTTAAACAAAGATTTGAGGCATTATTTTTTCAGGAGAGAATGATTTTCCTTTTTTCATACATATATAGGACGTCGGCAATCCTTTGGGTCACTTTTTCCAACAATATTTTTTAGATTTTTCACCGGCTGTTTTCAAATCTTTTCTTCAACGCTCATCACTCAATTGAATTTTTAGATTATAACTCATCATTACCCGACTTCCGGCACTTCTTCTTCTCCTTCTTCTTCAGCCCGGTTATAGTATTTGAAAACTATACTGGCTGCCCTNTTCCCGGTGACACCAGCCAGTTCTTCCGGAGAGGCAGCTGCAATTCGCTTGACGCTTTTGAAGTGTTGCAACAGTTTTTCAGCTGTGGCCTTTCCGATGCCATCGATTTGGGTCAATTCAGATACTGTAAAATTCATCGACCGTTTCTTGCGGTGGAAAGTTATGGCAAACCGATGGGCCTCATTTCTCAGATGCTGGATGAGCTTGAGTGATTCGGATTTCTTATTGATGTACAATGGCAGGGAATCACCCGGAAAATATATTTCTTCCAGCCTCTTCGCTATTCCGATCAGCGTAACCTTACCTAAGATGCCTAATTTGGTAAGTACCTCCGCAGCCACCCCCAACTGGCCTTTGCCACCATCGATGATGATGAGATCAGGCAATGGTTGCCCTTCTTCAAGAAGCCTTGTATATCTTCGGGTCACTACTTCCTCCATCGTCGCGAAGTCATTGGGGCCATCGACTGTCTTAACATTGAACTTGCGGTATTCACTCTTGGCAGGTTTGGCATTTTTAAATACCACGCAGCTGGAGACAGGATTGGTACCCTGAATATTACTGTTATCGAAGCATTCAATGTGATTGGGCAGCCTGTCCATATTGAGATCCTTCTGAAGGGTCTCCATAATTCGCTGAGTGGGAGTAACACGGGGCGCATTGATGGATTCCTTTCGTTTCTGAAGCAAGTAGAAATGGATGTTCTTCTCGGCCATCTCCATCAGTTTGCGCTTATCGCCTATGCTTGGTATCTGCACTTTCAGCTCTTTTTCATCGAGAATCACACCTTCCATATTGACCAAGACCTCCGGAGCGATACTGTTAAATCTTTCCCTTAGCTGCCGGATACCATAGGAAAAATTGAATGCGTCATCATCCAGATTACGAATACCTTCCTGGAGAAATGTATTGATCATCATGCCGTTGACCACTTTGATATAATTGATATAAAACTCATTTTCCTCGGCATGATAGGCAAAGACATCTACGTCCCTGATGGTTGTACTGACTACCATGGACTTAGCCTGATAGTCTTCAAACAGCGATAGTTTGTTTTTCATCTCAGCAGCACGCTCAAATTCCAGGTTTTCAGCAAATGCATCCATCTGTTCCCTCAGATACGCCTTTACCGGTGCAAAATTGCCGCGCATGATGTTTTTAATCTGGTCAATCTTGGCATTGTATGCCTCTTCACTTTCCAATCCTTCACAAGGTCCCATACAGTTTTTCAAATGATATTCCAGACAAACCTTGAATTTTCCTTTCCTGATATTTTCGGGAGTCAGGTTGAGATTGCATGTACGCAGTGGAAACAGGTTCTTGATCAGGTCCAGAATCTGCTGTACCCTAAATTTGGAAGTAAATGGCCCGAAATAGGTCGAACCGTCCTTAATCACCTTTCGGGTAAAGAAAACCCTCGGAAAAGGCTCTTTCCTGATACATATATAGGCGTAGCTCTTGCCATCCTTGAGCATGACATTGTACCGTGGTTGAAACTTCTTGATAAACGTGGCCTCCAGCAGCAATGCATCGCGCCCNGTCTCGACAACCGTATATTCCAGATGGTCCGCATGATCTACCATGATCCGCGTCTTTCCGGCTTTATTGGTGGAATTGAAATAGGAGGTAAGTCTGTTTTTCAGATTTTTAGCCTTGCCGACATAAATGATGTTGTCATCCTTGTCCATAAACCTGTAGACTCCGGGTTCTCTCGGAATAGAAGGAGATATTTCCCTGAATGCTTCTTTCTTCATCCTTGTCAAACAAATTTAGAGCCACTCAGTTGAATCGCCTGAATTTTCCAATGCAGTCAGCAGCATGAATTGATTGACTGCGCGGTTAAAATTGTGACCCGGATAAGCAGCACCGTAATAAACATCATTCTGAAGGTGATCCGACAAGAATCTCAATGACTGCATGTATATCAATATCATTCCTGAAATCCTCAGGGATTTTNTTCGACTCAGTCATGACATCGCCGAGTTCCTCGAGATAGGCATTTTCAATAGCTTCAAGATATTCCTTTCTTATCGTGATCCTGTCCAACTCGGTTTCCTCTTCTGACACCGGACATACATAGGTACGCACCATATCTCCCCAGTCGCTGAAAATGCGTCCGGCCATCACGGTATCCAGATCGATGACGCATATACCCTTGTCATTTCTGTCGAAAAGCACATTGCTGATCTTGGCATCGTGGTGCATAACGCGCACTCTGAACTGTTCGGATGCAACCATCCGATCGTGGATATCTACCAATCGATTCTTCTGAAGCAATTGATCGATAATTTCCTTCGAAGATTCGATTCTTTCCGGATTGCCTGACTTTAGTGCATGATGGAATTGATCAAAACGCAACCTTAGATTGTGAAAATCCGGCAGGACGGGCTTCAATAAGCCATGATCAAATCCATGGAATGCTGCCGTAAACCTCCCAAACTGCCTAGCTGCTTCGTATGCCTGTTCCGGAGAATTGACGACAGACACAGTCACACTGTCCTCCACCCAAGGAAAGATTCTGTAATAACTTTCACCGTCAAAAAANAGGGAACGGCCATCCTGATCAGACAAAGGCAGGACCAGGTGGACGTCCTTACCAGTCCTTGCCAAATAAGTTCTCAGTAGGTCTAAATTACCATGAATCAATTCAGGATCGGTAAAAACATCCTTGTTGACCTGTTGAAGGACGAAGGAAGAAGAGTCAAAGGCAAGTTTCCATGTATGATTAATCAAGCCTGACTTGATAGGTAATAAAGTGAAACTGCCTGTTTCCGGAAAGAAATGTTCGATTGCACGCTGGATGGATTCTGACATAAATTACAGTCTGTTATCAAAATAAAAATAATACAATTATCGAAAGTTCCGGATTAAAAAATAAAAAGCCCTTTTCAATTACTCTTGTCTTTGACACCGCTACCCAGATACGCCGGCTTTATTAAATTTATAATTCGGTACCCTCTCAAATTTAGGTTTGTTAGGTTTCATGCCTCTATTGAGGTTATTAAAAAGACCTTACGGATGCCCAAAAATCTGATAGATGAATGAATTGGATTAAGGGTGCATAGATTGAGAATTCAGTGATACCAGAATATCCGGCACCCCAGAAGTCACTTATTAGGGTCGATTTTGTAACCGGGAAATCAAAGCAATAAAAACAATGTGTCAGGCCCGTCCTTTTGTAATCACTCCGATGACACCACTACCAAAGATTAAATAAAATTATAATATATATCGATATATTTTGTACCTTGCAAGCGCATTGCGAGGCAGTTATGTATTGCAACAAAAGGGTTGAATCATGATCCAACACTTCACTAAACGAAAAGCTGGGGCATGACGATGATTCAATACCACCGCATTTGAGGTTTCAGAAAAAGAACCATGCATAAACAGGTCAATGGGCTTTTACTAACAATTTGATGTACAGATCCATGTCTGGCAAAGGAAGACAAGCTACAATCTTATTAAGTACAGCGTTTTTATTGCTGGCATCAATCGGCATTTGGACATATGTTTCTCAAAAGAATATCGAAAAGCGGCAAATTGCTGATATTGCTCTCCGGTTCCAAAAACTAGAAAGAAAGGTACAAGAAAGCATTGATAACAAGGAGATAATCGACTTCCTGAGCCAATGGTCAGAGNGCGCCTACCTAACGGATAAGGCATCTGAAAAACTGATTACCAAGTTAGCCGCCTCGCCTGTTGTACTCGGCATGGAGGCCGGTGGCAGACTTACCGCATGGACAGGCAACATTCATAGTCAAGAAACCGGAAAGTCCCTACTCAATGGGTATTACCTGATTGATGATTCTATATTCCAAN
The DNA here is from genome assembly GCA_013414645.1 of Candidatus Parvibacillus calidus. Taxonomy (GTDB): domain Bacteria; phylum Bacteroidota; class Bacteroidia; order Chitinophagales; family Saprospiraceae; genus Parvibacillus; species Parvibacillus calidus. Next base: position 868,711 of record CP058702.1, on the reverse strand, counting down.
AGAAATACCCGATCGCCACAGGACAGGATATCAAGGTAGTTGTTGAGTTTGGCTTACCGGGAAAGTTTTACAAAGAGAAGAAGGATGGGCTGACAGAATTAAAATCGGATGATGGCAACCTGACTGCCTATNTTTTGCCATCTCCCACACAANAAAGCCTTAGTGGTGACTGGAAGATACTGCCTTTTTATCTTGCAGCCTATACCCTGTTGCTGATCGGTCTATCCAAGAGACTGAAGAGAAAAACCAAGGCCCCATTCTTTTGGTCAATCGGGACTACTCTTCTGATAGCCATTGCTTACAGGTTGCTGGACTGGTTATTAGGAGCAGGCATGTCCATAGATATAGGACTGATCAACTCGGGTCTCACACCCAAACCCATACTGAGCGAATGGTTTGCCAATTGGATACTGATTCTATTGATCTACTTCCTGGTCATTGAAAACGTCATTGACAATTTGCCACCCATCAAAGCAAGCAAAAGGAAAAGAAATTCCCTCCTTCTCTACACTACCGGACTTTACGCACTCGACTATCTCGGCTTTGTCGGCATATTGGTCTTTTGCCGGGAATTGGTCTTGCGCAGCGGAATCAATTTTGACTTCAGCAATGTGCTAAATCTGGGTGTTGGTCCTTTGATAAGTCTTGTATTGCTGGCTTTGTTGCTATTCAGGTATTTCGTTTTCGCCTATAAGATCAACCTTGTCCTGTATAAAAACAGGATCAAACTCAAAAACAAGCTCACTGGCATGATAGGCGGCTTTCTGCTCATGCTTCCCTGGCTGCTTTTACTCCGTCTGGATTTGCCTCTTTTTATCCTCATATTGGTAGTATTGCTTTTTGCCTTACTATTCGATATCTTCATCAGCACACCCTCGCCATCATTGGGCTGGCTGGTCATCTGGATATTCTTCTTTTCGTCCTTTGCCACCATTGCCCTCTTCAAATTCAATCGGGACAAGGATCATGATGACAGGCTCGCGCTGATTAACATTTTAAAAAATAAGAAGGATAGCTTATTATTACGTCAGTTCGGAGAATTTGTCAACAACTTGAAAAATGACAGGCAGAACAATGCTGCTATGACTGAAGCGTTGCTGCAAGGCAGCTCCATTTCATCCAACAATGTTATCCAGAATGTGTTGGATGAATTTGAATATATCCGCCAATTTTACAATGTTGAGTTTNTTGTTGCACAAAATGATTCTCTATTACAGGAGTCCATACCGGGCTTGAAAAACAATTTTGTAAGTCAGGGTGTCAAATTCAGCGAAGCCGGACCTTACCTTATAGCCGGCCGGAGAAAGACCTTTCATGGATACTGGCTGAAAATCTATTGGCAAGGGTATCCCCAACGACCATCACCTACTATAACATTTTCTGTAACTAAGAAGCTGTATGTTCCCAATACCAGGGATTTGGATCCCCGCACCGTATTCCTGAACNCGAACCTGATGAGAAAATATGACTATGCCATCTATTACGGGGACAATCTGGTTGAGAGTCAAGGCTACATTTACCCTGACAACCTGAATACACAGAAAGTTTTTACCAGGGGTGGCAATATGGTCGAAACCACCTCCAACAACCGATCAGAAATTGCATCGAAGGCGGGAGACGGTTATATCATCATCGCAGGCAAGAACCTGATGGGAATTCTAAAACCTGTCTCACTTTGTTCCTTTTTAATTGTCATCCTGTTGTCAATCGTCAGCAGTGTAGCATTCCTCAACAACAGATTCAGAATACTTCCGGCAGAACTACCAATATTCATCTCCGGTCAATTCAATCTTCGCCAACGAATAGAATACAGCATCATCCTGGTCATTGTAGCTTCCTTTGCGATCATCGCATTTGTGACCGGAAGTTATTTCAACAATCTTTCATTGAGAATGGAAGAAAGCCTATTGAGCGAAAAGGCATTTGGCATTGTATCAGACATAGAATCATCCTTAGGGAATGGCGGCATTGATTCGATTCCGGAGAAGTCGCTCCACTTGATCTCAGCCAGTCAACAAGCCAACTTCAGCCTTTACGCCATCGATGGAAGGGAGCGTTTTAACACCATGCATGGAAAGATTAGGAGCAAAAGACAAAACCTGATGCCTCCCTTACCCTATCTTAATCTATATTTCGATAATCAATCCGTGTACTTTGACTTTGCCGGAGAANAANATACTATCCGTGCTGTGTACGTACCTGTCCGAAAAGCAAATAATCAAAAAATCGGCTGGCTGGCGGTTCCGTATCCGGAAGCAGGCGTTACTTCTATATTTGCCGCTTCTGACTTCCTGGGCGCCTTACTCAATGTGTATGTCTTCTTACTTCTTGTAGCAGGCGGCCTTGCCTTTNTTGTCGCCAATTCGGTGACCAAGCCCCTCGTCAGACTAATGGACAATCTCAGGAAAATAAAATTAGGTAAAAAGAATGAGCAACTGACCTGGGATCAGCAGGACGAAATAGGATCCCTGATTCATGAATACAACAAAATGATCGATCAACTGGAAGAAAGCACGGCACTGTTGGTCAAAAGCGAACGCGAAGGTGCATGGCGCGACATGGCCCAACAGGTCGCACATGAAATAAAAAATCCGCTTACCCCGATGAAGCTGAGCATCCAATATCTTGAGCGAAAGATAGGCAGCGTACCGCAGGAAGAAATGGAGCAAGTCGTCAAGGATACAGCAAGAACCATCATCGAGCAGATCGACAATCTTGCAAGTATCGCAACAGAATTTTCCAATTTTGCCAAGATGCCTGCCCCAATCTTTGAATACATCAACTTCAATGAACTGGTGTCTTCCATCCATGAATTATTCCGAAAGAAGGATGATATCCAGTTTAACCTCTACGTGCCTATAGATGATGTCATGGTAATTGCTGACANNGCCCATCTGATGAGACTTCTCAACAATCTCGTCCAAAATGCCATCCAAAGCATTCCCNCCGGCAGGCAGGGAAGGATTGGACTGGAGTTGAAGATTGTAGACAAAAATGCAGTTCTCTCCGTAAAAGATAATGGTCAGGGAATTCCTAAAGATATGCACGAAAAGGTATTTTATCCCCGCTTTACCACGAAGAGCAGTGGAACGGGCCTGGGTCTGGCTATGTGTAAATCAATCGTAGACTCATTCAATGGCACCATTAGCTTCAAAACTCAACCTGATGTCGGTACAGAATTTATTGTCACCATTCCATTGGCTCAGGACAGCCACCCGGAAATTCCCTAAAACAGAATCACCTAAAACCTTTATCGTTACACCATTCAAACCCGTAACAACAAAATATCTCCCGGCAAAATACCGGATCCCAATATTTTTTATATCTTTAGGATTAAGTAGGTCAATCTACCTGTTTGCGCACGAAATTTTTGTCCAATAGTTAAAAATAGACGATGGTTGATTTTCAAACTACCCAAAGTAATTTATTCTCTGCATGCCTTATTGTTTGTTGCAATGTTACCTTTTCTTAATAAGCATTTATTCAGGATCATTCCCGTCATTTTACTCACAATATTGGCAAAAGAAGCAATGGGTCAGTTCACAGAAAAACTTGTTGACCGCCTGACCGTGCATTTTGAAAATGATTCCTATACGCTTGATGAAGAATACAAAGCGGAAATCAATGAATTTATCCGCAATCTGGATGTGGTCATCCCTTATGTCTTCAGGATTCAAGGCCATACCGATTCAATCGGCAGCGTACAATACAATCAAAGGCTTTCTAACCGAAGATCCAATACCATCAAGGATTATCTTCTTGATCTTGGCATTCCGGAGAAGCTAATATCCTTGAAGGGGATCGGAGAAATGAAGCCCATAAAGCCCAACAGCGAGGAGGAAGGCAGGGCCTACAACAGAAGAGCAAATATTTTTGTCTTCGAAATTCAGAAATATCGACTATTCCGTAGTAAAGTCATTCTTAGCGGGAATAAAGACAACAAAGCAGCAGTCTATATTCAAACCGATGAGGGCATGGACTCCACTTTTACTGATGACAAGGGAAACTTTGCCTTTGTCATACCTGAAAATAAAAATGTAACCTATGGTATCTTTGCCAAAGGTTATATGTTTTCAACCAGAACGATCAATACTTCCAGGGACTTGCCGATAGGAGACATTGTCTTAAACAGGATCAAACCCGGAGAAAAAGTATCGCTCAACAATCTTTATTTTGTGGGCGATCAGGCCATACTTCTTCCCGAATCACAACCGGAACTGGTTAATCTCACCCGATTTGCCAGAAATAATCCGGGTCTCAAACTGGAAATCGGAGGTCACGTCAATGGGCCTAAATCATATTTTGGCGATCCGAAATGGTATTATGACCTGGCGTTAAATCGTACGAAAACCATCAAGGAATATCTGGATGCAGCAGGCATCAATACAGAAAACTATGTATGTAAATCCTATTCCAACACGCAAATGGTAAATACAGAACCCAAAAACGAAGCGGAGGCTAAGATGAACAGACGTGTGGAGATAAAAATTCTGGAATAAGAGATAAAAAATTTGAAATTAAGACATAAAAAATGGTCGAGTGATGTGACCGATATCAATAAGTACCGTCAAAATTCGGTCAGCTCATAATACTGCCATTCATAGCAAAATGTTATCTTTGGCCCCAAAATGTTAAGTACAAAATGAAAAAATACTAATTTGTTTATTTGCTGCCATCGCCTTGACCAGTTGTAAGAGTGACTCTAAAAATGAAACCGCAGCCACTGACACAGCAGCTACTGCGAATGCTGTTGCAGGAAAGGATATGAAGGACTCCCTCATTCTTACACAGGCGCCGACCTTTACTGATCAGGCTACCATCAACTTTTCAGCTGAATATGATTCGTTTCTAAGTGAATATCGTAAAGCTGTAAGAGAAAACAATACGGAAGCTACTCAAAAGTTATTGGACAAATACCTTGACCTGGCTAAGAAAGCCGCTGCAATATCCGAAAAACTGAATGATGAGGAGAGGAGTAAATTCCAGCAATTCATAACATCACGACAGGCCGAATATGCCGAAATCACTTCAGGAGACAAATTCTGATATTCAAAAGATAAACCAACTGAAAGCAAATTACCCTATATGTTTAACTTTTTCCATGAATACACAACCGTCTCCATGATTGAAACACACCGGCATAATGCTCAATAACATGTTCAATCATCATCGGGACAATGTCTTAATAGGGAAGATATTTTTTTATTAATAGTTTATAATTAATTACCAATGAGATTTTTAGCTTTATTTNTTGTAGTACTTNTTGCTTTTGCAAGTTGTAAAAAAGCAGAAAAAACCGAAACAGCACCTGCGATGGAAGCTGCAACAGAAGCCCCTGCTGTACCTCAAACAGCTAATGTGGACGTCAATGCCTACTTGCAGGAATTTAACACGTTGCTGACATCATACAAGGAAGCTTTGGCAAAGAAAGACACTGCCATGCTCAGCAGTCTTTCCATGAAATATACCGAACTAACGCAAGCCGGAATGGAGGCTGCTGAAAAGGCAACAGGAGAGGATAAAGAGAAAATGCTTTCCTCAATTCAAATGATGTCAGATCAATTTAAGGCTATTTCAGAAGGAAAAAGTAATTTTCTTTAAAGCAAATAAAATACAGCCCGGAGATTTCTTCGGGCTGTTTTGTTACATCGAAAACCCATTCACAATGGGCATCTTCCTGCCCAGACCAAATGCCTTTCTTGATACCCTCAATACAGGTGGAGCCTGACGCCGCTTGAACTCATTAAATTTGACTTTTCTGAGAATATTTTCAACCATCTGAGCATCAAAACCCAATTCCACAATCTCAGTACTCCCCTTGCCATTTTCAATATGCTCATAAAGGATTTGATCCAGAACTTCATAAGGAGGCAGACTATCACTATCCTTTTGTCCGGGTCGTAATTCCGCTGAAGGAGCCTTGTTGATAGTGTTCAATGGTACTATGATCCTATCCCTGTTAATAAAATGCGCCAGGCGATACACTTCTGTTTTATAAACATCACCAAGCACTGAAATCGCCCCACACACATCTCCGTAAAGTGTTCCATAGCCAACTGCCACCTCACTCTTATTGCTTGTATTCAATAAGATATTTCCATACTTATTACTGACTGCCATGAGCAACATAGCTCTGATGCGCGCTTGAAGGTTTTCCTCGGTCACATTTTCCGACATGCCTACAAACAAAGGTTGTAACGTAAAAATATATTGATCGAAAATATCCTTTATCGGGACAATATCAAACCTGATACCGAGATTTTGAGCTAATGAAATAGCATCTTCTAAACTGTGGCTGCTGCTATACTGTGAAGGCATTAGCAGCCCTCTGACGTTCTCCTTCCCCAATGCCTCAGTCGCCAACGCTGCAACAACTGCACTGTCCAATCCTCCCGACAGACCTAAAATAGCTGAAGATAAATTCTGTTTNTTGAAATAATCCTGAATTCCAACTATCAAAGCCTTATGTATCAACTCAATTTCGCCCATTACCACCTCATCCTCATGATTACCCTTTATTACTTCATCCAAATCGAAAACTTCAAGCGCCTCTTCAAAACAGGGCATTTCCCGGAAAATCAAACCATCCGGTGAGGCCACAGATGAGCCTCCGTCAAATATCAGCCCGGTCTGNGCGCCAATGTGGTTTACGGTAAANAATGGAATTTTATATTTTACAGCATTTGAGGTAATCACCTTCTTGCGAAGACTTGCCTTCCCTATGTAAAAATTGACCGCGCTGATATTGACAGCAAAGTCAGGACGCTGTTCGATGAGCATGTCCATCGGGCAGACATCGTACAAAGGATTCTCATTACCTATGTTCCACATGTCTTCACATACGGTCAGGGCAATTTTTTTGCCGCGGAATTCAATTACTTTAAAATCCCTTCCCGGGGCAAAATATCTCGGCTCCTCCAAAACATCGTATTCAGGCAACAACGCCTTATGGACTATTTCCTTAACTTCACCTTCACTGATAAAAAATGCACTATTGAAGTAGGCTTTCCCTCTTTGATGGTTGAGAGGGNNTGCGCCTATTATGATTCCGATATCTCCGGAATGCAGTTTCAAGGACCGGATGGCGTCTTCACTGGCTTGAAGAAACGACCGGTATTCCAAAAGATCCTCTGGCGGATAACCGCATACTGCCAATTCGGCAAATACGATAAGATCTGCGCCCTGTTGCCTGGCCATTGAGATATTGTCAATAATCTTTTCCAGGTTGCCGGAAAAATCTCCGACTATGTAATTTAATTGCGCTAATGCTATTTTCATTCTTAATAATTATTCAGTAGAGACCGATTTGCTAAGGAATAGCAGAATCGGTAAACAAAGTTAAGTCTACCTCGTTTATTTAAAAGAAAAACATTTGATGCATCTGTGTTTTTTTAACTGCCTGTTGCAGTGAAATAGTCGGATAACCCAAATGAACAATCTATTTGCTATCCGACATTCTATAATATTCCGAAAAATAATCAGTCAGATTTGGCATAATTTTCAAATAAACTATATACTTTCACCCTCCATTTATGGCACAATTTATCGTTTCAGCAAGAAAGTATAGGCCACAGCGCTTCAAGGATGTCCTGGGACAGGAACACATCTCCCATACTCTGAAGATGGCGTTTTCGCAGGATAAGCTTGCTCACGCCTTTCTATTCACCGNNAGTACGGGGGTCGGCAAGACGACCTGCGCCNGTATTCTTGCCAAAGCATTAAATTGTACCGGGAGGACAGGTGATTATGAGCCATGTGGCAAATGCGAATCATGCATTTCATTTGACGACAACGCTTCCTTCTCGATCTTTGAGTTAGATGCAGCGTCCAACAACAGTGTGGAACACATCAGAAGCCTGGTAGAGCAAGTCAGAATTCCACCGTTGGCAGGTAAATACAAGATCTTCATCATCGATGAGGTACATATGCTGACCACTGCAGCCTTCAATGCCTTCCTGAAGACGCTGGAAGAGCCACCTCCCTATGCAGTATTTATCCTGGCAACCACGGAGAAGCACAAAATCCTGCCTACCATATTATCAAGATGCCAGATTTTTGACTTTCGGCGCATCCAGGTGTTCGATATTGTAAAACAGTTGAGCCTTGTTGCCACAGAGGAAAACATTATAGCTGAAGAAGAGGCCCTGCATCTCATAGCAACAAAGGCCGATGGAGCCATGAGGGATGCGCTTTCAATCTTCGACAGAATAGCCGGAGCAACCAACAATCATATCACTTACCAGGCAGTCACCAACAATTTGAACCTCCTTGATTATACCTACTTTTTCAAAGTGACAGATCAGTTGATTACTGAAGATCTGCCCTCGGTCATGCTAACCATCGATGAGGTCTTGAAANAAGGGTTCGATCCGGAAGTATTCTTATCCGGTCTGGCAGAACATCTAAGGCAATTGCTTGTCAGTCGGGACCGGGCAACTGTCAAGCTTATTGAAAACACCGAATCGGTACGGGAAAGGTATGCACAACAGGCAGCTTTATTACCTCTTGATTATATCCTGTCGGCACTTCAGCTATGCAGTGAGTGCGATATTAATTTCAGAACAGCAAAAAACAAACGTCTGCATCTGGAAATGACCATGATAAAAATGGTCTATTTGCCTGCCTTGATTGAAAATGGAGGAATAAACACCCCTGAAAAAAAGTCCCTGAACCCGGTCTGATAAAAACTACCCTACCGGAACAAAATACCTCAATCGTCCCACCAATATCATCAAGTACCATTGAAGAAAATTATGGTATGGCAAAAACGGAACAACCGGATTCTATGCCGGCTAAAACCGTTCAAATCAATATGGATGATGATGGATCAGCCAAACAGGAGAAAACGCCTGTTTCCAGGAAAGACAGATTGCAGCAGTTCGTTTCCCGGGCCAAAACAGAAATAGAGAAAACAGCCAACTCTTATCAGCCGTTTACCGTTGAGCAGGCACGAAAGCTATTGGCAACCTATGCCTCAACCGCATCGTCCACCATCCGAATCATCCTAAACGAAAGAATTGCGGATAGTAAGGAAGAAAACAAGCTCTGCTTTACAGTAGCTTCCAACTACGAAAAGGAAAACCTACTCAATGAACCGGGGCTTTTGGATTATCTGAGGAAAAATCTTAATAATCAACTTATAACACTCGAATTCGAGATTGATTCCTCTTTGATGGGAGATGCCAATGATATGAAGCCTATCTCCACCGAGGAAAAATAAAAATTCTAGTGGAAAGGAATGCCCTACTGCAAGATTTCATGGAAAAACTCAACCTCAAAATCGACGAGTAATACGAAAATGAATATTTAAATAGACCAAAATGAATCTAAAGAAATATATTTGTAATTGCATATAGATTTAATATTATCTGAGCTTAGATAATGAATAGTTTGAGAGAAGAACTCACTGATTTCATCCAGTGTTTTATAATGTTTGTTGGTAAATTTTCTTTTAAAGTGCTGCCAAATCTTTTCTGCAGGGTTTAATTCGGGGCTGTAAGCAGGAAGAAATAATAGTGTTATGTTGTGTGGAATGACCAAACTTTTTGCTTTGTGAAATGCTCCATTATCTAAAACGATGATTTTGTACTCATCCGGATCTTGTTTGGAACATTCATTTAGGAATAGTTGAAAATTATCTGCATTGCAACTGGGTAATTCTAATAGAAATTGACTTCCTGTAATTGGAGAAAATGCACCAAAAAGGTAAGTATATTGGAACACTTGTTGGAAAGAACAAACAGGCTGAACACCTTTGGCAGTTAAACCTCTGCCATACTTGGTATGTAATCCAAATCTACTTTCATCTTGGAAATAAAGATTGATGCGTTCGTAGCAAAGTGGAGCAGCAAGTGCTTTTGAGCTATTGTTTGCGTGAAGTTTTTAAAAGTGATTACGGCTTCGCTGTCTTTTTTGACATGACTTTTACGAGCCACTTTTACTCTTGACCCAAAATGTCTCATGGCATATTTCAGAATAGTATTGTACCTTACCTCTTTTTAAATTCTTGTTCAATCCATTGTTGCAGTTCAACATATCCGGCTAATCCATTTTTGGGATCATTGAGCTTTTGCTCAATTTTCTTATGTTCCTCTAAGGTAAATATAGATGGTTTTCCCACTTTCCCTTTCCTGCCGTTATGAAGAAGCGCCTCCATTCCTCCGTTTTTATAAGCCGTACGCCAGTTGTGGATACTTTGACTACTGGCACCCACACAAGACATCAACTCCCTTTTTGAAATTCCTTGATCTCCTGCTTTTTCATTTCAATAAGCATTTTAATGCGAGGTGCCATCATGGGTGAAGAAGCCTTTAATCTTGTCCTTAGTTCTTTCAGTGATTCTGTAACCGGAATGTTTAATGCAAATGACATATTTATGATATATTTTATAGACCAAAGTTAAAACAAATAATCCAATACACCAAATTTTGGTCTATTTATTTTTTAACTTTCGTATAATTCCCCTTGCCTACCTGATCCACCGACACATCCGTTGTGCAGGGCTGAAGTAATATTAACCATCAAAATCTCAGACTAATGCCACCCAATATGTTGATACCATAGGTTGGATATCGATACCAACGCTGATACTTGACAGATGCCAGATTATTGACCATCAGGAAGGCTCCGAAATTGTCCGTAAAGAAATAATCGCCTTGAATACTGACATCAAACATAGGATTAAGGTTGCCTACCGAATCAAATCTATTCCTGTATGGACTTCCGGCCGCAAAATTCAAATCACCTTTAAGTTTAAACTTGTCCTCCAGCATCATATAAGAAGCATTGAGGCCGATCTCAAATGGAACAATTCCATATGCCTTTGCCTGGACACGAGGAGATGCGGACTGTTGCAGGAAATGGAGGGAAGTATTTAATTTTTCAAAGAAGGTTGCAGACAATTCGCCACCGATGTAGAAAATATTTACATCATCTTTGATGATATCAAACTGCCTCAAATCTTCCTTTTGCTGAACAAAAAGCGCATAGTCCTTATTGGTTTTGTAGCCAATCTTCAATCGATAATTCACCGAGTTGAAGCCGCCACCTACACCACCGTAAAAATCATAATACTTGGTATTGAAAGGTCCATTCTCACCGGTCTCTGCAAATCGTGTATAAATAAATGGATTGATGGTACTTAATCGTTTGAAGCTGTTTTGGTACAGATCGCCATAAGCACCGACAAAAACATTGATGGCCGGTCCGGTTATGTTGGCACTGGCTTCAACATCCGGGAAGAATGCAAATCCATTGCTCCCTACAAAGTTTCCACCGAGTTTCACCTTGATCTTATCCCCATGAAAGGTAAAGGAAGGTTTGACATTCACATTATTCACATGGCCTTTTTCAGTATCTCCGTATGTCAATTGATGATCAGTAATCTGAAGGGTGAAGCTGTGCCTGTCCACAATCCACTTTGTTGCACCGATATCAAGTGAAAACCCTCGCTCCGTCGATACAAAGTTATCCTTATAGCCATACATGTCTGCTCCGGCCCAATAGTCAAGATCAAGTGTATTTTTCTTGCTATTGAAGATTTTCAGCCCAGCACCAATATTGGTAAACCTTCTTTTNGCCGGATCACTCGGGAAAAGGGTATCGCCCGGATTATAGCCNCCGTAATAACGGTAATTATTGAGGTCAAAGTTGACATGGCCATTCATTGCAAGCCCGGATTGAAGATAATTAGTCCCGCTTACACCGACATTTGTTTCGGCAAAAACCTGGTTTTCTCTTGGCGATGCATAAACCCCGTAATGATGACCAAAAATATCGATGAAATAATTCTTGGTATTGGTCACGGAATATGCACCCTCCACCAATCCTGCCAACGGATATCCTATCCCTGCCTTAAAATATCCTTTATAGGAATCCTTCAGCTTTTCAGCTGCCACGGCCATTGGCCGAATATCCGGTGCCTCTGTCTTTACCGGAGGTTTTNNGTCCTTGATATCCTGATTAATAACATAATCATATTGCTTTCTATCACCACTACCTTCCGGTATAGTACCTTGCAACGGCAGTTTTTCGGCTGGCAATAATTTAGCATCATAACTTTTGATGACTTCCACCTTGCCGGATGGCAAATCATTTTGAGACATCACCGTTCCTGTAGTCGCAAAAAACAGGAGGGCAACAAGACCATTATTTAATCTGAAGTATCTTGATCTATTATGGGATTTCATTTTAATTTCAGTCTAGGATTCTTTAAAAAATATTACGATGATTACGATGAAGGATAATCATAAATCCTTCTTTACTTTTTCTTAACCTGTTCCAATTTTCTCTTTGCCTCCGCGCTTATTTCCTTGTCATCCGGGAAATTTTCAATCACTGCTTCAAGGGCAGCTCTTGCATTGATATAATCACCCTTATCAGTCAGGATATCGGCAGTAAGGATTAAGGATTTGGCCACCCAATACGGATAATCTCCATTGGCCTCCATTGCATCCTGAGCCATCACTTCAGCCGATTCCTTGTCATTGTTCAGATAATAAATTTCGGCAATTCGATACCTTGATTCTGCTGCCTGCTCATTTTCAGTATTGCGAATGACTTCATTGTAACTGGAGATAGCGCGGGTGTAATCCTTCAGATCCTGAGCTGCCTTGGCGCGATAGAAATGTGCAGATGTTTTCTGATCCACTGATGCATGGCTACTACTTGTGACCAGGTCAGCCAACCTGATTACTTCATCTTGTTTCCCTGTCCTGTAGGCACTTCGTAGTGCGCCTAATTGAGCCTCGAATCTCTTGTCCTCTTTTGTCTCGATATTTGCCCATGTAGTATAATAGCTATATGCATCCTCAAAATTATTGCTGTAATTGTAGCTGATTATGGCTGATTTTTCGAGGGCATCCTTATAATAGACACTACTTCCCATGGCGATTACAGCCTTATAATCAGTCAACGCTTCACTATATTTCTTTTGCGCTGCATAACTTTCTCCCCGATGATAGACGGCATCCATGGTTCTGGCGCCCTTGGGATATTTCCGCAAATACTCATCATAAGCCTGAATAGCTTCAGCGTATTTCCCATCCTCATAATAATCCTCAGCGACCTGGAAATTGGCTTTTTCCTTTTCATCCGTAGTAGCCTTATATCCGGGTATTGTCTCTGCATAGGCAAAGTATTCATCCGGTTTCTTCAAATCATTGACATAAATCTCTTTGATGGCAGAAAGTGCAGCATCTGCCTCTTCTTTGGTCGGATTGTTTCTGACTACCTCCTTATAGTTACTGAGCGCATTGGTATAATCACCGGAATTATAAAACATAAGCCCCATCTTCAACAAAGCCTTATTGATCAGATCCGACTTACTCTTATAATCTTTGACAAGACGCTTCAATACAGCTATTCCTTCAGGCATCATATTCATCGTATAATAGGTATTGGCCAATTCAAGCAAGGCATCATCGGCATACTCAGAATCTCTGTACTTGTCAGAAATATCCCGCAAGCCTGCTATCTTTCCATTTCTGTCACCTTGCAGACCTGAGATCACAGCACTCTGGTATAGTGCATATACAAAGTGAGGATACCGATTATTGATTGCAATGTTATAATACTCTTTAGCTTTAGTGTAGTTGTTATTCTTCAGATAGCAGTCACCTGCTCTCAATGTGGCATCAGGCAGCAACCTGCCACTGATATAAGAATCTGATTGCATCCTTGATGTCTTGAACCCGGCAATTGCCTTTTCAAAATATCCCAGTGCTTCCTTATAATTGGATTCACCCAATGAAATATAGCCAAGATCATACTGGGCTGTAGGAATGCTGGTTTGGGGCGGCAAGGTATTAATCCCCTCAGCCATTGCTATAAAGGTCTTCAACTCTGAACGCGATGTCGTCATATCTCCCTTGTTGTAAGCGGCATCACCAAGAAAAAANTGAGAAAGTGCTTTAATCTGAATATCGGGACCGGTCACCATTGCCTTNTTAAACAAAGGCTGACAGGCATCCCAGGATTTNTGAGCATGGAGTTGAATTCCTCTGTAGAAAAGCACTTTCTGATAGGTTTCTGTCATCTTCGCTGATTTATTGGGAATCGCATCCAACAAGGTTAAGGCTTTTTCATAATCATTGGTATTGATAAGCACATCACTAATCAACTCCTGTGCCTGTGCATAATATCTGGAATCTTGCTTGATCTGCTGCAACACCTTCAGTGCTTCCTTTTCATATCCGACNTCAACAGACAGTTTAGCATAATTAAACAGAGCCTCTTCCGTGATAGCTTTATCAAAATTTTTCCCGGATGCCTTCAGAAATGCGTTTCTGGCTGCATTCTTATCATCCAGTTTCAGATAAGAATCCGCTGTATAGAACATGGCATACATACCGGTTTCTGAATTCTCTTCGCCCGGCATTCTAAAGGAAACAATTGCCTTGCTATATTCCTTAGCCTTGTATTGTGCAACTCCTAATTGGAAGTAATCATCCGGAGATTGCTTGGCACCGCTCTGGGCATATTCCTCCAGATAAGGAAGAGCCTTTTCATAATCACCCTTACCCAGATATGCCTGACCAATCATTTGCCTCAGTTCAGGTTGTTTCTTGATGGATTCATCGCTAAGCAATGGCTCGGCAAAAGCCAATAATTCGTCATATTTNTTCTGTGACAAAAGAATCTGGCAAATATTGACTGGAACTACAGACTTGTACTTCTTGCTTGTGGTCAATACTTTAAAGGCAGCTACCGCATTATCATAATCACCATTATAATATGCAGAAAGACCATAATAATAATTGGCTTGCTCGTAGTATTTATTCTTGATATTGCGTACATCACCAAAAGACCTCTGAGCATCGCGATACTTNTTCTTGACAAACTGCGCATATCCCTGCTTAAACCGAATCTCCGACTTTTGCTCATCTGAAAGCGTAGTAGGATCGATCATGGTATAGAAAGCAATCGCATCATCATAATTCTTCTTTGAATAATAGTAGTTACCCAGGTCCATCACGGCTTCATATGCAAGGGCATCCGGGACATTTTTACGAAAATAGGAGAGCATAACGGCTTCTGCATCAGGCTTGCCAATACGCACCGAGCTTTTACCCATCATCAATTGGGATTTGGCCGATAACAGATCCACCTTGGGATCATTGTTTGACTCATCCATTCTCGCAGAACGTTCAAAGGCACTGTAAGCAGCGCCATAGATACCTTGATCATACAAGCTGGTACGTTCAAATTCGGCTGTACGTTCAGTAAAGACGGCTGTCTTCTGAGCCATCAGAGCGCCCGAAAANAGAAGCAANAAGCAAATATGCACTAATCTCATGTGTACGCTTTAAATTAATCCTGGTTATAAAACTAAAAAATGATGGTTTTTAGTATATTTTTAAAGGCGAAGATAAAAATATATTTTATAACATAATTATAAATTAATCATTACGTGCAAATTATATGTTACACAAATTTTTTATGTTTAATAAAAAATTTAGTAAATCCACTATTTCTTCCTGTTCAGGAGCCGGAAATTTAACAAAAGCCCACTCCATCGTTAAGGTCAGCAATTCTCATCCCTGTAAATCATTCTAAAATTAAGTTTTTAGCTCTTCATTGCCGAAGCAACCCAATGTAATTCGGGCATTCACAATGAACATGCCTGTCTGTCAAGAAAAAGTACAAATAATGGTTATAGAAATAGCCTCCATTCATAATCCTGTTTAATCCAATTATATTGGCAACTGCGGTATAAACAACCATTACAATGCAAGAAAAGTACAATATGTGAACCGATCATCAGACATTATCTTTATTGTATAATGAAAATAAATAATAAATTAGCCACTCATTTAATTAAGGTAGAAGGATGCAATATTTGAAGACGAAGGTAGGCAAGCACCTGATAGAGTTTTACAATGATGTGTGGGGAAGAGAAATTGTTACTTTAAACGGCCAGGAGGTATCCAAANAATTCAGCATACTCGGCGCACATCATNTTTTCTCTGTCCAGGAAGATGGAGAGGAGGTGCATTTCCTGCTAATTTCAAAGGTAACCAACGAAGGTTCCATAGCTATTGACATTTTCAAGGAAGGGATTCCTATCACCCTAAACTTACCATTGAGCTATGGTTTTCAGCACAAGAATGTCTATAAGAAAGAAGGCCTTTCACTGCTCAAGGAGTATCGATTGGATGAAGCATTGGAGCAATTGGAAAAGGCAGAAAATTCAGATGGTTATGATGCGGAAATCNCCTTATATATGGCCTGTATCTATTCAATCAAGGAGGATATTGAAAACGGTTATGAATGCCTGATCAGGGCAAGANAAAAAGGGTTGCCGGATTTGTCAGTTATTGACAGGCTTGATTTTCTTGCATATCTGAGGCTACAACCTACCTTTGATGCCTTTAAGGCGTCCGGGTTTACCACTTATAATCCGGATGAAGTTAACGCTGCTGAGGAGAGTACGGATTAAGCGATTCGAATATCTACTCAATATGCCATAAAATATTAATAAACGACTATTTATCGAGATTGGTATTAAGACCAAAGTCTGGACTACATCGAATCAGTGGTTAATATTGATACACCCGGTCCAATTTGAGGTACAAGATTCCCTTTTCAGCCGAATCCGGTTCAGTTTGACTCCTGAAACTGTCAAACAAATAGAGTTCTATTTGAAAAAGGTTACATTTATTAACAATATTTAGATACTTTTGTAGATAAGGTCATGGACAGGCAATATTTCTTCAAAATAAGGATGAAATATTAGATGTCCGGCAACGAATTATTCAACTTCATGGTTTTTACCAAGAGTGATAACGGCGAAGCCAAACAATGAAATGTACTGATTATGTATAAAACTCAGGATAATCCGCAATAACATTATAAACGAACTAAAATGCACATCCATCCGGACGAACGCTCACTTTCCGACATCCACCAGACCGTACCGGTAGCCGGCAAAAAAGGATTTTGGAAGAAACTATTTGCCTTTATGGGGCCTGCATATCTTGTTAGTGTAGGATATATGGATCCCGGCAACTGGGCTACTGACCTTGCAGGAGGAAGTCAATTTGGTTATACCTTGATATGGGTACTATTGATGTCCAATATTATGGCATTGCTGCTGCAGAGCTTATCAGCCAGATTGGGTATTGTACAACAGCTGGATTTGGCACAAGCATCGCGTGCGCATTATCCGCCTTTTGTCAATTTTTGTCTCTGGATGCTGGCAGAGGTTGCTATTGCCGCAACAGACCTTGCAGAGGTATTGGGGATGGCGATTGGTCTGCAATTGTTGTTTGGTCTTCCGCTGATGTGGGGTGTGNGAACCACCGTGCTGGATACATTTTTGTTTTTGCTATTACAAAATTATGGAGTCAGGAAAATGGAAGCCTTTATTATTACGCTGGTAGCCATCATTGGAGTTGCATTTGTGATAGAGATCTATCTTGCAAAACCGGATATTGGAGAAATGGCCGCCGGCTTCATCCCATCCATTCCCAACAGTGCAGCCTTATATATTGCCATTGGCATCATTGGAGCGACTGTCATGCCGCACAACCTATATCTTCATTCCGCCCTGGTGCAGACAAGGAGATTCGGAAAGGATGAANAAAGCCTACGCAATGCCATCAAATTCAATTTTATCGACTCTGCCGTGGCCTTAAACCTCGCTNTTTTTGTCAACGCAGCCATTCTCATCGTTGCAGCTGCGACATTTTTCAAAAATGGCTTGCACGAAGTAGCGGAAATACAGGATGCATATGTATTCCTTGAACCGGTGCTGGGCAGTAAGCTCGCTCCTATTCTATTTGCTGTGGCCTTGATTGCTGCCGGCCAAAGCTCCACGATTACCGGAACCCTGGCAGGTCAGATTGTAATGGAAGGCTATCTCAATATCAGAATCCAGCCATGGCTAAGACGGCTGATTACCAGACTCATTGCCATAGTGCCGGCAATGCTCGTCATTATGATATATGGAGAAAAGGAGACCGGCCCTCTGCTCATCCTGAGTCAGGTCATTCTGTCTCTTCAACTGGGTTTTGCCATTATACCCCTCATCCACTTCGTTTCGGATCGAAATAAAATGGGCGTATTTACCATAGGGATCAAACTGAAATTGGCCGCCTGGGTGATAGCGATAATTATTGTAAGCTTGAATATCAGGCTTGTCTTGAATATTTTCGATGAATACTATTCAAGTTCGACCCGGATGAAGGACATCATACTCTTTTTAGGGATTCCTTTATTTGTCGCTGCAATGACATTATTGGGATATATCACCATCAAACCATTGTTGACTAAAAACAAGACAACCAGGATCACCACTCCACACGGCACAATAGCTCCACTGAATATCCAGGCAGCACAACAATTCAAGCACATTGCAATTGCATTGGACTTTTCATCTATAGATTCCATTGCTGTAAGCAGGGCATTGAATGAAGGAGGGAAGGCGGCCAAATATCTTCTCATCCATATTGTAGAATCCGCCGGTGCCTATGTATCAGGTGGGGATTCCCATGACAGAGAATCATCAGCCGATAAGGCCAATCTAATCGCTTATGCAGGGCATTTAACAGAGTTGGGCTATCAGGTAGAGTATTGCCTGGAATATGGAAATCCCAAANAGAAAATTCCGCTTATCGTCAATGAGGCAGGTGCAGACTTACTAATCATGGGCGCCCATGGTCATCAATGGCATCACGACCTTCTCTTCGGCACCACTGTTGATGCAGTGCGTCACCGTATCAAGATTCCGATGCTGGTGGTTCGGTAAATACTTTTTCAATAGCCAATAACCGGCAATACCTGCAGTAATAGAAGCCGTGAAAATCCCTATTTTTGCCTGATCGGTATGTTCAGGATTCGTAAATGCCAATGTTGTCACAAATAAAGACATGGTAAAACCTATCCCTGCCAGCAACCCAAGTCCAATCATGCCCCTGAAATTAACACCCCTGGGAATAACAGCAAGATTCGCTGCCTTCATCAGATAGCTGGTCCCCACAACACCGACCACCTTGCCAACAAGTAAGCCCAAAAATACTCCCGGTATCACTCCTCCTGAAAACAAACCGGACATTTCGACATTCAAACTGACACCTGCATTGGCAAAGGCAAAGATTGGGAGAACAAACAGGTTAACAAATGGATGTAATGCGTGTTCCAGCCTTTGTAAAGGCGCGATAGCTGCGTTGGTTTGATCCTTTACATTGTCGAGAATATGTAACTGACTTTGAGACAATGCCTTTGTTTTATCACCTAAGTCTTGACTGTTGAACTGCTTCAATAACTTTTCAATTTTTCCTGAATACTCTTTCTCAGGTAAGATCACATCTGCAGGAATGGTAAATGCCGCGATAACGGCAGCAATGGTAGGATGTACGCCGGAGTTCATAAAGGAAAGCCAGACACCACAAATACCTAAAATAGCATAAAAGAAGATATTCCGGACGCCCATCTTATTTCCGACGAACATGGCTACAGCGAAACCCAACCCGGCGAGTAGGCTTTGCATAGTGATATCAGAAGAATAGAATAATGCAATGACAAGGACTGCCCCAAGATCATCAACGATAGCAAGTGCTGCAAGAAACACCTTCGCCCCAATAGGAACCCGATTGCCAACAAGGTGCAGTACGCCCAATGCAAATGCGATGTCAGTAGCCATCGGAATTCCCCAGCCATGGGCTGTTTCTGTACCGTAATTGAATATGATATAAATCAAGGCAGGTACGACCATTCCGCCAATTGCGGCTCCTATTGGTAATAAAGCCTGACGGGGCGATGCCAGTTCACCGCCTACAAATTCCCGCTTTAGCTCCAGTCCCACTACAAAGAAAAAAACAGCCATCAACCCATCATTGATCCAATGCAGGATATCATGCTCCTGAAACATCCTGCCATCAATCGAGAAATACAATTTTTGTCCAATATTTCGTAATAGTAAGGCGCTAAAGGACTATTGGCTATGATAAGTGCCAGGATTACACTTATGCCCAACAAAATACTCCCAACCTTCTCCTTATCGATGAATGCCAGAAAGGGGTTTAACTTATTATTTCTTTTGTGCATAATGAATTGTTTTAATACACGACTGATACAAAACCATTACATGAGTAAGAATCAATCGAACCATGCAAACCAATTTTTCCGCCAATTATAATCCAAAGTAAAATAAAAAATTGGTTTTCCCAATATTAAAACCAATTTTTCCAAATATTATAGGGTCACCAGCCACCACCGCCACCACCGCCGCCACCGCCGCCGGAGAAGCCCCCACCTCCCGATCCGCTGGATGAAGAACTTGGCTGGGTACTGGCAGACGTCATCCTGCTTGAAAGATTCTGACTAAAACTGCCGGCAAAACTATTGGAGAATGAATTTGGACCAACATACCATTGATTCTGATACTCCTTTCCCTGCTCTTTGAGTGCAGTCTCGAACTTCCTGCCCCAGATATTATCGACACCCAGAACTAAAGCATAGGGAAGATACTTCTCAAAAACTTCAGGCGTCATCTTCGGAGGATTATGAAATTTGATGAGTTGATTCTCTGCGGCACCAAGATACATCCTGAAACCGGCAATCAAGGATTGAAGTTCAAGGAACCTCTTACCGGGTTGACGAATGGCATAACTAAANAAGGAAATTCCCGTCATAATCATCCCATAAAATAAAATCAATACCCAATAAGAATTGATATAATGCCTTGATGTCAGGATAAAATAAAATAATGCAATAGTCAACAACAAAGGTATTAGCCAAATCCATCGCGATGTGCGATATCCCGAGAAATGGGCAATGAAGTAAAGGATAATATATACTACGAAAAANCCAGCACCATTACTTTGTTCTCCGGCATAATAATAAGTTTTGTGGATAAGATTCAAAACCGGGAGGTACGCAAGACTAATAAACAGAAAGACAAAGAACACGTATTTCCTGTTGGATCCTTCTTTGATAATCGAATTGTATTGCTGTTTGATTGAATCCTTGAATGACTGTACTGTTTGCTGTACTTTGGAATCATAGGTTCCATCGAGTTCCAATGTCGGNTTCTTGTATCCCACCATGTTATACAGAACATTCGATTCTTCTGTACTCAAAGGAACATCCTGCGTGTCCAATCTTGTGATAATGTATTTACTTCTACCGAAAAAGCCCGATTTGGGAACTTCTTCGATTTTAATCAACTTTTTAATGGCAAGATTGATCAGAGAAGCAGCCATCAAGGTATTTCTGTATTTTCCGCCCTCAAGATAGCCAATCGCTGCCGGACTCAGGCCTTCAGGAGTATCAAACTGGGGATAGACTGCAGGAGCAGGCAAATCTACACCATGTCGGTACCACAACCAAGCCATGATAACAAACAAGAACAGACCGACATACAAAAACCACTTCATCAATGCAATGGGTTTCATGCTGTCCGGGATAACAGGTCTGGATACAATATCCTTAGTGAAGCCAACAGCAACTGTCAGTCCTTCATTTGTTCCAAGGTTGAAGGCTGTCCATGTCATAGAATTGGGA
This sequence comes from Candidatus Parvibacillus calidus, assembly GCA_013414645.1. GTDB lineage: Bacteria > Bacteroidota > Bacteroidia > Chitinophagales > Saprospiraceae > Parvibacillus > Parvibacillus calidus. Next base: position 847,207 of record CP058702.1, on the reverse strand, counting down.
GTTTTNTGTTCTGCATTGCAATTCCTGGAAGTACTGCCATAAGATCCTGTATAACAGGATGATTGGAGAATCTGTGCCGCTTCGGGAAGCGTAACTGTTGCAATAGCAGTATCAATCGGAAATGCCCATTTATTGCCGGTTATGTTCCAATACAATTCGTCATAATGGTCAAANAANCCGATTTGTCTCTCAGTACTATAGGTTATCTTATATTGATAAATACCAGGACTTAAGTAGATATCCTCATCGCCGATATAAATAATCTTGTAACCGTTTTCATACTGATCGTGATAAGGCTCTTCAACACCGTTTTTCTTTATGGAGATGATCTGATAACTTACTTGTATGGTATGGTCATTGACATTCCGCTCAGTGGGAAGTNNACTGAATATACCCCGATTGATGCTTATATTTAAAGCATTGACAAGAATCGTTTCCTCTACAATCAATTTTCCGGAAGAATCTATGACAATCTCCGACCTGAAGCTTAAAATACGCTCATATTCCGGCAAGACACCTTGAATAGCATTAGCTCTGGCAAGATAAAATGCCAGAAAGACAAATATCAATCCTGTCCGGAGATTCATAGGATCAAAACTTAACCTGCGGTACGCTTCTTTCTCCTGAATCTTCAATCTCAAAATAAGAGGCCGGGCCAAATGTGAAAGCTCCTGCAAGAATATTCCCCGGAAAGGATTCAATAGCGATGTTGTAATCGCGTGCTGTACCATTGTAGTATCGCCTTGCCTTCTCAATATCACCTTCAATATTGACTAACTGCCCTTGCAGGGCCTGAAAGTTGGCATTGGCTTTCAGGTCCGGATATTGTTCCGCTACAGCAAAAAGGTTAACAAGAGACTTTCCCAGGTTATTCTCTGCCGCCTGCTTTTCACTTATGGATCCTGCATTAAGTGCCTGTCTNCTGGCCTGCACCACGGAATCCAGTGTTTCCCGCTCATGGGTAGCATATCCCTTGACCGTCTCAACAAGATTGGGAATCAGATCGTGCCTCTTTTTCAAAAACACATCGATGCCGCTCCAACCTTCCAGCATTAGGTTCTTGGCACGCACCAACTTGTTATAGATACTGATGAAGAAAAAGAGTATCACAACGGTAAGTAGGAAAAAAGAGTAGAAATTTCATAACACTAAAGTTTAAGCAACCAAATATAAACAAAAATCGTGTAATTCTCGGTTTTATACATTGGAATATCATTTTTCCGTGCTTACAAGCTTTAAAGGACTTAGATTGCCTGATAAAGCTCCGGATGTGCCGAGTAAAAATTTTTGAAATGGGTCTTGGATAAGAAAGATTCAAGTCGGCTACCTTACCGGGCTAAATGGCAGGTAAAATAATTACAAAAGGGAGAAATGCGGGGCATTTAATCATAGGGAATAAAACCGCCATATACAGGTAATTTCAAGATTCCTTATCGTATAATTCAAAATAGCAACCTATTCCCAGGCTGTTCTGTCATTTCTTTTTAAGGACTTGCGTATATTGACCCAAAACGCCATGAAAAGATATAGAATCATGGAGGAACCCAGGGTAGCGCAACTAAGATAAATAAAATATAGTCGAACGCGTGAAGTAGCTATCCCTACTTTCTCTCCGATATAAGTACAGACACCAAATGCCGACTTCTCAAGGACATCCTTCATGTTCAATTCTTCCATTGCTATGTATTTAATCCATGCATAGAAACTACAAATTTACCATAAATCACAGAATTTCCAATAAATAACGCAGATTGTGTGGATAAAAATGTACTTTTTACTCACGTTTAGATGTAAAGATGCCTGGACCCTAAAAGCAAAATCAAATAGTATCAGATATTCAATTGGTCATAACCAATCGTAGAGTACCATATTGCAATTTATTTTTCTTGCTATAAAAATAATGCCATATGACATTCCCAATAGTCCAATTTCATCGACCCAAACGACTGCTACAACGGCATCTCCGGACCCCGGATTGTTTCACCNCCNCGGACAGAGCAAAGTTCTGGCGCTTAGCTCTCGGGACAAGTATCCAAGTATTTNTTATACTGTTTCATGATTCTCCTTGGTATAACAAGAATCAAGGCCATGTAGAATACTTTGTGCTTTTATGAAAATAAATCATTCAAAAAAACTTAACGCACTGTATATATGACTCCACGCTCACTTCAGGGTATATCCTTTTGTTATNTTNTTGACCATTTACCTACGCATCCGTTACCGCAGGAACCAATTATGGTAGGGTTTATTTTACCTTTAGTTCAATCTCCGGTGAAATTGTAGGCTTGTTATAAGGCCGGATCCATGCAGAACTTACTTTCGGACAATGCTTGATTTTTATAGTTGTGCAAGATATCGTACACATCTTTTTAATTTAATTATGGTTGAAATAAAATAGATTTTCTATCTTCACGCCCGTTTTTGAATAAATCATTTCAAAACCTACCGGAAAAAGTCACCGGCAGAAATACGATAAATAGCATCCTATTATCGTGAAACATTGACACCATCACGCCCACGTGATGAAATTGGTAGACATGCAATCTTGAGGGGTTGTGGACTATGTCCGTGCCGGTTCGAATCCGGCCGTGGGCACTACTTAGAAAGAAATTCCATAAAACAAAACAGGCCCGGAAAGATTAAACCGGACCTGTTTTGTTTTATGGAATACAGATTAAATCTTGATTATCTTTCTCTGCAGCCTCTTTTCTCCTACATTTATGATGACATGATAGACTCCGGGCGTCAATCCTTCTACGGATAACTCTACAAGTTTTTCAGCAGAATTATGGGTATCAAGTTTNTTCCTGATAACCTCCTTTCCCAGACTATTGATGATTGATATATTTTCCGGATTGTAATTTCTATTTTTCAAGGCTACCACCACCTTGTCCTTAACAGGATTGGGCGAAATACTGATCTCGGGTGAATCAGCCTCTCCCACTCCATTCGTGCAATCAATGACTGTGATATAGATACTATCATAAGCAAAACAACCGGGCCATGGATTGTAGGTATACTTGATTTTATGCACACCGACACCTGCCAGATAAGGATAGAATGTGCTTCCGGTTAAGCCCGGCCCACTCCACGAACCTTCTGCCGGAGTAGCCTCCAGTACATAAGGCGTTGCAAACTGACATAATTGAGGTGGGGTAGACAGGATCTTCGTACCGGGCGGATGGTTTACCGTAATCACACCCACATCAAAACCATTGCAGCCCTCCTCATCCTCATAGGAATAGGTTATGAAAAAGGTCCCGATATCGCTGATGGAAGGATAAAACACCGAATCAACCATACCCGTACCAAAAAATCCGCCACCTGCAGGTTGGCCATGAAATACAAGTGGCGCACCATTAAAACAATAATTCTCCGGCACATCAAGAATCGTCACATCAACTTCCTTGTTTTGCTCGGCNGCATAATCTACATTTGATGTAGCACTGCATTCCTCCGAATCGAATTGTACCGAATATTTGCCTGGTTTAGTAACAACAATCGTACTTGCGTTGCTTCCATTGATAGGCTCATCATCCAANAACCAGGTGTACTGCCCATTGCTAATCTCTTGTGTGGAAAGAACGACGGAATCAATCTTACATCCAACTTCAGTGTCAGCGCCNTCAATGACAAGTTCCGGGCACAGTAAGAAAGTATCGATTCGGTAGATCTGTCCATTATCTCTTGCTGCATAAATATTCTTATCCTTATCATAACCAAATGCCACAAAGCCATCGATATTGGTCCGGGCCAGTTCTATGGTCGTAAAGGATTTATCCTCATTGCGCTTGGTCCCCCAGAATACTCCGGAACAGTAATCTACCGAGTAATAATAACCATACAAGGAACTATTCGGTTGCTTCCTGTTCACAACCCCACCTGAGATGCTACAATGACCTTCATCATGACTAAATGCTGCTACAGGAAAAGTATAGCCTAATATATCACCACAACCAGCCGTATTATAAGGCACATATCCCTCATAACACCGCCATCCGTAGTTACGTCCTCCATCCCCGGCTTCTTCAAAGTCTATCTCCTCCCACTTGTTTTGCCCGACATCGGCGATCCAAAGGTCGCCTGTCAATTCATCAAATTTGAATCTCCACGGATTCCTCAGACCCAATGACCAGATCTCCGGCCTATATTCCGAATCTCCTACAAACGGATTGTCGGCGGGAATATCATATCCCGGACTGCTACTCACGTCAATCCGCAACATTTTGCCTAGCAATTTCTGCTTATTCTGAGAGTTGTCCTGTGGATCACCGCCACTTCCCCCATCACCCATACCAATGTACAAATACCCATCATGACCAAACTCAATATTTCCTCCATTATGATTGGCAAATGGTTGATCAATCTCCAGGAGAATTTCCTCTGAGGCTTTGACCGCCCTATTGGAATCAGATGAAATACGGTACCGGGCGATGATGGTGTTACCTTCATCCTTCTCGGTATAATTGACATAGAACATGCCACTCGTCTTGTAGTCCGGTGGAAAGGCAAGACCAAGCAGCCCACGCTCACCACCTGACAACACCTTATCTGAAATGTTTAGAAAGTTAGAATCCAGCACTGAACCATCAGGAAAGCCAATCTTTATTTTGCCGCCCTTCTCTACAATAAAAATCCTGTTATCATTGCAGCTCTGGAGGGATACAGGTTTTGAAAGCCCTGAAAATACTTTAACCAATTCAATACGTGGCAAATCATCCTGAGAAAATCCGGTCGTACTGAATAAGAACAAAAANAGAATTCCTAATAGACTAGCAAAATATTTCATATTTTTCTGAGTTTAAAGCTTTAAAAATATTTCATTTTTTCAAATTTTCACAATTTATTACTCATTTTGAGTGCAAAATTTAGGTAACATATATTTACTCATTTTATATAAAACTTTAAATCAAACGTTTAAATATCACATATTTTAACCAACCGTTGATTAACACCCTGCACCCAATACCATTGTCATGATTTACAATGAATTAGTGTAGTTATTATTGAACTTTAGGTGATGATTCATCCTGTTAACTCTCTTTTGTCAACCGGCTTTTTCTGCCAAAAATCCCAATCCGCCTCGCTTGATGTCCAAAATGAATATCATCCCTATTAAACCCTCCATCATTCATCCTTTATTAAAAATTATAGCAGAATATTTCAGCGGATGATAACTTGACTTTGGAGAGTATCCTTGACAACTCCACTCAAACTAAAAATTCATGCGAATCCTTTAACCTTAAGTACCTTTGTTCCATTTAAATATTAACTCCACCGCTAAGGTTAAGTAATGAATATAAACCAGCCTGAGAAGATGACGCTCCTCGAANAAATCAAGGTGAAAAGACCTTTTATTATAGCAGGCCCTTGTAGTGCCGAAACTGAACAACAGGTCATTGACACTGCGGTAAATCTAAGCCGGGATGGCAACGTCGACGTATTAAGGGCAGGAATATGGAAGCCCAGGACAAGGCCCGGCAGCTTTGAAGGAGTTGGAACTGTTGGTTTACCATGGTTACAGAAGGCAAAAGAAATTACAGGTTTGCCGGTGGCAATAGAGGTGGCAAATGCAAAGCAGGCAGAAGAGGCACTTGACCATGAAATAGATATTGTGTGGATCGGAGCCAGAAGTACGACCAATCCTTTCAGTGTCCAGGAAATTGCCAATGTCCTGAAAGGAGTCGACATTCCTGTCTGGATCAAGAATCCTATCAATCCGGACCTGGAACTCTGGACCGGCGCCGTAGAACGGATACAACAATCGGGTATTCGGACAATAGGGCTTATACACCGAGGTTTCCATTCTTATGGAGACAATGAATACCGGAATACACCTATGTGGAATCTGGCAATTGAAATGAGAAGGCGATACCCTGAATTGCTTTTCATCAATGATCCGTCACACATCTGCGGCAACAGACATATGCTGGCCGAAGTGGCCCAGACTGCCGTTGATCTGGCTTATGATGGCTTGATGATAGAATGTCATATAGACCCCGATCATGCATGGAGTGATTCAGCTCAACAAATCACGCCTGATGGCCTGAGCAAATTATTGAAANAAATCCACTGGGTACAGTTTATTGAAAATGGAGAGACAGACGAGCAATTGATTAGACTTCGTCACCAGATCGACCATATGGATGATCAAATCATAGAGTTGCTTAGCCAAAGAATGGTGATCTCGGATGCAATAGGCGCGTACAAGAAAGAACATAACTTATCCATTCTCCAAATGAAAAGATGGAATGAAATCATGGACCGAATCAGCAGGAAAGGAAAAGATCTCATGCTGAGCAATGAATTCATCCATCAATATTTCAACGCCATACATATGGAAAGCATCCGGCGTCAAAACAAGGTGATTAATAAANAAATTGACCATCTTAACAATTAAAAGGAAACTAATTCCGGCTCTCTGCACATTGACTAAATAATCAGGGGCGTAAAACCAAACCCGAAAATTTCAGAATGAATTGACCAATCAATTATTTTTAAGGCAAATTTTTGAAGTAAATATTACATATTATATACAATTATTTATCTTTGATTATTAATATTATATAAATGCATAGAATATTCAATACAATAATCTGGATAACATTCACATTAGCTTCCTATGTAGAAGTACAGGCCCAGACAATGGATTCGCTTTATCATGCCGTGGAGGTGGATTTAAGTACGACATCTATTCAGGAAATTGCCCGTTTGGGGATAGAAGCTGATCATGGTATTTATGCTCCGGGCCGATTTTGGATCAATTATTTGTCAGACTACGAAATCGGGCTGTTACAAAGCAATAAAATATCGTTCCGAAGAATAGACCGTTCCGGAATGAAGGTTTTTGACAGAAGTGGAGATAATTGCTTTAATACCAATCCCAACAAATCCGATCCCAGGAATTTCCGATTGGGTAAGATGGCCGGATATTATACACTCGAGGAAATGAATGCCATCCTGGACAGTATGCATCTTTTATTCCCACAACTTATTTCGACCAGAAAAGACATATCAACATTCAGAACCTTTGAAGACAGGCCAATACAATGGCTCCGCATATCTAATCATCCCGAAAAAGACCAGGAAAAGCCCCGCGTCCTATACACGGCACTCCATCATGCTAGGGAGCCGATGAGCCTGACCCAGCTTATTTATTTTATGTGGTACCTTTTGGAGGAATATGCCAACAATGAAGAAATAAGGGAATTAATAGACAATACGGAATTATACTTCATTCCCTGTGTCAATCCGGACGGGTATGCCTTCAATGCAAGTAACAAACCGGAAGGGNGAGGTATGTGGCGTAAAAACAGATGGTTGCATCCTTCAGGATTCATTGGTGTAGATCTCAACCGCAATTATGGGCTTGCCTGGGGCATTGATGATGTCGGCTCAAGTCCGGACCCATTCAGTAGTGTGTACCGGGGACCGGGTCCATTTTCTGAGCCGGAGACACAGGCAGTAGCCTATCTGACTGATCAATACAAGTTTGACCTTGCGCTCAATAGCCACACTTATGGCAATTACATCATCTATCCGTGGAACTATACTGCCGATCCATGTCCCGACGATGAGGGGTTCAAAGCTATTGCAAGGGTATATGCCGGAAGAAACAGTTTTGCCATAGGTAACAGCAAGGAAACCGTCGGATATCTTTCAAACGGAGGATCTGATGACTGGATATATGCGCATGATCCCGAACACAAGATATATTCATTTACTCCGGAAGTAGGATTCAATAGTGAAGGATTCTGGCCGGATGCCTCGCGAATCAGGCAGATTTCCGGAAACAGTCTTGAAGGGAATATTGTTTTTGCTGAGATGGCGCATAGATATTTCGACATTGCTTTTCTTGACCCGCTCTTTCTGATTCGTAACAAGGATAATGAAATCAATTTTTCGATAAGCCGTGCCGGTTCCGGACAGGGACCGATTACTCTAAAATTTCGGATACTGGACAATTCGGCAATTCTGGACAAAAACCGGTTGGACTACGATATGCCTGTCCCGGGCCTGCGGGTGGACAGAATAGTCATCACTCCCGGCACAACAGCAATGAATGGCGATCCGGTTAAGTTGGAGATCACCAGAGAAATGGGTCTGCTCACCGTAAAGGATACTGTAGAATTTACCGTCAAGTCAGGGATTTCGACTATCATCAATAAATGCGATGACATATCAACCATCATTCCGGATGGAGTGGATTGGGGAGAGGATTACAAGGAATTTTACTCACCCCCGTCTTCATTTGCAGATTCTCCGGATGGATTCTACCGTGAAAATCAAAATTCCGGCATTGTGTTTGAAAGGGAATTCTATATTCCGACAGATAAAAACACCTTGCTGACATACTGGCTTAAATGGGACATAGAAGGAAATTTCGATTACGCACAGGTGTATGCCATCACAGACTTTGGAGAAGTGCCACTTTGCGGGAAATTCACCAGGCCGGGTACAATATTCCAAAAAGAAGGACAGCCTCTGTATGATGGCAATAGTGTCATCTGGGTGCGTGAAGAAGTCGATATGAGTGAATTTTCCGGTCAATATATTCATATTGGCGCAAGACTGGTGAGTGATGACCAGGAGAACAGACAGGGTATCAATCTGGATGATCTCGAGCTTATTTCATACAGTGATATTTCCGGTAAATCCGTATTGGTCAATCCGTCCGAGGTTGCAATCTACCCTAACCCTACCTCTGACAAATTCAAAATTTTAGTTCCATATAAAAACCTGATGGCTGATGTGGTTGTCCGGGACAATCTTGGCAGGACAATAACATCCATCAGAAATTGCAACCTGTCGGAATATGAATTCCATATCGAAGGATATGCGCGCGGAATTTATTATATCAGTATCTATACTGACAATCGCAATTTATTTACCAAAAAACTGAACAAACTATAATTTAGACACCATGAAGAAATTATTTACTGTCATTATCTTAGCCATATTGATTCTGGGTGCTTATTTAGCATATCTCATTTACTTCGGCACGACAAAACCTGAATTTGTGCAAGTGGATAAAATCTCAGTCAGTGATGTAAAATTATTACCTAACCCATCCTTTGATCTGGCGGCTCACCTGGAATTCAACAACCCCAATTCCATTGGAGTCCATATAGATAGTGTCATTTGCGATATTTACATAGAAGAAAGTAAAGTAGCAACTGTGGTCAGTAAAGAGAAGGTCGAGGCTCCCGCTAATGCCCATTTTTTCATACCAGTCAATACAAGGATAGATCTGTCAGAGCAGGAATATGCAAAAATATTCGGGAATAATCTCTTTGAAAGTATCCTGAACAATACAATCAAATTGAGATTCAAGGGTGAAATGACCTTGACTAAATTCGGCTTACACCGAAAGATTCCATTCGATTATGATTATAAGTATAAAATTCTTTAAAAAGAATCATATTATTAATTTAATTAATATATTTGCACTTAAATAATAATGGAATGCCAAATCCTATAGCCGGGGCATCGCGAAAAACCACTCGGCCTCCTGTANAANAAAGACGGGTCAAGCCGCAAAAGACCACATCTGGAAGACTTTCCGAGAAANAAGTGATATTCGGAACTGCATTTCTTGTACTTCTATGCATGATAAGTATTCACCTTTCCGGATGTTTTGATGAATTAAAAGCTTCCAAAATCAATAAAAGCTATATAAAGTTTCCGGAATTCGGTATCCATATGCCTACACTGTATTCCATCAATGGCATTGATGTTTCGGTGCNNCAGGGAATGCTTGACTGGAAGGCCATAAAAAATGCAGCAGCCGGCTCGGTTAAAATAGACTTCGCATTTATCAAGGCTACAGAGGGAAGAACCAAGGTTGACAAATATTTTAAGTATAACTGGGAGCAAGCCGAAAAAAACGGATTGATCAGGNGGGCTTATCATNTTTTTCTACCAAATAAAAGTGGAATGGATCAGGCCAGGTTATTTCTCAAAACCGTTGATTTTAAAACCGGGGATTTTATTCCTGTATGTGATATTGAGATAACAGGCGGTGCAGATTCAGACATGATAGAACAGAATCTCAGGGACTGGCTTGACACGGTAGAGAAAGAAATCGGCAAANAACCAATCCTGTATAGTTCCAAGAAATTTTATGAAACATACCTACATCAAGAATTTTCGGATTATCCATTATGGATTGCTCATTATAACGTCGCCGCCCTTGAACTCAAGGACCAAAACAGATGGCTTNTTTGGCAACATAACGACAAGGGCAAGGTANAAGGAGTCAGAAAACATCTGGATTTCAATGTTTTCAATGGTACGATGGATGAATTGAACCTTTTAAGGTTGTAAGTGTGAAGAAAAACCATGAAGATGCTTGTCAACTCTGCAATCCGGCATAAATTCGGTTTTTATGAGCCAAACGTGAATTAAAAAATAATAACAACTTGAACATACATCTTATAGCTATAGGGNGTGCCATCATGCACAATCTTGCCATGGAATTATGTGACAATGGCCACATTGTCACCGGTAGCGATGATGCAATCTATGATCCGGCACTCACCAGACTCAAGGAAAAAGGAATTCTCCCTGAAGCAATGGGTTGGTATCCGGAGCGAATTCACGCCGGACTCGACCTCGTCATCCTGGGAATGCATGCCCGTGCTGACAATCCTGAATTGAAANAAGCTCAGGAAGAGGGAATCAAGGTAATGTCCTTCCCGGAATTCATGTATGAGCATTCTAAAGATAAAAAGCGCGTAATCATTGCCGGAAGTCATGGCAAGACTACAACTACTTCCATGGTACTGCACCTGCTGCGATCTGCCGGCAAGGAAGTGGATTATTTGGTCGGCGCACAACTGGAAGGATTTGGCAATATGGTGCGGCTTTCTGATGCCCCTATTGCAGTCTTTGAAGGAGACGAATATACTGCATCCCCTCTGGACCTCAGGCCAAAGTTTATGCATTACAAACCGCATATTTCAGTGATCACAGGTATAGCTTGGGACCATATTAATGTATTTGAGACCCATGAAAAATACATGCATCAGTTCGAGCTACTCATCGAAGATACACTCAGCAGAGGCACATTGGTGTATTACGGAGGCGACAAGGACCTGAAANAACTTGCAAGTAAATATCCCGGTAAGAAAATAGAATACGAAGCCTTGCCCTACAAGAGTGATGAAGACGGATGGTCAGTAATGGTGNGGGATGAAGCTATTCCGGTATCCATCTTTGGAAGGCACAACTTCGAAAACTTATGTGCAGCATATGAAGTAGTGAAAGAGCTCGGTCTGACCAATCAACAATTTATCAGCGGATTGAGATCAATGCCCGGTCCGGCTCGTCGGCTGGAAGTCCTTAGAAAGGCTGACAAAAAACCATTTATTACGACTTCGCACACGCCCCATCCAAGGTAGACGCCACGGTGAAGGCAGTCAGGGAGCGCCATCCCGGACAGCAACTAATCGCCTTTCTAGAACTTCATACTTTTTCCAGCCTCAACAGGGACTTCATACCACAATATGCCCACACGCTCGACGCAGCAGACGAAGCCATCATCTTCTACAACCCTGATACCGTAAAGGCAAAACATATGGATATAGTGCCACCGGATTATATCGTCCACAGCTTCAAACGAGATGATATCGATATCATCGAAAATACAGCCAGTCTGCATCAGCGATTGTTAGAGTCGGTGCAGAAAGAAGCCGTTGTCTTAATCATGACGAGTGGAAACTTTGGCGGATTGGATATACGGAAGGAGTTCTCTGACAAAGAGTGATTGTGCTTGAGTCAGTCCAACTTTTACTTTAAATCTTTACCAATCAATGCTTTGGGAAAATTCGGTCTGCCATAGTGATTGCGATGGCAAACTGCTCCAAGTCGATCCCCGGCAGTCGGTTCTTTTCGATTAAATATTGAATTACATTTTCTGTAGCCATATTACCCACCAAATCATCCTTTGCCATGGGGCATCCTCCGAAGCCTCTGATCGCTGAATCCATACGCATGCATCCATGAGAGAAACTCGCATCCACTTTTTCGTACCATTTGGCTGGATGTGTATGAAGATGGNNGCCGAATTCCACACCCGGATATTGGGGGATCAGGCCTGAAAANAGATATTCAATACTGTCCGGACTACTTACACCAATGGTATCTGACAAAGACATCGTCTCAATACCCATCTTGTATAACCTGTCTACCCAGTTTTCAGCAATCTCAAGGTTCCATGGATCGCCATAAGGATTACCAAAGCCCATACTGAGATAGAGCGCTAATTTTTTACCTTTTTTNACACAGATCTCCAGAATGTCCTCCACCCTAATCAATGACTCCATAATGGTAGCATTGGTATTACGGAGCTGGAAGGTTTCAGAAATACTAAAAGGATAACCCAGATAGGTAACTTTTTCCTGCTCTGCAGCCTGAAGANNGGCACCGCGCACATTGGCGATGATCACCAACAATTTGGTGGGTGAAAGACTCATATCGATACCCTGCAGAACATCCTCGGTATCAGCCATCTGCGGGATGGCCTTGGGAGAAACAAAGCTACCGCAGTCCAAAGTATCATAGCCCACACGCATCAACTGATTGATGTATTCAATTTTGGAAACCGTGGGAATAAATTCATGCAACCCCTGCATAGCATCCCGTGGACACTCAATTAATTTAATCTTTTTCTCTTTGTTATCCATATACCGTCCGGTACAAATGTAAGAAACTTCAGCTTTAAAGAAGGATATAATCCGGATTAAGAAATCAAAACAGAAAGAAATCAAAAGAAAACCCATCTATAAAGTCACCGGAATTTTCAAAAACAAGGCATTATATACCTGAAAAACAAAAATAAGGATTGAAGTACATTTCTTGAAAGACCCTACTCGTTTTAATAGATGATAAGTTATTCCGTCAGCATTGGAATATTAGCCAATCCTGCTTCCTGGCTAAACTTTAAGATACCTCACAAAGATCTCTCTGAATATCCCCGGAAATTCAAGAATAGTATGACAACGATCTCGGCTCGTATATCTGACTTTGAAAATACATCTTTGGACAAATACATCTGAGTGCAATCAATCAATACAGAAAAAGATTGACTTATTGAAGAATTGTGGTCGTAAAAGCGTTCATTGCTAAAAATACCCGCTGAATTTTTCCAATACAGAGCCTGAAATAAGATGGGAGCGAAGAACTGATTGAATTCATTCGGACATGGTAAAATGAAAAATTTGACGGAGAATGAAAAAATAATAAATGCGCCTAAAATGAATGGGTGTGGTGGGGGCAAGGGTTTCGATGGGAAAAATCGAAGTAGGTAGGAAAATAATACTCCACGATCTGCGTGACACCAGCATCCCACTAAAAAGCAAATATTTATATGTCTATAAATGGAAAAGCCATTTACTGCACAATTCGAAAAAGGCTTGTCCCTTGAATATACCGCTATTAATCTTCTACCTAATTCCTGGGCCAGGTAAATGCAACAGATCCAAAAATCGAAGTAGGTAGGAAAGTAATAATTCAAAAACCGCCTCACACAAGGATTTGGAGACAAATGAAAAATTAAATTCCCGAGTGAATCATCGAAATTTTGGCAAGGCTGCGCTGAAAGGTAATACCTGCAAGCATTGTGGCTATTAATCATCTACCTACTTCAGAGGCGGCATCATCCTCTCCCTCCCAAAAATCGAAGTAGGTAGGAAAATAATATTCCCCGATCTGTGTGTCACCGGCATCTCAATTGAAAAGCAAATATTTATATGCTCAAAAATGGGAAAGTTATTTACTGCACAATTCAAAAAGGCTTGTCCCCTGAATATACCGCTATTAATCTTCTACCTAATTCCGGGACCGGGTCAATGTATCAGGTCCAAAAATCGAAGTAGGTAGGAAAGTAATAATTCAAAAACCGCTATACACAAGGATTTGGAGACAAATGAAAAATTAAATTCCCAAGTGAATCATCGAATTTTTGGTATGGCTGCCCCGAAAGGTAATACCTGCAAGTATTGTGGCTATTAATCATCTACCTACTTCAGAGGCGACACCACCACCATCCTCCCAAAAATCGAAGTAGGTAGGAAAGTAATAATTCAAAAACCGCCACACACAAGGATTTGGAGACAAATGAAAAATTTAATACCCTAGTGAATCATCGGAATTTTGACAAGGCTGCGCCGAAAGGTAATACCTGCAAGTATTGTGACTATTAATCATCTACCTACTTCAGAGGCGACACCACCACCATCCTCCCAAAAATCGAAGTAGGTAGGAAAGTAATAATTCAAAAACCGCTATACACAAGGATTTGGAGACAAATGAAAAATTAAATTCCCGAGTGAATCATCGAATTTTTGGTATGGCTGCCCCGAAAGGTAATACCTGCAAGCATTGTGACTATTAATCATCTACCTACTTCGGAGGCGACATCATCCTCTCCCTCCCAAAAATCGAAGTAGGTAGGAAAATAATACTCCACGATCTGTGTGACACCTGCATCTCACTTGAAAAGCAAATATTTATATGCTCAAAAATGGGAAAGTTATTTACTGCACAATTCGAAAAAGGCTTGTCCCTTGAATATACCGCTATTAATCTTCTACCTAATTCCTGAATAAATCAACCACAGTAAGCCACAAAACTAAAATACAAATAAAAAAATAACCCAAATGATATGAGCCTTATGCTTTCATGTGGTTGAAAATGATAAAAAATTTTCAGAAAACAACCCTTCTTGATCTTTCTCCGTTACACCGGTCTTTCCTCCACAAGCATCATGTCTTCTTGCCTTCCGGTAACAGCAAATAACCAATACACAGAGTCAAATAATAAGAAAACTTCTCAATCCATGCTATAATATTAAACCACCAATAAGAATTTACGTATTTTTGCCGTTTATTTCAAAAACTATCTTTTGGCAAGATTTCTTATTTTAGCAATATTATTACAGTCGGTATATGCCTTGCATGCTCAAAGGGGCTTCGAGGTAGGCGGCTTTGCCGGTACCAGCTGGTATTTCGGGGATATTAACAATGACCTGAAACTCAACAGCCCGGGAGCAACCATCGGTGCAGCCACACGCTTCAATTTCGACGAAAGAATATGTATGAAGGCCGGGATCAACTATATCTGGCTGAGAGGCTATGATTATAAAAGCTCCAATATCTACCAGAAGGCCCGGAACATAAGCTTCAACAATCATATGGCTGAACTGTCAGGCCAACTGGAGATGAACTTCCTTACATACAGACATGGCAGTAGAGACAACTGGTATACTCCTTATATGTTTGTCGGT
The DNA here is from genome assembly GCA_013414645.1 of Candidatus Parvibacillus calidus. Classification (GTDB taxonomy): domain Bacteria; phylum Bacteroidota; class Bacteroidia; order Chitinophagales; family Saprospiraceae; genus Parvibacillus; species Parvibacillus calidus. Next base: position 831,921 of record CP058702.1, on the reverse strand, counting down.
GGTTCAGTCTTCGCACATTCTCCACAGGCTTATTACAACGGGAGTTGGGTCAAACTAAGGCCCCTAGGTACAGAAGGCCAGAAAAAGGGCAGCGAATATGCCATTACTTCAGCATCCTGGTTGTTTGGAGTCGGGTTCAAAATGGACCTGACCGACACATGGAGTTTCAATGTAGAATTGAGCTCCCGGCAGGCATTTACCGATTACCTGGATGACACCCATGGTTATTATGCAGACAATTTCCAACTAGAATACGAACGGGGACCGGATGCAGCTTATCTGGCTGATCCGTCAATCCTGATCCCGGGTTATAATGATGCTAAAATAGGGATAGAAGGATTTCAACGAGGCGATAAAAATAATTATGACGGCTATACAACCTTTACGGTGGGAATTATGTATTACTTTGCACGCGTCCCGTGTCCGGAAATATTAAAACACTGATAAAATTTATCAAAAAAATAACTAAAATCAGTTCTTTTGCGTATTTTCGTAGTTGAATTTGGGTAAAAATTCCAGAAAAAGAAAATTTTTCAATAAAATTGGCTTTTATTTGTATTATTTATAAATTTTAAGGCCAATTAATTCTTTTCTTTTGAACATTAACCAAAATATTAATTATCGAAATTTCTTTACTCTGTGGTAGGACAAATTGTTGAAAAAGCATTTCGCGTCGCCAATCTGTTAAAGAGGCCATTAATAGACCCTTCTTCATCTCAGAAGGAAGTTCTCACTCAATTGATGATAAAGGCTCAAAATACTTCTTTTGGCCTTCATTACAAATTTTCATCCCTCTTATATGAATCTGACATCGTAGAAAAATTCCGTTCTACGGTACCGATATTTGACTATGACAAAATACACAATGAATGGTGGCACCGTCTGCTGGAATGCGAACCTGATGTGTGCTGGCCAGGANGAGTGAGGAATTTTGCTCTAAGCTCAGGCACGTCCGGCTCAGCCTCCAAATTTATCCCTGTCTCACGCGACATGCAACGATCCATGCGCAAAGCCGGCTTGCGACTGTTTATGAATATGGCCAACGTAGGCATTCCTGCGCATATGTTTAACAAAGCGATGCTGATGATCGGCGGATCCGCTTCACTCACGGAGAAATACGATTACAGATACGGAGATCTCAGTGGCATCAATGGCGCCTCCCCTCCTTTTTGGATCAAAGGTTATTACAAACCGGGTACTGAGATAGCCAAAATCAAAGACTGGAATGAAAGAACCCGCATTATAGTCGAGAACGCCCACAAATGGGACATTGGCTACCTGACAGGCATACCATCCTGGGTCCAGATGACTCTCGCCGCAATCATTGAACACTACAAATTAAAAACTATTCACGATCTGTGGCCAAACCTCAGTGTGTTTGTCACCGGAGGTGTCAACTACCAACCATATGAAGCAAGCTTCAATGAAATGTTCGCTAAGGAGGTAATTATCATAGACAGCTACCTGGCTTCTGAAGGATTTATTGCCTTCCAATCCCGAACAGAGACCAATGCCATGCGCCTTTTACTGGATAACGGCATCTTCATGGAATTTGTCCCTTTTAATGAAGAAAACTTTGACGAAGACGGCAACATTTACCCACACGCCAAAACAAAGCTTATAAGTGAAGTTGATACTGAAACTGATTATGCATTGCTCTTGACTACCAATAGCGGTGCCTGGCGATACTTACTGGGAGATCTGATACGTTTTTCCAATCTTCAGCATCAGGAAATCCATATTGTAGGCCGAACCAAACACTTCCTCAGCGTCTGCGGCGAACATCTATCCGTAGATAACATGACTTCAGCTGTGTTGCAGGTGCAGAAAGAATTAGGACTTCATATCAGTGAGTTCACAGCTTCATATGTAGAACACGAAGATTTTTTCCGCCATAAATGGTATCTGGCATGTGACAGCCAAGCTTCAATCAATGACATCAAANAAGTCTTCGACTCCAAGCTGTGTGAGATCAACGATGACTATGATACCGAACGAAGGGCCGGCGTCCTGAAAGAACCTGCTGTGGAAATAATTCCAACACAATGGTTTTATGATTATATGGAACGTCAGGGCAAACTGACCGGACAGACCAAATTCNCCCGAGTAATCAAACATCAGGCTTGGGAACAATGGGAGCGGTATGTGCTTGAAAAACAAGGCATACTTTCGCCAAGGTAAACTGCAGAAACTCACCTGTGTGAAGAATCAGAATTGCGCAATAAAAAAATGGTCAAACACAAGTTCACCTGAATTATAGGCAAACTTCAATCTAACCTTAATTGGACTCTTTTAAAAATTTTCAAAAATATGTCTTCCGAATCAGTACTGAATAGCCTCCTTATTCTAACTGCCATATTGGTAGCCATAGAAGCAATTGTCTCTTCAATCCAGGGAAGACAATTCTATACGGTCAAAGATACCTTGTATAATTTTTACTTGATGGCACTGAATACAGGGCTGGCTTTTCTGATGCTGGGAGTATCTATTAAAGTACTTGACTTTTTCTATCAATACAGCCTTCCAATCCATCTCAATCNNCTTTTATACTGGCTGGCTCTACTGATTGTACTCGACTTTGCCTATTATGTCCTGCATGTGGTGGATCATCAGAGCAGATTTTTCTGGGCAATCCATGTTACTCATCACAGCTCTGAATTATTTAATCTCACGACAGGCTTCAGATCGTCCGTCTTACAACCACTCTATCGCTTCATTTACTTCATACCCCTGTCATTACTCGGCTTTAAGACCATCGACATCTTGTTTATGCACTCTATATGCCAGACTTGGGGTGTTTTGGTTCATACAAAATATATTAAGAAACTTCCTGCATGGATCGAATACATCTTTGTTACTCCGTCTCACCATAGAGTACATCACGCTTCCAATGTCCTGTACCTCGACCGTAATATGGGCATGTTCCTGATTATTTGGGACAGAATATTCGGCACCTTCCAGGCTGAAGAAGAATGGGAANAAATAAGGTACGGCCTGACACATGAGCAGGAAAAGGTCAACCCTGCTAACATAATCACCCACGAATGGTCCGCCATTTGGAAAGACATGAAAAAGTCCAGTAATTGGTTAGACAAAATCAAATATATCTTCTACCCTCCCGGTTGGAGCCATGACGGAAGTATGAAGACCAGCAATCAACTGCGTGCAGAGATGTATCCGCAAAATGTCAGAGATACAGATCCGAAAGGCTGATTGCCCTGAAGTTAAATTAAACTTCCCCGAACATAAATATTGTCTTCATGATTTGGATTTATCATAGAAGTCCCTCATGCTCAATGCAGGGGATATTGAGAAAAACGCATTTATCTCTTGAAAAATTTGTAAATTTAAACGATTCAATGTAAATTTGGTTCTCAATTTTGTAATCATGGTAAAGGCAAAACTGATTTCGGACACCGCCTCTTATAAAAAAACCAAAAGACTCCTGATATGGACATACACCGGTCTGCTTACCTTGTATCTGTTGTACAATCAGGTACTTATAGGATATTTGGGCTTTTCACCGTTGCCTTTACTACAGTATCTTAACCTTGCTATAGTTACGACTATCATTGCAGCCATCCTGATGTTATTGCTTGGGAAAAAGTTAGCCAGTCTGATCGGTCAGGGTAAAATTGAAATGGATGAAAAACATCTTTCCATTCTGAAAGCTGGAACAATCGTACAAACCATTGATCTGAGACCGGAGGACAAAGTCGTCCTGAACATCGTCAACCCTTTTGATTCATTAGCTACTTGTAAGGAATATAAAGGGGACAGCCCGGTATCCTTTATAGAGGTTTATAAAAATGGAGGTAGCGTAGCCAACAGATTCGACTTTGTCATAGAATCTCATTATATGATGACCCGGTTGGAAAAATTAAAAGCAAATTGGGCATCTATGCAGAAATAGTCTGCAGCCATCCTTCGTCATTTCCAATTTAATTAATCATTTATCAAAGACAAAATGTAATTTGTCTAAATAATCCTGTATCTTCATGCTTAAAAAATAAATATGTTGACAGGATTTAAACATTTACATTCCTATTTTGCCTATCTTCTACTTGCAGTGCTTATCATAGGCATCCTTTTCAATTTCCTGGCGTTTATGCAAGGAAAATCATATTCCAATACAAACCGAAAGTTTGCGTTATATGGATTGATGGCGACGCATATACAGGTTCTATTCGGTTTGATATTATATTTTGTCTCGCCACTCGGCATCTCTGCGCTATCAGGTGAAGCCATGAAAGACAGTACATCCCGACTCTATGCATTGGAACATCCACTCATGATGATCCTTGCGGTTGTTTTAGTTACTATTGGATACAGCAAGTCTAAANAGNCAACAGCTGATGCACGGAAATTCAGAATTCAGCTTGCGTTTTATGCGGTGGCACTTGTATTCATACTTTCCAGAATCCCTTGGGCAGCATGGCCACATTGACAAATGCACTAAATAAAGGATAATTTCAATTCCGACATATAAAGAAAAGCGCTTCTTGAAGCGCTTTTTCTTTTCAAATCAAAATGATAACATTGCAATAAGCCGGATTCTGTACGCAGCTTCGTCATTTATCTTGGCCGGCCGTCACCGGACGGCTCTTTACTGCCCACCCCTCCGACAAGGTGCGAGCCACACCACTCTATGGCATATGCCGTAGACATCGGATATACTTGGCATTTCAACGCGTAAGGTTTATCCCGGCGCACCGTTACCGGCACGCCGTGTGCGCTCTTACCGCACATTTTCACCCTTACCTTGCTTTTGCAAGGCGGTATAGTTTCTGCGACACTCTCTGTTCCTGCACTGCTGCAAGACCCACCCGTTAGGTGGTACGCTGCTCTATGTTGCCCGGACTTTCCTCACCCTGCCATTGCAGAGCGCGACGAAGTACAATGTTATCTTGTCCTCAATTTGTTGATAACGCAAATCAAAGGTAGAAAATTCCGGGGTAGATCTACTTTCAGCATTTAAAACAACCAACATTGTCCCTACCTTCTCTTATTGAAGCGCTGCATTGAGCAATAATAAAAATCAGGTACCTAGGTATCTCATCAAAAAGAACATCACACATTTGTTGACAGATTAAGGTTGCTATACCAAGATGATTTATAGAATAGTCCATATATGTTTGGTATACTTGTCCGGATAGCTATGCTACTAGAGCTCTGCTCTGTCCCGGAGTGAAACAATCCGGGAACCGGGATGCCGAGTTTACATTTGTTATTATCTACCTTTTTCAATGTCATCCTCCCGAAACATAATCATTGATCATGAAATATACATTCCTTTTTCTACCACTGAAAAATCCAAGACCGTGCAAAAATCCGGTTTTAAAAGGCCGTTTCATACTTCGTAACATTCAGAAAGCCCGTAGGGGCAATCAAAGATGAGAGTCAATTTGAAGTACATGATTACCCCCAACAGATATTTATTTCACGCATGCATTGAAACAGTTTCAACAGGAATAATCAACTCATCAATCAGATCCCCTGTCAAGAGTACATGGTATGTTTCAATATCTCCCCAATGGTAAATATACCTTTCCGACCAATGATATACTCACCGGTCATTACTGCACCCAGGGCAAATCCATTTCGGTTGAATGCTACATGCTTCAGGCTTATTGCATCGATTTCATTGCCGAACCTCAATTCATGTGTCCCGGGAACATCCTCAAGTCGATGAGAAAAGATCGGTATCAGATTGTCTTCATTCTCAGAGTTAAGTTGATAACCTTCGAATTCCTCTAACACCGCCCGTACCTGTTCACTCAATGTAATAGCAGTACCACTCGGAGCATCCTTNTTGTGGATGTGGTGGGTTTCGTTGATCTCGACTGAATACCCGCGGTGCTTCATCAATGCAGACAATTGTCGGGCAGCTTCAAAAAACAAGTTGACACCAATGCTGAAATTCGATGCCGCCACAAAAGAAGTCCCCTGCTTCTTAACCAAATCGTAGATCTCAGGCATCCTGGCATACCAGCCTGTCGTCCCGCAAACCACAGGTAGACCTTGTTGGATCAGGATGGTCAGATTATCAAAGGCAGAGTTGGGACCGGTGAATTCGAAACAAACATCCGTATTGTCTGGCCGGATATCATGGATCTCGCCTTTATTCTCTTCACTTATCCGGAAAGAGACTGAATGCCCCTTCTCCAACAGGACAGACTCTATGACGTCCCCNATCTTTCCATAACCAATCAATGCTGCTTTCATGTTATAAAGGTAAAACAAATATTGAAGTCTGCGATCACTAACTTCTTCTTTTCACTAAACCTCAAAATTCCAACCTCTCCATTTAGAAAAATTATTGTACTTTTGCTGGATTGCAGCAAAGGTTAATGGTACCAATCCATTCATTTGCACACAACATCCAACAACTAATTGATTTATCATCAGGGAGTTAGAACTATGAGCTGGTTTAAAAGATTAAAGGAAGGAATCACCACCACAACCAAAAACAAGAAGGAAGCACCGGATGGACTTTGGTATAAATGTCCGATATGTAAGGAAGCCAGCACCATGAAGGAATTCAGGGAGAATTTCTATAAATGTCCCAAATGCGACTACCACTCCAGAATAGGATCCAGGGAATATTTTGAAATCATCCTCAATCCCGGCTATACAGTTTTATTTAACAATATCGAATCAGAAGATTTTCTTCATTTCGTGGACCTTAAGCCCTACAAGGACAGACTGGTTGAAGCTAAGAAAAAGACCAAACTAGACGATGCTCTATCCGTGGCAACCGGTCACATAGGGNAATTCAATATTCCTTTGACGATAGCATGTATGGATTTTGCCTTTATAGGCGGCTCCATGGGTTCAGTGGTAGGAGAANAAATAGCACTCGCCATCGAACACAGTATCAAACACAAGACTGCCCTATTAATCATCTCAAAGAGCGGTGGTGCCAGAATGATGGAATCGGCCTTTTCGCTGATGCAACTGGCAAAGACATCAGCCATGCTCACCTTGCTTTCCGATGAAGGTCTTCCATACATTTCCCTGATGACTGACCCAACAACCGGAGGCGTAACTGCATCCTTTGCCATGCTTGGCGACCTGAATATTGCAGAACCAAAGGCTTTGATCGGTTTTGCAGGGCCACGCGTCATTCGCGAGACCATTAAACGCGATCTGCCCGAAGGTTTCCAGACTGCAGAAGCCACCCTGGAAAACGGATTTCTGGATAAAATCGTCAACCGCAAGGATCTGCGGCCCACCTTGGAGACTATACTTAGTATGCTGATGAAATAAGGCTCAACATTATAAATTTCACCTTATAATTCAAGTATCTTAAACTGGAAGTCCAACGGATCGGCGCATTCGTATATTTTTCTAAANAATTCGTTCCCTTCCCGTACAAAGAAGCTCAGGAAGCTTTCTACACGTTCCTGCAATCCATTGTCTGGAAAAAATTTCTGCTGGAGTGATGCCAATTGCTGCAGCTCGACATCATGCTTAGCGGATAAGGATTTTCGCAACCTGGCTTCAATGTGAGCCATCGTCTTGAAGAAAACACTTGTCTCAGCACCTACGAATCCCTTCAATGAAGGATCGACACCAGCCACCTTCGCCTGAATTTCCCGGATCAACTCGCTTAACTGTGCTGATTCCCTGCTCAGTGAAATGCCTCCTTCCGCATGTCTTGCCAAAAACTCCGCTCTCAAGGTATTTGGCTCCTTAAAAAGGTCAGCCACATCAACACCCAGTTTGTACATCCTCTTTGCAGAACCACCATCCAGCACCATCATACTGTCGCGCCTGACAAGCAAAGGCATAGGCACGCCAAAATGCTCGAAAAGCAGCTTACGATCCGCCCAATAAGCTAGCTCTCCNCCTCCCCCGACATAGGCTACATTGGGCAGCAGAAATTCCTCATAAAGCGGACGCATCACGACATTCGGGCTGAAACGTTCCGGATAAAGATCAATTTCGCATTCCATCTCTTCGACCGTAAAATGAAGCGAGGTATTGACAATTTCAAATCCTTCACCAGCACGCTCAATGCGATTGCGCCCTCCGGATTGAAATAAAAAATTGATCGGTCGTACAAAAGCTTGTGGCTTTAGGCCAATATTCTTCATCAACTCCTGTTGGGGATGGATCAATGACTCAGCAACACCCGACATCACTTCTTCACGGATAATGCCCTTAAAGGCCTCCTTGCCTATCTTGCTGTCTGCATCCAGGATTAATAAGGGAAAATCCTTCAACAATGCATCGATAAACCGGGATATGGCGCGATTGATATTAGTACCGGGAGCGTATGATTGCTTGAGAAGGCCGGTCAGATATAGAGCATTTTCATTGTTCCCCAATATTTCCTGCACTTCGTTTAATGCTGTATCCAGATCATCTGTAGTCATCCTGCCCACAGGCCCTATCTGACTGGTTGTCCAGGATACCTTTTTNCCAAAAATAGTTACATGGTTGCATTCATCCAGGTCATGATCCTCACCGCCAATGTAGAACACAGGAACAAAATTCAATTGAGGGTAGGCATCTTTAGCCTGGGCTGCCAGTTTGACCGTAGAAAGAATCTTCAGTATGAAGTACAACGGCCCGCCAAACAGATAGGGCTGATGCGCAGTTACAACCGTAAATGTATTTTCATCCAACAAGGAATCGATCAGTTCTTCACGGCCGGAGATACCATTTTCACGATATCGATCAATCAAAATAGAATGAATCGTCTTACGATCAAAGGCCATTTTCTTCCTGGCATCGACGATCTTACCAATAGAGTCCATATCCGGCATATATGCCAGCAAATCTTTGAAAGAATCATGCTCCCTGGCATATAAATGATCGAAGGCACTGAACTGGCCAACTTGGTCAAATGGGATCTTCCGGCAAACCATAATATAATATTGATACCCACAGGAACAAGGCTAACCCCAAATAGTTGTATGAATCAGGCGTAAAAATCACTTCATCCCAACAATGGAAGCCCGTTAATCAAATCCATGGCCATTATCACTAAAAATGTCTCAGAAGTAAAAACCTGCCGTAAAGGCAATGGATTGCATATAAAGTGGACCTCCATTTGAAGGCTTACATAAAGAACCATAATAATCCACATCCAGGGTAAAGAATTTCAGAATCATTCCTGCATGCAATGTCCATCCTCCTGCAACATAACAAGTTTTACTGAAAGCTTCTGTATTAATTTCGATGCCTTCAGGGCTGTAGATCCCAAACATCCCTACACTGCTTTTCAGTCTGAAAGCTCCGAGATCGATCAAATCAACACCCAATCGAACAGGCATCAAAATTCCATAATCGTAGCTACCGGCTTCCCTCGAGAGAACATCCCTGAAGGCTCCTTTCAGCGGCCCTTGAGAGGAAGGGAAGCTCATAAAATAAATACCCGGCTGGATAAGCAGCTTACCATTGTACACCAGTCCATCTATTCCCACCGTATTGCCGGCACTTGCATGATGTATCAACTTTGCATTTCTATCTTTATAAAAAACGGTCGAAGACACCCCGTTTTCAAAACCATGCCATCCTTACTTTGTGCTTGTGATGAAAAAGTAAACAAAATAATACAATACAACAAAAAGGTATAACGAAAAACAGTCATGGTAATTGAATTGATTGGAAATAAATATCAGGTAATAAAGCTGCTTGAGGGAGAGATATAATAATCTGTCAGCAAATATAAAATATATTATTTAATTTTGTAATATTTATTTAATCATTTTAATAATAATTGAAACTAATCTTGTAAATCCACCTGATACGGTTTAATAAAAAACTGAAATCAAGGGTACGAAAACCATTTAAGCTCTAATCGACAATAAATTGTCGCAATAGTCCGGATTTTGAATATTCAATAAGCAATTCTCCTGGATTTAATCTGCAAATCAAGGTCTGGCACAATGCTGACGGCTCAATCCAATCAATGAGTGATCACAATTTAAGGTATAATTATTGAGCAAATAGTTACTTTTTCCTACCTTGCGTCATAAATATTGAAGCATGAGAATCAACAAAGGATCGTTGGCAATAGGATTGATTATCCTGCTCTTTACATTGTTTAAATACTATTCCAGTACCCAGGTCAATGAAGTGACCGGGGAAAAGCAACATATTGCCCTGAGTGTTCAGGACGAAATAGCCATGGGCCTTCAAAGCGCCCCGCAAATGGCAGCTGAATTTGGTGGACTGTCTTCCAATCTGAATAACCAGGCCATTGTANAAAAAGTAGGTCAAAGAATAGTGGCATACAGCTCTGCAGCCAATACTCCATACAAATTTGACTTCCATCTGTTGGCTGATCCGAATACGGTTAATGCATTTGCACTTCCCGGAGGTCAGATATTTATTACAGATGGCTTACTCAGAAGGCTGAAGACAGAGGATCAACTCGCAGGAGTACTGGGACATGAAGCCGGGCATGTCGTTGCCAGACATAGTGCTGAANAAATGGCCGAAGACCAGCTGTATCAAGGCATCCTGAATTCAGCTACCATCGGTTCAGGTGGTGATATGAGTGTTGCGCAGATCGGTCAGTTGGTAGCCGGAAGTAAATCTATGAAGTTCGGCCGCAATCAGGAATTACAATCCGATGATTTAGGAGTTCGCTTCATGATCGAAGCCGGCTATGATCCAACAGCCATGATCGATGTCATGGAAATACTGAAGGAAGCAAGTGGAGGTCGGGATGTTCCAGAATTCCAGTCTACCCACCCCAGCCCGGAGAACAGGGTTCAACATATTCAGGAAGCGATCCAAAAATACAACCGCATTTATCAGAAAAATAATAGGCACCAAATTTCTTTTTCAGAAATCACATAATTGCATATAGCAATATCTAATAATTTGATTAATCTTTTTATTGGGATTTATATTACGCTTTTCAAACTAAATTCCTATAAAATTAAATGATACGCCCTATGCCAATCTATAGTTTCAAAGGCTTTATTCCAGTTGTCGATCCAAGCGCCTTTGTGCATCCGATGGCAACTGTCACCGGCAATGTCATCATCGGCAAGGATGTATATGTAGGGCCGGGTGCCGCCCTGAGGGGAGATTGGGGAGAAGTCGTCATTGAAGATGGTTGCAATGTTCAGGAAAACTGTACTTTGCACATGTTTCCCGGAAAACCATAAGACTCAGAAAATGCACACATCGGGCATGGAGCAGTCATCCATGGAGCCGATATCGGTGAAAATTGCCTGGTGGGTATGAACAGCGTCGTCATGGACCAGGTTATAGTGGGGGCCGGTTCGATCATCGGGGCATTGACTTTCGTGCATGAAGGAATGGAAATACCGGAAAGATCCTTAGTGGTAGGCAATCCTGCACGAATCGTTAAACAGGTATCCGATACCATGCTTGACTGGAAAAAAGGGAACACGCTTGTATCAAAGCCTGCCCAATGACCTCAGGCAATATTGGGCCGAAGTAAAACCCCTGACGAAAATCCCTGACGACAGACCTTCGCAGGAGATATTATTCGAAAATTGGGAAAATATCAAGTTGGATAAGTAGAGGTCAACAAGAATCAGCCCTTTACCGGAACAAACTCTAATAAGTTTCCATCTAGGCAAATGTTTTTGGGAATATCCAAAGCCGGTTTTTCCCCTCAACTCATAATCACAACAATATACACGTAAGCTAGAACTCAGGTGTATTTTATCTTTTCCTCCAACCTGTACCCCAACACTGAGTGTCAACACATTATTCTGGGTATTCTTGGGATATAGTACAAGCGGCAATCCATTTCCTTGAAAAAGTCCATCATTCCCACTTCATAGGAAAGATCAATTGTCAATCCTGTCAGATCAAGACCGGTCCCGAAGTGAATTCCTCCGGTATACACATTGACATCTTCCTTTGAAAGAAGAGAGTTATTATCCACCTTCAGCAGAAAATTGTTCATCCATCCACCATAAACCCGCAGCCTGAAAACTTCACTATTTACGATATTAATATTGGCCAAAAGTGGTAATTTAACAAAATGCATGGGCGCCCTGTCAAGAGTATCCTTACCTCTGGCGTCATTGAATCCAACACCATGTGTCGCATAATGGTTTCTGTCTCGAACTGAAAACGATCACCAAATCGCAGATTAAAGCCGATATTGAATCCGGTCCTTGACTCATTTTCTCCAATGGAAGGCTTTCCGGACAAGTGACTAATATTAAGCCCAATGCGGGGATTGATGGTTGTCTGAGCATAAGAACTCAGGAAAAAAACAGGAAACAAATACTCAACAAGAATTTCAATAACTTCATTTCTTTCAATTTACTATACTGCAAATATATCAACTATTTTCAAGAGTCTGAAAAAGGCTGAGAGACAGTATCGAAATAATCACATTACAGAATATACCAGGTCCATTGATTCGACAGCTTTTGTTCAATAAATAAAGTTCTCCGAGTATATCATTCACAACAATAATACATATTTTTGACCATAAATATCAAGGGAAGTTAATTTCGGTATAGGTATGAAAATATTGGACATTTTGAAACAGGAATTCATGGAAAACACCATTGGTGGCTACCTATGGTTTGTAATATGTATTCTTGCTGCCTTAGCCCTGAAGAGGGTGATCGCCAATATTCTGATCAATCTCTCCATAAAATTACTGAGCAGGCATCTCTCTTCCATTAATCCTGAACATTTCAAANAANAACTGGTCAAGCCTCTCAGCTTTCTTTTCTTGGTAAGCAGTATTTACCTCGCTGTACAATATATTGATTTTCCTGCTTCCTGGGAATTGGCGGATAGCAAACATTTTGGTATCCGTAAGGTTATTGTCGTTCTATATGGTCTTATGTTTGGGATGTCACTTACATGGATTCTCATCCGGCTGGCAGATTGTATAGGAATCATCCTTGAANAANATTACCGTCCGCAGGACGAAAAGTCCACAGCCTTACAGGTGATACCATTTGCTACTGATTTTATCAAAATCGTCATCGGAGTTGTTGCCGGTCTGATCATTCTCAGTACTTTATTTGGAATCAATGTTGGTACACTGGTTGCCGGTCTGGGCATTGGAGGCCTCGCCGTAGCCTTGGCTGCAAAGGATACTTTTGAAAACCTCCTTGGTTCATTTGTGATCTATCTGGACAAGCCATTCGAAATAGGAGATTACATCAGGATTAATGAAATTTACTGTACCGTGGAAAAAATCGGACTACGGNAGACAAGGCTTAGGACACTGGAANAAAGCCTGCTCACAATGCCGAATAAAATGCTCGTTGAAAGCATGATTGATAATTACACGCTCAGGCCTTTCAGGAGGGTTGACCGCATCATAGCCCTATCCAGAGACACTATGCATGAGCAGATGATTACCATCATCGCCGGCCTANAANAAGCGATTGGCGGCGACCCGCTTACAACTGACGAAATCTATATCAATTTTCATGAGATTACTTCCTTCTCCCTTGAAATCCGCATTCAATATTATGTGATGACCGCTGAGTGGGAAATATATCTGAAAGCCGTAGGAGAAATTAACTTAATCATTTTGAAGATCATTGAAGACAATGGATCTTCTCTGGCCAATGTACAAGGCTTCTTAGCTTTCCGCAACAAGGCAACAGATTAAATCTCATTCCACGGTAGTAACAACCCTTTCCAAATCCATACTTTGAATTGCATTTCAGAAGTATTGATCAATTGATGTTGAGAAAAGTTGAAGATGTTCGGAATATTCAAAAATCACAACAAATTCAATAACAAAAAACTAAGCAATTTATGCTACCAACCATTGGTGATTCACCTACCAACAGAAGCTTAGCAGACTTAATGAACAAGCAACATTATACGAACAGAAATTATTACAAGAGGACAACGGTTTCTGTCAGGGCATTAAAATTCATAATACCAAGCCTCCCATTGAAGGTTAACCTTACAAAGTGAAAAAATGAAAAACAGACCCCGAAATTCATTACAAACTCTTTCCCCAATGTTTCTGAGACCAGACAATTGAGCCAAAATTAATATTAATGAATCTTTAATTTTTAGACAAATCTAAAATATAGAACAGCCACGAATAAAGCCGCGAATATGCGTGAAGCATTTTGACAAATACCTAATTATTATATTCATATATAACTATATATCTTGCTATTAACACAATAATCAATTGTAAAATAAGTTATAGAAAAGGTTAAAATTCCAATAATTGTCACTTGGTTTTTGTCAAATTTCAGATAACATTTATCAAGAGAAACAGATAAAAAGCCATATTTAACATTGGGCATACATGTTATAGCCGTTCAAACAAGAAAAATGCCAATAATATTTGCCATATTTGCAACGCTTATCATGTAACAGGTTAATTAAAAATTATAATTATTTAGCTATCGTCATGGCAGATTTTTCATTCATTACCAATGCTCACCCCAATGTCATTGAACAGCTATACAATGACTATCTTAAGGACCCGGAATCAATCGACAAGGAGTGGAAAGCATTTTTCGCAGGATTTGACTATTCCCTCAAATATGATGGGCTGTCCAGGCCTGCCACAACTGTCCCGGAAGATCTTTCCAAGGAAATTGGTGTCAGCAATCTCATCAATGCCTTCAGGTTGAGAGGCCACCTTCTTTCGTCTACCAATCCAATTCGTCGCAGGAAGAACAGAAGACCCCACCTCGACCTGAACGACTATGGACTCAGTGAGGCGGATATGAACAGACACTTCCGCGCCGGTGACATATTAGGTTTGAATAATGCCACATTGAAGGAGATTATCCAGCATCTTAAGAATATATACTGTAGCAATATCGGCTTCGAATTTGCCCATATTGAGAATTGGGAAAGAAGAAACTGGCTGCAACAANAAATCGAAAACCGCACACCCCTTCAGGATTACGGATTGAGCAACGACAGGAAGCATCGCATCCTTGAAAAGCTCAATGGGGCCGTTATGTTTGAAGAATTTCTACATACAAAATTCGTTGGTCAGAAAAGATTCTCCCTGGAAGGAGGTGAAACAACCATACCGGCATTAGATGCAATGGTAGATTTCGGAACCGATCGTGGTGTAGAAGAAGTCATCATCGGCATGGCACACCGGGGCAGACTCAATGTCCTGGCAAATATCATGGGTAAGACCTATGAGCAGATATTTACCGAATTTGAAGGTACCGTATTACCTGATCAGAGTTTCGGCGATGGTGATGTGAAATACCATCTCGGCTATTCCAGTCAAGTTAAAAATTCATCCGGGAGAGAAGTCTATCTCAAGCTCGTGCCAAATCCGTCTCACTTAGAAGCGGTCAATCCTGTCGTTGAGGGATTTGCAAGAGCTAAGGCAGACATTATGTACAAGAGCGACTACGACAAAATCCTGCCGATCCTGATCCACGGCGATGCCGCAGCGGCAGGCCAGGGCATTGTATATGAAGTGGTCCAGATGAGTCAGCTCGAAGGTTATTACACCGGAGGAACCCTTCATTTCGTGATCAACAACCAGATTGGATTTACTACGGATTTCGAAGATGGTCGTTCATCGACTTATTGCACAGCATCCGCCAATCTGGTCCACGCTCCTGTCTTCCATGTCAACGGTGACGATCCGGAAGCAGTCGTGTTTGCAGTAGAACTCGCCGTCGAATACCGACAATTGTTCAACAGCGATGTATATATTGATATGGTGTGTTACAGGAAGCACGGTCATAATGAGGGCGACGATCCTAAATTTACCCAGCCTCAGATGTACGACATCATCGCAAAGCATCCTAATCCAAGAGAAATCTATCTGAAGCAGTTGTTGAGTCGTGGTGATATCAATAAGGAAGAAGCTCAGAGGCTTGAGAATGTATATTGGTCCAACCTGCAGGCCAGACTAGACGATGTAAAGCAAAAACCGCTTCCCTATACATATCAGGAGCCTGAACTGGCCTGGAAAGCACTGAGAAAGACCTTTGATCCAAAGGATTTCCTTGTATCTCCAAAGACAGGAATANAAAAAGCAACCTTAGAAAAGATATTGAAGCATCTGCAGAGTCTTCCCGAGGGCTTTACCCCTCTGAGTAAGGTCAACAGACTCTTAAAAAGCAAAGACGAACTGCTCTCTTCCGGCTCAATGGACTGGGCGCTGGCTGAGTTATCGGCCTATGGTTCGATCTTGCTTGAAGGGAAGGATGTCAGGATGAGTGGCCAGGATGTACGGAGGGGGACCTTCTCTCATCGTCACGCAACCTTCCGTGATGCTGAGACTTTTGATACCTACAACAGGTTGACAGGCCTGTCTGAAGATCAGGGTAGATTCATGATATACAACTCCCTACTATCAGAATTTGCTGTACTTGGCTTTGAATACGGATATTCACTGGCCAATCCGAACAGCCTGGTCCTGTGGGAAGCACAATTTGGTGACTTTGCCAATGGCGCTCAGACAATCATGGACCAATTCATCACTTCAGGTGAAACAAAATGGCAAAGGATGAGCGGCCTCGTACTCCTTCTGCCACATGGATATGAAGGCCAGGGACCGGAGCATAGTAGCGCAAGACTCGAAAGATTTCTCAGTATGTGTGCGGATTACAATGTTACCGTAGCCAATCTGACCACCCCTGCTAACTTCTTCCACGTTTTAAGACGTCAGTTGGCCAGACCATTCCGCAAACCATTGATTGTGATGTCTCCAAAATCATTGCTCAGACATCCCGAGTGCGTATCATCCATCAATGATTTTGTTACCGGAAACGGCTTCAGGGAAGTATATGATGAAAGCGAACTGACTGATATCAAATCCGATAAGTTTACCAAAATCATCTGCTGTACAGGAAAAATCTATTATGATTTGCTTGCCTACAGAAGAAGCAATAAGATCAAGGATGCTGCCATCGTGCGTGTAGAACAGCTCTATCCATATCCGAAAAACCAGATCGATGAGATATTGGGCAAATATAAANAANGCCCGGATAAGATGGGTTCAGGAAGAACCTGCCAATATGGGNCGCCTCACCTATATCAGGACCTTGATGCCGGAAGGAACGGAATTTATTGCCAGAAAAGCGAGCGCATCTACAGCAACAGGATTTAAGAAGACCCATGACAAGCAACAAGCGGAGTTGATGGTCAAGGCTTTTGAATAAAAAGATGATAATAAAATTCAGAGCGGAGCAGTGCAGAGATTAATTCCTGCCTGCTCCGCTTTTTTATTATCCCAAAGAGACCCAACGGATTTTGTTATCAGGCCGGGATATGATTCCTGACATTACAAAAGACCTATTCGTATCACTTCTTCTATTCCTTGGCACAATAAAAAGTCCTTCCACTTAGGCTGCTTGTCAGTGGTTCCTATCCTTTGCTATTATAAGTGGCGAACCTTCAAAAACCAACCGAATATTTCAATGCCCAAACACACCCTGCGAGAAATATCAGCCGGCAATTAATTTGCCTTCGCAATTGAATATTTTACAATAAAATTTTTCAATACGAAGTAAAATATAAGCCTCTCCAAATTTCATTCCATACAATGCCTCTATAATTGGCTTTTATTCCAAACAATTAACTTTGAAATTATTTTTCTCAAAATTTTCACCAATTTAAAATTCAAATGATTACTTTTAGCTAAAATTGGCCAAGCGCAATTTTGCATTACTACAAAAGAATATGCGCACCGGCTTTTACTTGTTTTACTTAAATATAATATCTGTCTATGTCAAACAATCCTAAAAACATTAGAAACATTGTCCTGCTTGGACACTCGGGTAGCGGGAAGACTACCTTGGTTGAGAATATGCTTTTCGAAGCGAAGAAAATCAACCGGATAGGTTCAGTCGATGACAACTCGACGACTTCCGATTATATCGAAATAGAAAAGGAAAGGCATAGTTCGGTATATTCTTCCCTGATGCATGTAAACTGGAAAGACAGTAAAATCAACATCATCGACACACCCGGATCGGATGATTTGGTCGGCGAGAGTATTTCCTCAATGAAGGTAGCTGATACTGCTGTCATGTTGATTAATGCCAAATATGGGGTCGAAGTGGGAACCGAGCTGATCTGGGAGTATATTGAAAAATTCCACCTGCCTTCAGTTTTCGCAGTCAACCATCTGGACAATTCTCAGGCTGACTTTGAGAGAGCCTNNCTGGCTCAGGCCAGGGAGAGGTTTGGAAGCAAGGTTGTTGAAGTACAATACCCACTGGATGCAGGTGAGGGATTTTCCAGTATTGTAGACGCATTGCGTATGGTGATGTATAAGTTTCCGTCCAATGGAGGCAAACCCTCCAAGGAAAAAATCCCGGATGCGGAAATGGAACGTGCCAAATCGATGCATAATACCTTGGTGGAACTGGCAGCAGAAAATGAGGAAGGCTTAATGGAGCGATATTTTGAGGAAGGTACCCTGAGTGAAGAGGATCTGGCGAAAGGATTGACTATCGCACTCGCCAATCAGCAGTTCTTCCCGGTATTCTGCATATGCAGCGCCAAAAATATGGGTAGCGGACGACTGATGGGCTTCCTCAATGATATAGGGCCTTCACCGGCTGACCGCCCGGCAGCAAGATTGGAAAGTGGAGAAACCCTTGCTTGCGATCCTTCCAAGGAAACAACCCTGTTTATTTATAAAACAATCTCCGAAGCCAATGTGGGCAATGTCAGCTACTTCAAAGTATATAGTGGGACATTGCATACCTCAGACGAATTGATCAATGCGGATAATGACACTGCAGAAAGATTCAACCATATATTTGTAACCAACGGCAAAACCAGGACTGAAGTAGAACAATTGACAGCCGGAGATCTGGGAGTCACTGTCAAGCTCAAANACTCACATACCAATAATACGTTGAACACGAAAGGTATCAATCGCAAGATAGAACCGATACATTTCCCTGAGCCACGCCATAGGACAGCTATTGTCCCACCGGATAAAAATAGCCTGGAGAAGGTTGCCCGCGCACTGTCCATTGTCCATGAGGAAGATCCTACCCTGGTAGTCGAACAATCCGTTGAGTTAAAACAAACTATCCTTCACGGTCAGGGACAACTCCATCTCGATATTGTAAAATCCAGGATAGAGAAGACATTTGGAGTAAAAATAGAATTTGATACACCACGGATACCCTACCGGGAAACTATCCGCTCCGGTGTGGATGAAGTATATCGCCATAAANAACAAAGTGGTGGCGCAGGCCAATTTGCAGAAGTACATATGCGCATCGAGCCTTATTACGATGGCATGCCTGCTCCCGCCGGCCTCACTGTCAGAAGTGAAGATCATGAAAAATTACCATGGGGCGGAACATTGAGTTACCTGTGGTGTATCGTCGGAGGCACCATCGATGCCCGATTCTCCAATGCAATCAAANAAGGCGTACTGATGAAGATGGAAGAGGGGCCACTTACCGGTTCACGTTGCCGGGACATCAGGGTAGCTGTATTTGATGGAAAGATGCACCCGGTCGACAGTAATGATATGGCCTTTCAGATTGCTTCGACCATGGCTTTCAAAAATGCCTTTAAACGGGCAAATCCAAAAGTACTCGAACCAATATATAATCTAGAAGTTCTTGTTCCGGAGGAAATGGTTGGAGAAGTTATGGGTGATTTGCAGACCAGACGAGCCATCATCACGGGTATGGACAGCGAAAATCACTACCAGAAGATCAGCGCCAGGGTGCCTTTGGCCGAACTGCATGGATACAGTTCTACCCTACGGTCTCTGACTCAAGGACGTGCAAAGTTCAAGAATTCGTTTGCAGATTATTCCGAGACACCACCGGATGTACAGAAGTCACTAATCGATGCTCATGATGATAAAGACGAGGGGGATTGAAAATAATTGTCCGGGTAAATGCCCACAATCTTCCTTTACTAATCAAAACGCTTCCATATAATCGGAAGCGTTTTTTATTTGAAAGTGATTACTATTTCTATTGGCCAGGGAAAGAATATTGAAATATCGGAGGCAAAACACCTCATCCATCTTGAGTGCTTGTACTTATTGATCTCAATCCGGCTATTCAACAATACCAAATATAATTTTTACATATAAATCACCCCATATATAATTACACAAAACAACCGGATTTTGAAATATGATTAAAGCAATATGAAACCAAAGTTCTGTGGTTATTTTTTTGAAAAGAAAAAAATGTACCTTTGCCCAGAATTTCAAACGAGTGAAAATAGTTACCACGGTCATTGTCCTGATTTCCTTCCTTTTCCAAGGAGAAATTATCGCACAGAATCCGTTTGAACTAAGACAGGTTCAGACAGGAGCAACTGCACCCAATGACAGTGTACGTTCCCCGGAAAAAGAGCAGTTAGATCCCGGTAATCCCTTTGAAATCAAGCATGTCCCTGCCAATTATATTATAAGGGACACGCTAATGGTCAAAAAGCCGGTTCCGATTACATCCAAGGTAGTTGCCAGCCAGAACTTCCTGTTTGTTACCATCTCTATCCTGCTGCTCTTTCTTACGATACTGGTTGTCNTCAACAGAGGACTTTTGGCCAATCTGTATCGGGCCATCTTCAGTGATTCCTATCTCAAGATGGTGTATCGATTCCAAAACAACAGCCAGACCCTTTCGTATGGCCTATTCTATCTGTTGTTTTTCCTAAATGCAGGATTGTTCCTTCTTTTACTGTTAAAACACTTCAAACTATCTNTTTTCAATTCAGATATTCTCCTATTCTTTGCCTGTGTGGGAATAGTGGTTATAATATATCTTGTCCGACACACGACACTAAAATTTATAGGCCTGGTGTTTCCGGTTGAGAAGGAAGTCAATTATTTCAACTTCACGATTCTGGCATTCAATATATTTCTAGGGATAACCCTATTGCCTATCAATGGTTTGATCTCATTTTCAAATGAANAAATATCAGATTTCAGTCTGTATGCAGGAGTGATTCTGATTGGGTTAATGTACTGTATGCGTCAATTGCGGGGCATGTTTTTAGCTGCGAATTATTTGACTTATCAAAAATTCCATNTTTTTATTTACCTTTGCACCGTCGAAATAGCGCCTGTACTAATACTCGCCAGAATACTCTATACAACTGGAGTGACTTTATAAACGAATGGAAAGTATAACTATATGACTACAAAGATTTCTACATCATTAAAGACAGCCAAATTGAAAAGGGTTAACAGCATATTGGTATCTCAACCCNCACCACCACCCAATACCAAAAACGCATTCAACGACCTGGAGACAAAATACAATTTGAAGGTGGATTACAGAGCTTTCAATCATGTAGAAGGTGTATCTGAAAAGGAATTCAGAAAACTGAGGATACGACCGGACGAGTATAATTGTGTCATCTTCAACAGCAAGCATGGAATCGAAAATNTTTTCCGCCTTGCCGAAGAAATGAGGATGAAGATCTCTCCTGATACCAAATATTTTTGCCTTACTGAATCAGTAGCCAACTACCTACAGAAATTTATCCACTATCGCAAAAGGAAGGTTTTTGTCGGTAACAAGACTATGCAGGATATTTCAGCTGCACTTATGAAACATAAGAATGAGACTTTTCTGGTACCGATATCCAATCTGGGGAATAAGCCGGTCACAGAATGGCTGACTACTACTAAACTGAAATTCCAGGAAGCGGAAATGTATCGCACTGTAAGCAGCGACCTTTCGGATCTTAGTGACATCAAGTACGACATGCTGGCATTTTTCAGCCCTCAGAGCCTAAGCAGTCTTTTCGAAAACTTTCCAGACTTTGTACAGGAAGAAACTCGGATTGCGGCTTTCGGCAAAAGTACCTGTGAGGCGGTTGAATATTATAAGTTGAGACTGGATGTGGCAGCACCACAACCTGATGCACCCTCTATGCCCGGCGCCATTGAAAAGTACCTTTTGAATAGCAACAAATAGTTTGCGCCATTGCTGGACGATTTTGATGTTTTTCCTGAAAAATACACCAGCCTAAGACCGGGAATGGAGGCATGGCTTCCTCTTGCACCACCAGGAAGATTCNCCTTGCCCAAGACCGGGATCAACTACAGACAGTCAGCGGTGGCAGTGCCGTTATTTCACTATGAAGGCAATCTCTGCACTCTGGTCTTATTGAGGAGCAAGCAGGAAAATGATCATCACAGCGGACAGCTGAGTCTTCCGGGCGGGAAGGTCGAACCGGACGATGCAGACACCATATCTACTGCATTGAGAGAAATGGAGGAAGAAACGGGAATACGGGTTGACAAAAACAGATATGTCGCACATCTTACCAAACTGGCCATTCCGGTCAGCAGATTTGAAGTTGATCCGATCATATTTTATCTCAATGAATTACCTCCCATCACATTATCCATGGAAGAGGCTGTCTCTACGCATATAGTCTCACTCAATTCCCTTCCTATCGATGAAATTCCCACAACGGATATATTCAGCAGCGGTGTAATGCTCAAGAATATTCCCTTCCTGAAAGAAATTAACGGAGTTCCACTTTGGGGAGCTACAGCAATGATTTTATCAGAACTGATCCACTGGATACGGGTTGTACCCCAATACAACAAACTTTAGATGTACATCCGGGCTGTACAACACTCAATCACTCAGTGCCATTAGAAAAGCTTCCAGATCCTGCTTTTCCTGTTCGGTGAGGTTGAGAGGCTTAATTAATCGAACATCTACATTAAGAGCTTCGGGAATTATACGATCCGGATCATTATAAAAATCGATTACCTCACGCAAGGTTGCAAACATCCCATTGTGCATATAGGGTGCAGTATTCGCCACATTACGCAACCCCGGCACTTTAAATCTGCCATTGTCTTTCGGTTTTCCGGTAATGCCACCCAGACCTTTATCAGTATACCTTTTGCCATCATAGATACCGATATTAATCATCTCATCCTGGGTAAAGTCCGGACCAAAATGACACTCAAAACAATTGGCCTTCTCCACAAAAATTTCCCTTCCCCGGAGTGCCGCTTCCGACATCGCTGAATCATCACCTTTAGAATAACGATCAAAAGCTGTATTGTTACTTTCAAGCGTCTTTTCATAAGCGGCGATGGCATGAGACAGATTCAGAGGATTTGCTTTCTTNTTGAAAATCTTCTTGAAAGCTTTCTTATAAAACGGATCTGAATTCAATCGCCTGATAGCTTCTGCAATTGGCAGATTCATTTCATCGGGATTCTCTATCGGTTTGAGAGCCTGCTCTTCCAGTGTTACAGCGCGGCCATCCCAGAAATATTTTGTTCTTGCCAAAACATTTTTCACCGTCGGCGTATTGCGTGTCGTCAAAGTACTATCTACCCCAAAACTGAAGGGAATATTATCCGCAAAACCATGCTCAGGCTTATGACAGGAGCCGCAACTTACAGTTTTGTCCGATGATAGGATCGGGTCAAANAATAACATCTCACCTAGCTCAGCTTCATTGGCGGGTAAATCTTTATCGGGTGACTTATAGGAAGCAAAGACAGTAAGTACAGTTATGACAGATACTACAAGGATAATTTTAATATTCATAAGAAAATCTTTATAATTCTTTACGCAACCTGGCTACCGGAATATTCATCTTCTCACGATACTTGGATATGGTGCGGCGAGACAGGGAAATGCCGGTTTTGTCCAGCAACTCCATCAAGGCTTCATCACTCAAAGGGTTGGACTTGTCCTCCTTTTCAATGATGCTGGAAAGGATTTGCTTGACTTCTCTGGTTGTTACATCCTCACCATCATTATTCTGCACCTTCTCGCTAAANAATTCCTTCAGCAACTTTGTTCCGAATTCCGTCTGGACATACTTACTATTGGCGACTCGCGATACGGTGGAGATATCCATACCGATCTCTTCAGCAATATCCTTTAATATCAAGGGCTTTAAATATTGCGTATCTCCGGTCAGGAAGTAATCATACTGGTACATCATGATGGCATGCATGGTGTTATATAATGTGCTTTGCCGCCTTTGAATCGACTCGATGAATGTCTGAGCCGCCTCAATCTTTTGCTTGACAAACAAAGCCGTATTCCTGTCTTCTTTGGACAGTTTGCCCATCTTNTTCTTTCGTTGCAACTCCCGAATCATTGACTTATACCCATTACTCACCTTCAAATCCGGAGAATTACGGCTATTCAGGGACAATTCCAATGTACCATCCCGATTGACAATGATAAAATCCGGTTCAATATATTGGATGCTGGTAGTACCTCCCATAGAGAATCCACTTCCCGGTTTGGGGTTGAGCTTTAAAATTTCCTCATAGGCAGCCTTCAGGTCATCTTCATCTATTTCCAGATTTTGCACTAGTTTGGAAAAGTGCTTNTTGGAAAACTCATTGAAATAGTCCCGGAGTATAATTTCGGCAGCCTGAAGATCCTTTAACTTGTATTCATCCAATTCAGAAGTATTATTCAACTTTGACCTAATCTGGATCAACAATGCCTCCTGCAATGTCCTTGCCCCCACTCCTTTTGGATCAAAACCTTGAATCACTGTAAGGACCTTGACCACTTGCTCTTCCGAAATGGACATATTGGAACTAAACAACAAATCATCGGTAATGGCGATTGGCTCGCGTCTCAAATATCCATCCTCATCGATACTTCCAATGATTTGCTGGCCAATAATCTTGTCTGTTTCGTCCTCAAAATCCACTAGTTCCAGTTGACCCAGCAAATAATCCTGAAGGTTGCTTTCGTGCGAAGCGATCTGTCGCTCCTGCTTATTATCAGGGTCATAACCATCGGCAGGAGAGGTATAGTCTGATCCATCTTCACTATAATCCGGAAAATAGTCGTCCATATCCATGCGGATATCATCCCCNGGATGCATATCATCATCACTGTATCCGGATTCTTCGTACGTGTCGTTGTTCCCTTCTTCCAATGCAGGATTCGATTCTATTTCCTCCTTGATCCTTTGCTCAAGCTCAAAAGTAGGTATCTGAAGCAACTTCATTAATTGAATCTGCCTCGGCGACATTTTNTGAGTGAGCTTCTGACTTAACGATTGTCGAATCATTGTCTATGTTTGTTCTCTATATTTTGAAAGTTATGCCAGCACAAAGATATTATAAATTTTAATAATACATAATCGTTCAAAAATTAATATTAATTTCACCTTTCTTACCCCTGCTGATCTGCTCCTTTTCTACCCGCCCTCCTATCAATTCAAATGAATTCTGACTTCACATAAAAGGCATCCCAAAATACTGCTTCCTGATCTTCAGAACAAAAAAACCTACTTTATGTTTGAAACCCTCCACTCGTTTAAAGCAATTATGTCCATCAGATTGATGGAAGATCAACCTTGAAGCTGACAAGCAACGATTTCAATAACCTTGGAGTTAAAATACCAGGAGTTCCAATTTTCGGGATATTCTTTATTGAAGCATTGCTAAGAAATTTGCACCGCCTTGCTTTATTGGTACTTGAATTATGTTGAAATAATAAATAATATATATAATAATGAATACCATGTAAATACCTTTATACCGTTGTATATTCCGTGATCAATTGCGTTCGGATTTCCTTTTTTAAAAGAAGAATAGTGTAATATGGATAAACAACCTAAAGGCACATTTAAACAATTGTATTCCCTATTTTCTTTATATTTGGGCAACTCATTGAATCAATTTAAATCAAAAATATTTTTTATATAATGCATACCAACGATAAGCTGAAAGCTCTCAGAGAAGAAATGCTGGTACACGGTGTGGATGCCATGATCATCCCTACCGGAGACCCTCATCAGAATGAATATTTACCTGAATTCTACAAGTCAAGGGCCTGGGTATCGGGATTTACCGGATCAGCGGGGACTGCCGTCGTAACCAAGGACCATGCCGGGGTTTGGACTGACTCAAGGTATTTTCTGCAAGCTGAAATACAATTTGCCGACAGCGAATTTGAATTACACAAACTGGTCATACAAGGCGCTCCGGAGTATGCAGACTGGCTGGCCGACACACTAGGCGCCAAAAGTGTTGTAGGCTTTGACGCCAATGTAATGCCGTTGGGATTAGTGGATACGTTGATCGAGAAATTCGAGGCTAAGGATATTCAACTAAAAACCGACTTTGAACCATTTGGCAAAATATGGAAAGACCGGCCCGGTTTGTCCAGAGAGCCTATCTTCGAGCATGACGTGAAATATGCAGGCCGGTCAAGGCAGGAAAAAATCGCTTCTATCCGCGAAGAAATGAAAAAACACGGAGCAGATTACTATCTGGTCACTGCTTTGGACGATATTGCCTGGCTGTTGAACCTTCGGGGTCGTGACATCGAGTGCAATCCGGTATTCATTTCCTATGTTCTATTCTCTCCTGAAAAAGTCTATCTCTTCATTGATGGCAACAAGGTCAATGCTGAATTACAACAAAGCCTTGAAGATGACAATATCGCCATTAAATCCTATGATGCCATCAGACATTATGTAGCTGAAATAGATAAGCAAAGCTCCATATTGATTAGTCCGGCCTCACTTTCATACGGTCTCTATAAAAAAATCGGCACCGATACTATCATCCGGAAGGATAGCCCCATCATGCACGCCAAGTCTCTCAAGAATGAAGTGGAACAGCGACATGTCAGGCATGCCATGATCAAGGATGGACGAGCATTGGCACATTTTTTTATTTGGCTTGAAGAAGCATTGGGGCAGGGTGAAACTCCAACTGAGTATGATCTGACCCGCAAGCTGATCGAATTCCGTAGTCAGCAGGAAGGTTACTATGGTGAGAGTTTTGACGCAATTATCGGCTACAAGGGTAATGGCGCAATCATCCACTATAAGCCGGAGGAGGAAACAGCAGCGGCTGTCCGGCCGAATGGTGTTTTATTGGTAGACTCAGGTGGCCAATACAATGATGGCACCACCGATATTACCAGGACTATCGCGCTCGGTCCGGTTAGTGACGAAATAAAGGATCATTATACAAGGGTATTGAAAGGACATATCGCTGTGGCTGATGTCATTTTCCCCAAAGGCACCCGGGGCATCCAACTGGATACGTTGGCCAGACAATTCCTCTGGCAAACAGGAATTACATATAATCATGGTACAGGTCATGGTGTAGGTTTCTTTCTCAATGTACATGAGCCGCCCCAAGGTATCGCCAATGGATTGGGAGAACGTGGAGTGACCGTCATTCTCNCCGGCGCTTTGACATCCAACGAACCCGGGTATTACAAANAGGACAGCCACGGCATACGTACCGAAAATCTTGTGATATGCCATGAAGTAGAAGGAAACCCTGATTTTCTGTATTTTGAGACTGTTACCTTGTTTCCAATAGACAAGACGATGATTGACATCAGTATCATGAGTCCGTCAGAAACCAAGTGGCTCAATGATTACCATCAGAAAGTATATCGGGAACTGGCACCGGGACTGGATGATAAGGCAAGAAAATGGCTGGAAGCCAAGTGTACCGCACTATGACGCTTTAGAACGTTTTCTTCTCGGAAATTCGTTAATGATAAGGTTCAATTCGTAGCCAACAAAGATCAGGATCATATTGGTTTGTAGCCAGAGCATCAATGCTGCTATCGTACCCAGGGATCCGTATATCTTATTGTAATTGGAAAAATTGTTGACAAAGTAACTAATCAGCAAGGATACCAGAATACACAGAAAGGTCGTCATAAATGTACCAATGGTAAAGAAAGGGATCTTTCTCTTAATGGATGGACCCAGGCGATAGATAAGGGTTAAAAGTCCATACATCAGGAANAAGACCGGCACCCATCGGGCCGCAAGGATGGTTCCGCGTGTGATATAGTCAATGTTGATATACAGACCGATGATTTGAAGGATTTGATTGGCAAGGACGAAGGCGATGATGGTAACCACCAATAATAAAAACAACAGGATAGTAAGTAGAATCGCCTTCATTCGTTTTTTNACCCAATTGATTTTTAAAGTTTTTGCACGCTCCGACTGATCAAAAGCACTCATCAGGTTCAGAACACCATTGGATGCAAAGAAGAGNGCGCTGATGAAACCGATGGACAACAGACTGCCCCGAGGTTTGATTGTATCTTCAATAAGCCCGAATAGCGTATTCTCAACATTGGTAGGCAAAAGATTCCCAATATTGGACTTCAATACATCTACTGCATTCTGGATATGAAAATAAGGCAACAAGGTCAGTAGAAAGATCATGAAGGGAAAGGATGCTACCATAAAGCTGAATGATATGGCACTTGCTTTTAATGCGATATTGGATCTCTTAAGATGCACACCCAGCTCACTGAATATCCTGTAAATGCTCTGCCCTCTCAATCCGGGTAAGGTGTGGATCCGTGACCAGTCAATCAACTCAAAATACACTGTTTGTTCCCTCATGAATGCAGCCAATCGAGAGTCACTTTTCCGATTAAACATAGAACTGTCTCAGTTTGTCTAAAAGTAATTCAGGAGCGGAGATTCTTTTCTTGGTCTCCTTACTTACAAAGCAGAGCGTGACATGCCCCCGGTTGACAATCTTGCCTTTCCCGTTGAAGATTTCCGATTGGAAAATTATATCTCGATCAGGCAATTCAGGAATTGAAGTCTTAACAGTAAGCAGCTCATCATAAAAGGCGGGTCGAAGAAATTCGATATCCATCCTCATCACCGGCATCATCACCCCTACTTCATTTTCCATGACAGCATAACTAAGACCCAGTGAGCGCATGGTTTCCACACGCCCTACCTCGTAATATAAGGCGTAATTGCCATAATATACATATGACATCTGATCGGTTTCGCCATATCTGACCCGGAGAGAATGACTGTACTCGTACAAGACAGAAAATTTACATTACATAATCTCCCTTTCAATCGGGCATGTCAAACAATGCGAGCCTCCCCTCCCNCTTGATAATTCATTGGAAGGCAAGGTTATTATGGTGTTTTCAAGTTGCCATGGATCCAGCTTTCCGGATTTATATTGAACCAGAAAGTCATTGGCATGCAGAATATCGAAACCGGCTTTTCTGAAAGCTTCTTCAGTAATAGGGTTCCTATCGTATGTAATCGCTACACCCGGCTTGATGGCAACTAAGTTACAACCGTCCGTCCACTGTTCCCTTTCCTGATAGGGAGATTCACCATCGCCCGAGAAAATAAATTTCATGTCCGGATTGATCTCAGCAAGGATAAAATCCTTCAGGGAATTGTATTTCTTGTGCTGACCATCATGGGTAAATACTTCAACATTGGAAGAAATACCGTCAAAGATCAACGGCTTGTAAGCTACTACATGATCCTTGCTGATCCGTGTAAATACAGTATCAATGTGCATACAATACCGCTCGAAAGGTATATTGACCTGAACCACATTCTTTACCAGACCTTTTTCCAAAACTACCTTCGCCAGCGAATGGATGGCATGTTGTGTTGTCCGCTCACTATGGCCTATCAGCAGGTAATCATTTTCAAATATCATGGTGTCTCCTCCTTCCAGATTGACCCACTCCCCTTTCTTGGAAGGTGGAAAGCTTTCCAACCAATTGAGGTTAATCACGCGACCTTCGTCCTGCAATTCCTGGAACATCGGATGTCTTAAAAANATAAAGCGGGCCAGCAGGTTCTCACGGAAACGGGCTTCCTTGGCAGCCTTGGCTATGATGACATGATCTTTGACCGTGATGGCAATGTCGCGAGTGAATATAAAATTGGGTATCGGATCGAAAAAGTAATGGTCTTCCTCTTCAAGATATCCTGAGATAAGAACTTCAGCAAGTTTAGAATTGGATAATTCTGTAAAGATGTTGCCAAAGGATTGAGGAATTTCCTCGTAATCGACAATCATCCTGATCAGTTCTGTTTTCTTGATATCATCAGCAGCTAAGGCCTGCTCCAACAAGTCAGCGACAAACAGGACATTCTCCTCACCCACGAAAGCTTTCAAGACGCTGGTAAAAGTGTCATGTTCCTTTTGCATCTGAGGCAGATAGACAATATCGTCGAAAAGTAGTTCTGCGGCTTCTTTGGGTGTGATTCTTGCTATGCCGTTGTCCGGCCGGTGTACTATTACTTTTTTNAATTTTCCGATTTCGGAAGAACAATAGATTTTAGATGAACTCATAAAATAGATAATTCTGAACAATGGGGGTGGCTCCGAATCATAACAGGAAAGTCAGCTGTAAGAGCGATTCTCATAAGGATACTTGTAAGAACCATGAGGCAAAGATAAGCAAATTATATGACTGTACAATCATGACAACGCAATTGGTGATTCTAAGAAAATTTTTCTTGCTCAACCAAATTCAACGTCCTCTGAATCGTTCATTGTCCTGTGATAATCATTTTATTAACGAATGTACCTTCGGTATTATACCAAAAATTTATGGACTATTATATAAATCATTCTGGTATAAGAAATTCAGATACAAGCTCAAATCAACCTCAAAATATTTTCAAATTTAGTCCCTTTTCAGATGACCGCATAATCGCCCAATCCAGTCAATTTGCTTTCTTCATGGAAGTAATTTCTCCCGTTCAGATTGATTGATCCTAAGGATAGTCCTGTATTTCCCAAAAATTCGCCTGAAAAACTCCCACATTGCGAAGTATCCCCAAATTGAATTACTTTTGCTTTACAATGAATACTAACAACATTAATATCTTATCCACAAAACGATATATCACAATCTGCTTGCTTGCATTCGGGTTGTTGTGTTCAGGTGCATCAAGCATTGCTCAACAGAGCCACGTCAGCAAGATGAAATATACTATTTCAAGTCTCGCCAATGAGACTATCCAAAGAAGAGAACCATTCGATGGTATGGTAATTATCTTTGACTCAGAGCAGACACAGCCTTCATTTATTTGGGATCAAAGTGGCATTCCATATGATTTGACCATCGACGAACATATTGAGGACAGGATTCAAAGTAATCTGATTATCTTCCCGCATCGTCAAAACAGGGTAACATTGACAGGAATCGATGAAGGTCAAAGGCTTCTCATTTATTTCATCACAATCCCTGAATATAGCAAATCCCTGACAGCCTACAGAAGTAATGATGATTGTTCCGAACCGGCAGTTGTCNTTCAAAGCATTTGGCGCGCAGGCCTCAACCCACCGGTTCCCGGACGAAAAGCCACCCCTACAAGGCATTGCATCGTCCATCACTCGGCCTCCTCCAATGCGGATACCAACTCATTGAAGCTCATAAGGGGATTCTATATCCTTCATACTGAAATCAACGGGTGGGATGATATAGGCTATAACTATCTGATTGGATACGACGGTACCATCTTTGCCGGAAGGGATCCGGAGAAACCGGAAATCCGTCAGGACAATGTATTCGGAGCGCACTTTTGCGGGAAAAATTCCTATACAATGGGCATTTGTGTCATTGGCGACTTCGAGGCGGAGGCACCGGATCCTCGTGCCGTGGTTGCCTTGAGGCATCTTTTGTCCTGGAAAATGTTCAAGGACAAGATGAACCCTCTTGATTCACTCCACCATCCTGACACCATCAATGGAGGATTATTGCCGGTACTGGCCGGACACAGAAATGGCTGCGCAACAGCTTGTCCGGGGCAATTACTTNTCGATATGCTCNCCCAGTTACGACAAGATGTTAAAGCTGACCTGGAAGCGTGTACACAATTAAATACTTTTGACAAGAGCCAGCCAACATTACAAGTATTTCCCAATCCGGCGCATGAGGCGGTGTCCATCAAGTTTCCGNGGAATTTCCAATACGAATTTNTTAATGTGAATGGCTTTACTGCACGAAATGGCACAGGCAATGACGAACTACGTCTTGATGTATCTGGCTTTACGTCCGGCATTTACCTACTGAAAGTCAAATCCGGAGTGAACACACAGAATGCAACCATAGTCATCTTACGATAATGATAATTTCTTACGACCGACAAATTTATTCATATTTACGTATTATGTTTAAAGAGAAAAATTTACAAATGAAGAAAATAATTCTCCACTTACTACTCGTTGCTTTTAGTTCGTTCAATCTATATTCACAATCCGCATATTGGCAACAGAAGGTGGACACCCGGATCCATGTATTGCTGAATGATTCCACCCATTTTCTGCATGGCAACATCGCCATTAGTTACCAAAAC
Organism: Candidatus Parvibacillus calidus; assembly: GCA_013414645.1. Taxonomy (GTDB): domain Bacteria; phylum Bacteroidota; class Bacteroidia; order Chitinophagales; family Saprospiraceae; genus Parvibacillus; species Parvibacillus calidus. The sequence goes on along the minus strand of CP058702.1, from coordinate 799,908 downwards.
AACAGCCCAGACCGCCTCGATTTCATCTATATGCACCTCTACCCAAATGCCTACAGAAATGTAAACACTGCATTTGCCAGACAACAACTTGAAGCCCGATCTACCAACTTTTTCTTCTCTGAAAAATGGCAACGTGGTTACATCGACAGCCTTGATTTTAAAGTCGTATCCAATGGCAATACCGAATCAGCCAAAATCGAAAACACGCAAAACATCGACATCATCAAGCTCATGCTTCCACATGCCTTAGCTCCGGGCGAGACAATCACCATAAAAACACCATTCCGTGTCAAGATCCCATATGTTTTCTCACGGATGGGGCGCACTGATCAGAGCTATCAGATATCCCAGTGGTTTCCCAAACCAGCGGTATACGACGCTTCCGGCTGGCATCCGATGCCCTACCTCGATCAGGGAGAATTCTACGGTGAATACGGGGATTATGAAGTCAGCATCACACTTCCGGATAATTATATTGTCATGGGGACCGGAAATATTCAGGAAGTTACAGAAAACGAATGGCTAGACCGACTATCTCAAGTCAAAGTCGACAGTATGTATATCAGTCAGCATAAGGATAAGCCCAAAAGCAGCCCGAACCAAAAGACGATTACATTCAGGNAAAGCAACATACATGACTTTGCGTGGTTTGCAGACAAAAACTGGGTCGTAAGGAAGGATACGGTAATGCAACCGGATGGTTCAGGTATCGTGACAGCGTATTCTGCCTTCTATCCAAATCACTACGACGCCTGGAAAAACTCTGTTAATTCCATCAAANAANCCATCCGGGGCTATGGAAGCAAGGTGGGAATATACCCCTACGAAACAGTGAAAGTCGTGGAAGGCTCACTCAAGGCAGGTGGAGGAATGGAATATCCGACCGTAACCGTCATAGAGGCTTCCAACAATGCGAATACGGTGGATAAAGTGATCGTGCATGAAGTCGGACATAACTGGTTCTATGGAATCCTCGGATCCAATGAAAGAGATTATCCCTGGATGGACGAAGGCATCAACAGCTTCTATGAGGGAAAATTCACCGGCGCAGGCAATCGATTGCAGATCTTTGATAAAATGGATGAGAACAACATGGCATATACTGCCCTTGGCGCTTCCCGCAAGCTATATCCGGCCACAATGAAGAGCCCAATATACCCGACCATCAATTATGGTGTAGACATATATATGAAAGTGACTTTATACCTCAACTATCTTGAGGCATATCTCGGAGTGGAAGAATTTGACAGGAATATGCATGAATATTTCCGCACATGGCAATTCAAGCATCCCCAACCGTTAGATTTCGAATCCTTGTTCAAGAAAAATTCCACCAAAGATATCCAATGGTTTTTCGACATGATGAACTCAGGTGAAATGGTGGATCTGGCTATTGTCCATACTCAANAAACAGGAAATTTAACTCAGGTTACTATCAGAAACAACAATTCCTTTGCTCTTCCGGTGCATGTATACGCAGAAAGTGGTGGACTGATTGCCGCACAGCAATGGACAGAGCCGTTTGTAGGTGAAAAAGTCCTCACATTTGACAATATCGCCGAACCGGCCAGATTCTATATAGCCNCCTACATACCGAATGGCAATCTGAAACGAAATTCTTCCGAGCGAAAGACACGATTAAAACCATTGGTCAACGTCAATTTCAACGAATACAAAACCATCTGGTATTCACCCGCGATAGGATATAATTATTATGATGGATTCATGGCCGGGCTGTTGCTGCACAATGTCACCCTTCCTGAGAATAAAGTTCGGTTCTATATCGCACCTATGTATGGATTTAAAAGTGGTAATGTCGTGGGGACAGGCGTAATTAATTATACCACACATGTGAAAAACAAGACCATAGACAACCTCGATTTTTACGTGTATTTTAAANAATTCGGTTTTAACAGGACTTTTTATGAAGATAGAAGCAATCCATCACTGGATTATTTTAAAATCGCCCCTGAAATGGTTATCAATTTTACCAAACCGAATTTGAGAAGCCCGGCTAGTTCATCCTTGTCCCTCAAAGGATATTACATCGGAGAGCAGCAATTTATTTTCGATACAATTCCCGGAACTGAGCCTAAANAAGGTGCTTATGGCAGCAAATATTATGGAAAAATTACCTATAGATTTGTCAATAACAAGGTAATCAACCCATCCAATTATACCGTAGAAGCTCAAGCAGGAGCAGCATTTGTCAAACTTTCCGCTGAAGGAAACTGGAAGTTTAATTATACAGTACCCAAANAAGCATTCCATCTGAGAGCCTATGCCGGAAAATTTATTAAGCTGACAGATTCGTATTTTGATTATTATCGGTACCGATTGTCTAATACATACACCGGAAGCAATGACTATCTGTATGATTATACCTTTGGAGGCCGACATGAACAGCATGGATTCTGGTCTCATCAGGTAGGTATCAGAGAAGGCGGCTTTAAGTTTGCCACTCCATTGGCCAATAATGCTCCGGGTACAAACGACGATTACCTGATCGCCCTCAACATGAAGACTGATATACCCATCAAAGGTGTCCCGATAAGGTTATATTGCGATGTGTCCAAATACGGTGGCCCGGTGGATAAGGAATACTCCGGCTTCCTATACGAAGCGGGTGTAGAGGTGCATCTGCTCGATTATATAACCGTGCATATTCCTATATTCATGAGCAAGGAATATAAGGAGTATAAANAATTCAATCTTGGTAATAATTTCTTCAAAGCCATTAGCTTCTCCCATAATCTGAATTCTATCAATTGGGTGAGACCGACAGATATCATTTATAATTTATTCTAATCAAGAAAAATGACAGATATAGCATTGATCAACGATTTCATAACCCGTGGCTTACAGGAAGATACCAGGNGGTTTGACCATACTTCATTGGCATGTATCCCGGCTGATGACACAAGTGATGCCTGGATTCTGATCAAAGACAATGGCGTGCTGGCCGGCGTCGAACTTGCCAAAATGATTCTGCTTCATGTGGACCCACATGCCAAGGTAGATATTCTGATACAAGACGGTACCGCAGTCGAATATGGTGATATAGCACTTACGGTAACTGCCAACTCCAGATCATTACTCATGGCGGAGCGGCTCTTGCTCAATGTGATGCAACGCATGAGCGGCATCGCCACGCTCAGTCGTAGGTTTGCCTCTGAGGTAAGTGACCTTCCTGTAAAGATCCTCGATACCAGAAAAACGACACCATTGTTGAGGTATTTTGAAAAATGGGCGGTTCGCATCGGTGGATGTAACAACTACCGCGATGGTTTGTACGACTGGATCATGATTAAGGATAATCATATCGACGCCGCCGGAAGCATTACAGGCGCGATTCGCAGTGTAAATGAATATTTGAAGACCAATAATCTCGATCTTGGCATTACCGTGGAGGTCCGTGACTTTGAAGAAATCAGAGAGGTGCTGGCTGTCGGAAACGTGACACGCATCATGTTTGACAACTTTGGACTGGCCGACTTATCCAAGGCGGTCGAACTGGTAGGCGGTCGGTTCGAGACCGAAGCTTCCNGAGGGGTCAGGCTTAATACGGTAAGAAGCATTGCATTGACCGGTGTCAATTTCATATCAGTCGGCGCCNTCACTCATTCAGCCACAAGTTTGGACATCAGTTTGAAGTTCCGAAAAGGATCCTGATTTTTTATTGTGTACTTTTACACAATATGTATATATAATTCATACCTTAGCAAGGCCACTTGATAATAACGGCCTGAATGAAGCTAAAATTTAACGAAGTAGGATTTATTTTCGACCTGGATGGAGTAATAGTTGATACGGCAGTCTTCCATTATAAGGCATGGCGCAGGCTTGCCAATAGCCTGGGATTTGACTTTTCTGAAGTCCGGAATGAGGAATTAAAAGGCGTAGGCCGTATGGATTCACTCGACAAAATCCTTTCCTGGGGCGGAATCACCATGACACAAGAACAANAATTACAAGCCGCCGAACGGAAAAATGAATGGTATGGTGAATTGATCACTCACCTGGGTCCGAAAGACGCCTTGCCCGGAGCAATCAATTTCTTAGAGAAATGTGCAGACAAAGGAATCGCAATTGCTCTTGGCTCAGCCTCANAAAATGCCATGCCTGTCCTGAACAGCCTGGAAATTACGGATTATTTCGATGTCATCGTCGATGGACATTCCACCACANAAAACAAACCTGACCCTGAAGTTTTCCTAAAAGGAGCATCCGGCCTCAATCTTGCGCCTNCATTATGCGCGGTATTCGAAGATGCAGCTGTAGGTATTGAGGCAGCCTGCCTTGCAGGAATGACAGCTATCGGTATCGGTAAANAAGAAAATTTACCAAAAGCCAATCAGGTGTATTGTTGTCTTGCAGAAGCAAATATGGACACCATCCTGGATTTAATCGCTCTCAACCATATGTAGTGTCCGTTTCACCAAAATTCCAATCTTATTTATGAATGAATTAGCAATGAAANAATATATAGAAATTCACCCCTGGAAGATTATAGAAACCGACTTCAGCCTCAACGACAATATGGTCACTGAATCCCTGCTGGCCATAGGTAATGGCAGAATGGGCCAACGAGCTGTTTTCGAGGAAACATTTACCGGTGAGACCTTGCGTGGCTCTTATCTGGCAGGCATATATTATCCCGACAAAACCCGGGTAGGCTGGTGGAAGAATGGCTACCCTGAATATTTCGCCAAGGTATTGAACGCTGTGGACTGGCTGGGACTCAATATTCAGCTTGATAGTACAATTATTGACCTTGGCAAGTTGCAGCCTCTGGATTACAGAAGTGAGCTGGATATGGAAAAAGGCCTTTTGTCAAGAACGTTTGGCCTACAATTGCCCAATGATGTATATGTACGTATCCACTCTGAACGATTTTATTCCAAGACTCATCCGGATTCTGCCTTGTTGCATTACAGAATCAAGGTAGAAAAAGGAGAGGTAGATTTCACGCTTGACTCAGGATTGGAAGCAGACGTCAGGAATCAGGACACCAACTACGGAGAAGCGTTTTGGGAAAATTTTAAGTCTGAAATCACAGGCAATTCCGGCATTGTTACTGCACAAACCAAGAAAACGGGATTCAGGATAGCAGCATCAACTGCCCATAAGGTGATGGTCAATGGCTGGGCTATCAATGGAGGTCTCGACACGCCCTCCCGCAGTAGCATCAATGCTAATTTCTCCACCTTTCTATCTCAGGATGATGAGGTGATTATCGAAAAATATGTATCCATTACCACTTCGTTTTTCTATCCGCATGATGATCTTACCATCAAATCTCTTGAAAATCTGGATGAAATCACACAACTTGGCTATGATGAATTGCGCGATAAGCAGGTAGAGGCATGGCGCAAAAGTTGGGATCAGAATGATATTGTGATAGAAGGAGATGACGAGGCTCAGCAGGGTATTCGGTTCAATATTTTCCAGCTTAATCAGACATATACCGGAGAGCNNGCTCTGCTGAATATTGGTCCCAAAGGCTTTACCGGTGAAAAATACGGGGGTAGTACATACTGGGATACCGAAGCCTATTGCCTCCCATATTATTTGTCGACAGCAGGCAAACAGGTGGGCAATCAATTGCTCCAATACAGGTATAACCACCTGACAAAAGCGATAGAAAATGCCGGGAAATTAGGATTTAAGGATGGAGCTGCCCTTTATCCCATGGTCACCATGAACGGTGAAGAATGCCATAATGAATGGGAAATCACGTTCGAAGAAATACACCGAAATGGTGCCATTGCCTATGCAATATATCACTATACAGAATATACCGGCGACAAGGACTATGTCCTGAATTACGGTATCGAAGCTCTCATCGGCATTGCCCGATTCTGGAAACAACGGGTCAATTGGTCTGATGCACGCAACAAATATGTCATGCTCGGCGTGACCGGTCCCAACGAATATGAAAACAACGTCAATAATAACTGGTACACCAATTATATTGCCAGGTGGTGCCTCAAATACACCATTGAAATTCTTGAAGAACTGAAGGCCACTGATCCTGCCCATTATGCCGAAATCATTCAGAAAACAGTCTTCCGTGATGAAGAAATCAATGACTGGAAAGAGGTCGTTGACAATATTTACCTACCCTATGATGAAGATCTTAAGATATTTCTTCAACAGGACGGTTATCTCGACAAGGAACAAATCATGGTAAAAGACCTTGATCGTGACAGTTTACCTTTGAATCAGAAATGGAGCTGGGATAGAATACTCCGATCCTGCTTTATCAAGCAGGCTGACGTATTGCAAGGCTTGTATTTCTTCGAAGATCAATTCGACACGGACATGATCCGTCGCAACTTTGAATTCTACGGTTCCNGTACAGTGCATGAGTCATCCCTGTCACCTTGTGTGCACTCAATTCTGGCGATGCGCACCGGAAATTATGAAAAGGCCTATGAAATGTATCTTCGAACTGCGAGGTTGGACCTCGACAATTACAACAATGATACGGAAGACGGGCTGCACATTACCTCTATGGCGNGAACCTGGTTATCAATTGTTCACGGATTCGGAGGCCTGAAGGTTCGGGAAGGAAAGCTTCGGTTTAGCCCATCATTACCGGGAAAATGGAACGCCTATTCATTCAGGATATTATTCAGGCAAAATGCTCTGGAAGTTAGGGTTGAGGAGCATGAAATCCGTTTCAGGAACATTAAGGGTGATGAGATCGAATTGATGGTATATGGCGAAGCGATAACCATAGGCAGGGAAAGTACATTGATCTATCCACGGAAAACATACGACGCATAGTAGAAAAACCATTTACAAAAACAGATATGAAGAAATGGNAACAAATAATTTGGTTGTTTTTACTTCCCTGCTGCCTTCATGCCCAACAAACAACAGGAAATATGGCGAATTTCGGGATGGCCGCACCTGAATGGACCCTGCGAGCCAACATATATGAAGTCAATATCCGGCAATATACTCCGGAAGGTACCCTAAAAGCTTTTTCTGCCCATCTGCCACGACTCAAGGCAATGGGAGTAGACATCCTTTGGTTGATGCCTGTCTTTCCCATCGGCGAGGTCAACAGAAAAGGGAGCCTTGGCAGCTATTATTCCATCCGGGATTACAAAGCGATCAACCCGGCCTTTGGCACTATGGCCGATTTTGATTCGCTGGTAGCAAGGATCCATGACTTGGGCATGTATGTCATTCTCGATTGGGTCGCTAATCATACAGCCTGGGATCATCCTTGGACAAGACAGCATCCGGATTGGTACAATCGGGATATCCATGGAAATATCCTCGTTCCTGCTGACAACAATGGCAATCTGACCGATTGGACGGATGTTGCCGATCTGAACTATAATAATTCCGAAATGCGCAAGGAAATGATATCCGAAATGCTGTTTTGGGCCAAGGAACATCATGTGGATGGATTCAGGTGCGATATAGCCGGTTTCGTCCCACTCAATTTCTGGCAGCAGGCCAAGGCAGAGTTGGATAAAGCAGGCCATTTCTTCATGCTGGCTGAGGATGAAAATCCCGATTTTCACACAGGGGCCTTCCATATGACCTATGCGTGGGGCGTGCATCACAAGATGGTGGATGTGGCCAAGGGCAAGGCCAATGCANAAGATCTTGCAAAAACCTTGTCCGACGAACAGGTTAAATTTGCAAAGGACGCGTACAGGATGCAGTTTATCGACAATCATGATGAAAACAGCTGGCAGGGACCGGTCAGTTCGCGGTTCGGTCCGGGATACAAGGCATTTGCTGTCCTGACCTATATCATCCCCGGCATGCCACTGATATATTCCGGCCAGGAATCCTCCCTGAATAAGTCACTGCGATTTNTTGAAAAAGATACGATCGCCTTTGATGGATTTTACGATGCTGACTTTTATACCAGGCTCAATATGTTGAAACACAAGCAGGCGGCGCTGGCCAACGGCGTCTTCGGAGGAGATTTTACGATCATCCCCAATTCATCGCCCGAAGAAGTCTTATGCTTTGTGCGAAAGAAAGGCAACAGTGAATTGATATCATTATTCAACCTGTCCGGCAAAGAAGCCAAAGTAAAATATTCAGGGGATGGAAAAATAACAGAAGGTAGATACACGGAATATTTTTCCGGGAATAAAGCAGACATTCAGTCCACGGGAAGGCTCAGCCTTAGCCCTTGGGAATACAAGATATACATCAGGGATCTCTAACCTTTTTACAAAAATAATCATGACACTCACCAAACCACGGCTTTCGTTCTTCCAGATATTCAACATGAGTTTTGGCTTTCTCGGCATTCAGATGGGCTTTGCACTACAAAATGCCAATGCCAGCCGGATACTTCAGTCCTTCGGTGCCGATGTACACAGCCTTTCCTGGTTTTGGATCATCCCGCCTTTGATGGGTTTGATTGTCCAGCCGATCATCGGTCATTATAGCGACAAGACCTGGACGAGGATGGGCAGACGCAAGCCTTACTTCCTGGCAGGTGCTTTGCTATCCGCATTAGGACTAATATTGATGCCGCAAGCGGGAATTTTTGCTTCCATAATGCCCGCACTTTGGATAGGAGCAGGCTTCCTGATGATCATGGACGCCTCTTTCAATATAGCCATGGAACCTTTCAGGGCCTTGGTTGCGGATATTCTGCCTTCTGACCAGCGGACACTGGGATACANNGCGCAGACCGTATTGATCGGCATTGGAGCCGTGATAGGCTCCTGGCTTCCCTATGCGCTGAGCAACTGGTTTAGAGTATCCTCTGAGGCAGCTTCAAACGAGGTGCCTTATCACATTATCCTTTCCTTTATCATAGGTGCAATGGTTATGATCGGAGCTGTGATGGTTACCATATTTTCAGTAAAGGAATTCACGCCGGAGCAAATAACCCAATTTGAACAGGAAGAAGGAGTCTCAACAGAACAACCATCCAAAGGTTTGGTTTCTATCTTTTCCGATTTTGCCCAGATGCCGAAAACCATGAGGCAATTAGCCTGGGTACAATTCTTTTCATGGTTTGCACTATTCGGCATGTGGGTATTCAGTACGCCGGCCATTGCGCACCATATATACGGAACCCCTTTGGTCGAATACAATGAGTTGACCGAAACTCAGAAGAAGATATATCAGGAAGCCGGAGACTGGGTGGGAATCATATTCGGCGTATACAATGGAGTCTCGGCAATATTCGCCTTTTTTCTTCCATGGATTGCCAAAAGGATTGGTCGCAAANAGACACATGCTCTTGCACTTGGCATAGGTGGCCTCGGATTGATTTCCATTTATTTCTTCCATTCACCCGGGATGCTTATTCTTTCTATGATTGGTGTGGGTATTGCCTGGGCCAGCATCCTGGCTATGCCTTATGCCATACTCGCAGGCTCAATCCCTGCCAAGAAGATGGGAGTGTATATGGGTATCTTCAACTTCTTCATCGTACTGCCCCAGATAGTCAACGCCATCATTGGCGGTCCTATCGTCAAATATCTCTATGGGGGCAATGCAATCTTCGCCATTGTGACCAGCGGGATAGCCATGATCATTGCGGGAATTTGCGTCTTCAAGGTGTATGATGTGGACGAAACCTTATTGCCTAAATCGTGACCAATATTAATAAATCTGCCAGGCAAAAGACTTCATTATAAAAGTTAATAACCATAAATCTAAAAAGATAACGGATATCAGAAAAAGAAATCGGCAGCGAAAAAAAGCGAATTAGGTAGATGATTAATATGTGAGAGGTGCGTGTTTAGAACCCATTCGCAAATATTATGATTGAAAAATGGTCAGATTTAGGCGAAATTATTTTCGTTGAATTTACAGACTCTTGTTCCAACCATGTTGTCAAATATTAATTTCATACCTACTTCCATTTGCCCAAATTATAAAGTATTATTCCAGTCCAGGAAGCCTACATCCCGAATCATGCCCAACACACCCCATTATAAATCCAATGGCATACAAAAACCTTATAATATATAAATCACTATTTCTCTACACGAGTCGAAAAGCTTTGTCGATACTGAATCATAATTGAAATTGGTTTATTGAATAAAACTTATATTTGCAGATAAAATATTTGTTGCCATGGTATTTTTGGACTTTGAGAAACCGATAGCAGACCTATACGAACAGCTAAATAAGCTGCGGGAATTAGACAATCAGGGTGACATCAATATGGAGGAAATGGTTGAATCCCTTGAGAAGAAAATAGAAATCGAGCGGGAAAAGCTATACAAAAACCTCTCCGCATGGCAGCGTGTCCAGCTCTCCAGGCATCCGGAAAGGCCCTATACCCTTGATTATATATCGCGAATATTCACTGACTTTATTGAGCTACATGGCGATAGAAACGTGCATGACGACAAAGCCATTGTCGGAGGAATGGCCAAGTTGGATGGTAAGCCTGTCATGATTATCGGTCACCAGAAAGGTCATAATACCAAGGAAAGGCAATTCAGAAATTTCGGCATGGCCAATCCGGAAGGGTATCGCAAGGCTTTACGCCTCATGCGTTTGGCTGAAAAATTCAATATGCCGGTAATCTGTTTCATTGACACACCGGGAGCTTACCCCGGACTTGAAGCTGAAGACAGGGGTCAGGCCGAAGCCATAGCCCGCAACATATACGAAATGTCCCACCTGAAGACCAATATCATCTGTTACATCATTGGTGAGGGAGCCTCCGGGNGTGCATTGGGCATCGGAGTCGGCGACAGAGTCTTTATGCTTGAAAATACATGGTACACAGTTATTTCCCCTGAAAACTGCTCGACCATCCTATGGAGAAGTTGGGATTATAAAGTAAAGGCCGCCGAAGAACTCAAACTCACACCTGAACACATGTTTAATTTCAACCTGGTGGACGGCATCGTTCCTGAACCTCTGGGCGGAGCGCACTCTGACTACGATGAGATGGCGGCAACACTGAAANAACACATAGCCACCAACCTGAAGGAATTAGCCAAGGAAGGTAATAAGAACATGGTCCGGAAGCGAATTGAGAAGTACCGCAACATGGGTAAGTTTCATATTAAGGAAGGTTGATTATTTCGATTAATATCTACAGCACTTGAGCCTCCACACGTCGCTTTCCCGTTTTTTCCTGAAAAGATTCCTTAGGGAAAGAAAAGATACATCATCAACATTCAAGCTCGCTGAAAAGAATTATCAATCCCTGTTGCTTGTATTTCAAAATCAAACGGATGTCGCCCGAATTGTACAATCCATAAAAACAATTGCCGGCAGGACGTTTTCCCGGATTGATTACATCATATTTACTGACAATAAGTCTGAAAATGCCCCGGAGAAAGGAATCCTAAGTACAAGACTTGTAGGCATGCAGGGCAAATTCTCTGCCAAGGCGCACAACCTGTGCATTCATCAGCCTATGATATAATCGTAGATATGTGTGATGTAACGGAACTGAACCTGATTCACTATTTGCTGAAATTATCGCCTCAACTTTTGTAAGATTTAATAAAGAGAAAGGAATTTTTTATAACTTTATCGTTCCAACCGGACAAAAGACCTTCTGGCCCGGTTTGAACAATTTTACAGAATATTTCAAACCTTATCAAAGTGAATAACAAAGCACGATTCCAAGGTACAGGCGTAGCGGTTGTAACCCCTTTCAAGTCAGGACAAGTCGATTACGAAGCCCTCACAAAAGTGTTGAATCACGTGATCGATGGCTGCGTGGATATGATCGTGTGTTTGNGCGCAACCGGAGAAGCCACGGCTCTCAGTGATCATGAGCAACAAGAGATCCTTGACCACACTATTGAAGTGGTCGCCGGAAGAAAACCTATCGTATATGGGCCTTTTGGAAGCAACAATACAGCTGCCCTGACACAACGCATCGTTTCCACGGATCTGTCCGGAGTCGATGCAATTATGTCCAGCAGTCCTGCTTACGTCAAGCCGACCCAGGAAGGCATCTATCAGCATTATATGCGCATAGCCGACTCAAGTGCCAAACCTGTTATCATATACAATGTACCAAGCCGTACCGCTACAAAGGTTTCACACGAAACCATATTACGTCTGGCAGAATCACACGACAATTTTTTAGGAGTTAAGGAAGCAACCGCTGATNTTNTTGCCTTGAGCAAATTGATAAAACACCGACCTGACAACTTTTTAGTCTGGTCAGGCGACGATTATACAGCATTCCCCACCATGGCACTGGGAGCCGACGGAGGTATATCGGTTATCGCAAATGCCTTTCCACGGGAATTTTCCGAAATGATCAGAGCATGCTTGAAAGGAGATTTTGCCAGAGGCGCTGAACTACACTTGCAAATGCTCGACTTACATCCGATTCTTTATGCAGAAGGCAACCCGACAGGAATAAAAGGCGCCATGGAAGACCTTGGACTTTGCTCCAAAGAAGTAAGACTCCCTCTGACACCCCTTAGTGAAGTAGCTAACCGACAGTTAATACATGAAATCAAGAAAGCAGGACTAGCCGGTGTAAAAGTATAAATATTATTTTTAAGGTAATTCGGTGTCTCATGGTAACAATCGAAGAANAAACCGAAATATCTACCTCGGAANAAGACTTTATCCAAAGAATCTGGAACAGCGAATTTCCGGCGGTTAGTAAATTAGACGAAAACAAAGAACACGACTTCTACCTGAAGAAAACCACCGACCATCGATACTATTTTCTGAAAGTGAATGGCGAACTGGCAGGATGGGGTTTCAAATTCAAACGATACTCCGGAACCTGGTTTGTATTGGCTATTGAAAGACAACATCAGGGTAAGGGACTAGGCTCAAAACTTTTTAATGAAATCAAANAAAATGAAAATGAAATTAATTGTTGGGCTATAGATGAAAACATTTACACTAAAGCTGACGGATCACTATATTGCTCACCCAAGGATTTCTTAAAAGCCAATGGAATGACGCCGCTTGAGAATATTCGTGGTCATGATGGAAAGCTATCTGCAATCAAGTTTAAATCATCCTGACTTATGCTTATAAGAATAAAAATTGGATAAAATTCTGGCCTACTGCGATAATTTGAGATGGTAAGAACATTCAAATATCCTCGATTCTCCGGGTTGAAGAACTGTCAAACCCATTCCATTATTGAATGCATCCGGTNNTCCACTCAGCAACTCAATGGCTATACTTTTTCTGTCTGGAGGAATGAATAATTGCAGGTAATTATAATGTTTCCACGCAGATATCTCCAACTTTAACTCTTCATACGAAAGGCTACACACCATGCCGGTCCTACCATTCAATGGAAAACAATTATCCATCTGCATACCGCCAATCAATCCGGGCGAATTAAAATCAGAGAAAACCAATTTTTCTCCCGTAGGTATCAGGTTTTCATCAAATTGCAATACCTCATCTGCTAAGATATAAAGACTCACATCATCAATCCGGGATGAAACAGAAAAATAAGGATGCCAGCCATCGACCACAGGCATACCAGAATTTCCAACATTCTTTACTGTTGTCTTAATATAGATGAATCCCGAATCATCCACCTGGTAATCCAACTCCAAATCATATAGAAATGGGAAACCGCTATCTTCACCTCTGTATGTGGTGACAAGTACAATATTCACCTTGTCATCCGACTCAATGATATTATCGATCGAAAATTCGCTGTCAAATAATAAGCCATGAATATTATGCCTGTCATAGCCAAACTTCCCAATCCGATAACTCTTGCCCTCAAATAAGTAACGACTATCCCTGATGCGACAGGCATAAGAACCNAACTTGCATGATGGGAAGCCCTTGTTGCCATAATTGCTCTTAAAATCTTCAGCGGAATCAAATGCATTTATGACAGCCCTCCAATTGCAGTCGGTCAAAACTTCCCATTGATTCAGGATACCGCCCCATTTAGGCCTGAACTCATAACTGAATCTACTCCCTTTTATAGTTACTACATCTTCCTTATCTCCTTCTGCTTGTATGATTTGCATCTGAAAGTTTATTACGGACATTCCTTCACCCCAAGATATAAAAAAATACGCAATCCGGAGTGGAATGCGTATTATAAAAATACTACCTCTTATTCAATAAAAAACCAACTTTTCATTTCTGTAAGTTGGCTCGTTCTTGAAGCCCTCAAATAAGTGTGTGTTCAATTATCGTTTATTTCTTTGTAAGAGCTTCAACAAACTGATGTAACAAAAGTAATTGATTTAAGCCTGTCCTCTAATGGCTTTTTATCATTTGAGTGTGAAAAGGTATTATTTTGAGTGAAAAAATAAATTCATAGAAATATTTTCACGAAATGGGATACAACAATGCCAATTATGCTTGAGACAATAATCCAAGTAAAATGGAGCAATGGCATTACTGAATCCATTCACCCATTTGAAAGAAAATGACAAAAAAATACGCAATCCGGGGTGGACTGCGTATAATATAAAAATACTACCTCTTATTCAACAAAAAAACCAACTTTTTCATTTCTGTAAGTTGGCTCGTTCATGGTTCTCATGTAAGCGTGTTTATATAAGTGTGTGTATTTTGGTACGTCTTCCTTTGAACTAAAATCACAACAAAGATATATTTGAGGACATGTGTATTCAATAATTTATTGTATATTGAGCATGAAAGGGGACATTTTTGAGTTTTAAGGCAATGAGTCATAATATGTTTCTCATTGAAAACCAAAATTACCTTTTGAATTTCCATAAAATTCGCAAGACAATATTATGATTTTTCTTATGATTTTTCTATTTTGATTGTTTTTATATAATATATATTTCTGATTTTATACAATTACTAACGTCCTGAACTTTAATGCTGTCTACAAAGTATATTAATGGCTCAAAAGATTTTCGTTCTCAATATGCATTATCATGCAAGTAGATAAATAGACTTTTAGATAGTCCAAACGTTTGATTGATGCCACCCTTAGTCTCTTAATAAAACTAATCCGATTGATATAATTTCTTGGTTAACCTTCATTATTTGGATAATAATGTTTTTGATTTTTATTTATAATGTACTGATAACGTAATATTTTCATATTATTAATATTTTATTTATATAAAATATATCCCACGGATTAATTATTCCTTTTAGGAAATGACCGGAAACTATCATGATAGCATTTACAGTGGAAAGTGATAAGGTGATATGTCTCGTTGTATTTACTTTCAGAACTGTCAAGCATTTCGGACCTGACCATCCATCGCTTTTGACTGATCTGAAAGGTAGGTATACGTTCAGATATTCAATCCCGGCTTTAGGATGAAAAACAAAGACCATATATATCCCATCCAGGTTCTCAAACAATTTCTATTCACCCTACTCAATGGACAAAGCGGACCAACTAAATAAGACGGAAGTTTTCCTAAGGCTACTCTCAAAATAAGGACATTGACTAGATGAATCTGGTTCCACAAAACACCCTCTCCCAAAGGTATCGACCCTTCAAATTTTGCTAAATATCCCATCCTTTATGACCCGGGATCTGATACCAAAATCAACATATGATGATTATTTATTCAAAAATATTCAACTTGTCTCCTTTTAAGCTCAGTTTATCTATAATTGAATTCCGATGAGGTTCTTTCTGTTATCTTTGATATAAAATTCTACTTTTTGGTTGATAAAGTTAAAAAGGTTTTTGATGTTATACAAACTTCTGACTTCCAGAGTTGTATATCATTCTGCTNTTTGGCTCACTTTATTTGTCTTTCTGGTAATTATTCAAAAGAACACCACAGGTNTTTGGTTGGCTTTTATTGCGCAATTAGGCCAGATTGGTTTTTTCATGATTCTGGTATATACAAATATCATCTATTTAGTTCCAAAATTTCTAAGCAGGAACAAAATATTCATTTATCTGACCTATTTCATGTCGCTGGTCATTCTGGTTACTCTTGCCAGAGTTGTCTATGAATATTGGATTTATTCAAACTATGACAACTATAGAAATAACCTGATCTACATCGATCAATTCATTTATTTCATTCTGCATTTCTTCATAGGCATCGCTTCCACCTTGTTTATCATCAGTACGCAATGGGTACGAAGTGAACGTGAAAAGCAGGAAATGAAAACGGAACAGATACAGACGGAATTAAAGTTTTTAAAGTCGCAGATCAATCCCCATTTTCTATTCAATATCCTGAACAGCCTATACGCTCTAACTCTGAAANAATCCGACCTCGCACCTACCATGGTAATCAAATTAAGCGAGATGATGCGATACATGCTGTATGAATGCAATGAGAAACGCGTCTCTCTTGAGAAGGAAATCAACTACCTGCGCAATTATCTGGACCTGGAAAGGTTGCGGATCGGAAACAAGATGGACATCGAACTTGAAATTGAGGGTGATTTACAACAAAAGTATATTGCACCACTGATCTTCATCAACTTATTGGAAAACGCATTTAAGCATGGCGGTATCGGTGCCAATATGGACAAAGGACACGTCAGACTCAAGATTATTGTTGATGACAATGTAATCCATTTCTCCCTTTATAACACAAAACCGATCAGATCACTGGAGAGTAAGCAATTGAAACCGGCCGGAGGCATTGGCATTCAAAATGTTAAAAACAGGCTTGATATTGTGTATTCAAATAATTACTCGATCAAGATAAAGGAAGACGCTGAAACGTATGGCGTTGAGCTTACCTTATTGTTGGATGACAAAATTTCTGAATTATGATAAATGTTTTAATCGTCGATGACGAACCTTTAGCACTAGACATTCTGGAAACTTACATCGAACAGACACCCGACCTGCGCCTCATTGCCAGATGTGAAGTTGCGGCCCAAGCCATTGAAGTACTTAACAATGAAAAGGTCGACCTCATGTTTCTGGATATCCAGATGCCTGAAATGACAGGTATCGATTTATTGAAGTCACTGGACCAACCTCCATTAGTCGCTTTTTGTACGGCCTACCCCAACTTCGCCGTGGAAGGATTCGAATTGAATGCCCTGGACTACCTGCTTAAGCCGGTATCCATGGAAAGATTCAACAAGGCAATCAACAAGGCAAGGGAGGAATTAAGCCATAAAACGGATATTAAATCAGAAACAAAATCCTCCTCCAATCCGGATTATATCTTTGTAAAGGCGGATAAAAAGCTGATGAAAATCAATTATGATGATATCCTGTATATTGAAGGTTTGAAAGATTATGTGATTATAAGGACCGAACAATCGCGGATCATCACATTGCAAACAATGAAAAGTCTTGAGGAAAAAATGCCCTTGGACAAATTTATCCGAATCCACCGCTCATTCATTGTTTCTATCGATAAAATCAATGCCATTGTAGGCAACATGGTCGAAGTCATTGAGAAAATCAATCTAAACTTTTACCTATCGGTAAAAATTATCGGGATGAACTCAGTGATATGATCAATCAAAGTAAGCTATAACAACAGCCTGATTGAAATATTGAGCGCCTGAACAATCCGGGCATCAGTATTTCTGCAGATTCTTCATGAATATTGCATCTTTTTCTTCAGGTGTCATGCCGGATTTGTATCCCGGCATGGCTGACTCCCAGTTTCCATAACCTGAATTAGGCAATACGATGAATCTTGATCCAAATTCTCTGGACAAGTCATCGGTCTTTTTATTTCGCTCTTCCTGAGAAAGCTTATAGAATACCTTTGAAAAATCATTCAGATTATCACCAATGTACATGATCACCTCATAATTTTTCAACACCTCCTGACGTCGGGCTTCCTTATCTGACGTCTCCTTCATCAACAGTAGATGTGCCTCATCGGCATAAGGGAAACCCAACACTCTAAGGTTTTTCAAGGTCCCGTCCCGTTCTGCTTCAGCCCGGTTGGTGATATAGAAAACCTCCACATTCCTTATCGCTGCATGATTGAAAAANGCAATGGATCCGGGATAGGCAACAGCCTGACCCTTGGCAGTCCACTCGGTCCATGATTTGATATCAAATTCATTGCCAAGCTCTGCCTGACGGACCGCATAGGGCGAATTGTCCAGGATTGTCTCATCCACATCCGTGATGATGGCCAATGGTTTGGAATGAGGTTTAGCCTTTTCCTGATCGACCATTTGTCTGGCTGCATTATAAGCCTGGTAACATAATGCCTTGAATTCTCCGGCATTTTGTTGCCACACAGCCGAATACACCTTACCATTCAAAGCTACATCATGGACCTTTCGGTTGGACACAGCACCAACATGGGTATCAGCCACTGCAGTGCCTGAACCATAGGAAGATACTGCTGACGAGGTTTTACAGGAGGTAAGAAACAAAAGCAGCAAGGCAGGGTATACAATTGAAACTACTTTTCTCATATTCGTTTATCTTAATTTAAGGGGAGGATCAACTCCCAATAACAATCAATAATTAATGATTCTTGTCCAAAGATAGGATTTTGAATCAAAGTTTCTACTCATTTGCCCACTTATTGTTCTTCCTGTCACTATCCAACATTCGGTTGGAATCATCAATAGTTATCGAATGGATTTCGGCAAACGGTATATCCAAATGAAAGAAATAATCAGGATTGGTCCAGTTCCAGGCCTTCAGAGGTGTAAGTCCGGGCATAGCCTGGTCCGTCTTCTTAGCCATCCTCATCAAGTCTACCGGAATTGTGAAAAACCGTTTTTGACCATCCTTCATCTCTACTGTTACATCCACCGGCATAGGCATCTGCGTTTTCTTTCCAAGCATTATCGCTGTCCCTGTACCATCTGCCTTCACATTGTCCACAGCATAGTCGGGCAACATTGTCGTGTTGATCATATATTGATAATACCAGTCCAATTCCATCCCGGTACGATGCTCCATCAAATTCATGAAATCCTGACCGGTTGGGTGTTTAAACATCCATATGTTGTAGAATTCCAACAAGCCAGACCTTAATGCATCTTCNCCTATTACATACCCAAGTTGAGACAAGAACAAGGATCCCTTGACATAAGATGCCACCGAATAGGCAGCATTGGTGGTAAAATGATCGGCATGCGTCGAAAGCGGCTCTGACTTACCTGCCAAGGTAAAGTTGATCATCGATATCGCATCCCTTTCAAATGGATTGGCAGAAACCTTTCCGGGATACATTCCTTTGGATCGCAGATGTTCCTTGACCAACTCCTCTGAATACGAAGTAAAACCTTCATCCATCCAGGCGTATAGGGACTCATTGAAACCCAGCACGCCCTGATACCAGGAATGCATCATCTCATGCACACATACGCTGATCAGACTATTGAGACTCAGCTCACCCATGACCAGTGTTGCCATTGGGTATTCCATCCCNCCGTCACCTCCTTGTATGAAGGAAAAGCGGGAATATGGATACTTACCAAACCTTTCTGATGCATAGTTGATGGCTTCCTTCATTATAGGCTGCAGTGCCTTCCATGTTTCGGCCACCTTTGGATTATCCTTATAGGCAAATACCAAATCAAGTCCGGGAGCTGCCGTTATCCTATCGATCCGGTAATGAGGATCAGCAGCCCACATAAAATCGTGGACATTTTCAGCCACGTAGTGATGCATGGTATATTCGGAAGGAACAGATGCTTTCTCTTTCCTGCTTTTAGTATCAGACACCGGTGTACCTGTACCGGCAATCTTAAATGAATCAGGGACAGTAAGAAAAACTTCAAATCTACCCCAGACTCCATAAAACTCCCTTCCTACATAAGGATCAGTTGCCCATCCATTTCTATCATATTCTGCCATCTTGGGATACCATTGGGACATGGAATAAGCCACACCCTCCTTGTTGTACCTTCCAGTTCGCCTGATCTGCACAGGAACCTGACATTCATAGTCCATAATCAACCTCGTCTTCTCACCGGGATAAATCGGCTTATTCAAGGTTACTTTCAAAATCGTCCCATCCACCGTAACGCCTTTTACCTTATCCTTATCCTGCACCACTCCCCGAATCTTGTATTCACCCTGTTCGTGAGGTTTTAGTTGTGAAATCCTGTCCATGACCCTACCGTCCGGGTCGGTAATGGTTCTGCTACGAACATCCATTTGACTGTTAGGCTGGAAGGCATTAAAATAAAGATGATAGAACACTTCATACAGAGTATCCGGAGAATTATTGGTGTACACTAAATCTTCAACCCCGGCCAAGGTGTGCTTACTCGCATCCAGCGTAACACGTATCTTATAATCTGCATGTTGCTGCCAATAACATTGCTGCGCNCCAACGCAAAAATAAAAAGAACAAAATAAAGCTAATAGACTGAATTTCAATGGACTCATGATTAATTTCATTAAAAGCTATTTCGTTGGAAAAATTTTAAATTATGATGATCAAAAATATAGAAACTAACTCAATGTCAGGTTTAATCATTATTTGGCTCTTTTTCGTTTCACTCCTCGCCATACCTGTTTCCTACCTGGCCACTATCCTTTATCTCTCATCCACCCATCTTCTTCATCACGGGGATTTTTATCGTCTCCCTGCAATATTCACATTGCACATGATTGTATTATTCCTTCCTAAAACAAATACCTTCGGACAATAACTCCCGGAAAAGACACTCAAAAGGACATTCCATCCATTTGGATTTGTACTTAATATCCAATCTTTTTCTTGTGTTTNTTAAAACTGAATTTTAAGCTTATCATCTTCAATGCCGTAATAGCAGCTTCCCTTCCCTTGTCGCCCTTTGAGCCTCCTGCCCTTTCCCGGGCCTGTTCTTCAGTATTTGGAGTAAGTACACCGAATATGATAGGGATATCGCTCATCAAGCCCAACTGCATGAGAGCAGAAGATACAGACCTGTTGATGTGTTGATCATGACTCGTCTCACCTTTGATGACACAGCCCAGACAAATGATGGCATCATACTTTCCATTTTCCAGCAGGATCTTTGCACCCATAGGCAATTCAAAAGCTCCNGGNACTGTTAGTTCGGTCCACTGATCCTCACTCAGACCTGCTTCCGTCAATGTGTTCCTGGCGCTTACCTTCATGGAACGTATAATCTCAGGATTCCATTCCGTATCTACAATTCCAAGCTTAATTTCTGTAACAAATTCAGATAAATCGGGCAATTCCAGTGGTGTATGTTTCGCCATGATTACATTTATACGATTGATTTATCCTGATAATGAACAATAGGCCGGTTAGTTC
This sequence comes from Candidatus Parvibacillus calidus, assembly GCA_013414645.1. Taxonomy (GTDB): domain Bacteria; phylum Bacteroidota; class Bacteroidia; order Chitinophagales; family Saprospiraceae; genus Parvibacillus; species Parvibacillus calidus. The sequence continues at coordinate 778,810 of CP058702.1, read as the reverse complement.
AATTACAATTACTAATTTCCTCCAATCCCTCAGGTTCAAGGTGTCCGGTTAAACGAGTAAGGAGAAAAAGCAACAATAATACCGGGCGCTTGCTTACCAGTTCATATCATCTTCCGTGGATTCGCTTGCCCTTCGTTTTTCATATTCTTTTTCCAATTCCTCCTGGTGTCTTGCAAATTCATCAAAGTCATAATCCGGCATAAGATTTGTCTTGATGTGATCAATGGTATCCTGCAAGGCAGCCAAAAATCTGTTGAAGTCTTCCTTATAAACGAGGATTTTATGTCTTTCCTGAGAATCGGAGTTGAATTTTCTGGTACTTTCCGTCAGTGTCAGGTAATAATCATTTCCCTTCGTTTGCTTGACATCAAAAAAATATGTCCTTTTCTTGCCCGCTCTGAGTTTATTGGAATAGACACTGTCTTGTTTTCTAAATGGTTGATCCACTGTATTTAATTTTAATAATTCTATAATTCAAGCAAATATATAATTATTTGATTATAAATTATCTTTTTAATAATTCATTATTTTTTAAAAGTATAAATTGCAGATTGCCTTTTTCAGCCTCCGTATCTGTAAAAGTATCTTGTCGATTTCAATTGAAATTTATATACTTGTAGAAAAAAGTATGGCACAGCCCCGTTACAGAAATATCTATGTCGCCGCGACCAACCAGCATATCGGCAAGACAACATCCACCCTGGGGCTGGTAGCTGCATTCCTCAACCGAGGTTTGAATGTCGGATATTGTAAGCCCGTAGGACAACAATCACTCAACTTTCACGACCTGATCGTGGATAAGGATACTATCTTATTTGCTGATTTGATTCGTTTTCCAATCCGACAGGAAGTCCACAGCCCGGTCATTCTGGGTACCGGAGCGACCACGGAGTTTATTGATTTCCCTGAAAAATACAACTACCCTGAAAAAATCAGGTATGCTCAGGGAATACTGCAAGAAGAAGNNCGCGAGTTGACCATCTATGAAGGCACCGGGCATCCGGGTGTAGGGAGTATTGTCAATCTGAGCAACGCCGACGTTGCTTCCATGGTCAATGCAGGTGTCATCATGGTTGTAGATGGAGGAATTGGCAAAACCATCGACCGGCTCAATATGTCCCTTTCACTATTCCGGGAGAAANAAGTAGATTTGATTGGTGTGATTGTCAATAAGGTGGAAGAAACAAAAATTGATAAAATAAGACATTACCTGGGTAAAGCCATGTCCAGAATGGACCTTCCGTTGCTTGGTCTGATGCCTTATGATAAAACCCTGGGATATCCGATTATGAAGTCTATTATGGATGCCATCAAGGGCGAGGTATTGTACAATAGTGACATGCTCAACAATAAAGTCGAAGATATATTAGCAGGATCCCTCATGGATGTGGAGCAATTGAAATCCGACAAAGGCCTCCTCCTTGTCGTGAGTACAGGCCGGGTCAATGAAGCCATCAACAAACTGGAGCTAATCAGTAAGATTGCCGGCATCCGCGTATCTCCCNTGGCGGGAATTGTTGCAACAGGCGAAGGAAATATCAATGCCAAGAGTATCAAATACATTGAAAAAAACAGAATCCCTCTTATAAGTACCTCGCTTGATACCTACGGCAGTGTAATAAAGATCTCAAGAATCGAAGTCAAAATCAACCTGAACACACCATGGAAAGTACAGCGGGCGATAGAACTAATCAGCAATAACGTCGACCTTGATGCGATTCTGGATTATGCAACCGGGAAATAATCAAGCCTGATTCAGGACTTAGCTTTCAACGGCTATACCATGAGCATGACAAAACTTCTCCAATAAATTCTCTCTTTCCAGTACAAGGACAGACTGACCCCACATGCTCTTATTATGAAATCGGATACGGACAATCCTCATCACCCAAAGATCCCTGATCCGGATGCTCTTTATGTTATCCAAAGACATAGTCGTATGTTTGAAATAGTTGGATATATAAATCCTGTTATCATCCGCTTCTATCCTTTTTAACCTCAAGGAAAAGAAAATATTGATGATCGAGATGACGACCAATAGTACAACAAAGGCCATTTTGATGTATATTGAATTATATATATCATCATTGACTATTGGACCTACAAAAACTCCAACAACGCCAAATATCAAGAATGTCCACGAAAAACCGGTAAAAACAACATAAAACAAAGTAAGATTGGAAGAGTATCGCTCCATAGAAAGATTTTTGCAAAGGTAAGGAAAAGAAGCACTATTCTAATGGCCTGCCTTTTTGAAGCAATGCTTTTTCTCGCGCTTCCAGCTCGGCTTCTTCGATTTTNTGTCTTTTNTCAATCCCCTTGTACACACGAGCCGAAACACCTATACTAGCCTCATAAAGAATATAGAGNGGTGTGGCAAGGATCAACTGCGAGACCACATCTGGCGATGGAGTGAGGATGGCAGCGACAATCAATATGATAATCAGGGCATACCTCCTGCCCTTTCTTAGAAATCCGGGCGATAAAACACCCGCTTTTGTAAGAAAAAAAGAAACTACAGGCATTTCAAAAATAATTCCTACAGGTAGGGTAAACATGATCATATAGTTGATATAGGAATTGAGGGTTGGCGTGGCAAGCGTATCCGCCAATTCATATCCGGCAAGAAAAGAAAGAGCAAAAGGGGCAATAAAATAATAACCAAATAAAACCCCGGCAATAAACAGGATAGAACATACCAATACGATGCCGCGGGCAGATTTTCTCTCCTTGGGATACAGTCCCGGTTTGACAAATCGCCAAAACTCCCAGAAAACATAAGGAAAAGCCACAATAAGTCCAAGTACCATGGAAACCGTAATATGCGTGGTAAACTTTTCCGCCAGATCCCGAGTGATAACATCAAAATGGGTAGGCTGGATACACATCATTTCCCAAACGAGCAAAACAGGCGATAGGTAAAAAACCGGGATCCCGGGGTCCATACACAATGGTCTTGAACAGGAAGTCCTTCTGCATGAAGAGATATGTGGCAATAACAAGTACTGCAATCAAGGACCGGATAATATGCCATCTCAAGGCTTCAAGATGCTCAAAAAAGTCATCTCCTTCTCTTCGGTATTCATGTTATCTACATCAACCTGATCTAATGGCATATTCAATTCCTTTATTTATCAACCTGGCAAAGGTAAAGTTTTGCGCATTCCCTAATTGCAAATAATTTGAAAAACATGCAAAAGACAATATTTATCGGGGAAATTCAATAGAATCATCTTATTAAAAAATCTGGCAATAAAAAACCCTGTACTCAGAGATGAATACAATACAATTATGAAAACTTCAAATCACCCCATGTTTGTGGCGTGTTTCTATTCCCGCCGGAATCTCCACCGGGTGATGTTTCTAAAAAACCCTGTACTCAGAGATGAATACAAACAATTATGAAAACTTCAAATCACCCCGTGTTTGTGGCGTGTTTCTATTCCCGCCGGAAAACTTTTCATACTTTTTTGAAAAGCAACTTGCAAACTCACAAGTCATACTTATAACATTGCAAATATAATAAAAGTTTCAAATAATAAAAATTATTTTTCTTTTTTATTTGCTACCAATACATCAATTGGCTTTCAAGTCACCTTGTGTAACTTTTACACAAAGATAATTCTTTTATTTATTTTCAGGCAACTCATTAACACTTTTCTAAACATTTTATACACATTATAAATATAGTAATGTGTACCTAAGTTAGTATCAATAGACTTATAGCTATTAATCAATTTTACCAATTCGATTTGTCCAGTTAACAATCCAACCCGGTGTACTGACTTTTTAATCCATCGATCTCGTCAACACACCAAAGGCCAATCATCTTCCGGCATTTTTATATTAAAAACGCTTGCCGAAAGAGATTCCAAACCGGCTGAAAATATCTGATCCATGTTCTGTTCCTCTAAAGTTCCTGCCTAACCCTCCAAANAATTCAAATACAGTCCTCTCTGCTATTATAAACTTCCCACCAATTGCCAAAGAAGGCCCAAAGCCAATTTCCTTAACATAAATATCATGCCCGGTAAATGTCTCCGGATCATAGTAATATCCGGTAACTACCCGTTCGCCGAATACAACCACACCCCCTTCAATAAANAACCCGGACGCATGTTTCTTTCCGGTATAAAACCGATAATAGGGACCCAACATGTAATCATAATCCCACAAACGATTTTTATCTACATTGATATTTGCAAAAAATCCAACACCCGACCTACTATCCGGCAGATATTCGTACGACAAATCCGGATTGCCCAACAATAGATTCAGTGTGTTGATTTTAATCTCATGGCGGAATGTTTTAATCCCGTCCTGTGCATTTAATCCGGTAGCAACCACCATTAAAAGAAATACCAGTTTTCGCATACATTCTATTTTTGTTATATAAAGATAATATTATTTTACCCCAAAAATTCAATATTCATCAAATTAGTAGCTTCCTCTTTCAAGCCTATGTTATTGTATCTTCCATTGAATAACCTAAACCAGATAATTTTTATTTTCTTTTAGGTTTTATTTAACCTTTCCTGACTATTCATATTTCGTTATACTTTTGATACAAAATTCTAATAAGATAATTACCATGACTTTAATAGCCAAACCTTTTCACCACCTATTCTTTATTATTGCGGTCACCCAATCCATCCTTCTGACTTCGTGCGGATCATACAGCAGCATGCAGACAGCCAAAACAGTCGAAACAGGGACAGGCGAAATTGAACAATCTATACTATCCTTACGGAGTAATAAACGCCATTGCTCAGGTTGCCGATGAGGACAAAAAAATTTCACGATTCCTTATATACAAGCAACGGGAAAGTATGGCATCATGGATAGGTTGGATGCAGGTATAAATCTGAGTACCTTCGGTCAAATTGGGCTGGAAGCCAAATATCAGTTTTACGGAGATCAGCAATCAATCTTTGCCGCAGCAACAGGCCTTGGCTTCAATACTTTTTTCTTTTATTATTATGATTTCCAGATTCCTCTTCACCTATCGGTACACCCTTTAGAGAACCTGGGCATCTATGCAACCCCAAAATATATAGGCCAGTTTGTCAACTCTTTCGGACTTGCAAACACCTACTTCGATTATGGGGGCATATCCGGAGGGTTTATTTACGGTAACCGCGTACAATTTTGCGTTGACATAACAGCAGCCTTTCCCCTTCGCAAGATATATTCCATCGATGTTTTTCCAAATCTATACAACTTCGGAGCCGGTGTCAAGTGGAAGATCGGCGGTAAAACTAACAAAAGGTCTCCATACAGGTTCTGATCAAAAGGAAAACCATATGTACCTACTCCATCAATTTCGCATTTCAAAAAAACGAATTTACGTCACAGGTATAAATCCGAACGATGAGATAAAAATCATTGGCCGGGCCTCTGACAAATCTGAATATCGGCAGCAATCACATTCTAGTTGTATAACCTTCCAGAAAAACGCCATTAATAAATCCTCTGTGATCAGAGCTTGGATATGAACACAAAGACAGCAATTTTGAATTCATATTGAACGGGGCGGGGCTTAAATTGGATAATATCAACAATGAGCTTATTTGGTCATTCACACGATTTTTTATTTAACCCATATTTATTTCCAAAATATTTTTACTTTTGCACTCCATTTAACGGAGAGTTGGCCGAGTGGTCGAAGGCGCACGCCTGGAAAGTGTGTAAGCTCCAAAAGGGCTTCTAGGGTTCGAATCCCTAACTCTCCGCTACTTTTTGATCGGGTAAATCCATATCCCCGCGCTTTCAAAATAACCTGTAGCTCATTTTCTTCTCATTTATTTCATGCATCCTGAGCCATTGCCTCACCAATTCCTTAATCTGTCTGATTTCAGTACAGGAGATAACAAAATTTGATATTTAGCTGACCGGAATAGATTGGGGGACAAACAGACAGGTAAAATGTTACAAATTTTTCAGCAACAAACACTTCCAAACCCTACTCAAAGGCTTTTCTGCTCAGTAATTTATGAGAAAATCAGTAACTTTGTAACCTAAAACAATCATTTATGTTTTCTAAAGCCTGTGAATATGCCATAAAAGCTGCCATCTTTATAGCCGAACGCTCTCTAAACAAGCATAAAGTAAGCCAACAAGAAGTTGCTGATGCAATTGCCGGGCCAAAGGCATTTACTGCAAAGACACTCCAAAAGTTGACAAAACAAAACCTAANNTCAGTTCCATCAAAGTACAATGGAGGATTCTATGCAACACCGTCACAACTCAACAATGTCTCACTGATTGATATAGTCAAAGCGATAGATGGACTGGAATCCCTGACAGGTTGCGGATTAGGCCTTACAGAATGCAATGACGACAAACCCTGTCCCGTTCATCACGAATACAAACCCATCCGTGAAAAAATGCTTCAAATGCTTTCAGCGACCAATATCAAACAATTAGCTAAAGACACCAAAAAAGGTAACACTTTCCTGAGCAGATAATATTGTCCTTTTACATCGGAAAATCATGCAAAACAAATCTTTAAGAGAAGATATTCAGACTTTAGAAGATATTCAGTTATTGGTTGATACTTTCTATGCCGAAATCAGAGAGGACGAACTGCTCGTACATTTTCAATGAAATCATCAGGGACAGATGGCCACAACATTTAAAGAAAATGTACTCATTCTGGCAAACAGTCCTGACCGGGCCACATACCTACCAGGGTCCCCATTTGTACCTCATGCCAAACTGCCGGTCTCGAAACTACATTTCGACCGATGGTTACATCTTTGGTTCAAGACCGTTGATGCTTTTTTGAAGGGCCAGTAGCTGATGAAGCAAAATGGAGGAGATAAAATGGCAGCCATGTTTCTTACCAAAATAGAATACCTAAGGAATTCAGGCCAATATTCCCTGATATGAAGATTCTTGCCAGGCAACCTCTGACGATAGCATGCGCTTATCTCTGGATTGGCTTTGTCGGCGCAATCAGTCTCATGGAGACCTGGATCAATACCAAAATCAACGGTTCTACTCCGACAAATGAATTGGGGCGGATTGTTATAATTTACTTAAATAAAATTGAATGGGTATTTGCCATTTCAATTATACTGAACATCGTTTTCTACAGAAACAGGACCGGCCTATACTCCTATATTTTACTTTTTTTAACAATGCTAATATTGACAGGGCAAACATTCTGGTTGATTCCCGAACTGAGAGACAACCTTTTGGACCATGTCCATGGGCATGAAATCNCCNCCAACTACTTACACATCTTCTATCTGGGAGGTGATGCAATCAAGGTAATATGCCTGTTTTTACTTTCCTTTACCATGTACAGGCAAATTGATTAGGCCCATTAAATTTAAACCAAACCACAACAAACAAAAATAATATTATAACTTTTCCCTTAAATTCAAAGAAAACAATAAAATTTTCAAAAAACTACAAAACTTCCAAGAATACTGTATTTTTATGGCAATAACACGTCGCCCTATTAATTAATGGAGTGTTTTGCTGATTGATTACGACATATTGTTGACCTATGGCGGATTGGCCAGGAAGTATAAANAAGGCGCTGTCATTTTCCACGAAGATGATACACCTCACTTTTACTTTCAGGTTTTGGAAGGGAGTGTAACAGTACTATCGACCAATTCGGAAGGAAAAGACCTTATACAGGGCATCTATTCTCCGGGTGACGGGTTTGGGGAACCTCCACTTCTGGCCAACAAACCATATATTACCACCGCAATAGCCAATTGCGATAGTGTCATCATAAAGGTAGGTAAAGAAAATTTTCTAAACATCCTGCATGACTTTCCTGAGATTACATTGCGTATCCTTAATTATCTCGGCGAAAGGCTTTATCAAAAATATTACACATCCAGATTACTGACCAGCCACACTCCGGAAGAAAAAATCAGTTACTTTCTCAACAATTTAAAACCCGGACCGGCCAAAGAACCTATCGCAAAAGTTCCCTATACGAGACAGCAAATTGCCGACTTTACAGGCTTGAGGGTAGAAACAGTCATAAGGACACTCATCAAGATGAAGAAGGAGGGCAAGGTCAAAATAATTAATCACAAATTATACTATTGAGAACCATGAACAACTCAATCCCGACAAAATATTTTAGGTATTCAGTTATCAGTCTGTTTATTGTCGCTGTACTTGGCACACTGATGCGATACAAGATTGCCTTCAGCTTTCCTTATTTTGACCAAAAACCTCCTTCATGCCCATTCCTATTTCGCATTTTCAGGATGGATCTCCCACTTTTTATATTGCGGATTGGCATCCATCATCCTAAAGTATATCACGACCAAGAGGTATAATATCCTGATAACAGCCAATCTCGTATGTGCCACCGGCATGTTGGTTTCATTCGCAATCAAAGGTTATAATATCACATCCATTATCTTCTCCACTTGTGGTATTCTGGTTGGGTTATTATTTGCCATCCAATTGATTGGTGACTGGAGAAAAGTCAAGGAAGAGCATCCGTCAAAAAACTGGTCGATTGCTGCAGTCGCCCTCAATATCATCGCTTCAGCAGGACCATTATTCCTGGCTTATATGATATTTAGCCATACAACCACACACAAAACTTATCTTGGATCAGTATATTACTACCTGCATTTTCAATACAGCGGCTGGTTTTTCTTTGCATCAATGGCCATGATTGTTGACCGAATCCAGAATAAGACTTCCATCCTCAATAAATACTTCCTTGTATTTGCCATTACAGTTATCCCTACTTTCTTCCTTTCAATTTTGTGGGCCAATCTTCCGATGTGGCTTTATGCTATAACGGTAGCAGCCACCTTTGTCCAGTTAATCGCCTGGTACCATCTTTTATACAAATATTTTAAAGATGTAAATCATTATCTTAAGGAGAATTTCCCTTCCTGGGTAAGGTTATTATGTTATTCAGCGATTCTGGCCATCAGCATAAAATTTTTACTACAGGCAATTTCCGTCATACCGTCATTAAGTCAACTGGTATTTGGAATCCGGCCTATTGTCATCGCCTATCTGCACTTGGTATTATTGGGAGTCTATACTCTTNTTTTCCTGGCATATTTAGTAATGAACAATTATCTAAAGCAGAAGCCAATCATANAAAAAGCTACAATGGCCTTCCTTACAGGTGTTATATTAAATGAATTGCTACTCGGAATACAAGGCTTTGCCGCTNTTNTTTACATTCCCATACCATATGTCAACTTGTTGTTGTTACTTGCTGCATTGGTGTTACTAATCAGCGCGNGCGCTTTGATGGCCTCCCAGTTCAGTACCGGAGAAGATTGAATTCCAAACTTTGTATGCAAATTGAAACTAATGGTGCTGATAATTGGATATAAACGCAAAAAGGATATACTAAAGTGTCTGACTTACCACATACGACTATACAATCAGTTGAATAACCATACAAGTTTAAAATATTCCGTTAGTGTACACATGCAATAGTGTAAATAAGCCTTCAAAGCAAGTTTTATAATTCATAGAAAACTTTCTAACCCCTTAAAAACCGGACACAAATTAAAATTAAATAGTTTAAAAAAATAAATTTGTGTATGGGCTCAGAGAAAAACATGGAGTAAAGAAGAAAAGCTGTCAGCCATAAGTATGGCCAAAACAGAGAGCTTTGCCAATGCGTCAAAAAGGTACAATGTTTCAGTTACAACACTATATTATTATTCAGATAAGAAAATGAATAGAATTTATTTACAGAAGGCAATCCGGAAGAAATGTTTCCAAATAACAGGATGGGAAAAAATAATGAAAATCTTATAAAACAAATAACATACATCTCTAAAGATGGAGATACTCTTTCATTGATTAATTATAAATATTGAGATACCAATAGTGAAAACCAATTAACATTCTTGCTTACCGATGAACTTAATCAGAATGAAACAATCATAACCTATCATTTTCAAAACAATTGAGATGCAACCTTCTACATTTTTTACGAGTCCACTATTAAACAAGCTTTATTGGCCACTTATGGCAATATATATAATTATTCTGTTAGTCCTCATTATGCTGTATTTTACTCAAATAAACAACTGGGCGGATCGGGGTCATTATAATATGATGAATTTTAGAAGAATCGGTTTCGTAGCCATATTAATTGGCGCCTCCTTGTATATGAAGTTTTGGGGAAATATTAAGGCAGCAAACATGATTCTTTATATACCGACATTCATCTTGCTTTTGATTTTGGTGCTTGGTATAATAATTATGTATATATTTTCAACATCAATAACACCAAAATAGCATGTGGGAGAAATTANAAAACCTAAGCGAAATTTTATTCCGGCCTTTGGTAATAGGATATGGTTTGTATTTTTTATATATCCTTTATAATTGTTTCAAAGGAAATAAGTATGTTGAAGATAAATCAATCTTAATACAATATTTAATTTTAAAATTATTGCCAGCCTTGTTAATTCTCGGAGTTGCTTTTATCTTAAAAGCAAAGGGCAATACTAAATTAGCCGGATTGGTTTTAGGAGTGCCTGCACTATATGTGATAGTTGCCTCCCTGTTTTTTCCGGTATTATGGTATGTTCTTTCTGTTGTCAGGATAATTTTCGGTAAATAAAACTAATAATTCATTGCCCCTAATAGCACTTAAAAGTCCTNTTATCAGGCATTATGCAGGAAGTGTATTTNTTCTTCCGCAACCGATTTTTAGCTCTAAATGGGATGAAGATGCAGGGATTACGGACCGAATGAATTACAGTGGTGAAATGATTTATTCATTACCGGATAATGGTAAGGGAATTTATTCTGAGTTGCCGGTAAAATATACCCTAAATTGCCCAATGGAAATATTTACAAATACAGATATCAAATCAGGACCATGCAGGATTACATCTGTTAGTAATGATTTAGCAGATACACCTGATCCTTTTTATGCTGACCCAATGCCTAAAGGTATGGGCAAAATTTTGTATGATGAAAATTCTCCAATACCCAAAAATGTTATAACTCTGAATCTCGCCCAAAATGTCAAACCAGATAAAGTGAAAATCTTCAACTCTGTAAATCTTTGTACAATGGAATTGGAAATTAAAGGAACAGATAAATATGTGATGGATTTTTCAACTTATGATCCAGGGTTTTATAGTGTTTCATTTTTTCTGTTTGAAAAATTAATCTATAGTTTTACCCTGATTAAGTGTTATCCATTGGTGGTTTTACAGGATAAAGCAAATAAATTGATAACAACACCAACGATCTGGTAAAAAGTATGTGCAATATTTTATCTAAAATAAAAACTAATCATGGGTCAAGGTGTCAATCAGTTTTTAGGATACCTTGAAATAACAAGTATTACTAATTTTAGTTTANAAAATAATGAAATCCCGGAAGATTGCAAATTTACGCTCGGGAATTTCAAATTTGTACAATATCCGGACTGTCAGCAATTGATTCTATGGCTTCCTGACCATGGTGACAATTACGATTCGATCACATTATACAGACTAAAACCAGAAAAAGAAGTATGGAAAAAGAAAATCAGCGATATACTAAGTGGAAGCATTAAGATAATTTTAGATACTTCCGAAATCGAACCAGGTAAATATAAAATTGTAATCATAAAATACGCAGATTTGAAACATGAAATCAGTTTTAATAAATCTGCTGATTATTTCAAGCCGCCGGAAGACATGGTCACGATTTTAAATGATGAGTTAGAAAAGCCGATTGTGTATAGTGATGGATCAGGAAATAAAATCCCGGATGAAGATTTAATTATGCGAGAGACATTGTACAATAAAACTGTCGAAAAGCTAATGAGAAAGGTAAGATATGAGAATTTTGGAAGAGGTGGGTATGCAATTTTTGTGGAAGGAAGCAGAAGTATTAAATTTGAGATGGAATATGGAGGCGGAAATTGCAGTTTAATTCTTTTCATACCATCAATAGATAATTGGGAAGCTTTAACCGGTTTTTCTATTGGTGAAAGAGAAGAGATTATAATGTTTGTGGCAGAAAGGGTATTGGGAGATCAGTTCGTTTCATCAAATGTTATTTATAAAATTTCAGATTCAGATATAATGTACCTCAAAAATCAATGAGCAGATTAAAGCAAAATGTGGGGACAGTAAACAATTAATACTGTTAGTCCGTGATGAATCAGCCGGCGTAGCCTTGCCTACTCGACCATCTCAGGCAAAAACACCTGAGGATAATTCTCCGGCCATAATCTTTCTTGCGATGATGCTGCATGCCTCTTCCAACAGATCAAACACCTGTCTGTAACCATCATATCCACCATACCAGGGATCGGGAACACTTGCATTGGATCCCGGATTGACCTCATTCAGCAAATAGAGAACCTTCTCCCTTTGCTCCTTATTAGTTGCCAACTGGATGACATTCTTATAGTTGGATTCATCCATCACATAAATTAAATCAAATGTTTCAAGATCTGCCTTTGTAAATTGGCGTGCCTTCAACCCTGTGATGTCAATATTATGCTCTGACGCAATGCGCACACTGTTTCTATGTGGAGCCTCTCCGATATGATAATCGCTTGTCCCCGCACTATCCACCTTGATTTTCAAACCGGCACTATCTGCTTTAGCCCGCATGATACCTTCTGCCAAGGGACTTCTGCATATATTGCCCAGGCAGACCATTAAAATTTTCATAGGATTAAAATTGTTGTAGTCTAAACTTTATATTGAAACTCTTTATTATTTATACAATATTAATATTCAAATTGTTTCAAAATTAATTAGAATTTACCATTTCAAGGTAATAATTTTCTTTNTGTCGCATAACTGACACTTCCTTTTCTGTTTTATCGCCGAATCCACATAAGTGAATGCAACCGTGGAGCATCACCCGATACAGTTCTCGTGTTCCGCCATCATCTGCTTTACCTGCATTTTCTAAAACTCTTTCGGTGCTGATATAGATATCAGATTCTACTCTATCATCATCATAATCAAAGGTAATTATATCCGTATAGTAATCATGGTCGAGGTAGCTCCGATTGATTTCCAGAAGATACTCATCATTACAGAAAATGATATTGACGTAACCTACAATTTTATGATGGTCTGCAAAAACTTTACCGGCTACCGCTCTGAACTTCGCTTTCGAAAACCTGATTGGGGGATGTTCTCCNTCGCTAAAAAANTGAATTTTAGTTGTCGGCACTACTTTTTGATATTGAATGTCATTTCGACACAGGAGCCATTGTTTTTAAACCGAATATCGTCACTCAATGAGCGCATGATCAGTACTCCTCTCCCCCGGTTTTTCAATATTCTCCTTGCAGCAAGGATCAGGTACTTTTGCAACTTCAAATCCGGGGCCTTCATCTTTGATGCAGATGGTCAGCTTATCTTCCTTACAATAGGATTGCAGTGTCACCTCCTTGTTTTCATCGATCTGATTGCCGTGAATTATTGCATTATTGACGGCTTCTGTCACGCTGATCAGGATTTTTGAAATACCTCCTCATCGAGATTGAACTCTCGTTGCAGGGTTTTTGCAAATGTCTCAACTTCACTTACACTTTTGAGCCGGCTTGATATCCTGATTACATTTACTTGTTTCATCTGCCTGAAAGTTGATTATAATATTGTTCAACCAATCGTTTGTAATAAGGTGTAAGGGCAGGATATACAGGCCGGATATCATCTATTCCTGCTTCCCTTTTTTTGATATATTCCTGCATGGATGAAGGAATCTTGTTTTGTTGCTGTTGAGCCTGTGTCGCCTTTCGTTGTTCATCCTTGTCCTGTTCTCTTTCAGCACGTTCTTCTTCCAAAAGTCTTGTCATGATATCCTGCTGTCTTCGCAACATTTCATTAGTAAGGCGTCTGTTGACCAGATCCTTTTCGATTTGATCCATGGCGTCGATAATATCCTGAATTTGCTTTTTGCCCTGACCATTCTGCCGCATCTGAGCATCTCGGTCCTGAAGCATCTTACGTATTTTAGCCTGTTGGGCAGCCAACTGTCCAAATTCTTCACTACCGGGTTTTTTACCATTTTTCATTTGCTCCATCTGCTGCTTCATTCCTTCTGTCATCTTTTGCTGACCCTGGGATATCTTATCCATCTGGGGCATTTTGCCGGGTTTGCCGGTCTTCCCATCCTGGGGATTGCTTCCTCCGGGTTTGCTACAACTGGCACTACCCGGCATAGATTGTGCCTGCATCTGCATTTGCTGCAATGCCTCACTGAGCATAAGTGCAAGATCATTGAGGCTTGTCATTGATTGCTGTTGATTGACAGCAGCCTCCGGCTTACGTCTGTCTTCGAGATTATCCATAGTCTTGTCCAGGTTGTCATTGACTTCAGCGACTTTCTTGATGATAAACGACTGTATCTGCATAACCCGCTTACTAAGTTCCTGAAGACTGTCATCCACCATCTTGAAGTCAGACTTGATTTTNTTCTGTTCCCTGTTCAGACCGATGTATCTCGGTGTGTTGATCATGGTTGCATTATACTGTTTGATAAGGTCTTCCTGATTAAATGACAGGCCGACTATATTTTCCAGCAACTGACGGACGGCTTTCATATCCAGCTCTATCTGTTCCTTTTCAGATGCCGCCATATCATTCTGCATATTCTGAGCCATCTGCTTCATCTTCTGGCCGGCTTTCTTTTGGCTCTTAGAAGCGGATTTATTTTCTTTTTCTCCAGTTGTTCCTTGGCATCCTGAAGGTCCTGTTCCGTACTTTGCTGCTCTTCTTTTGATCATTNNCAACTTCTTAGGCGCCTTCAATTCCTTGTTTTCTTTCTGTATCTCATCCATTTTCTTCTTCACCTCTTGAAAGTCCTTATTGATCTGGTCTTGTTCCTTCTTAAGTTGCTCTTGATCCTTTTGATTATTCTCAGTCTGCTCAGCAAGCTTTTCTTCCTTTTCGGCCAGTTCATTCAGTTTATCTATCTGATCCTGGACCTTAGCTTCCAGTTCAAGCTGCTTCATCAATTCCATAAGCCGATCCAGACTCTTATGCTGCTGTTCATTTTGTTGAGACATTTGCTCCAGTTGTTTGAGGGACTCCTTTTTATCCAGTTTATCCATCAACTCCCGGATCTTATCCATCAACTTTTGTTCTTCCGGGTTCTGCATTTCCTTGATCATTTCATCAAGTTTCTCCTGTTTTTCCTTCATCTCAGGGTCAGGCTGCTTTATCTCTTCTTCTGCCTTGCGTTTCTCCTCCAGTTTTTTCTGGGTCTCCTTTAGTTGGTCTTGAAGCTCCTTTTGTTTCTCCAGCAACTTATTCAACTGTTCTTTATCCTGCCAATTCAATGACTTTTGCTGCAGTAATTTTTCCCTGAGCTTATTGATTGCATCATTGACTTTTTCGATTCCTTCACCATTTTTNTCCAGATCACTTTGGATTTCCCTGGTGGACTTATCGATATTTTTCTCCATCTCCTTAACAGAAGGCTTCTTAAAGTTCATCACTGAAGTCCTGGCAGATTTNGGTACTTTGGCACCATCATTGTCGAATACCTCGAAAAANTAAGTTAATTCATCACCCGGTTTCAACTTTAACGATTCTATATCAAAAAGATAGCTATAGAATCCTTGTTTAGTTGCGGGTTTCTGTAGTGGCAGTGTCCTGGTTCTTACTTTTCCATCTTCGGATTTGATCTGTTGCACCATTTGCAGCTTTGTAAAGCCATAATCATCAGAGACATTGCCACTGAGATAGACCAGTTTCTGGTTGGCTGAATCCACATATTGATCAAGACTGATTACAGGGTTTTCATCCATCACGACATGGATCGAATATGTCATGCTGTCACTTACCGGGAGTGCCTGATTGCCTGTGAAGATCTTATAATTTTGATCCTGTATGGCTGTCTTCAAAAATGTAAATCTATTGTCGCCCGCCCGTTGTGCGCTCACGGCATGATTGCCTTCAAATTCCAACTCAACCCGATCGGCAAGTCTGGTCCTGATATCCCAGTATACTTTTGTGCCGAATGGGACGATGATGTCTCCGGAGCCTTTGACGTATTCCTCAGGTCTTCCAATATAGCCCGGATAGACGAGTTTCAGGTTGAGGTCTGTCATTCCCGCTTTTTTCATTACATCCAATCGATACACCTTGCTATTAAATCCGGCAGCCTTCAGTCTGAAATCAAAAGCATCCTGGACATTAGCAAAGGTGTAGGTGAAAATGCCCCGACTATCCTTGACCAACCTGTATGGATTATCATGATAGACCACATCAATCTGATCCGGAATCGAATTCCCCTCCAATTTGACTTCCAGTGTATAGTTATCAAACTCGGCGACCTTCAGGTTTTTGTTCAGTATCTGGAAGGTAAATGGTGCCTCCCGTTCAAACTCCTTATCGTTGTTGATCAATCGATTGACAGGCTTCTTAATCAGGGAGGGGGCGGTAAAAAGCATAAGAAGCAGCGCCAATACCGGCGGCACACTATACTTGAGATATTTTTTATTGGGNCTCAGGTCAATGGCATTTTTAAAGGGAATTGGCTGCAACTCTTTTGTTTTNTGCTCTATGCCTGCGATCAAAAGGGAGGAATCGGGGTTGTTACGTGCTTGCTCATTGAGTTGCAATACATTGAGTAATTTGTCCTTGACATTGCCAAAATGATCTCCTATGATGGCAGCCGCCTGTTCATTGGAAATGGTGGAGCCTAACCGGAAAAACTTCATAGCCGGAACAATGATCCACCGTATAAGAGTAAACAGGGAGGCAAGTAAGAATGAGTANAANAGGAACTTGCGGCCCGCAGTCCCGAAATAGAAAAANTTCTCCAGCAAGGCTATTGCCATGAAATATACGGTAACAAAGCCCAGCAAATAAAGCGAACCACGAATAATCCTGTTCAGATAAAACTTGCGGATAAATTGATCCAGTTTTTGTATCAATAGATTATATTGCTTTCCTGACTCCATAAATAATCAACTCCAAATTATTTTAACCGAAAATCCGACAGTTTCGTTTCAGATTATAAAGATCAATGATGTGATAAAAATTAAATTAAGTCCCGAATCAGCCTCTCTGCGCCATTCTTTTACGCATTTTCTTGTCAAAAAGCTGAGACTTACCTTTATTAAAATTTCCGTTCTTCTTCGGCTTCGAAACAGCTTCATCATAAGCAGGGCATCCCGATTTCCTTGAGCAGGAGCTCACTGATGCAGAAAAAGCAGCAATGGAAACAAAAAGGACAATGTACGTCAGTATTTTTTCATAGGCAAATGCTTGTCAGCGACTACATGTTAAATTGAATTTCTCCCTATAAAACGCTGTTAAAATCTAAATAGTTCGTAATCAACATGATTAACGGCATAATTAACACTTTATCTTCAAGAAGGTTCAATGATTAATTATTTGGTAATCTCTATGCAAATGCTATTCCGTAATTCTAATATAGATCTAATTGGATTTATGCCCAGCGCATCAACACTGCACCCCAGGTAAAGCCACTACCAAAGGCAGTAAGACATACGAGGTCTCCGGAAGAGAACAAGCCCTGCTGATAGGCCTCTGTCAGTGCAATAGGGATGGAAGCGGCTGTAGTGTTGCCGTATTTCTGAATGTTGTTGTACACCTGGTCGTCATTGAGTCTAAGGGTGTGCTGAACAAAGGCCGCAATACGCAGATTGGCCTGATGTGGAATCAGCATCTTCAGGTCTGATGGTTTGTATCCTGCCTTATTCAATACTTCCATGATGGCCTCCGGCATCTTCTGGACAGCATTCTTAAACACCAATTGTCCATTCATATTAGGATATATCAATGCATCGTCCATCATTTTCTGTGTCAGAAAGGTACCTCCGTATTCCTTCTCATCGAGATAACCGTAATTTTCAATACCGCCATATCGGCCGCCGTGGCAACCCGGATTGATGAAGGCCAGCTCTTCCGCGTGCGTCCCATTACTGTGCATACAAGTAGCTAAGATACCCTCTCCTGATTCTGCTGTTGGTTGTACGATGGCCGCTCCGGCACCATCACCGAAGATAACGGTCACATTCCTGCCTCTTGTCGTATAATCGAGACCCATGGAATGCACTTCCGCGCCCACCACAAGAATATTCCTGTACATACCTGAAGAAGCGAACTGATGCGCCACACTTAGCGCATATATAAAGCCGGAACATTGGTTTCTGACATCCAAGGCGCCACATTCAGTGTCAGTGATGCCCAACTCCCGCTGTAACAACACCCCACATCCGGGAAAGAAGTAATCCGAACCNAGCGTAGCGAAGATGATGAAGTCGATGTCGGATGGCTGAATCCCTGCGTCCGCAATGGCTTTCCTGGAAGCCTCCGCCCCAAGNGAGACCGTTGATTCCTTGTGTCGTGTAGCATATCGCCTTTCCTTAATTCCTGTCCTTTCCTGGATCCATTCATCGGTTGTATCCATATATTTGACAAGATCTTCATTTTTNACAATATTCTCCGGAACGTAATATCCCAATCCTTTGATAAAAGAACCCATATTTGATTATTTATTTTCCCAAAGAAAATGATTTTTAGGCAAATACAGAAGGATTTCACACTATTTTAGCAAGACGAAATGACAAATATTTATTAATACGAATATATATAATATTGTATTATAATCATATATCAGGATGTTCGAAATATTAGACATTGTTGCAAGCCCCATTTCGTCATCTCATATACCGGCTGCTGAGGGAGGCGAATTCTTGCTTCATACTCCCGGGACATACTGGTTATGTGGGTAAAGTTTGAAACGAATTTGAGAGGCTCATTGAATTCTTTAATTGCATCTATACCAAATCATGGATTCCTGCTCCCTTAGGAAGATTTCCTGCCTGCCCGAAGATTTACTCAAAAATAGACTGCACGGCAGGAAGCATATCTTTACAAATTATTATAATTCTGAAAACATAAGGATTTACAAGACTTAATTCAATTCAATCCTTCAATTAACATAAGTTACAGGGAAGTTTATCGTTTTCATTATGGAATTTGGCATAAATTTGTCCCATATGAAATTATTGAAACCCGGGAAATATTTGTTCGGCTGTATAGTGTGCCTTTTGGGTATGATACCACTAACCACTTTTGGTCAGGTGCCTGCACCCAATCTATATTGTGTAAAGGGAGACACATTGCGCTGGGATATTCCCACCGTCGCTTGCGGCCCTGTCCTATCCTATGAAATTTTCTATTCTACCAATTACAACGGCCCGTATCAGCTATTGGAGACCATCACTAACCTTACTCAGACGGAATACATATTTTCCGCCAGTCCGGGAGGTACACTCTATTACTACATGCAGACTACAGCCAATTGTTCCGGGCAGACTGCCTTATCATCTGACACCTTGGACAATGCATCTCCCCTTCCGGTGGTAATACAATCCGTCTCAGTTGCCGGCAATGATATCATCCTTTCATGGTCCAAAGGCCTTAGTCCTGAGACCAGTGCCTATGTCATCTACCAGGGTCTGGGAGGGNGAGTTGTCAAGGCATTGGATACCGTCACCACACTAATATATACCGATACAAACAGGAAGACCGCCGACTCAGCTTATACATACTATATAGTTGCCTTAGACAGATGTGGAGGAACAAGTGTTTTCTCCACGCCGCATTCCACTATTCTCCTCCAAGGCCTGGTTGATACCTGTGCAGGAAGAATAGTGCTTAACTTTACACCCTATAATGGCTGGTCGAGAACCGNNATTGAAAATACAGTATTGATGTCCAAGAACGGCGGACCGGAAATCATCGTCGGAAATCCAACGACAACGAACTTTATACTTGATACACTTGATGATGACTCTGAATATTGCTTCCGCATCAGAGCAGAGGAATCAATAACCGGGAATCAAAGTTTTTCCAATTCAATTTGCCTTCATTCCAAGAAAAGCAAGACTATCACAACACTTTGTGTAGACGATTTTGCGGATAGCGGGACGAGCAATATTTATGATGTTGTGCTGACAACCAATGAAGACATTCCAATCACAGGACTTTTCCTGCAACAAGCTGACACACCGGAAGGATTGGCAGACGCTCCATTGACTCAACTTCAAATTACTCCGGGCAATCAAACACAGATCTCCCCGGATAACAATCGATTGTCATACTATCGCTTCGTATCCATCGATGCCTGCAACAAGCGAATATATTCAGACATCTTCAGCAACTTATTGCTCCGTGCCACCCTGAAACCTGGTAATGAAGTGGATCTATACTGGAACCTACCCGAATGGGAAGGAGGAAGCATCCGGGAATTTCGGTTGGAGCGCATATCTACCGATGGCAGCACCGAAATCATAGCCACCGGTGACGGCAATATGACGGAGTACACCCATTGGCTTATTGACGGCAAGGACGGGGACCTGAAATATTGCTACAGGATCTTTTCCGACATAACATTCGACTGTGGAGGTAGCATGTATCAGATAACATTACCATCCAACATTTCCTGTGTAGAGAAAACTGCGGGGGCTTTCATGGCAAATGCCTTTATTGTCGGAGGTACTTTCCCGGAATTTATGCCGATATTCTACTTCAAGGAAAGCATTGCCGACTATGAAATGGTCATCTTCGACCGTTATGGAGGCAGGATTTTCTCCACTAAAAATCCTGACCAGGGTTGGGACGGCAGCAAAAACGGTCAGGATCTGCCCAACGGTGTCTATTCCTATTATGTCCGAATTCAGTCAGGAAATGGCAGCCTGCAAGAATTGAAAGGATCAATAACATTATTGAGGTAGAAGGAAATTTCTTTCTCGATCTGTTGGCTATTTTATTGAAAGACAGTAAGGATGTCAACAAATGAATCATAAACCTTGCACCTTTACAAAAGAACTTACTGACAGAANNGCGCACTTACTTTCAACAGTTCGGGAAGGCAAAGAATCCATATTAATACCGAAGGTACATTCATTATTATACCAAAAATTTATGGACTATTATATAAATCATCTTGGTATAACTATAAATCCGAATTACACCGGGTAGAAAAACTATTCCTCCTTCAGCAAATATTCTTCGGCCAGTTTCAGTTTTTCAGGACTACCGACATCCATCCACTTTATACTTTCAGGAGTCATATAATAGCCGATTTTGTGATCCAAGGCTGCCAGTATATATGCCGGAATGACAGAAAATGGTGCATCGCCGAATTCCTGACCAAAGTATCCAATTAAGGACGGCTTGATGATGTGTATACCGCTGAATGAAAACATCCTGCTATCAGGTTCGAGAACGCCTTTTATCTCATCATTTTTCTTATTTTGCCAGCCTGTAAGCCAGCCTTTTGGCGAAAATGCCAGTTGTCGTGCTTCNTCTCTAACTGATGTTAAGAGTGTGGCATCATTGCCGGATGCTATATGTGCAGAAAANAGCTTACTCAGTAACATATCGGTAACGATATCCGTATTGTATATCAGGATATCTTCATCCGGACTCAACAGGGGCAATGCCTGTACCAAGGCACCTCCGGTATCTTTCAGTAGCCGTCTTTCATCCGAAATCAGAACAGGAACATCATATTGCCCATGGCTAATATGATCGGCTATCTGATTTCCAAAATGATGGATATTGACGACAATCCGTTCAATCCCCTGAACGGTAAGGTAGGCAATGGCTCTATCCAGCAGTGTCATTCCTTTTAATAACACCAAAGCCTTCGGCCTGTCATCCGTCAATGGTTTAAGTCGGGTGCCAAGTCCAGCTGCGAGGATGATTGCCTGCATGGTATTTTTTTGTTCCGGCGGAAGATGCCCTCTTTGATGTCTTCCCGGACTTCGGAGCAGTTACCTTAGCTTTGGCACCGGTTTTGAGGCTGCTGATTTAGTCTTCTTATCGAAGGCGCCGGGTTCCTGTGCCTCTATCATTGCTTTTACTTCGTCCAGTGTTATTTCTGATAATTGCTCTGATGTATATGCCTTGCCTTCCTGATTCTTACCCAACTTTAGCATTTTCTTTCCAAAACGAATGAAAGGTCCCCATCGACCGTTTTCTATGGCTATCTTTTCTGATTCCCACAGGCGGATATAACGATTGGATTCTTTCTCCAGCTTTGTACGGATCAATTCATTGATATCATCCTGAGTAAGACTGTTGAAGTTGTATCGTCGTGGGACATTGATGTACAAGTCATTCCATTTGATAAAGGGACCGAAACGACCACTACCCTTGGTTACTGGCTTACCTTCATAGCTGGCTACGGGAGCATCTGCCAACCTTTTTTGCAGGATGATCTCAACGGCTCTTTCCATGTCGACCGTAAAGGGATCCTCGCCCTTTGGCAAGCTGACGAAGCTGTCTCCCACCTTGACATAAGGGCCAAAACGACCAATATTAACCGAAACCGATTCGCCTTCATACTCGCCTAAATCCTTGGGTAATGCAAACAGGCTCATCGCCTCATCGAACTCAATGGTTTCGAGGGACTGGCCTGGCTTAAGGTTGGCGTACTGCGGCTTCTCTCCTTCCGCAAGTTCTTCCGCCTTACCGATCTGGACGATTGGTTTTCCGTACCGGCTTAGGCGAACCAGTACAGAACGACCGGTGACCGCATCCACGCCCAGCATTCTCTCCCCGGTAGCTCTTGCTGCTGTATCCCTTGTCTGCTCTACAGTCTTGTGAAATGGATTATAAAAGGCACGGATCATCTTGACCCATTCGAGGTCACCTTCAGCGATCTCGTCAAATTCCTTCTCGATCTCGGCTGTGAAATGATAATCCATAATCTTATCAAAATGTTCCATCAGAAAATCTGTCACCAGCATACCCATATCCGTCGGAAAAAGCTGATTTTTGGCAGTGCCTGTGTTTTCTGACTTCGTTGCTTCCTTGATTTTATCATCTCTCAGGGTAAGTACCTGAAAGTCTCGTTTCATACCATCGCGAGACTCCTTGACTACATAGCCGCGATTCTCTTCCATAATTTTAGAAATAGTCGGTGCATAGGTGGAAGGTCGACCGATGCCGAGTTCTTCCATCTTCTTGACCAGGCTGGCCTCGGTATATCTTGAAGGCGGCTTGGAGAATCGTTGTGTTGCCGTCATCTCTTCAAGTGTCAAGGGTTGACCTTTGGTAACAGGAGGTAATAAGGTATTCAGGGTTTCATCATCCTCATCATCGACCGATTCAAAATATACGCGAAGGAAGCCATCGAACTTGACCACTTCACCTACAGCTTTGAGCAGATGACCCGGATGTGCGGCAATGGCCACATCTACTTCAGTTTTNTCCAGAATAGCATTGGCCATCTGAGAAGCGATTGTACGTTTCCAGATCAGTTCATACAAACGTTCCTGATCCCGGTCATGCACCTGAACAGTCTTATTGGCGATATAGGAAGGCCTGATGGCTTCATGTGCTTCTTGAGCCGAATCGTTCTTTGTCTTATATCTGCGGGTTTGGACATAATTACTTCCGAAGTTAAGTTCAATATTCTGGGCGATATCTGCAATAGCTGTCTCACTCAGATTGGTCGAGTCGGTACGCATATAGGTGATATAACCGGATTCGTAAAGCTTTTGGGCAGCAATCATGGTTCTTTTGACAGAGAAGCCCAGCTTGCGACTGGCTTCCTGCTGAAGAGTCGATGTAGTAAAAGGCGGCGCCGGTTTGCGTGTGCCTGGCTTGACGGTTATATCTTGTACATGGTAGGATGTGCCGATGCATTTTTCCAAAAANGCGTAAGCATCCTTTTCATATTTGAATTTTTGATCGGATTCAGCGACCAGCATAACCGTCTTTTCTGAGGGTGTCATCACCGGGAAGGATGCCTTGACTCGGAAGAAAGTCTCTACCTCGAAGTTGTTGATCTCCCGTTCACGATCCACCACAAGACGCACGGCAACCGATTGGACACGGCCTGCAGATAGTGAGGCCTTGATCTTCCTCCAAAGAACCTCTGAAAGCTCAAACCCAACGAGTCTGTCCAGTACCCGGCGCGCTTGTTGTGCATTGACCAGATCCAGATCGAGGTTGCGTGGGTTGGCGACTGCATTCTGAATGGCGGGCTTGGTAATTTCGCGGAAAACAATTCGCTTGGTGGTATGGGGGTTGGTTACNAACACTTCACACAGATGCCAGCTAATGGCTTCTCCTTCGCGGTCTTCATCCGTTGCCAGCCACACCTCCTCCGACTTTTTGCTGATATCTTTCAAGTCCTTTACGACTTTGACCTTATCAGGAGTAATGACATAATGTGGCGTGAAATTGTTGTCCACATCGATGGCATTATTACCTTTCTCCAGATCGCGCACATGGCCGAAACTTGACTTGACTACGAAATCCTTTCCCAGATACTTTTCAATCGTTTTAGCCTTGGCAGGCGACTCGACAATCAATAATTTTTGACCCATATTCATTGTGTCATTTAGATAAAACAGGACTGTACATCACCCGGGTGAGGCTGTTACAGTTGCATATTCAATGAATGTTTAACAAATCCAAGAGAAAAAATCCTCATGTATATTTGAAAAATGCCCCATCAAATACACGAAAATCACCGCAAACATAAAACAAGATATTTGTAAATAGCAAAAACCTTTAATCCACCTTTTACATTTAATGCACTAAAACCTATTTTTGTCGCATCAAATGGGAATTTTCAATNTTTTTAAAAAACGGGAGGTCAACAACGACGAGATGAAATATTTAGTCGCCGGCTTGGGCAATATGGGTGCCGAATACGATGGCACCAGACATAATATCGGGTTTGATGTCGCAGATAAATTAGTCAGTGACGCAGGAGAAAAATTCAAACACGAGCATCTTGGAGACTTGTCTTCCATAAAATACAAGGGCAGGACCTTCTATATCCTGAAACCTTCGACCTACATGAATCTGAGCGGGAAGGCACTACAATACTGGATGCGCAAATTGTCCATTCCACAAGACAGGGTCATTGTCATACTCGATGACCTGAATATTCCATTTAAAAGCATCCGCATCAGGCCCAATGGCGCAGATGGAGGCCATAATGGCCTANAAAACATCAATGAAGTATTGGGTAATCAAAACTACGCCAGAATCCGAATCGGGATAGGCGGGGATTTTAACAGAGGACGACAAGTAAATTTTGTACTTGGGAAATGGAATAAAGAGGAGGAGCAAGACTTGCCGGAAATCGTGGCACATGCAGCAAAAGCCGTACTTGCGTTCGGCACCTTAGGCATCACAGAAACGATGAATCAATATACCCGGAAATAAATGATAGATTATATTGTATTTCTGCGCGGGATCAATGTCAATGGTCAAAATCTGATTAAGATGGAAGACTTGAGGAAAATAATCGGTGAGATAGGTTTGCATGAACCAAAAACCTATATCCAAAGTGGAAATATATGGGTAAAATCCGAGGCTCTCTGAGGCTGAATCAGTGGAGTCCATCATACGTAAAGCCATCCGGGAACGATTAGGCTTCGATGTCCCAACATTGGCATTGCCACAAGACACCCTCCGAAAAATCATTGACAATAATCCATTTTCCCATCAAGAAGCGGACAAAAAAGACTCTATTACACTTTGCTCGCAGAACCTCCTGATAGAGTCCGCGCTGAAGCACTGATGGAAATGGATACCGGCGGGGATAAGATTGTGTTAGGCAACAAAGTAGTTTATCTTCTGGTAAGGGATAAGTACAGCAAAACGAAGCTGACGAATCAATATATCGAAAAATACTTAAAGTTAAGGCCACAACCAGAAATCATGCAACAATGGTAAAGATGACCGAAAAATATAATTACATTCAGACGAAAACTAAATGAATAAAGGGATCATTACATTTGTATTGCTTGTTCTGTCCAATATCCTGATGACATTCGCCTGGTACGGGCATCTTAAATTCAAGGATATTGCCTGGCTCAACAAGTTCGGGCTGCCGGGAGTCATCATCATTAGCTGGCTCATAGCANTTTTCGAATATTGCTTCATGATACCGGCCAATAAGATTGGCTTTGTGGAAAATGGCGGACCCTTCAATCTTTGGCAACTGAAGGTAATGCAGGAAGTCATCACTTTGATTATTTTTACTGTTTTTACTGTTTTTTTATTCAAGAATGAAGTATTCCGGCTTAATCATGTAATTGGTTTTACCTTTCTGATTTTAGCTGTATTTTTCATATTTAAAGATTGATTCCGGATGAAATTAATAGCCATCATTATTGTGACGATTCTGTTTGTTTTGTCAGTCCTGAATTTTCTTTTAGGATGCCGACACTCAACATTACAAATATAGAATTGGCACAGGTTTTAGTAATCGGCTTTTTGGCGGGGCGTTGATCGCTCTTATACTCAACAGAGTTAGCGATTCGAAATATTTCTGAATTGCAAAGAAAAAGGCTTTATTCGTTGACCGGCAGGATATTTGTTTTTACTTCCTGTGAAAATCAAACGAAGTTAAAAACAACCATACCATGCAATTAATTTTTAGAAGAAATATTCAACCTGGGTTGCAACATTTATAAAGAAGAACAAATCAATATTTATAGAATAATTTCGCCGGCCCTAAAACCGAAACCCTAACTGAACACAAGCTATACGAGGACAAGGATCCATTTACAAAGGGCATCTTAAGTAGAGATAAGACACAGAAGTTATAACTTTATATTCACCACAAACTTTAGCCATTTACATTCCCATTCATCCTGAATTCATGCATATTTCTTTGGATGGCACATAAAGACGGCATGATTAACTACTGATTCAAAATGCTTCCTCTATTCTGAATCAACTACCGTTGGATATGCCACTAAGGATTTCAGGCAAATTATATTTCATGACAGGCTGATACAGCAACCAATAGTCATCGTCGCAATATTGATTACCTGATCAACGGCTAACTGTATGGCCTGTTGGCTTCAATAAGATAACAAGGGCCTTCGATATCAAAACACATAACATCCAGCAAGATTTTTGGATTTCAACGGAAATACCTCTTCCACCATTGAACAGGATTCGCCTTTAGAGGTTCTTCGTCTTTTTTGCCTTTATTAATCGAAAAAAGGCCTTCCATTCATTCTCAATCCTTTTCCTTTGTGTTATCATAAAAAAAACAATACTATGCGAAATTTTCTCATACTCTTCCTCTTGGCATTGAGTTGCACCCTACACGCCCAATTGCCTTTCAATATGATGCAAACCAAAGGTAAGGGGCGCATATCCGGTGGTGTTGTTGATAGCATCAGCAAACAGGAAATTGAATTCGTATCTGTGGCAGTCTATCGTCAAGGAAATTCCACACCGGTAGATGGAGCGCTGACAGACAAAAGTGGTATGTTTAATATAAAGGAATTGAAAAATGGTGTTTACGATGTTCATATCAATTTCTTGGGTTACAGGAATAAAGTTATTTCGAATATCAAGGTGAGTGATTCCATCCCGGATCAAATGCTTGGCAAGATATACATCAGCCCGGAATCGAAGTTGCTCAATGAGGTTGTTGTAACCGGGGAACAGGGATTAGTAGAGAATAAAATAGATCGTATGGTGTATAACGCCGGAAAGGATATATCCAACAAGGGAGGCAATGCAGCCGATGTACTCAGAAAGGTACCAACCCTAAGTGTCGACCTGGATGGTAATCTGTCTATGCGCGGAAGTAGCAGCATTCGGGTGCTGATCAATGGCAAGCCTTCTGCAGTCATGGCCTCAAGCGTAGCAGACGCCCTTAAGATGATACCTTCCGATGAAATAGACAAGGTAGAAGTACTCACAAGCCCGGGAGCTAAATACGATGCTGAAGGGAGTGCGGGTATCGTAAATATCATCACTAAACGCAAGACAATCAAGGGATTCAGCGGAAATGTTACAATTTCTGCCGGCACAAGAAGTGCTTTCGGGNGTGCCAATGCAAACCTCAAACTTGATAAAATAGCTTTCACGGCGGGTGTTGGCGGCTTTGGTTGGCGCGCAAAGGGGAATCTAAACTCAGAGCGTTCTGCACCTAACTACCTCCTAACCCAGACCGGCCGAAACAACATGAGTGGCCTTGGAGGCAGAGGTAATATAGGTATTGATTATGACATCACGGAAAAGGATAATATCAATGCCACCCTGAGCTTTGGCAAATTTGGCATGAACCTGGACAACTCCATCACTTCCGACCAGATGCTCGCAGGTATACTGAATCAGCACTACCGGAGGGATCAAACAAGTGTTAACGATAATTTCAGCACCGATATCAATCTGGACTACAAACACAAATTCAAAAAAGAAAATCAGGAATTGACCATCTCAGGGCAGTACAGCAACAACAATCGCCCAACCCATTACGAAATCAACCAGTATAATGATGCTGAAATTTTAGATTACAAAGAATTCAGCAACAACAAGCNNGCTAACAGGGAAATCACAGCTCAGGCTGATTACTCACATCCATTCTCCAAGAAGTTGAGCCTTGATCTTGGTATTAAATCAATATCGAGAAGGATTGAAAGTTATTATGTATATGACACCTTCAATCTAGCTACCAATACCCAAATCAAGGATGAAATGCGCTCCAATTCCTTTGGTTATTTGCAAAACGTGTTGGCGGGTTATGCTGAAGCAACCTGGGCCATCACGCCCAAATTCGGGTTAAAAGCAGGTGTTAGATATGAAGGGACCACTGTGGAAGGAGACATCTTCAAGGAGGTTCAAAGCCTGAATAATAACTACTACAATATACTGCCAAGCGGAACTTTCTCCTACAAATGGGGAAGTAACGGTCTCAAGCTTTCCTATAATCAAAGACTGCAAAGGCCATCTTTATTTTACCTAAATCCTTATTCCAATCTGGCGGATCCGAAGAATATAACAGTTGGAAATCCAAAATTGAATGCCGAATTGTCGCATAATGTGGAAGTAGGATACAACAAATTTTTCGGACTCAGCTCAGTCAATATTGCCGTATATCGCCGTTTTACCAACAATGCTATTGAGGCCGTCAGGAAAATCAGTGGAGACACCATCGTCACCACCTATTATAACCAGGCCAACAATAAAAACACAGGACTCAATGTATCCGGTAACTTCATGAAAGGCTACAAGTTTATGATAGGTGGCAATTTTGACATTTCTTATGTCGAAGTAGATAATAACACCCTAGGCATCAACAACAGCGGCATCAATTACGGTATCAATGGATTTCTCAACTGGACCATCTATGAAGCATGGGGCATCCAGGCATACGGTGGCTTCCGTGGTCCGACCATCACCTCACAAGGTAAATCAACGAGCTTTTATTTTTATGGCATCGGTGCAAAACGCGACCTGCTCAACAAGAAAGCTTCTCTGTCTATAGGTGTTGACAATCCTTTTACCCCTTATCAGGTCAATAAAACCGAATTGAATGTGTATGGAACACAATTCAAGTCAGAAAACAGATTCTATGCATTCGGCGGCCGAATCAGCTTCAACTGGATGTTTGGAAAGATGAATTTTTCAAACAAGCCCAATGAGAAAGGTATTCAGAATGACGACCTTAAATCAGGCGAAAATGGTCAAGGTCAGGGAGGGCAGATGGGGCGAATGAAATAAGACAGTACGGCACGGTAGGTTATGTAACCATCAAGGTAAGACCTTCATCCTGAGGCGAATTGTGATTTGGCGGTTTTAGAACGAATCACAATTCGTCTTTTACATTTTCCACAGCATCGACCAAAAAAATTATCTTCAAGGAACATTGCATTGAAATATATTTGTAAAATTCACACATTTTCAATTGATTATCATAAAAGAATACTAATTCTGGTTGTGATTTGATTTTCCGCTGTGGCTAATTTTATTATCTTTGTGATTCCGAAAATCGAAATCCAATATGCAATTAAATAAATACATAGACCTGACCTATCTTAAACCGGATTCAACCAGACAACGTATTAAGGAGTTATGTACCGAAGCTATAGAAAACGATGTATTTTCTGTCTGTATTCCGCCTTATTACATACCTATGGCTGCTGAGATGCTGGAGGATCACAGTGTCAAGGTGTGTACAGTTATCGGATTCCCATATGGTTATGATGCCACACCGACCAAGGCTGAGGCAGTCAAGAAAGCAGTCGTGGAAAGAGTAGATGAAATCGATGTCGTTGTCAATATTGCAGCCATCAAAAATGGAGATTGGTCCTATGTCGCCAATGATGTGGACAGCATTACCCGCTTGGGACATATGCGCAACCTGCTGGTGAAGCTAATCATTGAGGTCAACCTGCTTACGGAAGACGAGATCAAAAGAATATGTGATATCGCAGTACAGAAGGAAGTGGATTTCATCAAGACAAGTACCGGTACAGTTGGTGATGCAGTCACTGTAGAAGACATAATCCTGCTCCGCAGTTTGATACCGGCCACAACAAAGGTCAAGGCCAGCGGAGGCATTCGGACCAGAGAACATGCCATGGCTCTTATTGACGCCGGAGCAGACAGGTTAGGCACATCTAATGTTTCATCGATTTTATTACCTTGATGCGAAAAACCTGTCTCTTCTTCCTGTTTTTTATTTTCTTATGTAGCCTGGGTTATGCACAGCAGGTTGCAATCACCATGGATTCAAATACAGAAACTGCGGTCAAAGAGTACAACAACAACCAGCTTGCTCAAACCATGATCCCGGTCTACACTATTCAATTCAAGATCACTTCCGACAGACATGAAATGGAACGTGAGCTGGCAACTTTCAGGAATGAATACAATCTGAAGCCAAAATGGACTCAAAAAGGCCCCTATTATTATCTGAAAGCAGGAGCCTACCGCACCAAACTTGAAGGATATGCCGACATGAAGGCTATATCAACAAAATACCCCGGCGCTTTTTATCGTAGAAAAGTCAAGAAACAACTCATCCTCGATTAATTGACTGCATCGAATAACAAAACCAGCGGCAATGAATAAAAGGGCTGTTCAGAATGAAACCGGCAGAGTGGACTGGGTTGTCTTCTCACTTTATCTTGCCCTTGTTGCAATTGGGTGGACCATGATATATGCCGTGAGTCATGACAAGAATACCTCAGGAAGTATACTGAGCCTTGATTATAATGGAGGGCGGCAAATGATCTGGATAGGAATATCCCTGTTCATTTTGTTTTTTATTCTGGTTTTCGACAGCAAGATTTGGCGTACCTTCTCTTACGGTTTTTATGCCATCGGCACTATACTTTTGATTTTAGTACTATTCTTCGGAAAGGTCATCAACGGACAAAAAGCGTGGTTCGGTCTCGGAATGTTTACCTTTCAGCCAGCAGAAATAGCCAAGTTTGGAACTGCCTTAGCCCTTGCCAATCTGCTCAGCGATTATAAAATGAAGCTTTCTGAGCCACGAGCTGCCATGGTGGCGATATCCTTAGTTTTACTTCCGCCGTTGCTCATTATGCTCCAGCCCGATGCAGGCTCTGCCCTAGTATTCTTTTCCTTCTTCATCCTCTTATTCAGGGAGGGAACANATGCTTCCTTGTATATAATTATCCTCTCCTTTGCAGGGTTGTTTATCTTATCCTTGTTGTTCGGATTTGACAATACCTATTTAGTTATTTTGATTGCAGGTTTGGCCATCATGGTATACCACCTGCCCAACAGGCTCTATTATATGTTGGCGGTAGGCATGTTGGGAATCGGAGGCTTCATTGCGGTCAACAGTGGTAATGCACCTGAACTTTTGGGAGTATTGACCGGCATCCTTTTGGTCCTGGCAGGCATCCTCGTATGGAAANAAAAGTCACAGTTGGTCTTTGTATTGGTGTCTGTACTTACCATTGCATCCCTGACATCTTTCTTTTCTAATTTTGTTTTCAATATCCTGGTTCNNCATCAACAGGAACGGATCAATGTATGGCTCCATCCTGAAAGATGTGACCCTCGCGGCTCCCTATACAACGCGCTCCAATCAAAGATGGCAATCGGCTCAGGGNGGCTTTCCGGAAAAGGTTTCCTGAACGGTACGCTGACCAAGCTTAACTATGTCCCGGAGCAGACGACGGACTTTATATTTTGTACGGTAGGAGAAGAACATGGATTCATAGGGACGCTGATCGTCATAAGTCTTTACCTGACCCTGTTGTTAAGGCTTTCGTTCGTGGCTGAACGGCAAAGGCTCAATTTTTCGAGAAATTATATCTGGGGAGTCACCGGGATCCTATTTTTCCACTTCCTGATCAATATAGGCATGACAATGGGTCTGGTCCCTATCATAGGTATACCGTTGCCATTTGTCAGTTATGGCGGATCATCCTTAATTGGCTTCACAGTCCTGCTGGGAGTGGTCATCAAGCTGGACAGTATCAGGAATAAGGATTAGCAAAATCAGGTATTGCCTGCCAGGTAAATGCATCATCTTATACGTATAATTGATTAGTTTAAAATTTTTAAAATCTGAACGCTACCTGCTAAATAATTTGTAAAATTAAAAGCGGTAATTTATCTCTATCATTAAATAATGACAAATAAGTTTGAATTAATCCATACAGATGATAAAAGCCGGGNNCGGACCGGAATATTATCTACGGCACATGGCGACATACTAACACCGGTATTCATGCCGGTTGGAACAGTCGGTACCGTCAAGGGTGTCCATCAGTCGGAATTGTCCGATAAAATAAAGGCGCGGATCATCCTGGGCAATACCTATCACCTGTATCTTCGACCGGGTGTTGAAACAGTAGCAGGTGCAGGAGGACTCCACAAATTTATCGGGTGGGACAAGCCTATTCTGACGGACAGTGGAGGCTATCAGGTTNTTTCCCTTGCCCACAGAAGAAAAATCAGGGAGGAAGGAGTGACCTTTCAATCCCACATTGATGGAAGCAGGCACCTCTTTACCCCTGAATCCGCAACCGAAGTGCAATTACAGCTGGGCGCAGATATCATTATGGCTTTCGATGAGCGCACACCTTACCCTTGCGATTATAAATATGCCGAAAGATCCATGCATCTGACACATTCCTGGCTGAACAGGTGCCTGTCTTATTTTGATGCCATCGATGAGTTTCCACATGGGTACCGGCCCACTCTGGCTCCAATCGTTCAGGGGAGTACCTACAGTGACTTAAGACGTCAATCGGCTGAATATATTGCCTCCAAATCCAGACATGTCAATGCAATAGGCGGTCTCTCCGTAGGGGAACCAGCAGAAGAAATGTACCGTATTACCGAAGAAGTTACAACTATATTGCCGAAAGAGGCGGCGAGATACCTGATGGGTGTTGGCACTCCGGCAAATATACTCACCTGTATCGGCCTCGGAATAGACCTTTTCGACTGCGTCCTCCCATCGCGCAATGCTCGCCATGGGTTACTCTATACCTGGGACGGCATCATTAACATCAAGAATGAAAAATGGAAAATGGATTATTCGCCGATCGACAGTACTTCTCGGGCGGATACCTCCAGACAGCATTCACGGGCTTATCTCAGACATTTGATTCATGTAGGTGAATTGCTTGGCGNNCAGATTGCAACCATCCACAACTTAGCATTCTTTCTGGAATTGGTGGATACCGCCCGGGAAAGAATATTGGACGGCACCTTTGCGGACTGGAGTATGCATACGAAACCACGACTTGAGCATAGATTGTAAGAAAGGTAAGCTATGCAAGTACAGATATTTTACTATCTTTTAGAGATTTTCACACCGTGAAGAAAAATATCCCATTCAAACCTGAATAAAATGGCCTTTTGCATAACTTTAGGCATGGAAGTAAAAAAGTAGTTATTACCGGTGGCTCCCGGGGAATCGGTGAAGCCATAGCCTTGAAGCTTGCAGGACAGGGAATGCATATTGCCATACTCGCTAAGACAACAGAGCCACAGCCCAAACTAAAAGGAACTATCTACAGCGTCGCTGAAAAGATTGAATTGCAGGGCGGCAAGGCCTATCCCCACCAATTGGATATCAGGGATGATGCTGCCATAAGTCAAGCAATTTCTACTGTAGCCGGACAAATGGGTGGAATCGACATCCTGATCAACAACGCCTCGGCTATTTCCCTCACAAATACGGAGGATACATCTGCCAAACGCTTCGACCTTATGTTCGATATCAATGTCAGAGGAACCTTCCTGGTAACACAGACTTGTATCCCGCACCTCAGAAAGAGCAGTAATCCTCATATTCTGACTCTGTCTCCACCCCTCAGTGTCGAACCACGGTGGTTTGAAAACCATGTCGCTTATACCATCTCCAAATATAACATGAGTCTGTTGACATTAGGATGGGCAGCAGAACTGAAGGAAGACGGCATTGCCGCGAATTCACTTTGGCCGGCAACACTCATAGGTACCGCCGCCATTGAAAACATGGCAGGAGGAGACCAACTGGTAAGGATGACCCGCAAACCACAGATTATGGCAGATGCAGCATCTCTTATTCTGGAAAAGAACGCAAGAGACTTCACCGGCAATTTTGTCATTGACGAAGATATACTAAAGCAACACGGCATTACAGACTTTTCATCCTATGATTCCGTGCCGGGGATGCAGCCCCTACCCGACCTGTTCATCGGATAGGCCGTATTTCTCATTAAAGCTTGATCAGCTTGAACATGTTATTGGTGCGACCACCATTAAGGACGACTATATATACTCCGCTATCAAGCCTGCTCATATCCACTTCTGTCTTGTCTACACATTGACCTTTGAGGTGTTCCCTTCCGGACAAATCAAATATCCTGAACGAAAAGGCTTGTCCCTGCCATTCAAGATTGATTTGCGAGGATACCGGGTTAGGATAGCATCTTACATTGGCCCCTTCATTTTCATTTACATTCAAAAGACAATCAGGATGCTGATAAACAGAGATGGCAAAATTCCGGTACTCTTTTTCATCCGCAATCTTGACTCGCGGCAGATGAGATTTCTTCAAGGTAACATCAACCGGAAATGAACCGACATAATAATTTCCAATAAATGAATTCTCCTGAAAAAGCTTAAATGATACATCCGGTAAACCATCAGTCAGGAGTTCAATTGTGGCGGTATAGGAAACCGAATCGATACATATCAACCGACTTATACCGATCTGACTAATGGTATAAGGAAACCCATTCTGGCAATATGGCGGTGATATATGCCCTGCAGTATGGCATTCATTGTCCGACAAGTCGAAGATTCCAAATTCATATACTACATCGGCATTGCCATCAAATGGACCCAGTACAACCGGCAGGTCACTATAGCTAAAATGACCGTAATTATGACCATTGCCCTTGATTTTGAAGGAGTCTGATACATCAGCATATGAAAAATCAATCTGAACATAGAACTGCCCTGAATCATTGCAACTTGAAGGAAGGATGGTAGGCTGACCCAATTCACATTGTTCTGCTGCATCGCAATTGGGACTTTTGAATTCCTTGACAATGCGACAATCCCCATTATGCTTATCTATTAGTTTGTACACATGAAACTTACCATCACCGGGTAGGCCCGACAATTTTACCGGCATATCCGTATAAGCAAAGGCGCCNTTGTAGATGCCGTCATAATACAGCTTAAATGAGTCGCTGGTATTGNNATGCGCACAATTAAGGTACATGGTAAAGTTGCCAAGATCATCACATGCACCATGG
Source organism: Candidatus Parvibacillus calidus (assembly GCA_013414645.1). Taxonomy (GTDB): domain Bacteria; phylum Bacteroidota; class Bacteroidia; order Chitinophagales; family Saprospiraceae; genus Parvibacillus; species Parvibacillus calidus. Next base: position 743,313 of record CP058702.1, on the reverse strand, counting down.
TTGTAGCCCAGATTGAACAGTTCACAATTACCGCCACAGTGGTGTGCAGGGATATGATTTGCTGCCTTACAATCGGAATTTGCCAGGTCTTTGACTACAAATTCGTAGGCATTACCCGAAGTGCCGTCAAATGGACCCAAGGTGACCGGAAGGTCCGCATAGCTGAAGTTGCCATAATATTGTCCATTGCCCAGGATCTTGAAGGAGTCAGATACATTGGCATAGTCAAAATTGATCGACACATAGAATTTTCCGGCATCGTCACAATCTGTTGCATCCAGCACCAAGTTACCAATCTCGCAGTCATTGCCCACACATTCCGGGCTTTTGAACTCCTTGACAATACGACAATCCCCATTATGCTTATCTATTAGTTTGTACACATGAAACTTACCATCACCGGGTAGGCCCGACAATTTTACCGGCATATCCGTATAAGCAAAGGCGCCNTTGTAGATGCCGTCATAATACAGCTTAAATGAGTCGCTGGTATTGATGCTTTCACAATTAAGGTACATGGTAAAGTTGCCAAGATCATCACATGCACCATGGTTGTAGCCCAGATTGAACAGTTCACAATTACCGCCACAGTGGTGTGCAGGGATATGATTTGCTGCCTTACAATCGGAATTTGCCAGGTCTTTGACTACAAATTCGTAGGCATTATCCGAAGTGCCGTCAAATGGACCCAAGGTGACCGGAAGGTCCGCATAGCTGAAGTTGCCATAATATTGTCCATTGCCCAGGATCTTGAAGGAGTCAGATACATTGGCATAGTCAAAATTGATCGACACATAGAATTTTCCGGCATCGTCACAATCTGTTGCATCCAGCACCACGTTACCAATCTCGCAGTCATTGCCCACACATTCCGGGCTTTTGAATTCCTTGACAATGCGACAATCCCCATTATGCTTATCTATTAGTTTGTACACATGAAACTTACCATCACCGGGTAGGCCTGACAGTTCTACCGGCATATCCGTATAAGCAAAGGTACCCTTGTAGATGCCGTCATAATACAGCTTAAATGAGTCGCTGGTATTGCTGTACCCACAATTAAGGTACATGGTAAAGTTGCCAAGATCATCACATCCGCCTTGGTTGTAGCCCAGATTGAACAGTTCACAATTACCGCCACAGTGGTGGGCAGGGATATGATTCGCTGATTGACAGTCGGGATTTGCCAGGTCTTTGACTACAAATTCATAGGCATTATCCGAAGTCCCGTCAAATGGACCCAAGGTGACCGGAAGGTCCGCATAGCTGAAGTTGCCATAATATTGACCATTGCCCACGATCTTGAAGGAGTCAGATACATTGGCATAATCAAAATTGATTGACACATAGAATTTCCCGCCATCGTCACAATCCGTTGCATCCAGCACCACGTTACCAATCTCGCATTCAAAATTGATATCTGAATTGGAGGTATGCAAATTATGAAATATATAATTTTGAGTTGGCGTGACAAAAAACGACTGATTCATTCCATGAAAACTCATTTCTGTTCCATGGTTTGTCTGAAACAATGATGATAAAACGAATGTCAGTGAAAGCAAGATCTGTAACATAACCAATTAATTTTTACATATATCTGAATATAGTGCAAAAATGAACAAAGCGCTGCATAATACTTTATCCCGGCAACGCAACAAATAAATACGAAAAGAGCGTTTAGCCTACTATTGGATATTCTTATTAAGGCAAATTGAATTATCCTGAGTTTTATCTCACAATATGAAAAACCTAAAGAGGTTCGAAAATATACTTGTACGCCTGAGTACATTTTGCAGCTTAAAAATAGCCTTTTTCTCAGGTTCTGGCATTTATCCGATCAATTTTTCCATGGGTTAAAAAAGAGTCAAACTTATTTCATCTTATACACGAAAAACACTATAAAAATTTAATACTGTGTTTATTGGGGCAATTTGTGGTTAATGAAATGTCTATCAAATAAGAATTTCCGATCATTATGAATTATATGGATTTTGAATCCCAAAGTCAATTTGATGTGAAAGGTTACGTATTAAATATACATTGTCCAATTTCCGGATATCCCACGTAACCAATGAAACTCAACAATTAAAACAATCCATGAGAAGTAAAATTGATGATTTATATATTATACCAAGATGATTTATATAATAGTCCATAAATTTTTGGTATAATGCCGAGGTTACAGTTGTATAGATCAATGAAATTGGTCTATTACGAATGTACCTTCGGTATTAGATCACGTCAATAAAAGAACTTCTATAAATTAAAAGGCGGAGATAAAACCCCGCCTAAATATCATTATTCTAAAAATATCAACCTTGGTCTGCAGTCCCCAACTTGCTATTCTTTTTGCCATAAACAAAGTAAATAATCAGTCCGATAATCAGCCAGGCGATCAACCTAAACCAGCTTTCTAATGGTAGGGAAGTCATCAGATAAAGACAAACAAGGATGCCAAATATCGGGACTATAGGAACAAATGGAGTTTTGAAGGATCTTTTGGCATCTGGCATTTTNTTCCTCATATACAAAACGCCAAAGCATACCAGTACAAATGCCAACAATGTCCCAATGCTTACCATATGGCCAAGGTCCGAAATCGGTACAAAACCGGCAAAGACAGATACAAAGGCAGCAAAGAAAAGATTAGTCTTCCATGGTGTGCGAAATTTCGGGTGGATATCGCTGAAAAACTTAGGCAGCAATCCATCGTGGCTCATGGAGTAAAACACCCGACTCTGGCCAAGCAACATGACCAGGATAACTGAAGTATAACCTGCCAGAATAGCAATAATCAGAAAATTAAGTAAAAATGTGTATCCGGTAACAGCAAAAGCAGTAGCTGCAGGTTTGGCATCGCCCGCAAAGGAGGTATATGGAGTCAAACCAGTCATCACATGAGCGAATAAAACATATAATATTGTACATACAAACAGGGAACCAAGGATTCCGATCGGCATACCTTTTTGTGGATTCTTAGCTTCTTGTGCTGCCGTACTGACGGCATCGAAGCCAATGAAAGCGAAGAATACCACTGCTGCACCTCTGGCTATTCCACTCCAGCCAAAATGTCCGAACTCACCGGTATTTTCGGGAATATAGGGTGTGTAATTGGCCGGATTGATAAATTTCCATCCTAGTCCTATAAACATCAACACAATCGCTACCTTAACGACGACCAAAACATTATTAATTGTCGAAGATCCCTTTGTGCCGCGCATCAGCAATAAAGACAACAAGCTTACAATGATCACAGCCGGCAGGTTGATGATACCCGGAGGAATGACCGTGCCATTGGAAAGGCTGACTGATTCGAACGGCCCACAAACCAGAGACGCCGGGAAATGAATTCCCAGACCACTCATAAATTCGAGGAAATATCTTGACCAGCTGACACCCACGGTAGCAGCACCCAGGGCATATTCCAGGACAAGGTCCCATCCAATTATCCACGCCATAAATTCACCCATTGTTGCATAGCTGTAGGTATAAGCGCTTCCTGCTACAGGGATCATACTGGCAAATTCGGCATAGCATAGTCCGGCAAAAGCACACCCTATACCTGCAAGGACAAAGGATAAGGTTACTGCAGGACCGGCATTTTCAGCTGCCGCAATACCGGTAAGGGAAAACAATCCGGCACCGATGATGGCACCAATACCCAATGCAACCAATGAAGTGGAGGATAAGGTTCTTTTTAAACCTTTTTCGCTTTCACTGGCATCCGATAATAAGGAAGTCAATGATTTCCGACGTGTTAAATAATTCGACATTTTTCGCTATTTAATTTTTTGATCGGTAAATATATGGAAAACACAAGTCGCATCCATATTTTTTTGAATATTTAGACATTATTGCAATAAAATATTGAAAATCAACCACCACGCCAACAAAAAAATTTATACCTTCTGACATCGCCTATTTGATGCCTGCTTTCTCTAATCATAATTCAAAAAAGAGCCATGGCATCTTACCATGGCCCTATCAAAGGATTCTCTTTCACCCATCAAGGCATAATTGCCCCCAACGAATGTATATTTTATTGAACAATCATCTTATGTGTAGCAATCCCATCATTGGTACGTACCAGCACAGTATAAGATCCCGGAGCAAGATTGTTGACATCTAGATTCATGACTGCATGACCATTCTGCTTACCGTAGTTCTTGGTTAAGACTATACGTCCCATAGCATCCAGGATGTTAGTAGTGACTTCAGTCGGCTTGTCAAGGTTAATAGCGATTGTAGTAGTTCCCTGTACAGGATTCGGATACACAGTCAGACCACTGTTGACCAGAATTTTTCCTTAGTTGATGACACGAAGCCGTTGTTATAAGCATCTTTGAGTGTAACTCCATCTACATTGGAAACCTGGTTGGCAGCATTAAGCAGGAAGGCAACGATTTTAATCTCATCCTGATTCCACTCGGAATTGAGCTTTACGGTGTAATTGAGAACTGCCTTTTCTCCTGCTGGATAGGCATCCATATTCTTCACAGAGTGATCGTGTGTACGAGCCACATGCTCATAAACCATCTGAGCTGCAGGAACCGGATTGGGAAGATTTTCGTAACCGCCCATCTGACCGCTTCCACCACCGGAGTAATAATTGGCCTGATTATATTGTGCAGTACTCCCTTTGACCTGATCCTCAACGATAGTAAGGACGACACTGTAGCCTTTTGGCACCTCCTTGAGGTAATCAAGACTTACCGAAATTTTCATACTACCATCACCTTCAGGCTCTGTTGCACCAATCAGTAGTGTTGCATCCGGTTCTTCCCTAAGGTAACCAAGTCCCGGCGCCAAAGCGGCAGAAGGATCCACCACAACACGACGATCAACTATCATCCCGGGAATCCGGTAAATCCATTGAAAGAAGTCACCTCATTGTCATAGGTACTTACCGTCATAGGATCGCCATTGTGAACAGCGATCGGAACCAGATATCCGTCATAGCTTGGATATATCTGTGACAGAAATACAGCACCTCTTGAAGACCAACCACACCATGTACCTGTCCCTTCCTCTAACAGAACCTTCCTGTTTTTAGCCGGTTGGACTGCATAAGCTGACGCATTAAGTATATTATTACATGACAACTCATCCTCTTTCCCATTGATTTTGGTCAATGTAAGTATTAAGGCATTATCCCCGTCTGCCAGCTTGATCGCTGTAGGGATTGCAATATTCTGAGACTTATTAGGAGCCAGAGAAAGCCCTTCCAGCTTCTCTTCGATCACATCACCGCCATTCTTAATGCTATATTCGATGCTTGTGATTGTATCTGCACCGACATTATATAATTGAACACCTGTTTTGATATTGGTGCCTGCGATCTGGATACCTTCTGTTATATTCAGGTTCATAATACCTGCCTCTACCCCACTATATACCTTCACGTCATTAGCATCAGAATTGAGTACCACATCATCGATATAGTATTCTCCGTTGGCAATGGCGAAAAAGTCAATAGATGAGACAGTTGTCAGATTATTCCTGAAAACACCCTTACATTCACCATCGATATATACCTGCCATAAATTATTGGAAGCATCAATCACTACTCTGAAGTTAAACCACTTGCCCGGATTATAACTAAGACGGTTGGAAAATGGCTTGGAGTTAGTGACGACATCAATACTACCGTCTTTATTCATAAAGAATTCCATTGCCCATCCTGTACCTGGATTGGGAGTGGTCTGGAAATTTATATAACCGACCTTACCTTCAGCCACCAGCATATTCCAGGAAACATCAATTGTTCCAGCTTTCATATTATTCCCGATCTTTAGAATTAAATCCTCCGGACCTCCATTATCACTGGTTGCTTTAATCTTAATACTATTCTTACCGCTCGCAGCAAATTGGTCGGTGATGTATGCATCATCAGCAGCACCACCTGTTGTAGATCCCCAGGTACGCCAGTTTGTAGGGTTGTTAGTGACAATTGTCGTACCGGCAGCATATGCCTCGAAATCATCAGAATAATTGATCTGTGCATTGATTGCAGAAAAGCACATCAAACAGATAAATACTTGTAAAAAAATTTTTCATGCTTTTTGAGAAGTTAAATTTTAGTTTGAAGAAAAAATAAGGCGCAAAGATATATATTTTCCATTTCAATTTCAAGAGAAATAATATTTCAAAATATTTGCTTTTACAGGAATAGTATTTTAATTTTACCGTTGTGAAAACGCAAAAAAAATATTTGCCTGGTCATTAAACTCTTTCACTTTTAGCATGTCAAATCAATTGTTGACTGGGGAATATTCACCCTTCAAGCATCAATTTGTTAACAGATAAAATCTTATTATGGCTTCTTTGGAATTAAGAAAAGGCATCCTGGGAGAGCGGCTTGCAGGTCATCTTCTAAGACGGGCTACCTACCGTTATGATATCGGCAGGATAAAGGAATTTGCCCAATATACTGCATCGGAGGCGGTGGACAAACTAATGTTGCCGGTCACATTTACTCTGGACCAGCCCATCGATCCAGCCACCGGGNCGCCTTGGATCAACAATGGTACAAGTACGACCACAGCACAACCCGCCCTCCGTAATTATGTACGATCCTGGGTCGNNCTCAACGAGATGAGATTTGATGAAACCATTCATGGTAAGATGGTCTTTNTTCTCCATAAATGCCTGGTGACAACCTTTATTCAAAGCACGTCGGAAAGATTTTTCGACTACCTGGCATTATTGTACAAATTCACAACAGGTAGCTTTAAGGTTTTAGCAAGGAAGATGACGATGGACAATCTTATGCTCATCTATCTGAACAATACAAATAACAATAAGAATGCCCCCAATGAGAACTATGCCAGAGAGTTTCTGGAGTTGTTTACCATTGGGAAAGGACCACAAATTGGTCCCGGCGATTACACCAATTATACAGAAGAAGATGTCGTTGTGGGAGCCAAACTTCTGACCGGAATCAGAGCCAATACAAGGCTGGCCACCATCGACCCCGACACCGGGTTGTCAACCGGGCGATTTGCTTTCGGCCAACACAACACCGAGGATAAAACATTCAGTGCAGCCTTCGACAACCGCACCATCAAAGGCGCTAAATCAGTGGATGAAATGCCAAAAGAACTTGAAGAATATGTGGACATGGTCTTCAGCAAGATAGAGACGGCACGGCTATATTGTCGCCGCTTATACAGGTATTTCATTTCATCCAATATCACCNCCGAAATTGAATCCGATATCATCAATCCATTGGCGCAGCAATTGATGGATAATAATTATGAGACAGTCTCAGTAATAAAGACCTTACTAACTTCTGTCCATTTTTACGATGAAGACGATTCAGACAACAAAGATGAAATAATCGGAGCTTTGATAAAAAGCCCTCTGGAACTCTTTCTTGGCAGTGTAAACTTCCTCCATCAAAAATGGCCGGATCAGACTACGGAAACAGCCAGTTTGTACAACTTTATCAACAGATTAGCAATAGCTGTTATTCTGGACAATGGCGCACTGCCTNTTTTCGCTCCATACGATGTGGCAGGCTATTCAGCTTATTATCAGGAACCTGTATATGATGAATCCTGGTTTACCGCCAATACAATCGTTTCGAGGTACAAACTATGTGAGATGTTGTTAACCGGGACATCCTATCTTGGAGGTAAGANNAGCGCCAAGGTAACCCTGGATTTACCTGCCTTTGTCCGGAATTCAGGCTTTTTCTCCAATCCAGGAGACCCTATACTGTTAACGAAGGAAATGGCCAATGGCATGTTGCCCGAACCGCCGGATGATGACCGAATCAATTATTTCCTCAATGAAATGCTCGATGGAATACCGCCTGCCGATTGGACCTACGAATGGGTAGCCTATACAAGCAGCGGCGATCCTGAAAACGTTAAGATCGGGTTGTCCAAACTCCTTACAGCAATCATGTATTCCCAAGAATATCAGTTGTTATAATCCTATTATTCTGGCATAAATCAATAATCATGAAAAGACGTAATTTCCTTCGAATATCAACACCTGCAGTCTTAGGACCTTTAGTCCTTGAAAAAAGTATCCTAAAGCCATTTGCAACAGGATCACTTGCCCGCATCTTCAATTGTGAGGATGTCAATGACCGGATCCTGGTGATTGTCCAGCTTAAGGGAGGCAATGATGGCCTCAACTGTATTGTACCAACTAATCAATATGACACGTATAAAAACTTTAGACCTACCATTGGAACCTCTTTAGACCATTTGATTCCCCTGGACAATACATTATCCAATGATGACCACATAAGCCTCCATCCGGGCCTGATTTCCTTTAAGGAACTCTACGACCAGGGTTGCTTTACCCTTGTTCAGGCTGTGGGTTATGCCAACTCAAACAAATCACATTTCAAGGGAACAGACCTTTGGCTATCAGGAGGGGACAGCACACCGGCTCACTTCAATTACAAAAGCGGATGGATGGGCCGATACCTCGATGCATCCTATCCCGGACTGGCAGGAGAACCGACAGTAGATCATCCTGATCCTTTAGGGATACAGCTAGGAAGCAAACAACAGTTTCTGGGTTTTCATACAGAACACCAGCACGAAGCCGGAATCAACCTTTCAGGGCAGGATCCGGCCGGTTTCTATTCATTGGTTTCCGAATTAGGCGGTATTGCACCTGCACACATCCCGGCTTCTGATTATGGCAATAATATTGAGTACATCATCGATATAGAACATTCTACAAGTCGCTACTCCAACCGTATATCCGAAGTATTCAAGAAGGGTATCAATATGGGTACTTATCCTGATTACGATTTGGCAGATCAGCTAAAGACAGTGGCAAGGATGATCAGTGGCGGAGGGAAGACCAAAATTTATGTGGTGTCTATAGGCAGCTTTGATACTCACCAAGATCAGGTAGAGNGCTTCAATCCGCTTGATGGCACGCATGGCAAGCTCCTTACTCAGCTTTCTGAGTCCATCCTTGCTTTCCAAAACGATCTCAGGATGATGCAGCTTGACGACAGGGTCGTAGGAGTGACCTTCTCGGAATTCGGAAGAAGACCAAAGGAAAATGGCTCAAAAGGTACGGACCATGGCACGGTAGCTCCGATGTTCTTATTCGGCACACCGGTCCGGGCAGGCGTTGTTGGCAAAAATGTCGATCTTTCGCTCGTTGGTTCAGGCAATGATATCGTAGGCATGGGCAATGATTACCGTGACGTCTTCACTGCACTTTTGCAGGATTGGCTTGGTGCCAGTGACCGGGTTCTCGAAGATACCTACTTTGGAGATTATGTTACATCCAAGGCTCCTATCCTTGAAAGCCAGTATGTAGTGAGTACGNAATGTTATATCGACACATACCTTTCCTCATCAATATTCAATCGTCCTGCCCAACTCAGCCTGTACCCCAATCCGGCACGTAATGTATTTTCCTTCCAGATAAATCCGGGAGGACAAGGTGTTGCATTCATCACACTAACGGACACTTCCGGCAGAACAATCAAGCAATGGAAAATGAATTATGTCAATGGAGAGAATAATCTAACTTTTGGTATTACCAACATAGAGGCGGGTATTTATATGGTCCAGATGACGCTGAGCGAAAGCAGACGAAGGTATACGGGCAAGCTCGTGGTGATAGAATGACCCTGCCTATAACTGTTTTCAGCCGACCGTAGCATAGCAGAGCCTGTCCTTGAAGAAATTCTTTTCGAGGGACAGGCTTTATTGATCTACATCTCCTCGCAAAACCCGAAATCGTTGTCTTGCATCAAAGGCAAAAACGCTCCCGGTGTATTCATTGAACAATCGTTCATACAACGCTTTCGCCTTTTCCTTATCATTGAGGGTATAATCATACAATTGAGCTAATTCATAAATAGAATTGTCCGCACGAATTTCATCCTTATATTTAGTAAATGCTTTTTCGTAGCAATCAATTGCTTTGTTATAATCTTTCATTTTCAGATATATGTGCGCCTTGGCATACAACACATCATCATCAAGTGCGTGACCGGGAAAATCTATCAATATGGAATCCAGTTTAACCAATGCCTCTGATAATTTATTCTGATAAATCAGCAATTCGGTGGCGGCATATTTCTTCATCGCCAAATCTGTCGAATCCATGCCCATATTATCCATGATAAATACACTCCTGTCGATGGCGTCATTGGATATTAACCTCGACGTAGCAGTTTTAAGAGCATCAAACTGCGCCTGAGACCATTCAAAATCACCCACATAATAAGAAAGAAGAGCATTTTTATACCTTGCCTCCTGGCCTAAGGGACCTTCCTTGAAGTCTTTATCCACCTGACTATAGAGTAAAGAAGCATCCCAGCGCTTTCCTTCGATCAAAAGATAATCAGCCAGTCGGATTTTTACCTCTGCAATCACAGGAGGGGAATATGTGCCATTATCAATGATGGTTTGTAAAATTTCAATTGCTTTGGGAAGATTGTCCCTGTATTGCATCAAAAATTCAGCATAATCATATGATAGGTACACAGCCCTGCCGGTCTCGGAATAAGCACTGATAAAGTCGGTATAATCCTTATCTATCACCTCCTGTTCGCTCGGAGAAATAACGGTGTTGACCACACTTTTAGCTACCAAAGCTTGCAAGCGGAAACGCGCCGCTTCATAAAAATAGGGATTGGCCCTGCCTTTTTCCAAAATATAATCGAAGCCCGACACGGCGACATCGTATTGTTTCTCGTTGAAAGCCGTTCTCGCCAATGAGTATACCCGGGTGTAGTCATTGCCGGTACGTATATCCAACGCCTTGAGCTGTCGCATCGCATTAGCGAAATCCCGCTTTTGCAAATAAATCCACGACATCAATTCTATCAACTGTGAATTGTCCGGGTACTGCTGCGCTCTGTTAAAAACCGCCTTAAGCAGGTTGTCATACTCGGAATCGCTCTGGAAGCTTCGCTGGATGGAAGTTGTAAACAGGCTGTAATAACTTGGGTCTGCTATCAACTGATCTACAGCGATAGCAAGCATTTTTTCCTGTTGTCCTGTCTTCAAATACAGTTGACTCAGGTCATAGGTAAAATAATTAGCATTGGGGACAAGATCCCGGCCTTTTTCCAACACCTGGATCGCCAATTCCGGCTTACCGGCCTTTTCCAGNGCTCTGGATGTAAGCAAAATTACTGTTGGATTAGCGGGTATATTCTTCATTACGTAATTATACTGTGCTTCGGCTTCCTTGGGCTTATTGAGGGTATTGAGAAGGGAAGCGTAGGACACACGGAGGTTGAGCATGGTGGGGTTCTGCTCAATGGCACTCGACATCACCGATGCAGCAGTATCATAATCCTTGAGGGCCATGTAACAATCAGTCAGCGCATCTAAGTAGGTAGTGTTACCCTTGTTTTTATTCCAAAGGGATTTGTAGATTGCTACAGCTTTTTCATACTCACCGTCTTCAAAGTATTGGCGTGCAAGTTCAAGGCTCTGTGCCGATATTGTCATGGAAGTGACCAGAAATATGAAAATAGAAATGAGTTGTTTCATGATGAAATTTAATCGGCAAATTTAAAGATTCGCCATGGTTGTACTGACAATTGTCGAAGTAATTAAAACGAAAAGGGACGCGAATTGTTTTATCCGGCTCTCATCATTCATAAAATTAACTAAGTCAGCCTTTGCAATGCTTTTTGTGCCTATCATTTGCCCAAATTTTACTATTTTTGCGTTTCTCAAAAATCGCATATCCTATGATATTTTCAATGACTGGTTTTGGTGCATCCAAANAAGCCTTCTACGATAAAATTCTATCGGTTGAAATCAAATCGGTCAACTCAAAAATAATCGATATTCGCATCCGTTCTCCCTTCAACCTTCGGGAAAAGGAAAATATCCTCCGCAAAGAAGTGGCTGACACGGCACTACGTGGCAAGATCGAAGTGACCGTTGAATTATCATCCGCCAACAGTACGACGCTTGGAATAATCAACGAAGAGTTGCTCAAGAGTTATGCTATGTCCATCAAGCCCATCGCAGCTGATCTGGAATTAGACACATCCGGCCTCATCGCCGGATTGCTGCGTATTCCGGAGGTGTTGGCAGGAGGCAACAACGAACTGAGTGAAGAAGATTGGCTTATATTGGAGGCCACTCTGGATGATGCTCTTGACAGGTTTCAGGCATATAAGCAGGAGGAGGGTAAGGCCATCGAAAATGATCTATTGGCTTGCATTAACACCATTGAAGAGAGTCTTGTGAAGATCCGGGATTTTGAGACCGAACGGATAGACAGAATCCGGGAACGGATCACCAATGGTCTCGAAGAATTTATGCCGACAGAAAGTATCGACAAGAATAGGTTTGAGCAGGAATTGATCTATTATATTGAGAAAATTGATTTCAGTGAAGAANAAAGCAGACTTTCGCAACATTGTAAATATTTCCGGGAGACCTTAGAACTGGACGAGGTGAGCAAGGGGCGGACACTCAATTTTATCAGTCAGGAGATGGGCCGCGAAATCAATACTTTAGGAGCCAAGGCCTATCAAAGCGATATTCAGCGCCTCATCGTAGTCATGAAGGATGAGCTGGAANAAATCAAGGAACAAACTGCCAATATTGTCTGATCCATGGAGTTCGAAGGAAAAATGATCGTGGTAACAGCCCCTTCAGGCGCCGGAAAGACGACCATAGTCAAGTATCTGCTCGAGAAAATGGACAATCTGGACTTTTCCATTTCGGCAACCACGAGGGACAAAAGGCCATACGAAGTAGATGGAAAAGATTATTTCTTCATTACCAAGGAACAGTTTGAGGAATTGATTGCCAAANAAGCATTTGCGGAATATGAAATAGTGTACGAAGGCCAGTATTATGGTACGCTGGCTGCCGAAATAGAACGTATATGGCAGAACGGCAAGCACATCATATTCGACATCGATGTACAGGGCGCACTGACACTCAAAAGAAAATATCTGGAGAGCTGCCTCACCATCTTCATCCGACCGCCAAGTAAGGAATTACTTATAGAAAGGCTCACCAACAGGCAGACAGAAAGCCCTGAAGCACTGAAANAAAGGATCGACAAGGCAGAGAAGGAGTTGGGCTATGAATCCCTGTTTGATTTCGTACTAATCAATGACCAGTTGGAAGTGGCATGCTTTGAGGCTGAGACTGTGGTCCATTTATTCTTAAATCCGGAAATTGCATTGAATGAGTGATATAATATTTACTACCAAGGTCCTGTGGTCACAGATCGATGCCAACATGCACATGAGGCACTCTGCCTATGCCGATCTCGGCGCTCAGGCGAGGCTTGAAGTCATGCAGGACAAAGGATTTACATCGGAAATGATGCGGAAATACATGATCGGACCGATTTTGTTCCGCGAAGAACTTCTCTATAAAAAGGAAATCCGCCCCAATGAAACAGTCGGTGTGACCTGCAAACTGAGCCGCTGCCGCCAGGATGGCAGCCGATGGTCAATCCGACATGAAATATTCAAGGAGAACGGTGAACTGGCAGCCATCATCAATGCGGATGGTGCCTGGATCGATCAGATCAGGAGAAAATTAGCTCCCCTGCCGGAAGATTTTGCCACCCGTTTGTTAACCCTAGACAAAACAGAGGATTATGTAGAAGAGGTGGTGACAGGATAAGATCCATGTCGGAATTTGAACAAAAAAACTTCCTGCACATTGAATTTTTAGTTGTGGAAAATCGTTTAATGATAAATTTTCATTCGAGGTGAAATATTTCTTCCTGATTACTTCGTTTTCGATTCTTTCTCTCACTATTACCGTTGCTCAGGGTGACATCGTGAGTGACAGCACCCGGAAAATAGCATCAACGATTGCTGCGCCCATCGACATCGCTTACATCGACATCGAAAAGATGCTCAACACCTCCGTCAACGGATTGATCTATCAGGATGATTCCTATACCGACAATGACAATGACCAGTTTAAAATTAAGGTCTGGAAGAAAAACAACATCACCATAAAGCCAAATGCTGCCAATCAGTTAAAGATAGCCGTCCCACTCAAGGTATGGGCGGAAAAAGGCGTAGGAGCATTGGGCCTGATCAGCTACCAAAGTACAGAATTTGAATTGATCCTCAACTTCAAAACCATATTTTCCATTACGCAGGATTGGGTCATTAGGACGGTTACAACACCGGATGGATACACCTGGATAACAAAACCTGTACTTAAATACAAATATGCCGATGTCCCCATCACCNCCATTGTCGCTAATGTATTGGACAAGGAGCATGCAGGATTCGCCAGGACCATCGACGAACAGGTCACGAAGGCTCTTGATATGAAACCCTATGCCCTCATGGTCTGGAACCTGATGAATACGCCATTTCAGATTTCAGAAGAATATGAAACCTGGCTTTCCGTCAAGCCAACAGCGGTTCAGATGACACCTCTCACTGCACTTAAAGACAGGATTACAGGCACAATTGGCCTCAATGTAATCACTGAGACCAGGATCGGCGTCAAGCCTGTCATACCTCCACCCGCCATCAAACCGCCTAATCTAAAACCGGTCAAAACAGTGCCGGACAACTTCATGGTAGAGACGATAGCCGAAATCAGCTATGAAAATGCCACCGAAATAGCCAATAAACAATTCAGGGGAATGAAACTGGATTTTCTCAACGGCAAGAAATCAGTCACCATTGAGGATATCCAGGTAGGAAGGGACGGGCAANAAATGACTTTGACAACAAAGCTATCCGGAAACATCAAGGGTAATGTCATCATCGAAGGTGTACCATATTACGATAGTCTTGCGCAAAGACTTGCACTCAAGAATGTCGATTTTCAGCTGAAAAGTAAGAATTTCTTTCAGCGAACCGCTGCCTGGTTATTCAACGGAAAGATTGAGGGAATGATCGAAAAGGATTATGGTGTCCCGGTTGGCGATATGATTACCAGCGCAAAAACTTCCTTGCTGGAAACACTCAATTCCAGTCCTCATCCGGGAGTCCGCATGAAGGGGATGGTATCCACCATGAAGCCCACTGCAGTGATTCTCAATGACACCGGCATCACCATACCGATATTGACAGCCGGCAAAGTAGCTGTTACAATTGTAGATTTCTGAAACCTATAATTCCATGATCCTGATATTGCGGAACCAGACCATGTTACCGTGGTCCTGTAAGCAAATACGCCCCTTTCGGTATGTGCCGAAGCCGGGCCACTGATGGAACTTACTGGCCGCTACCATGTCATTCCATCCTTGATCCCACATCTTAGTATGGACCACCACCTTGCCATTTAACTTAAAGGTCAGGTCGCCGCGATTGGCAATGATGTCCACTTTGTTCCACCGGCCATAAGGCTTGACAGTTTCTGTACTGCAGGGTAAAAGATCGTAGAGATCACCGGCACGATGCTTGTGTATTTTGGCATCCGGATGCCCTTCATTGTCCAGAATCTGCATTTCAGGCCCGGTTTCATAGGAATTCGGGTATTGATTGGGATCTTCATGAACATAGAACATGATGCCGCTATTGCCACCTTTAGAAATCTTCCACTCGAGCTTCAAATGGAAATTTTCATAGTCCTTATCGGTAACGATATCACCACCGCCCTTGATTTTCCAGCCATCTTTAGCTAAAGTGTCCAGATACAGCAGGCCGTCCTTGACCTTCCAGGCCTCGCCAACGGGACCGCCACCATATTTGTGCCAACCCGCAGTGGACTTGCCGTCAAAGAGTGGCTTCCATCTGCCGCTCTCCATGCTCATTTGATACATGCCAAAAAGAAAGATAATGATCAACGAGAATAACTTCATTTATATAAAGATTTATTGGATTAAAAATCCGGTTTACGGATGATGTAATTACAATCATATACCGAGAACTCTTTTGTTGAGACTTTCTTCCTTTACGGTTGAGGCAAAATCATCAAACGCCTTGTCCGTCACAGGAATGATATGCTTCCGGATAAATTCAGCGCCTTCCCTTGCTCCGACTTCAGGATGTTTGATACAACACTCCCACTCCATCACGGCCCAGCCCGGATAGTCATACTGCGCTAATTTGCTGAATATCGTCCTGAAGTCCACCTGGCCATCCCCNGGAGACCGGTACCTTCCTGCACGGTCCGCCCAAGACTGGTAACCGCCAAAAGTTCCCTGGCGCCCTGTTGGATTAAACTCGGCATCCTTGACATGGAATGCTTTGATCCGATCATGATACAAGTCAATGTACCGGATATAATCCAGTTGCTGCAGGACGAAATGCGAAGGGTCGTACAGCAGACAGGCTCGCGAATGGTCATGGACCGCTTCAAGAAACATCTCATAAGTGGCCCCATCAAACAAATCCTCTCCCGGATGTATTTCATAACAGACATCCACACCACATTCATCAAACGTGTTTAAGATCGGGGTCCAACGTCTTGCCAGTTCCTTAAATCCCTCTTCCACCAATCCTGCAGGACGCTGAGGCCACGGATGAAAGGTATGCCACAGTAAAGACCCACTGAAAGTAGCATGTGCTGTGAGTCCCAGATTTTGAGAAGCTCTGGCAGCGTACTTCAATTGTCCAATCGCCCAATCCATGCGGTCTTTCGGCTTACCCCGGAGTTGTGGTGGCGCAAATCCATCGAACAATTCATCATAAGCAGGATGCACAGCCACCAATTGCCCCTGAAGGTGGGTAGACAATTCCGATATTTCAAGGCCGAAGGAAGCAATCTTTCCCTTCAATTCATCGGAATAATCCTTGCTCTCTGCTGCCAGTTGCAGATCGATAAAGCGTTTGTCCAATGTCGGCATTTGTATGGCCACAAAACCCAATTCTGCAGCCCAGCCGCATATTCCCTCCAGACTGTCAAATGGCTCCTTGTCTCCGATAAATTGTGCCAGAAATACACCAGGTCCTTTTATTGTACGCATAATATTTGTATCTAAAAATCCGAGTGAATGTAAAAAAATCTTGCAATTACCGTATAAAGAATGAGAATGGTAACTTACCTCAACAACTAGAAGGAGGCATAATGGATGACATTCACTCAATGATACCATTCATTCTCTTCATTATGATATTTCAAAAAGTGCAAGGAGGGAGTTAACTGTACCCAATAACTGCCTTTTGAACCAATTGACCCGGAATCCGTTATCCTCTTTATCCAAATCCAAAATATAAATCCTATTTTTGGCGTTTTTTAACAGACTGGAAATTTAATGGCGGACATACATCTTTCTCTCGGCTTTCCCTGGTGGTACACAATGATGTGTATACTAGTCGGCATTGTCTTCGCCTGGTTGATGTACAGGCGCTTTGATTTCGATCATCCATGGGCAGGATGGGCCAGGCCATTTATGTTTTTACTCAGGGCATTGTCTGTTGCCATCATATGCTTCCTGCTCCTTTCTCCGGTTTTGAAACACGTCAGCTACGAAGAAGTAAAGCCCACCATTGTCATAGGTATCGACCAGTCTCAATCAGTTGGATATGCCNTTGGGAAANAACAATCGGAGGTGCTTGAAACAGTCAATGCCTTAAGTGACCGGCTTAAAGGAAGATATCAGGTCGACATACAATCCATTGGCAATGATGTAAATAACAAATTGAGCAACGACTTCAACAAACCATCAACCAACCTTAATCAATTTTTCCAAAACATCAACGAAGGGGTTGAATACCAGGCCCTGGGTGCGGTAGTAATGTTGTCCGATGGCATTTTCAATACAGGGCCGGTTCCGCTGTTCGAATCTTCAAGGATTAAAGCACCGATCTATACAGTTGGTGTGGGTGATACAATTCCGGCCAGGGACCTAAGTATCCGTAATGTCATCCATAACGAAATCGGTTTTCTAGGTGATATCTCCAAGGTCCAGGTGGACATACAGGCATTTAACCTCAAAGGACATTCCGCCAGGATTAACATCTCACAGGATGGACATGCTTTTCAAGGCAAGCCGATAATGATCAATACGGATGATTTCTTCCAAACCATCGAATTTGAAATTCCATTGAGTAAGGCAGGTATGTCCAGATATATCGTCTCAGTGACCCAACTGCCCGGAGAAGCAACTACGGCCAATAACAGCAAGGAATTTTACATCGATGTACTGGATAGCAAGTTAAACATAGATATAGTCGCATCATCTCCACATCCGGACATCTCAGCGATCAAATCCGTCATCGACAATAACAAGAATTACGATCTGAAAATCCATTACCTGTATCAGCCGGTCAAGCTCAGGGAGAAGGTAGACCTGCTTATTCTGTACCAGGTACCTACCGTGAATAATTTTGCATCCTCTTTTGAAAACCTTTGGAAAAGTATTCAGCACAGACCATTGCCAAAACTGTTTGTTTTGGGTGGACAAAGCAATTTTTCCAGGTTTAACCAGATTCAAACCACCCTGCAACTGATAGGGAATCAAGGCAGCCTCAATGATGTATATCCATTGCTTCGCAAGGGCTTCCAGGCATTTGCGGCCAAGGACGAATGGCAGGGAATTATATCCGGCTTTCCACCCCTGCAGACTCCTTTCGGTACCTTCGTAGCGGGGCCAAATGCTCAGGTATTGATGGAACAAAGGATTGGCAGGGTGGAGACTCAATACCCACTATGGCTCATCGGCCAGGAAGATAAAAACAGAGTAGGCATCATAGCCGGAGAGGGCTTGTGGCGATGGCGGTTAAGCGAGTCAGCCAAGACCGGAAGGACAACTACCTTTGACGACATCGTAGGCAGCACCATCCGTTTATTGGCGACCAGGGAAGACAAGCGCAAGTTTAAAGTCAGAACCAATGAAAGAGTGTATGAAATCAGTGACAACATCTCTCTTACCGGTGAATTATACAATGACAACTATAAATTGGTCAACACCCCGGAAGTAAAATTGAGCCTTACCGATGCGGCCAATAAGGAATATAAATTCACCCTGGATCGTACCGATAATGCATACAGACTGGACATTGGCCAGCTTCCGGCCGGCAATTACCGCTATATGGCACGCGTCTTGTTCCAAGGGAAGGAACTCACCTCAGGAGGAGACTTTACGGTCAAAAATAACGACAAGGAACTCTTTGACCTGATGGCAGATTTCGGTCTTCTGAGGCAGATAAGTGAAGATTCGGGTGGCCGCTTCATCAGTGTTAATGAATTGGATAAGCTCGCTGATATGATCAAATCCAATGATGCTATCAAACCGATTATCCGAAGTGATAAAAGGACCGATCCTCTCATCAACCTGAAGTGGATATTTGGCCTGCTGGCCTTTCTTTTATCAGCCGAGTGGGNNCTGAGAAGATATCTGGGCAGATACTGATATGGATTTCGGCAGATTAGACGATATTTCCGAAGTTGACTTTTCATTGCCGGAAATTGACCATTTCTATTTCAGAAATAATGGCAACAATCATCTCGAATTATTACTCGGCGCACCGGGCTGGTCCGAACCCAAATGGAAAGGATCCATATATCCTGCCAAGGCAAAGCCCAATGAATTCGCTACTTATTACAGCCGCCAATTTGCCACAATAGAATTCAATACAACATACTATCAGGTGCCTAAACCAGCGTTAATGGAGCGTTGGTACGACCTCACGGAGCCGGACTTCGTGTTTTGTCCGAAGATGTTTGCCGGTATCAGCCAAAGCAATTCGTTTGCACTCGGCGACTCCATCCTTCCCGACTTTCTGCTACGGATGGGGAAGTTGAAGGAAAAGCTCGGACTCATCTATATGCAGTTACCACAAAGTTTTTCCTTCGTCAAGCTGGAATCATTGAAANAATTCATCCGTCAATGGCGGCCCGGCATACCATTAGCCATAGAAATCCGTCACGAAAGTTATTTTAAGTCGCAGAACGCTCCTGTCCTGGCGGAAGAAATGGCCATGGCCAACATAAGCTGGATGATTACCGATGTTGCAGGGAGAAGGGATGCAAGCCATAGTTACATCACAGCGCCATTCATGGCAATCAGATTTGTCGCCAATAATGATGAAAGTGATTTCACAAGAATAGACAACTGGGTAGACAGACTGTTGGCTTGGCAAACAAATGGTGTGGAGTTAGTGTATCTTTTCCTGCATACCAAGGGACAACCGCCAATCGTTCTATCTGAGTACCTGGCAAAAAAATGGAAGGAGAAAAGCACACATGATATTAAAAAACCGACTGTTATTGACAGGGAAAAATAATCATAAATTCCCGAGATTTTCGACTTAAACATTAGCTTTGTCATTCAAAAAATTCATATATGAAAAATATTTATTTGCTATGTGCCATGCTGGCCTCCACTGTAATGATGGGCCAGACCAAAGAATATATGGCTTTCCAACGGACTTCTCCGGATCACAAGTACAAATTTTCAGAAGTATTCGGTGATCCGGCCAAAGCCAGATTTTACAAATTGGACAACGGCCTCACCGTCATTCTGGCCGAAAATCATCTCGAGCCACAAATTATGGCGCTTATCGCCACTAAAGCAGGTTCTAAGAATGACCCTGCAGACCATACAGGCCTGGCACACTACCTGGAACATATGCTGTTTAAGGGAACAGACAAGTTCGGCACCAAGGATTATGCAAAGGAAAAAGTGGAACTGGACAGGATCGACGAATTGTATGAATTGTATGGGAAAACAACGGATGAAGCTGAGCGGAAAGCAATCTATCACCGCATAGACAGCGTAAGCAATGTAGCTTCAAAATATGCAATAGCCAATGAATATGACAAAATGATGTCGGATATAGGTTCTCGGATGACCAATGCTTTCACGAGTTTTGAGAATACAACCTATATGGAGAGCTTTCCATCCAATAATCTGGAAAAATATCTGAAAGTACAACAGGAAAGATTCCGCAATCCGGTTTTGAGATTGTTCCATACTGAGTTGGAGGCAGTCTATGAAGAAAAGAATATTTCACTGGACAATGGAGATGAAAAGATCTTCGAAGCCATGTTTGGATCATTGTTTAAGAAGCATCCATACGGCACTCAGACAACCATCGGTACCATCGAACATCTGAAAAATCCTTCGCTCAAAGAAATCAGGAATTATTACAACAAGTATTACGTCGCCGGCAACATGGCCATCATCCTCGCAGGCGATCTGGACCCCGATGCCACCATTGCCATGGTGGAAAAGTATTTTGGCAATATGCCAGCCAAAAACGCCCCCGGTTTTGCATTTCAGGCCGAGGACGATGTAGATACTACAACAAAAATTACAGTCTATAGTCCGGATGAAGAAAAAGTTGCAATCGGCTACCGTCTCNCCGGAGCATTGGAGAAAGAAGCCCCCATCGCAAATCTAGTTTCCTCTATCCTATATAATGGTAAAAGTGGCTTAATCGATAAGGATCTGGTCATCGACCAANAAATTCTGGAAGGATATGCGTTTACCTATCTGTTGAAGGATCATGGAATATTCTGGATGCAGGGCAAACCGAAAGATGGCCAAAGTCTTGATCAGGTAAAAGATCTTTTCCTGGAGGAAATCAACAAATTGAAAAGAGGTGAATTTGACACCACCATCATACAAGGTACTGTCAACAACATGAAACTGGATCTCATCCGAGGCACTGAGAAGGCAACTAATACAGCCTTCCTGCTGCATGAGTCCTTCGTCACGGGTCGCCCCTGGGTCGATTTCCTCAACGATTTGAATGTGATGTCCAAAATCACAAAGGCTGATATCATGAGATTTGCAGCCAAATGGTTCCAAAACAACTATACTGTTATCTACAAAAAGACAGGCAACAGCGATGTACCAAAGGTAGTGAAGCCGGAAATCCATCCAGTCGAACTGAATCGGGATGCACAATCCGACTTTTTAAAGTCCATTGTAGAAGCACCCGTATCTGAGATCCAGCCCCGCTTCCTGGATTTTGATAAGGACGTACAGAAATCTACCTTGAAAAAGGGAATACCGCTATGGTATGTCCCTAATCAACAGAATCAATTATTCAGTGTCTATTACAAATACGATTACGGCACCAATGCCAATCCAAAGCTGGATCTGGCCATGAACTATCTGAACTATATCGGCTCGACCACCCGATCCAATTCACAAATCAACAAGGAATTGTACAATCTGGGGTTGAACTGGGGAGTCAGTGTTGGCCAGGAAGAAATGAATATCTACCTGACCGGTCTTGAAGAAAATTTTGACAAGGGCATAGAAATTATCGAGGACCTTTTGAATAATCCAAAGCCTGACAAGGCTGCATTGGCCAAATTGATCAATAATCAAATCAAGGCAAGGCAGGATAATCTGCTCAACAAGGAAACCATCCTCTATAGCGGACTTCAAAATTATCTGAAATATGGAGCCAAAAACCCATTCAACAGTACCTTGACCAATGCGCAATTACGTCAGATCACTGCCGAAGAACTGGTTGCCATTATCAAAACCAATGCCGGCTTAGAACATAGAATCATGTATTATGGCGCCCGACCACTCAACGATTTGACGAAATCAATGGCAGCACGGCATAAAACCACATCGATGCTTAAGCCTGCACCAAAAGGCATGGAATTTACTCCGGCACCATCGCCCGAAAATACTGTTTATTTTGTGGATTATGACATGGTTCAGGCCGACATCAACTACAAGGCAAATGAAGAAAAATACGATCCAAAACTGGAGACCATGGCACGAGCTTTCAACGAATATTATGGAGGCGGCATGGCATCCATCGTATTTCAGGATATTCGCGAATCAAGGNCTCTGGCCTACTCTGCATACAGTCGCTTTGGTGTACCTAATAAGAAGAATAAACCATTTGATGCGACATTCTATGTAGGGACACAGGCCGATAAGTTCAATGATGCCATGGAGGCAATCAACAATCTCCTCCATAATATGCCTGAACTTACAAAGTCATGGGATTTGTGCAAAAAAGCCATCCTTACCGAGATTCAGACTCAAAGAATCAATAAGGAGGGAATCTTGTTTGCCTATGAGACAGCTTTGAACAAAGGATTAAACTACGATATCAGAAAAGATATTTATAAAAATATCGGTTCAGTGACTATGGCTGAACTTAAGGCATTCCACGAAAATCACTTCAAAAATCAAAAGTGGAATATCGGTGTCATGGGCAGCAAAGACAAGATTAAGGTTGAAGAACTCAAGAAGTATGGCAATGTAAAAGTTTTGACCTTGAAGGATATCTTTGGTTATGATGAAAAGGATTTCCCCTTAATCAAACCATAACAATAGAAAAAGGGCAGGGAGGTATTTTCATTCGTCCCTGCTCATTTCTATAATCACCGGGGCATATTGTAATATACAAATAAAAATCAAACAAATGAGGCGTAAATTTATCCTATTCACAATCAGCTTATTAATCGTTCAGGCGGGCTGGGGTCAGAAGCTCAAAACCAAGGATGTTCCTCCCAGGATCATTACTGCATTGGATAAGCAATTCAAGGGAAATAAAAGAGCCAGTTGGGAAAAGGCAGATTCCCTCTATATTGTCAATTTTGAATATGATGATCAAAAAGGAATGGCGATATTTCACGAAAAAGGAAGAATGATATCATCTGAGGTATCGGTAAATAACGAAGAACTCNCCTTCAGTGTCAATCATTATTTAAGANAAAACTATCCGGATGATGTATCTGATAGCATCATCAAAGCCAGAGATGCCACCAAGGCAATAACTTACCGAATTATCATCGCAGGAGACAGGTTGGAATTCGACAATGAAGGCAGATTCCTGTCCAAAGAGAAAGTACAGGATGAGATGAATGAAATTAATATGGAATCCAATCATTCAGAAAAATAGAACACCGTCCTGTCATGATAGAAGCTGAGCATATCCATAAGTCATTTGGCAATGTCCATGTATTGAATGATGTCTCCTTTAGTGTTGGAAAAGGCGAGGTTGTAGCCATTGTCGGTAAAAGCGGTGCGGGCAAGAGTACCTTATTGCACATCACAGGTACCTTAGAACAACCTGACGAGGGGAATATACTCTTTGAAGGCCGCAACCTGAATAAATTATCCAGTAATAAATTATCAGAATTCAGAAACAATTCGCTGGGGTTTATCTTCCAGTTCCATCATCTGCTACCTGAATTTACTGCTCTGGAAAATGTCTGTATTCCGGCATACATCAAAAAGACGGATCGGAATATTGCGGAAACCCGGGCAATGGAGTTACTGGACCATCTAAACCTTTCTCACCGGCTTCATCACAAACCCAAGGAATTATCAGGTGGGGAGCAGCAACGTGTTGCCTTTGCAAGAGCGCTTATCAATCAACCCAAACTTATCCTGGCTGATGAACCAACCGGCAATCTGGATGAAAAATCGGCCAATGAGCTTCATGACCTCATCCTCAAATTCAGGACAGAATATGAATTAACTTTCATCCTGGTAACTCACAGCCCTTTGCTCGCTGCAAGGTGCGATCGCGTCATCGAAATGTCCGAGGGAAGCATCGTCATGCAGTAATCCGGCTAAGGGAAGGAATGATAGCATCGTATTGCTCCTGTGTGATATCTCTGTGAAAAACGAATCTGATACTTGTTGCACTGAAGGGCGAAGCCTTAATA
This sequence comes from Candidatus Parvibacillus calidus, assembly GCA_013414645.1. GTDB lineage: Bacteria > Bacteroidota > Bacteroidia > Chitinophagales > Saprospiraceae > Parvibacillus > Parvibacillus calidus. Next base: position 718,816 of record CP058702.1, on the reverse strand, counting down.
CCTATTGAATCCAATGTTTGGAGGAATGTATCGGCTGACAGGTTTTCAGCAAGTTCAAATATAACAATATTCGTACGGACCGGAAGTACTTCCTGTACATAGGCCTGTTGACTCAAAAANCGGCCTATCTCTGCTGCTCTTTGATTATCAATTTTGAGCTGAGGAATATTATTATCAAGTGCATAAATGCCGGCAGCAGCCAGATAACCGGCCTGGCGCATACCTCCTCCCAAAACTTTCCGGATACGTCTTGCCTCCCTGATATAATCCCTGTTACCCATGAGTACGGAACCTACAGGTGCACCAAGACCTTTGGACAAACAAACCGAAATAGAATCAAACAAGGCACCGACAGCCGCAGGTGAGTCCCCGGTCTCCACCAACACATTGAATATCCTGGCTCCATCCAAATGCAACGCCAGGCCCTTACGGTGACACAGTACACTGATTGGCTCAATCTCCGCATTGGTATAAAAATTACCGCCTCCTTTATTCGTAGAATTCTCCAGTACGACCAATTTAGTCCTTGGAAGCCAATCCTCAGCCGGCTTGATTGCCTGTTCGATCTGCCCGGCAGTCAACTTTCCGAATCGTCCGGCAAGGGGGTTGACCGCAATTCCACTGTTGAAAGCGTAACCGCCCATTTCGTAGAGAAAAACATGAGAATAGTGATCGCAAATCAATTCGTCCAAGGGGCGTGTATGCACCTTAATAGCTATCTGATTGGACATAGTCCCGGACGGGCAAAACAAAGCAGCTTCCATGCCAAAAGTTCCTGCCATCCTCTCCTCCAGTGCATTGACGGTAGGGTCTTCACCAAAGACATCATCACCGACTTCAGCTGCCATCATCGCCTCGAGCATTGGCCTGTCCGGCTTCGTTACGGTATCGCTAAGTAAATTGATCATTTGTCTATTTCCCATTTATAAAACCGAAATTACAAAACTGTTTTCAACTATCAACGGGCAACAAAAAAGCCCGGAATATCCGGGCCTTTCAATCAATATGTTATCTTAATCACACTTCCTTATTCTCTTCAGCATCCGGAGCGGGAGTTTCGTCCGCAGGCTCAACAGGCGCTTCCGTAGTTTCTGCTGTAACAACTTCCTCTTCTGTTTGCGCTGTTTCAACAACATCATCCGATACCGGAGCTTCCTCAACCGGATTTTCAGTAATTTCTACCAATTCCTCGGTCGGAGCAGCCGATTCAGCTTGTTTGACACCGGAAGACTTCTTACGGCTTCTTCTTGTTTTACTCTTCGCCTTTCCATCAAGAGATTCATTCGGATTATAAATGCTGTTATAATCAACGAATTCAATCATCGCCATTTCGGCATTATCGTGACTTCTACCTCCTAGTTTGATAATTCTGAGATAACCACCCGGTCTGTCGCCAATTTTCTCCCTGATATCAGAGAAAAGTGTATCGACAGCACTTTTATTCTGAAGGTACGAAAACACTACCCTGCGGGAGTGTGTATTATTATTCTTAGATTTTGTGATAAGCGGTTCGAGGTAACCTCTCAAAGCCTTTGCCTTGGCCAATGTAGTGTTAATCCTCTTATGCTCGATCAGGGAAGATGCCATGTTTTTCATTACTGCATCCCGATGTGATTTAGTACGCCCAAGGGCATTGACTTTGTTACCGTGTCTCATTTTTCAAATGTTTAGCTTCGCAACACCGGGCAATAGGCACCGGTAATTTGCAATTTTATAGATTAAATTATTCTTCTTCCAGCTTGTATTTGGAAAGGTCCATACCAAAGTGCAGTCCTTTTGTAGAAAGTAATTCTTCGATCTCGACCAAAGACTTCTTACCAAAATTGCGGAACTTCAGTAATTCATGCGTTTCATATTGTACCATTTCACCCAGGGAATTGATTTTGGCAGCTTTCAGACAGTTGTAAGCTCTTACCGACAGATCCAGATCCTCCAGAGAAGTCTTCAACAACTTACGCATGTGCAGGATATGTTCATCGACAACATCTTCCTCACCTTTAGCAGCATCATCAAATGAAATATTTTCATCTGTAATGAGCATCAGATGCTGGATCAAAATCCTTGAAGCCTCCTTCACTGCATCCTCCGGATGTATTGTACCATCTGTCTTCACCTCGATGGTCAACTTCTCATAGTCTGTACGTTGTCCTACCCTTGTATTGGAAACCTGGTAAGCTACATTCTTAACCGGAGTATAAATAGAATCCACAGGAATTACACCTATGACACTTTCACGCTCCGGTTGTTCGTCCGCGGCGACATATCCCCGGCCTTTTGTGATGGTCAATTCAATCTCCAATGTAACACTGGGTTCCATCTGACAAATAAGCAGATCCGGGTTCATCACTTTGAACACATTGGTAAACTGTTCAATGTCACCGGAAAGGAATTGTTCCTTACCGCGGAGAGTGAGGTAAATTTTNTCGTTTTGAATATCTTCATCCTTCATTTGCAGCTTCAAACGGACCTGCTTAAGATTCAGGATGATCTCAATGACATCTTCTACAACTCCGGGAATGGTTGAAAATTCGTGGTCAACACCGCCAATTCTGATTGCTGAAATAGCGAAACCTTCCAGAGAGTTGAGGAGTACTCTTCTCAATGAGTTACCGATTGTCTGACCGAAGCCCGGTTCCAACGGTTTAAATTCAAAAACACCATCGAAGTCAGTGGATTTTTGAAGTATAATTTTATCAGGTTTTTGAAAATTTAATATACTCATTTTGAAAAATCTATAGATGAAGAAAAGACTTGATAAAAGAATACAAAATTACTTGGAATACAATTCGACGATCAACTGTTCATTGATGTTTTCAGGAATTTGCTCTCTTTCAGGATAAGCCAGGAACTTTCCTTCCATACGTTCAGGATTGAATTCAATCCAGGCATATTTACGGTGGTCATGCTTGGATTTGACATTGGAAAGGATGATATCCATACCTCTGGATTTACCTTTTACCTCGACAACATCTCCGGGTCTGACATGGAAGGATGGAATATTTGTTACAACGCCATTAACTACAACATGTCTATGTGAGACCAACTGACGAGCTTCCCGACGTGTACTGGCGATTCCCATCCTGTAAACAACATTGTCCAGTCTGGATTCAAGGAATTGTAGTAACACGGTACCGGTCACACCGCCTTTTCTGGCAGCTTTGGTGAATGTATTTCTAAACTGACGCTCCAATACACCATAGGTATATTTTGCCTTTTGTTTTTCCATCAATTGAAGTGCATAATCAGACTTTTGCCTTCTCTTTCTGGAAGCACCATGCTGGCCGGGAGCATATTTNTTCTTATCAAAGGCCTTATCCGGCCCGTAAATAGCCTCACCAAAAGCTCTTGCCTTCTTGGTTGCAGGACCTGTATATCTTGCCATAATATAGTTCTACTTTATAAAATAATAGTGATTAAACTCTTCTTTTCTTAGGAGGGCGGCATCCATTGTGTGGGATGGGNGTTACGTCAAAAATCCTGGTAACCTTAATACCCGCTCCATCGATGGCTCTGATAGCGGATTCTCTTCCCGCTCCAGGTCCCTTGACATACACCTCAACGTTTCTAAGCCCTGCATCATAAGCCACTTTGCCTGCATCAGTAGCTGCGACTTGTGCAGCGTAAGGAGTGTTCTTTTTAGACCCTCTGAACCCGGCCTTACCGGCAGATGCCCAGGAAATCACTTCTCCTTGTCTGTTGGTCAAAGAAATAATCAGGTTATTAAAGCTTGCCTGAATATAAGCCAGTCCTTCAGACTCGACTTTAACTTTTCTTTTCTTTACTTTCTTTTGTGCTTTAGCCATAATGATAAGCTATAAAAACAATGTTATTTATTATTATTTGGTTGCCTTCTTCTTGTTAGCAACAGTTTTACGTCTTCCTTTACGTGTTCTGGAGTTATTCTTAGTTCTCTGGCCTCTCAATGGCAAGCCTTTACGATGGCGCAGACCACGGTAACTGGCAATATCCATCAATCGCTTGATATTAAGCTGCACTTCAGACCTCAACTGGCCTTCCGTCTTGTGTTCATCATTGACAATTCTGGAGATGGTCTTGATATTATCATCTGTCCAGTCAATAACTTTAGTATCTTCACTCACACCTGCCTGCGCAAGCACCTTACCAGCCAGTGAACGGCCTATGCCAAAAATATAAGTAAGGGCGATGACACCCCTTTTGTTTTTNGGTAAATCAACTCCTGCTATACGAGCCATATAATTACTATATTATAATTGCTAAATATTATCCTTGTCTTTGTTTAAACTTAGGGTTCTTTTTGTTGATTACATACAACTTACCCTTTCTTCTGACAATCTTGCAATCCGCAGATCTTTTTTAATTGATGCTCTAACTTTCATCAGTCAAAATTTTAATTATTTATATCTATAAATGATTCTTCCACGGGACAAATCATATGGAGACATCTCCACAGAAACCTTATCACCGGGCAGAATACGTATATAGTGCATTCTCATTTTTCCCGAAATGGTAGCCAAAATCTGATGATCATTCTCAAGGCGTACCCTGAACATGGCGTTTGACAACGCCTCCTCAATAATACCGTCCTGCTTGATTATATCCTGTTTTGACATACGTCCTTTTTTCGGAGTGCAAATATCTAAATATTTTCTGAAATATTCACAATATTTGGGTTATTTTTNATTTCTTCCACAATCGGTCTGTGACCTGACAGTATCATACCACCTTGAGGCTTCACTGCTACTGTATGTTCGAAGTGGGCTGAAGGCTTGCCATCCTTAGTGAGTATGGTCCAGCGATCCGGAGCCTGATAGACATGCTTTGTACCCATATTGATCATCGGTTCGATTGCAATGGTCCAGTTTTCTTCCAGGCACAATCCGTTCCCCCTTCGTCCAAAGTTCGGCACATCAGGTGCTTCGTGGAGATTTTTNCCGATACCATGGCCCACCAACTCNCTTACGACACCATAACCGTGCTTTATCTCGGTATATTCCTGAATCGAAAAGGCTATATCACCGATACGATTTCCTACTCTTGCCTGCTCTACACCCTTATACAGGGATTCATTCGTGATACGCAGTAATTTAGTAATGTCGTCGCTGACAGGTGCCAGGGCAAAAGTATATGCGGAGTCTCCAAAATATCCATTCATCACCGCCCCGCAATCAACCGACACCACATCACCTTCCTGCAACTCCTTATCCCTGGGTATTCCATGTACTACGGCATCATTCACTGAAATACACAAAGAAGCAGGAAACCCATTATACCCTTTGAATGCAGGCTTGCCGCCCAGGTCATTGATGAGTGTTTCTGCTTCTTTGTCCAAAAACTTCCCGGACACTCCGGGCCTTATGATCGATGCTACATGGGCAAGGGCCTTAACAACTATCGTGCAGCTTTCTTGTATCTTGACAATCTCTTCGGCACTCTTTGCTTTAACTCTGGGTTTAAACATGAGTCCGAAGTTAAAATGTATTAATTGATTTCACTTCAGAAAATCCGATCATTCCGGTATCCCGGTGTTTCATCAGTAATAGGATCCAATTTGTATTCCGCCGGATCCCCTTCCCTGAAGTTTACCGGAAGCAACCAAACCATCATACTTTCTCATCAAGAGATGACTTTCTATCTGTGTTAATGTGTCCAAAATTACAGCAACATTAATCAAAAGTGATGTACCACCGAAATACAATGCAAATGATGGATTGACACCAAATTGTACCGCAATTGCCGGAAGCACAGCTATGATGCCCAATACAATAGATCCCGGAAANGTAATCTTGGATGTAATAGCATCGATATAATCTTCTGTGTCCTTGCCCGGTTTTACACCAGGTATATAGGCATTGGATCTTTTCAGGTATTCGGCGTATTGTTGAGGATTAATCAACAAAGCAGTATATATATAGGTAAATACTATGATTAGTATAAAATATATCAGGTTGTAAGAGAATGAATAGTTATCATTCAATGCCCGAATAATGCTGTGGGTGGCCGTGCCGGTATCTTCTGTACCAACCAGGTACTGGGCGACGATAGCAGGCAAAAACATCAGTGCCTGTGCAAAGATAATTGGCATTACACCTGAGCCATTCACTTTAATCGGAATATAATCCCTGTTTCCGGCTGCCATACTTCCGCCACCGATCGCTTTCTTTGGGAACTGAAGCGGAATTTTCCTGACTCCTTGAACGACCAGGATGGTAAACATAGTAACCACAAACATAGCTGCCAATTCAAGAATAAACATAATCAATCCACCTGATGCCATCTGAGCTGTAAATTCAAAGCCCAATGCCTGAGGCAATCTGGAAAGGATACCGACCATAATTAAGATGGAAACACCGTTTCCGATACCTTTATCGGTAATCTTTTCGCCAAGCCACATGGCAAAGATGGTACCTGTAGTGAGGATTAAGATATTGGCACCCCAGAAAATTGCCAGAGAAACCTGAGGCGAGATAGCTCCTATGCCTTTTAGATAAGTAAGGTAGGCACCACCCTGCACCAATGTAATAGCAACGGTCAATACTCTGGTAATTTGATTCAACTTCTTTCTACCGGATTCACCTTCCTTCTGCTGCAAACGTTGGAAATAGGGAACGGCAAAACCCAAAACCTGAATAATAATCGAGGCTGTGATATAAGGCATGATACCGAGGGCCATGATTGAAGCCTGGTTGAAGGCTCCACCGGTAAAGATATTAATCAATCCTAACAGGTCATTAGCGCTTCTGCTATTCGCGACATCGGTCAACACTCCTGATGCGACACCCGGCAATACTATAAAAGACCCCACTCTAAAGACCAAAAGCAGTAGAAGCGTATAAAGAATACGATTTCTTAGCTCCTTGATGGCCCAAATATTTTTNAAAGTGTTGATAAATCTTTTCATCCTTAATCTTAATATTTAAATGATCTCCCTAAGGTTATTCAGGGCTTCGTATATTAAATGGTTGTGAATGTTCCTCCGGCAGCGGTAATTTTATCCTGTGCAGCTTTGGAGGCAGAATGTGCTGATACGGTTAGTGCTTTGGACAACTCNCCTGCACCCAGAATCTTGAACTTCTCAGACTTCTTTATTACCTTCTTAGAGGTCAGAAAATCAAAGTTGATCTCAGTTACATTGTGTATTTCAGCCAAAGCCTCCAGTGTGCTTACGTTGATACCGACATAATCCACCCGATTGACATTCTTGAAACCGAACTTAGGAAGTCGCATCTGAAGAGGCATCTGTCCACCTTCATGAGCGCGCTTGTTTTTGAAACCTGTTCGTGCCTTATCTCCCTTATGACCACGAGTGGCAGTACCGCCTCTACCGCTTCCCTGCCCTCTGGCAATTCTTTTACCTGACTTGTTCGAACCTTTTGCCGGTCTTAGATTATTTAATTCCATCGGAATAATTTACTTAATTATGTAAATATTATTTTACTTCTTCCACTTTCACCAGGTGAGCTACCGCTCTGATCATACCCTGGATGGCAGGTGTATCTTCGTGGACTACCGAACGGTAAACCTTCTTGATACCTAATGCTTCAATGGTTGCTTTTTGTCTTTTATTACGGTCAATTGTACTTTTGACCTGAGTTATTTTCAACTTTCCCATGATTCAATTATTTTTCAAATTCACCACTGAACAATTCCTTGACGGTGATTCCTCTTTGCTGAGCAACCGTATGAGGATCTCTTAATTTGGATAATGCATCAATCGTTGCCTTTACAACGTTATGAGGATTGGAGCTACCCTGTGACTTGGCCAATACGTTGTGTACTCCTGCGATCTCCAGTACAGCTCTCATGGAACCTCCGGCGATCACACCGGTACCATCTGCTGCAGGTCTGATCAACACCTTTCCTGCTCCAAATTTCCCCTTTTGAGGATGGGGTATGGTACCTTTCAGTATTGGGAAGGTAATCAGATTTTTCTTGGCATCGTCAATCGCCTTGGCAATTGCATCAGATACATCCCTTGCCTTACCCAGTCCTTGTCCGACCGTACCTTGTCCATCACCTACCACTACGATGGCAGCAAAGCTAAATGTACGTCCACCCTTTGTTACTTTTGCAACCCGGTTGACAACTACAAGTTTGTCCTTCAATTCGGCGTCAACTGGACGCATTCTATTTTGTGGTTGTTTTGCCATTATTCTTTAGCTAATAAATTTAAAAATTCAAACCGCCTTCGCGNGCTCCTTCTGCTAATGCTTTCACTCTACCGTGATACAAATAACCGCTACGGTCAAAAACCACCGAGTCGATATTCTTATCCTTGGCTTTTTCTGCAATCAATTTGCCAACAGCTTTAGCCTGTTCGACCTTATTATCTGATTTAGTTTCCAACAGAGCAGAAGACGCTGAAGTCAATACATTACCATTGGTGTCATCAACCAACTGAGCATAGATAGCTTTGTTGCTACGAAACACGCTTAATCGTGGTCGTTCAGCTGAACCTGCAACTTTCTTTCTGATTCTGTAATGAATCCGCGATCTGGATTCTTCTTTTGTCTTTTTCATATCTAATGATATAGAGAATTAAACGGATTTTATTTCTTACCTGCAGTTTTTCCAGCTTTTCTGCGTAAAACTTCTCCGGCAAATCGAACACCCTTTCCTTTATAGGGTTCAGGTTTCTTAAATGAGCGAATCTTGGCTGCAACCTGACCGATCAATTGCTTGTCAAAGCTATTAAGTATGATAGTAGGTGGCATACCCTTCTCATTTTTNGTCTCCACTTTCACTTCATCAGGAAGTTGGAACATGATAGGATGTGAGAAACCGAGTGCAAGCTCAAGTAGTTGTCCGGTATTATTCGCTCTGTAACCGACACCTACAAGTTCCATTTTCTTGGTAAAACCGCTAGATACGCCTTCCACCATACCATTGAGAAGNGCGCGGCTCAGTCCGTGAACAGAGCGGTGACGCTTGGAGTCGGTAGGTCTTTCAACAGTCAATACTCCATCTTCAGTCTTAAAGATCATATCAGCGTCAAACTTCCTGGTAAGGGTACCATTAGGACCTTTAACAGTAATTACATTTGACTTATCAACATTAAACTCCACTCCTTTCGGGATCGTAATGGGAGCTTTACCAATTCTTGACATAATTAATTATTTCTTTCTTTCTCAAAAAATTAGCTAATAAAGCAAACAACTTCACCACCGACATTCTGTCGCCTTGCCTGCTTATCAGTCAGCAGACCGTGTGATGTAGAGATGATAGCGATACCCAGACCATTGATAACTCGTGGTAATTCTTCGCAGTGACGATATTGTCGCAATCCCGGTCGACTTACCCTCTTGAGCTCCTGAATAACAGGCTTTTTAGTTGCCTCATTATATTTAAGTGCAATCTTTATAATACCTTGCTTACCGGCAGCATCATCAAAGGTATACTTCAGGATATAGCCATTTTCATACAGGATTTCAGTGATTTTCTTCTTCATTTTGGAAGAGGGAATCTCCACAATTCTGTGTCCGGCTTGTTGAGCGTTTCTGATTCTGGTCAGGTAATCTGCTATTGGATCATTCAGAGCCATTCTATTATAATTTAGTTTGCTATAATTAATTTATGGGAATATTGTTACCAGGAGGATTTCGTTATACCAGGAATCTTGCCATCCAGAGCCATTTTCCTAAACATTACCCTGCAGATACCGAAGTCACGCATATAACCTTTTGGTCGACCCGTCAATTTACAACGGTTGTGCAACCTGATCGAATTAGAATTGCGTGGCATCTTGTCCAAAGCATCATAATCTCCTGCTTCTTTCAGTTGTTTTCTTTTCTCGGCGTATTTAGCAACCATGCGTTCTCTTTTTCGCTCGCGTGCTATAACTGATTTTCTTGCCATCCTGAAATATTATTTGTCTTTATTATTATTTTTAAATGGAATTCCCAATGCTGACAACAAAGCGTGAGCTTCCTTATCCGTCTTTGCTGTAGTAACGAATGTGATATCCATACCAAGTACTTTGGCGATTTTGTCGATGTCTATCTCCGGAAAGATAATCTGTTCTGTGATGCCCATAGTATAGTTACCACGGCCATCGAAACTCTTGTCATTGACTCCTTTGAAGTCCCTAACCCGAGGCAGGGATATTGAAATAAGACGATCCAGGAATTCGTACATTCTATTGTTGCGCAATGTCACGCGTACACCGATCGGCATACCTTCTCTCAACTTAAAGTTGGAGACGGATTTGCGGGCTTTAGTAACAACCGCCTTTTGTCCTGAAATGGTTGTCAGGTCAGCCTGAGCATTATCAACCACCTTCTTATCTGCCACCGCATCACCCAATCCCTGGTTGATACATATCTTTTCAAGACGAGGCACCTGCATCACTGATGTATATTTGAATTCCTCCATCAGTTTTGGAACAACTTCGTCCTTATACTTGGTCTTATATCGTGGAATATAACTCATCTTTTAATAGTTTCTCCTNGATTTTTTAAAATATCTTACCAATTTGCCATCCTCTTCCTTACGGCCAATTCTGCTGGGGTTGCCTTTCTTGTCCACAACCATAAGGTTGGAGATATGAATAGGCAGAGCGACATCTTCGATACCGCCCGGCTGGTCCTGCTGAGGCTTAGTATGTTTTCTGGCTATATTGCGTCCTTCGACAATTGCACGGTTCTGTTTTACCAGTACTTCAGTGACGAAGCCTTTATTGCCTTTTTCCTTGCCGGCAATGATCAAAACTTCATCTCCTTTTTTGATATGCAATTTAGGAGCGAAACGCTTTTGATTGTTAACTGTCTTTCTACTCATGACNTTAAATATTTAGAGCGCCTCAGGAGCCAATGAAATAATCCTCATGTAATCCTTATCCCGCAATTCTCTTGCAACAGGACCAAATATACGCGTACCGCGTGGCTCATCCTGATTGTTTAAAAGAACTACGGCATTATCATCAAAACGGATATACGAACCGTCAGCACGTCTAATTTCCTTTTTTGTTCTTACGATAACAGCTTTTGAAACTGTACCTTTNTTAATGCCTCCCGGAGAAGCCTGCTTGACCGAAACAACGATCTTGTCTCCGATAGAAGCATATCTGCGGGTCGAGCCGCCGAGGACGTGGATGCAAAGAACTTCCTTCGCCCCGCTGTTGTCCGCCACATTTAGTCTTGATTCCGTCTGTATCATGACAAATAAAGATTATTCCTGTTATTAAATTACTTCGCTTTTTCGATAATTTCCACCAGTCTCCATCTCTTATTCTTAGATAGAGGACGTGTTTCCATAATTTTTACGATATCTCCAATCTGGCATTCATTTTTCTCATCATGAGCCATAAATGAATTGGATTTCTTAACGAATTTACCGTATAATGGGTGTTTGATTCTTCTTTCGACCATAACAGAGATGGATTTGTCCATTTTATTGGAGGTTACTTTTCCAATCCTCTCTTTTCTGGCTTTTCTTACAATTTGTTCCATATCAAAGGATACTTTAAAATTTATTTAACCGGTGGTTATTATTTTCTTCTATTTCTGATTCTGGACCTCTTAGCCAGTTGACTTTCAGTCATCTGAGCCAATTCCCTACTGCGGATTTCAGTCTGAATATGAGCAATCACTTTCCTGGATTCTCTGATATCTTTCTGAGAAACATTGCCTGTGATAGTCTGATCAAATCTGGCTTTGGTCAAATCCAACTGTGTCTGGGCCAATTTCTCAACCAGTTCGTTGTCTGCCAGATTCTGGATCTCTTTATATTGTTTGTTTGCCATGATATAGTGCTGGTTTCAAAATTAAGCAATACGAATATCTGTCCTCAAGATAGTTTTGGTCAAAACAGGCAACTTCTGTGCTGCCAATCTGAGTGCCTCAGTAGCAACTTCCGGAGAGACTCCGTCCATTTCAAAGAGAATTCTACCCGGCTTAACCACTGCAACATAATGATCCACGGGACCTTTACCCTTACCCATACGAACTTCCAAAGGTTTNTTGGTGATCGGCTTATCAGGGAAAATCCTGATCCACACCTTTCCTTCCCTTTTCATATAGCGAGTCATAGCAATCCTGGCTGATTCAATCTGACGTGCAGTCAGACGTCCGCCGGTCACTGCTTTAAGAGCTATTGACCCGAAAGATATCGTACTACCTTTGTGTGCAACACCCTTCGGATTCATTTTATGTTGCTTTCTGTATTTAGTTCTTTTTGGTTGTAACATGGTACGTCTTTCTTTATAATTCGCTGGTTAAAAGATAGTTGTATTTACTTTCCTCAAACGAGGTGCAAAGATACATCAAAAATCTTTATTTACTGTCTTTTAGATTTAAAATTTCTGCTGCCGCCTCGTTTATCGCCCCGGTTGCCGCCTCTATCTCCTCCTCTGTCACCTCCACGGTCTCCACGGCCACCACCATGTCCACCAGCTTTCTTATCTTCTACCTGATGAATCATGATATCTCGGCGTCCTAGGACTTCACCCTTACAGATCCACACTTTAATACCAATCAATCCATATACTGTTTCTGCAACAGATATACAATAATCGATATCCACCCGGAATGTATGCAATGGTGTCCTGCCTTCTTTGAACTCTTCCGAACGAGCCATTTCAGCGCCATTCAATCTTCCGGACAATCTGACCTTGATTCCCTCTGCTCCTGCACGCATTGTGGATTGGATAGCCATCTTTGTCGCACGCTTATAATTGATACGAGATTCAATCTGCTTTGCAATGGTCTCACCGACGATAGCAGCGTCCAGCTCAGGCTTACGGATTTCGTGAATATTGATCTGAACGTCCTTTCCGGTTAGTTTCTTCAACTCTTCGCGGATTCGGTCGACTTCCTGTCCTCCTTTACCGATGATGATACCCGGGCGGGAAGTATGAATAGTTACCGTAATTCTTTTGATTTGCCGTTCTATTACTATTTTAGCAATGCCACCTTTCGGTATACGNGCGCTCATGTAATTTCTGATTTGCTCATCCTCTACCACCTTGGCAGCCATATCTTTTCCACCGAACCAATTGGAATCCCATCCTCTGATGATTCCCAATCTATTACCTACCGGACTTGTCTTTTGACCCATGAATAAGGTTATTTAAATTTAATTATGGTATTAATTTTCAACTGGAACTTTGCTATCGACAACAATTGTCAGATGGCATGATCGCTTTCGGATTCTGTGNGTTCTACCGTGTGGTGCAGGCTGGAATCTCTTCAACATGCCGGCACCGTCAACGAATGCAGTCTTGACATATAGTCCATGGCTGTCAGCACCCGATTCGATTCCGGTCATTTGCTCCCAATTGGCAACTGCTGACAATAAGGTCTTGTATACTGAATGTGCTGAAGAGCGTTGGGTATGCTTCAAAATTGCGAGAGCCTGGCCAACGTTTTTGCCTCTGATGGTATCAACAACCAGACGCATCTTACGCTCTGATCCTTTGATATTTCGATATTTAGCTTGTGCTTCCATTATATTTTATTTAGAAAAGCCAACTTTCTATTATTAAAAATTATTTCTTCTTACCTCCGTGACCTCTGAAGTTACGTGTCGGAGAAAATTCTCCCAGTTTATGTCCTACCATGTTTTCAGTTACATAGACAGGAACAAAAGTCTTACCATTATGAACAGCAATGGTTTCGCCCACCATATCGGGGATAATCATTGATGCTCTGGACCAGGTCTTAATCACAGATTTNTTGGAAGACTCCTTCGCTTTTCTGATTTTTCGAGGNAGTGAATAGTGAACGTAAGGACCTTTCTTTAATGATCTAGCCATAATGCTAATATTTCAGATTTCGGTTATTATTTAGATTTTCGTCTTGAAATAATCAAAGCAGAGCTTTTCTTATTTGGATTTCTTGTTTTCTGACCTTTAGCCATGATTCCGGTTCGCGATATCGGATGACCTCCTGAAGCGCGACCTTCACCACCTCCCATCGGGTGGTCAACCGGGTTCATTGCAACACCNCTTACTCTTGGTCGTCTTCCGATCCAAGCCTTACGACCAGCCTTACCGAATACGAGCAAACTGTGATCCTGGTTTGATGCAATTCCAACTGTAGCCTTACAAGTAAGAAGGATACGTCTGACCTCGCCGGAAGGCAATTTGATGACAGCAAATCGCTCTTCTTTGTTTACCACCAAAGCGTATGAGCCGGCACTTCTGGCAATAGCTGCACCTTTACCGGGTTGCAACTCGATTGCATGTACTTCAGCACCTAATGGAATATCCTTCAACATCAGTGCATTACCCGGTTCGATAGCAACGCCGGTACCGCTTATCACGGTATCACCGACTTTCAAACCTTTTGGAGCAATAATGTAACGTTTNTCACCATCGACATAATTCAAAAGTGCGATAAATGCAGTCCTGTTCGGATCATACTCAATGGAAGCAACTTTAGCAGGTATTCCATCTTTATTACGCTTAAAGTCGATGATACGGTATCTCCGCTTATGACCACCTCCTCGCTGACGTAAGGTCATCTTACCATCATGGTTACGACCACCTGTTTTNTTCAAATCAGCGATCAGGGATTTNTCGGGAGTATCCGTCGTGATTTCAGCAAAAGCATTTCCCACTCTATAACGGGTTCCCGGAGTCATCGGATTATATTTCTTAACCGGCATAACAGCTTACAGTTTAAAATTTCTTAATAGGTGGTGATTAATTTTCTTGATTCTGGAAAATGTCAATTGATTCACCTGGAGCAAGGGTAACGACGGCCTTTTATAAGCTGCCTTAACACCTTTCATGACTCCTGTGCGACCACTTCTCGTAACAACTTTTACAGGCATTACGTGTGTGTTGACTGATGTAACGTTGACATTGTACATCTTCTCGATCGCTTTACCAATCTCAATCTTGTTTGCCTTCTTCGCAACTACGAAGGTATATTTTCCCTGATTTGACTGGTCATTTGCCTTTTCAGTAATGACCGGCTTGATGAGTATTTCGTGGATCATGGCTTTTCTAATGATTAAGTATTAAGCAATGGATTGAACAATCTTGTCAACTGCACCTTCGAACAGGATCACCGCGTCAGCTTTCAACATATCATATACATTGAGAACCGTCAGCAAAAGTCACATCCGTCTTCGGTAGGTTTCGTCCTGACAAATAAACATTCTTGTTAAGTTCACCTGTGACGAGTAAAGGTTTCTTGTCAGCCTTCAATGAGGTGAAAATATTATGTAATTCCTTGGTCTTCGGAGTATCAAAACTAAAGTCCTCAACGATGATTACCTTATTATTGAGCAGCTTATCGATCAGAACAGATCTTCGTGCCACCTTCTTAACTTTTTTGTTGAGATCCTGGCTATAATCCCGAGGGCGTGGTCCATGGATTCTGGCACCACCATGCAGAACGCCAGACTTTATACTACCTTTACGAGAGCCACCGGTGCCTTTTTGTTTATGTAACTTACGTGTCGAACCAGCCACTTCACTTCTCTCCTTGGCTTTGTGTGTCTCTGGCGCTGATTGGCAAGATATGCCTTAACTGCAAGATACACCGCATGCTCGTTTGGCTTCTCTTCGAGCAATGCGGAAGAGAATTCATATGAACGTCCGGTTGACGCCCCTGTTTTATTTAGAATATCCAGTTTCATTTCTTAACACTTTCAATGATTACGACAGAGCCTTTATGTCCAGGGATAGCTCCTTTGACAAGAACAAGGTTCTGCTCAGAAAATATTTTAAGTACCTTCAGGTTTTTGATTTTTACGTTGGTATTTCCAGTCTGGCCTCCCATACGCATACCCTTGAATACTTTGGAAGGATAAGAGGACGCACCGACTGAACCGGGGGCTCTCAATCTGTTATGCTGACCGTGAGTAGCCTGACCGACACCACCGAAACCGTGACGCTTGACGACACCCTGAAAGCCCTTACCTTTGGTGAGACCCAATACATCAACCTTATCGCCTTCACTAAGGACATCAGCTATTTCGACTGTTTCACCGAGAGATTTAGACAGTGTAGAGTCTCTCAACTCAATAACAGTCTTCATAGGTTCAGCACCCGCTTTAGCAAAGTGACCAGTCAATTGCTTGGACACATTCTTTGCCTTGACATCACCGAATGCAATCTGTAAAGCTTTGTAGCCGTCTGTTTCGACATTCTTCACCTGTGTAACCACACAAGGGCCAGCTTCGATGACTGTGCAGGCAACATAATTACCATTTGAGTCATATACGCTGGTCATGCCTAATTTCTTTCCGATAATTCCGTTCACGACAATATTATTTAATAAAGACACAGAGGAAGTTATGTCCTCAATGCCACCAATTTATTTATTAAAAATGAAATTATTCCTTAAGTCAGTTTGACCTGGATATCTACCCCACTTGGAAGTTCCAGCCTCGATAGAGCATCAACTGTCTTCTGCGTTGGAGTGTAAATCTCAATCAAACGTTTGTGGGTACGCATTGAAAACTGCTCTCGAGACTTCTTGTTGACGTGTGGCGAGCGCAACACGGTAAACATTTTNTTCTCGGTTGGCAGCGGAATCGGACCCGTTACGACAGCTCCGCTTGAGCGAACTGTCTTAACAATTTTCTCCGTAGATACGTCCACCAAGTTGTGGTCATAAGAACGAAGTTTAATTCTAATTTTCTGATTCATATCCTCAATTAATTAATACAGATGAAGATGGTTTTCTTTTTAAAGTGGCGCAAAGGTAATAAACATTTTGATTGTGGCAATATTTTTTATGATTTTTTGTAAAAATATTTTGAAAAAGGGACAATCCATGCAAATGGTCCTCTTCAAATCATCGGCAAATGAAATTAGCCGGAAAATAAGATATCTTCACTTCAAGGGTTTATTAACTTAAAAATACCAAGGAATCCAATTTTTACAAATTTTTAGCATTACTACCCATAACTATCACAATAATATACAGAATCCCATTTCTAATAAAACTTGTATTCTTGCCTCCAAAAATTACCAGTACTCAAATCAGAAAGATGCAGACTTATCTGTTGACCGGGCATCTTGTCAGGTCAACTGAAAACCAATGTTTCCTTAAGCCGAACAAATACATCCCATGGTCATCAGTATTCAAATGGCTTCTTCTTTGAATATTGCATTATGTACAATATCCCATGTTAGGCCATTGTGTCGTAGTAAGGACAATCGATCTACCGGCCAGTCAGCACAATATTGTATTTCCGAAAATTTNTTCTTTGCTGTGTAAAAATCATGTTTCTGAAGATCCCGATTGGCTATCGTCACATGGGGAGTAAATCGGTGTTCCATCTTATGAATGGGAATTTCCTTCGTCCGAATAAGACAGGTCTGCAATCGATGTTGCAATTCACACAACGCTTCATTGTCCATCACCTGCACAAAGATTACCCGAGGTTCGAACCAGGAAAAGTCTTTCAAATGTATTTCGAATCCTTTNTGCCGGTCAGCAAACTGATCCAGATACATCCTCAAATGAGTCTCCTGCTCAGATGCCATCCTGAAAGGNGGAATCAGCGTAATGTGAGCCGGAGATTTCAGGGCTACGCGACAGCCAAAGTTATCCAGCATCCAATGCTTCCATTCGAGAACCTTTCGGCTGATTCCTTCGGGCGCAACCAATGCAATAAAATACAGGTTCATGCATCTAAGCTATGAAATTATTTCAAAAGAATAAATACCCGGAAATAACAATTACAAAAACCAGTGTTACTTATGGAAAAATATCAAAAAAGCCCCGTTCGGTTGAACGAGGCTTCTATCTTGACAAGGAATTTCTTCCTTACAATTACGCTTTTACAGCACCTTTCGCCTTTTCTATCACGTCTGAAGCGATATTGGCAGGAGCCTGAGCAAAGTGTGAGAATTCCATGGATGAAGATGCACGTCCTGAAGTGATGGTACGCAACTGGGTAACATAACCAAACATCTCACTCAATGGAACCTCAGCCTTAACGACTACGGCGTTGAACTTGACGTCCTGGCCTTTTACCAGACCACGACGTCGGTTAAGGTCACCAATTACAGAACCGGTATATTCATCTGGTGTAGTCACCTCCAACTTCATGATAGGTTCAAGCAGGATTGGGGCAGCTTTTTTNGCAGCTTCCTTAAATCCTTCCTTAGCTGCCAATTCGAATGCAATAGGCTTGGAGTCCACAGCGTGCATAGAGCCATCGTGTACCCTAACTTTCATGCTATCAATGTTATAACCTGCCAAAACACCATTACTCATCATTTGCGTGAATCCATCGGTAATGGGCTTCATATAGTTCTTGTCGATGGCACCACCAACAATATCCCAAACAAACTGAAGCTTGGTCTTGCCATTCTTGAAATCTTCGCTCTCCAGGAATGATTCATCAGCCGGCCCCAGATCAAACTCGATATCAGCGAAGAGACCAGCACCACCGGTCTGCTTCTTAAGGCGCTCACGGTGATTGACGGTCTTGGTAAGCGCTTCCTTATAGTTAACCTGTGGNGCGCCTTGATTGACTTCCACCTTAAATTCACGGCGAAGACGATCAACGATGATTTCCAGGTGTAATTCACCCATACCGGAAATTACTGTCTGAGCAGTCTCTTCATTATATTGAACCTTAAAGGTTGGGTCTTCTTCAGCTAATTTTGCAAGTGCCATACCCAATTTCTCAAGATCTTTCTGCGTCTTAGGCTCAATAGCAAGACCAATAACCGGCTCAGGGAAAGTCATTGATTCCAGAACAATAGGATGCTTTTCATCACACAGTGTATCTCCGGTCTTGATATCTTTAAAACCAACAGCAGCGGCAATATCACCTGCATCCACCTTTTCGATCGGATTCTGCTTGTTGGCGTGCATTTGATAAAGACGTGAAATACGCTCCTTATTATCGGATCTGGTATTCAATACATATGAACCTGCATCCAAATGACCGGAATATACGCGCATGAAAGCTAATCGGCCAACAAACGGGTCAGTAGCAATTTTGAATGCCAAAGCAGCAAACGGCTCGGTAACTGAAGGCTTTCTGAAAGTTGGTTCGTCCGTCTTAGGATTGGTACCTTCTACTGCTTCAACGTCGGTTGGTGCAGGCAAGAAGGCACATACAGCATTAAGCATTGCCTGAACTCCCTTATTTTTAAAGGAAGAGCCACACATCATTGGAACAATCTTCATATCGATAACCGCTTTACGGATAGCAGCTCTGATCTCGTCAGGAGAAATGGAATCCGGATCATCAAAGAATTTTTCCATGATGGTATCATCGTATTCTGCAACAGACTCCAGCATGTGTTCGCGTTGTTCTGCAACGATATCGACAAGATCAGCAGGAATCGGTACGACCTCAAAGGTCATTCCATAATCGCTTTCATTCCATACGATAGCTTCATTGGTAATCAAATCCACAACACCTTTGAAGTGTTCTTCCGCACCAATAGGTACCTGAAGTGCCACAGCGTTGCCACCGAGCATTTCCTTAACTTGCTTCACTACATTAAAGAAATCTGCTCCCTGACGGTCCATCTTATTGACAAAGCCCAAACGTGGAACTTTGTAGCGATCAGCCTGACGCCAAACAGTCTCTGACTGAGGCTCCACACCATCCACTGCACTGAAAAGTGCTACCACACCATCGAGGATACGAAGGGAACGCTCAACTTCAACTGTGAAGTCAACGTGTCCGGGAGTATCAATCAGGTTGATGGTATAGTTCTTTCCCTGCCAGTCCCAGTGAGTCCTTGTAGCAGCTGACGTAATGGTAATACCTCTTTCCTGCTCTTGCTCCATCCAGTCCATTGTCGCAGCACCATCGTGTACCTCGCCTATTTTGTGGCTGATACCTGTATAGAAAAGAATACGCTCGGAAGTGGTTGTCTTACCCGCGTCGATGTGGGCAGCAATTCCGATGTTCCTTGTTAAATCTAAATTAGAAGACATTTATTATTTAGTTTAAAAGTCCTGATTAAATATTAAGCTCTAAAATGAGCGAACGCTCTGTTAGCCTCAGCCATTCTGTGTGTATCTTCCTTACGCTTCACTGCGGCGCCTTCACCTTTGCTTGCTGCAATTATCTCAGCAGACAACTTGTCGGCCATCCCTTTGCCGCTTCGCTTGCGTGCGAAGTTGATCAACCATTTCATTCCAATGGAGATCTTTCTGTTGGCTGGAAGTTCAGTAGGAATCTGGAAGGTCGCACCTCCGATTCTGCGTGAACGTACTTCGACCTGGGGCATAGCATTGTTCAATGCTTTTTCCAGATTTCATGCTCGTCTTCTCCGAGCTTTTCCTTTACGATATCCATTGCATCGTAAAAAATTTGAAAGGCGGTACTCTTCTTCCCTTCAAGCATTAAATGATTGACAAACTTAGTCACCATGGTATCATTGTACCTTGGGTCGCCTTCAATCAATCTAACTTTTGGTTTCCTTTTTCTCATTTTTAAAGCTTGTTGCTTATTTAATTAATAAATTATTTCTTCGGGCGCTTTGTGCCGTAATGTGAACGGCTTTTCTTCCTGTTGTTTACACCGGCTGTATCCAGTCTTCCTCTTACGATAGTGTAACGTACACCCGGAAGGTCTTTAACCCTACCTCCTGCAATTAACACGATGGAGTGTTCCTGCAAGTTGTGGCCTTCACCCGGGATGTAAGCGATGACTTCGATCTGGTTGGTAAGTCTGACTTTGGCAACTTTTCTAAGTGCAGAGTTTGGCTTTTTAGGTGTAGTAGTATATACCCTGGTACAAACACCTCTTTTCTGAGGGCTTGACTCCAGCGCTCTTGATTTGCTGGTATATTCCACTGCTTTTCTGCCTTTTCTTACCAATTGATTAATAGTAGGCATACGATTTTGTTTAAAAAATGATTAGTTAAAAATTCCTTGAAAAAGCCTCAAAAGTCGCTTATCTACTATGTTTTCAACAGTTACTTCCTCCCTTTTTCAAAACAGGTTGCAAAGTTATGACTATTTTAGTTCTATACAAGTGTTTGAGTAAAAATATTTTAGAAAATCTTACGGGCTAATTCTAATTTAACTTAGTATGTTTAACCAATTAGCAATGATCATTTCATTTATTCCAATATTGATTTCTTAAATTTTGTCTCATTAATTTGAGCAGATCTACAATTTCTCTGTTCCGGAAACACCTTCCCTTATGCAAGGTTTTGGCAGAAATAGCATCAACTAAGGAATGAGTTCCCGGCACATCCAATGAGTGACCTCCGGAATCATGTATTTACATCAAAATCCACCCAATCCATCAAACCTTCCTGAATACAATATTATCGGACTCAAGACCATGACTTTCAAGATATTCATCCAATTTCTTTGGATCCATATCATCTATCGATCCATCTTTCCGGATAATCGCCATTGAAAACCCAAAAGACAAGAGGTATTCGATTGCTTTTTTATGATTGCCATTATTACGGGTGATGGATACATATTCCATAATCACAATTGGGTTATTATCCTTAAAATAATTACGGCCCCCGGCGATCACCCGATCTTCCGCCCCTTCCACATCAATCTTGATAAATTGCGGAATAATTGAACCATCCGATGTTATCGAGTCAATAGTTTCTGCGTCAACTATTATCTTTTCCGGCTTGTACCGGGCAAACCATGATTCTTGCTCAAACTGACTGACATCCATGGTGTTGTATTCGGAATAATAAGCGGGAAATTCGTAGAATTCCAACTTGGTATTCTCCGAAGACACTGCACGATTGAAGGTATTAATGACAGCATTACCGGAAACATTTTGCGAAAGCACAGCATAGGTATGTTTACCTGGCTCGTATGAACAGACCTTACCGGTCGGTCCTGTTAGCCTTGCTGCCAATAAGGTAAAATAGCCGAAATGCGCACCTATGTCCAGAAACTGACTCCCTTCTTTCACTTCACGGAGCAGGAATCGAACCAGCCGCAACTCAGAATCATGTGACTTTCCATGGGTAAATAACAAATCCGATCCTGCCGGCAACGCCACCTTCATTTCCACACCAAAAAANGTGAAAGCGCGAACAACTTTCTCCTTTTTGGTAATCGGATAAATCACTTTATTGAAAAACTGGCCACACAAATACCGCAATGGAGCATGCATCAACCGGACCATAACAGAGGAAGTCGACAAGACTTCAACCTTGTCCAACTCTTCAGACAATTGTTGCCTGCCTTCTTTCATCAAATCAAACTACGGAGAACTGTGGAAAGATCCGTTTTCCCGGCGATAATTGCACTTAGTGCGTCAATGGACACCCTCTCCTGATGTAGGGTATCCCGATCACGTATCGTCACTGTACCATCCTCCAAAGACTGGAAGTCCACCGTAATACATATCGGAGTCCCAATCGCATCCTGCCTTCGGTATCGGCGACCTATTGCATCCTTGTCATCGTATTGACACTGGAATTGCCAGTGCAGATTGTCGTGAATTTTACGCGCCAGGGCGGTCAGCTCTTCCTTGTTCTTTACCAAAGGCAACACGGCACATTTGACAGGTGCAAGAGCCGGATGTACCTTGAATACAGTTCTGCTTGAATCCTCACCTTTGGCATCCGGTACATTTTCCTCAACCAGATTGTTACTCAGCACTGCAAGGAACATCCTGTCAGCACCGATAGATGTCTCTACGACATACGGGATATAAGATTCGTTCCGATCCTGATCGAAATACGTAAGCTTCTTTCCGGACAATTCCTGATGGCTCTTCAGGTCGAAGTCTGTTCTTGAATGAATACCTTCTAACTCTTTGAATCCGAATGGGAATTCAAATTGTATATCTGTCGCGGCATTGGCATAATGCGCCAGGTTGTCATGATCCTTAAAGCGGAGTTTAGATGCATCGGTACCTAAGGCAAGATGCCATTTCATCCTCATTTCCTTCCATTTTTCAAACCACTCGAGTTCGGTACCAGGAGCAATGAAAAATTGCATTTCCATTTGTTCGAATTCGCGCATACGGAAGATAAACTGACGCGCTACAATCTCATTCCTAAAGGCCTTGCCTATCTGAGCAATACCAAAAGGAATCTTCTGTCTGGTTGTTTTCTGCACATTGAGAAAGTTGACGAAGATTCCCTGAGCAGTCTCAGGACGCAGATACAACTTGTCTTCCTGACCGGAAATATTTCCCAGCTGGGTGGAGAACATCAGGTTAAACTGGCGCACCTCAGTCCAATTGCGGGAACCGGAGTCCGGATCAGCGATTTCAAGGTCGGCTATAATCTTGCCCAATTCAGCCATATCGCCGGCAGTCATGGCATCGGCCAGGCGCCTGGATACGGTATCTATCTCTTTCTGATATTCAAGGACCCGTGGATTGGTTGACCTGAACATATCGGCGTCAAACGAGTCTCCAAATCGCTTTGCTGCTTTCTCAACCTCTTTGTTGATCTTGTCAGCCACCTTGTCGATATAATTTTCAATCAGCACATCAGCGCGGAACCGCTTTTTACTATCCTTGTTGTCCAGCATCGGATCATTGAAGGCGTCAACATGGCCACTTGCCTTCCAGATCAGTGGATGCATGAAGATACCACTGTCGATACCAACAATATTCTCATGCAATCGGGTCATGGCCTGCCACCAGTATTGCTTGATGTTGTTTTTCAATTCCACACCTAAAGGACCGTAATCATACACTGCACTTAGTCCATCATAAATCTCACTTGAAGGGTAAATAAACCCGTATTCCTTAGCAAATGAAACGATTCTCTTGAAATCATCCTGTTGCGCCATATCTGAAGAAATTTAATATTATTTGGTTTCAGGCCGCAAAGGTAAATATTATTTTCCACAAAGAAGAAAGCCAATTAATCTTGGTATAACATCAGTCTGAACCTCTATTTGAAAAAATTTTCCTATATTTAGTCCACGTAAAACTATAGGAACATGGATAGAAGAGAATTCATTGAAAAAGCAGGTCTGGCTTGTCTCGCAGGGATAGCCGGGACGAGTATTATCACTGCCACAGGCTGTAAAGCTGCTACTCCTACATTGACCAACAGCACACATGAAGGCAGAAGGGTAAAAATCTTACAGGCTGACTGGCCGGCAAATACCGATTTTATCGTAGTACGCCATCCGAGCGATGAGCATCCCATCTATATCCACAAAGATGGAGATAACTACATCGCACTGCATATGAAATGTACTCACCGCGGATGCAATCTCAATGCTGAATCCAATCAATTGACCTGTCCTTGTCACGGAAGCAAATTCCATGCTGATGGAAAGGTCAAAAAAGGTCCCGCCAAAAACCATTGGTCGGCTACAAAACCACGGCTGATACAGAGACCATCTATGTAGAAATAATGTAGACTGTCAGCACATCCTCCCGGGAGGAGTAAGAAAACAAGCTATCTTCTACCCTGGAATGACGTTTTGTCCCATCAATCATAAGACAAAAACGCTACATTCCCTTGAATCATATTATCTTTGGTCGATGTTTTCTTCCCTTAAAAGTCTTGGCGCTCTCAATAGATTCCTTGTCCGGTACAAGTATTACCTGATCGGTGGATTTATTTTTATTGCCTTGTCCAATTATTTCAGGGTATTACAACCCAGGTATTTTCGGGAGGCGTTGGATATGATCATTGAGGTGGCGCCANTGTACGATGTTGTCAAGGGCAGCAAGCACGCCGCATTGCTCTATGAGTATATTATAGAAAATCTGATCTGGTTTGGCATATTCGTAATCCTACAGGCTGTCATCATGGGGATTTTCATGTATTTCATGCGTCAGACAATCATTGTCATGTCCAGGCTTATTGAATATGATATGCGCAAGGAATTGTATGCTCATGCGCAATATTTAGACACAACTTATTATAAACAGCATGCTATTGGTGATCTAATGGCACGATTTACCGAGGATGTAAGTCGTGTCCGTCAATATCTGGGACCGGTATTGCTTTATGGCTTCAACCTGATAACCTTATTTGTATTAGTCATTACGGCGATGTTTAAGGTCAATACTCAATTATCTATTTTTACCTTGCTTCCTTTGCCCTTGCTTAGCTGGAGCATCTTTAAAATAAGTGAGAAAATCAATGTGCAAAGTGGTTATATACAGACCCAACTGTCAAAGTTGAGTACTTTATCGCTCGAAATCCTAAGTGGCATAAGAGATGTCAAGGGATATGCCCGGGAAAAAGCGATGCAAGAAATGTTTGCCGAAGAAACCAATGTTTATGTTGACAAAAACTTACAAAGAGCCAAGGTAGATTCTCTATTTTATCCGTTAATGATCCTTGTGATCGGTATTTCTTCCGTATTAACTTTGTGGATAGGTGGACATCAGGTGGTGCGCGGCGAAGTAACGCCCGGAAATATAGCGGAGTTCTTCATATACATCACTTTATTGACATGGCCGATCACAGCATTAGGGTGGACAGCATCACAAGTGCAACAAGCAGCAGCTTCCCAAAAGAGAATCAACGAATTTTTAGATGCTGATGTAAGTTTTAAAAACGGAACGGATCAAATAGAAAGAATCAACCAGGATATTCGCTTTGAGCATGTGTCTTTAACTTATCCTGATACGGGAATAACGGCGGTCAATGATATATCATTTATTATTAAANAAGGCAGCAAAACAGCCATCATAGGCGAAACAGCTTCCGGCAAGNAAGCGATTGCCTACCTATTTATGCAGATGTACAAGCCGACAGAAGGTCGCATCCTGATTGGGGACAGAGATATCTCCGAATTTTCCATTGAATCATGGCGGGAAAGAATCGGCTATGTACCACAGGATTCATTCCTGTTCTCGGACTCCATCCGAAACAACATCGGCTTTGGCCTAAAGGACGAATCGGGATTCGATGACGTGGAGAGATACGCCGTACATGCTTCTGTCCATGAAGATATCATGACCTTACCGCAGGAATATGAGACGATAGTAGGCGAAAGAGGCGTAACCTTATCCGGTGGCCAGAAACAACGGATTTCCATCGCCAGATCGCTGATATCCAATCCGGAACTACTGATTCTGGACAATAGCCTTTCCGCTGTGGATACAAATACAGAATTGAAAATCGCCTCTTATCTTAATGATGTTGACAACAGCATCACCATGATCATCATAACCCAGCGGATTAATAATATTTTTAATTATGACAGGATCATCACTATGGCAGAAGGAAAGGTCATCGAGGATGGCACACACGACGAACTACTCAAAGCCAAGGGATACTATTACTCATTGTACTTAAAACTGAATGAAGGTAAGGATTGAGAAGTGTCATATCCGGAACTTCCGTTATTCAGTATAAACTAACAATAACACTACCACCCAATACATAGTCAATCGGGCAATCCGACCGCAATCAGTCAGGAAAAACCTAACTGACCATTTGATCTATTTGGTTAACCGGCTATCATGCAGGTACAAAAATCAACAAGCGGGAACAAGGAGACTATACGCAATTCTTAAAATGAATACCGGCATTTACCGGGATTAAATCATCGGGCTGTATTTCTCTACAAACCGCTTCATCTCATCCACCATCAATGGAGACCCTAAAACAATGGTAGATCGTTGGTGCAATTCATGAGCATCCAACTCCATAATCCGCTGCAAGGAAGTATTCATCGCTTTGCCCCCACACTGTTCAACAATAAAAGCCATCGGGTTACATTCATACTGCATCCTCAACTTGCCTTTAGGGTATTTGCGTGTATTGGGATAAAGGAAGATGCCACCCTGGAACAAAATCCGGTGTACATCAGAGACCATAGAACCGATATAACGCAAGCCAAGGTTATTGTCAGAACAATAGTCAATATAGCGGCGCATCTCCAGATCAAACTTCAGATAATATCCTTGATTGACTGAATAAAAAGCACCATTTTCAGGAATCTTAATGTCCCGGTGGGAAAGGCAGAATTCGCCGATGGTCGGATCGAGTGTAAAACCATTGACTCCTTTGCCTGTGGTATATACGAGGATGGTTGATGTACCGTAAAGTACATATCCTGCCGCCACCTGCTGAGTCCCTTTNTGAAGGAAGTCTTCCAGCGTACACTCACCTTCCATCGGACTCAATCGTTTGTAAATACTGAAAATCGTGCCTACGGACACATTGACATCAATATTGGATGAGCCGTCTAATGGATCAAATAAAACAATAAATTTTGAATCTTTGCCTGCTACACCTTTAAAGGGAATAAAGTTTTCATTTTCTTCAGATGCAATTCCACAGCAGTCACCACTGTTTTTCAAACAATCGATGATTTTTTCATTGGCATAGATATCGAGCTTCTGTACCAGATCACCGGATTCGTTCTGGTTACCTGCGACGCCGAGGATATTGACCAGACCGGCTTTATTCACTTCGCGGTTGATAATCTTGGCTGCCACACCAATATCCCGCAATACACCGGTCAATTCACCTGCACCGGGATCAACTTGCAACTGATGGTGGATGATAAATTCATCTAAGGTAATTATTTTGTCCATTATATATTTTTATGCTTAGTGTACATTTTACACTATAATTTCAAACATTCCATTGCAAAAATATGATAATTATTCAACAAATTAGCGGAAAAGCGCTAAAGGGTCAAAATATTCTATCTATCCTTCAGATATATGGAAGCTTTATGGAGATACCTGCCGATATCGCCATATAAAGCAGCCTTGAGGGTATCACTGCCAATACGTTCCCGCTCTTTAGGGTCATTCAGGTTTCTTGTCAACCAGCTATTGGGTGTGACAATACCGCTTCCGCCCGGGAAATTGTAGAAGGCCATTTCCTTAAAATCAGATTGAAGCGGATTTCGGGTGAACGGGTACTTCCCNCTATATTCCAATCCCAATTGACTGAGCAGTAGTCCGGTAAGATCTAGCTGAGAAACTACTTTCTGTATATCCATACCACAAAACTCAGGTCTCAATACCGGACCGTACAGCAGCAAAGGGATTCGGTAGCGATCCTTATCCTCACGCACCCTTATAATCTGCGACTCATGGCTGTGGTCAGCGACAAAGACAAATAATGTATTGTCAAACCAGGGCTGCTTTTCCGCCTCTTTAAANAATACACTCAGACTACTGTCTCCGTAATGAATGGTATTGATGAAGGCGGCATTTTCACCTCCGATACCCAATCCATAATCCACAGGAACATCATAGGGACTATGGGTGCTGATGTTGTATCCGCAATAGAAGAATGGCTGTCTTGCGCTGTTGAGCTTGCTCAACAATTCCATATATAAGGGCAGGTCGGGAACGCCCAACGCTGTCTTTGGCGTGGAAGATGGAAAATACTGGACATCTGCTACTTCGTCAAAACCCTTTTTAAAAACATAGCCGCGAATATTGCCATAATCCAGCTGACCGCCATACAGAAATCCTGTATAATAACCATCAGCCTTCAAGTCATCGGTTATACATGGCAGCTCACCCACTTGTTGCTTGCCCATCAGCAAGGAAAAGGAGGGTATGACAGGCAGNGCCCCNAGGGCTGCAGGCACACCCTGGTCAGACACATGGCCGCTTGCATAGCAATTCGAAAAGTACAATCCCTGACGGATCAGACCATTGAAGAAGGGCGCTATCAGACTGTCCCTGCCTTCCTGATTGCATACATCCGAACTCCAACTCTCCAGAATAAAGAACACGATGTTGGGTTTGTCAGTATTCAGGATAGATGGGAAGGTATCCTTTGCAGATTGATAAATATCAAAAAANNATCAGGTCCAGGCTCAGGGTTATCAATGAAAGGCTGTAATCGCTTGTACTCTGAGGTATTCAACAGGCTGTATATGGCGTGCCAAAAAACATTGGTAGCAGCATCGTTGAGCGTACTATTGGAAGAATAATAGGAAACACCGACACTAATCGGAAAACGACCCAGACCTCCCCTCATGGTAATGACCGACCCTGCGGTCAATGCGAGATATAACGGGATGACAGCAGCATAGAAACCAGTTGTGCGCCTATATTCCGGAAAATGTAAAGACGTGGCCACCCACTTGTTGTATTTCCATCGGAAGATGATAAATGTGATACCTCGNCCAAGNAGAAAATAAGAAATCATAGCGAAGGAAGGGGTCTTCATGACTTCTGAAATATTGGCAAAATGCTTCAAAGACTCATAACCTACCTTTGCCTGCCATTCCCGGTACAGGAGATTCTCACCGATAGCCAGGCCGCTATAGATCAAAGTCATGGTGAAGTGGAAGAAGGTAATCACCTTATTGATCCACGCCTTACGCGTCAATACTGCAATAAAAACCAGTAAGAGTGTAAAGGTCACAAAATAGGCAGCGGCGGCAAGGTCCAGCTTGATCGCCGAAGAGAAACACCGGAACTTCTCAGTCAGGGATACGGATGAAATGTATTTCCCGGCATCAAATAGAAAAAANCCTCTCAGCACAGCAAATAATGCCAGATAATAGATCAATAACCGGAGAAGATATGAGGCCAAACGCCACATATCAGAGAACTTTGATCTTGATTCGGGTGACGCCGTGTCGTCGCGTCAGGCCGATCATTTTAGCAGCTGCTTCGCTCATGTCGAGCAGATAGCCACTCGATTTGCCCATCCTGTCATTGATGGTTGCTATCAACTTCTTGTTGTTCTTCAAATTGGTCACTTCCACCTTAGTACCCATCGGCAGCCAGGGATGTGCCACCGATATCTTCCTGGAATCAAATATCTGACCACTATAGGTCTTCTTGCCATCAAATTTCTTGCTATAGATAGTGGCTGTCCCCACAAAAGTCTGTGAGAACATAACTGTAGAAAACAGCAGCCAGGCTATAATGCAAAATAATCTCAAATTATAAAATTTTGGAGTGCAAAGATAATAAAAAAGAAAAACGCTCTCCAAAGACAACAATAACAAGAAAATCAAACACTTATTCAAACCTGATTTTTCACAATTCCGAAGAATATAATTCAAAAGACATTAGATTTTCAAAATATTTTATTGCAAACACACCGTTATTAAAATATTAATTTGGTATTTTGGGACTCCCATTGGCTTTTTAGTAAATAATGAGCCATTTATCATATTTATTCGCTTGATTATTAGATCATTAAAGTCAAAATATTGTAATATCACAATATTCTGTTAATAATATTCCCAACTCCTGAAATTTACTTGTTTTGTTAGAAAATTCAACAGAATTCTCCGCCTTTTTAAGACTTACAAATTTTTGGGTGTTAGTTATTCCAACAGTTCCAAAGCATCCTGTATCAATCCGATACCGGCCTGCATTAAAAAACCGGATCCAAACTGAAAACGACATTCATCATACTGAACACCATTCGGCAAGTTATCTACTGTTTTAACCTTTCATCCACTCTTTATCCGGAAATCACTTTTCCTTCATCTTCCCTTTACTGAACCGCTCACTGGCCGTCTGATAAAAAGCAATTGTCTCCATCCTCAACTCATCGTTTTTCTTTTTCGACTCAGCCATGGATTTATCGCCGGGATTGACATCGAACTGAACGGTTCTCTTCCTGTCATCAATCTGGGTGAAGATGTCGTTTTTCAACATACCCAGTGTCCTGTAATTACCAATAAAGGCTCGTTCATCACCCTCCTTCGTCTGTCTGATATCCTTACCATACAACTCCGTCAGGTAACTCCAATTGAGGTAGCCAAACAATGTCGGCATCAGGTCGATCTGGGAAGTCAGGCGAGCAATGACTTCTGGTTTTCGCTTGAGATTATAGAAAATAGCCGGGATGTGGTGTTTGGCGATATTAATCTCCCACCGACCTGCACTGCTCGCACAATGATCGGCCACTACCACAAAAACCGTGTTGTCAAACCAGGGTTTNTTCCTGGCAGCTTCGATAAATTGACCCAAGGCGTAATCCGTGTATTTGACGGCAGAATTTCTCTCACCTTGAGGAAGGTCAATTTTACCTTCAGGAAAAGTATATGGTCGATGGTTGGAGGTAGTCATGATAAACTGGAAGAATGGTCGCCCCTTGTCTGCACTCTTATCAGCATATTTTAATGCTTGCTTATAGATATCTTCATCACAGATACCCCAGGCGTTTTCAAACTCCACCTCCTCATCCGGGATGTTGTATCTATGGGTGCGGATATTATCGGATAACGGATTGCCCCGATTCCTATCAACAATAGTAAATCCCTGGCCACCGAAGAAATTATTCATATTGTCAAAATAACCATCCCCGCCATAAATAAAATAGGGAACATACTTCTTATCCCGCAATATCGTACCGATGGAGAACAGGCTATCATTGTCCGGGCGTCTCACAATACTGTTGCCTGGTGTAGGCGGAACACACAGAGTCAGGGCTTCCATGCCTCGTACAGTCCGTGTACCGGTTGCAAAAAGATTGGTAAACAAAACGCTCTGTTTAGCTAAACTGTCGTACACAGGCGTAAGATTCAAATCATTGCCAAAAAGACCGGAAAAATCAGCACTGAAGCTCTCAATCACTACAAGAACAATATTGGGCGTGTCTTCCTTGACAGTCTGATCACCCTTAGTAAATCGCATGACATCATCGGGAAGACACAGTGGATAGGTCTGATTAAGCTGCTTCAGATCTTGCCGAAGAACAGGATACACCTCTGATTCTGCTACTTTGGGATAGAATGCATCATAATCAAGCTCATTGGACCGGAAAGCTGCAAAGAAGGAGAATACGCCATTCTTACCGATTTCATTGACGACGACATTTTCGGAAAACTCAGCTTGTTTATTGTTGAGCATCGTCAACAGGATTGGTGTCAGTAAAAGCGTTGGCAGTCCGATGGCGAATCGCCTGAAAAAGCCGGACTTTGCATTGAATGTATTTCTCCTGGCACCTGTNTTNTTCAACAGCCAAAAAGTCCCCAGGATAATGGCTACCATTCCCCCAATGAGCAGNGGAAGTGGATAGGATTGATTGATGTTGGCGACTACTTCATAGGTGTAGATCAGGTAATCGACAGCAATAAAATTGAACCGCGTAGCGAATTCCTCCCAAAANGGCACTTCCGCCATCAGGCTGAAATACATGATGAAGAGCATTATTGAGAGATAACCATAGGTGCAGACCCTATCAAAGACAGAGCCAATCCATCGGGCAGGTAATAGAATCAGATATACTGCATATCCGAAGAGAAACGACATCCCCACTGCCAGATCATACGCAAAGCCTATCCCATAGGCACGGCTCACATTGTAAAGGGAATAGCTGGCATCGCCGGCGGACCAGATTGAAAAAGCAATTCGTATCAACAATGAAAATGCCATATACAATCCCAATACTGTTATCCAATTTGAGAAGCGGCTTCGATACAAACCGGTAAAAAATAACTGTATTCTATCCTTCAAACCCATGTCGATCAATTACTATTATTTTAAAATCATCCGTAAGCATACCGACCTCTCATATGAGAACCCAATCAGGTCGATATACCCTGAAAATGAATGTAAAGGTAATCATAGGTAATAAAACATGTAACTATTGACCGGATCAAAAAGAATATCAGACCTATAAATACCAAAACAAGGATAAGGCTTTATTAAAAGTTTAGCACTAATGATTAAGGACATATTATAGGATGGACAAGAATCAACCTGCTTTCCTTCGTAAGATGAAATTGATTTCTATCACAAAAACCTGAATATCATCTTCGGCATCATCGGTTATGAAGAATATGAGATGTAGGTCGTTATCCGATTTCCGCATCTTGTTCATAATCCTTTCAGCCCCATCAAAATGAAGACATTGGCCCTTAGCACAGGTAATCCATGCAGAAGGTGCTTGTCCGTAAGCTATCCCAGGTGATGCTTATACGAAAGGACTGTGAAATATTGTTTGGGTATCGAAACTCTTACTGCATTGTCAAGGGCTGAATCTTTCATACATGAAGATGGCCTGAATATTTCAAAACACATGACTGATCTTGTACCCGGGTTTGATGAAAGGGGCCTTGATTCTGTCATCACAGTTTTTACATCAGCCCATGCATGCAACTTGCGATTCTCATCAAGTTGACAAGATTTTACCGGAATTTATTTGTCCACACCCGGCAGGGATTAAACAGAACAAAAACAATACACTTTTCAGGCTCGCCAGACAACACATTACAGCATTTTGATGTAGAATTAAATAAGGACAATTTGTTATAAAAATGTTTTGATATTGAAGACGCAATGAAACATCCTGAAGTAAAGATCATGTTGCCCTGAATATTCTATTGTTGTCAGGCATCTTTGAAAATTGATTCTTTGATGACATGGTGTACGAAAGCCATCTGAATTCAGATAGCATTGCTAAGAACAAAAATTCATTATCATTACCCGGTAAAAGAACATTCTTTAAAGAAACCGCCAATGAAGCATGTTACCCTTTTCCCTTTATTAATCATCACATTGGTGATTTTACTATCCGGATGTGCTGAGAATCCAAGGCAAAAACTCGTTCCTCTCGTGGATGAAGCGACATATAGCGAGGTAGATTTTACCGATGTAAAAATCGACAGTGCATTGGTCTCCACCTTTCTGGCCACGTTGAATACAACTGATTCGATCAAAAGCCGGGTAGCATCCTTCTATCGTCGGAGGAACTATCAGTTTGGCTGGTTTACCAAAACAGGCATGACCTATCCCGTGAATATCTTTTACGACCAGCTGAATGAATATATCAATGATTTCAAGGACTCCACAGTTGTCGATCCTACCCTGGACAGCTTAATTCAACTGGCCCGGAAAGATGAGCGTTCCTTTTTGAAGGTGAGGACAAATGCACCCAAACTGGACCTTCTGCTCACAACCTATTACTTCAAATATGCGGACAGGGCATATGGCGGTCTTGATAAAAGTCCTGTTGACCTGGAATGGTATATCCCGAGAAAGAAGAAAAATTATGAAATGCTGCTCGACTCTTTGGTTATCAGANAANAAACTGACGAGATCAAGGAACCGGAAAACATCTATTATACGCGACTGATCAAAGAATTGAAAAGGTACCGGCAGATAGAGAACAATGGTGGATTCCCATTGATTGAGGAAGGAAAGGAAATANAAAAGGGGGACACATCAGATGTAATAGCCAGGATCAGGGATTATCTGCGACTTACCGGTGATTTAGCGGAAGGTGATACCGGTAGGATTTTTGATGACAACCTGAGCAAAAGTATTAAAATATTCCAGTCCAGAATGGGCCTTATTCCAAACGGCAAACCCGGAAAATCTACCATTGATGCGATGAATGTACCTATAGATAGGCGCATCCAACAGATCATGATTAATCTGGAGCGGCTCAGGTGGATGCCTGACAGACTTGTCGATAACATGATCCTGATTAATATCCCTGAATATGTTTTGCATTATTATAAAAATGATTCCCTGGCCTGGAATACCAATGTGGTGGTAGGTAAGGAAATCACCAAAACAGTAATCTTTTCCGGCAATATGTCCAACATCGTACTGAATCCATACTGGAATGTACCCCAAAGCATCATGAAAAAGGAAATCATCCCGGCTATGCAGAAGAATCCAAATTATTTGGACAAAAACAATATGGAAATCATATCAAAATCACCATTGTCAGTCAGACAAAAGCCCGGANAAAATAATTCTTTGGGTAAGCTGAAATTCCTTTTCCCTAACAATTACAGTATTTATCTGCATGACACACCGGCCAAATACCTGTTTTCTCAGAATAAAAGAGCATACAGCCATGGTTGCGTTCGCGTCGAAAACCCTGTTACTTTAGCCAAATTGCTTCTGACCGACCAAACTCAATGGTTGAAAAAGGTAGATGCTATATTAAAAACAGATAAGGAAACCTGGATACCCGTCAAGCCTCCAATGCCGGTATTCATCGTGTATTTTACGACATGGGTGGATCAAGCGGGAAATCTCAATTTTCGAAATGATGTCTATGGCCATGATAAAAAACTGGGGGAAGAGATTTTTGGTAAAGATTAATTTTTTATCGTACAACCAAATATACGCTATCATTGCCCTAACAACTCCGTCACCGGACAGGATGTTATTAAATACTGAAATCTATTTTCAATCATTCAGTGGACACCGCCCATCAATCGATATTTAGTAACAATCCTAAAGAGCTTATCAGATTTCCCGGTCTTGAGGCAATAAATCTGCCTTCCCTTATAGCGCTTCTATTCTACCCATGATTAAAATTCCCTATTAATCCGGATTGATTCGATTGCTGTGTGTACAAACCGTGAAATTCACCGGTGGAGGACAGCTCTTGTTACACTTATGTTGCAAAGAACTTCCGGGCCGATCACTACAATGCCAATGAATCATAATCCGTTATCTTTCCACATTTCCTCTACCCTTGATTTACCAATTCATTGTTACATTTGCCATTAGAATAACTTGCTATGTCCCTTTGGAATAGTTACATCAATGGTTTCCAAAATTATCTGAGGCTCGAAAAAGGGCTTAGCGCCNATACCCAGGCAGCCTATCTGTCGGATGTCGGAAAGCTGGCATGGCATATTGAACAAACAGGCACGGACAAATCGCCCTTGCAGGTCGAGGCAAGCGACATACTTGACTTTATCATTGAAATCAACAAAATGGGCATTGGCGAACGAAGTCAAGCGAGGATATTAAGCAGCTTTCGTTCATTTTTTCGATACCTGTTAATAGAAGATTTAATTCAGTCTGATCCGGTGGAGCTGATTCAGGGGCCTCAACTGCCGACCCGGTATCCGGAAGTATTGACAATAGAAGAGATCGAGGCCTTCCTTGCAGCCATCGACCTGAGTGAGCCATTGGGACATCGCAACAGGGCTATGTTTGAGACCATGTATGCCTGTGGGCTACGTGTCAGTGAATTGATCCATTTAAAGTTGGCAGGATATTTTCCGGATATCGGGTTCGTTCGTGTTATAGGGAAAAACAACAAGGAAAGGATTGTACCCATCGGTGAGATCGCCATCAAGCAAATCACCTTTTACCTCGAGGGAGAAAGGCGGCAAATAACACCAAAACAAGGTTTTGAAAATCATATTTTTCTCAACAGGCGAGGAGCAGGTCTGACCAGAAATATGGTTTTCCTGTTGACCAAAGAATATGCACAAAAGGCAGGAATCACAAAGAATATCAGCCCACACACCTTTAGGCATTCTTTCGCTACACATCTTGTAGAGGGTGGAGCAGACTTAAAGGCAGTCCAGGATATGCTGGGGCATGAAAGCATCACCACGACCGAGATATATACCCATCTGGATCTGGGTTATCTCCGTGAGACAATATTCAATTTTCACCCATTATTTTCGGGGCGAAAAATCAAAAATAAAATAATAATAAATCAGGTCGAAGATATCATCAACCCATCTCACTGACTACTTCGAGTACTTCGGGAACCATACGCTTGAGCATGCCTTCGATACCGGCTTTCAGAGTCAGGGTAGAAGAAGGCGCNCCGCTGCATGGNTTCTGCATGATGACGGTAACCACACCCTTATCATAGGATTTGAATTCTATGTTTCCTCCATCATTGGCCACGGCAGGCTTCACGACAGTCTCGATCAGGTCCTTGATTTTCTGGACGATGGCCGCAGTATCGCCTGAATATGCTTTGGCAATCCTTTCCGCCTCAAGGCGTTTCAATTCCTCCCCGTAACCTTC
Organism: Candidatus Parvibacillus calidus; assembly: GCA_013414645.1. Classification (GTDB taxonomy): domain Bacteria; phylum Bacteroidota; class Bacteroidia; order Chitinophagales; family Saprospiraceae; genus Parvibacillus; species Parvibacillus calidus. Next base: position 682,303 of record CP058702.1, on the reverse strand, counting down.
ATTAATCACAGGCTTATCATCAATCACATAATGCTTGATAAAGTCCTTGATACTTTGCTGAATCTCTACCCAGCTATATGTTGCCTCCTTGGTCACGGAAACAAAATTATTGGAGATGTAAACACCCTTTACATAAGGAAATTCAAACAACGCTGCTGCAAGTGGCGACCATTTTTGAGCTGATTCAACATCCCTGAAATCACCTGTTCCACCCGGGTACAAAATGATATTTACAACAAATTTGAGTGAATCCGGATTGGGTGTCTCCTCAGTATATATGAGAATAGGAGTTTTTACCGTCTGTTCCTGCATTTTTCCTTCATTTACATTTAGGCTAATAAAACACGGCAAAGATAATAAAGTTGCAGGAAGAGAAAAAGGCCTCCAAATAGTGAATTACCAATCTTGTCTGAAGAATCAGAATCTTCGTCAAAGAAATAAGTCTATTAAGGTTAAATGATATATCTTAGCAAGGTATGAAAAAGTATTTTACAAGCTTTTACTATCAAGGCTAATACTGCCTTTTTGCATCAGTTTTATTATTTCAGACCAGGCTTCCGGACAAGATAGAAGTATCCGATTCTTAAATAAGCTGACGGAACGGCCTGTGGCGGATGTTGTCGTAAATTGTAACAGAACCGGTGATTTTATGAGTTCAAATGAGGCAGGATTCATCACTTTGCCGGAAGGGACAACTTCCATCTGGGTTTCCTGCATCGGCTATCTCACAATGGCAATCAGTACGGACACCTTGAAATATACCAATGACAAGACGACCATCCTGATGGAACCTACCATAATGACCCTGGAAGAGATCATCATTACCTCCGGCATGCAACAAAGTGTGTACAAAGAGATTTCAGACCTCGATATCCATATGAGACCCATTAACAACAGTCAGGAAGTGCTGAGAATGGTACCCGGCCTCTTTATTGGCCAACATGCCGGTGGGNGGAAGGCAGAGCAGCTTTTCCTCAGAGGTTTCGACATCGACCACGGTACGGATATACAAATCAGCGTAGACGGTATGCCTGTCAATATGGTTAGCCATGCTCACGGACAGGGATATGCCGATCTGCATTTCGTAATACCGGAATTGATAGACAGGGTTCAGTTCGACAAAGGCCCTTACTTTGGCGACCATGGCAATTTGGCTACTGCAGGCTATGTGGACTTCAGGACANAAAACGTGCTTGACCGGAATTTTATCAAAGTGGAAGGTGGACAGTTCAGCACACTACGAGGGCTTTTCGGAGCCAATCTTATTCGTTCGGGAAATGAGGAANAAAGCCTATTGATGGCAGGAGAGGGATATTATACAAGAGGATATTTTGACAGTCCACAGGGATTCAGACGATTCAACGGACTGCTTAAATACAATACCCGACTGAATAGGCATAACGACCTGAATGTCACCTTTTCGGGCTTTACAAGCAGGTGGAATGCAAGCGGTCAGATACCCAACCGGGCTGTATCCGATGGGTTGATCGGATTTTACGGAGCTATCGACGACACGGAGGGCGGAGAGACAAGCAGGTATAATGCAAGTGCAACATTGACCAGTAAATTCAAAGATGGAAGTCGATGGATCAATCAGATATACTACAATCGGTATCAATTCCTGTTGTACTCCAATTTCACCTTTTTCCTTCGAGATTCAATCAATGGTGACCAAATCCGACAAGCAGAGAAGCGCAATCTAACAGGGATCAACAGCAAGTATTCAAAGCAATACCAGGTCGGAGGCTTTAGACTCATCACTACGGCAGGATTGCAGATGCGCACAGATATCGTCGATGATATTGAATTATCTCATACCAAAGACAGGGAGATCCTGCTGAACCCAATTAAANAAGGCGATATCAGGNAGGTCAATCCGGGTATCTGGTTTCAACAAGAAATCAGATTGGACAATGGTCTGGAAGTAGATCTCGGAGCCAGACTGGATTATTTCCGCAATGAATACATCGATCATCTTGAAAACAACCGAAAGCTTACAGCCTCATCCATGATCTTCAGCCCGAAGGTTAGATTGAATTATTCGGTCAATAGTCACTGGAAAATATACTGGTACGGAGGGAAGGGATTTCACAGCAACGACACGAGGGTAGCTGTGGAAAAGGAAGGTAAGGAAGTCGTCACGCCGGCTTGGGGTAGTGACCTGGGTACCATCGTGAAGCTGGGTGAAAAGGCTCTATTACAATCTGCATTATGGTACCTGTATATGCAACAAGAATTTATCTACGTTGGAGATGAAGGTATTGTGGTTCNNAGTGGCAGGACCCAACGATTAGGCCTGGCGCTTTCACTGAGATATCAACCAACGCAACGACTCTATTTTGATATCGATCTCAACCTGAGTAGGCCAAAAGCGATCGACGAAGCCCAAGGTGAAGACTTTCTCCCTCTGGCTCCAATTTTTACAAGTACCGGTGGGGTCTCCTATAAAACCCCAAATGGCTGGAATGGGAGTCTTCGGTACCGATGGATGGGCAACCGTCCTGCCAATGAAGATTATTCAACGGTAGCCAGGGGTTACTTCATTACCGACCTTTCGGTCAATTATACAAAGCCACGATGGGAAGTGGGTTTGGTCGTTCAAAATGCTTTCAACAGACGGTGGAAGGAAACCCAGTTTGACACAGAAAGTCGCCTAATGGGCGAGATTGAGCCTGTAACTGAAATTCATTTCACGCCGGGAAGCCCATTCATGGCCCGGTTGAATTTCTCCTGTTTCTTCTGAAATTTTTACCTCAAAAGACATGAGTTACAACGAGGCTGCAGCCCCGAATCAACGATTCCGCAACTCCACCCGATTGTTNTTCTCAACAAACATCACTCCTTTGTTTGTCTTGGCNGCATTGATCAGCCGATCCTGTTCGATGGTTGACTTGTCGAATCCAAGGAGATATATCTTTCCCCTGGACAACTCTTCTTTGATGAAAAGCCTGTAACGCCAGTTTTCATCGACAATATCCTGTATATTCACACCTTCATTGACCTGAACGATAAGTTCATCCGGATTGACTGTATCTGCATTGTTATCTCTCTCCCACCCTAATTTGCTGATGTGCATACTCATGGCAGATGAAAGACTATTGAGCGGATCAGGATACAATCCCTGTGTAAAGATCTTCTTCACCACCTTGTTATAATCATCATAAAAATAGTAAGTCACGGATGACAAATCAACTATACCGTTGTTATATTCGTTGCGGAAAGTATCCAATTTGACTGCTTTGTAAAGGGCCAACAACGAGTCGAATTCTCTACCGGACAATTTTTTACTGTAATGACCGATATAATTGGTATAGTTTCTACCATTGAGCCTAAGTGTGGAGTCACTCAACAGAGCAATATCGTACACTGCACATCGTCCGAAGCAGGGTCCCTGATCAACAGAAAAATATTTATGTACTTTTGGCTTCTCGCCAGTTGTAACTGTCGGTTCTGCCACCTTCTTAGCGGTTTTGCACCCAATCGCGAAAATTGCCATCAAAGCTATCATCGGAATAAAATGTTTCATCTTCATGATTTATCCTTTTATAAATACTTTTAACGTTGTGTGTTCATCTTTTGTGCTTATCCTTAGGAAATACATACCCGGAGAAAGCATTCTGTCGTAATACAAATTAAACTCACTTTGGGGAATTTTAGTATATTTTTTAATCAATCTTCCCGATTCATCAAACAATTCGATTTGCAGAACCTCATTGCCGGGCCGGGTTTGCAAAAGAGTAATGAATCCATCCACAAGGGTACTTTTCAACCTGATCCTGTCTTTCAACGGTGTTGTTGCTATATCGGACGTATCGCAGGCTGTCAACCCGCCGGATAAAAGCCCGGGCCTGAAAGTACGGACCGTAGCACGCATCCGTTCGCCCTGTCCTTTTGAGAAGAAATACATACAAGGATCATTGACGTAGTCCATGAAATTCATGAACATATTGGAGGTAAAACATGACAATTGTGGATAGTCAGGACATTCATAATGCGGAGTCCCTTGTTGTGGTGTGTCTTCCACCAAATCGTCCCCGCAGCCAGAGGCATTTTTGCCCCAAAGATGCAGTAGCCCCAGATAATGACCCACTTCATGGGTTGCTGTTCTACCCATATTATACCTGCTTTTCGGATCGACAGTACCGATGTTTCCAAAATTGGAATAATTGATCACGACCCCATCCTCATCACTAAATGCTATATTATCGGGTCCGGTGGCATAGCCGAGATATTCATCCAATCGGCATACCCAGATATTAAGGTATCTGGACGTCGGCCATGCATCACTGCCCCCNAGATAGTTGTGATGAATGAATTTACGCCCTTGTCCATTCGTCTTAATTCCGATGTTTTTGACGGAAGTTTGCCGGTAGACAATACCGTTGGTTGGATTGCCTTCCGGATCCCTGGCAGCAAGGCAAAAACGGATGCCTGCATCCTGCCACGTGTGTGCAAATTCTGCAGGTATGGTGGATGGTATGATAAGATGCTCATAATCGGCATTGAGTTGTTCGATCTGCGATAAAACTTGTGATTCCGATATCTTCTCATTGTCATTATTGTATACCACATGGACGACAATCGGAATGATCATCGGTTCTCTGATTGTCAAGCCTTCAGATCGAATGGCTTCCCGGAGACGTTTTGTATTATTCGTCACTCTTTGTTCGTAATCCGGAACCATTGATGCTGCCTGCATGGAGATCCAATCTTCACCACATCTCTCCTGCCCAATAGCCCCGACTTGCCCGATAATAAGCAGGATTACAATGGAACACATTTTATAATATACTGACATCAGAACACGCAATACTGAATAAAGAAACGAAAAGAAGTGATAAATGGTTGCATCGCAATGAGCAGTTGGACTTCTTTTCCGACTATGAAACTTAAATCACCCGGCCATTGATGAANGCCTTGTCAATAGGATGATCGCCAAAACTATACGGGAAATAAGCCAGNGANGGCCATGGCTCGGTAATGATGAGGTTGGCAAGCTTGCCAGGCGTTATGCTACCAACCATCTGTTGCGACTCCATAGCGAATGCTCCATTGATGGTTGCGGCATTGATGGCTTCCTGAGGAGTCATCTTCATCCGGATGCATGCCAGTGACACCACCATGTTCATATTACCGGATGGTGCAGTACCGGGATTGTAGTCCGTGGCAAGGGCCAGTTTGGCATCTGCTTCAATCATGGTACGTGCCTTAGGGAAAGGAATGCCTAAAAAGAAAGCACAACCGGGCAGCATGGTGCCGATGGTATCCGAGCCGGACAATGCTTCTATAGAATGCTCATCCATCTCCTCCAGGTGATCGACGCTGACGGCATTGTGCGCCACACCTATTTCAACGCCGCCGGAAACAGCGAGTTCATTGGCATGGATTTTCGGCTTCAGACCGTACTTTGCACCGGCATCCATGATCCTTGCTGTCTGCTCAGGTGTAAAGAACCCACGATCACAGAAGACATCAATATAATCTGCCAGACCATGATCAGCGATGTAAGGCAACATCTTGTCTATAATGAGTGAAATATATCCCGGGTGGTTGTCCTTGAATTCACGAGGAAAGGCATGCGCACCAAGGAAAGTTGACTTGACAGGAATCTCGTTTTTCTCCTTCAGGCGACGAATGACACGTAACATCTTTACCTCGCTGTCAAAATCAAGACCATACCCACTCTTGATCTCAATCGCTCCGGTACCCAGTTTTTGCACAGCCTGAAAGCGCCGGTAACTAAGGTCGAAAAGTTCTTCTTCTTCCATTGCTCTGAAANNGACGTCAGCCGAATTGAGGATGCCCCCGCCTGCCGCGGCTATTTCTTCATAAGATTTTCCACGCAGGCGCATCTCGAATTCCTTTTCCCGGCTGGCAGCATGCACCAGGTGAGTATGACTGTCACACCATGCCGGCAGAATATGAGCNCCNGATGCATCCATAACCGTACGTCCGGCAACAGGTGTATACTCGGACATCAGACCTATTCTCCGGATCCTGCCATCCACGATGCTTATAAAGCCGTTCTCCAAATAAGGAAGCTCATTCAGGCTGTGTCCGGAAACCGGCTTCCCGGGTGTTGTTATGTACGTCCCCCATATGAAGCTTGCCCGAATGATATCGAGAGTATTTGCCATCAATTGACAGGTTTGATAAAGGAGGCGATACCGGCATCTTTCAGTTTGGCGATGAAATCACGTGCCTCCTTCTCGGTATAATATTTACCGGCAATCACCTTATAGACAGTCTTATCAGGCTGAACTACCGGTTCGATATACGCTTTACCCCCNTGAGCTTCAATCTTGGACACCAATGCCCTGGCACTGGTCTCCACACTGAAAATTCCCGCTTGAACCAGAAACTTATATTCTCCGGCATCATGATGTGTCGGTTCGGGATTTTTCGCCTGTGTTGCAGGTTGCGTATGTGTCTGCGGGGCAACTGCCTTTGGTTCCTGCTTTGGCTTTTCGGCTACTGCCTGATTATTTTCAGCAACTACGGGTACCTCTCCTCTTACAGCGATGGCTTCCTTTTCAACATCCTTCGGNGGTTGAACATTCTCAACCGGCTTGTCCTGAGTTGCGGCAGGCACTATGCCCATCTTCGCCTCAGAAGCAGCGGTAACAGGGTTGTTGACCGCCATCTTTCCATCCATGTCTTTGCCTTTGAATCCTTCCCAGGCAGCAACCTCTCCTTCAAATCCACCATCATCCATTGAGGATTTNTTACCGGCGTTGGCAGGGATGCTATAATACTGCAAGAACCTAGCCAATTCGGATTTTGACATGCCATAATTGGCAGTTCCGACAACATCACCTTTGGCATTGACAATGGCGATAGAAGGCGCCTGATCCAGACCCCATTTCTTGAGCAGAGATTTGCTATCAAAGTCACGTACATTGGAGGCAGCAATGAGATAACTATCAGTTACCGCTTTCTTGACTTCGGGATCTTCAAAAGCTACTTCAGTAAAATAGGCCGAACTTTTGCTCAGATCTCTCGTAAANACAACGGCACATAACTTATTACTCTTAGATGCTTTTTGCTTAGCTTCCAGGTAACTCATTTCAAAATAAGAAGGAGACTGGGCTGACGAAATGCCTGCACCTGTAAGGAAAAGAAACAAAATAATGGAGAGACGCATAATGTGGTTTTATAAAAAATGGTCAAATTCCGTTCCGAAAACAATTCGGTATCAAGTGCAAATATAAATTACCGGATTGATTTAAAGAAAATTTTAACAAATATATTACATATATATTAAATATGTAATTTTCAAATAATCTTTATGATATAACAGTTCTGACCAATTCAAATGCTTCGGCATAGACCTCTCCGATCTGTGTGCCGCGTACCCTTGCCAGTGACCGTATGAAATCGGGGTCCATATAATCTTTACCTGCTTGCGTATGATAGGCACTTAATGCGTTGATTTTCTGATCAATATGTCTTTGTTCCAGGACAATAAAGGCATTGGTCCGAAAATCAATATTATTCCAAATCAACTCATAACCGTATATGGTTTTGGTCTTGAATGCGCGTATTGCTTCCTGCGCCACGGTACTGTGATCCTGATGGATATCGCGCATACTCGGTACAAAGATGATATCCGGATTGATCCTTTTNTTCAACTCCATCAGCAATTCAAGGATTTCTTGACGAACATAATTCAGTTTGCGGACTTCATATTTATATACAAATAAATGCTCCGGCCTGATGCCTAGCAAAGTAACTGCTTCTCGGACTTCTACCTCCAGTTGATTGGAAGGAAATTCCTTTGGAACTGACTGCTCAGCCGTTGAAAATGCAATATAATATACTTCGGCTCCCTCTTCAATGGCCCGTGCGATGGTGCCACCACAGCCCAACTCACCGTCATCGGTGTGGGGAGCAAGGATGAATATTTTTTCCGGAAAACATGGTATAAACAAAGATAATTAAAATAACAGAAACTGAAATAGCGTGAATTTGTTTTGAAGCATCATGATTTGTACTTATCAGGCCACTTCAGGTATAATGGAAAGTTTGAAAAATTGAGGATCAAATGTCTGACAATAATGACCTGTCCTTTGGCATAGTCACTTTGGTCTTCAGTAAATATTACACTGAAGGACTGTGTATCCCCTCCAGAAATTCCATTATTCCTTTTGCGATTTTGATCGAGGCAGTTCCGTCACCCAAAGCAGTATTGGGAGAGGATGTATCCGGCTTGTTTTTCAGATTATCCATGGCCATTTTATAATCAGTGCCACATACAATACCTTTACCTTCCCTGATTACTTCCACCCATTCCGTCTGATTGTCCAGAACAAGGACATATTTTCCATGGAAGTAAGCCTCCTTGATGATACCGCCCGAATCCGTCAATACTCTCTCACATTGACTGATGAGGGCCTGTGTATCCCAAAAGCCTATTGGTTCGATCACCTTGATATTCTTGTCCCGGAGATAATGTTCCAGCCCAAATCTATGGATAGCTTTCATTGTCCTGGGATGAACCGGAAAGAGAACCGGCAGGTGGGCATTGGCAAAGATTCGCAATACATTTTCCAAAGCCGATTGATGATTGGTATTACTTTGCCTGTGGCAGGTTGCAAAAATATATTTGCCCGGTGTCAGACCATATTCAGCCGGCAATTCAGGCCTGTCAGTGTATTTGCTGCCGGTAACAAGCAGGTCGATCACCGGATCTCCGCTATGGATGATCCTTCCATCCGCCTTACATCCTTCCAACTGCTCTACTGCCGTTGCNGCCGGGCAGAAATACAGATCAGCCAAGGCATCTGCCACCAATTTGTTTATTTCTTCCGGAATGTTCTTGTCAAATTCCCTCAATCCTGCCTCTACATGGGCCACAGCAATCCCATTAAATCTGGCGCTTAAGGCTGCTGCACCGGTCGAATTGGTATCCCCGAATACAACAATCAGATCAGGCCTGTCATGCATCAACACCTGTGTCAACCGCGACAGGACACTCAGGTATTGCTCTGTGGAAGTTCCGGAGCCACAATCCAGGTTATAATCCGGCTTAGGCATCTCCAATTCATCAAANAATATATCGGACAGATTATAATCATAATGCTGACCGGTATGGATCAGTTTCATCGCCACCGGATATTGTCGCATTGCCACCAGGATAGGTGCAGCCTTGATAAACTGTGGCCTGGCACCTACGACAAAGTAAACTTTTTCATTTCAAATAAGGTTCAATCGCTGAGATCAGCCGGTCCGAATTATAATGTTGCAGGATGGCCGATTGGTTGGAAGATTTTTCATTCATTCCTGTCACCTGCCAGGACAGATATTTCTCTAAGATAAATTGCCCGATGACAGGATACTCCTCTTCATTGTCCGAAACACTTAATCCTGCATTTAATCTTGATAATTCCTGTGTCAGGAAATCATCATGCTGATTTTTGACTATACACAATATTGGACTGCCAGCCTGCAGGTATTCGATGTATTTTCCCGTAAGGATGCCACTCAACTGATCAGACGCCATGGTGAGCAGCAGGTTAATACAGGCATTTTGCTGGAGCCGGCCTGCTTGATCTCCTCCGACCAGGCCATAATCCTCCAGGATATCACCCAATTGAGCCTTTTGTGCCATTTCACGCCAGAATGCACTGTCTTTACCGGCGTATTCAATCCGAATCTTTTCCCGATCAACCTTTCCCTCCCTGATTAGATCGTTCAACACTGCGAATACCGGCCATGGATTGCGCTCATCAGAATACATCGAACCGGTATAGACCAAGGTGAAATAATTTGTCGTATTGGGTTGAGGAAATCTAAAGTCGACATCCATACCATTCATTACTGAAAANACAGGCCTGTCATAGCGTTTCAGCTGATCAGCCAGACCTTGGGAGATAGTTGTCATTACATCTACCCGGCGGAATAGTCTATGATACAGGCGATGATGAAAATGAGGAAANAATTGAAGTTTATATATGGGTTCTACCGGTAAATCCCGAAAGTCGGCGATCCAAACCAAATGAGGAAATTTCTTNTTGAGCCGATTGCCTACAAAATGATCGGCAATGGGACGATAAGAAGAATAAATATGCGTAATAGAATGTTGTCTGATCAGTCGGGATGCTGCTTTGCAAGTATGCCAAAGGTAGATGCCCCCACCTTCACCGATCAGGATATTGAACGGAAAAGTGTTGACTAATTTAATTAGGATCCTGCTGAAGAGGCTGCTTTTGGCTGATTCTGAGACATAGCCGGAGGTTGAAAACCTTTTNAAAAGGTCACGATAATCATAGGATTTCAGCTCAATGATTTCATGTTCAGCCCGACTTTCCTGTTTCTTCCTGGTGATGATAAATGATTGACTGAAATGCTTGCCAATAGCCTTATTCATCCGAAAGTTGCGCTTCGGTGCCGTGCCAAATTCGGGAGGGAAATTATAGAGAAGGAAAAGGATTTTNTTATCCTGCATGGGCATTCAAGCCATCGATTAATTTAATAAACTGTGAAGTGACTATTTCTTCGTCAAATTCGGAAATTGCCTTTTCTCTGCCACTTTTACCCATTTTTTCACGACTTATCTCGGGGAGCAATTTGAACGTTTCAAATGCATGGACCAAAGCATCAACATCCTTGACAGGCACTAAATATCCATTTACTCCGTCATCTACAATCGTTCTGCAACCACCGGTGTCGCAGGAAATGACAGGCTTTTCCATTGCCAATGCTTCTGTCAGTGTCCGGGCCATCGCCTCCCGGTATGAAGGAAGGACAATGCAATCTGATTTCGCAATAATCGGCCTTACATCCCTGACATGGCCAAAATATTTGATGACGCCCGACTCAACCCATTCATAGAGTGTCTCGTGGCTGATCGATGTTGGATTTCCTTCATCGATTTCACCAGCCACCCAAAACTCGACATCCGGATAACGGCTCCTAACAGACTTAGCCGCCTCAATGAATTCCATGATACCTTTATCCAGAATCAACCGCGCAATAAAGGTAAATATGGTCTTGGCAGAAGACTTCTCCGGATAGCTGATAGGCTTAAAATATTCCAGATTGATCCCACAACCGTTGACCACCGATGTCTTTTCTGCCGGAGCCAATGCCAGCTGCACAAAGAGATCCTTATCCTCTGCATTTTCAAATACGACGAGGTCCGCCTTGTGCAGGGATTTACGATAAAGTCTTTTGCCACACTGTTGTATATATTGTCATGCAAAAAGACGTATCCCAGCCCGGTTATGACACAAATCGAGTGGATGCCGAGTTTCTTCGCCGCCATATTGCCATAAATGTTTGGCTTAATGGTGTAGTGCAAGATGAGATCAGGAGCCTCCTTTCGGTAAATTCTTTTGAATTCGCGATACAGAGCCATCTCACCAAAAGGATTGACACTTTTTCTATCCAGACTATTGAGGGGAATATGCTTCACCTCCACTACTTCAAGTAGATGGGCCAGATACTGGTCAGGGGTGATATCAGCACCACTTCATAGCCACGTTCCTTCAAGGATCGAATAATATTCAACCGGAAATTGAAAAATTCCAGGTAGAATTGGCTACTAAGGCAACCTTGTATGGCATTTTATCTTTCAATTTTATAAATATTGTTCAAACTTAGCACGAACCTTGTCGCCTAATTGTTTGATTTCCTGTTCTTTATTCATAGGATAAATCAACAATACGTCTTCCTCTTCCACAATAATCAAATCCTTGACATCCCTTAAAATTACCAATTTATCCGTATTGTTCCTTACTAAAGTGTTGGAGACATTCTCCAGAATGATGTGATTGCACATGACGGCATTGCCCGAATCATCCTTTTCAACCTGTTGAAACAGAGAGTTCCAGGTACCCAGGTCTGACCAGCCAATGTCTGACGGTATGGTATAGACATCTTCCGCCTTTTCTATGATGGCATAGTCGATGGAGAGATTGGGCGTAGCCGGATATAGTTCTTTGATTAAACCGGGCGCCTTCTCTTCCCCTGCTGACAGGAAAGGTGTCAGCATGTCGTAAAGAGCGGGCGCATGAAGTTTGTAATTATGCAACAAAGTTCTGATGCTCATAAANAACATGCCGGCATTCCACAGGTAGTCTCCCGATTGGATAAACTGTTCGGCAGTGGCAAGGTCGGGTTTCTCCCGGAAGGAAATGACTTTGTGGATGTGGCCTGTAGTGCATTTNTTGTCGTAGTTGATGTATCCAAAGCCGGTGTCGGGGCGACTTGGATGGATACCAAGGGTTACGATGGCATCACTCTTCTGTGCAAAATCAAAGGCTTCTGCACATATTTCCCGGTAGTGCTGATCCTTGACGATGAGGTGGTCTGAAGGGACGAATCCGATGACGGCATCCGGATTATCTCTGGCGATCAGGAGGGCGGTGAGGAGGACGCTCGGGGCTGTATTGTTGCGCGACGGCTCGCCGATGATGTTGGCGGGTGGCAATTCTTCCAGGTGTTGACTGACGAGGTTTACATAGGCCTGATTGGTGACGCAAAAGATATTCTCTGAATTCACCAGGGGTGTAAACCGGTCATAGGTCATCTGCAGCAACGACCTCCCCATGCCGAGCATGTCAATAAACTGTTTGGGACGTGCTTCTCTGCTGGCAGGCCAGAACCTGCTGCCGACGCCGCCTGCCATGATGGCTATGTAATGATTATTTTTCATGCTTTTTATTTATTTTTCAAATGCCAGTTCCTGACTCACCACAAAGGTCGAAATTACTTCTTCCAATTCCAATGATATTGCCAAATTATGCTTTTTCCTGTTAATGTTGACGTTTGAATTGGCATTTTTGAGAGATGGAGACAGTTAAAATAGACTTTTGCGGGAGACAGACCATAATGTTTGCCTTGTAAGATTTTCCGGAGAAATTTTTTGATTTCTTATGTGTTTACGAACTTCAAGGGGTTTTTATAAATATATATTTCAGAGATGTTTCCTACAAAAATTTAATTTTTCAATGTAGTATCATCTGAAATCAGACTTTCACCTATTTGTCGGGTATGTAGGAAATCTGATGGTTGAGAATTATTTTTGCGGATATAATTTTGAAGATGGTCTGAAATCGTCTTTTTTACGGTTGACCATGATACTTGTTCCATTAAAATAGGCTGTTGGTCAAGGTCAGCATCGTCAAAGTATCCAAGACTTTTTATTATTATCATTTCATTACTATCAGGAAATTTNTTCTTATTAAAACTGATCAAATCTTCCAGGGAATAATCCCTCAAAAGATAGTATAGATCATAAAAGTCTTTTCTTTTGCCTCTACCTGAAATTGCTGCTAATTTCATTGCTCCAATATCTTTTGGATGGGCAAGGCGGATAATTCCTTCTGTTATAGGTTTTTCAATGAAGTCATATTTATATTTCACTACATCGACTTTAATTTCATTAATGAAAAANCCTAACATAACACTAGATTGATTTACAAGTTCGGCGTTTCCTATAGAAGCAAATTGTTCTGAAATAAGTTTATCATCGAGAAAATTAACATTGCCAAAAAANTCAAGGTCAATTGACATTCTATGACCATATTGTAAGGAAAGTGCTGTACCGCCTACAAGGGTGAATGGTTGAAGGGCATCCAACTCCATACATTTTTTCAATAAATCCAGTGTCCCTGGTTCAACTGTCTGTGTTTGTAACATCTGAAATCAGATTTTTGTAATCCGGAAAGTATCATCAAAAATGATAAAGTCTTCGGGCTGAGATATCTTATTCCTCTGCTTATTTCAATGATATTATCAACGTTATAAACCTGTTTTATAATTTGCCAATCGTTCCAATTTCCATACTCCAATACTCTTTCGATTATAAAAGCAGCATTTTGGTCCCACTGAAGATCTTCTTTTTCGTATCCCAGAAGATTTGACTGGAAAGGTCCATTATATTGTAATTTGTAGTCATTCTTGAGGTTTGGTAAGATATACTTCAAAGATAACAAAAATTATACTTAAAAATTACCTGCAATTAGTCGCTATTTTAGAAACCTCTCCTCATAAACACTTCTTAATCCTTCTTCCAGACTGATTGCCGAACCACTGCCTTTTTGCAGAATACTTACATCAATCAGCTTTCTGGGTGTGCCGTCAGGGCGGTCGGTGTTGAAGACAAACTGACCTGTAAATCCGACTATCTTACCGATGAGTTCGGCGAGGNNCTCTCTGATGGAGATATCTTCACCGCAACCGATATTGACAAATTGTCTTTCTTCATAATTGTGCATCAGATAAAAACAGGCATCTGCCAGGTCATCCACATGGAGAAATTCCCGGCGCGGATTGCCGCTTCCCCATATCTCCACCGTCGCGTCACCATGCACCTTAGCATGATGTATTTTGCTGAGCAGGGCAGGGATGACGTGTGACTTTTCAAGGTCATAATTGTCGCCGGGGCCGTAAAGATTGGTCGGCATGGCTGAAATAAAATTGCATCCGAACTGATCACGATAGGCCTCACACAGCTTAATTCCGGCAATCTTGGCAATGGCATACGGCTCATTGGTAGGTTCCAGCGGACCGGTCAACAGATACTCTTCCCGAAGCGGTTGAGGCGCAATCCTGGGATAGATACACGAACTCCCNAGAAACAACAACTTATCCACACCGTGTTGATAAGCGGCGTGGATGATGTTGGATTCTATCATCAGGTTGTCGTATAAAAACTCAGCACGATAGGTATTGTTGGCAACGATGCCACCCACTTTNGCCGCTGCGAGAAAAACAAATTCCGGCTTCTCTTCTTCAAANAATGCATCGACAGCTGCCTGATTCCGAAGATCCAGTTGAGCGCTTGTCCTGACGACGATGTTGTCATAACCAACCTTTCTGAGTTTGCGCACAATAGCAGAACCGACCATCCCATTGTGTCCCGCGACATATATTTTNGAGGTTTTAATCATGAAATATTTTTTGTTTAAATTGACTTTCAAAATAAATTTGAAATATATGAAAATTTGAAATATTCAATCCAGGGATATCTAGTACCAAGTGGATTATTGAATAAATATTAATTTCCTGCTAAAATATAATCTATTTCCTGTAGAAAAAAAGTTAAAATGAAGTATCAGTAATATAATTGTTCTTAATTAAAAAACTATTTAATTGATATATTTTCAAGTATTATTGTTAATTTTGAACAAAAATCATTCGCCATGAAAAACTTTACTACAACACTCCTCTTCCTTCTGATTTCAACCTGTATTNTTTCACAAACGAAGCACAACATCAGTTTTATGCTGGATGGACATATGCGAGAAAGTATCGTCGTCATTCCGAGCCATGCGCCTCCTGCTACCGGTTATCCCCTGGTCATGATGCTCCATGGTACCAGTGGTGACGGAGAAAAATTTTACAAGATCTCCGGTTGGAAAGAACTGGGAGAACAGGAAAATTTTGTCACTGTATTTCCATCTTCCCTCACCTGGTGCTTTGTTGATGATGGGGTAGAAAAATTTAACACCAGATGGGTCAATGGTAATGTTACCGAAAATCCTTGTTCCGGGNCGCCACAGGATTATGTGGATGATGTCAAATTTNTGAAATTATTGGTATCTATGATTAAAGACTCAGTGCCTATCAATGCCAATAAGGTATTTATCAGCGGTTTTTCCAACGGTTGTGCCATGATCCACAAAATGGCCAACGAGGCCGGAGATGTCTTTGCGGCTGCCGCCGGGACCAGCGCCCTATTGGCCCGATCAGATTCTTCGCGGCCTGTCAATCGGATTCCCCTTTGGAACGTTGTCGGAAATCAGGATGACAGATTTNTCTTTCCTCCTTATACGGAAGTGCCTTTTGGAAGAGATTCCATTCTGGATTATTTAAAACCATATTTTGTCCGGGTATTGGCATGTCAGGGGCTTTCTGATAATTTTACCTTTTCACAAACTCCCNTAAGCCATACCTATACATTTACC
Organism: Candidatus Parvibacillus calidus; assembly: GCA_013414645.1. GTDB lineage: Bacteria > Bacteroidota > Bacteroidia > Chitinophagales > Saprospiraceae > Parvibacillus > Parvibacillus calidus. Next base: position 666,389 of record CP058702.1, on the reverse strand, counting down.
GAAAGCCGGGGGCAGGAGCAATCCAAGCCCTATATATTCAGCCTTCTCAAGGGCATGACACATGAATATCCCAATGGCGTCAATTTTCCGATTAGTCTTCCTGAAATTTTCTGGAATTTCTTTAATCAGGTTACTTCTGATGTTAATCCTTCCGGTAATTTACCTGAAGCAAACTGGTCCATTTATCCCAATCCTGCCGTCAATGAACTCCACATCATTATTCCCGGATTCGATCCCGTCAAAGGATATTCCGTAATGATAAGAGATATGGAAGGGCGGACTGTATTGACTAAAACCGGCATCCGTGACAGAGGAACTACTTTAACGCTGGATTCATTAATCCCGGGAGTTTACGTCGTCCACCTCATATCAGGTCATTATTCTTCTGCCAGAAAGTTGATTGTTTTAAAAGAATAACCAAGCCAATTCCTGTAAGGAATATTCTTCAAAATAGCCATTTTTCATTGCTTTCATGGAAAGCTGTTATTCGTATTCCCGGGCGATATCAAATCCATGTTCACTCAGCATCTTGCTGCGTCTGAAGAGGTCGATGTCTGCTGCCACCATCTCNCTGACCAGGGCATTCAGGTCATATTTTGGTTGCCATCCGAGCAGCTGTCGGGCCTTGGAGGCATCACCTACGAGGAGGTCCACTTCCGTCGGGCGATAATAACGCGGATCGACGGCGACTACTTCCTGCCCTACAGGCACCTGATAACGTGGATCTGAGCAATGGACTACAGTTGCTTTTTCACTTGATCCCTCTCCGGAAAACTCTATTTCAATTCCAGCTTCAGCGAAGGCTTTTCTCACAAATTCCCTGACAGGCGTGGTAATACCTGTCGCAATGACAAAGTCTTGCGGCTGCTCCTGCTGAAGGATGAAATACATCGCTTCAACATAATCCTTAGCATGTCCCCAGTCTCGCTGTGCATTGAGGTTGCCGAGATAGAGTTTGTCCTGCATGCCCAGGGCAATTTTCGCCACGGCGCGGGTAATCTTGCGTGTCACGAAGGTTTCGCCGCGTAAGGGTGACTCATGATTGAAAAGGATGCCGTTGCAGGCGTACATGCCATAGGCCTCACGGTAATTGACCGTAATCCAGTAGGCGTACAACTTGGCTACTGCATAAGGCGATCGCGGATANAAGGGTGTTGTCTCGGATTGGGGTACAGCCTGTACGAGGCCATACAATTCCGAGGTTGACGCCTGATAAATCCTTGTCTTTTCGACCATGCCCAGCAGTCTGACGGCTTCGAGGATGCGCAGTGTGCCTATACCGTCGGCGTTGGCTGTGTATTCCGGCGTCTCAAAGCTGACGTGAACGTGGCTCATTGCAGCGAGGTTGTATATTTCGTCCGGCTGGGTCTCCTGGATGATGCGGATGAGGTTGGTCGAGTCGGTGAGGTCACCGTAGTGCAGTTTCATCCGTACATTGGATTCGTGCGGATCCTGATACAGGTGGTCTATGCGTTCGGTATTGATCAGGGAGGAACGGCGTTTGATGCCGTGGACCATGTAGCCTTTGGAGAGCAACAGTTCGGCGAGGTAAGCACCGTCCTGTCCTGTGATACCTGTGATTAATGCGGTTTTTGACATTTATAAAATTTTAATTTAATCTACGCCTTGCATATTCAGCGCAAAATTTATGTAATCGAAGATAAGGTTTCTTGTAACAAAATAAGGGGTGTTTTACAGATTTTTGTAACAAAATAAGGGGTGTTTTTGAAGTTCTTAGTTTTGAGTTCTTAGTTCTTCATAGTTTTGAGTTTTGAGTTCTTAGTTCTTAGTTAAATTCAACTCAAAACTCAAAGCTTTAAACTTAAAACTTAATAAGGTGGCTTCTAATGAAGCTTTATATTCCGATTGACTTTTTATCCTGATTTTTTAAATACCTCTTTCTATTATTTTAATTTTTCCGGATTGATAGCGCTGTAGGCGCGACCTTTGGTAAAATTGTCCATTTATGTAGGAGCCAAGCTCCGTAGGTGCGGCCTTTTGTTTTATTCTGGCTATTTCTTGCAATATCATAACATAGGGTTTTATAAGGTCGCCCCTACAGAGCTTGTTTCTACGCTATTTACATCATCCTACCATAAGGTCGCTTCTACCGAAGCTTTGCATTCCGATTGATTTTATAATTCGGAATTTAAATACCAATTTCGTTAATCTAATTTTTCCGGATTGATAGCGCTGTAGGCGCGACCTTTTGGTAGAATTGTCCATTTATGTAGGATCCAAGCTCCGTAGGTGCGACCTTTTGTTTTATTCAATTTACTGTTTGTAATATCGTGAATTGGTTTTTAGATTACCTTTATATGGCGTGATCGCACATATATTTTATCATGTTTCCGTTTCATCCGGCCTTAATTCCCCAATCTGACCAAGGTATAATCTCTCCTGCCGTTCGGTGTTGTCTGAAATCTCCGGCATGTACCAGAATTTTCCTTGCATCATCCCATTTGCTTAATACACTGTAATAGTTGATATTTTGAAATAACATGGCCTAAACTTTGAAATAACATGACTTTAATTTTGAAATAACACATACCAAATTTTGAAATATCCGGGTTTTCGAGGCTTTCTTTCACTAAAATTATGCTTAGTTTTAAGTTTTGAGTCCTTAGTTCTTCATAGTTTTGAGTTCTTAGTTCTTAGTTCTTAGTTAGATTCAACTCAAAACTCATAATCCGGGACGACCCGGACTAGCGCTATGCGCCAACTCATATCTCAAAACTCAAAACTCATAACTCATAACTCATAACTAATAACTCAAAACTCAAAACTCAAAACCTCCCCNACAATCCGCTCCGCTGTCTTTCCGTCCCACAATTCCGGGATGCCGCCTTTCTTCCACTTGCCGGAGAACAAGATATCCATGGCAGGCGGAATGGCCGCCGGGTCAGTGCCGAGGAGCTCATTGGTGCCGATGGTGCAGGTCTCGGGGCGCTCGGTGTTGTCGCGGAGGGTCATGCATGGGATGCCCATGACGGTGGTCTCCTCGGTGATGCCGCCACTGTCGGTGATGACGGCTTTGGCATGTTTGACGAGGTAGTTAAATTCCAGATAACCCAGAGGTTCGACTAAATGGAGATTGGGTGCAGATAAGGAGGCGTGTTCCAGGACGCCGGCTGTACGCGGGTGCGCAGGAAANACCAGAGGAATGCCCCGGGATGAATCTATAATAGTCCGGATCAGACGAACCAGTCCTGCCTCCTGATCCACATTGGCCGGACGATGCAGGGTCATGACGATGTAGTTGCCTGCCTCCAGATGGAATGTGTCATAGAGGGACGGTCGACGGAGACGGTCCATATTTCTGTAAAGGGTGTCAATCATGGTATTGCCCACGAAGAAAATCTGATCTTCTGTCTTGCCTTCCTTTCTGAGGTTCTCATTGGCTGTCTCAGAGGTGGTAAAGAAATAATCGGTTATCGAGTCGGTCACGATGCGGTTGATCTCTTCGGGCATGGTCCAGTCGCCTGAACGGATGCCGCCTTCGATGTGGGCGACCCGGATATTATTCATCTTCTTCGCGGTGATGGCACATGCCATGGTGGAGGTCACGTCACCGACGACCATGACCAGATCCGGTCTGTCGTCCATCAATGCTTTTTCATAGCCCTGCATGATGGCAGCTGTCTGCTGAGCCTGGGTACCGCCGCCTGCTCCGAGGTTGATGTGGGGCTGTGGTATACCCAACTGGGTAAANAAGTCGCCACTCATCTTTTGGTCGTAATGTTGACCGGTATGGACCAACCGATAACTGATATTNTTCCCTTCGGCTTTTGCTTTCTCAATCGCTTCGATGACGGGGGCGATCTTCATAAAATTAGGCCGCGCNGCGGCAATAATGTCTATTTTCAAAATGTGAATTTTAAAAGTTATAAATGTGGGGCAGAAGTAGGGTTAATTATACAATATTGGAATTGAATTCCATAATTGTAAAATTTGCTTAAAATCTCATCTCGCGCAATGGAACGACGCTAAAGCCTGAGCTTCTATTTTGCCTGTGAATTCCATCATAGATAACCGTCCCTCCAGATGTGTTTGTAATTTTATTCCAGAATACCAAGCCTTTGAAATATCCCTGGATAATGGTTTGTCCGGATTTGATTTCCACGGGTTGAATTTGTCCACTTTGTTTAATTAATAAGTCAATTTCATTCCCGTTACTATCCCTCCAAAAATATAAATTGTGTGTCTCTCCCCGATTTAAAAATTGTTTCTTTACTTCCAGAATTACAAGGTTTTCAAAAAACGAACCTCTGAAAGGATGTAAGGCGATCTGGTCAGGATCATTGATTCCAACCAAGGCCCAGGCAAGCCCTATGTCATAAAAATAAAGTTTAGGCATCTTTACAATCCGCTTATTATAATTTTCATAATAAGGCTGCAACCTGAATAAAACGAAACCCGCCTCCAATACGCTCAACCAGGAATCCACTGTTTTTACATCAACACCCACCTCCACAGCCAAACTACTCATATTCAATAATTGGCCTATCCTGCCGGCACAAAGTCGCAATAGCTTCTCAAATTTATTTAAATCTCCAATGTTGAGAATTTGTCTGACGTCCCGCTCAACATAGGTCTGGATGTAGTTTGCATACCATTTTGTAGCAGGAATGAGTTGGTCATAGATCGCAGGATAACCGCCATTGTACATCAGTTGGTTAGTACTCTGTGGAATATCCTTTATTTCATCGATAGATAAAGGCAATAGTTGAAGATAAGCCACACGCCCTGCCAAACTCTGGGAGATATTTTCCTGAAGGAGAAAATTGTTTGATCCTGTCAGTATATATTTTCCTGCTTCTTTCTGATTATCCAGAATCTCCTGAAGGTAAGAAAACATATCAGGAGATCGCTGTACTTCATCAAAAATTGCACCATCCTGATAATTTGCCAAAAANCCTCTGGGATCTTCAGATGCAAATAAGCGAACGTCAGGATTTTCAAAATTGACGTATGGTTTATCCGGAAAGGCATCTTTTACTAATGTTGTTTTTCCGGATTGTCGTGGACCTATAACAACTACAGCTTTAAACTGATTAGCCAATGTCAATAATTCCTGTTTTGCTTTTCTTTGAATCATGATGCAAATATACAAATTTGGAATTGTATTACATAATTGTATGAAATTATTCTTTACAAATAGTGGTTCTTAGTTCTTAGTCTTAGTTCTAGTTCTTAGTTCTTAGTTTTGAGCTGGAGCGCAGCGGAAGCCGTGGACAGCCACGATTAAAATTCCGGTCGTCCGGGACTCAAAATTCAAAACTTAAAACTCATAACTTACATAAGATCGCACCTACGGAGCTTGCATTCTGTTTTATCGGAATACGCTACCATAAGGTCACGCCTACAACGCTTATATCCGAAAACATTGAATTATACAAAAGAAATTAAATCCGTCAGATATCAAAACCAATCTGAATAAAAAGCCTCGTTAGAGGCGACCTTATGGTAGCATGTCAGCAATCGCGAAGCATCAAGCCCTGTAGGGGCGACCTTATAAAAACAAGGCGTACAATAAATTATACCATAAAGCCATGAAGGCAGGTTAAGACATGCACGACATAATAATCCTTATGCTCATAATGATTCAAAAAAATAAAATTCAATATTAAATCTTTAACACATTATGCATATCGACTAATCATGACAATCCAAAAGGTCGCACCTACGGAGCTTGCATCCTGCATTATCGGAATATGCTACCATAAGGTCGCGCCTACAGCGCTTATATCCCGAAACCATTGTATTATACAAAAACATTAAATCCTCCGGATATCAAAACCAACCAGATTAAAAGCCTCGTTAGAGGCGACCTGATTATCAAGCAAAGACATAAATAAAATTACTATTGTGCAGATTTCAGACATTTCATTGTGCAGATTTCAGACATTTCATTGTGCAGATTTCAGATTTCTACCTAGCCTTTAATGGCTATAACTTTGATTACAGATATTGACCAAAAGGCTTTATAAATCACTCTTCCTTTAAAACAATGTCATTTCCGTTACAAATGGAAGATATTATTCATTTCTATTGGAAGATATCTTTCACTGCAAATGGAAGATATATCATAATTACCCGATTATTGAGCAATAGACCAATTACGAAGCCTTCCGAATAAGTCGTCACTGAATTTTCGATTGTACCGTTGACTGATATGGGACAGTCTGTAATCGGCAATTTTCCTGTCGGCTTTTGATGGCCCTACCGCATCGGTGAAGGGGGCAAAGCAGGATTATTTATACAATTTTGGAATTAGATTCCGTGATTATATATAATTATTCTTTACTATTTGTTATTTTTCTATCCTAATATCTCAAACAAGAAATAATTGACGTGTCGGCATGTTCTTGTTTAACTGAGTTGTGATGGATTATTATTATACCTTTTTAAGGGGCTGGTTTTATTGAATATCATGGCAACTCATGCATCTTTTAATAATGTCATCATTTACTCTATGAAGGTTTTATTCAAATAACACCTTTTCCAAGGTCTTGTATTGATTATTATATTTTGTCGGATTAATGTTTTTCAATTTTTCAAGATTTAATAATTTCCACTGAATAGAAGGGAAATGTTGGAAATTATACAGACTCCAATCCGGTTTTCCGGCCACAAAATTCAATATATAGTGCTTATCTGAATCAGTCAAAAGACGATTTATTGATTCGATTAAATCATTTCTGGCTACCTGGAAATCATTATAAGAAAAAGGCTCTCCTGTCATCCCCGAAAATTGTTTTTCAAATGCAGATGATTGGTCCAACAGGTTAGGGCGTAACAACTCTTGTATAGGTCTCTCATTTGACAACAAGCAATATAAAAATCCATATTTGAGAGATTCATCTAGTCTTGTATCACTCAAAATATATTTTACATCAAAGTAATCCCGCGGATGCTGACGATCCAATGCAGCACATATTTTACCACCATATAATTGAGCTTTCGGAATAACACGTATTTCACAGTATGCTCCATAAGTTTCTTCTGCTTTTTTACACAAAGCAGTCCTTTCACAAGCNAAAAGAGAACCTCTCATAATCAGGTTCACTTCCAGCTTTACTATCACACCGCCCCTCGATATAAATAATTTCCCGGAATCGATTTTCCGATTATCAACAAAAACATACGATCCAAGCTTACTAATTCGATTGCTGATCCTGACTAAAGCTGTTTTGATGCCGATCAGGGTAGTGTCTCTATCTTGTATTGGAAGGTAAGTTAGGTCAATATCGACTGATACCCGAGGCATATCCCTAACAAACAGATTAATCGCTGTCCCNCCATGGAGTGCTATATCCTCTTCCTTAGCTATTTCCGGAATTACATCAATAAGCAATGCTACCTGCTTTTTATAATCCGGGTATTTCATTCAATGTCAACTCTTTAGGAACAGTTATATCATATTTAGGGATAAATACTCCACTCTTAATAATACTTCGTTTACCGGAGCCGAGATTTATCCGTTTTAAATCTAACCCATCAAACCACGCATGGTGNGATTTTTCAGCCAGAAAAAGAAACAACCTATTTACCTTAACAGACTTACATTGCTCGAGTAATGTTTGTAGCAGATTCGGGTATAAAGTATTCAAACCTTCCATAAGCTGGTAACACCCTATAATGTCTGACTCATCATTACATAGATAAAGACATTCTAAAATTGCTCTTTCAGCCTTTGAAATTATAATATTATAGGCACCTGCTTCTTTCTCCAACAGACCAATTGCATCAGGAATGAAATGAGTTGCATGAATGGCAAATGGTTGTTTCCAGGCATAATTGACAAACCAACCGGGCATTTTTCTTTCTCCGGATAAAAACAAATCTGTAACGGGTTCACCAAGTGGCAGGTAATGTGACTTTCCCAACATTGCCAATGCGCTCCCGGCTCCCAAATGTATTTCATATCCTGCTTGATATTGAAGTGCATAGATCGCTCCATANTAATTCAGGCTCTTCCTGACTCTGACCATTGCCCCGTTCCCGATAGAAGCAAACCAACCACTTTTCTTATATCGCTGCTGTAGTGCATAACTATAACCATTTTTTACCAACCAGGAAGAAAGCACAACACTGCCTTTTGGAATTTCACTCAGTAATCGGTTTAATTTTTGTTCATTTTTCATACTATCGGTACAAATATAAGCATATTTTTAAACTTTACTTTAAGTTCTTAGTTCTTTTTAGTTTTGAGTTCTTAGTTCTTAGTTCTTAGTTAAATTCAACTCAAAACTCATAACTCATAACTCAAAACTCATAATCGCGGACGGCCGCGACTATAGCCCGGAACGGCCAGGACTAGCGCTATGCGCCAGCTCATAACTCAAAACTCATTACTTAAAACTTAAAACTCAAAACTCAAATAACGTCGCGCCTACAGCGTTTATATCCGAAAACATTGTATTATACAAAAGAAATTAAATCCTCCGGATATCAAAACCAACCAGATTAAAAAGCCTCGTTAGAGGCGACCTGATTATCAAGCAAAGACATAAATAAAATTACTATTGTGCAGATTTAAGAAATTTCATTGTGCAGATTTCAGGCATTTCATTGTGCAAATTTAAGGTTTCTTTCTACCCTTTGATGGTTATAAATCTGATTACAGATATTGACCAAAAGCCTTTATAAATCACTCTTCCTTTAAAAACAAAGTCATTTCCGTTACTAATGGAAAATATTATCCATTTTTAATGGAAGATATCTTTCACTGCAAATGGAAGATATGGTAAATCAGACGAAGGCAATGTAATTGCCAGTATCCGATATGCTGCACGAAAAAACCTCCACGCTCTGTTGCAAATTACTCATTCAAGTAACCTGATTAAAAATTTCCAGCATTTTCAGTGCCAGTTTTCTTCTGTCAAAGTCCAGAGCCAGGTGTTTACAACCNTTCCTGAAGTTTTTATAGAGTTGGTTATCAGATTTTAATCTATGTACAGCATCCAGAAACTCTGCGTCATTTTCCGGTTCAAAACAGATGCCGGCATCGTACTGTTCGATTATGCTTTTTGACTCTCCTTCGACGCCCAGTAAAATAGGCTTCTGCATGGATGCATTCTCAAATATCTTGGAAGGAATCACCGTCAGAAATGTTTCCGATTTCATCAGGTTGACGAGGGCGACATCTGTAATGCTGATATAATCCGCAATTTCATTTTTAGGGACAGAGTCAAGGAAGGTACAATTACTCAACTTTAATTGTTCAGCAAGATTTCTGACATTTTCCTTCTGTGCGCCATTCCCAATAAATAGAAAATGGATGTCTACTTCTGTTATCTTAGCCGCACACTCAACGATAAAATCGAGCTTATGCGCCATGCCATGAGTTCCAAGGTAGCCAAATACGAACTTTTCTTCCAGACCCAATCGGGAGAGCAGTTGCCTGTTTTTCAACNNCGGTTTAAACTTCTCCATCAAAACGCCATTCTTGACGACTGAAATTTTGTTTTTATCGATTCCGCGGCTTGCTATTTTATCCCTGAAAGCATCGGTTACGACAATAATTTTCTCAGCGCTTTTATATAGTCTTTTNTCCACCCATTCGAGATAGGAAAANACCATATTATCACTCTTCATGGCGCTGACAGCCTTGATGGATTCCGGCCAGAGGTCGCGCACCTCCATTACCCAGGGTTTCCACTTACATAAGGATAACCATCGTCCGCTCACTGCCGTAAAAAACTGGGGCGAGGTAGCTACTATCAGGTCTGTTTTTACAAATAATCCATGCAAAAANGAGGTCACGCCGAAACTAACGTAATCCAGAATCCGTTTTGCAAAGCCTTCATTGGCACTGATATAACTCCAGACGCGAATCACCCTGATACCATCCATCGTCTCTTCCTGACGCCATTTGTTTTTATAATTGTTGAAAACCTTACCCTGTGGGAAATTGGGTACGCATGTAATCACCGTGACCTCCACACCACGACGAACCCATTCGATGCAATGTTCGTACGTCCGGCTGGCAGGAGCGTTGACTTCAGGGGGAAAATTGTCTGTTAAAAATAATATTCTCAAAGCGATATGCTTACTTTCAATTTTTATCAAATTTTACTTCCAGACAGTCTGATACAATATGTTTATTAAATTCCGGAGCATAGTTGAAATTCATTACTTTNTTAGAAGTTTCACCCTCAGTGATAATTGAAATGTCAGAAGTATATCCAGGCTTCACACCGGGGTAAAAATGGAAAAAACATCTATTATTTATCGGAGCGTGACTACCTTTAACTTCATCCTCAATTATCAATGAATTATTTTCCAAAGTAAATCTTCTCCTATGTGAAACTCTCTTATCGGAATATCCCCGAACTACTGCTTCAATATGATTTTCTTCATCACAAAGAACTTCAACCTGAACCCTCCTTGCCACCCTGAATCCACCCCATACTTCAGACTGATTACAGTCGTCAACAACCACGGTGTTGTGTGCCGATGTCGATCTTTCCTGCTGCCTGACCTCATTTACCTCATAGGTAGATGTTCCTGTATCGACAATAAACGGACGTCCATCCACTTGTAATTCAAAACTCAATGAATCAGCATGCGCATGACCCGGAATATAATCGGGACCAATATTCCCTACATCTATAATACAATCAAATCGATCATTTTTCAATCTCCTGTATCCGGATTCCTTTAACTCCGTTATTCTAACATGCAAACCTAATTCCTTGGCATAGGTAAATAACTGAATACTCGTCGGTGCGATGTTATTGGCACTGTCATTGAATAGAGGAATAGTGCCATCATCGAAGGTCATGGCCTGCAACCATCCAAGCATTTTTTCAGCCTTATCGGTAAGTAACGGTAATAATTGCCGGCTATAATGCTCATTCTTCTGTAGAAGTTGAATACAATCCAGCACTCTGAAAAGCATGTGCTGATGATACATNGGAACCAACTCAAAATGCCCGCCATCCGGCAAGATCTGTTCTTCAAGCTCTGCCCTCAGGATCTTTTCTGCTAAATCCAATAACTTATCATCATTCAGGTAACTTCCGGCGAAAAACAGTCCGAATCCATTCTCCAGTAAGTGATTTCCCAACAAATGATATTCCGGGTGATGATAAAGCCGCCATGCATCCTGATGGATTACCTGATCAATCCGGTTATCTTGAATGTCATTTTCAGAAATAAATTTTATCCAGTTGAGCAATCGTAAAGATATCGGAAATGGCTCCCGGCCATCCTTTATTTCATCATAATGATTGATAAATTCATGAATCGACTTCAGTCCGTCTTCTACCGAAATATCCTCCTGCATCAACCATTCAAAATAATTCAAATTATAGGTCCACAACTTGCCGAAAGCCGCATAGTCCCAGTCTATTTTATCCCCAAAGTCTTTCTCGAGATTAATAAATTTGAATTTTCTTCCTCTCATCCATGTTTGTGGAAGGATGACCTTATTTGAAAAATCAGTCTTTCCGCAACGTCTTNNTAAAAACAAGTATTTTCCGATTAATCCTTAGCTTTTTTCCAGCAAGTAATAAATCCGGTACTTAATCTGAATCCACTTCAGATAACGAACTGTGTGAAAATAAAGAAGCAGCTTGTGCAAGAGGAATATTTTAAATTGTCTTTAGTTCTATTAGAAATTTATCACAATTCCATCCATCTTCCTTCTGTCAGGGACTCTACCGCCATAATCGCAGCTCTGGGAGTTGTAAATTTATATGCTATAACCATTTAAAACTATTATTGCGACAAATCATATAATTAATATGGGCTGGATTATTTCCCTAAATATTGGACGACTAATCACGAAAAGAAATCTAATTTATATTATTGTTCTTAATCCAAGCACTTAAATATAATAAAACAAACACTTTAAATGTATTATTGGCCTCTTTATTAAAATGACTTGTTAAAATTTCTCGTATCAATTCAGAATCCAATAAATCAAATAAGCCGTTATTATTCATGTAATTATAACAATTCTCCAAACCAATTTCCCTTATAGATTTATCCATAGGCGGATTAAATCCTGCCTTTCTTCTGTCAACAATTCCCTTGGTCAATACTTTATATAAAATTTTTCTTAATGGTTTCTTCCCTTTGAATAATCCAATAAGTTTATTATCGGATAAATTAAAACCAATATCAAATAATTTAGCTGTTGCAAGAGGTACACGCAATTCAACACTTTCTTTCATGCTTGATTTATCAGCTATGGAGAAATTATGTGAAAGAAACCCCATATGGTCTAATACCATAGCTTTTTTAAGATTAGTTTGATCACTATATCCATATAAAATATCTTCCAGTTTACTTCGAAAAGCCTGAAGATTTGAATTGTTTTTTAATAATCTATTAACTTCAATTGTTGAAAATACACCAACCAAACTTGTATATTTAAAAATAAAATTATCTTCTCTCAGAAATGAGTTAAATCGATCTACCTTCTTTTGAAAATAAAGATTTTTAGAAAATAACCTGTTTATTATCCACGCTAGTTTCCTAAACAAAGTTTCATATTTGATCATTCTATAACGAGGATAGCCCGCAAATATCTCATCTGCACCCATTCCACTAAGCATCACTGTATATCCTAATTCTTTTACCCTCCTAGATAATAACTGGGAAGAGAAAAAGTCAAANTCTGCTAATGGCTCTTCAGTTAAGATACTCAGCTCATCTATTAAATCTAAAAACTCTTGCCTNTTAAATAAATTGGAATCTGACAAATCAATCGACTTTAAAGTGCTTTTAAAAGTCTTAGCTATTTTAACTGCATAATTATAGTCATTTGTCATACCGGCCTCTTCATAATCAATATCAGAAGATTTAATTATAAATGACTGAACAGAATCTCTTAAAGTATTTAATATTAAACTTGAGTCTACGCCACCACTAAAAACACCTAAAGGAACATCACTTACAGTCTGTGCCTTAACAGATTCCTCAATTTCTTTCTCTATTGAGAATGTAAATTCTTTTTTGCTGGCTTCCAAAACGAACTTCATCATAGGATAAAGGATTNNATCATTGTCAAATTTAAACAACAAATAATAACCTGGCTTAAGCTTTTTAACATGCTTATATCCAGTATCTGGTTCATATAGAAAACCATTTAATAAAAATTCAGTAAGGCAATCAATGTCAATAGATATATCTAAACAAGGAATTGATTTTAGGGCCTTAATTTCTGATGCAAANAATATATAATCAGATCCATAAGAAATGTACAAAGGTTTTACTCCTAATGGGTCTCGGACTAAGAATAAGAAATTATTATTCAGATCCAATATACAGTATGAAAAAATTCCATCAATTTTTTCAACCATATTAACCCCGTACGCTTTGTACATACATGCTAAGACTTCTGTATCACTACTTGTTGTGAATTCATAACCCTTATGTAATAAATCAGATTTTAATTTCTTAAAATTATATATTTCACCATTAAATATAATTACAATGCCACTGTCCTGATATTGCATCGGCTGATTAGCTTCAACAGAAATATCAATTATACTAAGCCTCCGATGACCTAAGCCAATGTTTATATTGCCCTTATTGTAATAAAACTCACCTTTGGCATCAGGACCTCTATGGTAGAGCATATCCAACGAGGTGGCCAAGTCTATTTTATTATTGATTGTCAGGTAACCTACTATTCCACACATAAGTAATTACTTTATAATTTAAAGAATTGTTCTAATAAACCATCATAGACATTCTTTGAATCAAAATCCCTTGACCTTGAAAGTGCATTACTAGAAAATGATTTATAATTAGATTCATTAAAAAACAAAATTGCATCTCTTAGAGCTTTTGAATCTTTAATCGGAATTAAAATACCTTCTTTATTATGAGATATAATTTCATCTATACCACCCCAAGTTGTAGCTATTATTGGAATTCCNATGAAAAGTGCTTCTATTATTATTCCCGGATACCCTTCTCCTAGATGATATGTTGGCAATATTAACACATTATACTTCTCCAATACACTATGTACCTTTTGAGGTTCTAAAGCCCCTTTATATCTAACTCTAGTATCACTAAATTCCACAGAACTTATATCTTTATCCATTAATGGGCCATAAATGTCAATTACATATCCCGAAGGCAATGTTTTAGAAGCTTCTATAATTTCAATGATTCCCTTCGTTTTTTTNACATGACTAATAAACACAAACCTTCGGTTAAATAGTGTCTTTATATTTCCGTAATCCAAGGATTCTCTCACATTTGGCAGCCAAAATAATTTCTTTTTACTTGTCAATTTATTATCAGAAATATAATTGATTATCTTTTTCGTCTCAAATATTAATAAGTCTGCATTGAAAACTGTATTGGCTAATAAACTTTTCTTTAAACTCCCACTTTTATTATAAAGTTGAATAAAGTCCCCTCCAAACATTCTGAAAATATATTTTTTTTTACTNATTATGGATAGATAGTAAATTAATGGGGCAATAAAAAACAATCCACGCGATGAAACATTAACCATCACGATNTTAAAGTGTTTTAATTTTCTGAGAAAATTAAAACATATATAGACTAAATTACAAATTGCAGAAAATCTACCGAGATAATAATTCGCCTGAATCAGCTCAAATGGAATTTCTCTTAATTTTAAAAAATTAATAAAATTTGTCATTAAAACTGTTGTGCCACCATATGTCTTAGGTACTGCATCGTGAGGAACAGCGCCTATAATTAATATAGACTTTCTAGTCATTTTGTTTAATTAAAAAGAAAAATAACACCTTAAATATTATTACTGATCTCAACTAAGGTTTAAAATATTTAATGTAATAAATTATTGAGTGGTTAAGCCTTCAAAATAGAATTCAATTACTTATTGAATCTAATTCTTTAAGCATTATACTTTTAACTTGATCAGCCAAATCTAGTTTATCAGGCTGTGTAAGCACTAGGTTGACAAATAAATTTGTCTTATCATATCCGAACCTTTTCTCATAAAACTTTAAAATCTCAAAATCCTCTATTCCCAATTTAAATGCTTCCCATCTACGAGATGATATAATATTCTTATTTTCATCAGTATAAATTACAGTGTGCTTATTGAGTGGAGGCACTTCTGAATCATTTATAAGATTTTTTTCATAAGGAGGTTGACCCCCATCTGCATAACTCCAAAATCCTATTCCTTGGTAATTGTTTTTATATGCCTCCCAAGCCTTTAAACGATACTGACGGTAGGGAGAAGCAGCTCGTGAACTTGCAGAAAAATAAATCCAAATTTTTGTATTTGGTGCTTTTGGTAAAGAATCTAANAAGTTACTATAGTCACTAACCTGAGCTACATCTACCAACGGAAGTAAGATTCTTATTGCTTCCGCATTTTGAAATGTAGAGAANAATTTTATACCAGGCACAGATTTTTTAGCCCACTTAATAAAAGAAAGATAATTCTCTATCTCCACCTTACTATGAGGCTCATCAAAAGGATAAAGATAGACATTTGCGTTTTGATATCCATTCTTCTTTATACTCTTTAGAAGGTTTCTGTGCCATATTCTAAAGTATTTTCTCCATTTTCTAGACATGAATACACCACCATTATATCCACCATTCCTTCTGTCATCATATCTATAATTCATGAATAATATAATATTCTCTATATATGAAAAATTTCCTAGATAATCATCTAATCTAGAAAAATCTGTCTTTGTTATGTCACCTGGTATGTACTTAGTATGAACAACTACTGTATTCACATGATGGTCTTGAAGATCATGAACAGCCTTAGCTTCTATTCCAGTCAACAAACTATAATTTAAATATCCCCACACATTAGTATTCAAGCAAAAATCAATTATAGGAATACTAGTCTGCTTCACTTCTAAACTTAATAAAAGAGCTTTATCTGCAATTGTAGATTTTACGGAAATGAATCCAGTTGTTTTTCCAGACTTCTGCCCTTTTAATCTAAAAATAAATAGTTTTGTGAAACCTGGATCTATTTTTATTGATTCTTTAATTAATATAAGCGGATCTGCTACATTATTATCATTTTTATCACTTACAAAAGGTGTCCAATAAAGATCTATATCGCAAACAGAAGGATTATCGATAATTTTATCAAAATCAAATACAATCACATTATTAGAAGTATTCGTTATTGAAAANGCACCATATTGGACACCATTAAGAGGCGACATAAAGTGNTATTTCAAAGTGTCTCTTATATTCGATGGTAGGATAAACAGCCCCAGTGAATCCCAGGGATTTTGCCTCATAACAATGAATGGATCATTATTTGATTGTTTTAAATATTCAACTAGGCTTAAGCCAATATTCTCAAGATTTAAGTCTTTATTATCCCTTCTATTCCTTTTACTAATCCAACTAACAACATTTTTGGGAAGCAATAGATCCAACTTGCTAGCACTTGCTTTCCTATGTTCATCAACAAGTATCTTTTGTAAATGAGTCTCAATGTTANNGTTATAAAAAATTGTCATCATTAGACATAAATTTAGGGTTACCCCTGTGATTCTAATTTCATCGCAAAAAGTAAAAGCACCATTAGGAATTATAACTAAAGTAACATACTTAGCTCTTTTATCTCCACATAATAAAATAAATTTTCTTTTNACATATTTCCCATATGGCTTAACCGTATCAGCTGCATCTCCGACATATTCAAAAGACCGATTATCCTCACTNAAAAATATAAAAATATTTTTTGGAAAAAACTCCGGCAGTTCCTGCAGCNNAGAACTTAATATTATTGAGTCAATATTGTAATCATTCAATAGGTCAATTGAAATTTTAATCATTGCTTTATCTCTCCATCCAACTGTTGTGGGTTTTGACCAAAAATAACCATCAGTAAAAACTCCATCTGTTAATGATGTTTTATCTAATGGAGAAGCAGTATTCTCATAATTAGGAGAAACAGAACATTTATATGGCTTATTTAAAGCAATATTTTGCCCATCAATAGAAGACAAAAATAAAGTGAAAAATCAGATAGTAAAAACTGAATTTATCTTCATCTTTTTACCTTTAACAGTTCTAAAACAATAAAAACAACCTAGATATAATCCTCTTTTCTTATCCCTCTCTTTGCAATTCTTCCAGGCACACCAACAACAAGTGAATTGTCAGGAATGTCATTAATTACAACAGCATTAGCACCAATTACAACATCATTTCCTATTTTTATTGGACCAATTATTATTGCCCCTGCACCTATATAAACATTATTTCCAAGAACAGGAACTTTGACTTTCTTAGAAGTCCCTCCAATGGTAACATTCTGATCAATATGACAATTATCACCGACCACTGCTTTTGCATGAATTACAATGCCCAGACCGCCATAACCAAGAACCAGATTTTTGCCAGCTTTAAAAGAATATGGTATATAACATGAAAAAATCAGTCTTATAAAATAAGTAATTAATTTAGGTAAAAACGGTATTCTATACTTATAAAGAAAACAGGATAGTCTAAATAAAAANACTGGCGACATCTATTAATTTATTAAAATTACAACTAGTAACATTAATTCATCAGTTGCAAATATTGATTTACTATAATAGTTTTGCTAAAATACCTTTGAGCTATTTTTCTATTGTTATTTCCCATGTGGAATCTTTTCACTTTCGGTGCATCGATGGCCTTAATCAATGCATCTTTTATTGATTCAGGATTTTCAGCATCACAAAAAACANNATTTTCATCTTCAAGAAGCATAGTTGGCAGATCAGAAACACGTGAAACTATGACAGGTTTCCCTAATGCCATTGCTTCACAAATCGAATTTGGGAAACCTTCATAATAGCTAAATAACGCTACATAGTCTGTTTCCTGGATTATTTCTTTTATATTTGGAACCTGATCATATAACTGTAAAAATGGAGTCAANTTCTCTTCGTATATTTTTCTATTATCCACAGAAATGGATTCTTCAAAATAATGTTTATGTCCATACCATTTAATTAAAAGTTTATTTAGATAATTCTTGGGNAGTAAAGTTAATGCCAAAATTAACCCATCAAGGTTTTTCATTGGCACATATCTAGTTGCAATAGTAACTTTTGTTAATGCGTTACTATTTGTAGTTGCCTCGATATTTCCCATTGAAACAATATTAGGTATTACTTTCAACTTATTCTCTAAAAGAAATGGATTTGATTTTTTTACAAGTTTAATCGTTTTACTTGAATTTCCAACGATATAATCTGCGAATAAATGAAANAATCTAAACATCCTATTTTTAATACCATAAGCAATATCTGGAGATCCGTCTCTCTCTCCAACAATAAGTTTCCAATTTTTAAAAGGGAATCCTGATATAGTAGCAATAAAAGAAGGTCCTTGCAAAAAGGCGATAACCAAATCCGGTTTAACTTGCCTGATATACTTCCTCATTTTAATAATTCGAAAAAATNNATTCTTTTCCTCAATAATCTTAACTTGAATATTTTCATTGTCGAGAATATACTTAAAAAAATATAANTTATGATATATTAAAAANCTAACCTCATGACCGACAGAATTAAAGCCTGTAGCAAGCTCCACCATTTGTCTTTGCGCNCCACCTGAGACCAAACTATCAATTACACATAAAATTTTTATTTTCTCAGGATTACTAGATATCATTTTGAATTAAATCTATTATTTTCTTAATCTAAAACAGTAGAAGGATTAATTTTTCAAATTACAATTTAAGTAGAATCTGAAATTGTTTTGGGTTTAACTCATCTAGGTTGTTTAAAACATAATCGTTAAATCAATAATATTTCTAATCATTTAAGTCTATTCCAAGTTTCACAATTAATAGATGACTGTTTCAAAGTTTAGTGAAATTTTAAATCATATGATTCTAATTTTTAATTAATCCTCTTAATCAGTTCCTCCACCATCCATTCCTGAGGATTAAAATCACCTTCATACCAGTTAAGATCAGCATCCCAGAACCCTTCACATTTATCATAGGCATGTATCGAATATGCATAACTAATTTCCACTATCAACGGGTTGTTTTCGTTATCAAATACAAAATCATAAGCTATGCTCTGGGATTTAATCTTTGAATTTACTTCAAAAGCGATTTGAATACAACGAATATCAATTTGGTTTCTATCATATATTATATTACCACTTCCTGAAGCTCTGAAATCACCCTTTCGATTCATCCTCTTTAATGCAAATGCCTTACTTCCTATCACAATAACACGAATATCAAATTTATTATTAGGAATAAACTTCTGAAAATATATATATCCATATTCCCGATGCTGCTTTTTAGCATATTGTGTGGGGATAAAAAGTCGAGCAAGTCCTTTTAAAACCCCTATGAAAGTGTCTTGTTTATTTCTAAATTTATTGAATCTGTCTTTAAAGTAGTTCAATCTATCAAATTGTGAAAATCCTCTTCCAAATGCTTTATTTATCAAATGGATGGCAGCTATTTTATTTTTTACTAATTTTACGTTAGCGGAACCAGCACCTCCTCTAAGTTTAAAAACTTTAGGATAATCCGTTTGACTAGCCCATATTAAAGCATCTTTCTTTTCATAAAACACATAACTGGGGACCAAAGGCGCACCAATTGTTTCAAATAAGTACTTTTGAGCCAATTTGTCATCAAAATGCCAAGCAGTACAAAAATCAGGAAATACTTGGATTCCTGAATGTTCTAGTGCAAACAATATATTCTTAGCTATTAGAACATCTTTAAAATAACCATGATGATGATGCCACATAAAAGCATCACATCCCTTTAATTGTTCAATAAGATCAGAAGAATATGCATTTACAATTTTAAAATCAATATTGTTTCTCTTACAAAACTCTATCCACCGATCAGAAAANCTTCCCTTGCTTTTATGTATTGCAATTCTCATTTAGCCAAGAACCGTTTAAATACTTCCTCAGACATATCTTTATGTGATTCACATCTCATTAAATTTAAGTAATAGGCAATACCATGCTTAGTATTAAACCTAAGACTTAAACGATTTAACATTCCACGAATATATCGATTCTTAATCATATTAATAGGAGACCAAAGCGTTAAGTAACTATTCATTTGTTCAGTAATATATTCTTCCCACCTATGACATAATTCATTTTCATCTACTATGATATCATTATATTCATTTATTCTATCAAGAATTCGTGTATTCTTGGATAAAGACAATTTATGCTCTTTCTCTGACTGTTCAATTATATAATGATTATAAGTTAACTTTTTATCAAATATCTCTATCTTAAGTATAAGGCCAATATACCAATCTAACTTCGGGCTATTTATTGTGAATAAAAANTTCGCAAGACTATAGTAAATTGGAACACCTTTATAAACCTCATAGCCACTTACACAGTGAGTATGATGCCCTACAACAAAATCTGCCCCATGTTCGGCATAAAAACGATACTGCTTTTGCATCCTAGGGCTTGGCAAATTATAATACTCATGACCACCATGAATAATCACAATTACAAAATCAGCATTTCTTTTTGCTTCTTGAATTTGTTTAATATTACTAATAGTATCCATTGGATTAGCTCCGGCACTATGATTGGTTGAAGCAGACCACTCATTCTCTGCAAAATTCACTATTCCGACCTTACCTTCATTTGAGCTTAAATACAAAATTTGTGAAGCTTCCCTTAGGTTCATTCCAGCTCCAACCACCTTGATATTATTCGATTTGCACCACTGTATTGTATCTTGCAATCCTTTTTCTCCATAATCCAAAATATGATTATTTGCTAAAGTAACAGCATTTATATTCAATGTTTTCAAAACTTTAAGAGTAGAATCTTTATTTGCTTTTAAGCAAGGTCCGGTTTTCACTATTTTCTTGGTACTATCAGTAACAGGAGCTTCCAAATTAACAATTCTATGGGTTGAATTAGCAAATAAATCAATAACTTCAGAACTAATATTCTTAATTAAATATGACTTATTAACAACAAAATCACCTGCAATAATTATTTCCATTTAAAATTATAATTATGTAATTCTATAAACTGGCTAGTAATAATTTTTATATCAAATTCTTCAAGGTTNTGGTTTTTTAACGCTCTCGCATAATTAGCATCTAAAAAGTCCAAAATCAGTTGTTGATCCAATTCTCTATTAGAATTCAGTGATAATATAGGTCGACCACTTAACGCGTAATCAATTAATTTACTTGGAGATTGTACTGACGTATTATTTTCAAAATTAACTAAAAANTCCGCCTTAGACAATACTTTTAATAACTCTTGCCTTGGTATAAAATCACGAACTTCTAATTTATCGTTTAATACTTTTTTAAATTTATCTAATAATATATTAGGAGTTGTATAAACTATAAATTTAAAATCCTTTTCTACTTTGGATAAAAAGAATAATAAATCACTTGGATCTCTAACTTTAGGATATAAAACACCAGCATATATAAACGTTGGAACTTTATTACCTAAATATAAACCTTGCAAGTTGATTTCTTCAAAATTAAATCCTTGAGGGATGATTTTAATTTTTCGNCTAAATTCAGGAAAATAAGCATCTTTAGCTTCATTTACAGGTATACTTATAAAATCAGTTTTAGCGCAAAACCACCTTTCGATATAGTGAAAATAAAAAGGCTTCTTAATCATTGGGTTTCCACAATATGGATCTCCACAATCAGCGACCCAAGTTGTTTTTTCAATCTTGTTAAAATGTCTAAATAAAGCAACTCCCCAATGAATTGGGTATGGAATAGCTATAGATATTAACAAGTCTATATTGTTCTCATCCTTTAATGCAAAATATGTATTTCTGATCAATTCAATATCTGGGAACTCAATAATATATCCAAATACTTTCTTTAGCAACTTATCAAAATAATTGTATGAATATGTGTCATCACTATTTACTCTTGAAAATAAAGTTCTCCCTAAAGATTTAACTTTTATTTTTGTTTCTCTTTCAAATGTCGCATAATCATATTTTCCTAACTTACCATATAATATAACGTTATGACCTTGTCTAGCAAACTCTTTAGCTAATTCTGTTGCTCTCATAGCCCTTGGTGCAATCTTTGGAAAAATTGTCCTAGATATAATTACTACCTTCAATGGTTTAAAAACATCATTTAACATTATAAGCTAAATTTATATGTATTTATTTAGAAAAATTTATTATAAGTTTTTATATATAGGGGTTTAAATTCCTACAACTTTTTAAAAATGAACTAATACTTAGCTTTCTTAGAAAAATATAAAAGAAAGAAATACTTCAAGTCTAAACTATTAAAATTAATATAAATTTGAAACTCACATCAGATAGAATTAATATAAAGTAGCTTAATTTTAATTTAGATATCCATAAATAGTAAAAATAAAATATATTTACCCTATTATCAAATATTTATATATTAAATAAATCGGATTAGAAACAAAGAAACTCGGTGCTATGACTTTNATTTACAATATTGATGTTAGAGTATATCCACATAAAAACACTATTGGCAAGAACAACAAAAACACCTGATATTTTCTGCCTTTAAAATGAACTAACCAAATATAACTAATTAAAGGATACGCCAACAAAATAAATCTTTCTCCAACTGAAGGAATAATCATNGAAAAATTAGAAAACGACATCCAAAATATTAGAAAAAGAAATAATGCTTTTGTCTTTACTTCATTTACTATGACTTTTGAATTTATTATCAAAAGTATGACCATTATGTTTAAGTAAACTAAAGTTAATATTTGGAATAACTGTGAAACCCAAAAACCTGAACCATTATTTATTGATTCAATATACTTTGCTGAAGTATACCCTTCTACCATTCGCGCAAAAGATTCTGGAAGTAAAGGAATGCTATTTTGAAGTAACACTAAAGAAAAATTAGAAACAAGGAAACTTATAAAATATAAAGCAACCAAGATTTTTTTATATTTTGAAAGAAAATGAATTATAACGAGTATCACNAAAAAGGTCCAATAAGCACCATGTATTAAAGGAGTTGTTATTGCAAGTAAAAAGTATAGCTTATTACCATTTTTAAAAATTTGGAAAATAGAAAATACTGCTATCCATGCTGCAGTCCAAAAACGAACTCCATTAATGTTGAATATTTGATTACCCATGAAAAGAAATACCAAAATCAGACTTTGGATGCTAAAATTTAAAGTTTTCTCTGAGGTTAGGAACCTGAGTGATTTTAAAGCAAAGAAAGCAAATATTATAGAAAATATCATAAACATAAAATGATAATTATCAGTCACTCTTGACAATAAGTATGCCGTAGTGTCAAACCAAGTGTCTTTATTTGCTCCTTCAAAACTTAAAAACCGATACCATCTAAACAAGTATAACGCTTTTCCTGCTTTAACATATTGATCGAATTCATGTCTATAAAATGCACCATCCAAAGTGAAATCAGCGTTTTTCCCACTGGGGACAGAAAAGGCCATGCCAAAAAGACTGCAAACANNGGAAAATATTATGTAGGAAGATTTGGTGTTAATCTTCCTTACAGAATATACAGCAGAAAGGAATGGAGAAAACATGAATAGTATAATTTTTGCTACGATATCACTTTGATTCTCTTTAGCCCATGGCAATTTTTCCCTTTTCATTATTGAATTTAAAATCTAAGGTTTATACGAAAAATCATTTTAAGAAAGCTAAACTATTGTGGACTTTATATTAATTCCACTTTAAAAACTTTCATCCANAATACAAAAAGGATAATACGCCAATATGTATAGTCGAACGGAACAGCTCCATCCTGAACCTTTATGAAGAATTTCTTGGCTTCCTCAAAATTGATAATACCCTTAGAATATTTTACATTCTCTTCTAACATTTTGATAAATTGCTCTTTATGATCTACCATAAACCAATTTTGTTCCGGTGTAATAAAGCCTTTNTTATCCTTTCTGGATCGAACTTCTTCTGTTAAAATTCCTTTCATTGATTCTACAAGGATTCTTTTGGTTTGATCAGGCCCATCAAGATAATTGATTGGTAAGCTTAATGAAAATTCAACAAGCCTATGATCAAGGAAAGGTACTCTTGCTTCTACGGAATGTGCCATTGAGTTTCTATCTTCCCAACGGAGGTATCTTTGCAACGGATCTGCAAAAAGCTGGTGTTTTGATATTTCCTTATAATCATGTGAATCTTCAAAAATATTCGTATCTAAAAGTTTGTTTTTAGGAGTTAAAGTCTCGTGTACTATTATTTTATTCAATATTTCATAAGACTTTTTACTCTTCAGCCATTTCAAGAATCTGGGNAGCAATACTTTTAATATCATAGTGCCTGCCAATTTAAAAAGAAATATCCCACTTAAATTCTCTTTATTTAACTCATAAAGTTTAAGAGTTCTTAATAAAGCTTTTGCNCTTTCATACCTAAATGCTCCATAGCCAGACAAATACTCATCAGCTCCTTGACCATTTAATAGAACCAAAACATTGTTATGTTTTGCTCTTTGAAACACATGATATCCTAAAAANGCAGATTGTGATTGGTATGGCTCATCCATAAACCAAATTAACCTGTCCGTTAGTTTTAAAACATCTTCTCCTTTGGGATACACAAAATCAGCATCTACACTTGTCGCTGATACAACTTTTTCCATCCACTCTCTTTCATCGTAGCGCTTGTCACTTGAGCAAGATGAAAATGTTTTTTGTTTATTTTCTTTTCCCTCTTCCTTTAATATGATATTTATTAAAGAAACAATAGAAGAAGAGTCCAACCCACCTGATAGAGCTGATCCAACTTTAACGTCTGACCTTAAATGCAGCTTAATGGATTTTTCAAATTTTTTATAGAAATTCAATTTTGCACTTTCAAAATCGCCTTTATATTCGCCCGGATTCAAGTGATACCATTTATGACAATTGATTTTACCTTCTACCTTTCGTGTCAATAGTTCATTAATGTTTCCATGGAAGCAATGCCCTGGACGCACCATGAATACACCATTAAACATTGTTTCTTCCGTATGGTCAGTTAACGCATAATATAAATAATCGAAAGCACGTCTCCTATTTAGAGTAGGTTCCCAACCATCTAAAGTTGTGAATTGCTTTATTTCACTACCAAAACAAAAGATNCCTTTAGGTGAAAACCAATAATAGAATGGTTTAATGCCAAAACGGTCTCTGGAAATAAAAATCTCATTAGACTGGCTATCATAAATCACAAAGGCCCACATTCCTACAAAACGATTCTGACATTCAACTCCCCATTGATGGTATGCCGCCATTATAACCTCCGTGTCACTTTGGGAAACAAACTCATATCCAAGTTCGATGAGTTCTGACCGGATCTCAGGAAAATTGTATATTTCACCATTCAACACAATCCAATACCTATCTTTTAAATAACTCATAGGCTGATGACCTGCAGGACTTAAATCGACAATTGATAATCGCCGATGTCCAAATCCAATCGTAAATTTCAAATCATTACCGGATTCAACTTTGCTTTTTGGGCAATATGCAATATTCGCATTAAATACCGATTCTGGAGTATCATTACCGCCAAGAATCAACCTGGTTTTGTGAGGATTGATTAACAGATATCCCTCATCATCCGGTCCACGATGGGCAATTATTTTGGTCATTGAAATCAAATTTTCAAGACTCTCGGGTTCATAATTTAATATACCTGAAATTCCACACATATTATTAATGCTTCGATAGGTTTTTTATTAATTCAAATAGTATAGATCAATACAAATGCCGTGTCTCAAATGAATTATGGTCTGATTACTCTTTTTATAATAGTCAGAATATCATTGGCATAAGGCAAATTGATTAATTTACTTGACGTCAATAAAATCAGGTAAAATATAACACCTGATAATCCCAGAGAAACAAGCAAATCAATATTATTAAGATAATGTAGATAGATTAAATATGTTATGAAACCACATACTAAAGAGTGAATAATAATTAAAAANATCATCTTCAGAAGTTCCGGAGGTAAGAGATTAATTCCCGACTTTCTTTATGAAAGAAAATACAAATAAAAACATGAAAAAGTAAAATGTTACTCTAACAGCNNCACTATCATATAAGCTTCCGTCCCTAATTTAATGAGAAGAAAATTTATGCTCCATATAAAGATAGCCCCTACAAGATGCATTAAAAAATAAGTTCTAGTCAATCCCAATCCCAGTAAAACGGCGAAATAGGGCAATACTTCCAAAGCGTCCTTAGTCATAGTAAACCTCAGATACACACCTGATACTGAATATTCTTGACCAAAAAGAAAGCTAAGAATGTATTCTGCAAAAACCGCAAAAATCAAAAANGGATATATCAAAAGTACAGCTTTGAGTACTGCGCTTTTATATGAAGCTAAAGCAGCATTANNAAGTCCCCCCGCACTTGCCTTTGAGAAAATAGGCAACAATACACTTTGTGCTGAAATCGAGATTATTGCCGTAATTGGAATTGAAATGCTCCCATTGGCATATTCAGCAAATTTCTCCGTACCGAAATATCTACTTATAAAAAATTGATCAGAGGANTGAAATAAAAACCCNAGCAAAAAAGCACCCATTAACGGAAAAGAATAATCAAAGATAGATTTATACATATTTGGGATTACCTCTTTATTTATCCCATTATAAGGCTTTGACTTTAGGTACATAGCCAAAATGAAGGTAATAAAAGAAGCTACTCCNCATCCAATAATTGCTCCTTTATACCCTGTTTGTAATACCAAAACCGGAAACAATATGCATACCATCATAAACCCTTTGGATAGGACTTGATATATTGCAATAATCTTTGTCTTTCTAAGCGCTGTGTATATTCCTTCAACACCAAGAGTGGGCAGTGTAAACAATGGAAAGGGTGAAAATATTTTTACTCCTACAGCCAGTTCAGGGTTATTAAGGACATCCGCGATGATATCAGAGAAAGCATATAACGATAGAGAAAACATTAATCCCAATAAAAAANNAACTCTAGTCAGACTGTTTACAAGATTTTTCTGTTGTCCTGACTCTAATCTGGGAATAAAATAAGCAAATACACTAGGCAGTCCAATAGTAAAAATAGACTGCAAAATCCCATATAAATAAAGAATCTGTCTGTAAGTTCCATATTCAGATTTGTCAAAATATCGAGACAATACAGCAGCACTAATGAAGGCAATCGAGAAAGCCATAGTTTGACCAATGACAAGCCACAACGCTTGTTTTGTATTGCTTTTTTCTGAATTCCTCATAGACCTTTAATATATATTTCACCCATTGTATTGAAAATACTAATTGTGCAACATATAGAATAATTAAAATATTTCAAGGATGATACAAAATATAATTTGGCGAATTAAAAATGAATATCATTTATATAATTTATTAAATCCATTCGTTTTTATGAGAATAAACAATAAAAATATGAATATAACAATACCTCCNCCTAGAACACCTCCTATCCCAGCAAAGAGTACCAAGGATTTTGTTTCTTTAGTTATTGGATAAAACGGCTTATCTATAACTTGAAATACCGGAGTTGATGTCTGTAATGTAAATCTTGCTGCTTCCAGATTTTTAAGCAATTCACCATATACGATAGTATTAACATTAATATCCCTGCTGATTTGACGTTCTGGCACTTCATCCTTCTCTTTCCACAAGCCCATTGTCTGGTCTCTGGTAGTAGCCAGAGAATAATCCCCTTTTTCACTTTTCCTTCTACTGCAGCAANNCTCTTTTTCTAATTGTTGCACCGTAACCAAGGGTTGCTGAATACTCTGAAAAATATAAAAATCCTGCAGATTATTAAAAATACCTTGCGTCAGTAAATAAGACAAGGTATCATATTGAGAGGTTGTTACGAAGGTAAATATGGTGTTAAATTCATCGAAGCCGGATGAGAATAATCGGTTTTTATTTTTATCTCCGGCTATAATATTAAATAATCTTTTAAAAGCTTCACTTTCAGGCAAAGAGAATGTTTCTGAACCGGAAAAAGATTCAAATTGAGAGATGATATTTGGAGACTCCTTCCATCCCTCTTTCAATCCCATCTTTTCAACCATATAATTTGCGAGAATTTCTTTTCGTCCATTCACATCAACAGTATCCAGCAAGGTTTTTCTGATGATGTTTTGTGATTTTGAAAGAGCAACCACTTTATCCAGATTAAATTTTCCTACTTTACTTCCTATTCCCAACATGCCTAATATCGACGAAACTCCGCCTACACTCCCGCTCCCATCTTCTTTCACCATAAAGGTCATTTTAGCTGAATATTTAGGCATACTATATTTANNGCATAAAAATCCCAATAGTCCACAAATAAGTGCTATTGGTATAATAATGAACTTTTTCTTCCATATATATCGAACAAAGTCCTTTACCATTTCAATCATTTCCCTTAAGGTCATTTCTTTCTCTTCAGTATCCATCTTTTTTAGTTGAGTGTTATAAATATAGAATTTCCACTTTGTTCTTTTACAAAAGTATCTGGAGTAAACATCTGATTCCTTATTACCAGATTATTCAGAAAAATATTGTATCTCTTAACCATTCTGATTTACTAAATCCGGCTTCAAATTCTCCCAATACCACTTTACGGCTTCTTTAAGCCCTTCTCGGATTGTATGACTTGGCTTGTATCCCAGCAATTTAGCAGCTTTTTCGATACTAGCCAATGAATGGGGAATATCGCCCTCTCTGACAGGTCCATGCTTTATCTCCACCTTACTTATCTTGGGATCATATTCGGCTAAAAATTCCTTTAAATATTCCGTAAGTTGCAATATCGTCGTACGGTCTCCCACAGCTGTATTATAGACGGTATTAACCGCTTCCGGATTGTCGGTCAGGATGGCTAGTTCATTCATCCGGATTACATTATCGATGTAGGTAAAGTCTCTTGAATAATTGCCATCCCCATTGATAACCGGACTTTCATGAGCCATAAATTGCAATACAAATTTAGGAATTACTGCTGCATAAGCTCCCTTTGGATCCTGTTTGCGTCCAAAGACATTAAAATATCTCAATCCAATACACTCCATCCCATAGGTTCGTGCAAAAACGTCTGCATATAGTTCATTGACGTACTTGGTAATGGCGTAGGGCGACAGTGGCTTGCCTATCACATCCTCAACCTTGGGCAAACTAGTGGAGTCGCCATAGGTAGAAGAACTCGCTGCATAGACAAATCTTTTCACCTTCTCGTCGCGAGCTGCTATGAGCATATTGAGGAAGCCCGATACATTGGTTTCATTGGTGGCAATGGGATCTTTAATTGACCTTGGTACAGAGNNCAGCGCTGCCTCGTGCAGGACATAGTCCACTCCTTTCACGGCCTCTCTACAAGTGTCCAAATCACGAATATCACCTTCTATAAATGTAAAGTTTTCATTTTCNAAAAAGGGCTGGATATTGTGGATATATCCGGTAGATAAGTTATCCAGAACCCTGATTTTATACCCTTTATTGAGGAAATATTCCGTCAGATTCGAACCGATAAATCCGGCTCCACCGGTTATTAAGATTTCGTTTTTCATTATATAACAGAATGGTTTACTTTTTCTTGATGATTTATACTTTTTAAATATGCTAAATGTCATCCATACAATCCTAATTGTTCAACCATTTCCAAATCCCGATATATTCGCATAAGCTCTTTATTTCGGGGATTGACGCCCTTTAAATCTTATTGCTATTTCCGCACGCGCTTCAGATACTCGCCATAACCGCTTTTGATCAGTCCTTCTGCCAGTTTATCCAGTTGTGCCTGACCGATAAAGCCTTTGCGGAAGGCGACTTCTTCTATACATCCGATTTTATAGCCCTGTCGCTTCTCTATGACCCGGATAAACTCTGATGCGTCATGCAGGGAGTCAAAGGTGCCGGTGTCCAGCCAGGCTGCGCCNCTTCCCAGGATGGAGACGTGGAGCTGGTCTCGGCGCAGATATTCCTTGTTGACATCGGTGATCTCGTATTCGCCGCGGGGNGATGGCTTTAAGTTTTTCGCTATCTCCACTACCTGATTGTCGTAAAAATAGAGGCCGGGTACGGCGTAATTGGACCGTGGATGAGTCGGTTTTTCTTCGAGGCTGNNACGGCTTTTGTTTTCATCAAATTCTACCACGCCATAGCGCTCGGGGTCGGACACCTCATAGGCAAAGACATAGCCGCCGTCGATGTCGGTGAGTTTGGATAGTTGTTCGCCGAGGCCGGATCCATAGAATATATTGTCGCCCAGGACGAGTGCCACCTTATCGTCGCCGATGAAGTCTGCCCCGAGGACAAAGGCCTGTGCCAGCCCGTTGGGGACTTCCTGTGCCACGTAGTTGAAGGTGCAGCCTATTTCTCTGCCGTCGCCGAGGAGGCGTCTGAACTGGGGCTGGTCTTCGGGTGTGGTGATGATGAGGATTTCGCGGATGCCTGCCATCATGAGGACGGACAGGGGNTAATAGATCATGGGTTTGTCGTAGATGGGCATCAATTGTTTGCTGATAGCCTTTGTAATGGGGTAGAGTCGTGTGCCGGAGCCGCCGGCGAGGATTATGCCTTTCATTTTTTGAGTTTTGAGTTTTGAGCTGGAGCGTAGCGGAAGCCGTGGACAACCACGATTATAATCCCGGTCGTCCGGGGCTATAGTTGCGGCAGTCCGCGATTCTTAGTTTTGAGTTGCCCGAAATTTAATATTGAACGTTGTTTTTTTAAACCATTAAGGAATTAAGAATAATTAAGTTTTTCATCTCTTATCTTTCCTTAATTGCTTAATGGTTTAATTAAAATGTGCGCCTTCTTTTATTAGGTCGCCCCTACAGGGCTTGATTCCGCGTTAAAATTAACCTGCTACCATAAGGTCGCTTCTAAGGAAGCTTTATATTCCGATTGTTTTTTCATCCGGAATTCTAAATATCTCTTTCATTATTTCAATTTTACGGATTAAAAGCGCTGTAGGCGCGACCTTTTGGTAGAATGTCCATAAGAGCAGGATCCAAGCTCCGTAGGTGCGACCTTTTGGTTTTAGTTTTGCCCCCGAAAGGTCGGGATAAATAATTTGGAGAAAATTAAAATGCATCTTGTACAATAGGTTGACTTAAAAATCTTTCCTGTTTAACCCTGCAGTATAATCATAGATGGATTTTATACTGTCCTGAATACTTAAAATATAAACTTTGTCTCGATCAATCATTGTATATACTAATGATTTCAGATGCAATTAGTGAACGTATATGCTTATTCAATGCACCATCTGTAATTAAATCTACTTTTCGTTTCAAAACTTTACTCAAGCCTTCCTGCAAATCTATAAATTCAAACAAATTAATCTGTTTTCTTAATTTAACTATGATATCGATATCACTACTTTTTGTAGAAGTTCCTTTTGCAAATGATCCAAATATGCCAATCTCAGCAGGTTGAAAAGGCATCATAAATTGAATTATAGCTTCCTTTTGTTTATTAGTTATCATTGCATTCCTTTATAATCAGTTATTCGAAAATTATATTCTTTGATTAAAGGTAATTCTATTTTTCTATAGTAATTCTACTTTATTTTTAAAAAATTATCTATCTGTCGGATTAGACCGCGCACTGTTGCAAAACTAATTTTATCTCCATTCAAGGTAATATCTTTATATGAGCCGGGGCGAAAATTACCTTTGCCCCGAGAGGCATAGATAATTACCTGGTCAATACCCTGAAATTTATATTATTGTATTCCACATGCCTAATTTGCCGGCTATATTTTCCTATTTTTTGAACCATTTAGGAATTAAGAATAATTAAGTCTTTTAGCTCTTATCTTTCCTTAATTGCTTAATGGTTTAATTAAAATGTGCGCCTTTTTTATTAGGTCACCCCTACAGGGCTTGATATTTCGTTATTTTCAATATACTACCATAAGGTCGCTTCTAACGAAGCTTTTTATTCCGATTGTTTTTATCATCCGGAATTCTAAATATCTCCATCGTTTATTTCAAATTTCCCGGATTGAAAGCGCTGTAGGCGCGACCTTTTGGTAGAATTGTCCATAAAGGTAGGTTCCAAGCTCCGTAGGTGCGACCTTTTGGATTCAATTTTGGTCAGGAAGGTTGGGATTCATAAATTGCAGAAAATTAAAATTGAACGTTGTTTTTTGAAGCATTAAGGGCTTTAGAAAAATTATCGCCCTATTCTTATCTTTCCTTGATTGCTTATTGGTTTAATTAAATTGCAAATTCTTATTTTAAAGGGTCGTTTTTCCTACTCTCCGACCGACCATGGTCATTTGCGCAAACTGTGTGGCATTCTTCTCTATTTTTCTGAGAAGTTCTATCTCTGTCTCCCGGGTATAAAATTTCATGTTTTAATTTTACGCAACCACGGTTACTGTAACTGCTGTTGCAAAAATAGTCGAAGTTTTGAGTGCTTAGTTCTTAGTTTTGAGTTTTGAGTTCTTAGTTCTTAGTTCTTAGTTACTCAACTCAAAACTCAAAACTCATAACTTAAAACTTAAATAAGGTTGCTTCTACCGAAGGTTTTTTAATCAATTACTAGTTATGAATTACCAATTATTCTCCGATGTTGTCAAGGGTGAGGCGGTCACCTTTTTCAATGCTGACTTTTGCTATCTTGCCCAGGACTTCCCTGTAATATCGCGGGTGCAAGCCAAAGCCGGGTCGGATAGACCTGATATTCTCCTCTGTCAACTTCTCTCCGGCAGCGATATCCCTGACCACATAAAGCGATCGGCTGAAATCCCTGCCTTTTCGCTGCTTTTCTGTCAGATTGTAATCCACCCTGCCTATTGCTTTCTCGGCATCCCGTACCATCCGCACCATATCGGTAAACTCGGCCTCCGTCATCGAAAATGATGCATCCGGTCCGCCAATGCTCCTGTCCAGAATAAAATGCTTCTCTATGATCTTCGCTCCCATACAGACAGACACAATCGGCGCCGTGGCCCCATGGTATGGTCTGACAACCCGGTAATCACTCCGAATCGCTCCCTGAAGTCCCTGATCATGGTCAGATTGGCCTCCTCGATGGGTGCAGGATAGGATGAGGTACACTTAAGCAGGGCGATGTCGTGATTGCCCATTCTGCGGCAGGCATCCAGAGCCAGTTCGATGTCTTCCATTTCGGCTATTCCGGTAGATATGATGACGGGCTTCCCCTGGATGCTATGAGCTCAATCAATGGTATATCTGTGATCTCAAAGGATGCTACCTTGTATGCCGGTGTTTTCAACTGCTCCAGAAAGTCCACCGCCATAGGGTCAAATGGTGATGAAAAGCATTCAAGTCCTTCTGCTCTCGCAGCTTCAAACAGCCGGGCATGCCACTCCCACGGAGTATATGCTTCTGCGTATAAGTCGTGTAAATTGCGCCCTTCCCAGATAGCGCCTTGATCATAAAGTCTTCCTTGCGACTGTCTATCGTGATGGTATCAGCTGTATAGGTCTGCAGCTTGATGGCATCAGCGCCTGCTCGCGCTGCTGCACGGATGGTCTCCAGAGCGGTGTCCAGACTCCCATTGTGGTTGGCTGATAGTTCGGCGATGATGAAGGCGGGGCTGTCGTTGTCTATCGTGTATCTGCCTATCTGCATGACATGGTAAATTTTATGTGTTGCGGTTCGTCTGTCCTTACGAAACCGATATTTTCAAATATTTTAAGCGATGCGGTATTGTCCGGGGTGACATAACCTACCAGCGAAACCGGTGTTCCATACGACTGTATAAAGGTCCGGCAGCCATTGATGAGCAAGACCTGACCCATTCCCCTGCCATGATACTTTGAATCGACGAGGTAGGAGATCAGGGCCGTATCTCCATCAACATCAAACCGTATCGAACCGATGGAATGTCCTTGATACATGGCGATGTAATAATGACAACGACTTTCATTTATTTTTCGGTTAAACCATTGCAGGTGACCTTCCCGGCTTATCTTTTCCCTGTTGAATGAATATCGTCGTACTTCCGGGTCAGATGCCCATTGGTAGGTCGTCTCAGCGTCTTCTACCGTGGCTTTACGAAGGTGAAGGTCGTTCACTTTTTCGAGTAAGGCAAAGAGTTTACGGATGCGTTGGGGCGACTTTCCGTCGATGATTTCAGGTAAGTTTTCCGTGTAATTCAATGCTTCAGTCAGTGCTTTTCTTATTTCTTCTTTGCCAAACTGCCCGGCATCAATGAATGCCTGTTGTTTCAGGAAGTTCTCATAAAAATACTTCTGATTTTCGACATAATATCCGGCTACCGGAATACATCCACAGGCAAAGACCTCCAGGAGAATGGTGCTGCATGGTATGACGGCTATGTCTGCTGCTTCCATGAGCTGCTGCATCTCTTCTGCGCCG
The DNA here is from genome assembly GCA_013414645.1 of Candidatus Parvibacillus calidus. GTDB lineage: Bacteria > Bacteroidota > Bacteroidia > Chitinophagales > Saprospiraceae > Parvibacillus > Parvibacillus calidus. The sequence goes on along the minus strand of CP058702.1, from coordinate 632,098 downwards.
ATGTCGTGGTGATGGCGGATATGAGGATGTTGTTGTATTTTNTCCTTTAAAGTTTCCGCAAATGGGTATGCGCTGCCCGTCACCACGTCGATGCGCTCCAGGGCATTTAGTTCCAGGGCTATTTCCAGGGTGCGCATGGTCAGGTCATTCTGATCACCGCCACCGAAGCATATCAGGCAGGTGGACGGTCGGAGACGCTGTCGTTTGTGAGTCGCTGCGTTGATAAACGGTTGTCTCAACAAGGCATAGGCCGGTCCCAAAGCGAAATAGGTACATCCGTTGGTGCGGTAATCAGCCGGCCGGATGGCAGGTGCCTGATTGAGGATGATGTCTGCCGTGTACGTTTTGTCGTGGAGGTCGTCGATGCATATTATGCGACTGCCTTTCTCTGATACCCGACGATACAGGGTGTCCGGGAAATGGTGCCCATCGATGATGGTTATGTGTTCGGGTGTGCAGAGGTCGATGTATTGCTGTTCTTCTGTGATGGGGATGATGTTACAGTTTTCTTGTCGGAGGAGGGAGATGAAGTCGGATGTTATTTCTTTTGACACGAAAGTTGCGGCATACCGGCCTTCCAGCATTTTAACCAGCGCCAGTGAACGGTACAGGTGTCCCATTCCCAGTCGGGTTGATCCGTCGGTGCGGATGAGGAGGGGAGTGTGGGGAGTGGACAAGGGTTGAGTTCTTAGTTTTGAGTTTTGAGCTGGAGCGCAGCGGAAGCCGTGGACGACCACGATTATAATCCCGGTCGTCCGGGGCTATAGTCGCTGTCGTCAGCGATTCTTAGTTTTGAGTTTTGAGTTTTGAGTTCTTTGTTACTCAACTCAAAACTTTCAACTTAAACTAAGTACTTAATAAGGTCGCCCTTACAGGGCTTGAGGTTACGCTATTTTCAACATGCTGCCAAAAGGTCGCTTCTAACGAAGCTTTTTATTTGGAATGATTTTATCGTTCTGAATTATTATTTTCTTTTGGGTTAATTCAAAATTTTCAGATAGTAAGCGCTGCTAGTGCGGTCTTTTGGATATATTTTAAATGAAAGAAAGTCTGATTTTTCGATATGATTCAATGATTGATAGGGGATTGAATGTTGCATTATTGATCAGCATATAGCTTCAGTTCCGTATATTCTTTCATGAAGGTAAAATGTTTATCGTTGGTCCATAACCAATAATCGTGCTGAATGCAATGCTGGCAGATTATGAGGTCAGGTATGCCTATCCCGATATAACCGTTTGAAAGGTTCAGTTTTTGCATTTCAATGATGGACGGCCAGTGAATCTGTAATTCTTTNTTNTCTATTGCTTCTAAAGCATGAATTGCTTTAAAGGCGCCGGCTTTGTGCATAAAAGGGAGTAATTCTGCCAGAATCAGGTCATTGGTTACGACCAGATCTTCCTTAATCAACCTCTCTAATTGGATATATTCTCCTTTGGAAAAGTATCCGATCCATACTGATGTGTCAACCAGGACACTCATTTCTTCCTCTTATTGCATCCAGGTCTATATCCAGGTCTATCTTCCCTCTGAATCGAATCAGCTTTTGTCTTTCATGCAGATTAATGATCCTTTTCAGTGCTTCGACGATTGTTTCTGTTTTGGTATCTGTTTCCAGAATGCGCTGTGCCTTTTGTAATAGTTCTTCCGGCAAATCCAGGGTTGTTCTCATGGTGCATATGATTATATGTAGATTAACATATAAAGCGTCAGATTAGTTTCTTAGGATGAAGAGGGGTAGTTTTGAGTTTTGAGTTCTTAGTTTTGAGTTCTTAGTTTTGAGTTCTTAGTTTTGAGTTCTTAGTTACTCAACTCAAAACTTTAAACTTAAAACTAAGAACTTAATACGGTCGCCCCTACAGGGCTTGATTCCGCGTTAAAATTAACATGCTACCATAAGGTCGCTTCTAACGAAGCTTTATATTCCGATTGTTTTTATCATCCGGAATTCTAAATATCTCCATCGTTTATTTCAATTTTACGGATTGAAAGCGCTGTAGGCGCAACCTTTTGGTGGAATTATCCATTTATGTAGGATCCAAACTCCGTAGGTGCGGCCTTTTGGTTTCAAATTTGAGCTCAGGAAGTTCGGGATTCATAATTTGTAGAATATTAAACCGAATGTTTTTTTGAACCATTAAGGATATAAGATTATTTACGTCTCTCAACTCTTATCTTTCCTTATTTGCTTAATGGCTGAATCAAAAATTTTGAGTTTTGAGTTAAATCCAACTAAGAACTAAAAACTAAAAACTAAGAACTTTACAACTTTCCAATTTACACATTATCCGTAGATAGCGTAATATTCTTACGCTTCCCTGTCTTTCTGCAGGATGGAATACTTTATCTCCGCTAACTTCCAGTCACTTTCATTATCGATGTCCTGAGCTTCCATTTCACTGATGACAATGGCCGCTGATGACGGTGCATACAGGCTGTCCGTTATAAGGTTGGGGCGAAACCAGTACCATTGTCCGGCGTCGTGGTAAGCAGGTGGCAGGTCCTGACTCCTTGTCTGACTAAATTCAGGCCAGTTCATGGAAACGCGTTGATCGGATTCCAGCTTCAATGACCTCCATATCGGGAATCCGAAGGCTACTACCGGAAACACACTGGCTGTCACGTCATCCAGCCGCCTTAACCCTTCCTCCAACGCGCTGATACGGATCAAGGGCGCAGTCGCATAGATACAGCATACTTCCTGATATTCTTTTCCATGATGCTTCAACGCTGCAAGCACCTCCCGGATAACATCGAGTGTAGTGGCGGTATCATTGCTATTCTCAGCAGAACGTAAGAATGGTACAGAGGCACCGTATTGTACTGCTATATCCCAGATCTGATCATCATCCGTGGAAACTATTACCTCATCAAAGAGGCCGCTCTGCCTTGCCGCCTCAATGGAATAGGCAATTATCGGCTTTCCGTGAAAATTCCTGATATTTTTCCGGGTATTCTTTTACTTCCGCCCCGTGCCGGTATAATCGCCAGTCTAGCCAAGGTAATATTTGTCTAAAATGTCCATCACAAAAGTTTGTTCGTCAGCAGTCAGTGCCGGATACATCGGCAGACTGATACAATGTCGATAATACTCCTCGGCATGGGGCAGATCACCCTCCTTCCACCCAAACTGTCGGTAATACGGCATCAGATGAACCGGGATGTAATGTATCTGTGCAAAAATATTGTGTTCACGTAAGTGATTATACAAGCCCAGCCGGTCTTCAACTTCTACCACATACAGGTGATAGGCATGACCTTCGACCAAACCGGATTGTCTGATGAGATAAGGCTTTCCGGAGAAAAAGGTATTGTATGTCCCTGCAATTTCCCTCCTTCTTTCCAGCCCTGCTTCTGCTCTTTTTAACTGGCTGATTCCAAGTGCTGCCTGTATATCTGTCAACCGATAGTTATAGCCCAATTGTTGCAATTCCATATACCATCCGGGATATTCGGAAGTATCAGAACCTGCGAATGTCTGAGAGTTGAGATAAATGTCCTCCCCNTTGGTAATTCCATGGGAGCGAAGTCTGTTCAGTTGTTTGTACAATTCCTCGTCATTGGTGGTAATCATGCCGCCCTCACCGCATGCAATGTGTTTAACCGGATGAAATGAAAATATAGCGAGGTCAGCATATTTGCTGTTGCCGCACCACTGTTGATTTCCCTGATGATCGGTAAAATATCCGCCGGGAGCATGGCAGGCATCCTCAATAATCCAGAGTCCGAATTCATCGGCCAGTTGTCTGAAGGCTTCCAGATTCACGGCTCTGCCGGCAAAGTCCACCGGGATTATTCCCTTGTAATTGCCATTGCGGTCACTTTCAAGGATTCGCCTAACGGACTGAATATCCAGTAAAAANGTCTCCGGATCAATATCGCCGAAGACGACCTCGCCACCACAATACCGAACACAGTTGGCCGACGCAGAGAAGGTAATGGGAGTCGTTATGACTTTATCTCCGGGCCGGACATCAAGAGCCATGGTACACAGGTGCAAGGCAGCAGTGCCGTTAGCTACCGCCACTGCGTATTTACAACCTATGTATCGGGCAAATGCCTCTTCAAAGGCAGGTATATCAGGTCCCTGAGTCAGATAATCCGACTTCAGCACCTCTGCGACTGCCTGTATATCTTCTTCGGTGATGTGTTGGCGGCCATAGGGTATTTTATGCATGGAGAGAGTATTGGTTAATTGTTAATGATTAATGGGATAATGGGTTATTTGGTATGAAGAGTCAGACTTTCAATGAATGTCTATCAGGGAAATTTGTATAGTTGACGAAACAAATTATATGTATTAAATGGAAACATCCACGTGTTCCTGAATTAATTTGCGCAAGGAGTCGACGGTTTCCCACTCATCATTTTCTCCGCTGTTATAGGAAAATCCTTCCGGCACGCGGTGCGCTTTGAAACTAGTTACAAATTCGTCTATGTTCCACCTTGGAGTTGTTGGAAGGATGGTATAATATTTCCCCAGGTCATAGGTATGGAATGAGTCCGAAGGTGTGATCATCTCTTCGTGTATTTTNTCACCCGGCCTGATTCCTACGACGACCTGTTCACACTCGGGGCAGATTGCTGTTGCCACGTCGGTAATGTGATATGATGGAATTTTGGGGACAAAGATCTCGCCGCCCCACGCGTGTTCGAGGGCGTGCATGACCATCTCCACCCCNTGACGAAGTGAGATGTTGAAGCGTGTCATCTTGGGGTCTGTGATGGGCAGGCGGCCTTCTTTNTTCTTTTTNATGAAAAATGGTATAACGGAGCCATTGGTCTCNATGACGTTGCCATAGCGCACGACTGAGAATTTTATCGGGTTGTCGCCGCTGATATTATTTGCAGCGACAAAGAGTTTATCGGAGGTTAACTTGGTTGCTCCATAGAGGTTAATCGGGGCGCATGCCTTGTCGGTGGATAGGGCCACTACCCTACTGACGCCGGTCTCTATGCATGCATGGACGACATTCTGCGCTCCGCCTACATTGGTAGCGATGCATTCATCAGGATTATATTCGGCTATTGGTACGTGTTTCATGGCAGCTGCATGGATGACATAGTCTATGCCACGCATTGCACGGATGAGGCGATCCCGATCCCGGACATCTCCTATGAAAAAGCGGATGGATTTGTAGTGGTTGGGCGGGTATTCCTGGGCCATCTGGAATTGTTTTTGTTCGTCCCGGGAGAAGATTACGAGTCTTTTGACGTCGGGGTATTTCTCATAGATATATGCGGTGAGGGCCTTTCCCAGGGAGCCTGTGCCGCCGGTGATGAGGATGGATTTATTGGATAGCGTAAAGGACATATGGATTAATATTGATTTTTATAGTGTCACCCTTGAAGGGGTTGTGTTACTTTTTGTTGGTTTGGTATAATAATGTCACCCTAACGGGGTTGGTAGTGCTGTTTTTGTCTTTGTTAGTGTAATATCACCCTGACGGGGTTAGTGGTACTGGTCTTGCTTATGTTAGAGTAATGGCACTCCTGACGGGGTTACAGGTACCTTTCTTGCTCATGTTAGACTAATGTCACCCTGACGGGGTTGGTGATACTGCTATTACTTATGTTAGAGTAATGGCTCCCTTATCGGGGTTAGTGGTACTACTCTTGCTTATGTTAGAGTAATGACACCCCTATCGGGGTTGGTGATACTGATTTTACTTAGGTTAGAGTAATGACACCCTGACGGGGTTGGTGATACTGCTATTACTTAACTTAGAGTAATTTCACCCTATCGGGGTTGAGGGTGCTGAGTTTACTTTTGTGTGAGAAATGTCACCCTATCGGGGTTCCGGTTACTACTTCTGCGCTTGTTAGAGTAATTTCACCCCTATCGGGGATTTTAATGGTCGCATATGGTGCTGTATAGTATGTCATCTTTAGAGGATCTTGGGGAGGGATTTTCGATAATTGACGGACTAAAACCCTGTCAAGGGTGATATTTCTTTGCCCATTGTAAAAAGTAACAGGTATAACCTCGCTAGGGGTGAAATTGCTTTTGCCCATGGATAAAAGCAGCTGAGATAACCCCGTGAGGGGTGGCATTTTATATTAACCTATTATCAACTACCTCAAAGGGGCAAATGACCTTGGTTTATAATCCAGGAAGGGCCGGTAAAATATCAAATCCTATTCCAACCAATCAAACAGGTATTTTTCGTCATATTCGATTTCGAATTTTTTCAGAAAATCTAAATATTCGTCCATGAAAGTTCGTTTCCGGTGATGCTCTTCCTGGTTCTCTATATATCTAAAGACGTTGCTTATTTGTGATTGGGCATAAGAAAATGCGCCATATCCTTCCTGCCATGAAAATTTTCCTTTTACTAATCCTCTGTCGTTAATAAAATTGGTGGAATTATTTTTCACATCGCGGATCAGGCTAGAGATACTCATTGCCGGTTTTAATCCGACGAAAATATGCACATGGTCTTCCACTCCATTGACTATAATGGGTTTTTGGCCTTTNTCACGTATAATCCCTGCCATATATTTGAAAAGCTCTTCTCTCCAGGATTTATGCAGGAGGTTTTGTCGGTACTTGACCGCAAATACGTATTGGATATAAATTTGGGAGTAGGTCTTTGTCATTTTTTCATAATTTATTTTGTGGAATGATTGATTTTATGTGGATAAAGATAGGGTTTTTCTTTAATTTTCAATTGTTTTTTTGATTATCCTCATTGTTTTTGTTTTAAGGTACAATTATGTCACCCCTAATGGGGTTGGTTGTACTGATTTTACTTATGTTAGAGTAATTTCACCCCTGACGGGGTTATGGACACTACTCCTGCTCGTGTTAGAGTTATATCACCCCTATCGGGGTTACAGGTACCGTTCTTGCTTATGTTAGATTAATGTCACCCCTATCGGGGTTATGGGCTATACCTGCTTGTGTTAGAGTAATTTCACCCTATCGGGGTTGAGGGTGCTGAGCTTACTTTTGTGTGAGAAATGTTACCCCTATCGGGGTTCCGGTTACTACTCCTGTGCTTGTTAGAGTAATGGCACCCTATCGGGGTTATTAATGGTTGCATATGGTGCTGTATAATATGTTATATTTTCGGGTTTTAACGGGGAATTTTCGATAATTGACGGACTAAAACCCTGTCAAGGGTGATATTGCTTTTGCAAATGGATAAAATCTGCAGTACAAACCCCGTCAGGGGTGGCATTTTATAATTACCTAATGTCGAATCCCTCAATTGGGAAAATAGTTTAGGAAAATAATCCTGGAAGTGCCAATAGACTGTATAATTATGTCATCCTTTCGGGATTTTGGGGAGCGAATTTTCAATAATTGATGGATTAAAACCCCGGTAGGGGTGAAATTGATTTTGCCTATGGATAAAAGCAGCAGAAACAACCCCGGTAGGGGTGGCATTTTATTAACCTATTATCAACTACCTCAAGGGGCAAATGAACTTGGTTTATAATCCAGGAAGGGCAGATATACCCCAAAAATTGTCATCCTTCCGCGTTTTTGCGGGGAAAATTTCGATAATTGACGGATTAAAACTCCGCTAGGGGTGATATTCCTATTGCAAATGGATAAAATTTGCAGAAATAACCCCGTTAGGGTGGCATTTAATATTAACCTATTATCAACTACCTCAAAGGGCAAATGAACTTGGTTTATAATCCAGGAAGGGCAGATATACCCCAAAAATTGTCATCCTTCCGGGTTTTTGCGGGGAAAATTTCGATAATTGACGGATTAAAACCCCGTTAGGAGTGAAATTGATTTTGCCTATGGATAAAAGCAGCAGAAATAACCCCGGTAGGGGTGGCATAACTATTTCTTCAGTAGAATTATTCATCTGATCAATTGAGCAACGACTACCATGTGCTTTATCCTAACCTAGTACTTTATTTTCAAAGGTTAAACTGCAATCCATCCGGATTTATACTTAGCTTGAAATTTGCATGCAATATTCAAGTTTAATGCGATGCGTCGCCATACATTTCCTCATAATAATTCCTGTACTCACCGCTGGTGACACTATTGAGCCAATCGGTATTGTCCAGATACCAGTCAACTGTTTTNTCCAATCCCTGATCAAAGGTAACGGATGGCGACCATCCCAGCTCACTATTAATCTTGGAAGCATCGATGGCATATCGTCGGTCATGCCCCGGTCGGTCTTTGATGTAAGTAATCAGTTCGGCACTTTCACCGGCAGTCCGTCCAAGTTTCTGGTCCATCTGAGTACACAAAAGCCGGATAAGGTCTATATTTTTCCATTCGTTGAAGCCACCAATATTATAGGTCTCCCCGACCCTGCCGCTGTGAAAGACCCGGTCGATGGCTATGGCATGATCAATGACATACAACCAGTCGCGCGTATAAAGACCATCACCATAAACAGGAAGTGGCTTGCGATGGACGATGTTATTGATAAACAACGGTATCAATTTTTCAGGAAACTGATTAGGTCCGTAATTATTTGAACAATTGGAAATCACAACAGGCAGTCCATAGGTATCATGATAGGCCCGGACGATGTGATCTGACGAGGCTTTGGAAGCGCTATAGGGTGAATGCGGATCATATGCGGTATCTTCTGTAAATAATCCTGTCTCACCCAGCGCNCCATATACTTCATCCGTGGAAACGTGATAAAATAAGTGTACCTGCCAGTTTTCCGACCAGGATTCTCGTGCAGCCTGAAGAAGGTTGGCAGTCCCCATTACATTGGTTTCCAGAAAGACAAAGGGGTCGGAGATCGACCTGTCCACATGGCTTTCCGCTGCCAGGTGGATGACATCTGTTATATGGTAATCGCTGAAAACCGAACGAATAAAGGCAAGGTCGCGGATATCTCCTTTGATAAAATGGTAATTGGGAGCATTCTTTATATCTTCAATATTATTCAGATTCCCGGCATAGGTCAGCAAGTCCAGGTTGAAAATGTGATAATCCGGATATTGCTGAATAAAGCGACGTACCACATGAGAACCAATGAAACCGGCGCCTCCGGTGATGAGGATATTTTTATTTGCCATACTCAAGTATCTAATTTTTGCAAAAATGCAATTCGGTAAAATTCCTGTTTTTGTGCAATGGATGGAGCAATTTTTAATTCAAACAAAGAATTATACTAATATTTTCATTTACCTTTATAAAAAATATAATCTGTATTCAGCGGCTCAAGTCCGGACTGCCTGAACTCCATAGCTATCTGACCGCGATGGTAGGTGGAGTGGTTGATGATGTGGAAGATAATGTCTTTCACCAAATTGGTAAAGGTCTCCCTTTTGAGTTGGAATACACTATCATTTTTCAGGCTCCATTTTCTCTAATATTTTCAAGGTCCGGTCGTAATTAGTAGCATCCATTTTTTCAACTCACCGATATCATGAATGTCCCAGACGCCTACAACAGGCTGTTGCGGGTCGATTCTGTTATTCCAGATATGGTGGGCATTGACGATGTGATTAAAAAGTCTGATGGGCTTCTCAGAAGTACGGCCTGAATATTCCAGAAATTTATCTGCCAGGAGTTGATTGAAATGGTGACCATATTCAAGCAAATCCTTGAAAAACGGTCCATTTTTTACAAATTTTGTCGATTATGGAAATGAAAAATTACACCATCCATATACGGTTATAACCGCTGGTCGACCATCTCTATCGGAAGGATACTTTTGATATCGTACACGACAGAAGGGTCGTTTTTCAACGGTTCCAGAGGCAAGGTAACAAATTCATCGTGAGCGACAGCCAGTAATATGCCATCGTATTTNTTGCCATTTTCGAGCTGATCCAGGCAAGAAATTTTGTATTCAGCCATCAGTTCAGCCTTGTTGACTCTCGGATCATAGATGTCGACATTGACTTTGTAATCCTTAAGGGTATTGACGATGTCGACAACCTTGGTATTTCTGAGGTCGGGACAATTTTCCTTGAAGGTAACACCGAGAACCAGGACATTGGTTNNCTTGATACGTATTTCCTTATCGATCATCCTTTTAATCAGTTCGTGTGCGACATAGTCCGACATGCCTTCATTGAGGCGGCGGGCAGCCAGCATAATTTCCGGATGATAACCGGCTTCCTGAGCTTTCTGGATGAGATAATATGGATCGACGCCGATGCAGTGACCGCCTACCAGTCCAGGTTTAACCTTAATAAAGTTCCACTTTGTTCCGGCTGCCTCGAGTACCTGAGTCGTGTCGATGTTGAGTCTGTTGAAGATTCTTGCCAATTCATTGGCGATAGCAATATTTATGTCGCGCTGAACATTTTCGATGACCTTGGCAGCTTCGGCAACTTTAATTGAGGCGGCTTTATGGGTGCCGGCTGTGATGATGGAATTGTACAAATCCTGCACTTTTCCGGCAGTTTCCGGGGTAGAACCCGAAACAATTTTGTGGATTTTAGTCAGGGTACGTTCCTTGTCGCCCGGATTGATTCTTTCAGGAGAATAGCCAATAAANAAGCCTTTATTGTATTCCAATCCGGAAAATTGTTCGAGAACAGGCACACAAATCTCTTCAGTAGCTCCGGGATAGACCGTGGATTCGTAAATGATGACGGCATCCTGACTGATTACCTTACCTACTGTCTCACTTGCCTTGATCAAAGGTGTAAAATCGGGATAGTTATACTTGTTAACCGGGGTAGGTACGGTGATAATGTAAAAATCAAAACCTTTGATTTTNTGTGCATCATCTGTAAATGATAATCCGAGTTGATCATTCTGGTTCAATACGGAGACCAGGTTTGATTCTTCCACTTCCAGGGTATGGTCTTTACCCTTTCTCAATTCTTCCAATCGGTTTTTATTGATGTCAAAACCAATTACATGATAGTGTTTGGCCAGTTCCACAGCCAGAGGCAGGCCGACATAACCGAGGCCGATAACGGCTATTTTCGTATTCAAGTTATATAGTATTTAAATTAAAAATGCTAATTATTTCGGGGTGGTTCGGGTCATTACACGGGGCGACCGATACTTTCGTAATGGAATCCTTTTTCCTGCATATCATTCGGGTCAAAAATATTGCGCCCGTCAAAAATCACCTTATCCTTTATACTATGAAACATGGAGTCAAATTGAGGGGAGCGGAATTCATTCCATTCTGTCATAATCATCAGGGTATCGCAATCATTCAGTACTTCATACTGGTCGACAGCATAAAATAATTTTTCTCCATAGATCCTTCTAACATTGTCCATGGCTTCCGGGTCAAAAACGCGGATTTTGGCACCTGCATCCAGCAATTTATCAATGATGTACAGAGCGGGAGCTTCGCGGATGTCGTCGGTATTGGGTTTGAAAGAAAGTCCCCAGATGGCAATGGTTTTACCGTTGAGGTTACCTTTATAGAAGTTGTATAATTTGTCGAACAGTATGGTTCGCTGATTTATATTTACCTGAATTACTGCATCCAGAATCCGGAAATTAAAATCATTCTGATCAGCTATCTTATGGAGGGCCTTTACGTCCTTAGGAAAGCAGGACCCGCCATAGCCGATGCCCGGGAAAAGAAACCGTTTGCCTATCCGCGAGTCTGCACCCATACCCAGGCGAACCATATCAACATTGGCGCCCACACGTTCGCATAGGTTTGCTATTTCATTCATAAAGGTGATTTTAGTAGCCAGGAATGAATTGGCGGCGTATTTGGTCATCTCGGCAGAGCGTTCATCCATGAAGTAAATGGGGTTACCCTGTTTGACAAAGTACCGNTAGAGTCGGTGGATGATCTCGCGCGCACGTGGGGATGAGGTACCGATGACGACTCTGTCAGGCTTCATAAAGTCTTCAACGGCAACACCTTCGCGTAGAAATTCCGGATTGGAAACCACATCGAAAAGCTCCGCGGCTGCATTCTGAGCAATTGCCTGATGTACCAGGTCGGCTGTACCAACGGGAACTGTACTTTTATCTACGATGATTTTATAGGAAGAAATCATTTTACCCAGCTGGTTTGCCACATTCAAGACATAGGAAAGGTCGGCCGAACCGTCTTCTCCTTCCGGTGTAGGCAGGGCGAGGAAGATGATGTCAGCGAAGTCAACAGCCTTTTTCAGGTCAGTAGTAAACTCAAGACGTTTNTTCTCTAAATTTCTTTGAAAAATGACTTCCAGTCCCGGCTCATATATGGTAATAACGCCTGATTTAAGGCTATTTACCTTATTTTCATCAATATCGACACACATCACCGAATTACCTGTCTCCGAAAAGCAGGTGCCTGTCACTAAACCAACGTATCCTGTTCCAATTACGGAAATATTCATGCTAAAAATTCATTTACATTTAAAAATTAAACATGGCTTCGCCGTCAATAAGTCGCACTTATTGTATCCAAAATTTATATACATTTATCTGTATAATAATTATTTATATATTATAATTTGAATATATTTTTCAATAATTATACAGAGGATGGTTCGAGTTGATTCACATTGATTTCTATTTGCAGGCCTATACCCAAACTGTCAAAGTTGACGATGAGTCTGCCTTTTGATTTAACTTCACTGACAATGCCCTGCATGCCGAATAAAGCACCATTATTGACGTGGACTCTTTGTCCGGTCTGATATCTTACTTCCTTAAATGCGTACTTTTCATCCAGACCTTCGATGCGATGCAGGATATCCATTTCCGCTTGAGTCACAGGCGACAATAATTTTCCTACCTTCACAAAGCCAAATACGTGTTCAGTCTCCAACACAGAAACGTATTGTTTCCGATCGATATGGACGAAAACATAGGTGGATAAAACAGGCACCATCCGNCGCACAATCTTCCTGAGGTATCTGCTTGTGTATCTGCGAAAAGGAGTGTATGCTTCAATGTCCTTGCGCTCCAATTGTGCAATGACAACCTTTTCACTCTTATATTTGACCTTTACGGCATACCATTGTTTTCCAACCCAAGTATTCATCATGCTCTCAACTTTTATCGGACCAAAGCAGCAACGGCTCCAGGTCTTTACTTTGGGTTAAATAATCCGTATATTCCGATTCATTGAAGATTACATAGCGAATTTTTCTCTTAATCAGGTTTTCAGCTTTGGTAATCAATTGAGACAGGTAATCTCTTTCTACATTGCCTATCAAAATAAGGTCGATGATCGGCCCGTCAATACCTTTAGCAAATGAACCTGCCAGATACACCCTGTCAACATTACCAAGGCGTTCTACCACATTATTGATGATCTGGTCGATGCCGATATGTTTAAGGAGAATGTTGTGAATTTCCCGGAAAAGGGGATGAGATGTGTTGGCTGAAAAGATTTTCTTATTGCCACTTGTTTCAGCTTTCAGGAGACCTGCCTTTTCAAACTTATTCAGTTCAATCCGGATGGCATTAGTAGATTCGCCCATTTCATTTTCCAAACCACGCAGGTAGGCAGTTGTTTCCTTGTTGAGGAAAAACTTAAAGAGTAGCTTGACTCTTGTTTTCGATGAAATTAAGGTCTCTATCATAAAAATTGAGTAGCAAAATTACTCAATTTTATAAAACTGACCAATCATTTATTCTAAAAATACCGGAAAAAAGATCATCTCAATATTCCCTTCAACAATCAATCCAAGCCCTCCAAAGCCGTTTTCGCCTGTTCAAGTCCCCAGGAAGGAGCGATGTCAGAAATTGGTTTGAAATTTTCGAACAGGTCCAACGCTTTTTTAAAGGCAACCTTAGCTTTTTCCTTACTGCCGCCATACTCACCGGGAGCATTCATCAACTGCAGGCCTTCCAACACATAAGGTCGCGGATTGGAAGGATCCAGGCGCTTTGCCTTATCAAGGGCTGCGCCGGCCTCCACCCCATAGGAAAGCCATCGGTTGCCCGGATCCACCTGAAAGGCGAGGGAGGCAACCATATGTTTCAGACAGTAAATTTCAGAATTGTCAGGCTGCAAAGAATCTGCCTTGAAGATCATGGATTCTGCCTTATGAGCAATATAATCTTTATTGGAGCTTTCGTACAGGTAGGCGGTCAGTATTTTGGTGAAAGCAGCATAATAATAGGGAAGCCACTGATTCTTCTCTGTTCCGGCAATTTGTTCAAAATAGCCTTCTGCCCTATTCATATCCTCAGGCACCTTGGCATTTTTAATCATTTGAATGCCTCTTGTCATTGCCCGTTCATATCCTGACTGACCAAAAGTGAGGTTGGATGCCAGAATCAATATCAAAAAAAGCAACTTTGTCACCCTACACATAAGAGCTTATTGTTCCATTATAATAATGTCTCCTATCGGGAAGTCCGGATAGATCATACTTTACTGTATTTCAACAAGGGAATGCAACCTTATTCCCGGTTGCCCATATACCTCAATACCAGATAGATCAACATAGCCAAAGCCGAAAGTGCTGCTGCGACATAGGTCATTGCTGCCCACCAAAGTGCATCCTTTGCGCCTTTATACTCTTCACCATAAGTCAAGCCGGAATTATTGAGCCATGCCAAAGCCCTGTTACTCGCATCAAACTCGACCGGAAGAGTCACAAGGCTAAATAATGTAGTGATGAAGAAGGTAACAATGGTAATCAACAGGATTGTCTGATTACCGGTAGCTCCCATGACACCCAGTGCCAGCATCAGTAGAAATTGCTGGGCGGTGGCCGCGAATTGTACAACCGGAACTATTGCCGACCTAAAGCGCAACATGGAATACGATGTGGCATGCTGAACGGCATGACCACACTCGTGTGCAGCCACAGCTGCAGAAGCTACGCTCCTGCCATTGAATACGTCCGGGCTGAGATTGACCGTTTTGTTCTGCGGGTTATAGTGGTCGGACAGGAAGCCATCGACGGAGACTACCTGTACATCAGTAATACCATTGTCGCGCAACATCTTCTCGGCGACTTCCCGACCGGAAAGGCCAGCGCTGAGTCCTTCCTGACTATAGTGTTGAAATTTTGACTTTAATCTTGCACTCAAAATCATGCCCACAACAGTTCCCACTGCCCCGAGGAGCATAAACATGAAATAACCGCTATTCATTCAATATTTTTTTCATTTAATGTAATCTGCCCCAAAAGTTCCGCAGCACTTCAGGAATTCTGATTCCTTCAGGAGATTGATTGTTTTCCAGGAGTGCAGCGACGATGCGGGCCAGTGCCAGTGAGCTTCCATTGAGTGTGTGTAAGAGTTGTGTATTATTGTTTTCATCCCGATAACGTAGTTTCAACCTGTTGGATTGGAACGTCTCGAAGTTGGATACAGAGCTGACCTCCAGCCATCGCTCCTGTGCAGCCGACCAAACCTCAAAATCATAGGTCATGGCAGAGGCGAAGCCCATATCACCTCCGCATAGGCGAAGAATCCTATAAGGCAAGCCCAGGTTTTCCATCAGTCGGGATACATGGCGAATCATGCCATCGAGGGCAGCGTATGAGTTCTCCGGTTTTTCTACCCGAACAATCTCCACCTTGTCGAACTGATGAACCCGGTTGAGTCCCTTGACGTGTGCGCCATAAGAACCTGCTTCTCTTCTAAAACAAGGAGTATAAGCGGTCAGCATCCCCGGAATTTCCTGTTCTGACAAGATCATATCTCTATAAATATTGGTGACCGGCACTTCAGCTGTTGGGATCAAGTACAAGTCATCCTTTTCGCAATAATACATCTGGCCTTCCTTATCGGGAAGTTGGGTTGTTGCTCTGGCAGAGTCTTCATTGACCAGATGCGGAGGCAAAATTTCTTCGTATCCTGCGGCTGTATTGTATTCCAGGAAATAATTGATCAGAAGCCGCTGAAGTTTTGCTCCTTGTCCACGATACAATATGAAGCCACTTCCCGTCAGTTTTACCCCGAGCTTCATATCAAAAAGGTTATATTTTTCAGCCAATTCCCAATGCGGCAGGGACCCTTCGGGCAATACAGGCAACGGCTTGTCCCATGCCTGATAGACCATATTGTCATCTGCTCCGACACCGAAGGGGACGTCCTCATTCGGAATATTGGGTAAGGTAATGAGCTTATCTTCCAATTCCTGCTTGATATCCCGCAAATTTTCTTCTCTGGCCTTGGTAGACTCCTTCAGCTCTGCTACACGTGCTTTCAATCCCTCTGCTTCTGCAGCCTGCTTATTCTTCATCAGGTCGCCAATATTTTTTGCCAACTGGTTTTGTTCAGCCAATTCACCATCCATCAGCGTCTGGATTTCTTTTCTNTTATCATCAAGGTCAATGATGCCATCAATTATGAGAATATCAGTATCTGACCAATTCCTTTTNTTAAGGCCGGTAACAACTTTATCTCTTTGATTTCTAAGTATTTCAACGCGTAACATAGAGAAGGATTTGAATAAATATTTATATTAAATTTAAAATTAAGGCACAAATATAGTTGAATAAAAAAAATATGTACATTTGCATATCATTTCAAGCTGAAAGAGCTTTAAGACGCCCATCACTGTAGCAATATTGATTTACCGCTTAAT
This sequence comes from Candidatus Parvibacillus calidus, assembly GCA_013414645.1. Taxonomy (GTDB): domain Bacteria; phylum Bacteroidota; class Bacteroidia; order Chitinophagales; family Saprospiraceae; genus Parvibacillus; species Parvibacillus calidus. The sequence goes on along the minus strand of CP058702.1, from coordinate 615,683 downwards.
TTCCCGAATCTAATACTACGTATATCGGTCATTTTAAATGGGCAGTCATTGTTTCAAGGATGAGTGTTGTAATAATCTGAAAATCTTAAAAATATAGAAAGTTCCAGTACTGGCAATGAATCTTAGTATCGACATTGTTCGTTGCTAAAGGTCTCATCCCTGTACCGATCCGCCTGTATTTGAAAGAAATTTTAATTGAATTAAATTATCAAATTAATCCGGTAGTCAAATCCGGTAACATTAAGCGGCGCTACCTGCCTCTAAATGTTAAAATCCAAAAACTTTTATCTTTACGTATGTATGACATTATGCAATTAGACAGCATGTTGGCGCCGNAGTTAAGGGAGGTTGCTGAANAAAACGGCCTGACAGGCTACAAAAGACTCAGTAAGCAAGAACTCATCTATAAGATTCTTGACCAGCAAGCACTTACAAGCCAGATTTCCGAAGACAAACTGAAAGCTATGGAGGCCGAAAGCGCCAAAAGCAAACCTCACCAAAAAGAAGGACTAAGGGCTGAAAGAAGACCGGTCAATCCGATTAAANAAGAGAATCAACCTGAAACAGCCTCTGATGAAACTATCCAGGAATCAAAGCCTGCTATCCAGGCAGGAAAGAAACCCCGGATTAAANAATCTACCAAAGTGGAACTGACTGGTACAGAAGCAGAACAAACTCCGGTCAGTGTTGTAGAAAATGAAAAAACAGAAACGCCACCAGAACCGCCCAGAAAGAAGTTCTTTACTACCAATCCGGAAAGTGTTACAGAAAAAGATGCTATTCATGTAGCCGTAAAAGAAGAGAGAAAACATAAAACTACAGAACCTGAAGCATCCTCAGGAGCAAAAAAATTCCAAAAAACGGAAAAAGCGCCTTCAAACCAGGATACTTCCAGGCCTAATCAGGTAAACTCAGAATCAGAGACCACTGTGGCTCCTAAACAAATGGAGAAGCCGGAACCGGAAGGTCCCAAATTCAACATAGATTTTGATGGCATGATAGCCGGAGAAGGAATTCTCGAAATGATGCCTGATGGTTACGGATTTCTAAGGTCCTCAGATTATAACTATCTGACATCACCGGACGATATCTATGTATCTCCTTCCCAGATCAAGCTCTTCGGCCTCAAGACAGGGGATACAGTTAAAGGGATGATAAGGCCTCCCAAGGAAGGTGAAAAATATTTTGCATTATTGCGTGTAGAGAATATCAATGGTCTGTTGCCAAGTCAAATCAGGGACAGGGTACCATTTGACTATCTAACTCCTCTCTTCCCAATTGAAAAATTCAACCTGACAACCAACCCGACCGGCAGGGATTATGGAAACAGGATGATCGACCTCTTTACACCAATCGGAAAGGGGCAAAGAGGACTTATCGTCGCCCAGCCGAAAACCGGTAAGACTTTCCTGCTTAAGGATGTAGCTAATGCCATAGCCGCCAATCATCCGGAATGCTTCCTCATCGTGCTGCTCATCGATGAGAGACCTGAAGAGGTTACAGATATGAAAAGAAGCGTCAATGCTGAAGTGGTGGCCTCCACTTTCGACGAACCTGCAGATAATCACGTTAAAGTCGCCGGTATCGTGTTGGAGAAAGCCAAAAGACTTGTGGAATGTGGTCATGATGTAGTGATTCTCCTGGACTCCATCACCCGATTGGCCCGTGCCTATAATACAGTAGCACCGGCCAGTGGCAAGGTTTTATCCGGCGGTGTGGAAGCGAATGCCCTGCATAAGCCAAAGAAATTTTTCGGTGCTGCCCGTAAGATAGAAAACGGTGGCTCACTAACCATTCTTGCCACAGCATTGATTGATACGGGATCCAAAATGGATGGAGTGATCTTCGAAGAATTCAAAGGAACAGGTAACATGGAATTGCAACTCGACCGAACCCTGGCCAATAAGCGCTTGTACCCCGCTATTGACCTCACCAAATCCAGTACGCGGCGTGATGACTTGTTGCTGGATAAAGAGACACTCCAACGCATGTTTATCCTGAGAAATCAACTTGCTGATATGAGGCCTGATGAAGCAATGGAATTCCTGCGAAAGTATATGTTTGGAACAATCAGCAACGAAGAGTTTCTGACATCTATGAATGGTTGACAAAAGTTTTAGTCTATAATACAAAGGCTTCTGCCCCTGATACGGGAAGGAGCCTTTTCTTTTCAAGGCAAATAAAAATCCATATCAGGTGGCAGGTTGGGAGGACTTATTCTTATTCAGCCTGATGGTGAAGGTAGTTCCCTTGCCCGGTGCGGTTTTCTTGACAAATATTTTTCCACCATGGTATTCTTCGATGATCCGCTTGCTGAGAGACAGTCCGAGTCCCCATCCCCGCGATTTGGTAGTCCATCCGGGTCGGAATATTTTCGATGCCTGGCCGGAGGTCATACCCTTTCCGGTATCAGACACATCGATATAGACATAATCGGCATCTTCATATACCTCTGCTCCAATCTCACCTTTCCCCTCCATGGCATCCAGTGCATTGCGGATCAGATTTTCCAGTACCCAATCAAACAAAGGTGCATTGACATCGACCACCAAAGTATTTTCACCCGGGAATTCAGGGAAAGTAAATATAACCTTCCGACGCCTGCTCATATACGCTCTGATATTTTCCAGCAANAGGTAAATATTATGCGGAACAAGAACCGGAACAGAACCTATCTTGGAGAACCTGTCTGCCACTCGCTCAAGTTTCTTTACATCATTGCCCAATTCATTCAATACTTCCGTCTGGTCCTGATTACCTTCGGTCATGGACTTCAGGTGTTCAATCCAGGCGACAATAGCTGAAATCGGAGTTCCCAGTTGATGTGCCGTCTCCTTGGCCATACCTACCCACAACCTGTTCTGCTCGGACCGCCTTGCTGCACTCAGGCCGAGATATCCCATGCCGACAAAAACCGCCAGCAACAACAACTGAACATAAGGGAAATAAGTAAGATAAGTATATATGAGGGAATTTTTGTAATATACCCTTTGACGGATAAATTGATTTTCAATCTCAATAGGCTTGTACCCACTTCGTTTGATTTCATGCAATTGCTTCCTTAAAAATACGGTATCTCTATTTTCATGCTCTCCGAAATTGACCGCATCTATAATCTCATCTTTAGAATCCGTAAGAATAGCCGGTATCTTGAAGTCCTGTGTGAGCTGAAGAGACACGTCACTAATGTTATCAGTGGAAGAATTATGTGCAAGGTCCTGAATAGCCAAAGCGTATAACTGAACACTCTTCTCCTCACCCTCTTTCAGCTTGGCGGCCAANAANGCAGTATAAAGCATCGATACGGTCAACACCAGGATGCCAATCAACACGACATAAGTCTTCCAATATGTCCTGAAATCGAATATTTTCAACAAACGATGATCAACGTTTAATTACCAGGAGTTATGAACATTCCAAATGTATGAAATATTTTATCATTGGGCTTTATTTTTGTTTTATTTGCATTTTAAATGTAGCCACAAGCACCTCGTATTGGTTCTTAGTGATAAAATATCCTCCCGGGTAAATAATTAAAGTAAACTCTGATTAGCTTTGCGTTACAATGAGGATTGCTGTCAATACAAGATTTTTATTANAAAATAAGCTGACAGGGCTAGGTCATTTTACCCTGGAAGTTGTTCGCCAATTGGTCTTGAATCATCCGGATGATACATTTATCTTCCTCTTTGACCGACCCTATGACAGCTCTTTCATATTTGCTCCAAATATAAAACCAATTATTGTTCATCCTCCGGCTAGGGCAACCTTACTTTTTACAATCTGGTTTGAATGGAGTATACCGGCCATTCTTAGGAGTAGTAAAGCCGATGTCTTTTTTAGCCCGGACAACTTCTTGTCATTACGCACCAGACTACCTACCTTACTCGTGATCCACGACCTGGCCTACCTCCATACCCCGGATGGATTTAAGGGAATGCAACTGCTTTATTACAGGTATTTCATGCCTAAGTTTGCACGTCGTGCAGACAGGATAGCCACTGTCAGTGAAGCCACAAGACAAGACATTCTTCAACAATACGATATTGCGCCGGACAAGGTCGAAGTCGTCGGATTAGGTTTAAATGAGGGTTTTGAGTTCGAGGGAATCACTGTCAGGCAGGACTATTTCGTGCGCCTGGGCACCATCCAACCCAGANAAAACGTCATCGGTCTATTAAGAGCCTTTGAATTATATAAAAATAGAACAGGAAGGTTGACAAAACTGAAATTCATCGGAGGCAAAGGGTGGAATGATGAAGAATTCTATACAATCCTGGACAAACATAGTTATAAACAGGATGTGGAACTGCTTGGTTATCGGTCAAATGAGGAAATATCCCATATCCTCAATCACGCATCCGCCTTATTGTGTGTATCCTACTTTGAAGGATTCGGCATGCCGGTCATAGAAGCACAGCGGTGCGGCTGCCCGGTAATAGCCTCCAACACTTCATCCTTGCCGGAAGCCTCAGGAGGAGCTGCCTTACTGGTAAATCCATCCGATGACAACGCTATAGCCGATGCCATGAAGAAAATAATGGAGGATAGTCTATTGAGAGCGGAACTGATTGAGAAGGGATTTAATAACATCAAGAGATTCTCCTGGGAAAAAACAGCCGATGCCATATATTCACTATTACAGGAGCTATACAAACAGGGTGTTCCATAATGGTCAATACACCCAAGCTACTGACATTCAACAATCATTGACAAGATGGCACATCGGACAATGGTTCAGAAATCATTTTCTCTGAAACACGAGTCACTTTCTTTCACCCGGAAAGACCTTCCGATTGCTTTCAAATTCATTGGGTGAAAGGAAACAATGCACACCACTATATTACAAATTAACTGAATATCCTTTCAATTTGATAGATACATTTCTATCTTTACCTTTCAATTTTTATTTTTCTAAATTAAATGATTGCCAGATGCGTTTTTTCAGACTTTTTTTCTTTTCCTTCTTTCACTAACCGCATTTTCTTCCAATTATAATGGCGAAATAAAGACCTTTTCCCAACCCGATGGTTCACAAGTCGATGTGAGGCTGTTCGGCTCCGAATTTTATATGCGTGCGGAAGGCCTGGATGGTTATACCCTTGTCAGGGATGATGCCAGTAAATGGATTTGTTATGCCCGATTATCGGAGGATGGCAGAGAGTTAATAGCCACCGAATACAGATATTTTGGTTCTCAATCAGGAGGTGCAACGCTGAATGTCGATCCCGGTGTACCAAAACATTTAGATATCCGTCCGGAATATGTGCAGGAGGTCATGAATCACAACGCTCAATCGCTCTTTGGACTACCTACCGTAGAGGCCGTTCAAAATAGTTACACAACCTACCAGCGATCAGGTGAAGTATTGCAGGGAAATTTGAAGGGTCTTTGCATCATTGTTGATTTTTCGGATGAAGTAGCTACCTTAAAGAGTGAGGATTACATTGATTTCTGTAACGGTCTTAACTATGTCCGGTTTGGTAATAATGGATCTTTGAGACAGTATTATCTGGATATCTCGGGAGGACTGCTCGACTATCAAAATGTCGTCTTCGGAATTTTCAGAAGACCCAGAACCTTCCAGGAATATGACGCCATGCCTTATGCTGTCTNNCAACAAATATTGGACCTGGCACTGAATTGGATCAAAAGTACAGGATTTGACTTCTCTACCCTATCCACCAATCCCGACAAAACCATCCAGGCCATCAACCTGATGTACACGGGCAACCCGCCATCATGGGCCAAGGGCATGTGGTTTCATCAGGGCTATTATAGTGGTTTCTCTGCTAATGGTGTAAGATCGGGCAGATACAATACCTCACCTGCCAAATCTCCATTGACCATCGGTACGGTAGTTCACGAAAACGGCCACATGATATGCAAATGGCCTGATACATACAAATATGACAACAAATCCGGTCCGGATGGTATTGGCCCATTCGATGTCATGCGCTCCGGAGGACCCGATGCTAATCCGACATTGCCCAACCCTTACTTCATGCATAGGATTGGCTGGTTGAGAGATACAGACGTCACAGGAAAAAATGAAATCCTTACTGACACTGCTAATGCATATGCCGCATATTCCTATAGAAACCCGGATAATCCAACGGAGTATTATATGTTTCAAAACCGTCTTAAAACCGGAAGAAGCGAAGGAATACCCGATGAAGGTCTGGTGGTATGGCGCATCAATGAAAACGGAGATAATCAAACCACCAACCATCAGGTATATGTTGTCCACCAGAACAACAATATCAACGACCATTCGGGTGCATGCTTCAGGAAAGGCCGAATGGCGGAATATAACGACAGCACCACCCCATCATCACGTTGGTGGATTTCTGATATTCCAAGTGGACTAAGATTGTGGGATTTCAGTAACAAGNACTCGGTCATGACTTATAAGATAGGACGTGGTCCTTCATTGACAGCCAATTACCTGAACTATGACAATGATAGTAACGCTGATGGTTATATTACAGGTGGTGAGGAATTTGATTTGAATGTCCGGTTATTTAATGTGGATGCCGGCCTGTCTTCGTCATCCATCGTCACTTGCACACCGATAGGTACCAACGCCACTAAGGTTAATGTACTGACAGCATCGATCCAACCCGGAGAAATTGCGTCCGGAGACAGCCTCGATATCACCTTTAGGATTGTTGCCAAAGCAGCCTTGAAGGACTTCGAAACCGTTGAATTCAAAATAGACGTAGAAGAAGATGGCCGTAGCTTTCAAACATACGCGTCCATTGTCACCGGAACGGTATATATCATGGATTCGACAACAATAATTGATTGTGATTATAATTTTTTGGATTCCGGGNGTTTGAGTACCTATAATAACGGAACTACGGTTGTTAAAACCATCTTCCCTGCTGATTCAACGAAANAAATGTATGTAGAATGGTTGAGTTTTGATCTTGAGGAAAGTAACGGATGCAAGAAGGATATCCTCAGGATATACAATGGAGAAAACACATCAGCTCCGCTTATCGGAAAGCTGTGCGGATCAAAATTGCCCGGCAATATTATTGCAGACAATCCATCCGGCGCGCTTACCTTTCTCTTCAAGACGGACCCATTGAATGCATACCAGGGCTGGCATGCTAAGGTAACCTGTGTAGAGCGGTCTGCTACGGAGCAAATGATACATGCAGACATCCGGTTATTCCCTAATCCGGCAGGTAATGTGCTGAATATAAGTATGNGGGCGCCGATGTCCGGGAATATCATCATAACCGACTTACTTGGAAATATTATCAGAAACAGGGAATTANAGGGAGAGAATCTCATTCAGTTGANNAAGACTGACGGACTACATAGCGGAGTATATTTTGCCAGTATCCGTTTCGGCAAAAATTTGATCACCAGAAAATTTATCATTGAATAAACGTATAGGTCTATCTATGTCGAAAATACTCGTCACCGGCGGATGTGGCTATATAGGCAGTCACACAATCGTAGAGCTCATCGAGTCAGGTTTTGAAGTCGTATGTGTTGATGATTTAAGTAATTCCGATGGAAGCGCCNTACAGGGGATAAAAGCAATCACCGGAAAAGATGTCACTTTCTATAATTATGATGCAGGAGATATCAACCGGATGCAGGAGGTTTTTACACGGGAAGGAAGAATCGATGGCATCATCCACTTTGCAGCATTCAAGGCGGTCAATGAATCCGTGCAATTGCCCCTTAAATACTATGTCAACAATGTATCGGGCTTGGCCAATCTCCTGCAGACAGCTCTGAAAAATGGGTGCAACCGCTTCCTGTTTTCATCCTCGTGCAGCGTCTATGGCGATGCCGATCAACTTCCGGTCTCGGAATCCAGTCCTCTTGGAGAAATACGCAGTCCCTATGCACGAACAAAATTGATCTGTGAAGAAATCCTGATGGATCTGGCATCTTCAGGTTCACCCATGAAATCCATTGCGTTGCGTTATTTCAATCCTGCCGGCGCCCATCCCTCTAATGAAATCGGCGAATCGCCCACCATCAATGCCTCAAATCTTGTACCTGTCATCACTGAAACTGCTATCGGCAAGAGACCCGGTTTTACGGTCTTTGGTCAGGATTACGATACCAGGGACGGCACTTGCATCCGTGATTACATTCATGTTTCGGACATAGCAGCAGCACATGCCCTGGCGATGAAGCTCCTGCTGGAAAATCATTATACACTACCTTTCGATATCTACAACCTGGGAACCTNNTCAACCGGTAATACCGTTCTTGAAGTCATCGATGCCTTTGTTCGGGTCAATGAAATCAGGCCTAATCATGTCATCGGACCTCGGCGTGCCGGTGATGTCGTGGCAGTATATGCAGACAATTCAAAGGCCAGGAAGCAACTAAGCTGGAGGCTTAGATACAATCTTGATGACATTGTGCGTACCGCATGGAACTGGGAAAAACGAAGAAGCGGACAAAATTGATGTGGAGTGAGAAGTTTGAAAAGTTAAAAAGATACCTTTATGCTAATAGGTGTTGTATGGATTTTATACGGTGTGTTTTGATCCCGGAAGGCGACTTACATCATATAAAACTGCTATCCATGACTTTTATTCGTAACCATAATTTGCACTGCGCCCATATCCGGGAAATCTATCTCAATGAATCCTAATAGCCTTCAACGGATTCGACATAAGGATATCCAGCACCAGCACATTGTCAGGCTCTGAACCTGTCAACCCGACCGACAATTCGCTTTGAGCAGGATATGTTTCAATGCAGGAATTACACAATATCCGGACCTCCTGAATACAACTCTTACACTCCAGCCAATCTTTAAGCAAGCGTAGTTTGACGCTATCGGCCTGATTCTTTTCCTGTCTGTTCAAATAACTGTTGATGGCAGCAAGAGCCTTTTCATCAACGTAGTTGACCATAGAACCGCAGAATATGCCATCATCAGTACAAAGTACGCTATCTTTTGCGCACCCGCCGGAAAACACCATGTAAAGTAAAATGACCATTCCAAGCAATATCGACTGTTTCATAATCACAAATATCCTTTATTATAGGAACGATCAATCTTGAAACCTGGTTGGAAATGTCGTTAAGAAAACTTACACATTACTCCTGTCTTCCGCAATGGGACACCCCAAATTTAATCCCTTATCTACTTCCTGTCTGATTTGCTATGATATACAAAAATCAACATGGTATAGTTAGGAAGGCTGGATAAAAGATACCCTTTATCAGTAGGTGTTGTATGGATCTTATACGGTGTGTTTTGATCCCGAAAGGCGACTTACATCATTTAAAACTGCAATTCATGGCTTTTATTCGTAACCATAATTTGCACTGTGATCATACCGGGAAATCTATCTCAATGAAATCTGATAGCCTTCAACGGATTCGACATAAGGATATCCAGCACCAGCACATCGTCAGGTTCCGAACCTGTCAGCCTGACCGACAATTCGCTTTGAGCAGGATATGTTTTAATGCAGGAATTGCACAACACCCTGACCTCCTGAATACAACTCTTACACTCCAGCCAATCTTTAAGCAAGTGTAGTTTGACGCTGTCGGCCTGATTCTTTTCCTGCTTGCTCAAATAATTGTTGATGGCAGCAAGAGCCTTATCATCATCGGAGTTGACCATAGAACCGCAGAATATGCCATCATCAGTACAAAGTACGCTATCTTTTGCGCGCCCGCCGGAAAACACCATGTAAAGTAAAATGACCATTCCAAGCAATATCGACTGTTTCATAATCACAAATATCCTTTATTATAGGAACGATCAATCTTGAAGCCTGGTTGGAAATGTCGTTAAGTAAAACCTGCACATTACCGGTTTCTCACCAGTGTACCTACTTTTTCGCCTTTCAGAAGTCGGGCAAGGTTACCGGGAGTATTGATGTCAAAAACGATGATCGGCAATGAATTTTCACGGCACAGGGTAAATGCCGTCATATCCATCACATTGAGATTTTTATTGATCACTTCATCGAAGGTGATTTCAGAATACCTGGTAGCAGTCGGGTCTTTTTCGGGATCTGAAGAAAAGATGCCGTCCACCCTGGTCCCTTTTAACAAGACATCAGCACTGATCTCATTGGCCCGCAAAGCGGCTGCTGAATCAGTTGTAAAGTATGGACTACCGGTACCGGCAGAAAANATAACCACTCTACCCTTCTCCAAATGGCGTGTGGCGCGACGTCGGATGTAAGGCTCCGCCACCTCTCTGATCTCCAGAGCAGACAATAATCTCGTATAGACACCTTTAGTCTCCAACATACTCTGCACTGCCATACCATTGATGACGGTGGCCAGCATCCCCATATAATCGCCGGTAACCCTTTCGATACCTGAATTATGGGCCTGAAGACCTCTGAAAATATTACCACCACCAATGACGACTGCCACTTCCACACCCAGATCGATGGCCGACCTGATTTCCGTGGCATAATGCTCTAATCGCTCAGATTCAATGCCAAATCCCTGTCCTCCCATCAATGACTCACCGCTCAGCTTCAGTAATATTCTCTTATAAGGCAACTCCATGTCAAGATTTTTTAAACTAAAAAGAACAAAATGATAAAATGGGGAGACGAAACTTTCAAAACAGGATGCAAACAGGTATAAAAAAAGCGAATGGAGTTCCATTCGCTTTTTCAATTTTCTTAACCCAGAGCTACATGTCTGAAGCCGGTCACCGTCAGGTCTTTGTCGATGGAGGCAAGATAATCCCTTACGGATTTCTTTCCATCACCCTTCACGAATGCCTGATTGAGCAATGCGCTCTCCTGATAAAATTTATTCAGTTTGCCCATGGCAATTTTNTCCAACATGTCTTCAGGCTTACCTTCAGCGCGTGCAACCTCCTTACCGATCTCGATTTCCTTTGCTATGGTCTCAGCATCGACGCCATCCTTATCCACTGCAACGGGCTTCATGGCTGCTACCTGCATTGCCAGGTCTTCACCGGCTTCTGCAGATTGACCGTTAGCTTTGTTCAGACCCACGATTACGCCAGCCCTGTATCCACTGTGAATATAAGGAACAACTTGTTCAGCTTCCAATTGCTCGTAATCGGCCAGTTCGATCTTCTCACCGATAACACCCACCTGTTCTGTCACCTTATCTCCAATGGTAATACCTTCGAAGGGCAAGGCCAGCAAGTCTTCCTTGGTTGCAGGGAATGTTTCCAAAGCTATATTGGCAAACTTCTTGGCAAGAGCGATAAAGTCTTCGTTCTTGGCAACGAAGTCCGTCTCGGAACCNAGTTTGATGACGATACCTTTCTTTCCGTCAGCACTTACCTGAGCGATGACTACGCCTTCCTTGGCATCGCGGTCTGCTCTCTTTAATGAAAGTTTCTGACCNTTNTTACGCAGGATTTCAATGGCAGCTTCAAAATCACCATTAGCTTCGGTAAGGGCTTTNTTACAGTCCATCATTCCTGCACCGGTTGTATCGCGGAGTTGCTTCACCGCACTTGCTGATATTTCTACACTCATTTTATGATTGATTTATAAAAATTAATGAATCAAGGCAGCTGAGGAAATTATGCATCTTCCTCTTCGCCCTCGTTATCCTGCTTCATAGCCTTTCTCTCCTCCAAACCTTCCTTGATAGCATTGGTCATATAATTGACGATGAGAGAGATGGACTTGGAAGCGTCGTCATTGCTTGGGATTGGGAAATCAACCTGATTGGGATCCGCATTGGTATCCACCATAGCGAATGTCTTCATGCCAAGCTTGTGAGCTTCTGAGATAGCGATGCGCCGNTGTCCGACATCCACAACAAATACCGCTGATGGTAGTCTGTTAAGGCTGGCGACACCACCGAACACACGTTCCATCTTTACCTTCTCACGTCCCATCAGCAAACGCTCCTTCTTGGTTACGCTGGTCAAGGTTGTGTCGCTCAACATTCTATCTATGTTGTGCATCTTTTTAACAGATCGTCGGATTGTGGCAAAGTTGGTCATCATACCACCCAACCAACGCTCGGTTACGAAAGGCATATTGACACTCTTTGCAGCCTCAGAGACGATATCACGTGCCTGCTTTTTTGTCGCAACAAACAGAATCTTCTTGCCGGACTTAGCCATCTGTTTCATGGCACCTGCAGCATTCTCAAGACAGTCTGCTGTTCTGTTCAGGTCAATGATATGGATACCCTTGCGCTCCATGAAGATATAAGGATGCATCTTAGGGTTCCACTTTCTTTTGAGATGTCCGAAATGCACTCCGGCATCCAGTAATTCTTTATATGATGGTTTTTCCATTGATTTATATTTATACTATAATGGTTTGTATAATCTTTTTGATAAAAACAGGCATTAACGCTTACTGAACTGGAAGCTCTTTCTTGCCTTAGGCTTACCGTATTTCTTACGTTCCACCTCTCTGGAGTCTCTGGACAACAGTTTNTTAGACTTCAAAGGCTTTTTGAATTCTTCATCGATCTTGACCAATGCCCTGGCAATCGCCATTCTGATGGCTTCAGCCTGACCTTTGATCCCGCCTCCACGTACGTTGACCTTGATATTGTAGATACCTGAAGCCTCAACAGTTCCTGTCGGTTCTACCACCTTCAACTGGATGTGTCCTTGTGGAAAATATTCTTTATAATCCTTCCCGTTGACGGTGATTTTTCCTTCGCCTTTGGAAAGGTAAATTCTTGCTACGGAAGATTTTCTTCTCCCTATTGCGTTTATGATTTCCATTTACTTAGAATTTTAATGTTTCTGGTTTCTGTGCAGCGTGGTTGTGTGAATCACCTGCATAGACAAATAACTTCTTATACATGGCATTGCCCAACTTATTTTTAGGCAACATACCCTTCACTGCAGTCTCAATGACCTTCACAGGCTGGTTCTCGTGCATTTTCTCGGCAACCACCCTCTTCTGACCTCCCGGATACAAAGAGTACCTGATATATTCCTTTTGCTGCCACTTGGAACCGGTGAAGCGGACCTTATCAGCATTGATTACAATCACGTAATCACCGCAATCGACATGGGGAGTGTAATCCGGACGGTGCTTACCCCTCAATACATGAGCGATCTTGCTACAAAGACGGCCTACCACTTCATTTTCCGCATCGATGACGAACCATTTTTTNTCAACAGTCTCTTTTTTAGCTGAAACCGTCTTATAACTTAATGTATTCACGACTTGTATTTATTTTTGTTGAATAATGAGGCGCAAAGGTAAATCTTATTTTGATATGCAAATAGCTTTTTGTAAATTTTTTTGAAAAATATTTTTATAAATAGCTGAAAAACAGTGCAAAAATCGACATATAAAATTAATTATACGATAATTCTTCAGAAAATCTAAGATTTATACATAAAAAATAATAATATATGATAGATCATAAATTGTAAACAAATAGCAGCTGGGTTTATTATCCGGATACACCGCTGCAGTAGTGAACATGAAGCGGACTCCATCCTCTTTTTCGCCCTGAACATACGGCTGAGGTGAAGGTAAATCGGAAGTGAGAGTCGTGATGAAACTAAGCGTGTATAAAAATTTTCATGTAAAGAATGTGGCGTTGGAAGGGCGTTGATGTGTATATTTATGAGAAAATTAAAGTACATCAAGCGGCTTCAAAGCTTTATATGATTAAATCAGGAAAAACGAAATAAACACCATAAATATGGAATATGATCAATCAAAATACAAGGTCCGGACGTGGAAAAACCCGATGATGCTCCACTGGATAGTCAATCCCGGCCTTGCATTCAATGAACTGGTACTGGGGCAGAGAGTTCCGAAGGTCATGCTGATAGAACGGAATGATTCANAAAGCCTGCAGGAANAAACATTCGTTCCCTTTCCGCATTGTGGCACCTTACACCCCGGGCAAAAATGGTCTGTCGAAAATAATGCATTTAAAAACTGGTTTGGCCTGTACTGTGATGCATGTGGCAAGATCATTCCCTGCCTCAGGAATATAACGAGCTGGGTTTTAATGACAATTACCTATCCGTTGTGGTTTTGGCTGAAGGACAGCCGGAAAAGCAGGTGGCTGGAAAGACAGCCGGCGAGGTATAAAAACCTTAACCTTGCCAATCAACCTAATCCGTATGAAGGAAGGGGATGGATCAGGCAGGGGCTATATTGGGGATTGCTTATGTGGATTATGATGGCTGTTATCTTTCCATTGATAGATGGAAGCGGCATAACAGTTAAAACCTTATTGATCGGAATCCCTGTCTGGGCAGTCGGCGGGCTTGGATTCGGGTACACCATGAAGCTGATTATGGGGAAGAGCAGGGCGAGTTCTGAATCCATATGAATGCAGTCTTCTGATGAGGATTTCCCGATCGGAAAAATCATCCGGGCGAAATCATAGTGAATCATTTTTGTCGGCTGTCGATGTGACAGGCAGAGATGTATTTCCTGTTAAATTTCTTGGCATCGTACAGGACGCGGGGACTTTTTAGGTAGCTGAGTTTTTCGGCAGGGCTGCGACCCGGGGAGATTATCCGACTGAGGAAGGATGAAGTAAATGAAGATACTTATTGTATTTTGATCAGATGTGCTAAGGGGAAAAGTTCGGTATAGTAACGCTTTCGGAGAAAATAAGGGGTGATCAGGTTTTAAAAATATCAGCAAAAACAGACTGTATAATCTCGGCTTTATATTATTAATTTTGCATTCAAAAGCTCAAGAGATAAATCATGATCAATCTTATTAAGAATGTCCTCTTCATCATCGTATTATGTGGATGTAATATAGCAAGTAATACGCAAACTGTAAAAGTAACTTGTGATCAACTTGGATTGTATTTTATGTTACCGGCAGATTTTACTCCACTTGACTCTGATAAAATAGAATCAGTGGAAAAAGAGGGCATTAAGGCTATAAAAGAAGCCTTTAATAAAAAGGCTTTGAAAGGATGGCAACCTTCTTGTTTGAACCTGCAGGATTCTTATAAAAGTACGATTCTGGTAAGTTCTATCAGTACAGAAGAAGCTGTGGAACTGAATGGTTCCATCGATGAGTTTATTGAAAAAACATTTAAGGATAGTAACGATTTTATAGCCCGACGCTTTAAGCAAAAAGCAAATATCGACATCGACCTAAATGAATCAGTTGTTCAAACCCGGATGACAATTGCAGGATACAAAGTAAAAAAGAACGCATTCACTTTTAAGTATGGTGGAATGCTTATGTATNTTTCACGATATTATTTCTTCCTGAGGGATGATAAGCTATATTTATTAGGTTATACAGGATCTCCCAAGGCAGACAACAATGATGAGATAGTTAATGCGATAGAAAATGCAAAATTGTTGTAATGCTGTAATCATTTCAACAGCTGATTCATCACCAGATATAAGCCGAGGCATTATCTGATAGAAGGTCAGGACGGCGGTCCATATTCGTCCAGGAGCCTACAAAACATCTTCACGGCCTATCCGGAAAAGGCCGGTATTACGACACATACCACGGTGCGCACCCTGCGGCATAGCTATGCGACACATCTGATCCCTGGCGGAACGGATATCCGCATTGTACAAGAGCTTTTGGAGCATCGCTGACTGAAGACGACGGAGATTTATACTCATATAGTTAAGAGGAGAAAGGATATAAAAAGCCCGGTGGTTGGTTTGGATAATTGAGAAAAAGTAGTACTTTTATATGTGATATTTACGCCATATGGCGTAAATACAATTGTTAGCGGTAAGCTTTATATTAAAATTTATACCATTTTTAAATGACAAAATCTTATAACCCTGAAAGCTATTGGGACACAGTAGCTAAAAATATTAATTCTCGCCAAGACACTAAAATTATTGCAGGTGACGATGAACCATATTATCGCTACAAGAGAAAGAGATTTTTAGAGTTACTTAGTTCTATCGACTTTTCTAAAAAAACAGTTTTAGAGATTGGTTCTGGTCCAGGGGGCAACCTAGAATTCATTTATAAANAAGGTTGTAGAAAAATTACAGGAGTGGATATTTCACAGGAAATGGTTTTATTGTCAAAAGAGCTACTTAAAGAAAAAGACATTGAAATACTTAAAATTAATGGAAAAAATTTGCCATTCGTTGACAAATCTTTTGATATAGTTTTTACTTCGACAGTTCTTCAACACAATACGAATGAAAATGCTTTACATGAGCTTATGAAAGAAATCTCTAGAGTTTCAAAAGACGAAGTACTGCTTTTTGAAAGAATTGAAAATAGTATAAAGGGACATGAAAGCAATCTTGGTAGACCAACAAGCTATTATGAGAGTATAATGAAAACTAATGCTTTCAAATTGACTGACNAAAAGTCTTTGCCCATTCAAGCAAGCTATTTCGTTTGTGGGACAATTAGAAAGGTTTTTAACAGAAAGAACCGANAAGAAGGTGAGCCAATTTCTTGGCTTTCACATGCATTGGAAAATCTAACATTACCCGTTACATCAATAGTTGACAGAATAATACCTAGTAAAAGAGATGTTATGTTGTTGAAGTTTAAGAGAAGCAACTAAGCCTACCGCTAACATTAAGCCGAATATACAAAAGCCCACCAAAAATCTTCCAACGTAAGCCACTAAGCCAGCCCGGCTTTTGAATATTCGGTGTTCAGCGAGACCGGATGATGGACTGTATTTCTCTTAGGTGGATTCTTATCTTTTTGCAGGTTGGATGGCTGACTTTTTCCGTCAAAGTAGGAAGATAGCACTTGTCTTCCGGAATAGAAAGCACGGCAGTGCCACAGCGCACGGAGCGCTTTGTTCCAATAAGTTGGATTGATAATAGTGTTGTGTAGTGTCCTCATTTTGTGGAGATTTGAGAGTAATTCAGGTTGATTTTCGGTGATCCTCGATTGTGTAGGGTGATTACATCCCGAAGGATTCCTTCATACAGGATCAAGGTTTTTCATAAATCAATTTACCTCTTTTGCATACCGGGCATATCGTGATGTCAACACCGGTCTTTATCAATACTCGAAGTGCTGTGGAGATACTGACCTTTGGCATCGGTGGCGGAAGATTCATTTGCTGATGTAGCCTTTCAAGACGTGCTGTCTTGCCTCGATGGCTCAGATACCCACTATGACGGATCTTTACATACCGATATGGTAAGATGTGTTGTTCAAACCTCCGGGCAAATTCTGCATGGCTGAGTGTCATTTCCTTGACCTTACTCTTATCAGCATAGTCCTTATACTTGAAGGTGATGGTCTGATCCGTTATCTCTTTAATCCGATGTGCCGTGATAGCCACCTTGTGTGTATATCGACCGAGATATTCTATGATTTGTGCAGGTCCGGCAAAGGGTGCTTTGGCATATACATTCCATTTCTTGTATCGTACCGCATCGATGGCTGTTGACACGTCTATGCCTTCAAACAACAAATCTCCATCTCCCAACATCTGCATAACGCGACGTAGGAAATAGGCCTTGTAGATCTGTTCCATCACCCGACGTGGGAAAAGAAAGGAGTCAGCGGCTCGCTTGTTGGTTTGCCATTGTCCATCTTTGTTTATACCTCCACCACTGACGATACAATGGATGTGCGGATGGAAGCTCAACTCCTGTCCATGTGTGTGCAGTATTGATATGATGCCCAACTGTCCTCCCAGCCATTTAGGATCACGCCCTAATGTCAACAGGGTATAATGTGCCGACTCAAACAACAGGTCAAACATCACTTTCCTATTGCCCATCACTAAGGAGCGTAGCTCCGATGGCAAGGTAAATACTACGTGGTAATACTTAATAGGCAGCAGTTCACTCATGCGGTCTTCCACCCATGCATCCCGCTTCGTTCCACCACAATGCGGACAATGTCTATCGCCACAACTGTGATACTGGAGGTGGATATGCCCACAAGCCTTATCATCACACCTATACTGATGCACACCCATATGGATGGTATGACAGCGTCTAAGGCGATCGAACACCGCACGACTATATGGATTGAAGGTGTTGGCTATATCATTACCGAAGATGTGGCGCTGCATCAGCACCTTGAGTTCACTAAGTTCTTGCATCCGTACTTCTTTCCGGATTATCCTTTGTCGTATCGTTTTGTGATGCCAGCAGTTGATCCAACGGTGAGATAATACCCAGTTGGGTATGTTTCTGTAGATGTAGATAGATCATCGTTGTCTCCAGCTTCGCGTGACCGAGAAGTGTTTTGATGACGTGGATATTGGCTCCACTGTTGAGCATGTGGGTGGCAAAGCTATGTCGTAGCGTATGTGCCGTGTATGACCTTTCTGCAAAACCGGCCTTTGCCATGGCTCCATTGACCACTACCTGCATACTTCTTACACAATAGGCTCTATTCGTCTGTTCGCTTGTAAACAGATATTCCTTCGGTCGTCCGGCCGATACGTAAAAACTACGTAACTTGTCTAATAGATGATGTGGAAGCAACGTGTATCTGTCTTTTGCTCCTTTTCCCTGGCTTACCTTGATCCGCCCATCAGCACTCTCGATGTCTTTGATACGCAAATTACAGACCTCACTGATGCGCATACCGCAACCATACAGCAAGCCCACAACACAATATTCCTTTAGTGAAAGCCCTGATTCAAACAGTTTAGCCACCTCCATCTCACTCATGATATTGGGCAGGAGAAACTGTTTCTTTGGATACAGATTACTGGGTACGATGTAATGGATCTTCATCACTTTNTTGAAAAAGAAACTACATGCCTGAGCTACACTGCGACACTTCGCACGACCCACCTTGTGGACTGACTTTATGTACATGATGTACTGTTCTATATCCTCTTGAGTGATTTTTTCTACCTTCTTGTGATTAAAATACTTGAAGAGCAGTGTCATCTCATTGCCATAGCTCTTGATGGTACCTGCACCGTACTCTTTAATGGTCAAGGTCTGAATGAGCTTTTTGATCCACTCTTCTGCATTGGTTGTCAATCTGTTTGCTGAAATTTCATTACCTTTCATGTCTATTACTTACTTTTATATGATTAAATATGTATAACAAGTAAGGCTGTGGGTATTATTTTAGCTTTGGGGGATTTCACCGGAGGTGTCGCTTGAACATGGGTTTGGCGTTATGTCGGCGGACTGAAACGCAATCGTCAACTTTGGAACATTTGGTATCTGTGGTTCCAAGCTTGACGGATATCGCCGAACAACAAATCTTAACTTCAACTCATTAACTTTACCAAACTTTCGTAACGGGCTGACAGTTTTTCAAATTCCGCCACAACGCCAAGCCCCGAACGTTGGTGGCAAGTGTATCGATACTCACGGCTAAAAGAAACGATAGTAAATGAACATTGACAAAATCGAAATTATGAATAATATTTGCTACTCCGAACTTGTTTACGGAAGAATAAACAAAAAATTAAAAAGCAGTTATTCAAAATCCGAAATAGAAAAATTAATTTTTAATTTCATAAGCGAAACACAAGAAAATTACTTTCAAAAATCGGTAAAAACTATTACATTTCAAATGAAAAGATAACATTAAAATTACAATCAACTCCAATACATACAGAATAATAACTGTTGACAGAATTATGAAATAGTAACACTTAAAAATATGACAAACGGATTTAAAATAATTGGAATTTCAACCCGAACAACGAACCAAAACAACCAAGCTCAACAAGATTTGGGAAAACTTTGGGGACAATTTTACAATGACAACATTTTTGGCAAAATCCCAAATAAAGTTTCTGAAAATATTTTTACAATCTATACAGATTACAAAAACGACTTTACTGACGAATACACAACAATTATTGGTGTTCCTGTTTCGACACTTGATGAAATCCCAAATGGACTTGTTGGGCAGGAATTTGAAGCAGACAATTTTAAANAATTTGTTGCAAAAGGAGAAATGCCGAATGCAGTTGTAAATGTTTGGTTGGACATTTGGCAGAAAGACAAAGAACTGAACAGAAAATATACTTACGACTTTGAAGTTTACGGTGAAAAATCACAGGACGGAGAAAATTCTGAAGTCGAAATTTATATCGCTACAAAATGACAAAAACACCAGCCACCAACATCGTATTGGCAATAGGCGGGCAGAACGGCTTCGTATCAGCTGATGTGCAAGGTTCAGCTTCTGTGCTTCGATTGAACGACAGTGCTAAAACTCCCGCCCATCGCCAATACGCGGCCCGTTGTCATCGATTGAAAGAACCATCCCAGTGCTGACAGTAAAACAGAAACAGCATTTTGGACTTCCGATAGTCGCTGACCCTGGGCGATAAACTGAAAACTCTGCCTTGATTCTTAGTGAGTCTGAAATGGTGTTTTAGGCTTTTATTTTTTACTTCAATTTTACTAACATGAGAACCATTATTTTCGTTGTTATTATGTCGGCAATAAGTACGACAACAATTCATTCACAGGTGCTGACAAGGCATCTTACATCAAACCAATCTATGGAAGAAGTAATTCCATTTCCGATTAGTGAGAATTATCCGGTTTATGTACAACCGGAAGTGGATTTTGATAAAGTACTGGCACAAGATGCGTTGGAGGGAAGCACGATACCTCGATTTGCTGTTAAAGTAGAACAAAATTATACCGTAAAAGATGGAATATGGAATCAATTAGGAGGAATAATGGTGTGGCAAATAGGATTTTCTGCATCTGATGCAAGTTCGTTGAATTTTCTGATCTCAGATCTCATACTACCGGAAAAATCTGAAATGTTTATCCTTTCCAAAAATGGTAGGATAATACATGGACAGATCACTCCTGATGTTGTTTTTGATCAAGTATATGCATCTGATATTATTGAATCTAATGATGCAATAATAGTAGTCAAGTGCAACAAAGATAATTACAATCAATTTTCAATAAATATAAATGGAGTTTGTCAGGGAATTCCGAAGCCATTGGATACTAGAGATTTTGGGGATGCAGATAGTTGCAATATTGATATTAACTGTCCACAAGGTGTCGGTTGGGAAAATGAAAGAGACGCAGTGGCTTTGGTTATAAAGAATGGAACTAAATGGTGTTCAGGATCATTGGTGAATGATGAATGTCAGGATTTACGCTCCTTTTTCTTAACTGCATTTCATTGTTTGGATTCAGATTATAATGGATCGCTTAGCAATTCAGAAAAAGATTTGAGCATTTATTCATTTAGATTTAAATATGAATCTGGAACTCCCTCTTGTCCGGGTAAAAGTATGGGTACACAAGGTACATGGATTGTCTATTCTGGTGCTGCTTTTCGTGCCGCAAATTATGCAACTGACTTTGCATTGGCAGAACTGTATGGAAGTATTAAAAATCAACCAAGAATAGCTTTGGCTGGCTGGGATAGGAGAAATATTACTCCTCAAACTACAACAATAATACACCATCCTAATGGTGATGCAAAGAAAATCACATTTGAAAATGACCCCGCACTACAAAGTGTATTTAATGGGCTCNAATGTTGGTGGCTACAAGTTGATAATGGGGTAACAGAAGGAGGATCTTCAGGTTCACCATATTTTAATCAAAATCATTTAATCATTGGCCAACATGCTGGTGTAAATGATAATAATTTACCAATTTGTAGTAGAACAAATAAATTTGGAGGTCGATTTGACCTTTCATGGACAGGAGGAGGAACAAATGATACCCGATTGAGTAATTGGCTTGGAGGAGTAAATCCTCCAGATAGTACCAAAACAATAAGATCTTCTTCCATCAATTTTACCGGAGGTATAGTGACACCCAATAATGAATTTCTTATTTGTACTACCAATAAACAATTTGATTTATCTAATCCTATACCCGGCAGCAGTGTCACATGGAGTGTTAGCAATCCCGGATTATTTGCAACTACTGGTGGTGCAATGACCTCCGGAACTGGCACTACAGCAATTCTAAGAGCGATAAACAGTGCTACATCAGGCAGTGCTATCCTTACTTTCATTATGACTCAATCCGGTTGTCCGGATGTTACAATTACACGCGAATTATGGGTAGGTCCGCCGGATTTTGGGCTGAATTATTTGGATAATATTTGTCTCGGAGTCAGAGAAGTAGCATCCATTGATCTTTATGGTACCTATGGAATGAGTTTGAAGACAATATCTTGGTCATTCAGTGGGGCAATCACAGGTGTGGGATCTACTGCTATAGCAAGATATCAAGGAGTAAGTACGGGTTGGGGAGACATCTGTCTGACAGCAACCAATGGATGTGGCACGACTACCAAATGTTTCTGGGTGTATGTAAATGATTGTCGCTATTATCAAAGCGGTATTGTAAATGGAAAAGCAATATTTCAAACAAGTGAAACGCCTGTCGCATTAACACATTCACCAAACCCTGTTCTTGATATTCTCACTGTACTTTTGAGCAAAGTTGATAGAAATTTAGAAGCGATATTGACCATCAGTAATGTTAATGGTAAAATTGTCTTCTCTAAAACAGTGGAAAATGACAGGGTTGAAATTGATATGTCAAAATATTTACCAGGTTTGTATTTTATCCAATACAGAAATAAGAACCAAAGTTTAATCAATAAAATAATAAAGCTATGAAAACACCATATATTACTTTCATAGTTTTGATTTCTGTGTTCATTGCATATAATTTGGAAAGTCAGAACAATATTTTAAAGGCTTACACCTCGTATTCTAAAGGAGAAGTGGATAAAAGATGTGATTTTCTATATGGTCAATATCCTGTTGGTGTAGTGGAAGATGTCAAAAATAAGATTAATGATAATACACCTGACGATGAATACGCTATAGGATTAGAATATAACAGAAGGTTATATAAAGGGTTTTACGTTGGAATGAATTTGGGCTATGCAAAGTTAGTACAAGATTTTTACTTCCGGCTCATGGAGATAGTTATTTCAAGGTAGGAATTGAGCCTTTCTTTTGGCGGGATAAATCATGGTATCACATGATTCAATTGAGTCCAAAGGTTCAGTATTTGATATTGTCCCGGAAATTTAATGTTGGTATAAACCTTCAAGCCACTGGTAATGTATCATTTAGAAAGCATATCAAGGCGTTTAACATGAGTAGATATAATTTGGAATATTTTTCAACAGAGATTTATCCCGGACTAACAATAGGCTATTGGCGATTTCATGCAGATATAGGTTATAGAGCATTTCATTGGAAATATAGAGATAATGCCATCGCTAACAATGGACTAAATCCGGATCGTTACAATCCTTTTAAAATACGGTTTACTTTAAGCTATGATATCCTAAAATGGTAAACAACCAGATGACAACATTGTGTACCCGTACATGCCTCCTAAACGTCGGCACGTCGGGTACACTTGACCGTTATATGCAACCCTACCAGACCGACAGTGCAACTATTAAACAAAAGAAAAGACGACAATGAAATTAACGAGTAACATAGACAAATTAGGGACGGCTGGACTTTTCTTGACCGCAATATTTTCACCTTGCTGTTTTCCACTTTTTGCATTCGCAGCTTCAGCACTTGGACTTGGCAGTTTTGAACTTTTCGGTGGGTGGACAATGTGGATTTTTCAAGCAATGGTTTTAATATCAGTTGGCGGACTTTACATTTCGTATCGCAGACACCGTTGTATGTATCCGCTAATCGTTGCTATTCCAAGCGGACTTTTAATTTTTTACGCATATCACATAAATGACAGCGACTATTGGACATATTTTCTTTACGCTGGTATGTTTGGACTTCTCATTGCGACAATTTGGAATTATAAACGAAACAAAATGAACGGAACTTGCGACACTTGCACAACTTACAACGGAAAGACCGTTGAAACACAATCAACTTTGACCTGCCCAAACTGCGGACACAAGAAAACTGAAATTATGCCGACTGACGCTTGTGTATATTTCTACGAGTGTGAAAAATGTAAANCACGACTGAAACCATTGCAAGGCGACTGCTGTGTTTATTGTAGTTACGGGACAGTTAAATGTCCACCAATTCAAGCAGGAGAAAATTGTTGCTAATGGACACGACAGAAAAAAGGGCAGCATATAACAGCACATTTGCAATAGGCGGGGTTTCGTGCTTCGCAGACAGTTTAGTGGTTACAGAAAGTTTTGCGCCCGCATAATGTTCAGTGGTAAAAATCCCGCCCATCGCAAATCTGCAAAACGTTATGATCGACCAACAAAGATCTAAATAAAAACAAGTATGTGTCGTTAATAAGAAACTTATATCTTTGTTTTTTTGTTAAGAACTAAAGAATGTTTAAAGTCCGTAAGCAACCGTCTAAGTACATCTTTTTCAAGTCATCTGTGGTCATACCTTAGTAGGAAAATAATAATCATGACTAAGTATGAAAAGATGGCGGATCGTTTTGCGAAGTCCGGTCTTGATAAGGATGTTTTTGCGCGAAAAGCAGGGATAAAAGGATCAACACTGCGATATTATTTACGACGGGCCAAGGAGATCCGGGCATCTAAGGATGATAGTGAAGAATCTTCCGAACCTGAATTTATGGCTATAGATCTTGGTGCGTCAACGCATGTCGATCGCGAGATAACCATCACCATGCCCGGCGGTCTAATCATCCGGGTTCCGATATGTTAGGACTAAGTCAACATCAGCGGTATTATCTAAGAACAAGATATACTGACATGCGAAAAGGATTTGACGGATTATGCGGTCTGGTACATGACAAGATGGATATGAATCCAATGGATGGAAGTGTATATCTGTTTATCAATAGGCAGCGCAACAGGATGAAGATGCTTGTCTGGGAGATGGGAGGTTTTGTGCTATACTACAAAAGGCTGGAACAAGGTACTTTTGAACTGCCCGGTCAAGGGACAAAAAAGATACCTTGACCTTGGATTGGGAGTTGTTGGTACTGATGATTCAGGGTATAAAAACAGATAAAATAATACGAAAAAAGATACAAAAAAGTATGAAAAGTGGCGTCATTGTTGTATCTTTAAGACATGACAGACGCTCAGACAATAGAACAACTGACGGCAGAAAACAAACTTTTGCTTGAACAAAACAGCACATTGAAGCATGAACTCGATACACTCAAGCGACTGATATTCGGAAGCAGGTCAGAGCGCTTCAAACCGGTGATGTATAATCCGGATCAATTAAGCCTTTTTGAGCCGGAACAGCAGCCTGAGCCTGTTGAAATTCCCAAGGAAAAGATTACCTATGAGCGTAAGAAGAAGCATCCGGGACGCAATGCCATACCGGACCACCTTCCTGTAAGAGAGGAGATCATTGAGCCGGATATAGATACTGCCGGCATGATTAAAATAGGAGAAGAGATTACCGAGACACTGGAATATACACCTGCATCATTGGTAAGACACCGGATCATTCGTCCTAAGTACGTTCATAAGGAGACATCAGAAATACATATAGCCACCCTTCCTGAAAGACCCTTGCCCAAGGCCATAGCAGAGGCGACCTTGTTGGCGCATATCCTTGTCAGTAAGTACATAGACCATCTGCCATTGTATCGCCAGACAAAGATATTTTCCAGAGACTTCGGTTACATAGTGGCACAAAGCACCGTGGTAGATTGGGTGGCACGTGTATGTGAGTTGTTGATGCCGCTATATGAAGCATTGGGTCGCTCTGTATTAGAGAGCAGTTATATCCAGGTAGATGAGAGTCCGATAAAGGTGCTGGCACAGAAAGAAGAAACAGGAAAGTCACCACCCAAGAATATATTCCAGGGATATATGTGGGTATATCATGCACCCCGATCAGAACAAGTATGGTTTAACTATCGTAAAGGCCGTGGAATGAATGGTCCTAAAGAAGTGCTGTGCGACTATGCCGGACACCTGCAGTGTGATGGCTATACGGTATATGATGACATCGCTGCGAAGCGGGATGAGATCACGTTACTGGGGTGTCTGGTACATGCCAGGAGATATTTTGATCAGGCCAGGGACAGCGACGATGAACGAAGTGCTTATGCACTCAGTTTGTTTGGAGAGATATATCGCCATGAAAGAGAGCTGAAGGAGAAGCCTACACTGGAAGAGCGTCAACAGATCAGGACCCGTCACACCATGCCATTGCTTAACACTTTGTATCAATGGGCAAGATATGAGTATGACAAGGTGCTTCCTAAAAGCCCTATAGCCAAGGCCATGAGCTATCTGCACCGTCAGTGGCCTAAGATAGAACGTGCTGCACAAGATGCACGCTTTGAGATGGACAATAACCTGATAGAAAACAAGATCCGTCCACTGGCACTGGGCAGGAAGAATTATTTATTTGCCGGGAGTCATGATGGAGCCGTCAGAGCAGCAATGATGTATTCGTTTTTTGGTACATGCAAAGCAAAAGGAATCAACCCCTATGATTGGCTCGTAGATACTCTCAATAAAATCCCATCTCATCCTATCAACCGGATACAAGATCTGCTCCCGGGTTATATACAGATAAATGACGTGTAGTTGCTCGGTCGGTTACTAAAGTCCGATTTCTGGAAGAAGCCAAACAATTTTTAGATTCATTGGGTGAAAAGCCAAGAGATAAGATTTTTACAACATCTGGAAATCAAAGATGTCAAGAGATGAAGAGCTTCTAAAGAAGATCGATGAAGAAATCTGGGAATTTAGGACATTATATAACAAGAAGGCCTATAGATTATTTGCATTTTGGGACGAAACAGAGAAATCTATGATTATCGTAACCCATGGGATTATCAAGAAAACGGAAAGAACACCCAAGCGGGAAATTACAAGAGCAAAACAACTTAGAAAAGAATATTTAAGAGATAGGGATGAAAACATATAGTTTAGAAGAGTTGACAGACCAGTATATTGGCAAACGAGGGACAGAAAAGCGAGAACTTTTTGAGCAAGAGCTTCGACTTGAATTGATAGGCGATGCAATAAGGAGAGCAAGAAAAGCAAAGCATTTGACCCAGGAACAGCTTGGTAAACTTGTAGGAGTCCAGAAGTCACAAATAGCAAAGATTGAGAATTCAACGACCGATGCAAGATTTTCAACTGTATTGCGGGTTTTTGAGGCATTGAAGGCAAAGGTAAGCTTCAGCGTTGAACTGGAAGATCACAAACTAATGATAAGCGAATGAAGCTGGCCGGATCATAACACAGTATATGTTGCACATAGCTGCTAGACGCAGCTACGACACATATACTCAACCGTTATGATCGACCAACAAAGATCTAAATAAAAACAAGTATGTGTCGTTAATAAGAAACTTATATCTTTGTTTTTTTGTTAAGAACTAAAGAATGTTTAAAGTCCGATTTCTGGAAGAAGCCAAACAATTTTTAGATTCATTGGGTGAAAAGCCAAGAGATAAGATTNTTTACAACATCTGGAAATCAAAGATGACAAGAGATGAAGAGCTTCTAAAGAAGATCGACGAAGAAATCTGGGAATTTAGAACATTGTATAACAAANAGGCCTATAGATTATTTGCATTTTGGGACGAAACAGAAAAATCTATGATTATCGCAACCCATGGGATTATCAAGAAAACGGAAAGAACACCAAGGCGGGAAATTACAAGAGCAAAACAACTTAGAAAAGAATATTTAAGAGATAAGGATAGGGATGAAAACATATAGTTTAGAAGAGTTGACAGACCAGTATATTGGCAAACGAGGGACAGAAAAGCGAGAACTTTTGAGCAAGAGCTTCGACTTGAATTGATAGGCGATGCAATAAGGAGAGCAAGAAAAGCTAAGCATTTGACCCAGGAACAGCTTGGTAAACTTGTAGGAGTCCAGAAGTCACAAATAGCAAAGATTGAAAATTCAACGACCGATGCAAGATTTTCAACTGTATTGCGGGTTTTGAGGCATTGAAGGCAAAGGTGAACTTCAGCGTTGAACTGGAAGATCACAAACTAATGATAAGCGAATAAAGCAGGCCGGATCATAACACCGTATATGTTGCACATAGCTGCTAGACGCAGCTACGACACATATACACAACCGTTAGCGGCAAGCAAAATTGAACACGTCCCTACAAAAATTTTACTATTTTTGATGAATGAACAAAATAGAATTATACAAATCACCAAGTGGGGAAACACAAATCCAAGTTCGATTTGAAAAAGAGTCTGTTTGGCTATCATTAAACCAAATTTCCGAACTTTTTGGCCGTGATAAATCGGTGATTTCTAGACATCTAAACAACATATTCAAGACTGAGGAATTGCATAGGGATTCAGTTGTTGCANAAAATGCAACAACTGCTTCTGATGGAAAAATCTATCAGGTAGATTATTACAATCTTGATGCAATTATTTCTGTAGGTTACCGTGTTAATTCCAAACATGGAACACAATTCAGAATTTGGGCTACACAACGCTTAAAAGAATATTTAATCCAAGGATATTCCATAAATAAAAAACGATTGGATGAATTGAATCAAGTCATCCAATTAATTGAAAAATCAGAGGAAAGCCAGCTAACCGATGAATCAAAGGGATTGCTTAATATCTTAAAAAATTACACCAAGAGTTTTATTCTCTTAAATCAATATGACACCCAATCTTTGGATTTAAAGGAACTCAATGAAAATATAACTTATGAAATTCAATATCAGGAAGCTGTAGAGGGGATTAAACAGCTCAAATTGGAATTAATTGACAAANAAGAAGCAACTGAATTGTTCGGAAAAGAAAAAGACAATAGTTTTACAGGAATATTAAAAAGCATCGTTCAAACTTTTGATGGAAAGTATTTGTACCCAACCATTGAAGAACAGGCATCTAACCTACTCTATTTTGTAATTAAAGGGCATCCATTTATCGATGGAAACAAACGGATTGGTGCATTTTTATTTGTTTGGTTTTTAGAAAAGAACAAACATCTTTTAAACCAAGAGGGCAAAATAAAAATTAATGACAATGCGCTAACGGCAATAGCTTTGTTGGTTGCCCAAAGTAATCCTAATGAAAAAGATATAATGATTAAATTAATTTGCAATTTGATAAGATAATGAAACTAGCCCGCGCGCACCAGCCGGTTTTGCGTCAGGCGGGGTAAATGTCTTCGATTTAAAGATTTTTGCTAAATTTACAGTTCCGTCTTCGCTTCGAGTTTAGTGGTAAAAATCCCGTCCGAACGCAAAGCCGGTCAGACGTTACCTGCAAATGTAAACATCAACCGTACTATAATGAAAATCATTAAACGAATATTATTAACAATCTTAATTTTGACGACAGTTGGAATTCTTTTTCGTGGATGGTTTTACAGACATTTGATAACATATAAATCGGTTGGACATCGGACAAACTATTCTGCAACTGATAACAAACTTGTTGATTTAATTAACGCAAGTGCTGACAGGCAGACCGACCCCGACATTGAACAAATCATCAAACTTGGGCTTTCTATTACATCAAGACAACTAAACTTTACTACCAACAAAAACGACACTGATCCAAATAAACTCATTACCTCAAAGACAGCACATTGTGTTGGTTATGCCTCTTTCTTTGAGACAACTTGTAACCATCTCNTTAAAAAGTATAGCCTTTCAGACACTTGGATTGCAAAACCACAAATCGGCCAACTTTACTTTCTTGGGACAAACATTCACAAGTATTTCAAATCGTCATTATTTAAAGACCACGACTTTGTGACAATAGAAAATAAAACGACAGGAGAAATATTTGCAGTTGACCCAACAGTAAACGATTACTTACTCATTGACTTTATAACATGTGCCAAATGACAAACAAAACAGACTAAAAAACAGCAGCACACAACATTAATCCGAATATACAAAAGCCCATCAAAAATCTTCCAACTTAGGCCACTAAGCCAGCCCGGCTTTTGAATATTCAGTGTTCCGCGGGACCGTATGATGGATTGTATTTCCGACAAGCGAATTTCTATCTTTTTGCCGGATGGATGGCTGACTTTGTCCGGAATACTCAAAAGCCATCTTGTGTGTATATCGCCCGGGATATTCTATAATTTGAACAGGACCTGCACCAGGTTGCCAAACCGTATCTATTTACTTTTTCCCGATAAAACAGGAATAAAAAATTAAGAAAAGGTAGCATTCTTATTGCCCAATTTTGCATGGCGTTCTCGACCCATTCCTTGTCTGTTATTATTGCCTGCTACTTTTCAGTAGTTTAATCCGGAATACATGCCACCACCTCATCAGGCAAAAATATTCGAAAAAAATCCATACTTTGCACTCAATTTCAGCAGATGAAGAAATTTTGGACTTTCCTGTTGGCGACTAGTCTCGCAGTATTTGTGTTGTCATCCATTTATATGGTACGGGAACCGCTTTGGTCATGGGTTCCTTTATTCAACTATTTAAGTTTGTTTTTCATTGCAATCCGTGTTTTTAAGAGCAGGTTGGCTACTGATTCTCAAAAGACCCGGTGGCTAAAGCTTTCCCTCCTTTCCGGAGCGGTCTTTGCGGTCGGATTTCCACCCAGTCCCCTATTTTTAGGCATGATGACGGGCTTCGTCCCCATGATGATCCTGGAAAGGGAAATCAGTCATACTTACCATCGGCGTAAACCGGGGTTGTTGTTTGGATACCTTTTCTTCGGATTCTGGCTCTGGAATATTCTGTCCACTTTCTGGGTAGCCAACACGGCTTATGTGGCCGGCATGCTTGCCAACTCGGTCAATGCGGCATTGATGACACTACCCTGGGTGGTGTTCCACCTGCTAACATTCAACAAAAGAAATCCGGGGAAGTATATTCTGCTGGCCGGGCTATGGATCATGTTCGAATACCTGCACAGCAACTGGGACATATCCTGGCCATGGCTGACACTGGGCAATGGCATGGCCACCTGCTATCCATTCATACAATGGTATGAATATACCGGATATTTCGGTGGATCGGTATGGATATGGGCTATCAATATCCTTGTGGGCCTTGCATGGATGGAAAAAAGTAAATTGAGGACTTATGCAACTGCCACAGGAATAATCCTGATTGTTCCGATCACGCTTTCCCTGCTCCTATATTTTGGGTACAAGGAAAAAGGAGTGGCGGTAGATGTTACGGTTGTGCAACCAAATTACGAGCCTCATTACCAGAAATTCAATATTCCGGAAGAGATGCAGGTGGACAAGATATTTAATATGACAGCTGCGGCCATCGATTCAAGCACCGATCTTGTCGTCATGCCGGAAACTGTACTTGACCCGGTAAATATGGATGACTACTATGGTCAGAATCCCGGCCTGGCAAAGCTTCACACACTCTTTAGACTCGCACCTAAATCAAAGATTCTTCTTGGTGTCGGTGGATATCATATATTCAACGAAGACCCGGGAAGAAGCACCATCAGGCGAAGCGACGGACTACTCTACGAGATGTATAATGCCGCCATAATGCTTGAGTCAGACAGTGTTGTAGAGGAATATCATAAATCACTTTTTGTCCCTGCAGCCGAAATATTCCCATTCAAANAGATACTGCCTTTCCTGAAACCACTCGTCCACAAGTTGGGCGGAACCTATGAGGGGTTCGCCGCACAGCCCTTCCCGACCAATTTCAAGTTTCGGGATAGTTTGAATGTTGCTCCCATCATTTGTTACGAGAGTGTATACGGAGGCTGGGTAAGACAATATGTGGAACGAGGTGCCGGATTGCTTGCCATCATTACCAATGACGGGTGGTGGGATAACACACCCGGCCATCTTCAACATCTTGCCATAGGCCGACTTCGGGCAATTGAAAACAGAAAAGATATTGCCCGGGCCGCCAATACAGGCACTTCCTGTTTTATCAATCAGCGTGGCGATGTCCGAATGGCCACCTCATACGAAACAGACGCCGTCATCAACGACCTAGTCTACTATTCTGAGGAAAAGACCTTCTATACCCGACATGGTGACTATGTCATCTTCCTGACAGCCATCATCACAGCCTTCCTGCTTATCTTTACTTTTATTCCGAATAAGCGTGGCTGACAGGGATGACCGGTCGCACCACAAGGGTAGCTGAGTGTCGGAAAAATGAAGGGCGCATGGTGATGATGCGATAACTCATAGGTGCGTATCACATCGCTCACTCTTTCTTTATTAAAAAAGAAATTTAGAACCGCTAACAAAAGGTTAGTATGGTACAAACCAGGTTCGTCCGGCATCTATTACAATATTTCATATCTTCCGGTAAAACCCGAACCATTTTTAAAATTATCCAATCAAAATGATGGAATACCCGGATGAAAATTGTAGATTTGATTACGGTCTTTTATGGGCATTTGAACAACTCTGATTTAAGGATAAAATTGAAAGATTGATATTTATAACTTTCAACATTGTTTATCGAAAAATTTTCCGGCATGAAATTTTGCACATTTATACTCACCTTCGTATTTCTGCCATTTGTCCAGGCTCAAAGTTCCAAATTTGATTTCCTGGTAGGCACTTGGAAGATTGATGGCAAAGAATCCTTTGAACACTGGGATCAGCTTAGTGCGAATACCTTGAAGGGATTGACCTACAATAAAACCAACGGAGCCATCACAGTAACGGAATATCTCGACCTCAGGTATGAAGGTAACCATTGGGTTTATTCAGCGACCGTAAAAGGGCAAAATCAGGGAGAACCTACAGACTTCCGACTGATTCAGGACGACACCGTCTTCGTATTTGAAAATATGAAGCATGATTTTCCGCAACAAATTATTTATCAANAAAGAGAATCTGACGAAATCAACATCACCTTATCCGCTTCGGGACACAAATCGGTAAGCTACCTCATGCGCAGGGAAGGACGATTGCCGCAACCCATTGGATCCGGAGATTCCAACNCCCACTATGACGCATCTCTCGCCCAAAGGCTGGAGGGTGACGATTATGGTATGAAGCAGTTTGTACTGGTAATGCTTAAGACAGGAAGCAATAAATCCAAGGATAAGGACCTGATTAATAAAAGTTTCAGAGGGCATCTGGACAACATCAATTTATTGGTCAGTCAGGGCAAAATGACTGTTGCCGGGCCTTTGGAGGACAAAAGCGGGATATATCGCGGTATTTTTATCTTAAATGTAACTACTTTAGAAGAGGCAAAGGCCTTACTGGATGGGGATACAGCTATTAGTGCCGGTTTTCTGGATTATGATCTTTATCCCTGGTATGGTTCGGCTGCCCTGCCTGAGTATCTCGATGCTGCCGATAAAATATGGCGTAAAAACCATGAGGGCATCTTAAGGTAAAGTCAGAGAAGTAACAAGCTAATAATCATTAAATTAATATTGTATGTTACAATTCATCCCAAATTACCGATGAGGAATAAAGCGGTAACTGCGGAATATTACATCGGCAATCTGGGTTTTCAGCCAATCGGAGACAGTGATTTCGAGGGATATTTAATGCTANAAAAAGATCAGATAGAGTTACATNTTTTTGAACACAAAACACTTGTTCCAGCCGAAAATTACGGACAGGTCTATATACGTACGGATGACATTGCCAGTTTGTACCGGGAACTCACAGACAAGAATGTTCCTATCCACCCCAATGGTCCATTGGAAATAAAGCCCTGGGGGCAAATAGAGTTCTCACTGCTCGATCCGGACAGCAATCTGCTGACCTTTGGGCAGGGGCATTAATTAGCGTATGGTGAAGATATTTGAAGCAACCGGAAAGGACATGCTCATTATGAATCAAAAAGTTACTGATGTCCGGCATCGAAGGTATCAATAAGGGAAAGGGAATTCCGATTTCTGTATCTCTAAATCCTGAATTGACTGAAAATATTGTTACGCGGGCAAAAGATTGTTACAACCATTACCGGGAAGTCAAAGTAAATGTATGCTTTCATTACTTCATGAATGAAATTCATGGTATATTCATGTCCGGATAGACAAATATCTTTTGGTGTTGAAAGGGCCTGCTTCATTTTATACCAAAATGCAGGATGATTTTCACAGATTGCTTATTGTTTATCATATTTCATAGTATTTTCGTTTATTCCAAAAAAGGAAACAATCAGGATAAATATAAAGAAATGCAAAAAGTAATAATCGAAGAAGGAGTTGTACACGTGGTTCCGGAAGATATAAAAGCTGTGTTGGTTGCGAATGAAGCATTGCTGGATAAATGGAACAGCCTTACTCCTTTGATGAGAAATGAATGGATTTGCTGGACCACCATCGTAAAGCAGGAGTCGACCCGCAAAGAGCATATCCGCAGATTGGAAGAGGACATATTGGACGGAAAGAAAAGGCCCTGTTGCTGGCCGGGATGCCCGCACAGAAGAGAGTNNGCCAGGAAATGGTTTAACAAAATGTAACTATGAAAGTAATAGTATAATGGATAGTAGAAGTACTCAAAAGTTAATGAGTTATGAATCGGCAAATATGAAGGTACTGATATTAGACAAAAAGCCAGGCAAGCGCAAAAGGCTAAATGAGTTTAATGTGGCGGATAGTCTAAAATATTCTGCTTCTTCCTTGCCTGTTCGAAATCCTTATTTGCAAAAATATATCCAAATGATCCGCATGAGATGGCTCACTTTGATCCGGAATATCCACCCGGTAAGCTATACAGAGCATAAAGGAAAAATCAGCATGAAAAAATGTCAAATGCCATGCATGATAAAATGCCAATGTTTTTACAATCAAGTTCCTATCGCTTAGTTTGAAGTAACTACATACCTCCTGCCAATAGTTTTTACATAGGTAATCACGCTTGCAGCCGCTACAAAGGGAAAAGTCAGCTGCATGTATTCATATGTTATCATCCAAATACTGATGATGATGGATAGTATGACGGCTATCAGGACCCAAAGCCCGTCTTTGAATTTCTCCCCGCTAAAGGCGATGGCACAAAGGACAGCATTAAATCCGAGTAAACCATCGGAGATCATCTGATTGTCCATCTGAAGATAAACACCCACGCAGCCGCCAGTCACAGCTCCCGCCAATCCGTACAAGGCAGCAATCGGCCTGCTGGTGAAGACACCGAGAAANAATAAAATGCCGGATATAACCCCACTCTGAAAAATCACCTGACCATAACCCCTGAAAACAAAATACCAGCTTTCTTCCGGCGCAAAGTTCGTGGTCACCACTTCAGCCTGCATTTCCGGCCAATAGGTCCGAATCAGGAATACAAAGATCCAGGTAACTACAACAAATGGAAGGGTAAAGACTGAAATCTTCTTTAGCATAAAAAANTGCTGCATCAGGGTTGTTATGACGGATCCGATGATGAGGATTAGCCAGGTGATGAAGACGGGCTTNAAAAATAACAGGCAGGCAACGCCGAATAATGCCGCATTAAAGCCATATAAACCAAGGAAAATATCCCCGGGGTCAAACTTCAACAACCGCGCCGTCAGAACTCCCGTCGTGGAAGCCATCACAGCTGCCAGTGCCATATAGACCGATCCATACATTATGCCTATTAAAAACAAAATACCTGTCACCGGATGGTCCTGGAGCATAATCTGGCTCAGACCATTTAAAACACGGATAACCGGATTTTTTATCTTGACGTCCATTTATCAGAGAGAATCATTTTATATTAAAAAAATTATAGTACATGACAAAAATAGCACTTAAAAATCTTAATGTATTATTGTTTTTAATTAATAGACCCTCATGGAATCTGTAAGGCAAACCGATAACCCCAAATAAGGATTGGCTCCCGACAGCAACTGCTATTAAATACGATTGGCTATTTTCTTCATAACAAAAAGGAAAATCGGGTGTGGTCAGGTTAATTATTTATATAAAATCACCGTCGAATCTGCTATTCTAACCTCTATATATGAGAAGTCGAATAAAGTTCCATTACAGATATAGAACTCAAACAGAAATTCAAACTTCCATAGCATGGCAAGGCTCTGAAAATCTTGACAATAGTAATATCGATATTTCACCTAATAGCAAGTTTGGTTAAAGTATCAGATGATTGGATTGTTAAATCAATATTCGTTCAGTGTTTATGATGCAAAACGCTCTGTCATCATGTCAAGACTAATCCGTCTCTGCGCCTTTTTGGCCCGACATCACACTTTCCTGTACACTACTTATAGCAGTATATTCAACCACTCAACTAAATCTAATTGGGTGCAGGCATACAATTTAAAGGAAAGGATTTAAATTTTTACACCATTTGAAATTGGCTGAATTCTGTGAGAAGGCGTCAGAAACTATATACTTCCTAATACGTTAATCTATGTGGATAAATACAATTTATCATTACATTTGTAAATTGAAAAATTTTGTCGAACTATGAAAACAATTGATACGTTCATCGTACATCCACAAACGAATGAACAAGTTGCTGCTTTAAAAGCCTTTATGCAAGCGCTTAAAATAAAGTTCGAAGTAACCAAAGAAGAAGAAGCCTACAATCCTGAGTTTGTTGCCAAGATAGAAAAAGCAAAGCAAGACTATAAAGAAGGCAAAGGCAAAGTATATACTTCTGAGCAACTAAACGAACTATGGAAGTAATCTTCCTGCCTGATGCTGAAGAGGATCTTCAATATTGGGTTTCTACCGGCAATAAAGCGATCATTAAAAAAATAGCTCAACTTGTAGAAGACATAAAGCTTCATCCTTATTCCGGACTCTGTAAACCTGAACCACTAAAGTATAATTTATCCGGTGTTTGGTCTCGAAGGATTAACCGAGAGCATCGTCTGGTGTATGAAGTGACTTATAATATTTATTCTTTCTGTTTGGGGACACAATAAGTAAGTAAACAAAGATTGAGATTCCGACTGGAACTGTTTATTTTATTGTCTTTTAGAAAAGCAATCGTCTCCTCCATTCTTAGGGATGGTCTTATGTAGAGTAGACATTTCGATTTATTTATCTCCATAATGAGTATAAGCACTCACTACGATTACCACAATACTTTCTTCCTTGATACCATAAACCAATCTGTGTTTTCTGTTGATTCTTCCCGAGTACAAGCCTTGTAAATCATGCCTGAGGGCTTCGGGCCTACCTGTACCGGTAAGGGGATGTTCTCTCAGTTCATTTAATAGTTGTTCTAACTTTCTCAATACTTTNTTATCTCCTGCCAGCTTATGATTTTCTATGTCCTCTAATGCTGTTTTTGTAAACTCTAATGTAAAGCTCATAGGCCCAGTAAATCACGGATCTCCTCTGGTGTAGACACTCGTTTAACTTCTCCATTTGAGGCTTCATTCAGGCTCTTTTTAATTCGACTGACCATTTCAGCATTAAAGTAAATATCATCTTCTTTTATGGCAGTTAACGTATAGGATTTGTCTTTCCCCGCTGTACTATTACCTGCTCTCCCTTGTCAACCTTATCAAGATACATACTTTGATTTTGCCTAAATTCTCTACTGCTTATTACTAACATAATTTAAATTTTGTGTACCATTATGGTACAACAATGCAAATATAACAATAGTTCCTTTACAGCATCCGATGGCTCTTAATTATATTCGACTTTACCGACTCTAACCGGGCAGTATTGTATTTCTCAATAATGTTTAGATATTATTGACTTGTCATTTTCTGTCAGAAATACAAGATACCTCTATCTTTTTGCTCGCTGCCGGTTCTTTCTCCCAAGGTCAAAAGATTCCGGCACCGATTAATCTGTCAAAAATAACTATGTAGTTAAGAACTGGACGAACTCCTAATAATATGTGTATGAATAAAGCAGTAACTTGTATTACGTTAAATTTTCCGGGTAGTGTTCTCCTTACCGATTTGATCTAGTTTATTTTCATTTTCCATTATTGCACTTTCGGCCATCTATTTATCTATTAAGTGCAGTCAATGGTATTGCTCATTACCCCTACTCTTAACCACTGCACCCCTATAAGTTCATAGTACCTCAATCCTCAAAGAACATTGTTGTGGCTTACCTTATAAAAATTCATTGATATATTTTTCTTGAGAAACGTTGAAGATGTAGGCATGGGTTGTATTTTATCAAGTTTAATTCGTTTTTATGTTATTAAAACACATGAATTAATTGTTTTTTGCCAACTCCCATGATGCGGATCAGTATCTGCCTGATTGTCAGGCCTTTTATCCATTTACAATGAATTTTCAACCTGCTCATTTCCCGAAATTGAAAGGTAATAGGGTCCGGATTATCCACTCTTTTAAAGCTGATTAAAATTTTTGTTTCTAAGAAAGGGTTCATAGAATATTTACAACAAATTATTACTGCGCTATGAAAACCAAGACATGATGATTGTCTATCCTGATTCTGAAGAACCAATTAATGTCCTGAAAGCCTTTTTCAATGCACAAAAGATTAAATTTGAACCGTCTAATGAAAGCCATACAACCCTGAGTTTGGCGAAAAATTGAAAAGGCATGACAAGACTATAAAAAAGGAAGAGACAAGGTTTATTCTTCCGAGCAACTCAATTCAATATGGAAGTAATCTTCCTGCCTGATGCGGGAACCGATTTTAACTATTGGATTGATACCAACAATAAACCGATTCTTAAAAAATTGTCGGACCATTGATGGTATAAAAATTAATCCTTATTCCTGATTTGATAAGCTTAAGGTAAATTATCAGGCTTTACCTTTGCAATCGGATAAACACATTTACACCTTAATATGGAACCTTCTTGGTTAAGAGGGTTTTTTATAACAAAATCAATAGTAACACACTAAATTGAACTACCTTTGTAATAGATGTGATTAATGGAAGAATTAGATGAAGTTCAGAAAAACAATTTGAAATATGATTGATATCGCCACTGCGATCAAACAACAAAAAATGTGTTAAGCAATGTAATGAGTACTACTATGTAAAATTTTCAGCAATGCAAACAATAGATTTAATTCGAGAGATTCAACGCCTACCAATTTCCAAACGTTTGTATGTGGTAGAAGAAACTATCAAATCCATTAAAAAGGAAGAAATGCAGCACCAAATGGAATTGGCTGCCAATGATCTTTATAATGACTATGTTAACGATAAGGAATTAACCGCTTTTACTTCACTTGATTTAGAAAATTTTTATGAAGCAAAGTGAAGTATGGTTGATTGACCTTGACCCTACAAAAGGAGCTGAAATACAAAAGAAAAGACCTGCAATCATTGTAAATAATGACAGTCTGGGCAAACTACCCTTAAAAGTTATTGTGCCTATTACCGATTGGAACGACCGCTACGAAATTGCCCCATGGATGGTAAAAATTGAACCCAACAGCACCAATGGACTTTCCAAAACTTCATCTGTCGATTGTTTTCAAATTCGTTCCTTATCTCAAGAACGGTTGATTAAAAAAATCGGTTTCATTGATGGAGCTACACTATATGAAATAAAAGAAGCCATTAGAAAAGTACTGGATTTATAATTTCTTAAAAACAACTATGCCATCACAAGAAATAATATTAATTGCCGGTTCTCATGATGTTATTGATAGAAGTTGATTAAATTTGAACATTACAGAAAGAATCATCTGCCGCAAATTTTTTAAACCGGCCATTTCACCACTCTGCCTCCTGAATATAGAGCGGAAGACGGGACTCGAACCCGCTGCCTACAGCTTGGGAAGCTGTCGCTCTGCCAGATGAGCTACTTCCGCAGGATGCAAATTGCCGGATAGTTAAGGACATTGCCATTCAATGTTACACATTTCTGAAAAATGAAGTATCAATTTTCGCAACCAAAATAGTGGACCGGATATTGCAATGAAGAACTTTACTCGAAAAATTTGTAACCATTTATTTTAATATAGACGGTTTGATTTTGAAGTAAAGGCTGTTTTACATACTGGTCAAACAACTATAAAAATTTAGCTAGGTTTCCTCCTGCTTCCGTTGCAGCTCGCTGCATATTCTGAAATACAAACTTATGGTATGCTTCAGGATGTCGTCCTAAATGTGGCATAGCTGCTTTATTTCTTGCACCGTTCAGGTCTAAACCATATTGTTTGGCTATGTCTCCCATTTTGGAAGTCTAAACAGAATGCTTGCTAGTAGTGATGTGGTGTATCTGTGTTGGTAGTTTGGTACTCGCCTTAGCGGCATGTTCAAACCCTTCTGACAGTGTTTTAATCGTAGTTTTCGAAACTCCAGGAAAAAATACACCCTAAGTCTGATACTTTGCATCAGTCAAATAGCCGGATATTATCCCGTTTAAAGAATATACACCCAACATAGGCACTTCGGCAACTTCATCGACGACAGCAGGTATAGAGGTGACCAACTGTCTTCCGATAGTCTATGCCACCGGGTCTAAGGATGTTTGCTGCGCAGGACCTATACTTGGTTGTGACCCATGGTACTGCGGAGGTCTGGTTACATTTCTGCCCTGATATGTTGTAGAACCGATCGTAAACGACGGTGCTACGATGCCATTTTTATCAGGTCGCATGACATATACCTTCTGAAGATCCCACAAATCTATCGAACTGATCGGCTCATTCTCTTCATAATTATACACACTCACATGCGGATACTGGACACTGTTCAGATCCACCCCAGTAAAACGTCCTAACTCCGGCATATACCACCTCGCCCCGTAGTCCAGCCAGTTGAGCCGGCCCACAGCATCCGTAACCCAGTCGTGTAGTTTCTTAGAGTTGTAAAGATAGTTGTTTTTGATGGGAGTGGTTGTACCGCCTAGCTTGATACCCTATTTCGGCTCTCCTAAAATCTTTACAGTTGCATACTCGGGGTTTTGTCCTCGTGGAAGAGACAGCAGAGCCGGTTATACTTACTTTCCATGCCGTTCTTGGTGCAGTTGCCACTAAAACAAAATACCGTATTCGTTTCTGCATACACCTGCATACTCGGGTTTTTATCATCGTGGAAGGGACAGCATACCATTTTATTGCGGTTCATCTTGATGCCGTAGTGGTCTAAAACCGTGAGGATGCTTAATGACTTGATTATTTCTGCTATTTCCATTACTGAAATTTATTTTTAGACAATTTGACAACTACATAAGTAAAACATAAATTCCATATTGACAAGTTTAAAATTCCATATCGTTGATAATATTGTATTTTATGGACTATTTGACTAACTTTGTGCCGTTAAATTCTTTATTCAGTATGGATATAGCTAAAAACATAAAAACTCCGTGAAGAACGAGGGTTGATGCAANAGGAAGTAGCCAACGCTGTTGGGGTACATCCTTCCAACTATTCCAAAATGGAAAAGGGCGAAAGAGAATTTGGGATTGAGGTCATTGATAAACTGGCTAATTTCTTCGGGCTTACCATTGATGAACTGGTACACCCAAACAACAAACTACCCAAAGAGGTAAAAGTGGAAGACAAAACCGCTATTGAAAAAGTACAGTTGATTTCACAGCTTGATGAAGAAGATAAAAACGCAGTCTATCGCATTATTGACGGTATGCTCACTAAAAACAAGTTTCAGACTTTCTTTGAACAAAACATTGCAGTAAAATAATTCAGATATGCTTACAGTACATCCGCAATACATCACAGACAACGCAGGTAAAAAAATATCTGTGGTACTTTCTATGAAGGATTTTGAAGCCATAATGGAAGAACTGGAAGAGTTGGAAGATATAAGGCTTTATGACGAAGCCAAAAATCCAATGAGCCATCTATTCCTATTGATGATGCCTTCAAAATGATTGAAGCTAAACGCAAAGCGAATTAATGGCTTATAATGTAACCTTAAAAACGAGCCATCAAAGCTCTTGAAAAATCAACGAGCCATATTATTCCAATATCAAGGAAGCCATTTACAGCCTTGCCGATAATCCACGCCCTGAAGGTTACAAAAGCTAAAAGGCAGAGACGGTTATCGTATCCGGATGGCGGATTATCGTATCATCTACGATATCTTTGATAACACCCTACTGGTGGATGTTATTGACTTGGGACACCGGAAAGATATTTATGAGTAGAACAGAAGCCCAAGCAAAAAAAGCCCCGGAACTATGCCCAGGGCTTCACTTTTTATTTCACGTTACCGATGTCTTTTCAAAATCAAGACCCGTTAGCTTCTCTTTCTGTATCGCTTTCTTCAATGCTTCACTGACGTTTAGGAAAGGAGTAATTTTCCATAAGTTAAATGTTAGCTCGTCATGAAAAACAGCATACTTATTAATCTTAGACAGCGAAAAATAAGGCTTTAAAATTTGGTCTGTACCGGGAACATATTTTGTATGCTCTCTATCTAAAACATCCAACTTTTTCTCAAATCTTGGAATGCAATATGTCCTTTGCTCTGCATTAGCATTTACGACAGCCCTTATCCAATCTATCCCCTCATTTCCTGTCAAGTGCTGCTCAATGACAGATTTCAACCTCTCGGACATCAAAGGCCACGCAAGGCTATTAGACTGATAGTCCAACCACGTTTCACCTAACCCGGCCAAATCACTATTTCCAATAAGTCTGTCTTTGCCTTCCTTTACTTTTCTCAATTCAAATTCAAAGGGCAACAAAGCTTTTCCTTCAAGCTGAGGGATTAATTCATGGGTTAATTTCGTTTCCTGTAAAGAAAAAGCACTTGCCAACTCTGGTTTATGCTTCCAATTCAATGAAAANTACTTACTCATCTTACCAACCAGATTTACGTAATAGATTTGGATCTTGAAAGATGCTATAAAAATCAGACCACTTTTATTTCCGGATAAAAATTTTTCAAAAATTTAGAATACTAAATAGCAATAAATCAACGGATTACATCTTGTCCCTAAGATTAAGACCGACCTTTATTTACATTTTATTTGGAAATAACTTCCCAGATGTTTATATTTGATTCAACAATACTCAAAATTTACAATTAAAAACTTTCTATGACAAAGCCAAACACTGCATTTTAATACCTTATCTTATTAGTTGTATCTGTTGTAATTGATGCATTCGCTGCATCAACGGGGAGTTTTTTATCTGTTTTTTAAAGAGTTTTTAAATAATTTATCTCTTAGGCTGATGAAGTACGTGTACCTCATATGGATATTTATTGTCTCTATTCAAGGCTTAACCGCACAAGACCTGGAGGATACCTATGAAGGCTTTAAAAGTCGCTGGACAGATAAGCCTGTCACTGCAAGCGGCAGCCTCGGCTTCAATACCAACTATTATGCAGCGCGGCATAGCGGCAATATTGCCATCCCCTTTAGTTACAATCTATATGGCAATGTCAATCTCGACATCCTTGGAATCAATGCACCTCTGGGAATTTTCTATGCCAATAAAAACACAACCTTCAATCTACCCTCCTACCGGTTTATCGGCATCAGCCCCGAATTCAGAGGGCATAAACTGCATCTCTTTGACCGTACCATGGAGTTTAGTCCCTATAGTTTTTCCGGAACAGCCTTTACCGGTGTCGGATACGAGGCGACCTTTGGAAAATTCTATGTCAAAGCAATGGCGGGACGTCTCATTAAAGCCACCATCCACGATGCCAATGTCCTCAACGACCTTGACAATTCTTTCAAAAGAATAGGATGGGCCGTAGGCGGCGGATAT
Source organism: Candidatus Parvibacillus calidus (assembly GCA_013414645.1). Taxonomy (GTDB): domain Bacteria; phylum Bacteroidota; class Bacteroidia; order Chitinophagales; family Saprospiraceae; genus Parvibacillus; species Parvibacillus calidus. The sequence continues at coordinate 572,390 of CP058702.1, read as the reverse complement.
AAAGACGACAAGCAACAATACGGCCTCCACCTGTTTCAGGCAAAGGACATCGCTTCTTCCCTGCCGGATACCTTGCAGACAAGGGTCAGGCCACAGGCCGGCAGCATTCTGGTGTTGGATGGTTCACGGCGGGTGGGGATATTCAAGCTGAGCATGGAATATGCCTACAATATCCACACGGCTGATCTCAATGCCGAACTGCCTGCATCGGGACGCAACCTTTTTCCATCATATCGGGCTGGCATCCGACCAACAGTTCTACCGGCCGCCACGATGCCTTTAAATCTTCCCTTCAGATCAAAGCGGGAAAAGCAACTATCGGACTGGAATATGAGCGCATAGATCCGGGCTACATTTCATTAGGCACCCTTTATTTTAATAATGATATAGAAACCATGGCTCTCGCCTGTCAGTCTCCATTTTTCAAAAACCGGCTGACAACTCAGGTTCGGATTGGCCGACAAAGAAATAACCTGCGCAATGACCAGGCAAATCAAAACGTCCGGCTGGCCTTGTCCGGCAATATCAACGCCCGGTTGACACGTACACTCAACCTTGGATTTAATTTTTCCAATTTTTCATTTAATCAAAAGTCCTACATAACCGTCAGACCCGTAATCGACCTCGACACCCTGATATTTACCCAAAATAATCTGAATACTGGACTTTCTCTGACCAAACAGTTTTCCGGCACCAATCCCGGTTCTATTCAGATGATCCTCAACTACAATGATGCCAGGACAGCGAGGGAAGATTCTGTCAGCAATGTGATCCGGCTAAAGATGATTACTGCCAGCGGAGGCTATAATAAACGGTTTACAGACTCAGAAATGAACATGTATGCAGGTTTTAACTATAACAAGGTCGTGGCCTTATTGGGCAACAGCGATATGTGGGGTCCGACGATTACGGTTTCCAGGTCATTTTTCAGAAAATTTTGGGAATCGTCCCTGAAAGACTTCCTTTCTGTTTGATCAGCGCGAAGGGAATAACAGGATGATTTTCCGGAATTTCTGGTCCAACAAGTTGAAATTTTCAGAGAATGCCGACCTGGACGTCAGACTGATGTATTCTCATATCAATAACCGGAAGGTGGCAGGCACATCTGAGTTTATGTTTCAAACTGCCTTTTATTCAGACTCAATGAAATTACGCTGATAAAAACCTTTAGCCCTAACTCCTCAAAAACCCCGGATCATGAATAGAATTTATACGTATATATGTGCGATGATGTTGCTGGCGGGTCTTTGTCTGTCTCCGACGGGCTTATATGCCGCTTATCCTGTCTCCGGCATACAGCAATCAGATACACTAACCCCTGAAGAAGCGGAANAACTGAAGTATTTTGATGATGAAGTAAAGGCGCTTNTGAGGGCGAAGGCTATCATAGATTCAGCCAGGAAACTGGGAAATGTCTTCGAAAAGCTGACTTCCGAATCCCTCATTGGTATCCCTTTTCCACTTGTACACAAGACCTTCAATAATGTCGAATACAGCATCGTCATCGGCAGTATTAAGATTCGGTCTGACCATATCAGTTTGGAGGTCTATGGCTCAATCAGGACACCGCAGGGAAAGGAATATTATTTCGGGGCGCCTGAGATTAATTTTTCGGGGTCAGGGNGATTGGTTGGCACCTCCTATCTGGGACTGATTAGCAATGCAACCTTTAATCTCGACAATAAGAAGACGCTTGTCACTTTAAAGAAATTTGATAAGGATGGAAGTGGCACTTATCTGGCTTTTGATTGTGACGGATTTAAGTTTGTCAGCCTGGATGCGCGGCTGGAACTAAGCAGGGACTGGGTATTGCCCTTAGACGAAAATTATAATCCAAAGCCTCAGGGCAGGGTTGCCTGTGATTTTCACCTGGTAGCTGAAGATTTTAATGACTGGCTGATCGATATCTCGTTGCCTGATTTTGCACTGACTGACTTTCCAAAGATTGCTTACAGCATAGAAAAGGTAGTTTTTGATTTTTCAGATTCAAAGAATGCTGCAAACATGGCTTTCCCGCCTGATTATTTTGAAGAAATGGACGGCGAAGGAACGACAAATGCAGAGGTAGCCGGCATGTCACAACAACAGTTGGGAGAATCATTTTCCGGCNACGGGAGGACAGTCGGGCCATCCTCAGGGTCATCAGGGACCGGATCATCAGGCGGATCGACATCCGAAGCACCTGCAGACTGGCGCGGAATATATGTCGGGCATTTTAAAATCGTACTGCCACCTGAATTTGCCGATCGGACCACGACAGAGAGAATCGCCATTGAAGCACACCATATAATCATCGATAGCCGCGGTGTTTCGGGAGCAGTGGAGATAGACAATGTCCTGCCGCTGTCAAAGGGTCGAGCCGGGAACTGGGCCTTTTCGCTGGACAAGGCGGGCGTGTCATTTTATAAAAGCAGGCTGAAGGGTTTTTATCTGAATGGAAAGGTTGAATTGCCGATAGCGGACACCCTGAAGCCCCTCATGTATGCAGGTCAGTTTGACATTACCGGAAGAAAGTATTTGCTTGAAGTAAAACCAACGGCGGATATGAAGTTCCCGGTCTGGAAGGTAGCAAAGGTTGATTTACTAAAATCAAGTTATATCAAGCTGGTATATGCCGATTCAAAATTCTTTCCGACTGCCTGTCTGAGTGGCAAACTGACCATCATGTCTCTTAACAACAGCGGCAAAAAGGAACTGGAAGCGCCCAATATAATTTTTCAAAACCTGATGTTGTCATCCCAGGAGCCGTACATAGCCATTCAGAATCTTTCTCTTGGCGGCGATGTGTCTTTACAGGGTTCGCCAATATCATTGAAGAAACTGGGTTTTGGAATGGATAAAGACAGTCTGAAGNGGTTTTTCTTTACGGCCGATGTCAATATAGAAAAGGAGGGAGAGAGTGGTGTTAGTGCAGGGCTTGGGGCAGCTGTACTGGGGAAGGTTACTTTGGTTGAGGGTCGACAGCAATGGTCATTTAAGAAACTTGATATACAGGATGGTTCCATAGCCGCGAAATTTCCCGGATTTGAGTTTAGGGGATCTATTAAGCCATTTTCCAATGAGGTTTATGGTACGGGCTTTCAGGCAAAGTTACAACTGAAGATAGATTTTTCAGGGAATAAGGATGCCAAATCCGAGTCGAACAACCAATTTTTGGTAGAGGCTTTCGGAATATTTGGCAATAAAAAGAATCCGGATATCAAATACTGGCTTGTCGATGTCAAGGCAGAGTTTCCCTGTATCCCCATCTTTACGGGCGTACAGCTGTGCGGTATCATGGGTGGCGCCTACAGGAGGATGACGGCGGTAGGGATGGGCCNNCCGGGCGATAACTTTGAATTGGGTGTGTTGCCGAGCGGTGTGAAGTATGAGCCTGATGCGGATGCCGGACTGGGCATCAGGGCAGGAGTGAAAATACGTATCACCGGAGGTAATACCATTACGGGATCGGCCTTATTTGAATTTGCTTTTTCTGAATCCGGATCTCTTGACAGGGTATTTTTCCAGGGAATGGTTGAGATTCAGGTGCCGGTGGATAAGATTCCCGGTGTGGTCAATCAAATGACCAAAATTGTAGATAAATTAAAACTTGATAAGGTAGAATATCTTAATATGCTGAAAAGCGATGATAAGAAATCCGCCGCACAAACCGGCAATAATCAGATAAAGGCTACCCTGACCACCAACCTGATTTTTGAGGATCAATATTATCACAGTACACTGGAAGTCTTTCTGAACGTCGCCAATGGCTACCTGAAAGGTTTTGGAATGGCTGATATGCTGGCAGATTTTAAAAACGATAAGTATCATTTTTACCTGAAGACCTTTGATAACAAAATTAGTTTGGCGATAAGCATTTCAGGCTTTCAGGCACAGGTTTGGACGTATACCATGTTTGGAAATGATATAGCGGGTATTCCTCCCCTTGATCCCAATGTGGCCAAGGCTTTAAATATATCTCCGACACAGAATTCAGCAGATGCAGCAGCCTATATGGGCAATGTCGCTACAGGAACAGGTATGCTCTTCGGTGCCGGATTGGGCCTGAGTTTTGAAAATTGCTGGAGAATAGTCTTTGTCAATGTCTATGCGAAAGCTTCCTTTGATGCGGCCTTTGAAGCCGGCATCCTTGATTTTGGCGAAGGTAAANAATGTAAAAATGGAACTGGCCCTATTGGTAAGGACGGCTGGTACACATTTGCCCGGTCATACCTGATAATTGCCGCAGAGGGCGGCAGGCGAAAGAATTGCAGCAAGGATTACAACAAGTGGGTAGATGTTGCCGTGGGTGTATTTTTGGAAGGCTCCTTCCCCAATCCAAACTATATCCTGGCAAAAGGAATTGCACGTTTTTGTGGATTTAGTATAAAAGTTGAAGTTCAAAAAGGAGAAAAGTGTCTATGAAACTGAAACATTATATTGTACTAATCTTCCTGGCAGGTTTTGCTATCAGCGTCCACAGTCAACCTGGCAGGATTTATGTAGTTGCAAAGCCGCTCGCTGATGGCCGATTTGTGTCAAGAATCATCACGCTGGATTCCGCAGAAACACAGCGCCTCAATGGCGCCCGGATCAAATATCAAAGATTTGAAAATAAAAACCGGTCTTTGAAAAAGTATTACAACCACAATCAGGTGAAATGCTTCGTTCTCTGGCAGCACAAAAGATAATTTTTATCTCGATGAAATGGCTGATATCTACTTTAATGAAGAGGGTTATCCGATAGACAGTGCTTACAGGTTTCTCTACTTTTTATCCCTGTTTAACTTTGACGGTGCCAAATGGATGGGGACCGGAATCGAGGATCGGGCAATCATGGGCAGAAATACAGCCATCAGGTACACTATTATTGACCGCAATGGGAAGAGTAAAATCCTTCCGATGATGTTTTTAAATGATGCCTTCTGGAAGTATAAGCTTCCTGGTTCGGCGCCCCAGGGTAACTTGTGGCAACTTGTCCACCATTCTTGAGCTGGATGCACGCAGTACTCAAGGTGCTTATTGGGGATTTATGGCACAGAGAAAGGAAATGCAGGGAGGCGCATGGGAGTGGATCAGCGACAGAATCCTCATCAATTCATTCCATGAGTCAGAAGATCCCTCACTCCGGGCATATTATAAGTTGGCGGATTCATTGCCACGAAATGAGACATTGTACGGATTCCGATGGGTAGGGGTAGATTTCTTCGGAGACGCCGGCCCGCCAGGCGACTCAGCTGTCTGTGCAGGATATGAAAGGCTGACTTCCGGAGCAGAATATGTGGAATATCAAGTCGTTCAGGATTCTTTTGTAAAAATTTTCTGGCGAATAGATTCCCTGATGTGGCCTAAGGTCAGGTCAATAGATCTGGCGTTGGCTGTGGACTCTATTCAGGGGCATTATTCCGTCATCAAGGCAGATATCTCAAGGGACAGTAACTTTGTATTTATCAAATTGCCGGATCCCATTGGCTACTATAAGTTTATCACACAGCCTTATTGGGGAGATCCCATATCATCCCTGTCCATTCCGATAGAGAGACTGGATCATTTACCTCCTGCCATACCCTCGAAACTGACGGGGAAAATAGACTCCCTGGGCAGGGTGGAATTGAGTTGGCAGAAGAATACAGAGGCTGACCTGTGGGGCTACAGAATTTATTATGCCAATAATCTGACTGATGAATTTTCCCTTCTCAATCATGAACCGACATGGAAAAACCAATATCTTGATACAGTAGATATCAATAATTTAACTCCTAAGATTTATTATAAAATATTGGCATTAGACCGGAGAGGCAACTATTCGGCATTTTCAGAAATACTGGAAATCGTCAAACCTGATACAATAGCTCCTGCGACGCCGTTAATCAAGGGTCTCCGGCAATATAAAAACAAGAGTATCGCCCTCATCCGGATGTCCGGAAGCTCCAGTGAAGATGTGTATGTATACCGATTAATGAGGACAAACGGAAAAGACAGTATTTATCAGGTGTATATGACCTATAGCTCCTTGCCGGCCGATACCATCGTGGTAGATACGACTGTGGCTTATGCTGACACCTATCATTATCTATTGTCAGCCGAGGATTACAGCCACAATACATCCTATTCCGAACCCTTTTCGATAAGTATCATCGAAGACGGTATCCGTCCGTCCTATCCCGTTGAAAATGCAGTGTTGGATACCGTGCGGCATCAGGTCGTCATCAACTGGAAGCGTCCCCTTCGAAGCAAGGAAAAATTTATCCTGTATAAATCCATCCATGGCGGGACATATAGTCGTGCGGCTACCATTGATCTGATTGACGGACAGTATGTAGATAAAGATATTCCCATAGACTTCGATGTAAAATATAAGGTTAAGACCCTCTATAGTGATGGTACCTACAGTAAGGCGAGAGACATAGAGGTCGTCATCAAAAGGTAATGCCGTGGAAGGCTAAAATATACTATTATGAAAAATGTACTTTTTACAATCATTATTTTGCTTGCCGGATTACAGGTCTCCGGACAGGAAGAAATTATTGTGGATGATGCCCTTCAGTGTCCTTATTTTATCTCGGTATCCACCGGCGGCCAGTTTAATGTCGGTTGCCCGGCTACCGGATATATTATAGTGTGGGCTGGTGTCACCTATCCATCAAAAATACTTTACAGCATCAACAATGGCATTTCCTGGTCATCAAATTATGAGTTTTATAACCTTCCTCAGGGTAACTATAATGTCAAGATAAAGGTCAATATCAATGGTCAGGAATGTGTCACTGACTATCCGTATAATCCCGTCAAAGTGACATACAGAGATTATCTGACACAATACTGGAACCCCAGCACCGGAGAGATGGTCACCACAGGCAAGGTTGTCATAGATACTGTAACCGTCACTAACCCTGCCAACTGTAGTGGAACAGGCTCGCTGACTGTTGTACCGATCGTTGGCGGAAATTCATTGGAATATTCATTAGATGGGGTCAACTTTCAGTCTTCTCCGGTATTTAATAATTTGTCTGTGGGGAGATACCGGGTTTTTGTCAGAAAGATTGGTTGGCCATGTATTATTGAATACAGGCATATGGTCGTCATCTATCCCAATAATCTGATAAAAGGATTTGATTATACATACTCGAAAACCTGTACCGGATATAACCTGACCCTAACGGCAACACCGGCTAATTCAGTAGAATACAGTATCAACAATGGATCATCATGGCAGAGTTCCGGTTACTTCCCCAATGTCCAGCCCGGATATTATACCCTCCTTTGCAGAAAAAGCGGTTGTGTCTATATTCCTGATAATAATCAGCTGACTCTGACCGGCATCAAGCCTCAGATTTTCAATGTTCAATATACGCCCGGCCCCTGCGGCTCTCCCGGCAATCTTTCATTTATTCTGGCACATCAAAGAGACAAANAAAACTTTCTGGAGTATCAGACAAGTACGGACAATATAAATTATACCACCCAAAACGGGAATCTTGATCCGGTCACTATCCCGGTCAATCAGGGTGTCACAAAAATTTATATCAAGGTCAGATGGTTTAATATCAATACAGGCACCTTCGAATCCTGCACGTATTATTTTAATATTCCGCAAACCTTAGGCGTCCTCAATGCACCTTCCATACAGTCAGTCAACCCCCAATGCAATCAGTCCAACGGCAGCATCACTGTTTTACCCTATAATTCACATTATCTTTATAGTATCGACGATGGTGCAACCTGGTCTTCCTCAAATATTTTCCAGAATCTGGCTCCCGGCAACTATCAGGTAAAAGTGAAGACTGTAGATAACCTGTGTTTTTCGCCATCCAATACTGCCACGCTAATCAATGAGAATATTCCCNCGGCAATCAATGGCGTGTCCGTGATGCAACTCAGCGACTGTGGCATGAATGACGGTAAAATTACAATCAGTTTCACCAATGGAACCGGCAGCACCTTGTTTAGCATAAACAATGGCAGCACCTGGTCATCATCCAACATTTTCACCTCCCTGCCGGCCGACAATTATAATGTAAAGATTAAAAATTCTAACAACTCCTGCCCTGTCGATTATGGCAACAATCCGGTCGTTATCACGCCATTACTTCCCNCACAGATTACAGGTGTCAGTCAGACCAATGTCTCCGACTGCGGCGCTTCGGACGGCACCATAACAATATCTGCCACTGCCGGATCCTATCCTGTACAATACAGCATAGATAATGGTGCGACCTGGAAGGATATCGGCGCATTCACCGGCCTTGCCNCCGGAGAATACCTGATCAAGGTCAGAAATAATGTCGGAAACTGTATCGTTACCTATGCGCAAAATCCGGTTATCATTGCAGCTCCGCAGCCACCGGTCCTGGTAAGCGTTACACCCACAGGAGTCAGTGATTGCGGAAGCTCAGACGGGAAAATTGTGATTCAGGCAACGATGNGANACTCTCCCACTCAGTACAGTATAGATAACGGCAACACCTGGCAGACAACGGGGACTTTTTCCGGACTTACAGCAGGAGACTATACCATAAAAGTAAGAAATGACAATGGCACTTGTGTTATTACATGGCCCAGCAACCCGGTAACAGTAACAACTCCGGTTGCGCCTTCTATCAACAATGTATCATTTACCAATACTTCAGACTGTAATGCAAATGACGGTACCATCACGATTCAGGCGACTCCCGGCTCCTCTTCTCCCTTATACAGCATCAATGATGGTACGACCTGGCAGTCAGGAAGCAGTTTCGGAGGACTCTCACCCGGGCAATATATCATCAAGGTCAAAAACAATAACAACACCTGTCCGGTCAGTTGGACCGACAATCCCATCTCCCTTCCCGGGCATAATCCGCCCGCATTTATTTCGGTTCAGCAGACAGACGTAACCGACTGTGGCTTAGCCGATGGCAAGATCATCATCACGGCAGCTGCCGGAGAGGGAAATATTCTGTATTCAATCAATGACGGCTCTTCCTGGTCAACCAATGCTACATTTTCCAATCTGGGTCAGGGTAACTATATCGTAAAAATCAAGAACAGCAATGGAACCTGTGCCGTTGCCTACAACAACAATCCAGTCATCATAGGTTCACCTGCGCCACCATCCTTTACGAATGTACTACTTACCAATGTTTCTGACTGCAATATTTCTGACGGTAAGATAGAAATCGTCGCCCAGCAAGGATCTGATGCCATTCAATACAGCATAGATGACGGAGCGTCCTGGTCTTCATCCGGAACTTTCTGGAACCTTGCTGAAGGTCAGTACCTCTTGAAATTGAAAAATCAAAACAATACCTGTGTCGTAACCTATCCCCAAAACCCGGTGACAATCACGGGTCCGACAGCCCCACAGATTAATTCCGTCGATAAATCCGACGCATCTGATTGTGATACTGACGATGGAACAATAACTGTTTTGGCGACTCCGGGAAGCGGTTCAACTGTATTTTCAATAGATGATGGCAACACCTGGCAATCTATTGGCATCTTCCAGAATTTAGGCCAGGGGACCTATTTGATAAAGGTTAAAAATAGTGACGGCACCTGTGTCTCCTCTTATGCTTCTAATCCGGTCGTCATCAATGCGCCGTCATCTCCTGCCATCATAGGTGTGGACGTCCAGCAACCGACTGATTGTGATGACAACCTGGGGTCGATAGTGATTCAGTATTCACCGGGATCCGGAAATCCGCAATTTACCATTGACGGCGGCAATTCCTGGCATGATTCACCTGCCTTTGCAGATATACCGACAGGTGCTTATTTTACCGGAATAAGAAATGCCGACGGTTCGTGTGCTTTTATTTCGACGTCTCCGACTCTTATCAATGCCATACAACTACCTGTCATACAAAATATTTCCATTGACGGTCTGATCGGCTGCACATCCGGGCTTGCGTCGATTTACATAGCGGCATCCGGACAATCAGGCATGACCCTGCAATACAGCATAGATGGCGGAAATAACTGGCAGACCAATCCCTTATTCAGCAACCTTTCTTCAGGTACATACACCCTTCTGGTCAGATACAATGGCGGCATCTGTCAGGTAATGTATAATCAGAATCCGGTTGTCCTTAATCAGATTGCCCCGCCTTACATCCAGACGGCAGTAATTGAGCAACCCCAATCCTGTGACAATCCGGCTACGGGATCGATTGTTATCAGTGCCACAGACGCCAACAACCTTCCGCTGCAATACAGCATCAACAACGGTAATTCCTGGTCAACCGGCGCCTCCTTTGCCTCCCTGCCTCCGGGGACGTATCATATTTTGGTTAAAAACAGCCTCGGATGCCAGACATCCTGGAATGAAAACCCCGTCACACTTTCGGCACCGTCACAACCCGTTATCACATCGGTCGAGACCATCCTGCAACCCGGCTGCGCCATGTCCAACGGCTCAATTAAGATAAACTATACCGCTTCAGATGCCGTCCGGTTCAGCATCGACAACGGTGTACACTGGCAGGCAAGTCCTGTATTTGACAATTTGCATCAGNGCGCCTACACCATCCTGATCCGCAACTCAGATGGGAATTGCCAGAATCATTATAGTCAGAATCCCTTTATCCTGACGGAAATCGTTGACTTTTCTGTAGTTTCGGTACAATGGACACAACCCTCCACGTGTGATGCCGATGACGGTTCGATCCATATCAACACCTCTCCGGCGACAGGTGACTTTGAATACAGTATTGACGGTGGTCAGAGCTATGTTGATTCACCTGATTTTGCAGGACTTGGAAGTGGCATGTATCAGATCAGAGTGCGCAGGAAAGGAAGTAATTGTATTTCCACCTACAACAAACCGGTTGTACTGACTGCCCCTGATGCACCCTTTATTCAGGACATTGTCATCAGCCAGCCCGGCTGTAACGGCGCTACCGGAACGATATGGATCGTATCGGATAATCCACAGTCAAGGTACAGTATTGACAATGGTCAGACATGGCAGGATACGGCCTTATTTACCGGCCTGCCGGAAGGAATATATCATCCGGCCGTGAGTATGCCGGATGGTAGCTGTTTTCAGAGCTATCCGGAACCGGTAGAGTTGACTCTTTCGACGCCCTTTAATATCCTCGAAGTGAAGGTGCAGGACAATAAAGACTGTCTCCACCCCAATGGCTCGATAGAGATCACAGCAAGTCAGACAGGACTTATGTTCAGTATTGATGGCGGTACGACCTGGTCGGATAACGGCATTTTTAGCGGGCTTGGAAGCGGCAGTTACAATGTTGTCGTCAGAGATCCCGGAACGGGTTGTACCGTCACATATCCTGTACCCGCGGTGGTTGGTGCCGATACCGGTGCAGAGATTTTATCAATAGACTACCTGGCGNCTGCCAATTGTGACCAACTGCCCGGTTACATCCGTATCAATGCAGCGNGCGCAGACCTGAAATACTCCATTAATGGCGGAAATAGCTGGTCAGCCAATCCTTATTTTGACAACCTGACACCGGGAACCTATATTATTGCCGTACAGAAAGACGCGTGTATCATCCGCGGAGACACCCTGGTATTTGTTCNNTATATTCAATTGTATTTGCAGTCATCCGATACCCAACTACCTTCCGATTGCGGTATGGCAGACGGAATGCTGACGATCAACTGTCCCGGTGCTGTCGGATACAGCATAGACGGAAGCGCCCATTTTGCCCNNGACAATGTGTTTGCAAATTTGTCTCCGGGAATATATCTGCCATCCGTCGTATCTGCTCAGGGATGTAAATTTGATTTTGCTCCGATACCCTTATACCCGGACGCTTCCGGCATCATTGATTCAGTAGGAATTATCCTGCCTGAGGACTGTGTATCTCCGGGCGGAGCAATCATCATTTATCCCGACAACCAAAGTACTCAACTAAAATTCAGCATAGACCTGGGCAGTCACTGGGTCGATCAAACATACTTTGACAGTCTGACAGCGGGGCAATATTTTGTTTTGGTCAGAGATGAGACTTCCCAATGTACGATGATGTGGCCGGATCCGTTGGATATCACCGGCAAAAACGTCCCCATCGTTGATTCTGTTGACTTTTCATATAATCTTCCTTGTAAGGACGGCCATGGGGAGATACTGATTCACACCACGNGGGAGGACCTTTTATTCACCATTGACAACGGAATGCACTGGAGTTCGGAAACTTATTATGCAGGATTATCGGATGGATTGTACATCATTTATGCAAGGGATACGCTCTCCGGCTGTACTTCCATTCCCGACACCGTCCGGCTTTCCAATTCTGTGCCGGACCTGCATATAGGCGCCATGAGTACCGGTGTTACGGCATGTGGCATCAATGACGGCACCATTACATTTGCCAAATATCCGGATACGGAGACATCGATCGACCTTGGAATGACCTGGCAGCGGACGACTTCATATACCGGACTGAAGCCGGGCAGGTACAATCTTTGGGTTCGCAACCATAAAAATGGTTGCGCCGGCTTACCGCTTACATTCAATATCGGATGGCCTGAATTTGATCCTGATTCAATAAATATCGGCCACCTGGATGCCTATTGTGGTCAGGCAGTGGGCAGTATCAACATTGAAGCCCGGCCGGAGTTGCTGTATTCTCTGGATCAGNGGGCGCATTGGTCAGAAAAGACGCACTATGACAAGCTGAATGCAGGACCGTATGAGATATTGATCCGAGAGGGAGATAAATGTTTGTTCTCTCCCGGATTTCCGGTTGAAATAGTGAGCCGGGACAGCATTGAATATGGCGTTATAGAAGAAATGCCTACCTGTAAAGGCATGGACAATGGAAGTATAACCCTGACCTTCCCACCGACTATCATTCCTGAAATAGTCTGGGACAATAGCCAAAATGATCTCACCCGAAAGGGGAATGCCGGAGACTACACGGTAATGATGACCTATGGCACGTGTGCAGAGAGTCACACGGTCACAATTCCTGAGTCTGATATGGACAACATCGATTGGAATCCTCACGCAGATACGGTTCTTTGTACGACGAAGGCGGTTATCTATACCCTGCCTGACCAATATCACTATGAGTGGTACATAGACAGGATATGGAAGGATAGCAGTGCCGTCATGACGATACCTGATGAGGCTGACATAAGACTGCTCATCTCTGACAGCCGGGGTTGTGTTACCGTCGATCAGTGGCGGCTTGACAGGGCAGACGAGCCTTATGACTTTGACTTCCTGCTGCCTTCTGAGGGAGTGATTCATTTTCCCATCATCGGTATCGATATTTCAAAACCAATTCCTGAAAAGGTAGAATGGACATCCACTTCTGAGGAAAGAGAGGCCGAAAAAGTCATCGCCAATCAATACCATCTGGTGTATGGACATCCGGGGATTTACACGGTAGAGGCGCACTATAAGACCGGACAGTGTGAAGATATCGTANAAAAACAGGTGCGAATATATGCCACGAAGGACAGTCTGACTTATCCGCACACAGGCATCGCCAACAGGGTGATAGCCTCACTGACGCTGACGCCCAATCCCAATACCGGCACATTCAAGCTCATCATGGAATATTTCGATATACAGCCGGGCAATATCTGGATCTACAATGCCGCCGGCAATCGTGTCTTCAGCCGTCGTATAGAGCCACTGGTGGGACTGGAGGAAGTACCGGTTGAATTGACGGGAGTCCGACCGGGTGTGTATTCCCTGGTGTATCTGGCTGATACAGGCGAGTTTCATTGGCTTCATTTTATCATCATACAATAGGCAGACATGAAGAAAAATATAGTACCGACGATTCTTGCACTATGCTTTCTTTTACTAAGCATCGACGTGGCATCGGGACAGCCTTACCCGGTGACGGTAACCTTCAATGTAATACCGCCTGCAGGCGTGAGCCTCGCCGAATATCAGGTTAGCCCTACACCTAAGGTTATAGCTTCGATCGTACTGACCGACTTACAAAAGCCGACATTCAAGGTTCGTTTGAAGCTGACAATAGCAGGTAACGGACTCTTGCTCACCACCTCTGACCAGGCAGTGTTGCCGCCTGTGGACCTGCTGGCCGGACAGGCAGTAACACTGGATCAGACGGCACTGGCGGGATATTTTGATATATCCACCATGAATATAACCGGTATGAACCGAAATGAATTTATCAGGAGGNGCNAGATATTGCCTGAGGGGACATACAGTTTTTGTCTGGAGGCCTATGATTATAACAGGCCGCAGGGTCTGCCCGTGTCCAATACCGGATGTAGCATAGCGCAGGTGGAAAGATATGATCCGCCCATCCTCAATCCGCCTGACTTTACCAATACGATCTTGTTTGACATGCAGCCACCGGGATTTCAACAGGGATTATTCACCTGGCAGCCGATGCATACGGGGATATTCCCGGTGGAGTACAATCTGAGGATATATAAGAAAGATGGCGGTATGGAGTCTCTTCCCGACAAGATGATTCTGGAAGCGACGCCACCCTATATCAGTATCCGCACGAAGGAATTGTTGTATCACCTTCAGCCGACAGATCCGCCGCTGATGCCGGATGTACAGTACTATGGAGTCGTGCAGGTCATCCCGCTCAACTATCCTGCCATTTTTAAAAACAATGGTAACTCGGAGAAGGTATCCTTTGTCATTAATCCTGAAGAGAAAAGCCCGTGTGAGAAACCTCAGGAGTATCGCGGTGCCGGGCAACGGCCGGGGATAGCCTTAGACTGGAAGACGTACCGGGCGTGTGAAGGATTTGTCACGGAGTATTACGACCTGGCAGATGAGCAAAGAAAATATCAGGATGCAGAGATAGAGACGGGAGATGCCCTGACCGATACCATCCGGGCTGTGGTGTCCGAGCATACCTACATCCTCCGTACCGGTTGTATCTGCCTGCAGGACACCCTATATACGGATACCATTCGGGTACATTTTAAGCGGCCCAAGGCTACTGTTCCGCCATTTTCCTGTGGTTCGGATGGAGGAGCCATTGCCGGCATTCCGTCATATTTACCGGTGTTGAATCCCGATGATACGATTGTGGCGGCTGATTTACGGGTTATCATCCGTAAGGCGACCGGTGGCAACGGACACTTCTCCGGCAAGGGGCATATCGAGATGCCGTATTTCAAGTATGCGCGCATCAATGTCAACTTTACAGACATCACGGTCAATGACGAGTATCGGATGACGGATGGCGAGCTGGAGGTGGTCGGTGTGGGGCAGAACGTGATCGGAGATGATGCCTTGGGAGCGATCATGACCATCTTAGAAGGCATGGATGAGTGGTCGGATATACTGGGCGAGGCAGCGGCCATCCTGGACATGTTGGATCAGCTGCTCTTACAGATGGCTGAGAACATGCCGCCATGGCTCATTCAGGAGATTCTTGCCATCAAAGGCATGATAGCCAATCCGCCTGATGGCGCCAATATAGATGAGTTGATGGCTAGGCTCAAGGAGCTGGAAGGAGAAAGGAAGGTGTGGGAGAGATTGTACTGGGAGATAATAATAGATGGATATAAGAACTTGGATAGTATTTACATCCAAAATTCAGAATCCATTATTAGTGCCTATCAGAATGCAACACAATTCATGCCCGGTGCCAATGAATCCAATCCACCGATGAGTTATACGAATGATAAACCCTTGCCTGCAAATATAGCCAGTATGAGCGCTACTCTTAATATGCAACAATTGAGTGAAACCTTTCCTGATCTTAAGACAAGATATGAGAATTTCAACCTAGCACGACAGCAGTATTCAACCTTAAAAATATTAAATAAAATAGAGGACGAGTTGGATATATCAACTGTGGAAGTATTGATAGATCAAATTAAAATTATAGGGTTGGACATTATTGATGAAATTGGAAAAGAATTTAAGGCAAGAAATTTTGATAAGGATTTAATTACCAACGATCCAACATTAGAATTGAAAGTCATAGATATACTTTTAACATCAATCACTAAAATATATTCTAAATTATGAAAAAGTTTTATTGGTTTTATGGCTATTGATACATATTATAGGGAAGACATTTTCACAGAATGGACCGAACTCTCAGGATCAATATGAATTGATTCTTAAGCAAAAGGGGAGATGTTAAAATCTATGGTCAATTCCCCCAATACAAAGTTGCCTTTGATTAAAAGGAATTACATTCTTAGCCATTATAGTGAAGGAGAAAGCAACACCCTTCAATTTCATATTAAAGACGAGACTACGGACCAATCTACCATAACAACACTTTATAACCCTGTTTTAAATGAGATAAATAATAAAATTGATAGTTATAATTCGCAACAAAATGAGTACAAGGTATATGTTGACCTTACAATCAACAACTATATAAATCTGAAACAAACAACAAATGTTACTGAAATAAAAGACGTAACGAATTTTATTCAAAATATCCAAAATCTGGATGAATCAAGTGTCAGGAAAAGTAATTATTCTGAGTTTGATTCAGCAGAAAAATTGGCAAATCAATCTCAAGAATTAATACAAGCAGCTACATCTGAAGGTAATAAAATTTACCTGATCTCCATCTTTTCGACCTTGTGCCTCGAATAAATTCTGATTCAGCAACCATTGAGCTGGAATTAGTAAAGCGATTTTTAATTAAAAAATCGACAGGGGATGGGGGAGCAGATGAATTAGATGAACCAAGTAAAAGCATACTATTATCCTATTTAAAGAATATTAATGTTTCAAGCCCGGATTGGGAAAAGAGTTAATACAATCATTTCTAGAAAATATCGATGAAATGGAGTATGATTCATTTGAAAAATTATATGAAGACCCTAATATTACAGAGCAACAAAACATAGTTTATGTCCCCAAGAGTAGTATCAGTTGTAGTACTTTTCAGATAGGGAATTCCTTTGTTACATTTACTGACGAAAATCTAGCGAAAATTAATCAATATATACTTGATGGTAATCAATTACAAGGTATAGTTGACAATAATGATGAGGAAGCTAAAATTTCCTTACAAGTGAAGGAAAAAAGATCAAGCAGGCAATTTAGTTCCCTATGCAGTTTATAAAACCTTTGAATTGCTATATTTTGATAGAATGAATAAAGATAATATTCAAAGAGATTCATTTAATATAGATAATAATACTTATTATAGTTATAAGACAGAAAAGGTAAATCATTCAAAATATAGATTTGGAATTTTAGAAGAGATAAAATGTAAAGACAGTATTTCCATTTTTGATGCTTCTATTTCGGGCATGTGCAGAACCATTTCTGCAACAGAGTGTGATAGTATTAAAAACAATTCCGGAAACGGCAATGGTGATTATGCGGGAAGTACAATAATAATAGACCTTACAGGATTAGGTATTGATACAGTAGAGTTGGGTAAGTTGTATAGCGGAGCTAAAAGTGAGTTAATCTCAGATACCATAATGAGGAGAGCTCTTAAAGTATGTTTGATAATTACCAGTAATCCATCTCAATATGATTCAATTATTGAAAAAAGATACCCAAAGGATATATAAAAGTATGGTTAAATTATACAAATAATAAATTTACGGTACAGGCTATTGACACACAGAGATTTGAATCTTTGCCACTTTTAGCAGCATTTAATGGAATAAGTCAAAAGAAATTAATTACAAATATCGTAAACTTGAGTCAAGTGGCAGATACCATTTTGACAGAACTTTATCTATTTCTGGATCTGGTAAGCAATAAAATAGAAAAGTGCAAGATAGATCAAAAATATTGGAATTGCAATAACACAGATACATATGATAAATTTTATAGTGATATAGCATATGTGTTCTTAAAACCTATCTTTCTTTCTATTGAACTAATAATTAATTCTTCTTCCATAATTTGGAAAGATGATCCGGCCGAGAATAAAGAATATTTTGGATCTGAGGCTCAGTTTAGTGCCGTGTGTGGCATTTGGGATGGCCTTGTCGGGATTATTCAGAGTGTACCTGATGTATTGAGTATATTTCCAAAAGTATTATCAGTGCAAGGTAGAAATGAGATAAAGACTCAATTTCAACAACTTCAGAATTATAAACGCATCGACACCACAGGGGTAGAACCTATAGTTGTTAAAGAAGGAATATATTATGCAATACTGGACGGATTAAAAGATCATTTTGATATCAATCAAAACTGCTTATTTGTCCATAATGTTACGGAACTTATTGGTCCCGTCGTAATCGCAATTTTTGTTCCGAGTGCTAGTAAAAGTGTGTTAGGTGTCTTGTTAAAGCCCTTGGTAAAAATAATGGCATTTTCTGATAAAATAGATATAGTAGGGCAGATAGGAAGTAAAGTGGCGGGTATTGCTTTTAAGTCAACAGGTAAAGTGGTTAAACGAATTGCCTACTGTGTTAACGAAAATGTAATTATAAAAATTAAAAAAGGTGAAGAGTTCATAGTTAAAGAGGTTACTTTAGAAGAGCTGGGTAAGAAAATCGATGAAGTCGATCAGAAATATGATGGACAACATATATTGCCACTGGATAATGTTTTTATACAAAACATGAAGTACTTAATCAAGTAATTCAGGTCATTAAATCGGGTAAGGTACAGTTTAATCCTGTATATTATCAAAAATTAGAAGAGCTCATAGGTGAATATCGTACTAAGTTCAAAGATGGAACATGGCAACAATTTTTAGAAGAATATAAAAAGTAATACCTGAGGAAAACCTCTCACTTGAAGTAGTTGCCACATCAGAACATTACTTCAACTACAAGAAGGAAGGCCCCGGCCACCTTAACCTGACTCAGGAAAGTTTTGACCGGATACTCTCAAAATATCCCGGAAAAAGCACCACATAGAAGCATTATTTGTTAATATTGCTCCGGAGAATGCTAAAAAGTTAGCTGCCGACCTGGAGGATGTGGCTTTCGGGACTTATTTGGTGGATAAGGTGGAGGGGGTGAAGGCGTGGGAGAAATCCATTGCTAGACCAATTTATAGAAAGGATGTCAATTATTTATCCAAGTTGTCAGAACTCATGGAACCTTCTGTGGTCAATAAGTTTCCCAACGGACAAACAGATATAGATAACATAATTGCTGCTTTAGTTCATCCTCAAACAGGAGGAACACATCCTTTCTTAAAAATGTCGCTGACCATTTAGATGATGTAAAATATCTAGCAGTTAATTTAAATGAAGTGGATGGTTTTAGCAAAGTAGTTGCTGCTTTAAAAACACCAATTTTTATGCCCAGGATGGGGTAAGTCATATGCTTACTAAACTGAAAACAATAGATCCAAGTAAGGTCAGGAAGCTTGAAGGAAAAATATTAGATGCAGATAATCTTGATGGAATTTGTGAAAATTGTTTGTTTGATATTGAATACGAAGCAGGTCCCGGTTTAATAAAGAAACTCGAACTAAAAAGCTATTCACAAAGCACTATTAATAATATTCTCTTCTCCACAAAGTTCAAGAATCAATTCAAAGCATATTTGGCGGATGCCAATAATATGAATAGTTTTGAATATATTTTTAATAGTAAGAAAGTAAATGATTTAAATTTTATAAAATCAAAATTTAAGGAATTGTTTCAGCAAGATAATTATAAGATTTATGATGACATATTGAAAGCCAATCCGAATTCAACTGTATTCAGTTCCATTGGTATCAATACAAAAGGCCAGTTTATTCAAGCAGTTAACAAAACAGGTCATGACCATGACCTGTATAATTTTATCAATAAATTATAAATGAAATATATACAGTCAATTGATGAAGTAAATGGATGTTATTTAATTCAACATGCCCTTGTTGTGTTGTTTAAAAATATTATTAAATGTTTTGATTTAAGTCAGAACTTAATATGGGAAAAAATAATTCCTGGTAAAAGTATTGGTTGCAAAGTTTTTAGGGATTTTGCATTCATTGAGTTTATAGATAAAGAATCTGGGTTTGAGAAAACTATTTCGTTAAATTTAGATACAGGAGATGTAATAAATAGTGGTTTGGAGAGGTATATGGTAAGGAGTGTGTCAATTGAAGGTTTTGTAATAGCTTTAAAATATAACTCTGATTATTCAACTAATACATTCTGTATTCAATTACCATTTAGTGTGAAATGGGAAAAAAATTTGATGATTTACCATTATATATTGATGGAGAATATCTTTTAAGTGGAATTAAAAACAATATATCTTTAATCGACGATAATGGAAATATAGAATGGAAGTTTGACACAGCAGAAATTGGATGTTGGTCTGATTATGACGGCAGTGAAAAACAAACACAAGTTAACAAGATCTTAGGAATATATGAAGATAAGATTTATATATTACTAAACAGTGGCAAGATATTAATATTAGATATCAAGTCAGGAGACAAAATCACAATTCTTAAAAACGATAAACACCCAAAGTTTGATAATTTTGGCGATAGTATAGAATTAGATCCTAATAATGGAAAATTGATACAGCTAGCCAATCAGGATTTGATTGAAGTTGATTTGCATAACAACTATACAGTTACTTTAACGCCTATAGAAGATATGAAATCATTAAATCTTGAAAACTATTCAAAATTTGTATTCGATGATGATTTTATTTATTTTTCTGATTATCATCATTACAAACTCGGATCATTAAACCGCAAAACATTAAAGATAGATTGGATTTATGATTTTCCACAAGATCATGACCAATCAGATAATCCACGGTTTGGAAGAGAGCTAAAATTATTCAATGAAAGGCTGTACGTAATAGATAATAAACACACACTACATATTTTTCAGAAAGGATCTCATCCGGCATAAGCTTTCTGGGTTTCATTATCTAGGATAGCCGCATCATTAAAATTGAATGGGTTGTCTTTAGCCTTAGAATCCATGCTTTGAATCTCATGAAGTTTTGAGACAGTCTTTTTATCAAAGGCAATGTTTATGTGTAGCAACTACTCTTAACATAGACGACAGTAGCTTTCGGGATAATCCATATTACCCCAAAGATCTGGTGGATTATTATCGCAAAAATCACCCCGATACCAAAAATTAAAACAACCTTCACCCTTCCCAGAAATTCCCTAATATCAACGTCTCCCGGCCTTAAATCCCATAATTTCACCCCAATAAAAACGCCTCCGGCCTCCTTAACCTGACTCAGGAAAGTTTTGATCGGATACTCTCAAAATATCCCGGAAAAAGCACCACATAGAAGCATTATTTGTTAATATTGCTCCGGAGAATGCTAAAAGTTAGCTGCCGACCTGGAGGATGTGGCTTTCGGGGCTTATTTGATGGATAAGGTGGAGAGGGTGAAGGCGTGGGAAGCATTAATAGCTCATCCATTAATTAGAAAAGATATCGCGACTCTTACATCTGTTAGAAGAATTCTCGACAATTCAGAAATAGCAGGTATTATAAGCAAAACAGATTTACAAACTACTGTTCAAAAATTAGCCGAGAAAGGAGTAAGATGTAGAACATGTCAAAGTGGAAATCCATCTTATAAATATTTAGATGAGATATTGGATGATCTTGAGCATGGTGCAAGTAAATTTGGAAATCCTTATGCAAAAGTAATTGCGGATATTAAAAAAGGTGGCAGTTTTACAGAAGGGGCTATGTGGATAGCGGATGGAGTAAGGAAGTATCCAAATGAATTTCCTGCTGGCACTACATTATTCGAAGAAGTAATCGAAGGCAGCGTGAGAAGAGTTGATGTAAGAGTGGGAGATAAATTTTATGAGTTTAAGTCAAATGCTACACCTCCGTTGTATGGATTCGATGTGGAGCAATTTGTGAAAGATATGGATTTATCAGAGGTAACCGATTTAAATCAAATAAAGTGGTGGTTTGATGGTAAGAAAGTAGCCAGTCTACCAAAACAACAGTTTNTGGATCAGCTTCAAAATGCTACTATTGATCAAGCTACGATTAACAAATTAGTTAAATCAGGTCCAAAAACTAAGCAAGCATTATTAGATCTAATCGATGACAACTTTAATACAATATTCTCAACTAAGTGATTTATGTGGCATCTAATTAACTCAATTGTCAATGTTATATCTGATCTGAAAATTAGCGATTATTATCTCTCATTTTATACAAGTGATTATAAATTACATATTATAGATAAAAGTACTTTATTTGAAATCAAAGCATTTCAATTTGAAAGAGATAGTAATTATTCATTATTTGATGATAAATTGTATCTCTCAAATGACAATGAATTATGTATTGTTGACATAGGTAATAATAGTATCTTAGACAAATTCGACTCGAGGAAGCAGTACATTGAAGTTTTAACGGAGAAATTATATTTAGCATCCTCATATATACGATCAGAAAAGAAGTATGAAAACTTGATCATTGGAAGTGACAAACAACCAGTTTTTGAATTAAATGGAGAGTTTGGTGTAAATAAGTATTACAATCAATATTTGTTTTTGATTAATAGAGAAAATAATAAAATTTCAGTTGCTTCTACANAAAAGAAGAGAAAATTGTGGGAAACTACATTGGTAGATAAAGTAAATGGTAGTGCAATAATTAATAATGATTATTTAATTGTGCCACTGTTTCAATCATTAATTAAATTCGAAATTAAGACTGGAAATATTTTATGGAAATTAGATATTCCACATACATCAGACTTCAATATTAATGAATTGGAATCAAAATTATATTCATTAAACACCAATACCTTTGAAATCATAGATATCGAAACAGGAGCGCGCGAAATGCAGAAGGAGTTAGATTTGCAGATACCTGCTCACCTTACTTATTACGCAGATGGCTATTTATATTTTTCAGGATATAAAGGAGATCGAGTCACTAGGATATTTGGGGCCGTGGATGTTAGTACAGGAGAAGTCGCTTTTACCCAATCTATTGAAATGCCCCATGGAGAAACTTATCGTGGAACTTATGACAGGCCCACAGTGGTGGGAAACAGGCTTTATATCAGAGACCAGTTAAAGACATTGCACATCTACGAGAGGCAAGGTATCTAAGATATCAGATGGGTAGGGTTTAACGAAAGTTTTAATTTATACCATCCGAGCATCAACACCGTAGTGCATCTCTCTTGGATTTGGTGCTTAACTTAGAGTGAATCCCATGTGGTGGTTTTTGCTGCAAAGATTTACGTCGATGACACGACTACGATAAAAAATTATCTCTTGGATTAGTTAACGGTTGGGGTGATAACTTACCATGAACCCCAGTGTCAGCAGTGGCTACCCTATTGCCCTCAATAAAGATGGTGAGGATGTATTCACTTTTCTCCGTAAAGTTGACGGCTAAATAAAAGTACCGAAATTCCCCCACCTCCAAGATCTCGCCGACCTCAACACAGAATATGAAAAAGACTATCTTTATCCACCATACTAAAGAGTATGGACGAGGACGTCCTGGTCCAATTGGAGAAGGATCTGTCCGGTGAGGGTGGCGAGGCATTAAGGATGTATTTCAAGGGGAATCCAGAGGGTGTTAAAGCGTGGGAGAAATCCATTGCTAGACCAATTTATAGAAAGGATGTCAATTATTTATCCAAGTTGTCAGAACTCATGGAACCTTCTGTGGTCAAAAAGTTTCCCAACGGACAAACAGATATAGATAACATAATTGCTGCTTTAGTTCATCCTCAAACAGGAGGAACACATCCTTTCTTAAAAAATGTCGCTGACCATTTAGATGATGTAAAATATCTTGTAGTTAATTTAAATGAAGTGGATGGTTTTAGCAAAGTAGTTGCTGCATTAAAAACACCAATTTTTATGCCCAGGATGGGGTAAGTCATATGCTTACTAAACTGAAAACAATAGATCCAAGTAAGGTCAGGAGGCTTGAAGGTAAAATATTAGATGCAGATAATCTTGATGGAATTTGTGAAAATTGTTTGTTTGATATTGAATACGAAGCAGGTCCCGGTTTAATAAAGAAACTCGAACTAAAAAGCTATTCACAAAGCACTATTAATAATATTCTCTTCTCCACAAAGTTCAAAAATCAATTCAAAGCATATTTGGCGAATGCCAATAATATGAATAGTTTTGAATATATTTTTAATAGTAAGAAAGTAAATGATTTAAATTTTATAAAATCAAAATTTAAGGAATTGTTTCAGCAAGATAATTATAAGATTTATGATGACATCAACAATGTGAACCCTGGATTATGGAATAGTCTAGGTATAAATGATATAGGCGATTTTGCTTTTATGGTCGATAATCTTGATCAAAATCTGTACAAATTTATTGATATTCTAAATTAATAATGTGAAACTACTCAGAGAAATTACTGATATCACTGCCCATTATTTTCTTATAGATGATAATGATTTAATTGTTTCGACTTTTTCAAATCAAATTAAAAGAATTGGAGTAAATGGTTGGGAGCATAGTTTTATTGGTATAAAATATCCTAAATTGGTTTATGGTGATAATCTATTTGTCCAACAAAGACAAGAAGGTAGTTTAAAAGAAGGTACTGGATGTATTGATCTAAAAACTGGAGATCAAAAGGAGATAAGTTTGCTTCAAAGCTCTGTCTTGCTTACTTCAATATTGCAAGAGTCAAAAGTATTGGCTCGACATAAAGATTCAGATAGAAAAAGAGTATACTATTAATAGATTTAAGTTTATTAAAATCTGATTGGAAGATTGATACTGATTTACAATTTGTTTGGGGTTTTGATAAAGGTATTCTTGGCCAACTCAGCTGGAAGAGTGAAATTGTTTTTATTGACTTTACAGATGGCAGGATTATGTGGTATTTTGACCTGTCGAAATTGGACACGTATCAAGATTATGACGGCAGTGAAAAACAAACACAAGTTAACAAGATCTTAGGAATATATGAAGATAAGATTTATATATTACTAAACAGTGGCAAGATATTAATATTAGATATCAAGTCAGGAGACAAAATCACAATTCTTAAAAACGATAAACACCCAAAGTTTGATACTTTTGGCGATAGTATAGAATTAGATCCTAATAATGGAAAATTGATACAGCTAGCCAATCAGGATTTGATTGAAGTTGATTTGCATAACACCTATACAGTTACTCTAACGCCTTTAGAAGATATGGAATCATTAAATCTTGAAAACTATTCAAAATTTGTATTCGATGATGATTTTATTTATTTTACTGATTATCACCATTACAAACTCGGATCATTAAACCGCAAAACATTAAAGATAGATTGGATTTATGATTTTCCACAAGATCATGACCAATCAGATAATCCACGGTTTGGAAGAGAGCTAAAATTATTCAATGAAAGGCTGTACGCATTAGATAATAAACACACACTACATATTTTTCAGAAAGGATCGCACCCGGCATAAGCTTTCTGGGTTTCATTATCTAGGATAACCGCATCATTAAAATTGAATGGGTTGTCTTTAGCCTTAGAGTCCATGCTTTGAATCTCATGAAGTTTTGAGACAGTCTTTTTATCAAAGGCAATGTTTATGTGTAGCAGTTATTTTGTAAATATATGACAGTAGCTTTCGGGATAATCCATATTACCCCAAAGATCTGGTGGATTATTATCGCAAAATCACCCCGATGACAAAAATTAAAACAACCTTCACCCCGGAAACCCCTAAAATCAACGTCTCCCGGCCTTAAGTGATTAATTTCGCCACAATAAAAACGCTCCCGGCCACCTTAACCTAACCCCGGAAAGTTTTGACCGGATACTCTCAAAATACCCCGGAAAAAGCACCAAATAGAAGCATTATTTGTTAATATTGCTCCTGCGAATGCTAAAAAGTTAGCTGCCGACCTGGAGGATGAGGCTTTCGGGACTTATTTGATGGATAAGGTGGAGGGGTGAAGGCGTGGGAGAAAATCGCTGAACATATTCAATTACGAGTTGATCTAGATGTTTTAGAAAGTCTTTCAAAAGCTCTCTCAGATGATTACTTGAAGACTTTGAACCTTGATCAGGTAATTAATAATAAGTGGATTATACATGGTTTTGGTTGCCCATCGTGCAAAAGTGGAGGAAAGCCTTGGATAAATGAATTGATTGACCAATTAGATCATTTTAAGCAGTTTAACCCAAGTTGCACTCATGCGGATGAAATTCTGCACAGATTGGAAGTCTCCGGAGGATGATGTTCTATTTTGTGTACTACAGATTTTTTGACAAACGTATTTTTCTTTTAACACATTGCATCCGGTATTCTTTGAAAATCCTGTGTCGGAACGGAAATTTTCCTGACTTCAATAAGATGGTCAACCATGTTATACCAAGATGATTTATATAAAAGCCCATAAATTTTTGGTATAATTGTCCGGACAGCTATGCTACTAGAGCGTTGCTCTATCCCGGGAGTGAAACAATCCGGGGTTCCGGGATGCCTAGGTTACAGTCGTATAGATCAATTTAATTGGTCTATAACGAATGTACCTTCGGTATTAGTTCCATTTGTTGTAGCCATCTTTTGTATTTGTGCTATCCCATGGGCGTCTTTCCATGACTGATTGATATCGGAATCATGTGATCTTCTCCCAAGTAAGGTAATTTCAGATAACCATCAATGCCAAGCTCCTTTACCGCCTGATAGCAAAGCCATTCTCCTCCCATCTCACGGACATCTCTGTGTTGCATGCTGTCCGTATCGATATAGCTGTATTGATTTTTCGGGCCTGCTCCGGAATAGTCAATAAAGCACTGTTACTTTACTCCTCTCCATTTTTTCATGGTTCAAAACACCCGTTTCATGGCAGAAAAACATACTATTTATAGGTCACATCTGTTACCTATTAAAATAAATAAGTAAATTACAGTTCAAAATCATTGGCTGACATCCATGTCTCATACCTTAATATATAGAAGCAGGCTGGCATTAACTATTCTTTGCTTGATAGTTACATGCATCCGGGCTTATCCTCAGGGCAATACCGTGATTACCTATGGGATAAGAGAGGGAATGTATTCAAACAATATATCCAGCATGTTTAGAGACAGTAAGGGGCGGATCTGGGTATCCGGTTATACAAGAGGAATCAGTATGTTTGATGGGAGCAAATGGCAAAGTTTTTCTTTAAGCAACGGACTTGCATCAAATGCATACGCTAAATTTTACGAAGACAGTGAAGGAAATATTTGGGTAATACATAATACGGAGGCCTGTATCAGCAAGTTCAGTAAGAAAGGAATCAAGACCTATACTTTTCCATATAAATATTATATTTATCTGTTCTTGACAGAAANNAAGACACCTGCATTACTGATGCATAATAGTAACAGTTGGTCTATATCAGTATATAATCAAGTCCTGGATACGTTTGAGTTGACAGACCAAAATTTTACTTTAAAGGATGCTTTCTATATGGGGAATAACCTAAGAAAAGATATTTATCTTTCCGATACAAAATCCATATACAGGGTAAACTCACATGGAATTACCAAGCCGGATACGGTTTTTCAATCCGACAAAGAAATTCAACAAATAGCCTATTTTGATAGTCCTGATCTCTATTTCACGAGGAATAACGGTAAAATTTTCCGACATACTCCGGGTAAAAAGGAATTAATCAACCCCACTACACTGACTTCGGCCTATGGACCACCCCTAAAGATAAACCCACGATTTCAGGTCATCAACTTCGATCATGATTACGGACGCTATTACATTATCTGGTCGCTTGCCGAAAAACACAATTACCTTCTCCAGGAGTTCGCCATCAGTAATAATAGGCTGGTGTCGTCCCTCAACTATCATTCGTACTACCTACCAAAAGTGTGTACTAAAGATGCTGCTGGAAATTACTGGGTCGGAACAGAAAGTAATGTTCAGAAAATACTCGCCTATCAATATTTCATCCCGGTTACAGCTGACAACTATATGAACGAGACCTGGTCGCTAACACAGGCANAAAACGGCAACCTGTGGATGGCAAGCTATGGTAGTGGGTTAAGAGTTTTTGACGGACATAGCCTAAAGAAGCCACCTACAGGTTTTTCCTCTNTTGATCAGGCTCTCTTTGACGATATGGCAATTCAATGCGATGACGGATCAATGCTTTTCAATCTTGAATCTAACACAACTGACGACAAAAATATCTTATCTTCCGGTATTGTCAGAGTCAAAGGACGGAAGTGGGAATTCATTCCTTCTGATCGCCCGGGTATGTTTNTTGGCCGGGACAGGAAAGGACGTTTAATGCGGGGTACTTTTGTAACCGGACTAATTGTTTATAAAGACGATACTGACCTGTCTCCAAATAATCTGTACCTACAAATAGATACGACTAAAGGCCTAGCTGCGGGGAATGTAATGTCATCAATTCAGGATAGATACGGTCGCTATTGGATGGGTCGAGGATCGCAGGGGCTTTCCATGTATGACCTTTCANAAAATAAAACAAT
Source organism: Candidatus Parvibacillus calidus (assembly GCA_013414645.1). Classification (GTDB taxonomy): domain Bacteria; phylum Bacteroidota; class Bacteroidia; order Chitinophagales; family Saprospiraceae; genus Parvibacillus; species Parvibacillus calidus. The sequence goes on along the minus strand of CP058702.1, from coordinate 544,113 downwards.
TAACTGGTTGAACCGAGATGACATANAAAACCCATCTGTAGCGTCTATTGAAGAAGATATACACGGAAACCTTTGGTTTGGTTGCTTTGATGGACTTAGATTTTTCAAAAATAACAGTAAGATCGATCAGGGTTTCTCCCTTAATAATCATTGCATCAAAATAGGAAAAGAATATTTAGGTGAATCACTTGTATTCTTTACAAAATTAATGGATGATTCTACACTGCTTGTAGGTAATACTATTGGTTATNTTTTAATTGATTTGAATGCATTTTACAAAAATAAGAAGAACTACTGTGAGTTTAAGGGCATATTCAATCAGGAGTATTACAATTATTCCGGAGGAGCCGCAATCCAGAATGGGGTTTTCCGCTCTGCTGACGGCTGTTATTGGATGCTTACCGACAACGGAATAGTCCGGCACGACCCTGCAAAATACGTTTATTCCAAAACAGAGCGTACGGTCGGAATAGATAGCATCCGTGCAGGAGGAAAACTTTACACCGAAGGCTTCAAAAACATTGTGATGGGTTACCGAAGTCCGCACATCACATTTTATTTCAGTTCACCCACCGACAGCCTCCTGTATGACAACCTTNTTTATCAATACCGGCTCAACAATGGTCCGTGGAGCAACCTGACCAGAGATGGGTATGCAAACTTTTCCGAACTCAATGCCGGACATTATACTTTCTCTGTTCGCACCGTAGTGGAAGGTCACCGGTCGGATGTCAAAACTATTTCATTCCTTATCAACCCTCCATGGTGGATGAAATGGCAGGTCTGGCTGGCCACTTTGATATTAATCCTTGGTGTCGGATTATTCTTTTACCAAAAGCAAAAGAAAATACATCACCAGCAACTGATGCTGTCACAAAAGGAAACGGAAGTAGAAATCATTAACAAGGAGAAAAACCTGCTCCGGGTAGAAGCCATCGTCAACCAGCTCAATCCACACTTTATCAACAACGTCTTACAATGGCTGCAAATAAGAGTCGATGATGATAATGAAGCCGTCAAAGTTATTGGTCGCCTTGCCCAAAACATCAATACCGTATTCCGTAACAGCCGCATGAAGATAAGCTTCCATACACTGGAAAATGAGCTTCAACTGGCTTCCAATTACCTGTATATACAGAAGGTACGATTTGGCGACCTGCTAAAGCTCGATATCGTTGACCTGAATACAGTGGAAGAACTTAAGGGTATTATGGTACCTATCATGATGATCCAGATTCACGTGGAAAATGCAGTAGAACACGGCATTCGCAACAATGAGGACGGATTCGGGACGGTCACAATACATGTTGAGGATGAAGGTGATTTCATCCGTATCATCGTCAGGGATGATGGTGTAGGGCGTGAGGCAGCATCCCGCCTGGGTTCAAAAGGAACTCAAAATGGGGTAAACATGCTTTCAGAGCTTGCCAAAATTTACAATAAGAACAATGAGCTCCTGATTTCACAACAATACAGGGATCATATCTTCACCCATCCCGATGGCAGAGGGTACGGCACGGAGGTCGTGATCAGGATTCCGAAGAAGTACAACTATGTGGTGTAGTAGGATGTGGAAAATGTATGCCTTGTAAGCCTCGTTGTACAACCCTTAAAACCAGGTAAATCAACAGATAATTTTCACCCTCAAACCTTTTCATACCCATAAAAACCCGTTTCATTAGCGAAAATACCGTGTTCATTGTCCGACCCGGATTTTGTATGTATATAAATAATACATTGCAGTTTAAATAACAGGAAATGATATAGTAATATACCTAAATAATATTAAAAATAATAGACAATACTTAAAAGACCATTCATAAATAAAATTTTAAAATGAAATTATTAATTAAAATATTTATTGCTATAATTTTTTCTCCCAGCTAAGTTGTAAAAACTGTGATCCTGTTAAAGTTTATTATAATGAAGAGGAACCTTATGAAGAAGAAGTATCTGATGAAATAGAACTTACATATTCATTAATAAGTCAAGGTGTTCAACTCCACCGTGAAGCAGGTGCAATCTTGTTTGGAACCAACCCTAAGTTAACCGCCTCTATTGTCATTCAAAATACTAGTAGTGAAAGTGGTACCTTTTCCTTTACTTATAACGCATCAGATGGGCAAAATAGCATTCTTTTTTTGGACAAAGAGAGATTCCAGCTAATGCAACTTTAGAGATTAGTGATACAAAAGAAATTCCACCTAATTCATTCAATCCACCTAATACAAATCAAGGCAGTCTCCTGAAATAATTGCCCCCAAAAAGAAAATTACCAAAAAGTCACAAAATATAGAACTGTACAAAAAGAAAGGATGTGTAATCCGTGCCAGGAACAATGTAATTGATAGGTTTAAGAATAATGAAACTAATGTGGAGTTATAATATGATAATTTAAAGAGTCAATGTGTAGCAAAGATAATCGACAGATTTTGATAATTAACTAATGTAATCAAACCTTTTCATACCCATAAATACCCGTTTCAATAAAAAATACCCTGTTCACTGTCCGACCCGGATATTGTATGTAAATATTTAATAAATTGCGGGTGAAATAACAGGAAATGATATAGTAAGGCACCTATGGGTGAAAGAAGCTATGATATCTGACATTAACCATATCTATTGAACTTTATAATTTGATAAACATGATTAGGCAAATCTTATTTTTTGTTTTGAAACAAACAATTTTAATGACAATAGGATTAGGCACTTTATATTGCCAAGAATATAAATTTATTAAAAAAGCAACTCAATAAGCTTTGCAGAAGTCAAGTCATTACACAAGAATAGATATAGAGGCTTTAATCTTGGCATTGGTTTAAATGCTTCCAGTTTCCTATATCCTAGATTTATAGAACAAAAATCTTTAAATAAAATTAATGGAGGATATGGTTTACAGGTCCATTTAGGATATTCTACTTATTCATTTTTTTTTGATTCATATTGGTTTGTTAATGAATATAATGTTAAAGAAAAATTGATCCAATTTTTAGCGTTATCACAAATGATAAGATAGAAACTAAACATAGAGGAATCGAGGTTTCTGCTAATATTCGTTTATTACCTTCAAATAAATCATGGACAAAAAGGATATACCCATATTTAGGAATAGGCTACTCTTTCTCTGAGGTAATATCTTTTGAATACAATGATGATAAAAAGAAGGAGAAAGAGAAGTTGTATCTGAATGGGGAACTGAAGCAATAATATGGAACGTAGGTTTAAATTTATATAATAAAGGTAAGTCCTACTTTAAAATAAATTACAAACAAACATTGCCATTTCTTGATGATTTTAATGCAACATCTTTCAGATCATTTAGTGCGTCCTTTATTTTAATCTTAAAAAATAAAAATGAAGTATTTAGTTTATTCAATCTTTTTGCTTTTTCGCTTCTACAATCATGTACTACCTCAAAACCAATTGCAGACAGAATAGAATCGTTTGATTACAATGAAAGATCAGTTATTGTAAATCCCTCCTATACTAAAGTATTGAATCCTGTTGGTGTGTCAGCGTTAATTGGGGGACAATAGCAGGTTCATACTTAGGGAATAAATATAGTCCATTTGATGAATCATACAAAATAAATAGAAATATCGATCCATACGGTTTAGCTCTAGGTGCATTATCAGGTTATTCCATTACATACCTGCTAATAAGAGCTACAGGATTAGGTAAGACTTTTCAAGCAACTGATAAAGGAAAATGGTTAAATCAAACTAAAAGTAATTTGAGGTTAATTTCAAGTACCAATAATACAATTAATGTAATAAAATCTAACATAGAACCAAATTACAGTATAAGGGAATACAATGATTTAATTCAATTTTTTGATCTTTTTAGGAATAGTTCTTATAATGATAAAGTGTTGAAAGAAGCTTTAAATATTCCATTGACATCCGAACAATTAGATTATATAATTACTAACCTGATTGACAATTCTGAGATTAAATTATTATATAAACAAAGGTATCTAACTTCTAGTAAATCAATTGATGAACTCTTAATTGCAGTTGAAAGATATGGGAATTGCAATTTGGAAATTGAAGTAATTGCTAAAAATTTAGTAAAAACTGAAACTGATTTCTTGACTTTTTAACATATTTTCCACATTCCAATTTTATAGAAGAAATTATAGATGTAGTTAAGAATGAATTAAGTTTTAAAACTCTTCAATCAATTATTGAAACTAATATAAGCCAGCCTTATATAAACAAGTTGGTTTCTGTCTTATTTAGTAAAATTGATGATCTAGCAGCATTAAGAGCATATTCTAAAAAATACCAAAACTATATTACTAAAAAGAGATTGATATTCTTGCTTGGAATCTTGCCAAATCTTCTCATGAAAATGCTAAAGAGCTGATTAGCCTATTCCCTGTTCCGTTCATCATACATGAAGTAATAGATTTCCAAGAAGGCGAATACTATGTTGGTGAATCAATTAATAATGTTCCAAACGGATTCGGATACAAATTGTACACAAATCACCCTAATAATTATTATAAAGGATCTTGGTCGAAAGGAATGAAAAATGGCTTTGGTGAGGAATATACTCAATATGTAGACAATGATTTTACGCTCTATAAAGGTGATTATGTAAATAACGAGCGGGAAGGTAATGCCACAATAAATAGAGGTAATAAATTTACCTATGTTGGTCCAGTGGTCGATGGCATCCCAGAAGGTCAGGCGACACTAACTTATAGTTCCGGAGAAATTTTAAGTTATAAAGGGGCATTTAAAAATGGTCAATTTAACGGGCATGGAAGGTTAGAGTTTCCTCAAAATGAATGGTTGGAAGGCAACTTTAAAGATGGCTTTGTCCATGGTCTGGCTACACGAAGGATAAACACAGGACACAGAGTAACAGGAGAATATCGTAATGGCAAAGGTGTAGGCATACACAAATACACTAAATACATATTGGGAGGACTGGTTGAGCAAGAAGCAGGAACAGTTGATTTTGGTAATGGTGATGAAGAAATATCGGTAACTGAAACATATAACTGGAATGACAACGTTAAAAATAATTCTGTAAATGAAAACGAACAAACCATTTCAAAAGAAGAAAATGAAGAGCCAGTTATTGATTATGAATCAATAGAGCATCCTGGAGTTAAAAAGTAGGAGAATGGGAATTTGCCGGAGGTGGAATTGTGGAAACACGATATTATTCATGTCAAATAGAATTTAATGATTGGATAAGTGGAAAATTATTTAAGTATGAAGATAAACATACATATATTATTAGTTCTTTGGGGATAAGAGATTATGAATATAGCTCATATGATAATGCTATCAAAGCACTTTACATTTATAAAAAGTATGGAGTGATTATAAAAACCGGTAGAATAAATTAACATGAAAATATTTTTAAAAATAGCTGTGTTGTTAATCTTTCATAACATGGCTTCTGGGCAGGTAGACAGATTATTACTATTAAAATACAACCTATACAATGATGGGTTAGAAATTTGTTTCGAACAAAAATATACTTTAGACAATAATCACCCAACTACAACTTTCAAAGACGTAAAATTTAATCATAATACTAAGTACATTTTTATCACTCTTTTGAATGATGAAACACTGCCTAATAGTCTTAATTTAACATTATTAGAAAATCAAAGCTCTCTTTTCTACTACCTGTCTGAAGAAAATAACTTTATAGTATTCCCTCTTAGAACTAAATTTGATAGATTGATTGATGTGATTATTGACTCTGATTTTGGAGTTGAGAAGCAATCAAAATCTGGTACGTTTATTATTGCATGTAAGAAAGAAGAGTAATGATTAATTGTACGATTATCCTGACAGCCGTCACCGATCTGGATCCATCGGATATAGAGAGCGTCCAGTGGTTTGCCGGACAGAAGCTGATAGAAGGAGCATCCGGCCTGATCGAAAACCTGACTGACCATAGGTCGGCCTATTATCTGGTCCGGCTAAAGAACACATCCGGCTGCGAAATTGAAACACGTGTTAATATTAAGTTCGATAATTCCCTACCATACTTCGCACCGAATGTCTTCTCACCGAATTTTGACGGCATCAATGACGTGTTTAAGTTGTATTTCGATGATAAGGTATATAAGGTAAAATCGTTCCGTGTCTTCGACAGGTGGGGCGCCTGATGTGCGAGCAACATGACATCGACCCCAGAGATCCCAATTTCGGCTGGACAGGCTTCCATCGCGGCAAGCAAATGGATCCCGGCGTCTATGTCTGGATGGCTGAGGTAGATGGCTGCGACGGCAGGCAATTGCTATTGAAAGGGGATGTGACGGTGGTGAGGTGATAGAGGTTGATAATGTAAAAATTAATGGGTATGCCCCAATTTTGTACAAACAATAATAACTTCCCTATAAGGTAATGAATCGACATTACCCCATTTATGGTAATGTCTCTCCTTATCTCATACCAAACTTTGCACAAGTGAATTATAATAAGCTTCTCCGATGGGAATTTTCTTTGGCTGACCATTGACCAGGACTTCCGCCTTTCTGGTCTCCTTGTCGATCTTACGGATATGCCGGATATTGACGATGTGCGACTTGCTGATCCTCATAAAGTAGGCGGGGAAGATATCGGACAGGCACTTGGACAGTGAATAATTGGTCATGATCAAACTCTGATGTGTCTTGATGCCCGACCTGCCGTCACCCCGGCTTCAATATAGACCACATCCGAAAACCTTATCTGAATGATACTCTTATTGGAATGCACAAAGGTAAATTCATCAGGTGCCGGCGCCCTTACTTCTTCAGCCAGTATCATCTGTCTCACCCGGGCAGCCTGAAGAGCGTCTATCGCCTTACTCAGCTTCATCTCCCACCCTTCCTTGTATGGCTTCATCAGATACTGTACGATGAAGTTGTGATACTCGTTGAGCGCAGTCATCAGGTATTCATTAAATCCGGTCGTAATGACGATGTTAGGAATGGGGATACCAAAGTGAATATTCCGGTGATATTGACCCCCATTCCGGTGATATTGACCCCTGGGATTTTGGTTATTTAAAAGAACGTTTTACCTGACAATATTACAGTTTTTTTCTAAGACTATCACCTTTTATCTCGATTCTGTATGCAGTATGAACCAGACGGTCCAGAATCGCATCAGCAAGAGTTTCCTCTCCGATTACATCGTACCAACTGCCGACAGGAAGTTGGCTTGCAATGATTGTGGAAGCCTTGCTGTGGCGGTCTTCGATGATTTCCATCAGATCCAACTGCTGTTGTCCATCAAGATGAGTTAGCCCAAAGTCATCCAAAATCAATAAATTAATCTTAGAGAGTTTTCAAAGAATCGGATAATTGTTCCATCAAGTCGGCTCAACTTCATCCTCATCATCAGTTTCTGTGTATTATAATAGGCTACCTTAAAGCCCAGGCGCAGGCCTGGTGTCCCAGAGCTGATGCCAGGAAGCTCTTCCCACAACCGGTAGCACCGGTTATCAGGACAGCTTCTCCTTTGGAGATATATTCTCCGATAGCTAAAGTTGCTATCACTTGACGGTCTATTCCCCTGGCAGGATCCATCTTGATCTCCTCCATGCTTGCTTTATAACGGAAGGAGGCTTGATGGGTCAGTCGGTTAAATCGTCGGTTTTCCCGTTCCTGTTCCTCTGCCTGCAGTAGTAGTTCGAGTCCTTCTTCCAGGGTCAGCCCAAGATGCTGACGCGTCTCGGTAAGAGATTGGAAGGCTTGTGCCATGCCGTGTAATCTAAGACGGCTCATTTGAGTTTGTACTTGGTTCATTTGCATTGGTTTTAGTATGATTAAATGATAATTCCAGTTGTTGGTAATGTTGACGGCCTCTTATGTTATTATGCGGAGGCAACGGTTGAGGTGGTTGTGCTTCCGGAGTGTCATATGTCTTATTTTCCAGACAGTTTTTAATAAAGTTGTATAGCCTGGTTGAGACTCCATTGTTCATCGCTATGATACAGGCTTTTTCAAACGATTGTTTTTCGGCATTTTTGGCTAGATGAAGCAGGCCTTCACTGGATCTATACAATATCTCGGGATAGACATCACTTTCAAACATGCCTTGTATCAGTTTCTTTAAGATGTCCGAATGCTTTGAGGCACGGTTAATGTAATACTGCGGAGACCGGTCTAAATAATGCTGATGCTGCGAACATAGGTGATTACGTTCGGTAGTGTATTTAGATGGACGATAGTCCCGGGGATGGACAGCAATCTGATTACCTGAAGAAAATATATAGACCATCGAACGGGTATATATCACTTGCACTCTACGGCCGATATATTGGTAAGGCACACTGTAGTAGTGCTTATCTACGGATAGATATACATGATTGTTTTTACCGACGGTAAGACGGCAATAATGTTTTATCTCGAAGCGCTGTATAACAAGTGGTCTGAGATGTTTTTCTCCTCTGCCACAAAGAGTTCTTCTCGACAAAAGGCTTTTGCTGCATACGTGTCTGGTTGTCTTTCACGTATTTTGTCTGTAATAGCTTCATTCAGACTCTCCAGGCTGAAAAATTGTACATTACGCAGACGGGCAAATACTCTGTTGTAGATTAGTTTTACCAGGCCTTCTACCGAAGACTTATCCTTTGGCTTTGCTGCACGTGCAGGTACTACACTACAGCCATAATGACTGGCAAAGTCTTGTAAGGCTTGATTCAAAGTAGGCTCGTATCGACTGGATTGGGCAACGGCTGATTTAAGGTTATCAGGAACTATAGCCAAGGGGACGCCTCCCAGATGGATCAGGCACTGTTCTAAAGCGTACAGAAAATCCGGAATAGTCTGAGATCGTACCGCGATGGCAAAGCCGTAGTTGCTGTAAGGAAGGCAAGCTGCAAAAACCTGACATTCGATAATCTCTCCGCTTGAACGATCGATGTAACTGAGCTTCTTTCCGGCAAAGTCAATGTACAGCTTTTCTCCTGGATGATGAGTCATCACCATAGATGGCTTGGATGCTGTGAGATATTGATTGAAGTGGAAGCAGAACTGAGAATATCCATATCCACAGACGTCCCCTTGTTTGTACTCCTGCCAAAGAAGATAGCGAGTCACGCCAGGGCGTTTGCTCGTTTACAAAGTAAGGAAGTTGATCCCTGATACGCCTATAGCGTTCGTCATCCGTTTTGTAGGCTGGATTGCCTGCGAAGAATTTGGCTTCCAAAACCGGATTATCCAGCTTTATGAGTTGTTCGATATCCATCGGGCAAGACGCACTGCTTACAATCAATTCCAGCTTGCCCAAATAAGACTTTACGGTGTTCTTGCTCATGTCAAGTCCGGGCAATAGCCTTTATCCCCAGACCTTGGTGATGCATCAATAAGAGTTGTTTTATTTGACTCATACATTTTGGTTTTCCTGCCATTGCACGTTCTTTTTGGTTAATAAACCAAATACAACCAAAATCCAAGCCAGGGGGTCAATATGCTCCGGAATCAGTCTTTCTTCTGATATCACAAATTGCCCAGAGGGGTCAACATGCTCCGAAATCCAATGTCTTTCACGCCACAAAATGCTAAACGCAGCATTTCATCAATCCACATTTTCTTTGAAATTTCACAAGAAAGGGGTCAACATGCTCGGAATTTGCCTCATGCTTATTGAAATCCTTTCAGGGGGCAGCTTATGCCGGAATGGCAGAATGCTGAAAGATTATAACTCGTTTCTGAGATTTCTTTTCTGCTAAATTGGGGGTCAGCTTATGCCGGAATATCCAGGATTTTTTCTGGGAAGATTTGCTTGACGAATGTAATAAAGCACTGGTGAATAATGACTCCCAGAGTGATGGTATCCAAAGGAGACAGCTGTTTGATGATATTAAGTTTATGGAAAGTGAAGCGGGATGGTCAATTCCGCTTGGCAGAATACGACATGGAAAGAGGGTTTACTACCGCTATGAGGATCTGTCTTTTTCGATCAATAACCAACCATTAAATGATATGGAAGCCGAACAGATTAAGTCTGCTCTCCAGGTAATTTCGCGTTTCTCCGGTACGCCACAATTTGAATGGGTAAATGAAATGATTCCCATGCTGGAGAATAAGTTTGGATTGATTGAGCGAAACGATGAAATAATTAGATTTGATAGTAATGTTGATCTTAAAGGCATACATTTTTTAACTCCTTTGTTTAATGCAATTATCAATAAAAGAGTATTGCATGTCAAATACAAAGACTTCAAAAGCTCTGAACCATATGATGTAATATTTCATCCGTACTATTTAAAGCAATTTAATAATCGTTGGTTTGTATTTGGGTTAAACCCGGATGTTGAAAACATATATTGGAACCTTGCTTTAGACAGAATTGAATCGCTATCTGAAACTTCATTGGAATACACTCCTACAGATAATGATTGGGATGATTATTTTTATGATATCGTGNGGGTTACTCGCCCTCAGGGAGTAGATATTCAAGAGGTGGTCCTTAATTTTTCACCGGTTCTTGCTCCGTATATCTTAACGAAACCTATTCACCCAAGCCAAAAGGATAAAAATGAACCATCCGGACTAGAAGTCAGGATTAAAGTAATTCCTAATATAGAATTGATTAAACTATTACTCTCCTTTGGCGATCAGGTAGAAGTTATTTCGCCTGAACATTTAAGAGATACAATAAAGGAATCTCTTAAGAAAGCTTATCATTGCTATGAAAAATAGTATTTCCTTTAATAGTGTCTGAATAGGAGAGCTTGCTATCCTCTGCTACCTCCAACTTCCTACTCTCCTCCAGAAGTTTGTCAACCAGCTTGATACAATCATCATTCAAGCCACTATAATCTTTATGCCCTAAGACTTTCCAGTAGTATTGATAATACTTATTCTGAAAATCAATAAATGGCTTGAATTCGGTATTATTTATATGAACATCCCTGTGTCTGGGAATGATTAAAGCACGCGGTGTTTCATAATTCTCAAAATCAACCTCCAGGACCTGCATATTCTTGTGTATGTATTCATATTTGACCAGCCATTGTAGTATTTCGATATCCATATAGTTTTTCCCTGAGGCAACTCAGCAAGGGCTTGTGTAGTTTCAGCTTTGAGGTCAAGTAAAGTAATCAAGTCGATAAATTGTCTGTATTGCAAGATGAAGGCATTAAATGCCCTCAATATGAATTTCTCCGGAGTATTAACCAGATTAAAAGTGTGTTCATATTTCTCAGTCCATTTTTTCATTATGGCACTATCTACTCCACTATCCTTGTGTGATCGCAGTTCAGCCAGACCATTTTGTCTTTCTATATAAAGTTTCTGAAAATTTTTATCCGGGTAAAAGCCCGGTATCATATCATAGGTTAAAAGGAAATAAAGTGACTGTTTCCCACTGGATTCTGTTTTCTTATCACTACTATGACAATGCCCGATAGCATATTCCCCATATACATCACATTCGAAGTAAAAGTGGATATAGCTATCAGAATAATTGCCAAAGAAGAGTACACCATTTTCGTAATCGCCATAACAGCTACAGGAAAAAGCAGGGTCTATAGGCTGTGCAACTAATGCCGTATCTCCATTTTCGTGGAAACTGATAAAAAGTTCTTCCAGATTCTCACAGAGTATATCTATGGAAGTTTCGGAATAGCGTCCTGAGGATGTTAGCAGTTCTTTGAGTCGGAGTGTGTCCATCTGTTCGATAGCTTCAATGAGTGCTACTTTCTTATCTGTTACGGTATTTGTTATCATGGTAGTTTTTATTTTGAAAGGTTATTAATCATAGAATTCATGGGTGTTTTCATACCTGATCTCTTTTTCAGTAATCGTTTCTTTATTCGGAACTATCGCTATGGAACAGGAAATATCATATAATGGTTCTTCCCCGCTAATATCAAAAGAAATCTTTCATGTGTTTCTAAGCCATATCTATTAGCCATAGATTTTAACTCCTCTATGATATCATGTCGAAGTGACAAGGGTTTTAGGACTTCAAGTGATGCACCATAAGAGAGCAACTTATACTTGATCTCGTGGTTTAGAACTACTTTTAGCTGATAAATATCATAATCATCATGGACATCTAGTAGCTTCTGACTTCGATGAATAGGCTTGGTGCGGATATAGTGCGACTCTTCTTTGGTAACCATAAACCGGATTGTCTGTGGGCTGGCATTGTCCGGTCGGCGGATGCCAAAGGTTTCTGCCATGTATTCCCTGATATCAAATCCTGGCACCTCAAAGTAAGGAAATATCGAATCATTAACATCAATAATCCTGTCCAGACTTATGAAGGCTATCCGCTTTTTGTCGATTTGCCAGCCGACCAGATACCATCGATTGTAAAACTCATAAAGGTTGTATGGCGCCAGCAGGATGTCTCTCGGTTGTCTGTCAAAGGGCTGATAGTGAATATTCAGGGTCTGGCGTCGCCTTATTTTGTCATAAAGGATGCTGATCCACGGCTTTCCTAAGTCGTTGGTGCTTTCTTCATAATAGATGATGGGGCGGCAGCCTTCTGTCTTAATCTGGAGTTCCTGTTCCAGCAAGGTGATGGATCTGGCAAAGACAGGCATGCTTTCTATGCCTGACATCTGCTTCATAAGCAGCAGGGTCTGTGTAAGGTCGTGAGCAGACTGGCGATTGATGGTGAGTTTATAGAGTGAAAAACCGGGATCTGAATAGCGGTAGCCATCGTCTTTACTGAATATGATCGGTGCTTCATAACCGAGTTTGCCTGAGCGCATATTGCTGATGTCATAATCTATGGTTCGCTTTGATGGTCTATCCAGGTCGAGACCGAGTTCATCAAATTCCTGTTGGATGGCATCTGCTATTTCTTCGTGAAAATAGGGACGTGACAAATCCTTCAGACAGCGATCTATAATTCTGTACCTCAGGTTTGCGTGTAAAGAGTAAGCCATTTGTTCTAATTTATTCCAAATATAAAAAATCCGATGCAAGGTATTTGCATCGGACTACTATAAAACTATGGACTATATGTTTTAGCACCGAAATATATGTATATGGCGGTGCTTATTATAAGGTGTTTTTATTGACCCCGGATGAATACAATGTTGCCCTGCCAGTCTTTGACGTATTTTCCTACTACATTTCCATACTTGTCTTTTACCACAGTGTTGCCCTGCCAGTCAGATTCATAGGTGTATTCTGTATTGCCATAAGCGTCTTTCTGAACAGTGTTGCCCTGCCAGTTGACAGATCGGGTATTTTCTATGTTGCCATACTTATCTCTGACTTCTGTGTCCCCTTGCCAGTTTTTGATTCTGTCTGAATGACATTTCCATATTCATCTTTCCAGACAAAGTTACCCTGCCAGTCTTTAGATCCCGTTGCAATGGTGTTACCATATTTATCTTTTGCAACGGTATTGCCCATCCAATCCCTGGAATAACTTATTTGAGCCGTAATGGTTGTGTGTAAAGTCAGCATAAACCCTGACAGTAACATTAAATGGATTAATTTTTTCATAGTATTTGTTTTTTATTTATATATGTTTTTGCGTCTTTCGACATTATTGTGTCTTTCCACTTTCAAAGTTAACCGTGCCAATGCAAGCCATTTGCATTATGAAAAAACTTTTGAAAAATTTATGTTGGACGTGGGCGATAAGGTAAGGCGGGTGGGCGAAATTTGATTCATCGGGACTCCCAAAAGATGGACACTGGAATTATAATTCACATAGAATCAACATCTTTTGAAACATCCCTTAAAATAAGAGTAGAAAACATAAGAAATTATATTCTATCTGACTACGGACAATGTTTTAATCGTTGCCTGATTAAAGCATTTCTCATACAGGTCATTTACCTGTAATTCCCGGAAATAAACATCCAGCTCCTGCCTTGTGTGTCATACACTTTCACGCATACTTTGACGTCAGGCTGAACCGGTATATTGGCATCAGTGCCTATCATTTTCTGATTAGCAAGGTCAGGAGATAGTTGCCACCATTGGAATTCCGTTTTGGTCTTATCCTCACTTGTCGTTCCATGGTAGGCATAGGCAGCCGTTAACTTGCCGTTGGATTCGACAATATTGATGTCACTCGCATAGGGCAGGTCAGGGATGGTGCCGACAGAATACGTATTNTTCACTGCTTCGAAATATTCATTTCTTTCAGCATCCGTCATGCCACGCTCCGTGGACATTGTTGCTACCCAGTTAAAATCGGTTGAATTGGTTTCAATGCCCACGCCATATCCAAGGCGCCGACTCCAGCTGTCGTCAGGACTCACGACTTCTCCGTAATAATCTCCGTTAAACCAGAGCTTTGCCTTTCCTCGACCATCGGATTCGCGGTCGTACCGCACATGAAAGAAGCCCAATTCATAATATTTTACCGGGACCTTCATGCCAAAGTAAAGATCAGGCCGGACAGCCCGGACGTCATTAATCCCGGCAAAGCCCAAATAATAGTTGCCCCATCCGCTGATGATAGCCTCCCAGTCTGTGCCGGGCATCTTCCGGAATACAATGGTTTGTTCTTCGGGGAGGGAATAAGGATCGTCGTTTTGACGGTCCAATAATTTAAAATTAGCATTAGGCTGATTGGTAAACACGAGTTCACCATGGGCGATATACGGTCTTTGCAGGGTAGGACACTCCAGGCCGACATAGGGCAAGGCTGTTCCTTTCACTGCCCGCAACAGAGAGACCCTGCCCTGATCATCTGTTTCATATTGAGATGACGTATAGTAGGCATCTACAAAGTCCGTGATTTGCTTTTGAGTTTTCTGTGGCGGAGTATCAGGATCTGTACAGGAAATCAGGAATAACAACAATAAGAGGGAAGTATATTTGATCATCTGAACTTGAATTGTGAAGATTCAGGTTCTAAAATAATCTACTTTTATAAAATCTATGGAAAATGTCTGCAGAAAAATTTAACCCAAGTTGCGCTTATGCGGATGAAATTCTGCGCAGATTGGAAGTTTCCGGAGGGTGATGTTCTATTTTGTGTACTACAGATTTTTTGACAAACGGATATTTCTTATAACCCATAACATCCAGTATTCTTTGAAAATCCTGTGTCGGAACGGAACTTTTCCTGACTTCAATAAGCTGGTCAGTCATGTTAGTGCCTCTTGTTGTAACCATCTTTTGTGTCCGTGCTATCCGAAGGATCTCTGTCCATGAATGGTTGATACCTGATACTTTAAGTCGTTGTCGTACCGTATTTACTACCGTATATGCCAATATTCCCAAATGTAAGTGTGCCATTGTGGCATCATCTCGCTTATGATATATCGGCCGAAGATCAAGGTCTGTCTTCAGACATCTGAATGTGCTTTCTATCTCTCTTATTATATTGTATATCTCCCATACAATTCTTTCTTCTTCCACATCCATATTTGTCCGAAGAAAATATACACCCTGCTCCGACTGTTCTTGGGCATGAAGTTGAGTGTCTTTCCGATAGTCTATTGATGTTACATTCCCGTTCGTGTCCGTCTGAACCCCGATCTTGTAATATTTTGAAACAGATGGGTATTTCTGTTGTATACGCCCAATGGCCTGATGTATCTTGTCTTCTTTTTTACAGTGTGTTTCCTTTGTAGCCTGGTTCGTAATGTGTCAAGGCTTTGTTCAAACCTTTGTTCAAACAAATCACTCATAGATTGTTCCTTGAGCTTTTAGTCTGGCTGGCAACCTTCAGGATATAATCCGTATGCTTTTGTGAAACGACTCTTTCTATGGTAATTTTCTGTCTGTTCTTCGTTTCCAACTCTATGACATCTTGTTTTACGCTTGCTTTAACCTCCCTGACCTTTGCACGACTCACGCAAACGTATTTATAGCCCTTCTGCTCCAATAGGCGAAGATTCTCTTCCGTGGCGATGCCTGCATCCAGCACCACTGTTGAGCCTGATGCTTGCCCGCTCGTACTTACACGCAACTCATCTATTACGTGTTCCAGTGTCTTACAATCAGCCATGTTCCCCTCAAAAATGGATGAATACTTCACAAAACCATACATATTGGTCACCACTGCCAGCACAACAATCTTCGCATCATTGCGCTTTTCCTTGCTGCGTCCAAATCTCGCTATCCGGCTACTATCCTTTCTGCCCTCAAAGTATGTGTTGGTAAGATCGTACAGTACTATACGATCATTGATATCAAACAATTCGTTTGTCTTGACTGACAAATGATTCTCCAATCCTTCCTTGATACTATACAGCTTGTGCGCGCTACGATACAGCTTGTCTTTGTTGATCTTTTCCATCGGATAGCCCGTAATCTCACATACCGCTGAATTATCTCTTATCCACCTGCTTGTGCTGAATTCGGAGTTTGGGTACACTGCACGGCTGACCAACTGAGTCAGAGCCAGGCCAATGTGATCTTCTCCCCAGCCAAGCGATTTCAGATAACCATCAATGCCAAGCTCCTTTACCGCCTGATAGCAAAGCCATTCTCCTCCCATCTCACGGACATCTCTGTGTTGCATGCTCTCTGTATCGATATAGCTGAATTGCTTTTTNCGGGCCTGCTCCGGAGTATCTACTTTCTTATTGGCAAGCAACTCGTTCCAAAATCGATCAACTTGTACATTAATAACTGCATCATCGCTTTCAAATATGTTAGGTCGCCCCAAAGCCCTGTCGCTAAGCCTCCTTTGAATCTCCACCATCTGATCAGGAGTGAGGTCCGTAAATCCGATGTTGAGCAACGTCCTGTGACACACCCGATCATTGGCATTACGGTAACTCTCCACCAACCGGTAGTAACCTGCCAGTTGTCCCGTAGCCGGATTGATACGAACGACACTCTTGAAATACATTCTGCAAAGGTCGGCATAGCTTCCCACACCCACAACACCCCCTGAGTACTACAAAGCCGTTTTTGAGAAGACGAAAAATAAAAACTGATTGATTATCTGCGTTTTATGTTTTATATCTATCTGAAATTGGCCGTTCTGAGAGCAAAATTTGTTGTTCTTTGACCGTTTTTTAACATAATTTGTTGAATAATGCGCAACTTGGGTTAAGGGTAATCTCTTTTAGTTACCATTTACTGTCGATACCAGATTTGGACTTCTTTTGTGATGCGTACAACCTCTTTTTATCTATTATACCGTAGACCTAATCTAAAAGGGATAAACCACGATTGTTGAGTCAGCGAAATGCCTGATTCAGCAAAAATATTGAAGCTGTCAGAAAGTCTGTAATTCAGTCCGCCGCATAGTTCGCCAAATCCTGTCCCCGTACCGTTTGCATATTGGTTACGGATATGACTATATCCGAATTTCATATCTACAACGGGNGATAACCCTGTTTTTAAGGGTAAGAATTCCAGGTTGGCGAAAAGGAGAAGGCCGTTTATTCCTTCAAAATTTACATATCCGAGTCCAAGGCCTGCAAAANNTCTGTTTTTGATATCAATGCCGTTTACGACACTTATATCAATACCATTCTCTCCGTTTAAATAGTATCCCTTCCAGTCCGGACCGGGATCCACCTGAATCGTGTTGTTTCGATAGTTTAAATATCCCGTCTCTGCTTTTAATGAATATCTTACCTGTGCCTGCACCTGATCTGATGCCAGGATTGTAATAAAGGAAAGGATTATTTGAACTAATTTTTTCATATTTCTAAAAGGAAAGAACTTAATTTATTCTGCCGGATCATAGCTTGTAGACCTTACTCTGTTGAAGTCAATACCGGTGAAGCTACAAAAAGTTATGTCTTTAAAGGATCAATTTATTTTTTCAACCCAGGGAATTCATTAATTATAATCCCCGGACAGCTTCTCCAATGTTAATGACGTAACTCCGTGCAATTTGTTTGAAGTTTCTAAATATTATTTTTCAATCACCGTCTTCGAAACTTTGAATGATAACTTGCAGCCTGTCACTGCTTTGTTTGTCTCAATATTTTTTTCTTCGGCTTACTTATTTTTGAATCTTTTTGAAATTCAAAGAGATCTTTCATTTGATCAAAGAAATCAAAAATTTTATCACAAGACCTCGCGATTTTTGGATTATTCATGCTATTGGCTGTGTTGCTTTAACTTACCGGGAGTACATACTATTCAGCTGCGACCTCTCATGCAGGTTATGAAAGGCCGGGGATTGGCAAAGAATTCTTGACGCAGATGTTCAATTCTTTTTACCGATTATCCAAAAAGATTTACCTTTGAGGCGTGAATAATAAAACACATCCCAATCCCGAAACAATGGTCGAAGTAAAGCTATTCTCCTGCGCTGCCTCAGAGTATTTATCGGAAAAAATCAGCGATTATTACGGACAGCCCCTGGGTGCCAGAACCATCAGCCGCTTCTCCGATGGTGAGATGCAGACGGTTATCAACGAATCAGTCAGAGGGGCATACGTCTTTNTTATCCAATCCACTTTTCCGCCATCCGACAACCTGTTTGAACTCTTGCTTTTTATTGATGCTGCCAAGAGGGCCTCTGCAGGATATATAACGGCTGTAATTCCATATTTCGGCTATGCACGTCAGGATCGCAAAGACAAACCAAGGGTTCCCATTTCGGCCAAACTGGTGGCCAATCTGATTCAAGCGGCAGGTGCCGACCGGATCATGACCATGGACTTCCATGCCGATCAGATACAGGGATTCTTTGATATTCCGGTGGACCATCTCAAGTCGGAAGCGATTTTTACACCATACCTTGAATCCTTAGATCTTAAAAATGTCAAATTTGCTTCACCTGATGTTGGTGGGGTTAAGCGTGCCAGGGTCTATGCCAAATATTTCAAANAGNATCTGGTCATCTGCGACAAATACCGTGAAAAAGCGAATGAAGTCGCCGGTATGACCGTCATAGGTGATGTAAACGAAGCGGATGTCATATTGGTTGATGACCTTGTAGACACTGCAGGCACCCTTTGCAAGGCTGCCGATGCATTACTTGCCAAAGGTGCCAAGAGTGTCAGGGCTATATGTACACACCCTGTCCTGTCAGGAAAGGCATTTGAAAATATCGAAAAATCCAGTCTCCTTGAATTGATTGTGACCGATACCATACCGTTAACCCAAAAATCTTCTAAAATACGGGTATTGTCTACGAGCAAGTTATTTGCCCGGGCAATCCGGAACACTCACGAACACAGATCAATCTCCGCACTTTTCGTAGAATAACGGATAAAATTTCATAACCTGCAGAAAACCTATAAAATGAAGCACGTTNTTTACTTTCTGCTCCCCTTCCTATTCAGCCTGAGTTCTTACCCGGGACACAGCCAGCCGTTTGTAACCGGTAAATACCAGACAGCCTCCGAANAAGATATCCTCTATGGACAGGCAATCAATTTTTCAGGCAGGGAACAACCTCTTTTCATGGACATCACTTATCCTACAGACGACTCACCTCCGGCATGTGGCAGGCCTTTGCTCATAGCCGTCCATGGAGGTGCCTTTATGGCCGGGTCGAAGACAGACGGGAATATTGCGGGTTGGATCAGGGACTTTGCTAAAAAGGGTTATGTTGCTGCTTCCATCGAATATCGGTTGGGTATGTTTCAAAGGCCGGAACTGCTTCAATGTGCCATCGACAACTATGGCTGCCTGAGTGTTGCCGACACTTCCGAATGGCATCGGGGCTTGTATCGGNGAAGACAGGATGTATGTGGAGCAATCAGGCATCTGATAGCAAATAAGGAAAAATACAACATCGACCCAAATAATGTTTTCCTGACAGGAGAAAGTGCCGGAGGCTTCATTTGCCTTGAAGTGGCATATGGAGATGATAATGATCCGGAATACACGGCTGCAGCAGCATTAGAAAAGGTCAACAAGCCGAATGCTGCCTATAATAATGGTTGCCTTCCACCCTATAGTTATCCGATAGATTCCATGAACCTCGATCGACCTGATTTAGGTACANGAAAAGGTACGCTCCATCCGGATGCAGGCGATTACAGGATTCGGGGTGTTGCCTCCTTTTACGGTGGCATCATGAATGATCTTTTCAATGATGTCGGTGCTGTGGACTTACCGGCCCTTTACATGTATGCTCAGCCAAATGATTTGGTGGTACCCTTTCATTATGGCAAGGTGATGCAAGGTGTAGCAAGCTGTGCCGTAAATTCGGTCGGATGTCCCTGGATCTTCGGCAACGCATTTTCCATTGGAAATGGAGGCATTGTCAATNTTTTGAAAAATAAAAAAGCACAGGAATTTACTATTCCGGAATACCAGGCTGATTTCACGGGCAATTCGGCCGACTGTATTCTCCAGACGCTTTTTCCGCAATTATCCGGCCATATCATTGATGATTACGGCCNNAGAACAACGAATATGGCCAAATTTTTTGCCTCTAAAATCGACACGTCATGCCAAATCAATGCTGTTTCACATGCTTTCGATGAAATGAACGTATTTCCAAACCCTGCCGGGAATCAGATTACTGTTCGTTCGATGGAAGGCCAAAATTGTGCCATCAATATTCTCGACCTCTCAGGAAAGAGCGTTATATCCGCTTCCCAATTTCCTGTCAATATTGAAACATTGAATCCCGGAGTATATTTTATTACAGGGATAGAGCGGGAAAGGTACCGGATGGCAAAATTTGTAAAAAATAATATCAACAGACGCTCCTGTCAGGGCCGATCTTTACTTCTTATACCCGATTGAATCCAGGTAGGTTATCAATTCAATGGTATTGGAGACCCCNAGCTTGTTGAGCAGGTTGCGCCGGTGTGTCTTAATGGTATGGACTGACCTGAACAGGATTTGGGAGATATCATTTGACGACTTACCCTCAATAACATATTCCATGATCAACTTTTCCTGGTCAGTAAGGGTCTGGACCAGGTAGAATGGGTCGTCTTTNTTCGTTGCTTTCACACTTTGCTCCTTGGTCTGATGGAGCCAGATATTTTTACCGATATATACATCTCCACGCATCAATACATTGATTCCGTGAATCATTTCCTCAGCAGAACAGTCACGATGCATGATGCCGTCCACTAATTTATCCGTATAAAGTGCCTTGGCCATTTTGGAGGTAATCATCTCAGGAATACAAAGCTTTGGTGCCTTAACACGCAAGGACTTGATATATTCCAGTATTTCGTAAAAATTCATCTCGACACCAAGGCCATTGCCAACGATGATACACTTAACTTCAGGTGGAACAACCAAGTCACTTTTNTTATGGATCAGACGAACATGAGAACCTTCCCCAAAACCGCCTGCCAGGATACACTTCACACCCTGAGCAAATATTTCACTGCTTTCGATGACTAAGAAGAAGTAGTTGTTCATGGGTGGAGGTTTTTATTATTGTGAAGTCGATTTGTTTCCTTTATAGCGATGGGCAGCATTAAAAACTTTCTCAACATCAACGGAACGGACTGCATAGGTAAATCCTTCCTGAATGGCACATGCACCTATCTCACCTTTTTTATTGATGGCAAGGATACCGACCTGAGCATTGCTGACATCCGGTGTTTTNTCCATGATGCGCCTGATGGCGTACTCGCAAGCCTGTTGAGGGGATTTGCGACTGCGCATCTGCTCAACAGCCAGGAAGGAAGAAAGATTCTTCATGACCAGTTCTCCAATCCCGGTGCATACAGCAGCGCCATAGTTATTATCGACATACAAGGCGGCCCCTATAATCGGTGAATCCCCAACCCTGCCATGCATCTTAAATGCCAAACCGCTTGTTGTACAAGCGCCTGAAAAATTTCCCGAAGCATCAAGGGCAAGCATGCCGATGGTGTCGTGATTTTCGATATTGATCACGGGTTTATATTTGGATGTTTCCAACCATTTCTTATAATTGGCTTTACTTTTNTCTGTCAGCAGATCAATGGGTTTGAAGCCATTTTCAAGGGCAAACTGGCGTGCGCCGTCACCGGCTAGCATGACATGGGGTGTTTTCTCCATGACCAATCTAGCCACTGATATCGGGTGTTCGATGTCTTCAAGGGCTGCTACAGAACCGGCATTGCCATGTTGATCCATGATACTTGCATCAAGGGTCACGATTCCATCCCGGTCGGGATTGCCGCCACGTCCTACCGAAGTATTGTTGAGGTCAGATTCGGCTACCATCACACCCTTCTCCACTGCATCGAGGGCATTGCCATTGGCTGAAAGGATACGCCATGCTTCCTTGTTGGCTTCAAGACCGAAATTCCAGGTAGAGATAACAATCGGCTTTCCTTTGACAGGNCCNTCCTGTTGAAAAGCTGTCATATCAAGACCACCGATGCCAAGCATCAGGCCCGAATTGATGATAAAACTCCTTCTCTTCATGACAAGCTTTTAATATCAAAGAATTATTTTTCCTTAATGGTTTTCGTATCAATGATTTTTCCTCTTTCCCGTGTGATTTGTTTCTTAATTTCAATATTAGTCGGTCCGGAAATAATCTTGAATTCAGTACGCCTGTTGAGTTGATGCTCTTCCTCACTGCACTTGACATCATTTCCACAGTTATTGAGTAACATGGATTCCCCGTATCCCACCGCTTGTATTCTCTCCGGAGCAATGCCTTTGGCCAACAGATAATTCATGGCAGAGTCCGCTCTACGCTGGGACAATTTCATATTGAATTCATCATTACCACGAGCGTCGGTGTGTGAGGACAATTCGATAACCATATCCGGATATTGTTGCATCAATTCGTACAAATAATCCAAATCAGGCATTGCAGCCTTCAGAATTTTTGCATCGTTATAATTATAATAGATGTTGTTGAGACGGATAGGCTGATTGATGCTAATTACCTCAACTTCAGGTTTCGGTTTTAGGTTGATTTTGACAATCATGGTACTGTCTTCCTTGATACCGGTTGTCTTTACATAAAGAGAATCGGGGAAAAATCCAATCCTGGTCACCTTAATAAAATAACCTTTATTGATATCCAGTTCATAAGAAAAATGGTAGGTATCATCCTTTCCTTCTGTAACTTTTGTTTCGGGTTTAAACTGCTCCATGATGGACAATTCACCATGGCGCAATGGTTTGTTCTCATCGAGGACATATACTTCCAGTTCTACCACAGGCTTTGCTATGGAGAAGGTAAAGATATCATCACAGCATGTTTTGCCGCGTAATGAGGTAGTGCCTACCCTATTGGATACCAGCAGGCCTTCGTAACCTTCTTCATCGATGGTATAGTACATATCATCAGCCGGAGAATTAAAACCCGGACCCATATTGGCAGGAGTAGACCAGGAGGTGCCGTTCCATTCTGTGGAATACAGGTCGAAACCACCGTATGAAGGAAGTCCGTCTGTTGCATACACCAATTTTCCTTCTTTATAAAAGGGAGTAATTTCATCGCCTGCAGTATTGACAGTTGATCCAAGATTGACCGGTGAATCGAATATGCCCTCGGAAATCTTAGTCGCATAGAAGATATCGAATCCTCCTCTTCCACCGGGGGCATTAGAGGAGAAGAACAGTACATCTCTGCCGTATAATTCTCCCGGCATTGGATTCTTGACGATAAAAGAATCCGGCAGACCTTTGACCAGTGCGGGATCAGTCCATGCATCTCCTTCCCGCTTACTGTAATACACCCTGGATGTAGCTACTTCTTCGCCATCAAAGGTAACCTTGGTCAGATACATAATCTGATCGGCTTGCGAAAAGGCCACATTGCCCACAGCCGGACTGGATGCAGATATCAGTGCATCAACCTCAGAAGCCTTACTCCATCCTCCATCCTTATCCCTTTGTGACTTCAGCAATTTGACCAAATAAGTATTTCCNGGCTCTTCACCGGCAGCGAGGGCTGTTGAGGTGAAGTACAATTCATTGTTGTATAGAGTGGGTGAGTATTCTCCGCTTTTTGTATTGATCTTGGGTCCCGCAGGCACTACGGATATTTGCTTTACGGTATCCGTACTTACTGCGAGGAGAATACCCTTGAGTTCCATGATAGCAAGAGGGGCATATACATCATCATCGGTATTCTTAACCTCTCTGAGNACTTCTGCAGCTTCCTGGTATTTGCCATTGAGTTTTAGCATTTTACCATACATATACCGGGCTTCTATATCTGTACCTTTCTTGTCGCCATCCACAATGCGTTTATACAGATTCTCCGCACGACCATAGTCTCTCAGCTTATAATTCAATTGCGCCATCAGAGGCAACATGGATTTGTCCTTTCTTTCCTTATACACCTCTTCCAGTTCATCCAGTTGACTGGCATAATTATTCCTGTCGGCATATTCATCAGCCTTCTCAATGCGAGCCTGATACGGAATGGTTTTCAATGGCTGGGCCAACACAGTTGAAGCTGCCATTGTTAACAATATCAATATAGGAACGGTCAATATCTTCATAGGGAATGAGATTAAATTCTGGGACAAAGGATAACCGGGTTGTCCTTCGGTTTTTTATAGATCATAAAAATATGGCTGACTGAAATCTCAAGAGCGCCGGTTGGCCGGATATCATTGACAGTGATGTCGTAAGCAAGGCCGATCCGTGTATTTTTAATATCCATACCCGCCAGTACCTGAATGGCGTCACCAAAACGATAGCCCAATCCTGCCATTACACGCTGACCTTTACGAGGGTTGAGCCGATAGCCTCCCTGAAATTGTAGTGCAATATCTCTTTGGCCGGCCATAGTGGCAAAGTATAAAGCAGGCAGGATGTCGATCCTATCTGCCACGGATGCATCCGCCGTGGCATATACATTGGTGCGGATAGGAAGCCGGATGCCTCCGGTCTTCAGGATGCCATTCCTTGGACGGTTGAGATACAGCATGGCGAAACCGGCCTTGATGTTACCGTCATTTGGGAGGGCAGCCGTGTACTGAGCTCCNCCGGAGAAAAATCCGTAATTAACTTTCTGATCGTTGATATTATCGATATCCACGGATGGAATTGAATTGATCAGGCCATCCTCAAATATCGCCTTCTCCCTGTCTGCAATGGAACGGGCAGCCAATGCATAGGAAATTCCCACAGAAAGATAGGAAGTCATTTTNTTATTAAAACCAATGTGATAGGCAGCTGATGCACCAAAGGAGGCATTTTTNAATCCGGCAGCTCCTGCCCGGTCCATCAGAAAAGTCAATCCGACACCTACCCAATGATTCTGCCTGAAGCCCCGTATGATAGGCGCGTCAACATAACCGGCGGGAGTAAGATAGATGTGTGACAAATTATAGTTCTGATCACGCATGATTCCACCTGCCCGGAAGGTACCGAGGTAATCCCCGGTCTTAGCAGGACTCAGCGTGGTCGGTGCATCATAGAACCTTGTAAAGTGTACATCCTGTGCTGACAATGACCATTGAAAGGACACCGCCATCACGAGTGAAAAAATAATTTTATTGGTCATACACGTAAATTTCGTGGATTCGATAAGATTGGGATAAAAGTAAATAAAATTATGGTAAGGAAAAAATAAAATGTGACAGCATGGATTTCAAGGCATTGACATGGCTTCTTTTAGTTTCATCCTTCGGTGTACCCGGATATTTTATGTTTTTCAACACATCCTTTTCTTTGTAAAAAATTACATGGATGATGGGAGGCAAATTGAATCAAATGACACTTGCATTCAAGCTCCTGTTGCCTAACGTGATAAAATAATAAAAACGTTGCACATAACGGTCGG
This sequence comes from Candidatus Parvibacillus calidus, assembly GCA_013414645.1. Taxonomy (GTDB): domain Bacteria; phylum Bacteroidota; class Bacteroidia; order Chitinophagales; family Saprospiraceae; genus Parvibacillus; species Parvibacillus calidus. The sequence continues at coordinate 518,578 of CP058702.1, read as the reverse complement.
GTGCTTACGCAGTGCCGGATTGTTAAGTTAAGATTTTCATTTAAAACGAAAAGCCGGTTTTGACTAAGTACCTTGTTATACCTCGTTTATTGCATCATTTGTTTCAAAGTCTTTAAGTGTTTTACCACTTTGAAATTTCCACTCGCTTAATCCGTTAGCATTTCTACCTAAAACTATAGAAGCCGCAGCGGAAGCACTACTGAATATAAAATCATCAGGGAATTCAAAATATCCATTTTTTAAAATAATAGCCCCTTGATCAATTATTTTTGATCTAAGCTTCACCAAGTTGGAGGCGATTGAAGGAGTGGTCGATTCCGCTGCTTTTGAACCTTTCAATACAAGAAATCCATCAGAGGTTGGTAATCCATGTGCATCTGCTCCTCTGGGTCCTTTTAAATAAAAGACATCTTTTGGTTTGATCGAGGAAGTTTCNCTTTTTGTGTCGAAAGCCTTATGCCCAAGTGTACTTACTAAAAGCTTTACATTTTCTAAAAACTCTTCCATTTCTGCTCGATCAGACTCGGAGATCGATGACAGAGTTGGTACGGTTGTGTTATCTATATGGTATCTATTTACCTGTTTGGCAATTTCATACAATTTGTTTTCTAAATACTTAATATGAGCCTTATTAAGATTTTCATCTTTGCTAATAAATATTATGGCTTCATTCCAAAAATCCTTTTGATTAAGGTGCTGAAGCAAACGGCTATATACTGTTTCAGCTTCACCAATGTAAATTATATCCTTTCCAATTTCGTTTTTNCCAAATAGAAAGTAAATTCCCGGATTTTTAATTTCCGGCCTGTCAACACAATCTTTAATTTTAATTCGGGGAATTTTAAATGCTTTTCCTGTCCAATTAGAAAGTTCACAACTCATCCGCCCGTTTGGATCACCATCAATTAGAAATATTTTTATAGTCTTTCCAAATTTCATTCTTGAGTATTTGTTATTAAATCATCAAACAGAAAAACCAATCACCTGTCAGAGCATTATTTTTCTTCTTCTTCCGNGGCGCAGGTACAAATTCTTCCTTTTCTCGTATAGATGAACTATAAAAATGATCACCCGGCATTTTCTTTTTATCAGTCTTCTTNTTGTCTTTACCGGAAGGTTTGATATCATTACCCTCGGAATCCAAACCTAAACTGGCCAGGATATCCTCCAATGACATCTCATTTTCGTGTTTGACAAAAGTTTTNTCCGGTTTTCCGAACTTAGGTTTATCTGATTTGCGATCTTTATCTTTGCCGCGATTTGCGGTTGGCTTAGGCTTGTCATCTCTCCGGGTCCTTTCCCGATCCTGTTTCCGCCTGTTTGAGTCCGGCCGTTCACCTCTTTTCTCCTTGTTGTCTCTCGATGCACCGGCGCTTACTGCCCATTCGTGCTTGCCGGGTGGTATAATTTTCAAAAGAAGGGCCGCAATTATGTTCGCCGGTCCACCTTCCTGCATCAACTCTTTTGCCAGATCCAGATATACGGCTTCTTTTCCGGCCAGAATAGCAGCCTTCAGTTGCGTTTTTACCTTGTCCAGTTCGATGCGTGCAATTTCCGTTGCTGTAGGCAATTTGTATTGTTCTACTTTAACCTTGGCAAAACTCTCAATCTGACGAAGCAGTCTTTTGTCTCTGGAGCCTGCCAGAAAACTATATGCCTTGCCCTCTTTACCGGCCCGGCCCGTCCTGCCTATCCTGTGTACATAATATTCCGGATCAAACGGCACATCGTAATTACAGACCAGATCGACATTGGGTACATCGATCCCNCGAGCCGCCACATCTGTAGCCACCAATACCTTAAACTCTCCTTTTCTGAACTTATTGAGGATGCGATTGCGTTTNTCCTGGCCCAAATCTCCGTGCAAGACGTCGTTTTTNACCAGATTTTCGGCCAATTCATTGGACAGTTCATCGACCTTGGCCTTGGTGTTACAAAAAACGATGGCCTGGGCATAATCGCCTGCATTGAGCAGATAGGTAAGTACTTTCAGGCGATGATTCATGTCTGTCTCAATATAAAATTGTTCTACACTTGCTGAGGTAAGATTGGTAGGCGTGACTTTGATCAGTTGGGGATTCTTCTGGTACAGGTGTGTAATATCCAGAATAGCCTTTGGCATGGTAGCCGAAAATAAAATGGTCTGCCTATGCTCCGGTACCGATTGCAAAATCGTCTCAAGGTCTTCCCTAAAGCCCATATTGAGCATTTCATCCGCCTCATCCAGGGTGAGTATTTCTAATCCATCCAGTAATAATGTCCCACGTGATAAGTGGTCCATCACTCTTCCCGGTGTACCCACCACAATGTCCACTCCGGCTTTCAAGGCCTTAATCTGCGGATTGATGGGATCGCCACCATATATCGCAAAAACGGAAACATGCCTGGAAAAATACGCCAGTTTCTTCAGTTCATTGGTAACCTGAATGCATAACTCGCGCGTGGGACATAGGACGAGACCTTTGGTATAGCGGCCGGATTTGGAGATATTTTGGATCATCGGAATACCGAAAGCGGCTGTCTTGCCTGTTCCTGTCTGTGCTTGCCCGATTATGTCCACCCCTGTCAGGGCGACCGGTATAGCTCGGGCTTGTATTGGACTGGGAACTGTATAGTCAATCGCTTTCAATGCTTTCAACAAGCTATCCTCCAGGTTTAGGTCTTCAAATGAATTTACTTCCATGGATTTATATTTGGTGGTTGTGTTGGAGTTTGTCTTTCCAATAAAATGTATTACATGTTAACGATTGCCTTACGAGACAATCAGATTTTGCGTCTTTAGTCAAAGTGCAGCCCGACAATCAATAAACCCGAAAATTCATTTTATCACCTTCACGCTATCCTTCAGCTTCAAGGAATCTTTCACAAAGGTATCCTTTTTNTGGAAAGGACTGACAAAATCAGTTTTTTTAAGCCATGGGCGTACCGGAATATTTTCAATATTTGAAGCAAAAGTCTCGACTTCCGGCCTCATAGGTCTGTCCGGTCTGAGTAGCGTATCGGCCCCGATAAACAATGCCTGCTCGATCAGAGCAGAGTCCACCATCGTGGAAGCCATTCCCAACGCATTGGCATGGCACTCCGCCATTTTCTTCTTGTAGTAATTCTGTTTCCTCACTTCTATTTCCTTTAATGCGGCCCTGGAAAACCTGGTGACCTGTATCGGATCAGATGCTGCCTGCCACAATAATATGGCCACGATACAGAGCAAAGCCAAACCCAAATACCTAAACCCTCTCTTCATCATCCTTGTTTTTTGCGGAGCTTTTCCAAAGTAGCCGGGAACCGGTTTTCTACCGGTGGCTGACCGTCACCCTTGATGGAACGGATATCTTTTGATCTTATCCGAAGTAAGCTGTCATAGGCCTTTCGGAAAATACTGTCTGTAATTCTATCACACTCGATCTTGACGATGGAGTCAATTTTCTGATATTCGCGAAACATGGTCGTGTCAACGGAATATTTCTCTCCGGGCCTCATCCGGTCTTCATCACTACTGCATGAAGTCAATACAAATATCAACAAAACTAAAGGACTCAACAATCTCATCAAACGCCCTCCCGGATTTCTTTTTTNGTACTCAGGTCGATGACCTTACGCCTTAATTCAAAGCTTTGACCAAGATACACCTTTCGTACCTGTTCATCTGCAGCAAGCTCTTCGGCGGTACCAGCTTTGAGGATGCTTCCTTCGAACATCAGGTATGACCGATCCGTAATGGACAAAGTTTCCTGGACATTATGGTCTGTGATCAGGATACCTATATTTTTNGTCTTCAATTTGGCGACAATGTATTGAATGTCCTCCACAGCAATCGGATCGATACCGGCAAANGAACCGTCCAACAGGATAAATTTGGGATCCGTTGCCAGGGCGCGTGCTATCTCACAGCGTCGGCGTTCTCCACCACTCAGGGTGTCGCCATTGCTTTTCCTAACTCTATTGAGGCCAAACTCATCCAGTAACGACTCCAATTTGTCACGCTGTTGTTCCGTTGTATAAGGCATCATTTCCAGGACAGCCTTGATGTTATCCTCGACACTGAGTTTTCTGAACACAGAGGCTTCCTGCGGAAGATAACCAATACCCTTCTGCGCCCGACGGTACATAGGCAGGAGGGTAATCTCCTCATCCTCCAGGAATACCTTGCCACCATTGGGCTTGATAAATCCGACAATCATGTAGAACGAAGTAGTCTTCCCGGCCCCATTTGGTCCAAGGTTCNNTACTATTTCACCTTGCTCAACCTCCAAGGACACACCTTTGACAACCTGGCGCTTGCCATACATCTTCATCAGGTCCTTAGCAACAAGTCTCATATCGATATTAACGGAATATTCACCGCAAAATTACTATAATTCACGACTTGGGAGGAGGAAAAAGTACAATGAGGGAACTACTGGGGAATAAATCCATTAAAGAATAAATCTTTATGAAACCGCATCGTGCAACAATGAGCATCTTACAAAATTGCAATAGGACGGATTATAGCCTCGCGGATATGGAAAGTACATGCAGGCACTACCTTCTTCCCTCAATACACACTAAAACAATCACGGAAAATCACATTGGCATGACAACTATGTCAAATCCGGCCTACCTCTTATCCTTTGGCGTAAAGTCCAATCGGAGAGAAAACACATGGGAAAGCCTGGTATCAGAAACATTGCCGATATTGGTCAGGGCATAGTCAATCAGAATACTGCCCAATTGCACTCCTAAACCGACATTGGGCTGTAAGGTCCATGACTTCTTGTCAGTGGTAAAATCGGTCACCTGCTGAATATTGTTGACACCGCCTCTGAGAAANAACAATTGCTTATACCGATACTCCACACCGAGATGTGGATTGATGGAGACCGGATCTGCACTGATCAGCACATTACGACGGCCATCGGTAGTGGCATCCAGATTGAGCTCAAACAAAAGTCCACCATGCTTGCCAATCCGGGTATTGACTCCACCTGCAAGGATGATTGTAGGACGCGTAATTTCTGTGCCTTTCACGATGACATCATTACCTGTAGCGACAAGAACTGCTTTCTCATCTTCGGTAAAAGTGCCTTTCCAGGTGTTGAAAGTGGTGGTAATATCCTTGCCCATGACGCCAAAGTACCATTTCTCACCGACATGTTGAATTCCGAAGTCCACTCCGAAACCTATGGCATTGGCAAAGGTACCAATGCTCCGGGTCACTACCTTAACACTTCCACCGACTCGCCAGGCTGTATTTTTCAGGGCAGCGGCATAGGAACCAAAAATACTGTAATCAACTGCGCTGAAAGACTTGATGCGATCGTAATTGATCTCACCATTTTCATCGATCAAGCCAAGTGTGTTGGGTATTCCGTCAATGCCAAAACGAATGACTCCGACCGAAAGCGCCCTGTTATTGCCCAATGTCTTTGCCAATCCGATGTAATCATAATTGCCCACACCTGAAAACCATGAAGTATGCATGGCTGCTACCTGAAAACCGGCATCAATCCTGCTCAGACCGGCAGGATTCCAAAAGTTGGAGGTCACGTCATTCACCGAACCGCTGATGGCACCTCCCATCGCCAAAGAACGCGCTCCTACGCCTATGGACAGGAATTCATTGCTGTATTTGACTTGCGCTTCCAACGCAACAGCAGACAGCATTAGTGAAAGTATTAAAATATGAATATGCCTCATAAACAATTACGATAATGCAAATGTATTGGTTTAAACGATTTTTCTAAAATAAAAGTATTAGGATGCCTTTTGATTCCGGAAAAAGGGTCAACTTAGCAATACAATTCTATCTTAATCATGCGAATAATCTATATACTGACGGCACTATCAATCTGTCTTACCTTGATATCCTGTGCCTCCATGCATCATTCAAGCAAAAATCATGCCAAAGATATGCACTCCATGGTCGTATGCAGTCACCCTGCAGCCGCCAAAGCCGGGATCGAGATCCTGAAAGCAGGCGGCAATGCTTATGATGCAGCGATCACCACTCAATTCGCCCTTGCTGTTGTCTATCCCAGAGCCGGAAATATCGGCGGTGGCGGCCTGATGACAGGGAGGGATGCAAGCGGAAAGATGCTGGCCCTGGACTTCAGGGAGAAAGCGCCACTGTCTGCCACGACAGATATGTACCTCGATGCTTCAGGTAAGGTTGTCCCTGACAAAAGCCTGTTGGGCATCTTCGCCGCAGGCGTACCGGGAGTTGTGGACGGAATGTGGACCCTACACAAGGAAAAAGGCACCTTACCCTGGCACCTATTAATCCAACCGGCTATCAACCTGGCAGAAAATGGCGTCATCCTGACANAAAATGAAGCTGCTCATATGAATGAATATGCGGCATTGATAGATTCAGTATCGGGATTCAAGACGGCATTCGGCGTAAAAGTGGAACCGGGCGACCTCTTCATCCAGAAAGATATGGCAGCTACCCTCCGGGATATCAGAGATTACGGACGCGATGGCTTTTACAAAGGTCGTGTCGCCGTTGATATCATCAATACTTCGAATGAATGTCAAGGACTGATCACCCAAAAGGACCTCGACAGTTACCGCTCTGTATGGCGGGAACCCATTGTTTCGACCTATAAAGGTTTTGAATTATGCCTGATGCCTCCACCCTCCAGTGGCGGAGTACTGATAGCACAAATACTCGAAGCTATGGAGATGCTCCACCTCAGTGAAAAAGGTCATAATACTGCTCCGTATATCCACGGTCTGACTGAAATCAACCGACGCGCCTATGCCGACAGATCTGAATATCTGGGCGATCCTGATTTTGTGGACAATCACATCAGGACACTGCTCTCAGAGAAATATATTCGGGAGAAATACGGCAACATCGATATGAACAAGGCCACACCCAGCAAGAAAATAAAGGCAGGTCATGTGGACAAAATCGAGAGCTTTGAGACCACCCACTTCTCCATCGTCGATGCCAAAGGCAATGCTGTCGCCATAACCACCACCCTCAATGGAAACTATGGATCAAAACTCGTGGTTAAGGGCGCCGGATTCTTGCTCAACAATGAGATGGACGACTTCAGTGTAAAGCCCGGTACACCTAATCAATTCGGTCTGGTAGGAGGATATGCCAATAGCATCCAACCCGGCAAGCGCATGCTCAGCAGCATGTCCCCCACAATAGTCAGTAAGGACGGGCGATTGTATGCCGTCATAGGCACACCCGGAGGATCTACCATCATCACCGCCAACCTGCAGACTATTGTCAACCTGATCGACTTCGGTATGACCATGGAAGAGGCAGTCCTCGCCCCTAAAATGCATAGCCAGTGGCTTCCTGACGAAATCTATCTCGAAAGGGGGAAATTCAGCCGGGAGATCATCAGTCAGTTGAAAACGATGGGCCACGTAGTCAAAGAGGTATCGGCTCTAGGCAAACTGGACTGCATCAAAGTTCTGCCTGACAACAGCCTTCAGGGCGGTACCGACCCGGCCAAGGGCGATGGTACCATCGAAGGTTTCTGATATATCATGGCAGATTGCACCACCCTTGTGGAAAAGATGTTTTATTGCACGACATCAACCTAAGCGATTAACAGGCTTTATTCAACAGATGAAAAGGCCCGTTTACAGGATGGCAGGTGGCATTCCTATGTGGCTCTTTTCTTCTGCGCAGGATGATTCAATTATTTTCTATATCTGATGAAATGCATCCAGGCTCGAAGGGAGATTTCGTGGTCTTGCTTGCCATTTCGCGATTTAATAAAAAGGTAAACGCATCCTTTGGCGATTCAAAAAGTCGGTGAGGCGACAGGACGTTGTAGGTCCATATCAAGACAATTGTATGCATTTATTGGCTAAAAAACAATGGTTGTAAGGAATTCATACATTCCCACCTAAATTACTTTTAGAATGATTCGTGCCAATCTGATGCTATTGTACACAATGTTTTACATCAGTTAACCATTCCGGACAACCTTCTGTCCGATTTGATGTTCTTCAAAATACCAAATCTTCTTTTACCCCAAAATCAGGCTATACGAACAAAATCTAAAGCAGGAAATAAAATTTTTACCTAAAAAGTAACCAATGACATCAGAAGCAGAAGTACTCAGAAATATCATCCAACGAAGGAGAAGCGTCATGCCGCCCGTGTATAATGATAAAAAAATCGACCGCACTACCCTTGAAGTCATCCTCGACAGTGCCAATTACGCCCCTACACATAAATTGACCCAACCGTGGCACTTCATCGTATTTACGGGTGAATCGTTGAAAGAACTGGGCAGAGAGATAGCCAGGCTCTATAAACTCCATACTTCACCTGAGAAATTTTCGGAACGCAAAATGATTGATATGGAGCAAAAGCCTGCCAGATCAGCTGCAGTCATCGCCATTGTCATGGAGAGTCATCCACACCTTCTGCCTGAATGGGAGGAAATCGCTTCGACAGCAACCGCAGTGGAGAACATGTGGCTGATGGCAACCGCCTTAGGCATCGGATCGTATTGGTCTACTCCGGGTATTATCAATCATTTACAACCATTTTTGAGTCTTTCGGACAATCAGAAATGTATCGGTCTTTTCTACATGGGCTACACCGACGTAGAACTGCCTGCTTCAAAAAGGGAAGACATCTCTACCAAGGTACAATGGCGTGAATAACCATTCACTTTAAAATTGAAATGATGAACAGCCTCAAACAGTTTTTCCTACTGAGGGACGATGTAACCTTCCTCAATTTCGGATCATTCGGCGCATGCCCCCGGCCTGTGCTGGAAGAATATCAACGATTCCAGCTGGAAATGGAAGAAGAACCGGTCGCATTTATAATAGATAAAAGCCCTCACTACCTAAAGGAATCCAGGNAAGCCCTCGGCCGCTACCTCAATTGCGATGGTGATGACGTGGTGTGTGTCACCAACCCGTCGTATGCGGTAAATATTGTGGCGCGAAGCCTCGATCTGAAGCCGGGTGATGAGGTTTTGGCTACCAATATCGAATATGGTGCGTGTGATCGTACATGGCGATACTATTGTAAANAAAGAGGTGCCATATACCGACAACAGCCAATTCGCTTCCCTTTAGAAGATAAGGAAGATTTCATCCGGCAATTTATGGCCGGTGTCAATGACAGGACAAAACTAATCTTCATCAGTCACATCACAAGCTCTACGGCCCTGCGTTTGCCTGTGGAAGAGATCTGCCNNCTTGCCCGGGAACGCGGCATCATGACCTTTGTCGATGGCGCCCACGGACCCGGCCAGGTAGAAGTGGACCTTAGGCAGATGGGAGCGGATATATACACCGGAGCGTCACATAAGTGGATGATGACGCCGAAAGGCTCTTCATTTCTGTATATCCGAAAGGGACTTCAGGATCTCTTCGACCCGATAATCATCAGCTGGGGCTATGAAGCAGTGGCGCCCTCTTCCTCCCGTTTCCTGGATTATCATGAAGTGCAGNGCGCACGTGATCTGTCGGCCTTCTGCACGATACCTGCCGCGATACGCTTTATGGAAGAACACAATTGGCGGTCAGTCGCTTCCGAATGTCGTAAATTAGTGCAANAGAATGCATCAACCCTGACAACCATCACAGGCCATCTGCCAATCGCACCAATCAATGATGATTTTACAGCACAGATGTATGCCGCGCAAATAGATACAACGGATAGCCAGGCACTACATGACAGGTTGTATCGTACATTTAATATCCAAATTCCCGTGATGGCCCAGGGTGATCAGTTCTATATCCGGTATTCAATCAATGGATTCAACGAACAAGCTGATCTCGATAAGCTTTTTGATGCATTGAGGATTTTATTATGAGCAGGATTCAAGTCACCAACAGTTTTTGGTAGTGGATACTGACCTGCAAAAAGCGAAATTGAAACCTGACAAAGATCCTGACAATTGATCTATTTCTTCCAGATATGATTCTCTAAATAATGGTCAATTTTCTCAGGCTTATCCCAGGGAGCAAACCTTTTAATCGGCTTGCCTTCAGCGTTGATCAGAAACTTGGTAAAGTTCCACTTGATTTTCTTTCCGGGAAAGCCGGGAAGCCGGTCCTTCAGGAAAACGAATAGTGGATGAGCATTTCGACCATTGACATCTGTCTTCTCCATCATTGGGAAAGTTACATCATATTTGGCAAAGCATATCTTCTCTGTTTCTTCTTTCCCGCCGGGTTCCTGGCCTCCGAACTGATTACACGGAAATCCGACAATAACTAAACCGCGGTCGGCATATTTCCGGTACAAGGCTTCAAGACTTTCAAATTGCGGTGTAAATCCACAATTACTTGCTGTGTTGACGACCAGGATGGTTTTGCCTTTCAGATCAGCAAAATGGAAAGGAGCGCCATCTAAGGTTGTGGCATTAAAATCGTATATGCTTTGGTGCGCGCCGGTATCGTTTTTGGTTGAAGAAAANAGAAAAATAATTCCTGATAATGTAAGGATCAGGGATATAAAAAANGGTCTGGTCATGAATCTTTTCATTATCAATATAAATATAGTCGCGGCTAAGAAATGCCGGCAAACCTTTCAGCATTCACACAGAAAGCATCATGCAAGGTAACAATCCCGCCTTTCTAAAGTTGCAAAATTACACCAATTACAAAAAGGATTCATCCCCGGACTCTGAAACAGAAAAAGGTATAGATAACGCCCATGGAAATACTCTCTGTAAACACCCTTTGGTTATTGTCATCGAAAAAAGAAAGTGGCTTGTTGTCATGGACCATGATAATACCGAAGGAACATCCGGTATTACGCCCCGGAAAACCGAGCTTTNNTCATTTTCGGNNCTCCGCCATATCAAATCCACCCCATTGACTAAANAAAATCGACAGTCCCATATATACACGATTTGGAACAAATAGACCAAAGGCAGGCCTCTGACCATCGACTTTAAAAACTCGTTATCTTAAGCAAAATAATCGGTGTAAATCCTGTCAATAGCATCTGCCAAACGATGATCACGGTCTGTGATAACATTTCCGGCATCATGTGTGTACAGTCTGATACACACTGTATTATACACATTGGTCCACTCCGGATGATGTCCGAGGAATTCAGCTTCAAATGCCACCAACTGCATAAAGGCCATTGCCGCCTTGAAATCAGAAAACCGGAACTCTTTTCTCAACTGATTATCTTCAACTTTCCAATCCATAACATGATTTGTTATAAAAAATGTACGCAAAGCATACAGTCAAGGTTACATCTTTTTCTTTCGTTCCCAATAGTTTTGCTCATTCAGCTCATCGATGATGGCCTGATAATTCTGATACCGGATCTCATTGATAATGCCATTGTCTACGGCTTCCCGCACTGCACAACCGGGTTCATTCCTATGCGTGCAAGACCCGCCAAAACGGCAATGTTCTGACATCTTGAATATTTCCCTAAAGTTGTGAGCAACATCCATCGGCGTGAGATTGTTGAAAGACAGGGTCTTGATACCGGGCGTATCTATGATAGAGCCTCCCTCTTCGAGTGGGTACATTTCTGCGAAGGTAGTTGTATGTACACCTTTGCCACTGTAATCCGATATCTCACCTGTCCTGAGATCAAATCCTGAGAACATGGCGTTGACCAGGCTGCTTTTGCCGACTCCTGACTGGCCTCCGATGAGGGTTGTCCGGCCGATGAGGCGCGACTTCAGGGCTTCCAGGCCATCGTGCTTCAAGGCAGAAACGGCGAAGGTTTCATAACCGATATTCTCGTACAGATTGCGGAAATAGTCGAGCAAAGCTGTGGCCCCCTCATCGTATAGGTCGGACTTGTTAAAGACTATGATGGCCGGTATATCGTGTGGCTCCGTCATGAGGAGATATCTGTCGACAAAGCCGGGCTTGAGATCCGGCTGGACAATGGTGACAATCAATACGGCCTGGTCGATATTGGATGCAATCAGGTGGAGGTTGTGCTTCATGCGCGGTGACTGGCGGACGATGTAGTTTCTTCGCGGTCCAATCCTGGTTATGACACCCTTTCCTTCCACTTCATCCCATTTATACTCCACCTCATCACCTACTGCCACGGGATTGGTCAGTTCAAAATCCTTCAGTCTGAACTTGCCAACGATGCGGCATTCAAGATGTTCTCCNTGTTCAGACCGAACAGTATACCAGGAACCGGTAGATTTGGTGACTATGCCCTTCACAGGGAGGAAATTGTCCTTGATGTATGAATAGCCGAAGCGATATCTTCAATCAGGCCCGGATCTTTTCTATGGCATTACCCACGACTATCAGGTCTGCTCCGGCCCGTGCCGCCTCCCTTGCCGCCTCCGGGGTGCGTATACCGCCTCCGACAATCAGCGGGGAGCTGATTACATTATTGACAGCCGATATCATTTCCGCAGGCACCGGGTTTAGCGCACCGCTTCCGGCATCCATAAAGATCAGGCGCAGGCCCAACATCTCGCCGGCCATCGCCGTACAACTCGCTATATCCGGCTTATTTGCCGGGATCGGCCGGGTGTTGGAGATATAACTTACGGTTGTATTAACACCCCCATCGATCAGGATGTAGCCGGTCGGAAGGATTTCAAGTGGACTGAACTTAAGGTAGGGCGCTGCCAATACATGATTGCCAATCAATAATTCAGGATTGCGACCTGATATCAAGGACAGGAACAGGATGCCATCAGCCTTGTAACTCAATTGATAAGAATTGCCCGGAAATAGAACTGTTGGTATACTGGTCGCCTGACGAATGGACATGAGCAACTGATCCAGAACATCGCTGACTATCAGGCTACCCCCGATAAAGAAATAGTCTACACCTGCATCCACCGAGGCCTTCAGTACCCGGTCCAGGTTGGACATGCGTAGTTTATCCGGATCGATGAGTACAGCGAACCGTTTTTGACCGTGCGCCGGTCTTCAGACAAACGCTTATATATATTTCCTATGTATCCGGACATTTCATCACAAAGGTATGAAATTTGCGACAACAATGTACGGTAAATGCCTAATGACAAGATAAATGACCGGATTGTCTTCTACAAAATCAAATAAGAAACCTGCGTATTGATTCCCTCAAACAACTCTGTCACCTGGGCGATCTATTGAAGAAAAAAAGGCAACCCTTGCGGATCGCCCTTTAATCTCTTTCAGTGTCTTCTGATTACTTACCGGAAGCAACTGTATCAGCAAGGCTCTTACCTGGCTTGAATCTTGCAACTTTCTTAGCAGCAATTTTGATTTCTTTGCCAGTCTGAGGGTTTCTACCAGTNNTCTAGCGCTTCTCTTAGAAACAGAGAAAGTACCGAAACCGATCAAAGTAACTTTGTCACCTTTCTTCAGAGAAGAAGAGATAGCTTTGATAGTAGCATCAAGAGCATTTCCAGCCTGAGTTTTGGTGATCTTTGCAGAATCTGCAATCTTGTTGATCAAATCTCCTTTGTTCATGATTGAATTGTTTTAGTTATTATTAAATTTTTTAATGAGGCAAAGATAGGCCTATATTTGGTTTCTTGCACACTTTTAAACTTTTATTTTTGCCTGCAAGGTGCATATTTACTAAATTTAGCTAAACATTAACACTTGAAAGCCTCATTTAAAGCAGAAAGGGGTAGTTTTTGACGTCTGAAATTCAATTATAGCAAGCGAAACGCAAAATTAACATTTTCCATATATGAAATACTGTTAAAAATTTATTTCCTAATTCAAAAATTAATTTTACCTTTGCGCTCCATTGGATTAAAAAGATACTTTTAAATTAATATTTTGTATGGCACATCACAAGTCATCATTGAAGAGAATCAGACAGGATGCTAAANAACGTATCCAGAACAGGTACTACAAAAAGTCAACACGTACCATGATCAAGAAGCTAAGAGATCTGACAGACAAGTCAGAAGCAACAACCTTGTTACCTAAAGTAATAAGCATGGTTGACAGATTGGCCAAGCATAACAACATCCACAAGAACAAGGCCGCTAACCTAAAGAGCAGCCTTACCAGGCACATCGCTTCCATCTGATTCTGACAAGATAAAGATATGGCCGGGCAGCTATCAGTTGTCCGGCTTTTTTGTTTTCCGCCATTTCAGTCCGACTTCCTTATCTTCACATGACACCGCTCCGGTTCCATTTTACTCCCGGGTTGAAGTATGCCTTTATCAATGGCAAAAGTTGACCGGTAAATGATACATTGATCCGGGATCATCCCTGGTATCTAAATTTGATATAGGTAATTTTCTTACCCTGAGCCAGGTGTTGCTGCTCATAGAAGGTCAGCAAATGCGTTTCCGGCGTAGGCATCTCATCCTTGTAGAAGTCATCCGTATGCTCGACTATCTCATAATCTTTCCGGTTTTCCAGGACTTTGAGTGTGAATTTGTACAGGGTGGGATCATCTGTCTTGAGATGAAGGATTGCACCGGGNACAAGAACTCCTGTATATCTGTCCAGGAAGGCATTAGAAGTCAGGCGCCGATTGAATTTCNNGGCCCTCAGGAATGGATCGGGAAAGGTGATCCATATCTCTGAAACTTCATTCTTTTCAAANAATGACCGGATCAATTCAATCCGTGTTCGCAAGAAGGCCACGTTCTTCAACCCTTGGTCATGTGCCATGGTAGCACCTTTCCAAATCCTGGCTCCTTTAATATCAATTCCAATATAATTTTTNTCAGGGTCAGCTACTGCAAGATGGGTCGTGTATTCACCCTTCCCGCATGCTAGTTCAAGCACTATGGGCAGGTCACGCTCAAACATCAAACGGTTCCAATGCCCCTTGATATCAACTCTATTGCCGGAGGTATCCGCCACGTGCGGGTCGTGAAAATCAAAATTCTCCAATACATTGGGCAGGACAGCTATCTCAGCAAATCTTTGAAGCTTGTTTTTATTCGACATGGTTTGGATTTAGAAGGTGCAAAGGTAAGCAATGGCTATGGATAGCTGCTCATATTTCCAATATTTTGACTTCGATCCTTCTGTTGTACTGATGTTCTTCCTCTGTACAATTGACTCCATCCTTACACCGATTGCGCAGCTGGCTTTCCCCTCTTCCCTCCGTCTCAATCCTGTCTTCAGCTATTCCTTTTTCCACCAGGTATTTCTTGGCTTCCATGGCCCTGTTGATTGAAAGAGTCAGATTGGCATTGGCATCTCCGCGGGAGTCGGTATGGGCGATTAAATTTATCCTCATTTTCGGATATTGCTTCATCAATATTGCCAGCTCGTTCAGTTCACGATCCGTAGAAGGCCGGATGGTCGATTCATTAAAGTTATAATAAATATTATCAAGAATCAGCTTCACTCCCTTTCGGATCGGCTCCCTGACAATAGAAAGCATAACCATGGAGAAATTGACATTGATGGTCAAATTCTCGTTCAAAGCCGGGACAGGAACCCGTACTGTGTTGAATTCTTCCTTTCGGCCAATGATGACTCCTGAACAATTGGGTGGAACACAAAGCTCAAATCGGCCGATGCTGTCGGAAACAACCTTTATCTCAGGTTCTCCACAATCATTGACCCATACAATTTCCGCATCTCTTAATAACTTATTGGTTTCCTGTTCCAGAGCAAATCCATTCACAGTAAGGCATGGCAAAGGTTGCAGCCTCACTGTTTTATTCTCACCACCCCACAAAGGGGATTGATATGGCAGATAGTTCCGTGACTCTACCTCCAGCATATACCGGCGCCCNTTGGTCACACTCACCTGGAGACTACCATTGCGATCCGTAACGCCATCCGCTACGACATCACCTGCAAGGGTTTTCAAAACACATCTTGCATCCTGCAAACGCTGAACCCTTACACTATCCACTATCACCAGTGTCTGTTGGATTACGACAGGCTCTGTTCCGGGAGTGATTTGCAGAAGATAAATATCGTCCATGCCTTTCCCNCCNTGACGTGCAGAAGAAAAATATGCCTTACTGTTGTCTCCGGTCAATATGAGACTCATATCATCACTTTCACTATTGATGGGAGCAGGGAGGCGTGTGACTTCAATAGATGTCTTCCTGAATATTTTTGCCAAATAAATGTCGAAGCCACCGGTACCGCCGGGCCTATTGGAGCTGAACGAGAGGATGTCCCGGGAAAGCAAGGTTGGAAATAATTCATTGGAAGCGGAATTGATTTCAGGGCCGAGATTGACAGGTTCTGACCAACTGCCATCGACATTATCCACTCTATAAAGGTCGTAATTGCCATATCCACCTTGCCGGTTGGAAGAGAAATACAGATGCATGCCATCCGGACTGATAGCAGGATGACAATAATTGATATCGGCGCCAGGCACCAAAAATGCTATAGGCTCACTCCATTGGCCATCAATTCTTTCAGAATAAAAAATATTGAGATTTAATCGGGTTTTGTCATGCTCATCAACAACCTTAATATTTCTTGTAAAGTAGACCTTATCTCCCGAATGATTAAAGCAGAGAGGNCCNTCATTATACTCGGAATATAAATCGGAAAACTGGCCATCGTCCTTCAATGTCCCATCCTCGCTTATAGATGCTTTGAATATCCTGAATAGCTTTTTCCCNTCAGCGGCTGATCTTCCCCGAATCTTCCTTCCATTGGCAACAAATACCAGACTATCCTTCCAAATGGCGGGCGAAAATTCCAGTGCACCTGAATTAATCTCCTTTTGATTGACGACAAAATAATTTTCCAGTTGATTATTCATAATGTCAGTCAAAACATCCGTACTCTGAGCAAACAAGCACGAATACATCAATATCCCGACTGTTACCATGAAACTGTGTCTCATGCAAGATCCCATTCTCAATCTAAAAATCATCATTTATCAGAAAAACCTTGGATTTTGAACTTCCATATCCTCCTTGGCCGGCAAGCTATACCTCAGAAAACATTCGATACTTCCATTGGAATATTTACCCAGATTGCCCAGTTGAATATCGTATGCCAGACCCAGAAATACAGGCTCAACAATCTTCATCCCAAACAGGATATCGATAGATTCTCCGCTGGATGAATATACTCCACCGCTACGGTAGGAAATACCGGCGTTGTACTTCATTCCAAAATCGACCATCATATTGGCATCTATGCTCAGTGGACTGTTCCTGACATACTTCACATTAAGCTGCGGTGTCAGCGAGACACTCTCAGCCACCTCCAACGAATAACCTGTCATCAAGTAAAAATGTGTCACCTCCCTCGATATCAGCAAATCGTTTTTAAAGTCAATCCTTGACCTTAAAATTCTGGGCGCGGAGAATCCGACATAAAAATTCTTGTCGGAATAATATACTCCCAGTCCGACATTTGGTACGATGGCCCTGGTATTTTCCACGATCAGGGCATTGTCTGAGGCCAGGTTCTGATCAGCACGTAATGACGGACTGTTGTAATCCACACCGTAATATCTGAGGCTGCCTTCCATTCCTCCACTGATGTATCCATTGCCCAGGGGTAATCTGTATGCATACATTCCACTTAATGTCCACATTTCTGAGATGCCAATGGTACTCCTGATCAGGTTGGCTCCCAGCCCAACCCGCTGCCTCAGAAAAGGAAAGTTTGCCGACAATGCCTGTGTAGTCGGCGCCCCTTCAAAACCCATCCATTGATTACGGTATAAGGCATTGAATGTGGTGGAAGGCAGNGCNCCTGCAAAGGCAGGATTGATAGCCAGCTTGTTGTACATAAACTGGCTATATTGCCTTTCCTGCTGACTGAATCCGGTGCCGGACAGTAGAAGGACAGACACCATCACCAGCAGTACCTTTTGGTTCAAAATGTACGCCTTGATCCCGGATAGATCGAATATGCCACCGCCGGTCTCTCCAATTTTCATCTTCATACCATTGAGATTTCTTTTNGTATCATTTGCAAATACGTTCGTTTTATCTGTATTCATTGTTTCCATCACGTGACTTTACCTTTTAATGATTAAGAATCCTTTCTGGACAGGCNNCCTGTCTCCCTTGTCAAAGATGTAGAAATAAGTCCCGGGAGGCAAGTCACTTCCTTTGTATTTTCCGTCGAAATTATTCAGATAGGGTGACGCTTCGAAAACCTGACTTCCCCACTCGTTGAAAATAGTTATGCTTGAAGTATTGCCCACAAAACTATCAAGACAGGGTATCCGAAGGAAATCATTGATTCCGTCATTATTCGGTGTAATAATATTCGGAACACGGCAATCATTAAGAGCATCAATATCAATAGTCACCTTAGCAGTCGCACATAACTGAGGACATCCTGCTGCACAGATCCTGTAAGTAATCACATCATAGTCTTTGCCGGGGAGTGGTGCATACTCCAGTGTATTGCCGTCCTTGATACTAACCGTTCCGTAAAGTGGTCCGTCTTCCACCTCCAGCACTACCGGTACATTGAAAATATCATTGGCCAGTACATCCAATTGAAGCCCGGTTGCCTCATAAGTACGATAGACATCATTGACCGCTTTCAATTCATCAGAAACCCAAACAATCATCGTGTCCCGAGAGAAATCCTTACAGTTGTTGTAATCCAGACTCCATACAAATACATTCTTTCCAACAGATAATCCGGACACTTCTGTGTTTGGATCTGAAGGATCAACAATCACCGTATTTGCCGTCAGAGATTTCCAGGTTCCCGTAGAGAAATCCGGTCGCTTCGCTGATAATGTTGTCTGCTTGCCTTCGCAGGCAACCTTTACCTTACCTGTTACTGCAAATTCTTCCGGCGGGAAGTTGATTGTAATCTGAACCGGTATGCCTTGGGTCGATGTGCATGTATTCAGGGTGGCGGTTGCATAAAGGACATTGACGCCATCGTTGAGTTGACTAAAGTTGGTGATGTTGGCACACAGTGCATTGGTCGGTCCGGCAATAGCCTTGGGTCGGCCTGTGTTGTAAAATGCATAACTCGCACCCGGAGTAGCCGTTGATTCATCGATACACAGGGTAACCAATTGGCTTGTTCCGCTGACACAAAACTCCTGTGCAGGATCTACTATCTTTGGTGCAGGTGGTGGTAAGATAATCGTCAATGCAAAGGGATCAGATGTCTTGGACACACAACCTTCATTGACCAGTGTCAATAGGTAATTCCCGGCATTGCTTTGCTGCGAAGGAAATATTACCCACTTTTTATCACTTGAGGTTATCCCGCCAGGGCCTGCCCAATTATACTGGAAGTCCGGCGCATTGCTTATCTGCAATACTATGGAATCTCCAAGGCAAATAGTCGGGTCACCCACAATCACCGGTTTGTCCGGAGTTTTGACAACCTTCACCTCAAAGACATCAGAAGGCCTCGATCGGCAGTTGCCTGAATCATAGATTACCGAAAATGCACCGCCATTGGAAGGCTGAATATTGACAATCGTCAGTTGATTGGATGTCGTTGTGATTGTTCCGTTTGGTGTCTCCCAGTAATATTTGCCCACCACAGGAAGATTGCTTGCTGATAAGGTCAGGGTATCTCCCGAGCAAAGCCTGTCTCTGCCCTGAATGATTGGTTTTTCCGGTGCCACTGAACCGGAGATGGTGACTTTGGCTGTATCAGAAACACATCCATCCCTGGAAGTGGCTATCACAGAGTATACGCCGTTGACAAGCTGAGCGGCAACGGCGGCCGGATGAGCTTCTGTACTCATGAATCCTCCGGGTCCGCGCCAGTCGAAGCTCAACTCCTGCTCCGGTATATTGGTAATATAATCGAATGTGATGATCTCATCCGGGAACCTGCAATCAACCGCATTGGTTGTCAGGGATATTATTTGCGGCTTTTGCCTCAGATCAAGCGTTGTAGCTCCCTTGAAAACGCACCCTGCCGCAGTTACAATGGTTACAGCATAGGTTCCGGGAGCGGCCTTAACCGTCGGATCTGCCAAGGTAGAGGAAAATCCATTCGGACCGGTCCATTTGTAGGCTGCTCCGGGAAAATCATTTGTCTCCAACCGTACACTATCCCCTTCGCATACAGGACCTTCGTAATGAATCTCCACCGTCGTATTTGGCGTAACTTCGATTTTGATGGCATCTGATTCCAACGAAGCACATCCGCCAGATTTAATTGTAAGAGTCCACAAACCGTTGGCTCCCTGGTCGACAGAATCTATTGTCAATGGGTTGGATGTCGTCGTTATCAAAGTGCCATCCGGCCGTTTCCATACAAAGGTGTCTATTGCTGAGGAAATATTGGAAGTCAAAACCAATTCCGAATCGGAACACACCGGAGAATTGGAGGTAGGTGCCGGTTTNTCAGGTCTTGGAGAGACAGTCACCGAAACTTTTTCCGGAGCGGATTTACAATTTTGCAAACTTACCACCAGGGAATACAAACCGGCATTGCTCAGGGTAGCGGGACTGATGACCGGAGGATATTGTTCATTGGACTTAAAACCATTCGGGCCTGTCCATTGGTAACTGTAATCGGTACCAAGCGGCCCCAAGNNTCTTATGCTACCGCCTTCGCAAATGCTGATGCTTGCGTCATCAACTATGGCTACC
This sequence comes from Candidatus Parvibacillus calidus, assembly GCA_013414645.1. Taxonomy (GTDB): domain Bacteria; phylum Bacteroidota; class Bacteroidia; order Chitinophagales; family Saprospiraceae; genus Parvibacillus; species Parvibacillus calidus. The sequence continues at coordinate 498,162 of CP058702.1, read as the reverse complement.
GGATTGATCACCACCTCGACTGAAGTCGATGATGAAGGATTACTTACACAGGCATTTTCAGATACAACAATATAAAAGAAATACTCCCCNGGCGGGCGCTGAAGAGTCAATTGCGGAACAATGGTAGAGTCAATAAGCACACCATCCGGCGCAAAGCCTTCATACCATCTGTATTTGATATTGCCTGAATATGTCTGGGTGTTTAATACAATGTTGCTACCATCACAGACAACTGTATCTTTAGTAGAAATGATCGGTGTGTTGATCTCATCATTAATAAACACCTGGACAACACCCTCACCGCCACAGCCGTTGAAGCCGGTCACCTGCAGCCTATACGATCCTGAGTGATTGGAATTGGCACTCGGGATGACAGGATTCTGTACGTTGGACGAAAAATTATTGGGACCTGTCCATTGATAGATATATTGATCAAACAAGTTCAAATCAGGCATATTGGCAAACAACCGCAAGGTATCCTTGTCACACAGGCCAAGACTGTAGCCGGGTTCCAACAATGCCTTTTCGATCAATATCTGAGTCTTGCACGAATCAATCAATCCTACCGGATCCTGGACATACAGGGTCACTTCAGGCTGTGTACCTATATCTGCACAGGTATATAGTCGATCGGTAACAAACATGGTATCTATCCTGCAATTGTCAAAGCTTCCTCCATCAATCATCTCAGGAGTAAGCTTGCCCGGGAAGATACCGCTCGGATGCAGACGTAGAGTGGCGTACTTACACACAGCCTCCGGTGCAATAGTGTCCCTGACCTCGACTTTGATTGTACATGTATCCGTATTCCCTGAAATATCCGAAATCGTATATGAGAAATACGTAGTTCCTGCATTAAACTTGTATTTAGGAGCATCGTAGGGCGGCTGAAGTTCACTGTAAGGAATCGATGTTGCGCCCGTAGCAAAATAGGAAGGCGGCGAAAACGTGGTATATTTCAGCTGCATGAACATAAAACTAATGCTATCCACCTGACCATCCTGGTTGATGGGAACCGATCCACATGGGTTGATACCACTCAGAACATTACCCGGAGGTATGTCGAAATTGATATTTGATACGGCATTGAAGGTAATCTTCCCATCCACCGCCCAGGCATTGAACTTGGCCGCCGGAATATTGAAATATGCAGTTGATACTTTGGAGCAGTTGCCGGTAAGCACATTACCACCTCCCGCTTCAGTTGTTCCCAAGACTTCACCATCTTCACCATACACCGTAAAATATTCACCACCACTGTCTATATCACCCCGAATGTACAGATTGAGAAGAACAGGACTTGTCACATTTCCATTTATATTGGTAAATGTATAGGTTTTGTTCTGTGCAATATAATTCTGAAGATTTGGATTGGCCTTAAAGGTCAACCATGCTGATGCTGTATCCGCCGGAACGGTAAAATTGAAGTCGTTGGCAAGGCCGCAATTATCGGTCATGGAAAGCGGTAGCGGGATGGTGAGTAAGGAATCACAGCCTACCCCATTCAAAGTCACGGAAATATCATTGCCGCATGTAATCACCGGACGAATCGTATCTCTGATTACAACTTCCTGCGTACAGAAGACTGCATTATCTCCACAATCCGTCACTGTAAATGTTATGGTATGACGTCCTTCCTTCAGATTCAAGGCAGGGAGATTATCCGGATCTACGTCCAATGCGGCCAATGTATCCAAAGCATAAGAGTACCTGAGAGTCGGGTTGTTATTCCATTTGACGTTAAGGGCAAACTTAATCGTGGTTCCTCCGCATATGTCATTGACTGCATATCCACCATCCAGTGGTGACGGATCATTCGGTCTTGCATAAAAACGGATTACACCATCCCGGATCCATTCTTCGAATTGTACCTGTGTGAATGAAAGCTGTGTACTTGAGGAGGAACATTGTGTCGCTGATGGATTAGTCTTGCCCAACAACACATTGTTTTCATCATAAATATTGAAATATTCTTCACTCCCCTCTATATCTGCATTGTCAATATCTATGAAAAGTAAAGTGTCTCCTAAGGAAGAGAAAGAAGAACCGGCATGCAATCCGTTGAAGACGATTTCGACATCATTTACCGGAGTCAGACCATTGCCGGGATGTGATGACACAACAGGGACTTCAACCTGCATCAGACTATCAGATGTTTTGTTTGCACAGGCATCAAAAACGGCCGGAAGTTCCAGATTATAGATGGTATTACACGCTCCGGCAGCCAGGATAATCTCTTTATCCGGGNNACAGGAAACCAGTTTGGGTGCGATGGTGTCACTGATGATAAATCTTGCCTTTGATACAGCTGTGTTGAAACATTGATCATAGAAAACAACATCAATATTAAGTTGTGCGACCTGACCATCCCGGCATTTATCGGCAAGTGCAGGATCCGGTGCCGTACCCGGGTAGGTGGCAGGATTGTCAATATCATAGCTTCCTTCGACAGCAACGAATGCATTTACATGTCCACACTGATCCTCTGCAGCAGAACCGGCGAGATGATCAATCCAGTCCCTGAAATCTGTTTCGAGATTACCCAAATCATCGCAGTACAATACCAGATCACCAGCCTCCTGCGTGAATATCGTNGCGCTCCCATCCAACAGATTGACCAGTATGGTATCTTCNCCTTTATTTCCGCATGGATCTGTAGCTCGCAGCAACCACTTCTGGTATGTATCGGATGAACAAATGGAGGTATCCCCCAAATCAATGCGGGAAATCTCAAAATCAAGTGCATCGGAACATATATCACTGGCCAATGATCTTAACACCAGGGCTATTTGAAGNCTGTCGGTACAATTCAGTACCAATGGCTCGGAATTGTCAATATCCGGTGGTGTAACATCTGAAAATGTAATGCTTCGGGTAAATGTCTTAGTGTTGAAACACACATCACTTACCGTATAGGACTGGGTGATCACATAATTATAATGGGCGCAATCCTCATGATCCGGAGATTGCGTCGATGATCCACTCTGATTGACTTGTACAAAGGAGCATTGATCAGAAAAGTTGATCTGGTAGTCTTCGATATTATCGGTACACTGCAGGGCGAGATCCACAAAAGGCGCATCAGGTTGGGGNGCAAGGGTGTCCACAACTGATATTGTTTGCGACACGGTTGTTGAATTACCGCAAAAGTCATGCGCTGTCCAGGTCCGGGTAATGGTATAGGAATAGTGTCCACAAGCAAGCAAATTGGGATCCTGGGTGCTGGACTCCTCGTATTCGACCTCGCCAAACAGCCCGCAATTATCTGTGAAGACAGGTTGGTCCTGAGGTAATGCCTGACTGCAAGTAATAGATGTATCAACAGGAATAAAATCAGCAACGGGCGCAAGTGTATCGCTTATCGTTACAAAGGCGCTATCGATGGATATATAACCACAATCATCCTTCGCATAGAAATATACAACCATAGCCTGACTGCAATCCTCGTTTGCAATGGACGGATACGGGCCACTACCGAATGATCCGCTACCGGATTCTCCTGCACCGGTACGCCATTCAAAATGATCCCAGGCAGGGTTATTGCAATCCTCTATAACCGCATCTCCCTTTCTTTCAATCCACGCATTCAGTGAATCCTGACTGCTTCCCGAACCGGCACATTCCAGTCCCAGGCTCTGCGGATGTACCAGAAAATAAGGTCCTGATTCATCCTTAACACGATATACCGCCTCAAATCCATCAGCACTCAGATTGCCACTACCATCCGACAGCCTGAAATATACCGTCACTGATTGATTGCAGGAATTGCCGGAAAGATGCAGAGAGTCAAGTGCTGCCGCAAGTCCCGGCTGGCCAACCCAAAAAATGGTATCGCAGTCATCCCCCNNGGCAGCGGCCCCACTAAGATACCATTGTGTAAAATCCTCGTCAATGTTGCCAAGCGTACAAGAAGCTGTTGTCGTATCGACTCCCGGCTCCCAGATGATTGGCAACGTTGTATCAAGAATTGCAAATACAGCTGATGTAAAGGCGTAATGCTCGCAATAGTCTGCAAACCTGAATTCCATGGGTATATAAGCCCTCACTCCCTCATAGGTCTGCCCTCCGATGACAACAGTCTGAGAAGGCCCGTCCATCTGGCTGTTCAATATATCCTTTATTTCTTCAATCGTCTTTGACTCCCCTTCATAGAGGTATGTTTTGACAATAAATTCTTCCCCAAGACAGTTATCGTTTGCTGATGCACCACCATACTCATCCAGCCATTGAGTAAGCATCGCTNNTTCTACAGCACAATAAATGATCCGGTCGGAAGCCTCCGTCTCCAATACCGGAGCAATTTCGTCCATTATGAGGAAGGTAGCTGCAGTACTATCCTTATTTCCACAGTAATCGCTTACAACGAAAATTACTTCAGTGGGAACATTGCAAGCTGCAGCCAGTACCGGATTTTCAGGAATGGTCGTCCACCCGGAAATACCACAATTGTCACTAGCTGTCGCACCACCATGACTATCTATCCACAGCTGAAATGCAGTCAGCGCATCCGACGACGAACAATCAAATACATAATCCCCGGCTTCAGTGACAATGACAGGAAGTTCGGTATCAGGAAGCAGTGTGATGTTCTGTATATAGGTAGCTGTATTCCCGGCCAAATCCTTTGCAGTAAATGTACGTTGATATACTCCATCACATGCATTATCGGGGATGTTTACCTCCTGCGTGATCTGTATCTGGAATGTCGGCGTGCAATTATCGGTGGCTGTCAGGTTGACAGGGGGCAATGTAGTGTTGCATGATACCGTTATGTCGGGTGGAAGGGATCCCGGTGAAAATACCGGTGGAGTTTGATCCGCAAAATATATCGTAAAACTGAACTCCTCTGTATGATCCTGATTGTCTTTTGCCTCGTAGGTAATGGTAACTGTAATTCCCGCCTGGACAGATTGCCCCTGGAAATAGCCTCCACTGATAGAGCCTNNCAGCTTCTTGGAGATCACCACCTGGTCAGGNGGATTAACCGGAGTGCATATGATCTTACTGTCCCCACCCCAAAATAAAGTACCCTGACAATTATTACCAACCACAATCGTATCCGGACCGGTGTAACTCCAGTTAAACCAAGGCTGGGCGTTGAGGGTCGTTGTAAATACCAGAAAATATAATGTAAACCTTAAAATTTTAAAAAACGACATATCGTAATTTTACTTATTATAAAACCTGACATTCTCTTCGGATTAGTATCAATCAATACACGTTCCGGAAAAAAACACCATTAAAATTTTGATACCGGAAAAATTACTAATCCAACATCATTTAATATTTTTTATATATGAAGGGATGAAAACAAGGCAAAAATAGTCATTTAGTAAAATATATCAACATTTTATGCGATATTTAACCATATCAAAATAAATAATGTAATTACATTTGGACAAAAGGAAAAGCATTCAGGTTTTATACGTTGATCTGAGTCTTTTCACAAAAACCTAATGCCCGAAATGAACGAAATGCCATTTTTTATTTTTTTATTTGAATTTTAATAAAAACTTCCGGCCGCCTGACCTGCCACCTTTCCCGTAAGACTTTGACACATTGATACACCAATAAAGTACAAAAACATCCGATCCTTAACCGAATAAATGCTTATTACCTGCAATTATATTACTTAATTAATTCTATATCTGATATTTATTATTTAAATAAAATAATAATATTAAATTTGCCTTAAAAATTCATTACACTGGCAGACTGATTGGAAGACCGAACTTTCCATTAATCCACCGGTTTTTAAATTTGCATATCCACATTCCATAAAACATAACCATCTTGAACACGCAAAGAAATAAGATACCGCTTGGCATAGACAGGTTGCTATTTATTTTCCTGTTTGTCCTATCCTTTTTCGCCTTGAATGCTCAATTCAAAATAGCGGGCAATGCCAGCAAAGTTTCTGAACAATGCTACGATCTGACGCCGGATGCAAAAAGTCAGGAGGGCTATATATTGTCCCGGCAANAAATCAACCTGAGGGAAGATTTTACCATTTCGGTCACTATGAATTTCGGCCGACAGAACAACACTACCTCAGGTGCGGATGGAATTGCCTTTGTCATGATGACGGATACAGTGATCAGCTCCTCGGGCTTGGGTGGTGGTATAGGCTATCTGGGTACAAGCCCGTCGCTCATTGTCGAATTCGACACTTACCAAAATTCCAACTACAATGATCCGGCCGATGACCATGTGGCCCTGATCAGAAATGGCAATCCGGATCACGCATCCAACATTACCATTACCGGCCCCTTTTCTCTGGGCAGCAATATTGAAGACCTTAACAACCACAATGTTGTCTTTTCCTGGAAGGCTGATATTCAGGAATTTACGGTATATTTCGATTGCATCAAGGTGTTGGGATATGTCGGACCGATTGCAGGGCCATTTCTAGGTGGCGAGACATCGGCTTACTGGGGATTTACGGCATCCACCGGAAATGCATACAACAGGCAGACTGTTTGCTTCAGTACCCCGACTTATGTGGATGAACTCCAGGATCTTATCTATTGCGATCCTGCAACAGTACAACTCGACGGAGGCACCAATGGCCTGTCGTACAAGTGGACGCCTGAATCAGGTCTTAGCAACCCTTACATCGCAAGACCGACCGTAACAGTCAATGAAACGACAACATTTTATCTCGAANAAATATCCACTTGTGGAAAAATTACCCTGGATTCCATGCAGGTAGAGATTATTCCCAATACCATCCAATTAGATCTCGGCGCGGATACTTCCATCTGTATTGGCAATTCCCTCCTGCTTTCAGTTCAGGAGGAGGGAGCCAATTATCATTGGTCGACCGGAGATACCACTCAAACAATTACAGTAGATCAAGGCGGCATCTATTCTGTAGAAGTGGACAATGGTATATGCAAGAAGCAGGATTCCATGTCAGTTTCCGTCTTATTATTGCCATCTGTCACCACCTCACCGGACACAATCATATGTAGGAATACATTCGTGGTATTAAGCGCTTCATCCGACGACAGCATCCTGACCTGGTCTGACGGCTCTACAGGAACTACTATTACGGTCAATGAAGAAGGCAGCTATACGGTAAGTGCCTCTAACCTTTGCGGACAATCAGAAAAAACAATATTGGTAAGTGTCAAAAATTGTGAAGAATTTTTCATTCCAAATGTCTTTTCTCCCAATCACGACGGAATCAATGATTATTTCGGACCTACACCAAGTGAGGCAATACAGTTGATTGAGCGTTTGGCTATATTCGATCGCTGGGGAGCTTTGTTGTACGAAGCAAACAATATTACTGCCAACCAGGAAACATCAATGTGGGACGGTACTTTTCGGGGCAGGGACATGAATCCCGGCGTGTATGCCTATCTCATCCAAATGAAGATGTCAGATGGCAAGGTCAGGATATTGAAAGGCAGCGTCACACTGGTTCGCTAAAGACATTGCCGATCATCACTCAACCTCTCAAATACGCTGTCATTGTCATCGTCAACCGAATCCATCATAGAGAACATTTGGTTGGTTGAATATTCCGGTGATATTGCCCCCATTCCGGTGATATTGACCCCTGGGATTTTGGTTATTTAAAAGAACGTTTTACCTGACAATATTACAGTTTTTTCTAAGACTATCACCTTTTATCTCGATTCTGTATGCAGTATGAACCAGACGGTCCAGAATCGCATCAGCAAGAGTTTCCTCTCCGATTACATCGTACCAACTGCCGACAGGAAGTTGGCTTGCAATGATTGTGGAAGCCTTGCTGTGGCGGTCTTCGATGATTTCCATCAGATCCAACTGCTGTTGTCCATCAAGATGAGTTAGCCCAAAGTCATCCAAAATCAATAAATTAATCTTAGAGAGTTTTTCAAAGAATCGGATAATTGTTCCATCAAGTCGGCTCAACTTCATCCTCATCATCAGTTTCTGTGTATTATAATAGGCTACCTTAAAGCCCAGNGCGCAGGCCTGGTGTCCCAGAGCTGATGCCAGGAAGCTCTTCCCACAACCGGTAGCACCGGTTATCAGGACAGCTTCTCCTTTGGAGATATATTCTCCGATAGCTAAAGTTGCTATCACTTGACGGTCTATTCCCCTGGCAGGATCCATCTTGATCTCCTCCATGCTTGCTTTATAACGGAAGGAGGCTTGATGGGTCAGTCGGTTAAATCGTCGGTTTTCCCGTTCCTGTTCCTCTGCCTGCAGTAGTAGTTCGAGTCCTTCTTCCAGGGTCAGCCCAAGATGCTGACGCGTCTCGGTAAGAGATTGGAAGGCTTGTGCCATGCCGTGTAATCTAAGACGGCTCATTTGAGTTTGTACTTGGTTCATTTGCATTGGTTTTAGTATGATTAAATGATAATTCCAGTTGTTGGTAATGTTGACGGCCTCTTATGTTATTATGCGGAGGCAACGGTTGAGGTGGTTGTGCTTCCGGAGTGTCATATGTCTTATTTTCCAGACAGTTTTTAATAAAGTTGTATAGCCTGGTTGAGACTCCATTGTTCATCGCTATGATACAGGCTTTTTCAAACGATTGTTTTTCGGCATTTTTGGCTAGATGAAGCAGGCCTTCACTGGATCTATACAATATCTCGGGATAGACATCACTTTCAAACATGCCTTGTATCAGTTTCTTTAAGATGTCCGAATGCTTTGAGGCACGGTTAATGTAATACTGCGGAGACCGGTCTAAATAATGCTGATGCTGCGAACATAGGTGATTACGTTCGGTAGTGTATTTAGATGGACGATAGTCCCGGGGATGGACAGCAATCTGATTACCTGAAGAAAATATATAGACCATCGAACGGGTATATATCACTTGCACTCTACGGCCGATATATTGGTAAGGCACACTGTAGTAGTGCTTATCTACGGATAGATATACATGATTGTTTTTACCGACGGTAAGACGGCAATAATGTTTTATCTCGAAGCGCTGTATAACAAGTGGTCTGAGATGTTTTTTCTCCTCTGCCACAAAGAGTTCTTCTCGACAAAAAGGCTTTTGCTGCATACGTGTCTGGTTGNNTCTTTCACGTATTTTGTCTGTAATAGCTTCATTCAGACTCTCCAGGCTGAAAAATTGTACATTACGCAGACGGGCAAATACTCTGTTGTAGATTAGTTTTACCAGGCCTTCTACCGAAGACTTATCCTTTGGCTTTGCTGCACGTGCAGGTACTACACTACAGCCATAATGACTGGCAAAGTCTTGTAAGGCTTGATTCAAAGTAGGCTCGTATCGACTGGATTGGGCAACGGCTGATTTAAGGTTATCAGGAACTATAGCCAAGGGGACGCCTCCCAGATGGATCAGGCACTGTTCTAAAGCGTACAGAAAATCCGGAATAGTCTGAGATCGTACCGCGATGGCAAAGCCGTAGTTGCTGTAAGGAAGGCAAGCTGCAAAAACCTGACATTCGATAATCTCTCCGCTTGAACGATCGATGTAACTGAGCTTCTTTCCGGCAAAGTCAATGTACAGCTTTTCTCCTGGATGATGAGTCATCACCATAGATGGCTTGGATGCTGTGAGATATTGATTGAAGTGGAAGCAGAACTGAGAATATCCATATCCACAGACGTCCCCTTGTTTGTACTCCTGCCAAAGAAGATAGCGAGTCACGCCAGGGCGTTTGAGCTCGTTTACAAAGTAAGGAAGTTGATCCCTGATACGCCTATAGCGTTCGTCATCCGTTTTGTAGGCTGGATTGCCTGCGAAGAATTTGGCTTCCAAAACCGGATTATCCAGCTTTATGAGTTGTTCGATATCCATCGGGCAAGACGCACTGCTTACAATCAATTCCAGCTTGCCCAAATAAGACTTTACGGTGTTCTTGCTCATGTCAAGTNNCCGGGCAATAGCCTTTATCCCCAGACCTTGGTGATGCATCAATAAGAGTTGTTTTATTTGACTCATACATTTTGGTTTTCCTGCCATTGCACGTTCTTTTTGGTTAATAAACCAAATACAACCAAAATCAAGCCAGGGGGTCAATATGCTCCGGAATCAGTCTTTCTTCTGATATCACAAATTGCCCAGAGGGGTCAACATGCTCCGAAATCCAATGCGCTCACGCCACAAAATGCTAAACGCAGCATTTCATCAATCCACATTTTCTTTGAAATTTCACAAGAAAGGGGTCAACATGCTCCGGAATTTGCCTCATGCTTATTGAAATCCTTTCAGGGGGCAGCTTATGCCGGAATGGCAGAATGCTGAAAGATTATAACTCGTTTCTGAGATTTCTTTTCTGCTAAATTGAGGGGTCAGCTTATTCCGGAATATCCAGTTGGTTAAAGACTTCACTTTGTCATGATTCTTATTTTCCCACTAAGGTATGACCACAGATGACTTGAAAAAGATGTAATTAGATGGTTGCTTACTATTTTTTCCGGGCAATAGTGATTCAAAATGGTACCTTTCAAAGTTTGCATACTGTTGCAGCATAATTTAATTTTTGAAGAAAGTGAGAATAAATTGCAATTCTTGCTTGTTATATTCTTGTCTTTGTCCATCGTTTCAGAAATAATTCTTCAATTCTATCCGAAACTCTTATAACGGTTTCGTAACTAAATTCTCTCAAGTCCTTATCGCTATTAATGTAATCTGCAAGATACTCTTCAGATTTTGTTGACAGTCCAAGTTTNTTGCAAATCAGGTAACTAATAGTTTCTGCCTCCAATTCTTCTGCTGAATTTGATAGTTTTCTATGAAGTAATTGAATTGGCTTTTTAACATCTTGTTTCCTTAGCATTTTATGTCCTGTATGTCCAAGAAATAAATGCGCTAGCTCATGAATAAGTACAGCCATGTTTTGTTCATAGCTCAATCCTTCCTTCAAAGCAATTTCTAACTTTTGTTTGAAAATCGTTGTGATGTATCCAGCATTGAAAAAAGAAAGAGGCTTGAAATACACTTTAATTCCCCATTCGCTTGCTATTTTAATTGTATCGTCCAAAATCTGTGGGTTGATATAGCCATTAACTTCAAANAGTTCTTTTCCAATGCCATTTTTCAAAAACTCATCAGGAGTTTCCATGCCCTCTGTTTCGAAAACATCATATACCATCATAACTGGTGCAAATGGTTGAAGAATTACATATGGTCTTGCACTCTCTCTTACTGTTCTATTGAATTTCCTTTTCCAAAATCCAACACCTCCATAAAGTGTCACAGTTTCATCTTGCAAGTATACAAGCATATTATTGAATCGAGAGTAATGCGGAAACTTAGAAACAAACTTTAAAAACTTGAAAAACTCATCGCTTCCACGATACTGTTTACTTCGCCTAAAGAGTTCATCAATTGTTTTCTGTTCAAGATTAATAGTACTTTCTTCCATATAATTTTTATGCAAAAAGTTTAAGAAACCTTTGTTTATGCTTTAAACTTATTGTTTTTTAGTTTACAAATCTAAAAATTAAACATATTGGTCTGCATAGAAGAAAAATTAATTCGTTAACCGTTTGTTTATTTGTTAAAAGCATGGTTTTGTATTTTGGTTTTTAAAAACTATACATCAAAAAATAGCTACTTTGAAATAAGCATATATCAATAGTGTTATTGAAACTGTCGTAAATTTACCATAGTCGAAAGCATGATTATTATTTACTAATTTTTTAGCGGCGGCTTGTGTGATTGCTCCAATAGTCAGCTTACTTTTAAGACCTCAATCTTATTGTCTTTAGGCGTTCTAATATTTTTCAAATTCGTGTATCTGTAGGGGATTTGACCAATACTACCGTCAGATATTTTCAAGTAATTGCCATTGTCAATTGAAAATTTTTGTCCAAGTCGGATTACAAGTCTTTCGTCTTCTTGATCTTTGTATAAAGGATGGCCTGCTTTGAAAATCAGATTTCTTTGGATAATCTGATAGTCCATAATTTCATAGTATTCTCTTACTCCTCTTTCTTTAATGTATGGTGCAAAGTATTTCAAGTTTCTAAAACCAAATTTCGATGGTTTTTTCTCTCCTGAAAAGTAAAAAGGTGTTTCGCTATTTGTAAAACAAAGCATATGATCTTCTGTCGGGACAAAACCAATTAAAACAAATGGGTTTGGTGACTCGTAAGCACTTTCTTTCTGTGGTGAAACATCATTCAAAATTGACTCAGTATCAAGTCCAATTATTGTTCTTAAATGGTCTTCTAATAAAGCTCTGTTTGAATAGTCGTTTGGTCTTAAAGGAAATGCTCCAATATTTACAGATTGAATTGATTTATAGTAGTCAAGTTTTTTNATAGTTTCAATATCTCCTGAGCCTGGGAAAAGTATATAAGCACCAATTACTTCTTTTTCAGGTTTTGCTTTGTCCTTGTTTACATAATATATAGCATCTCTATATCGGTGCATTTGATTGATAGAGTCTTCAGTTGGTAAATCTGGAGAACCTTCTTTGTCGTCTGATGCAATTCGATATTTTGCATCATACAAATAAGTGAGAACATAGTTCTCCTTCAAATCATTCTTTGTAATTCTTAGAACTATGTCGGGGCGTTGATTTACTGTAAATGATTTGACATTTTGTGATTCTGAAGTATCATATGAGAAGTCATGAAACAAGTCGATTATTTCTCCATCCTTATTGAAGAAAGAGACTTTAGACTTTACACCATGTTCAATTTTGAAAACGAAATCATCAATTTGAATCTCTGCTAAAGCAACATCATCAGGATTTTCTTTGCCCAATAGATTTTGTAAAACATTTTTNATTTCTAAGAAGCACCAAATTTGATATAAGTCAGCAATATTTTTNAGTTCAATTTTCTGAATGCCATCTAAAAACTTCAGTCCACTGTTCAGCATTATCCATGATTTATAGATTGTGCTGTAGCCTGTAGCTTTNTGCAAAACAAGTGATTCTTGCTTTATGCCATGAAAATCGTCTATGTTTCTGAAAAANGGATTTACTGAAATTATTTCAAGTTGCCTTTCTATTTGTGAAAGTTCAGATTTGAAGTCTTCAGTTATAGAATTTGAAAAACGTCTTTCTATAAATGATTTAACCTTTCTATATCGCCTTAGTGTTTGAAAAACGGCATGTTTAAAAAANCGGTTTTCGGATGTGTTTGAGCTTAGGGTTTTATACTCCGAACCGTAATTCTTATTTGGAAGTGATTTGAACTGAGAATATTCTTCTTCTAAAGCAGTAGTCCATTTTTGAATTCTGTCAGCTTTTAAATACTTGGTTTGCCTAATTATTCGGCTATGCGGCTTGTTTAAAATGAACTTTGATGAATGGAGAAAATCAGCATAAAGACCACCAAATACTTGCCACCAAATTAGGTCTGTGTTTGGTGTGCTACCAGTTTTAAATGATGTATAGGTCTTNTTAAGGAAATCAAGAACTAGGTAAGGATACTCTTTTTCAATGTCTGAAACAATTTTCTCATAATCGCTTCTATAGTTGAGTTTGGTCGGGAAGACTTCAAATTCAAGATTGATTTCTTGAAGTAAATTATCTTTTGTAAATCTTATTACCAGTCGACTTTTGCCAAGATCATTTCCGAAGTTTATAGTTCCCGCTAAAAANCTAAGTTCTTCACGATAGAAAAATTTCTCTTCTACTTCTTTGAGCTTGGAATAAATGTAAGGTGATTTAATTACGGCTTTATCTTGGAAAGTAATTCCAATAAAATAATCTTTGTTCTCAAAGATTAACGGAAAGGTTTTGTTATCTACTAGTTTCTCAAGTTGCCTTGATTCGAAATTGTAAATTGATATATCTCCTTCATTAACCGAATAGGAGGTGGCTTTTAAAATCTGAGTCTGTCTCTTACTTGCTTTATTAAAAGTAGATTCTAGGTTATTACATTCAATAACCAAAGTAAAGTCTGTATGATCTACCTTTAAAATTTGCATTATGACCAGAATGAAGTATAACCGTTAGATTGAAGACGCGACTCCATTTCTTTAATCTTTGCATTTGACTTTTTGAAGTCTGCTGTTATTATTTTNTGCAATTTCGTTAGAACCTTTCCAGTTTTTGTTTCATCTCCTTCGATTCTTGATAAAATCTTCATACTTGTCATTTTGTCTAAAGCATTTGTCAGCCAATTTGCCGTTGGATTTTGACTAGCATAGAAGCAATAAATCAAAAATTCATCTCTAACTCTGTAAGCAATTTTAAAGGGAGTTCCATCAAGCTCATTGTTTATTTTNTGAAGAAAACCAATTATCTCATCTTTCTCTTTAAAAGTCTGTGAATACACTTCAGCACCTGAAGTAAATTTTCCTATTACATCGTTATTAGGAATATATGACTCGGGATAGCTCCAATCATTTTTAGATAATTCCAAACCAGCAGTAAGATCAACATTGTTCATTTCAAAAGTCATTGCCCTATCAAGAATTTTTCTGCTAAACGAATGAGCTGTTTCGTCCATGTTTACAGTTCCGATGACAACAAGATTGCTTGGAATACTAATACCTTCAGAGAACTCGCTTTCACTAAGTTCCAAATTGGTTAATAACTGATTATAAAGATTTTGATTCTCAAAACTTTCTTTAGAAATAATATAATCAGTAACCAGTTTCCCATCTTTTACTTGTCTTGTTTCAATGATGCTCAAATACTCTGCAAAGTATTGCTCAACAGGAGCAAGATTCATTTCGTCAAGGCAAAGGAAAAATGGGACATCTGTATGCTTCCATGCTTTGGCTATGAATTTCAANAANGAAGTGGTGATATATTTTTCGCCATTGATTCTGCTAACATATCCCATCAGTTCCGATGAGTCATGCCAATTAGGTCTAACAGGAATTAGTTCAAAATTGCCAGGTTTNTTAGGGTCTTTTCTTAATTCTTCCTTGCTGCAAGTTTTGTAGGCAAGAGTTCTAACTAATCTTGATTTTCCAGTTCCTGATATTCCTGCTAAAAGAATAAAAGGTTTAGTTTTTATGGCTGTTAATATATTCATGTCATCCTTGTTGTTTTCTTTAGGTTTTTGAATCGGCTTGATTGGAGTTGGCTTAGTTGTGTTTCCATTGAAATTAAGTTTACAATTTTCAAGTATATGTGCTATTGTATCGTCTTGGGTTAATTGTAATAATTGACTGATGTTCTTTAATCTGTTCTCGGAACTGTCCAACCCAATTCGTGGACCATTTAAATATGTTGTCTCACTACTGCCCAAACTTTGCCATTGCCAGTCATTTGGTATTGATAAATTATTCAGAATCTCTAATCGTATGAATTTGTTCCACTTTCCACTAACAGTAAAATCTTTCCCTAAATCGCTGAATATTGTTTTGTCGCCCCTTTCAGTTGTTGGAAGGTCAATTTTGTCAAGCTTACTCAATAAAACCCAACGATCAGTTCTATTAACAACAAAGACGAAGTCACCTAAATTTAAATTTTTGAATTTGGTTTCATTCCAGTAAAAGTATTTGGAATTATCACTGAAAAGTTCTTTTGCATTTGATGAAGCAGCACTTTTTACTTCATATATCATTACTTGTTCTGTCATAACTCATTATATTTTTTTGCTGTCCCTTTTGCCTTTTCAACTGGATATTTTTCAGCGTTTCGTTGAATTTTCTCAAGCACAATATCTTTCACATTAAACTGAAACTTATCGGCAAGAAGGAATGCAAAAGCAAAAATGTCAGCCAATTCTTCTTTTACTTTCTCTTTATTGGCATCATCTGCATTTTTCCAAAGGAATAATTCAAGCAACTCACCCGCTTCAACATTGATTGCAAGTGCTAAATCTTTAGGATTGTGGAATTGCTCCCAATCTCTTTCATTTCTGAATTTTAAGAGTGCTTCTATTATTTCTTCGTTTTCCTTCATTACTTATTAGGTTTGTGCATGGTTAAAGCCAGTTTGTATTCATCATCATAAGGCAATTGCAATTGAGAAAGCATTTCGGGAATTGCCAAAGCCCAACTCACATAGTAGTATGCCAGAATGTGATACCCTGAAAATGTTTTGCTTTTTATGGAACTTATTCGGTAATCGTCTTTATCGGGTCTGTAGCCTTGTGTTCCTTGCATTGCTATTTCAAAAGCTATTTCCTTTATTTCTTCTTTGGGCATTTTATCGAAAAATTGCAGAGCATCTACCATGAACATGACTATTGCCATGTTTGTCCCTATATTTTGTTGTGACTTTTGGAATTTTTCCATTTCCCTTTCTTTGTAAGGAGCATTAGATTCCAAATCATAAGGGTCTTTTTCAAAGGAGGATAAAAGCTCGTCTATGTCTGTACTTTTTGTTCTGAATTCTCTTTCATTAACAAGTTCAAAGTTTTTGTCAAGTTTTAAATCTTCAGCCCAATGCAATACCAATTCATATTCTTCAGCAGGTTCTTTGTCATCCTTATATTGAAGGTATTCCTCATAGAAATCATTTGCTTGTTTTGACTCGTTTGGAGTTGGATTGAAGTCCTTAATAAAATCGAGTCCGAACAATTCTTTAAATTGAATTGCATTGACGAGGTTGTAAACCTTGCTTTTTGAAATGATGTCTTTAGGGGATAGTTCAACAATCTTTTTATCAGTTACAGCTTTTAAGCCTTCTTGTAACATGGTGTAAAGAGATATAAACTGATAGGCTCTTAAATCAGGGAATTCGGTAAACAAATAGTGTTCAATGAATAAGTCTATGGGAGTGTTGAAGATTTGACGATTCATCCCTTCAAACAAGTTCGAACAATAATCTGCAATAGAATTTTCAGAAATTCCCATTTTATTGAATTTCTTGATTGTTGGCTCAAGACTTGTTATAAATTGTTTCTTGTGACTTTGATTGGAAATGAATAATTGATTTAAATCGTCCTTTCTTGCTTGAATTACAAAATCAAGATGAACTAACTCGTGCATGATAAGATGTTCAACAGCTGGATAGCTTGGTTTATATCTTACAATATGAACGTCTCTTTCGTAATTCTCAGCAAATTCAAATTTTGCAGCAGTTGGTATTTTNTCGTCTTGAACTATATCAATTCTTCTGTCTCCTTCAAATTCTAGTTTGTGCCTGTATTCACGATAAATCTTCTTGCCAGCATCTGTTGCAATTATTTTTNNTGCAATTTCAAATGCTTGTCTTACTGAGTTTTGGTATAGAACATCCTTGTTCTTATTCAATTTGATTGCCTGAATGGTGCTGTAAAATGCAGACTGCAAGTCTGCTTCCATTTCAGCAATCATTCCTAGCGCAAAATGTGTGTTAGGGTATTTTTCATTGATTCTGATTGCTTCCCAAAAATATTTNTTGGCTTCTTCCAATTTGCCTTGTTGCATTAAGTTAGCACCAATATTATTGATTGTGATATTGTCATTAGGATTGGCGACTAATGCTTGGTCATAATATTTCATTGCCGTTGGAACATCATCTTTGAATTTTGCAAAGATGTTTCCCATCATTAACAAAGCCCAACCGTTTTTNGAGTCCCAACGCAAAGCGTCTATTAAACAATTAATTGCTTCTTCTTGGTCACCTTCATCTGAAAGTATCTGTCCCATTATTCTGTGATACTCTGAGATTGTTGGATTCTTACTTATAAGATTTTTCAGAATCGGTTTTGCATCAGAATATTTTCCATTTTCACAAAGAGCAATTACTTTNTTATAATCACCATCCTGAGAAACTATTGTTGGTGTGTCAATATCAATTTTTATCCAATTGTCTTCAATAGATACTTTAGGCTTGTATGGCCCATAGGTGTAAAACTCTTGAATAGTGTCTATAATAGATTGCTCGTCTCCCTTTTTTATGTTAGGGAAAATCGTGAAAAGAAAGTCGTCTATCTTATGTATGATTTTCATTTATTCAGTCCTTGATTTTTGTTAAAGCTTTTTTATTCCCTGTTCAGCAAGTGGGTCAGCACCAACAGCTTCAATCACCTTGTCACACAGCCAAAGAGAAATAAAATCGTCTTCGGATGCTTTTAATAGTTGAGCAAGTTTTATAACCTGTTCTCTATTTAAGTTCCTTTCACCACGTTCTGCCTTACTCATTAAAGCTGTGTCAACTTCAATATGAGCTGCAACTTGTCGTAAAAGTAAGTTCTGCATTTCTCGTGTTTCTCTAATTTTCTGTCCTAAGTAACTCACTGTTTCATTATTTGTCTTGTCAAGAAGTGTCAAATGTAAGTATTATTCTCATACATGTTGTTACGTAGGAGAAAAATTGATCTTTTGGTTTAGTGAATGATCGGCTTGTATGTAACCGACCAAGCAACTACACGTCATTTGTCTGTATATAACCAAGGATTAGCTCTTGTATCCGGTTGACAGGATGAAAAAGGATTCTATTGAGAGTATCTACGTGCCATTCATAGGATTTGATTTCTTTAGCTTTGCATGTATAAAAAAGAATACAACATAACCGCTCTGACGGCTCCATCATGACTCCCTCAAATAAATAATTCTTCCTGCCCGGTGCCAGTGGAAGGATCTTGTTTTCTTGACTCGTTGTAGATAATATGGCAGTGTTGATCCTTTTCTCCCTGCTTCTATCGCAAAAACATCCTTATCAAGACCGGACTTCGCAAATCGATCCGCCATCTTTTCATACTTTGTCATGGTTCTTATTTCCCTCTAAGGTATGACCACCGATAACATGAAAAAAGATGTACTTAGACGGTTATTTACGTTCTTTACAGGCATATTAAATCCGATCCATAACCATGTCCGATAACCATAGTTCTTGCAGGGGAATGGATCTTTATCAATGATATGGTTCTATTGGATTTTCGATTGCCTGTTATCAATAAAATCAATGATGAGGTAAGTATCTGTACCATCCTCTTCTTTCAAAAAGAAATACTATCTTGCATAAATTTTATCAGTATGATGTGTCGTTTGATCTGTATTTTCATGTATTTGGCATTGACAGTCCATTACCTTAATGCGCAGGACTATTATGGCGCAGAGCCAGAAGTTGTTAAANAAGGATTGACGGATGACAAGCTGCTGGATGAGATCCAAAGAGTCACTTTCCGTTACTTCTGGGATTTTGCCGATTCAAACTCCGGCATGGCGAGAGAACGCAGCAATACCAATACCGGTTATGGCCATGAGGTCATCACCAGTGGGNGAAGTGGGTTCGGTGTGATGGCCATTATTGTTGCTGTTGAACGAGGCTGGATCAGCAGAGAGGAGGGAGTTGGCCGGCTATTAAAGATGGTTAATTTTCTCAGAAAGGCAGATAGCTTCCATGGAATGTTTCCTCATTGGTGGAATGCAGAAACCGGTCGTGTAAGGCCTTTTTCCAGAAAAGATGATGGTGCGGATATCGTCGAATCCTCCTTCATGTTTCAGGGACTTATCTGCGCCATGGAATATTTCGACCGGGATACTAAGGAAGAGCGTGAGCTCCGTGGGAAGATCAATCTGACCTGGCGCGAGGCAGAATGGGACTTCTTCACCCGCGACGGCAGACAGGTATTGTACTGGCACTGGAGTCCCAACAACGGTTGGGCGATGAACTTCGAGATACGTGGCTTCAATGAATGCCTGATCACCTATGTTCTTGCCGCCTCTTCGCCCACCTATCCCATCGATGCCAAGGTGTATCACAACGGATGGGCGATGAGTAATTTCTTTAAGAATGGCAAGCAGTTCTACGGTTATACCCTGCCCCTCGGATTTGATTATGGAGGACCCATGTTTNTTGCACATTATTCCTTTATGGGACTTGACNCCCGGNGGTTGAAGGACAGGTACGCAGATTACTGGGAACAAAATACTCATCACACCCTGATCAACCGTGCATACTGCATCGACAATCCGAAGAAATTCAAGGGATATGGACCGGATTGCTGGNGGTTGTCAGCCGGAGACGAATGTGGCGGCTATTCTGCACACTCACCGGAAAATGACAATGGCTATATCTCTCCGACAGCGGCCCTTGCCTCCATGCCTTATACACCTGAATATTCTATGCAGGCATTGCGATATTTTTACGAGAAAATGGGCGATAAGCTCTGGACCCGATATGGATTTCTCGACTCCTTCAATCCTCAGACCGGCTGCGTCACACCTACCCATCTGGCCATAGATCAGGGACCTATCATTGTAATGATCGAAAATCACCGTTCCGGATTATTGTGGAAGCTTTTTATGAAAAATAAAGATGTACAGCGCGGCTTGACCAAACTTGGATTTACTTTCAGATCAGAAAAATAAATGTTTTCAAGATTAAAACAATGTCGATTCAATTTACGATGCCATGAAACGACTGCTTGTTAATATTGCAGCAATATTTGTCTTCTCGATGTTGATATTTTCCTGTAAAAAGGAACAGCCAATCGAACTGCCTGACTTTGTCGGCCTTTCAGCCACCATTGATGACATATCCAAAATTACTCCCACGGGTATTTCCCTCAGACCAAAGATCAGCATACATTTCTCTTCCGGGATANCTGAGACTTCAGCATCATCGGCAATCCGGCTGGAAGGATATTCAGGACAATTGAATGTTTCGGTGTCCGATTCCACGCTGTTGATTCAGCCTGCAGAGGATCTTGCTTATCTTGAAAAGTATCGCATTGTAGTCACTGAAAAACTGAAGAGCATAGATGACAGGCCCTTGAAGAAGGCCGTTTCCTATGAATTCTATACCTTGCTGGACCCGTCAGACAAACTTCCAAGGATTGATGATGCAGCGCTGCTGGATACTGTACAACGCCGTACTTTCAGATACTTTTGGGAATTCGGACACCCGGTAAGTGGTCTTGCCAGGGAACGTAATTCATCCGGTGATCTGGTGACAAGTGGGNGAAGCGGCTTCGGGATGATGGCCATCCCGGTGGGCATCGAACGCGGTTTCATCACACGCCGGCAAGGGTTGGACCGCGCCACCCAATCGGTAGACTTTCTGTTAAACAAGGCCGATCGCTTCCATGGGGCATTTCCACATTGGCTGAGCGGCACCACCGGTAGGNTGATACCTTTCAGCTCCAATGACAATGGTGCTGACCTGGTGGAAACCTCTTTTCTAATTGCCGGATTACTGACTCTCAGAGAATATTTTGACGGGCAACAAGCTGAAGAGGTGGAATTGCGCCGTGATATAGACTCTTTATGGCATGGTGTGGAATGGGATTGGTTTAGAAGAGATGGCAAGGATATCCTGTACTGGCATTGGAGTCCCGATAAGGGTTGGTCGATGAATCTGCCAATATCAGGTTGGAATGAATGCCTTATCACATACATCCTTGCTGCATCAAGTCCTGCACACGGAATACCACCGGAAGTGTACCACAGGGGCTGGGCCAGCAATGGCGGCATCGTCAATAACCAACAAGCCTACGGAATTAATCTCCCATTGGGTTCAGGTACCGGAGGTCCGTTATTTTTCGAGCATTATTCTTTTCTGGGCATCGACNCCCGGGGCTTGAAGGACCAATATGCCGACTATTGGGAGCAANGTGAGGCGCACACCCTGATCAACAGGGCATATTGCATAGCGAACNCCCGACATTACTACGGATACGGGCCTGAATGCTGGGGCCTTACTGCAGGAGACGTATATAACGGATATACAGCAAGCAGCCCTGCCAATGACGTCAGCGTTATCGGCCCCACTGCTGCCTTATCCT
The DNA here is from genome assembly GCA_013414645.1 of Candidatus Parvibacillus calidus. Classification (GTDB taxonomy): domain Bacteria; phylum Bacteroidota; class Bacteroidia; order Chitinophagales; family Saprospiraceae; genus Parvibacillus; species Parvibacillus calidus. Next base: position 476,604 of record CP058702.1, on the reverse strand, counting down.
CCATGCCCTACACACCTGAAGAAAGCCTTGATGCCCTCNCATTTTTTTATTACAAGCTAGGGGACAGGCTTTGGGGTAAAATGGGGTTTTACGACGGGTTTTCACTCGATCGTGCCTGGTTTGCTGAGTCTACCCTTGCCATCGATCAGGGGCCGATTGTGATTATGATAGAAAATTATAGGACGGCTTTGATTTGGAATCTCTTGATGAAGGCACCGGAAATAAAGGCAGGCATGGAAAAACTTGGATTTGAGAGCCCCATTTTTAGGGTTTCAAACAAACTTACAGCAGGAAATAATAAAAATCGACTTCCCTTCAATCAATTAGCCTCATCATACACGAGAATTATTGAAGATAGCACGTTTTATCAAGCGCAGAAAATATCCAAATATTCTATATCTTTATGAACTTTTAGTCCGAACTTTCTATTAGATATTAACCATATAAATGAATATACCGTCATGCCGAAAGTAAAATGGATCATAGATCCGGTACATAGTGAGATAGAATTTAAGGTTAAATATTTAATGATTACCAATGTCATCGGCCGGTTTGATCGTTTTGACATGACGGTCGAAACGGAAGAAGAGGATTTTAACACCGGAAAGGTCTGGTTTTCAGCTGATGTTGACAGCCTGGAGACCAATGATCATGAACGTAACGGGCATTTGAAAAGTCCGGATTTCTTTGACATTGCAGCTTATCCCCACATCATTTTCGAATCAGGTAACATGAAGGTTGACGGTGAGGTAGGTGAGATCTCCGGCAACCTTACCATCAAAAACACCACAAGGCCTGTAACCTTCAAGGTGGACTTCGGTGGAGTGACTATGGATATGTATGGCACGACTCGAGCCGGATTCTCTATATCCACGGAGATAGACCGCAAGGAATTCGGCCTTCGATGGAACTCCATCCTGGAAGGTGGTGGGATGATGGTCGGTGACAAGGTCAGGATCTCAGGAGAAATCCAACTTGTCAAAAGATAATGACAGGTCCCGGGACTTCCCTCCTTAATCCATTAATACTCCTGCAGCCCCTATCTTTTCTTCTTTGGTTCCGGCCATTTCGTCATTGAAAATGGCAGTTGCGCTTCCTTATAAACCCTGGTTTTATTCGGAATATTGGTCATGATAAAGTCAAACTTCCCTCCTTTCATTAGTTCAAAATGATCAAGATACAGCTTGTCGTATGGCCGGGCATTGAGCGATATGTCCTGAATATATACATTCTCCTTATTGACAGCAGGCGCATTGATCTGCACTTTNTTATCGTTGCTAAGGCTTAAAGTAATCCTTTTGAAAAGGGGAGAACCAATGACATATTGAGTCGTACCGGGGCATACCGGGTAGAAGCCCATAGCACTGAACACATACCATGCACTGGTCTGGCCGTTGTCTTCATCACCGCAATAGCCATCCGGGTGTGGATTGTAAAGCCTGTTCATGACCTGATGCAGCCAGTATTGAGCCTTCCACGGTTGTCCAAGATAATTATACAGATAGATCATGTGCTGTATAGGTTGGTTGCCATGAGCATACTGGCCCATGTTCATAATCTGCATCTCCCTGATTTCGTGGATTACCTGGCCGTAATAACTTTCGTCAAATATCGGTGGCAGGCTGAAGACACTATCAAGCATCATAGCCATGGTATCCCTGCCGCCCATCGCCATCGCCAGTCCGTTGACATCATGAAACACACTCCAGGTGTAGTGCCAGCTGTTACCCTCCGTAAAGGCATCACCCCACTTGAATGGATTGAAGGGTGATTGGAAGCTGCCATCCTTATTACGCCCACGCATCAACTTGGTCGATGGATCATAGACATTGTGATAATTCTGTGCGCGCAGGGTAAATAGAGAAACCTCCTCATCGGGCTTCTTNAANGCGCGCGCCAACTGTGACACAGCAAAATCATCATAGGCGTATTCCAGGGTACGTGCTGCATTTTCATTGATTCCAATATCATANGGCGCATAACCCAATTCGTTATACTCTTCCGCACCTGCACGACCTACAGACTGAAGCGGCCCCTGACTGTTGCTGTTTTTTAATATCGCCTGATACAGCGTCTCAACATCAAATCCTCTTATTCCCTTGATGTATGCATCGGCGATGATGGAAGCAGAGTTGCTACCGATCATGCAATTCCTGTGGCCCGGACTCTGCCACTCCGGCAACCAACCACTTTCCTTATATACATTGACCATCGCCTGCATGATCTCACTGTTCAAATCAGGATACATCAGGTTGAAGAATGGAAATACAGCCCGGAATGTATCCCAGAAACCATTGTCTGTGTACATGACGCCCGGCAATACCTGGCCGTTGTAAGGACTATAGTGCATCACTTTGTTGTCGATATCGTATTCATAGAACTTCCGCGGAAACAACATGGTCCTGTACAGACAAGAATAAAANGTTTTGGTCTCATCATCACTGCCTCCCTCCACCAGGATACGGCTAAGCTCTTTGTTCCAGATATCCCGGCCTTGTTGCCTTATCACCTCGAAACCCTTGTCACCCAACTCCCTCGACAGATTTAGNGAAGCCTGTTCAAAACTGATGAAGGATGACGCTACACGTGCGATGATCTTCTCGCCACGATGTGTCTTGAATCCGATAACAGCACCTGCGTGATTGGCAGTTACCTCATGCTTATCCTTCACCAATATACTATCCCGGAAGGTATAAGCGACATCAAATGGCTGATCGAATTGAATTACAAAATAATTCTTGAAATTATCCGGCACACCTCCGCTATTGCGGGTCGTATATCCGATTATCTTCCTCTCTTTCTTGTTGATCCTAATGTAGGAACCTTTATCAAAAGCATCTATGACCACAAAGGACTGATCATTTTCCGGAAAGGTAAAGCGGAATATACAGGCCCGGTCCGTAGGTGCAAACTCTGCAGTCACATCATGGTCGGCCAGATAAACACTATAGTAATATGGAGTAGCAGTTTCAGCCTTGTGGGAAAACCAGGACATTCGATCTCTTTCTCTAAACTTCGGCCCNCCGGTTACAGCCATGATTGAAAACTGACCATAGTCATTGATCCAGGGAGAAGGTTGATGAGTCTGCTTGAACCCTCTTATTTTATTGGCATTGTAATAATATTGCCACCCATCTCCCATCTTGGCAGTCTGGGGTGTCCAGCTGTTCATACCCCATGGCATCGAGATATCCGGATAAGTATTACCGGAAGATAGCTCATAAGTGGACAAGGAACCCATGAGAGGATTGACAAAATCAACCGGTTCTCTATTGAGTTGAGCATAAATAAAATGTGCCGTGAGAAGCAAAGATTTGAGAAGAAACCACTTTTTCATGAAAAAACCTAAAGCAATGAAATTAAAAATAAGAAAAGTCAATACTTGTACGAATGTATGAAAAGAAAACAGAATCCGACCGGCTAAAATTTTAACACCTGCTAATATCACACTACCGGCACACATTGTACCGTTGATTAACAGGAAAATCATATTGACTATTTTTCCAAATAGGGTATTTGAAGATCAAGCAAAAAAGAGAGTGAACTGAAATAATCAATCAGGTCAATCCTTATATTGGATCAACACTATCTCTTTAGTATCACTGATATTCACCGGCTATTCCCCTGGTGAAAACTTAGGATGTTTATGTATTCTGGTGTAAAAAGATTACCTTTATAGCCAAAATTTTTCAGATGAAATTACTTTATTTTTCTTTATTCATGACATTACCATACCTTATGCAGGCACAGTATCAATATCCACCCGCCAGGATGAACGACCAGACGGACAATTATCATGGAGAAATCATCCGGGATCCTTACCGGTGGCTGGAAGATGACCACGCTGAGGAGACCAAGAACTGGGTAATCATGGAAAATGAAGTTACTGCAAGTTATTTTGAAAAGATCCCTTATATCGACGAATTGACCCACCGGCTAAATGCACTTTACAACTATCCGAAATATTCCTCTCCTTTCCGAAAGGGCGATTATTATTACTATTATTACAATTCCGGATTGCAAAATCAATCGGTATTATACAGGACAAAAGGTCTGAATGGTACACCGGAGATCGTTCTGGACCCAAACTCTTTTTCCGCTGATGGCACCACCAAGCTGGCCGGATTTTCACTCTCCAAAAATGGTGATTATGCTGCGGTATATTTCTCCAAAGGAGGCTCCGACTGGAGCGAAGCAAAAATTCTGGACATGAAGTCCTTAAAATACCTTGGCGACACGCTAAGCTGGATAAAAGTATCCGGTGCGGCCTGGCAGGATGATGGATTTTACTACAGCCGATATCCGGCACCGGAAGGCAGCGCCNTGGCCTCANAAAACGAAAACCACAAGGTCTACTATCATAGGATTGGACAATCGCAGGATAAGGATCGCCTGATATTTGAAGACCCGGCAAGTCCACAAAGCTTTAACATAGCATCCACCACAGATGATGAACAATACACTATCCTTTCACGATCCGACCGGGGAAAAGGATTGGACGGGAATGCACTCTTTTTCATGAAANAAGGAGAAAAGACCTTCCGGCCAATCGTAAGCGAGATATCTGACTTTGACTATTCCTTCATCGACAATTATGGTGATGATTTTGTAATCGTAACCAATGCCGGAANNCCGAATAAAAAAGTAATGATATTTAATGCGAATACCGGAAAATGGAAAACAATTATCCGGGAANAAAAGGAACCTCTTCAGGCTGTAAGTTCTGCGGGAGGAAAACTTTTTGTCAGTTATATGCAGGACGTATCTACCCATGTGTATGTATATGATATCAATGGTAAGCAGGAAAATGAAATCCTGATGCCCGGTCCGGGTAATGCAGGGGGCTTCGGTGGTGAGCGGAATGATAAGACCATCTTTTACACATTCACGTCATTTACCTATCCATCCGTCATCTATTCATATAATATTGCTTCCGGGAAATCGACTGTGTACAGAAAATCCGAAGTTGATTTCAATTCTGACGATTATGAGACCAGACAAGTGTTCTATCCCAGCAAGGATGGCACTAAAATACCGATGTTTATCGNNTATAAAAAGGGTTTCACGCTCAACAGCGCCAACCCTACCCTGCTCTATGGCTACGGAGGGTTTAATATCAGTCTCAATCCGGGCTTCAGCCCATTGCTGATTCCATTTCTTGAGCAAGGCGGTGTCTATGCCCAGGCCAATCTCAGAGGAGGTGGAGAATATGGCGAAGCCTGGCATGAACAAGGCATGAAGCTCAAGAAGCAGAATGTGTTCGATGATTTCATCGCTGCCGGAGAATACTTGATCAGGGAAAAATATTGTGACTCGGAACATCTCGCGCTTCGTGGAGGCTCCAACGGCGGATTGCTAGTCGGTGCAGTCATCAATCAGAGGCCGGATCTGGCTAAAGTAGCCATACCACAAGTGGGCGTGATGGATATGTTGCGTTTTCAAAAATTTACCATCGGCTGGAACTGGATTGCAGACTATGGTTCTTCGGACAATGAAGCGGAATTTAAGGTCTTACGTTCTTATTCTCCCCTTCATAATATCCGCGCCGGAGTCAATTATCCGGCAACCCTTGTCACCACTGCCGATCATGATGACCGTGTTGTACCGGCTCATTCATTCAAATATGCAGCTACCCTTCAGGCTGTCGCCGGGCCTTCTACCACTAATCCGCTGCTGATCCGGATCGATGTCAACAGCGGTCATGGGGCCAGTAATACCAAGAAGAACATCGAAACCATGGCTCATATTTATGCCTTCATCTGGTCCAATATGGGATTCATACCTAAGTTTAAATAGAAATTCTAAATTGCAATGAGACGTATATTGGCACTTGCTTTCCTGTTGTGGAGTATCTCTTTATCCGGCCAGAAATTTCCGGTGGATACGATCCAACAAAATGGTCCGCTTACCAACAGAGTCAATCTCTTATTCATCCCGGATGGATATACACAAGATGAATTGAACAAATTCCGTACGGATGTCAATACCTTCATCAATACCTTTGTCGGAACTCCACCGTTCTCCTTTTACCGGCATTATTTCAACTTCTATACCATCAATGTCCCGTCCAACGAGAGCGGAGCCAATCATCCAGGGAATGCAACCGATGTTTCCGAGCCTCAGCACCCCGTTCTGGTAACAGACAATTATTTTAAATCAACCTTTGATTACTACAAGATCCACAGACTTCTTTTTGCCACAAACATAGGAGGTGTGTATAAGGTGGCGGCTGAAAATTTTCCGCAATATGATCAGATTGTCATCTTAGTCAACTCTCCGTACTATGGCGGGAGCGGGNGAGACTATGCCACAGCATCCACACATACCTCATCCGCCGAGGTGACATTACACGAACTGGGCCACAGCTTTGCCCGTCTTGCCGATGAATATTATGCCGGCGACTCCTATGCCGGAGAAAAAGTAAATATGACCCAGGAAACTGATCCAACGAAAGTCCGGTGGAAAAACTGGATTGGTACGGATGGAGTGGGCATATATCAGCATTGTTGCGGAGGAAATTCGGCTCTATGGTATCGGCCACATCAGAACTGCAAGATGAGGACGCTCAATGCCCCGTTTTGCCCGGTTTGCACTCAGACCATCATCGAAAGGATACATCAGCTTGTCTCCNCCATTGATGCCTATGAGCCAATCGAAGCTACCCTGACTGCTGTCAACGATGCCATCACATTCAGAATCAACCCGATACCAATCATTCCCAATACCCTCAAGGTTTCATGGNGGCTCAATGGTCAACAGGTAGGGGACAGTTCCGACGTCCTCCAGGTCGAAGTATCCGATTTCTCTCCGGGGATCAATGATATCATAGTAAATATCGAGGACACAACTGCCTTGCTGCGGGTGGATAATCACAATACCATTCATTTTAAGTCGGTCCACTGGGAAGTCAATAAGAAAACATCCGGAACCTATGATGTCAAAAGCCGGCTCAATGAATATGAAATCCTAATATATCCTAATCCGGCACATGACAAGATCCATGTGCGGATCGATCAGCATATCGACATTCCAATCGAATTACAGCTTACTGATATGGATGGTACAATTATCAACCGGGCAGATGTAAGGCCGGGGGAAGAGAAGACTATTGAGATCAGTCATACAACACCAGGATTATATTTCCTCCGGTTTTATAATAAAAACTACTGCATAGGCCTCCGGAAAATCATCATTGAATAAAATCTCAAAAACAAAGACGATATTATCGTCATAAATGTCATAATATTCGTAATTTTGCCAAATGTACGATCGGGCAATATTACATATGGACCTGGATTCATTCTTCGTTTCGGTAGAGCGACTTAGGAATAGCAGCCTCATCGGCAAGCCCCTGATCATTGGAGGAGACAGCGTGCGGGGCGTTGTGTCCTCGTGTAGCTATGAAGCCCGCAGATTCGGCGTGCAATCGGCTATGTCGATGAAGATGGCCAAACGGTTGTGTCCGGATGCCATCGTGCTTCGAGGCGATATGGAAGAGTATAGTAAGTACAGTCATCTGGTCACTGAAGTGATTACCGATGAATCTCCAACCTTCGAAAAGGCATCAATCGATGAGTTTTACATTGACCTGACCGGTATGGACCGGCACTTTGGTTGCTATAGATGGTCCCTGCAGCTGACCGACAAGATCGTAAAAGAGACCGGACTGCCTATCTCCTTTGGCCTTTCGGTCAACAAGCTGGTCTCAAAGATCGGAGCCGGAGAGGGTAAGCCACAGGGTCGCGTACAGGTAGAGCGCGGAGATGAAAGGGAATTTCTGGCACCACTCTCCACCTCCAAGATGCCGGGCATAGGGACTGAGACATACAAGCGGCTCAGCTTCATGGGTGTCCGTACGATACGTGTCCTGAGCGAAATACCTGTGAAACTGCTGGAGCGGGAATTTGGCAAAACCGGCATCATTCTATCCCGTCATGCCAACGGTATCGATGATACTCCGGTACAACCGTATTCCGAGCAAAAATCAATATCGACGGAGACCACTCTCCCTCAAGACACCCTCGACCTCAAACGGCTCAAATCCTTACTGTCTTCCATGACAGATAAGTTGGCATACGAACTGCGTTCCTCCGGCTGGCTGACCTCCTGTATCACAGTGAAGATCCGGTATGCTGATTTCAACACATTTACCAAGCAGAGACATATAGCATATACTTCCGGCGACNAGCCTCTCCAAGCTACTGTCCAGGATCTTNTTGACAAATTGTATGACAGGAGGCAGCTGATTAGGCTTATCGGAGTCCGTTTTAGTGGCCTGGTCAAGGGAGATTACCAGATAAGCCTCTTTGAAGACAGTGAATCAGACCTTAAACTCATGCAGGAATTAGACCATATCAGGGACAAATGGGGCATGGGTGCCATCATGAGAGCCAGCTATATGGTTCCANAATCAAATATAGATAAGGGCAATAAATAATAACTCAAAATATTATTCCAGTGTTTTTGCGCTTTTATGCAGATAATACTAAATTTGCCCTTAAATACTACAATTACATTCTGTTCAATCAAAACTTATTTTTTAATGAAAAAGTTCTTTCTACTGTTTACATTTNTTGTATTAACAATCGCCGGAGTCAAGGCGCAGCTACCTGATGGATCAATAGCTCCGGACTGGACACTTGTCGACCTAGATGGCAATACACACCACTTGCAGGACTATCTGGATCAGGGCAAGACCGTTTATATCGACATGTTTGCTACCTGGTGTGGACCATGCTGGAATTACCATCAGACTCATGCCCTTGAAAACCTGTACCAACAATATGGCCCTGGCGGAACTGATCAGGTAATGGTCTTCGGTATTGAATCTGACCTGACCACCCCTACCAATTGTATCTACAACGTCAACTGTCCCAGCTCTAAGGGAGACTGGACAGATGGGGTTTCCTATCCAATAATAGATTGCACCTCGACCAACGGACCAGACTTTCCGAACCTATATGCATTATCCTATTACCCGACTATTTATGGAATCTGCCCAAATGGTCAAATCTGGGAAATAGGACAAAGGCAACTCAATGGATTGGTTAACTTTCTAAACGATTGTCCGCAACCTCCTCCATTGGCAGTAAGCTATACAACAACCGACATCAGTTGCTCCCTTGATCCGATTGGAGCCATCTATCTCACGGTAAGCGGAGGCAAAACGCCCTATACTTACAGCTGGTCGAATGGAGCCACCTCTTCTAATCTGACAAATATTGCTGCAGGTACTTATTCCTGCACAGTCACTGACAACAAGGGAGATCAGGTTTTTACCGGTGATATCGTAGTTAACGGTCCTTCAAGCCTTATGAGCATCACCTCACAAAGCGGACAGGACGCCACCTGCGAGCAACCAAATGGAAGCGCCTCAGTAGAAGTGACAGGAGGCGACCCGGCGTATACTTATAGCTGGACCAATGGAGCCACAACATCCACGATAACCGGATTATTTGAAGGCTCCTATGGAGTGAATATAACCGACTCAAAAGGTTGCACCATCTCTACGTCCATACAGATCAACAATATACCCTCTCCAACAGTAATGGTTTCAAGTGATGGACAACAGCTCAGCTGCACTAACTCTACCGTTACCATCAACTCAGATGGATCATCCACCGGACCTCAATATCAATACAGCTGGACGACCAACAATGGAAACATAGTATCTGATCCATTAGCACAAGAAATTACGGTGAATGCACCGGGATTATATGTACTGACGATATTTGATACCCAATTGGGATGCTTTAATGCCAATTTTATCCAAATAAATGGAGCAACAGGCCTTCCTATAGCCAACGCAGGCAGTGACGAGGTCCTTCCTTGCAGCGGTGGAGTGATAACCCTCAATGGCGGTGCGTCATCTACAGGATCCAACTTTACTTACCTATGGACAACATCCAACGGAAATATTGTATCAGATCCAAATCAAATTACGATCGATATAGATGCTCCCGGCACCTATACTCTGAAAGTAACCAATACCACCAACGGGTGTGAAGCTTCCGACCAAACCAGCGTAACTGTTGACAATTCAGTAGCCTATACATCAACCCTACATGAGATCAGTTGCAACGGTCAGGCCGATGGAGCAATAGAAATCAACCAAACCAATTATACATATAACTGGTCAAATGGAGCTACAACCAACAGTATCCACAACCTGTCTCCCGGTGTCTATCAGGTAACCATCGTCAACAGTGCCGGATGTACAGCAACAGCATCATTTACCATGACTCAACCGGAAATTCTGAGCGCCACATACACAGGCACAGATGCTCAGGATGCCAACAGTAATGACGGCACTGCATCTGCCACTCCAACAGGAGGAAAAGCTCCATATAGCTATCTATGGTCTAATGGAGGCACAACACAAACCATCACCAATCTTGTGCCGGGCCTTTATACAGTAGTGGTCACCGATGCCAATGGATGTACAACATCCGGAAGTTATGCGGTCAATGTACAAGGCTGCACCCTGGCTGCCACCGCGGACGTCAACGATGCTTCCTGCTATGGAACCACCTCCGGAAGTATAACACTCAGCCTGTCCAATGTTACCGGTACGCCATCCATACTCTGGAACACCGGAGCCACTACTTCATCTCTTGAAAATATTGCGGCGGGTAGCTATAGCGCAACCATAAAAGACGATGGCGGATGCCTGACCGTAGTCAATGTTGTGGTTGACCAGCCATCTGAAATTATTCTTTCTTCAGTTGACCAAACAAACCCTGCATGCCCTCAGGAAACGACAGGAAGCATTACTGTCAATGCCGATGGAGGTTCAGGCAACTTCAATTATGTATGGAATACCGGTACAACCGGCAACAACATAACCGGATTGGCAGCAGGCAATTATACTGTCACTATCACAGACGATTCCGGCTGTGATGTGGTCAAGGATATCCACTTAAATTCCAACGATACAGAGAAACCTAACCTTAGACTTAAAACATCAGAAATTCCATTGAATGAAAATGGTACAGTTGATGTGACTTTTGATTTGATAAATGACGGTAGCTCCGACAATTGTTCTAATTATACTATATTAATGAATCCCGAACAATTCTCTTGCGATGATCTGGGCGTCAGGACTATTGAAGTTACTATGACTGATGCAGCGGGCAACAAATCGGTTAAAACCGTAGATGTAACTATCGTAGACAAGACAGCTCCGCAATGGAACAACTGCCCGGCAGGAGAAATTCTGGCCAACACCTGCAATGGTCTGGTAGGCTTGGATCCCACCTATTCAGATAATTGCGGACAAGCACAAATTCAGCAAATAAAAGGAATCGATATCAAATCAGAATTTCCATTGGGCAATACCGTTCAGGAATACGTCGTGGTTGATGCTTCCGGAAACTCAAATACATGCTCCTTTATAGTACACAGGGATGTAGAGTTGCAGTTGAACTCAGTGTATAAAGATGCGTCCTGCAACCAACTTGGCTCCATCGAAGTGATTACGGAGGGCGGTTCTGCCCCTATGCAATATTCCTGGGATAATGGCATGGAAGGCAATAAGAACAATGTCCAGCCGGGAACATATAAAATCATTGTAACGGATAATTCCGGCTGTGCCAAAGAATTGAATCTTACCATCGAAGGCCCATATGTGTACGATGTTGAGAGTGAAGAAGTGACTTTGCCTTCAGGTGACAACGCCAATGGTGCCATCGACATCACCCTCAATGGAGACGCCACCGGCCTTACATTTGAATGGAGCAAGGACAATGAAGTTTTTGCCAATACAGAAGATATCTCCGGATTGACCAAAGGTGTTTATACCCTTAAAATCAAGGATGGTAATGGCTGTGTCTTTGGACCTTTTGTGTATGATCTTACGGTCTCAGGCTATGACAATAGGCTGGATGCCCAAATAAGCATCTTCCCTAATCCGACCAAAGACGTTCTTTCCATCAGGTATGAAGGCAAGGAAAACAACATGAATATTCAGATTTTTGACGGCCTGGGAAGAAGGGTCGATATGAAGAGGGTTACTCTGACCAACGGAATGGTGCAGATTTCCACTCAGTCACTCTCCAATGGCACCTATCGAATGATTATCGATAATGGTTCAAAAATGACCGTGAAACAGTTTGTAGTTATTAAATAATTTTTTAATTTATTTGTATTGTAAAAACTCCCGGTTTATGCCGGGAGTTTTTTATTTCCACCAATGTATTAAGACTTATTCGCCATACCCGGATTCAGCTCCGGAATTATATGCGCTCTATTTGCGANCCAATGGCATTTAATCTGGTTTCGATACTTTGATAGCCCCGATCTATCTGGTGTATGTTATCTATCCTGCTGGTCCCATTGGCAGACATGGCAGCAATAAGAAGTGATACACCTGCACGGATATCCGGCGAACTCATATTCAACGCACGAAACCGGCTCTTTCTTTCCAGCCCTATCACGGTCGCACGATGAGGATCACAAAGGATGATTTTAGCTCCCATCTCAATCAATTTATCCGTAAAGAAAAGTCGGCTTTCAAACATTTTTTGATGAATCAATACGCTGCCGCGGGCTTGTGTTGCCACAACCAGCACAATACTCATCAGGTCCGGTGTAAAGCCCGGCCATGGCGCATCGTAAATCGTCATGATGGACCCATCGATGAAGGTTTGAATCTCATAAATATCCTGCGCCGGTATATGAATATCATCGCCTCTTACTTCAAGCTTCAAGCCTAATTTTTCAAAAGTAGGAAGAATCAATCCCAAATCAGGTACAGATGCATTGGTAATGGTCAATTCTGATTGTGTCATGGCAGCCATTCCGATAAAAGAACCAATCTCTATCATATCCGGCAGACACCTGTGTTCTGTACCATGAAGCTGCTCCACTCCTTCCACTACCAACATATTGGAGCCAATTCCGCTTATTTTGGCACCCATGCCTACCAGCATTTTACATAGTTGCTGCAAGTAAGGTTCACATGCGGCATTGTATATCGTTGTTCTACCCGGTGTCAGAACAGATGCCATCAGGACATTTCCTGTTCCTGTCACAGAAATCTCATCCATATAGATAAAGGCTCCTTCCAGGTGACTACCATCGATCTCAAAGTGGCCGGCATCTTCATTATAGGTAAATTTCGCCCCCAGTTTTTCAAATCCATGAAAATGAGCGTCAAGATTTCTTCTGCCAATTTTGTCGCCCCCNGGTTTCGGCAGGTAGGCCTTGCCAAATCGTCCAAGTAAAGTCCCCAACAAAAGGACCGATCCTCTGATACGCCTTGCCTTCTCCAAATATTCCGGAGAGTCCAGGAAACTCAAATTGACATCAGCAGCATTGAATGAAAAGTCACAGGGACCCAGCTGCTCAATCTTGACACCCAAGCCTCGAAGCAACTCCATCTGAAGCCTGATATCAAGAATATCCGGAATATTCCTGATAATCACGGTATCAGCAGTCAGCAACACAGCACATACCACCTGTAACGATTCATTCTTGGCGCCCTGAGGCTCTATACTACCTGATAGGGTTACACCTCCGGTAACTAAAAANCTGTCACTTTTCATCTTTCTCTAACATTGAGGTTCAAAGCTAAGCCTAATATAGAAATTTTACTGAAAAAAGATATTCAAACGTACAATACAGTAGTCTGTTTAATCACATAACCAATGAACTTTTCGAAAACTACATACGCATTCAATGGAATGAACATGTATTCTTACCGCGATAATCATTCTTTTGTACTTATATTTACATCAGGCTAATAGGATATGGAACCAATTTCTTACGGATATAATACACCATTGAATACCAACCTGCTTCCACAAAATGGGGTGGCGATATACTACGGAAACATCATGCAGAGATGTGAGGCAGACGCGTATTTTGACTCCTTGCTATCCAACATAGCCTGGCAAAATGACGAAGCTATCATGTTTGGCAAAAGAATAGTCACTAAAAGAAAAGTAGCGTGGTATGGTGACCTTCCCTTTGAATACACCTATTCTCGTATCAGTAAATATGCGTTGTCATGGACACCTGAATTAAAAAGACTAAAATATATCACGGAGAAGGCAACCGGAGAAACTTACAACTCATGCCTGCTCAATCTTTATCATGACGGTTCTGAAGGCATGGCCTGGCATAGCGATGGCGAACCGGATCTGAAGAAATACGGAGCTATAGCCTCCNTCAGCTTTGGTGCTGAAAGAAAATTTGCTTTCAAACACAAAATTTCAGGGCAAAGAGTAGATATGATGCTCCAACATGGCAGTCTGTTGTTGATGACCGGAGAGACGCAGCAACATTGGGTACACCGCTTACCAACGACAAAGAAAATCAGCAACGCAAGGATTAATCTGACATTCAGAACAATTATAGAGAAAATCAGATCATGAAATATAAGCCAGAATCTCCCGCCCAAGAAATATTTTGACTATAATGGCTCTTCCCTGAAGGCAATAAATCATATTTTACCAATAAAAAGTCCTGACTAACAATTAGTTTAGTCCAATAATTACAAAAATTCAGATTCAACAACCGGATGGCAGCGCATCCGGGAGGTTTGACGTTTGATAATAAAAGGAACTCATTTTAATCCAATTGATACATGAATTGCTTTTCCATTTATCGGAATTGTTTGGATGGTTAAAGAAATATCACAACGATATGAATGAACCATCCTAGAACATAGAATACAAGCCTGTAAGCCATACAATTTTTCCGGAAAAACAACGTTTGACTTGTGATTTTCAGATTATTATTCCTATTGAAAAAGGTTTCATTGAAGAATGTTAGGTCAGTAGCCAATAATACTCTAAATTTGCGCCTCAAAAACTGATATTCAGCTCGTTGAACTTCCGACAAAAATGGAAAATTTAGCTGATTATACACTATAACTTTGTGATTGCGATGCATTTAAATATTAGAATTTTAACTATAGCCATTCTGATAATTGGGCTTGTGGCTTATACCAATCGTGCCATTGGCCAAGCTGAGGAANAAAACATTTTTGAAATCGGCTCCTTAACTATAACTGGAGCGAAATACAGTGATGAAAATGCAATCAAAACCATTTCAGGACTTCGGGTAGGCGACGAGATTCAGGTTCCCGTACCANAGATAACCAGGGCAATCCGATCTTTGATGAACCTGAAATTATTTTCTGATGTAGTCATCATCCAGGAANAAACCATTGGGGAAGTTATTTTCCTTGAGATAAGGGTAGAAGAAAGGCCCAGGCTGTTGGGATGGTCTTTTTCCGGTGTTAAGAAATCCTATCATGAAGATCTGAATAAAAAGATTCAGCCTTATATGTTGAAAGGAGGCATCGTTACAGAAAATAATAAAAGCAACGCCATCAATGCCATTAAGAATTTCTTTATCGACAAAGGTTATCTTGATGCAACGGCTACAGTAAGAGAGACAAGTCACGACACGACGCTCAACCAGGTCAAATTAGTATTCAATGTCACCAGGGGCAAACGCATCAAGATTCAGGATGTAACCTTCAGTGGCAATCAAAATGTAAAATCACGTAAACTTCGCAAACAGCTTGATGATACAAAGGTCAAGCGCCGTCTTTTTGCCTCTTCTAAATTTATCAAACCAAAATATGAAGAAGACAAAACAGAGTTGATTTCCTATTACAACACACTCGGATTTCGGGATGCGAAGATAATTTCAGATTCTATGTGGAGAGAGAAGGATGGCGACCTGCGTATCCACATCAATCTGGCTGAAGGTAATAAATATTTTTACAGAAACATTACTTTCAAAGGAAATACACTATACACCGAAGAGCAATTGAAAAACCGCCTGGGAATCAATAAGGGCGATGAATATAATCAGAAAAAGCTGGAAAACAGGCTACGATTCAGTATGGACGGGACAGACGTCAGTTCCTTGTACCTGGACGATGGATATCTCGCCTTCAATGTAGATCCGGTTGAAACGGCTGTCTCCAACGATTCTATTGACCTTGAGATGCGGGTGTTTGAAGGACCTCAATTTACTATTGATAAGGTAGTAATCAAGGGCAACGACCGAACCAATGAGAATGTGATTCGGCGAGAGCTTAGAACACTTCCGGGCGCCAAATTCAGCCGAAGCGACCTGATTCGTTCTCAGCGTGAAATCATTAATCTTGGATACTTCAATCAGGAAAATATCGGTATCAATACGCCGGTCAACCAANAAGCCGGAACCGTAGATATTGAATACACCGTGGAAGAAAAGCCCAATGATCAGCTGGAATTATCCGCCGGATACGGAGGCTTCCAAGGACTTATAGGCACTCTTGGAGTCAGCTTCAATAATTTTTCGATCCATAATATCAGAAAGAAAGAAGCCTGGCATCCACTACCACAGGGCGATGGACAGAAATTATCTCTCAGAGCTCAAACCAATGGTCGTNTTTTTCCAATCGTACAACGCATCATTTACCGAACCATGGTTTGGTGGGAANAANCCAACATCCTTCACCGTTGGTGGATTTTATACCCGTTATTCCAATATTGATGCGCAATATAGAAGTATAGGATATTACAGCATAGCATCCGGAACAATGGGTCTCGGCACTCGACTTAAGTGGCCTGATGACAACTTCCTGGTCAATGCAACACTCAATTTCCAACAAAACAAATTAAAAGATTATCCCGGGCTTTTCACTGTGGCTAATGGAACCTTCAACAACCTGAATCTACGGCTCACCCTTGCAAGGACAACCGTTGCGGACCCTATCTTCCCACGGGATGGTTCGAAAATATCTCTTACCGGGCAATTCACGCCTCCATACTCATTATTCAATGGCAAATCTGCAGCAGACTACGCAGACCTGCCCCTGGAAAAGCGATTCCACTGGCTTGAATATCATAAATGGCGTCTCGATCTGGAATTTTATAAATCCATCATAGGTAAACTTGTCTTGAAAGTATCCAATAAAACCGGAATGATGAGCTTCTATAATTCCTATGTAGGCCTATCGCCATTCGAGAGGTTTGAATTGGGTGGTGATGGACTATCCAACCAATATGTGGGCATAGTGGGAAAGGATATCATAGCCCTGCGAGGATATACCGTAGAACAAGTAAGGGAAGACAACAAGGTTACCACCGATGGGGCTGCAGTATTCTCCAAGATCTCTATGGAATTGAGATATCCGATATCGCTTAATCCATCTTCCTCTATTTATGTACTTGGATTTATGGATGGAGGAAATATGTGGAACAGGATCAGGGATTACAGACCATTTGACTTGAAGCGCTCTGCAGGATTGGGCCTTAGGGTATTCCTGCCCATGTTTGGAATCTTAGGATTTGACTATGGATTCGGGTTCGACAAGCCGGACTTGATCCAAAATGGTTCCAAATGGACACAGTTCGGAAAGTTCAGCTTCGTACTTGGATTCGAACCGGATTAAGCTACAATATTAATATACCCTTTTCGAGAAAGGTAGCCAATCGGTTACACCCTTCGTTTGTTAAGTATCATGTGATAATGAAACTCGAAACTTGAGTAAATTGTCAATATCAGGATAGAAAGATAAAATCCGGAAAATCGTGGTGCTTGATTTGGTATAGGAATATACCCTCTTCAGCCAACATCCGCAATTACAACATTCCAAAAAGCAAGCGTGTAATGGTGTTAACTACCGCCTTTACGTCTTTTTATTTCATCACGAATCAGAGCTGCCTTTTCATAATTCTCTTCCTGCAAGGAATCCTCGAGCATCTGATTCAATTCTTCTGTTGTTTTGGATGAATAAGTGCTTTCTGTATGGTGGCTTTCTTCAGCAGGGCTTTCTTCTTCAGCATCGATTTCCAGCACCACTCCGGCACTGTCCATTATATGATCAAAGGTGTAGATGGGACAATCAAATCTCACAGCCATGGCCAGGGCATCAGATGTTCTGGAGTCCACCTCAAACACATCTCCTTCCCGCTCACAAATCAGCTGAGCAAAGAAAATACCTTCAATCAAATCACTGATGACGATCTCAACAATCCGAATATTAAATGTATCCAGCGTGTTCTTGAACAAATCGTGGGTCAACGGCCTATTGGGAACCATACGTTCCATAGATACTGCTATGGCCTGAGCTTCGTAGCCACCGATGACGATGGGCAACCGCCTGTTGCCTTTCACCTCACCAAGCACAACTGCATAATTGTTGGACTGGGTCACGCTGTGCGATAACGCTATGATATCAAGCTGGATTTTCTTCTTTGCTGCCAAGAGGGCTTTGTTTAGTTATGATGCTCAAAAATACGTATTTATACGTTATGTAGTTACTGCCGGAATCGGTAAAAAGATAATTGCCGGAAAAAACAACATGCGCTATGCCGCAATGAAAAGTATTTATTCCAAAAAATCACCTTGAATTAATGGTCAATTAACCCGGGGTTAAAATCTCTGAATATTCTCAACCACCGCCGTGCAGCTGTTTTTTCCGGCAACTTTGAAAATCAATGCCCGGCTTTGAACTTCCTGACAGATTCGATCAATCTTGGTACAACCTCAAACAAATCTCCGACAATACCATAATCAGCAGCCTTGAAGAAAGGTGCTTCAGGGTCCTTATTGATGACGACAATTACGCGAGAATTGTTGACACCGGCCAGGTGCTGGATTGCGCCGGAAATACCGATGGCTATATAAAGATTAGGACGAATAGCCAATCCGGTCTGTCCTACATGCTCATGATGCGGCCTCCAGCCGGTATCAGAAACCGGTCTTGAACATGCCGTAGAGGCTCCAAGTTCTCCGGCCAGTTCTTCGATCATGCCCCAGTTGGATGGATCCTTCATTCCTCGTCCTGCGGACACCACTAAAGCAGCTTCCGGCAGTGGAACAGTACCGCTAATGGTCTTTCGTTCAACAACCTTAATTCTAGGTACCCCAGCCACGATTGCGAGTGGCTTCACTTCGACAGGAGATCCGGTTTTCTCCGGCTTAATGGCATTTCCCATGAGGGAAACAATCTTATTCTCTGTATTAATATTGTAAAATGCAGAAGCTTTACCGGAATATACACTTTTACCAACAATGAAGCCATTCGATACATCCGGCAATTCACTGGCACCTGAAGCACAGCCTGCATTGAGTCTTACTGAAAGACGGCCTGCCAGGGACTTGCCCATGGAGCTGTGTGAAAGGACCAAAATCTTGCCGCCCAATTGATTGAAAGCATCGGCAATGGCAGTAGCAAAAACCTGAGAATCAAACTGATCAAATCCTGCATCTCCTGTATTATAAACCTCCTGCGCNCCATAAACACCCAGCTCTGAAGCATTTTCTGCCTTTCCCAATGTTATAGCCTTACAACCAACTCCAAGGGCATCCGCCACCTTGCGGCCATAAGTTACTGCTTCAAATGCGCTTTTCTTGACCTGACCTTCAACCGATTCGGCAAATATGATAACTGACATATATATTTTAATAATTAAAAGTTTGAAAAATTAGATTGACCCAATATCAAATGACTTTCGCCTCTTCATGCAACAGGCGCACCAACTCGTCCGTATCTTCCGGAGCAATCAGCGTCACTGATTTNTTGGCCGGAGGCAATTCATGTCGCACAATTGTCACCGGCGAATCAACAGCCACAGGATCGATTACGTTAAGCGGCTTGCTCTTGGCAGTCATAATTCCCTTCATGTTCGGTATCCTTTGCTCAGCCATGCCTTGTGCGCAGCTGATGACAAGGGGAAGCTGTGCCTGCATGATTTCTGTTCCTCCTTCAATTTCACGGTTGACAACGGCCTCGGCACCATTCACATCCAGCTTATTGGCATATGAGATAAACGGCAGGTCAAGCAGTTCTGCCAAAGTGGCTCCAGCTTCACTGTCGTTATAGTCAATCGTCTCCTTACCCAAAAGGATAAGATCATAAGCCTGAGTCCGGGCAAATGCGGCGATCTGATGAGCCACATCCCATGCACCTTCCGGCTCCTTATTGATCCTCACTGCATCATTGGCTCCTATCGCCAAAGCTTTCCGAATGATGGTGTCATTGTCGGCAGGTCCGACGTTAAGTACCGTTACCGTTCCACCTTGAGCTTCAGTCAATTCCAAGCCACGGACCAGGGCAAACCATTCATCGTAAGGATTCATGATATATTGAACACCATCAGACTGAAAGTCCTTCCCATCGTTCTTAAATGAGATTTTGGCAGTAGTGTCGGGTGTTTTACTGATACAAACTAAAACCTTCATTGATTCAATAAATTTTAAGTTTAAAGGCAAATAAATCTGAAAACAAAATTCTATTTTACAAATCAATAATAATTAAAGATTTCACAAAACATTATTTTGCACACAAGATGCAAATATACGAAAATCCTATGAGATTGAAGTAAAATTATTGATACTCAAAGAAAAACATTCAAACAAATCATCAAATCCTAAAATACTGATAAACACTGAACAAATTGAAGAGTTGAATATCCTCATTGACTACTTACACCACAGGGCAGGCAAACTAGAAATCAGACTCCCTGATGAGGCTTCCAAAGACGATCAAAAGGCTCGCGATAAATTAATACAAGGTGGAATCATTTATTTTAAAAGCAATGGGATACTGAAGGCACAGTTTTGGAAAAACGACTTCATAAATCAGACAGTAAGGCAAAACCTGCGACTATTCCCCATTTCAAACAGACACTTAGCTGCCTGCTTAAACTGAGGTCTTGTTCCACAAGGAGAATTAAAAATTTATTGTGTACCCATAAGTATTAAGCCCAAGAACAACTTTCCAAGCGATGGCTTTTACCAATCAAAATGAACCGGAATCCTAATCCAAATCTATCAACAGCGATATATTGTAAAGCATTGAAAATCCACAATAAGTAAGTATTCATGGGATCAGGTATTAATTTTAATTTAGCATCAAATATTATTTGTATTTAATCTAAATAAATATACATTTGCAACAAAAAAGAATGCAACAAAATATGATTCGAACGGAGGGAATGCCTGTGAGAAACAACTACTTTGCATTGCCCATCATCCAGAGTAAANAGAAAAAGGATTGTTGCAAGAAATTTAAANAAGGAAAACGTTGTAAGTCCTGCNCTGGGAAGAAAAAGGATTGATCGAATCCTTTGACTCTTAATTTTTAAAATATCATTTCGCTTTGTACCTGGCAATCTTAAGCCTTAAAGACTCGATCCCCGGAAGGCTATCCTGCCTTGTATCCTGAAAGAATATCATAGAATACTTTCCCGGCTGCCGGAACTTGGCAACAGGTTGAATAGCTATCGGAGCAAGCCAACTACCGCCGCTCTTCTCGCCCATCCACATACCTGTCTCGTCAGCAAACTCCAGTGAAAGTCTGTCGTCCTTCAAGGTCTTGTCCGGATACAGTGACTTGATTCTTACATAGCAATTTTCATAAGGAAATTCATCCCTGTGCTTTACATCCAGCTCCATCGTGTACAGCTGTGCCGTGTCAGGAATTTCAAAGTCAAATCTTAGTGAATCATTGTATTCCCAAATGCCTTCCGCAATCTTTCTCTCCTCATTATAGATATTTCCGGAACACGATGTCAACAGGATGACAGGCAGAAGATATAACAGTCCGACTAAGTATTTATTCATCTGGCAAGCAGTTTTAATACGGCAATATTAGTGCATGTTTACAATAAGAAAATATTTACAATATTCAGACTGAGCGTGTAGAGGCAAAAAATTTAAGAAAGCCTCATTTCTTCAACCCCAAACCGGCACATCAACCTTCAAACATTTCCCTCATCCGCTGGAAAAAACCTTTGGGTTGTTTTTCCGGATCAGGATTGAAGTTAGGCATGGACCGCAATTTCTCCAGCAACCGCTTCTCTTCATCATTGAGCTTCTGCGGTGTCCAGACATTCACCTGAATCAGCTGATCACCACGCCCGTAGCTTTGTAAGGCAGGAAGGCCCTTACCNCTCAAACGAAATATTTTACCGGACTGTGTTCCGGAAGGCACCTTGATCCGCGCTTTACCGTCGATGGTAGGAACTTCAACCGAAGTGCCGATTGCCGCATCCGCAATATTGATATTCAAGTCGTACAACAGATTATTGCCATCTCTTTCTAGGAACTCATGGGGCTGTTCCTCAACGGTGATAACCAGGTCCCCTGCCGGTCCATTCTTCTGACCGGCATTGCCTCGACCGGCCATAGAAAGTTGCATGCCATCTGATACACCCGCCGGGATTTCAAATTCAATGGTCTCTTCAGCATTCACTCGTCCTTCTCCNTTACAACTGGTACAATTGGCGGTTACCATCTTTCCTGCTCCATTACAAGTCGGACAGGTTGATGTAGTCTGCATTTGCCCCAGGAAGGTATTTCTTATCTCGCGGACAGCGCCTGCACCATTACAGGTCGTACAAGTCTTGACAGAAGAACGATCTTTGGCTCCTGATCCTCCACAGGTTTGACAACTCACCTGCTTGTTGACCCTGATTTTNTTCTTGACTCCGGTATTGATTTCCTCCAGTGTCATTTTGAGCTTGATGCGAAGATTACTGCCACGTTGCCCGCCGCCTTGTCTACGTTGCTGGCCCCCACCAAAGAATGAACCAAAAGGAGAGTCCTCAAAAATACTGCCAAAGTTGTTAAAAATATCTTCCATGGTCATCCCATGACCGCCATAGCCTCCACCCCCAAAATTGGGGTCCACGCCTGCATGGCCCAATCTGTCATATCTGGCTTTCTTATCAGGATTGCTCAGTATTTCATAAGCCTCAGCTGCCTCCTTAAACTTTTCTTCAGCCACCTTATCCCCNGGATTACGATCCGGGTGGAACTCCATCGCAACTTTTCGGTATGCTTTNTTAATTTCGGCCTCATCTGCTCCTTTCGATACACCAAGAACCTCGTAATAATCGCGTTTAGACATAGTCTGAATCAAATAGTTTGTTTAATCAAAAAGCAAATCAAGCCCCCACTACTACTTTGGCGTGGCGTATCAATTTATCATTCAACAGATATCCTCTTTCGACAGTGTCAATCACCTTCCCTGACAAGGAAGGATCTGATACCGGGATATGCGAAATAGCATCATGCAACTCAGCATCAAACGGCTGACCATTGGATTCCAAAACCTGCAGCCCTTTTGATTTCAGCACATTGAACAGCTTATTGTATACAAGAAGTACACCTTCAGTAAAAGGATCTTTCTCTTCTACATCATCAACTATCTTNTTCGCCCTGTCAAAATCGTCCAAAACCGGCAAAAGAGCTGACAAAGTGTCTTTCGCTGCAGTCATTATCAACTCCAATTTCTCTTTCTGTGTCCTTCGTCTGAAGTTTTCAAATTCTGCAAATAATCGCAGATTCTTATCCTCCAATTCTGCCATCTTTCCTTTCAAGACGCTCAACTCATCAGTTTCTTCCGGGTTGCCAACATTTTCTGCTTCCATGGCATCATTAATATTGTCTTGCAACTCCTGCTCATTTATTTCATCTTGCATAATCTTAAATATTGAATTTCTCCACATAAGTGCAAATACACTGCCAAAAGTCATTTCAGGACAAATTGGCAGACGTTGATCTTTTGATCAGCTTCGGACGAAATAACGATTATAATTCTATGATTGATTGTTCAATAAGACATAGGAGAGATAGCGCAAAGGCCTTATTTATTAAGCTACCCGTTGGAAAGTGCTGATTTCAATATATCAACCCTTTATGCCTTATGTTGCGCTGAGGCTACCGCTCTCAATGCCCCAATCATTCTTAATAATTTCACTCAATCAGGCAACTCTACCCATTGTTTTACGAGTCCTTTGCTATCATTGGACACTCAAAGCCTCACTATATTGAATTTTCTGAAGAACTTTACCTGATTTTCATCCCTACATCAGACTCCGGCAATATCGATCAACTTTCTCCTATAGACTGACAGAACCCGGGATTTAGACACAAACCCCTTGTACTTACCATCTTCACATACAGGCAGGTTCCACGCCATACTGGTCTGAAATTTCTCCATGACATCCTCCATGGTGTCCGAATACTGAATGACAGCCGTAAGACTGTGCATCAGCTCTGACACCTTTATAACGTCATACTGGCTCTGATCAAACATAATTGTGCGGATGTCGTCGAGTGTCACTACTCCCAGAAATATATTTTCATCATTAACGACCGGATAAATATTCCGTGTAGATTGTTCAACGGCACTGTGAAGCATCTCTCTAAGAGTCATATCAGGAGTAATCGAAATGAAATTCGTCTCGATTACCTTATCCAGTGTAATCATGATAAGTACCGTCTTGTCCTTGTCATGTGTCATCAAGGCACGTTGCTGGGCCAGTTTCTCCTGATACACGTTGTATTCATTGAAATACTTGTTGATACTGTAGGAGATGGCAGTACATATCATAAGTGGCAACATCAATTCGTAGGTACCTGTCAGCTCTGAAATCATAAATATAGCGGTAAGTGGCGCATGCATGGCACCTGCCATCTGTGTCGCCATCCCAACAAGGGCAAAATTAGTCGGTGATACCTGTCCGATACCCGAGTAATTGACCAATAGGGCAAAGCCATACCCCATGCAGCATCCCGACATCAATGAGGGGCTGAAAATACCTCCCACACGGACCGCTCCAATCGTCGCTGATGTTGCTACAACTTTCAGTGCCACAATTGTAAACATCAGACCCGTCACCATCAGCATATCCTTCGAACCATACCAGCCGTTATTTCCCATGACTACGTGATGCTTGCCCACCAGCAAGGGCGTTATGGTAGAATAACCCTGGCCGTATAGCGATGGAAAAAANTAAATAGCCGCACCCAGAATTAAGGATCCAACCAGGAGTTTTTTCCATTGTTTGTCTAAGGCAGCAAACAGTTTGCCCATCCACTTGTACATCATGATAAAATACAAGGACGTCATGGCACCTACTACACCCAACAATATGTAGAACGGGATGTCCTTAGGTGCAAACTTATCCTGAATGACAAACTTAAACAGGGTTTCATCCCCATAAATCCATATTGAGGTTAGGGCGCCGATAGACGATGCCAGCAGCATAGGAACGATACTTGCTATGGTCAGATCCAATGAAAANATCTCGATGGCAAAGATGATTGCACCAATCGGGGCGTGAAAGTTGGACGCCAGNGCACCGGCTGTAGCACAACCGATCATCAGGTATATCGTTTTCTGGTTGAGGTGAAACAATCTGGCAAGGTTGGATCCAATAGACGGTTCCATGAAGACGGTGGCACCTTCGAGTCCTACCGAACCGCCAAATCCCACTGTCATAGGCACTGCGACAAGTGGTGAATACATGCCGCGGATGCCCATCTTGCCATTTTTCTTGGAGATGGCATACAAGGTATCGGAAATTCCCTGACCGGTGATTCTGCCAAGAATGTATTTGGAAGCCAGATAGGTCAATGTCAGACCGATGGCGGGAAAGACAAAATACAGTATCGTAAAGTAATTCTGGACAAATTCTGTCTGAATAAACCACTTGATTTCATAAGTGATATTCTTGATCAATACAGCACCCAACCCGCTGACAAAGCCAATCACGACGCTAATCAAAAGCACGAACTGCCGTTCAGGTATATTCTTGATACGCCAGACCAGGAATTTTTTNAATTGGCTTCTGAAATAGCCCATCGGGAATGATAAATATTGTCAACAAAGATGCTATTTTATCATGACATTCTCCCTTCATTTGTTACAAATTTTGATGCTACATGAAAATGATACCCATCAATTCCAATCAGCATCCGGTTACTACGAGCCACCCAAACTGCCTTTCTACTTTAAATACCATAGATCGTTTGCTTAAATGCACCTCGTTGTTTCACTTGTTTCTGATAAACTCTGTCTATATTTGTGGTTCAAACACAAAAGCAGCCAATGGATCCCAATCCTGAAGTTCTGGAAAATGACGACCTGAATGCCGACATACGCAAGCAGGATCACATAGACCTGGCATTCAAGTCGGCGACGGCGGCTGCAATGAACGACTCAAGATTCCTCTACGAGCCATTACTGGGCGTACACAGCGAATGGCAGGAAGAGATGGTCATCTTCGGCAAGACTTTCCGACTGCCATTCTGGGTATCGTCCATGACAGGCGGAACCGAGAAGGCAGCCCGGATCAACCGGGTATTGGCAACAGTAGCAGGCAAGTATGGTTTCGGAATGGGGCTTGGCTCCTGCCGTTCTTTGTTATACAATGATGAATATCTAAGTGATTTTGCTGTCAGGAAATATTTGGGAGACGATGCCGTTCTTTTTGCCAATCTTGGCATCGCACAGGTGCAACAACTCATTGACGAAGGCAAGACTTCCATGATTAAGACCTTACTGGATAAACTGGAGGCAGACGGTCTGATTATCCATGTCAATCCACTGCAGGAATGGCTCCAACCTGAAGGAGACAGATACACAAAGCAACCCCTGGACACAATAAAGGCGCTCCTTGAGAATTCTGATTACAAAATCATCATAAAGGAAGTCGGACAGGGCATGGGGCCGCAGAGCCTAGAAGCCTTGCTTGCTTTACCCATTGAAGGCATTGAATTTGCCGCCTTCGGGNGAACCAATTTTGCCAAGCTCGAATTGATGCGGGGCAGTGAAGAANAAAGGCAGGAAATTATGCCATTGTCAAAAATCGGCCATACAGCAGAGGAAATGGTACAGCTGGTCAACCACCTCGGCAAACGCCTGGGCGATAATATGCGATGCAGGCAATTCATCATCTCCGGCGGAATCCAAAACTTTCTGGATATTCATTACCTAAGAAGCAGCCTCAACTACCCATCGTTGGCAGGCCAGGCCAGCAAAATGCTGCGCTATGCTCAGATCGGTGAGGGAGCATTGGATGAGTATATCGACACACAGCTTAAAGGTCTTGCCTTTGCTCAAAATTTTCTGAGAATACGGGAAGATGCCAATACATACCATTTGAACAAGAAATTATAGCATTTGTAGAACGTGAATAGCGAAGGCACAGGAAAGACAGTCAGCGGCTTTTCAAAATTGTCCAAAATCGGAAAGCTAAAATGGATCGTGAATAATTTCTTCAAAGATCCCGAAGCTGTCATGAAGGAAATGAAAAGTTACTGGTTTCAGGACGAACAGGATCAGAAGATCATCGACAGCCTAAGCGAAAACACCATTTCCAACTTCGTGCTGCCATTTAGTGTAGCGCCTAATTTTATCATCAATGGCCGGGAGTATGCCATCCCCATGGTGATAGAGGAAAGCAGTGTTGTGGCAGCAGCCTCACACGCAGCGAAATACTGGTCGCAGCGAGGTGGCATACATGCCCGTGTTGTTTCGACCATCAAGGAAGGCAGTGTGTACTTTTTCTGGGATGGTGATATCGCGTTGCTGATGACAGGATTGCCGGAACTGGACAAGTTGATCCGGGAAGATTGCCGGGAGTTGACGGCCAAAATGGAATCAAGGGGTGGCGGAATTGTCGATATCGGATTTGTCGATATGGGTCATAAGGAGCCTGGTTATAAAAAACTGAATATACGGTTCGAAACCTGTGATAGCATGGGAGCCAACTTCATCAACACCATCCTGGAGGAGGCATCTTCCGTGATGAAAGGCTGGTTTGAAGCCAAAGGTTATGACTCACCCGACGAAAGGCGGCTGGAAGTCATTATGTCGATCCTGTCCAACTATACTCCGCAATGCCTCGTTGAAGCCTCCGTGGAATGTCCTGTTGAGGAATTGACCAATATTCCCGAAATGACGCCACAGGCCTTTGCCAGGAGATTTTATAAGGCAGTGCGGATTGCCACGGTCGATCCATCACGTGCCGTAACTCACAATAAGGGCATCTTCAATGGTATCGATGCAGTCGTCCTCGCTACCGGCAATGACTTTAGGGCAGTTGAGGCGTGTGGTCATGCCTTTGCAGCAAGGTCAGGTCATTATCAAAGCCTGAGTACCTGTACAATCAATGACGGGATTTTCAGCTTCACTCTTTTGATTCCGATAGCTCTGNGANCTGTGGGAGGCCTGACAAGGCTACACCCTATAGCCAGACGCTCATTGGAATTACTCGGCAATCCCGGGGCTGAGGAGTTGATGCAAATCGTGGCAGCCACCGGATTGGCACAAAATTTTGCTGCTGTCCGGTCACTGGTAACAACCGGCATTCAGAAAGGCCATATGAAAATGCACTTGCAGAATATTCTCTGGCAGATGAAAGCAACGCCTCAGGAGCAGGAATTACTGATCGAATATTTCGAGGACAAAATTATTTCCTACGCCTCTGTCAGGNCGCAACTCGAAAAAATAAGGAGTACGTTGTAGATGAATATTTCAAAAGACGAAATACCCGGTATCCATTACAATGCAAGGGGTAAGCTGATGATTACCGGAGAATACCTGGCCCTTAAGGGTTNNCGATGCCTGGCATGGCCCACCCATGCCCTACATCATCTGGAAGTACACACCCTTGCAGGGCAGCCGGGAACTTTGATATGGAATGCTTCAGACAAGGATGGTAAGCCGTGGTTTGATGCTTTGTTTTCCACCTCAGAAAGAGTGGAAACCATTTCTTCATCCGACTTTTCTGCCGCGGACTATCTTGGTAAAATGCTGAACGCAGCGATCGCCTTGAAAGGGAAAAACATCCTCGAACATGCCTCATTTCATGTCGAGACANAAATTGAATGGCCCATGGAATGGGGCATGGGCAGCAGTTCCAGCCTCCTGGTCAATATAGCTTCCTGGTTTGGCGTCAACCCCTTTACCCTACAGCAANAAACCATTGGTGGTTCAGGATATGACATAGCTTGTGGTTTGAGTGATGAAGTCATTGTATTCCAAAATGCCGGCAAATTATTAGCCAATAAGGTCCACAGACCTGAGATCCTGGTACAATATGCCGGATTTGCCTATTTGGGAAAAAAGGCAGATACTGCTTCTGCAATTACAGATTTTTCTTCGCGAACAGAGGGCATGGATCTCACTGCCAAAATCCATCTGATTGATCGTCTGACCTACCACATTTTAGACGCAAAGACAGTACATCATGCCATCAAGGCAATCGAGATACACGAAGAAGTAATCGGCTCCCTGCTGGACGTGGAACCCATCAAACTGAGATTGTACAAGGATTTTGACGGTGCGGTGAAGTCTTTAGGTGCCTGGGGCGGTGATTTTATAATGTTTGTCGGGAGTAAACCTTTGGAAGAATTCAGGGTTTCTACTGAAGAAAAATATGGTATTAAACTATATTCAGCCGCTGAATTGCTGGTTTGAATTTAAAATATTACAAGTATGCCGAAATGGATAGAAGCTACAGTCACTAAGATAGTTACCGAAAATGACCGTGTCAGGCGGTTGTACATTGATCCCCGGACCGAAGAAACATTTACTGCCATCCCGGGCCAGTTCATCACATTCGACCTCCCGGTAGGCGAAAAACGGCTTCAAAGGTGGAAAAGCTATTCAATCGCCAACCAGATCACTACCGGCGAAATAGAGCTCTGCATCGCCAAGCAGGAGGGTGGCCTGNGAACCACCTACTTATGCGAAGAAGTGAAGGTCGGGGATGTATTGAAATTCAAAGGTCCGGATGGTATGTTTTATCTGCCTGATCCACTACCACCGACTGTAGTCATGATTTGTACGNGCGCCGGTATTGCCCCGTTTCGCGCCATGCTCCAGGCTGCACTCAATCATGATAAATACAAGAACACACAATTCCACTTGATTTTCGGTACCCGATATGAGACTGATATCCTGTATAAGGAGGATCTGGAGGCATTCAGCAAATATCCTAATTTCAAGCTGGATATAGCATTAAGCAGACATATCGGAGACGGAAATTACCACAAAGGATATGTCCACTCCATTTATCTCAATCATTATAATTCTGAAAAGACCGATGCATTGTTTATGCTGTGCGGCTGGCAGGAAATGGTCGATGAGGCTACAGACATCCTCCAGAATGCCATGTTGATGGAAAAGACCAGAATCATGGTGGAGTTATATGGGTGATGATCATTGATCCATAGGGGACAGGATCTATTTGCTTTTTCAGAATAGACGTTGTGGAATACCCCTCCTGAAAATCGATGATAACGACCTTTCCACCTGCTTCCTCTACGATATCAGCACCCACCACATTGTCCGGCATGTAATCGCCTCCTTTGGTTATCACATCAGGGATCAAGGCACTGATCAGATCATACGGAGTATCCTCCGAAAAACTTGTCACTGCATCCACACAACACAAGGCAGCCACGACTTCTGCCCTATCGGCCAGTGTATTGATCGGCCTGCTTTCCCCTTTCAGCCTTCTCACTGAATCATCATCATTGAGTGCCACGATTAACCGATCTCCCAAAGTTCTGGATTGGGCCAAATAACGGACATGACCCGGATGCAGTATGTCGAAGCAGCCATTGGTAAATATAACCTCCAGGCCCTGTTGTTGCCAGGTCCTGGCCTGCAGGATCACTTCTTCCCGATTGAGAACCTTATTTTTCATGACCATCAGAAATCAATATGTGATGTGGGATATAATGCTTGTTGTTGATTGGCAGAAATATCAGGGAAAGTACACCAAACAGGATAGTAGTGAGTATCTGAATATTGAAAAATACAATATTCGCATAGCTGAAGGCATCATCCCCGCGGATACCATAAATGGCAAGCGCTGCCACCACCAGGGCATGATAAGTCCCCATACCTCCGGGCGATGGGATCAGGATGCCGAAACTACCGAATACGAAGACCAGCAACGCCGCCTGAATCCCCAGGCTCGCAGTAGGTGGAAAAGAGAAAAAGGCGAAATAGGTCATAAGAAAATAGAAGACCCATATCAGAATGCTGTAAAAAGCAAACAGAAATGGTCTTTCGATCTTTCTGATCGTCTTCATTCCTGCAATCACCCCTTTAGTAAAATTCTTAATCTTAAGATAAATAAGAGATTGTCTGATTCGATTTCTGAAAAGTATAACCAGTAGAAANAACAGGACTATTCCCGTGACGAAGGTCTGAAATATCCAACCACGACTGAATGCAGCGAAGTCGAAATCCCTCATATTGGATGCCAGATAGCTTTGAATTTCTTCATACTGGAAGAAGAATGCAATCAATATGGCAATACTCATAGTCACCAGATCAAGGAAACGATCGAGCGCCACCGTACCGACCACATTATCCAGTTTGATTTTNTCATATCTGGCAAGACTTCCGGCTCTGATCACCTCTCCTGCTCTGGAAAGACCTAGATTGGCAAAGTAACTGAGCATAATCGTCCAGAAGGCATTTCCTAATTTGATTTTATAGCCCAGGGGCTTACATATCATTTGCCATCGTAAAGCCCGTACCACATTACTAAGCTGGAATGCGACAATGACTGCCACCAACCACAGAATGTTGACGGATCTAAAGTCAGCAATCAATTTCCGGATCAGACTGCATTGTTCTTCCGGAATGCCATCAATAGCGCATTGCTCCTGAAATGCCCTGCTTTGAGATATATACACCCAAAACAAAATACCGGCACCGATCGCCAAGAACAACAAAAACTTCAGAAAATCAACAATGAACTTTTTCCGCTGCAACGTCACACCAGTTTGTTGTTGCTATCAGGAAAACAGCGGCAGGCTTGAATGACCGGGCCTCTTCAGGTGTCATAAATCCATAGGCGATAATAATCACAGTATCACCTACCTCCACTTTGCGTGCAGCAGCGCCATTCAGACAAATGTCTCCCGAGCCTCTCTCCCCCGGATTACATAAGTTTCAAGCCTCTCACCGTTGTTATTATTAACTACCTGGACACGCTCACCCTCATAGAGATTAGCAGCTTCCATGAGATCTTCATCAATGGTGATGCTACCAACATAATTCAGATTGGCCTCTGTGACAGTCGCACGGTGAATTTTTGATTTGAATACCTGGATTAGCATAGTGGCGCAAATTTACGGTTTTTAATTGGAATAAAAAAACAGTGACAACAGATACCTATTGTCACCGAATATATTATTAAACAGTGTATTGCTTGTCAAAGTTTCTCCGGATTATATTTTCCTTTCCAACAGCTTGAAGAACTGATCCAATTGTGGCATAATAATGATTCTTGTCCTTCTATTGACAGACCTTCCTTCTGCAGTGTCGTTGGTAGTAAGTGGGGAAAATTCACTCTTGCCACCTGCTGTTATCCTCTTCGGATCGATGCCGAACCGGGTCTGAAGNGCGCGTGCTATGGATGTGGCTCGCAAGGCACTCAAGTCCCAGTTATCCTTGATTCCCGGCTTGCTGATTGGAACATTGTCGGTATGTCCCTCTATCAATATTTCCAGATCGGGCTGATTGTTGGCNGCCTGAGCCACCTTGGCCAATACAGCTCCTGCATTTTCTGAAATATCATAGCTTCCACTCTTAAACAACATTTTGTCCGAAAGTGAAATCATAACAATGCCTTTGTCCACCTTAACCTCGACATCCTGATCATTGAGATTACCCAGGACACCTTTAAGGTTCATGACAAGTGACAGATTGAGCGAATCCTTACGGGCAGCAGCTTGTTGGATAGTCTGGATATAATTATCCTTCGCACCAATGTTTTCCAATGATTTCTTGATTGACTCAGCCTGACTGTTGGTAATGACGGACAAATCCTTCAATTGACCCAACACAGCTGTATTGTTCTCTCTCAGGAAGACGATCTGTTTATTGAGTTCTTCGATTTCTTTGTCAGAAACACGCTTTCTCTTGTCTGCTTCATTGACCGCTGTCTCACAATCAATCAATTTCCTCTCCAGTGCAACATATTGATCACTCAATGTCTTATATTGTTCTTGTGCAGCTTTTAGCTTTTTACCTGTCTTACAAGAAGATCCGGTAATGATCAGACTTGCTAAAAGTAAAAAATGGAATAGTCTCATTAATGGAATTTATTTAAGAATACGTAAACTAATTGAAGTAAAAGGAAATCAACTACTTTTTGTTCAATTTGACCGCAAAATTAACAATAAATGACTGAATGATAGGCAGTGAAACAGAAAAATTGGATATATCTCAGTTTTTATATCCTGAATAGCCCAAAAATGAATGGGATCCAATTATTGTTAGCGACAATTTTGGACCAAATCGAAGTAGGTAGGAAAATAATAATCTAAAGCTGTGTATTTATCCGCCTTTTAAATGTTTTCACAGAATATGGACTAACATTTGACATCAATTTACAATTTGACTATTCTACATTGACGCATACTCCCGCTTTTGGGTTATTAATCATCTACCTAATTCAGGACGACCCGGCCAAATCAGATTTCACGGCTCTCGCTGTCCGTTTACTAAAGATCGTTTCAAATTATGTCCAATGACGATCTAAAATTATTACTCAATCAAAAGCTACAATTTTACCCTAATTGAAAACATCCTGTATCACCAACAGGTAGAAAGTCCTGAATGCGGAAATTCCTTATTATGGCTATATGAAACAATTCTCCATATAGTTATAACACACACTATCCCTCAGGATACAATCAATCTTCAGAGAAAAANTAATTGATGATGGAGGTGATTTCCTGATCCTTCTTCAATTCAGGATTGAGTCGGTAAAGAATGACATGATTGTCAAAATCCTCACTCAACGCTTCTTTCAATACTTCACAGGCTTCCTCTTTATCATCCTGAGCAATTAATACCAGGACCTTGTAATAAAGCAACTCAGAACTGTAAGTATATTCATCAGCCTCTTCCAAAACATCGAAAGCACGATCAAATTCTTCTATTTCATAGAGAAATTTGACATAGGAAAGCCAGATTTCGGGAATATCGCCGCCAAGATCAGTGGCTTTCTTGAAATAATAATCGGCCTTATCTGCGTCCCCTTGCTTATAGAAGGCTTCTGCGGTTGCCGCAAAATATTCCTCCCTGCTGTCTTCTATCTTCAATGCCTTGTAATAGTGCTGGAGCGCTATGTCATACTTATGTTCGGCAGCATAGCAAAGACCCAGGTAGTAATGCACTTCGTCATTGTATGGGTCCAGTTTGTTGGATTTGCGGTAGTTCAGTCGGGCGAGCCGATATTCTTTCAGCTTATAATAACATTCACCAATGCAAGCGAAAAGTTCGCTATCCGGGCCAATATTATCCAATGCCTCAAGATATACTTTCAGCGCAAACCGATAGCGGCACATTTGGAAGGCTAAATCTGCACAATCTTTATACCCCAGCTCAAAGGAAGGGTGGATCAGAAAGCTGTATTCGTAAGCTGCCAGAGAATTTTCATATTCGCCGATACAGGAATACGCCTGTCCAAGATTGTACCAAGCCATATAAGCATACGGATCATTGTCCAGTAACTGATTGAGATAGGTTATTCCCTGGTGGTAACTGCGCTGGCTCTCCATATAAAACCACAATTTTTCCATGGCCAATTCATTGGAGGTTTCAAGATCAAGAACATTCCTAATCTGATTAAACATCTGCGTATAATCTTTCAACTCCTCATGGATCCGAGCTCTGAGCAACATGGTATTGATCCGGTCCTTTTGAGACCCTACCATCATGATATCGTTTAAAAGATTAAATGCCTGATCATATTCTTTATTAATAATAAGACAGTTGGCTTTGAGCAACTTGGCCTCATTCTCTGAAGGTGCCAGCAACAATGCCTGATCCACAGCTTCGAATGCGTCTGATGTATTGTTGAGCGCTAGTAAGATTTGAGCCTTCTTCAGGTAGAGATCGGGAAGGAAATTGAATCTTTCTATTGCCAAATCCGTTATCTCCAAAGCTTTATCGAGCATCAACTCCTTCTCGAAATATAATATAAGTTCTATAAAGTCCTTTTCATGCAGTAAGCTCAGGCCGCCATTCCTTGACATCGCTTCATACTCACTGACGATATTGGGAACTGAATTATTGTTAGTATTAAGGTTTCCGTCCATATAATCTGTTCACTTAAATGGGATCCATTCAATTCGGCGGTAAATATATAGTTAATCTCATTGAACCGAAAGACTTTTTTTCACATATTTTTTTCTGTAAACCTTGATTTTACAAGGCATTACAAAGATTTTGCATGTATGGAATCAACTTTATAACAGTCATTTAAGTATCACTATTTTTTAAATACCTTTTCACGAGCCATTCAATCAATTAAAAGACAAATGATAAAATATTACACGGAAAAATAATGTTAAAGAATGGTATTATTATTTGATTATCAGATACTAACAATAAAGCTGTTATATGTTAATGGGATAAATTGTGGAAAACTTTTTATGAATGTGAAAAAACTCAATCCAATTTAAGCTCATTATCCGAAACTTTTCATGTTCCATTGGCAATTATGCTTCTATGATTTCAAATAAAATGGGCTGCATTACCTTACAAAAATGCGGCTTGCAATTATTATCCTTACTGCCAAAAGGCCTCATCTAAAGGCTCTTCATTGGTCTGCAAAATCCAATTAAGCACTTTACAGACATGATGAATGTATTTTATTCAAAGAGATGCCACTATCCAATACTTGTTTACTTTCAAATCACATATTGTACTTCGAGGTTTTTTATACCTGCTCTTCTATGTTATTGCAATGAATCCTATGTTCCGGCTCTTATAAATACATGAAATCTCTTTATTTATAAAAATACACCGGGTTATCATTTTTATAGAAATAACCACGCCATGCCTTCCTGAACAGGACGAAAATGTCATCTTTTGTGATGAGTAATCAACAAAGGTTTGAATCGAGAAGCAATTCTGGATACTAAGCAGCTTTTGTTGCTATGATCCTGATCTGGATAATACAATTTCCCGGGCGCATAGTTCGGGGAATTGCTCAGGGGTAGATGCGGCACAGACTATCCCCAATTCAGTAAATTTATTCGCATTTTCGACATTCCAATGACCTTTTCCTTCTTTGGTAAGCGCCAATATGGTCAAAAATCGGTTGAATGTACTTGCAACACGCGCAGCTTCCCGCATAAAGGTGACTTCATCTGATGTCTCATCCAGATCGGAGATAAGGACCATCAAAGTACGGTCCGGATTAGAGCAGGTCTTGTGCGCATAGGCCAATGCTTTCCCTATATTGGTTCCCCCTCCCAGTTGTGAAGCAAAAGCACTTCCACAGGATCATCCTCCATTCCGGTGAGGTCAACTACTTCGGTATCAAATAGCACCAGATGTGTCTTCAATGCGGGAATCATAGAAAATATGCTTGCGTAGATTGCAGCATAGACCAGGGATTCATGCATGGACCCCGACTGATCTACCAGAATGAATAGTGTGTCGATGGTTTTCTGCCGGTTTTGACGACCAATAAGCCTTTCAGGAATAATGGTTCGCTTAGCGGGTTGATAAGTTTCCAGATTCTTGTATATGGTCTTGACCCAGTTGATATGATTGTATTTCGGCCGGCGATTGGGTATGGGCGACCTGAGAGCNNCTTCCCAATGGCCTGTGTTGTTTGGAATGCGAAAAGGCCGGTTAGCTTCCTGGCCAATTCTTTTACAATAAGTCGGGCTTTGTGCTTTGCGACATCGGGCAACAGGCCTTTCATCTTGAGGATGGAAACTGCCAGATGAATGTCCGGGACAATATGTTCCAANAAGGCGTCGTCCTTGAGCAGCAATTCAAGGCCATATCGCTTTATTGCATCCTTCTGCAATACTGTACTCACGCTGTTTGGAAAATAAAAGTCTACCTCCCGCAACCAATCATTGACGCTAAAGTTCCTGTTGGACGGNTTCGCACCACCATCCCCATAAACCCATATCAGTGCCTTGTCGATGGTTTCCTCCTCATCGGACCATTCCACACCCTCAAAATCTTCGTCCTTGGCAGGATTGGCACTGAGGATTAGTGACCATTTCTTCAGCAGGTCCGCCTTTCGGTCTTCCGAAAAATCTGCAATTAACTCACTCAACCCTTATTCCGTGACATGCCATTAAACAACCAGATCAAAATAAAGGCTCCTACAACAGATGTCAGAAAATTACCGATCCCTGTTATTCCCAGTTTATTGAAGAGCCAGCTCCCGAAAGCGCCCCCAAGTACTCCGAGAATTACATTGAAGATTATACCACTGCCTTTGCCTTTAAACAATAAGCTCCCCAGATAACCTGCTGCTCCACTGACGATGATCGTCCAAATCCAATTATCTCCCATGATAATATATGAGTTAATGTTTCAAAAAATGTATCTTGGCTTTATATTTTGTGTTAAAGCTGAGATTGATGGCTTTTCTCCAACAAATATACCGGGGAAAATGCCGCTACTCAACAAATATACGATTAATTTATATGAATAAAAACTTTCGTCTCGCCATATTATTTTTGTCGATTATTATGATGGGTGGGTATGGTTGCAGACATTCAGCACCCGATTGGAGCAGTCCTGTCAGGATTTACGACACTCTGTGTTCGTGCAAGAATAGTTCAGGACATACTGTTGATGCAGGACTGAAANAAATGCTCAACNAAAAGAATATTCAGGCAGAGAATGCCGATCAGATCAATACATGGATATCGGCCAATGCTACAGCGTTTGTTGCATTTGTTGACTCGGATTTCAAAAATGACCCTGTGTTCATGAGCGAGTTGAATGCAGCGAGAGATACGCTGGAGGCTCATGGTGCCAGGCTTGAGACGGAAGGTGCTTTCACTGAATTGTTCTCCATCAAGGTCAAATACCCCGGATGTGTTTTGGCCATGCCCTACCTGATTACAAAATAAAAAGAGGTACTCAGGAAATGTATAGGTGATACCAAACTCCCTTGCGTTCAATTAAAATAAATTGTCTACATATTCATAACAAGGATAAAGCCATGTCAAACGAAGTAAATATCTACGAAGAAATCGTCAAACTCAATATGCGGATATCCTGCCTCGAATCTTTGTTGCAGCACATCATTGAAATTAACCCCTATCTCGAAATTCCGCCCAAGGAAGAGATCGACAGGATATACAGTAATGCAATCCAGCAAGTGATTGATGAAGTTGAAGCGGGCTGATATCGACTCTTAATGCCGGAATTTGGTAATTGGTAATAAACTAAGGGCAGAAACGCACTATTCTATCCCGGGTTGACCAAAGAGAAAATTAGACTCCTTTGATTCCGTTTCCCTATTCCAACAATGATGATTATTCTCCAATAGCAATGTACGCCTATTGTTTACTAAAACTTCGAATATGTCATAAAACAATCGGTTTCCACTGCTTAATCTATAACAGGCTCTACATTGGGTCAAAGCTTCCCCTACCGGACAATTACCATCCTCGTAACTCATTTTGCCTGCTTTTAATACCTGCCCGTCTACCAATTGAACTGCAAAGGCAGCACAACCTCCGAACGAACCGGCTTACCACCTATTTCCGGGGCTATCCATGCAGGCATGGTATTGAACACTTTGTTGAGGGCTAATTCCATTTCAGGCAGGACAGGCACTAAATAAGTAATAAGTTCAATCTTTCCATTAGAATCAAAATTCAACCGAACCCGGACATCTTTGGTTTTAGTTTTCACATAGCCATCCACTTTCAGATTGCTTGCTATGAATTTACCGAGGGCTTCCTGGCCGCCCGGATATTGGGGTATGTATTTATCTGGCCCGGTCGCTTTNTTCACCACGCGCATCTGCCCTTCAGGAGTTATGTATATTTCCCGAGATATCGCTGGATTGTCATCCTGTTGATTAAAATTATTTACTTTGGCCGTAATTGCATTCAGGTCAATCCTTTCCGCCCATATAAAACTCAAAAGCAGAAAAGGGAGGACGGAGAGGTAGGTCAACCGATGCCGGCCCGATGTCGGTGTTTGAACCATCTTCCTGAACCGGCTTTTCAACTCCGACTTAGCAAAGTGATGCGCCACCGAGACCGATGCACCCATTTGCTGTGACAGCAACAGCTCACCATAAATTCTGGTATCCATTGTCTTGAGGACTTCTGCATCTGCCAGATATTCATGTATTAATGTCAAATATTTCTTAAACAAAAACACCACCGGAAAAAACCATGTAAACACAAACAGAATTTCTGTGAGTATTATATCCATCGAGTGCCATTGTTTAGTGTGTGTGGATTCATGTCGGACGATCGGCACAAGTGATTCGGCATCAGGTCTGTTCTCTTTACTGAGAAAAATAAGATGGAAAAATGAAAACGGGGTATGTCGCTGAGGTGACTCCACGATTCGCATGCCATTGAGGTAGGTGGAGGAATTTCCTCGAGCCATCATATAAAGTGTCAGTACCTTATAAGCCAGAATAGCCAACAGGATGCAACTTACAATGTAATAAACGGCCAAAATGGTCGTCCATACTGTCTCAGGGACGGCGCCATGACCTATGGTTATTCCGCTTATGATGAAATTCAGGTTATCAGAAATGAAGTTATCACCCTTAATCATCTCAACTAATCCAAAATTCAATTTGCCTTGCGGAAGAATATTAATAACGCCATTCAACAACCCTATGACCAACGAGCCTAAAAGATATCCGCGTTGCAAGAAGAAAAAAGTAGATCGTCTCAGCCACAGCACATAGGGAATCAACAAAAGACTCCATGTGATGATGGCTATTATGGCGAATGTGAAGATTACCATGACGGTTACTTTTTATTGAGGATATCCATCAAATCATTGAATTCCTGCATATTCAGATCTTGCTCTTTTGCTATGAATGACACCAATCCCGAAAAAGAGCCATCAAAATAATCATTGACAAACTTGTTGAGTGAACGGCTTGAGTACTCATTCTTCTCCACCAATGGAAAATATTCATACGCACGCCCAATAGCTTCGTGTCCCAGAAAACCTTTCCGTTCCAAAATCCTGACAATGGTAGACACCGAAGAATGAGGCGGTTTGGGATCGTCCATACCTGCAATGATATCTGATACAGAACTCTGCCCCTTCTCCCAAAAGTGATGCATAATCTCTTCCTCAGCCTTGGTCAGCATTCTTTCCTCATCGCTCATAATATTAGTCCTTTTTAACTTATGACATTCTATCCAACAACCATCTTCATGTTTCAACCCATGAAAACAATCATCTTAACTTGACAACGTAAATTTACGGTCAATAATTTCATCTTACAACTTAATTTTTAGTTAAAGAGGATAAAATTAGAATCCAATCCCGATATGGATTCCCGGACTGATATGGATATCATCGGCATCATAGGAAAATTCAAACACCGGCCCGATATGGATTCCCTTGATGTCGAATTCATATACTGCCTCTATGTGCAGTCCGAATTGTGGCCCGGCATGCTTGGCATCTTCATACGCAAGTCCCGGTGATAATATAAGGCTGAATGCACCGGTAGGCCGGTAAGCAGCCACTACACCCAGAAAGTGGTGCGCATGATCCCCGAAAATTCTCTCATAGCCGGCACCAACTCCAAATTTTGATTCTCCTAAACTCCTTAGATAATGGAGGTGTAAGCCGAAATTGAACTCACGTGTATGTGTAAAATAGGCCGGTGCCACTACTACCCCAATTTCATTCTTATGATGTTCATGACCTTCTTGGCGCTCATGATCATGCTGATGGCCATAGTGCGATTCATCAGAATTTTGTGCAATACCGGACACAGTAATCAATAACGTACAAAATACAGTTAATACTTTCAGTCTTATATTCACTTTTGATGCCCTGCTAACATTAATATTTGGGATAATGCGATGTCCTGAATTTTTATTGTTCATTTAAGTCGAGTCTGATTCAAATATTGCTGCAATATAAGAGAGCTGTTCCTTATTATAAAATAATTAATAGAAATTTAAAGTGTGTTTAAATATCAATACTTGCCTTAATGTAGGATCACAATGATCTTCCTTCCTTTATAATCCTGATTCAATCACGGCCTTCTCTGTTAGATTATGACTGATTGGCTCAAACGTCCTATCATCATCCAAAGATTGTCCGGTGAGAAACCTAAGATCAAACTTTTCTTGAGAACTTAAAATGAATCTGTCTTGTTGCTTTAATCTTTGAGCCAGATACTCCTGTTCAGGCTGACCGGGAGTCGGCACGAGAATTCCTGAAGCCCCCAATGCCATCAGATCCATGACCGTAGTATAACCGGTCCGAGAAATGACCCTCCTGCTTTCTGCAATGGCATAGGATAGCTCTTCGGTAGTCATGTTATTAACCCAGGAAATACCGGAACCTGAGTAATCCGGCGGAGGCGTCTGGTCTTCCACCCCCTGACAAGCATATACCGGTATGGTGTTAAAGATGCCTGACTTATAATAATCTGCTCAAAATCACTCCTCGCCGGTTCAGGCCCGGAAAGGATCACTATAAAGTCCCTGATAATTGGTTTTGAAAGTTTCTGCAGTCGGGATAAAGGACCGATGTAAACAGGATGTAAGCTGCCAGATGATGACATATATCCACTTAGGTTTTGGGGAGGTGGAAAGTCGGGTACCCATATCCGATCAAAATGACGGATCAGGAACCTGTTGGCCATCCCGGCAACAGCACTCATGAGTCGAAGCGGTGTCAGTATCCTGAGTTGATGTGTTATGAAGATATTGACACAATCACCGGAATAACAGCCAAATCTGTTATCAGAGAGGATGACATCCATGCTGTTTTGCTTTACATAAGCCTGAACAAACCTGTGTTCCAAAATCACAGTCTTCAATATGCGGGGCAACTGCGCGGCTACGGTTCTTAGCAGGTTCTTCCCCTTATAATGGATGTCGTATCCAGGTAATTGGATGGCAGGCAAGCCGGGGAATTCCTTTCTTAATAGTTCCAAGGCAATGCCATCACTTGCCAAATGAACTTCATGCCCACGCTGAATCAATAGCTGGATAATGGGAACACAACGGGTTGCATGCCCCAAACCCCAATTAAGCGGACAAACAAGTATCTTCTTCTTTATCATTAGAATACGGGAGTCATAAAAATTACTCCTATTGAATAACTTTCAGCACAAAGGTAAGCATTGAATGGGTATAACACGGTGACTATGCACCATTGATATCCTTCATTACTTTGAAGTTATATTGATATCCTGGAGATATAAAGCAGATTCACCACTGTCATCAATGACAAAAAGGATTATTTTCATGGCATCCTGCGATTTATTCTGGAATGATGTAATCTTTCTGTTGCAATAATACACTTTTGTGATGGACCCTGTATTACTAATGGCAAAGGTGTTTCTGTTTACCTCTGAGTTGACAGGTATATATTTCTTTTTCCTGACAAGAGGTTTAGTACCACTCATCCTTGTCTTGGTCAGAATATTCAGTTCATCCTTTGAGGCGGGTTTGTTGATCTGAACCATCACATAATTGTAAAGGCTATCCATCTCATGGGCATCCAATCCCGAATCGGAAAAGAGGCGATTATAATCATTTTCACCGACCAGAGCAATGCTGAAATTGATATCGGACTTATTACTTTCACCAACCTGGGGAATGAGGTTCATTTCAATAGCCCAATCCCCATTAATTGCCTGGGACATGATCGGACAATAAGCAGAATTAGGTAACAGTTTAATCCATTTGCCTTTGAATCCATCCAACTGTACCAATTCAATTACCTGATTGAAGGATTCTGTTGTCTGGTTATCATCCTTCATGTTATTGGCATTGAAAGACAGCACTGACTTGGACATTGGCTTGAAATCGTACTTCTCGGTTACTCCGGTTTGTCCAGGCTCCTTCGTCTTGCTATCTCCGGTTTTCTTACCTGAATCTTTCTGGGGTTTGCTTTTCATGCTATTGCGAATATCCTTTTCGGCATCATTGATGGTGCGGTCTATCCCACGATTAATGCCTGACTCCACCTTTCTTTGAATTTTTTTATTGGTGCGCTCACCGATTTTCATGATATCCTGACCGGAGGCCGCCACTGCAAAAGATAAGATGGTTATTACCAAGATCATGCTTCTCATAATCCGAATATTTTATTAGTTATTAATCCAGTTTCTCTACTAAAACATCTACATTGTCTTTCCGTCTTTGTATAGTTCTTTCTTGATACCACTTATGATATCATCGTGATAAACCAATTG
This sequence comes from Candidatus Parvibacillus calidus, assembly GCA_013414645.1. GTDB lineage: Bacteria > Bacteroidota > Bacteroidia > Chitinophagales > Saprospiraceae > Parvibacillus > Parvibacillus calidus. The sequence continues at coordinate 433,627 of CP058702.1, read as the reverse complement.
TTCATCTCTAGAAAAGCTTTCCAGNGCGCAAAATCTCAGAACATTGGTAATCGCACCGCCTGCTAATTCATAACTGGTCGCGATCTTCCTAAGATTGACATTGTCGGCAAATCTGAGTCCCTTGAAGGTTGTCTTCCAAAGCCTCAGACGCTGATCGGGTTTGGGTAGTGGAAAATAAATCATGGATTGGAACCTGCGGCTGAATGCTTCGTCCAGATTGGTTTTNAGATTGGTTGCCAGGATGGTCACACCAGAGTATACCTCGATTCTCTGCAGTAAGTAGGCGATCTCCTGATTGGCATACCTGTCCTTTGCATCCGTGGTATTTGTCCTTTTGCCAAANAGAGCATCCGCCTCGTCAAAAAACAGGATCCAATTTTTATTCTCACCCTGATCAAAGATCGCTGCAAGATTCTTTTCTGTTTCACCAATATACTTCGATACTACTTTTGACAGATCGATTCGATACACAGTCAGGCCAACCTGCTTTCCTATCAAGCTTGCTGTCAGAGTTTTCCCGGTCCCGGGTGGTCCGTAGAAAAGCGCNCTGTAACCCGGATTGATATATTTGTTTAAATCCGTATTCTCAAGGATTAAATTTTCAAGACGAACCCATTTAATAATTTCTTCAACCTGATGTAGTGTGTATTCTTCAAGAATCAAATCATCCCAGGCAAGTTTTGTTTCCAGCTTATTTGCAGGAAAATCACTGGAAAACCGTGGGTCGAATCGTTTGTCTTCTGTTAGAATGCTAAGAAACTCCTTGCTTATCGAGAGTTTGCCACTCAGCATGGGTTCGGAGTTTCCATCTTTTTCCAAATTCAAGATCCGATGTTTGATAAATGGATGTTCCGGCGCGAAATATCTCATGATCCTGAATCTATCCGCGATATCATTAAGCGATAAAAGGAAAACTGCCGTTTCTCCGGTAGGCAAAAAGCCAACATGATGGAGTCCTTTTAAACCACCAAATTCAGAAAANGGCCTTGCATAGGTTGAATTTTTNACAAAGAACGCATCCAAAAGCTGGGGGCGCACGTGGGGAGCCATTGCCATCAGGAGGACGACTCTTTCTTCCATATTCAGGTTATAATACCTGGTAAATTCGGCATAAGTGGAATTATCCTTTTGCAAATCACAGGCAACTACATCCTTTACTCCTTCATCCTGACCAAAATATTTAGCAAATTGTGATGTAATGAAATTTGCGAGCCAATTAATNTCCTTACTCAGAGTCACTGCATTGGGCGACCTGTTATCGTTGTTCGGATCAAAAACCAGTTCAAAACTCCTCATATATTTTGTCCGTTAAGTAATTCAACAATCGAATGCCATGAGAACCATGTTTTCTTTTCAAATGAACTATTGTTGACTTGTCCGTTACTTTTCTGGCAGAAAAATCCAGTATCTAGATTTTTGAAAGGCTGTCTATTTCCATCGCTATTTGATAAGGCTCCCTGAAAAAGCCCATCTGGATTGTCATGTCGGGGACAGAAAGAAAAAGTCCATGACCGGGATGTGTATGAAACCAACCCATGACGGTCAGGTGTGGGTATTTTTCTGAAACATCTCCCAATTCCTTGACAAGGCTCTCAGTGCAGAACTCCAAACTAAAAAGGTCAGGATTGACACTTTCAATGGGGATAAATTCTTCCAGACTAATTCTATACAATGAATTATCTACCGGGTTGAAGCGCCCCAGCAATATCCCTCCTATTTCAGGGATGACTGATGATTCATTTTGATTTGAACAAAATTCTCAGTATTCAAATAATTGTTGGCTCATTGCAACAATCGAGGCTCATATAAATTGTCTTAATTGTGTAGTCGGTCCACAGCTCATCCATTTCAAACATCACAAAACCGGTAGATCCAATTAATTGCTCAAACTCTTCTGTCTTTCACCCCTTTGAAACTCTCTGCCCTTTGGCTACGGGTAAAACTTATTTTTGATTCCGGTTGTCATTGGATCCTTAGGCTCTGTGTTAATATTCAATTCCGGCTTGACTTCAGCATTTTCAATTAAACGTTTATCTTGATTTTGAAATTTTTTCACCTTTGAGGCATCTATTTTTTTCTGGTACGTAACCTCACGAGAATAATTCTGATGAATATCAGGAGCGCGACTAAAAACAATCCGATGATAATGATTAAAAAACCACGCTGATATATGGATGCAATCGCTATAATTTCATTCAAACTCATCGAATATTGTTTTTGGTCTGCTTTTCTGTATATACAACCTAACAACCCACACAATCAGGCCGATAAGCAATAAGGTAAACAATATAAAATAAAGGAGGCGAAAATCATGGACATCCACAACGATTCCGGCTAACATCACCATCTGGCCACCGATATTACTTTTCACACGCAAATCGTAATTCCCACCCTGTAGATTTTCTATTGTATCCAGATCCACCAGAAANAAGTTATCTTTTCCAGGCATAACATTTGAATAGGTCTGGTCTATGAATTTAGTTTCACTGTTTTTATAATCAAAAACGTATGGAGGAACTCCTCCTTCAATCCTGATTCTCAAGATTTTCCCGGCCTGAGTGAAATCAACCTTTAATTGGTTATTGAACTGTATTTTNCTTTGTCTTCCGTTGGTATCGAAAATAGTAATTTCTGAGTTTAAAACGACATCGTCAAAATTGACTACAAAATATCCTGAGNNGCTCTTTAATTCGCTACTGTCAATCAGGATGACATTATCAGGATCCGATACTTTTAAATACGGATTGTCAAAATTGTCCAGTTGAACCAATATGCCTGCTTCATCATTGGTCAAGTTGTAGAGAATATCAGATACATTATTGACTACACCGAGTGCATAGTCTACCAACGGGTTGTTTTTATTGGCATTGATAAATTTATTCAGGCTTTCGATGTTTTTGGAAGAAGCCAGTGATGAATATTCCTCATATTTAGGGTTATTTTTAAGCTCATTTATCAACCTATTTATTTCTATAATATGTTTTCCATTGGGTAACATTTTNTTGTATTGCAATAAGGCTGCCATTGACTTTCGCATCACAGCTTTNTTATACAATTTATCCTCCAATTGAACAGACAACTCAGTAATTCGCTTCTTAAAGGGGGAATCAGGATATTTTAAGCCATAATTCAATACTTCTTCCAGGTTACTTTTGTCAAGATCGTTCCATGCTGCAAATCCCGGCTTGTCTTTATTGATGTTGTATTCCCGGGATCGGGTGTCAAATGTGGTAGTCAAGGAGCTTAGTCTCTTACTTTCAGGAAAAAGTTCTTTGAATTTATTATACAGCTTGCTAAACTCAGGAAAATTGTCCACCTGGGCGAGGATCACATGATAATAATGATTTTCCCTTTTATCCAAAATCCTAAGGCATTCAGGGACAAGGGGTGATTGAGGATATCGCCTCAGGAAACTTTGCAATTCTCGTACATTCATTGCCAGAAGCTCTTCCTGAGTTACTATTACGGAAGCGATCTCAGTGGAGGAACCCTTCTCCAAATCAAGTAGTCTGGTGAAAATTTCGTCTGAGNNTCTTTCACTGTTGGGAAAGTCTGCTATGTATTGCCTCATTGCTGTACTATCCCTAATATTTAAGGATTTCCATCGTTCCGTTTCGAGCCTTTGAATAAGTTTTCTTACTTCTTCAGATCTTTTATTGTTTGGAAAGTTNTTGAGTATATAATTCAACTTTTGAGGTTCCCGGCTACTGATCGCATCATCGATAACCTCCTGTTGGAATTCATTCTGGAGTTCATGTCGCCATATTTTTGCCCTTTCAATATTATCTCCGGTTGGATATTTCTTGATATAATCATTCAACAGGGCAATTTTCTTNTTATTGCTTCCGGAAAAGGTCTCAATGTTAATCCATGCTCTTTCCTCATCGGATAGACCCTGGGCTACTCCCTTTTGGCACATAAGGGGNCTCACTACTAATATGAAATACCATAATTTCACATCTTAATTATTTTTAAAAGAGATCTTCTTCGCTGTGCTGTCCTCCTCATCGCTTGAGGGTTCTGTATTCATTGATATTTTAAGAGAAACTTTCTTTTCCGGTATCTCTCCGGTGAAGATTTGAGTAGGATTATTTTCTTCCTGATACTCATCCTCAAAGAATTCATCCGATTGAGCAGTAAGATCCGAATAGTCTGTGTAGGTCTCTGACCACTTATCAACAATTTTATTNGAACCAGCATATTCTTTCACCCATTTGGCTACCATGCTATCTTCCGGGAAGGGCGGTGTGTTTTCCGCATGATAGTTTTTATATTGCAGAATCTCGCCGATTCGATATACAAGTTGTACAAGATCATAACCTTTTCCGTATTCCTTCGTATTACCACAAATTCTGCCTTTAAACTTACCATCCCATTTAATATTGGGATGCCACAAATCAGACTTCATATAGATCCTGGGAGGCTCCATAGGGAACTTGACCGGCAGATAAATCTCAGCTATGTGATGTTTACTATATTTTGGCGACTGATCTTCATTGATTCCTACAATACTTCTGATATAATAATGTATCGTATATGTGTCAGGAATGTCCAAAGGTCCACGCACATTTTCCACTTCAATCCCTATTTTGTCAGACTGGATTTTCTGGAGTTCAAGATGTTCCTTTGCGAGGCGCCTATATAAAAAGTTCCTCTGAAANAGAGGATCATCAAAGTCATATTCTTTTTTTCCATTATTTATTTGCTTAAATATCCTGCAACTAATTTGGGAGTGACATATATGATAGCCCCATCCTGTATGCCCGAATCCAACAATGTTTTATCTTCACTTATTTTAGCATTGTTATTCTTCGAAATCAACTCATATACATAAGGATTTCCTTCCGGATCATTTTTAGGAATAATGCCATTTGATATTAGCTCGCTGATAATTTCCTTGCCTGTGGTTGTAACATGAAGGTCAGCGCCTACTTCCTCGCCTTTCGGGAGAATTCTCAACATGATGCTTATTTCATTAGCCTTGCTTGCCATAATTTATTTAGTTGTTTAATATTGTATATTTTAAAATATCTTTTGTCAATTCTATGTATATCACATCGTCCTTGGTTTCAATACTCAAAATAGCGAGTGCCGGTATTCCGATGGATTTCAATGTGTAATCATTGAGGCCGGATTCTCTTGATATACATGTCAAGCTCCGGGTAATAAAAAANTTCTCAACGAGTTCAGACCTGTATTTAGCCAGAAAATCATCTGTCAATTCCGTCTTCAAAACAGCTACGTCGTAGCTTTTNTCGCTTTCCTGTGACGTTATTTCCAAAACCAGTTCAGTATCCAGATTGATTTTCAAACCATTTTCGAACCGTCCTTCGAGATAATCGAAAAATTCGCCGATAGTCATTTCGTGGCTCAAGGCTTCATCCTCTATAACATCTTGCCATAGTATGTGGCTCTCACACTCATCATAACGATCATTGCTTTCCACCCACATAGCTATGTTATTCATGCCTTCATAATAAAATTTCTTTGCATATTCGATGAAGCCCTCATTGCCATGTATCACTTTAATCGCCTCTTGTACCTGCATTGCTGCAATGATGGACGCTGAAATCGGAGTAGTAGGAATTTTACCATACTTAATATTGCGGCTGGCCACATCCGGACATCCGAGACGGTACCGAATATTCTGCCATTCTGTCGCACTCAGACCACATTCGTAACAGTTTTTCCCCAGTCGATATACTGCCATGGTTCCNGCCAGGTTTTCTATAGCTCCATCAATCCATGCAACATTGAATCTGGAAGCATATCTATTAATAAATAATCTGGCAAGTCGATTGTCCAGACATCCAATGATTACATCACACCTTCTGAATAAGCCCAATCCGACTTGGCAAGTGATATCGGCATTGATGGCTATGGCTCTCACATTGGGATTAATCTCCATAATTTTACGTGCAGCAATCTCGGATTTGAAACTTTGTGCCTCTGCATCCTCAGCCCGATACAATACAGATCGGTTCAAATTGGAAGACTCAATTCTGTCAAAATCAATGATGATTATCTTCCCTACATTCATCAAAGCAAGGTTCTTCAATACTTCATTACCCAAAGACCCGGCTCCGACAACCATAACACAGGCCTTCCTTACCTTCTCACTATCCCACCATGACATGAGTTGGAAAGTAGAATCCCATGGCTTTTCATGTTGAATTGTAAATGTCTTAGGTTTTGCCATATCACTACGCTAAAATCTTAACAGTTCCGGTTAATATAAACCCACCATGTGCTGTCATGTCTCCAATTCTTGCCAATTGCCTTCCTTTTATCATCACCTTCATGGACCCGCTCGCGATCATATTGACTGAAAGATTGCAATAACAAAAATCACCCACACAGGCAGCAGGCAGTCCACCAATCAAACTTGCAGGCATACCGGGACCAATAATCGGACCGCCAATATGAGGTACTAATCCTACGAATGGAACAGGGGTAAATAACGGGCAAATGGTAAAATCACTAATTCGGGCTACAGGCAACATAGAGCAGATTCATTTTGGTGCGGAGTAAAGATAGTCAATTAATTTTATTTATCGAAATTACACAATCGTTTATTATAATTATTTAAAAAAAGCTATATATTGCCTTGTTTTAAATTAAGAATCCCATTGGTTATTTTAAACTTCATGCTTAATTCCAAATATTTTATTTATTCAAAGTTATACTGATGACTTTTTAAATAAGAAAAATAAGGAAGCAGAAATGCTTCTCTTTAAAATCAGGGAAGCGGGCTTCTCGGTTATACTTACCGAATCAAAGGATGATTATACAGAGTTTGTCGAGCATTTTTATGTCAAATTACTTCAATCAAAGGCTCTGCATATCAATGATAACAATAAGTGGAAAGTTATAGTAATAGGATATGAAAATGATATCTTCAGTGAAACTGTGGAAAAATGTTCGAACGTAACAATTTTACTGACAGAAAAATTAATCTCGCCCACGAAAGCAGTCTTATTTCTGAGCTAAAACAAGATAAAACCACCTTACTGAAGATCTACCAAACCTTTCATTTTGCTTATAAGTTCAATTATCTGTTTTGTCTTGATCTGTATTCATACGAACCCCAGGTGATGCTTGATCAAATCAGCAAAATAAATCACCTGTTCCTAGACCTGGTTGAATCCAAGAAAGTGCCTATATATTTCCTTTTAGGCCTGGATCAGGAGCAAATGGAAATCATGGAAGATCATTTGCCGGTTTTATTCAAAAGGAATGATATCGAATTCGTTTTTAAACTACCTAAGCTCAAACCCGAGGAAATCCGGGACATTCTGGATGAATATCCTATCTATAACCAGAGTANAANAAGAAATTCAAAACGAAATCGTTGACAATATTTATCAATCCGACAATACTTTACTCCAGCTTAAAAATGCAATAAGCAAATTCAAAGCAGGAATCGTTCCCAAANAAGACCTTGTTATCGGAATAACTTCTTCTGATGAACGACAAGCGCAACCANAAAAAGTAAAAGCTACCAGAACCGTTGAGTCGACACAACTANAAAATATATATGAAGCCGAACTGGATTCCCTCTATAACAAACTGGGTACCCGGTTTCAGCGAGAGACACTCTGCAAGATTCTTCTCAAAATGATGGTTGTCGAAGATGATGGAAAGGCCTACGCCAACGACTGTCTGTACCAGTCAATTACTGAAAACCTTCACATTCTTGAAAAAGACATCTCGAATGCCCTAAGACCTTTTGTTGAAAAGAAGATCATTTCGTTCGATCCGGACAGGGATGACAGTATAAGAATACTGAAACCGAATGCTTTTGCGACCTGGCCAATGTTTAGACAAATGATGGATAAATCCAGATCTTATGATTTGATTTTTGAAATAATAAATCAAATGTATGACCCATCTGACATTGATTTAATCAATAGCTTGCTCAATCAGGAACAATTGATGCTGATTAATTCGGATGATACTGAGTTTNTCGTAAATCTCAAGGCTTCACAATTTAAAGAATTAGACGACAAGGTTAGCATCATTCGGAGTCTTGCCATCGAAGTCCCCGACGGGAAGGAAGTTGCTTCTGAACCTCCAAAGGCAAATACTTCGCCCAGAATTAAAATAAATACTGACCGTGAAAGCACTCCCGTACCGAATAAAAATCTGTTAATCACCATAAAGAAATCAATATCTGAGTCGGAAGACATTTCTGCAAATNCGGAGGAACAGCCTATATTGGAAACTGAAGATGCAGCCGTTGACCAATATATCGAGATCATAAGTGACGAGGGATTTTCAGAATCGGGAAATCAAGATTTTATGGATGAATCCAGGGATAATAAGTTGCCCGACGAAGTACCTGAATCTTCTTCAATCCTGGATAATGCGCCTGAACCGGTCATGAACGATACCGAAAATCAAGAACCGGAGCAGGTTGTGTCTTATCATCAGGCATCAACAATGGATCAGGAAATCCATAACGTTGAGTCCCCTGAGGAGCGTAAGTCACAAGAAGTCATGCCTGATGAAGCCGGTGATCAACTTATTGAGAACATCATTGATGAAGGATGGTCAGAAACAGAGGATCAAGATTTTACGGATAAATTCGAAGATGATAATATTCCCGACGAAGTACATGCTTCTTCTTCAACTATGGATATTGCGCCTGAACCGGTCATGAACGATGCCGAAAATAAAGAACCGGAGCAGGTTGCGTCTGATCATCCGGCATCAACAGTGGAGCAGGATATACATGCCGTTGAATCTCAGGAGGAGAGTCGGTCACAAGAAGTCATGCCTGACAAACCCAAGGGAATTAGTCCTGTATCCATAAAATTGAAAATTGGTATTCATAGGCAAGATGAGCCGGAATCTTCCGGCCAAAAGACGAATATACGCCCGACGATTTCTATAAAAAGAAAGGAGTAATGAATACTAACAGAAAATAATCATCACATATTCCTTCTGTACTGCCCTCCGACTTCAAACAATGCATGTGTGACCTGTCCCAGAGAACAGTATTTGCTGACATCCATCAACAGGTCAAACATATTCCGGTTTTCAATAGCTGCTTTCTGAAGCTCGGCAAGCTTAATCCCGGCTATATCTTCATTGAGTGCTTGCAGGTTCTTCAGAGTGCTTATCTGAGCCTCTTTCTCGGCTTCCGTAGCTCTGATGACTTCGCGTGGCAATATCGTTGGCGATCCGTCATCTGAAAGAAAGGTATTCACACCTATCAATGGCAATGCTCCGGTATGCTTCAGATTCTCGTAATACAAGCTTTCATCCTGAATTTTACCCCGCTGATATCCGGTCTCCATTGCTCCCAGGACACCTCCGCGCTCTGTTATCCGGTCAAATTCCATCAATACCGCCTCTTCCACCAGGTCGGTCAATTGCTCAATGATGAACGGNCCNTGCATCGGGTTTTCATTCTTGGCAAGACCCAGCTCATGATTAATGACTAGCTGAATGGCCATGGCACGCCTCACCGATTCTTCAGTCGGAGTGGTTATGGCCTCGTCATAGGCATTGGTATGTAGCGAATTGCAGTTGTCATAGATCGCATATAGTGCCTGTAGAGTCGTCCTAATGTCGTTGAATGCAATTTCTTGTGCATGCAATGACCTGCCTGATGTCTGGATATGGTATTTCAGCTTTTGTTCCCGTTCGTCAGCTCCATATTTGAGCTTCATTGCTTTTGCCCAGATTCGGCGTGCGACACGTCCGATGACGGCATATTCCGGATCTACACCATTACTGAAAAAGAACGAAAGATTCTTCGCAAAATCGTTGATATCCATGCCTCGTGACAAATAATATTCCACATAAGTAAAGCCATTGGCTAATGTGAAGGCCAACTGAGAAATAGGATTAGCTCCGGCTTCAGCGATGTGGTATCCGGATATGGATACAGAATAGAAATTATTGACATCATGCTGGATAAAATATTCCTGCACGTCGCCCATCAGCTTCAACGAAAACTCCGTAGAGAATATACAAGTGTTCTGAGCCTGATCTTCTTTCAGGATGTCAGCCTGAACAGTTCCGCGTACAGAACTAAGCGCACGGGCCTTGATCTCATTATAGATTTCCGCCGGAAGAATCTCATCGCCGGTGACACCCAGAAGCAGCAGACCCAAACCATTGTTACCCTCCGGTATGTTACCTTGATATTCGGGACGCTTTAGGCCCCTGGTATCATACTTTTCCCTAAGCTTTTCCTCAACGATGCGCTCCAGCCGGTGTTGGACAATGTATTTTTCACATTGCTGATCAATGGCGGCATTCATGAAATATGCACAGATAGTCGCTGCCGGACCATTGATCGTCATACTCACTGACGTGGATGGATCACAAAGATCAAATCCGGAATATAGCTTTTTGGCATCGTCCAGGCAGCATACCGAAACACCGGAATTCCCGATCTTGCCATAGATGTCCGGACGATAATCAGGATCCTCGCCGTATAAAGTTACCGAATCGAATGCTGTTGAAAGCCTGTTGGCAGGCATTCCGAGGCTCACATAGTGAAATCTCCTGTTGGTACGTTCCGGATGGCCCTCCCCGGCAAACATACGTGTGGGGTCTTCTCCCTTTCTTTTAAATGGAAAAACGCCTGCTGTAAATGGAAACTCACCGGGGACATTTTCCTTCAGGCTCCAATATAGAATATCCCGCCATCCGTGAAACTTAGGCAGGCTTACTTTAGGAATCCGAAGATGAGACAAGGACTCAGTCGTTGTTTCGACCTTGATCTCCTTTCCTCGCACGACATATGAGAAGTATTCTCCCTCGTAATTTGCTTTNTTGGCAGGCCAGTTGTCCAACAATTCCTCATTGTCTCGTGAAAGCTTCCTGCTCACTTCCTCGTACTTTTCACGGAGTTTGTCCTTAGAAGTTTCATCTTTCGACAACATTTTGATAGATTCATTCAGGGCCTGCATCTGCCCCGCGATTTCGGATTGTGTTTCGGCCCAGGAATCATAGCGACGACATTCCTCCGATATCTCAGACAGGTATCTGGTTCTTTCAGGCGGTATGATGTGTATCTTCTCGGATGGTCCAGCTGTAAGAGTNCTTTGACTGGTAAATCTGCCTTTGGATCTATCATTGATCAATTTCATGACATGCAGGTAAAAGGCATTGGTCCCCGGGTCGTTGAATTGAGAAGCGATCGTACCAAATACAGGCATCTTGTCAGGGGACTGGTCGAAAAGCTGGTGATTTCGCTGGTATTGCTTTTTGACATCGCGTAAAGCATCGGCTGCCCCGCGCTTGTCAAACTTATTGATAGCTACGGCATCAGCATAGTCCAACATCCCTATTTTCTCCAGCTGGCTAGCCGCACCGAATTCCGGAGTCATGACGTAAAGCGAAACATCAGCATATTGGGTGATCTCCGTATCAGACTGACCGATACCGCTTGATTCAAGGATGATGAGATCAAATCCGGCAGCCTTGAGTATATTCAGGGCAGCATTAATCTGTGCGCTCAAGGCCTGGTTGGATTGGCGGGTCGCCATTGACCTCATGTATATTCGGGGCTTATTGATCGAATTCATCCTTATCCGGTCGCCTAATAAAGCTCCGCCTGTTTTTCTNTTGCTGGGATCGACAGAGATGATGCCCATCGTCTTATCCTTATATTCTAGTAAGAAACGGCGGATCAGTTCGTCGATAAGGCTTGACTTGCCTGCACCACCGGTACCTGTTATTCCCAATACCGGAGCTGCCGATGCCTCTGCCTTCTCATTAAGCTTGCCAAGCAATTCCCGGTGCTGATCCGGATAATTCTCAGCGGCAGATATGATCCTGGCGACGACATGTGGATTATGGCTGTTGAGTTGGCCGGTATTGATATTCAACTGGTCTCCAACCGGAAAATCACAGAGACGCAACACATCGTCGATCATGCCCTGAAGCCCCAATGCCCGACCATCGTCCGGTGAATAAATTCTCGCAATACCATAAGCTTCCAGTTGCTTGATTTCTTCCGGCAGAATGGTACCTCCTCCTCCGCCAAAAACCTTGATATGTCCGGCATGCCGCTCTTTAAGCAGGTCATATATATACTTAAANAACTCGTTGTGACCTCCCTGATAGGAAGTGATGGCTATTGCCTGAGCATCTTCCTGAATTGCAGCATTGACAATTTCGTCCGCTGACCTGTTGTGACCCAGATGTATAATCTCTGCGCCGGAAGCCTGCATGATTCGCCTCATGATATTGATGGCTGCATCGTGACCATCGAAGAGGGAGCCTGAAGTAACGATTCTGATATGATTGGTTGGACGGTAAGGAGTGGTTTCTTTAGCCATATGTTAATGCTTTACATATGCCGGTAGCACTCAATTTAAGGAAGGGAACCGGCTCTATTTCCGCACAAAGATAGTAAAATTGCCCGTGCGCGGCAAGTACGCCCTCAAAATAATTGGACACTCCATTTCCGTATTGTACAGGATTCTGTGGTTGGTTTTCTCATGTAGATCATTACCACCGACTCCCATCTGCACAATAATAATGGGAGTTTAATCCGGCGCCAATGCACATCAGATAGCCTATATTTCTATTACTCCCTACTCCCCAACACCGGGCAATAAGCTACTTGCCGTCGTCCTGCTTCTTTTTGAATTTACCTGCTTTCCAGGCTTCAATGAATTGCTTCCAGGCCATTACATTCATCAGTTGGATCGGCCGGGTCTGGCCCTGATAGTAATAAGTAGAGGCGTTCTGACGCATAAATGACTGGGTTGATTCTTTTCCGTCAACGGGAACTTTATCATATAATGAAGCCAGGACTCTTCGGTCGAGATTCTCCTGAACCCTGTCTGTTATATCGTTATTAATGTTCATTGCCAGAAATTCCGCATGGTAGTTGTCCTTGTCAGGCCATGGATAAATAACTGTTTCCGGTAAAAGAATATTGTCAAAAGTCATGATTTGAAAGATGGAGTAACGATTGNNGGCCAATGTATCCGGTACGACGTATCGGATTGTTTTGTAACCCACATAGGTAAACACAATCGTTTCCCCTTTNTCCACTACCAGGGAGAAGAAACCGTCCCAGTTGGTATACGTACCCCGACTCGTACCTTCAACTGCAATAGTCACATAAGGCATCCTGACAGGCTGTCCCTTTTCCTGAGTGACCACAACACCACTCAATTGGATGGGTCCGTGATACCCACGTTGTGCAAAAGCTGTAAATCCTGAGAGGGTAAANAGAACTACTGAGATGACAATATACTTAATATTCATGTCCTTGTTTTGATGAAGGCCGGCTTGATACAAGTCCGTAAATTTATTTCATTATAACGTACAAAAGTAAAAAATGATGCCGACTCCGGCAAAAGTGGAAAATATTTCATGCTTTATCCTTTGACCTACTTTAGTACGTTTTAATTTATAGACAAAAATGAATTTTCGGTCAACAGCAAATATCTTATATTTGTAAATATTTGAATTCCTATACTTTGTATTTAAATCGAAATATCTTCAACTGAAAAATCCTAAGTTTATTGATGGATGGAAATAAAATTAAAAAGCCGGCGGAATTCTCCTGCCGGCCATTTTTTAACACCTTTTTAATTATTCCAAAAGTCGCTGATTTTTCGCTTTGTACCTTTTTCTTGTCTGTCGACTCTAATAAAAGTAATGAAATAATGAGCCTGCACTCTACTTTCTTTTAAAGAGGTTGAGACCCGGGAAGATTCCACTTTCAAGCAATTCTTCCTCGATCCTGAGTAATTGGTTGTATTTGGCGATCCTGTCAGAGCGAGAAGCAGAGCCGGTCTTAATCTGGCCTGTATTCAAAGCCACTGCAAGATCAGCTATGGTTGTGTCTTCTGTCTCACCTGACCGGTGGCTCATGACTGAGTTAAAGCCATGTCTAGTAGCCAACTGAACCGCTTCAATGGTTTCCGTAAGGGTTCCGATTTGATTTACCTTGACGAGAATAGCGTTTGCTGCTTCTTCCTTGATGCCCTTCTTTAGCCTCTCTGTATTAGTGACAAAAAGGTCATCACCCACTATCTGTACTTTCTTCCCTATACTATCAGTCAGTTTGGACCAACCCTTCCAGTCGTCCTCTGCCAATCCATCCTCAATAGAACATATCGGGTATTTCTTAACCCACTTCTTCCAAAAGTCAACCATTTCGTCAGAGTCGAGCTTTCTGCCATCTGATTTCTTAAAATGGTAAATTTTCTCCTTTTCGTTGTAAAATTCGGTTGATGCGGCATCCAAAGCGATCAGTACATCCTCTCCCGGTCTGTAACCGGCTTTTTCGATAGCCATCAACACAGTCTCTATCGCTTCCTCATTGGATTTGATATTAGGTGCAAAACCACCTTCATCACCGACATTGGTAGAATACCCCTTGGATTTGNNCGCATTTTTCAGGTGATGAAATATCTCCACACCCATACGCAAAGACTCTGAGAANAACGGCGCCCCCACCGGCATAATCATGAATTCCTGGAAGTCGATGCTATTATCGGCATGACTGCCTCCATTCAGGATGTTCATCATTGGAACAGGCAGGGTGCAGGCGTTGACGCCACCGATATACCTGTACAAAGGCTGGCCGGCTTCTTTTGCAGCCGCTTTTGCTACCGCCATTGAAACTCCCAAAAGTGCATTGGCACCAAATTTTGATTTATTCTTGGTACCATCTGCCTCTATCATGACCTGATCAATCTCACGTTGCAGGAAGACATCCATCCCTACCACTTCATCCCTGATTTCGTCGTCAACATGCTTGCATGCCTTCAGTACGCCCTTCCCGAGGAATCGCTTATTATCATTGTCTCTCAATTCGACCGCTTCATGTTTTCCGGTAGATGCTCCTGAAGGCACTGCCGCACGGCCAACTGCCCCGTCTTCCGTGAGGACTTCGACTTCGACCGTTGGATTCCCNCGGCTATCCAGTATTTCTCTTGATCTGATATCTATGATTGCGCTCATTTCCTAAAATTAATAGTTTTTGGAGATAAATATATTAAATTTTTTCAATATCAATGTTTCTTTCAATTTTAAGCATTGACTTGCACGGGTATTCCCCTTTGCACCTTCAGCATGGCTATATATTCATCGAAAAGGTACCGACTATCAAAAGGTCCCGGACTAGACTCCGGATGGTACTGCACGGTAAATATCCTTTTATTTTTCCACCTAAGACCTTCCAGACTGCCATCATTGAGATTGTAATGGGAGACCTCCACTTCAGTCTCCATTCCAATCAACGAATCCTTAACTACGCCAAATCCGTGATTTTGACTTGTGATCTCACCCAGACCGGTAGATGTATTCAAAACGGGATGATTGGTACCCCGGTGTCCGTATTTCAGTTTTTCGGTCTTCATACCTTGAGCAAGTGCAAGCAATTGATGCCCCAGGCAAATACCGAATACGGGTTTGTTGGAATCAAGAATTTTCCTGGCAGACTTGATGGCATAGTCCATGGCTGCCGGGTCACCCGGCCCATTGGAAAGGAAATAACCATCAGGCTCCCATGCATCGATCGTACTTAATTCTGTCCTGGCAGGAAACACCTTCAGATAACATCCTCTTTGAGCAAAACACTCAAGGATATTACGCTTGCATCCGTAATCAATCACAGCAACCTTCAATGCTGCATGCTCATCACCATAAAAATAAGGTTCCCCGGTAGATACAATGCTGGCCAACTCACAACCAGCCATGGAGGGTGTATCGGAAAGCTTTTGTATGAGTTCCTTTTCTTCGGTGTCAATGGTTGAAATGACACAATTCATGGCGCCCTTACTCCTGATATGGCGCACCAAGGCACGTGTATCGATGCCGGCAATAGCGACAATTCTATTCTCTACCAGATAGTCCTGGAGNGAAGCATCTGCCTGAATCCTGCTGTAGTAATCGGAAAAATTTCTGACGATCAGTCCTGCTATCTGCACACGAGCAGACTGATTCTCCTTATTGGAAACACCATAGTTGCCGATATGCACATTGGTCATAGTGACCACCTGTCCTGCAAAGGAGGGATCTGTGAATATCTCCTGGTAACCGGTCATACCTGTAGTAAAACATATTTCGCCTGAAGTGATGCCGGAATACCCGATGGCATAACCTTCAAATTTCCTTCCGTCTTCCAGCAAGAGGATTGCTTTTTGACGCTTTGAATATGCTGTCATTGGAAAAATTTGCCTGCAAAGATATGGATATATTGACAACTATACCTTTGCTAAGATAAAAAAATAGCAGTTATTCGGACTTAACCTTTTGGAACATTACCTCCCTTGCCGTAACTACTCACGTCAAACAGCATGTAATCCAACCAAATATCAACCTGATTGTGGCGTCAAACTAATTTTCATGCCCGGGTGTTTCACATAGAAGAGCCGAAATATTTAGCTTCTGCAAATGGCAATAAATGGCCCGTGAAATCAGCTTGGCCACCAAATTGAGAAATCTGAATGTATTATTCTTACTAATGATTCCGACAAGCACAAAAATCACTCTGCACCATTGGTACATTTTAGTTAGTCCGGCAAATCGGCACTTCAAAGTCAAAGAAAATAAGCCGGCATTAAATGCAAAGGTTGAAAAGTGATGACCAATTGTTTGCCATAAAACAACTGATAACTTTGCGATACAAACCAACGCAAATCTGACTTCTGTTCCCAAATCATCTTCCAATAATAATAGTTTCAGAAACCGACAAGGAAATAAAATACACGCCGGATGCACACTTACCTTTGACTCATCCAATCCCTTGGCATTGTGTTCAAATTGACATACTTTTGAATCAACCGATAAAAAAAACCGAAAAACTATATACTACTGCCAATTTCATTTAAATTCGATGCTTGATCGGATAATAAGGAGATCCTCTCCTATCCAAAAAGAATCATATTATGCATATTTATGAAGCAATTTCCTTAGGATTATATATGTTGTTGATGCTGGCGATTGGTGTGTATTCCTATCGCAAGTCAACCTCAAACTCAGAAGAATTTCTCATTGGAGGGCGAAGGCTGGGTGCGGCGGTAACTGCGCTGTCGGCCGGTGCCGCTGACATGAGTGGCTGGCTTTTGATGGGCCTACCCGGTGCCATGTACTTTTTCGGCGTCTCCAGTGCCTGGATTGCCATCGGACTTACGATAGGGGCGTATCTCAATTATGTAGTAGTGGCACCACGACTGCGTGTATATACGGAGGTGGCCCAAAACTCCATCACACTTCCCGTCTTTTTCGAGAATAGATTCAAGGACAAANGTCACCTGCTGAAGATTTCATCGTCCATCTTCATCCTGATTTTCTTTACCCTTTATACCTCGGCCGGCATGGTATCCGGAGGGAGGCTCTTTGAATCCGCATTTGGTATGGATTATAATACCGGTGTATGGATCACCAGCCTTGTAGTCGTGATTTATACCTTTNTGNGGGGATTTCTGGCTGTGAGTCTGACAGATTTCGTCCAGGGTGCCATCATGATCATCGCCCTCATCCTTGTTCCTCTGGTCGCTTTGGATAAGATCGGTGGCGTACAGGAAACGGTGACACTGATCAACAGCAAGGGTGTTCAGTATCTTGATCTTTTCAAGGGTACAACCCTCGTAAGTATAATTTCCCTGATGGCCTGGAACCNNGGGTATTGCGGTCAGCCACACATCCTCGTCCGCTTTATGGCCATAGATAAGCCGGCTCAATTGGCAAAAGCCCGACGTATAGGTATTACCTGGATGATATTCACGGTTGGCGGGGCCTTGTGCGTAGGCCTGATCGGTATCGCATACCTGATGAAATTCGACACAGCTACTATGGAGGTTTTCGATAAGTCAAAGAATGAGGCCGAAACCATATTTATATATTTCACACGTGTGTTGTTTCACCCATTGATCGGTGGTTTTCTGATTTCAGCCATACTGGCAGCAGTAATGAGTACCATCTCCTCACAATTGCTGGTCACATCCAGTTCGCTGACTGAGGATATTTACCGCTCTCTGGTANAANAGGATGCAAGTCCGGGCCATTTTCTCATCGCCGGAAGACTGTCCGTGCTGATTGTAGCCGGAGTAGCCCTGTTACTTTCCTTAAACCCCAAGGACAGCATCCTCAACCTGGTAGGAAATGCTTGGGCCGGCTTCGGTTCAGCCTTCGGACCTCTGATTGTATTGTCCTTGTTGAGCAGAAAGACGACCTGGCAAGGAGCGTTGGCCGGCATGTTAACAGGAGGCATAACTGTTTTACTCTGGGTATATCTCGACCATCCTTACAAGGATTGGTATGAAATGATTCCGGGTTTCCTGTCTTCATTAGTCTGTAATCTCATCGTTTCACAACTGACGTACAAGAAGAATCCGGTAATTGAGGCGGAGTTTGAGCAGGTAGAGAAAATGATTAATGACAACCAACGCTAGAAACAATATTATACTGCCGTATTCGGGTGTATTTATTTATATAATTGTCTTACTTTAATAAAATACTCAGACCAATTAAAAGAAAGTAAAGCATTGTTTTATTAATTTTACATGCACATTAAATAAAATCTCCATCTATGAACTGGGATCAATCTGAGAAAAATCTCGGGAGGCTTCCTCCAATCAAATCAATGAATCATCGGAGGCTGCCAGTGCTTTCAGTCGGCCAGCTGTTCCCTTTCAATTAAAAGCCTCCGAAGAATTTATCCATGAAAATCGAGAGAAGGAATCTACAGGTTCTGAATATTTTCCATTGAATTCATCCGAAAATGGACCAAAATCATTTCCCGCCCCACCCATTCAGTTAAAGAGTGAAGTGGTACAACGAAAGGCTGATGATGAAGAAGGCGAGGCGGGCATGAGCCATAGTTCATCCGGAAATGAAAATTTGCCTGAGGAAGAATTATAATTATCGTTGCACAAAAGGTACTAATAAGTGAGCCTTTATTCGCTTGGTAATTTATACTGATTAATATCGGATCAATATAATTCTGGATTCCTCTTCTATCGTGCAATACATTGACATTCCCCTAATTCTCCCATGATAACATTTCATACAAATGTGACAACTTATAAGGTCCAATAGAATCCATGAGCAACTATGCCCATTTCAAAACCAGCTGATCAACGGATCGGTAGGATAAAAGGTGTTTGCCGGACATTTCCTGGAAAAANGGATAGTACAGGCCGTCTACCACTCTCCAGTCAGAATATTTTAAGACCAATTTCGAATCTTCCTGATTGATATTTTCAATAATTACTTCTTTNTTCAAGCAAGAAATCTTATCAAAGCAAAATTCATACCCAAAAGGAGCAAGAAACAACTTTATCCGATAATCGTTCTTACTTTCTTTAACCTCTATTCCCTGGGTCCCGAATCCGGGATTGAGAAATTCAAGTTCGGGGACAAGCTGGATGGACATATGGAGTGAACTCAATTCTTCCTGCGACAGAGAATGCTCAACCTTCCCCTGCCTTTTAACGCCATATTTTCTATTGCCTTCTATTTTCATTAAAGAACGGTTATTTAGTTCCACTGAAATATTGAAGACATTATTTTGATAATTGTAAAATTCTCGCCATATTTGTTGGGTACTTTCAGTGCTGAGCGTACACTGGAGATAATGACTTCGCATTTTACCAATCAATAGTCGCCCGCCGAGAGTATCAAGGTATCTTTCGATTATCAAAACATGGTCCATAAGATTCTATTCACATTTATTTACAAAATTAACGATTATTAAAATGCCTGAAATAACTTATTCATCCATCGAACACTTGATACAGGATGTGACAACAACAGGACATCAAGTGCAATGTTCATTTTACCACCTGAATGGTGAACTGATCAGCAGTAATGCTTCAATTCCTCACAACAACTCTACGATGAATCGCGTCACGCGTGTCGTAAAGAATCAAATGATTAACAGGGCTAGAGCTACTGCATCACAATCTATTTTCAGTCTTTTAGGAGGTGGAATTTTAGGCAGGGCAGGATCCACGATTATCAGAGCTTCGGTTCCGGCCAACAGTTCTTTTTCTTTTGAACCAAGCCAGGATGATATAAATGACGCTGTAGTAAAAGCCTTTGAGAAAATTTCAACCAGGTATAGATATGATGAAAATTCCGGCAATTGGACTCCAACTGATTCTCCAAACAGTAGATCCGGAAAACCCACTCCAAAGCCCAACAGCCCGACCAAAGAAGTGAAGAATCGCCCGGAGCCACACAAAGAACCCGGATTAAACAGACTTGAAAAGGAAGTTCTTGCCAGAGTTTTGGTCGAGATATGCGATGCTGACGGTAATCTTTCAGGTGAAGAAGCTGAATTTCTTAACAAGATTCTTCCTAAAGAATTGGGAAGTGTCGAANAAATCAGAAATATGGATTACATATCACCATTGGAACTAAAAGCTTTATCTGAAAATGCCAAGAAGCAAATAGTCAAATGCGCCTTTATACTAAGCTATTCAGACTTACAACCTCATGAAACAGAAACAGGAATCATTCAGGAATATGCTACACAAATGGGGCTTTCTTCACAAGTGTTACGCCAAATGGAAAAAGAAGCACAAAAGGAGCTTGTCATGACTATGATTGACGAGAATACCACAAGGGCAGAAGTATATGAAATCGGCCGCCAAATTAATCTATCTGACGAAGAATCCGAAATGATACTGATTCACAAGAAAGAATCCATGTAAAATGTACTACCTGAAGCTTCCCTATATTCAAAAATTATTGGTACTATTGGCAGGGTGGGTTTTACTATGCACGATTTATTATTTTATCTTCATGCAGGAAAGACTGGAGCATGAAATTATTAAANAAATCGATGTGGATATGGACCGATGCCTCACTCACAGACTTGAACCGGCCCCTTTGGAGATCGTTGATGAGACTGGCGGGTATTCCATTAAGCTGAGAGGGAACATCCATTGTAAGTGGAAATCTGCCAAGCCGGAATTTTATTGCAGGGATCAATTCAGAAGCAACTTTACCAATCTGAAACATTATCTTGAGGATCATCCGGACAAAGCATTGAGGATCAATGGCAATTACTCAAAGGAGGAGTACAATCAAACTGAATTAGGCGATTTAGGCTATACAAGAGCCGAAGTACTAAGGCAGTATTTGATTGATTCAATGGGATATCGAATAGAAATGATCAATATTGGTACTGGGGTCAAGGAAACAAATGATTTAATTGTACTGGACAAAATGCTGTACAGACCCTATGTACTTACCATTGAAGACATAATAACCTTCACCGCCAATTCTGATTTAGAGTATGTGCAGCCTATCTATTTTGATTTTGATTTTCGATCCCTGATCCCATCAGATTCCTTACTTAATTATTTAGGCAATATTGCCAGTAAATATAAAAATAAANAATCCTACCTATTGACCATTACTGGTCATACCGACTATATGGGCAGTAATGAATACAATATGAAACTCGGCATGGATAGGGCTAAATTTATTGAAGCCTTAATACAGGAAAAATTCAACTACCAAAACACTGTCTGCAGGAGTGAGGGCGAAGAAAACCCTAAATATGACAACAGTACAAGTCAAGGCCGCAGGATGAACAGAAGGGTAGATTTACAAATTGAAAAAACGGAATAAAAATGATTACATATTTAGAATTGCTGATTATGCTTCAAGACTACCATTATTGGACTTTTTGCCGGAATTTACATTGGAAAGGTAAAATATGGGAAAAGTCAGGACAATTTTATAAAAATGCATAGAAGAAAAGTAGGATGAATCGTCAAACCCACAAATATCCTTTAATCCTGATATGCCTTTTTCTATGGGTAACCCTGGACGCCCAGTGCATTAAGGATGCATTTGTCAGGATTGATACAATAGAATTACCCGCTGAAATTAAAAATCGCCTTCAAATAAAAATTACAAGATTCTATCAGGCCTATAAGGCACAAAGCAGGGTAAGCGATTTTACCATTGTGGAAAACTATCATGGTACGGATCGGTATCTCAAGATCATGGATATTGCTCAAGTGCGTGATACAATGAATGTCCTTGCGCACATCGACCATATAAGCGACCAGAATAATATTAACCTAATAATAGATGCCTTCAATAGATTAAATCAATCGGAAAAATCTACTGTCTTTTTACCTACCATCATAGGTGATAGTCTGAATTTCTACAAGATTAAANAATTCAATTCCATGAACAATGTTCTGGCAGTGAATGACTTTAAACAGAAACGATACTCACTTGACCAAAGGGCAATAAGAGGCAACCTAAACACTTTGCATTCTACTTCCTGCTATATATGGCTCATTGATTCAAAGAATATTTACAATATACACGCTACTATCGGAAAAATTTTTCCAAACGAAAACAAGAACAAACAAGCGGCACCCCTTTTTGTCCCTTATCTTATTTCCGACATTCCGACTTCGGATTATTCTCAATTGAGGGACATTATGCAGAAGGTGCCATGCTCGATTGATAGTGTCATCATCGATATTAATCTGAAANAATTCCATAGACATCTAAAAGATATCAAATCCGCGAATTTCCCGGTCTCCTATGATGTTTTCTTTGACCCAGCAAAACCTTTTTATTTGGGTGAAAACAGACAGATCGTACTAACCTGGAGATCAAATTTGGGGAAAGACCTGATTGTCCTCCGGGATACTGCCACTTACTCATTTGGCAGCAGCGATTTTCCGGTCAATGTCAAGGAATTGAAANAAGATTCGCTTTTCTGGTTTTCAAGTGCATTTATTGGCATTCTGTTTTTATTGGTACTGTTCTTCATACTCAGTATACTTTATCCTAAGATTGAAGAAAGGAAATTTTTTAAAGAATATGTTTCACCCTATAAGCCGGTGAATAACATCATCAAACTGGACAATATAACTAATGAACCAATAAAAGAGGGTACTCTCGTGGTTCAGAGGTGTAAGGAAGTGGTGCCTNTTTATATTTGGAAAAGCCTCGGCAATCAATGCCCTTCCTATCCTGAATGTATGGACATTCTGGGGTGTGATGGTTGTGGCAAGTCTGATATCAATTATAAATTCTTCTCCAAGTCAGGCAGTTTGAAAAAGTATAACTGGCTTTTCTTTGGAGCCTGTGGTGGTNTTTTCGCCTGGGTATTTACCTTGCTCACCATACCTGTGTTTCACCGGATTCATTTGGCAGATCTGTTTCAGGGCTTATATGAAAAAAAGGAGCTTATCAACTCCAGTCTGATGTTTTTCAAGGAAAATGTCATCAATCAATCGGCAGTCGGTTTCGGCATTGCTCTTGGCCTGGCAGGTGTATTAACCATGGTGGATTACTTTTCCAGTATTGTGAGACAACACATAATTATCAACATACTCAAAATTGTCGACCTTGCCATAGTAGCTGCATTGTTCTTTGGATTGGTCAATGCATTTTCCTACCGATTCGACATCACGCCTTTCTTTTCCGGCCTTATTAGCTGGACCGGATTTGCTTTGTTATTTGCCATCACCCTTTCGCTGAAAAGTGCAACAATCAGATTCAAAAGAGCTTTGATCGCTTCCTTGATGGGTGTTCTTATAACATACCTTTTCTTTTATATCAGCTCCTCGATTGTCAACATAGGGTATGAAAACACAACTATATTTCGTCAGATCATTATGGAATCTCTANAAATTCTCAGATTCCAAATACTTGGCATGTTGATTGGGTATATCACGATGAATGTAATATCAAGGCAGGAAGATTATGAATTGGAGCTACAGTCGCCTGACTCGGTAAGGGGTAAAGTTATCCCGCTGACGAAAGCACTGAATACCAACAATGCCATCACTATCGGAACTTCTCCANAAAATGTCATCAGAATCAAGTGGATTGATGCAGGTGCTGAAGAATATCATGCTTCCATCAATTATTCGGCAGAAGGGCCTGTACTTGAGACCTTTGCTGAGGTGATAGTCAACAGGGAATATCTACCTAAAGGCACCCGCTATATTTTACAGGACAGAGATATGATTCAATTGGGTCGACATAGTTCAACGCTATTCCTTTTTATTAAANAATATCATTCATGATGTTCCTTTACACACAATCGTTTTACGGGAGGTTAATAATTTTAACCATGCTTGTGCTTACATCACTGTCATTTCAAACTGTGAGTCCAGACAGGATTTCGGTCAGGAATCTGGGCATCTCCAACAAGGAGGAAGTCGAAATATTTCTAAACTTCAGCAAGGACGATATTGTCTCGTTCAATTTTAAATCATCAGATGAACAAAATGTGTCGGATAAAAGCATGACCTATTCTCTCAGCAAAATTCCTATATCTCTGGACAATTCGGTTGTCAGAGAAAAACAAGTATCTGAGGCCTCCAAACCAGTCAAGATATTATCTGACGGTCAATATTTATTAACTGTCCGGACTAGTCAGAAGGGTGTTCAATTTTTCAATCTGAATCTTGATAAAATGAATAAGCCCTGGAATAGCAATGCTCCTTTGATTAAGATTCATGCATCCATCATGGACAGACCGGGCAGAAATCAAAAGAAACTAAGGTTATCCTATTCAGTACAGGAGAAGTCTTCCATCAATATCATAGGTGCAGGCAAGTCCGCAGATATCTTCACACTGGAAGAGAATTCTTTTAGAATCAATACAACCCTGGATAAAGGAATCAACATCTCTGAAAAGTCAAAACCGGAGATATTGATTTACCTCGATGAAGAAAACCTGAAGAAGAAGAATCTTTGGCAAATAGTGGAATCTTTATTCAAANAAGGAAGGTATCCCAATCTTAAGAATCTGGCAGAAATCAGCTTCGGCGTTGTCCAAAATTCCACTGCTGAATCTTCCAAGGATGACCTTGTATTTAGCAAGCCTTCTTCAAATCAAACAGGGACAGATCAGAAAGGACAGGGAGGACAATCAAGAGGCAGCCAATCGGGAACCGGCAATTCATTTGCGGGAACCAACAATTCCGGTATGCCGTTAAGCAGGATTCCACAAGACACTGCCAATCTCTTCGATACACCGGAGAAAATCACTATCGGCTCTAACTTCCAGAGGATTGACTCTTCGATGTATCTTTCCCCTGTTTTTGATTACTCTGCTGATCAGAAAAGAAAATGCAAATCTATTTCGAAAATGATCGGAGTAGGTGAGGATGATATGCTTGGATTCTGGGTAGGGATCTCAACCCGACAATTATTGGAATATAACCGCCAGCGAGAGGTCTATAAAGGGAAAATGATCGGCTACTGGAGTCCATTGATGCAATATGCCGATGTACTATATATAAGGAAAATGATGCCTATGGCTATGAATATTGAGACAAGACACCTTCCATTATATGCTTTTACAACAATGCTGGACAATATTGAGATTGCAATCGTGGATGAGCAGAACAAAGAACTCTTTGAAAAGCAGGGCGATTACAAATCATATATAGACTCTCCGTACAATGGTCTGTACAAGACTTCCGGTCAGATGTTCGGGTTTATTAAATTGCCAGATGAAAGTACCGAGTTGTATCTCGCTNCCTGCAATAGAAACAAGTATAATGGGGTAAGGCTTTATACCATCTTTGAAACCTTTTCANAAAATGAGCTTCAGTGACAATCATTAAATCATATAGACTAATCATTCTGATATCTATCACAGCCCTGGTATCAAGTCAGCTCAATGCTCAGTCTTTTTTAACCGGAGCTGGGCTAAAAAATTCAAGAACTTGTTTTCAAGCAGTGAAAAATTGCCGGAGCCGGATATCTATGTTCTTAAGAAACAAAGTCTGGTAATGGTCGATGAGCCTATCTGGCTTATTAAAAACAAATCTTACGAAAAGTTTTATACCAATCTGATGACCAGTGTAGTCATCGGCAATTATGACATCAACCTTCTTAATGGCGAAGCACGGAATGATGAAGGCACCACCTGGTTTGACGATGGCTTTTCCGGCGTAAGAGACTCCTTGTCCAATGTGTATTCCAAATTACTTGAAAAAACAAGCATTTGGAATTTTATCTCCTGGTTACCTCTTATGGTGATATCATCGATCAAAGTTATCTATCCAGTATTTATAATTCTTTTTTGAATGAGAAGGAAAGTCAAAATAAAATGATTGACAACCTCAGAACAATTATCAGGAACCTTCAACTTAAGCTTAAGATTCAGGAGCATCAAATAGGTATAATCTTTGATATACAGAATATTCCTAAGGATGGTATTCAGTCGGAAAAGGTTGTTAATTTTTACACATATATTAAAGAACAGCTCTTCCCAAAAGGCAGCCTTTCCAAGATTGGACTAAAATTGCCCAATCTGGTTGAAGAAAATTCAATTTATTATGACGGAAATACCCTTGGGAAGATAGGACCGCTTTTTGATTTTGTCATTTATAAAAATTATTGCCTCGATTTTGAAAAAGTGGCATCCCCGAATACCTGGAAGCTCTAACGAGCCACAATACCGCCAACCTCCGCAAGGGAATCGACTCTCTATCCAGGATGGGTATTAACAAACACGATATTATCATCGAATTTGCCTATACAGGATTATTACTTGACCGAAACATGTCAGGATTTAGTCTGAACAGGATTTTATCCTATAATCAGATTGATAAACTTTCAGCCAGCAATATCGCAGCAAGATCAGGCAATGTTGGAGAGTCTGAATTTACATCATTGAATATCATCGACAAAAAGACGAAACCTATTCCAGAGTAATTTACGAGGACCATCAGGTCAGGCTTAGGAAATACAAACTCATCGACTCCCTGGGCGCCCGGGGTATATGCCTGCATGGTATAGGATATACAGGCAATATGCGGGATCAGCAAAGAAGTGCTTTGTGGCTGGCAGTAGCCGAAGTCTATGGCTGGATACCCGACAAATTATACTGGTATATAATTGGGACTATCCTGGGATTTATGTCACTTGGATTTCCTTATTCTGTATATAAGTTCTGGCAAGTACGGAATGTATTGGCTAAGTTTAGAAGGCACCTGATTCCGGTTGGCGGTATTTGGTTCCTGCTTACTTTCGGCTTCTTTTTTGTTTTAATTTTATACCCAGGAATACCTTAGGTGTCTTTTTGGGATTAGGCTTCGTCCTGTTTTTGTATTACTGATTCTGTTCAGGATATATATACTTAGAATCATTCGTTTGTTTAAAAAATAATGAGAGATGTTCCGAAGGCTGTACAATAGAATTTTTTTACCGGCAATCCGTTTTATACTTCCCGGGATAACACCTCGGAAACTCATTCTTGCAATCATTCTCAGTGTGATTNTTTCCTATTTTTTCTATCTCTTTGTCACAACACGAGTAGCCGGCAAAGAATGGAAAATATGGCTCTGGGGTCTTTTTCGGTTTTTTCGGCGTCCTCTTTACCAGGGCGGTAGCAAATCAGATCAAGAACTATCTATCCAGAAGAAAAGAAATAATAGAACTAATGGCAACCAATAAAAGCAAAAAATGATTCACGAAGTAATACCAATAATTGCAGGAGAACTGAAAGATTATCTTGAGACAAAGTTCGGTTCCTACGATGATGTAGTAATCATTTCCAATTTGATCAATCAGGATGGTAGCATAGCAATCAGGGAAGATAATAAAATTGTAGTTACTCTGTTGAGTATAGAACGAGATGGTTCTAACCTGAATTTTGGGGGAGGGATGATACGCACGGATATGCCATTACATATCAACCTCTATATGTTGTTTAGTGCGTATTTCAACGACTATGCGGAATCTCTGAAATTCCTGTCCGGAGTAATCGGTNTTTTTCAGGGGAATCCGCAATTTATTATCGATGACAATACCATCAAAGCCGAACTGTTTCATATAGATTTCAGAGAGTTGAGCAACCTGTGGACATGCCTCGGAGCAAAAATAGTTCCGCATGTTATGTTTAAATTCAGGACACTCAATATGGATGAAGAAAGGATAAGAGAAGAAATACCACCAATTACAGGAATAACAATCTAATTGTCATGTTGTCACCGGGTCAATATACCAGCAAATGGTCCAAATGGATTTCCTTGAAACTTAGGCACAAGGAGAAAAACATCAAAGTCATTGATGACTTCGAATTACTTCCAAGTTCAGAAACAGAGCTGTTCTTAACCAGAATCAATGCAGTATCCAGAAAGCACAATGATACCTATGCCATTTTCGTCAATGATTTACGGTCATTGTCCTTAATCCCTACGCTTACTAATATCCCCGAAAAAGTCAATTTCGAAGGGATGCTCAACAACAATAATTTTATTCTGCACAGTGATACCAACCATCTTCCGGACCGACTTTTTGTCAATTATATCAATAATTTCAAGTCATTCCGGATAGATGAAATGACCCTGTCACTTCATAAAAGTGATTTTCTTAAAGCTTCTGAAATGGAGATACTTGAACTGGCCACCCCGGTGTTCAGTGTGACCTTGCCCCGAATGGAAAGTAATGTGCCGGTTGCATTTCTTGATGCACGACTCCAGAAAATCGCTAATGTCAAACACGAGATAACGGCGTTGTCTGATGAAAATTCTCAATTGGCATGTGATTTTACCAATAGCTCGAAGGGCGCATGTACCATTCAGGTCAATGGGAAGGATGTAAAGAAGATCTATATTTCGGGGAGAAAGCGATTACACTTTGCCGCAGAAATATTTCTTAAGCCGGACGCCAAGTCAGAATCATTGATGCAACCTGAAAGATTTGTACCTGTCAATTACAAGATTACCTTTGATATCAAAAAGACATACTGGCGCTATATCTTAATCTCCAAATCGGAAGAAAGGAATGTGTACGACATTAAGGATATTAAATTTGAATTGAATGGTGAGGAAGTTCCAACAGAAGCTATTAAANAAACAGAATTAGTCAATGGTGTGCGGTGTCTACATGTGACTTTCAGGGACGAAATGGCATTAAGGCTGAATACATTCAATCATGAAATCATGAAGATGAAGATTAACAGCGTCAATAAATGGACCCCCTCTACTATCCGCGCCNCAATACCTACCTATAAAAATGTACAGCGTACGGAAAGATCATCGGGCAAATCTTATTCACTGTTGTATGTGTACATTTGACGTCACAACTCAAAAATCGCGTTTGAGATAGGAAATGGTTGCCATAACACCTCCAGGTAAAGGTGGATATTTCTGAGCGTCAACTGCAAGATATTTAGTGATCCGTCCACTTCCCTTTGAATTCAAAGCAAAATAACAACCAAACAACAACAATGTTGATATACAATTTATTATAAATTAGTTTTTTGCTTATATGGCAAAACGGAATATTTTTTACTATCGTATTGATTTTCAGCTTTTAATTTTTGTCCCTTAATCTTCAAAGCCCCACGAATCTTTTTTCTTAAATATTTAAAATATCAGGAAAAAAATTGTTTTTATTTAGTTTAATAACTAAATTTACAGACTGAATTAATATTTGTTTATACCAAATAGTACAGAACAAATATTTGCAAATTTAGTTACATTAGTTATTTCATGCGGGATTTAAACTAAAGGTCTTAAGATAAATTCACCACAACTATCATATTATTTAAACAATGACAAACGGGATTGTTTAAAAATATTTTAACCCACAATTCAATAATTTTTAATTAAGCTCATTATACAAATAGGTAAATAATAAATTTAAAAACTTTTGATTATGATGCAATATGCAACGCCGGGTGTTTACATTAAGGAAAGAAACGCCTTCACCAATTCGGTAGTGGCTGTCCCAACAGCCGTACCAGCATTTATTGGCTATACTGAAAAAGCCGTAAATGGAACTACATCGCTCAAAAACGTGCCTACGCGGATTACTTCTCTGGCAGAGTATGTAACCGTCTTTGGCGGACCACCGAGGATTCAATTTAATATCAAAGGTAAAAGCAATTTGGATTTTGATCTCAAGGTTGAAAAACAGACTCAATATTTATTATTCAATAGCATCAGGCTCTTTNTTGCCAATGGTGGAGGTACTTGTTATATAGTTTCCATCGGAGATTACAAGAATGGAGTCAATGCAAAAGATTTCAATGACACGGAAAACGGCGGCGGCCTCCATACGTTACTTGCAGAACAAGAACCCACACTGATTTGCGCANCGGATGCTGTACTTCTGCCAAAAGCCGATTGTATGACTTTCTATCAAGAAGTACTGAAGCATTGCGGATATACCATGAAGTCAAGATTTGGGTTATTCGATGTGTATGATGGAGACCAGCCTCGTTCCTATGATAAGGCAGATATCATAACCAACTTCCGCGAAGGAGTAGGCAACAATTTCCTCAATTATGGAGCATCCTATTATCCCTGGTTGAATACAACAATCGTCACCGGTTCTGAGATTTCATTCAAAAATATAAGCAATATCCCCGATCTTGTTAAACTGTTAACTGCAGAGGCTGAGCAAATATATCTGCAGGCGGTGAGTGCTGAAGATGAGGTTGCAGAAGCTGAAACAGGTGGTGATGATAAGGCTAAAGGAGATGATAAGGCTA
Organism: Candidatus Parvibacillus calidus; assembly: GCA_013414645.1. Taxonomy (GTDB): domain Bacteria; phylum Bacteroidota; class Bacteroidia; order Chitinophagales; family Saprospiraceae; genus Parvibacillus; species Parvibacillus calidus. The sequence goes on along the minus strand of CP058702.1, from coordinate 403,188 downwards.
AANAAGCACCTGCACCTTCCGTCAAACCGGCCAAGGTTTATGATGAGCGCTCCATGAGATTATTTGAAGCTGCCAAATTCGAAATTGAAAAACTTAAGGATACCGCAGCAGAAAGCCTGGTGGTGGATAATACGCTGAAAACAATCAGTCCGTTGTACAAATCAATTCTGGCTGCCATCAAGGACAAGGTCAATGTGCTGCCGGCAGCAGCAGCCATGGCAGGAATTTATACCATGGTAGATAATTCAATTGGTGTACATAAGGCCCCTGCCAATGTTTCCCTGATAGCAGTTACATCACCAACAGTGTCTATAACAGCGGACAATCAGGCAGACCTTAACCTCCCCATCAATGGTAAGGCAGTCAATGCAATAAGGACATTCATAGGAAAAGGAATCTTGGTGTGGGGAGCGAGAACACTTGACGGTAACAGCCAAGACTGGCGATATATCAACGTCAGAAGGACTATGATCATGCTCGAGCAATCCATTAAGAATGCAGTAGAAAATTATGTTTTCGATCCAAACACAGCCCAGACCTGGGTTAAAATCAGAACATCCATAGAGAACTTCCTGACCTTGGCATGGAGAACAGGTGCATTGGTAGGAGACACTACGGCAGACGCTTTTGAAGTACATGTTGGCTTAGGGGTCACCATGACTCCTCAAGATATCCTCGAAGGACTTCTCAGGGTATTGGTAAGAGTAGCAGTTAGCAGACCGGCAGAATTCATAGAAATTACATTCGAACAGAAGCTGCAGGAGACCGGAGGTTTTGTTACAGAACCAATGGGTGCATAATTTTTGATAATCCTAAAAAATAAATAAAATGGCAGATTTTGAAAACCAATGGCCGGTAGCGAAGTATCATTTTCGGGTTACCATAGATGGCGAACAAATAAGCTTTCAGGAAGCATCANNGGCCTGCAGGCTGAAACAACCCCAATTGAATATAGGCATGGGGATAGTGAGGCATTTCACGTCATTAAGCAAGCCGGATTGATTAAAACAAGTAATCTGGTCCTTAAGAAAGGCGTTTTTGAATCAGATAGTCGATTGTTGGATATATTCAACAAAATTTACGACAAGAGTTACTATACACAGGATGACAGGGTAGATATCATTGTGGAATTGCTCGACGAAACTGCTTCCACTGTTATGACTTGGAATATTACTAAAGCATTCCCAATCAAATTTACCGGAACAGACTTGAAGTCCACAGCAAATGAGGTTTCAATTGAAACCATCGAATTTGCTTACGAGGAAATCAAGACTGAGTTGTAATATTTACTAAATCAACCTTGGAAGTTTCTTTCAAGGTTGATTTGTATTTGGATTGGGGCTGTTATAATTGGGAGTGGATAGGAACCTTCCATTTTCTTATGACTTTGATATAAATCAATCGCGGATCAACATGTCCCGATTATTTACTTTTATCAAGTCAGGAATAGGAAATAAATATTGAAACTGCCCCAACATCCAGATAGTCTTCAATCAGTATGTGTTAAATAAACTGTAACCAAATCTTTACAGAAAGAGTAAATAAGTAATCATGGCAAATGGAGGAGATTGGGATCAGTATATTCCGTTGTCATTTCAGTTTTCGGTGACAATCGATGGTGAAACCCTGAGTTTTTCAGAGGCAAGTGGACTTCATTCCGAAATGGTCGTTGAAGAGTTAAGGGTTGGGGGCAGGAATGACAGAGTGTACAGCCTCCCGGTGAGGGTCAAGAATACCAATCTTGTGTTAAAGCGGGCTTTTAATACAAATATCAAACCCAGTAACAAAGTTGAAAGGAACAAACCACTTTATACCGATTGGATAAATAAAGTATTATATGAAGATGGTAATCTAAACGTGCGGCTTGAATTAAAGAATATTGTAGTAAAATTATTGGATCCAAAGGGAAACGAATTGATGAGTTGGGAAATAGAAGGAGCTTATCCCGTGAAATGGTCAATCTCCAACTTAAACGCGACAGAAAATAACGTAGCTGTCGAAACCATTGAATTTGCTTATCAATCCGTCCGCCTGAAAGTAGATTAATCTGAGATGCCTGTTGAAATTAAAGAGTTGAAAGTTACTATTGAAGTAAGGCCCAAAAGTTTGGATGTCAGGGAGATTGAAAAGCTCGTGCTGGATTTGTTTGAGAAAGAAAGGTCGAAAGTTGAAAACAACATCACCCTGAAAGCCTTAAAAAAGAAGGAATAAAAAATGCCAGGTAGTAGTGAAAAATTGAAGATCTATACTTATACTGACCCGAATGTCCCCGCCAGTGGTGGCTCCGTGGGGTATGAAGTTGAGTTGGTGCCGGAAAATATCTCAATCACCTATGGACTAAAATTCAAGGTAGATAATCCAAATACAAATAAGAGAGTTACAAAATTTGAAGGATATGAGGATAGTACTCTCAAATTTGACTTTATCCTGGATGCTACAGGCGTTACAGGAAGTCAGATGGTCATAAAAGATGAAATTGAAAAACTAGGCAAAGCAATATACAATTATGTTCCGAGCATCCACAAACCACATTACTTAAGAATACATTACGGATCAGTCAATTTTATTTGTCATCTTAAAAAGTGTACGATAACTTATCTTTTATTCAAAACGGATGGCACCGCCCTTAGAGCAAAAGTCAGCCTGGAGTTTGATGAGTTCGTGCTGCCTGCCAATGCGGAAAGTCGGGTTATGTCTTCTCCTGATTTGTCTCATATAAGATTCTTTACCGACAGCGATAATATCTTTGTTTTTTGTGATGAAATATATGCCAATACAAACCAGGCAGTGCAAATTGCAAGGATCAACAATATCGTTAATTTCAGAAATATCCCTCCGGGAACACAAGTCCTATTTCCACCCTTTGAAAGATTATAACCTTAAGCTATGAGTGGAAGTGATATAACAGGACGTTCGCCATTGATAAGACAGGTTGACCTGCTCTCCATAGAGGTACTGGTCGATGGAGCGCCTTTACGGGATAATTATATCGTGCAATCGGTAAACATCCATCGGAAAATAAATAAAATTTCAACTGCTGAGTTTACTTTCCTGGATGGAGACCCCACCAAAGTCAATTTCGAACTGGAAGACGAAGAAGTTGTCGTCCCCGGAAAAAGTATAGTAATCAAGGCCGGCTATCATCAGGATAACAACAAGATTTTTGAAGGGGTAATTCTAAAAGTAGGTATATCAATAAAACCGGGTGGTCATTCTGAGATAACCTGCTTCTGTACCCATAAAGCTCAGTATTTGACAATCGGCCGTCAAAATAAATATTTCATAGACAAAAAAGATGATGAGATTATATCAGAAATCATCAGTGATTATGGGTTGCCAAAGTCTGTTGAAAGCACCAAGATAAAGCATAGTCAGATCATACAATATGGATGTTGCGATTGGGATTTTATCTTATCAAGGCTTGAGCAAAACGGATTGATACTTCTTACTGATGACGACAAAGTTAAGGTANAAAAACCTGATTTTAACTCTGCACCCGTACATTTATTGACTCATGGAGTAGAAATTATTAAATCTGAATTGGAAATTGATGGCTCATTTCAGCTTAAANAAGTAAAAACAATTTCCTGGAACCCCGATAATCAGGAGCTGAATGAATCCGTTAATCGGGATGTTAGTATCAACCTCCAGGGCAATTCCGGGCAAATTGAATTTTCGGTCCTGGCAGACAAGTTCAATAAAAAGGATTTCTTACTCCAAAGTACAGGTCATCTTCCTGAAAAAGATTTGGAGGAATGGGCAACCGCCCAGTTTCAGAGGGCGAAGATGTCCAGAACATTAGGTTCCATCACCTGCAATGGGACTGAAAAATTCCTGCCTGATAAAATTGTGGAATTGAAGGGCCTAGGCAAATGGTTTGATGGAAAGGCATATATCCGGGAAGTGAATCATGTTCTTCAAAGCGGGAGCTGGATCACAGAATTGATTATTGGTTGGCAAAAAGATTGGTACCTAGAGTCCAGAACCGATATCATCAATCCCGCCACCTCCGGCCAACTACCGGCTATGGAAGGAATATTCATTGGCAAGGTAAAACAATTGGAAGGGGATCCTGAAGGAGGATACAGAATTAAGCTCGATATACCCGTGATTACAGGCTCCTCTGACGGCGTATGGGCCAGATTGGCACAACTGCACGCTTCTGACAGCCATGGAGCCTATTATGTACCGGAGATTGATGATGAGGTCGTAGTCGGCTTCCTCAATGCAGACTCCAGATATCCGGTGATTCTTGGTTCCTTGTACAGCTCCAAACTTAAATCGCCCTATGAACATGAAGATATCAATAAAATAAAAGGTTTCGTGTCAAGATCAGAGCTGAAACTTACCTACCACGAAGAGGACAAATCAATAACTTTGGAAACTCCGGGTGGCAGGAAATTTACAATGGATGACACAGCACAACACATCAAGATGGAAGATGGATTCAACAATTCCATCACAATGGACGCTTCCGGAATTACCATCAAAACTACAGGAAGAGTGGAGATCGATGCAACAATGGGTGTACAGATGACGGGTAGTGCCATGGTAAAAATGGACTCCTCAGGACCAATCTCCGTCTCCGGAACATTAGTTAATATTAATGGTAATGTATCAGCTATGGTTTCAGCACCAACTGCAACACTATCCGGACAAATGATAGCTACCGTAACGGGGGCAATAGTGATAATCGGTTGAAATAGTATTAAATGGATATTGATCAAATAAATATANAAAAAATTGACGGAGTAAGGTCGTTTCTGGGGACCGGATGGGCATTCCCGCCGGATTTCAATATTAATACAGGTGAAACATTGGTGGTAAGCGACTTCCAGGATATATCCGAAAGCCTGCGCATTTTGTTTTCCGTTACACCCGGTGAAAGAGTCACCCATCTGAAGTATGGATGTGACCTGTATGCTAAGATTTTTGAACCCATAGACTCAACATTCGAATTTACAGTCAAAGAAATGATAACCACTGCTATCAACGACTACGAGCCACGTGTCGAAGTATTGGACATTCTGACCGACATCAAGGATTACGCTGGTGGCTTGGTTAAGATTGAAATTATTTACAGAGTAAGAGCAACCAATACCCGACATAATATTGTGTTCCCATTTTATAAAAATGAAGGTACTAGTCTGCCCGAAGAAATCAGTTAGTCAATGTATCAATCCACATGATCCGAGATCCGAAATATATAGGTACGACACAATCTACCAGGCTTGAAAACCGGACCAATCCGCTGGAAATCGCTATTGATGACCGACCGATTGAAAATCTGCTCAGTATCCTGTACGAATACGCATCACTGTTGCATTTCAAAGAATCAAACAGCGATGATAGTAAGGATTGGCAAGCTNTTTTTAATTACGATCTAACATCCATTTTAGCTCTTAGCATAACAAAAGATCTCGCTCAGGCACAGTTTGACTTCAACCTGAAGGTAAAGGAATTTTCACGGGCAACAGATGGCAACATCCAAATCGAAGCTTTAGAGGCTATGATTTCGGTCGTCAATAGTCTTCTCTCTGAATTTAACAACCTAAGGGATAGACTCCTGAAAATTCAATATCCTGATGGCGAAATTGAGAAATTCGTTTATTTCGACATAGAAGCGTATTACGAACAATCCGTACTTGATTATATCTATGAATTGCACGCTATCATTCTTGGTGCAATCNCCCATGCTGAAAAACAAAAATCAGCATTCAATCTAGGCTACCAAATAATTGAAAGTAGCCCGGAAGATGTTTCGCAGGAAGATATTCCGAACAAACTAGAATCCGTTTTTATCAGACTGAGGATCCTCTTCAATAATCTCCTCGAAACATCCTTGGCAATAAGGGATTTGCTCATTCCTTATTTTGTGAGATCATTGTCACAANAAGATGATCATCAACCACATATAGGTCTGCTGCTGGGCTTCCTTGAACAATACAAAAAGCTTCAAACTTCAATCAATAAAGTTCCTGAGAATTACCTTCACTTTTACTATATCGATTTTCTGAAGCAGAAAAAGAGAAAACATATCGCCCCTTACGCATATGTAAGTTTTGCAATTTCACCCTATGTTGAAAACAAAACCATCCCGGAAAACACCATCTTGCTGGCATCCCTGGATAAGGATGGCCTCCCACATAGATTTAGCACCAAATATCCTGTAAATGTCGGGCGGTATACACTTTCTGATATAAAGACCCTATATTTTGATCGGGGAAGAAGAGAAACCCTGACAAATAAGTATTCCATAATTACAGAGTCTTTTATGGCACCTTACGCCAATTCTCAGGATGGAAAGGGATCTCCGTTCAATTCGGATAAACTACCGGCATGGCCAACATTTGGTGAAGGGCAAATAGAAAAGGAACCGAGTCTCAGAAATATGATTGAATCTGAGCTTGGCTTTTCCGTTGCATCATCCGTTTTGATGCTTGGAGAAGGCAAACGCAGCATCAAAATAAGACTCAATTTTACGGAAGAATCAGTAACCGAAATTGTTAGACTTTTCAAAGATATTGCTTCCAAAGAGCATAAGAAAAGTACGATGCTTGAAGTATTTTATAAAATATTCAGCACAAAGAGTAAGAAAAGAAATATTACTATTCTTCTTACGAGCGCAAAGGGATGGCATAAGGTGGATCCACAGACAATTCTCATATTTCAGGACGGTCAAGAAGAATGGGACCCGAGGCATATTTGTATCTCATTCAACTTGTCTCCCATGGCCCCTCCCATCATTCCATTCAATGAACATTTGCACAGCGGAAAATACATATCAGGCTCGCAACCGATTTTGATGCTATTGCTCAACAATGACAGAGAACCCTATCTATATTCCTTCCTCCAAAAACTTGTTATCGAGACCATAGAGATTGATGCTCGGGTGGAAAATGTACGCAACTTATCGGTATATAACGAATATGGCCTTATCGACAATTCTCAGCCATTCTATCCGTTCGGACCTACACCAGTCAAAAACTCCTATTTCCTTCTTGGCAACAGGGAAATTTTCAGTAAAAAACTGGACGAATTTGAATTAAATATTGATTGGTTTGACTTGCCTAAAACTGCCGGACAGTTTAATCAAAAATATGAAGTATACGAAAGGCGGTATGATGAATTTAAAGTCCAGATAGGCAATCTGAATGATGGCCAATTCGTGATGGAAGATAATTCCAGACCATTGTTTATGACAAAAGAAATCATCGGAAGTGACAAACTTAGCGATGAAGGTTTATTCACCAAATATACATTAGACAGCGGAGATCTGAAATCGTTGGGCTTTAATTCGTCTGAATCCATGGAAATCGCAGATCAATTCTCTACCAATGCCAACGCAGGCTTCCTCAAATTTGTTTTAGATGAACCTGAAGATGGTTTCGGGCAGCAAAAATATCAGGAGATACTTGCAAAACAGATGCTTAAAAATGCCAGACTAATCAATAAGGCATTTGTAGAGGATGAAAATGAAGATTCGCCGGAATTGGGATTCCCCGAAATGCCTCTCATCCCGATGGTGAGTAATATCCATATCAATTACAAGGCTTCTGATGTAATCGAACTAACCCAGGATGCTGTCAACTTCCAGGAAATCAACCATATCCATCCTTTCGGCTACGAANAAATCTATCCAAATATCAAATACAGGGATCGGTTGCCTTATCTACTTCCGCAATACGAGGAAGACGGATACCTGTTGCTGGGGTTGAAGAATTGTAAANAGGCAGAGATTATATCTTTGTTGTTTCAGATGACGCCTGTCTATTACCAGGATCGGGATCAGTATATCCTGCCTATAATCCGCTGGCAATATCTGACATACAATAACAACTGGAAATTACTTCAGNGGGAGAATATCCTCAGGGATGAAACGGACTCATTTACCAAATCAGGAGTAATTCAAATCAAGATTCCGTCAGACATCTCTACTATGTCTCAGATAATGGAGCCAAACAAATTCTGGCTAAGAGTCAGTGCTACGGGCGACATCCAATTACTTAACCATACTCTGGCCATTTATCCAAACGCAACTCTTACCAGGTGGGTGGACCAGTCTGATCCTTCAGGGCTAAACACTCCCTTCCCTCCGGAATCCATCATCGCTCTGGACAATAAAATTCACGGTGTAACCAGTATGATTCAACCGTATGAAAGCTTCGGCGGAAAAGCGGAGGAGAGCAATATCGAATTCTATACCAGAATAAGTGAAAGATTAAGGCATAAAAACAGAGGCTGGACAGCCTGGGATATTGAAAGACTGGTTTTGAACCAGTTTGATGACATTGAACAGGTAAAATGTATATCCGGTGTAACAGAATCCAATGCACAACGTTATGAATACCTGGATTTGCATGATGATGGAGGGTCATTTGAGGTGAGTTATGTCAATGAAATGGAAGATTTTATCTCAAGCAAGGTCATTGTCGTGATTGTTCCTAAAAAGCTGAAATATCTTAAGGAACATCTTACCATAGCCAATTTCAGGAAACTGGAACAGGTCAAGAGTTTCCTTAAGGACAAGATGTCTCCCTTTGTGACTTTGAAAGTGCGCAATCCTGAATTTGAGTATATAAGAATTTCATGCGATATCAAGTTTGTCGACACCGGCAATGAAGGTTTATATATAGCCAGACTCAAGCGCGAAATAACTAAATTTATCTGCCCATGGTATGTTGACGAATCCGATGCTTTGGAATTCAATAAGGAATTGCAGGTACAGGCGCTGAAAGATTATATCAAATCCCTCGATTTTGTTGTCTTTATCACCAGGTTCTCGGTTATTCAAATCATTGAAAACGGTTTTCAGTACCATATCGTAGATAGTGCGGCATCTCAGGATCTTACACAGATACTAAAACCATACAGGCCATGGTCCACCTTTATTCCCGATCAGGACCATCTGATCAACATCGTGGAAGAAGAAATAGAAGTTGAACCCACCTCACTTCAACCCNCCGTAAAATTTAAAAATGAATATAATATCCTCAGTAAGGCCAGAATCCTGAAACTAAAGAGTATCGGCGGTCAGAAGAGAAGAACAGTTAAAGAGAATAATCTACCATTTAATCCATTTACCTTAGAAATATAACTATGGAAAGAACAGCTCAACAGGTTTATCGTGAAAATTTGATCAAAAGATTTACCGATCCGGACTTACAGGACTTTGTTCAGTCCACAATCAATATTCTCAGCGATGGTATAGATATCGATGATATCAACGGACTTAAACTTGAGTCCAAAGGCAACGCGCGAAGGATGATGAGTTTCTATGACAAAATCAAGAGTAAATCTTCGCTATGGGATATAAACATCAGTCAGACTCAAGCCAAAAACAACGCATTGAACATTGCTGCCCAAGGCAAAAATATCCTTACTGTCGTAGATAATGGCAGCGTGGGGATATGCAAGGATGATCCGGCATTTCAGCTCGATGTGGACGGGTTGGTTGGCTCAACCGGAAGAGTCGGCAACTTTGCGATAGGGAAGGTGCCTGCCGATGGTGAGTGGCATATCCTGATCAATGACATGTCAGGAACTGTAGGCTTTGAGGCTTTTGCTCACATCATTAATGACAAGGAAGATCGGTACGGCCTTACTTATGGGGTCTTGCTCATGTCGGAGGAAAAGGGTTTCAAAAATCGTATCCGTTCGGTAGAAGCGAGCAGTAAGTGGCTGTGGGGCAAATGGTTCAACAAGATTGTCTTTCGATGGGCTTTTGACACCTCCAATACTTCGGTTACTGAAAGAAGGTATAGATTGGAGATGAAATCCAGAACAAGGCAAGGTCTTCCCGGTCAGGAAACTCCCTATATCTATTACCGTCTGGCAAAGATTTGGGATAAACAATACGAAACCGGCATCGATCTCAATTTGACAAATGTCCACAGTACAACCTATGGAAGAGCAGAAAGTCTGCCTGATGAGCCGATAAGGAATATTCCTCAGGAGTCGGTATCACAACCCAGGCGATCGATTAGTATCAAGACAAAATAAGCGGATAGAATCTGATGGACAAATACAGGCTGTTATTGAATGCGGAAGAGGTTAAAAAAATCCTTGACATCCTTTTCGATAGACCTTTCAAGGAGGTATACGAATTGATTGGCAGGATAAATGAACAGCTCGTGGAACAAGAAGAGTACAATGCCGAAAGCGATGATGAAGAGGAAGATTGATAATTACTAAATGAGTATAATTTGCCACCCGTAATTACCATAAAGAAATTTCCGGAGTATTCCGAGGCTACTGATTACGCAGGACTGGTCAGGGATTATCTTGATGCATGTCAAAGATATTCCGGCAGGGTATGGACGGACTACAATGTCCACGATCCCGGAGTTACATCATTGGAGTTGATTTGCCTTGCCATCACGGAACTGGGGCTTAAGTCGGAAACTGATATATTCAGGATCATCTTCAATTCTTTCAAAATGGATTTCGATGCAGATGACTACGCCCTGTACGGGCCACTGCAGGTATTTCCATGCGCTCCATTAACCTATGAAGATTATCGAAAATTGTTGGTCGATAAATTTATCGATGTGGTGGACAATATTTGGATACAACCCAACATATTTACAAAGGAAGGTGCTTCATACAAAGGCCTTCTCAATGTATTGGTCAAGCCTAAGCCGGGTGTTGAAAAGGACGCATTGTCAGAAAGGATTTATAATTATTTTAAATCCATCAAAAACATAGGTGAAGACATTTATAAAGTAATAATCCTCAATCCAGTAAAAATAACCATCAATCTTGTCGCATCCATCAAAGGAAATATTCTCCCGGAAGAGGTTCAAGCCAGATTGAGAATGCTTATCTTTAATGAAGTGGAACGGCCAATCACCTTTGACAGCTACCTGCACGCACTGCAAAATGGAGAAGAAATCAATGAAGTCCTGTCCGGCCCACTGCTGGAAAACGGAAGAATACAAGATGCTTCCATCAGGAACTCGGACCTTGATGCACAGAATAAAATTTACAAGTCAAAGATTCTGCACCTCATAGCGGCTTCTGAATTTATTGACAGAGTCATCTCCATGGATTTGTTTGTCAATGGTGTTGCGATCGACAGCGAAGGTATTGAACTCACCGAGACCGAGTTTCCTTCTTTTGATTTTTATGAATCCGGATTTGAACTATACAAAGACGATAACCTTCTATACATCAATAAAGAAACCCAGGAGTATATATACAAAAGCAATTATAGAACCAAAAAGGTGTTCAGCAAGAAAAGCCTGGTGGAATACCTGCTTCCAAATATTAAATCCAATATATCACTCAAAGAAATTACAGAATTCTATAGTATTCAGAACCAATTTCCGAAAATCTACGGTATCTCCTCTTATGGGCAGGTGCAACAAACAGAAAAGGCCAGGCTGAGTCGTGTACGATTCAAGGCTTATCTTGCCATGTTTGAACAGATCATGCAGAACTATCTTTCACAACTTGCCAATATAGATAAATTATTCTCCCTGAAAAGATACGGGGATTACACTTATTTTTATGACTACCCTGAAGGAATTCCGGATTTTCAAGAAGTAACCTTTGATAAANAAGAACAATTCATCGCAAAACTGGGTACGATAATCAACAAATATGATGATCGTTTTCCAAGACGAAATATGTTTATCGATCACTTATGCGNNCGATTTGGAGAGGATCTTTCGGGAAATCTGATAGCCGGCGAATATATAGAATCCACCTATGACCTGAATTTCAAGTACCTGAAAGAAATAAAATTAAAGTCCACCTTCTTGCGCAATTATGTCGATTTGGGAATGTACCGAACCAAAAGCCGCATCGGAGATTCAAAAGACAATACCGGATTATCATCTTTGCAGACAAGGTTGTTTATTCTGCTGGGCATTGAAAACTTTCAAAAGCGCATCGTAACTAAATTCCCGGATTTTAAAGAAGAAAAAACAAAAAATAAATTAAAGGTCGAGATTAAGTCCAATGAAGATCTGAAGTCTTTCTTTAAAGATGCAGTCGATTTAAATAATTATAGCATTGAAGAAAAGAAAAACAAATATTTGCTAAAATTTTCAATGGACAATGCGAGAGAATATAAAATAGTCGAATCAACTGCCTATGTCGAATGTGAAAATACCATGGAAGACATCAGAAACCATTCGATTGCTCTGAATGAACATTGTGAATATTTCTATCTGGTCGAGAATATATTGCTTAGACCTGAGATAGAGAGCCTTGCCACCAGTGATCCCTATTCCAATATTTGCAGTATTGTTGTGCCTAACTGGCCTTACAGGTTTCAAAGTTCATATTTCAAAAATAATTTCAAAAACCTCGTCCTTGCAAACGCCCCGATACATATAAAAATAGATCTATTCTTCATAGATTATTCTCAGATGGCACACTTCGAAAAGCTATATTATCAAATCGAGGAAGCAAACGAANAAAGAGCCTCCTGCGAAAATGAANAAAAGGCACTTACCGAATTTTTACTTTCTCTGAACGCTTATTGACATGCACAGGATAGGACAAATAACCGCTTCGGTCAAGGTGAATGATCTTGCACTCGGTTATGAGTTGAATCATTTGCTGGCAGACCTGTTGGATAGTGATTTGGACGGTGAACTGAGTGCATTGTTGGATGAATACAGCACTAATAGTCTGATTAAATTGTTTGAACAGGTATCCATCAAGATAGAAATAGATGAACAGGAAAATCATCGGCTAAGAATTAAAGAGGAAATCCTGCGTCAATTAAGAGAAATCCTCATGAAGGATGTATATGATTTTGAATATCACCTCAGTTCTGACAGAAAGGGAGAATTTAATATTGCAAATCCTAATATTTCCGGCTCAGGGAAGGTCATTTCAGAAGTAAGCCTCCTCAAACAATATCTAACCCGGTTTTTTCAATCAGGTTCTTCCCTTGAGCTTGCAAGGTTTAGATCCGACGAGTTGCGCCGGCAGATACAACAACTAATCGACACCCCTTCCTTTGAATTTATCGAGTACATCAATACGCTTGTCAGGCAGGACGAAAGAGCTACATTGCGGATTGCCAATNTTTTCACAACACATGAAATTGAAGCATTTTTAGTAGAAATAGCAGGCAGATATTCTTTTTCCATTGTGACGATCAATCAACTAAAAGATATGCTATTGAACCTGACCGGGACTGATGATGAGCTGGGTAAANAGTTGATCTTATTGTCAATCATGGCATACCTCAAAGAAACCACAGAAAAACAACTGGATTCAGAAATAGAACATGTAAGAAAGCGAATACTCTCCTTCCAAATTTCCTCCGATACTAAANAATCAGATCTGATTGGAGCTGACAAACAAGCAGGATTTAAATCGACAATATTGCAGGAATTGATATTATTTGAAGCTTATGATTTTTCCGCAAAAGTATTACAGAATACCGGCAAGCAACTAAAGATACTTAAAGAGCATTTCCCGCAAAGAGACTACAATCTAAAAACCGATGATTTTCCTATAATTCAAGGTATAATAGAATCCCGACAAACTCAGCCAACGGTCCAACGATCAGCATGGAGCTATGATATCAGGCATTATTTGTTTTCTTCCTTTGAATTCATTGTGCAGCATGGGACCTTCCCCTTTTGGCTCAGGGATGACGAAAGTCAGAAGCTTNTTCTCCAATTGTTGCGAAATATATTGGACAGTGACGTCAGTTCGTTCAAGGAAAAGGTAAAGAATCTTCTACTGGGAATACACGACCCGATGAAGATATATTCCAATATAGTTTCCGGCTTTCCTTCAGAAGTCAGGACTTCCCTTGTAAACACTTTGTCTGAAAACCTGCCGGATACATTGCAACTTTTCCGGCATTATTATTTAAATTTCAAAAAACGCATCATTGAAGAAAGACATGTATTTTCCGCTGCTGTAAAGCACTTTNTTGAAAAGGATTTCAGTGAGTTTAAGATGCCGATTATTGACTTCATGCTGGCTGGTNTTTTAGAAAAGAAGACATTTAGGACCATTAAGGAGATTTTTAGTGTATTCCTGATAATTCATACTGAAGAGCCGGATGGATTAACCGGACCAATGGAAGACATGAATTATCTATTCGGACAAGACTTCAAGGTCCCTGACGGAGAAAATGAAATCAAAAGTATAATGGATCAAGGCAGGGTGAAGTCTAAAAATGTACCGGACAACGACTTAATTGATTCAACTCCCGAACGCATTACCAAGGGGCAGAATCTAAATTTTGAGCTGAAGATCTTCGAAGATTTTACTGAAAATATTCAGGAACAGAAGGCCGAAACATACATGGAGGAATATATACAATGGATGGTGGATGTAGCTTCCATTGATGACTATAAGCTGCCGGATGATATCAGACTATTTGTTTTGAATAGTGGTATGCAGGAAATGGAAAAACGGAAGTTGGCTATGGCTGAGTTTTTACATTTGATTTTTACTCAAGACAGCTGGCTTATTAGTAATAAAGAATTTCTGAAAACTGCAGAAACATTCTATCGGGAAATCACCTCCATATTGGGAGATATCAAGGATGATATCGGTTACTTAAAGACATTACAGGCAAAGATTGACCAACATCCTTCTGATTTCAAGGAGTTTNTTGTTCGGGCGAATAATTATTTAGGAACAAGCCTGAGTGGCTTTGCTTTATGGAAAGACTACATCAAACAAGCGAAACCTTCATTATTGTTTTCTGAAGATTCTGTCAACGATATAAGGTCTTTTCTTGCCTTGGTTTCGCACCTTGATCAGAGTGATTTGCTCTCCTTTGTTTCAATCTTAGATCATGAAGCACGTGGCATGTATGCAAGAATTTTCATGCCGGATGCCCATCGTCCCCTCTCCTTCCCTGACAAGAATAAATTGCCTGATCAGATAATTTTCGATCAGATTGTCCATTCAAGTGCCGGCTTGCATTTTTCAATAGATGATGAGACAATACAGAAGGCAAAACAATTTNTTACTAAAATTTTCCGGCTACACCGCGATTTAAAGTATCTGAGGGAGTTGGAGGGAATTACAAAGGATACTCAGCCCCGAGTAGTGATCCTTAATATTTTAGAGGAAAGGCAGGTTGCAGATAAGAGTTTGAAGGAAATTGCCGAAACATCCGGAGAAACAACACATTTGTTTGATGAGGCATTATTTGTCCAACTACGATCCAAATACGGTGAATTGATTGCCAAAATCGGGCCGACAGAACTCGTCAAGAGATTGGATACCCATCTGTCAACAGGCGAATTATTGAAACTTTCCGATACTTTTATCTCGGTTTCTGACATCGAGTTCAATCTGAAGAGGTATGTAATATACGTTGGAGAGAAGTACGGCGTCCCACTCCATTATGTAGCCCTGGCGCTGCTCGATAAGCTACTCAATCTTGGGTCTTCTCAATTTATTTTCCCGCAATACAAGGAAGTTTTATACATGATGAGTTTCCATCTGTATGATCTGGCCCTTAAACTTATCAACGCCCCCAAATTCATATCCAAAGACAAGGAAGAAGAAAAAGTTTACAATATGCCTGCATGGAACCTCGAATCCGATGAAAATATGAGTATCCGGGTTACCAATGCCGGGCTTGTTATCTGTAATCCTTTCATTGTTCTGCTTTTCCAAAGGCTGGGTCTCCTCACTCCGGAAAAGAAAATAAAGGATAACGAATCCATAAACAAGGCAGTCATAGTATTGAATTACCTGAGCTATGGCGACATAGGCATCAAGGAATTTAACCTCGGGCTGAATAATGTCCTGTGCAATGTTCCCAGGAATTTTTATTATGATTTTTCGGTAGAGTTGACACCGGAGGAAAAGGAACTGTGTGATTCACTTTTGGAAAACATCTGTAACCAATGGACTGCCCTTAAAAACACCAGCCCGGATGGGTTGAGACACAATTTCTTCATCAGAGAAGGAAGCCTCAGCTATGATGGCACTTCCTATAAACTGGTTGTGGCAGAAAAAGCCTACGATATTCTTATTTCCAAAGTTCCATGGACCATTGGCACGATCAAATTTCCATGGATGGAAAGCTTCCTGTTTACAGATTGGAAGTACTGATCATGCATAGCATATCCAGACAATTGCCTTACAGTAGGCTTATCACAATTTAGAATTATTTTAATGTTTGCCTGAAGGAGCCTGAATGGTACATCGTGAGAATATTTCATTTATATTTAGGCCTAAAAAATAAAAGTCTATGGAGAATGATCTTTCAATTGCACAGAAAGCGGAATTGACTCACATCCGTAACATTGCCGACCAACTGAATATCAAGGAGGACGACCTTATCTATTATGGCAGATATAAAGCCAAGATCNCCCTTAACTACATCAATGAGGAAAAGGTACAGAAGAGCAATCTGATCCTGGTATCCGCCATGTCACCGACACCTGCAGGCGAAGGCAAAACCACATGCAGCATCGGTATCGCTCAGGCTATGAACAGGATAGGTCGCAAAACAACTGTCGTCCTGAGAGAGCCTTCATTGGGACCTGTCTTCGGAATAAAGGGAGGAGCTGCAGGCGGCGGATATTCACAGGTACTGCCGATGGAAGATATCAACATGCACTTTACCGGCGACTTTGCGGCCATTGAAAAGGCAAACAACTTACTGGCAGCCGTCATCGACAACAGTATCCAGAATAAAAAGAATACACTCAATATCGATCCGCGAACCGTCGCCTGGAAACGTGTGATGGACATGAATGACCGCTCGCTGAGATCCATCGTCTCCGGTCTTGGTGGCAAGGGCAACGGCGTGCCAAGAGAGGCAGGATTCAACATCACCGCTGCATCGGAAATCATGGCTATCCTTTGCCTGGTCAATAACCGACGGGAACTGAAGGAAAAACTTGGCAACATATACGTAGGTAACACCTATGACGGGAAGCCCGTATTTGCACGTGATCTGAAGGCGCATGGCGCTATGGCCGCCCTACTCAAGGACGCGATCATGCCTAATCTCGTACAGACAATCGAACAGACACCTGCCATCATCCACGGTGGACCATTTGCCAATATCGCTCAGGGAACCAATACGATCATAGCCACAAAGATGGGCCTATCCCTGTCTGACAATGTCGTCACGGAGGCCGGCTTCGGCTTCGACCTTGGAGGAGAGAAATTCCTCGATATCAAATGCCGTATGGGCAATCTGGTGCCACGCTGCATAGTAATTATCGCCACCATCCGCGCCCTCAAGTATCACGGAGGTGTCGATCTGGCAGATCTCAAGGCCGAGAACGTGGATGCAGTTCGTGCAGGCTTTGTCAATCTGGAAAAACATCTCAACAATTCCAGGCGGTTTGGCATCCCGGCTATCGTGGCTATCAACCGCTTTGTCACAGATACCGACGCAGAAGTCAATGCCTGCATCGAAAAATGCAAATCCATTGGTTTCGATGCACACTCGATCGAGATATGGGCAAAAGGTGGAGGTGGGNCGCTGAATATCGCAGAAGCCATCGGAAAGATTGTTGATAATAATCAGCAACAACAGTTCCGGCCGCTATACTCCACCGATACAAGCATAGAGGACAAGATCTCTGCCATCGCTAAAAATATATATGGTGCCTCGTCCGTCGAATTTGGCGCCAAGGCCAAGGCCGACCTGAAGGTAATCAAGAGACTTAAGTTGACACATCTGTGCGTATGCATTGCCAAGACACAGAAGTCATTTTCCGACAATCCCGATCGATTGGGTGCTTNNACGGAGGGATTTGTTCTCAATGTGCGGGAGATTGAGATCGCAGCAGGTGCCGGCTTTGTAGTACCGGTCACGGGTGAAATGATGCGGATGCCCGGATTGCCTGAGGTCAGCGCCGAATTTATCGACATCGATGATGATGGGAATATTACCGGATTGTTTTGATGAAGGATTTATGAAAGTTGTGGCCAACTAACCGGGTTAGCACAATCGCAATAAGGATATGAAAAACAATTGAAAATGGCATACTCAGACCGTAAACGGCTTACGATGCGATAATTAATAGGTTCAACCGCAAATACTTACAGAATATACGAAAGGACTTTAGAGAGATAAAAGAAACGATTGGCTTTCCTTGAGGGCCGCTTTGCAATCCACTTCATTGTCGCCAGGATGGCAAGAGTGATTTATATACATTGCGCAGCATTTTATCTATGGAATAGTTACAATTATTTTATATTTGTTTTTACGTCACTTCATAATAATGTGACTTTATTTTGAATTTAAAACAGGTTTTTCCATGAAGATACATAATTTTAGTGCCGGTCCGTCCATCATGCCTCAGGAGGTATTTGAACAAGCATCACAGGCGGCTCTCAACTTCAATGACAACGGGCTGAGCCTTCTTGAGATGTCCCACCGAAGCAAGCCGTTTCAGGAAGTGATGGATGAAACTCATTACCTGGTTAGGGAACTTTTCAATTTACCGGATGACTATCAGGTCACTTTTGTAACCGGTGGAGCAAGTACCCAATTTNTTCAAGTACCTATGAACTTGCTCAACGACAATGAGAAAGCCGTATATATTGATACAGGGGTGTGGGCAAACAAAGCAGCAAAGGAGGCAAAAAATTTTGGAGAAATTGATGTCGCAGCATCTTCTAAGGACAAGAATTATTCCTATATACCCAAGGATTATACGATTGATCCGAAAGCAAGATATATTCACCTGACCAGCAATAATACCATCTATGGAACTCAGCAACATTGGTGGCCGGAAACCGACTTACCCATTGTGTGTGATATGTCTTCGGATATTTTTAGCCGGGAAGCGCCCATCGAAAGATTTGGGTTGATCTATGCCGGCGCTCAANAAAATATGGGTGCAGCAGGCGTCACCTTGGTGATTGTCCGTAAAGACATGTTGAGCCATGTCAGCCGGGTGATGCCGACAATGCTTGATTACAGAACCCACATAGACAATGGTTCGATGTATAATACACCTCCCGTTTTTCCCATTTATATTTCGATGTTGGTAATGAGGTGGATCAAAAAAATGGGCGGTGTCAAAGGTATGGAAGTAATCAATGAAGCCAAGGCAAAGATCCTTTATGACGAAATAGATCGCAATCCATTGTTTAAGGGAACGACAGCCATGGAAGACAGATCAAGAATGAATGTGTGCTTTGTCATGGAAGATCCGACCAAGGAAGAAGCCTTCATGAATCTCACCAAAGCCAATGGCATCTCGGGCATCAAGGGTCACCGTTCTGTCGGCGGATTCAGAGCCTCTATCTACAATGCCATGCCGCAATCGAGCATCCAGGTATTGGTCGATCTGATGCAGGAATTTGAAAGGACAAACGGATAATTAAAGGGATTTTTCTAAATTTTTATTTGATAATCCTGAAGATTTAGGCTATCGCATGCGTGTCATGTTGATAGATATTCTTTGCTATGTATCTGAAAAATGGTACTTTAAGATCTTATAATAAGAATAGGTGTACATATCAAATTGAACATTTCTACTATTTAGATGTGTAGGGGCAAGTTTTTTTAGTATAGTCAAAGTGAATTGGGTATCACCAATTGTATAACGAGATTTTACTCTTTACTTTTTCTTGATAAAAAGTAACAAAAATCAAGGCTCTGTTGAATTCTTAACGCTTCTTCGACAATGAATCACTCAAAAACTTAACGCTCGGTATATAAGGCTCCGCTGTCGCTCCACTGTATATCCCTTCGCTATTTTTTGGCAATTCACCGTCTCATCCGCTAAATTCAACAAGGCCGATCCTCCACAGAACATACTTCCGGCAGATACCTGATTTATAAATTATTCAATTTGTATTTCATACTAAGACTAAACTATTAATGAAATTTTTAATCTTTGTTATTCATTCTGAAAACTAAAGATGTTTCACTTAAACTTAATATTTTTCGTCATGTACATAGTGTTTCTTTAATCTTGTGTATGAAATTTACCATTATCACTCCCGCTTACAATATGTCGTCCACGCTGGGTCGTGCCATTGAATCCGTATTGGCGCAGACCTATCCTGACCGAGAGATGATTGTAATAGAGAATATCCGCCCCGGAGAGAAAAGATTAGAAAATACGTATGAAGATAAACCGGGAATCCGAATCTTAAGCGGGACCTTTGGCGACCGCAGTGAGGCCCGCAATTTCGGCATAGCGCACAGTGACGGCGACTACATTACCTTTCTGGATGCAGATGATGCACTGGACCCGGGATATCTGGAGCATTTCTCAGAGATATTCCGTCAGGATCCCGACTGCATCGCGATCTCAGACATTCTCAAAATAGAGGAAGGGAAGGGGCGACACTGGCAGAAAGCCGGATTATACCAGGGCAATCCATTGAAATATGCCGTCAATGAAGGCAACATCACCTTTGCCGCCCGAAGAGGATATTTTCTGGAACAACCCTTTGAATACGATTACTGGGAAGATAAGTTGTGGCTCGGGAGGATGGGCGAAAAGCATCCGTTTAAATTTACCGGAAAGCCGGATTACCAATATTATATAACATCCAAAATATTTTCGGAATCAGACTTCCATCACTCCATGAACATCGAAACAGAGGCTATCAACGCCTTATATGCCGGCCTTTCAGCACCATACGCCTTAAAGTATCCGAAAACTTCAGCCCTGAATGATTTTTATATCAAANAAGCCTATGTCGCCCTGTCTCTGGGACTTAAGGAAATAGCCAACGATCTGATTACTCAACGGATTAAANAAGGACTATCAATAAAGACCTTTTTGAGGTGGAGCAAGTTGAAGTGGGAATATCTGACACAGTAAAAAATAATAAATCCCCAAAAAGCCCTATTCGATCTGACTTCTTCCATATCATTGTTTTAAAAAATTGTGGTGGCAATCTTGTCAATTCGGGTCGATTCCTTTGTCGAAACCTCTGGAATTCAGCATCTCATAGGATAAAACCAGGTCATTATTAAAATATTTTATTAAATTTACACGGGTCCATCATTTTCTGTAAAAATCACTGGCTTATGAAAGCAATTAATTCCAATCGATTTTACACCCGGATATTCATTTTCATCATGTTTGCACAAGGAGTGGCAGCTCAGGATTATTCACCTGTGAGAGAAAACCTACCTCCTTACATCTTCGAAACATCAAAAGAATACGATGAAAGTGCAAGTATGTTTATGAGAGGAACCATGGACTCCGTCATAAATAATGGTCCGGTCCGGGATTTTTATCCTTACAACACCTTGTTTTTTGGGGATAATGGCAACTTAAGTTGTTTATACATGCTGCATCACAGCTGGCTGAAATCCNGTATATCGGTAGATGATAGTGAGGACGCAGCGACCTTCCTGTATCAGAATGTTTCCAATAATAGCTTTCCCTTGATTACCTATAAACTCCGCCTCGAATATTCCGGCAATCCGGATTCTCAGTGGATGGCAGACAATGATTTTAGCATCCTGGCTACCGTCGTTTCAGTAGAACAGACATCCTGGAAAGGAATCATTGACGACAGTATCAAGACCATTCGTCTGCAATACTCCGGGTCGAATGCACAGATTAAATGGTCATCGGGAGATATCGTTATAAGCAAGTATCACGGCATTCTTTCCTTTCCTGACCTACGTTATTTTCCTTTTGAGTGGAACACCATCGAGCTGGCGGGCGGTCCCGGCTTTCCTGTCTTTGACCCGAGTGCGCGGGACATGTACTATATGAAGGCAGGGCAGAGTTATATTGCCGCATCCAAATACGGCTTTGGTGTTAAGTATCCTAAATACAAGGAGGTCAGGTGCCTGGAAATACTCTCAGATGTGCAAAATACAGTTACACGAAGGGTTCAGATAATTAATTTAACATATTCGTATACAGATCAAAAATGGAAGAGCGACACCTCGGTTAAGGTCGAAGTTATTGACTTTGACTCCATCATCATCAATCAGCCGGTTGACCGGTTTTTCAAATTAAAGGGCGTTGATAATATTTATGGGCATATTATAATGAATAAGCATCGACAAAAATATTATTATCTTAGCGCTGCACCCGGAGCAAATAATTGTGTGCCTGTTTATACCGACCAATGCGCCNAATATGGATTTGACGGCGGTTTTGACACTTATTGGGATTGTCCGATGTTTGTCGAGTTTGATTATAATCAGCCGGTGT
This sequence comes from Candidatus Parvibacillus calidus, assembly GCA_013414645.1. Lineage (GTDB taxonomy): Bacteria > Bacteroidota > Bacteroidia > Chitinophagales > Saprospiraceae > Parvibacillus > Parvibacillus calidus. The sequence continues at coordinate 381,079 of CP058702.1, read as the reverse complement.
TTATCGATTATGGCGACCATACCTGGGGTCATGACATCAACATCGACAGCCTGCTGACTACCCGAAAGATAAGTAATCTGGAAGGTGTGACCATCAGCCCCAATCCGGCCTCCAGTCATTTTTACATGACCATCCCTCCAACGGTCAACCTGAGTAAAGTTTTTATGACTGACATCCTTGGAAACAGAGTTGCCATAAAAGTCGAAAAGATGACTGCTGAGAAAATGGAGCTGAATACGGATGTTCCAGGCGGTGTTTACCTGATTACAGGCGTGGATGAAGCCGGAAATACATATTTCTTAGGGAAAGTAGTTATATATAGATAAAGGTTATTTCATTCAAATGTAAATGCTACATTCATCTCTAATACGAGGGTAAAAATTTGAAATATTTACACTCGTTCTGACAATAGAGGTAAAATTTACCCTTGTTCCTAATGGTCTTATTTGCCCGATTTACTTGGATTATCGTGATTAGGCAGCACTTAGCCGTTATCGGATGATGTTTTATCGCCTAAAACCAAGCCCATATCGAGAGATCAAAATGTTTTTCATCCTATACACAAATTCCGGCTTATTTATAAAAGCTTCATAGTTATGGTTGTCTGAAAATACCCGAATATTGTATTCGACTAATGATCTAATCCTTATTTATCAGTCCATATCCCGGAACAGATAAGCAAATTCAACAAGATGAAATATTATGGATTATTCCCACTCGCCTTTCCTCCGACTTCATTCTTTTACCCAGACTTTGCAGGCAGAAAAGCATCAAAAGCAAGTCCATACGGAACAAGGAGATTCACTATTTTACCTTACACCATTCTGACAAATGATCCGGGAGAATAGACTTGACGCTACATGAGAAGCTATCTCTGAATAATCAACTTTCCTGTCAAATTACCCTTATCTGACATAACCGTCACGATATACATACCTGCGGTAAGTGTATTCACATTTACCTGACCACCATCAGCGATTTTGCCGGAACGCACGACAGCTCCTTTCATGTCACTGATTCGGTATTGTAAATTGCTTTCTTCGGGAATAGATGTAATAGTAAAGTATTGATCAGCCGGGTTAGGATAAAGCATCATTTGATTTTCAGCAACATTGTCTGATGTTGAAAGCAACTCAGAAATCGATCTTTTCAGTACGGTAACTGCATTGTTGACGACAAAAATGTGACCAAAGGCTATTTTGGCAACAGTCAGATCGGGTGATTCCAGACCATCATTGAGAGAGGTCCAGGTATTGCCACGGTCCTTTGTATAGAAAATGCCCTGATCGCAGGTAACAAATAGTATATTTTTATAATACGTCCAGTTTCTGATCCTTTCAAACGGAAGTGCTACATCTACACGAGACCAGCTGGCAGCATCATCCGTGCTGACATACATTTCGCCCGGAGCCATTGCAAACAAAGCTTCATCGGTATTGATTACTGCAAGAATTTTCTTATCAGCCGGGATGCCGGTGTCCGCCTCCTTCCATTTGGGATATTTATAATTATTGTCAAACCGGATAATTCTGTTCGCTCCGGTGATGCCGTAAATGTAGCCGTTGTAGCCGTTCCAGTTATGGGCATCCAAGCTGAGCGGATCCTCAGGTGTAATGTTTTTCCATGTTATGCCGCCATTGTTTGTGGTTGCAAATACATCACCACTTGAACCGAAGATTCTATTATTTATTTTCAGGATTTCAGGTATGGTATAACCAAAAGGTTGCGCATTGTTGTCGCCTTGCCATGTATTTCCATTGTCGGTGGAGTAAATCAGTGAGAATTTTGGTCCACTATTATTAGCCAGCAATTCAGCAAAGGCAAAGATGGTATCCTGATCCATTACCGGAAGGCCCAGTTTAGTCAAGGTAATCGTCTGATCATCTTCATACGGCACTTTCAGGGCTGTCCAGGTATTGGCCTGATTGTCATAGCTGAACATTCTACCATAGGAAGCCGTAATCAGGCTTTGTCCATCCGCATTTCCTGTCAGCGTAAAAGCCGGTTCACAGTTGAGACCGATCCCATATCGCTGCCATTCACTTCCTTTGAGGATGTATATGCCATCCAGATCCGTACCACAGACCACTTCGGACTGATACATGGTCAGGCAGGTGATGTGATTGTCTTTCAGCCCATCAGACAAGGATTGCCATTGTGATCCGCCATCTGTTGACATCAGTACACCGTTTTCCGTACCAAGGTAAATATCGTCTCCCGACTTTAGCATGGCAGTAACCTGACCGGCAGCCGTATAAAATTCATTCCAGTTTGCTCCCTGATCACTACTTTTATAGAGCGTCTTGCCGATGGCAGTATAAAGTGTATTGTCAAACTGATTGATAAAGGTAGCTTTCTCTTCCGGCAGACCATTATTGGCAGGAATCCATGTAGTTGGATTTATGTCATTGCGATAAATTCCTTTGTCTGTACTGCAATAAATAAAAGGCCGGGCAACCGTCATGGCGCTGATGTCGTATTCAACGTATCCACCGGAATTTTCATGAGGCAGTCCGTCATTATATTCTGTCCAGTTGATGCCGTCTGCAGAACGTGATACACCGCTGTAGTCGGCATATTTGAATAAANAAGTCGTCTGAAGAAGCAATCAGCAAGGTAGATCCCGGGAAAATGCTCTCAGGAACTTCATCGACGTGGTTGGGATCCAGAATCCAGATACCATGAGGATCAAAATAAGAACAGGCATATATATCATCGTCCTTTACCGTATAGGAGATAAATCGATTGGCCGGATAGGGAACCCAACTTTCAGATGCTGCATCTTTGATAAAGGTACCGCAAGTGGTCGATGCCACCAGTTTGGAGTCCTTGGCAAGAAGGGTCACCACGTGTGTAGATCCGAAAGGTCCGACGGTAGGCGTCCACTGGCCGGAAGCAGGTGTAAAGCAGAGGAAGGTCAATAACAGACAATTTGTAACGATGTATTTCATTGAAATGATTTTTAAAGCAAATAAAAGATAACCCGAAATGTAACTTTTGAATTTACGGTATCAGAACAAAAATAGGAAAAATTTTGGGTAACAATAAGTTGGAAAGGTAAAGTGAATGAAACACCTCAATTTTTCCAATATTAAAATAAAATATTGCTTAGGTTGATTTCAAAAACGAATTGTCTGAATGAGGCGACCAAGGTGGCTGAANAAGGCCACAACAAATACAGGATACTTCAAAAGACTTGATTTATCGGGNACGTGAAGGGCATAAGTCCGGTGACAATAGGTGGCCAGTATATCCCCAAATCGGAATGGAATACGATACTTATGTCGGATAGCCGCCACGTCCGGACTTGTGAAGTCACCAAACTGGATGAGGTGGGCATAGAAGTTGATTCTTTTCATTCTTTCCACATACAGCAGAAATCTGTGTTGATTTTTNTCTTTCAGGAAGCCGGTGAGTAATTCAAAGTAATCCAGTCGATTTGTCACAATTCTCAAGTCCTGATCGACATCGAAAGACTTGGATACACTTTCCGGATATTCATAGATGAGGACGTTTGTGCCATGGTCAGTCACAAAAACACAATCCTTTTCCACCAGGGAGAGCATCATAAAATACTCCTGGCTTGAAGTGCGTGACTCATCCCAGCCACCGCAGCCTAAAAGAGTTTTTCGCCTCCAAAGGTTGGATATGGTAGATCCAAGCTGAGAATAACATAGCCCGGTAAATACATTTTCTACTACCCTTATTTCCTTTAAAAAGGTACCATCAATTCCAGATATGGCTCTTGCCGGGGCTACGATGAGGTCTGCCTCCGGATGAATAGAGAGCAGTTCGGCCTGATGTTTTATTTTNTCGGGCATCAATTCATCATCTGCATCGAGAAACTGTATCCATTCCCCTCCGGCGTGATATAGCCCTGCATTCCGGGCGGCATTGGCTCCCGGCACAGGCTGGTGAATAATCGAAATCAAATCGGGATATCGTCGCCGATACTCCTCCATGATAGCCGGGCTACTGTCGGTGCTGTTGTTGTCCACCAGGATGATTTCGACAGGCAGACAGGTCTGTTTGAGCAAGCTATCAACTGCCCGTCGCAATGTTTGCTGAGCGTTGAAAACAGGAATAATGGCACTGATGGTAACTAGCTGCATATTAGCCGGATTGCAGGTTGACCATTTTAAGGAAGTCGGGTGAAGATTGCATCAGTTCGTCGTAGGTGCCGGAAGCAGTGATTCGGCCTCCTTCGATGAAATAAATCCGATCGGCAAATCGGATGGTAGACAGCCGGTGGGCGATGAGGATGATGGTTACCTTGCCGCGGATGGACTGGATATTTTCCCGGATAATCTGCTCGGTGATGGCGTCCAAAGATGAGGTAGCTTCATCAAAGACAAGCAATTCCACGTCACGGTACAATTCCCTTGCAATACTGATTCGTTGTTTCTGGCCACCGGATAGGGTGATGCCGAAGTCGCCTGTGCCGGAGTCTTCTTTNTTATCCAGATTATTTATCATTTCATCCAAATGCGTCAGTCGGCAAACAGAATTGAATTTTTGGAGAGATAATTCTGTTTTTGCATCCCACAAGGTTACATTATTAAAAATGGAATCATTGAAAATAACCGGATCCTGAGAGACATAGCCTATCTTAGACCTGAAGTCAGCAAGATCATATTCAGAAAGCAGATGATTGTCTATTCTGAATTCACCTTTATCCGGTGGGATCAAGCCGGTAAGGACAGCAACCAGCGTAGTTTTGCCCGATCCACTCGGTCCGACTAAGGCAATCATATTGTTTTTAGGAATGGTTATGCTAATATCTGTGAGCGCATTATTCTCATTGTATGAGACAAAGGTATCAGATAAAACCATTGAATCTGAAAATCGGAATTTATCACCTGTATAAAAATCTTCTTTTCCTTTTTGAAACTTGTCCCGGACAGCAAGAATCATATCGATACTACCGGAATTTTGCTGAAAGCTTTGCCAGTTTGATTGAGTGAGGAGAAAGAAATTAAGCGTTCTGTAAAANAGTAGCATGGTAAAGACCAGATTGGTCCCGATATTACCATATACTGCATATTTAATCAGGATGACAGCACTGATCAGAATCAGGATAATGGGTTCTCTCAGGCTATTGGTCAGGGCATTTATCTGAAGAAATCTAAAGTTTAGTTTCTCTGAATATTCGATCTTTTCACCTATTCTTTTGGAATAAAAATCAATAACATTGGTCGTTTTCAGGTATTTAAAATTACTCAGAATCTGACTTAAGAAACTGTTATACAGATTTCCGGTCTGCACAATTTCACCGGATAATTTCCTGAAATAACCTATCACAATCCGATAAAAATAAAAGAAAACGAGTGAAAGAATGATGATCAGTGCAGAGAAGAACGGATCGACTATAAATGCAATGATGATATATCCCACGGACATGATGACATACTGCCATGCATTCAGATAATTATGTAGGGAAGTATTTAACTTACTTACCTCAGAGGTCGATACATTCAGGACAGCTCCCATGTCCGTAGTGGTATATGTCTTATAGTTGAGGTGTGTGATACCATCCAGCAGGCTTTTTCTGGTCTTGCTGATGATACTTGTCGCCATCTTTGCCTGGGTGGTTAAAAGTAAAAAATTGACCAGACCTTTCAACAGAAAAAAATAATAGCAATGACAATGAGTGTCAATATGGTAGGCGACTGATGGAAGATATTTGAATAAAACTTATTAAATACAGAACTCTCATCCTTCAGAAATGAAGACTGTCCGGACACTTCCTGCAGGACGATGACTAGGAGTCCGATGCCCAGGCTGTCGGATAGGGTAACTAAGATCGATAGAACAACGGATCTCTGCAGATGACCTCCGACAAGATCCTTAAAGTACTTCAGATATTTGAAGGAGTTTTTTCAATACGGATTATTGTCTGTTATAATTTTGATTCAAAAAANTCAATAACTTTCCTGATCAGGTGTACTCTGTCTTTGCCCAGCACATTGTGCTTGTGTCCCGGATAGACAAAATAATCAACCTGTTTGCCTTTNTTGATACAACTATCGATATACTTCATACTCTGCTGCCATACCACAACATCATCCAAGGCGCCGTGAATGATGAGCAGCGGCCCCTGCAACTGATCTATGTATGTAAAAGTACTTGCTTGCTTATATCCTTCGGGGTTTTGCTGAGGTGTATCCATGTATCTTTCGCCGTACATAACTTCATACATATTCCAGTCGGTAACAGGTCCGCCGGCGACGGCAGCATAAAATTTACCCGACTGGCGGGTCATCAGACTGATGGTCATAAATCCGCCAAAGCTCCATCCGTGAACACCTATATGAGAGGCATCTACATAGGGCTTGTTTTTGATAAATTCGTAACCCACCATCTGATCCTGAATCTCAGTGGTTCCCAGATTCCGGTGGATAACTTTTTCAAATTCCATGCCGCGGTTGGATGAACCTCTGTTGTCCAGCGTGAAAATGATAAAGCCTTCATTGGCCATGGTAAACATCCACAAGGGTGCCTGCGCATTACGGCTATTGCTGATCATCTGTGCGTGAGGTTTCNNATAGACGTAAATCACGACCGGATACTTTTTAGCGGGATCAAAATTGTAGGGAAAGATCGTCCTTGTAAACAACTTGTCACCATCGGCAGAATAGAGTGTGTCCAGTTTGATATTTCCCAGGTTATAGTTGTCCAATGGTTCTGCAAGAGTATGGAGGGTGCGCACCTTGTTCTTACCCAGTTCACGACATGTATAGGATATATTACTGTGAAGGGCGTTGTTGGTTTCAAAGGCATATTTTCCGTCATAAGATATAATGGCAGTGTGCTGACCGGGAGTATTGGTATGTTGCGTTACCTTAGCAGTTGCCAGATCGCAGGAAAAATACTGCTCATCTATAGAATTGGGCAGGATGCCCTGAAAATAAACCGTCTTGTTTTTCTTGTCAAAACCAAGCAATCCGGTAACCTCGATTCCTCCTGTCAGCTTACGTACCAGCTCACCTTCATGGGTATAGAGGTAGAGTGAATTCCAGCCGTCACGCTTACTCTGAGCGATAAATAGATCATTCTGACCCGGAACAAAGGTAAAGGGGACTAAGGGTTCGGTATATTGCAGGCTTTGTTCTTCGTAGAGTGTCCTGATTTTATTGCCTCTGTCGGGGTTATAGGCGTTGAAGGTGGTGTGATTCTGGTCGCGGTTGATCTCAGCGATATAGATTTCAGACTCGTCGGGCGCCCAGCAGATATTGGTCAGATAGTGTTCAGGATCTCCGCCGGTCTCCAGATAAATGGTCTTTTCGGTCTTCAGGTCAAAAATCCCCACGGTAACGTGATGACTTTTGCGTCCGGCCATCGGGTAGTAGATGTCATTGACTTTAGCGGGTGTGACGGACCAGTCAGGGATGGGATATTTTTCAACCATCGACTGATCCATGCGATAGAAGGCCAGTTTATTGCCTTTGTACNNCCAGAAAGTACCCTTGCTGATGCCGAATTCGTCGCGGTGGACAGAAGTGCCATAAAGGATGGAATCGCTGCCCTGAGCTATCATAACAACATTTTCGTCGGGCTTCTGTACATAAAGTGCCTGATTACGTGAAAATGAAAAAGCATTGCCGGTACCATCAAGCATATCTGCATCATCCGGTGTCGTAACGACCTTAGTCAGCTTCTTATCCTTCATATTAAAGGAAAGTCGATCCCTTCCGCTGCTAAACTCAAACTCATCCATGTCGCCCAGTTTAAACCTTGGTGCGGATTTCAGCTCATCGTAGCCGGCTGCTTTAAGTGCCGGATTGAGGAGGGCGATGACATCGACAGAATCGGTTGTATTCTTTTTGGCATCGTATTGATATATAAAATTTCCACTGCGGGTATAGTAGAGTGTGTTGGATAGGTGTGACCACTGTGTATTTGACCAGGTAGCAAGTCGCATATCCTTGCTGCCCAGAATAGCCTTGTCGAGGGTTAATACTTCTTTNTGGGCATTGACTGTAACAAACTGAGTTAAAAGAAAAACGACAGTAAGTAATCTATACATTGCAAAAAATATTTTTACTAATAATCAAGTAAAGATAAGAAGTAGGTGTGTATTTTTGAATGAATGCCAATTAATTTAGGTTATAGCATGACAATATTTTGTTGCCAAAGGAAATCTCTGTCTTTGAAATATCTTATTGGAATTTTGAAGACATAATGACAAATTGTCCAAATTCCCGTTCAACTTTATAATATTCAGCAATATCAAGTCCAAATATATCAGGTTGAATATCCTTATTGACTATCAGAAATTTAATCCTTCCATCCTTGAAAGACTTTATCATTTCAGGATAATTGAAAACCTTTTTCCGGAAGGTAAGACGATGAATATCCATCGAAAAAAANGCAACATCAGAGGGGAATTTTAAGGCAAGTTCACGAATATCAGTGTAAAAATATTTCCCTGAAAGATTAGATTGTAAAAANGTTGAGATTGTGGATAGAGAAGATTTTTGAGATTCTTCTTTTGTCAAAAGAAATTTAATTCGTGGAATATAATGAATTACATCTTGTGATGCAACAGATATCCCGGTAAGGAAAATCAAATATTTAGCCAATCGTATGTGCGAGTCTTTGATATATTGAAATAAATCTGCAAAGAGAAGAACCTGTAGAATGATTGAACCATTAAAATAGTTGATAGCCGAGCCTGACTTAAGTGAGGCAAANAGACTAAAGAAAAAGACTATTACATTTACAAATAACAAATTAACTGTTTGATCCGAAAGCTTTTGTTTTTTTAAAATATGAACAAAAAAGGTGATTAATACAGTAGTAAAAAATAAGAAATAGCGGCTATAAACAAGATATGTCATCCTCATTGCCCTAGAAAAATCATTTCCATTATTTATTCCTTTAATAATATTTACAAACAGATTCGACATATCATAACCTGATTTTTCGAAGAGAAAAAGAAGAAAGACAATTTGAAAAATTGAAAAAGCAATAAAAAACAGACTATTGACCCATTCTTTCCGAAAGATGAACAATGAAAANAATATGGGTATAAAAATTAATGCACTTTGCTTTGACAAGATGGCAAGGGTCGTGAATAATGCTACTATAAAAACATTCTTTTTCTTCAAAGCACTATTATTGTAAAGCAAAAANTAAACAGCTCCTGTTACAAATGCGCACTCAAATACATCAGGTCTGATCAGTTGAAACCATGGAAAAGTAAAAATCACAATACAAAGAAGTAAAATGACTTGTAGGCCACGATTGGCAGTGACATTTTGGAGAATTCTGTATGCAAAATACAAAAGCAGCAAAAGGCCTGAAAGTGATAAAAACCGCGCGGTCTCTACCAGTTGAACAGATGGAGGGAGTACGGCAAATAGCTGATTGATCAGTATATAATAAAGCGGGGTATATTGGGTAATATTAAATGGAATAACTTCAGGATTGGGGTAAAGTGACGACCTATCTATATGAATCATCTGGAGGGTGTGAAGAACATTGGTCTCTACACCTCTGACATCCAGTGGCCACCAAAAGGATAAAACAGCAAGTAAAACAATCCCAATGGCCGATATTCCAAATATAGTTCTTAATAATCCGGAAAAAGGAGATGTGTCAGGTACATCCATGTCTTCTTGCGCTCAACCTTATCTTATGATTACAAGCTTACCACACTGACCATCAAAGTACTGGCTGGTGCTATTGCTTTCAACAAACTTTTCATAATCTTTNTTATCCTGATCTTTTACTATAAACTTGTATAAATAGACGCCATTGGCGAGTTGATCACCATACTGATCCGTGCCATCCCAAACATACTTGGATATTTGCTTGCCTATTCTCAGCGGTCCCAGTTCATCCTGTGTGATTTCTCTGACTATCTTTCCGCTTACAGACATGATTCTGATGCTGTAGTATGTCGGAAGTTCATAACCTGTCAGTGTAAAAACAAATCTGGTAGACCGGCTGAAAGGATTCGGATAGTTGAACAAGTCTGAGACTGCTTTTCTATTAATTATGCGGAATTGTTTCTCATAATCATATTTTCCTGATTCATTTCCTGCCTTATCTCTTGCCGTTATCCTCAGTGTATAATCGCCATCCTGATTATATCCGTCCGGGAATGTCTGAAAGTCCGGCTTATATTCGATCACAGCCTCATTCTTCTTATTTAGATTTGATGGGTCAGCCGGAATGAATTTCATATCAGCTGACGTCATTGGAATCAGGGTATCCTGACCAAAACTATTTACCAGATATACATTGAATAGGCCCGGATCATCCAAGGCAAAGATTTTATTTTCATCTCTGATTGTTATCCTGATTAGTGGTCTTGTAGAAACAACATCTCCATTGACTATATGCAGTCCGTCAAACGTCGCATCAACCAACGGGTTTTGTACATCTCCNCTGATATAAATATTCTTTGTATAGATGTTATTTCCATGGTAATATTCAGGCTGGTCATCATTCGGATTCATTTCACATACAAAAGTGTAGTTGCCCTTTAACTCTTTGGTATCGAAATCTACCGAATATGTCCCGTTTGCTGCGACTTTCAGACTATCGTAGCGTGTATCCAGGAAGGAAGATTTTCCACCCTGACTCCTCATTGAAAATGAAACCAGCATACTGTCCATGTTAATTTTTCCGATATTTCTGGCATCTATTTTAAAGACAAAGGGTTTACCCTGTTCTATTGAATCCCCGGCAATCTTCGCCGTTGAGTGAAGCAGGGTCGCTTCCGGCAATTCCCGGCCTATGAATCTGAAATATTCAAAACCGTCCATCTGCTCTGCATAGCTGACAGGCTCTGCGCATTTAATGCTGATGGACATATAAGGATAATCTTTTGCATCCACACTATGCAAGTCTACATTCTGATACTGGTTGACGGCCAGTGAGGTGTTAGCAATAACCTGATTGAGCGAGGGGTCACTTTTATGAATCGCTGTAATAGTGTAAATAAGTGAATCTTGAACACCAAGAGCTTTCTTTGGATTATACTCAAAATATTCCCATTTTCCGGAAGGCCCGAATGTCTGTTTGATTGTACCATAATTAGAATGTGCCGGCAAATCCGCTTCTGCAGTAGTAACTTCATTTCCGTATGCAATTTCCTCACTTAAAACGCCATTGGCCTTATCAAATATAATGGTGTAAGGTCTGCTTCCCAAGGTAAGCAATCGCCTGACCTGAGTGGCTCCATATTTTTCCAAAACATTGAAAATATTCTTTCCGGCATTTACGATGGAATCAGCTGCCCACTCCTGTTCATGCAGGGTCGGATACTGTTCTTTGACGTGTGTAAAAAGCATCACAATGTCGTCCTTCGGAATGACATTTTCTATATAATTAATGAGGGCCTTTCTGGAATCAATATTGTTGGTTTCATACATCAGATAAAAATGCGTATTTACATTGGGAACCGGAATTGAGCCAAAAGGTGCTTCACCTGAAAAATAAGCTTTGAAAAANGAATCTCGCTTAAACCATGATACGCCGATCAATCCATCGTGGTAGTTACCAAAGTCTTTCTGAGACTGAAAGCTCCTGAAACTGGTACCTCCGACTATACAGCCCAGGAAATCATAGTTTCCTGCATTTACCATGCCATTGTTATACTTAACATTCAGTTTTCTGTCACCAAATTCTACATGGTTGCCACCTCCTACTACCTTCATATTTCGGGGCATATCTTCTCTGAACTGATCGTTATGCGACTGGGAAAATCCATGTTTGCCGGGCAAATAAGTAAAGCTGGAAACTGACGTAAGTGCCGGTTCGTCCGGAGAAATACTGTCTCTTGATATCCGCCAGTAATAAACAGTATTTTCTATCAATGTTAAATCCGGAGTCCATTCAATGTGACCAATCGGATAAATGCCTGAATAAGACAATAGTAACGGCGAATTAAAATTGGCGGTGGTGTCGATTTCCCAATGAATTTCCTGATCTCCTTCTTTAAGTCTGGTGTTGAATCCCGACAGCGTCACCCTGTTCGTATCCACGATGGCGTACCGGTAAGGATATACCTGGCTGAGGAGGGAAGACTGGATGTAAAATTTATAACCTTTGCTGCCGCCGGGATTGATATAATCATTGTTCAATTCCGCTATCGGAGCCGGTGATTCGGAGATTTTGTTTTTNGGATCAAGGGTGATGTAGATGGTGTTTTCGCCGGAAGTAGAGGTCTTGTCCAGCTGGAATTCAGCATATATGACGTTTTCGGAATTAGGACGGTAGATAAACGATGAATCTACGGATACGACTTTCTTATCCCCGTTTTCATAAGTCACCCGGTAAAATAAGGTATCCTCTACCGATGTGCCAAGGTTTTTGACGGTAAACTGAACCGTGAAGGCATTGTCAGTCGATGCGATATTCTCCGGTATGGTCTTCACTTCACCCGGGAGAATTGTAAAGTCAGGTCCGGGGAAGGGCTGCACCATCAGCGCCGGATCGCCTACATACAACTGTTGTATACCTTCCTGAGAATTATTGAGGCCGGGCGAATTAAAGGTAGCCTGAAACAGTTCACCAAAAGTCTTTCCATACATGTCACCACCCCATAAGGTATAAAAACGGTGGGCCAGCATACTCAGCGAATACAGCTCACTGTCAGAGATACTGCCGATGACGGCCCGGTAGCCGGAGTTTTTGTAGCTCTCTTCATAGAGGAGCTTGGAAGGATAGGACGAACCATCCCTCTGGCAATTGCCCGTCTTACAACCCTTGATAATAAGGATAGGCAGACGTGGGCTGTTGGAATACTTTGAAGGCAGGTCTATCGGGTATTCCAGTGTGGACAGGGCGCCATGACCGAAGTAATCCACGACGGCTACACCCTGATTGACCAGCTTGAAAAAGTCGTCAGAAGCCTTGCCGATGGTCTCATTGCTGCCTTTGACAAAGGTCTCGACGAAGCCGGCAAGTTTAGAAGACTTGATCAATGCTTCTACATCTTTTTGGGCGTTAGATATTGCTGCCTGATCCGGCTTACCAATGTTGCCACCATTAACCTGAACTATGGTCTTGGTCCATTGCCTGGAAGAATTGTCTCCCGGTGCATTGTAAGCAGCATCACTCGCCCGGATCTTATTCAGGTAGGTAATGACTTCGTCTTGGGTTACCGCCGGGAGCCGGCCTACAGCTAAATTCATGTCAACCTTGTGGAAGGACTTTGACACGAGAAGATTGTCAGATCCAAAGTCTCCAAAGGTAGGCACTCCATAGCCCTTGCTTATCGCTGTTGCCAACTGATTATTGGAACGAATTTCTTTATAATCCCTGCCTCTGCCAATGATAAAAAGGAAGCGTGAACTACCTTTAAGGCCTATAAAATTGGCAAAATTCTTGATGGCCATCGGATTATAATCCAGCCCGTATCCAAAGGAATTGTAAAGATCACTAACGTTGACCACCTCAACATCGTAAGCACCTCCGGCTGCGGATCTTCTGTAAGCGGCGTATTGTTCTACTGCAGAAGGTCCGTTGTTATCTTCCATCAGTAAATTGTGGGAGAGTATGATATAGTCGGCATTCAGGTTATTAAAATCCTTCATTTTTACCTGAGTCATAGATGAAATAGACTCGGCATCGTCACCGGGTCTATAGATCAACCGGCTTGTCACTGTAAATGCCGGAATCCTGAACCGGATTGTATTGCCGGTCACCGAGCCGGGTATCCTCCACGTCCCTAAGGAATCTGTCAGATAAGGCGCGGTCGGCACATCACCAGATGCAATAAAATCGAGCAAACGATCGGAAGCCTTTCCCTCCAGGAAAAANGATTGGGTCCTGGTGGCATCGATGTTCAGGTCTGACGGGTATTCGATAGCTACATACCCTGTTTTGATAAGATCCAGGGGNTGGCCGTTGGTGAGGCTGTATTGGTTGTCAGATGCAGTAATGACACGATTGGTATCGACATAAGTAAAATTGACATACATCACCCGCTGTCCGGTGGAAAATACACTGTACATCTGCTGCCCCTTCATAGAGAATTTCAGGTCGTGACCAAGATTGACACCGACATTGCCGGCATTGGTTATGCCGCGATAGCGGAAAATAGGCAGTCTGGAATCCGGCAAGAGGCCAGGGCAGGACAACTTGTATGTTTGGTTGTCCGCAGAAGTCACCATGCCTTTTCCGGGATAAAAAGGGGTGTTGACAAAGGGGTGCTGGCCTACATATTCCGTTTTAGTATTCAGTATTTCCCTGAAATCCATTTCGGATATCCTGATGATGTATGGTTCAGGAGAGGGAGGGTTGATGAGGTTGTTAGGGAGGATATTGGTACGGAGATTGTTTCCATCCGGATTGATGGTGAGGAAGTAGGTGGCGGTATCACTATACAAGCTGGCTTTGGGATTCACGATATCATTGACGCCATTGGGAAAGGAATATTTGTCCATTTCCGATTTGTTGTAATAACCGTGAAACGTTAGAAAGTCACTATCTGACCATTGTCCGTTGGCGGATACCGTGATGGGAATTTCTACCCCGTTTCTGAACAACCGGAGTTGGCTCCCGACTATTTCGCCGTCTATTCCTGATGCCTTGAGTGCATTGAAATCGATTTTATAAAATCCATCTTTGCTGATCCTGATCTTATAATATTCACGACCCGGCACAATCCATTCGTTGCCGTATTTTGTAACGCCGTTGTCAGTCATTTGAGCAAATGAAGCAAACACTATGAGTGAAAATAGCAGAATCAGACCGGATCTCGTCTTCATATTACAAATATATATAAATTGTAATTCGTTTGTACATCAAATATTATGCAAAGATAACTAATCAATTGTAAATTTACCATACATTTGATATTATTTGCTCTGTAGTATGTTCAACATCGTGTTAATCATCGGTATCCTGTGTCTGATTATACAGTCGGTATTCTGGTTGGCATGTACTGCCTTACTGAATGTAAATAAACGTTCATCTACGGAANAAAGTATCGTTCATCCTGCGGTTTCCATTGTCATCTGTGCGCGTAATGAAGCGGAAAATCTGCAAAGAAACATACCGGCCTTTATGGGGCAGAAAAATATCCTGCTTGAAGTCATTGTGGTGGATGATGCAAGTACGGATGAGACGCCACAGATTTTAGACCGGATGGTGCAGGAATTTTCGGCATTGAAAATCATTCGGATGTCGGAAAAGACAGGGGCTGGAAAGAAATCCGCACTCATGCAGGGAATCCTACATGCGAAATATGACACCGTTTTACTTTCCGATGCCGATTGCTTTCCGGCAAGTGAAAACTGGGCAGAGATCATGACAGCAGAAATCGGATCAGGACATGTAATAGTGGCCGGCTACAGTCCCTTCCTTGAAGAAAGAAACAGCCTGAATACCTATGCACGCTACGAAAATGTAATGACTGCCCTGCAGTACATTGGCCTGGGCAGGTTGGGCTTGCCTTATATGGGGGTAGGCAGGAACATTGCTTATCAGAAAAGCGCTTTGGCGGAAATCGGTTATTTTAAAAGCCATTCTGATTTGATCGCCGGGGACGATGACCTGACTGTTCAGGCTTTGCTGGTGAAGAGAGGTCCTAAATCCATGACTTTTGTAACGAATGAGGAAGCATTTGTATGGACTAACGCGCCAAAGAACCGGAATGAATATTTCCGGCAAAAGCTGCGCCATTACAGTGTCAGTGGACATTATCCATTTGTCATAGGAGCAATATTGTCTTTGATCCATATTTCATGGCTCCTTTTCTATATAGGTTTGATTGTTTTGTTGCTTTTTGGAAGTGTATGTTACTTTGCGGTTTTGTTGGTGGCTTATGTCATGATACGTCTGATAGGCTGGCAAAAAATTGAAAAAGGGCTGGGTCAGCGTTTTACCTTGAAACAAAAATTGGTTTTGGATATAATTTATCCGGTGCTTACCTTGATTCTGACTATTTTTGGGCTTCTTAAANAAAATCGCAATTGGACATAATCCTCAAATATTTCACGTCACTGACCGATGAACAGCTTAGGCAGATAGAAGCATTGATGCCTTTGTATCGGGAATGGAACGAAAAGATCAACCTTATATCCAGAAAGGATATTGATAGTCTGTATCTGCATCATGTGCTGCATAGTCTGGCCATAGCGAAATTTGTTTCTTTCAGGGCCGGGCGCCGCGTGATGGATCTTGGTACCGGAGGAGGTTTTCCGTCTGTTCCGTTAGCCATCCTTTTTCCGGAAACGGAATTTATGGCGGTGGACAGCATTGGCAAGAAGGTACGTGTGGTGCAGGACATCAGTGAGCGCCTGGGTCTGGGCAATGTCAAACCAGTGATTTCACGGGCTGAAAGTCTGAAGGTCGATGTGGACTTTGTAATTACCCGCGCTGTGGCCAGCCTAAAGGATTTGGTCACCTGGTCGATGAAGCATATTTCAGGCAAGTCGGCACACGCCGTACCCAACGGATTGCTGGCGTTGAAAGGACCGGCCTTTAGGGAAGAAGCCAAGTTACTACCCAAAAGTGACTACATGGAGAGTTATGCCATCGGGAAATGGTTTCCGGAGGCCTATTTCGAGGAAAAGTATTTGGTGTATATCCAGGGAGGAGATGAATCGATGATAACCCTATTCCAATTTTGAAGCCTTCAACTTTTTATCCCCCATACGCATGGTTTTCCTCCATCCGCTTTTGATTGCCCTGCAAAGCATAGCTAAAGAGGCAAGGGTACACCATAGGTTTTAATCTAAGTTGCGCTTTTGCGGATGAAATCCTGCGCAGATTGTAAGGTTCCGGAGGGTGGTGTTCAATTTTGTGTACTACAGATTTTTTCCTGACTTATATCGTTTAGTGTGGTGATAAAATTTTTGAAATCACTCTTTTCATTGATCAGTTGGGTGAGCTTCGATAGATGCTGCTTTGTTGGATACTTAATTGTAAAGGATACCATCTGTAATTTTTGGCTCCCTAAATATTTCAAAATTAAGCAATATGCACTTTTTGCACATTATTGCAAACAATCTAACATATTGTTATCCTTCCAAATTCTTTCCATTGAATGCATCAAGTAAAAGTCTGTAGAAAAACAGAACAGAGGTCAGATAAAGAAAGAACTGAATCTGTCGGTCAGAACTTTCCGGCGCAATACCTTGTATCATCCAGGTTACAGCATCAACATTATCACCTGCCAAAATATAAGTGGACATCAATCACAGCCGACATATTCATAGGTAAGAACATCCGCNGCCAACTGAGTGAAATCAGGAAGAGAATAAGTGCTTACCGACATTTTTAGCGGATATCTTCCTTTAACATCTTTTGGATCAATAGTATACTCCTTGAATCTTCTCGCCTTATAATCCTCAACTATTCTATCCTGAAAATAATCTACCCCATTGGGGTAAATTTCTTCAAAAGGGCTGATATAGCCTTCTGTAAATTTNTGGTATAACTGAACGACGGACTGATTCTGTTCACTATAAATATAATAGTAGGACAGATTGCCATAATTGGTATAATCAAATACTTCTGAAGAAACGCTCCCGTCAGAACAGGCATATGCAATACTCACCGGAATTGTATTTGTAGCATTGTAAGAATATGTTCCTGTGCAACAATCATTTACAGAGCTGCCACAATATTTGACAGATACCAATTTACCCCGGTCATTATACTTGTAAAAAGTCGAATTATAATCATCTTTAATGGATGCTATTCGTCCATTCTCGTATTCAAAATATTCAGTCCAATCTTCCCGAACAACATTATTCTGGTAGTAAAGAATATGGTCAACCTGATAACTATTATCACGATAGATCACCTCCCTGTAAAGAACATTTTTGATGTATTCCTTTGAAAGATGACACCTTTGGAATGCAGGCTCAAGCAGCGAATTATCATTGTCGGTTTTACTACATGAATAAAAGGAAACTGCAACCAGAAGAAGTAAGGTATGGATTTTGATCTTTTCATCTTGATAGAAATATTTTATTTGAAATTAAAGAAATGTAACATTCAATGGCGATTATCTGCCGGCAAAGTGATAGTGAATTCCCAACATAATCTGGATTCTATTCCAATTCAACGATTCCTTATATGAAACACCCAGGTATTCGGAAGATTTNNGTACTTTCCTATATTGAATCCGAGGGTAGCATCACAGGAAAGAAAAGGAGAAATAAAGTATTCAATACCGGCGCCACTATGAAACCCTAATCCTTTTAATTTGATATCCACAAAATTGCCATACAATTCCTGGTAAATATTTATTGTGCTGTGGCCAATCAGTCCGCCTGCTTCCGCCATATATCTCAACCGGCTTGAGGTAGAGCCAGCAATATATTTGACACCAAATGCAAAATTCTGATGTTTGACTTTATCCGTAAACAACAGAAATCCGACTTCAACGGGACTTAGCTTTGAGGAGAATAAATACTGGTATGAACCGAATACCGCAATATTCTCTGACAGCCCAAAAGAAGCCGTGAAGTCCGGTCCTATGGTCGTAGTATACTTTTTNGAAACCACTTTTCCTTTCCAGACATCAGCCATAATGGATGTCCTAAAGCTAAACCCCTTATTGACCGATCTTTGATAACCCTCTTGTCCCACGCAAATAATCGGCAAAGACATTAAGAGGAGAAGTAACCATCCATGAAGCGGGCATTTGTACATATCCCAAATACAAAAGTTATCAGTTGTTTTCATGACACTTATTTTACATTTACATTATATTGATAGCTTGAAGTAACCGGATAAAAAATGATTCCCTTCTGATCCTTTCCAATTTTAATATCAAAATTATCCAGATTAGGACTTTTCAATTTTGTATTGCCTGTGGTATAAATATCCGGAAAATGAATTTTTATTTTATCTCTGGTCACTTTTTGACAACTGCCTGAACTNTTNTGTCCTTTGCGTAAGAAGACATCTCCATAAGACAAAACATCATCAGCCACCACAAACGAAATCTTGCTCCCGNNGCTCAAAGCCTCCGGATTGCCTATATCCTCGTTGAGCATCAATGGTATGGGTATATTGGGCTTTATAGTGACTGATCTGGATTTAGTTTTCTCCCTGCTCTCTGATGGATTCATCATTCGTGTCTCGACGGATACTGGCTCGACTTTTTCAGGCTGAATGTTCTCCTTGGCGGAAGAGACATTTTCAGACTGATCAATCGGAGTTGTATGATTTTCTTCCGGTGTATTAGTCTGTATGGCCGGGGAAGAATTATTTACAGGAACGGTTTTTGCTTCAGTCCTCAAATTGGCGGTAATTTTCTCGTCGGTGGAATTATCCCGGGTAGCATGTAATTTATCATTAACATTATGATCACTATTATCAAGAGTCTGATCCTGAATTGAATCAACAGTCTGAATAGCTTCCTGTGAAAGCGCAGGTGGATTGTTTCCCGCTTTCTCTTTGCCTCCTTTAGAAAGGGCAATCACCAATAAAACTACACCAATGGCGAATATTGCAAGCAAAGGGTAAAGAAAAGCACGGGATTCTTTCTTTTTNCTTATTGAAATGCCTTCTGTATCATCAATGAGTAGAGGTGGATCTGATATTGATTCTGATGTGATGATGGGTTCCGGGCTATCCACAACTTCACCCAAAAANGTAGCACGTTGTTGAGGATTCAATTGTAATGCAGCCAGAATAATTGCGTTGAAGCGAGTAAAATCGCCATCTTCAAACTCAATGATCTCCTCAAGCGAATGATTACCACTTTTCATCAGAATCAGCTGTCCCAGACCACCTTCACCGTTAAAAGGCAATGAATTATAAATAGCCTGATACACCGTAACACCTGCTGACCAAATATCGGAAAAAGGCCCGGTCTTGTTAAATTCCCAGTTTTTATACTTAAATGATTCCGGGCTGCGGTATGCCATCGGAGTAACTCCTTTACTTGAATCTACAATTGAGTCTGCTCTAAGAGTTTCGGTAAATCTTTGTATTAATTTGGTTGAAATACCGAAATCAGTGAGAAAGTAATTACCATTTTCGTCTATGAGAATATTGTCGGGCTTAATATCCCCGTGAATGACAGGAATAGGGCGACTGTGTAGATATTTCAGTGCCGGTTCCAATTGACGGATAAGATCCTCAACCTTTGCTGCATTCAGATTCCCCAAATGATCGGCAAGTGTGCCTCCGTTCAGAAATTTCATAACAAGATAAGGCCGATCGTCTGAGACATCGAAATGGAAAGGGGTAAGAATATTAGGATGTTGAAAATCAAAAGTCTTGAGGTATTCTTCTCTGCACAAGGCAATACCCTCTGAATCCTGTTGCCTGAACACCTTGATGGCGACCTCCATCCCGGAACGCATATCGAGCGCCTTCCATACTTCAGAAAAGCCTCCNCTGCCAACCCTTTGGAGCAATTCATACCTTGAATGAAACACCTCTGATATATTCATTGTCATTCCTTTTGTAATTTGATTATTGCACCGGGAAATTGTCCGGATGCAATGAACTTATTTGCTTCATCTTCATCCTTGAAGCCATTGACAGTAACCTCGTAGAGTGCGTTTGAACTATAGTTGATCATAAAAACATAGTTGTTATATTGATTTGATAGTTGTTCGAGATATTCTTGTGCTTTCAAGCTATCCTTAAACCCTTTCAGCCTAATAAAATAGACNTGAGATTCAACAGGCATACCGATGTCTTCCTCTGCAGTAGTATCAGGTGAGACAGGCATTGTTTGCATGGAATGAATTCTGTCATTTTCCTGTAAAGAAGTATCGTTACCAGATTTTAGTACAAGGAAGACCCAAATAAATGCAATGATTAAGAAAATACTAAGGAGGATTAATTTGAGGGGAATCTTATTCTCACTCTTTTTACTTCCGGCATGATGTTCATTCTTAATGAAAACCTTAGCCCTGGCAGGATAATCCTTTAATCGAATGCCGATACAACTTATATTGTCATGTCCTCCCGCTTTGTTGGCAGCATCCACCAGAGATTGGACCATAACTTTCAGATCACTGTGTCTGTTGCATATTTCAAGGATTTCAAAATCTCTTAGCATACCATTAAGGCCATCCGGAGACAATAAAAGGATTTGATTATCTTCTAGGCTATATTTTTCAAAGGATGGAATAATATTTGACATGCCCATGCTTTGATTGATGATGTTTCGATTTGGATGGTAGAAAGCCTCCTCTTCTGTAATAAAGCCTTCATCTATGAGGCTCTGCACCAAGGAATGATCGTGTGACAATACTTTGATGCTGTTTCCATTGATTAAATAACAACGACTATCGCCTACCCAGCCTAAATACAGCACACCATTCCTGACAATAGCAAGTACCACCGTTGACCCCATTCTATTATCCTCCGGATGTTCATTCAGGTGATCCAGCAGCCTTTGGTTAGCTTCATAGATGGCATTATTGATGAAGGTTATCACATTACTCTCCAGGAGATGTTTGTTACAAACAGCAAAATGCCGGAGGCCATCAACGACCAATCTGGATGCTAATTCTCCGTGAGGTCCACCGCCCATGCCATCTGCGACTGCAAAGAGAGCGCCATTGATATCATCATAGAAATATTCATCTGTAAGGCATTGGTTGTTGAGAATCAACTGAGGCATCGTCAACGTGTTATCCTGTTGAACAGATCGGCTTAATCCGATATCGACGATGGCTTCAAATTGAAATAGCACGACTAAATCATTTATGGCAGTTATTTGTTATAGATTCGGTTGATGAGGTTCTCGATAACATAGATCTGGTTGTCAGCATGTAATCTATCAATCCTTTCTGATATCAGGCTGTAGGCATACATGAGAATAATGCTCAAGACAAGAGCTATCAATGTAGTGTCAAATGAAACACTCAACAGACCGGTTACATAGTCAATCCCTTCCTGGCTGCTGATTTGGTTGGCCGCTCTGAGTGAAGCACCGATACCTATAACAGTACCGATGAGTCCTATAGATTGGCATGCCCATGCAAAATATTTAATCAAATTTTGCTCTGAATCGGTATTCCTCAGATTGATTTCAGTCTGGACTGAAACGATACTGAGTGATTCGCTGACATTCTTATTGGACCGAAACTTGGTACAAGCCTTCTTGATCATATCCACAAGGAGAAGAGGATTAGATTTTTCCAATTCAATCATTTTTAACTTGATATCATTGACTTCATCTGCTGATATGACGAATTGCTCCTTTTCCGGCAACAAATTGAGTGAAAGTCCTTTCTTCTGAAATTCAACAAATTTCTTGAAACGCAAAACTTCTAACATACCAAATATAAAGAAAAANTAGGTAGCCAGCTGGATCAATCCATAAGGCACTTCCCCGCCCAGGAGTTTCAGCAAACGATTGGGAAAAAATGAATAGAATATAGTCAGGATAAGTCCCAGCGCTGTAGTAAGGATGATTGTCAGAATGAAGTTGGTAAATCTTGTATTCATTTCAATTATATCAAATTTTCAAACAAGTAAATCAATTGGGATTCCAACCAATATCATCACCGGAAACCGTTAATGTGCCTAGTTTGGTTCCCNNACTGTTGTCTTCAAAAGGAGGTTTGGCAACATTTATCTTCCGGCTTAATATATTGAATCTCTTGACCGGTCCATCATTTATTTTCATCGAAATAAAACCTGAAACCTCCACGCTACCTGTCTTAGCGGAGGCCGTTTGAGCATATATTTCATAAGTTCCCGGTACGAGGTTATCATTTTGAACAATGGCTTCATAGGGAAGGTCTTCGTAATTTGCCAAGTTGTCATCCCAGGTTCCGAAACCGGCCTTTCTATGGTTATTCTGATAAAANACCCAATTGCTTGTACCTGCTGACCGCATATAAAGGTGGACCTTGTCATCCTTATCATCCCAATTGATCAAAATTATCAAAGGAGGCTCTTTGCCCAAGACCGCATCACCCCTGCTAAGTGAAGCGTCGGGTGGAGTTATCCCCGGGGATGACTGGTTGCCGCTGGCGACTAAAGAAACATCAGTGGGACCCGGACTGAGAGCAGTTTGAGCAGCCTTTAACTCTGCGTGAATCCTTTTTAATTCTTCTTCATCCGGATTACCCGCAAGCTGTTGCTGTATGGTTCTGATTGTCTGCATAGCACGATCGTACTTCTGTGCGACATGGCTATATTGAATTGTTTTAACATTCAGGGTATTCTGTACTGTTCTGATTTCAGATTTTAAATTTTCTATGGAAGATTGAAGGGACACAGAACTTGCGACCAGATCGCGATATTCTTTTTCAGGTACAATGGACTCAAGCTTAGCAACCATACTGTCCATATGTGCCTTTTTGACATCCAGTGAGTCCAGTGCTTTTAATTTNTTCAAATCAAAAAANGACATTTTGGGAACTATAATAAACAAAATAATCGTTGCGCCCAAGGCTCCAGCCAACATGTCAATAAAGGAAATATTGACAAGATGAAATTCTTTCGCTCTACGCATAATATTCTATTAAAATGAATACTCAGAAAATTTTTATCGATGTATTCCCTATGGTTATAATATCGTTTTGGTATAGTTGAAATCCTTCTTCATCATCTATCTTCAAGCCATTGACATAGGTGCCATTTTTNGAAAATTTCCAGTTACCTCCATCTTCTATCCATTGTCCATCTCTTAGATATACCGCGGATCCAATGGTTTCGAAGGTGGCGTGTCGCCGGGATATATAGTTTGAAATGGTTTCCATAATCTCAATTTCATTATCATTGAAGGAAGTTGCTCTACCCATACGTGCAAATCCATCCAGCCGGATATGATATTGTCTGTCATATTCTTCACCATCCAATATCTGCAAGGTAAATGAGGACTTGACAGGTTGTTTTTCATCCGATGCACCTGGTCTTAGAAGAGCAAAAATTGCGTCCGTATTTTGAAAGCGACGTTCCCTGTCCGGGTTAAGGCATTTAATGAGAATTTCTTTCCATATCGGAGATAGATCTTCTTTNATCGGGCCGGTCATTCCACTTGCTGCGCGTCTGACATATGGATCAATATCGTCGTGAGACTTCCAGGGTCCGAAAGGTAATGAATTGTGAAACATTTCAAAGCACAGGACTCCATAGGAAAAGATGTCGATTGTGGGCAACAGCGTGTTTTTNCTTTTGATTGGTGAAAGTTGCTCAGGTGCCATATAGGCATAACTGCCGAACACCTGTTCGGGATGATCATCCTGATTGACCACAGTCAATTGAATATTGATATGCCCGGATATGCCAAAATCAGTCAGTCGTGGACGTCCTTGATCATCAAAAAGAACATTTTCCGGTTTTAGGTCTCTATGAATTTTTCCATTACGATGAAGGTCGTTTAATCCCCGGAGAATCCCTTTGGCTATAACAATAGCTTCATCCTGTGTAATCCCGGCATTAATCTTTCTTTCGAGGTTGCCTCCGGGATAATAATCCATAACAATAAAAGGAATACCTTCAATCTGATCCATTTCAATAGTGCGCACCAGATGATCACTTTTGATTTGTCCCGTTTCAAATTCCAATTCAAATCTTCTGATCAAATTCATTTGGGCATGTTGAGGAACCGACCACACCTTCAGCAACTTAACAGCGACCGGATGTCCCGTATTCCGGTGTTTTGCTTTATAGACGATACCGAACCTACCTTCCCCNAATGTTCCTTCAATGATGTAATCTCCGATAACATCTAGGGAATCCAGGATCTGGCGGCCGGATTGTTCGTTTATATTGGTTGCGGAGATCATTTTTTCCTTGAAAATTTAAAAATCTTATTGCCCATTAATATGATATCTCCGTCCCTTAATTCCATCTCACCCTGGACTTTTACAAAGGTAGTCTGCATGCTGCTAGTATCCCTAATGAGCCATTTTCCACCCCGTTGTTGCACAATTGCCTGACTGGATGAAGTGATGGTCATGTTGCCGGGGTCAAGTTTGTCCCGATTAAGGTTATTTTCAGCGTTTTCCAATGAGATTGGGTCACCTGAAGCGGAATAATCACTTTTCAAAGGAATCAAACAAAATTCATCCGGGATGACAGGTTGTTGTCTTAANGGATTGATGGTCATGTTTAAAGAATCCGCCTGTTGATCAGGTTCTTTCCTTTCCGGGACCGTATTTGGAGCTGGTTGCTTTTGGGTATTGATTTCTTTGGATGGCTCATCCTTTGGCACCGTCGGATTTACGGATATCAATGGTGTATGACATTTGACACACTCATTAGAAATGGGCTGATTCGGATAGGAGCAAACAGGACATACATTTCGCCTGGGTTTTCTTTGCTGAGGAGCCGTAGGTGCGCTTTCTGACTTATTTTCTATCTGGTCCGAAGATTTTTCAGATCCGGAAAACCGGGGATTGGTCAATTGTGCCTTGCATTGCCGGCAGTTGGTCGCATTTGGGGGATTGATTGATTTGCAATTATTACAGATTATACCATCGGAGATTTTAGGGTCGGAAATATTCATATCAACCACCATTGATCCAACAAGTGGCACATTGCAATGAATACATTTCAAGGCATGGACGCTATTATTTGCACCGCAGTTTTTACATCTCATGATACTATAATTTAAAACTGAAAATATCAACTCCCAAATAAAAAGTCAGGTAAATGAAATTTACAAAAATCGTCTATAAGTAATCTGAATTGTACTGACCTTACCAATCAAGTATTCAGGCCAAATAAAATCAAGCTTTCAATATATATCCCGCCTTCCTCTAATTACAAGTACAATCAAGCCAATATCTGCAAGTAAAAATAACTGATAGTTGACTAAAAGTGGCCTTTAAACCATGTATTCATGCCAAATGTAATCAAATTTTCTCACCTTTCATTACTGAATTTAAAATGTTATCCGGATGTACTTTCCTGCTTGATAAAATGTCAGAGTTTCCTGACAGGTAAATGGGGAGTGTGCATGTAGAATTGCCAATTCAACATCAAAAACATCTTGTCAATCAGATAAATTGATCATTAGTTGCCCACATATTGGCAGGAGTATATAACCCACCAATATCGGGAATCAGCTCATTTCAAAGACGTGAAAAAAATTGCTCTTTGGTAAGGCCATCTTTTATATTATCTTCTTCCCAGCGAATCAATATTAAATTATTGATTCAAAGTGTCTTACCTGCTTCCGTAGTCCTAACAGACGGACTACAACAATCACCGTAGAAATTTAATACCATTGCGGAAGCTACATCTCATCAACCTTGTAATATATCAGCTATTTCCTCTTTAAACCTGGCATAAAGAAACTTGCGTTTCAGCTTAAGGGTAGGTGTAAGCATACCGGATTCGATGGTCCACTCTTCAGAAAGGAGGCGGATTTTNTTAATTTGCTCCCACTTGCCGAAGTGGACATTGAGCCGTTCGACTTCCTTTAACATCAGTGCCAACACTTCAGGACTATTTATCAAATTCTGATTGGAAGATATGCTGATACCCATATCAACCGCCCAGGCATTTAGTTGTACAAAGGAAGGCACGATCAATGCACCGATATATTTGTAATCGTCACCGCCGACAACCATGATTTGTTCGATGAAGCGACTTTCCTTCATCTTATTCTCAATCGCTTGCGGTGCAATATACTTACCACCTGCCGTCTTGAAAAGTTCTTTTTTNCTATCCGTAATCTTGAGAAAATTATTACCAAAATGCTCTTTCCACTCACCGATATCGCCTGTATGAAACCAACCATTTCTATCGATCACTTCAGCTGTGAGGTCGGGACGATTAAAATATCCTTTCATGATGTTGAGGCCTCTGGCCAGAATCTCACCATCCTCTGCCAATTTTATTTCCACACCGGGAATCGGCATACCGATGGTCCCCAGGCACCGCTCACGTTCGGAGATGCGGTTGACAGTTAGAACAGGAGACGTCTCAGTCAAGCCATAGCCTTCAATCACATTAATCCCGGCGGCACTGAAGATCGTAATGAGTCGCGGTTGCATCGCTGCGGCACCGGTCACTATGAATTCTACACGTCCGCCCAAGGCTTCGAGCCATTTTGAAAACACCAGTTTCCGCGCAATTCGTAATTGCAACCGATAAATCAAACTCCCCGGATGACCAAGCTTATACCGGCTCCCTACCCTAACGCTCCAGAAAAACAAACTCTTCCTGATGCCTGTCAGCTCGTGACCTTTGGCCATGATTTTCTCATAGACTTTCTCAAGTAAGCGCGGCACAGTAGTAAAGCAATAAGGTTGAACTTCCTTCAGATTGTCACCTATGGTTTCGAGGTTTTCGGCATAATAAATATGGATATTCATCATCAGGTAGGCGTAAAATACCGTACGCTCAAAACTGTGACACAAGGGCAGGAAGCTGAGAGATTTTTCACCGTCCCTGAATGGCAATACCTTGGCAACGCCAGTAAGGTTGCTTACGATATTTTGATGCGTGAGCATAACTCCCTTGGGATTGCCGGTGGTGCCTGAGGTGTATATGATAGTTGCTATGTCCAGCTCGACTATAGTTGATTTGATGGCGTCAATATATTGCCTACCGGGATTCTCTATTTGCTCCAATTCATCCCAAAGCCATCGGGTGCCATTTAATTTATCAAAAGTCACAATGCCCTTCAACCCATCCAACTTGGCCATTAAAGGTAATACCTTCTGATAAATGGTGTCATTTCCAACAAATGCAAATTTTATGCCAGAATCCCTGAAGATAAACTCGTAATCTTCTTCGGAAATTGTAGGGTACATAGGCACATTGACGACACCTATCTGTTGAGATCCCATATCCACAAAATTCCATTCCGGTCGGTTTTCACTGATGATGGCAATCTTATCGCCCTTCTCAATTCCTGCATCGAGCAACAACCGGCTAACCTTATCTGCATTGTCCTGCAAATCTCTATAGGAAAAATGTTTCCATTGCTTATTATCATCAAAGAGTGTCATCTTTACAGAAAGAAAATGTAAATCAGGATTCCTTTCCAGTTGATGAGTAAGAAAGTCAAATAATCGTTTTATCTCCATGATTTATTATTTGATGAGTTTGCTAATAGCTTTGAATTGATCAGTACCTGCTCTTTCCATAAGCATAAAAAGGATCATTTCAACGGAAACGATGTATATGCCTGACTGGCGCATCCGTCCTATTGCCAGATCCTTATTTTCCGGTGTACGCGAAGAAACAGCATCGGCAACCAAATGCACGGTATATCCCCGGGATTCCGCATCAAGAGCGGTTTTTAGCACGCATATATGGCTTTCGACACCACAAAGGACGAGATGCTTTTTCTGCTTTGTGAACAAAAAATCGCTTACATTGGGCTGCAACAAACAACTAAAGCAATCTTTTTCGAAGATGGGCGGGTTCGACGATCTATCAATTTCTTCTATGGTATTGCCGAGGCCTTTCGGGTATTGTTCCGTGATCAAGGTATCTACACCGAGAATTGCTGCCCCTCTAATCAGGGTGTTAATATTGTGGGTGACACGATGAGAATCGTGAATGACAGGCATTAGTCGCTCCTGAACATCAATCACCATCAACATGGTTTCACTGATAGTTGGGAATACTGAATTGATCTTGTTCATTATTTAATTTTTAAAAATCACACGCTGATTGTTCTTACGAAAGTCTGTTTTTCCGATGATTGCATTTAAAATAAATGGTATGTTTTTNCGCCTACCATCCTTCGCTACCTGAATAGCGTCCTGCCATTTGTCCAATGAATCGACCCGAATACCATCGCCTTCAAATGCACGAGGGATGATGTGATAATCGCTATATGCCAGATTCATAGCGCAGTCACTCTTGAGGAATTCCACCTGATCCCTGGCTATCTGACTCCAACAGGCATCGTTGCCAATAATCGAGACTATCGGCAAATTATGTCTTTTGTAAGTATCATATTCCATCAAGCTATATCCCGCACTTCCATCTCCAAAGATGATCCACACCTGCTTTTCGGGAAAAACCAACTGGGCGCCCAAGGCAAAACCGGCACCCACACCTAAGGTACCATAGACACCCGGATCCAGCCAGCTTAACGGTGTGCGAGGTTTAAGAATATAGGATGCCGTAGCAACAAAGTCACCTCCATCAGCAACAAGAATGGTATCATCATCCAATTGGTTTTCAAGTTGACGAAACAAGGCCAAAGGATTCATTCCGGTAGTGACGGGTGCGGCAGCCTGCTCCTGAATGGATTGCTCCCGATTATCGTTGAGCGATTGTAACACTTCAAACCATTCAGGACACTCTGCCTGGAAATAATCAGACAGGGTAATCAAAAAGTCCATTGGATCACCAAGAATAGGCAATGTCGGCCGTTTATTCTTAAACAAGTCGGTCTTGCTTCGGTTGACAGAGATGAATCTGCGTCCGCCGATGTGATTTCCATAGTCCAGTCTGAAATCATTCGGGACACCGGCAAGAATAATCAGGTCGGTTNNCTTAATGGCTTCCTTCCTCTTATGCCGCATTTGCAATTTATTGTCTCTGCCAAGCAAGCCTCGGGCCATACCGCTCAGATAGACCGGGATACCCAGACGTTCAACAGCCTGTGCCAGATCACCTGCCCTGGCAGCCTGCATCATCGCTCCTGAGCCAATGATAAGGAGTGGTTTNTTNGCTTTTCTCAACATCTCAGCCGCCTTACTCACATCCATTGTACCATGAATAGGAAAAATGGGAGCAACAACCGGCTTGTCAAAGTCGACCGAATCTTTTCCTCTAAAAAGCCTGTTGGCATGGAAGTTGACGTACCAACGCAAGGCTTTNTCCCTAAAATTTTTAGCCGGCTCCTGGTTACTCTTTGCACCATACCAATCCCGAACCAGTTCTTCACCGTACAATACATCAATCAAGACNTCTACGAAAACAGGACCGGGAACGCCTTCCTGTGCTATTTGAAAAGCTTTNTCGAGGGTCGGCACTATATCTTTAACCCTGGAAATACTGGCTGACCATTTGCACACCGTTTTCATGATGGATAGTTGATCTATATCCTGAAGGCTGCCTCGCCCCTTTAGAATCGTTGCTGCAGCACCGCCCAGTAAAATGAGCGGTGACTGGGCAAGTGAAGCATTCTTGACAGCAGTTATGGTGTTGGTGACACCNGGTCCNGCAGTCACAGCAGCAACGCCGACAGTGCCGGTCAGTCTCGAAACTGCATCGGCAGCAAAAACGGCAGTAACTTCATGTCTGGTATCAATGACACGGATTCCCGCTCTTTCAGCACTCACAAAGATTGGCGAAATGTGACCGCCACACAGAGTAAAAAGAAACCGTACACCATACTTTGTCAAAATGCGGGCAATCATTTCTCCTCCATTCATAAAAATCAGCATTAGTTAATATCAACACAAACCGTGAAAATAGTCAATTTTGTAAAATGTTAAGTGATAAATTACCATGTGCGTTAAAAGCCATAGCAGATATCATCAGCATTGACGAAAGATAGAGTATCCGAATAAAGATTACAAATTGAATTGGCGAAAGATTATTGATAATCTGCTTTTTATACATTTTGCATCTTTCCTCAATATGAATAAGGAAAAAATGTAGTCTTTCTAAAACTCGATGTACTGCTCCTACAATAGATAGCTCAAAATACTTACTGCTCATTATTTTTAGCTTCCTATTGGTGGTTTGAAGGATTGGTGTCCTACTACTTTGAATAAACAGCGATTAAATGTGGGATAGCACCTGCTACTTACAAAATTTAGTTCTTGACTATTTATGAGCCTCTCATCACATCATCCTCTATTGCAACAACAAAATAAATGATCTAACCGAATTTGACTCCCTTTCCTAAAATATTGTAATAACGATACGTGTCCGGTTCCTTGCAAAAACATTTTTTAGTCTATACTTTTTCTTGTTGCATTCTGTAATTATAAAGCACAGATACTTTGGCCGTGCAACCTATGTGGTTTATTCGCTCTCCCAAACCTTGCAACCTTCTGTACAATTACGGCAAATATCTATCTGGTCACGCCCGGCCAGAATTTTTCTTCTAAATCCGTCATATAGCTTACCATACCAGATCTTCCTGAAGCTATCCTTCTTTAGGTCGCCAAGCATGTATTTGGCATCCTTATCGAAACAACAGGGTACCACAGTTCCATTCCATGTAATTACGCAACTATGCCACAGCTTCCAGCAATGATTGAGCAATTGGTTTTTAATTCTATAGGTGCCATTAGCTTGTTTCCTATAGCGACTGTACTTGTCGATCGATGGAATCAATTCGTTTCCTTGTTCATAATCATATATCTGGGCGGTTTTCAATTTGACTTCATCCACGCCAATTTCTTTTGCCAGCCGGTATATTTCGGGGATCTGGTGTTCATTGGGTTTGACGACCAAAAACTGAAATATGATGTGAGGGGTGGGTGAATTCAGTTCGTTTTTCCATCTAACGAGGTTTCTGGCTCCATTCAGTACCGTTTCCAGGTTGCCTTCCCGTCGATAACTTTGATACACTTCCTGTGTTGTTCCATCAACTGAAATGATGATGCGGCTGAGTCCTGATTCGATGGTTTTTCGAGCATTCTCATCATTCAGGAAATGGCCATTGGTTGAGGTGATGGTGTAAATGTTTTTCTGAGAGGCATAGTGGACCATCTCGAGAAACTTTGGGTTGATATATGGTTCTCCTTGAAAGTAAAANATCAGATAAAACAATTTGTTACCGAGTTCATCAATGATCTTACGAAAAAANTCCTCTTTCAAATTTCCTGTAGGTCGACTGAAAACCCTCAGGCCACTTGGGCATTCTGGACAGCGGAGGTTGCAAGCGGTCGTTGGTTCAATACTAATGGTAAAGGGTAAGCCCCACTGAATGGCCTTCCCGGTCCATCGGGTCAAGTAGTAGGAGGCAACAACTTTGGCAGCATTTAGCACCTTGGCAGGTCGTACCAAGGATAAAAANCGCCATGTATCTGTAGCAAATAAATTCATGGTTGGCCCGGAACAGACTTATTCCCAAAAAGCCGGAGGGCATTTTCGGTCGTGATGGAAGAAATCTCTTCAACTGAAGTTCCCGGATCTCTGCAATACGATTGGCTATGATTGGGATATAGGAGCTTTCATTTCTTTTGCCCCGGTACGGTACCGGTGTAAGGTAGGGTGCATCGGTTTCCAGGAGGATACACTCATCAGGAACAGCCATAATCACAGGAACCAGATTGGTATTTTTATAGGTTACAGAGCCTCCAAAACCCAAATAAAAACCAAGGTCCAAGGCTTCTTCAGCCTCCTCTAAAGAACCTGAAAAGCAGTGTAATACACCACCTGTCAGGACATTCCTATTCGCGTAGAAAGACATCAAGGACTTCCCTTGTACTTTCTCTGGAATGTATACAAATGGGCAGATTATATTCATTGCCCCATTTGATTTGTTCCACAAAGGCTTCGACTTGGATGTCGAAGGTTGATTTATCCCAGTATAAATCGATGCCAATCTCGCCAATCGCAGCGTAAGGCCTTTTATCCAGCCATAGTTTCAATTGAGCAAGATGATCTTGGAAATCCTCTCTTACTGAACAAGGATGAAGTCCCATCATGGAAATACAAAAGCCATTGGAGGAATCTTCCAGTCTATGCATTGCATCAATGCTAGCGAGGTCGATGTTGGGAAGATAAATTTGTCGAACACCTACGTCTTTGGCGCGTTGCAGCATTTCAGGCCTATCGGCATCAAATTCGGCTGCATACAAGTGGGCATGGGTATCGATCATGGTATAAATCAATTTTCCAAAGAACAAAGGTAAGCAGATAAGGTTGAATGAAAGAATATGCAATTAAAAACCGAAAGGGGGAGAGGGTGTGGAAGTGGGATCGAAAACGAAGTATGTAGATGATTAATAGGCTCTATGTCATTTACCAGTGTATTTGAAAATAATCTCTTAAAAAATATAAGTTATTTTGTAAAAATTATAGCTGGTTTTTCAGCATGTCTCACTAACATCAATATTTGTGGTTATTATCATCTACCTACTACTAATTTTACAACAGATATCCATTTTTCACTGATGTTTCTCCATTTTGATACCGACATAAATCCTTTTATTGTATTGATTAAACATAATAAAATATAAATATGTATAATTTCAGGTGATAAATAAAAAAAGCTCCTACATTCAAAGCAGGTTCTAAGACCTCAAAGAATATGGATATTAATTCTTATAAGTTACTCTTGCTTCAGTTTCAAACAAAGTATAAGTAACGACAAGTGTATTAGAATCCATTGATTCTATATTCAATATAATTGGAAANAANACAGTATTAATCGTGAGTTGCTTTTCATCAGCACTCAAAGTCCATGTTCCGGATTGCGTAGAAGATTCACTACACTTCTCTCCATCATCAGTAACCGTAAAATTTCCATCTGCAGCAAATCTATTGCAGTCGTCAAGTTCACAGGTTTCATAATTTTCCTCAGTCACATCAACATATTTGCCTGACTCGTCCTTTTCCTCATACTTTGAAATTTTCCAGCAAGAGGTTGCAGTAAGTAATTCTTTCCTTGAGCTCTTATCTTCTTTCTTACAAGATGACATAAGTCCGAAGACTAACCCCAAAATCAATAAAAGTGTTAACTTGTGATTCATAACTTAAAATAATATTTGGTTAAAAATTTACAAAAACGGGTGAATAGCTTTAAATTTTCCGGTGTTAAATGTTTTGCAAAAATAATTAATAATATTTATATTATCAAAAAAATATAACAAAATGAGTATTTCAAATCAATATCCCAATTAATTATTTTATTTTACAAAAACATAGAGTAATAAAAATCAGTAAATTACCTAATTAAAATGTATCCCGACTGAAAAAACAGTGTAAAATCCAAGACTTGAAAATTCGGTATTCAAACATACAAAACAATCAATACCAAATAAAATATCGAATAAAAAGTACAAAAATTAGAGGCTCAATGGTATTGTCCAACATTTACATCCAAACACCTTGTAAAGTGGATATTTAATCCGGCCTTTTACAACCAAGAAGGTATTGAAAATAGATAATCCTTTCGCACAATCAGGAAGTTAAAATGAATTAAAAGACTTCGCTGACAAAATCGGTTGCAAAAATTTTCTGTCGATAACTAAACTGATGTAAGTAAAAACTTTTATGATCCAAATTTTGGAAAAATATCTTTGAATTTATAACCAACAAGTCATTCTGACACTTCCACCTTATTCACAACTCTTTTGTTTTTGGAATAAAATATTTTGCAAAAGTCAAACAGAAAGGACAGGACTCATTGTACTATAATCAGTGCGCTATCATCATTCTCTGCGTCATCGGCTTATGCCTGACCATTCTCGTAATAATATCATCCAAAATCTCTCCTTTCATGCGATGCCTGTTATATCGGTAACAGTATTCATTGAGGTAATCCTGTAGATATGTGACATAACCATGTCGTGCGTACAACCAGTTAAGCATGTTTCTTACCACCCGTTGATCCAATGCTTTGTCCAGCCCTTCACATCCGCTCGTCTGTTGACCATAGCAGCATAGCTGGGCGGGTTGATCCATGTTGATCATTGCCCGGCCATCGATCTTCCGGGTGATAAATGCCTGCGATCTCTTTTTGGAGGCGCGCCCGATGACGCTCACATAGCTCCTGGCTGCACCACCTCCTTTCTTTTCAATTCCAATCAGAATTCTGGCTTGTTTGAACTTTGGCTTNTTACCCTTGTCACGCCTGATGATATCTACCACAACCTCCACCACATCGACATTGCCTTCCAGAGGGTGTCGGTCCGTACTGGCCATAGCCGCCATCACCTTCCTGTGAAACATCAGGCAGGTCTTTTGTGTAAGACCGGTCTGACGCGCCAATTGTGTGGAAGGGCTACCTTTCTTGTCTGTCACGATCAGGTATAACATGTAGAAAGCTTTGTCCAGCGGTATTTTCATGTTTTGGAATAAGGTATTCACCTTGGCACTTTCCACCTTATTGCATCGGGTGCATTGCCGGGAGCCATAGGCGAAACCTTTACAGTATTTCGCGTGACCGCATTGCTTGCAGGAGTAGCCTCCGGCCCATTTGACTGATGCGATGTAGTCAATACATTGTTCTGCTGTAGAGAATCTTTGCCTGAAATTGTCGATGGTCAGTGATTGGAGTTCTTCATACATGGTGATCAAAGTGGGTTAGTGATTATGAAATAAGTTTACGAGGTGAAGGTAGTAAAAAGATTTGGGATGGCCAAGGGGTGGGTGGGGAAAAATTGAAGTATGTACTTGTTTAATAACCTCATACTCAACCAGTGCGCTTATTTCTGCGTATGAATAAAAATAAAACAATTGAAAAAAAGAAAAAAAGAAGGACGAGGTTAGAAAAATCACACCAATACGAAATCTAAACCTATTAAACATCTACCTACTTCAGGGTGACACCTCCCTCACCTTGAAAAAAAGAAGTATGTACTTGTTTAATAACCTCAAACCTCATCAGCATACAGGTTTCAAAAAATTGTCAAGAATAAATTTATTGAAATCTTGCAAAATATTATTATCAAAGCCCGGAATGAATTATCAACACTTGATTCAACGCTATTAAACATCTACATACTTCATTCAAAACACCCCCTTACCAATCCTCTCCAGGTCCAATCTCACCTGCCTTTTACCAACCAGCCACTCCCTGCTAAATTACCAATATTGCTATTTTTACTCAATCAAATCTGTTTGGATCAAAAGGCTTCAAATCTATTTCGGGCTTTTCTCCATTGGCCAAACCAGCAATCAGCTTTCCCGTTACAGGCCCAAGACTCAACCCCATCATGGCATGGCCACCTGCAACAAGCAAGTTGTCATGCCTGCGAGATGAACCGATGTAAGGCATCCCATCCGGAGAACAAGGCCTGTATCCATATGAAACCTGATGCATATCAGGCATTTCAACTCGGAAGTTATCAAAGTATCGCGGCAAGGATTCCACAATCCCTGCAACACGGTTCATGTTGACACCACCCTCTCTAATCCGGTCAATTTCCATTGTCCCACCAAAACGAATTCCCCCTCCCATCGGTGTAATGGCTACTCTGGCCTCACAAAGAATAGCAGGTGTATTCAGCTGCGCCGGCGGGTTTGCTTGCATGAAGGAATAACCTTTGCCCGGCATCAAAGGAATATTCATCCCTACCATTTTAGCCAGGTCAGGCAACCATGAACCATTGGCCAAGACAACCAGATCCGTATCCATCGCCCCTTCTTTGGTCTTTACCGAAGTGATCCTCCCGTGATTTTGAGTAAAACCTATTACTTCCCTATTTCTTTCGATCAATACCCCTTTATCGGCCAATAGCCCCATCAACTGCCTCATGAGCCTGTCCGGATTCAGATGACCATCACAACGATAATGTACGCCCCCNATGACATTAGGCTGGACTGCAGGCTCAAGTCGACTAAGCTCCTGCGGCCCTAGAACAATCGCATCCAAACCAAGTTTGACAGCTTTTTCAGCCAAATGCACTTCTTCATCACCGGTTTTTGAAGAATTGAAATACATAATTATGCCTTTGCGCTCATATCCGAAGTCTAATTCCGGCATTGCGGCCCATGTGTCGAAAATACTGCGACTCAGAAGACTCAGATCTCTCAGAGGTTCAGCAGCATTACTCACATGACTATCATTGGCACTTCTCATAAATTTTAACCCCCATGAAATCAATCTCCCACTCAGAGTCGGCCTGACGTAAAANGGACTCTTCCGGTCAAACATCCATCGAATGCCTTGCGACACCATGCCCGGAGCTGCCAATGGCACAAAATGACTCGGGACGACCATCCCAAGATTTACATACGAACAATTGTGCGTCATGTCGCCCTGATCTACAACTATGACATCCCATCCACTGCTTTTCAGGAAAAATGCTGAANNACTCAACCCGATAATGCCCCCACCTATAATTACTGCTTTCATATCCGCAATCTATTTAAAACAGGTGACCTAATTCGTTATAACAATTGGTTAAATTACTTGAAATCCAAAAGCAAATGGATCATCCTCGTCATCAATACTGATGGTGTTGTAGCCGTATATACGCGCCCAACCTTCGATTCCGGGCCGTATGGCAGGCCTTCCTGCAACCGTTGTTACCTCCTCTATCGTACCAACAAATTTCGACCCTATGATGCTCTCGTGTACAAAACGATCACCGGGTTTCAGTAAGCCCTTGGTATACCATTGTGCCATTCGAGCCGAAGTCCCGGTTCCGCACGGACTTCTGTCGATCGCTTTATCCCCGTAAAACACTGCATTGCGAGCTGTAGAGTTTGGGTCGAGGATTTTTCCTGTCCACAGGATATGTGAGCAACCACGGATAGTATCATCTTTAGGATGAACAAAACTGTATCTCTCATTGATATTGCGCCGTAATGCCCTGGCCCAGGCTACCAGCTTGTCTGCAGTATAATGCTCGATCCCGGCAAAGTTTTCTTGAACATCGACGATAGCATAAAAATTTCCGCCATATGCAACATCAACTCTCAACATACCCAGATCCGGGCATTCTGCTTCCAACCCTTCCGAATCTAGATAAGCAGGCACATTTATCAACTTGACACTTTTGACCTTTTTACCTTCTTGATGATAAGTCACGAATACCAGACCGGCAGGTGTCTCCATCCTGACCTTTCCGGCTTCCCTGGGCCTTATTAAACCCTCTTCTATGGCAATAGTGATAGTCCCTATGGTGCCATGGCCACACATAGGCAAGCAACCGCTTGTCTCAATAAAAAGTACTGCGACATCATTTGCCGGATCATGCGGCGGATAAAGGATACTCCCGCTCATCATATCATGACCTCGCGGCTCGAACATTAGTCCTTTTCTAATCCAATCATACTCGCTAAGGAAATGCTGCCTTTTNTCACTCATATTGGCCCCGATCAATGCAGGCCCTCCACCTGCAACCAGGCGAACCGGATTACCACAGGTATGGGCGTCCACACAAAAGAATTTCTTTGAAACAGACATGTTACTTTCTTGATTTCACAACAAAAATAACAGGCTTAAGGGAATTTGAATAAATAGTTGTCAATCCTGATTATAAATTTCCATCCAGCATTTCCCTACCCCTCCCCAAATCTTCGGACTATCAATCCGTCAGGTAATTATTGACATTACCGTACATTAAATAATGTCCCTTTATCAAATTAAAAACAAGGGCATCTCCTTTTGACTTTCAGCTTGACATAAATGAATCTATTAAAAGGGACCAAAATCAGGGATATGAAAGTACACATTTCCCTAAATCAAATAGTAATAGTAAGTTGATGAGCAATATCTTTACATCAATGATCAGTTATACTTTCAAAAATATTTCCACCTCTCCATGTGAAATCTCCTATATTTATCCTTAAAAAATTCAAACCATGACAGTATTGCGCAGTCTGTATCTACTTTGCTTTTTGCTCATCTCTCAAGTTTCCTTTGGCCAGAAAGGCAAGCCCGACAGGATGAAGGTCTTTATTGATGAATTGATGTCGAAAATGACATTGACTGAAAAACTGGGTCAGTTGAACTTGCCTGTCGCAGGCGATATCACTACAGGCCAGGCCTCCAGCTCGGATATCGGTAAAAAAATCAGGNAGGGCAACGTAGGTGGCCTGTTCAATATCAAATCAGTAGAGAAAATCCGAGAGGTTCAGCGAATCGCTGTGGAAGAAAGCCGGTTGAAGATACCACTGTTGTTCGGTATGGATGTTATTCACGGTTATGAGACGGTGTTTCCCATTCCTCTGGGGCTATCATGCAGTTGGGATATGGATGCCATCCGCAGAAGTGCGCGGATAGCTGCCATCGAGGCAAGTGCTGCCGGAATCAACTGGACCTTCTCTCCTATGGTAGACCTGTGTCGCGATCCTCGATGGGGAAGAATATCGGAAGGCAATGGTGAAGATCCTTACCTGGGAAGTGCAATTGCTCAGGCTATGGTAAGAGGTTATCAGGGAACCTTGACCGAAAACAATCAGATCCTCGCATGCGTCAAGCATTTTGCCCTATACGGTGCCGCAGAAGGAGGACGGGACTATAATACCACTGATATGAGCCGCATCCGGATGTACAACGAATATTTTCCTCCTTACCAGGCTGCAGTCATTGCCGGCGTAGGAAGCGTGATGGCTTCGTTCAATGAAGTGGATGGTATACCTGCTACCGGTAATAAGTGGTTACTGACGGATGTCCTTCGCAAGCAATGGNGGTTCAAGGGATTTGTGGTGACAGATTACACCGGTATCAATGAGATGATCGACCACGGCATAGGAGACTTGCAGACAGCCAGTGCAATGGCACTCAATGCCGGCATAGATATGGACATGGTTGGAGAAGGCCTGTTGACTACCCTGCCAAAGTCACTCAAGGAAGGTAGAGTGACCATGGCTAAAATCGATGCAGCATGCCGCCTAATCCTTGAAGCAAAATACAAACTCGGCCTCTTCGAAGATCCTTATAAATTCTGCGATGAAAAACGATCCAAAACCGAAATTTTCACGCCGGAACACCGTGCTGAAGCCAGAAAAATCGCCGCAGAAAGTTTCGTCCTCTTGAAAAATAACGGAGACTTACTACCACTGAGAAAATCCGGTACCATCGCCCTCGTCGGCCCACTGGCTCATGCTCAAAGCAACATGACCGGTACATGGTCGGTAGCAGCCGTCAATGACAAATCAATTACCCTGCGCCAAGGTCTTGAAAGGGCTTTAGCAGGTAAAGCCACTCTGCGCTATGCTAAAGGGTCCAACCTAACTGAAGATGCCGCATTAGAAGAAAGAGGCACAATGTTTGGCAAATCCTTAGACCGGGATAATCGCTCGGATGAAGAATTGCTTCGGGAAGCCCTGGAAGCCGCCCATTCATCAGACCTCATCATAGCCGCACTGGGAGAATCCGCAGAATTCAGTGGTGAAAGCAGCAGCCGAACAAATCTCAATATTCCGGACGTTCAGAAAAAATTGCTCATGGAATTGGTCAAAACAGGCAAACCGGTCGTCCTCGTTTTATTCAATGGTCGCCCCCTGACGCTGACCTGGGAAGATGCCCATGTGCCGGCCATCTTAGATGTTTGGTTTGGAGGATCAGAAGCCGGTGATGCCATAGCTGATGTATTATTTGGAGATGTTAATCCAAGTGGCAAGTTGACCACTACCTTCCCTCAGAATGTAGGCCAGATACCACTCTACTACAACCATAAAAACACAGGCAGGCCACTCCAGGAAGGCCATTGGTTCCAAAAATTCAGATCCAATTACCTCGATGTCACCAATGATCCGCTATATCCGTTTGGTTTTGGATTGAGTTATAGTAAATTCAGATATTCAGACATCAAGGTTTCATCAACAAGCCTGAAAGGCAATCAGAAACTCACTGCTTCCGTTGAAATCACCAATGTAAGTGATTTCAATGCCAAGGAAGTGGTCCAGCTCTATATCCGGGATGTCGTCGGTAGCGTCACCCGGCCTGTGAAAGAGCTGAAAGGCTTCAAANAGGTGGAGATAGGAGCCNGCCAGACAGTTACCGTGAGCTTTGAAATCACTCCTGAAGATTTGAAATTTTACAATTATGACCTGCAATTTGATTGGGAAAGCGGCGATTTTGACATCATGATCGGTGCAAACAGCAGGGATGTTAGCAAAACAAGGATTTATTGGGAAAAATAAAAATATCAGCCGCAGATAAGACAGATCCCCTGATCCATCCATTTGAAGCCGGATCGGGTATCGAAGCCGGTGTAGATGAAGTCGGCCGCGGATGCGGCGCCGGCCGTAGTGGCTGCAGCCGTTATTCTGCCACCAAAGGCCAAAATCCCTGGATTACGCGATTCCAAAAATTGACGGCTTCTAAACGAAAGGAATTAAGTGGAAAAATTCGGGAATTGGCGTTGGATTATTCAATAGCCATTGCTACAGTCGAAGAGATAGACCAAATCAATATTCTGGAAGCTACTTATCTCGCCATGACAAGAGCAATTGCACAACTAAAGATAAAGCCTGACCTGTTGGTCATAGATGGAAATCGCTTCAAGAATCAAACCGGAATCAACCACCGAACTGTTGTAGGTGGTGATGATAAGGTTCTTAGCATTGCTGCGGCATCGGTATTGGCCAAGACCTGGCGGGATGCCTATATGGAAGAACTACACATCGAATTTCCACAATATGACTGGATCAATAACAAAGGGTATCTGTCCCCCAAACACCGTCAGGCTTGTTTCACACACGGCCTTGCCCCTCACCATAGAAAGTCATTCAAAGGAATGACAAGGCAGGACGATGAGACATGACAAAAGGATGAATTGATCGTCTTGAATAAACAAAAGGTAATTCAAAATAAATAAAACTTTATATTGCCTTATTTTATCCTTAATAGCAACCGAATTCTCATCACCCTCGCATTCTGACTGAAGTTTGTACGGTCTTCTTGAACAAAGTTTCCTTGTTTTGATACCCTGTTATAAAAGTTAACATGAAAGTCTGATTGCTTTATTCAAATCAGATCCATTCATTCAGATCCTTAATATTTGCCTCAGTCGATATCTCTGAATTGATATGCCTGATTACAAATAATATCACTTTTGAGCATAGTAGGATGAAAGAATTTAATTTGACCTTTTCGGTATTCCTCTATTTATAATATTTAGTATCCGAAAATCCAACAGGCAATATAATACCATACACTTTTTTAAAGCACCAACCGTTGAAATTCACACAATAAAAAAATTGAATCATTACCAGACATATCCAAAATATCCATTTATTATCAATATTTGTTTTCCCGCGAGGTTATACCTGGATGAATTATAAAATAATCCGGTAGTTACAGGTATACTGGTCCGGATAGCTGTGCTACTAAAGCTCTGCTCTGTCCCGGGAGTTAAACAATCCGGGGTTCCGGGATGCCGATGTTATACCAAGGTGATTTATATAATAGTCCTTAATTATCAGGTATAATGCCGAGGTTACAGTCGTTTAGGCCAATGAAATTGGTCTATTACGAATGTACATTAGGTATTAAATATTTTCATATTGACAAGTTTATGCATTGTCAATTATTCCGGATATATCATTCAATCAACTCGTCTTCTTATAGTTCCAAATCGCAAAGCTGTTGAGGGCAACTGCAAAAACTGCCGTTATCAGGAAATGCTGTTTCAAATCATTAAACCCACTGCCCTTTAATACAACCATTCTCACCACTTCAATACAATAGGTCACCGGATTACTGCGGGCAATGACATACGCCCATTCCGGCATACCATCGATTGGTGTAAACAGACCACTCATCAGCATAAATATCATCATGAAGAAAAACGAGATCGACATCGCCTGCTGTTGTGTTTCCGAAAATGTAGAAATCAACAAACCCAACCCCAACATTGCAATCAGATAGACAGCCAGGTAACTATACAACACCACCCAACTTCCCAGAGGGACGATCCCATAGACCCAATAGGCGACGACAAACAACCCCAGCGTAAACACGAACATCGCAATCACCCAGAATGGTATGAGCTTACCCAAAACGAACTGATATTTTCTGATCGGTGTTACGTTAATTTGCTCAATTGTACCCATCTCCTTTTCTTTAACAATATTTAGCGCACACAAGTACGAACCCACCATTGTAACCAGAATTACGAGTATGGCAGGCACCATGAAGAAATTGTAATCTAAATGAGGATTAAACCAATTGGAAGATGTCACTTCGATCTGAGGCGATGGATTGAACCGTGGCTTCTGTATCCAGTCAAGCCTGATGTCTTCATTATAGTTCGATATAATCCTCATGAGATAGGCACCTCCCAGACTTGCTTTTACACCGTTGATGGCATTTACCGCCACGAAAACCTTTTGTTCTCCCTCCCGGACTAAATTTCGTTCAAATCCGGCAGGAATCTCAAGTATTAAATCCGAATCATCGCTTTCCATAAGTCCGTAAGCCTCGTCAAATGAAGTACCATACCCGGTCAGCCTGAAATATCCGGACGAAGTAATCTTCGCAATCAATTGCCGGGAATTGGTTGAATGATCCCCGTCAACAACTGAAATATTGATGTTCTTCACTTCGTAATCCGCAGCGAGTGGGAGGATGAGAAGTTGTACAACAGGAACCACAAATATCAATGGCAATATAGCTCTGTTGCGAAAAATCTGTTTGAATTCCTTTTGTAGTAAAAACTTCAATGTCCTCATGCCAAACGTGTTTTAAATTTCTTGAAACTTATGGTCAAAAGGACCACAACCATACCGGCCAGCACCAGTGTTTCCTTCCATACGTCATAAAACCCAAGACCTTTTATCATGATAGCCTTGACGATGGTATAAAACCATTTCGAAGGAATGAAATAACTGATGATCTGCAACGGAATAGGCATGTTCTCAATTGGAAACATAAACCCGGTAAATAAGATGGTCGGCACCATCATACCCATCATCGAAATCAACATCGCTGCCTGTTGCGATTCCACCAAATTGGAAATCAACAATCCTAATGACAACCCGGTTATGATAAACAGAATGCTTTCAGCGATCAGTAAGAATATACTTCCATTGATCGGCATATGCAGCAGGCTTACACTCAGAATCAGAATGATCAGGAGATTTACAATAGAAAGAAATAAGTAAGGAATGGCCTTGGAGATCACTACCAGCATCGGATTGAAAGGAGACACCAGCAGTATCTCCATCGTTCCGTTTTCTTTTTCGCGCACAATGGATACTGAAGTCATCATCACACAAATCAACATCAGAACCAATGCTATGACACCGGCGCGAAGTTGGTGGCTCCCTTCAATTCCGGATTGTAATACATCCTGATCTCCGGTGT
Organism: Candidatus Parvibacillus calidus; assembly: GCA_013414645.1. Taxonomy (GTDB): domain Bacteria; phylum Bacteroidota; class Bacteroidia; order Chitinophagales; family Saprospiraceae; genus Parvibacillus; species Parvibacillus calidus. Next base: position 337,317 of record CP058702.1, on the reverse strand, counting down.
GATACTCATCGGAAAAGCATTGATCGCCATCAATTGTTGTTGGTAAGTCATGATGATGCTTGTAACATAATTGGTGAGCGTTGTAGCTGTGTTGGGATCGGAGGCATCGGCTATGATCTGCACCTGAGCTTTGTTAGAATGCAACAGATCATGATTAAAATTATTCGGGAAGATTACCACCAGTTTTACATTTGACGACTTAAATGATTCCTCAATCTGCATATGGGAAAGGAGAGACTCCCGGATATGGAATATATTGCTCGCTTCGAGTTTAGAGATGATCTTCCTGGTTGCATCATCCCGGGAATAGTCGCAGATGACGATTTGTGAATTCTTGATTTCATTGGTCAATGCAAAACCAAATAGTAGAATCTGCATCACAGGCATCCCAAACAACATCAACATCGTCTTTCCATCACGAAAAACGTGATAGAATTCTTTCCTGACAAATGAGAAAATCTCTTCATGTTCAATCTATTGTTTGTAGGGCAAACGACCCTATTTTTCCCGCTTTTGATCCAAATTCACTGAATGTTTCCCATTATTAACTCATCTTGCTTCTCATCAATCTACCGATCTTTTGGCTCCTCTCGCTAAGTGGTAAAACACCTCATCCATCGAAGCTACTGAATACCTGCGCTTCAAATTGGCCGGAGTGTCCAATGCCTCAATCACGCCATCCACCATGATCGACACCCGATCACAATATTCCGCTTCGTCCATATAGTGGGTTGTAACAAAAATTGTGATGCCCTTGTCCGCAGTGGAATAGATCAAATCCCAGAATTGTCGCCTTGTTATAGGATCAACTCCACCTGTCGGCTCATCCAAAAACACTATTCTAGGCTCGTGCATTACAGCCACTGAAAATGCCAATTTCTGTTTCCACCCCAAAGGCAACGATGCCACCATCAAATTCGCTTCATTTTGCAAATTCAATGTCTCTATCAATTCATGACTTTTTTTCTGTAAATGCTTATTACTTAAACCGTATATTCCACCGAAAAACCGAATATTTTCCATCACTGTCAAGTCTTCATACAGGGAGAATTTCTGACTCATATAGCCGATCTTCTTCTTTATCCTTTCAGTATCTTTATATATATCGTATCCGGCGATTACGGCCCTCCCGGATGAAGGCCTAGAAAGCCCGCAAAGCATCTTCATGGCCGTTGTTTTTCCCGCGCCATTGGCTCCCAGAAAACCGAAGATCTCTCCGGCATAAACTTCGAAGGTGATTTCATTGGTTGCGATGAAATCACCAAAACGTTTGGTGAGTTTATCTGTCCGGATCACCACTTCGCTTGCGGACAAAAANTTATTCTCCGCTACTCCGGTCTTTGTTCCTTCCATTTTCGGCTAGTATTTGGTCAATGTAATTTGTTTTCCATCAGATGAATAAAGCAATCTTCGATACCCGGACTGATCCTTTTTATCTCCAGATCCTCAAATCCCTCATGCTGTAGGCGTCGAAGAAGGGCGCTAACATGAGGATATTCAGGAAAATGGTCGAATTCTGTTTTATCATGTACCTCCCTGATCTCTTCAGAGTCATCAGCGTTGTTCCCCACTGTGAATGTGATGTGATGATAATCGCCGAATGAATAGCAACTGTTGACTCCCGGGTCATTGCGTAACACATCCTGCAGTCTGCTCATACCATGTGCTTTTACAGCATAAAGTGCATCCGGAAAGGTGCTGATGATATTTTCCGGCGTATCGATCGACATGATGTTACCCTTCTGCAAAAGTGCGATTCGCTCACAAAGCATGGCCTCATCCATATAGGGCGTAGATACTAAGATGGTGATTCCTTGCTCTTTAAGGGCCTGTAACATCGCCCAAAATTCTTTCCTCGACACCGCATCAACACCGGTAGTCGGTTCATCCAGAAACAGCACTTTCGGCCGATGAATTAATGCACAACACAAGGCAAGCTTCTGTTTCATTCCTCCTGATAATTTCCCTGCCCTCCTTCTTTTGAACGGCTCGAGCTGGACGTAAATGTCTTTCACCAAATCGTAATTTTCCTCCACCGTTGTATTAAATATTGTTGCAAANAACTGCAGATTCTCCTCTACCGACAGATCCTGATACAATGAAAATTTGCCGGGCAAATAACCCACATTGTTTCGAATATATTTGTAATCCTTCACCACATCCCGGCCATTTACGGTGGCAGTTCCGCTATCAGGGAGCAACAACGTGGTGAGCATCCGAAAGATACTGGTTTTGCCCGCACCGTCCGGCCCGATAAGTCCGAATAATTCGCCTTTGTTGACATCAAAGGAAACATTGTTAACGGCTATCACCCTGCCATCGTTATATGTCTTTGATATATTGTTGAGTATCACCATGTCGGTTTATTTTTCTGAATAATCCAGCGCTTTTCTTGTCAATACCTGTCAATAATTCCTCACTGAAAGAGGACTTCGCCATACATTCCGATTTTGTATCTACCGTCATTTTTGACTTTTATCTTAGTTGCATACACCATATTGGCACGCTCATTCTTCGTCTGAATGGTCTTAGGTGTGAATTCAGCCTTGTCATTAATCCAGATAATGGTGCCTTCACCTGTGTCGTAACCGCCCTTGCCATCATCCGTCAGCACCTTCACTTTCTGCCCCGGCTTCACCCTCGACAGCTGATCCCCTGTGATGTAAGTGCGCAATATAATTTCAGAAAGGTCGGCGATCTTATATAGTGGCTTACCGGCAGCAGTCACCTCCTTCGCTTCTGCGTATTTGGCTAATACCGAGCCTTTGACCGGATTGACAATTCGGCACTTGGTCAACTGGTCATTCACCTGGGCGATTTGCCATTGTAGAGGCATGGCTTCCTTGCTGAGTCCCGTACTCGATATACTCAGGGTAAATTTTTGCGCCTCTATCTGCTTTTTCAGCAAAGCTATCTGCGCATCGAGGTCATCCAATTGCTTGGCTGTGGCGGCCTCACCTTTGACTAAACCGACAGTCCTCACACGTTCACGCTCGGCTGTCCTGAGTTGTTCCTGCAATGCAGATAGTTGAACCGGAATGTCCGGCTTCCTTCCAAGTATAGCGACAATCTGTGCCTCCAACTGCTTTTTCTTTAAAAANAGCTGTGTGCTGTCAATGAAGCCTATATTCCTCCATGCTTCCAATTCCTGTCCTTCTTCAATTTCCAAACGCTCTATTCTTCCATTTGCCTCTGCTGAGACAATGGTTTCTATCGCCTCAAAACTTCCTGAAGCATCGAAGTTATCTTTGTCCTTGTTGCACGATACTAAACCCACAATCATACAGGCAATCATTATACCTGCTGCTATTGTATTCTTCCTTATCATCTTCGCCATTTTTGTTAATTTTTGATTTTTAGAATTACACATCCTGCCTTCAATTGCCTGTTATGGTTTTTAAATGATATCCTATCATCAATAGTTGGATTTGATGTAGCAACATATTTTGCCGCGCCTGATCCTCCGCGTTGATTGCAACGAGATAGTCATTGGTAGTGGCCGCGCCCAATGCAAGCTGGTTGCTGGTAGTACTTGTCACGTTAGCACGCAGTGCGACGATTGCTTTGTCTGATTCAAGTAGCTCTTTCATCTTGATAATTTCCGCATTTTGTTGTTTGATTTGTAGATTGGTGTTAAACGTAAAGGTTTCTCTTTGCACATCAATCAGTTTGCCCTGGTTGACAAGCATCGCCTTTTCATTCATATAGGTATAAAAACCGGTAAAATTCCATGCCAGACGAAGACCTCCTATATAATAGCCTTTCAGATCGCTGTGAAGCATATTCAGTGCCGGTCGACCAATACCGCCCTGAAGAAAAACACTGACACGAGGCAGATTTCTGGCAGTGATGAGTTCTTCCTGTGCGTCAAAGGCATGCCTTTGAAGATCGAACAACTTCAATTCTGCACGATTAACCGTATGCACAATTTCGGGTGCTGCAGGCGCCTGCAAGATCGATTGCTCATCAACAGGCTTACCGATAAACAAAGACAGCATTTCAGTATAACCTTTACGTGCAGCTTTCAACTCGATGGCACGCTGGTCTACCTTCAACAATTCTGCTTCAAGGTTATCCGCTGCACTCTTCAATGCTACTCCATTGGCAATGGCGACCCCGGTTTTNTCAATGCCGGTTTTGATATCTTTCTTGAGCAATTCAACCTGACCAATCTGTGCATCAATCATCAATATGCCAAANAACAGATTGTTGATGCGCTCGCGCAACTTGTACAACTCCACCTCTGTCTTTTGTATCTCAATGTCAGCATTGGCATGGATAACCTTCTGCTGATTCCTGACAGTAAATAGATCAGTAATGGATTGCGACACTTCTCCATAGAGGCGGTACTGATCCTTACTGATAACAGGAATATTGAGGCCGGGCAAGGAGACAGGAATTTGGGTCACATCAGACTGGTAGGTAGCCTGCCCCATCAAGGTAAATTGAGGCAAATAAGCTTTCCGGGCATTGTCTAACGAATATTCCCGCGCCTGCTCGATCAATGAAAACTGACGAATGGTTGGATAATTAATTTTTGCCATCTCTATACAACCATCCAGTGTCAATGGATTGCTTACTTGCGCAGATAATAACTGACCACAAGTCATAAGGATGCCGATTAGCCATATATTTTTGTTTCGGAAAAATGACTTAATCATACTGTTTAATATTTGGATTTAATCATTTGATTAATTGGTTTCAAAAAATATTACATCGACTTCATCATTGCCTTTACCCACCGGGGAATCAGCTTNTTGCGTTCCTGCATCAATTCCAAATACTGTGCATCTAAAGTTCCGGTAATCAACTTAAAAATTGGGCTACCCACGAAGGGAAAAATGATCAGGCTCATCATGTTGATCAGGAAATTAGCTGGATTGCCTTCTTTTATCTTCCCTTTGGCTACCTGTGTCTGATATTGCCTAAAAAANACCGAATTAAAAAACAATTCTCTGACAGGTAGCGTATCAAACAACAATCGTGGATTCTTGTGCATCTCATTCAACACGAAGATGGGCGCATTAGGCTCCTCAGTGAAAAAGTCTATATAATTCGAAGCTATTAATTCAACCTTCTTCTCTAATTTGCTATCTTCATCGTTTAACACTACAGCCATTTTCTGCATAAAACTGAACATTGTCTCCAGCATAATCAGTTCGAACAGCTTTTCCTTACTTCGGAAATAATAGTTGAGCAGGGCAAGGTTGATACCTGCTCCCTCCGCAATATCTCTCGTACGAGTTGCAGCATAACCCTTTTTCAAGAAGACCTTACGCGCCGATTCCTTTATCTTTTCTTCGGTCGAGTTGTCTAATAACATGTTTTCTCTCTTTTTCACCATGGATGAAAGGCCTTTATCAAACAAAGATATACATAATTAACCAAATTAACCAAATATTTTAATCATTTGTTTAAATATTTTATTCCTGTTTATCAAATCTGAAAATGAAGCGAAACATTAATACCTATTAATCGCAATGGTTGAACCCTCAGATTGAATTTACAATTTGCCTTTGCCTGAATTACAACCTTTTCGGATCGCGGGATTACAACAATTTAAATTGGAGCATGACATAACGCTATTGGCATTGAATAATTAGAAATAGCAGGCTCAACCACTTTTATGCCTTAAGAGGCAAACCGTCACCCGAGCTTTGAGCTTTATATACAAATTAATAGGATGGTGAGCCAACGGCCAAAATATTTGATTACTTCGGTGGCATATATGACGATGAACAGTAAAAAAGTAAAAGGATTATGCTGAAGTATACCATAAAGCAGTATTTAACAAGCGCCGGGTTTTTTATATACCTATTCTTATCAATCATTAATAGTTCAAAATCATTCCACAGTTTTGACATGTGATAAGTATTTATGAATTAAGGACATTCGAAACATTACACTTAAATAATTATTGGAAGATAGTTGATCCGAGTTACATGCTTCATTGACAACTTCTCCTCTTTTAGTCCGGAAAGAGTAAAGGACATTCGTGATCCACACCAATTTCTTTCCTTTCACAATGAATTCCCCTTTTTACTAATTTCACCCTTTATTATGATGATACCATACTTGACTCTGGATGATACCATAACTGCCATTTCCACAGCTCCCGGAGTGGGCGCTATCGGTGTTGTTCGGCTTAGTGGCAGGGATGCGGTCAGCGTTGCAAGCAGGATCTTTAAGGGAAAGAATTTGTCTCGCCAANAAAGTCACACGGTACACTTTGGGAAGATCATCGATTTGGAAGGTAGGGAAGTTGATGAGGTGGTGACTACCATTTTTCACCATCCCAACAGCTATACCGGTGAGGATGTCATAGAAATCAGCGCTCATGGTTCACCTTATATCCTTACGCGCATTCTGGAACTTTGTATCGAGGCAGGTGCGAGAGCTGCGCTACCCGGTGAGTTTACTCAGCGTGCCTTTCTCAATGGCAAGATGGACCTTGCACAAGCAGAGGCTGTAGCCGACTTGATAGCGGCAGAAAGTGCTGCTGCTCATCATACAGCACTAAATCAACTGCGCGGAGGATTCTCAAGAGATCTTGATGACCTGCGAACAAAGCTCGTAGAATTTGCCTCATTAATTGAATTGGAACTTGACTTTAGTGAGGAAGATGTGGAATTCGCTGACCGGAAACAGTTTCTGGTGCTGATCGATACCCTCAAGGAAAAAACCAGCTCCCTGCTGGAATCGTTCCGACTGGGCAATGTCATCAAGAAAGGCATCAGCGTAGCCATCATCGGCAAGCCCAATGCCGGAAAATCAACCCTACTCAATGCCCTGCTCAATGAAGAGCGTGCCATCGTCAGCGACATAGCCGGTACAACGCGCGACACCATCGAAGAAACCCTCAACATCAACGGTATCCTGTTCCGACTCATCGACACAGCCGGTATCCGTGAACATACAACCGATATCATCGAAAGCATCGGTATGGAGCGTTCCCGCAACAATGCCACCCAATCGGATATCATCCTCTACCTCGTGGACATGAATAGCCTTGTTAGCTTTGATGACAGACAGAACCTCTACGATGAATTTCAATGGCTAAAGGAATTTTCGTCTAAGACCATCCCGGTCTATACGAAATACTTATTATGGCAGGAAAACATTTCAACCGACTCATCTATCGAAAGTGCTGATTCTCCCTATATCCTTACTGATGCTAAGTCCGGCTTGGGGATCGACTCCCTCAAGCAAGTCATCTTCGAAAAGGCAGTAGGAGGCAAAATCAATACTGACCAAACCATCATCACAAATGTGCGGCATCGCGACATTCTCCAANAAATTTCGGTTAGCCTCGACAAAATAAAAACCGGCCTCAACGAAAGTCTTAGTGGTGATCTGCTTGCCATAGAAATTCACGAATGCCTGCGATACATTGGAGAATTGACCGGACGCGTGGACATTGACCGGGATATTTTGGGTACGATATTCAGCAAGTTTTGCATTGGAAAGTAGTTATCTATCCTTTGTGTAATAATAAATACTAAATCGAAAGTTTTAATACATTTTTAAACTTGAAAGTATTGCCCATAATGCTACAATAGATACTGTCATCAGAGTATTTTGAACATTACAAGATGTAGTACATTTTAGGCGATTTTACCTAGATATAAAAGGGCCGATTACTCGGCCCCTCTCGCTCCCCTGTAGGACTTGAACCTACGACCCTCTGATTAATCATGGAATTCCATGACTCTAACCGGCTGAGCTAAGGAGGATTTAATACTCAATGACTCGTCTCATTCCCGACAGCCGACCATCAGGCACATATGACTCATCACACAACAACTGCATCATCCGGGTCGACCTGTTCTTCTTGATAAACTTCTCTATAACCATTGCCTTTCCCAAACTCTCTCCCACTTCAAATACAGCCCTGATCTCCCACGGCCTGTGTTTTGAGGTAAATGTACAATGGACGCCTTCGTTATGCTCACTTAATCGCTTTGCCGGATTATTCGTTATCCCGACATAATAGATATCTGAACTAACTGAATATAATATATACAAGTAATGCATCTTTAGGTGATTTCCTATATAAAAAAGGGGCCGATTACTCGACCCCTCTCGCTCCCCTGTAGGACTTGAACCTACGACCCTCTGATTAATCATGGAATTCCATGACTCTAACCGGCTGAGCTAAGGAGGATTTAATACTCAATGACTCGTCTCATTCCCGATAATTTACCATCCGGAATAAAATCCTTATCACACAACAACTGCATCATCCGGGTCGACCTGTTCTTCTTGATAAACTTCTCTATAACCATTGCCTTTCCCAAACTCTCCCCACTTCAAATACAGCCCTGATCTCCCACGGCCTGTGTTTTGAGGTAAATGTACAATGGATACCTTCGTTATGCTCACTTAACCGCTTTGCCGGATTATTCGTTATCCCGACATAGTAGATATCTGAACTAACTGAATATAATATATACAAATAATACATCTTTAGGTGATTTCCTATATAATAAAAAAGGGCCGATTACTCGGCCCCTCTCGCCCCTGTAGGACTTGAACCTACGACCCTCTGATTAATCATGGAATTCCATGACTCTAACCGGCTGAGCTAAGGAGGATTTAATACTCAATGACTCGTCTCATTCCCGACAGCCGACCATCAGGCACATATGACTCATCACACAACAACTGCATCATCCGGGTCGACCTGTTCTTCTTGATAAACTTCTCTATAACCATTGCCTTTCCCAAACTCTCTCCCACTTCAAATACAGCCCTGATCTCCCACGGCCTGTGTTTTGAGGTAAATGTACAATGGACGCCTTCGTTATGCTCACTTAATCGCTTTGCCGGATTATTCGTTATCCCGACATAATAGATATCTGAACTAACTGAATATAATATATACAAGTAATGCATCTTTAGGTGATTTCCTATATAAAAAAGGGGCCGATTACTCGACCCCTCTCGCTCCCCTGTAGGACTTGAACCTACGACCCTCTGATTAATCATGGAATTCCATGACTCTAACCGGCTGAGCTAAGGAGGATTTAATACTCAATGACTCGTCTCATTCCCGACAGCCGACCATCAGGCACATATGACTCATCACACAACAACTGCATCATCCGGGTCGACCTGTTCTTCTTGATAAACTTCTCTATAACCATTGCCTTTCCCAAACTCTCTCCCACTTCAAATACAGCCCTGATCTCCCACGGCCTGTGTTTTGAGGTAAATGTACAATGGACGCCTTCGTTATGCTCACTTAATCGCTTTGCCGGATTATTCGTTATCCCGACATAATAGATATCTGAACTAACTGAATATAATATATACAAGTAATGCATCTTTAGGTGATTTCCTATATAAAAAAGGGGCCGATTACTCGACCCCTCTCGCTCCCCTGTAGGACTTGAACCTACGACCCTCTGATTAACAGTCAGATGCTCTAACCGGCTGAGCTAAGGAGGAATGTTTCTTTCTTTTTCAAGCCTGCTTCCAGGTCTTGAGCCTCCGACCCGCTGATTAATCATGGAATTCCATGACTCTAACCGGCTGAGCTAAGGAGGAATGTTTCTTTTCTTTTCAAGCCTGCTTCCAGGACTTGAGCCTCCGACCCGCTGATTAATCATGGAATTCCATGACTCTAACCGGCTGAGCTAAGGAGGAATGTTTCTTCTTTGATCTAACTTTCAAGATCGGCTTTTTGTCGAAAATACCGAAAGATGTTAACTTTCTTATCCTCTTCTCTCAAAAAGCAGGGCAAAACTAAAATGAATTATTTAATTTTTCTAATCTTTGTGCAAAATTATTTTTCATGAAATTAGTTACCGTTGGAACAGTCGCATTTGACGATATAGAAACTCCCAGAGGGAAAGCAGGTAAAGTCATAGGTGGAGCGGCCACCTACATCAGCCGATCAGCTTCATTCTTTGTTGAAAATCAAGGTATCGTATCAGTTATCGGCGGCGATTTTCCACAGCAGGAATTAGATGAAATGACTTCTCTCGGCATTGATATCTCAGGCATTGAGATTCGTAAGGATGAAAAATCCTTTTTCTGGGCGGGCAGATACCATGACAACATGAACCAACGGGACACTTTGATTACAGACCTCAATGTACTGGCCGATTTTCAACCCAAACTGCCACAATCTTTCCGTACGGCCGATTATCTCATGCTTGGCAATCTGACTCCTGAAGTACAGATGAATGTTCTGCAACAAATGACACGACGCCCTAAACTAGTCGTTCTGGATACCATGAATTTCTGGATGGATGTAGCATGGGACAGTCTTCAAAAGGTACTAAGGATGGTAGACGTCATTACCATCAACGACGAAGAGGCACGCCAGCTCAGTGGAGAATATTCCCTGGCTGCAGCCGCTGCAAAGATATACAGGATGGGACCTAAATACCTAATCATCAAAAAGGGCGAACACGGTGTCATGCTATTCCGCGAAGGTAGAATGTTCTCCTTCCCGGCACTTCCTGTGTCTGAAGTAATAGATCCGACCGNNGCGCCGGGGATACTTTTGCAGGAGGATTCATAGGCTATCTGGCGAGAACTGAAGATCTGTCATTCGAGAACATGAAGAGAGCCATTGTATATGCATCGGTAATGGCATCCTTCTGCGTGGAGGATTTCTCCTTGGCCAAACTTAAAAGCATCAATCATCTGGATATCGCCATGCGGGTGGATATCTTTAAAGATATGACCCACTTTGTGATGTAATTATTCTCCGTATATTTTACAGGGTGAGTTTCTTAACTACCAGACCTATCACACAAGGGCTACTTATCTGATCCAGTCAATGATCCATGATACTTTTGTATCAGAATATGATCGTAAAATTGTGTTATGACGATTATTCCTTTCTACCAGACCGTAGATACAACAATCTTTCCCTGCTTAGTGGTTATCTCTTGCGACTGTATGCCAAAATGGCTTCAAGGGTGGATTTCTTAGGCTCAAAGCGAACATCCGGCAAAAGCTGCTTCAATGTTATAGGAGAATTGGGATTATCCGGTGTCTCATTGACAAAAAGTAGGAGAAATTTTTGATTTTATTTGAAGTGGAATTGGAATTTTGTTTTGTACAAATTTGGCTCATAGATACAAATAGATAAAAATGCTACATAAAATTGTTTTCTCTCTTTAAACAGTATTTATCATTTTATTATTGTTTACAAGTAAAATATTTTTGATTAAAAACCAGCTATTGCGTCTTGATCAATCTAAATTTTCATTAGAATCAATTTTTTATAGGCAATTAGGTTTAATGGCCTAAAGGGTGGATGTCAATAATCTGTGCAAATCGGGAAATAGAAACATAATCATAGACATTTCACCAATGCAAAGTCTCCCCCTCATTACTCATTTTCCCAACTTTTGAACTCTATAGCTATCAAAAGCTTAGATACTCTAATCTACTTTGCCGGCATACCACTTTTCTTTACATCGACAAATATTGGAGCTGTATTCAAATGTGAAAAGCATTTCTTAATCCGGCATATAAGCCTTCCAGTAATCAGCTCCATAACGCATATAGGCATGTACGGTAAAAGGCAGGCTGCCTGTCCTGTTCAAAGCCTCTTCAGGTTCCATCTCAATGCAGAATTTTAAAGCCTCGTCAGCATTCGGTTTNTTNATCCTTACACCGGGCAACAGGGAAACCAGCAACCAGATAAAATCTTCATTTTTGGCAGTTAGGGCAAAAAANATACGAGCCAATAAAGCATATTTCTTCATTACCTTAATCTTACGAAGNNGCTTACACCCCCATTACCCACACGTCCCTTCATCAATGGCCACAGATCCAATATTTGACTATTCTTAACCCGCTCGGGCCTCCACAACCACGGAGATCCAATATAGTCATAGCCTCTCTCGCACCATTCGGAGAGTTCATCCCGGAAAACCCAGGCATCCGTTTGAAATATTAATATATACTCAAAGTCGTCGAAGATAGCATAGAATCCCTTACTGCACAAAAGACGGTTGTAGGCTTTAATCCCNCGAAAATGGTGGCCGGGCATCTGAATGATGGAGCATCTATCAATTCCGGCATCCAGATACACACTGTAATCTATATCATCAGGGCCTAATAACCGGATAGGATGCCTGCTGAATACGCTGACAGCCCTTCTCAATGCCCGGATTTCTTCGGGATCGGGAAATGGTTTGTATACAGGAATAACAATTACAACCTGATGTGGGTATGGCATCCTACAAAGGTAAAGTTTTGAAATAACTTTTGAATTGGAATGTAAAATTGAACATAATTTCAAATTCACCCAAAATCAAATACCTGATGGTGTAACAGCCATAAAGCCCCGAATTCTGAAACTATGCCAGAAAGACCAAAAGCTCCTCCCTCACTGTCACTGAATGTCATTCCGCATAATTTATTCTGAAAATGAGGAACAATTCCACACAGTAAATATCAGTTCTTTATGCCATTGGAATATCTGTCCCTGATATAGGCATTTCAAGCCCTAACCTCCGAAAACCATTGACCAACAAATAAAACATTCTCATCCCTGTTTTATTCAATGCAATCAATATCTGAACAAGACAAATGACTTTAATTACAAACTTTATACAAAAAGAATTTGGATCAAACCAAAAATTTATTATATTTGTTTCATATTAACCTCTTATTAATCTATTAATTATAATACTATGCTAAGGATTATAATAGCTGATGATCACTTTGCTGTGAGAGTTGGTCTTGAGATCTTAGTCAGGGACACAGTTGATGAAGATGTGTCCATCGATTTTGCTTCAGATGGCCTTGAACTTATCAGTAAGTTAAAAAAATCTTATTACGACGTGTTGTTGACCGACCTCAACATGCCTGGAATAGAAGGTTTGCCAATGCTACAAAAATCAGGGAGATAAGTCCCAGCCTTCGTATCTTGGTAGTAAGTGTCAACTCCGAGGAATTCTATGCCATAAAGGCACACGAACTGGGGGCATATGGCTTTGTACATAAGGCATCCAGTGATGAAGAACTCAAGGAAGCAATCGCAGCAGTGTGCCAGGGCGAAAAATATGTTTCGGAACATCAGCAAAGACTGATTAATGACCAGAATCCCAATCCATTTGTCAATCTGTCACCGCGCGAGCTGGAAGTCCTGAATCTGTTATTCAAGGGTTATGGTGTACTTGAGATTTCCAATGAGCTGAATATAGGTCAGACAACTGCAAGCACATTCAAATCCCGGATTCTCAAAAAACATCAACCCATTCGGTAGTGGAGCTAATCAAGCTGGCTGAACAGTACGGTTTTATCCCTGACTCGGCAAAGTTATCTTGAAAATAGTCCCTATACCTTCTTCACTGTACACTTCAAGCCTTCCTTCAATGATCTTGATCAGATTGCGAAGAATGATACTGCCATGACCTCCGGGCGTGGCCAGTTGGCCATTGCCCAGAAATTTTTGAAGTTTTTCCTTTTCAAAGCCAGGCCCATTATCGGTAACAAATATGTTGACCCCGCCATATTCAACATTACCACTGATGTGAATCCTGCCTTTCTTCATAATCTTGTTGGAATTGTCCACGATGTTCCGGATGATGGTAGAAAGAATCTGCCTGTCAGTCAAAGCTATGATATAACATGGCTCAATGACTATTTCGTTTTCGTTGATAACAAGAATATCCTGATAGAGAGATTTGATCTCTAAGAATAAATCCTTCAAATCAAAAAATACTTTGTTGACTTTAAAATCCTGATGCTGGCTTGCCGCCCAGGTAAAGAATTGTTCCGTAAACTCATTCAAAGCAGATGTGGAGCTTTTCAAGGCGGAAATCCTTTGCTCAAGCTGCTTAGTAGGCATAGTGTCAAAATTTTTCTCCAGGTACGCCGCCATCAACTTAACAAATCGGATAGGGGATCTCAGGTCATGCAGAATCATGGCAGTAATCTCATCCTTCATCCTGTTGCTTTCCAGGAGCCTTCTTTCGGATTGTTCAAGCCTAATGATATTGTGATGTAAAACCTCTGTCTGCCGTTCCATGTTTTGCTTCAGACGAGCTTTCACCTTCCCGAGGTACCTCGAGCGTAGCCATACCCCNAGATAGATTGATATTATAGTGATGATCAATAATATATCATAGAAAAGCAAAGAACCATAGAATGGAGTTGCTGCTTGCAATGTCAGGCGGGGATCTCCCCAACCGGAAATGTTCCGGTTGGCCTCACCCACTACCAAACCTTCCCCTGCCCTGATAAATACAGATGAAAAAATTAACCGAAGAACCCAGTAGGTCAACACAAAACATGAAAGGTATCTGATCTTGTCTGCCATCCTTCAGGTGATTATGGAATGATGACTAAGGTCTATTAAAGGGTTGACCGCTTTTCTGTAAACGGAGAATACCTGTCCTTGCGCATTTTCTGTAATTGAGCATTGTCTTTCCTGACCGATAAGTTGAATGCACACTGATGTGCCATGGCCCGCCCTACTCATGATTCCATAAGTTGCCGTATAATACGAAGAGAGCCTGTACCTATAATAATGACAGGGAGAGCCGAGAGCCAATGAAATAAATGAAAAATCGTTTCATGCACAAAATCGCCTCAATTTACAACCTATCCGTTATATATTGACAGCAATCTGAGACTTTTTGTAGTTAAAATACTACATATGTATTTTTACAACAATGCCTATCTTTGAATAATCATTTTCGAAGACATTGATTGTCAATAGATTCATGCACGAAAATTTTGCTCAACCTCGGTTGAGATACTCTAATACTTAAAACCGCTCCGTTTCCCCATATTTAGGAGCGGTTTTTTGGAATATTGGCCAAACCCCTGTCCCCTGTTAGTTTTGATAAATATTCCCGGATCGAATGGCGGCTGACCCCAAAACCCTTAAAGGCTATTTTTAATCTCTTTTTCCATTAAATATCTGATGGTGCGTCACGGGAGGCAAAAGATATTTCCAAACCAATAATATCCTTCCTCCAATTAACATCATGCTTGTGATGGACCTTTATTTGAAAAATAGTACAACCGCACCCGGAAATCACAAATGCAATTCGAATCACCTACCTGCTCTTGACAATCGGTGCAGGAGTTTTTACCAACAAATTATTATTTCTTTACCTTGGCCGCCGCGGATTCATCCAGAATCCATTCCAGTTTGCCATTGTTTGGTCGTATTGCCTGAGCAGGATACAAGTCAATATCTTTTCGGCCGAACAGGACATGCTTCACAACTTCGGCTTTATTTTCGCCTTTGACCAGAAAAAGAGTATTCATCGAATTGTTGATCGGTACAGGCAGGAAAGTAACCCGGTGTCCCATTCTCTCATTGACATAATATCCATAGACCCATTGCCCCATAACTTTCATCGCATATGAATGCGGAAATAATGACAATGTATGGCCATCCTCTCCAAGACCTAACAAGGTAAGATCGAACGCATTTATGGTGAGTACATCAAAATGATTTCTGATTTTNTCCTCCATATCTGCGGCGGCTGCTTCGGCACCCAGTTCTGTCCGAAAAGGAAATATGTTAAAATCAGGAACAGGCAAGGCATCCAGCATATACTCATACGCCATATGGGCATTGTTATTGGCATCCTCAATGCTAACCATCCTTTCATCTCCCCAAAANAAGAAAACCCGCCTCCAGTTGATATCGTATTCCGGATAAAGATTGGCTATATGGGCATAGACTTCCTTTGGTGTGTTTCCTCCGGACAACGCGACAGTACAATGCC
This sequence comes from Candidatus Parvibacillus calidus, assembly GCA_013414645.1. Lineage (GTDB taxonomy): Bacteria > Bacteroidota > Bacteroidia > Chitinophagales > Saprospiraceae > Parvibacillus > Parvibacillus calidus. The sequence continues at coordinate 321,598 of CP058702.1, read as the reverse complement.
CCTGGTGATCTACAGTTGCTTCGATAATGGAAAGAATTCGCCGTGCTGCGAAATCGTTGAATTCAGCAGTAGATTTTACTTCAATATTCATGACTCGTTTGTTTTTAAATAAATTCGTTTTATGGAAAATTATGCCGTTGACCGTTATCTGGCGATGTTCCTTAGAAGGTTTTCTACTCACCATATGAAAACTCAGCCCTAATGAAACCTGCCAAAGTCACTATTATCGCATCGTCCTAACACAATTTACCATTTGAGAATAACGATGAAAGATGGCCTTACATTGTGCTAACAATTACATTTAGAATGAAAAAATGTTCTATACAAACAGAACTTTTTTGAAATTTTTCGAAATGAATGATTCGATCATCGACTATACCAACCAGCCAACCGACAAATTTTGCACGTAATCCTCTACTAAGACTAATTTTAATTATTATTGATGGCGTAGATGCCTCTTTCTAATGAGTACCACTCATTCTTCTAGATTCTTCCTCTCAATAAATTTGGCGATGCAGCCAGTGTATCCGGTCTGGTGTGAGTTCTTTGATTCCAAAGCCTTAACCCTATGCACAAGGCTGATTAACATCACTGTTAGCCCTAAATGACTAATTATCATTTGCTCATTGTCTTTTCTTTAACCTTGCTCTTCCAAACATATCTATTGGTCCTGTAAACCTCACGAACACTGCCCATTGTCCAAATGAAACAAAAGAACCCCACTTTTCTCAAAAATAAACGGCCTACATTTCTTTGCCAGTTGTTCTCAATGCAAATGAAAGTTTTTGATAACATTTATACAATAGGGAACAAGGATGAATAGTGCCAGCTTTTGCCGTTATGGCTTAAAACCCAAACCATCTCCAACCATCAAAAAACAGGATAGACATTCCATTTTAATTATTCTTCAGAACAAACCCGCTACAATAAAGAAGAAAAAACAAAATATAGCACCTAAACCGTATTCTATACCAGTTCTCTGTCCGGGAATTGTACAATAAGAAACAGTGATATAATTACCATTATACCTTAAAGTAAAAGTGGATAGCGCCCTCTAAGAAGCAATTTGACCTTTTATTTTATAATTGAAAAATATGCTAAGACAGCAATTAATTATATTTGCTCTTTATATTGTCATTCAACGGGATGGATTGCAGTTTTCAAAAATACTCATTGTTGTTCAGGAGGCCTGGAGGCACCTCCCGAGGTGTGCTGCATACCAAGGATACCTATATCGTTACAATGAGGAAAGACGGGAAAATCGCCTTGGGTGAATGCAATCTGTTCAAAGGACTTTCCTATGACGACAGGCCGGATTATGAAGATAAGCTACAGGAAATATGCAGACGAATACCAGAGGAAGGAGAAAATCTCCTGTCTGAATTGAGCAATTGGCCATCGATTAGATTTGGTATGGAGATGATGTTGCTGGATTGGCAAAATGATTGCAAACAGGAAATTTTTCCACAGGTTATTGGCGACGAAGGATTCTCAATTCCGATCAACGGACTGATTTGGATGGGACCACATGACTACATGATGGAACAGGTTACAACCAAATTGTCAGAAGGCTATACTTCAATCAAACTCAAGGTAGGGGCTATCGATTTTCAATCAGAATTGGAACTTATCAGGTATATCCGGCGCGAATTTTCTTCAGATGAAGTGGAAATACGTCTCGATGCCAATGGGGCCTTTACTCCTACAGAAGCTAAAGAGAAACTAGACAGACTGGCCAAATATGGTATCCATTATATAGAACAACCGATTCGGGCAGGCCAATGGCAGGAGACAGCACGCCTGGTGGAGGATTCCCCGATTAAGATTGCTCTGGATGAAGAGCTAATCGGCATCAATACAGCCAATCGGCAAAGAGAACTGATAGAGACCATCCGGCCCGCAATCCTGATTCTTAAGCCTGCACTTCTTGGCGGCTTTAAGGCATGTGATGACTGGACAGCACTGTTGGAAGATATAGGAGGTTATCGCATCATCACCTCTGCATTGGAAAGCAATATAGGCCTCAACGCAATCGCTCAGTATGCGGCGTTGACAGCATCGCCACATGCTTATGGATTAGGCACGGGCATGCTCTATTCCAATAATTTTCCGTCACCCTATCATGTCGATGCACAAGNNAACCACTATCGTCGTGACCAAACATGGGATTTCTCTTCATTGACATGAAGCCTGCTGATTATATCTCGCTCAACTTGAACGGAACCTCACTCGAAGGCCCGGAAATCCTCGAATTTTGTAATGCACAAAGTGAGGAACACTACACCCAACTTAGCCAATTCTTATCCCAATGGCTGGATGATAGGGAGGATTTGGAAGTCAAAACAAGCGGCTCCACCGGAACTCCTAAAGCAATCTGTATCCCAAAAGCGAGAATGCTTCAAAGTGCTGCTGCAACAGCTCGTTTTTTCGGTTTTCAACCGGGAGAGACAGCCTTGTTGAGTCTGCCAGTCAGCCATATAGCCGGCAAAATGATGGTGGTTAGAGCGCTATACAGCCATCTGAATCTAAAATATATTCGCCCCTCTCATCATCCGATTACAGAATTGGGCGCTCAGGACAAGATCAATTTTGCACCATTTACACCTATGCAACTCAGCGAAGCCAATGATACAGGGAATATTGATACCATCCTATTGGGTGGCGGGCCTGTCAGTCCGGACCTGGAACAAAAACTCCAGATGTGGCAAGCGGCAATATACCACGGATTCGGCATGACAGAAACATTGAGCCATATCGCCCTAAGAAGGGTTAACGGGCCGGATGCTTCCGGTGTGTATAAAGCATTGCCTGGAGTGGAATTAACCGTGGACGAAAGAAGTTGTCTGGTCATCAGGCACCATTCGTGGAGGCCCGTCGTGACCAATGATATAGTCGATTTACAGGGTAATGATGCCTTTGTATGGCGGGGTAGGATTGACCATGTCATCAATAGTGGAGGAATCAAGTTGTTTCCGGAGGAGATCGAGAAAAATTAAATACCTGCATCGATAGAGATTATTTCATTGCCGGCATTCCGGATCCTATTTTCGGAGAAAAATTTGCCTCTTCATTGAAGGAGAGGCCTGGAGTTACGAACAACAAGACAAATTGTCCAATATAATGGATCAATGTCTGACAAAATATGAACGTCCCAAGAAGTTATATTTCGTACTTAATTTTTCCAGGACATTATCCGGTAAAATTCAGAGGAAGACAACAATTGAATATGTTTTACAAAACCGATAATTATTGTATTACACCGAGGCTTTGTTTACCGGAAGTTCAGTTTGATGTTAAAATTTTTAATTTGACTAAAAGTAATTTGAAAATTTCCATATTTTAGTAAATATACTTAATATTGACCCGGATTAATCGATCCTTTTTGCTCATCATCCGTGAATAATCATTGTTACTACCTAAATCTTTAACACAATGCGCCTTTTAAATCATTTTACCTTGACTCTGGCATTCTGCTTTTCCTGCATTAATCTATTTTCTCAAAACATCTACCTGGCCTACGATGGCATGTCTGGCGCTGCAGGATCTCCGCTGCATGGTGGCTCCGGTGGGACCGGATGGGCAGATACCTGGACCGTCCAGAACGACAATACCGACGGCTACCTTTATTATGGACCCGGACTCACTTTTGCCGGACTCCAACAATCCGATATGGCAATTACGGGTGGTGAAAGTTATCTGACTAGTGGGAGAGCCNTAGATTGCAACCCCGCAGGTCCTTTTGCCTCTTATATTTCAGAAAATAACGGAATCGGCAGCAACACCGGTACGACACTTTGGGTAAGTGCCTTGGTCCAANAAAGTCAGAATAATGACCAAAATATTTCCTATACGCTGCATGGGTCTTCCATAGCGTGGTGCGACAATTGTAGTCAAGACAATAGAGTTAGTTTTGGATATTTTGGCAACGAATCCAATGTAGGTGGTGAAAGAAGATGGTCGTTGAAGATAGGTAATGATGTGTTTACTTCTACAGTCCCTGTAATCATTGGCTCAACAGCCTTACTTGTTGCACGTATTGACTTTAATGAAGGCAACACGGTCATCAATATGTATATCAACCCTTCAGAACTGGGTTATGCCGGACCTCCATCCATGCCTTCCATTTCCCAAACAACCAACATGCTGCTCAGGGTTCGTTCACTTTCCGCTTATCTGGGCGATGTTGCCGGGAATGGCCTGATGGATGAATTCAGATTCGCATCTTCCTACGCCGTGGCGGCTCCGGACAGTGGAGTCGATATTTCTCTACCCCCTATTGCAGATTTTACCGTGACCCCGGCATCCGGCCAGGCGCCACTCAGCGTTTCAGTCGATGGCAGCGCATCCTTTGATCCGGACGGAGGAAGCCTGAGCTATTCCTGGAATTGGGGCGATGGAAGCCCGGAATCATCCGGTGTTTCATCCTCCCATACATACCCTTCCAATGTATATGGTCAGATATCGGTGACTCTTACAGTCACAGCTCCTTCAGGGCTTACCGGCGTATTGACCAAACAAATAACCATTTTTAATAGCAATGGTTCTTTTCCCTGCTTAAGCTCAATCACCATGATCAATGAAGCCTCCTGCCTGCAAGACAATGGAAGAATAAGGATCAATGCAGGACAGGCAGGCAACGCTCAATACACTTTCCAGAGTAGCGCAGGCATAACGTGGACACCAACGAATGGCAATGAATTTCACAATCTCGCAAATGGGGTATATTACGCCACCATCACCGGATCAAATGGTTGTGAAGATACCTATACATTGAACATGACAACCGACTCAACAACCTGCACCGGCTGGAGCGCTTATCAATGTGGTCTTGAAATGGGGATGAATGTCACAGGAATAGCGGACTGGAATGGTGAACATCCCTTCTTGAACCGCGCCAAACATATCCGCGACATCACCACCTTTCACGAAGGATGTAATTGTTGGGATAGTGATGTAGCATCACAGATTATCCGGGATGCCAACCACTATCCTTTATACTTACCTCAACCGACGACAGCCTCTCCCAATACCTTGGTAAGATTTGTATTGTCAACCAACAATGGCAATCTGCGCGCCAATGAACAATATGTCTTCCTGTATGAAGGAAACGGCACATTTACGCTCAATGGAGCTCAGACAGACCAGCAAAACCCGGGCAGGATATTATTTACCGTACCTGCCACTTCCGGTAATATCTGGATTGATGTATCCTTCTCCGATCAGGCCAACCACATGCGCAATTTTAAAATTTTAAAAGCGTCTGAAGAAAATGTCAACCTTAATGAACATACTTTCAACCCTGTTNTTNTAAGCCGATTGACGCCCTTCTCGACCATCCGGTTTATGGATTGGGGAGCCACTAATGGAAGTCCATTGGAGAGTTGGAATCAAAGACCCCTGCCGGGCGATGTGACTTATTCAACTTCAAGGGGCGCGCCTNATGAAATGATGGCAGCGCTGGGCAATGAACTGGGGAAGGATATTTGGGTATGCGTACCTCATCGGGCTGATGATGACTTTGTAACTCAAATGGCAATTCTTTTCCGCGACAATTTCAGTCCTGACCGAAAAATTTATCTTGAATACAGCAATGAGGTCTGGAACTGGATATTCGAGCAAGCGCACTACAACAACAACACACGCNCCCCCAACCTAAACTATGGTAGAGCCTACGCAGAAAAAGCAAAACGAATATTCAATATCTGGACCAATGTATTTGCAGGTCAGACACATCGGCTGAAGCGCGTATTGGGTATACAAGGAGGATTCAACTACCTGAATGAAGAAATAATGGCCCAATTATCCGCAAATGAATGGGATATGGGGTCACCAACCCACTATTTCGGATTGAATCACAGCCCGAGCGGCAATCCGCCATTATCGGCCGGCTCGACAGGCGAAGATGTCAACCTTAATGCAAGGAACAATTATTTCGGTTCATCAGGGTCTCCGGGATTCTTTAATGATGTTCTCCAGGACTATCGCAATATCAAAGTATTCGGTAAAACCATAGTCAGCTATGAAGGGGGACAACACTACGCAGACTTCAATGATCACCCCTATCAACAAGCCATGTACGATGCACAATATCTCCAAAGCATGTATACTTTATACAATGATGTGTTGAAGTCCATAAGAGATCACGGCAACAAACTAGCCATGGCATTTACACTATCCGGAGTACAGGAAAGTGTTTATGGCTCATGGGGACACCTGCCGGATATGTACTTGCAACCACCATTTACCAACTCCGCGCCTAAATATCTGGCCTGTATAAACAATTCATGTCTTCCTTATAAACCAGAGACAGACTTCCCGTTACCGGTATTTCAGCTAATCAGCTTTGATGTAAACGTTACAGGCGGAGAGAAGGTGTCAATTCAATGGATAACAGGCTCATCTTCAGATATTTCGGAATTCGTATTGGAACGTAGTACCGGGGATGATGCATTCCTGCCAATAACCAAATTATCGCCCAACAAATCGCAAAAAATATACAGGTATGAAGATAAAGGCCTTCCGGCAGGGCGGTATTACTATCGGCTGAGGTCAAACAATGCCAATGGTAGTTTCCTTTATTCGCAGATTAAATCCGCCGAAATCCATCCGGAAAATGAACTGTTTATCTCACCCAATCCGGGTTTTGATAAGATTTATCTGCTATATAAANAGAAAAGTCACGCATCTCCGGCCACACTGTTTGATGCTAATGGGAAAATTTTGCAATCTTTCAGACAAATACCGGAATACATCGACTTGAGTAACGAACCTTCAGGAATGTATNTTTTGCACTATCGTGAAATGACTTATAAAATAGTAAAACGGTAAACATACGCCTATCCACATAATAGATTAACCGGACTTTCCAACCGGTTGTCCCTTTGCATGATGCAAGGGATACCGAGATCCTGTCTGCATAATTGCATCAGGAACTAATAAAGTTGCGGAATAAAGGCAAATTGTATGTAAAGATTCTAATATAACTTAATATTTAGTTATATATTTGTTCGCTATGAAAAATATATACTTTGCTCTGATTTTTCTTTCCACGGTTTTCGCCAACGCACAANAAACACCGGCAGTTGAATTAGCTGTAGGCGATTCATTGATCAAATCGTACCAGTTCGATCGGGCGCGTGAGGTTTTCTATTCGGTAATCAGGGAATTCCCCGACAATGTGGATGCCTTGTACCAACTGGCCTATTGCCACAACCGGACAGGCAATTATTTTGATAGCAGAATTTATTTANAAAATGCGACGGCATTAGACCCCTCAAGAGCGGATATTCTCATTCTTCTCGCTCAAACCTATGGCCAGTTGGGCTTCAGAGACAGCTCACTAACAACATATCAACGCCTACTTGAAATCGATACAGCCAACGGTTATTATTGCCGAATTGTTGCAGAACAAATGATTCCACAAAAGAAATTCTCGGAAGCTATCAATTTACTTGATCGGGCAATCCGGCTCAATGACCTTGACATGGAAAGTTATAATCTTCTTGCTAAAGTATTGTATAACTTATCCTTGTTTGATTTTGCCGGACAGGTGGCTAATACCGGGCTACAGAAAAATCCACGCAATCCTGACTTAATCTTTATCAATATGCGTATTGCTTATGCTCTGAAGAACTACACAGAAGCGGCAGAACTAGGTACCCGAGGTATGAGTATCAACAGTGATTCAAGCCGGTGGAATCTATTTACAGGATATGCCTATTATTATCTCGAAGACTATAAGTCATGTATTCCCTGGTTGTTAAGTGCAGTCAATGACAATTCCATTGGCGAGCAAGGCCTGACATTATTGGCCAACTCCTACCTAAATACCGGAAATCAGGAAAAAGCCCTGGAATACATCGACATCGCAATCGAGCTGGCAAAGGACAACAATCTGGAAAGCAATCTCCAGAACAAGGCAATCATCTTAACCAGGNAAGGAAAAATTCGTGAAGCAACAAAGCTCATGGAACAAGCATACGCCCTGAATTGGAATCCTAAGATATTGTTTCGTCATGCTTCCATGCAAATCAACAACAAGCATTATGCCTCTGCACGCTCTTTGTTANAAAAATATTTAGCAAGTGGTGATGCGGAATTCAAANAAGAAGCCACAACTGTTTTGAAAGAAATAGAACAAACTATGCGTACAAAACAAAAAAATAAAGAGTCTTGATTAATCTGAAGTTACGGTATCCGAATTACAACAGGTCTTTAACATTGCTCTTTTAGTACTTTTAATTTAACGATATCTCCGGCTGAGATTATCCTTTCTGAAAAATTAATCCACAAATATATTTTCCATTCCGAGAGAGAGTATTAACTTAGCGTGCACAAAATCATCCATATGAAACCACTCATCATCAAAGAAATGAATGGGGAAGATCAACCCCGCCAAAAACTTCAAACACTCGGCTCATCTTCATTAAGTGACGCTGAACTACTTGCTATCATTCTCAGGACAGGCAATCGGAAACTTTCTGCCATCGGCCTGGCACAACACGTCCTCCATAGTTGTGGTGGAAGCATCAGCAATCTGGCCCGCAAAAGCATTGCCGACCTAACCGCCATCGAAGGTATCGGGCCAGCAAAAGCCATAGAAATCAAAGCCGCCCTGGACCNNGGCAAACGAAAAATAGCAGAAAACAACCAACTTTCTGAAGTCATTTCATCTTCAAAAGATGCTTACTGGGCCATAGCTCCGCAACTAATGGATCTCAATCACGAGGAATTTTGGGTCATACTGTGCAACAGGGCAAATAAAATAACAGATAAGGTGTGTGTGTCAAGGGGAGGAATGCATGGAACCGTTGTTGACATGAAANATCTCATGAAGATTGTAGTCCAATCCAATGCTGCCGCTATCGTCATCGCCCACAACCACCCGAGTGGCAATAGAAGCCCCAGTCGGGAAGACAGGAACCTGACCACCAGGATTAAGGAGGCATGCCATCTTATGGATGTTCAGCTGCTAGACCATATCATCGTTGCCGGACAGCAATACTCGAGTTTCATCGATGAGGGTGGCTTTGAAGAGGAGATTCCAGCCTATTGCCGGTTTGTAATATTGGGTTTGAAGCATCTTTTCTGTTCGATCCATGCATATATCACCAATCAATTATCATTTTTTAATTTTATAAATATCTCATTATGTTCACTGAAGTTACCACCACAATTCGCTCCGAGCAATTGATGCATTATTTGTGGCGAACCAAACAATTGGAGCGAACCAATCTGAGGCTTACCGATGGCCAAAGTCTAGAAATTCTGGACTTTGGGAATATGAATACCAACAGTGGCCCTGACTTTCTCAATGGAAAGATACGAATAGGCAATACTATCCTGGCCGGTCATATCGAAATGCACATCAACTCATCGGACTGGTATGCCCATGGCCATCAGAACGATCAGGCTTACAAANACGTAATCCTTCATGTGGTCTGCCGCAATGACCTGACCGTAAAGACTCCTAATGAAGTACCGATTCCGGTACTGCTGCTCATGGACTATATTGACCCGGCTATTGTTGAAAAATACGCTCGCCTACACTCGGATCTTATTGGAATTCCGTGCAACCGACTTCATCCGGAAAAAGTCAGTCCACAGGTATGGAACATCTGGAAGGAACGACTCAATATAGAAAGGCTCCAAAACCGCGTTGCCTGGGTAGAGCAGGAAATTGAAATATCAGCACAGGATTGGGAAAAGATTNTTTATAAGCAATTGTTTATAAGTATGGGCGCCAATGTCAATAAGGAAGCCTTTGCATTGCTGGCAGACCGATTGGATTTCAAAATATTTGGAAGATTGTCCGATTCTNCGGACCTGCTTCATGCCTATGTATTTGGCATGTCCGGCATGTTGGATCAAGATATGGATGATCCTTATTTTAATTGCCTGAAATCGGAATTCAAATTTCTGCGAACCAAATACAATCTACATTCTATCCCAAGAGTTGTATGGAAATATTCCCGAATGCACCCACAGAATTTCCCGGATATCAGAATAGCACAAGTCGCTGAATTAATCAGGGCTAATCCACATCTCTTTTCAACCATAATGGAATGTTCGACTACAAAACAATTGAAANAATTGCTTTCCGTCAAAGATTTACCGGTGTATTGGAATTTCCATTACAGGTTGGGCGGCAAGGAAGGAGGCCGGAAANAAGTCATGGGCGACTCGATGAAAAATCTGATTATTATCAATTGTATCATCCCCGTAATGTTTATTTATGGGAAATATCAGAATAGAAGTGACCGGGAAACGGCTTTAGGACTGCTGGACCAATTGCCCNCCGAGGATAACTATATCACCCGAATGTGGCAGGAACTTGGCGTGCCAAGTCACTCGGCTCTTGACTCACAGGCTTTGATACAGCTGAAAAATCATTATTGTGACCGATTGCAGTGTCTGAGTTGCAGCATCGGTCACGAACTATTGAAANAANTAGTATCAGAAGCCTCACTCATCATAGATGATTGTACCATAAGATGGCTTTTGATAAGGCCCTCTCAGAGAGATCCCTATCACTATGAAATAATTTCTCCCTTTGAAAACCGTCCAATCATTTTATCTTTGGAGCAAATACCGGGTATTGAACATTTCTGCAAAACTGGCCGTCAGATACATCTTTGGAAAAAAATCCTCCAATGTCATCAATATCATTTCAGCAATTGCTGTATTCGGCATCGCTGTGGGTACTTCTGCCCTTATCCTTGTCTTGTCCGTATTCAATGGATTTGAGGATCTGATTTCTGGATTGTTCCAAAATTCAATCCGGATATCAAGATAACTCCTGCTGAGGGCAAAACCTTCGAACCGGACAGCAGCAGCGTCTACAAGCTACAAGCTCTGAATGGTATCAACAGGGTAAGTGCGACACTTGAGGAGTTAGCCTTGTTTGACTATCACAACAGCCAGACCTTCGGTATAGTAAAAGGGGTAGATACAAATTATGCTTTTGTCACTGCTATTCGCCAAAGTATCGTTGAAGGATCTTACAACCTGAACGGTCAGGATCCCCCATCCGTGGTTATTGGAGCCGGCGTAGCACAACGACTTGGCGTGGATATCGAGGACAAGCTCGAATTGCTCAGGGTGTATACCCCGAAGAGGCACAACCGCTCACCCATGGAATCACCATTTACAACACGATTTATTAATCCGGCCGGGATTTTCGCCATACAACAGGAGTTTGACCAGGAATATATGCTTTCGTCTCTGGATTTTGCCCGTGAATTATTCCAGTATGAAAAAGAGGTTTCAGCGCTGGAAATCAGATTGGATTCAACAAAAAATGTAAAAAATATAAAGACCGCTATAAGCAAGATAATGGGCGATAATTTTGTTGTCAAAGATCGGTTTCAGCAGGATGAAGCCTTCATGCGACTAATGAATATCGAAAAATGGATGTCATATGCCATAGTCTGCCTAACGCTCCTGCTGGTATCATTCAACATGATTGGTGCGCTGTGGATGATTGTACTGGACAAAAACGGGACATCGCCATACTTAAGTCAATCGGATTAGGCGACAGAGGAGTAAAGGCAATATTCCTGAGGAGCGGAATGCTTCTTTCTATACTCGGCTTGTTGATTGGTTTTGTAATCGCAGTTGTGCTTTATACTCTTCAAAAGACTGTGGGTCTGGTCACCATACCGGAAGGTTTTGTGGTCACAACTTATCCCGTTTCCCTGCGTTTTATTGATTTCATAGTTGTGGGGGCGACTGTACTCTTAATAGGCTGGCTATCAAGCATACCGGCGGCAAGAAAAGCCTCCCGCATCAAAACAACATTCAGTGATTAAAATGGAAGATTGGGAACTGGACTTTCACTGGTTGAAAGCCCGACATCAGATTAAGGATTTTATGAATCAGGAAAAATTGCCCGACCTCAATATGGTATTACTTTTGATAGGTATCCGCGAACTGGGTAAAGTCAAGAAANAATACAGTAAGGAGGAAAAACAGGATTTGATGCACCTTGCCGTATGTACACTTCTGGAACCGGAAGGATATTATTCCTACAAAGGCCTGGATGATGATGGCTGGCCTCACTGGGATATTGTAAAACCATTTACCCTGACCGGAGTGGATGCACAGGAGCGCTACCTGAAAGAATTGATCGTCAAATACATGGATTCCCTATGATGACTTTTGTCCCGGACCTGGTTTTCTTCGATTTCTAGGCCTGAAATTTCGCTTTTTATTGCTCCTTTTCGCAACAATTGGATTGTAGGATGGGGTCGGACCTAATTTTTCAGGTATGACTGCCTTTGTAACCTCCTTGCCAAGTAGTCTCTCTATTTCGTGGAACTTACGTTGTTCCTTTTCCGATACAAAGGTATAGGCCGTGCCATCTGATGCTGCACGTGCAGTTCGTCCAATACGGTGCGCATAGTCTTCACCATCATTAGGCACATCATAATTGACCACCAAATCGATATCCTCAATATCGATCCCNCTGCTCAACACATCGGTGGCGACAAGGATCTTGAGCTTCTTATTCTTGAAATCAAGGAGGGTTTGTTCTCGTTTTGTTTGTTCCAGATCACTGTGGACTTCATCGACAGAAAATCCCGCCCGCTTCAGTTCATGTGTCAGCACCTTTACATGTTGCTTTTTACTGCAAAAAACAATGATACTGCCAAAATCTTTTGACTTAAGTACCATCCTGATCAATGACATTTTCTGTGCCTCATACACAATAAATGCTTCCTGCGTAATTTTNTCCGGCGGCTTGGATATGGCAATATTCAGTTCAAAAGGATCGGACAATAAGGTTCGGGCAAGTTCCCTGATCTTATGTGGCATGGTAGCGGAAAACATAAGGCTTTGCCTCTTNTGGGGTAGCTTGGAGATAATCTTNTTGATATCATCACTAAAGCCCATATCAAGCATGCGATCAGCCTCATCCAGCACAAGATACCGGACATCACTCAGATCGACATGACCCATGTTGAGGTGAGCAATCATCCTACCGGGCGTACATACAACCATATCCACGCCCGAACTCAATGCATTTTTNTCATTGGCAAATGAAGGTCCATCACCGCCACCATATACTGCAATACTGCTGATATCTGTAAAGTAAGACAGCCCATCCAGTGTCTGGACGATTTGTAGTGCCAATTCACGGGTTGGTACAATGATGATGCAATTGATCTTGCTTTCATCGTGATCATCTGTAAGTAATTTATGGATGACGGGCAGCAGGAAGGCCGCTGTCTTCCCCGTACCGGTCTGGGCAGAAGCGATCACATCACGTCCTTCAAGTATCACAGGAATCACTTGTTCCTGAACAGGCGTCATATCCGTGAATCCGATGGCATCAATTCCTTCGAGCAACCGCTCATCAATATCCAGAGTATCAAATTTCAAATCCAGTCATTTTATATCCGTTAGCGGAATTAAAGCATTGCTTTATCAGGTAGAGCAGAGCTTGTGTATCAAAGATCAAAGGTAAACCCTTCTTTGAGAAAATTATTGTATTTATCCTCATCAAATTCAAATAGTTTGGCCGGACGATGCGCTACATGCCTTTGTTGTTCCTTATTGTCGATAAGGATATTCATCGAAAGTATCTTTTTNCTGAAATTACGTTTGTCCAATGGCTGTTGCAATATTGCCTCATAGAGGCCTTGCAGTTGAGAAAGGGTAAATTTTTGGGGCAACAACTCAAATCCAATAGGCTTGGTCCTGATACTGTTCTTTAGATGATTGAAGCATGCATTGAAAATATTATTATGGTCGAATGCCAGTTGCTTTACGTGTTTGATATCGACCCATTCTGCACGCTCCGCCAGAGATCCAGGCACTAGATTGAAATTATTGATATTGATGAGGGAGTAATAGGCTGTTGTGATAACCCTCCCAATTGGATGACGGTTGACCTCGCCAAATGTCCTCACCTGTTCAAGGTAGATCGATTCCAGTCCGGTAATCTCCTTCAAAATCCTCACCGCAGCCGACTCCAGTTCTTCGTCAGGGTTGACCAGGTTGCCCGGTAATGCCCATGTATTGAAAAACGGCGCTTCCTTTCGTTTGATCAGTAATATCTTCAATGCTCCCTTGTCATATCCGAATATTACGCAATCTATTGATAAGCCAAACTTAAAATATGGTTTCACTTCTTCCATTTAATAAATATTTCATCTTTTAATTTACATATCATACACGAAATATCCTCCCATCATCGAAGACTATACAATGCCACCTAAATATGAAAAGGCAGTACCCTTTAACTCTCAAAAATGATAACTTCGGAATGATAAATCGCACAAAGAATCGCAATGATTAGTCTTTATACTTGGTGTAAAAATAACAATAAGTATAAATTATTTAACAAAGAATAAAATAGTTTTATAAAATATTATGTTAAAACTGTCCAAAGATAGCATATATTAAGCATTGACCGGAGTATTAATACTGCTAAAGTAGTAGGAATCAGCCGCCGGATGGTCGTAATCACCGCCTCATCAGTCAATGGCAAGTGGGTAGAAATGCAGTATGATGTAACCCAGATTGGCTCCTATGATAATTATCCAAAGCAAATTCAATTTCGGCCATTTAAACATGATAAGCATGCATAAAATAAACAGAACCCACTGACGTATGTCTCCAATCGTTTCATACCCCAGCTGAAATATAATGGATAACAATACTGCCAGAGAGGCCACCAGAACACCTCTGAAAAATAATTTATAGGAAGCCGTTGATATCAAACGCGACAAAAGGGTCGAACTAAGCAGGGAATAAACAAAAATCGGAACCAATGCACCGCCCAATGCCAGAGCAGCTCCTTGCCAACTACTGATAATATAACCCACAAAGGTAACTGCGACCATAATGGATCCCGGCACAAACAAGCTGAAAGCCACAGTGTCCAACAAGGCATTGATAGAGAAGAGGCCATTGTCCACCAGATCCATTTTGATCAATGCAAATACAAAATAACCACTTCCGAGGATCAATGAACCTAACTTGACAAATACCCAGAATATCTTTTGATTATCAAGTACAGGAAGCACGAACTGTGGTTGAGCCTGCAAAATTAGCATCAGGGATGATTTTTTCACACTTGAAAATTGCCTTAA
The DNA here is from genome assembly GCA_013414645.1 of Candidatus Parvibacillus calidus. GTDB lineage: Bacteria > Bacteroidota > Bacteroidia > Chitinophagales > Saprospiraceae > Parvibacillus > Parvibacillus calidus. The sequence continues at coordinate 306,500 of CP058702.1, read as the reverse complement.
CAAAACATAGGCAGCTCCACTGAGAAACAATAAAAGCACGATGTTCAGACCAGCCAAAGCCGCACCGGCCACTACAAGAAATATTGCACCCAACTTAAAATCACGAATATAACGGATACAATATACCAGCGTTGTATAGAGCAATATGGCTATTACAGAAGTCCTCATCCCATACAGGAAAGGATCAATAATCTTAAAGTTATCATTGACGAATTCCTTATAGTAAATGGCAATCACCAGCATCAGTAAAGAAGATGGTAATATAAAACCTATCAAGGCTGCCAGTTGCCCGAGTACGCCTTTGCGGATGTACCCAATCTTCATGGCAAGCATCATACTTAAAATTCTNGGCAATGTGTTGCACAGTCTTTTGATTTTGATAAATTCTTCCTCACCTATGAGATGCTTCTTTGTAACTAATTCATTGTGCATCAGCTTAATGTGAGAATTCGGCCCGCCAAAGCTGAATGCACCGGCTTTTAGAAANAACCAAAATATATCAAAAAGTGTTGCCATCTATCGCTTCTTGTTGCAAATATATAAAAATATTTTTAATATGATAGGGTCCCAGCCATTTTCAAGTCACCTGAGTGTGCATTTAATAGATTTTTGGCTGATCATTTATCAGATTTCAAGATAATATGGCTTCTTTCTTCTATCCTCCGTCATTAACAGAGCTTTATTTATAGATAAAAAATTGAGTTTCATGAATGGTTGATGATTTATCCCAAATTCATCATTGAATTTGCCCGAATCCATTATATTTGATTCCAAATATCGAAATCGAATAATGCGTACTAAATTTCCTGATTTTACCAATACAGAAATAGCTTTCGCCACCAAGAGTGATGCCGAGTTGAAANAAATGCATTGGCTTTTTGACAAAATGAATAGACCCTGGTTGGTTGACCTCGGTACCAGATTCGGCTTGTTTGCAATAAGGGTAAATNTTCCTTTTGCTCAGACCATTCTTAAGAATACTTTGTTTGAACAGTTTTGTGGTGGCAGGACACTTCTTGAGTGTGTGTCTAATGTAGAAAAATTGGCCTCAAAGAATGTCATGACCATACTGGATTATGGCGCTGAAGGAAAGGATACCGAAGATGATTTCAACCTCACCATGAATCAAATCATTCGCGCCATAGAATTTGCAGCCACCCAGCCACACATCAATGTAGTCAGCACTAAATTAACCGGATTGGGCAGGTTTGGCTTGTTGGAGAAAATGCACAACAAGGAAGAATTGACAGATGAGGAAAACGAAGAATTTAATAATCTCCTCAAAAGGATAGACTCTATCTGTTACAACGCAAATAACCACGGAATTTCGGTATTTATCGATGCAGAAGAGACTTGGATTCAGGATCCTGTCGATGAAATTGCTGACAAGATGATGGCACGATACAACAAGACACGACCTGTGGTATACAATACCTTCCAGATGTATCGTAAGGCCAGCCTGGGTTTCTTAAAGCAATCCTATGAGAAGGCTCAANAAGAAGGTTATATACTGGGAGCGAAGCTGGTCAGAGGTGCTTATATGGAAAAAGAAAGAAAAAGAGCTGCCGACATGGGCTATCCCAGCCCTATTCACGATTCAAAAGCAGATACTGACACTGACTTCGATGATGGCATAACCTATTGCATAGAAAATATAAGTGGCATTGCATCTTGTTGCGCATCACACAACCAAAAATCATCTGAGATTTATGCCCGATTGTTGATTGATAACAACATTGAAGGCAACCATCCACATGTCATGACCAGTCAACTCTACGGCATGAGTGATCATCTTACCTTCAATCTGGCGGATGCAGGTATTCATTCGACCAAATTCATGCCTTACGGTCCTGTCAAGGAAGTCATGCCTTACCTGATGCGGCGAAATCAGGAAAATACTTCTGTGACCGGTGATATGAGCCGTGAGTTCGAATTGATCGACAGAGAAATGAAACGAAGGAAACGAAAATAATTTCTTTTATTGCAAGCATATTTCTGCCATGAGTCTGGCACCGAGAGCAAGACAATCTTCATCGACATCAAAAGTGGAAGTATGGACATTGCTTGTTATTCCACGTGATTTATTACCTGTCCCCAATCGAAAAAANCAGCCGGGTATTTCCTGTGTGTACCAGGCAAAATCTTCACTTGTCATCCTGACAGGCAACACTTCTACATTCTCTTCTCCCAGCATATTAACTGCAACCGACCTCGCTTTCTGAGTTGCGATCTCGTCATTGACCAGTACAGGATAACCTCTGATGATATTCAATTCGATCCTTACCCCAAAGCTCTCTTCAATAGACCTGCAATGTTTTCCTATAAGTTCATGCGCCCGTGAACGCCAATTTTCATCCATCGTCCTGAATGTACCTTCGAGAGATACCGAATCGGGAATAACATTGGTCGCCCCACCCTCACTATTTATCTTACCAATAGTAAGAACACAGGGTAAAACCGGATCGCAGTTGCGGCTTACGATAGATTGAAGGGAAGTTATAAGACCTGCAGCAGCTAAAATTGGATCTGCGGTATGATGCGGCATGGCTCCGCGNCCTCCCTGGCCGATCACCCTGATATAGATTTCATCTGAAGAAGCCATATATGGTCCGGCCCTGAATCCAACCTTGCCAACTTCCATACTGGGGAAAACGTGGAGTGCAAAAATCGCCTTACACAAACCCTTATCAAAGGCACCTTCTTTCATCATCAATGATGCACCACCAGGCAATAGTTCTTCCCCGGGTTGAAATACACATACGACATCCGATGCAAGCCTTTCTCTATTTGCAATTAGAAGTTCAATGGCCCCCAAAAGGCATGTGGTATGTACATCATGCCCACAGGCATGCATCACACCCGGATGCTGACTTGCATACTCCATAGTTCCTGTTTCCTGGATAGGCAAGGCGTCAATATCTGCTCTGAGTGCGATAAAATGATCAGTAGCAACCGGGGCTTTGATTGTTGCTACAATACCATATCCGGCCCATCCGATAGTATACTCAACACCTAGTTCGATAAGTCTTTGCTCAATATAAGCTGCCGTTTCCTTTTCCTGAAAAGACAACTCAGGATGCTTATGTAGGTGCCGCCTGATCTCAATCAGCCTATTAGAAAACGTTACCATGTCCATTTTCGAAATAACTGTTTATGCTTGCATGGCTGCCACACCGGGCAATACCTGTCCTTCAATCATCTCCAACATCGCCCCGCCGCCTGTAGAGACAAAACTGACAGAATCATCCAAACCTGCTTTGGAAATGGCTGCTACACTGTCTCCACCCCCAACGAGGGTAAATGCACCATTTTTGGTTACCTTGGCAAGTGCAGAAGCAATCTCGAAGGTGCCATGAGCAAAATTAGAAAACTCAAAGACTCCCATCGGGCCATTCCAGAGAATCATCTTACTGCTCAGGATTGCCTCCTCAAAGAGGCTGATACTTGCTTCGCCGATATCCAGGCCCATCCAGCCATCCGGAATTTCATCGATAGGTTTAGTGACGAACAGACCATCATTGCTAAATGTTTCAGATACTTTAGCATCGACTGGTAGAAGAAGTTCAACTCCTTTCTCACCTGCTTTGGCAAGTAGTTGGTTCGCGAGATCCAATTTGTCGTCTTCGCACAATGATTTTCCAATTGTACCGCCCTGTGCCTTAATAAAGGTAAAAGCCATGCCTCCACCAATTATTATCTTATCTGCTTTATCCAGCAAGTTTTCTATCAGCTTAATTTTATCTGATACTTTCGCACCCCCNAGGATTGCACAGAATGGTTTTTGAATATCATCCAACACCCTGGAAATATTACTAACTTCCTTATCCATCAAAAATCCGAAAGATTTATGGTCTTTATCGAAGTATCGGGCTATGGTAGCAGTGCTGGCGNNCTCTCTGTGAGCTGTTCCAAAGGCATCATTAACATAGTAGTCCCCCAAAGCGGCCATCTTCCGGGCCAATTCAGGATCGCCCTTTTCCTCCCCTTTATAAAACCTCGTATTCTCTAACAAAATTATCCTGTTGTCACCGGTATTTTCAATATCGGTCAGGATAGCGTTATCCTGTACAGATGTAGCAATGAATATCACATCAAGATTCAGACTATCAGACAAAGAGCTTACAATGTTTTTAAGCGAATACTTTGTCTTGATACTTCCATCTTCATTCAGGTCTTTCAATGGTCTGCCAAGATGGCTCATCAAGATAACCCTTGCACCCCGATGGTGCAGCTCCCGGATAGTAGGTATGGCAGCTCTGATTCTGGTATCATCTGTCACATTAAGATTACTGTCCAGAGGGACATTAAAATCAACCCGTACGACAACTTTCTTATTTGATAGATCTGCATTATCGAACATAGTTCTAACTTTNTTCCAAAGATAATGGCTTATTCTCAGAAAAAANATTACCTGAAANAATCTTTGAAAATAAAAAAGGGAGCCAAATGACTCCCTTTTCATCAATATATATTTTTATAATTAATACCCGGAATTTGAATTGCCTGAGTATTTTGATCCCTTCCTGGAAGATCCCGGTGTGTCGGCTCCTGCTTTAGGTCCGGTTGGAGCAGCCATTTCAGCATCCTCAGCTGTGGCTACCCTAAATTCTACACGACGGTTGATGTATTGTTGCATCTCCTGCTTCTTGGTAATATTGTGAGAAGCCGGAAGATCCGGAATGATAGGATCAGCCTTACCATCATACTGGAGTACGAAACGCTCTCTTGGAAGATTGTAAGTACCAACCAGATAGTCAATGGCGGCTTTAGCCCTGTTGTAAGACAATACCCTGTTATAATCATCACCCATCCTTACATCTGTATAGCCGGTCACTGCTATTTTTATATCAGGATGTGATTTCATCACACTTGCCACTGACTGCAATTGAGGATAGAATTCCGGCTTGACAAAATATTTGTCCAGGTCAAAGTGAATCATAGGCAACCACCAGTCGGTCTTGGTATTCTTAAGTATTTCATTCAACTTAGACTCTGTAACCGGCTTGTCAGGAATGACAGCAACACCTCTTGAATCAACTTCATAACCCGGAGGTGAGTATGGCTCATCATCCTTATAGTCAGGAATACCATCTTTATCACTATCTAAGGTAACCCCACGTGTATCGACAGCTGCCCCTGAAGGAGAATTCTTCTCCTGATCCAACATATCTATTACACCGTCTCCATCGCTATCAGTAAGATCGAACTTAGGTCGCTGCTTCAATTCAGCCACATCATTCAATGCACCATCAAGCGGATTCAACCAGTACAGAGGTTCTGTTCTCTTATCGAAACTTCCAAGGTTGATTCCCAATCGTAGTGAAGTGTATTGACCATTATCGCTATCGTTACTCTGATCGAAGGCAGAACGATATACAAAACCATCCCATGCATCATAATCAGCCCAGTAGTAAGTATGCTCAAGTGACAAGTTAACCCTCTTGGTCAATTTGCGTGAAACACCCACTGTGAAAGGTATTGTGAGGGCGTTCTTGCCATTATCGAATAGCCCGCTTACGTCACGATTGTTTCCAACTTTTGTTTCATAGTCGGAATCCATGGCGTCTTTTAATTTCTTTACGTTGTCAGCATAGCTGGCATTGGGATCCAGGTTGAGTGATTCCCAATTGATGATGGCACCATTCTTCACATTATTCACTCTGGTATCTATAGAAGCAAATCCCACTCCCACCGCAGTATAGAGATTCCACTTGTTTCTCTCCTTATGGAAAAGAATGTTGCCGATATTGAGGACTCCCTCTATCGATCCTGTGATGGTTGTATTCTTATAGTTGCGATACATACCATTGGTGATGGATCCTACATTTGGAAGTTGTTCCAAACTAATGATGGAGGCAGAAGAGAACCTGTCATCGAATCCTTTAGTAGTTCCATACATTGCGTTTACTCGGACAGAAAGCGCGTAATTAATCGCTTTTCTGAGATGAATACCGGCGCCCCAGCCTGGAAAGAGAGTAGTAGGAATATCTCCGCTAATCGAAAAACGACCTACGTGGACTCCAACTTCCCACATATTCTTAGGCTTAGCTGAATATTTACTCTGCCCGGCTCTCCATTCCCTATTCTGGTCTGGATTGACTGTCATCTCATCAGTTATCACCGGAGACTTGAATGATTCACTCTGAGCATCTACATGTGTATAAACGCCAAAGAAAGCCAACAGTAATACCACTAGGTTAAATTTCTTGGTCATAGGAATTTACTTTAACATTAAAAATCAATTATATATATTACCACAAAGGTATAATTTTTTACTATTTGCGAAAAAATATTCATCTTTAACGCGTAAATTATAAATCAACTATCCAATATGATTGATAACTATAGCTTTTTAAATTCAATCGATTTCAAGGTGTGTGATACTCGCCCTACTTCCGAATTCTTTTCCTCCCCTCAGAACATTATACTTCTATCAACCGACAATTCAGTTGCTGAAAAAATTCTGGTTATGCTTAAATCCTACCGCAACAATCAAAAATATTCCCATTGTNTTTTCCCGGGAATATTAAAGGAAACGGACCGGCAATTTTCTTTGTTTAGTGAACTTTTAAACAATAGCAAATGTAAAATTTTTATTTTACAAAACAAACTATCCGAATTAAAATTTTTATTGGAAGCTCTCGATATCGCCTGCATAAGCCCAAATGTCCAACTTTTTCACAACTCTTCGACCGTCTGCCATGAGGTCTTTTCCGAAATAAATCCCAGGTGCCTGGAAAATATCGTAAATATAGGCATTTCTGCTACTCAAACTCACTTAAGCAGTAAGTCAGATCTTACACCGCAATACTTTGATTCCTATCGATTAGGCCAGATGATCCATCAAATGGAAGTCATAAATGATGCCATTGCATTTGCCGACATAGTAGTTGCGGACATTTCAGCAATAAAACAAAGCGATATACCCGGCAGAAGGAATATCTCCTCAAGCGGTCTTAGTTCAGAAGCATTCAATCATATAGCCCGAAATGCCGGCACCGGCAAATCGCGTGTCACCGTTTTGACCGGACTGGAAAGTCTTGACCCGGGAGATGACATTGGTATCGATACCCTCGCCCAGTTTGTTTTTTATTTTCTCGATGGCGCCCATTCCCAATCTTCTGGTACGGATGAAGAAATACTCTCCTCATACACAATCGACGAATGCCTGCCATATGAAAGTGTCAACTTTCTAAAGAGTGAATTCACAGGACGTTGGTTTGCCGAATTCCCCACACGTCTTCCTGACCATTTGAAANAGTTTCAACTGATTCCTTGCAGTTATCAGGATTATCAGTATTCAGCACGCGGAGAGGNNCTCTCACCAAGAATTCTGGACATTTTCAAACGACTGGATGAGTTGGTCAACTGATTGTTGTCAGCAGGATTTCATTGCCGATGAAATGATTTAGGATAGCAAGGATTTGCCATGAGAGAAGCATTGCTTTCTCAGTTTACCAATTTTTCCAACCGTACCCCNCTGGATCCTTTTACCAGTACCGTATACCCCGCCATTGATTTCCAGTCAATCATGGATACAGCTTCATCTGTGTCTCCGAAAAATTGAAACTCCGGAAATGCTTGTTCAAATTGCCTGAATCGCGGACCTATCAGCATGACCGGAGAAAAAACATCTGCCTTACGAATATATTCGAGTATTTTACGGTGATATTCTGCCGAATCTTCTCCGAGCTCAAGCATATCGCCCAATACAAGTCCTTTATTAAAGCCCGGGTTTTGAATCAGATTGTCAAGGGCGGATATTACCGATGACGGATTGGCATTATAGGCATCCATGATAACCTGCGCNCCTCGATACTCTATCATTTGCGAACGATTGTTTCTGGGAACATAGGATGAAATAGCTTCACACATCTTTCTGCCATCACAGCCAAAATATCGACCTACCCCTAAGGCTATCAGGATATTATTGAAGTTATATTGGCCGACAAGGTGAGTATCCACGTTTAAATCATACCAACCGAAACTCAAAAAGTCCGTTGTCGGCTTAAGTATCGTAATCTCTTCCGTCTCAGTACTGATCCTCACAAGTTGTTCATTGTTTGGGTCATTTAAAAANTCCAGGCTAATCTCTTGCACATTGATAAAGAAAGTGCCGTGATGCTCCATCAGATATTCGAAAAGCTCGGATTTGCCTTTCCTGACGCCATCCAACCCTCCGAATCCTTCGAGATGTGCTATCCCAATATTGGTAATACAACCATAATCAGGTTTTGCAATAGCGCATAATTCCCTGATCTCCCCNTGGTGATTGGCCCCCATCTCTACGACTGCAAAGTCTGTGTCCGGAGGAGTAGCAAGCAGGGTCAATGGCACACCGAGATGGTTGTTCAGATTGCCGTACGTACAATGCACTTTGAATTTGGCGCTCAATACGGCTGACAATAGTTCCTTTGATGTCGTCTTGCCATTGGAACCGGTGATGGCCAGTACCGGAAATTTGAAAGTTCCTCTATATTCTCGTGCCAAATCCTGAAGTGCCTCAAGCGTATCATCAACAACTATGATTCGGTCGTGGCCATGAAANACCGGATTAGATGCTATACAATATGCCGCTCCCTCTTGCAAGGCTTGCATGACAAAATCATTGCCATCGAAATGCTCGCCCTTTATCGCAAAGAAAATCTGACCCGGTTTGATGTTCCTGCTGTCAATTGTGACCGATGGATGTTCAACAAAATATTTCAGCAATGATGCCATTATGTTAAGATAAAAAAATCCCCACAAAGTTAATTGTGAGGATTCGTATAACGTTAATCAAAAATTAATATTTTCTCTTGACTGTCTTTTGCTTTCCAAAGATGTTGCCACTATTTTGACCATTACCTTCTGAGCTACCCATTCTGGTCATAGCGCATCGGAAACCAATGGTCCTATCTGACTTGTCTTCATCTTTAAACCTTCTTGTTCCCGGAGAAAGCCAGAATAAACGATCCGCCCAAGATCCACCCTTGATAACTCTTGATTTATCGGATATCAAAGAGGTTACACCATATTCATAAGCACCATCGATAGCATTATCACCATCCAGATAGCTACGCACATCCGCTTTNTTGAAGTTTTCTCTGTCAGCGATTGTGGAATCAGCCATAAGCTCATATCTCAAACGCCCCAGACTGTCTTTCTCTACCGGAATTCCGTCAGGACCAACAACCATTTGCTTAAACTCATTACCCCTGAATGGGTTCAAATCCTGATTGTCCACATCTCTTAGTGTAATTGAGTTGGTTGGTCTGTATACATCTGCTACCCATTCAGAGACATTACCCGCCATATTGTAAAGGCCGAAGTCATTGGGGAAGTATGACCTTACAGTAGATGGAATGGACGAGTTATCGTTCAGATTGCCTGAAACTCCCATGTAATCACCACCTGCCAGCTTAAAGTTGGCCATCAGCTTACCCATGTACTTATTTCTCTTCTGGTAACGTGGTGAGTCACCGTTCCAAGGCAATACTCGTCTATCAGTAACGATTTCGTCCTTGGCGGAAAGCATATTACCCTGTAATGCCAGTGCTGCGTACTCCCATTCCGCTTCTGTCGGAAGTCGGTAAGCAGGAAGCAGGATACCGTCTTCATAGGTAACCTTACGCTCACCTCCGGTCGAAACATCTTTAAGGTTTTTCTTTACACTGCCTTCATACTGCCCGTAAAGATAAGCCTGTGTATTAAAGTTGTCGCTGTCCTTCTGCTCAGGATTGGGATTGAGAATGCCTTTCTCGATGAGCATCATTTCATTGACTCTGTCAGATCTCCATTTACAGTATTCATTAGCCTGAATCCAGGAAACGCCCACTACCGGATAATCATCATAGGAGGGAAACCTGAAATAAGTTTCCACATAAGGCTCGTTGAATGCCAATTCTTCTCGCCAGCACATGGTGTCCGGAAGTGTATTTCTCCAAACCTGTGGATAATTGTCGCCAAAAACTCTCTTGGTCCAGAAAACATATTCTCTGTAATCAATGTTGGCCACTTCGGTCTCATCCATATAAAATGAAGACACGGTCACCCTGNNCAAGACGCTGTTCCATTCGTAGGTCACGTCTTCCTGGGTCATACCCATCGTAAAAGTACCACCTTCAACCAAAACCAGGTTTGGCCCTGTTGGCTGATCGATGGCATTGGATTTGGTAAAGCCACCCCATTTCTGGTCATTATATACCCAGCCGGTCGTGCTTGAGCGCTCTTCTTTCTTCTTACATGATGCAAAAAGGAAGAGAACACAGCCAAAAAGAATAAAAATTTTGAATGCCTGATTCATTATAATTTTTCAGTTTTAAAATTCCAGAGATTTTGCAACTTATTGATTTAGCGTAAGTAAACTCAATATGAATCCAAAAACTCTGTTAAATCTACTTGTTTGAATTTTGGAAGGTCAAAGATACAACTAATTAATTCTGTACAAAATTTTACCTACACTTTTTTAAACGTATTTTTTACCTTTTTATGATATTATGTTTTGTAAAAATGCATATTTATCTAAAAATCTTCGTGCAGTCGTGATATTTACCTCCGTCATCTTGAAACAAGACGTAACTGAGGCTCAACTCATGGNNGCCTCCGGAATTGATGCCCAGTTTGCTGATGGTGGCATCATAGCTATATGCCACTTTGAATTGTCCTGAATTATAACCGACACTAAGGATGATGGCATCCGGATTCAGAAAGCCGTTTCTATAATATAATCCGAATTGTAATGCTTTGATTTCCAACAGGCGACCGGCATTTATCTGTCCAAGATTTGCTTGCTTGACGATGAGAAGGTTCGGTATAATTGCCATTTCCGATCGATGGCCATATCTTATGTCACCTATCGGAATCCTGAATCCGGCCATGGCAGAAATCCTCATAGATAGTCCTTTNTTGGTATTGTTCTCTGCAGCATAAAAATTGATATCCGGTCTATTAAGGTGTTTCAGGCCAATACCTACATAGAATTTGTCATTGCTCAGTAAACCTCCGGCTCCCATATCGAAAAGCGTCCTGTTGCGGAAGTCAGGAGGTGCTTCTGCTGTCGGGTAAGGGATACCACCGGGACTTATCGGCCCGTGAATTGGATCTATTTGATCCATGAAAATAAACTTGTCATAATCAAGTGTGACGCTTATAAATCCGGCCTGAAGTCCCATCTTTACTTTAGTTCCGTTTCTGAACTCCACGCCATACGTATAGGACAGCTCGCCATTATATGTTCTGTAAATTCCCTGGCCTGCCTCATCCGCCATGACTGAAATACCCACACCACTGCGAATACCCGGAAAATATTGATCTGCACTTATGGCATAGGTGGTGTAGTTGGAAGGAAGTCCGGAGTATTGATTCCGGTAATTGATCCCAAATCTGGTACCTCCGCTGTTACCTGCCAGTGCAGGATTCAACTCGAGGGGNTGGGCATAAAATTGGGAAAANACCGGATCCTGGCTATTAGCCACAAAGGAAAACAGTATGAATCCCAGTATCAGAATATTCAATCTCATTACTTACCCGTTTGAATTGTCAAATGTAACGTTTTTTATATTTACTTAATTTTCTTTTTAGAGGCAGAGATGGATTACAGCTTGTGTATTTGAAAAAATATTAATTCTCAAAGGCGAATTAATCAGTTTACTTACTTGCTTATAACCGTATTTCTTCCCAAAAGAACCAGGATTTCCGGGCAACTTGTAATATATTATTTATTTTTTAATTTAAAAACAAAATTTGGTATAGTTTTTGGATAACATCAAATTTTAATTCATTACGGATAATGAGAATGTGTTAAATTAATAGCTTTGTTGATGATTTGATAATAATTTGATTCCATACTCGTTTTAAGTATTCTGATTTTATTTTAAATATATCCTACTACCATTTATTAATTTTGTTGAAATACAACGACCTTCATATGCAGCGTCCGGATCATCGCCTTTCATTCAAGCCTNTTTTTATACGAGGCATGGTAGTTGTGTTCTTATCCTTTGCCTCTTGGTGCAATTATGCACTTTATGGTCAACAGAGGATTACACATTCCGTTGATTTCTCATCCTATCAGTCCAAGTCAGTAGAGGGATTGAATACACATGGAATCCTGCTATTTCCTCAGAGTGAAATAACCATTTTCAACAAGGTGGCATTAGTATCCACTTCGTTACCAATTGCAAAAGGGAAGCGAGCCAAAATTATCGACTTCAAGCCATATTTCAACACCCAATTGCCTCTTGACTTGCCCTACCGGGAAGGCCTCCGCAACGTTGAACCTATCCTTGAAACACAAAAAGGCAGGGTTGAAAATCGTATTGAAATTACTNTTTTACCGGGAAGATGGACCTCCTTGACCCAATTCCAATTACTCGATTCAATCCAATTCGTCTTAGAAGTTGAGGACTGGCCGGAAACCCGAAGTAATCCTCCAAAATTCGCAGAACATTCCATCCTTCAAACTATACCCACCTACAAGTTCAGATCAGCCGATGCCGGAATTTATCGGATTGACAACCAATTTATGGCAGATCTGGGTATCAATACATCGGGAATCGATCCATCCAAAATAAAGATATTTACTACCAACCCAGGTCCTTTACCTGAANAAAACAACCTCCCAAGGACAGACGATCTGGCAGAAGTGGCTATTCAGGTCATAGGCGGAGATGATGGCAAGTGGGATGCATCAGACTACATTCTTNTTTATTCTCCCGGACCTCACAGGTGGAATAAGGAAAGTGACAGTACTTTCACGCGGGTGACCAATATTTATGAAGATTACAAATATTTTTTCATCCAGGTAGAAGGCTNNCCGGGTAAGCGAATTGTCCTGAAGGATGGGNGGCAGGCTTTTGATGTGGAATCAGATATCTATGACCATATTGAACATTACGAGGTTGATAAGGTCAATTTACTTCGGGAATATGCTAAAATTGGTGGAGGGCAGCTATGGCTTGACGAATTGATAACCGGGAGTAATCGAACCAAAGACCTGTCAGGCTTGCTGAATGTGGATAATCTGGTTGCGGGAGAAACAGGCTATGTCAAGATGGCTTTTGCCGTCAGAAGCAAGTCGCGGTCAGTTATCAGCATGATTGCCGATAATCAGGCTGCAGAAATTCAATTCGAGACCACGAGGATTGAGGATTCAGAAAGCCGGGTAGCTTCATACAATTCGAAANAAAGCGCATTTACTCAAGCAGGCGGTCCACTGAAGATCTCCTTCGACTTCCCTCAAGTGGCTACAGAAAGCCTTGGATGGATGGACTATGTTGAGGTCAACATCAAAAGATATCTTTCAAAGCCCCAATCAGCAATGGCTTTCAGGCTTTCAAACCCGGGGATCACCGGCAACATCAGATACAATCTGACAGGCTTAAGTTCTACCGATGCAGTTTGGGACATCTCAGACTTGTTTAATGTTACACAGTGTAAGATCAGCCCCACAGGGNGAAGTGGCAGCATAGTGGCACCCTACNCCCAACAACGGGAGTTTATCTGTTTTGGAACAAACGACATCAAGACACCCGAGAAGATAGGCCTTGTAACTCCGCAAGATATTCATGGAATGGCCACCCCGGACATGGTCATCATATATCATGCCAAATTTGCGGAAGAAGCAAGAAATTACGCCAATCACAGAAGCTCAATATCCGGTATTGATGTTGCTATTGTCGATGTGGACCATATCAGGAATGAGTTTTCAGGTGGTGGCCAGGACCCAACCGGTATCCGGGATATGGCACGTATGTTTTACTACCGCAATCCGGAAAAATTCAGATATATTCTTTTGTTGGGTGATGGGAGCTATGATTACCGGNGGCTGACCTTCAATGCCACCTCCAAGAAGGAGAATTCCAATTATGTACCTGTATATGAATTCCCCAGGGCAATCCTCGAACCCATCCGATCTATTCCATCCGATGATTATTTCGGCATGCTGGATGAAGAAGACGGTGAAATTGAAAAAGGAACGATTGACGTTTATGTCGGCCGGTTTCCTGTCTATGATAAAAGTCAGGCTCAGTCCATCATCAACAAAATCATTAGTTATGAGAAGAACAAGGATTCCTTCGGAGATTGGCGCAATTATCTGATGTTGATATCAGACGACTGGGATAATGTAAACAGTGATGATTTCATAGTACAATCCGAAAAAATATTCAATAAGATCCAAAGCAGCAATCCCGGTATCAATTTTTCGAAGATTTATCTGGATATTTTCAAGCAGGAATCTAATCTGGGAGGACAGAGCTATCCAACAGCCGTCAGCCAGATGAATGACCAATACAACAAAGGCGTCCTGATAGCCAACTATGTCGGTCATGGTGGTGTTGATGGTCTTGCTCAGGAAAGAATCATCGACAGGCTTACTCTCAATGGGATGAAAAACAGCAACAGGTTGCCTCTGTTGATAACCGGTACATGCTCATTTGCCACTTACGACGATCCCGACATCACCTCTGTGGGCAAGTTGTGCATCACCAAACCGGATGCGGGAATGATAGGCCTGATGACTACGACCCGCTCGGTATATATCACGCCCAATGAAGTGTTTATCAATAAATTATTTCAGGTAATCTACCAAAAGGAAAATGGACGTTACTTAACCAATGGGGAAATATTAGCCAAAGCGAAGAATCTTTCTTCAGGGGCTGACAGGCTCGCCTTCGTACTTTTAGGAGATCCGGCGATGACACTGGCATTTCCAAGGGAAAACATCTTATTGGAAACCGTCAATGGTGCGCCGATAGATACAGCTAAACCGGATACAATAAAGGCGATGGAGCTTGTCTCTCTTGCAGGGAGTGTCAGGGCTGAAGATGGCAGGGTAATAGAAGATTTCAACGGGACTCTCACACTCACCGTATTCGATAAGGCATATACCTTATACTCTCGTGGCAATGACGGCAACGGAGCTAATTATCCGGCTTCCTTCCAGAACAATATCCTTTTCAAAGGGAAGGCCACAGTCACTGCAGGTAAGTGGAACATCAGCTTCTACCTGCCTAAGGATATCAACTACGCCATTGATTATGGTAAATTATCATTTTATGCCGATAATGGAATCTATGATGCGGGAGGCTACAGCCATCAAGTCAAAATCGGTGGTGAAAGCAGCAATCCAATCACCGACAATCAGCCACCGGTTATCGACCTTTATTTGAATACTTTAAATTTCAAGTCAGGTGAAACTGTCAATACAACCCCTTTGTTCATCGCACGGCTGAGTGACGATTATGGCATCAATGTTTCCAGCAGCAGCATAGGGCATGAAATCGTATCCACGCTTAACAATGATGCGACAAAAGAAAAAATTATGAACGACTTCTATGTGGCAGATAAGGATGAATATAACAAAGGAGAAGTTAGATATCAGTTTGATCAGCTTGACCCCGGAAATTATACGCTTCGATTGAGAGCATGGGATATTTCAAATAACAAGGCAGAGGCTGAAATCGAATTTATCGTCACGAACAGTGAGCAAAACTCGATTTCTCATCTGCTGAATTATCCCAATCCTTTTACAACATCCACTGCTTTTATGTTTGAATTTGATTCTCAGAACAATACTATTGAAGCTGAGATTGCCATATATTCCGTTTCAGGCAAACTGGTCAAGACCATACGTGAACCATTGAGTCCGAGTGGAAAACGATTCCGGTCCGACCTTTGGGATGGCAAAGACCAATACGGGGATCAGTTGGCAAAGGGTGTGTATTTATATAAAGTAAAAATTTATAACAGCTTTGACACCGCTAAANAAGTCATTTCATCTGATTTTCAGAAGCTCGTAATTCTTAAATAAACCAGAAAAGGGCCTTACGACACAATAAAATGACGAATATAAAGTTTATATTTGCGGCCATTTTGTATAAAATACATATTTACATTTTTCAATATGAAAAATTTATCCAATTTTTAGTATTTGCTATTACACTCTTCATGACAAGCGGGGCGACTGCGCAGTCCTCGGGTACTTGTGTAGAGAGTCCCATAGGTTCGAACCACTGGATTGAACCTGATGGATCACCTTGTCGCAACTCAATATCAACTGTAGTATCCTTTCTCAGAATCGTTCCGGACGCAAGAACTTCAGGTATGGGTTCGGTAGGGCTGGCCACATCACCGGATGCCAATGCGATGCACTTCAATGCTGCAAAACTTGCTTCATCAACCAAGGATGGCGGCTTGTCCATGAGCTATGTGCCATGGCTAAAAGGACTTGGATTGAATGATATTTTCATGGCGTACCTAACCGGTTATTACAAATTCAGCAAANAAGAAGCAATAGCTGCTTCCATCAGATATTTTTCTTTAGGAGACTTTACGTTCACGGATACACAAGGAAATATCATTGGTTATGGCAAACCGAATGAATTTGAGATAGCTGTAGCCTATAGCAGGGCATTGGGCGACAAATTATTTGGAGCTTTGACCGGAAAATTCATCTCATCCAACCTCGCTACCGGTCAGCAACTCAATGGTGTGGATATTCAGACAGCACGCACGGGAGCGGCCGACATATCGATATTTTACCGGACTCCCNTTAAAACGAATACCAAGAGCAACCTGGCCTTAGGCGTAGCAATCACCAACCTGGGCGGAAGGATATCCTATACCAAAGCTTCACCGGTAAGAGACTTACTCCCGGCTAACCTCGGTATCGGAATGGCATGGGATGTCGATCTGGATCAATACAACAGACTTACATTGGGTGTTGATTTTAATAAACTCTTAGTGCCAAGTCCGGATCCTGCCCTTACCGATGATAATAACAATGGAGTACCGGACTACAGGGAAAAAGCCCTGATTCCGGCTATATTTGGATCTTTTTCCGATGCAGCAGGAGGATTTAAGGAAGAATTGAGAGAGTGTATGTTTGGTATTGGTGCCGAATATTGGTACAACGATCAGTTTTCTATCAGAGCTGGTTATCAATATGAAAGCCCATTGAAAGGTAATCAAAAATACTTCACACTTGGGCTGGGATTGAAATACACCACTTTTGGGCTGAATCTGTCCTATCTTGCGCCTNCCGGCAATACGAGGACTGCATTGGACAATACCTTGCGCTTCACACTGATGTTTGATTTTGGCACATTTGAGGTCGATGATGATCCTAATATAAAGTAGGCATCGGACAAAGGCAAGTCTTTCGGGAATAATCCAAATTAAAAGTCCTTATCCAGATTGTCTTTNTTCAAGCGTCCGGAAAGGGCATTTAGTTCGTATTTCGTAAAATCCTGATTAGATCTGAACCCGAAGCTGTAAATAATTTCTCCCGGCCTGGTAAGACGAACGAACCGGTTGGTGTAAATTTCCTTTTTCAATTCATCCCAAATCAATTCATTGGTCAGTAGTTCTTCTCCATTTCTACTGACAAGATGCACGGAATCCGTTGCCACCACCATATTTTTNCTTACAATCCGCTCAGCCCTGTTAGCAGTCAATATGCTTGATATTTGACCATTGTCATCATAAAATGAAACAATAAGGCCACGAGGGAAGATATCACGCGGATCGCTCTGGTCAAGAATACGAATCAGCGTATCAAATTTGATGACCACCTTGAGTCTGGCAGAATCACTGTAAAGAATTTCTCCATCGACTCCTTCTTCATAACTTCCGGATACAGATACCCCTGTCACTCTGCGCACCTCTGCCAGGTCATTTTCACATGCCTGAAAAGACAAGGCAAGCAGACAAAGGCCCAAAAANGTACGAAAGGAAATATTCATGCTGCAAAGTTGTAAATTTTCATTGACATAGACTGATGTTTATCTAATCAATGTCAAGCCTCCTTTTATTACCATTGTTTTACCGCCTCGCGTTTCCAGCTCTGCATAATAAACATAGGTGCCGGGTGCAGCGTCTCGATCCTTAAACCTGCCGTCCCATCCTCCATCGGCATCACTCTTATCCATATTTCTACCTTCGTACACCAATCCACCCCATCGGTTGTAAATCCTCAATGAGCGGATTCTGTGGATACCTTCAGCGAAGCTCAGCATAAACCGATCATTGATACCGTCATGATTGGGCGAAAANATATTTGGAGCAAANACTTCCGGCTTACCTGTCTTAATGAACACCCGGTTTTCCGCCTTACAGCCATTTTCATCACTTACGGTTACCCATAAAGGGAAATCCTCATAGACCGGATCAAGGGTTATCAGGGAGCAGGTATCACAATTGACCTGACCGGCAGGTGTCCATTGGTACTTCACATCTTCGCCTTCCAAAACAAATTGAACACCAAATTCTGCCATTTCACCATAATCAACAAAGGTATTACCCAGAATATCAGCCCGAAGTGTACCTCCACAGCAAAATACAAAAACGGTATCTTGCGCGTATGCCTTACATCCGGCATCGTTTTCCACAATAAGCGAGATTGTCTTATAACCTGATCTGTCAAAGTGGACGGATACAGGTCCGGCTCCCTGTGAAGTACTGATGGATGCATCCGGGGTAAATGTCCAAAGAAGTGATTTGATGGTACCAAGGTCATTGATGATTTTATCCTTCACTTCAAGACTCTCTTCCCGGCAGAGTGCATCAGGCTTTATGATGTCGATATCGGCTTGTAATGACTTCAGGGTTGCAGTTCCGCCCATATTGAAGTCAAAGCCTTCATTTTGTGATGTGTAATTATTAATTAATATGGCATATACCTCTCCGCTTTCCATGTCCAGCGGTTTCAGGAAATTATTACGGTCCGGACCACAACCTGCGCCCTCAGACTCATCGGTTTCTCCGTCACGAAGGCCCGTAGAGCCACAACAATTAGGGTAGTTGGTGCAATTGACCGGTGATATCCCGGTAGCCATACAACGCACCAATTCCAAATCACACCCGAATGCATCCCCNCGGACTTTATACACGACAAAGTCAATATCGTCCGCCTCTTTCAAGGGAATAAGTTTAAATGTAAATGCGCCCGGATCCCTGCATATCCATCTAAACCAAATGCTGTTGGACTCATTGGCGTGGCTAAAACATGGTGCATTCCCGAGTTCATTGACCTCTCCGAAGCCCTGTACATTCCTTACTGTAAAGGATTCCTTTGAGCAAATCAGATTGGCAGTTTTGCAGTCACTACCATCCAAAGCTGGTGAGAAAAAGTTATTGATGCACAATCCAAATTTCAAATTCGTGCCATTTTCCGAATCAACCCTAAGATATAGTCTGGTGCCGGGCGCTAGGCCTCCTTTGTACAACTGAAGAAAGTTTTGTCCGGCCTCTCTCCTTCCACATGTTTCTTCATTCAGGCTGCCGCAATCTCCGGAATATAAGGAAGCATGCAAGTCATTTGCCTCCTTACATAAAATTTTGATGACAACGTCAGTTGCTGTAACATGGAAGGAAAACCAAACATCATTACCATTATCGGTCTGACATAAGGAAAATCCATTATTGGAAGGGGTGGAACCCAAAAANCTGAAGGTTGTGTCCCCGGAACAATATTCCTTAACATTGGGAATAAATATTGCTTTCTTGCATTCATCATTGATGGTTTGGCAGAATACAAGGTTTGCCGGCCAAAGGAATAAAGCCAGAACACTTACAATGCGGAGCAACCTACCTGACCACGGTAATAGAACCTTCGTAAATAAATGATTGATCATCGATAAAAGTCACTTTGGCAATATAAACATACACATCCGGATTGACTTCACGCCCCTTGAAAGTACCGTCCCATCCATACTTTTCATCATTTGCCGGGATATTCCTTCCTTCCCAAACCAAAGCACCCCACCGATTGAATATCCGCAGATAGTCAATGGTCCTGACTACAAAGTTACCATATCCGGTAAAGCGGTCGTTGATTCCATCATAGTTTGGTGAGAATACATTAGGGAAAAAATCGGTCTTTTGACATCCACCCTAATCTGGATAGAATCTTTAGCCTCACAGTTATACTGGTCTGTTGCCTTGACGACAATCACCTGATCGTGGAAAGTCTTGATATTATTAGCAGGACAGCCCTGACATTGTATCAGGCCAGGCGGTTCCCAGAAATAAAAGATCTGATTCCCTTCCAAAAAGGCTTCAGCGTGCAAATCAACCGAATCTCCCAATGTTATGGTTGTATCGCTGTATAGAT
The DNA here is from genome assembly GCA_013414645.1 of Candidatus Parvibacillus calidus. Classification (GTDB taxonomy): domain Bacteria; phylum Bacteroidota; class Bacteroidia; order Chitinophagales; family Saprospiraceae; genus Parvibacillus; species Parvibacillus calidus. Next base: position 286,405 of record CP058702.1, on the reverse strand, counting down.
TCATCTCGTGAAGAGGGCCACAGCACTGGATTTCGACAGGCTTGATGGTAGAAACCACGCAGCCCTTGTCGCTGGTAACAGTCTGAACGATGAACTTTTGACCGCGCTTCAGGTAAGAAATTGTTTTGTCTCCTGAATGGAATCAATGGAAGGTGTAGCATCCTGCCCGAAGATCCACTGAATCTTTTCAATTGTTCCTGTGCTGTTATGCGAGAGGTCCTTTATGCCAATTTGTTCTTCCCGGCAAAATACAGTATCACTGAGGATTTCAAAGTCCGCAACCGGACCTTCGAAGGTGGATGTTCCTCCAAATTCAATCCTGAAACCATTGCCTCCAATCGTGAAGTTATTGATACCGAGCAAATAATTCTTTCCGGCTTCAAGTTGAACGGGTGCCAACCAGTTGTCCTGACCTTTATCACAGTTAGGTGGCTCACTGATATCTGTCGCTCCTTCCTTAAGACCTGTCTGACCCTTGCAGGAAGCAGCCTCACATCTGAGGAGTGTTCTGTTGGTTGTGTTCAGATCCCCATTTAACTCATACAAAGCGAAATCCAGATCATCCGGCGCATTCAGAGGAGTGAGAACAAATGTTAAACTACCGGCATCCTTACAAGTCCATTTAAACCAGGTAGAATTGGTTTCGGAATTGGTAAATCCATCTGCCAGGCATGGAGCGTCCTTAAACTCATTGGGCGCACTACCTGATCCTGTAACGTTCTGCACAATGAAAGAACTTTTATCACAAAGTACTGATGCAGTTATAATATCACTTCCGGGCTTGACAGGCGGAAAATAATTGTCCAGACACAGGTCGAATGTACCTTCTGAGGCATCCTCCCCTGGACCCGAATCAAATAGACTGTTCCCGGAAACAAACCTCCCTTATACAATTCAAGCGCCCTCCAGTCACAAGATTGGACTTACAATTCAATTCGCCTATAGCGCCTGACAAATCCCGGCATACAGGGCGATTTCCGGCTTCTGAAGACTCCCGGCTTGACCAGAATGGTAATATCTGTTGCTATAGCCGTAAATGAAAACCATACATCATGTCCGGAGCTGCTAAAACAAGTCGCAGGGCCATATCCTGATGGTGTGGCAGAAAAGTTGTTGAAAAAGCCATTGGATGAACACCAGCTACGTACATTGGTCAGCTCAGTGGCACTAAAGCAGTCATCGTTGATGGCTTGCGCTTTGAGTATATGGCAATTTCCCAAAAGAAGGAAATACAGCAAAAATGCAATCCATGCTTTCATAGGGCATAGGTTTAAGATGTGTGGACGGCAAGGATAAAACCAAGCTAAAGATACACAATCCAATGAGATTTAAAAGAAATCCAGGGTGAGATTGCAGGATTTTGGGTAAACTTTAACGCTTTCGCCTACTCCTTCTTTCCGGTGAGGACCAAAGTGGTTATTTCGGGGAGGATGCCAACTCTTCCTGCATAACCAAGAAAACCAAAGCCACGGTTGACATAGAGATATTGCCTGCCTTTTTGATACAATCCGGCCCATTGTTTATATACAAACCTGCTTGGACTCCATCGGAACCAGCCGGGAATCTCCACACCGAATTGGAAACCATGTGTATGTCCTGACAGTGTCAGATCGATGTCCTTATGTTCCTTGATCACTTCAAAGTCCCAATGACTTGGATCATGTGACAGTAGAATCCTTACATCAACGCCGGGCATTCCATCAACAGCCCTTTTCAAATCCCCATGTTTAGGGAATTGAGGTAGTGCGGAAAAGTTTTCAACTCCTACAAGTCCTATTCGTGCTGCTTTGTGTGTCAAAACACGATGTTCATTGAGCAACAAATCCCAGCCCAATTTATGGTGTATATTCTTTACCTCTTCAAAATTCTTTTGCTCCTCAGCCTTGCTGTTCCATTGATGATAGTTACCATAATCGTGATTGCCAAGAATAGAATAGACTGTATTACCCGGTCCACCAACCCGACTGAATATTTCGTACATTCCGTCCATCTCTTCTGCCAGGGTATTGACGATATCCCCTGTAAACACAATCAGGTCACCGTTTTCCTTATTTATCAGATCAATTCCATGGGCTATCGGTTCCTTAAAAACAAAGCTTCCGGAATGGACATCGGAAAACTGGACAATCTTGAAACCCTCCAGGTCCGGATGCAGATCTTCGATAAAAACCTTATGTCTTCGAACCTTGTATCGATAGGGATTGCGCACTGCCCCATAAGATAGCAGGGCAAAAGGAATGGCCCCCATCGCCAGACTTAAGGTAGAAAGAAATCGGGATCGGCTTGGATCGTATGAATTAGCAGGAGAAAAGTATTGAATCACTGCCAATGTCCCCCGACGTATGTCATCGATGAGTAGAAAGGGAATCGATAATGCTTTAACGGTAAAAAGAATCATCAAAAGCGTCCTTCCATATACCATCAGAAAATGTTGTCTTTCTGTCAGTATACCGGTAATCATGGCTGTGGCTGCCAGATAGGCAATAGCAGATAAGATCCAGTATCCATAATAAAGAAACCTTCGGAAATCGGGATTCAAACTCCGCAAGCTACCCCGAAATGCCTGGAATGCGTATATATCTATCAGGACAAACAGGAGGAATGGAATGATAAATCGACCGGATATATGCATTTTACTTATTTCTAAAATGTTTCTGAAGATGTAAAACATTTTACGCTCATTAATGTTTCGGCTCTTTATCAGTCTTATGAAGAAGACTCGCAAAATCAATCCTAATAACTCTCAATTCCTGTGTATCTTCGCTCTTTATTCCATAAAACATGAGTTTCAGTAAATTTCCATCTCCCAAAAAATCCATGGGACAACATTTTCTGCACAGACAGGACATTGCGGAAGCCATTGTCCATGCATGTGACATGACCTCGACCCAAGGGAGAGTCCTGGAGATCGGACCGGGGCCGGGCGTGTTGACCGAAATACTGATGGGCCGGAACCTAGACTTAAAGTGCGTCGAACTGGACCGCGATATGGTTATCTTGTTGAATAAAAAATTTCCGGCATTATCGGACCATATCATTCAAAACGATGTATTGCGGCTAGACTTTAATAGCGTTTTTGATGGAAAAAGCTTTAATATTATAGGCAATTTTCCCTACAATATCTCTTCACAGATTGTTTTTCAAATCATTCATTACAAGGAGTTGATCCCTCAGATGGTGGGTATGTTCCAGAAGGAAATGGCAGAGCGGATCATTGCTCCACCGGGAGGCAAGGATTATGGTGTGATAAGTGTCCTTACACAGGCCTGGTACCATGGACGGAAGATAATCCACGTGCCGCCATCCGCCTTCAATCCGCCTCCCAAGGTCGATTCGCTCGTCATAGAGTTGTTACGGAGGAATGAAGATATAGGAATTAAGGACATCAAGGCATTTACAACTGTGGTGAAACAAAGCTTTGCCATGCGTAGGAAAATGTTGCGCAACAACCTGAAAACACTTTTCGCAGACGAATCCAACCTGGCAGATTCGTTTTTCAATCAGAGAGCAGAAAACCTTTCTGTCAGTGATTATGTTCAGTTATGTGAATTATATTTGTCACAAAAAAATAAATATTCGATGAATCTTGAGCAACTGATCAATGAAGATCTGAAAACAGCCATGAAAGCTAAGGATCAGGACAGCCTCCGTGGCATCAGGGCGATAAAGGCTGCAATATTATTAGCTAAAACAGATGGCAGCGGAGCCGAAATAACCACAGAACGCGAAATTCAAATCCTACAAAAGCTAATAAAACAAAGGACAGATTCGTTGGAAATATATGAACAACAAGGACGTGAGGATCTTGCATCTGTGGAAAAGGGCGAAATTGCTGTCATCAAAAGGTATTTACCGGAACAATTGGAAGGCGAAGCTCTGGAAAACGTACTGAAGGAAATAATAGCCGAAGTAGGAGCGACATCGCCTAAAGATATGGGCAAAGTCATGGGTGTTGCAAGTAAGAAACTGGCCGGAAAGGCTGACGGAAAGTCCATTTCAGAAACTGTAAAAAAACTGCTGGCCTGACTGCATCGTTAATAAAAGGCCTTGCCGTTCAAAAAAATTATCCGAAGTTTCAAATTCTCCCAAAAAATTCGGCCCAGGAAGTAACTTTTTAATTTGACTTACTCTAATAGTGAATAAGATAATTGACAAAAATTTTTAAATTTTTTTCAAATGAAATTTTTTTCAAAAAGCAATCTATTCAAGGTAAGTACTTTAATATTGTTGAGTGGCATGTGGATGACTTCATGTTATTATGATAAAGAATCCGATTTGCCAAAAGATCCGGACAATAATCCGACCGACACGTGTGATTTATCACAAGCAAAATATGGTCTTAAAATACAGAAAATACTTGCAGACAATTGTGTAGTATGCCATGGTAATGGTCTCCAAGAGGGAAATGTCAGACTTGATTCCCATGAAAAGGTAACGATTCAGGTCAATAACGGCAAATTACTTAAGTCCATCAGTCATCAAGCCGGCGCATCTCCAATGCCTTATGGTCTGCCCAAAATGAGCGATTGCAATATTGCAATGATTGAGCAATGGATAAAAAACGGTGCATTAAATGATTAAATTGACTATTTTGCTGATTATATAGGCCTTGAAAAACAATTCGTTCTTTTTATAAAAAGTAAAAATTTGGTAAAATGAAGAAGGTACTGGCTTTAATATTGGTAGGTCTGGTTGTAGCAGCAGGAGTTTGGTTTTATGTCAATAAAGGTCATGAGGATGTGGCTGGAGAAAAACCCGAACTGTCCATCAACGCTACAGAACTGGTCAAGGCATTCGAAACTAATGAACAAGAAGCCAACAAGCAATATGTAGGTAAGCTAATTGAAGTAAGCGGGAAAATTGTACAAATAGACCATACGGAGGACGGCTCTGTAAATCTGTTACTCGAGTCGGATAATCCCATGAGTACCGTGCTTTGTCAGCTGGATCCATTACAAAAACAAGACCAATCAGGCATTTCGGAAGGAAGAGAGGTCCGGATCAAAGGTCTTTGTTCGGGTTTTACTACCGATGTTGTACTTGACAGATGCCATATTATCAGGTAAATTTGGATGGCAATTAGATTATATTTACACAAAATGCATTAAATCATATTCCAACAAAGATTGATTATGTACAATACCTCCTTTNTTAGATTCACATTTGTAACCTTAGTCTTAACATTTCTTTCATTGGGAGTATTGAATGCTCAGGGTAAATATTTTACTCGCTCCGGAAAGATCAGTTTTGTCTCAGATGCCTTACTGGAANAAAATGAAGCGGTCAACAACAAAGTAAGTGCAGCCATTGACGCCTCAACCGGAAAGGTGGAATTCATCGTATTGATCAAGTCCTTCCAGTTTAAANAAGCATTGATGCAGGAGCATTTCAACGAAAATTACATGGAATCCGGCAAATATCCCAAATCCACATTTTCCGGCCGGATCACCAACCTTAAAGATATCGACTTCACAAAAGATGGAGCTTATAAGGTGATGGTTACAGGTGTTCTGACCATGCATGGAGTAACCAAGGATGTAGGCACCCAGGGTACAATCAATATCGTCAAAGGAGTTGCTAATGTGGAAAGTAAAATTCGGGTGAAGCTGGCTGATTACAACATACAGATTCCGGCTATCGTCAAGGATAAGGTGGCACAGGAAGTGGATGTAATGATCGATTGTAAGTTGAAAAAGTTTAATGACCTGCGAAGCTTAGGATTCTGCGCCTGATTTCAATATTTTTCATCATTAAAAATCTCTAATGCGGAACAAACTATACGCTAGTCTATTGGTTGTCGCTCTCCTCATTTCAGTCAAATCTTATAGCCAATCCGACAGCAGTCTTATTGCAATGCTCGATGGTTCGGCACAGGATGTCGATTATACGTATGCTACCTTTAAGACCAACCGAATTATCAACCTTCATTCCATAGAAAATACAGCTGCCGGTGTGTTGGATGTGAAGATAAGCCATCGGTTTGAANCCATCAACCAGGGGCTTTATGATATATTTGGATTGGATGCCGCTCAGATGCACTTGAATTTTGATCTTGGCCTGACAGACAGGCTGGCAATCGGTGTTGGTCGTACATCCCTGGACAAGGCTTATAATGGGTTTGTGAAATACAAAATATTAAAGCAAAGCACGGGCAGTAAAAATATGCCTGTTTCCGTTTCATTTGCTGCAGGAACAGTAATCAAAACCTCACGATCGCTTGATCCTGATCCCGGCAACACATTCTGGTACAGGGTTTATTATGATTTTGGGCTGTTAATTGCGAGGAAATTTTCAGAGAATTTTAGTTTGCAGGTAACACCGACCCTTGTCCATCGGAATCTCGTACGTACCGCAGAAGAAAAGAATGATGTATTTGCCATAGGCGTGGGTGCCAGACAAAAACTGACGCGGAGGATGAGTATCAACGCAGAATATATCTATGTTTTACCGGGTCAGCTTGCTCCTGACAAGTTAAATTCGCTTTCTGTAGGGCTTGATATCGAGACCGGCGGGCATGTATTTCAGCTGCATTTTACCAACAGCCAAGGGATGAATGAAAATGCATTTATCACAGAGACCATAAACAGGTGGGACAAGTTTGAATTCCGGTTCGGCTTCAACCTTTCACGCGTTTTCACGCTTTGGGCCGCGATTCGGGATTGATTACCGGGAAATACTACTCATGAAATTATCTGAGGATCATCATCGTCCCGGTGATGTTGTGAGTTCCGCTTGTGGCACTTGCTAAGGTCAGCATCTTTACTAAACAGATCACATTTTGCCCAAGCCCCTCGTTCATTTTTGAAATAGATAACTTTCCTTCAGGGACAATCCTGTCAAAACTCCGAATATTTTTCTTTCTTCTTGTTATTCCACTTATATTTATGTGTCCAGTAGGCAACTTTCATCGTCAGGATGCCAATACCGGCCCCGGCAAGGACATCACTGAGATAATGCTTGTTGTTGGCCATTCGGAGGATGCCAACTGAAGATGCTACACCGTAGCTGATATACGGAATCCATGGCAGGCGGTCCTTATACTCTTCACTAAGGAAGGTGGCAGCGACAAATGCTTGAGCAGTATGTCCCGAAGGAAATGAATGTCTGTTGGAGTGGTCGGGGCGGTTATATTGGGTTGTATATTTGATCAGTGTTGTGATACCGGCCATTGCCAGTTCGCCTTTCAAAAGAATAACGCTTCGGTTGATAAAGTCATTCTTTGATGGCACTCCCAAAAGGTCCATGCCATATGCTGCCACAATAGGAGCAAACTGAAGATAGTCGTCCACATAAATGCGAAAACCCGGCAGATATTCGTTGCGTACACTTACGATATTGCTCTTAACGCTTTTGATAGGCTTAAAATTGAGGGCAGTCCCGGTAACGATCAAACCAGCAGGGACAATCAATTTACGCGGCTGAAAGGCAACCCGGTGAGATAGGTTATAATAGGATACCTTAAGACCACAATCCGGCTCAATCGTTTTTTGCTGACAGAGGCAGAAACCGGAAAGAAAAAGAAACATAGTAAACAGAAAAGTCGAGAACATTCCGGAATATTTTAGGCAAAAATATACTTTTTTAAAAGACCAGTCATAGCGCCAATTTATGCTTTCCAACGCTTAAGATATTTGAGCGTATTTATGACTTCATCAACCTTCTGAGTTCCTATGAGCAAATTTTTACCATCTGTAAACTCCAGTTGAATTCCTTGATTACCGGAGATGTTGTAGGCTTTNTTCCGTCCGTTCAAACTGTTTCGGATCCCCCATCCTCCATATTCTTTGACAGGCGCATATTCTCGAACATAACACTTCTTGATGGTATCCCAATAGAAAATCTTGTATTTAAAATGGAATGGAAANAATCTCACATAGATTCCATCCCAGCAAATCCTCGTCTCCAAATGGATGGAATAAAANAGAAAACTCGAAAATAATATAACGCCACACACAAGAATCAATACAAAATCAGGCATAGGGTTGTCACCAAACTGCCTGCCCATGAATAATTGGAGAATCGCACCAACGACAAAAATACCATCGACACCCAGAAGAATCAACCAAATCCACCATTGCCGGAAACTTTGTTTTTCGTAAAAAACAGATTGTGCATCCAATTCCGCTCTATCCATTATCAAATAATTTAATTTCAAATTTACTGCAAAAACGCAATAAAACGCCCTCAATCAAAGAATAAATAGTATAAAAATCCGGATTCCATTAAATTAATGAAATCCGGAGAATAAACTTAAAAACTAAAAACAAAATCCTGTTCGGGTGATGATTTACCTTTCAACAGCCTTTAGATTAAATTCCGGCAGCAAAGGAAAGAACTGGGACATCATCCTGACATCACCCTTTCGATAAGCCCGATAAGGCTCTGACTGACGAAGAAGGAACCATTTAATGATCGGCCGGAATAGCATGGTAAACCATCTTTTCAAGGGAGAAACTGAATTTGCTGTCTTCCGGAAATAAGAATCCATTGTATCCCGTCGAAAATGAAGGATTTCTTCCAGCTCGTCACCATCTGCCATATTGCCACAATGATAGTTGTGAAGCGCAAAAGCCTGTTTTGGAAAATCCAGTCGACCCAATCCGAAAATATTGAAGGAACGCTCCAAAAATTCACGATAAGACGATCTGCATTGTTTTCCGCCTCCGAGATTGAAAATCCGGTATTCTAATCGATCCTGTGCGGATAAGGCATGTACGAATGCTCTGGCCGTATCTTCAGGTGTACATATCTCCAGGCTTGTTTCCAGAGGCATATGAAACATCAGTCGAGAAATCTTATGATTGCCCATAATAGCTGCCAATCGAAATACTGACCAACTAAGATTACTTGATTGGATAATAGATTCCGCTTCCAGTTTGGTTTGACCATATTCATCCCCTTCCGATATCTTCAGGTCATCCGTAACTCTGATATCCGGATTTTCAACACGGTCACCATATACCGAAACAGATGAACTATATAGAAAGAAAGCTCCGGGTGATGTTCTTTCTATATGATCAATCAACAAACCGGTCCCTTCGACATTGACTTTTCGTGCAAGTCCGGGATCTTCATCTGCCAATGGTGGTATGATGGCAGCCAGATGTATGACAGCATCCAGATCTTCCGGAATTCTTGACACATCTGCCACATCGCTTATATTGCCGGGGATGAACTGAATGCGTTCGCCGAATGAGTTGAAAAAAGGCTCAGATTGTTGGTTCGCTATATCAAAGACTGTAATCCGAAAATCACTTTGGTCCGCCAATATCTTTACAACCTCTCTTCCAACCGTACCTGATGCACCTGTGACTAAAACATGTTTTGTATTCATTTGAAATCATTTTTGCAATGATAACGGAGAAAATTGAGCAAAATAGTCCAGGTTTTAAAGATTGGACTACATGTTTATGTCCTGATTGCAAAATTCAGACTAGGAAACCACAGATTCCCTAAAGGCAATCGGAGTTTTGCCGGTCATGTTTTTAAAAACGGAATAAAANGAGGATTTACTGGCAAATCCGCATTCAAAGCCGATCGCTTCAATGGAAAAATGATTGGTCGGATCTAAAAGCATATCCTTCACGGCTTCGACCCTGAATTTGTTGACATATTGAAAAAANTTGCTCCCAATAACTGTATTCAATACTTCAGTCAATTGGTATTTAGGTATATTCAACGCTTCAGAAAGCATATCCATATTCAGCCCGGGATTAAGATATGGCTTTTGCCCGATCATAAATTTTTCAATGCGCTTCCTGATATCTTCCTTGGCTTCAGGGCTTAACGAAGAGTTTTTATAAGCCACNGGCGCCGACTCCTCTATGAGGAGATGCTCCGGCAACTCCTGCTGGTAAAGACCGTAAAAACTCAGGATGTAGATTGCAAATAATAGAACAAAATAGTTGTAAATATGTGGGCTTAGCGGTCCAAACCAGCCTATATAGGCAGCAACAGCCATCATAAAGGCAATGATGCAATAACTGACATAAAATACAGCAACCGTCAAAACCCAGGTTAGGTTGTTGCTTTTNTCAATGTTGGATTGTTCATGGAATAATTTCACCCGATACAGATGTACATACTTGAGTGTAAGGGAATTATATACCAACCAGGAAACGATAGTTGACGCACCGAATATAAGCCTGTAAACCAAATGGCCATCCCGTTCAAAATAGCCTTCCATCGTAAAGGGTTCCCGGTAAACATACGCCAACACCTTAAAGATGATGTAGGGCAAAAGATGGAGTAATTGGGTCCATCTAAGTCTGAACCGAGGCAATACCAAAGATTTGACGTACAGATACAAAGCCGGATTGAACAGGAGAAAGGAGCTTGTCAGTAAAGGCTTACCAAAAATCATATAATCCAGAGCGCAACTTAGAAAGTCCAGTCCGAAAAGAAATAACCAGGCGGATAAAATCTTATCCGATACGGAATTCTTCTGTTTAGCCACCATGAGGATAGCCGCAAAAAACCCNTGACTAACACCAATCCAGGCAAGTGTCAACATGTACAGTCTATTATAGATACAAATATACAGGATGGAAGATGAACGCATAGGATATTATGCGTTATCATCATAGATTAGCAGATGATGTCAACATATTGCTGCAAATCAGAATCAAGGATTCCGACTTCAACAAATGAAGATTATGGATCCAACCTTCCTGTTATTGAAGCAATCCCTTCCATTCCCAACTATTCACCCCTGTTGAGCAGGTATTTGATAACATCCGTCGTGGTGATAATGCCCACCACCTTGTCCCCATCTATAACCGGAAAAGCATGATATTCAGCAGAAGCAAGCTTGAGAGCCACATCTTCGACAAATTCATCATGACGAACACTGACCGGCCTATGAACCATCACCTGATCAAGAGTGAGCATATCGAACATGGCCTCATCCGCCCCGGTCTCTCCTTCATACAGATCACCGAAACTCAGGCGCATGATGTCGGTATTGCTGACGATGCCTACCAATTTTCCATTGTCAACTACCGGCAAATGGCGTATATGTTTCTCCTTCATGAGTGAATTTACATGACGCAAACTATCTCTCCTGTCAGCAGTCATTACGTTGCTGGTCATTACTTCGGATACCAATTTATTCGTATTCATTTCAAAATTATTATGATGAGTAAATTTCGTGAAGTAATCAAATACAATTTATGATTCTGCGCATAGTTTTCTAAAAAATGAAGTCTTTTGAAAAACCTGAATGCGTGTACATTAATCGGCAAATCAAATTATATAACTGACTTTGATAAGAGATGATTCATTGGGAATCCCGGTCAGAATGTGTTTGGGCTAAGCTGTATAATTCTTTAAGCTCCCGGGATTGTAAAGAGACTTGATCAACCAAAAGTGTGGCTCATTGATGGCCCTGAGCCTGCCTGATAGCTCAGATTCAGTTAGATGTGCGGAAGTATCGCTGGTTGACCTTGGGTATGTATTGAAATTAAATACATGTCAAGGTCAAATAAGAAAATATTACGGTGGGACCTTAACCAATATTTGATCAAACTACCGACAATAATGTGTAAAAATTATATAATATGTATAATTATGTCAATCTGATTATTACAAATTAAATATTTTTAGCAAATAATAAATCGACGGATAAAAACACAATCCGCATGTTGAAAACTGGTAAAGGGAAATCATTTTACACTGTTTACAAGGTATTGATTATTGCAAGAAATTGCCGGCCAATAGAAGGATCGGTCTTAATAGAGGTAAATAATAACGATATTTCAAATAACTTTGCCGGCCGAATTGAATTATGTCAGGATTTCCTAAATTTTTCCACCATTTTAATCAGTCGACTGAAGGTATTTCACTGCCGGATCGATTTACCTTTCCTTTTATTACGAGCCGCACCCATTGGCTATATTGGCTGCCGACCAATTGCAGCATTATCTTGAGACCCGGGAAGATTGGGCAAATTACTTTGGGTTGAATAGCGAATCAGTCAACGGTCTTACGGGTAAAATGTTTGGTGTGCTGATCGTAAAAGCCGAGAATGGAACATTGNGGTTTTTAGCTGCAGTATCCGGGAAGCTGGCAGGCACCAACCAACACGATTACTTCGTTCCGCCGGTCTTTGACATGCTTACTGAAGGAGGATTCTATACCCAGGGAGAAACTGAGCTCAATAGTCTCAACCGAAGTATTGATCAAATGNGGCGCAGCTCTAACTATCAGGGAATGTTAGATTCACTGCAANAAATCAAGGCCGGATCGGATGAGGATATCAGAGAAATCAAGAAAAATATAAAGGTTAATAAAAACCAGCGCAAGGCAATTCGAGATGCTTCTATCGGGGCAGACGCGGCTATTTTGGAGGAAAAGTTGAGCCATGAAAGCAAGATGGAGCAATTCCACCTGAAGCGAAGGCAACGATTTTGGAAGGAAGAAATAGAAAAGGCAGAGGAGGCTATTCTTTATTTTGAGCGCGACATCCGGGCCATCAAAGAGGAACGAAAAGCAAAATCTGCGGCCCTACAAAGAAGGCTCTTTGAAAACTATTCATTCTCCAACCAAGCCCTGGAAAAGAAATCTCTGTTGGACATCTTTGTAAAGGATGAAGGTAAGATTCCACCTTCCGGAGCTGGAGAATGTGCGGCTCCCAAGTTGTTGCAATACGCCTTTCTGCACAATCTGCGTCCTGTAGCTATGGCAGAATTCTGGTGGGGAAATTCGACCGAACAGGAAGTCAGGATTCACAAAAATTTTTATCCGGCATGTAGACAGAAATGCGCTCCCATCCTGCGACACATGCTATCCGGCATGGATATCGATCCCAATCCAATGGAAGCAGACCCCGACCCCTCANAAAAAATATCTGTCATCTACCGCGATAATGATATTGCCATCATTGTGAAACCACACGAATTACTATCTGTACCCGGAAAAAAGGTGCATACGAGCGTATATACCCAAGCTATCAACCTTTTTCCCGGAGCCACAGGGCCTTTGATGGTACATCGACTCGATCAATCGACATCAGGATTGATGGTGATTGCACTGCACATTGACGCATATCGGTTCATCCAAAAACAATTTCTGCGCAAAACGATCGCCAAAACTTACGTAGCGATTCTTGAANAAGATATTTCCGGCATTTTCCCGGATGAGGGTTCCATTAATTTGCCGTTGAGGGTTGACCTGGAGGATCGGCCGCGTCAGGTTGTCTGTCATGAATATGGCCGCAATGCGCTTACAACATACAAGATTCTCAATATTGTGGATGGCAAGACTATCATACGTTTCCATCCGGTAACAGGAAGGACGCATCAATTGAGGGTGCATGCGGCACATCACCTTGGGCTGAATGCGCCTATCGAAGGCGATGACCTTTATGGAACCAGAAAGGACAGACTCTACTTGCATGCCGAAACGATTACTTTCAAGCATCCTACGACCCGGGAGATAATGACCTTCCAATCCAAAGCACCATTCTGTCAGGAGCATCTTCAGGCAATCACTGCTCAAGAGGATTAACACTAAGTTTGGGAAGGATAGAAGAACTGCGATCACATTCAAAAGAATCAACAGTAACAACAAATTGGTTTCGTTGATTCAATAAAGTAACTCTTCTGAAAGTTGCCTGACAGGTACATTTTTAATTGCTTCAGGCATAAGGAAATAGCGCATCAACGAACTTTTTGCCCAAATGACAAAATAAAGATACTTTTGCAGATGGAAAACAGACAACAGTGGGTGTAAAAACAACAAGGATAATCCTCCTCGAAATGCTTTGGATAGCCGGAGTAGCTATTTTGGCTTTGATTGTCATGATTCCTATCTATGCCCATGCTCGTGAGTTTCCGTTCTACCTGGACAATTTCATCTTTGTTTTTGCCCTGTTTACCTATGCAAGATTCATGTTTNTTGTTTCTACTTCCATATTGACCCTACACGTAGGTGTCAAGCTCTTTNTGGCTACAGCCTTTCCATTTNCGTTTTTGCTGCTTGATCAATTCAATAATTTCAGAACATATATTGACAATCACGGCACACAACCATTTNTTGGGCGCCTGCCGGATAAACTACAAATCCCTATCGATATCTACCTGAAGAATGAAATGGTCTTATTTGGAGTCGGGGCCATCGTAAGTTCCATATTATTTCCATTTTTTCTGGTTTACAGTATTTGGGTATTCAGAAACAAAGGAAGACATATCTGATCCGACCAATAAAACCAGATTGCACAATCCTGTCATTTTTATTGTATAAATAACTTATCGATCTGCGAATGAATTGTGGAAAGGCCGTGAAAGTAATGACTGTATATTTTTATAAATACAATTTTTCAAATATTTATCTTCGCCCAGTGTTAATCTAAATTATGGCATCAGGTATTTTTGCAGTATTAGACGATATCGCCGCATTGATGGATGATGTCGCTTTGGCAAGCAAGGTCGCAACACAGAAAACAGCCGGTATTCTTGGTGATGACCTGGCAGTCAATGCGGAAAAGGCAACAGGTTTTGTTTCATCGAGAGAGATTCCGGTGCTTCTGGCTATTACTAAAGGTTCATTTATCAATAAGTTGATTATTGTCNCCATTGCACTTGCTTTCAACTTTNTTTTCCCGGTAGTTATCAAGTACATTCTGATTGCGGGTGGTTGCTACCTGGCATATGAGGGTGCTGAAAAAATAATAGAATATNTTTTTCACAGGAATAAAGGTCATCACATCCATCAAGAAACTGATCATAATATCGAAGAGGATTCAGAGAAAAAGAAGATTAAGGCCGCCATCACCACCGATTTTATCCTTTCCATAGAGATTGTAATTATTGCCTTGGGAACGGTTCTGGAAAAAGATCTTGTCATTCAGGTCCTAACAGTCAGCTTTGTGGCTATTTTGGCTACTATCGGTGTGTATGGTCTGGTCGCCATGATTGTACGGATGGATGATGCAGGATATTTCCTGATCAGACATTCTAAATCAAACAGTTGGAGGTCCAAAATTGGTAACCTGCTTGTCAAAGCATTGCCATACGTCATCAAAATGCTTTCCGTAGTGGGAACCATTGCACTTGTAGCGGTATCGGGAGGGATATTTGTACATTACATCGATTATTTTCACCATTTGTGGCCAAAGTTTCCGATTCTTTTGAAAGAACTCACTTTCGGTATCACGATTGGATTGGTGTTGGTATTGATTCTATCAAGTGCCAAATGGATAGGCAAGAAACTGAAANAAACTCCGGCATGATGAGATTGCAAAAGGGGAAGAAACAAAGCCCTATCCCTTTTGCAAAAATGGTATCTGCCATATAATACCAAAGGTACATTTGTTATAGACCAATTTCATTGATCTATACGACTATAACCCCGGCATCCCGGAACCCCGGATTGTTTCACTCCCGGGACAAAGCAGAGCTCTGGTAGCATAGCTGTCCGGACAAGGATACCAAAAACTTATGGACAATTTATAAATCACCTTGGTATAAGATATCGTTAGCTATCCATTGAAATAGCAATGAAATTCAATACTTCCGGAATAAAGTCCGGTTCATGGATAACGAGGATTAATGCGATGTAAGCTTATGCAAAGCAAACGGGGCAGCTACACCATTTAGCTCACTAACTATTGACCCTCCTCAAAAATTATATATTCAAAGGACGCTTTCCTGTAGCGTCCAGGGCAGCTTCCTTAAATGCTTCGGTATAGGTAGGGTGTGCGTGAGAAATAATGCCTATATCCTCTGCTGAGGCTCTGTATTCCATGGCAACAACGGCTTCTGCAATCATATCGGCAGCTCTTGGGCCTATCATGTGTACGCCGAGGATTTCATCCGTATTTTTATCTGCCAGCACCTTGACAAAGCCGGCTTCGTCACCGCTTGCCTTCGCCCTTCCCAATGCTTTGAAAGGAAATTTACCGACTTTATAATCCACACCGCGTTCTTTCAGCTGTCCCTCTGTCTCGCCCACGGAGGCTACTTCCGGCCAGGTATATACCACACCGGGAATCAGGTTATAATTGATATGTGGTCGCATGCCGGCAATGGTCTCTGCCACAAAGACACCTTCTTCTTCAGCTTTATGGGCAAGCATAGCACCTCTTACTACATCGCCGATAGCAAAAATATTGGGCGCATTGGTCCTCATGTGATCGCCCACCTCGACCCGACCTTTAGCATCGACGATAACACCGGCTGCTTCGGCATTCAGGCCATCTGTATAGGGACGTCTTCCAATTGCAATCAGGCAATAATCAGCTTCTATCTTTTTGACTTCATCCGTTCCATTCTGCTTAAACTCTACGGTTACCTTGGTTTTGGTGGATTTGACAGTGGTAACGGCATGATTAAGGTGGAAAGTAAATCCTTCCTTTTTAAGGACTTTCTGCAATTCTTTTCCACAATCGACATCCATGGTACCTATGATCTTATCCGTAAATTCGACAACATCAATCTTTGCACCGAGCCGGGCATATACTGATCCCAGTTCAAGGCCAATCACGCCTGCACCGATGATAACCATACTCTTAGGTATTTCACCTAAAACAAGCGCTTCAGTGGAGGTAATGATTCGTTTCTTATCATAATTGAATGCTGCTGGTGTGATAGGTTTGGAGCCGGTCGCGATGACAAAATACTTACTCGTCAGTGTGGATTCTCCTTCCTCTCCATTTACTTTAATATTTGAGGAATCAATGAAGGAACCTACTCCATAATGTATATCAATTTTATTCTTGGACATGAGATAGGACACCCCTTTGCTGACTGTATCCACGACATTTTTCTTACGTTCGAACATCTTTTTGGCGTCCATCTCCACTTTTCCGATAATGATGCCGTGATCTGCCATCTGATGTGCAGCATTGAAAAAATGCTCCGATGAGTCCAACAGTGCTTTAGATGGGATACAGCCGACATTAAGGCAAGTGCCTCCCAGTGACTTGTATTTTTCAATGATGGCAGTTTTCAAGCCCAACTGGGCGCAACGAATGGCGCAGATGTAACCACCCGGGCCTGAACCAATTACTACTACGTCGTAAGTCATGTTTATCTTTTAATTTATTTTATTCAAATTAAGCATCGGCAGGAGGCGCAGCATTGCCGTTGTTGGGGCGATTACCGGACCTGCGTTGTTGATTTCTGTGTTTCTTATTTCTCTTATTCTGGTTATTGGATTTATCTTGATTCCGGTCAATGGATTCAGACCGGTCAACACCTTTGTCGCGTGGTTCCGGTTTTTATCCGGTTGGTCAGTTCTGCCTTGTTGAGGCCTTCCTGCTTTGTTTCTATTATCCCGATGTTCGTTCCTGCGGTTATCCTGTCTCCGTTGATTGTTATCCTTGCCTTCATTGCCGGTTTCTTTTTTATCCTCCTGTTTCTGTCCTTCGTGCCTCATAGGCTTGTTCTCGGGATTCTTCTTTTCTTTTTCTTCCTTCTCTTCTCTTCGGGCAATTCAATATGTCCTGTCAGATCTTCAGATTTGATAACAGCATCATCCTCAAAGGCTTCCACCTTGGTAGATGTTATGTCTTCAGGCAATTTGCCATGGGCAATATCTTCCTGAATCCTAAGTACTTCGTCTACTCTCAGTGTGATAAACGCCTCCCTTCCTTTTTCATCCTTCTTGATATAGAACATCAATTTTTTGAAGATATCCGTTTTGATGAGCCTGGCCTGTCCCCCTGATACCTGAAAGCGTCAGCATTAGTAGGGAAGTCCTCCAGGGCCTCCATATATACATCGAGCTCGTAATTGAGACAGCATTTCAGGCGTCCGCATTGTCCGGACAATTTGGCCTGATTGATGGCCAGGTTCTGATAGCGTGCCGCATTGGTTGTGACCGACTTAAAATCTGTCAACCAGGTCGAACAGCACAATTCCCGACCACAGGCCCATGCCTCCTATCCTTGACGATTCCTGACGAGAACCGATCTGCCGCATCTCTATTTTCACTCTGAATTCCTTGGCAAAATGTCTGATCAGTTCCCGAAAGTCAACTCTTCCGTCTGCTGTATAATAGAATGTGGCTTTCTTGAGATCCGCCCTATAATCGACATCTCCTATCTTCATATCCAGGCCTAACGTAGCTGCTATAGCGCGGGATCGGATGAGGGTATTGCGATTCATACTTATCGCTTGCTCGAGTTTTGCCAGGTCGTTCTGACTGGCCGTTCTGATGACAAATCTAAGGGCAGAATTAGGATCTACTGATTTCTTCTTCATCTGAATCGGAACCAGAACCTTTCAATGAAATCCTGCCTATATCATAACCTCCATCCGCATCTACTACGACATCATCGCCAATCTCAGCCTGATATGCATCCTGAAGTCTGAAAAATGACTTATGCGCACCTTTTCTGAAACTTACTTCGACCAGATTGACCTCTGTGGGGTCTTCCAGTTCCATTGTAGTAAGCCAGTCAAATGTATTTAGTTTATTACATCCCGAAGTGCCACAAACCCCATTTGACCTACAGCCTTTGGGCTTGCCATCTTCGGTACTGCAACTATTGCAACCCATGATTAATATATTTTAATGAGAAATCACGCTACGAACCGCTTTCCGTTGAACAATCGGTGTATATAGCCCGATGTATATATCAACTGCATCTTCGTGTTGCAATTTCTCTCCGTTAAAAANATTTCTCTGTCCAGTGTGTTGACCAGCTCTTCAATGCTTTCAAAACTCAACAGTGGACAAAGACGGGCAGCTACATCGGCCATTTCCTTTGGCAGGCTGATGTTGTCCACCCCATAATTGTATTTGATTTTCAGCATTTCATTGACGAAATGAATGCCAAATTTAAAAATATATTTTTGAACTTCCCTTGTATATGTAGCGAAGTGTTCTATCCATCGTATGATTTCCACATGATTGAAGGAATAGCAAAGGCGGAGCCAGGTCACGAATTCACCGTTTTTCTCCAGGTTACCTTCGCTGAAGAGCGACAGTGCTTCTACCATGCTTCCTCGGGACAGATATGCTGCCATAGTGGCTTCCTCCTTCGATTTGCCAAAATGATTTTCCAATATTCTCTGAACACCTTGCAGGTCGAATGGCTCAACCTTGAAGAGTTGACATCGCGAAAGTATTGTAGCCAACAAGCGTTCCTGGTCTTCAGCTACCAAAATGATAAAGGTATCACCGGGTGGTTCTTCGAGTATCTTCAACAGGCGATTGCTCTCCTTACCCAGATATTCGGGCATCCACAGGAGTAAGACTTTCCGGTCGGATTCATATGGTTTCTTCTGTAGTTTACGCTGTATCTGTATACATTCGAATGCGGTGATATTGGGCTGTTTATTACCGGCATCCTGTTTCAGTGACCATTCATATATATTCATATAAGGATTTTCCCGGAATGCCTCTTTCCATGCCTGCAGGAAGTCATCGGATTGGAAATCCCCGCTTCCCTCCTTCACAAATGGGAATGAAAAGAAAATATCCGGATGGGTGAAATTGGCAGATTTACGGCACGAATTGCATTGTCCACATATGACGCCATTCTTGTTGTTTTCACACATCAGCAGTCTTGCGGTTGCGTATGCCAGATTTAATTTTTCACTGCCTTCNGTACCNATAAACAAGGTTGTATGCGGAAATTGACCACTTGAAATCAGTGTTGTAATCTCTTTCTTCACATTGTCTGAACCCTGAATATCCTGTATGGTTAACATCACTTACAAATCAACGCTGCAAAAGTAAGAAAAATTGGGGAAGGCCATCAATCATTTTATTGACCCGTCCGACCACTGCATTATTCTCACATCCGGGTAAAGCTCATTCTCTACCCGTATATTTCAATACTTCGATTAATTGATATCATGAATTGAAAATCAAAAACCAGAGTAGACTGTGAACCCTCCATCGCACCGGAATTTCAATGCAACAAGACATGGAAGCATCGTCACAGCCTCCTATAAATTGCTGCCAGTCACATCTACTACCTCAATTTTCTATCAATATTTACCTGAATAATTTCTCTGATCATGTTTCTTTGAAAGATGCGCCCTTATATGGAGCTTGATCAATTAGAGATGCATCATGAACATTGACTGAAAACTATTCCGGGACTTAATTACACAGACGTTGATTTTCAGGTATTTGAAAATATTATAGCCATTTAGCCTCTAATACCAAAAATTTATGGACTATTATATAAATCATCTTGGTATAACATTGAAACAGGCCGGCACTAGGAACAAATACCCGGATTCTTTTGGCGCTCTGTGGTTAGGTTACACGCCTTCAACTTCACACTAGACCTCTTAAGGCATAACGACCAAAGCGGCACTCATCCCGTTATCAAACCGAATAACAAAAACACCGGATACGCATTGATTACATTGATAGGAGCTATCTTCCCGGCCTACGACAAAGCGCATCATCTCCCGCCCATCTATGTCAAACATGCGAGCCGATGTACCAGGCTTTAATTTGGCGCCCGGATTAATATGGAAGATGCCGCCTTTGGCAGGGTTCGGATAGATGGCCGAAGAAACATCCCCGGTATGGGTAGACAGTTCGTCCAAAACAAAGACCTTGACCTCATCGGTATCCTTGGCACCCTCGTTATCTGTAACCATCAGTCTAAAGGTATACGTTCCCTTGAAGAGATTGGATACAGTTGGTTCAGGAGAATTATTCCCGATGATGGTTGCAATATCAGGAGTAGTACCTACCTGCTCCCAAAGAAAGTCTGTCACTGTACCATCGTCATCACTTCCGCTACCATGCAGGGTCGTTGCATCAATGGGCAGCTTGATCGTTATATCCTCGCCGGCATTGGCCACCGGNGGAATATTCTTAGCCTTGATGACGACAACCCTAACCGTATCGGTATCCATTAAGTTGTCATTGTCGGTAACCTTCAATACAAAATGATAGGTGCCTTCGACCAGATTTTTNACAATAGGATCAGCGATCATTGTATCTGAAAAAGCCGCCGGAGAGGGTTGTGTCCCTAATTGATACCAAGTATAGCCTACAATGGTGCCGTCCTCATCCGAACCGCTGCCATGCAACTGAACACTGTCCTGAGGCAGATTGACGGAAATATCAGCACCTGCATCAGCTATGGGCGCTATTAATGGAACCGTGTCCACCACAATCAGCAGCGTGTCCGATCCGGTAGCGAATTCATTGTCCCGAACAGTAAATACAAAGGTATAAGTGCCGTACAGAAAACCTCCGATAATCGGGTCGGCTATATCCGGATTGGAAATTACGGCTTTACTGGGTTTGTTACCTACTTGTTGCCATTCATAACCAACGATGATTCCATCATCATCATACCCGGTACCATGGACCTGGACACTATTGTCGGGTAAGGTCAGTCGAATGTTTTCACCTGCATTGGCAACCGGAATATGGTTGAAGCTATCTCTTACAAAAATCACAATGTCGTCCGAAGCCGTAAGACCATAATCGTCCTTAACAGTCAGCCTAAAGGTGTAGTGTCCGTAAATCAATCCTGACACAACGGGATTAGGAATATCTGTATTGGAAAANACCGCCTGGGAAGGGGTGTTGCCGACCTGTTGCCAATGGTATGAAATTATTATGCCATCAGCGTCGGTACCGCTTCCGCTTAGTTGATAAGTGTCCTGAGGAAGGGCAATGGTGGCATCGGGGCCTGCATTGGCGATGGGAGCAATATTGAAGGTATCAAACACGATGAGAACCATATCATTCATGCCCTTTCCNCCTTCATTGTCCGTAACCGTCAATCGGAAAGTATAGGCTCCCTTGATAAGTCCTGAAACAATCGGATTGGGAACACCCGGATTGGAAATGATTGCTGTGTTGGGCAAGGTACCAATCTGTTCCCAGTTGTAACCGATGATGAATCCATCAGAATCAGAGCCACTGCCATCGAGCTGGTAGCTGGTCTGCGGTACCAATATGGTAGCGTCCTCGCCAGCATTAGCTATAGGTTTGATATTGCCCACGATATCCACTATGACATTCATTTCTACCGAGTCGGACAGTCCTTTGTCATCCGTCACAATCAATCGGAAGGTGTATATCCCAAGGATGAGATCACTCACTACCGGATCTGAGCTCGCCGAATCGGAAATCGTTGCAATCGAAGGCAAATCGCCGATTTGTTTCCACAAAAGTGATCGGAGACCTTCCGGATCGGTGCCACTGCCATGAAGAATAGTGGAATCAGTGGGGAGAATGACTCGCAGGTCAAAACCGACATGGGCATCAGGAGGCAGATTGATGGGCGGAAGGACGTTCACCAGGACATTGTCCTGGCCGGTCGCACCTTCGTTGTCGACAGCAGTGAGTGTAAAACTATATACACCTTCGATCAAACCGCTGACCACAGGGTTAGGAATCGAAAAATTCGAAAAGGCTGCCGGGGCCGGGTTTGAAGGATCCTGACTCCAGGAAAAACTAACGACAGATCCATCAGGATCAATCGCTGTTCCAGTCAATTGCACGGAACTTTCCGGCAAGTGTATTGTTAAATCATCCCCTGCATTGACAACAGGAGGTTGATTAGCAGCCTGTACGGTTATTGTGACCTGGTCCGAACCGATTTCTCCCTGATCATCGGTTACTGTCAGGGTGAAAATATAAATTCCTTCAATGAGATTGCTTACCATCGGATTGGGCAGAGAAGCATCATCGAAAGTAGCGGCTGACGGATTGTTTGGATCTGGAGTCCATTCGAAACTTACAATGGTTCCATCCGGATCGGTACCTGAGCCATTCAAAAGGACGGAATCGACCGGCAGAACAATGGTGGTGTCCGGACCGGCATCAGCTACCGGAGGCTGATTGGCAGAATGAACAACTCCTCGTTGAATCCTGCCACTGAATAAATGCTCAATCTCCGTCATTGTCACGGCGGACATCTCATTTTGTTGTCCAGATCTTGAACCGNNAGTACTTTGACCCAATAGAGCCATTGGTTCCCCGATGTATTTATTCAGCCCTGATTCAAACTTAACATTTTCCGGAAAGGGCAAAACAGGATGTCCAACCGAAAGCTCCCTATAGAAATCAACCATATTATAGACTCCTTGTTGAGCCGGTAAAGCAAAGACAAATGATATGCAACAAATTATTGAAAGAATAAAAATCCTCATAAATTGAATATTGGAAATGGAAGGAGGGGAGAATATCGAATAGGCAAATAACCCTGAATATCAGTGTTTCTAACTTTAATCGATCCGTTTATTCTTTGCATTACAATCTTAAAAACGTTATAGACAGTCAGGCTTATTTATTTAATCTCACAAAAATACACATAATAAATTAAAATAATATATAATTTTTTATAAAAATCATATTTCCCTAAAAGCTACTTCCTGCTTTCATTTCATGTCAATGCAGCAAGTAATATTTAATAGTACGGATTCGCAATTATTCACATCAGATAGAGATTTATCCAGTATTATACTATCTTGACCCAAAAGGTTTGGTCCTTTGCAAAAATGGAATTTGGGAAAAAGGGTTTACAGGCCGGAAAAGTCTATGCAAAGATGCTAAATAGCTTCTCTAAATCACCGGATCAAAAAAGATTTATCGGATCAATTTTTATTCTCGGAGAGCATAAAAACACAAAAAGATCTATCCAATCATCATTTGCATTCAGCAGTTGCAGGCAAACAAGTTTGCTAATGATGAATAAAAAACCTTTGATCATGACCCTTGATTAATCATGGTGATTCCTTTTAAGTTGGTATCAAGATGTCCTGATTAAGTTATGTTAAGGTGAATAGTTACAAAAATTCATATATCAGGCAATTATAAAGATTCTATCTTTGTATAAATTTGAAGACATTGTAATATTCCGTTACTTTGATTTTGAAACAACCTTGATTTGAGCTTATTTAGAATATTACCGGATAGAATTGATGTTGTCCAGAGTCAAAACAGACCTGATGACAAGAACTCCTGGCAGTATAAACTTTACGTTATAATTTTTCAGGCAAATACTAAGGCCGGGAAAATGTTTGACATCATTCTGTCATTGATGATCCTGATTAATATCTTTATCATTCTGGCAGAAAGTATTGAGTCCCTGAGTGCAAAATATTCTTTCTATTTCAGACAAGCTGACCGCTTTTTCCTGTTTGTTTTCACGCTGGAATATTTGTTGCGATTGTCGTGCGTCAAGGTCAAAAAGCGATTTGTCAAGAGTACTTTTGGCATGCTTGACCTGATAGCAATTCTCCCATCATACTTTGAGTATTTTCTTCCCCAAAGTCATATGTTGATGATCATCCGTTCTTTCCGATTATTACGTGTGTTCAGGATATTTGGCATGGTTAAGTTTCTGGATGAAAGTCGAGAACTGGTCTTTGCTTTAATCAGAAGTTTCAGGAAGATAGCCATTTTTCTCTTCTTCATATTAATTCTGGCTTTCCTGCTTGGTTCTTTGATGTACCTCGCAGAGTACCAGCATAATCCGAACTTTCATTCCATACCACAGAGCATTTATTGGGCCATCGTCACGCTGACGACTGTAGGTTACGGTGATATCACTCCAATCACTCCGATAGGCAAGATACTTGCATCCTTCATCATGATCCTCGGTTATTCCATCATTGCGGTACCGACCGGAATCATAGGCGGTAACATCATCAAGGAGATGAAGAAGACCAATATTAACCTGGTGTGTGAAAATTGTGGCACCAAGGAACATAGCAACGATGCAGTGTACTGCCGTCAATGCGGGNAAAGGCTGCACCAGCCGGTCATTTGAACGCGGATGTTCGTGGATTCGGTTACTTTCTTAAGCTGAAATTAGCTGGAATAATATTGATGAGAACAGCTGTTATAACAGGACAAACATTTTTTCTCTACGTTTTCGATCAGAAAGCCACTTCTTTCACCTTTGACCAAATGGCTTCATGCAGTAAGTCAATCGGCAAGGTGCCGTCAACCATCACAATATTTTCATCCATTCCTGCCACCTCAAAAGCCTTCATATATTCGCGGTGGGTACGCTTTTTTTCAAGATTTTCATAGATATCAAGGCTTGGCCGACTACTTTTAATCCGTTCAAAACATATTGCAGGGTCGATGTTGATATAAACGGTCAGGTCAGCTTTAAGGCGGCTTTTGCAGATACTGTTGGCATGGATGAGCCACTCCAGGGAAACATATTCACCTTGAAAGGCATAGCTTGAAAAATAATACCGGCTGGCTATAATATTGTATCCTTTCTCCAACAGAGCAAGCATGCCCACATCCGGATGGGTGATGTGATCCATCCTGTCGGCTACATACAATGCAGCAACGACCGCCGGGTCGGTCTCTTCCTTGCCGCGCATGATGTCCCGGATGATCTTCCCGATAAAGCCATCCGTGGGTTCGCCGGTGGTCGCAACCTGCTTTCCTTCTTCTGACATTCTATGTTGGAGCAGCTCAATTTGGGTAGATTTACCGCTCCCATCAATACCCTCGATTACAATAAATACCGGCTTTGCCATTCTTTGCTTTTAAAGTAGAAAGAAAAATACTGTTCCGTATTTCTATCTATCCCGAAATAAACGCCAAAGTTAGGTGAATTATGTTTAAAAATAAACGTTAACTATTTATTCTTCCATGCGTTGTTATATCACTATATGTACAGTTAATATTGCGGCTATCAGGGATATAACCTTTTGTAACCTAAATGATAGACCGATCAAGTAATCCGACAATACAAGAATCCGAATGTCGTGAATGTTGAAACTTATAATATCGAAGTGTCCGTAACCTTAAATGGTCAGAAATATACAGCTGATCTCCACCACCCCATTGATATCTCAATGATCCTGCATAGTGGTTATCCGCAGGTCAATTGTTTCCGGNCCNCATACTTCTATGCGTCCCCACATCGAGAAGGCGATCTGGTCAAAAGTATAGCTCAGGGAGGGCAGGCCAATTTTTATAATGTCACCATCCATCCTCACGGCAATGGCACGCACACCCAATGTGTCGGCCATATCGTCAGGGACCAATATTATATCAATGAATACTACAAGCCGGACTTCCATGTTGCACAGCTGGTGAGTATCTTTCCTCAATTATCAGATAATGGCGACAAGGTCATCCATGCAGAACAATTATCGCAATTGTGGGAGGCTGTTGGTGAGGAAGCCTTGATCATAAGGACTCTGCCCAATGGGCCGGAAAAGAGAAAGACTGAATACACAGATACCAATCCGCCTTATTTCAGTCGTGATGCTATCGACCTGATCGTCAGCCGTGGTATAAAGCATCTCTTAACCGACCTGCCATCGTTGGATCGGGAGGAAAATCAGGGTAAATTAGAAGCTTACAGGGCATTTTGGAATTATCCGGATATTGATTTACGGGCGGGCGCAACGGTTACTGAATTGATTTTTGCAGAAAATTTTGTTGAAGATGGACTTTATTTGTTAAATTTACATCTCCTAAATATTCAGTTGGATGTATCTCCCAGCAGACCTNTTTTATACAGGTTGAGGTAAAATGGACTTTACTTCGATATATGACCCTTCGGTCTTTGACCGTTTTTTGACGATTGGCTCCGGATCATATCGAGAGGTGATTCATTTCTATGAAGACCACCGCAACAAAATCGAAAATTTGGATGCAAGACACCGTTTTGAGATTTATGTGTGTTACATCGAGGCACTGTTTGAGATGGGTAAATTCAAAGAAGTACTTTTCCTGGTCGATGATGCTATCGAAACCGCAATTGAGATGGGCTATTCAAGGTTGTTTGGTGTTGATATTTATTTCAACCTTTTAATGAAAAAAGCTGTCGCACTGAACGAAGCAGGCAGGGTTGAGGATTCACTCAGCATCATCCGGCAGCTTTTGTCCATGAATCCGGATGAGCCAAATGTCAGGTATTTCTTCAAGGAAATCATGATGAACCGCAGTCGCAAGCTGGTTCTTCCCACCCGGGTATTTTTCATTGCCGGAGTGATTACTACCACCATCCTGATGGCCATTGAAGCCTTGGTTATCATGCCTNTTTACAGTGACCTCATCGATCCCGTATCTGGAGTCAGGAATGTTCTTTTCTTGTTTTCGGTGTTGATTTTCATCTCGGGAGAGGTATCCCGGTTCCTGCTCATTGAGTGGCATTGCTTGTTGTTAATCAGATCGATCAAGAAACACAGACCAACAAATACAATCAAAGGTTCCAACACAAGACGAGTCATCAGGCATAAGAAGTAATCCTGTCAACATGCAAGTTGCAGGGGCAATCCATTCATGATGTACAACGACAATCGGAAGTCACTATTCTTCAACTTCTTTTTTNCCAAAGGATTGAAATAACCTGGACAGGAAATCCTTAAGACCTCTGAACCTGTCCTTTTGCAAAAGAAAAGCGACAATTTTCTTTTCAGCCCAATGGTGCAAAGGTAAGATCCAGGATATCAGTATGACTTTAATGACCAACAATTTGATTACACTTCCGTGCAACATATCGTGCAGTCTCCTGTCTACCATCAGAATAATAAATTCAAATAAGATAATAATGGAAATATAGCCCATTGATCTAAGCCACCAGCCGGGAAGTTTCAGATTGGCCATCACCAAAAGGCTCATGAATACCAGTAAAATGAACAAGGCTACAATCTGCAACTGGATCACCTGCTTTCTGTTGAGCTCTTCAGCCGCCTTTTGATGCTTCAATTCGTATACGGAGAGGATATTACTCAATTCCAGCTGGCGGATATTTTGCTCTTTATTGATTTGAATCAGTTTCATGTTCAGCGAATCTTTCTTTTCCAACAAACCGACAATGGATCTCGGGTCATTAATCTCCTTGTAATACGGAATCAATTTGTCGATCAAAGTATTCTGGAGTGTCAGGTCGTGACTATTGTTGAGCATTTTGAGTGCCTTGCTATAGCTTGAAATACTTTCTGATCGCTGACCGAGCTTTTCCATCAACTCCCCTTTTCTGAAATGGTAATTAGCTACATAATATTCATTTTCCCCATCCAANAACTCACCCGCCTTGTCAAAATAGGCCACCGCGCTGTCTTTTTTACCCTTTGCCATCTCAATATAGGACAGCATCCTGTAATAGATAGAAGGCTTTTCGCGNCCAAGCCTGGACAAGTAGACTGGGTAAGCTCTGTAATAGTCTTCCACGCGCTTAAAGTCACCACTGCTTATCAAGGCAGTCCGTACCTGGCCCTGAGCTATCTCTTCCAGCAATTGATAGCCATGTTTCCTGGCATAGTGGGAAATGGATTCTGCCAGCCTGATTGTTGCATTCTGGTCAAATTGCTTGTTGAATATCGGCAATTTATTCGCCATGAGGAAGTATATTCGGTTGGAGTCAGTTTGTATTCCCTTTGCGGCTATGGTGTTCTGCAACTGATCGATATAGTCCAGTGCTTTGTTGTATTGTTGTTCATAATAATAAAAGTCGGAAATGTTAAGCAGGCATGCCTGATAAATGGAATCATGACCCAATTCGTAAGCCTTATACATAGCGTCAAGTAAAGACTTCAGCTGTTCGAAAGGCTTATCTCTGACTCCAAAATTGGCCGCTTCAGCCATTTCCTTTTTCAAATAAAGTTCAAAATTGCTCCCTCCAAAGAAGGAAATCTGGTTGAGATATTTTTCACTTTGACCCGTATTGCCTCTTTTGGTGTAGTAATGTGCCATGGCAAAGTTCAGCTCGTTGAGGAGAGAAATGCTACCCGACAGGCCGGCGTGGTACTTTCCCGTGTTGTAGAATTCCAGCGCCTGGGCTTCATTTACCGGTTTGGAGGAGGAATATTTCAGGGCAAAAGTGTATGCCATGGCTATTTGATCATTTTTNCCTGCCTTGACCGCTTCATTGATGGCGAGTTCCAGCAAAGAATCCGCTTTATTGACAAAACCAAAGGAATCCAACTGTACCTTAGCCCTGTAAAGAATCCCCGGAATGCCTTGACCGAAGTCATTGGTCACTATCTTACTGTCATTATGCCTTTCTTCGCTACCACGCTTGCACCCCAACATGCCCAACATAATGATTGTAAGGAAAAGAAATGTCCGGCAAATAGCAAGAAACGGGTCTGTAGACATTCTATAACAACAATTAAACTTCAAAATAATTTCCTTTTGTGACACAGCCGCTTTACTGTATAAATATTTTTATAAACAAATATAAATCATTTGTTAAATTTGCCTACTTATACTTACATAAAATTAAATACGCAAGCCATGAAATTATTAATTAAACAAGGATTAACCTTTTCTGCCCTTTTAATTTCAATTCTTTTAACCCTTTCATTCATTGGGTGTAACAGATCTCAANAAGAAGGACCATCGGATCCGGTCTCTCCTCAGGATACAGGACAAGTAATTCAATTCTCGGAAGTGGATAGAGCAACTGCAAGAACAGCTATTCATACTTATCGAGAATCTACGCAACAAAATGCCGGTTTTAGTTTCGTTGATGTGACCCGGGATGAGTTTCAGGCATTGCAACAAATGTTCAACAATACAACCAACAAATATGATAAAGTCAGAATATATTTCGGCATTGATTCATTGGACCCTAGCGCAAGCCCAACTAAATCATTCTTTACAGGATTTGTCGTTGAGGTAGAAACAGGAGCGAAGGGAGACAATAATTCTTTTATAGTTGTAAACCGCATTATGCAAGGTAGCGCACCATGCCCAAAGACCTGTGATTTTAACAAAAGCATTTTTAGATAAGATCAAGGGTGATTCCAAGAATAGGATAGTTTGGGATTGGCCTGATTACGACTTCTTCAGCTCAATAAGAAACTGGTATACCGACCAGAATCTCAAGATAGTATATCAGACCAGCCGGAAATTACTAAATGAACGGACTGCAGCATCCGTTGATTAACCTTTCCGTATGCATCAAAGCATACCCGAAGCCATCATTGGCGACAGGTGGCAGGAAGTCAATACCCGGCATATCTTTTTGAATTGTAGGGTGTACAATATTCTTTATTCAAATATTATTCCGGGGGAAGACACATTATATCCTGTCATTATGGTCATTCGGATAAGATGGCATAAAAGAAGGTCATACTATCAACGTGCATAACACAAACCGAACATTGTATACACCGAAATTCCCAATAAAGTCATTGGGCCAAAGGAGTCATATCCCATCACTCAACCCGATAAGCCATATCGCTCCAAAACCCATCCAACAGGCTCTCCCGGATGACGATGATGTAGATAGTTGGAGATTGTGAAGTCCGGATGCCCCCATCAACGTGTCGATGCCGTATGCAAAGCCCTGGCCGTTGATTTCAAGTTTGCCGAATTCATCGATGATGAAATATGGATGATCGGCCTGTAGTGAATGGATGATCAGGCTATTGCCATAGTCAAATGCCGATTGGAAAAACGAAAACCTGCCAACTTTTTGGACGTCTTCGTCATCATCATTAGCCTCAAATGGAAGAATCGCAGAGGTAGAAAGATCCATCAGCCTACGTTGTCCATCGATATCAGGGGTCAGGAAGCCGGCTACTTTTCTGCCCCTGGTCCATTGGAGCAGGGATGTCGTCTTCCCACTATTCACCTCACCGGTAATGACCCAAAGATTATCCAGTAAGATTACTTTTNTCTTCACTTGCCAGGATGATTAGGATGGTTATGAAACGGCGCACTCTGCTGACCCCTCGGTAATGGCGGGTCACATAATCGGCAGTCTGGAACGAAAGTTTTCTCAACCTGGGAATATCCTGCCTGATGCTGTCGATGATGCGCGCCATATTGTTACTGCGTCCATTTAAAAAGCGCGCCAACATCGCCTTGAGGAAGGGATTGATGACAAACCACCATACCATGACTACAATAAAGGGACGTAAGATAAGCTGCAAAAGACTTAAGCCTGATTGCCGCATAAGAATTACCGAAACAGACAAAATCAATACCATAGGCATCCACACCAGGTAACGTATCTTCCTTTTCTTCTTATTAAACAACTTGCCTGAAGTGTCGATGCTAATGATCTCGGATTTGTCAATGTTTTTAATTTCATGCGGAATTTTATGCNNCCAATAACCAATCAGGCAACCCCAAACAAAATAAACCATTGAATATATGCAAAGTAAAATGACGGCATAGCTCAGACTACTGTCCATATGCAAAGATTTAGCAATCTGTTGTGCCGCTACATTCAAAGAATCCCACAAGGCATTACCATAGATAACCGTAAGGGTGATGACTTTNTGCAGGGCTGATTCTGCCAAGGCAATACCTCCGTAAAATATATATACCGGAAGTGATCTGCGCTGGAATGAAAACATCAATGCCCCAACAATTCCCTGAAAACCGACTGCGATATAGGAAGTAACAGGACTGTGTGGACTAAGGGCAAATTTTACGCTAACTGCAACCAATGTGCCGTAAAGTATGGCGGCACCGGGACGCACCGCGGTAAATCCGATACAGCATATCACTGTGACTGCAATTCCGCCCAACAGCAAACCGGAAAACGGCATGTTGGTGGCGTGTAAGAGACCACCCAACGCGCTTTCTGAAAAGGCCCACAATGCAATTAACTTCGAAACACTAAGCCGTACAGACATAGAGTCAGCTATCATTTAAGGTAGTAAATTTATAAATAGAGATATGAAGATAGTAACTAATCTTCGAAAGATGAAAAAATTTATTGATACCGGAGTTCTTGGTTTTAAAAAACCAAAATAAATTCACCACAAGGGCAGGAAAATCATTTTGAATAAATTCCAAAAATTCCCATATAATTTGAAAGTAACAACTCGTCCTTAAATACTAATGGAAAAGCTTTTGTCTTTGTTAAAATAAATGAAGATATATAACCCCGGGTAAATTATTGTTTTGACTGAAACATATTCATTTACACATTAAATATTTTTAACATAATGGGTAGCAAATCATTTTTTTATTATCTTTGCCGATATATTTTCAACAATTAGCCCGGGCAAAGCATTGCATGAAGATTCTTATCGTAGAGGACGAGAAAAAGCTGAACTCTTCCCTTAAAAAGGACTAGAAGAGCAGGGTTTTGCCGTAGATGTGGCCTACAATGGAATAGAAGGAAAGAAACTCGCCTTTGCCAATCAATACAAGGTCATAGTGTCAGACATTGTAATGCCTCAAAGCACAGGTCTTCAAATGTTAAAAGCATTGAGGCAGAACAATATTCATACGCCTGCCATGCTGACTGCTCTCAATATGGTCGAAGAAAAATTAGAGGTTTATGCGGCAGGTGCTGATGATTATTTGACAAAGCCTTTCGACTTTAGGGAATTGGTGGCAAGGATACGCGCCCTAATAAAGCGTCTGCCTAAAGTGGCCGCCCCTTCGCAATCAGAAATCACCTATGCCGATATCACCATCAATCCGGCCACCAAGAAAGTACGTCGCCAGGACATCAATATATTCCTGACACCAAAAGAATTTGAATTGTTACAATACTTCATGACACACCCGAATACGACGATCACCAAGCAGGAATTGCTTTCCAACATCTGGGACTTTGATTTTGAGACCAGTACCAACGTTCTGGAAGTATATATCAATTTCCTGCGGAACAAAATCGATAAGGATTTCAGAGAAAACTCATTCACACCCTTCCACGTATTGGTTATATTTTCAAAATCCAACACGAAGAGCAATGAAAATCAGAGTCAAGCTCACGCTTCAGTACTTCGTGGTGGTGGCAACCATCCTGATTTTGTCCATGTTTNTTGTGTACCGACGATTTCAGGACATCACCTACAATGAATACTACAACAACCTAAAGACCAAAGCCCACATGACGGCCGAGATGGTGCTGCACAAAGGAGACCTCGATAAGCTGGAAGATATCACTCCCCACAAGGATAGCGAAAACCTACCCATGAGTGACAATGTCATCATTTTCAACAACAATTATGAAAAGGTATTTACTTTCAACAGGAAGTCTGCTTTTGTCCTTCCATTTGACATCCGGCCGATATCGAAGCGGGAATTCTCCTACCATACCGGTGACATGTACTATTTTGGGCTGCCTTACACATCTATGAGCGGCAGAAAATACTATGTAGTCGCCTCATCAGTATTCAACTCTAAGGAGTTGATGGACCTGAAACGAATCATCTCACTGGCTATTATATTAGGTTTGGTTGTTGTCGGTGTATCCGGATTCTTCTACACACG
Organism: Candidatus Parvibacillus calidus; assembly: GCA_013414645.1. Lineage (GTDB taxonomy): Bacteria > Bacteroidota > Bacteroidia > Chitinophagales > Saprospiraceae > Parvibacillus > Parvibacillus calidus. The sequence continues at coordinate 253,303 of CP058702.1, read as the reverse complement.
CCAGGCACTGAATCCACTTNTTTCCATCGTCCACCAAATGGACCAACTTGACATGTCCAAGCTCGACAGCCGTCTGAAGCGCTCTTACACCAAGGACGAGATAGAACATCTCATACAGTCCATCAATAACCTGCTTTCAAGAATACAAAGTTCGGTGACCTTCCAAAAAATGTTTATCAGTAATGTTTCTCATGAGTTANAAAACCCAATTTCCATCGTCCTCTCCCAAGTCGATGTATTGCTCAATCAGAAGGATCGCACGGTGGATGAGTATCGTGCTACCCTGACATCTTTACGTGACGATGTTCAGGATATTGCCTACATTACGGAGAATCTCTTGCAGATGGCCAAAATCAAATCAGAAGGTTTTCATCTCGATATTCAAAATTTTCAGTTGGATGAGGCCATCCTGGAATGCCAGTCCAAGTTACTTCGTTCTCATCCGGAATATTCAGTGAGCTTCCAAATAGAGGGCCAACCGGACTCTCAAGAAAAACTTACCGTTGAGGGAAATGAGGCGCTGTTGAAACTGGCCTTCATCAATATTATGGATAATTGCTGTAAATACAGCGATGACAAACACGTCGATATCAGGATAAATTCTACGGACCGGGGTTTGGAGCTCAGTTTCCGCGATAAGGGTGCCGGCATTGCCAAAGAGGATATGGAGATGATCTTCCAGCCTTTCTACAGAAACATCAATACTAAGCATGTCAAGGGTTATGGCATCGGACTTTCGCTGATCGATGCAGTGTTACAGGTACATAAGTTAAAACTAAAAATTGAAAGCACACCGAAAGTAGGATCTCTTTTTGCGATCCCTTTTACCCGTTAAATGTCTATCAGTCTGCCGATTTAGTCCCGGAGAACAACATCCCTACCGGCGACTCTGTTTCCATGTGACTCCCTCCTAGTGTAAATGTAACGCTACTTCAGGAATCTCGACTCGACATCAGGTATAGGGAGGGTGCATGCAGTGTCGGATAAAAATCGGTGTCTATGCCTTGCAATCCAGCAATAAACGCCATCTCTGATTGGACGCGGAATGATCTTCAGCAATGAGAGCAACGGCCATACACCCGACAGATGTTGTACTATTTCCAGTGCTGCGCCACTTTTNTCATAATATTGACCCTCTTTCAATAATATCATAGAATTGAGCGATGGTCTGATGTTGAATGGTTTGAGTAGGTCACCGGCAATTTCAGACTGCAGGGAGGCGAACAAAAATTCTTTTGCNCTATCGTTTCGGATGATAAACATGACCGACTGATTGCAAAAGCCACAATCGCCATCATACAGGATAATATATTGTCCGGGATTCAATTCCTTAGTATCATTGACTTTTGATAAACGGTTTTTACCAAAAAGAGTTGGTTCGCTTTATATAAAATTGGATATAGCCTATCGGGTCCCTGATTTCTAATAATTTATGCACAAGAGGAAGGCTTTTAACAATTTTTGTACAAAATTGAGTTTGCTTGCTCTCAGGCAATTGGCGGAAGTTGCCGGCACGAGTTTGATATGGTAGGCTTGAGAAAGATCAGGATGAACTTGGAGAAACTGAAATTCCTGATTGATTACAGGATCATTCAAAATATCCGGTGGAGGTGTTGTCTATAGGCGACCGGCATTCAAGCCTTCCTTGACCTCCAATCAATACCTGCTTTGCCCATGTGCAAGAACAATAAGTCTTTTGAAAATATTATAAAAACAGATCTGCAAGCGGCCTAAGTCGGGATTCTGACAAAAGATCTAATTCCGGGAAATGACAAAACTGGTGGGCAGGTACCGAAATATAAAAGATTAGATTCTTAACAGGCAGATAATTTGTTATCAATTCGCCAATAAATTGGCAAAAGACTGGTTTTTCCTGAATTTTACGTTTATTTATCGGCAACCGGAGTTGTTTCATGTGAATTAACTATAATAAATATCGCATTCGTATTACTTTTGAATAATCAAATACAACGAGTATGACAGAGATCAGAGTTTGGTGCCTTTTACTTTTGGGGATTCTGGCCCGGACATCAGGCTATACACAACCAACAGAACTGGTCAATTATGATTACAATTACGATGATAAAATCAAGACGGTTATATTAAGGCCTTATGGATCCACCATAGGCTTTCCAATGACCTACCTCAACAGTGACCGGCCGTTGGAACTTAAGTTTGATGACCTCAACGGAGACTTTGTCTATTACAAATACCGTATCGTACAATGTGATGCTAACTGGAATCCGAGTCAACTCAACGAATTGGAATATCTTGAAGGGTTCAACGATCAGGAAATCCGAGAATATGCCTATTCCATCAATACCCGGGTAGTGTACACAACCTATAGTTTAGTATTTCCAAATGACTTGATAAGTGTCACCAAGTCGGGAAATTATCTGATACACATATATCGCGATGATGATAATATGCCTGTACTTACACGGAGATTTGTAGTAAGTGAGCAACTCTTTGGGGTGGCAGCGACATTAGCCAGTTCTCTCGAAGCCGGTAAGATGCGTGAAGACCAGCGCATCGACCTAAGTCTAACTACGTCACAAAGAATTCAGGATCCTCTTAACCAGGTTAAGATAGCCATACTCAAGAATGGCATCTGGAACAACAGGCCTTTATTAAATTTCAGATTTGTCCGCAACGATCGCATGACATATGACTATATCAAGGAAACATCATTTCCGGGAGGCAAAGAATTCCGCTATCTCGATATCCGTAGTGTAAGGCGACCGAATTATAAAATAGAAAATCTGGAAAGATTCAATGACCGTACAGAGGTTNTTTTACGGACAGAAAATCTCGAAGGTCGGTCCGAACATTCATCCTATCCGGATTTGGGAAACNCATATCTTATCCAGAATCTTGACCGTCCGGATTCAGAAATGGAAAACGATTATTTTCTGGTTCATTTCTATCTCAAATCACCGGGTCGATTGTCCAATCCTGTTTATGTGTTGGGTCAGTTTAACCAATGGGGGACAAGCGAAGATGCTCAACCGATGAAATACGAACCTGAAAAAGGGTATTATACAACAACCATTCTTATGAAGCAAGGGTATTATGATTACTATTATGCGGAGAAAACAAAGAGTGGATTCAATTCAAATGAAACAGAAGGAAATAGTTATGAGACAGCAAATATCTATCAGATCATCGTGTACTACCATGCCTTTGGAGAGCGATGGGACCGTGTAGGTCAATTCTGGACATTANAGACGCCAGTGAGCGGAGCATTGAGGGAGGATTGAGGAAAAAGAAGAAGGGAATACATTTGAATAGAATCGAAGGGGTAAGACGAAGTAGGTAGGAAATTAATAACTGAAGCTCCGGTCCTGAAGGGCATATCCCACCTTGCAATTGAATTTCTCCCATAATTTACACCCAAATTAAAAATCAAAATCTTCGCGATAAGCACCAGCTATGACAATGAGATTATTAATCATCTACCTACTTCGGAGAGAACACAACATCCCAGGGCGGAAAAAATGAAGTAGGTAGGAAATTAATAACTGAAGCTCAAGTCCCCGTGCTTATGCTGCACCTTGCAATTGAATTTCTCTCAAAATTTACACTTAAATTAAAAATCAAAATCTTCGCGATATGCACCAACTATGACAATGAGATTATTAATCATCTACCTACTTCAGAGAGAACACAACTTCCCAGGGCGGAAAAAATGAAGTAGGTAGGAAATTAATAACTGAAGCTCAAGTCCCCGTGCTTATGCTGCACCTTGCAATTGAATTTCTCTCAAAATTTACACCCAAATTAAAAATCAAAATCTTCGCGATATGCGCCAACTATGACAATGAGATTATTAATCATCTACCTACTTCGGAGAGAACACAACATCCCAGGGCGGAAAAATGTAGTAGGTAGGAAATTAATAACAGAAACTCCAGTCCCCGTGCGTATGCTGCACCTTGCAATTGAATTTCTCCCAAAATTTACACTTAAATTAAAAATCAAAATCTTCGCGATATGCACCAGCTATGACAATGAGATTATTAATCATCTACCTACTTCGGAGAGAATATAACATCCCAGGGCGGAAAAATGTAGTAGGTAGGAAATTAATAACTGAAACTCCAGTCCCCGTGCGTATGCTGCACCTTGCAATTGAATTTCTCCCATAATTTACACCTAAATTAAAAATCAAAACCTTCGCAATAAGCACCAACTATGACAATGAGATTATTAATCATCTACCTACTTGAAAAATTCAACCTACTCATTCTTATTCCTCTCTCCCACAACTTATTACTCCTACAAGCATCCATTGAACCCGCCAAATATAGATTCCTTGACAACTTTTTATATTTTCCTTGTATAAGGTTGTATCTATTTCTTCAATTATTGCAACAATTAGTTAATAAGTTTATTTTTGATGTATGAACAGAGTTGTAATTACCGGCATGGGAATTTATTCCTGCATCGGATTGAATAAGGATGAGGTTTTGGAATCTCTCAGACAGGGTAGGTCTGGCATTACTTATGATGCCGAACGGAAGGATTTCGGCTATCGTTCTGCCTTGGTGGGTCTGGTGCCAAGACCCGACCTGAAAGGCCACCTTGACCGTCGGGCCNGAATCATGTTGCCCGAAGAAGGTGAATTTGCCTATATCGCCACAAAGGAAGCCTTCACTCAGGCAGGAATCACACCCGAGATCCTCAAGGACAAGGAGTGCGGCATTATCTTTGGCAATGACAGCACAGTCAAGGCAGTATACGATTCCATTGAACTGGTGAAACAGAAANAAGACACCACCCTCCTGGGTTCGGGAGCAATCTTCCAATCAATGAATTCAACCGTCAATATGAACCTCTCTACCATCTTTGCGCTGAAAGGAGTCAACTTCACTTTGAGTGCAGCTTGTGCCAGCGGTTCACATTCCATCGGTATCGGCTACCTTTTAATTAAGCAAGGACTTCAAAAGATGGTTCTATGCGGAGGCGCTCAGGAAGTCAACATTTATGCATTTGCCAGCTTCGATGGCCTGNGCGCATTCTCCATACGCGAGTCCGAACCAGAAAAGGCATCAAGGCCTTTTGACAGGGACAGAGACGGCTTGGTACCAGCGGGGGCTGCGGCCTTAGTACTTGAATCACTGGAAAGTGCCTTGGCCCGAGGCGCCAATATTATTGCTGAAGTGATTGGATACGGCTTTTCTTCCAACGGTGAACATATTTCCGGTTCCAGTAAGGAAGGGCAGGTGCGTTCACTAAGAATGGCTTTGGAACAGGCAGGTCTGAAACCTAAGGACATCGACTATGTCAATGCACATGCGACCAGCACTCCGGCAGGTGATACACAGGAAGCACAGGCTATTGCAGAAGTTTTCGGAGATAAAGAAGTACCTGTCAGCTCTACCAAGTCCATGACAGGACATGAATGCTGGATGGCAGGTGCCAGTGAGGCTATTTATTCAACTTTGATGCTCAACAATAACTTTATTGCACCGAATATCAACTTTGAGCATCCCGATGAACATTCAGCAAAATTGGACATTGTAACCAAGGCAACCGAGAAGGAACTTAATATCGTACTCAGTAACAGTTTCGGCTTTGGAGGAACTAATTCAACGCTTATTTTANAAAAGTTTATTGAGTAGATTTTCTCTATTTGAGATGGATATTCCGATGTTGATACTGCTTCTTTTAGTTGCAGTGCCAATACTGAAGGTACATTCGTTATAGCCCAATTTCATGGGTCTATACGACTGTAATCTCGGCATTATACCAAAAATTTATAGATTATTATAAAATCATCCTGGTATAATATCTATTTTTGGTATAAATGAAAATTAAGGCTTGACAAACTTGTACACCGTATTTCTGTCAATACGCAGAAAATAAACGCCCGGTATAAGAGCATCAACAGGAATCATTGTATCGTAGAGTCGTCCTGAAATGATTTTCTTTCCATGGATATTCATCACTTCATAAAAATGCATATTCTCATCGAGGCCACTCAGGAATAATTTTGCTTCCGCAAGAGTATTAATCAGCTTGACAGTCACCATTCCGAAGCGTACACTTTTAATCTCACTGTAATTAACACGTTCATCTTTACCCATCAATTTAAGTCGGTAGTAATTATAAAANGCAGGTGTATTATCTTCTGATGCAAAGGCAAAATCTGCATCACCTGCGCTATAATCGAGTACCTGAAAATCAACAAAATGACTTGGATCTATTGCTTTCTGAAGAATGATCTTTTCTGTTGCGTCCAGACCGGTCAGCTTACCATTGATTTTAACTACCTTATTATTCTTCCGCGCATCCAGTGAAATAACATGTACAGGTAATGGTATCCTGGGATTCTCACCTTGTACCCACACGGCATATGACCTTGCTTTTAATTTAAGGTTCAACTTGCCTGAGCCGAGTGTGATCTGCTCCGGCCCATTACTCAAGCCTGTCACATCAGTAAATTTGGTACCTTCGGTTAAGTTTGTTGTATTGATTACCTGTTCCACATCCAAATCCTCACCGGCAAAATTGATTGCAACAACGACATCCTTTCCTGCTATTCCTCCTTGTAACTGGTAGATTACTGTCGTCGATGGTCCNCCTGAATTAAATGTTGTGCTATAAGAAGATCCTATCTGAGTCAAATATACTGCGGTTGATGCACCATAAATATACTGCTGGTGTACCTTGACCAGCTGATCAATATATGGCTTGAGGGGAGGTGGTGGAATCGATCTCCCACTCGCATTTCCATAATATCCATAATAATCTGGATAGAAAACGCAAGGAACACCAAGCTGATTGTTGGTGAGGATGTAGGCATAAGGCAGCATTATATCATTGTCTACCAATGACGCAAATCCAGTCGCATCTCTAAAATCATGATTGTTGACAAAGGTCACAATATGATAGCCGGATAAGCCTGCTGCATTGAGCGATGACGTAAAGATATTTCGGGCATCGTAGCCATATACGTCACATGCCTGCCGCAGTGATTCCCGCAATGCAAAGTCGAATATTTTTGGGTGCATGGCGGCTTTGGTATCGGCGTCCATAGCACTAAGGACGTCATTGACCCATCCGGCAAGTTCACCTGTATTTGTTCCATACCATTCCCCGACGATCAAATCAAGGTCGATGCCTTCATCGTGCAGATAGTCCAGCAAATCACCCACAAAAGAAGCAGGGAAGTGTTTAACCGCATCCAGCCTGAATCCCTTTATACCCAAGGTCTCACAATTCCATTTAGCCCAGGCAAATAACGCATCCCGGGCGCATGTTGTATTCTGATCATAGTCATAAAANAAGAACATGCCATCCTGGTCACCTTGAAGGCCGGTAGAATTGGTAAAGTTAGGTTTGAAACAATCCCAGTGCATCTCACCCATTGCACTAGGCATACCTGAGAAATCAGTATAGGTTTGATACACCAACTGTGAAACCACATCAGCGCCCGGAGTGGCTCTCCATATTCCATAAAACCGATGATCAGAATAGTTTCCATTGGGGTTAGACATATATATTTCCAGATAATCTCCTGCCGAATTAAAATCTCCTGCATCCAGATGTACATGGAATTCATCCGTTCTGCATCCAAGCGCATCTATATTGCCAAATAAATCCACTCCTAATGGCAGGTTATTGTTGCCCTCAACGCAATCACCGCCACCATTGGGCCCNACTTCATTCAAAGAAGGAAGGTTTTGATAGCCTACTTTTGAGGTCTGCATATACAACTTGTACTGCTTATTAAAAACGACTGCGCCTGAAGCGGAACTCAATTTAAAGTAATAATCTCCCGCTCCATTACCGCTTGATCCACCCAAAGGAAGAAGGCAACGAAATCTATCCGATGGAAATGGATTGTCCCCATTATTTGCCTTATTTATGTCATAACTTGTGATATATGACTTCACAGCAGGATTATCTTCAGCCATTCCACCATCGCGGTGATTCATCACCATATCCGCTACCGGATTTAAGCCGATTGAGACCATATGATTTAGAAGGGCATCCAGCGATGGTCTAGTGGCAAATCCGGTCGTAGTATTGCCGATGTATAAATCTTTCGGATCATAGCCATTACTATTTTGCCCGGAGGCAGAGGCAGTATGGGGAGGTAGCCAGAGGTGTGTAAATCCGGCATTCTTCAGCCCCTCAACTTTCAAATTGAGGCTATCTGCCCAATTCTTGCCTGCAGCTGTTTTAGGATAATCCCAATACCAGCCTTGCATCATGAATTGTTGTGCATGCAAATCTGATCCTGTTAATACCAGTAACCCCAACAAGCATAAACGGAAAATATTCAGCCTCATCTTCCAATAATCATTGTAATATCAGAACAAAACTAAGATTTTTACCCTAATATTTTCTCACAAATAAACTTCAGTACAATAAAATTTTTCTTGGAGGATACCTTCTAAATGATATTCCGGTAGGAATGTAATTAAAACTTAAAGAAGTTTCCCTTTCAACACATGTAGACGGTTATTGCAAAGCAGGACAGTCCAGGATAATGAATATGAATCAATTGTATATGATCTTGGTCTGAAAAAATCCCGGGAATTTCCTAAGTGGTAAGTTCAAAGAATTGGAGGGCAAATCTTTTCTGCTATAGGTGGCAGTATGGTAACTTGACAGTAGACTCAATATTATTAATTATGTAAAATAAAAAGCCCCGTCCGGTACTTTTACCGGAACGGAGCTCATCCCAAAACAGTATATTGCTTAATTCTTAAGCCTTATCATCTTCTTCATCTCAGTGCCAAACTTGGTACTTACTTCGTAGAAGAGTACACCACTTGCATTGATCATATCGGAGTTGATCAGGATTTCATTTGATCCCTTGGCAAATTCCTTAGTTGTCTGATAGATAGTACGTCCACTCAAGTCGTAAACTTTCAAGGTAACATCCATATTCTCAGGTAATGTGATACCTATTCTTGTTTCATCAGAGAATGGGTTCGGTCTATTTTGGAATACAGTAACCGCATCAGCATTTGTGCCTGTAAACTTCAGAGCTACATTCATCTCAGCACCTGTCTGATCGTAAGCTGCAGCAGTCAGGTCAGTAGAGCTCAAGCTGATAGCTTCACTCAACTTCATGTCTCTGTCAGTAACGATAGTCAATGTAACAGAACCTTCAGATATGCTAGCGTTCTCAGTGTTCCAAGATATTCTTGTAGTCTGGTCGCTCATTACGTTGAAGTTATCTTCGTTGAAAATCATATCGTTGCTGGTTGCATTGATTACTTTCACACCATTTGCAGCAGCAAGAGCAAACTGGAATCCGCCAACCTTAGCAAAATCGCTTGCTTTAAACGTTACCTCAGAAGGTACACCTGCTGTCAAATTCTGTTCTTGTGCAGAGAAAGTCACAGTCTCATTGTTTCTGGTCTCAACGGACTGGTCACCAAAGTTCAATGTTACGTTGTTATTGACATCACCGAGCTTCACACCATAGAAGTCAACGTTATTGACAGTACCGTTAGGAGTTACAGAGATATGCTCAGGGAATGCTGCCTTGAATGGATTGGTCTGGTCAGCAAACTGGAATTTCTTATCAATAAATCTCCAGCTTTGTCCGCTTGGGAACTGATCGATCTTACCCAAAATCAGCTTACGCATTACAACGATATCATTTACAGTAATTTTATTATCCTGGTTTACGTCAGCAGCAATCAACTTATATGGACCATCCAGAGCTTTCTTATTCAGAATATGGTTCTGGATCTTGATAATATCGCCTGTTTCAACACCATTCAGTGGATCTCTTTCACTCTTAGGAGTGATTGTGTATGTCTGTCCCAAGGTGATGGAACTAAATCTGAATGTACCTTGGTTAGATGTGCTTGTATTGCTTGGACCCTCAACATCCACCTTAGGAATACCCTGAGAGTTTTCAGTCAGGATATTTCCGGCTACGAATGTCAGGTTGTCATCACATACGCCATTGTTATCCTGGATAATCACCTGAACTGTTACATAATCCTGGTTACCATATTGATCAGTCACCCAGAATTGGATTGATGCAGGAGGATTGTTTCCAATATCATCACAAGTGAATGTGTGCAGTGTATCATTGACATTTGAGCTGAATGAGAACCAGACCGGTCCACCACAGTTAGCCCAAGACCCTGCATCGAAATACCATGCCGGCAATGTTATTGTACCTGCAGTAGGCATTATTTCGGTTACCAACATATGCGCTACAGGTGTAGGCTTTTTCCTGTTGATTACAGTAAGTATGATGCAAGATTCGCCCACATTTCCACAATGGTCAGTGGCATAGAAACATATTCTGTGAACACCAATTGGGAAGTTACGTGCAATAGCATTTCCTGAACCGGTATAATCCCATGTAGCAGGTCCGGAGACAGAGTAGTTCAAGTCGATTTTATACTTATAAGTCAACTGATTGTCAGGAGTACAATCGTCGTGGGCAATATTGGAGACCTGAACAAACTCATTAAAGCAGTCAGAATCTTCGGAGATTGCTGTAATATCAGCCAATGGGTCAAAGGTAGGAGCAACTTCATTCTTCACCTTAATCATTTGGGTAAAGCGCACAGCTGTTGCCAATGCGGCATCCAAGCCATACACTGAAGCATAGCACCAGTCCATGATAGTCCAGTAACGAATTATCTTGAAGCAAGCATCATCAGCACCATAATATACCTCATCCCTATAGTTGTACGCCAGGTTAAAACATGTTGTAACCGGACTTAATGTAAATCTTGGAGAATATTCTGCCGCCAAATCATCAGGCTGAAGGCCATCAACAGTACAAGTTCCATTTACAATCATGGTATCCCTAGGAGCTATGAATAAGCTGCTGGACAGATTTAATGGAGTCTTATAGAAATGTATTGTTTGTTTCTTGACTACAGTATTGCCAAATGGATCAGTAGCCGTAAACGTACGAGTAATTGTACCCGCTCCGCAATCATCAAAATCTTCAGAAACATCTTCATCTAAATCTACGCCACAATTGTCAGTTGCATATCCATCCAAATAGGTATGTACAATCGGTCCAGACAGTCCTGTGCGGATATCATCCTCTCTTCTTGGGGAACCATCAGTCAACACATAACCAAAAGTAGATCCAAGATCATCAGGATTATAATTGAATTCACAAGGCACCCACATATCAGGAGGTATCACAAGGATAGGCATGGTCTTATCCTGAATCTTTATCTGAACCATACATTCACTCTTATTACCGGCAGCATCATATACAAACAATCTCACAGTAATACTATTGGTCGGACTCACATCACAGCAATAGAAATCGATGTAGTCTCTTTCAGTAATCTGAGGATCAAGATCACCGTTGCAGTCAGGATTCATCCTTGCAACTTTGAGAGTGATATCACTACAGTTGTCCCAAGAACCATTGTCAAAGGAAGATGCATATACTCTAACATATTGAAAGCCGTTAGGAATTGAAGCAACTGTGTTCTCAATGCATACAGCATTTGGAGCCACATTGTCAACTACGGTTATCTGCATTGTACCAACGGTATTTTGGACACAACCATCGTTGACCGTATATGTGATATTATGTGTACCAATTGGCAGGGTTACATTGAATCCACCATTCTGGTTCTTATAACCGCCTGGATAAGTTACCACCCAATTAAGCTGAGTCTTGCAATTATCGGTAGCGGTTGCAGCAGGAATCGTTACATTAGCTGTACATGCATAAGCACCAGTACTTACCGTGAAGTTATCTGGCACTTCAAGGACTGGAGGCACATCATCATACAAACAAATAATCTGAACACACTGCCTTTCATGGTTGTCGTTACAGCAACCCTCTGTAATAGTCCATGTTCGCTTGATTCTTATTGAGCAACCAAAGTCAGTAATCTCGTCCTTGTAACTTGTGTAAAGATTACATGCACCTAAAAGAGTATTGGGGAAGAGAGGATGATGGCCTAGTCCGATAGTTGGAACTCCGGTAACAGATGGGTCTGGATTACCAAAGGCATCCTTGGCATAATTGGCATCACACCTCAATGAGTCATTGTCAGGACATGTTACCGAATCCAGAACAGGCCTTTGAACCAGTACTGTGTCCGTACAAGTATCACTGACATTACCGGCAGCATCAGTCGCATAATAGGTTCTGATTACTCTGCGGATTATACCCAGTGGATCACCGTCACAGTTCAGATTCTGTGTAATCATGGATATAATATGAGACTGAACAGGAGTTGAGCAATCATCGACATTGATGTTTGCAAAGTTTACATCAGAATAGCATGGTATAATAGTTGTAGCTCCACAGTCAATCACTGGTGGCAACTTGTCTTCGAACGTATGCCAGTTCCAGCAACTATTTCCAGTGGAAACACTAACGTATTCCAGAACCATAGTCTTACCTTTATACAAATAAGGTTGACCTCCGATTGACATACCATCCACAACCAAAGTACCGTTGTTTACTGTTTCAAGTACAGGGCCATTCATGGTGGCTCTCAGGTTCAATGTAAACACAGGACCACATCCAGCCAGTGATAAAGGATTAACAACCATTGCAAAGTTAACACGGGCAATACAATCTGCATCCAACGAGATATTGGATGGCTCACACTGCGGAGAACACTGTGCATTCAGGCGCTCCTGGTAAAAAAATAGTGAACAGAAAAGCAATATACCCATAAGCGGGTTAAANAACCTTTCCGACCTAAAACGAGCTGTAAATTTCGTTTTTTCATGAGACACTTAGTTTAAGTTTTTAGAATTAAGAATTAAAATATGGTGCATGCCACACCCCAGCGTTCTGGGAGCGCAATACTGTAGTTTCTTATTATAATTCACACCCGATGTGTATCGACACAACGGATGTCATTGTCGTTCGATCAATTTGATTAAACCACTTTTATAAATGGTCGAATCATGTTCATCGACATAACAAATCATCTCTCCGGAAATATTTCATTCCGAAAAAGTTCTAATTCTAAATTATCTGGTTGGAAAAGGTTATAAGCTCAAATGTTACATTTGACCTTTTGTAATTATATCTGATAGTTGTAGGTTGGTTCGGTTCTTATAAATCAGATATAGTTACAGATTTTGTTTTTACATATTTCTTTCAATACATGGCACAAATATATAATATGTACGTTTGTCTGAACCATACCAACATAGTGCTATATTATATATTAAATATTCAATTCATTTATAAATACCTGATTTACAAAATATAAAAAGGGGAGAAAATTCCCCCTTTTAAAATATGGTCTTAATTCAAAAAAACTACAGTGTAAGTATCATTTTCTTGGTATCGGTAAATATTTCCGACTCAAATCGATAGATGTATATTCCCGAACCTGACAGGTTCCCGGCTTTGATCTCAATCGTATTTCTACCTTTACTGAATTCTCCGGTTTTTGTATATACCTTCCTGCCAGTCGCATCATATACAGTGAGCTTACCTTTTACAGACTGTGCCAATATCACTGAAATTACAGTGGAATTATTGAATGGATTCGGGCTGTTTTGGAGCAACCTTCCTTCTTTATTCTCCTTATCACTCCAAAGGCCTGTGGAAACCAGGTTGACTTTATGTTCCTTGCCATCAGGATCTATTGCCATTGCCTCAATTCTTTCGTCGTTTATTGCCAGAATATTTCCTACCGGACCCTGACCGGTTTTCCTGAAGGTCAAGGTAGCAATCACATTGCCATTCCTGCCTGCTTCATCATCCCAGACAAATGAAACGGAGCCTGTATATTCATTGACTCTGAAATGATCCGAAATAATCCCCGACAAGTCCCCTAATTGAAGACTGGTCAATTCAAGGTCTGCAATATCATACTGCATATCGAATTGGATACCCTGAATATCCTCTATCTCATCCATTATCAATCTTATGGTTACCTCAGTTTCCGATTCATCCACTTTTGTGACAACCACATTAACAGGCTTAACTTCACGTGTTTCAACCACTTCGGTACCGAAGAGCGCCGAGTCGTTGACATCACCCAGCTTGATTCCCACCCAATCAACAACAGGCAATACGCCCTTGACATCATGCAATTGCCTCTGCCAGACATCAGGTTGGTTGAAAGGATTTTTCTTATTTGGGAATTTGTATGATTTATCGGCAAACCTCCAACTCAATCCGGATGGATACTGATCGATATATCCAAGGATCAGCTTTCTGATAAACAAGAGATCCCTTACACTTACATATCCATCATCATTGACATCGGCCGCCAGAAGCTTGTATGGATTGTTCAGTGGCTTTTTCGCCAGGATATGATCCCTGATAGCAATGATATCGCTGACATTGACTCCATTAATCGCACTCTCATGCTTTTCAACACTCATACTTAAATCAGAACCGGGAGGAATATCATGTATCTCGTATCGTCCATAGGCATCCGACATCTGATTGACTTCAACGGTCCCTTTGGCTGATACCTTTGCTCCGGGTATAGGATGGCCATTGTCTGCAGCCAATTGACCCACTACTCCCATTAGATGGTTACAGTTGGTAGTCTGGCCGGGAGGTTCGGCNGCATTCAGATTAACTACACAGGAAGCGCTCAATCCCACATCATCGAAAACCCACACCTTCAGATTTTGAATGCTGAGGTCACTGACATTTCCTGTACAGACAAGGTACAAGACAGAATCAGCCAAATTCGTGGAATCAAATGTCATATAGATATCATGATAGTTGCAATTGTCAAAAGCCTGGAAGGGTGGAAATGAAAACTGACTGGCATAAACCGTATCCAAACCATTAGGATTGATATACACATCTAAGCTTTCGGGACATGGCCAAGTAGGCGGGAAGGAATCCAATACCTGAATATACAGTGTAAAATTGGTTCCATTGCCCCAGATATCTTCAAAATAATAATTCACTGTTGAGACGCCCAATGTATAATAACCGGATGCATCAATATTATTGGCTGGTGTACCGCCATTGATAGAATGCGTCTGGACGACAATAGGCGAACAATCAAGTATTTGAAGATCACTCAAGTCAAGAAGTATTTTGCAATCATCCGTATATAATGGTGCATTGATTGTATCACCGTCAACATAATTGATTACTATAGGTCCGGTAGTATCTATTACATCAATGATCTGATTGAAGTAGAATATGCCGATTCCGGTGTTGGGATCATAGAAACAATCATCCTTGACCTGCCAAACCCTTTTAATAGCAAGGACACTACCAGGAAAACTAGGTACAATGACGGAATCCACATATGAAATGGAGGCATTGAAACAAGCCGAAATGGTATCCACAAANGGTGCAGTAATAGTATAGCCATTCAACAACCATTGAGTACACTCAATGACAACGCTTGAATCCGGCCAGGTAATATCATTTTCTGTCAACGGAGTCGGTCCCTGAATCGTTATATTGAAGCTGCATGCATCAGATCTCCCATGCGTATCCGTGATGGTGTAAGTGACCGTCAATTCAGAATTATCGCATTCATATATGGTACCGGTTATCAAAGTATCCAATGTATATCCGGCACAAGTGTTGAAAATTGTTGGGGATGGCAGATAAGTAGAGTCGAATAGATTCAAACATGTAATCGTTGAGTCTCCGGGACAGCTGATCATATCATTTGTAGCAAATTCAACCGTTACATCGGTCGATCCCTGAGCTGTCAGACCACATACATCAGTAGCAGTATAGACAACGGTCGTCGTACCATAAGGATAATCTCCACTTGCATCCGCTCCGCCTCCATTGAAGCTGTTGGTAATCGTGATGGGCGTACTACATCCGGACGCTGTTGCAGGATCAAGACTGACATTTGCAGTGCAATTGATAAAATCATCAGGCACCACAGTCACATCTGCCGGCACACTTATTGTTGGAGGAATAATGCCTGTCGATGTAATAAATTGCGTATGTGTAAACTTCCCCTGTGTACCTCCGGAAAGGTTATATACACATGAGTCAATAACCACATATTCCTTTGACACTACCGCACAACCAGACCCATTGACCAGAGTATCTGTCAGGGAAGAATAGATATAAATCGGATTACAGAAAGTACCATTCAATATGACAGAACCCGATATAGAATCGCCGACCAGATCCGGATTACATCCGGTATAATTGACATCTGCCGGCCAGGTAATATCAGATAGATCCAGCGGATTGGTATTGTTAAAGTGGAAAATCCTGCTGCATGAAGCCTGATTACCGGAAGCATCCATTGCCGTATAAGTCACGGTATAGTCACCCACAAAATTACAATTCATACCGTTGGAAATTGTATTGGTAAATGTCACCAATCCACAGTTGTCTGTTGCGACAGGATAATAGTCAGCCGGGTCAAAATCCGCAAAGTCGGTGCAATTCAATTCAACCGGCGTAGTTCCACAATCAACCATCGGCGCCATTTTATCCTGCACAGTAACCGAATCCTCACATATGGTGCAATTGCCATACTGATCACACACCCTGAATTGCAGAATATTGTTTCCTCCAAGTTCGGCACAAGTATAGTTGACCGTATCCGACCAGGTGGATGAAGTGGACTTCTTTATCTTTACGGTCAATGGACCTGAGCAGTTATCGAAATAGTCGAAGTCGAGAGAATCCTTATGAACTACCCCAATACCCGATTCATTCAGTGAAACAATGATATCGTGACATGTAATTGAAGGACCTTGTTTGTCTTCCACGGTAACATTGTACGTACAGGAAGAAGTATTATAACAACCGTCATTGGCAATGACTTCAATCGAATGACTACCCAGCGAGAGTGTGGTAGTCGGTGCGTTGACGATCACCCCATCGACCTTATATTGGAATGTAATCACTGTAGAGCAATTGTCCGTTGCCTGAGGACTTGGGAAGGTATAACTTGCCACACAGCTACCAAAATTTGTCTGAAGGATGGAGTCATTCGGGCAGGTGATAACAGGAGCCGTTGTATCGGTGGACATGATATTCTGAACATGATTGATGGATGTCCCATTACATTCATTCATGACATTCCACGTACGCCTTATCTTATACCTTCCCGGACAGCCCATGTCTATGATCTGATCAGAATAGCCAAACCAGGTCGCACATACCCCTGTAAGCGGATATCCGCGCCATGTAGGCTGGCCGGTAACAGCAGTATCTCCTGTGAATGCATCGCAGTTGAAGCACGTGTCATCCGGAAAAACTATTTGACTCAAAATTGGTCTTAAAAAACGAACAGTATCCTGACAGGTAGATGAATTGCCGGATGCATCGGTTGCCTTATAAGTTCTGACGATTTCCATCGTATAGGGTGATGGACAGTTGAAGATCTTTTCTGTATGAGTCAAAATTTCGATGGTGGGCGGATTGGTACAATTGTCCACAGCACTTACCAGAGGCGTATATGGCGGAGGTGTCGAATACACATCAATACCACATGGTAATTCCAGTGTCACACAATTAAAGACAGGTGGCAACTTGTCTTCAACCTTAAACACGGAAGAACATGTTACATTGGCTATTGGATCATGAACTACCGCAGTAAGATAATGACCGACATCATCGCAATTGATGATTGGAGCCGGACGTCCTACAATACTCAGTTGCAANAAGGCAAAATTTGGATAGGTAGGTGGCACAAAATATCCCGGATTAAGTGTAGACACGCCATTCTCACTGATGGAAATATTCGTGCTGTCTATGCAGTTGAGGGATTCAGGTGGCAAGCTACTCTTATTCACTGCAGATGCTTTTGCCGGTTTATCGGAGCCTAACCCGAAAAGACCTGAATGATTGTTTTCAATTGCGAACAAGGCAAGGATTGCAAACCATATAATATTATACATCCTTGCTCCCTCCCTCATTTTTTCATTTTTAAGTAAAAATTTCATAACCGATAGTTGTAGTTTCTATTTTGAAAAAGGGATATAGCTTGTACAGATTAAAAAGACCAAAGGATGATACTTTTACCACCCCTTGGACAAGAAACCTTATTACAAAATATATCATACCGGATTCACCGGATTTGAATACTGTGTTTGGGAAAGAGAATTTACTTAAAAGGCGGCCGGCCCCGCAAAAGACCGGCCTTTCGGTTCTATTAAGTTATATTTTTAATGATATATTAAATATTTTAATAAATCATATTATTCTTTTTATCATCATTTAGATATTACAAAATTATGTAATATGTTTTCAACGGCAATACCGCCGAAGGATTATATATTATATTTTTTGTAATATATTAGTTTAAATTCAATATAAAACTGAAAAACACCACATCTATCACATTGATAATCTTTTACTTATCACAAACAAGATAAAAGCCACGTCAAGAAACCTACAATATTTTTAATGCTCCTTTCCTAAAGCTGAAAGAAAAAAGGCACGGATAATAACCGAACTAACTCAATAGCCAATCCTATTGAGTCGTCAGTTTCGAACCAAAAACTCTATTTTTGAGTTTTAACTTAAAATATTCATGGAAAAGAAAATAAAGCTGCTTTGGGACTTTAGGGGTCCTGATGCCAAACAAATAGCAGAACATTACGACCATCACCTTCAGGAATTTATCGAGGCCAACAAACTGAAAAATGATATTACCGGGGTGGAAAACATATCGGATATGTATTCGATTGCTTTCATGGTCATCGATGAGGATGAATTTGAGATGGTACGCAATGTGTTGAAGCCCAAGCGTGGGACAGTGTACGAGGGATAAATATCAATTGTCAGCGGCTATTGGAATATAGAATGATTGGTCCGAAATTGATTGTCAGATTAAAGGCAATAAATAATCGATTATTATCCTATGAGACGACCGATCAATAACATTATGCGACTATTATCTCTCCGGGATTAGGGGCTTTGAAAAACACTTTCTGCGCAGAGCTACCGCGCGCTACATTCGTATAATAATTCTATATTTAATGCAATTATTATTGACAAATGAAAAAAGAATCAAACCTGACAAATGTGGTCGTAGAAATACGGAAATAAACAAGGGTCATCATTGTGGCCATCTTTATTATATCATTGAAAATTGAGGAGAAGAAGAGGCAAGGTTTTAACATGATAACAGGAGTATGCCCTCAAAAGAACAAAGTACATACATTAATCATAAATTGACAAAAATTAAATATCGCAAATGACTATCAGAGATCGATTCAAAAATATTTTCGAACCGGAATTGCTGTCCCAAATCGAATCCCGCTCAGAGATCAAGCTGATCCCGGAAGGTGGCATCATCCTCGACATCGGCCAATCGGTACGAATCGTACCTCTTTTGCTCAAAGGCGTCCTTAAAATAAGCCGGGTGGATGATTCCGGCCGTGAGATTCTCCTATACTACGTCCATGCCAATGAAAGTTGTGCCATGACCTTCACCTGCTGTATGCAACAACACCCGAGCGAAATCAAGGCAACCGCTGAGAGTGAGGTGGAGCTGCTCGCCATCCCCATCGGTGTTATGGACGAATGGCTCTCCAAATATCCCACCTGGAAAAGTTTTGTGATGCGTACCATCCGAAATCGGTTCAACGAACTGCTCGGCACCATCGACCAATTAGCTTTTCAGAAACTGGACGAACGTCTGGTTACCTATCTCAAAGAAAAATCAAGAGCCACCGGTTCCACGCTGATCAACCTTTCCCATGAGGATATTGCAGGCGAACTCGCTTCTTCCCGGGAAGTCATCTCACGTTTGCTGAAANAACTGGAAAATGACAACAAAGTACTTCTCTTCCGTAACCAAATCAAGATACTCCGCGATTTGTGACATTTGTCACGCAAAAGGAATGTTCTACTTCAGACCTTTGCATCGCAAAAAGAGATATCCACATGAAACACGAAGTAGAAGCAGAATGGAAGGGCAAGATGCGATTTGACAGCCGGATTGGTGATCATATTGTAGCAATGGACGTTCCTGTCCATTCGNGGGGTGATAATAGCGGACCATCTCCAAAACCTTTCATACTGGCATCGCTTGCCGGCTGCACCGGGCTTGATGTTGTGGCCATCCTTACAAAGCAGGGACGTAAGCCGGAATCATTCAGGTTGAAAGTCTCCGGTGAATTGAGCAAANAACGTCCGGTAGAATATGTTGCTGCCCATGTATTGTACGAAATATCCGGCAATGCCGACGATATGGAGGCGGCGATCGATGCCGTCACAGCCTCTCAAGAAGAACTGTGTGGCGTAGGTCACATGCTCAGACACTTTATGCCAATTACATGGCAGATTATTTACAATGGGAACGAAATATTTAACAACAAGGCCTGATGATACCCTTTATACTTAAATATAAGATGATGCTGATCGGCATCCTGATTGGAGCGGTAGCAGGATACGCCTATTATTATTTCGTAGGTTGTGCCGGAGGAACCTGTCCAATCTCATCAAAGCCGCTCAACAGTACCCTTTATGGAGCATTGGCAGGAGCGGTATTCTTTTCAGACACAAAATCAAACAAATCAAATAAACTGAATACAAAAAATGAAAGACAAGATGACAATCATTGATGTCCGAACACCAATGGAATTCACAGGCGGGAATGTAAGCGGAAGCATCAACATACCCCTGGATGAAATCGAAACAAGGGTCGAAGAAATCAAACAAATGCAACAACCCATTGTTTTATGTTGTGCCAGTGGTAATCGAAGTGGATATGCCACATCATACCTCAAGTCCTTGGGTATCGAATGTGAAAACGGAGGGAGCTGGTTTGAAGTAAATNTTTTAGTAAACAACCTTAATAATTGATAAAAAAATGCTGGCGTTGTTAAAGAACCTGTTCGGCTTAGGACCGAAGACAGATTACAAGGAATTGGTCAAGAACGGTCGCCAAATCATCGATGTACGCACTAAATCGGAATTTCAATCCGGTCACATCAAAGGCTCCGTCAATATTCCATTACAGATGTTGTCAGCCAGTCTGGCTAAGATAAAGAAGGACAAACCGGTAATCACATGCTGTGCATCAGGTATGAGAAGCTCCTCCGCAAAGAGCATTCTCAAATCTAACGGTTATGTCGAAGTCTATAATGGTGGAGGTTGGAGTTCTCTCCAGACAAAACTGAGATAATGCAGGATAAGAAGTTATATACAGCCTTATTGCTTGCACTGATCTATCTCAGTTGTGTCAACACACCGACTCCTGTAAAGAACACCGACCCTAAGGAATTCGTGGCCCTGGGAGACAGTATCTCTACTCAGGTTCAGGCAGTGTTGCTTAAAAATGTCAGTGAAGCCCTCGGAAAAGGGNGGCCTGTGTATGCTATAGATTACTGCAATGTAAATGCGATACCACTGACCGACTCCATGTCGAAGGCCTATCACGTGGAAATCCAAAGATTGAGTGATAAAAACCGGAATCCTGTCAATGCCATTATTTCGGATTCAGACCAAAAGGCTTGGTCAAAGATTCAATCCGACAAGGAGACATTTGCGGAACTTAATGAGACAGGGGAAGTGTTGTATTACAAGCCCATATTTACCGGAATGCCTGCTTGTATGAAATGTCATGGGAGCGAGCAGGATATTGCATCTGATGCCCTTCAATTGCTCGGAGAAAAATACCCTGAAGACAAAGCTACCGGCTACCGGATGGGCGATCTGAGAGGTATGTGGAAAATAAAATTTAACAAAACAACAAATTAACAATATGACTTTTAATGAAATCATTGCACAGGACAAACCCGTCCTGGTTGACTTCTTCGCAGAATGGTGCGGCCCTTGTAAAATGATGAAGCCTATCCTGGAAGACTTGAAGCAAAAGGTCGGTGATGATGTTACCATCATCAAGGTGGACGTGGACAAGAATCCCGGTGCTGCACAACAATACAGGATTCAGGGTGTGCCTACCCTGATGCTTTTCAAAAAGAAGGAAATTAAATGGCGCCAGTCTGGAGTTGTCTCCGCTGCAAATCTTGAACAAGTCATCAAACAATATCAATAAACTATGAGGACTTATAAGATATTGTTGACCTTGCTGGCCTTAGTAATGATAATTGGATGTAAGCAAGCACCTCCCTCTAATGAGTCGGAAGCAGTAAACTATTACCTTACAGCCCCTGAATTTGCAGAAAAGCTTAAGGAAATGCCCGATGTACAACTGATTGATGTCCGTACGCCGATGGAATATGCCGGAGGTCACATACAGCATGCAGTGAATATCAATATTGATGGCGCTAATTTCCAATCCGATATATCTAAATTGGACAAATCCAAGCCTGTGATGGTGTACTGTCTGAGTGGTGCAAGAAGTGCTGCCGCTACTCGTCAAATGCGTGCCGACGGATTCTCTCAGGTATACGATATGGCAGGCGGCATGCTCAAATGGAGAGCTGCAAAATTGCCGGAAACAACGGAAGTCCCCGGTCAGGTACAGACACCTGCCCCTACTTCAGGCACTGCGATGGCTTCTGCCAAAAACCTGACAAAGGAGCAGTTTGAAGAGATGACACGCTCCAGCAAGACGGTACTGGTTGACTTTTATGCCGACTGGTGCTNNCCCTGTAAAAAGATGGAACCATATCTGAAGGAAATTGCCACTGATATGTCCGACAAAGTTCACCTGGTACGCATCAACGTCGATGAAAATCAGCAACTGGCAATGGAACTGGGTATCGATGCCATCCCTGCTNTCCGGGTGTATAAGAAANATGCTTTATCCTGGAACAACATGGGTTATGTTGATAAGGAAGAAGTACTGAAGCAGTTATAAGTAAGTCAAAACCATAGAGCAGTAATAAAACCGGGTCGGTCGTCCAATGGGAATACCGGCCCAATTTTTGCATTGAATCGATTCTCTTAGGCATGATAATTTATGATTGAAAGTATTGTACTAAAAGAAAACAAAGCTCGCTTACCCGAATCCCCCTTATCCTGAAAATTGGGCCAAATCAATCCCCGACCCTCTCACGATGGAATTCAAATGCCTTCCAGGCAGCCTTCTGATCATCGGGAATATCTCCTACGCCGAAATATTTGCTGTCCGGATGGCTGAAATACCAGCCTGACACTGCAGCTGTNGGCGCCATGGCAAAAAATTCGGTTAACTCAATACCTGTATTTGCAGTGACGTCCATCATCCTGAACAGTTTGCCTTTCTCGGAGTGTTCCGGGCATGCAGGATAGCCGGGTGCAGGACGAATACCGCGATATCTCTCGCGAATGTAGTCCTCATTGGTGAGGTTTTCGTCCGGTGCATAAGCCCAGTATTTGGTCCTGACCAGGTGATGCATACACTCTGCGAATGCCTCGGCGAATCTGTCTGCTATTGCCTTTAAAAGAATAGCATTATATACGTCCTGAGAAGCTTCGAATTCATGTAATTTCTCTTCAATATTCATTCCGCCGGTGACCGCAAATGCACCGATGTAATCTATCACACCACTTTCCTTTGGAGCGATGAAGTCCGCCAGTGAAATATTAGGCAGGCCGGCAGCCTTTTGTTGCTGTTGTCTCCTGCATACAAGGATTTCTAAGATTTTTGTTCTTGATTGATCTGTATATACTTCGATCAAATCGTCTTCAACGGTATTAGCCGGCCAAAAGCCGATGATGCCATTGGCCTTGATCCACTTTTCCTCGATAATCCGGTCGATCATACGCTGGGCATCGTTATATAAGTCACGGGCCGATTCACCTACGACCACATCGTCCAATATCGCCGGAAATTTACCGGTCAATTGCCAGGACTGGAAAAAGGGCGTCCAGTCAATATAATTTCTGATTTCAGCCAGTGGAAAATCACTGAACAAGGTTACTCCCGGATGTGCCGGCATAGGTGGTGTATAATTTGCCCAGTCAATCTTTAATTTATTCCTGCGGGCATCACTATAAGAAAGCATCCGCTTTTCACTCTTCATATTCGCCCGTTGTGTGCGAACCTGCTCATATTCTGCAGCAATGGATGCAATGAATTCTTCTTTTACTTTTTCGTCCGGCGACATCAGTACAGAAGCTACAGCAACACTACGGCTGGCATCCAGCACGTGTACCACAGGCCCATCATATTGCCCGTCAATCTTTACAGCAGTATGAGTACGGGAAGTCGTCGCACCACCAATCAACAATGGTATGGTAAATTTACGACGTTGCATTTCCCTTGCAACGTGGATCATCTCATCGAGGGAAGGGGTAATCAGACCACTCAGCCCGATTATTCCAACATTCTGCGCAATTGCTTCATTAAGTATCTTATCAGCAGACACCATGACACCCAGATCGATAATTTCATAGTTATTACATCCCAGCACGACACCGACGATATTTTTNCCAATGTCATGGACATCTCCCTTGACTGTCGCCAGCAATATTCTTCCCTTTGAAAGATCGCCTGCAGAGGACTTGGTAGCTTCAATAAAAGGTGTCAGATAATTGACGGATTGCTTCATGACACGGGCTTTTNNTACCACTTGAGGAAGGAACATTTTTCCGGAACCAAAAAGGTCACCGACGATATTCATTCCGTCCATAAGNTCTTCAATGACCTCCAAAGGCATTGAAGCCATTTTACGCGCCTCCTCGGTATCTTCGATGATAAATTCTGTAATCCCCTTGACAAGGCTGTGAGCAAGTCTTTCGTGCGCAGGTGCCTTACGCCATTCAAGGTCTTTCTCCAAAGAACGTGATTCTCCTTTGACCTGTTCGGCATAAGCGGTCAAAGCCTCGGTAGCACCCGGATTCCGATTGAAAATCACATCCTCAACCAATACCAGTAAGTCTTTTGGCAACTCTTCATATACCTCCATCATACCTGCATTGACTATACCCATATCCATCCCGGCCTTGATAGCATAATAGAGGAAGGAAGCGTGTATCGCTTCCCGAACCCGGTCATTACCCCGGAAGGAAAATGAAATATTGCTTACACCACCGCTGATCTTTACACCCGGACATGTATCCTTGATCAGGCGACACGCCTCTATGTAATTAATCGCATAATCGTTGTGTTCCTCTATTCCGGTGGCAATGGCAAATATATTCGGGTCGAAAATAATGTCTTCAGGCCTAAATCCGACTTTGTCTACTAAAATCTTGTACGCACGCTGACATATTGAAACCTTTCTTTCTATGGTATCGGCCTGACCATCTTCGTCAAAAGCCATTACAACAGCTGCAGCACCATATCTTCGAACAAGTTTTGCCTGTTGGACAAATTCCGCCTCTCCTTCCTTGAGGGAGATCGAATTGACCACACACCGACCCTGGACACACTTCAAGCCGGCCTCCAGGACTTCCCATTTGGAGGAATCGATCATGATCGGCAATCTGGCGATATCCGGCTCCGACATGACGAGATTGAGAAATTCAATCATGGCCTGTTTGCTATCCAGCAAACCTTCATCCATATTGACATCCAAGACCTGCGCNCCGCCCTCCACCTGCTGTTGAGCTACTTCCAGAGCCGCTGCATAATCTTTNTTCTTAATCAGCCTCTCAAATTTCTTCGGNTTCGTGACATTGGTCCTTTCGCCGACATTGACAAAGTTGATATCAGGACGGAAGACAAGCGGTTCAAGTCCGCTGAGTTTGGTATAGGCCGGTTGTTCCTTTAACCTTCGTGGCGGGATGGATTTCATTTTNTCTGCCATCGCGCGAATATGAGATGGAGTCGTGCCACAACAGCCTCCGACAATATTGACAAAGCCACTAAGCGCAAAGTCCCGGATCAAATGACCCATCTCGTGAGCATCCTGATCGTATTCACCCATTTCATTAGGAAGGCCTGCATTGGGGTATGCTGATATGAAGCAATCCGATATGTTTGCCAATTCCTCGATATGAGGCCGCATTTCCTTCGCTCCCAATGCACAGTTGAGGCCGATAGACAACAAAGGCATATGACTCACTGATATATAGAAGGCCTCAACGGTCTGGCCGGATAAGGTCCTGCCACTCTGGTCGGTAATCGTTCCCGATATCATGATGGGCATCAGGATACCGCGCTGCTCGAATATCTCATCGATGGCATACAATGCTGCTTTACAATTGAGCGTATCGGTGATTGTCTCTATCAACAGGATATCCGCACCTCCATCGATCAGACCGCGTGCCTGCTCACCATAGGCCGCCACTAATTCGTCATAATTAAGTGAAAACCCNGGATCGTTGACGTCAGGTGACATAGAGGCAAGTTTGGTGGTAGGCCCNATTGCACCTGCCACAAACCGCGGTCTGTCAGGGGTCAGAGAAGTCTGCTCATCTGCGGCTTTACGAGCAATTTGCGCTGAAGCGAGATTCATTTCATAACACAACGATTCCATGTCATAATCAGCCTGAGAAATAGCATTGGCCGAAAAAGTATTGGTCTCAATGATATCGGCACCGGCTTCGAGATAGGCTTTGTGTATGGCTTCTATGATGTCAGGCCGGATTAGACTGAGCGCCTCATTATTGCCCTTAATATCCTTTTGGGCATCGGCAAATCGAGTACCGCGAAAGTCATTCTCAGTCAATTTGTGCTGCTGGATCATCGCGCCCATTGCACCATCAATGATCATGATACGCTGTTGCAGAATCTCCTTTATCTGCTTATATTTTGGCGTGTATTCCAATTTTGGTCAAAAATTAATGCTGCAAAGTTATCAGTATTAACACCAATTATCTAAATATCGGTTGAGAAGAATTTGATTTGCCAACATTATTCTGAAAATTGTCGGGTAAATAAATAATATTGGGTCAACATCCAGATACCTTAAGTAAAATACCTCACCCTTTGTTTGCCTCACCCTGTCTAACCCAAAGGTTGCCGGCTACCTGCCCGGTGAAAATCCCGGAATTCATAAAATAAAAAATTTTAAAATAAAACTAACACTTGATTTTTCTGTAGCAATATTTATATTAAATAATTTACATATAAATTTTATTGCATATATGAATAATTTTAGACTTGTTTTCAAGTTTTTACATCGGCCGGATATTTATATTATGATATTATTATATATGTAATTGATAAATATATCTCGCGGAGCAATGACTTATTCACATAAAATTTCAGCTTATCCACATAATTTTCCACAGTGGAAACTAAGTTATCCACAGTGTTGTTTTCTTATGAAAGAGTCCTCTTTAAGCAGATAGGTAATTTTTCTTAATCTTGCATCATACTTAAACACACGATCCAATCAATATGCCTAATCCAAAACAATCTTCTTCCGATTCGGTATCTAATCTCCGCGCCTAAAAGGATCAAACGACCATAACGGCACCATCGGAGGGAAGGTAATTCCTCAGGCAGTTCCGGTGGAAGAAGTCATCCTGGGGGCCATCATGATTGATGTCAACGCCATGTCCGCGGTGCTGGATATGTTGTCACCGGAAGTCTTCTACAATCCCGCTCATGCGAAGATATTTGCTGCGATGATGCGCATTTTCAACAAATCGCAACCCATCGACTTATTAACAGTCAATGAGGAGTTGAAAAAATCCGGAGAAATTGACGAAATCGGTGGAACGGCCTATCTGGCGGAACTAACATTCCGCGTGGGCAACTCGGCCAATATTGAGCGCCATGCCCGGATCGTGGTCCAGAAATATATCCAGCGAGAACTAATCAATGTTTCCAACCAAATCATTCAGGATAGTTATGAAGACACCAAAGATGTATTTGACATCCTTGATGAGGCAGAGCAAAACCTATACAGGATCACCGACAACAACCTCAACAACGGGCCACAGACCTTTACTGCTATGGCCAATCAGGTAAGACTCCGAATGGAAGAGATGGCCAGTCGACCTGAAGGCTTGACCGGAGTGTCGACCGGTTTCAGGGAGCTGGACAAGCTTACTTCAGGGTGGCAACCTTCCGATTTAGTCATCATCGCAGCTCGACCCAGTGTGGGTAAGACGGCACTTGTTCTTTCCATGGCTGTCAATGCAGCCAAGAAAGGTTTTCCGGTGGCGATCTTCTCTTTGGAGATGTCCACCCTGCAGATGGCTCAACGGATTATAGCCATGGAGGCTGAAATATCCAGCTCCGCCTTACGAGACGGGAAGCTATCTGATGACGAATTAAAGCGTTTTCATCATACCCTTCAGACAAAGTCCGACCTGAAGATCTTTGTGGACGATACGCCGGCAATCAACATCTTTGAAATGAGGGCAAAATGCAGAAGGCTGAAGACACAGCACAATATCCAGATGATCGTCATCGACTACCTGCAGTTGATGTCAGCCGGGAGTGAGTCAAAGATGGGCGGCAACCGCACCCAGGAAGTCTCTGTCATCTCCCGTGCTTTAAAAGGTCTTGCCAAAGAATTGAATGCGCCCGTCATCGCCCTGTCACAGCTGAGCCGGGCATTGGAGACGCGGGCTGATAAGCGCCCCATGCTGTCCGACCTTCGGGAATCAGGCTCCATAGAGCAGGATGCTGATATCGTGGGATTCATCTACAGGCCCGACTATCACAATCTCGCAGAAGAAGGTGGCATTAATGTCGCAGAACCGGAAGCAGAGCTCCTCATCCAGAAACACCGTAACGGCGCTTNNGGCAATATCAAGATGACCTTCGTACGTGAATACGCCCGATACCAGGATCCGGACGATGCAAATCATTTATTCGGATTTGGTTCGGCTTCAGCAATAAGTGATTCCGGCAGTTCGGGCATCATCAGAAAAGGCAGCCGGGCGAATGATGATGATTTTATAGATGCTCCGTTCTAATAATTGATTACGTTTTTCAAGACTACCACGATTCTCCATCCTTCCGCGAGCAGATACTTGTCCGGCCGACTTGAAAGAAAAGCTAATCGGCATGAATTGCGCCAATTGAGAAGGTCCCGTTCGCCAAATAAACCGATAGAAGGCCCTTTTCATCTTTACCAATGTATGCTGCTTCCCAATTTGATACGCCTTCTACACCGACCTGAAAAAAATGCCTTGCAAAAACTATTACAGGGCATTATCAGCCGATTCTTTTCCTGACTTCGGCACTTTTAATTTACAAATTTTCATAAAGACCTAATAATCAATATCATGAATGGAGCCGGGTAACTGTTTTGGGTGACGCAAGGTTAAAAATCCTTAATTTGCTGATGATCTTCCATAAGAGGGAGAACCATTCCGGAAGCTTTGCATCGCTCGAAAAATTTGATGGAAAAATCAGAGAGTCAATTAAGGCTGGAACATCAATCTAAAGTTCAATTTTATGGGGAAGGTTTACGGAATTGTTTGCCGGGAAGGTGCATTGGCCAATTCGGGAGGAATTAAATTTTGACATTGATAAATCATGCTGCCTTTAAAAATAGAGCCTCCGAATGATTTATTTTAAAAATCTAAAAAATTTCTGCCGGAGATGTAGAAATTTGAATAAATAAATGACAATCAAGCTCCATCAAACCGATTATTGTATATTCAAAATTTCTTTAATTTTATTTTCGGGAAGTCCGGTAATGTTGGATATAAAACCGATAGATGCACCATTTTCAAATAACTTTACAATTATTTCAAACTTCGCTTTTTCAATACCTTGTTTCAAGCCTTTTTAAGGCCTTCCTGAACACCTTGTTCTTTCCCTTCCTTTACTCCTTTGCGATATAATCGTTCGGCGATGGTCATTGTTACTGATTTTATGGGTTCCGGAAATTCATCTATATAGGTATTCTTTTCTTCAGAGACACCGGCGATTATCTTCTTAGATTATTATTGATTCCCCTCTTCTTACTCAAATTGACCAAAGTCAAGAATTCAGAAAATGCGGTCATCAAGATCAGCAGGATCAATACCGGATGCCAATCCATTCAAATTTCATTCAATCACTGACCGGATGTGGATCATTGCATTGATCTCTTATTGTATTAAGTACTTTCACAAAGACTTGATGAGATCGACATAAAATCCGATTGCCTGGGGATANNGGCTTTCAGATTGAGCCTTTCGTCAACACCATGAAAACCAATCGGATCGATCAGTGGACTAAATTTATAAATATTTTGCGACAGTATTTCAAAATGCTTTGAATCGGTGCCTCCAATCATCAGGAATGGCGAAACCAGTGTATTAGGGAAGTTTTTATGCACAGCATCGGATATATATTTAAAGGCATCATTGTCTGCCGGAGAAACGATACCGGCTTCTTTNTGTTCGCCCAACGCCTCTATTTTAACAGCCGGATTATTTATGGCCTTCCGGACATGATCTATGGCATCCTGAATGGTTGTACCGGGCAACAAACGAAGATTGACATTGGCAGTAGCAATATCGGGTACAACATTTGATTTGTCACCACCATGGATAATCGTCGGTACCATGGTGGTCCGGATCATGGCATCCCCGGGAGCTGACTTTCCAATCATCTTGAACAACACCGGTTTGAATAACCACATATTACTGATGGCAAGTCTGTTGATAAATGAGGAGTGCGGGCCTACATAACTGAAAAAATCCCTTACCGATGGTGACAATTGAGGAGGAAAAGGATGATCCGACAGGTTGGTAAGTGCCTTGCTTATTACCCCAATGGCATTATCCTTCTTCGGCATGGATGAGTGGCCGCCTTCGATGCGGACAGAAAGGGTTAAGTCAAGATAACCTTTTTCCGAAGTACCTATAAGGGCAACAGGTTGCCTTACACCCGGCACCATATTGTCAGTGACGATTCCGCCTTCATCCAGTACAAACTCTGCTTCAATGCCTCTGGATTTCAACAGTTGAGCGATTTTCATGGCGCCATTTTCACCACCCAATTCCTCGTCATGGCCAAAGGCAAGGTAGATATCCCTCCTGGGCCTGAATTGCAGGCCTAACAAGAAATTGACTGCTTCTAACTGGCCCATTAGGTTGGACTTGTCATCAATAGAACCTCTGCCCCATAAAAATCCATCCTTGATGGTACCTTCAAACGGATGAACTGTCCAAAGGTTTTTNGAATCCTCTGACACCGGAACGACATCCTGATGAGCCATTAGTATTACCGGCTTTAGATTATTATCACTACCTTTCCAATGAAAAAGCAGTGAAAATTCATTGATATTTTCGACTTCCAGATTTTCATATATTGCCGGAAAGGTTGACTGTAAATATTTGTGGAATGCAACGAATGGCGTATAGTCTGCATCTGTACTATCTTCAAATGAGACAGTCGGAAATGTGATCGCCCTGGACAACCTTTCTTCGGCGCCTACTATGGAAGATATATCCGCCTTTTCATGAGTTGTGGCAGTCTGCCTGGACGATATGGAAAAATAATTGAAAGTAAGAATACCGATCAATACAGCAAGAGCAAAGGATACAAAGAGCAGAATTTTTCTCATAAACAGTAAATCAGCATCGAAAAAGTATCGAATATACGAATAATTTGATAAAATCCGAAGGCTAACTAACAGAATAAAAATCTATTCCTTTTCACTTTTACTTCATTCTCTGGCTTCAATCCATTTCCTGGCATTGACGAAGGCTTCTACCCACGGAGACACTTCATCATTACGTCCTTCGGGATAATAAGGCCAGTTCCACTGGAAGAAGGAACGTTCGATATGAGGCATCATGACCAGATGGCGGCCTGAGACATCACACATCATAGCCGTATTGTAATCTGAGCCATTGGGGCTTGCCGGATAAGTGTCATAAGCATATTTGGCTACGATATGGTATTTGTTTTCTTCATACGGCAAACTGAATCGACCTTCTCCGTGTGACACCCAAACACCGAGGGTAGATCCCGCAAGGGATGACAACATGACGGAATTATTATCACCGATGGTCAGGGTGGTAAATATACATTCGTGCTTCTCACTAGTATTGTGACGCATTTTAGGCTTTACTTCGTGATCCGGGTTGATAAGACCCAGTTCGATGAATAACTGGCACCCGTTGCACACGCCTACAGACAGGGTATCTTCCCGGGCAAAGAAGCGCTCCAGNGCGCTCCTGGCTTTTTCGTTATACAAAAACGCGCCGGCCCAGCCTTTTGCAGAACCAAGTACATCAGAATTTGAAAATCCACCTACAGCGCCAATCATCTGAATATCATCCAGGGTTTCACGTCCACTGATCAAATCGGTCNNATGCGCATCCTTCACATCAAATCCGGCTGAGTAAAGTGCATTGGCCAGCTCCCGTTCCGAATTACTCCCCTTTTCCCGGAGAACAGCAGCCTTTGGGCGTGGCCTGGCAGAATCAATGTGTGGCAATTTTCCATCAAAAGAAGCCGGGAATTTATAATGCAACAAATGATGCTTATAGTTGTCATATCGCTCCTTTGCCTTCTTCGGTCCACTTTGTCTGATATCCAGCAGATAGGATGTTTCGAACCAGATGTCACGCAATCTGTCGATATCAAAAGTGTGAGAATCTTCATGATCCCTGACCTGCAAAGTGGCTTCTCTTCTTATTTTGCCTATTGGGAAAAATTCAACTCCGGCACCAATCAATATTTCTTCAGCAACTGAGGATGCCTGTATGACTACTCCTGCATTTTCTGCAAACAATTTATGGATGATGTCTTCACCGGGAAGCGCTGAAAGGTCGATTTCAGCCCCTAGTCCACGGTCAGCGAAGCACATTTCCAGCAAGGTGGTAATCAAGCCTCCGCTTCCAATGTCATGGCCCGCAGAAATCAACCCCTGACTGACCAGACTCTGAATAACAGCAAATTTTTCAACAAATTCGGATGCATCTGCAATGTCCGGAGCGGTATCTCCTACTCTGTTCAATACCTGAGCGAATGAAGAACCTCCCAGCCGGGGTGACATTCCGGAAAAATTGATATAATAGATCCCGGCATCCTCTTTNTTCAGGACGGGTCCAACGACCTTTCTCACATCATTACAATGTCCGGCTGCTGAAATAATGACAGTACCGGGTGCCAAGACCTCTCCTTCGGGATATTTCTGCTTCATAGAGAGANNGTCTTTTCCGGTAGGTATGTTGATTCCCAAGGCGATGGCAAAGTCCGAACAAGCCCTGACTGCGTTGTACAGTCGTGCGTCCTCGCCTTCATTCTTACAAGGCCACATCCAATTGGCAGAGAGCGATATGCTTCGGATGCCATCCTGCAGCGAAACANNGACAATATTGGTCAATGCTTCGGCGATGGCATTTCTGCTCCCTGCAGCAGAATCAATCAGTGCTGTCAGTGGTGAATGCCCCACCGATGTGGCAATCCCGTCACGGCCGGAATAATCCAGTGCCATCACTCCACAATTGTTTAGCGGTAGCTGAAGTGGTCCGGCACATTGCTGGACTGCCACCAAGCCTCCGACACAGCGATCCACCTTATTGGTCAGCCAGTCCTTACACGCCACGGCCTCAAGACGCAGCACACTCTCCAGATATTCGTCAATTCTTTTCCTGTCATATATGAGGGGTGAATATTGCCTGTCGATGGTCTTGTCTTCCATGATGGTCTTTGGTGAGCTGCCGAACATATCACCAAGTTTCAGATCCATCGGTCTTGCACCGGTAGATGAGGAAGCTATGGTAAAGCGATGATCATTGCTGACTTTACCTACAATATACATGGGAGCTCTTTCTCGTTCGGCAACTTTGTTGAGGGTGTCGATATGACTGTCAGCAATCACCAGGCCCATTCGTTCCTGTGATTCGTTGCCAATGATTTCACGCGCAGATAGGGTTGGATCTCCAACAGGCAGTTTATCAAGGTCGATATATCCTCCGGTTTGTTCGACCAGTTCAGACAAGCAGTTGAGATGACCGCCTGCTCCATGATCATGTATGGACAGGATGTGATTATGATCGCTTTCCACCATACCTCGGATGGCGTTGGCGACTCGTTTCTGCATTTCAGGGTTAGACCGCTGCACAGCATTAAGTTCTATGCCGGAGCCAAATTCTCCTGTATCAGCGGAGGAGACAGCCGCTCCGCCCATACCAATACGGTAGTTTTCGCCACCCATGACGATGATCTTATCACCTGCCGCCGGAATGTGCTTTTTNGCCTGTCCCGCCTTCCCAAAACCAATGCCTCCGGCTTGCATGATAACCTTGTCATAACCAAGGGTACGATCTGCTTCCTTGTGTTCAAATGTTAGCACGGAACCACAGATTAGGGGTTGTCCGAACTTGTTTCCAAAGTCAGAGGCGCCATTGGAAGCCTTGATCAGAATATCCAGTGGTGTCTGGTAAAGCCATTTTCGCTCGGGGTTAGCCTTTTCCCAATCCCTATTATCACTCAGCCGTGAGTAGCTTGTCATGTATACCGCAGTACCTGCCAGAGGCAAGGCTCCCTGTCCACCGGCAAGCCTGTCGCGGATCTCCCCTCCGGAGCCTGTTGCCGCGCCATTGAATGGTTCGACTGTAGTGGGAAAATTATGCGTCTCCGCCTTGAGAGATAGGACAGAAGCCACTTCCTTTATTTCAAAATACTCCGGAACATCGGGTCTTTTGGGAGCGAATTGCCTGATGATTGGTCCCTTCAGAAAGGCTACGTTGTCCTTGTATGCAGAGACAATGGAGTTTGGATTGGCCTGTGATGTCTTCTTGATCATCCGGAAAAGCGAGTCCGGCTGCTCCTCGCCATCTATGACAAAGGTTCCATTGAAGATTTTGTGGCGGCAATGTTCAGAGTTGACCTGAGAGAATCCAAACACTTCTGAATCTGTGAGCGGCCTGCCAAGTCTATCTGACAGGTCATTGAGGTACAGAATTTCCTCTTCACTGAGGGCCAGACCTTCTGTCTCATTGTAGGTGGCAATATCGGTAATTTCAAGAATTGGTTCCGGCTTGCTCCTAACGGAATATATGTCCTGACCCAAGGAATTGTATTTGGCTGAAAGCATGGGATCATAGGAAGGATGATCACTTTCTGACCTGACAAATTCCTCAATACGGGTAATTCCCTCGATGGCCATATTCTGCGTAATCTCAACCGCATTGGTACTCCATGGTGTCACCATAGTGGCTCGAGGCCCGACAAAGGTACCTTCCACAACCTTGCTCTCTATCAATCTGCCATCGCCAAAAAGCCAGGAGAGTTTGGATATGTCGCTGTCGGAAAGGGCATTCTCTGTTTGTAGTGCATAGACAGTATTGCCACTGCCTTCAAAGAAAAAATCATTTTCAGCCAATTAAGTCGCAAAGGTACTCCGAAAAAGGTAGTAAGAAAATAACGGCATGGAAAAAATAACCTTTCAATTCTCGATTAAGACCGACAATTTTTGAGGCATAAAGGAATGCCCTTTTCTTTCATTGGGTATATGGGAAGCATCCTGCCTCAATATCTCAACAATCCTCAAAACTTCAACCATTTTACCTTTTTTTAATCAATTCGTAAATTGAAAATTGATGCTTCTCCATTAGAACCAATCAACTCTATGGCCCAGATGCACTGAATTTGACATGATTGCTATCAGAGGCAACCAATTTATAGGGATTTTTGACCAATTAGATTCAGCCGACAAAATCCTTGCAAACCTCTAATCAAAGCAATAAGCGTTTCTGATGATATATTCATTTCTGAATCTGTTCGGGTTCCCGGTGGATTTTGTTGATGTTCCGCTTTTGAATCATTACTATGAATTATTGTTCACTATTTATCGGCAATGCGCCTGACCGGTTACACAATCTTATACATTTGCCCGACCCGGTTTAACATATAATATTTTTCCTGAAAAGAAAAAGCCGAACAATTTGATAATGAATTGAATATTTGCATTTTATGTATATATTTCAAGACAAAAAAACGTACCTTTGCGCCTCTTTTTCAAAACAAAATATTGAATGGCTCAGGAAATCAGAAATATCGCTATCATCGCCCACGTAGACCACGGTAAGACAACCACTGTCGATAAGATTCTTCATCAGACCAACCTGTTTCGCGACAATCAGAATCCGGGTGAATTGATTCTGGACAACAACGACCTGGAAAGGGAACGTGGCATCACCATCGTATCAAAAAATGTCGCCGTCAATTACAAGGGAGTAAAGATCAACATCATTGACACTCCCGGTCACGCAGATTTCGGAGGTGAAGTCGAGCGTGTTCTTAAGATGGCCGACGGTGTTCTGTTGCTGGTTGATGCCTTCGAAGGTCCGATGCCTCAGACAAGATTTGTCACCTCAAAGGCTCTTTCCCTGGGTCTAAAGCCTATCGTGGTGATCAACAAAGTGGACAAGGAAAATTGCAGACCGGATGAGATCCACGAAATGATTTTCGACCTGTTCTTCGCCCTCGATGCAACGGAAGAACAACTTGACTTTCCTGTTGTCTATGGTTCGTCAAAGCATGGCTGGATGAGTAATGACTGGAAAAAACCTACTACCGACTTCACCGCATTGCTGGATGCCATCATCGAGCATATACCTTCAGCCCCTCACAATGAGNGCGCTTTACAGATGCAAGTTACCTCACTGGACTATTCCTCCTTCGTAGGACGTATCGCCATCGGCAGGGTGAGCAGGGGCAGCATAAAGGAAAATCAGCCGATTGCATTGATGAAAAGAGACGGCACTGTTGTAAGGGGCCGTGTGAAGGAATTACATACA
Organism: Candidatus Parvibacillus calidus; assembly: GCA_013414645.1. Classification (GTDB taxonomy): domain Bacteria; phylum Bacteroidota; class Bacteroidia; order Chitinophagales; family Saprospiraceae; genus Parvibacillus; species Parvibacillus calidus. Next base: position 216,906 of record CP058702.1, on the reverse strand, counting down.
TTCGAAGGTCTTGGAAGAAAAAAGACTAACGAGGTAGGTTGTGGTGACATCTGTGCCGTTGTCGGCCTGGATGGCTTTGACATAGGAGATACCATCAGTGATGTGGAGAATCAGGAGGCATTACCCGGTATTCAGATTGACGAGCCTACGATGAGTATGCTCTTCACCATTAACAACAGCCCCTTCTTCGGCAAGGAAGGCAAATATGTCACTTCCCGACATATCCGCGAACGACTGATGAAGGAAACCGAANAAAACCTAGCCCTTCGTGTGGAGGACACAGAATCACCGGATGCAATGATGGTATTCGGCCGTGGTATCCTGCACCTCTCTGTACTGATCGAGACCATGCGTCGTGAAGGATATGAACTACAAGTAGGCCAGCCACGTGTAATCATCAAGGAGATTGATGGCAGAAAGCATGAACCTATCGAGACCCTCTATGTAGATGTGCCTGCAGAACTGTCCGGAAAAGTGATAGAACTGGCGACACAACGAAAGGCAGAGTTGACCGTAATGGAGCCAAAAGGTGATCTTCAACATCTTGAATTCAATATACCTTCACGTGGAATTATCGGTCTGCGCAATCAGGTCCTGACTGCAACAGCCGGTCAGGCAGTGATGAATCACAGGTTCAAGTCATTCGAACCATGGGTTGGCGACATCCCGGGCAGGAGTATGGGTGTTCTGGTTTCTATGGAAACAGGACCTTGTACGGCATATGCATTGGACAAGCTACAGGACAGAGGTACCTTCTTCGTAGATCCGGGAGAAGAAATCTACGAAGGTCAGGTTGTGGGAGAGCATATCCGCGAAAATGACCTTGTTATCAATATCGTGAAAGCCAAGCAGTTGACCAACTTCAGGGCTTCCGGTAAGGACGATGCAGCCAGGGTGACCCCACCCCGTAAATTCTCCCTGGAAGAGGCTATGGAATATATCCAGGCTGATGAATATCTGGAGGTAACACCTAAANGTCAGCGACTCAGAAAAATAGTTCTTTCTGAGAGTGAACGCCGCCGTTTGGCCAATCCCGCATTGGCCGGCATGAAGATGTAAACCTGACAATTATTTGTAATAACATTCGACCCATTAAAATAAATTGGGGGCCGGGCAGTAATCAATTGATCCCGCCCTTCCATTTATGCTTGTGCTTATGAGGTGAAGGAAGGGAAGCCCTTTTNTTATAATCATCCGAAATAACACTAATATTTCCATCTACTTCCAGCATCGCAAGGTCTACCCCGGAGATGTCCTGTACGCCATGTTCCCGTATAGCTGCATTTAACTCGGATTCAGTCAGACCGGCTTTNTTNAGGTTTGCCATATGCACCTTGCCGTTGTAAGCCAGAAGTATCTCCTTTCCCTGAATCAAATCACTGACCTTTTTATTTTTTGCGATGAGTCTCTTGAATCCATAATTGAGCGTGAAGAGAGAAAAGGCTGCCACCAAACCACCGCCCAGGCTTGTGTCCGGTCCAACCATCGCATTCTGCACACTGTTACTGATAAGCAGGATGAATACGAGGTCAACAACAGAAAGTTGGGCCAATTCTGTCTTCCCGAATATGCGCAGTGCCAACACAACAAACAGATATACCGCTATACATCTCAATACAATTTGCACCATCGGTTGTGACATAAAATCACCCATAATTCCCTGAATTTTTACCTCAAAATAATCATTGTTCCGAAAAAGTTAACATAAAATGACCAGTATTATTATTCCGGAAATCATACCAGAAAGGTAATTAATCTTAATATCCAATCAATGAAAAAACATTCCCGCGGACAAGGTTAAAAATAAAATTAGTATTGGCCGGAAGGTAGATTGGTCCCAGCTTTAAAGCTCAATAATACCAAACACCTGTCATATCCGTTAATGTACTATCATTACCTCACTATAACGAATCGGCTGTTGTATTTCTTAGTCTGTTCAGACAAATATGTTATGAAATAACATCCCGGAGGAAGGGCTGATACATCGATCCTGTATTCCTGTAACCGCTCAAAGTGCATGACCACTTTTCCCAAGGAATTGCTGATAATCATATTTCCACCAAGTGGAATACTGCCAATTTGAATCGCACTGTTGGCGGGATTGGGATACAGGTTCATGGCTTCAATATTTGTCCTTTGTGTATTCAATGCCCAATTGAGGAGTGTATCGCGTTGCCCGGTCAACACTTTTCTCATATGGCCGACCTGTCCGATTGTGAATAGAGTCTGACAAATGTCGTTGGAATAATCCATGTAATTTTCCCACATATCCGGTAAATCCCCNGGCTCTCCTGCACCACAGGTATTTACATCAGTACCGGGGCAAGCATTAGCCATTTGTGTGGAAAGGTCCATGACAGGCGTATCATCAATTCCGTCTGAACCGCATTCTTCATCGCCATTGATATGACGTAAACCAAGATAGTGGCCTATTTCATGTACTGCAGTACGTCCTGCAGACACCAGATCGGAAAGGTCCGATTTGTATGGATTGTTATTGCCGATTGTTTGATATTGCAGGAACACTCCATCGACGATATCACCGAAATCTTCATCGGGCCAGTTGTCCGGCAGTGTGGGATATCTTGGCGGGGTTGCCAGTCCTAGCAATGCCGGAAAGTACAAACCCAAAAACTTGATACCTGCGTCAGCCACCCATATGTTAAGATAGCGATTAGTAGGCCAGGCGTCATGCCCACCCTGATTAGAATGCTTCATTTTTTCAAAATGTTCCAGATTGAAACCGCCCAGGATAAGGGTGAGGTCACCAAATGTCTCAATATCTGTTTGGGTCCTGGTAATGCCGTTGGTTGGATTGCCATCCGGGTCGATATCGGCCAGAAANAACTCTATCTCAGCATCAGCCGCCAAATGTTTGAATACCGGTCTTGTATTCGCAGTATCGCCATGTCTGTTGCGATAAGCATCATTGATAACTTCCATTTGATTGTAAATATATTCATCCGGTATATTTTGCTTATCGGTATTATAGATGACGTGAAACACAACCGGAATTCGCAGAACATCGCCATTTCTAGGCATCGGCATATTTTGAGCAGTGCTGAAAGCTTTATTTTGATTATCCAGGAAACCGGGATGCCTCTCTTCCATAATTTTGTCCATCAGCGTATTTCCGCATCGGTGGATCCTGAAATCACTCTGGGCTTCAGACACTTTGACCGAAACAACCCACAGGGCAAGAATCAGAAAAAAGTGCAAATTATTTTTCACACAGGGTAAGGCAAATTTCATGAGTATAATATTTTTAAAAGTAATAATTGGCTCCAAATTAGTTGATTTATACCATTCCCAATAATTTATTTTGAAGACAAAAATGAGGAGAAGAAGGATCTGGCTGGCGGATCTGCAACAGGCAATGGATAATTTCTGACGCTGAATTATGAAGTATTTTCACAGATAGCTATATTTGACTGATGATTGTCTTTTATTTTACTTAAATCAAAGTATTCAAATGCAGAAGGAAATCAAACTCTCTAAAATATCTACAAAAGCACCCAAATCCATGAAAAAGGAAGATCTCATTACCCCGACAATGGAACTATACGAGCGCATTGGTCATTTGCAACATATTTTATATGCCGAGAAGAAACACTCCGTTCTCATTGTTTTTCAAGGTCCTGACGCCAGTGGGAAAGATGGTGCGACCAAGAATGTGTTTTCCCGATGCAGTCCTCAGGGTGTGCGAGTAGAAGCGTTTAAGAAGCCGAGTGAAGAGGAAATGAATCATGATTTTCTTTGGAGGATTCATGCCAATACACCGGAAAAGGGATTTATTCAGGTTTTCAACCGCTCCCATTATGAAGATATTCTGATCCAGCGGGTACATAAATGGATTGATGAGGATCGGGTACATAAGCGCATGGCTGCCATAAATGCTTTTGAAGAATTACTCCAATTTGACAACAATACACTGGTCCTTAAGTTCTTCATGCACATCAGTAAAGACAATCAACTCAAACAGCTTAAGGAAAGGCTTGAGGAACCGGAANAAAACTGGAAACACAATCCCAATGACTGGGAGGAGCGGAAGCTATGGAATGAATACACCAAAGCCTATGAATACGCTTTAAATCATAGCTCCATTCCATGGCATATCGTGCCTGTCGATAACAGATGGTATCGCAATTATTTTATTGCCTCTGTGATAGTTCGTGAACTTGAAGCTCTCAACATGAAATTACCTTTACTTGATAAAAACACTTTATTGACAGATAATTCTGATGATTGATGCCGGGACTTGATAAGACGCGGGTAGACAAATGGCTGTGGGCGATTCGGTTTTTTAAAAGCCGCAGCATAGCCTCAGATGCTTGTACCGGTGGCAAAGTGAAGATCAATGGCATAAGTGCTAAACCATCCGGGCTTGTTAAAGCAGGAGACATCATAGAGTGTAAGAAAGACCATATCAACTACCGCCTTCAGGTGATTACCGTCATTGACAAGCGTGTTGGCGCCCCGATTGCCGTTACCTGTTACGAGAATATAACACCTGAAGAAGAANCCAACAAGTTTGAAAGCTGGTTTGCCGGTAAGGCCAGACCGGAACAAAGGGACAAAGGAGCAGGACGTCCTACAAAGAAAGAACGTCGCGATATAGACGATTATAAGGATTCAATCTTCTTTGAAGAAGATTAAATTACCGTTAATTATTTACCTGATTAATAGACCCGTGTGTTTTATATATTGAATTCGGGAATTTCCTTCCGATACAAATACACGTAGGCGCAAAAAGATTATTCGGATTTCTTTTACCTTTTATGCTTCATTTTTAGTAGTCCAAAAGTAGTAAATACGCTACCTCATCATACTTTCCACCGGCATTCCGGCCCTGCCATTTGCTGTATATTCGAGATTGAGAAGCCTTGCCATAGTTGCCGCAAACTGATTCTGGTATATCCTGCCGGGAGTCTTTACCTCCCCTAATGCTTTGCTGTCAGGTCCGAGGATCATTGCCCAGGTTTCACCGGAATGCGGAACCGTATGATAATGATCGGTCCACTGGTCGCCTTCACCGCGGCCGTGGTCAGTGACGATGATGAAAGTGGTTTTATCTTTATAGAAAGCATCAGCCTGCATGGAATTCCATAGATTGCCAATCATTCTGTCGATATTGAATATGTCATCCAGATATTTGTCATACTGTCCTGCATGGGCATATTCGTCTGTATCACCCAGATCGATATAGGTAAATCGTGGATGGTTGGCCATGATATAGGTGGAAGCCAGTGCATAAACGGCAAAATCCAGTCGTTCGCCATAGCCGAAAACGAGTGGGGCATAATGCTGTAATTCATTGGCCAGCTTTTGGGCATCAGTCAGCTTTTCACCCTTGACATCCTCCCACGGCACATTGATGAGAAAACCGGCATTCTCCTTATTCAGGGCCAGGCCGGCCGGACGCCAGCATACAAAGGCTGCTACACTTCCCTCAAAGCCTTTTTGTCGATGGATGAATTCCAATACATTAATATTTGAATTATTGGGATGGCTGTTCTTCTGGATGGAAGAATCGACAAAACCACTGTATAATTCAGCGCGACCCGGATAGGAGATCCAGTATGGGTTAGTCACTTCAACCAAATTGTCATAGTCCCGGTTGCCATATATCTGGCCATGCCTGGCTATGTACTCCCAGGTAAAGGGCATCAATTTTTTNCTGCGCACCAACGGATCCTCGTCCCAGTATTTCTTAAATCGGGCGATAGAATCCTCGCTGTTAAATCTCTTATCCGCCAATAGACTTTTCTCTGCCCCTCTAAACAATTCCTGCCAACGATATCCATCGATCAGGATCAACACTACATTTTCTGTCTTTTTGCTATTCTGGGCGATGAGTTCATTTGTAAAAAANGAGAAAAGTGCGATGATAGCCATCATCCGTGTAGAAAAATATTTACTCATCTTGACATTATTATTTTTATCATTCAATAAAATTCGTTGTTACCTAATTACAACCCATTCAAATATAAGGTCAATTTTCAAACAACGCAAGGGTTTTCTCCGGATAATCTAACGCAACGCCTTCATCCCTTCTCCAAGACGTTTTAGTTCCTTGAACATCATATCAAGCGCTCTACTGTTAGAAGAGGTCGGCAAAAACACNCCNTCCTCGCTGATCTGTGTATTGAAAAAAGGCAACAACACCCCATCGAAGGGAAACATCTTAAGTGAATATGTGACCTGCTTCAATTGCTGGATAGCACGTGTCCCTGCAGATATACCGCCATATCCGACAAAGGCAACCGGCTTAAAGGCCCATTCCTGAACCAAAAAATCGAGTGCATTCTTAAGTGTGGCCGGCATACCGTGATTGTATTCACATGTCACAAAGATGAAGGCATCGGCATGGTCGATTTTATTACTCCATTCCACTGTGTGCCGATGCACGTATTGCTTGAGTCGAGGATGCTCAGGCTCGTCAATGAAGGGAAGTCCAAGTTCCTTCAGATCGATGAATTCAACTTCAAAATCGGTTTCCTTTCTTGCCGCATCCACCACCCATTTCGAGACCGGCAACCCGCGGCGCCCTTCTCTTGTACTGGCGTGGATTATCTTCAAATTCAACATATCCTTATCGCTTTTACGTTTTGTACAAAATATTCAGTTCCGGTATACAGATGTCTCTAACCATTACATAAAACAGTCATTGGGTTGACCGGAGTAAGTCAGCCATTGTGAAAAAAGATTCAAGTAATGAATGTTTATTTGATAAGTCGAATGCAGAAAGGATACTGATACTCTTTCCCTTCCGAAGCTCTCATGGTTGCTATGATAACATATACGAGATTAGCTAATGAAACTGCGAAAATCAAAAGAAACCCGATCAGGACCATCATCAAAAGGACACTCACGCCTATAGCAATGGCAATAGTAATCTGGAAATTCAATGATTCTTTGGCGTTATTGGCTACAAAGGAAGATTCGTCTTTCTTTAATAGATAAATTACCAGAGGGGCGACAAAGGAGGCTACTAAAACGAGCAAATGAGATAACAATGCCATTGTCTTTTCGTCGGAGGTGGGCGGAGTGGCCGGTTCGAAGGCCTGACCCAAAATGTTTGTGGCCATAATTATTGGTTTTACTGTAAAATTACTAAACTTCACGATTTTCTATGAAAAACCCGCTTGTTTTTATAAATATTCAGTGCATTTTATTTCAAAATTGCTGATTCATGCGGGGTGAATGCACGTTTGGTCCGGATTAGGACAAAATCGTTTGGCACCAAAATATAAATACAAATGTCCGTCCTCCAACTTCTCCATAGTCCCGATCGCATAAGTATAGCGCGCATGGTATCCTTGATATGGATACTTGTCAAACCAATTAGAAAGCCGGATTGATTGGAAGGAAAAGCGGGCGAATAGCTTATAACCTCCTACTAATTTTGTATTGTTCCGGAGCCATTAAACATTACAAGGTGCGTTTGGCTGAATTAAAAGAAATTAAAAGCTTCCCCGGTCATTTATGCAACCAATATTGCTTTTTTGAGAATTTTTATTGAATTTTACAGAATGAATCATGAATTACTTGTAAATAATATCCGGCGAAAAATCGACCTTTCAGAAAAGGAGCAAGCTTATATTTTAGAACTATTTACTGAAAAGAAGCTTAAAAGAAAGCAATTCATCTTGCATGAAGGCCAGGCCAATCACCATGTATCATTTGTAGTGGATGGTTGCCTTCGCGCCTATTCTGTCGACAAAAACGGATTTGAGCGCATCCTGCAATTTGCTCCAAATGATTGGTGGATTACCGACATTCACAGTTTTGTTACAGGAATGCCGGCCTCTCTGAACATTGATGCTATTGAAGAAAGTACCATTCTGATGATAACCCGGGAAGACCGTGAAAAGGCCCTTTCCCTTGTTCCTAAGTTGGAACGTTATTTCAGGATACTTATGGAGAAGAATCTCGCAGCCAACAGGCAACGTATTATTGACCGGCTAAGCCTGACAGCAAAGGAAAGATTTGTCAGTTTCTGCAATACATATCCTGAACTGATCAACAGGATCCCACAAAAGCAGATGGCTTCCTACATTGGTGTAACACCGGAATTTTTAAGTAAAATGAGAAGTGAGTACCTTCGATCACTGAAGCATTGAAGGCCTTGCCTATTCTGATTCATACAGCCAGGCATCAGCGTTGATTTTCTTCATTTGCCTGAGCGTTGAATCAATACTTTGATCATCGCAATTGCAAGTAGCTCCCACTCGTGTCAAACCCTTTGAAGTATAGGAAAAAGGTTGAAAGCCTGCGCTTGTTATGGTCTTAGCCAATCTTCTGGCATTTTCCGGTTTTGACATGACTCCTACTATGATGGCACAGACTTTTCCTGTATAGGGTGTATCTTCCAAAGGTTTTTCAGCCTTCTTTTCCTCCTTTCTAACCGGCTTTGTACTACCTGAGGATGGCGAAGAAGATGTTTCAATTTTTGGTTCCGCATTTGGAATTCCCTGCGTATTGGTTTCCGAAAGGTTACTGTCAGTAACAACATCATCCGGTTGATAGGTTGAACTCTCATCATCGGCCATTCCATTCAGGCCGGCATCACCTGCGGATGGTACGGCACTTGCCTGATTGTCTTCAACACCTGCTGTATCTGCTGGTATTTCAACCGGATTTGCCTCTTGAGGCCCCTTATTGTCTGATTGCATTTTATACAGGTAATAACCGGTTACGCTAAGCCCTACCAGAATAAAGGCAAGCACTACCGGGAGAACCCAAGACTTCGATGATCTGCTGTCATCGCCTAAATCATTCACCGGACCAGCCACCTCTGTTTCCCTGACCACCTTATCAGGATCGACATATTCCCGAACAATTGGCTCCACCTTGATTTCAGGAAGCCCAAGGGTAGGCTTCATAGCCTTAATCTTATCACCGGGTGTAAATTCAAGTGAAGAATTTTCGGATCGGTGAAGCGTGCCGAGGCCGGGAAGATAAGAATATCCCAGAGTGTCAAGGTTCCCTTTAATTTTGTGAACATAGGCTTTGACTCTGATAAGAGCTTCATGTTCATCAAAGCCTTTCTCCTGAACCAGAAATTCGGTAAATCCAACTTCTCCGGTATCCATTTTACCATCGGAAAAAACCAATTGTTGACTGGGCGGATAAATAATATTTTCCCCAAAGTGTATTCTGGCTGGGTTTGCAACAAACTCAAACGTACCCAATTCAGGCACGGTTGCTGATTTTTGCTTGAAAATCAAATCTATCAATAGTTCACTTAACTCGACCACTCTTGTAGATATTTAACTACAAAGATAAATACATTCTTCACAACTTGCTATGAAATACAAAAGAATATATATAATTATTTTCACAACTAACGGTCCGGCGATCGATTTCAAGGATAAATAATGAAAATGTAAGGGGAAAACGCCCTTGGATAAGTTGAATTGAAATAAAAATTCAAGTAGCCATAAAAATAATAATTTGACGCTATAGTATTTATGGCTTTTACGGCCATCACGTCAAAACAAACTGCAAATAGCCTGTGAATTTGAGGATCTAATGTTGCCTGGGTTCGATAAAAGGTAATAGACGATTATTAATCATCTACCTACTTGGAAAATTTAAGGTTAGCACTCCTCTTCAAACCCCAATAGCCCCGAATCATCTAACATCTGAAAACACATCAGGTATTGGAAGAACACACCGATAGAACAGTGAACAAATCCATCCTCCACACCTGCCTTGCAGGACTTATAAATGCCTTGCAACTCAGACTTTTATAGTATCTTTATAAAAAAATCTAACAAAAATTTATTTTCGGACAACGAAAGGGGTTGATTAAAGGTAATTAGGATATTAAACTGAAATGATGAGTAAGGCATTATCTGTTCTCATTGCCCTTGCATTGATTTTGCAAGGATGCACCCGGGATCAAAGTGATTTTATCCCCACTACAGCAATTCCGGAATATACCAATGATATTCTGGGTGTTGTGATGGGAGATGACGACACCCCAATCGTGGGCGCCNAGGTACGGTTCAATGGTAAAATTACATTGACGGATATTTACGGGATCTATCAGTTTAAGCATGTTGAGGTGAGTTCTGACCATAATCTTCTGACCATCGAACAGCCCGGGTATTTCAGTACCGTTAGGGTATTCGGTTCGTCAGGCAATGGTAGGATTGCGCTGAAAAACAATTTGTTGCCGAAGAAATTTGAATATTTCTTTGACGCAACTAACNGTATTTCAGTATCGGAGGCTAACATTACCTTCCAATTTCCTGCGAATGCATTCGTGGACAAAATTTCCAATCAACCTTACGAAGGCCAGGTCAAAGTGGCAATAGGCTACATCGATCCCCTTGACCCAAAGGCCTTGGACCAATTGCCGGGTTCTGTCGGTGGCTTAACCGAGTCAGAATCGGAGGCTTGTCTTAGCAATTATGGTATTATAGTGATTGAAGCGCAAGGAATCATTGGTGTTCCGCTCAGTCTGGCTACCGGAAAAACTATAAGGGCAAGCCTTCGAATACCTGGAGAAAAACTTGGTCAAGCTTCCAACTCCACTAAGATTTGGGGCTTCGATAACAATCTCGGTTATTGGCGCGAAAGTGGACAAGCTATTCTCAATGCCAACAACCAAAGTTATGAAGCTCAATTGAATGATTTGGCCTTTTATGCATTTGCTGAACATCGGCCGGCCAAANAACTGACCGGAAGGGTGATCGACGAAACCGGAAGGCCTCTAGCCTTTGCTTCAGTTCGCATCAATGATGGGCAGAAAGGATTCGAAAACCGGGCATTTACCGATGATAAGGGGCGATATAATGTCACCGTTCCCGCCAATACACCCATGATTATCAACATCAATAAAAGTAAAGGCTGCACAGTAAGCCTGACCAATGATTCCAAGATTAATGCCATTAATGAAAACACCACCTTACCTGATCTAAGGGTTAAGCTCGATGGGGGTAGCTATACGAAGATTAGCGGTAAATTATCATCGTGCAACGGCAACCCGGTCCATACGGGCTATGCCTATGCAGTGACTGAAAAAGGTTCATGGGCTTTACTGCCTGTGGCAAATGGTGGCTTTGAAGGATATTTGCTCAATTGTAATGACAACAGTAACGTCACTATTATTGGCGTAAACAGTGAAAGTAATGAATATAGCAATGAATACTCCTATTCCTCCGGTGCGGAAATAAATACGGGCGTCATATCGGCATGCACCCAAGTTAGTGATTTCGTTGCATTATCAATTCCTGAATTAAACTTTGACACGATCACCTATTCCAATATACTTNTTGTCGATGGACAGGAAAAGACCCTCGAGGCCTCTCTTCCATTGACACGTACTNTTTTCGGGATCAACTGGAGCGACGACAACAAGATCGGCGTGCGGCTCGGAACCTATCCAATCCTTGCCAATAAAGGGTATATCGCTATAAAGAACAAGGTAGACTTCGACTTTTACAAGGCGCAATCCGGATCCGTGACAATCACTCACAGCCCGGAGNGAGAGGGTTTGCCGCTCAGGGGTATTTTTACCCTATATGTGACAACCGATGTAAAGAAAACTCCGATAAAAGTTGTCGGAAGCTTTAAGGCAACCTATAAATCCTGATTAATTATCGAACAATTCACCATTAAGAAAATATGTGATATTGAGATAAAGCTTGAATGAACATATAATCATACAGAACTGCCTTCGCAACGACCGTAAGTGTCAGAAGATGTTGTATGAGTTGTACCACCAACTCATGATGGCGGTTTGTTTGCGTTATTGCAAGGATGAGTATATGGCACAGGAGGCTTTACAAAATGGTTTTATTCGGGTATTTTCTGGATTGCACACCTATGATTCCAACAAGCCGTTTGGCCCCTGGATCAGGAAGATTATGATTAATTGCTGTCTGGATCAGTTGTCCAGAAAGTCAGTGATGGCCAATCTGGATGATATCATGCCCAGAGAAAGACAACGATTCATGATCCGGAATTTGAAATTACAGACGCAGGATTGACACGACTGATTGAAAGTATGCCGATTGGCTACCGTACTGTATTTTCAATGTACGTCATTGACGAAATGTCACATCTGGAAATAGCAGAAGCACTTCAAATAAGTGAGGCTACATCAAGGTCTCAACTATTCAAGGCAAGGAATTATTTGAAGGCCGCCCTAACCAATAAAAGAAAATTATTCCTATGACAAATAAANAAAGCCCGATCGAAGACAGAATTGCCGGATTGTACCGACAACAAAAGGCTCCGGTACCGGAAAGTATCTGGCAAAATATTGAAATCAGTCTGAATGCCAAACAANAAAAACGTCGTCGTTCCATATGGCTTTTCATTTCCATGATGACCCTCTTCATGATATTGGGGACCCTAGCAGTCTTGCCGCTTTTACGCAAGACCCACAAAGCCGATATTGCCGATCGAGACTCGGCCTTAGAATATAGACATGATAAAATTGCCAATGATGCCAGTGAGTTAACAGACGCCAGCTCCCAATCCACTGAACAGGCAATAGCCAGTTCGAGGAGAATCTCCATGCCGGAGCCAATATTGAAAACCGACGGTACAGCTTCCCTGATCAGAAATCAAAGGAGCAGTGCAAAGCCGGTTGAGAGCAATATGACGGTAATAAGAGCAAGTCAATCCAATGAACGAAATACAACCCCTTCTGATAAGATTGCTGCTGTCGATGAAAGCGCCACAAGATTGCCAATTAGTGCTTTTGAAGGAGGCGTCCATATTGAAAGATCAGTGCCCNAACAGATCCCGGGACAATTGACGCTCATGGAAGGTCGTGACATTTATCCAACCTGGATTGGACCGAACCGGGAAATGATGAGCCTTCCATGGCAAAATCAGCATGAGAAAAATGCCGGAATAATTCGTCAACACCGCCTTAGACCCTTCATTGGTGTGAGCGCAGGTATAGGACTTCCATTTAGAAAAATGGTCAATCACTCTGTAGAAAGCGAACTGTATGTTGGACGTCAAAGTACAGAGCATCCGCTTTATCTGACGAATATTCAAGCAGATGCAGGGCTATTGCTGGACGACAGCTGGAGTATCAAATCAGGTATCGAATGGCAGCAGTCTGTGGAACAATTCAGCTACAAANAATTTGATGCTACCCGCCTGGAATATAAAACAGATGATATAACGGGGCGGATAGATGATACTTCACTGGTAAGAGGCCTATTGACAGAACAATTTGGAAATAAGTACACAATGCTCAATATTCCATTGTACCTGGGGTATGAAAAGCGTTTTGGCAGGTGGGTGTTTGGGATTGAAGGCGGTGTCGGTTTTAATATTCATTTCAGGACTTCGGGAAAAGTTCTTGTTGATGATCAANAAATTCAGTCACTGGACAACAGGCATGATATTTATGCCTCATCTACAGGCATCAGCTGGAGAGTAGGTGCCAGCTGTCTGAGAAGCATTGCTCCCGGAACGATGGTGTATGCCCGCCTGATGTGTATGGCCTATCCTGATAGTTGGACCCTAAGCACCCATCCAAACGAGATTCGATATAGATTTCTAACCGCCAATGTTGGCCTGAGAAAAGTTTTTGATTAGTGAAAGGGCTTTCGGTAATCAACAGCGACCTCCGACCAGACATGATTGGCCACTATTAAGGTTTCGTTCTTGTCAGATATACATTCCAGAAAGGGATCAATCGTAATTCCTGTTTAGATGTGATTTGCTCATTGGAGGATTTGACTGTCCGGGTAAATATTCTTGAAAGCTTCGGGTAAATGTACAGGAACTGTTGCCGGAGATATTTTCTGTTATTACCTGAATGGATTTGCCGAACTGAATTCAAATTAACTACGTTCATCCTTTATACATTACCCATCTTCATAAATAAATCTGTCATGACGAAAGCTTCCTCTCCGGGTTTTCAGCGCACTGCACGGCCTTTCAACAGTAGATGTCCAAACATTAATCGTAGCCCTGGCATTGTGATTGAACTGTAGTTGAAAAATATTTCGAAAGGAGGGTGCCAATATCTGAGGCCATGTCCAACTTACGGTTGCAAAACAGGAGTCAGGAAGGATAAGCAGAAAATGACCCTGACATTTACCTGTAAAAAAATGAATGGTTACATCCACTCAGCATAGGGATGCTCGGCCAGGAATGCATTGTAATATCTGGGATCTTCCGTAACTTCTTCGCCCACCCAATCTGGCTTTTCGAACAATTCATCCACTGAATTCAATTCTATCTCTGCCACGATGAGACCAGAATTTTTCCTTCAAAGACATCGACTTCCCATGTCTTAGCCCGAAATGACATAAAATATCGTCTTTTGCAACCTCGTATGAACAAAATAATTCCAGTAGTTCATTGGCATCTTCCCTGGGAATGGGATATTCAAACTCACTTCTCACTGCACCCTTTGACTCACCCTTGATCGTAATAAAGCCACTATCCGGAGTGATTCTGACTCGAACGACCTTTGTTGATCCTTGACTATATAGCCCTGTCGGAAAGGGACACCAACAGGTCTATCGACTTTCTCCCATGCGTCGTGATCAACGAGAAATTTCCTTTCAATTTCCAATGCCATTTTTGATATGATGTTTGATTTCAATAAAAAGTTGTATGACAAGATACACATTTGTGACAAAGAAAAGCGATAACTGATCGAAAGAGTTATATTGATTACCTTCACCTTCGGAACAATCTTATTTACCTAAAAATGGAAATACTGATAAGAAGGGCCTGCCCTGAAGATAACGAACATATTGTCGCCCATATCATCCTGGCGATGGAAGATATCATCTTTCGCTTTATCGGAGAAGAGTCATCGGAGAAGGCATTTGCGTTTTTAAGCAGTCTGGTCAAAGAGCGAGGCAACCTGTATTCCTATGAAAACTGCTGGGTTGCTGAGCATGGAAGCGAAGTTGTCGCCACGGCAGTTGTATATGATGGTGCTGATTACAGCAGGTTGAAAATTCCGGTGGCGAATAGGGTAAAAGCCATGTTTGGTCGTTCATTTGAATTTGAGAACGAAACCGGCCCGGGAGAAAACTACGTTGATTCGGTGGGAGTCAGCCGGGAACATCAGGGCAAGGGAATAGGCTCAAGGTTATTCAGATTCCTGATCGAAGAATATGTTTCCAGAAAGAGAACCGCACTGGGTTTATTGGTAGATAAAGAAAACCCAACTGCAAAGAAGCTTTATTTGAAACTCGGATTTGAAAAAGTTGGTGATCTTGTGCTTGCCGGCAAATCCATGGAACATATGCAGGTCAAACATAAGAATATTCATTAAGTGTCCGGAATTAGTTTGGATCCGGTGTTTTCATTGAAAAATTAGCTAAAGTTGGTAGTTTGCTACAATCAGACAGACATTTATTCAAAATTCGATAGAAGAATTTAATTTACTGATATTGGATTTCATTGAGCAGTCTGCATTTGATTAAAGCTACACCGACAAAAGTTCATCTTTGCTTTCACTATACAATCTTGCTCAGAAGGTCTATTGACAGATGAAGACAATGTAAGGCATTGATCTGTTGATTGATTTCCCGGTTGAAAGCGCGATTGCCCGGGCTTTGTTTCTTATAGAAATTGCAGGTCAGAAGCTTCCGTAATCATGTGAAATTTAAGGTTTGATGTATTGGACTAAGAGTAGAATGTCAAATCGCTAACAGACAATCCCAAAAGAGAAGGAAAGGAATTTAAACCCGATTGTGAAGTCCAGCTCTTTAAACA
Organism: Candidatus Parvibacillus calidus; assembly: GCA_013414645.1. Classification (GTDB taxonomy): domain Bacteria; phylum Bacteroidota; class Bacteroidia; order Chitinophagales; family Saprospiraceae; genus Parvibacillus; species Parvibacillus calidus. The sequence goes on along the minus strand of CP058702.1, from coordinate 201,186 downwards.
GTGTATTACGTTAAGTCACTGCCTGATCTGGTATTGGACGGCATTCCATACAGGAAGTCGAATCCACAATAATTTTCTTGTTATCACATCCCTTAAAAACCCTTAATTCATTTTTACTATCTTCAAGGTTTGGACAATTCCACCGGCAGCCATAATATTGACAAAGTACAGGCCGTTGTTGAAGCCGGACAGGTCAATATTTATACTGCCATTGACGACCTCTTGTTGAAAAATCAATTTACCCATAATATCATACAACCTGATGCCCAGTCCGGGTTTAAGACCATTGATGATAAAGTTACCCCGGGTTGGATTGGGATACAAGGCGACTGAAACCTCTCTTTCGGAAATGGACTGATTTCCTGAAATCACTTCATCACCACAACGGGTAAATATACCGTTGGTAAAATTGAATGCTGCGGAATTCTTTCCGCTTTTAAATACATTGGGTGTGCCGATTATCGGATATTGACTGATGTCATCCAAGAAAGGTGGTTTNTTAGTCAAATAATAGGATGTATCAGACAATTCTTCTGTCCCTACCGGAGTAATGCTTCCCCTGATATTGTTGCCATACTGGAAATGATCCTTGCCAAAAAGCAGATACAGGCCTTGTGTAAATACCGTACTGGTAACTTCATTGCCTACCAAATTCTGACTATCTGAAGGTGGATTGTTGTTCATAAATATACCATATGACTCTAGTCTGTTTCTGAAGAAGGTATTGAAGGGGCCATTGATGCCATGAGAGTCATCGATGACAATTTGTTGACCTATATTCCCTTCAAAAAGATTGGAAAACACATAGTTGCCATGGAGTACGAGGTCACCCGAAGCGTTTGATGGAAGCGTTGTACCGGTCCAATAAGGCTCGATAGAATAATTATAGCCGAAAACATTGCCATTGGCGCCTGCCTGGAGTATCATCGAATGCCGAAGATGCTGAAAGATGTTGTTTTCAATCAGGCAATCTCCGGAGGTTGCTTGAACCAGGATGCCATACCCTTNTCCTCCTCCGCCATAATCATAGGANNATCGTGCAAATAGCAATTTCGTACTTCAACATGAGAGCTCGAACTGACAGCTATATGTGCAAAATTGGCACTATCGCTCTCCACCCCATTTATCAGGCAATTGGATGCAAGCTCCAGTGAAATGTTATTGGACTGGAAAGCATCATTACTACCACGGACAATTTTAAGACATTCTATACCTGCATCCTTGACCGGATCTATCTTTCTAATCACGGGCTGTCGTTGTAACGGCAAATCCAATCTGAGCTGTTCGGATAGAAAAAGCGTGTCGTGACGTTGGTCTTTTATTTCTATGATCTGCCCAACCGTGCCTTTAGCCCAATCAGAGGTAACCAGACCGGTATCATCCATGGATATACGGACAAGATCACCGGCATTGAAAGCATCTGTGGTTGTCAGAATTATAAAGTCATCATTTCGAAATGCATCCCGGGTCAANAAGGCTACGTCATCATCCAATCTGCCTTGAAGTGAAATAAGATTGCCTGTTGCCGGATAGACAAATCGCAGGATGGTAGACTCCGCGCCCTTGCCTCTCAGAATGGTATGACTGGGAATAGAAATGATTCGGTCAAACAGATAGATGCCTTGATCGAATTCAATGATTCCCGGTTTGCCTTGTAAGGCCGATATAGCTTCATCCCATGCGATGACATTGGATGTGGTTCCATTTCCCAGCCCACCAAAGTCTGCTATTCTAAGAAGCACCCGATCATCATTCATTGGTTTNTTGATGCCAACACCTGTCCAATCAGCGATACGCCACTGTGGAATGGTCTGGCCATAGCTATAAATGCACAATAGGACCAACAGGCACGACAATATTTTATTCATGCGAAAAAGGGATGCAATATCCAAATATAGTCACATCAGCATAAAAATGATTGAAAAATGTTTAGCGGTGAATATTTTCGGAGGAAAGACTGAAAAATATTATAACCGGAATAACCCAAAGGCTTCCAAAACAAATCCCTCGGCAACCTATACATTACTTCTGTGCCTTGCTTACCAGCCAAATACTTACTACAATAAATATGAGATTTGGAATCCAGACACCCAGAAGTGGAGAAATAATATTGCTTTGTGCAAAGGTTACAGAAAACCGTGAAAGGATCATATAGGCAGCGCCAAGGGAAACGCCAAAGGCAAGGTTCATACCCATCCCACCTCTTACCTTACGGGAAGCCACGGATACACCGATGAGCATTAAAATAATCAGAGTTGCACTATCGGCAGTGCGTCTGTGGAACTCAATCCTATACTCACCCGCCACNCCGGCGCCNCGGGATTCTTCTTTCTTTATAAATCGGAGCAAGGCAGGTGAAGGTAATGTTTCCTTAAAATTACGAATGGTATAGAAGTCATCCGGACCGATGTTGAGGCTCATCCTCACTGTGTCTCGTGGCTGGATCCGGATGGTTTCCTGTAAGCTGTCAAAAGTATGCCTCTCCAGCCCTGTCAACAGCCATTGATTTGGATTACCGAGAAATTTGGCTTCACGGGCTTTATAGATTTCTACCAGGTTGCCATTCTTGAAAGTCTCCATGCGCAAATCTCTGGCCGTACTATCCGCCCGATTGTAAAATCGCACAAAGACCTTGGAATCAGCTGTAAGCATGAGGCGCACTTCATTATTCTGATTCTGGTTGTCAACCTTCTTGATGTATTGGGCTTCAAAGTCAATCCTGTTTTTGTTGAGAATAGGAATAAANAAGTGATTGCCTATCGCATGTACCAGACATATGAACCCCGCCGAAATGAAATACGGTCGAAGAAACCTGTTATAGCTCACTCCGGCATTCAGAATACTGATTACCTCAGAGTTTGCCGCCATTCGGGAAGTGAAGAAAATGACGCTGATCAGTGAAAACAAGGGCCATAAAAGCCAATTGATGTGTGGTATAAATGCTCCATAATATTGGAAGATGATCTCCTGAAGTGTACACTCTTCCCGAAGAAATTTTTCAAGTTTATCACTTGTGTCAATTACAACGGCAATCATTGTAAAGATAAACGCTGTAAAGAAGAAGGTCGTCAAATACTTCTTAATGATAAACCAGTCCAGGATTTTCAGAAACTTCATCCTTTAGTTATAACAGTTAGCAATGAAAATTATCTCCGGGTCCGGCTTGCTCATCCAACGACACTTTATTAGAATCAAAATTGTAAATATTCATGAAGCGACAAGATAACGCCCAAAGGTAAAAAAGTTGTATCAATCCATGATGCTATAAATAAGGCGAAATCAGAAACAGGCATTCAGCCGCTACTATCGATGACTCTTCCCCTATATGAAATAGTATGAAATTGAATTATTCTACATCATTCATCGAAAGTCTTTACAATGGCGCATATTCCAATAGTTGATAATAATGATGGAAGTGAGGATGACAACAATTTGGAAAATTTTATCAAGGACTGATTATCTTTGCTTACTTTGAACAAAAAAATCCCCTTCATTATGAAGATATTTACAAGTAAGATGTTTGTTCTGGCTGTCATGGCCGGCCTTGTTTTGGGGTTAACCGCCTGGGTTGATGATCCGCCTGACTTTCATACCGGAGNNCCGGGAGAATTGACCTGTGCTTCATGCCATGTTCCTCCATCGGTTAATCCTTCTGTTGGGACACTTGAGATTATAGGTCTTCCCGATTCATTGCAGCCCGCCACTGAATATCGTTTCACGGTTAGAATGACGAAAACCAGTGGGGATGCAATCCAGGCGGGATTCCAGATGACTCTGGTCAACGAAAGGGATGTAAAATTCGGAGTATTCAGCAATCCATCACCAAAATCTGCAATTTCTGTGCGCCCTTATCGCGATTACTTCGAACACAGGACGCCCGGATCATTTGCTACGGGTAATGTCATTGAGTGGGATGTTTCCTGGACAAGCCCTCCGGCTGATGAAGGATTTAGCCAGGTATTGCGACTTTATGCCAGTGGTCTGATGAGCAATGCCGACAGCAGTATAACAGGAGATGTAACCTTGAACGTCAATGAAACAATTCGCTATTTTTCTCCATATAAAAGGCTAGAAGGGGGCATCACCGGAACCAATATTACTTGCAGCGGAGCAAAAGATGGAACAGCGACCGCCAGTGCCACAGGTGGAAAACCACCGTACAAATACAACTGGAATACGGGAGATACAACAGAAACTGTCAATAATCTTATGGCAGGCACCTATAGCCTCACCATCTCCGATCAAGGAACTGATACCATCGTCAAAATAGTGACTTTAACTCAACCTTTTCCTGTGTTCGGGACCATCATAAAGACCGACATACCCTGTAATTCTTCCGTTGCAGGAGAAGCAATCGTGGTACCGAATTCCGGAATACCACCTTATAGTTTCCTTTGGTCTAATGGAGATACTACAACCACCACATCATTTTCAAAACATGGCCCGATTTCTGTGGTTATAACCGATTCCAATGGTTGCAGCTACACGGCTCACAGCTCAATCATCAAGAAAGGCGATTTTACCGCCTCCATTTCAGAGGTAACCAATGTGAAATGTTTTGGAGGATCCACAGGAACAGCTCGCGTAACCACGTCTATCCCGTTCCCTACTTCATTTACCTGGTCTAATGGTGCATCGACTCAATATGTCGAGGGTCTTGCAGCAGGGACGTACAGTGTGACGGTAACAGATGTTGATGGATGTGAAGCCAGAGCCTCAGCTGAAGTACTACAGCCGACGGCAATTCAGGTTAAAAAGAACCAATCCAACCAGCCCAGTTGTCGTGGCAGTTTTAATGGTTATATTTCGGTATTTGCAGATGGAGGCGTACCTCCGTATTCATTTGCCTGGGAGGATGGAACTAATCTCAAGACGCTTGCCAATCTTACGGCCGGAGATTATACTGTTACGGTGACCGATGCTTTCGGCTGCACCTCTTCCGGCACCTTTGTGTTGACGGAACCGGACGAAATTGATATTTTAGTGGATAAAAACAATGAGAGTGCCTCCAATGCAAATAATGGAAAGGCGTTGATCCTACCTTCCGGCGGCTCCATCCCATATACCTACCTATGGTCAGATGGTGTAACTTCCCGTGATCGGACCGGTATGGCTCCGGGTTACTATACAGTAACTGTTACCGATGTCAAAGGGTGTACAGCAGAAACCGGTCTATACATTGAACCATTTGAGTGTGGGTTGGTGGTGACTGGAGTTGAGGTACATGATGTCGAGTGTAATGGCACCGCGGGAGGATATATTCATCTTGAGGTGACAGGTGGTACAGAGCCTTATGATTTTAAGTGGTCCAATGGAGCGGATGTTCAAAATCTGAATCAGGTCAAATCCGGTAAATATACACTCACAATAACAGATGCGACGGGCTGTCAGTCCGGAGGGTTTTTCAGTANNTCAACCAACCCCCGCCATTTAAAAACATTGACAGTGACAGATGCAACAGCAGCCGATCAGTTTGACGGGAAGGTAAAGTTTGTCTTTTCCGGAGGAGTGCCTCCTTATACATTGATCTATGATGTAACGGATACTTTGACTACCTATACCGGTATAGTAACATTTGAGAATCAGTTGGCCGGGCTGCATAGTATTTATGTTGAAGATGCCAATGGTTGTGTTCAAAGTGAATTTNTTATCATCAATATAATTGGCTGCCAGCTGGAGCCATCCAATGTAGTGATCCAGGATGTAAAATGTAACGGAGGAAGCGATGGTGCAATTTGTGTTGGTGTCAGCGGTGCCACAGGTGCTTATGACCTGTACTGGGATGACGAAACCACCGGTCCATGCCTGCTTGAGCTAGAAGCCGGCATGTATAGCCTGTATATCACTGATGAAGCAGGTTGCCAAAGTCTGGATACATTTACAATAAGACAGCCTTCCATTTTGAGGGAAATCAACAGCCATGTCATCAAACCGGATCCCGGACTGAACAATGGATCTATTGCTGTTTTCAACACCGGTGGGATTCCTGATTATACTTATACCTGGTATAAGGACAGTGTCCGTATAGACGGTAACGGTTCATTAATATCAGGGCTTGGAACCGGTATTTATTATTATGAATTGCAGGATGCCAATGGATGTGGATTTGTATCGGATACTTTCGATCTCATCGTACCTACCAGTTCAAAGCATTCTATTACAGACTCATCGTTAAAGTTGTATCCTAACCCAACAAACGGCTCAATCTATCTGGATTTCGGCTTATCGGAAAGTTCCGGAGTTCGCGTATTCAATGCAACAGGAATGCAGGTAGCTGTCAGAGTAATTCGCAATCAATACCGCCCGGAGATAGATTTGGACAAATTAGCACCGGGAGTTTATACAATCATTGTAGATCATGAAAAAGGTCGCAGTGTTGGCAGAATTGTACTTATGCGTTAATTGACAATTTAAAATAAATGGGGATAATATGCTAAAGATTATATAGTCCTATGAATTATCCCTTTTTTAATATATGCGTTGCTGTCTGTGTTGGGTATGATAATTGGGCAAGTGGTTTCATATCACACTCCGTATAGAACACGGGGAAAGATGGCCAAATAATAAATCAGAACAGGCAGTCCATCTATTCCTATAAAATTCCGGTAAGCCAAAAGGTTCAGGCAAATGCTTCCGGTTCTTGATATTGCGAAGCATTTCACTGAACAGAATTGAAATAAAAATTAACAAACCACAATCGGTATTACCGGAATCTTATTTTGAATTGGCGGGAGGAAATATGGCATGAATGATATCAGGGTTGAGTAAGTAGGACAGAAGTCGGGCAATTCAACCTGTATTAGGTACATGTTTAATAGATGAAACATAGAAGAGTCGGTAACTTTGGGATAGACAGGCCGGAAATGATTACTTAGCGAATCAATTTATAGAAATTGACTTTCGGGTTTCCCGAGTAGTTCGCGTTTTGAGGATATTATTTTCATACATACTTCGATTTTTGAATACGATTCAGATTTTGCCGGGCTTCCACTTTCAATCCATTCAGACTGCAATCAGATTCTACCTGATGGATGTATGCAAATTAGTGGATATTTCTTCAAAGTAATACCGAAGGTACAGTCGTATAGATCAATGAAATTGGCCTATACGACTGTAACCCCGGCATCCCGGAACCCCGGATTGTTTCACTCCCGGGACAGAGCAGAGCTTTAGTAGCATAGCTATCCGGACAAGTATACTAAAAACTTATGGGCTATTATATAAATCATCTTAGTATAATTTATTAATTCCAGCAGAATTATATAATTTTACACATTAAATAAAATTATTATGTCAACCAAGATCAAAGTAGCGATTCTCGCAGGTGGAGATACTGAAGAGCGGGTAGTATCCGTCAAGAGCGCCGGAGTCGTCCATAAATATCTTCATGGTGAANAATATGATGCGCGCATCATAGATATCAATGGGCGTGAATGGATAGATCTTGATACCGGGCATTCAATTGATAAGAATGATTTTTCTTTGGATCTGGGCGGGTCGAAATGGAAGCCTGAAGTTGTCTTTTGTGCCATCCATGGTGCGCCCATGGAGAATGGCATTATCCAGGGTTATTTCGACATCCTTGGAATACCTTATACTTGTTGTGATGGTTTTGTTTCAGGACTTACCATGAATAAATCCCTTACTAAAAGAACCCTTCAAGCCTATGATATACCTATGGCCAGGGAAGTTTTGGTGACAAAAGCAGCATATCGTGAGGGCGTGGATACAGAAGACATCATTGCAAAGCTGGGACTTCCTCTATTTGTAAAACCCAATGCCCATGGTTCCAGTTTTGGAGTTAGGAAGATAAAGAACATTGAAGAGTTAATTCCTGCGATAGAATATGCTTTCCAGTTCGATCAGGACGTGATGGTAGAGGCTATGATGGCGGGACGTGAATTTGGGAATGGAGTCATGAGGATCAATGGAGAGATTGTCGTGCTTCCGGTGACTGAAATCATTCCCCTGAAGGAGTTCTTTGATTTTGAAGCCAAATATGAAGGCGCATCAAGAGAAGTCACTCCTGCAGAGATTTCATCCGAACTTGAACGACAAATTAAAGAATATACTAGCAAAATATATACAGCACTAAATTGTTCAGGCTTTGTAAGGGTAGATTATATTTTGGTAGGGGACACATTCCATCTCATAGAGGTCAACACCGTCCCGGGGCTATCCGAAGCAAGCATTATTCCACAACAGGCAATAGCCCATGGCTGGACGCTTAATCAATTTNTTGACCTTGCGGTCAGTGAAGCACTCCGGGAAAAGAGTTGAAACCCAGGTTTAGATTCTTTTTACTTTTCTTAATCAATTAGCGCTCCTGGCTGAACAAAAGGAATTATTGGTCCATAACCTCTTCCAACATCCGTAACATGTAGTCATTCTCATCAGGCTTGCCAATGGAAATCCTAAGACAATAAGGTAGACCAAATGATGCTAAGCGTCTTGTCAATACTCCACGAGATAATAACTGATGATAATAGTTTTCCACTTCGGCTTCATTCTTTAGTTTGATGGTAATGAAATTGGCTACGGAGGGTATGACTTTCAATCCCAGGCGGTCATAAGCCTGGTTAAGTTTCTGTAATTCTGTGGTATTGTTCTCAATGGTTTTGTCTAAGAATGCCGTGTCATCTAAAGCGGCTAATCCGGCGGCCTGTGCTGCAAGGTTGGGATCGAAGGTCAATTTGACTTTAGTAAGAGCCTGGATCAAATATTCAGGACCAATTGCATAACCCAACCGTAAACCTGCTAAGCCGTAAGCTTTTGAAAAAGTCCTCAACACAATGACATTATTATATCCCAATCGGGTACAGTCCGGGTATTCTCCGGAAAGCGCCCGAGCAAACTCGCAATAGGCTTCATCGACTACGACCAAAATGTGTTGAGGAACACGGCTTAGGAATGAATCCATAGCTGTCCGCGTCATCATCTGACCAGTCGGATTATTTGGATTGACCAAATAAATCAACTTAGTAGTATCATCAATGCTTGCGATTATACCATCCAGATCAAACTCATGATCTCCGGTCATAGCAACTTCCACACAACGTATATTGTTCATACGAGCCATCACTTTGGCGGATACAAAGGCGGCATGAGAAGTGAGCATGCTGTCATCTCCTGACAAAAANGCCCTGAACATAGTGTAAAGGATAGCGTCCGAACCATTGCTCATCAGTAGGTGGCTCACAGGTACATCCAACAGGTGGGACAGTCGTTCCTTGAGTAAGGATGCAGTCGGGTCCGGGTACAAATTCATGTTATTAAGCGACCGTTTCAAGGCTTCCATCGCTTTTGGGCTTGGCCCGAAATTATTCTCATTGCTGCTCAACACAACTTCACGCTCCGGCCTGGCATCTTCAAACATATTAGCACCAGGCTTTCCGGGTTTATATGGGGCTAAATTTTCAATATGGGGCGGGATAATAACCATGGATATAAAAATTTGAGTAAATAAACCGGACCTGGACTGGTCTTTAAGGTAATCTTATTTGAGTTGCAAATATATTGAAATATTCATCTTCGATTGGTAATGGTTCAATCGTTATGGCAAGAAGTCAATGATTTTTTAATCCGCCATTACATTATCCGACTTCGTTACAACTATCCAATTCTGTCATCGGACATAATCAACAGATTTTTAAAGAATTATTTTGTCAATTTGTAAAACAATTTTACCTTTGCACTCCGATATTAAAAGGGCATTTAAATATACGACAATGAATACTATAGCTATCAACGGAAATAAGAGAAATGAAGTAGGAAAAAAGGCCTCAAAGGCTGTTCGATCTTCAGAAGGAATTCCTTGTGTACTTTACGGANAAAATGGAACAACTCACTTCACCACTCAAGAGGCTGAAGTTCGACATCTTGTATTCACACCTGAATTCAAAGTGGCCGAGTTGAATGTTGACGGTGCAAAATCCAAGGCTATTTTAAAGGATATCCAGTTTCATCCGGTAAAAGATACCATTACGCACATTGATTTCCTGGAGTTGACAGAGGGCAATCCCGTTAAAGTTGAGATTCCGCTTAAAACAAAAGGAAGCAGTCCCGGAGTAAAAGTCGGTGGTAAGTTGATCCAAAGTGTTCGTAAGATAAAGGTAAAGACAGTTCCGGAAAAATTGGTAGGAGAGTTATTTGTCGATATTTCCGGATTGGAACTGGGACAATCATTGAGGGTGAAGGATATCATTGCTCAAGATGGAATTGAAGTTATGCAGAACGGAAGTATTCCTGTTGTAAGCATTGAGATTCCACGTGCTTTGAGAAGTGCTGCAGGAAAAGAATAATTTCAATAGAAATAGTTATTAAGCATCAAAAAAGAGGCCGGTAAATACCGGCCTCTTTTTTGTGAATTTCAAATCAGGTTTGCCAATAGCACTTTATCTTTACGATCGATGGACATCAAACATCACGTCATATTATCTCTACGTGATCGATCCAAATCTTATTCAATGAAAATAAAATTATAAACGATATGAAGCTTATTCGCTTCGGGCAANAAGGCAAAGAAAAGCCGGGAATATTATTGGATGGAAAGTACCGGGATGTTTCCTCTTACATTCATGACTATGATGAAACATTTNTTGAGAATGATGGTCTGCAAAGACTGGAGCAAATAATTCATTCATCAACAACAACTATGGCGGAGATTCCGCAGGATACAAGGCTTGGATCTCCGGTTGCAAGACCATCCAAAATAGTATGTATAGGTCTCAACTACAAGAATCATGTCATGGAGACCAATGCCAACATACCCACTCAACCTATTTTATTTTTCAAGTCAACCACTGCTTTGAGTGGGCCGAATGACGATGTAATGATACCACGTGACAGTGTTAAGACGGATTGGGAAATCGAGTTGGCGGTTATCATGGGACGACGTGCCTCGTATATTGAACCGGAAGAAGCATATGACTATATCGCCGGATATAGCCTAATTAATGATTACAGTGAGCGTGCGTTCCAAAAAGAGATGGGAGGCCAATTCTGCAAGNGGAAAAGTTGTGATACCTTTGCTCCAATGNGGCCATTTTTAGCAACAAAGGATGAAGTGGAGGATGTCCATAATCTTTCTCTTACGTTAAGCGTAAATGAGATCATCAGGCAACAGGGCAGCACAGCTGATATGATATTCGACATTCCTTACCTTGTATCTTACATCAGCAGATTCATGACACTTCTTCCGGGTGATATTTTGTGTACCGGCACCCCTGAGGGTGTAGGTGCGGGTATCAAGCCAGAACCGGTATTCTTAAGGTCAGGGGATGTTGTCAGGATGTCGATAGATGAGCTTGGCAGTTCAACGCAAAGGATAATAGCTTATAGTGGGGGTTGAGAACAATGGAGCATCTGAAGTAGGTAGATGATTAATAGCCACAATGCTTGAAGGTACTGCCTTTCGGGGTAGCTTTGCCAAAATTCAGTTGATTTGCTCGGGAATTAAATTTTTCATTTGCCTCCAAATCCTTGTGTATAGCGGTTTTTGAATTATTACTTTCCTACCTACTTCGATTTGGGGGATGGAGGGGATGCCGTCTTTGAAGTAGGTAGATGATTAATAGTCACCATGCTTGACGGCACTGCCTTTCGGGGCAGCCTTGCCAAAATTCAGATGATTTACCCGGGAGTTAAATTTTTCATTTGTCCCCAAAATCTTGTGTATGGAGGTTTTTGAATTATTACTTTCCTACCTACTTCGATTTGGGGGATGGAGGGGATGCCACTTCTGAAGTAGGTAGATGATTAATAGCCACAATGCTTAGTAGTTCTGCCTTTCGGGGTGGCTTTGCCAAAATTCAGGTAATTTATACAAGTGTTTAATTTTGCATTTGTCTCCAAATCCTTGTGTATGGCAGTTTTTGAATTATTACTTTCCTACCTACTTCGATTTTTGGGGGATGGGGGTGGTGCCGCGTCTGAAGTAGGTAGATGATTAATAGCCATCATGCTTGAAGGCATTGCCTTTCGGGGTGGCTTTGCCAAAATTCAGGTAATTTATACAAGTGTTTAATTTTGCATTTGTTGTCAAATCCTTGTGTATAGCGGTTTTGAATTATTACTTTCCTACCTACTTCGATTTTTGGGAGGATCGGGGTGGTGCCGCCTCCGAAGTAGGTAGATGTTTAATAGCCACAATGCTTGACTTTACTGCCTTTCGGGGTAGCCTTGCTAAAATTCAGATGATTTGCTCGGGAATTAAATTTTTCATTTGTCCCCAAATCCTTGTGTATAGCAGTTTTTGAATTATTACTTTCCTACCTACTTCGATTTTCACCCACCCACCCCTTGCACATCCCAAATCTTTTCCTTACCTTCACTGCGAATTCATTTTTTAATCACCTTTTAATTCTTATCACCATGAATGAAGAGTTCAAAAGCCTAACCATCGATGCTTTCAGGCAAAAGTTCAGCACCATAGAACAGTGCATCGACTATCTCGCATCCTGCAAGTGGGGCAACGGCTACAGTTGCAGACAATGCGGCCATAACAATTATTGCAAGGGAGCGCATTACGGCGATCGCCAATGTACACGGTGCAACAAGATAGAAAGCGCCAAAGCCAACACCCTGTTTCACAGCATGAAGATCCCCCTTGATCAGGCTTTCTACATGCTATATCTGATCGTTATCGACAAGAAGGGCTGTCCATCCACACAACTGGCACGACAAACAGGTCTCCAGCTCAAAACCTGCCTGCTATTTCGCAGAAAGGTCATGATGGCCATGACAAGCAACGACATACATCCCCTGGAGGGAGAGGTCGATGTGGTGACGACAACAGTCAGCATTGTCAAGGCCGACAAGCATGGAAAGAAAAGACCCCGGAAAGTCAAAGTTCTCATCGGAATCGAAAAGAAAGGCGGAGGAGCAGCAAGAAGCTATGTCAAGGTGATAGGCCGGGCAGCAGCAAGCAAAGCAAAAGCATTTATCGGCAAAAAGATCGACAGTCAGGCTACAATCAACATGGATGAAGCGGCCCGTCGATGCTGCAATGGTCATTGTATCACACCCGGTGAAGGACCGGACAAGGCCCTGGCTCACAGGGTGGTCACCAACATGATCAACTGGCTATATGCCAGACACGGCCTTGTGACCTATCTGCAGGACTATCTCAATGAATACTGTTACCGCTACAACAGGCACCGCATGAAAGGTGAGATCCTGGATGACATCATCTCCAGAATGGTCAGGCATAGGCCGATGACCGGTAAGAAATTGGTTTCCTGAAAACTGTTCATTCTACATGCAAAAACCTAGATTGAACATCCTGCATTAATACTTACTGAAGCTGTCAGCATCAAAAAGTGAATGAAAACGAATAGGCTTTTTATAAATTCAGGCTTTTCTTACAAATTCGGATTTGNNTTCCATAGCCCCAAATCCATCAATCTTACAACTTATATTGTGGTCCCCTTCTGAAAGCCGGATGTTTTTAACTTTTGTCCCCGCCTTTATTGGCTTAGGAGCTCCTTTTACAGGTAAATCCTTGATGATCACAACGGTATCTCCGTTTTTAAGTTCATTCCCATTTGCATCAAAAACACTTAGAACATCTTCCAAAGAGTAAATTTCTTCCGGATTCCACTCGTGACCACATTCCGGACATGAAAANAGTCCGCCTTCGGAAGCATAGGCATATGGATAGTTGCATTGTGGGCAAGGTTTCAGACTATCAGGCATTATTGGATTTTTGGAAAGTGAAAAATTCAGTCCAAGAAAAAGGTTTTGTTAACGCAAACATAGGAATAAATAATTAACACTAAAAGAAATCATCAGTCCGATTACACTGGACAGAAAATTTAATAAAATTCTAAGTAGGTAGATAATTAATAAACAACACTTTAAGAACAACAAGCCTTTTCGTCCAATTTGTTACATCCACACAGAAAATCAGCAAATCAATTAATTATTTTGTCTGATAATCTCTTCTATAACTACACTTCCCTCCTTATTAAAATAATACCTACTTGAAAATAAAGGCGCCATACTACATCCAAAAAATAAAATCGTATTCCTTTGGTCTTCAAAAGTTGAATTCATGTCACAAATACAACTTTTTGATTTAAGATCAGGAATTTTTGTTGAATGAGGATTGAATAACTTTCTGCAATACAATTTCCCCATATCAACCTTTCTGTCCATCCGGAAAATTCATCCTTCAATATCTCATTTTGATTTTCCATTGTAAGTTTATTAAATAATACGATAACATTTTATATTTGCAACATATAATACTAAATCGTATTTAATATGGAGATTGTGGCATCCATCAGAAGAGCTTCANAAAAATACAAAATGGGTGATACGGACATCACAGCCCTAACAGAGACCACGCTCGAATTTCATTCGCACGAATTGACCCTTATCCTTGGTCCGTCCGGTTCCGGGAAAACAACACTGCTTTCATTGCTGGGGTGTGTCATTTATCCAACGACCGGAGATGTCATTGTCATGAATCAAAATATTGGTACATTAAAGGAANAAAAGTTGTCCCGCATTCGGCTCAATAACATCGGCTTTGTTTTCCAGGGCTTCAATCTGATCCAGCCACTTACAGCATTGGAAAATGTAATGATGCCGCTCATTCTCCAGGGCGAAAACCGGCGACAGGCGAAAGCAAGAGCGATGATAGCCCTTGAAAAGGTCGATATGATTTCANAAATGAATAACCTGCCCCACACCCTCAGTGGCGGGCAGCGACAAAGAACTGCCATAGCTCGGGCTTTAGTGACAAATCCTGCCATCCTGCTCTGCGACGAACCGACCGCTTCCATTGATTCCAAAAACGCGTCAAAAGTAATGGAAGAGTTGAAAACATTGTCCATGCAAGGCAAGTCGGTCATTGTCGTCACTCACGACACCCGTCTAATCAAATATGCAGACAGAATTATCTATCTGTCCGAAGGCAGAACTTCCGAAACCCCATTTCCAGAAGAACAATAATCGTGTTATCATGATAGATTCTATGAAAAATTTCCTTGCTCTGACCGTTCTCTTCTTGATAACGTCATGTAGCAACAAACAACCAAGCCGGCAGGCAACCATTGCGTCCGATACCCTTTCGGTACCGCACAACATTGAAATAATTGTGGGCATCGGCAAAGTAGAACCCTTGGATGGAGTGATTCAACTCGCGTCATCCACTGGAGGTATAGTCAATTCGGTTTTCCGGCAGGAAGGCGATACGGTAAAAGCCGGAGAGGCCATATTTACACTGCAGCCCGAAAATGCTTCCCTTAAAATCCGTAAAATAAAGGCCCAGATTGCGACGGAACGACAACAAATCGTCGCAAATCAGACAGCAATAGGTCAATATGAAGCCCAACTTAATTATAAGACTGCCAATCTGGAGGCAGGAAGGAAGCTGGCCCAATCAGGTGCCGAAACACTTCAAAACATAGCTAATCAAGCTTCCGAAATTGATGTACTCAAAAACCAGATCGAACAAGGTCGACAGGCAGTCGTTATAAGCCGCTCCAGGATGGATGAGCTACAAGCTGATCTCCGTCTTGCTGAACATGATCTGGGAACCGNNCTGACCATACGATCCCCTTCAGCCGGTATTCTCCTTAGCCAGAACGCACAACCCGGTTCGGCAATTCAACCTCTTCAGGCCTATGCCTACTTAGCTCNNCCAGGGCCATTAGTGGTACATGGTGAGGTGGATGAATTGTTTGCGGACAGACTAGCTCTTGGACAGGAGGCAACCCTCCACCTGATGGGGGATAAACAGATCGTTGGAAGCGGAAAAATCACATTCCTCTCGCCTCAGCTCAACAACAAATCTCTTTTTACCGATATGCCCGGCGAGGCACAGGACAGGCGCGTACGCCGCTTCAAGATCAGAATCGATCCTTCAGACCGTCCTATGTTACTCAATACCAAGGTAGAATGTGAGATTCATCTGAAAGACCATTAATCATGTTTCGCACTGCCATTAAATTTATCTGGTTTGACCGGCCAAAGTCCATCGGCATCATCGTTGGTATCGTCATAAGCAGTTTCCTGATTGGCCAGCAGTTGNGGACACTCCATTTCATCACCAATGTGATGGGTGCATTAATCGACCATGCTAATCACAATACAGGTGAGATCTGGGTCGTGGACAATACCACAGCCAATGTCAATAACCTGTTCCGTCTGGATTCCCGCCTGGTAAATGAAATCCGAAGTATTCCGGGTGTGCAGCATACTTACCCCATCGTCGTTACTTCAGTCAGTGTCACTCTCCCTAATGGCCGCACGACACCCTTTACAATCATCGGCAGTGAAGCACCTTCATTTGCCGGAGGACCCGACACGGCGAGGATTACAGAAGGAGATCTGTCAGCGCTGATTCGCGCCAACTCGGTTTCTGCCGAATATTTTGACTCCCGTTCACTAAAAATACCTTTAAATATAGGTACCCGCCTTGAAATCAACGGCAAGAGCGCCATCATTCGGTTGAAGACCAGGCACATACAAGCTTTTGGTGGCCACTTCTTATATTCGAATATAGACAACGCCCGCTTTTATGGCAATTATCCCAATGACAAAGTAAGTATAATCTCCGTAAAAATCAAACCCGGTGTAAATGTCAAAAAGGTGGCTTCAGATATCAACCGAACTTTTTATGGTGTCAAGGCTTGGGAATTGCAGGATTTGCGCCAATCGACAGTACGCGAATTGCTCAGTTCCACGAATATGGGTGTTAGCTTCGGAACACTTGTGGTTTTTGCCATCATCACAGGTTTCTTTATCATAGGCCTGACATTGTACTCCGCCGTGTTGGATCGATTGCGGGATTACGGAACCTATAAGGCCATTGGTGCGACGAATGGTTATGTACGGCGATTGATCCTTGCACAGGCGATTTTATTTGCGCTTACCGGCTATGTTATCGCCTTGACATTGCTATTCTTTTTCAAGCAAGGCATGGCCAAAGCCGGATTAATTGTACAGATTACGCCTTCACTGGCAGGATTTCTCTTATTTGCTACCTTGTTTATTTCCGTGGGCGGCTCACTGTTTGCCATTTCAAAAATCAATAAACTGGAGCCTGCTTCAGTTTTCAAATAACAAATTGTACTAAAAATGAAAGTGAAGTTATTCGTCCTGATTGGCCTGATTACCTCAATACAATATAGCCAGGGACAACTACCATCCATACCGGCAACCCTTTCGTTGGAAGAAGCACGACAACTCGCTATTAAAAACAATCCAACCATCCTCAACAGCAATCTTAATATCGCCATAAGCCAAAAACAAGTCGAGGAAGCCCGATGGAAGAAAATCCCGCAAGTATATACCAAATACGATATCCGCAGCAACCTAATTATTCCGACAACACCTGTTCCGGCGCGCGCCTTTGATCCGGCAGCTTCGGAGAATGTGCTTTTACCCTTGAAGTTTGCCAGCCGATGGAGCAGCAACATTGGCCTCAATGCCCATTATGACCTGTTCAATCCACAGACACGCGGTGCTGTACGTGAAGCCGAGCATCAGACTCTTATCAGTACGGTAGAGGCCGCCATATCGGCATCAGATCTCCAGTTTGCGATAAATCTCGACTATGTGGCATGTATCATCGCCGGTAAGCAAGTGGTAATGGCTGCCCTCGACACGGCTATTATGACCCGCATACTCTCCGTGACAAGTGACAGATACAAAGCGGGTAGATCTACGGATGCCGATATAAACAACGCCATGACAAATAAGAATAGGTCAGTGTCTGACTATTTCAGGGCCGAAAATATATTGGCACAGGCAGGAGCGAGGTTGCTTACAGATCTCGGATTAGACCCTGCGCAATCTGAATTGCCAATACTTACTGATAGTATTCCGGTATTAATGACATTATTTGCCAAAGACGTCCACAATGCTCCCGAGCCACTCCATCTGCAGAGGATCGCTCATCAGCAGGCTCTCTCTGAGATCCGACTTCAAAATACAAGGGATGGCTTTCTGCCAACGGTTTCACTCAATGGTNTTNTGGGCGCCAATTATTATGACAATGGCTTTAATATCTTCAATGAAAGTCATTGGTATGGCAACAGCTATCTGGGCCTTTCCGTCACGATACCTATCACACAAGGATTGGATCGTATANAAAAGGCTGATGTACTGAAGTTGCAGATATTGGCCGACCGGAATAGATATCTCACGGAGCAGAACCAACACAACTTTGAAGTATCACAAGCCCGCAATGACTATTTGTTTCGGAAAAGAGATCTTGATCTCATGGAACAATCAATGGAACTGGCAAGCAAGAATTTCAAGTTATCCTTAGATCAATTTAAGGAGGGTCGTATAATGGTTTCCGAACTTTCGACCAGTGAGTTGCATTATAGACAAGCAAAAGCCGAATACCTTCAGGCAGCCTATGACCTGATAGTAGCCGGAATGAGGCTTGAAAAGGCAATACGGTAAGCCGTGCTTGTAATGCCCCCTTTACTTACCCAAAATACAATTCTGTGAACCAAAATTTGTCTTCGAATATTTATTTCCCGTTGATTTTAAACATCACGCCGAGAGTTGGATTCCCATATAGAAAACGGAAGCGACTATAAAAAGATTTAATATTATCGTATCTGATGAGGCCGGTTGTGAAGGTAATGTATGTCACTTTGTCCACCTTCAGCAAGGCAGCCGGGTTCAGATAGGCATAAAATCCTGATGCGGTCTTGTTCCCTTCCGTCTGATACCCTGCACCCAATTGAGAATAAAAAGAAATCATGTCACTGAGTGGAAAAGTTGAACGGATAAAGGGTCCTGCTGACCAACTGGTTGATGAGGACGTAGTGAGTGCGTTTTTTATTTTAAAGGTTGAATAGCTGAACTCTGCACCCAATGCCATCGGCTCAGTAATACTATAGCCATATCCACCACCAACTTTGAAGGTTTTAGTGTATTCATTGTTTACAATCTTGTAATTATCTACACCGATATTGGCAATGATGAAGGATGAACCTTTTTGGCTAAAAGATATGGAGATAGTTAGAAAAGAAAATGTACACAACAAGAGAATCTTTTCATAATACTTAATTTTTTTAATAAATGATAAATATATTGCATTGTAACCAAACATTCAGTCAAATATTTGAATTTTTCGCTGGAAACACTTAGTCAACATCACAAGAACCGGTCTCTAAATGAGTATAGAAGACCCCGTTTAATCCTAAAGTATCCATTATAAAATACATAGGAGGAGTTATTTCACATCGCCATCATCTTTGTCTTTGCTCATCCGGCGAATCAATATGCCAACGTGGAATGCTCTTAAGAGAATATTTCCCAATGGATACAGAGGATCGAACAACACATTCCATCTATAGCAATTTTAGTCAAACTATAGATAAATCCTTGTTTTGTAAAATTGAAACTTTGGTTAATATACAACTGAATGGGCTAACAGGATATTGAAGGTCTCATTGTGTCGGAATGGTCTATCCTTGCTATCTAATGATCCGTTATCAAAATATCAACTATGGTGAGATATTCGAGGCTGAATCACTCCCTCAATTTTCTTCAAATCTATCCGATCAATGGCAGTCTGGATAAATTTTGGAAAGGCAAATTGAGGAAGGTCATTGAAAGCAACCTCAATGGCTGACTCCAACGTGGGCAAATCAGCTACATGTATAATATAGAAGGTGGCAATTATCTTCTGATGAGTCAGGATTTGAGGAGGAAGCTTGAGTATAGGTTCCGCCCGGCCATTTATTCCTATGCCCTGAAGCCATTGCCCCATATCCATTGTCGAGGCCTTATTCTCATTTTCCCACAANAGAAATTCATACATACCTGAATATATGTCTCCTTTTTGGCGACGAAACAACAAGCATGAGTCTGTGGAACGAATTATGAGGTAATTGAAAAATCTTTCCCGGCGGATTATCTTNTTCGGTTTGATTGGTAGCTGTTTAATCCTGTCCAATTTAAATGCCATGCAACCTTCTCTGAGGGGACAAATGCCACATCGTGTTGCTGTCGGGGTGCATATTGTGGCTCCAAGGTCCATCATTGCCTGATTGAATCGACCGGGATCAGCAGGTTCCAGGACATTTCCTGCAGTGATTGAAAANATCTTCCTTCCTGCTGTTGAATCAAATGCAGCCTCGATATTGAAATATCGCGCAAGAACCCTAACCACATTGCCGTCCACAACCGCATAGGGGAGTCCGAAAGCAAATGAAGCAATGGCGGCGGCTGTATAAGGACCGATGCCGGGGATCTTCAATAAATCATGGTAATTGGCCGGTAGCCTTCCACCAAAATGCTCTACAACCCGGCGCGCCCCTGANTGGAGATTACGNGCACGACTGTAATAACCCAAGCCCTGCCATGTTTTCAGCACATCGTCTATATCAGAAGAGGCCAATACCTGTAAGGTGGGAAACTTCTCCAGAAAATTCACATAATACTCCCAACCTTGTTGTACTCGCGTTTGCTGAAGGATAACCTCTGAAATCCATATCTTGTAAGGATCCTTTTCTCCTTTCCAGGGCATTTTTCTATAATCGGGATGGTACCAGGCATTGATTTTATTCCTAAAATCGATATAAGAATTCTTACTGAGTGAAAAATTGTGCATGAGCAAAAATAGTAAACAGTAATTTTTAAAAACCGGAATTTTTTTGGGAAAACAAGTTGTCTGATTTTGAACACATTAGTTAAATATTTATTATGATACTTGACTATTTTTGGAATGTTAAGTATCTAATTTTGAAATATTAATGCACAAAATTGTAAACTTTTTCGATCCTAAATTTTATTTACATTTGTCTTTCAATGTCTTATAATTTATTTTATGTAAACATATTTATTTTTCCTTAAAAATTTTGTATTATAATTAAATTACATACATTTGCTTCTTTAAAATTTATTAAAACCTTTCGATGATAAAACAAATGACAAATGGGAAAGACAGTTATCAAANAGNAGAAGACTACGTATACACAAGATGAGGCTATTGAGGCCAGCCTAAAATACTTTGGTGGAGATGACCTTGCTGCAAGGGTTTGGGTCAATAAATACGCGTTGAAGGATTCTCATGGCAATCTTTATGAAAAGACACCCGACGATATGCATCGCAGGATCGCTTCCGAAATTGCACGAGTAGAAAAGAATTATCCCAACNCCCTTTCAGAGGAAGAAGTTTTTGAACTGATCAGAAATTTCAAATATATCATCCCTCAGNGGAGTCCGATGACAGGAATAGGCAACCCGTATCAGATTGCTTCATTGTCCAATTGCTTTGTAATTGGCCATGATGGCCCATCCGACTCTTATGGCGGAATTATGAAGATCGATCAGGAACAGGTGCAGTTGATGAAACGAAGAGGCGGTGTAGGTCACGACCTGTCACACATTAGACCTAAAGGGTCACCGGTCAAGAATTCCGCATTGACCTCCACAGGTATCGCGCCTNTTATGGAGCGGTTTTCCAATTCTACACGGGAAGTCGCACAGGATGGCCGCAGAGGCGCATTGATGTTGTCAGTCAGCATCAAGCACCCTGACTCTGAAAGTTTTATTGATGCCAAGCTGGAAGAGGGCAAAGTGACGGGAGCCAATGTATCAGTGAGAATTGACGATGAATTCATGCGAGCGGTGCAGGATCAATCGGCCTATCAGCAGCAGTACCCGCTCATGAGTACAGACCCTCTGTACGTCAAGAAGATTGACGCAGCGGCTCTTTGGAAGAAAATCGCGCACAATGCATGGCGCTCGGTTCTCGGTATCCTTTTCTGGGACACTATCATCCGGGAATCCGTACCTGATTGCTATGCCGATCTGGGATACAAGACGGTTTCGACCAATCCTTGTGGCGAGATTCCGCTTTGCCCCTACGATTCCTGTCGACTACTGGCCATCAATCTGTTTTCATATGTTGAAAATCCTTTTACCGGTGAGGCAAGATTCAATTGGGACTTATTCAAACAACATATCCATTTCGCACAGAGAATCATGGACGATATCATCGACCTCGAGCTGGAAAAGATTGATGAGATACTGAGAAAAGTAGACGAAGATCCGGAAAGCGACCAGATCAAGAGCATCGAAAGGAATCTTTGGTTATCCATCCGCGAAAAAGCACACCAGGGAAGACGTACAGGAATCGGCATAACAGCAGAGGGTGACATGCTGGCGGCTTTGGGCTATCGTTACGGAAGTCCTGAGGGCATCGATTTTTCAGTTGAAGTGCATAAAACTGTGGCCCTTGAAGCCTATCGCGCGTCCGTTCACGCAGCAAAGGAAAGGGGTGCATTCGGTATCTATGACGCCGAACGAGAAAAGAACAATCCGTTTATCCAGCGAATCAAAGAAGCGGATGCCCAATTGTACTACGAGATGCTTGAGTATGGAAGGAGAAATATCGCCATGCTTACCATTGCCCCTACCGGGACCACCAGCTTAATGTCTCAGACAACATCAGGTATCGAACCTGTGTTCCTTCCTGTGTACAAACGCCGCCGCAAGGTCAACCCCAATGATAAGAATGTCAGAGTGGATTTTGTTGATGAGGTAGGCGACTCTTGGGAAGAATATGCAGTATTCCATCACAGATTCCGACAGTGGATGGAAGTCAATGGCCACGACACANAANAACATTATACCCATGAAGAATTGGATAATCTCGTAAAGGATTCTCCCTACTACAAGGCAACCTCTAATGATGTTGACTACCTAAATAAGGTAAGAATGCAGGGCGCAATCCAAAAATGGGTGGATCATTCCATCTCAGTGACCATCAATATGCCCAATGATGTCAGCGAAGAAACGGTCGGCCAGTGTTATATGGAGGCGTGGAAGGCAGGGTGTAAAGGAGTAACTGTCTATCGTGACGGCTCAAGGTCTGGTGTCCTGGTTTCCGCAAAAGATAATAAAAATGCTGAAGCAGCCGCTGACGAACCAGCACCATTCCCTACAACACGCCCACAGGTACTGGATGCAGAAATTGTCAGATTTCAAAATAATCGGGATAAATGGATCGCCTTCATAGGTTTGATAGATGGACGCCCTTTTGAAATATTCACCGGATTGGCCGACGATGAGGACGGAATCCTGATTCCCAGGTGGGTCAATCAAGGCCTAATCATCAAAAACAAAGAGGCTGACGGCACTTCTCGCTACGACTTCCAGTTTATCAATGGTCGCGGTTACAAGACCACAATCGAGGGATTGTCTTATAAATTCAACCCTGAGTATTGGAACTATGCCAAGTTGATATCCGGAGCATTGCGTTACTCCATGCCGATCGAAAAAGTGGTGGATCTGATCAATAGCCTTCAGTTAGACGAATCCATCAATACCTGGAAGAATGGTGTGGCCCGTGCGCTCAAGCGATATATACCGGATGGCACGGAAGCGCGCAAGGCTAAATGTTCTAACTGCTCATCCACCAATCTGCATTACCAGGAAGGATGCCTGACCTGTAAAGATTGCGGTAACAGCAAATGTGGATAATATCCAAATATATTACGAAAAAGCCGATGTCTTCAGCATCGGCTTTTTTATTTGATATTGCCAGGTTATGCGACAAGCAGACAAAAACAATTGTATCTAAGCCTGACTTCGGCACTTAAAATTTACAAATTTCATAAGATGTTAAAAATCAATATTTTGAGTGGTTCGAGTTTTTATTTTGGGTGACGCAAGGGTAAAAATCCTTAATTTAGGGATGTTTGTCCGCAAAAGAAGAACCGTTCTGGCACTATCAGCGTCGTTGTGGTTGATAAATATGATGGAAAATCCAAAGAGTTAAAAACCATTGGAGTTAGTAGTGATGAAGAAGAAGTAAAACATCTTTACAAACTTGGTAAGGATTGGATTGAAAAGCGACGAGGTTTGGAAGATATGTTCAGGAAAGTTGATTACGAAAAAGAAGAACAAGAAGTTGTAGCTCGTTTGCTTTCCAATATTGAAAATATTCTCATAAATGGTCATCAATTAATTCTTAGTAGAGTGTTTGATTTGATTGGCTTCGATCAAGTAGGAGACGATGTTTTAAAGCAATTAGTAATAGCTCGTTTGAGCCAGCCTTTAAGCAAAGCTGCCACTGTCAGCTATCTAAAATCGCATTTTGATCAAGACCTTGACCTAAGCAAGCTCTACCGTTATATGGATAAACTCTATAATACAGAACAGGAAAGAGTCCAACAAATCAGTGTAGAACATACACGCAAGCTATTGGGCGGGAAAATTGGATTGATGTTTTATGATGTAACCACACTTTACTTTGAGGCAGATTATGGAGATGAGTTGCGAGACACTGGTTTTTCTAAAGATGGGAAGCACAGCCAGCCACAGATTGTTCTTGGCTTACTGGTAAGCAATAATGGCTATCCGCTCTCTTATTCTATATTTAATGGTTCACAATACGAAGGTCGAACAATGTTACCGATAGTAGAGGATTTTATTACCCGATATCACCTTGATGATTTTATAGTGGTTGCCGATTCAGGATTAATGAACAAGACAAATATTGATTTACTTGAACAACAGGGATACCGCTATATTATTGGTGCAAGAATAAAAATGAAAGCAAGGAAATAAAGCAATGGTGCTTGTCTTTAGCAAAAATAAACGGTGCATTTTACGAGACAAATAAGTCAGGTTCCAGGTTAATTGTTGGCTATTCGGAGAACCGGGCAAGAAAGGACGCATACAACAGGGAAAAGGGTGTTAGACGACTGGAACAAGCCTACAAATCCGGTAAAATCAACAAGCAGAATATCAATAAGCGAGGATACAATAAATTCTTAGAAATAACCAATGATGTCTGTGTGAATATTGATAAAACAAAAGTTAAAGAAGACGAGCAATGGGATGGACTAAAAGGATACATTACTAACACCGATTTACCGGCAGAAGAAGTCTATAACCAATATAGCAATCTTTGGGAAGTAGAACGAGCATTCAGAGTTACGAAAGGGACTTTAGAAATGCGTCCGATATTCCATTTTACACCAAAGAGAATTGAAGCTCATATCTGTATCTGTTTTGTTGCCTATAAGGTTTACAAAGAGCTGGAGCGTATATTAAAAGTAAGACAAATAAATTTAAGTGTAGACAAAGTTTTATCCATTGCAAGAACTATAACTACCATAAAAATCAAACTACCATTGAGTGATAAGACCATGGTGAAAACTATGGTATTAACCCAGGAACATCAATCTATAGCTCCACTCTTTTCTGATGATTTTTGGAATTTTCGTTAGGGTGGCGCATTGACGAAGTCAGGTGATATTGCCAGGTTATGCGACAAGCAGACAAAAACAATTGTATCTAAGTAGAAGTAAAGTTTAGGGGCTAAGCGAATTAGGTAGATAAGTAATAACCTACTTACCTTTATTTCCGGACATTCTGGTCTAATTGCCCAAATATTTCCAGCATATTTAGGCATCAATTTATTTCCATTATCAACAAGACTACTACCCCTCTTATGATTTAGATTATTATTTTCCTACCTACTTCATGCCGAAGGATTTGATTGTCGCCAGCCCTTATCACAACCGGCTCAACCCATTGTTATTCACCATGAGTATGGGAAAATAAAGTACACTTGGTGTAAAAAAGCAGAGAACAAATTACAATGCCTTGTTCTCTGCTTTTGTAATAAACCCATTATGCCTATACGGCTTTCTTTTTATCTTTCAATCTGATATCAAAAATATTACTATATCGATCCTTGATCAATTTCTTCAACTCCTTGCGCGCAAAGAATATACGACTCTTGATGGTACCCAGCGGCAACTCCAACTCATCCGCAATCTCCTGATATTTAAATCCTTCATAATGTAAAATGAAAGGTACCCTGAGTGAATCATCCAACTGATCTATCATATCACTCAATTCTTTCAGGAAGATATTGGTCTCACCTTGATTGTGTTCAGAACCGCCCGCATTGAGATAATACAAATTGGCAGTAGAGTCCATGATGGTGTTGGCCTTCACTTTCTTACGGTAATTGTTGATAAAGATATTTTTCATAATGGTAAATAACCATGCCTTTAGGTTGGTATCCGGTGCAAATTTATCTTTATTGACGAGNGCTCGGTAGGTTGTTTCCTGATACAAGTCCTTTGCATCCTCCGAATTCTTGGTCAGATTCAATGCAAAGGAATGCAGATACTGAGATATGTTGTCTATCTTNTTATTAAATTCTATAATTGACATAGCTTGTACTTTAGTTTGCTTCCGTAAATATAAAACTTTGTTTAACGAAAATGCATTATGCGTTAAACAAACCTCTCAATATCCTGTCACTTAACCATATAAATCCGAAAAATAAACCATCATCTTTTTGATAATCAGTATATTATTCCACAATTAATGTTTTGTTAAAGTTTCAAAAATAATTGAAAGTTTGTCCTAAATACTGCAATAATGGCTCCACATTACCATGGTAGCCATTTTGACAGTGTCCCCTGCCACTTTTACAGGATCATATTTAGAACGATTCTAATCTACTCATTAGTTTCCATAATTTGTTAACTTAATGTTTCTGTTGCCGGAATTACTTCCGGGATTCACTTATTTTTACCTCTTATTTCAAAATCTTTTATGATTGGTATTCGCCTTTTATAATGATATGTTGGTTGATATGCTTTATTGACACATTGCCAGCCCAGAGCGAGTCCCCTTCTTCAGCCAAAGGGCAGGCAGCACTGCTGAAGAAAGGCTTTCTCATTGTAAGGCTACCATCCTTTGATAAGCAAGAAAAATATTATAACGCAATCATTGGCGACAGCTTATCGGGAAAAAGGAACGCGAAAGAAAGACAAGCGCAATTGCACGCGCTAACTACCAGAAGGGACGGCTTAATCAGGGTTCTTAGACACACTATTGACAGTGTATATAGATTTTCGGAAGTGCGGTATATCTCTCAAAGGGATTTCAACAGCCCTGATAAGGATAGTATCAATCAATCCTTTCTAACTCCTGAAACTATCAAAGACCCCTCGCTTTCCTTCGGTGACCGGCCATATATGGTGCTTGCCTATATGGACCGCACGTCTGAAGCAGGAACCAATATACTGAATCTCAGGCTTTTATTGGCAGACGGCAATGAGGCAAACCATGCCATCCAGTTTCCCGGAGTTGGTAATATCATCAACATCCTGCTTGATAATGGCAAGTTCGATGCTGCCGAAAAATTACTGCTTAAGCGTATGATGAAATTCCAGAACAGGTTGCAAAAGCAATATGCCAATTCAGTAAAGTAAAACTCGGTCATTAATTTCGAATCACTGGTCTGTTTTTATCTGTCAAAAAAGGATCCCTTTTGATTATAGTGGATTATTCCTTAATTTTATGATTCAAATGCACATGGATCATGGGAAAATATAAAATAAAAGACCTCGAGAAATACTTCAAGGAATACCGGAAATCAATTAAAGATCCAACCGGATTCTGGGAANAAATTGCAGCGGAAAATTTTAACTGGCACAGCCGTTGGGATAAAGTACTGGATTTTGATATGAAGGAAGCTCGCTTTGAATGGTTTAGGAATGCAAAGCTCAACATCACTCAGAACTGCATCGACAGGCACCTGCAGACGCAAGGCGATAAAACGGCAATCATCTTCGAACCCAATGATGTCAATGAGCCGGCGCAACACATCACCTATAGGGAATTGTATGCACGCGTTGCAAAAATGGCGAATGTATTGACCGATCAGGGTATCAGAAAGGGAGATCGGGTGTGCATTTACCTACCTATGATTCCCGAACTGGCTGTTTCGTTGCTGGCTTGCGCCNGGATTGGGGCGGTTCATTCTGTTGTCTTTGCGGGATTTTCAGCATCGGCTCTTGCGGCAAGGATCAATGATTGTGATTGCAAAACTGTCATCACCTCCGATGGATCTTTTCGGGGTAATAAAACCATCGACCTAAAACATATCGTAGATGAGGCTCTGCATCAATGCCCCGGAGTAGAACGTGTCCTGGTGGTCAGGCGGACCGGAGGTGATGTCGTCATGAAANAAGGACGTGATCAGTGGTTGCAACCATTGCTGGATGAGGCTGCTGCTCTACATGTAGCTGAGGTGGTGGACGCTGAAGACCCGCTATTTATCCTTTATACCTCAGGAAGTACGGGCAAGCCCAAGGGTATGCTGCATACAACAGCCGGATATATGGTCTTCATGGGCTATACCTTCAAGAATGTCTTCGGCTATAAGAAGAAAGACGTGTATTGGTGCACAGCCGATATCGGTTGGGTGACAGGGCATAGCTACATCGTATATGGACCTTTGCTCAACGGTGCGACAACATTGATCTTTGAGGGAATCCCATCCTACCCGGACTACGGAAGATTCTGGCAAGTGGTTGAAAAACACAAGGTCAATATTNTTTATACGGCACCTACTGCTATCCGATCACTGGCCAAGGAAAGTCTTGACTTTGTACAGCGTCAAGACTTATCCAGCCTGAAGGTGATTGGATCGGTCGGAGAACCCATCAACGAAGAAGCCTGGCACTGGTACAATGAAAACATCGGGCGCAGACGTTGCCCTCTTGTGGACACCTGGTGGCAGACAGAAACCGGCGGTATCCTGATCAGTCCCCTGGCCTTCGTTACCCCCACAAAGCCAAGTCATGCTACACTCCCTCTTCCGGGAATCCAGCCTGTCCTTATGGATGAACTTAGCAATGAGATCCATGGAAATCAATCCGGCGGAAATCTTTGTATAAAATACCCATGGCCGGGCATGGCCAGAACAATCTATGGAGACCATCAACGATATAAGGATACTTATTTTTCGACTTATCCCGGAAAATACTTCACCGGTGACGGCGCTCTAAGGGACGAGACCGGTTACTACAGAATTACCGGAAGAGTCGATGACATCATCATCGTTTCAGGACACAACTTAGGCACAGCCCCGATTGAGGACGTCATCAACCTTCACGATGATGTCGCAGAAAGTGCTATTGTAGGCTTCCCACATGACATCAAGGGCAATGCACTATATGGCTTTGTCATTCTGGCCGATGAAGCAAAAGGTAAGAAATATGACATTTTGACGGCTGAAATAAATGCCCTCATAGCCGAACAGATCGGGCCAATCGCCAAATTGGACAAAATTCAGTTTGTATCAGGGCTGCCTAAGACCAGAAGCGGTAAAATCATGCGCCGTATTCTCCGTAAAATAGCTGAAAATGACTTAAGTAATCTGGGAGATACCAGTACTTTGCTCAATCCTGAGGTCGTAGAGGAAATCAAAGACAACAGGATCTGAAAGTTATACCAAGATGATTTATATAATAGTCCATAATTTTTTGGTATACTTGTCCGGATAGCTATGCTGCTAGAGCTCTGCTCTGTCCCGGAGTGAAACAATCCGGGGTTCCGGAATGCCGAGGCTACAGTCGTTATAGACCAATTTCATTGGTTTTTAACGACTGTACCTTCGGTATTATTTGCAGGCGCGAATCAAAACCCGGTGCATCAAGTGTTACTGGAATAAATGCCAACTTCTGAGAAGAGATATCCGGCATATGACATATGTCAGTGCGATGAGAATTTCTTTACTACGATGAGGTTCGATAGTATGTTTTCAAAATCCGTCCAACCCGGGTACCGTGAAAAACATCCTTTCTTTGATAATATTGCAACTCCCCAAAAACCATATTGTCGGGCGAGGCTGAGGCGAAGTGGCTATTAATCAATCTTTGAAAAATTCCATCAAGATGAACTTTCCCCGGCATGAAAGATCAGCACAACAATTCAAATAAAATTAGTGCCGGGATAGGCGCCTACTCTGTTCTTATACATCCAACAGTGCCGGCTTCTCCCGATAAATCTTCCACAGGAATTCTCCGAACAGGGTATTGGACCACGCAAACCATTTTCGGGTAAAATTTGTAGCATCATCCTTGTGAAACGATTCGTGCATGAAACCTGTCCCACCATGTGTTGCCAGCAACTGACGGATACAAAATCGTATCTCATGATCATCNGGCTCGTGTTCTCTCATAGTGATGCCCAGCGGCCATATCATATCCATCCCGGTATGCGGACCGCCAATACCTTCTCCGGCCTTACCCTTGAAGAAAAATGGGTTTTCATTGGACAGGATGTATTTCCTGGTATTACGATAGATCTTGTCCTTGAGGCTGACAGTGTCCAAATAGGGTAATGACAGCAGACTTGGTACATTAGCATCGTCCATCAGATTAGTCGATCCGTAGGCATTAACCTCGAATGCATAAATCTTACCGAATGAGGGATGCCTTGCAACTGCGTATTTCTTCAGTGCAGCTTCCACCTCATCAGCCAGCGCGATACACTCTCCAGCCATCAGATTGTCATGATGGATGGCACTTAACATCTCTGCGGCCTGACGCAATGAACGAACCGCAAAAAANTTGGAGGGAATCAGGAAAGGGTAGATAGTCGCATCATCACTCGGTCTGAACATGGAGTGTATCAAGCCGACCGGCTTACAAGGATATCCATATCCGGCAATCGGCACCCCGTCCGTCGCCCAGGCTGTTGTTCGCTGGAACTTATAGGGACCGTTATCTTTCTTACGCTGTTGTTCGCGGAAGGTCCTGAGTGTCAGTCTTATACCTTCCTTCCAGGCTTCATCCAGCGGTCCTGTGTCTCCGCATTCCTTCCAATAGCGATGTGCCAGCCTAATTGGATAACACAGGCTGTCTATCTCCCATTTACGCTCATGTACACCCGGTCTCATCTCCGTGAGGTCACTTTTCCATTCTCCGACCTTGGTCAGATCCTTATAGAAAGCATTGGCATAGGGGTCGATGTGGATAAACTTAGTCTGACGGCGTATCACTCCTGCGATGAGCTTCCTAAGGCTGTCATCCTGCTTCATCAGCGACAGGTAAGGCCACACCTGGGCAGAGCTGTCACGAAGCCACATGGCATCAATATCACCGGTGATGACATAAGTATCCGGCTTTCCATCGATGACCTCATACTCAACTGTAGTATCCAGTGTATTTGGAAAACAATTCTCAAAAAGCCATGCCAGCTCCTTATTCCTTACATTTGACCGGAAGGTGGTTATCACTTCCTCCACTGCAGGGCTGGTAAAGTGTCTCTCCCTTACAGCAGGTCGCTTTGACTCAAATTGATCAGTCAAAAAAGGTTTTAGTATAAAATTCGGAGCAGCAACCACTGCAGATGCTTTTGCCACATCTTTTACAAATTGACGCCTTGTTTGCATAATAATTTTTATTCCACAAATCAACTCATTCTAATACGCCTCAAGATATTATTTTTATCATTCAAAATTTTATAAAAATTTATTTCGTTTTATCTGTCAGGAGAAATAATGGCGAAACAGACCGAACTGTTTTTACCTTTGCCTCCATCAATTCTGGAAAATAGAGCAATCCCGCCGGCGATTAATTTGGAATGCCCTCGGTACGCTTTTATTGGACAATATTGGAGAAATTGGCATCTTGAATATTATGCGACACATTTTACTTCTATTCTTTATCCTAATCATAGGATCTTCGACGAGGNCGCAGCAGCTGAACATATACGACTGGGCCAGTCTCCAGTTTTATCGTTCCGGCACCGATGTTACCGAGACACCAAATAATATTGTATTCAATGCCGGTTCCGGTCTGGTATTTATTAACAAATCAAACATCGATGATATCCGACATGTCACAACCATCGATGGCCTGAGTGGATCGAATATCATCAATGTGAGGTATATTCCGGATGCAAAGAAACTATTCATCTACTATAGCGATGGTAGTTTTGACCTAATGGATGAGAGCCTGGGAATCACTTCAGTGCAGGATATCAAGAACAATAATGTGCTGGTGCCTAATAAGGCATTGAACGCTGCCGTCGTAGATGGCAAGTACATCTATCTGTGTTTTTCCTTCGGAATGGTGGAATACGATGCCGTCGAAGAGGTATTTACCAACACGCTCTCAGCAGAAGGAGGAATTGGCTGGATCACCGTCAATGGTAATCGGTTTTACATCATTAATAACCAGCGATTGTATACCATCGATCGCTCAGTCAAGCCCAATATATCTTTTATAGGTAACTGGACTCTGCTGGATGCACCGGACAGCCTCACTCATAATGATGCTTCGTACAGAGGCCTCACCACCTTTCTCGGAAAGGTTTATACCACTTTTGACCGAAAGCTTTACCGTCTGGAGGAGGATGATTCCCTCACCCGCATTGATTCTTTACCTACAGTCAAGAAGGTTGCTTACCTCAATGCTGGCGAGACTTACCTAATGGTTGGCGGGTCGTGCAATTCGGCAGTGCTGGACAATAAAAGCTGTATTGGGGAAGTGGCCTTGTTTAGTCAGAATCTTGATCCCATAGATTATAGCAGACTCAACCTGGCTGATCTCCGGTACGCAATAGAAACTAAGGATAAGATTTGGTTTGCCGATAGCTATCACGGTTTTCGATATCTTGACCTGCCTGTCTTGACACCCGGGCTTATCGATATCAATCGGCTATCACCCTGGTCGGACAAGGTTGATGCCATCATCAAGACGG
The DNA here is from genome assembly GCA_013414645.1 of Candidatus Parvibacillus calidus. Lineage (GTDB taxonomy): Bacteria > Bacteroidota > Bacteroidia > Chitinophagales > Saprospiraceae > Parvibacillus > Parvibacillus calidus. Next base: position 168,678 of record CP058702.1, on the reverse strand, counting down.
CTGATGCACTTTATATCGCGCCGGNNGCGCCCATACTTCGATATACCAGGGTGCGGGCAACAAGGAAGGATTGTTTGAATATAAGGATGGATTCTGGTGGGTTTACAATCAATTCTCTGACTCATNTTTTGCTTCTCCGCGCATTATTTCCGACTTATCCAATTTTGCCTTTAATGAAAATACCGNGGAGTTGGCTATTGCTTCTTATACTGATGGTATCATTTCCATCAAGGGCAATGAAANAAATTGTATTATTCTGAAAATTCAGCTTTGCAGACAGTGCCGGGAGACCCGAACAATACTCGTGTAAGTGATGTGGGCTTCGACTCAAAGGGCAATCTCTGGGCGACAAATGTACTCAGCCCGACATCGATCTACGTAAGAACTGAAAGCGGTGTCGACAAGGGCTTTGCCAATAACTTCGGTCAAATCCGACTCATAGATATGTCCATCGATCCCATCAACGAATATCTATGGTGTGTGGAGCCTTCACGAGGCATAGTCGTTTACGATCCGGGCAAGGAAGTACTGAGTTCAAACGATGACCGATGGGCCAATTTCCAGGTATATTCCAGTTTTGAGAATCAAAATATTTTACCAAAATGTGTCTATGCGGACAATGAGGGCAGAATATGGATTGGAACAGTTTCGGGTATCTTCGTAGAGGATTGCGGCTCTGGTGTGTTTGATGGTAGTGAAAATTGTGGGACAAGATTTCCGATCATGCAGGATGAAACAGGGCTTGGCCCCTTCCTTTATGGCCAATCGGTCAATTTCATTACTGAAGATGGTGCCGGTAGAAAATGGATAGGCACCAGCAATGGCATATATGTGACCAACAATGCCGTTGATGAAGTGGTTCTGCATTTGACCACAGACAATTCGCCACTGGCGGACAACAATGTCACGGTGCTTGAAATCGATAAGAAGGCAGGCATAGTATATATCGGCACGCGTGCCGGAGTGCAGATGTATCGCACGGATGCTTCAATCGGTAATCCATACCATGATGCCAAGTTGTTGATCTATCCCAATCCGGTCAGGCCGGAGTATAGTGGCCCCATAATCATACAAGGACTGGCTCATGACTCGGATGTTAAGATTGCTGATATCAATGGTAAACTGGTGTATGAGACACATTCACTGGGAGGGCAGGCAATATGGTATGGCAAGGATTTCAATGGGCGCAAGGTAGGCTCGGGCGTTTATTTCGTCATCGGCACAACGACTCAGAATACAGAAAATCCAGCCGGTATCATTGGTAAGGTGGTGTTGGTGCATTGAAAGGCTTTGATCTCCTGACACAACCAATAAATGCGATAGCGCTCACTTAATTTGACAAAGAGTCAGATTCTTATCTGTTATTCTCTATAAAAATAATACCGTTGCTTTAACGTATAATTTGCACTGTCGCGTAATAACCTTCATATTGACAAAAACAGCCAGGACACCTCGGCTCAATATGTAAGAGTCAAAAGATCAAACCCTGATTATTTCCTCTTTTTCTTGCATTCAAAATGGTAAAATATTTTTGAAACACAACCGGGTATCTTTCCTTCATTTTTTTNCGGTGAAGCAGGGCATTGCTCATATCCTCTTCCTGCTCACATTTCTCAGCTAAATAGAGTAACTTTAAGCACTCTAAAGCTTCCCCGCCTCTATCTGACTGCAGCATATCATTGATTCCTTCAAATCCTGTGATTAATTTGTCCAGCCACATCATTGCCGGGGATAAAATGATGCCATTCTCTATAATCAATTGTCTGACTTCGTTATTGGCTATTCTATCTATTAGAATCGATTGCGGATCGGATAAGACGGCTTTGATATAATTCAGATTGGCCTGAGCGTTATTGTGGTTGAGCCATTGGACTTGTGCCTGGCAAATTATGAAAAGCGTTGAATCCGAAGCAGTCATTAAATAATATCCTATAAATTCTTCTGCCTTGTCTAGCATTCCTGCATCCAGCAAAAGGTCAAAAATTGATACAACGATATCCGGCCCTATTGATGAATTATCCCTTGATTTATTAGCGATGAAAATCAGCGTTTTATTCCTGAAATTGGAGGGTAAATCCGTATAAGAAAAAGCCTTTACGTCGTCGACCAATTGTTTGATTTCTTCCTCAGTCAATGCAATGTCCCTGAGTCGCGGCCTCCAATATTCGATTGCATTCAGTGCGAATTGTGCCTGACTGACATCGGAAGCTTTCTTCAAAGCTTGCTCCAGTAATTCTACTGCTTCATCCCATTGGAGAAGACAAAGCNNTCCCAGCCCTTCTTCCAGGTCAAGATTGGAAAATAAATCAAAATCGTCACTTGGTCCCATTTCTTTAACCCTGAGGATGAAAACTTACTGAATGGGCTAGAAATGTTCCTCGATCATTCCTTCGATCCTGTCAAGCCGGGTCATAGCCTCATTAAACAGTTTTCCTGCCTTAGCTGCCATTGCATCGGCATATGGCTTATCCTCAAAGTCCTTCATATTGATACGGACGTTGTAATATGCACCTGTTATGGCTGTCCTCAGGCATAGGCCTCCGACTGCAGCATCCGACACGCTATTGGGATTGCCTTTTTCAACCATGGCGGCAATCAAGGGGATGGCTTCAGCCGCTGTCTCCATTGCCCTGAAAGGAACCTCAATGGCATGACGGGTAGCTTCGACCATTGCTTTGTTTCGAATTGCAATTTCCTCATCGGTAGCTTTAGGCAGTCTCACTGCATCAATGATACCGTTATATGCCTGAGTATCCTCATCGACAAGGCGAAGAAGCCTTTGTTTGATGTCCTGTCCCTGTACGGCATAATCGCTGTACATTTTCCAGTGCTTTTCATATCCTTTTTTGGAGGATGTCAGGTTGGCTACCATCACGCCCAGTGCCGTTCCGAATGCACCTACGGCAGCTGACGCTGAACCTCCTCCCGGAGCAGGTGACTCAGACGCTGTAAGATCTGCATATCCTGATACCGTCAGGTCCGTCAGTGCCGAGTCCTGTGGCTTAGCGATTGCATACTCGATGATCTTCTTGTCGAGTGGATAGGGTGCAAACTCTTCCAATCCAAGGGTTTTAACTGCAAGCTTCATCAGCTCACGCTCTGACAGGCCCGCACTGGCCTTCTGCTTCTCCAGAAAATAACGACCCGCCTCTACCAACACTCTTTTCGGGACCATACCCACAATCTCAGAACCTGTAACGCGTATTCCACGTTGTTGCGCACTTTCCACACAAGCATCAAAGGCTATATGCAGCGGTGTCACATTGATATTGGTAAGGTTCATAGAAATCTGAGCAACGCCATATTCTTCAATATACCAACCAATGCCCTTTACACTCTTCAGTTTGCCTGGTTGACGCACCGGTTCACCGTTCTTATCGATTACGGTTTCACCTTGTTTCTTGAGGATACGACCCTGTTCACGCACTTCGAATGCAATAGCATTGGCCTTCTTGACTGATGAAGAGTTAAGGTTGATGTTGTAGGCGACCAGAAAATCCCTCACCCCGATCACAGTCGCCCCGGAATAAGCATTGAATTCAGCCTTCCCATAATCCGGCGCCCACACGGGATCTTTAATTTTAACAGCCAAGCCTTCATATTCACCACTTCGGATATCACCCAGGCTCTTACGCTGTGGTGATGTTGCAGCTGCTTCATAAAGATACACCGGAACTCCGAGTTCTTCTGCAACGCGTTTTCCCAACTTATGTGCATAAGGCACCAATTCTTCAATAGAAATACCGGAAATTGGAATCAGCGGACAAACATCTGTGGCTCCCATCCGAGGATGCGCCCCGATGTGCTTGCTCATGTCTATCAACCGCCCCGCTACGGCGATCGCTTCAAATGCTGCTTCAACGACTGCATCCGGATGACCTACAAAGGTAAAAACCGTTCTATTGGTTGCCTTCCCNGGATCGACATCCAGCAAGGATACACCTTCAACACTACGTACCGCCTCCGAAATGGCATCTAAAACTGATTGGTCGCGACCCTCACTGAAGTTAGGGACGCATTCTATCAATATCTGGCTCATGATTAAATTATTTATTCAGAAGCTGCAAATATAGGATGTTTTCAGGTTGGTTGAGAAAAGAAAAAGCAGGTATGGCCATGAACTTTTAAAATTGATTATGAAAAAACATCCTGTAAATAATTCTCCTATGGATATTTTATGAAACTGCTAATAATCTACAGCAATTAAATATTGCTATGCTTCGTCAAGGTGGAATAGTCAATTAAATGTAACACAATGTAATTCCAACTTTCAATAAAAAGATACCAACAGAGGAAATCAAGAAAGCCAAATGTTTTAAGTTGAAAGAATGTAAAAATACCCGGTTTGAAACAAGGGTTAAAATATTTGAAGTATTGAGATCGAAAGTGATATTGAGCGTAGAAATAGTTCGCAAAAAAATCAGTCCCCTAAAAACACTGGCAAATAATCAGTTTACGGTTTCCCTTCGGTGTTGAATCCTATGATTCCGGCGGCAAAAATTATTTCAAAAATTGTGAAACATATTAAGAATTATTTCAAAAAGTAAAAGGGAATAGTCAAGGATATTCTCATTGTAATCCAAAGTAAGATCTTGGTCGCCATCTATTTTTGGGGATTAGCATGCTAAGAGGATTTTGGTCGTATTGCGCCGAATAACCAGAAGATTATTTTGATATTGCATTACAAAATTTCATTTGCTTTTTAACCTTAATCAACAGGCCGCTTAAACGGTTCTTCTATCATTTTGATCCGAAGCTTTAGTAAATTTCATACAGTCCCGTTGGCTTTTATTAATATAGTGCTTTGATTTAATCATTATCAACATTACTGTAATGGGATAGCAACCGATTTTCCGGGCATAGTATAAACAGGTCACTGATTAATAGTCAGCTGCCTCAAAAATGCGAAAATCTGAGCGATCAAGCGGGACTCAAACTGTAGGCAATCAAATCTGACCTAAGGCCCTGTTGATCAAGACAGGTTAATATGCAATCATGGATCGACAACAAGAATGAATAGGGTCCATTTCATCCGGAAATAGGCACCAAATATTTACGAACTTGATACAAATTGATTATATTCATGGAACAATGGAGCATTCATAAATTATACCAAGATGATTTATATAATAGTCCATAAATTTTTGGTATACTTGTCCGGATAGCTATGCTTCCAGAGCCTTGCTCTGTCCCGGGAGTGAAACAATCCGGGGTTCCGGGATAACGAATGTACCTTCAGTTTTACTCTTATTTCATGAAATTCTTCCGCAAAAAAAGTACGCGATATTGATAGCGGGACTCCATCATTTAAGGCTTTCTGATTGGAAAAAGATGTCGTTTTTCAAAAAGCCACATTGACTTAAAAAAGCTTGATTGTTAATTATTTTATTTTACAAGTATACCGGGACCTTGGCGGTTTTTTCATTCCATTCATTCATACCTCCCGGATAATTAAATATATTGGTGAAGCCATGTCTTGATAGAATGGATTGCGCGATGGCCGAACGATCCCCCTGACAATACACAACAACCTTTCGGCTGCGGTCAATCTTGTCCAGATGTTGTTCAATAGCGCCNACGAACAGATTTTCAGCACCTTCAATATGTCCGGCTTCAAATTCAGTATAACCACGGACATCAATAACCTGAAAGTCCTCGCCGTCAATGATATCCAACATCATCTCATACGATACTGACCTTACTTTCTGCAATTCCAGGCCGAGATCTTCAATGTCGGAATAGTAGCCATATACGTTGTCCAGGCCAATGCGCATCAGTTTGCGCGTGAGGTCGTCTATGCGCTCTTCATCCGCAATCAAAACAAATTGCTCTTGATGATCGAGGAACCAACCTGCCCAGGTCGAAAATGAATTATTGCCCTGGATACCTATACTTCCAGGCAGGAAGCCTCGCGCAAAGTCCTCTTTGCTGCGAGTATCGATGATCTTAAGGCCGTGATTGTATGCGGTCAGAAACTGTTCTTTTTTNAGTTTAGGATATTTCGGCACTTCTACAAGCAATGGTCTTTTTACTTTGTTGAGGTGTTTCATCATAGCGAAGTATCTAGGTGGTTCAGGCTGATCCTCCAGCAAGGCCCTGACAAAACCGGTCTCGTCTTCTCCAAAGCGGAATGCCCAGTTGCGTATTTTTTCATAACCCACTGTTGTACTATGGACTGCGCCCAAAGCCTTGCCACAAGCCGAACCTGCACCATGAGCCGGCCATACCTGGACATAATCAGGCAATGCCTCGAATTTNTTCAGTGAATGGTACATTTGATGTCTTCCAACTTCCTTTGTTCCGGCCAATCCGGCTGCCTTCTCCAGCAAATCAGGCCGTCCGATATCGCCAACAAAGACGAAGTCTCCTGTAAACACCATGACTGGCTCATCCGATGCAGGGTGGTCGGTCAGCACAAAGCTGATACTTTCAGGTGTATGTCCCGGTGTATGAATCACTCTCAGGGACAGGTTGCCCACCTTGATAATATCGCCATCACGAAGGCCGATGTGTGAGAACTCATATTGCCAGCCTTCTCCTCCTTCGTCAGAGAGATACATATTGGCACCTGTCACCTGAGCCAGTTCACGGGAACCACACAGATAATCGGCATGAATATGGGTTTCGGTGATATGTGTGATGTTGAGATTGTTTTGCCGGGCGATGTCGAGGTAGGTGTCGATATCTCTTTTGGCATCGATGACGATGGCTTCTTTCGTTGCTTGACAACCAATCAGATAACTGCCTTGGGCCAAACTTTTATCATAAATGTGTTGAAAAACATGTCTTTATTCTGAATTAATAGTTAATAAATGTGGAAAATACAAACGAGCCAAATCTCGATATCAGAGAATTGTCGGAATGATTGTCACTTCAGTCTTCATAGAGTTAGTCACTAAGCAATTGGCCTTAGTCTTTTCCAGCACCTTGGATATACGTTCGCTGTCCTTTTCGGGGTCGGCAAGTTTAATTACCGGAGAAATCTCCGCTTGGGTGATCATATATTTCCGCTCAATCTGTTTGAGGTTAATAATGGTTTTACATTCAAAAGATTCGAAGGCAACTCTAGACATTTCGGCGATGGCAAGAAAGGTCGTCATGAAGCAACTATTGATGGCAGCTCCGTAAAAGTGTTCCGGGGACCAAATATTTGGCACGCCGCCATTGAATTCCGGTGGGGTTGCGCAGGTAATGGCCTGATCCAGGTTTGGTGAAGATACTGTTCCTATTCTACCTTCGTTCCATTTGAGGTCAATCTGATATGTCATTTCTTCTGTCATGATTTCCTTGGATTTATTAATTATGATGCAAAGTTGAGAAAAGATTCCTCTGTGTTCTGTTACTTTTGTCACATAACTATTTTTAGGCCGAAAAATATTGAGATTATGCAGTTCCTGATTTTCAGAAAGATGGGTTGGTGGCCAAAGGTGAAGAAAAATCGAAGTATGTACTTAATTAATAGCCGAAAAACCGCGATACTTCCTGCATTGCCAAGTTCAGTTTAATAAAAGTGATTACTTCCATGGCTGGTTAATAAAACAAGTCGTCTGTGTAGACCATGCGCTCAAGCAGGGACTATTAAACATCTACCTACTTCGCTACGAACCACCAGAACAGACGATTCCGGCCTTATGCCCGGAAAAATCGAAGTATGTACTTAATTAATAGTCGAAAAACTGTGACACTTCCCGCATTACCAAGATTAGGTTAATAAAAATGTTTACTTCCATGGCGGATTAATAAAGCAAATCTCAGGTGTACACCATGCGCGCTCAAGAAGGGACTATTAAACATCTACCTACTTCGCTACGAACCACCAGAACAGACGATTCCGGCCTTACACCTGGAAAAATCGAAGTATGTACTTAATTAATAGCCGAAAAACTGTGACACTTCCTGCATTACCAAGATTAGGTTAATAAAAATGTTTACTTCCATGGCGGATTAATAAAGCAAATCTCATGTGTACACCATGCGCACTCAAGAAGGGACTATTAAACATCTACCTACTTCGCTGCGAACCACCAGAACAGCCGATTCCGGCCTTACGCCCGGAAAAATCGAAGTATGTACTTAATTAATAGCCGAAAAACCGCGATACTTCCTGTATTGCCAAGTTCAGTTTAATAAAAATGTTTACTTCCATGGCTGGTTAATAAAACAAGTCGTCTGTGTAGACCATCTGCACTCAAGCAGGGACTATTAAACATCTACCTAATTCGCTGCGAACCACCCTGGCAGCCGATTCCAACCAAATGCAATTTTATTAATATCAAAACAATTCAACTGAATACAATCTCGGCGTCTGATTTACTCCTCACTCAAATATATGCTGGTGGTGGTTAAGACACAATGATCTTTCTCTGTTGATGTCTTTGTTCTTGAGTGTGGCACCGACCCAACAGTTCAAGGCTGCTTCATCTTTGATAAACATATTTATACAACTACTGAATATCAGCCAATACGCTGATTCTTGAAGCACCCTGTATGAGAAAGAGGTATTGAGAAACAAATTAACCCTGATAATGGGTTTTGCATCTGATTTACCCGATGTAAGTCAGATCCATTTATGTTTAATAATGTCAGAAATTTTGTAGCTTTTTCACCAATCAATGAAAACAACAAGCCCCGGATTAAACCGGAGGCTTATTATCTTGATTAATTTGAAACGCTGTTGTTTACTGAACCGGGAATCTATTGGTTTGGGATTAAGGGATCATTACTTCATTATTTCCGGCAGTCCACTCATTCATCCCTCCGGCAAAATTTCTAATCTTCTTAAAACCATTGGCCTTGAGCATTGAATAGGCAATAACAGACCTAACGCCACTCTGGCAATGAACGACAATTTCCTTGTTTTTATCCATACGGGTCATATAACCTGCAAGATCAGGATAGGGTATGTGTTTCACCCCTTTGATATGTCCGGCTTTATATTCAGTTTCACTACGTACGTCGATGATTTCAACATCCTTGCGTCCCAGGTATGATTTGAACTCCTTCAGGCTCAACAGGTCAGGTTTTTGCAGTTGAAGTATCGAGGGATCGTTGACAAAACCATAGATATTATCCATTCCTATACGCATCAGGGTACGGGTCAGTTCTTCCTCTCTTCCCCTGTCGGTTATAATGACCAGTTGTTGGCTATAATCAATCATTGAACCCGCCCAGGTTGAAAATGATTTGCCGCCATTGAGCTGAAGACTACCGGCTTCATATCCAGCCAGGTGGTCATTAAGTGTTCGTGCATCAATGATGAGCAGGTTTTTNGCTCGTGCTTTATGATATTCCTGTGCTGTCAGAATTGGATGCTTGGGAACCATTATCATCAAAGGCCTGGGTGTCTTGTTAAGATGTTTCATCATTGCAAAATATTTAGGAGGATCGGGTTGGCCATCGAGGATATATCTGACGAATGCCGCTTCATCTCTTCCAAATTGAAGGGCCGGATTGGTCAATCGTTCCTGCCCCAATGTGGATTGCGGTATGTTGCTAAGGCTTTTACCACAAAATGAGCCGGCACCATGTCCGGGCCATATCTCAAGATCGTCATGAAAACGAAGGAATTTCTGGACGGAAGCGAACAAGTCCTTTGCTCCTTTCTCTTGTGTGCCTATATATCCGGCTGCTTTTTCAAGCAAGTCAGGCCTCCCGACATCGCCTACAAAAATAAAGTCTCCTGTTACCGCCTTAACAGGCATTTTCCGGGTCTTGTCCATTAAGAGAAATGTTATACTCTCCGGAGTGCGNCCGGGCGTATGCATCACCTCCAGCACCAGACTTCCAACACGGATCACGTCACCATCCATCAACGGCTTATGTGCAAACATATATTGCCAGTCGGCACCGCCTTCACCGGATAACAACAGTTCAGCACCTGTCACCTGGGCCAGTTCACGCGCACCACTCAAATAGTCTGCATGGATGTGTGTCTCCGTGACCTTGTTAATTATCAGATTGTTTTCTTTGGCTATCTGCACATAGGTATCGATGTCCCTTTTGGGGTCGATGACTATGGCTTCACCCGTATTTTTATCGGCTATAACATAGCTTGCCTGTGCCAGTGTCTCATCAAAGACTCGCTGGAAAAATAAGTTCTGGGCATGGGTGGTTCCGACAGATATCAAAATTGAAAACAAAAATCCGATCTTAAAACTTATTATTGTCGATTTCATCATTAAGGAATTTATTTAAAAGAATTTTATTTCGAAATGCTGGTGCAAAGAAATAACTAATCCACTCCCCTAATGTTACTTTTGTCACACAACTCTTTCTACCCTTTCAAAGTACATATGTGCGCTTGCTTTCAACAAATAAAGTTGATGACATTGGCATTGAAATATCCGCAGATATGGTTAAAATTGAGTTAAAACGAAATCCCAAACAATGATTTGCAATGAAACGAAGTTGATAGAATGAAAATTGATGAATTTAGGCCAATTTTGTAAAAATTGGTTAAAATTACATGAGTAACCAAAAGAAAGACTTATTTTTGAACAATTTTTCAATAAAACCAAATTAAAAAGATGATTAAGAATGTATTGATAGCCGGCTTATTTGCCTTATTGAGTGTCGGGGCGGCCTCGGCGCAGCGTGTCGCTGTAGTTGATATTGCCGGGCTTTTGGAAAACATGCCTGAATATGCAGCTGCACAGAAGCAATTGGACGACCTGAGTGCCACCTGGCGTGCCGAAATCAATGCCGAAATGGACAAGATCAAGGGTCTTTACAATAAATATCAGGCAGAACTTCCCTTGCTCAATGACGACATGAAGCGCAAACGCGAAGATGAAATCACCAATAAGGAAAAAGAAGTTCGCGATCTGCAGAGAGCAAGATTCGGCACAGATGGCGCTTTTGCAAAACGGGAAGAACTGGTAAAGCCCATTCAAGATAAGGTCTATAAGGCGATCGATGATTATGCCAAGGAACGAGGCTTTGACCTGATCCTGGACAAAAGTAGTGCTGCCGGTGTGTTGTTCGTCTCTGACGGCATAGACAAGACTGCTGATATCGCAAAGAGAATCAAGTAAAGGGCTGGCGGCCTTTAGGCAAATTAGAATTCCCGACTGAAAATAAGAACGGTTCTTCACCAGTCAGACAACTCTGTTATCCCGGTGTAGTCATCATAATCGAACCATTTGTGATGAAGGGATGATAATTTGGCAAAATGAAAGCTTTTGATTACTTTTGCACACTTTTTTAAACCAACAAGAACAAAAATGAACCGAATATTGCTTTTCTGTATGATCACCCTTGCTTTTGGAGCATCAAGTGCTATAGCCCAGAAAGTTGCTTATATCAACAGTGCTGTGCTAATGCAAGACCTGCCGGAAATCAAGCAGGCCGACTCCAACCTGAATGCATTCCAGACACAACTCCAGAAANAGGGCGAACAAATGGTAACTGCCCTTCAAGCCAAATACCAGGAAATAGCCAAAAAGCAAAACGCCGGCGAAATCTCTCCTAAGCAATTGGAAGAAGAATCAGCCAAGTTGAAGGAGGAAGAAGCCAAAATTACTCAATTTGAACAGGATATGAACAAGCAGGTAGCTGAGAAACGTCAGGCACTCTACCAGCCTATCCTGGACAAAATCAATGGCTTTATCGATGAGGTGGCCAAANAACTTGGCTACGATTATGTGTTGGACAGTAGTACAGGTATTCTTCTTNTTGCTGAAGATAAATATGACATCACAGCAGATGTAAGGCATAAAATGGAAGAGTCTGCAAAGACTCCTGCTAAGGAGGAAACCGTGCCGGCGCCAACTCAGGAAACCGCGCCAAAAAAATCCACACCTGCCAAGGGTGGCAAAAATAACCATCCGATAGGCATCTTTGATTCCGGTTATGGCGGCCTGACCGTCTTCCGGTCGATCAGGGATTTTTTGCCACAATACGATTATTTATATTTGGGCGATAATGCCCGCGCCCCTTATGGCAACCGTTCATTCGACACTGTGTATGAGTATACGCTACAGAGTGTCGAATGGTTTTTAAGCAAGGTTGCCCGCTTGTCATCCTTGCTTGCAACACTGCGTCTGCTAAGGCATTACGCACAATCCAACAAAACGACCTGGCACAACGCTATCCCGATAAGCGAGTATTAGGCGTTATTCGGCCTACTGCAGAAGTCATTGCAGGATATTCCAGATCCGGCAAAATCGGTATCCTTGGAACAATCGGAACGATCAATAGTCAATCCTACTGTATTGAGATTAATCACTTTTCCCCTTCGACGACAGTTTATCAGCAGGCCTGCCCCATGTGGGTTCCCTTCATCGAGAACGGCAGCCATATCGGTAATGAGATGGATTACTTCATAGAATCAGATCTAAAGGCTCTTTTTGAACAAAACGCCGAAATAGACACCATCTTGCTTGGTTGTACCCACTACCCGTTGATCATCGATAAGATACGTCAATATGTCCCGCCCCACGTCACCATCGTATCTCAGGGCAATATCGTGGCGTCCAGCCTTGCCGATTATCTGTTGAGGCATCCCGATATGGCAAGCCGATTAACCAAAAATGGTATGACAGAATTTTGTACGACAGATGATCCGGTCAATTTCGCTACACAGGGACGTATGTTCTTAGATGAGGAAATTGAAGCAAAACATGTGAGACTTTAAGGAGATAATGAATTTTTTCGAAGGGACCGACAACTTGATGACATAATTGAAATACCAACATTTCGGCAACTATTTTAAATACTGTAATCTTTCGGTAAATAAATTCCCTACGCCCTCTTTCGGCCTATTTTGGCAAATTTAAACTTATGCTCAGGATCCGGGTGTTTATTTTTACCGGAATTTAGTAAATCCTATGCTCCAATTTAGCTCAACAAGTACGACAACACGAAAATAATAATCATTGTCGCGACTGCCAGGCTTTCTAAGTGTATCATCTTAATCATCAGAAGTACGTTTGGGGGTTGAAATGTTTGTATATTTCTCTTAAGTGGATGTTGAGAATTTTGCACAATAATGTTGTTATGTATCCTTACTCCGGGACAAAAATAATATTAATGTATATAATTAACATTATCAATATATTACAACCCGCACTCAACAATCACACAAATTTTAGTTGGTCCACCGTCCTTCGTATACTANAAAAGTACAATTTGCGATACACTCCCAATACACCCCAATACACCGAAATATAACATAAAATAGTACTTTTGTGCCTTTGAATCTCAAATTGATGCAAACCAAAGAATCTTTAATCGATATCCTGAAGCTCGTACTCAAGCAGAGGAGATATATTATCAGGAATGTCGCTATAATATCAGTCCTGGCAGCGATCGCTTCCCTGTTCCTCCCTAATTATTATACTGCGACGACTGCCTTCTATCCTGCCAGTCCGGACGTGATGAAACCTGAACATATCTTTGGTACATCCACCAAGGATATGGAATACTATGGTACAGGCATGGATCTGGATCGCATGCTTTCTGTAGCAAACTCAGTGGAATTGCTTGATCTTATGGTTGATTCCTTTGAACTATATAAGCGGTACGATATTGATTCTACCGGAAAGAAGGCAAGGTATAAGGTACATAATACCCTAAAAAGCCACTACCGGATTGAGAAGAACAAGTTGGACGCCCTTGTACTGACTATCGAAGACAAGGACCCCGGTATGGCAGCCTCAATGGCCAACGCAGCCCGGTATTTTATCAATGAATTGGTTTCAAACCTCTTAAAACCAATCTTGTAGAACTCTCTTTAACAATTAAGGACAATATTGCGCAAAAACAAAAAGAAGTAGAAATTCTTTCTGATTCCGTAAGGGCATTAAGGAATAAATATAAAATCATCGAACCTGATGCTCAGGGTAAGGAATTAATGCAAAAATGGTCAATGTAGAAACCAAATTCAAACGGGAACAGGAGCGGCTTAAGGTATTGGAGACCCTGCCCGGTATCCGCCGTGACACTATCAACCTGCTCAAAGCTATGGTTGCCGGTCTAAAGGAAGAATACAAATCCATTACTGATTCCAACACTACCAGTGCAATCAACTTCAATAATTTCAACGAAGGGCGTAATATCATCGAGGTGATGAGTACACAATTGAGGTCAGCCAAGGACTATCTGTCTGTATATAATACCAGATACAATCAATTGATCGGCGTTCTGAAGAGTAAGAATAATGCATTGCACATAGTCGAGAAGGCTGATATTCCATTGGTCAAGTCAAGACCGAAAAGATCTATGATTGTTCTGGCGTGCTTGATTGCTGCACTGATGGTCAATGTGTTGGGTATCATCATCGTCGATTCCCTGCGTGACCCACAATGGAAAAAACTCTGGAATGACTGATTCCTTAGCCGCCGGCCTTTTCAGGCCATCGCGCCTGTTATTGCTGATCAACCTGTTTTTGGCATGCTGTATCATTCTTGCTATTTACTTTGATCAATATTGGCTCATTGCCCTACCGGCAGTTTTTCTGCTCGGATTCGTTCTGCTAAGAGACCTGAGGTTCCTGTATATCATCATGATGATGAGCGTACCAATATCCATTGAATATTCCATTGGTAGCTTTACACTGGATGCACCGGATGAATTGCTCAATATTTTTTTCCTGGCCTTGATGCCTGGATTCTTGTTGTTCAATTACAAAAATATCAATTTCAGCTTCGTTCGCCATCCGATAGTTCTTNTTCTGGCAGCATCTTTTCTTTTATCCATCATAACGACAATCTTCTCTGTCAATGTTTTTCTTTCAGTGAAGTATCTCCTCGCANAAGCCTGGTATATTGTAGCCTATTTTGGCATGACCGCACTTTTCATAAAGTCCTGGAAAGATGTCAAAACGCTGGCTATTGCCGTCGGATTTACTGCTGTGCTGACCATGGTTTATGTCATGTCAAGACATGCAGTACGAGGCTTTTCCTTTGATTCCATCAACTCATGTGTCGGACCTNTTTATTCCAATCATGTCAACTATGCAATCCAATTGCTCGTTATTTTCCCGTTGATATGGTTGCTTGGCAGAATACACCAATTGAAATGGAAGCAAAATTATCTATACATCGCCTTGATGTTACTGTTTATTGCGGGGATATACTTTAGTTACACACGGGCCGCCATCGGTGCTTTATTGCTGCTTATTCCCTTTTATTATATTGTCAAGTGGAAGCTGATGAAGCCGGCTATCATCCTTTCCATCATCGGAGTTTTTTCATACTCAATCTATCTGATTAAGGACAATAAATTTTTCGATTATGCGCCCGACTACAACAAGACAATCTCTCATACGGATTTCAACACATTACTTACTGCGACATACAACTTTGAAGATATCTCCACCATGGAGCGGGTGTATCGTTGGGTCGCCGCAAGATATATGATAGCCGACAGACCTATGATAGGAGTTGGTCCCAACAATTTTTATGACACTTATTCTGCTTACACCCTCAAATCCTTCAGGACTTATGTCAGTGACAATCCCGATCACAGCACGGTACACTCTTATTTTATGTTGCTGGCAATAGAACAGGGAATCCTGGCTCCCATCCTATTTGTCTGGATGGTTGCCTGGGCAATGATTGCAGGACAACGTATGTACCATCGAGAGACAGACAAAAGGAACCAATATGTCATCATGGGTGCTATGATGATTCTTTTTGCTATGCTGGTCGTTTTAACGATCAATGATGTCATCGAGTCCGATAAAGAAGGTTCCTTTNTTTATGTTGCACTGGCATTGATTATGAGATTCCATTGGAAAAGCATAAAAGGGACAGACAACCCGACATCCCCTGAACCAGGAAAAGCCCAATAGATTCAAAGCCCTTTAATAGATTGATATAATTTTGATTATTAGTTGTATTTGTATATAATAATTTTATATATAAATTATTATATAGGTTGATTTTCACTAAAATATTTTGGATATTTCTGGATAAACAATAGTATTTGAAACTGGTCAATTGTCACTGATTGGTTAATCACACACAGGTGATTCCGGCTGATAATTTGCAATGATTAATGCAACCTAATACCGAAGGTACATTCGTTATAGACCAATTTCATTGATCTATACGACTGTAACCTCGGCATCCCCGAATCGCTTAGCTCTCGGGACAAGTATACCAAAAATTTATGGAATATTATATAAATCATCTTGGTATAAGGTATTAAAGCCGGTAATATAAAACATAATAATTACTAATAAAATCCCCTCCTGCCTCTTAAGTGAAAAATGAGAGATAAAGTATTTATGCTTTGTCTGCCTATAAATTCTGAAGTCTTAACCAAATTGTAATATTATCTCAAATGTATTGAAACATCGGTGCCTCAATTTTGCGCAAATTAAATAAATGAAAAGGATCATCACAATTTTATTGTCCATTTTGGGTGTGACTTTTGCTGCCGATGCTCAGAAAATAAAAGGTTCCGAGACCGTCCTCCCGATTTCTGAAAAAGCAGCTCAGGTTTTCATGAAATCAAATAATTCAGGTAATGTGACTGTTACAGGTGGGGGCAGCGGTGTGGGAATTTCATCCTTGATTGGGAGATCGGCGGATATTGCTCAGACATCCCGAAAAATGAAATTTTCAGAAAAACAAAAATTCCAGAGAAGTGGCAAGGCTGTCAAAGAAGTTATAATCGCCTATGATGGACTTGCTGTAATCATCAATCCGGCCAACAAGATCAAAA
This sequence comes from Candidatus Parvibacillus calidus, assembly GCA_013414645.1. GTDB lineage: Bacteria > Bacteroidota > Bacteroidia > Chitinophagales > Saprospiraceae > Parvibacillus > Parvibacillus calidus. The sequence goes on along the minus strand of CP058702.1, from coordinate 152,007 downwards.
AACTGACAAGAGAACAACTGGAAGATATATTTACAGGAAAGATCAAAAACTGGAAGGATGTCGGTGGTGCTGATATGAAGATCATTCCCTATGCCAGAGAGACTTCGTCCGGCACCTATGAATTTTTCAAGGAAGTTGCGNCCAAAAACAAAAACTACCTGTCCGGAATTATGAGCATGCCGGCCAATGGCTCCCTCATACAATCCGTAAGCCAAACCAAAGGAGCTATAGCATACGTCGGCCTGGCTTATGTCAGTGCGTCTGTAAAGACAATCTCTGTGTCCTTTGACAAGGGCAAGTCGTATGTCTTTCCCTCTGAAACAAGTGTANAAAACAAGACCTATCCTGTTGTCAGACCATTGTATTACTATTATCTGACTAAATCGGAATTCCTGGTGAAANAATTTATCAATTTCATACTTTCCCCGGCAGGTCAGAAGATAGTCAGGGAAGTCGGTTACATCAGTGTAAAATGATAGTTTCGAACTAATGCTAAGTGATGGTTGAAAAGAAATTTTATAAGCGCCTTNTAGAANAAACAATTGAACAGTTATTAAGGATCAGTGGTACCGTTACAAGTATCACAATCCTGTTTATTACCTTATTTCTTTTTAAAGAGGGAATAAATTTGTTCAACACTCCCGATATAGAAGATGGATACGGGCTTTATGTGCATGTAGCGAACCAGAAGGAACAACTGAGTCCAGAAGAAATAAAGGAAATTTTCGATTCCGAAATCACCAACTGGAACCAATTGGGATGGAAAGATGCAGAGATTAAATTATTCAGGATTGATGATGTATTTGAGATTTATCCTGAAAGTGAAATGNGGGAGAATTACGCTTTATTACCCGGCAAGCTGGCAGAGATCATCAGCAAAGAAGAAAATATCATCGCTTTCCTGCCCAAACAATTTGCACCAGAAGCGCCTGAAGTGAAGGAGCTCAAAACTGGTAACATTCGATGGCAGGATTATTTCCTTGAANAAGAATGGCTGCCAACAGCCTCTCCTTCTCCACTTTTTGGTGCATTGCCACTGATAGCCGGAACATTGTTTGTAAGCATAATAGCATTGCTGATAGCATTGCCGCTGGGTCTGGGAGTCGCCATCTATCTTTCGGAACTCGCCGGTGAAGGACAGCGTCGGATATTGAAGCCTGTAATTGAACTATTATCGGGGATCCCATCGGTGGTGTATGGGTTCTTCGGATTGGTTGTGCTGGCACCCCTCGTGCAGAAGATATTCAATCTTCCAGTAGGAGAAACCGCACTGACAGGAAGCCTTATCCTGGCGATCATGGCGTTGCCAACCATTATTTCAGTTTCTGAAGATGCTTTGCGAAACACGCCCCGGGAAATGCGTGAGGCAAGCCTGGCTCTGGGTGCCAGCCGATGGCAGACCATCTACAAAGTGGTGATACCTTATGCCAAATCAGGTATTTCTGCTGCTGTCGTATTGGGAATCGGAAGGGCTATCGGCGAAACAATGGCAGTATTAATGGTTACAGGAAATGCTGCCATCATCCCTCAATCCCTCTTTGACCCTGTGCGGACAATACCTGCTACCATTGCAGCAGAACTCGGAGAAGCTCCAACAGGAAGCGCACATTATCAGGCATTGTTCCTGCTTGGCTGTATTCTATTTATTCTCACAATGGCAATATCGGTTATAGCTGAATTAATTTCANAAAAGAAAAGTTATAAAGTACATTAGTTATGAATAAAAAAATAAGTGAATTTGTAGCTTTTTCCATATTCAGACTATTCGGTATCATTGTGGTAGGCATTCTGTGCAGTATTCTGGGATTTATTATCTATAATGGAATTAAGGTAATCAACTGGGAATTTCTCACAACCTTCCCCAAAGAAGGTATGACCTCAGGCGGTATCTTCCCGGCTATTGTAGGTACCTGTTATCTGATCATCGGCAGCATGCTGTTTGCCTTTCCCNTGGGAGTCATGTCTGCCATTTATACCAACGAATATGGCGGGCAAAGCTGGATAGTCAGACTCATCAGGATGATGACCAACAATCTGGCAAGCATACCCTCTATTGTATTCGGGCTATTCGGAATGGCCTTATTTGTGAATAAGCTTAAGTTTGGCGACTCTATATTGGCGGGTTCTTTAACCCTGGGTTTGCTGGCCTTGCCCTTAATCATCCGCACCACGGAAGAGGCATTGAAGGCCGTACCTGATGCGTATCGTAGCGGGAGCCTGGCCCTTGGAGCCACCAAATTACAGACCATCTTTCGGGTAGTATTACCTGCCGCGTTACCCAACATATTTACCGGATTGATTCTTTCGATCGGACGGGTATCGGGTGAGACAGCCCCCATTCTATTTACCGTGGCAGCATACTTTCTGCCAAAACTTCCTTCCGGTATCTTTGATCAAGCCATGGCGCTTCCTTACCACCTGTATGTGCTGGCCACAAGCGGTACAGATCTCGAAGCATCCAGGCCAATGGCCTACGGTACGGCTTTTGTCCTTATCGTCATCGTACTGATAATGAACCTGATCGCCTCATTTTTAAGGAGGAGGCTGAAAGGAAATAAATGTTTTATAAAAATCAAACATGAAAATGATAGAAGCAAAAATATCAACTTTTACTATGGCAGCTTTCATGCGCTGAAAAATATCAGTATGCAGATTAAGGCCAATACGGTTACTGCATTCATCGGTCCATCAGGATGTGGCAAATCAACCTTCCTTCGCCTGTTTAACCGGATGAACGACCTGATCGAAGACACCAGACTGGAAGGTATATGTAGTGTCAACGGTCGTAATATCTACGATAAGAGTGTCAATGTCGATGAGCTGAGAAAAAAGTTGGTATGGTATTTCAAAACCCAATCCCTTCCCGAAGTCCATATTCGAAAATGTAGCTTACGGGCTTCGTGTCAATCATATCGGTGATAAAAATATATTGCTCAAAGAGTCGAGGAATCCTTAAAATCAGCCGCCCTCTGGGATGAAGTCAAGGATAAATTACACCAGTCGGCATTTCAACTCTCAGGGGCCAGCAACAACGCCTCTGCATTGCCAGGACACTGGCCATTGAGCCGTCAGTCATCCTGATGGACGAACCGGCATCAGCACTAGACCCCATTTCCACCTCCAAGATCGAAGAACTAATCCATGAATTGAAGTCAAAGTACACCATCGTCATCGTAACCCACAACATGCAGCAGGCAGCAAGAGTGAGCGATACAACGGGATTCTTCATGCTGGGTGAATTGATTGAATACAGTGATACTAAGAAAATGTTTCTCAATCCGGAGAAGGAACAAACACAGAATTACATTACGGGAAGTTTGGTTAAAAGATTTTTGCCAACAGAGAATGCTGAATGATGCAGAAATCCATCACAGATTTAGTAGTAAAAGGATTAATAGGCATCAAAAAGGATAGCAAAAAGTTTAATGAAAGAAAATTGATAATAATCATAAATAATCTCATTGCCAGATAAAACATTTACCTCGGAAGATGGCGTCACGAAGAATGATAAAAACCGAAGGTTGTAACAATAATCAAAGTAAAATGAAACACAACGAAAAGGAAATTCAACTATTAAAGGATGAAATCAACCAAATGTGGCGATTGGTCATATCTCAAATGGAAAAAGCGAAACAGGCTTTTTTGAATAATGATGCAGAACTCGCCCTGGAAATTATAAGTCTGGAAAAGAGGGTGAATGCTTTCGAGTTGAAAATAGAAAGTAATTGCGAAAACTATATCGCTCTGTACAGTCCTGTAGCAATCGATCTGAGACTTGTATTGTCCATCATGAAAATCAGCATTGCCCTAGAAAGGATTGCCGACTATGCAGACGGAATTGCCCACCATGTAATTGACCGGGATTGTGACTCACTGGATCATAAAGTAATCGAGGAGCTGGAACTGGAAAGAATGTTTGATATCCTGCTCAATATGATGACTGATAGCTATGCGGCCATCAATGCTGAAAATACAGCATCTTCCGGCAAGATATTGGCCCGTGATGCTGAAGTGGACGACATCTACGAACTGGCTTTCAGCCGGCTTGGTGAAATACTGAAGAATCACCCAGACCAGATTCCATGTGGATTGAAACTGATTCTGTTGATTCGCAAAATGGAAAGAATAGGTGACCATTGCAGCAACATTGTTGAGGACATAGTTTTCTATATCGAGGCAAGGGTGTTGAAACACAGTGGAGACAGAGCGGAATAATTTGCTAATTTTGCTGCAAATAGCTTGAATACAATGCCTCAGAGGATATTGCTGGTGGATGATGACCGGAATATTTCAGAAATCCTGGAATTCAACCTTCGAAATGAAGGATTCGAGGTAGATGCTGTATATTCTGCGGAAGAAGCTCTGAAGCTTCAGATCACTGAATATCACATTATTCTGCTCGATGTAATGATGGGCGGAATGTCTGGCTACAAGCTGGCGGAGAAATTGCGAAACGATAACTATTCGGTCCCAATCATCTTCCTTACGGCCAGGGACACCGAAAATGATATGCTGACGGGTTTTTCAGTCGGCGGGGACGATTATATCCCTAAGCCATTCTCGATCAAGGAAGTCATTGCAAGGGTAAAAGCAGTATTGAGGCGTAGCCGGGTAGAATCCGGGAGTGACCCGAAGGCCGACAAACTCAAAATAGGGCCAATAACCATCGACCTTGAAGTCAAGGAAGTGATGATCGACCATGAAAGAATCTCCCTTACAAAACCGAATTTGAGTTGCTCGTTTTGCTCGCATCCAAGCCTGACAGCGTTTTTTCAAGAGAGCGTATCCTCCGCAATATATGGAACGAGACACCGTATATCTCCGAACGTACTGTGGATGTACACCTGGCCCGGTTGAGAAAAAACTGGGGATCTATGGAGCAGCAATAAGCAATCGACCGGGCTATGGGTACAGATTTAACACGGAAGCTTTATGAAACTCACTTTTCGCCATCGGCTATTCCTGTATTTTGCCATTATATTCACTTTATTTTCCATTGGCATAGCCATATTTGAACATTCCAGGNAGACAGCATTCAAGACAGAAGTGCTGCAGGAGAGGTTGATGATATATGCCGATATCATCCATTACTCACTTTCAGACCGGCCAGAGCAGTTTTCAAATGAGGTGACCCAATTAATTTCCTTATGGCCGGCTGACCTAAGGATAACCATCATTGACCTGGATGGCAGGGTGCTTTACGACAATGCATTTACTAATGTTACCTTAATGAGTAATCACCTGGATCGAAAAGAAATTCACCAGGCCGCTAACAATCAATTTGGTACAGATATCCGGAAATCGGCATCCAATAAGCACCCTTATCTTTATTTTGCCAAAAAATATGAAAATCGCTTTGTGAGGGTCGCCCTGCCTTATGACATTCAATTGAAGCATCTTTTGAAGGCGGATAATTTATTCCTTTATTTCCTGCTTGGTTTATTTCTTGTTTCTTTATTGTTTATCCACCACATCACCACCCGAATTAGTAATTCAATCAAAAAATTGCATGACCTGGCCTTACACCCTACAACAAGCGAAATTCACTTCAATGAAGACGAATTAGGAGCAATTGGTAATAAGCTGCTGGATAATTTCAATCTTCTGGAGACCCATAAANAAAACCTACAACTTGAAAAACAGAAATTGCTCCAACATATACAGATTTCGGAAGAAGGTATTTGCTTCATGTCTTCCGATCACGAAGTCGAATTCTACAACGGCCTCTTCCTTCAGTATCTCAATCAGCTTGCCGAAGAGCCACATAGTGACATCCAGGCATTTNTTCAGGAGCCAGTCTTTGCCCCTCTTCTTGATTTCCTGAATAGCGGACAATCAAATTATTTTGAAACCCAAATAAAAAGACAGGGAAAAATATTCTCACTACGGGCGAACATATTTGTGGACAAAAGTTTTGAAATAATATTGACCAATGTAACCCGTCAGGAAAAAACAAAGAAGTTTAAGCAGGAAATGACCGGCAATATCGCTCATGAGCTCCGTACACCGGTCACCAGCATCCGGGCATATCTGGAAACGGTCATAGAACAACAGTTACCTGAAGAGAAANAACAATATTTTATTTTACAGGCTTATCGCCAAACCATCACCTTGTCAGAAATTATAAAAGATATGGGCATCATCGCCAAACTGGAAGAAGCACCCGGGGCCTTTGAGTTTGAACCGGTGAACATCACCCGACTATTAGAAACAGTCAAAGCCGAGGAGTCAGAATCGTTGAAGGAAAAAAATATCCGGATGGGCTGGAATATTCCCGACAAGCTCGAGATCAAGGGCAACAATAGCCTGCTAAAGGCTATATTTAGAAACCTTGTCGAAAACACTATTCGCTATGCCGGAGAAAATATTGACATCCACGTCAATCTGCTTAGTGAAGACGAAGAAAATTACTACTTCACTTATTATGATACAGGAGTCGGAGTCGCTAATGAAGATCATCTCAACCGAATCTTCGAGCGTTTTTACAGGATTCAGGAGGGCAGAACAAGAGACACCGGCGGAAGCGGCCTGGGGCTTGCCATAGTGAAGAATGCCGTACTATTTCACAAGGGAACTATTGCCGCCAAAAACAGGAAGACAGGCGGTCTTGAATTTCTCTTTCATTTCCATAAATAAATTAAATCTATTGACTGCAAGATAACATGACTGCGCCCATTGTTTTCCTCAAAAAGATGAAACCGGACACCTGTCATTCGCTGATTTGTACAGGCAATGACAAAGACTGAAGGGGAAAGGATGCTATGTCCACACGTTTTGCTGAATTGACATACAATTATCCCTTTTCGTATTACAATTTGCACAAATAATAAATACAATTATAGCCAAAGAATAATACCTGTGTCAAATATACCTTGTACCATGCTGACAAAATAATAGGATAATGGGTCAAAAGCATATAAGACACCTATCATCAATTATTTATACACGCCCCACATATTTTCCGGGCCAGGAAAAAGCACAATTTGTAACAAACAATTTTTACCGGGATTTTTGGCAATATTTGTGGGCTTGGATTATCTTTGTCATTAAATCCAAACTCCTATTACCCGATGAATTTCTTTAGATACCTTGCCGAAGTTTTTTACCCTTCAACATGTATTCACTGTAGTCGTGCCACATCCGGTCAAGATGATTTGTTTTGTACAGAATGTCTTACAAAAACTGTATTCTCCGGCTTTGTTAGCACCGTAAAGAATGAAATGACGGACCGATTGGTCAGTATCAGTGGTTTGATTAATGGATATGCTCCCTTGATTTTCACAAAAGAATCGCCTATTTCCGGTCTGTTTTACCGCATTAAATACGGTAACAGACCGGACCTCGAAAAATCCGGCACTTTTCTAGGTCATTCCTACAAGACTATCTCCGACAGGGCAACAGATATAGATGTCATCACTTTTGTACCCATTCACNCCAAAAAAGAGGCAAAGCGCGGCTATAACCAAAGCCAACTCATCGCTCAAAGCGTGGGCAAAGAATTGGATATCCCTGTCAAGCCCTTTCTAAGCCGCATCAGCAATATCGATACCCAGACCCATTATGGCCGACAGGATAGATTGAATAATCAGGAAAACACGATAAAGTGTGATCCTGCCATACGATCATTTCACCATGTGATGATCATCGACGATATCCTTACTACCGGAGCCACTTTGGAAACCTGCACTGATGCCATCCGCGAAACCGCCCCGGGAATCAGGGTTTCTGTGGCAACACTGGCAATCACTGATAACTGGTAAACAGGAAGACTCCTGAAAAAAATTTGCCGGCGTAAAAGATGAACATTTGTTCGTTATCTTGTGTTATTCACAGTCAACAACAAGACATTATTGGATTGGATTTTCCAATTTATAGGGTCTGAATCGACATGAACAATCAAACAATACTATGGATATTAAGAAATTTTGGGACGAAGGCTTGACCTATGATGAATATATTGCGCTGTCGCAAAAAGGCNTGGATCATCCTGCAAATGAGGAGGAAGCCGAAAAGCGTGAATATTATGAGTTGGCACTGCAACGCATGAGCCGAATGACAAAGCGCTATGTTCCGGATGCCGGACAGGTAGAGGCTTTCGCCNGGAAAAACTTTGACGGTAAGGTATTGATTATTACCGNNGCCTGGTGTGGCGATGCCAGTCAGGCAGCGCCCGTCGCTAACAAATTCTTTGAGNAAAACGGTGTCCGGATTACTTTGCGTGATCAGGAACCTTCCCTCATCGACGACTTTCTGACGGACGGAGCAAAATCAATTCCCATCATCCTGTTTATAGATGACAATTGGAAAGTTGTAGCTCAATGTTCCNGTCCAGCCTTTGGATATGAACTTTTCTTGAAATACAAGGCCAATCCGGAAGAATACACCAAGGAGCAATTCCACAATGACCTTCAGGTATATTATGCCAAAAACAAAGGCTACGATACAATTGAAGAGATCCTTGACAAACTCTGACAATACGTGGCCTGAAGTTTCAATTCTGATGTTTGACAGCGAGTCAGAATCAACTATATTTGCTCTTTATTCAATCCGATGAATCTGTTGTTGCGTTTATGCTTTCTATTTGGCCTGGTAGCTTTGGTGGCCTGTGCAAGACCTGTGCTTCCCGATGGAGGACCAAAAGACACAACCCCGCCTCAATTAATTGTAGAANAAAGCACACCCAATGAACAGGTTCACTTCGAANAAAAGGATCTTGCTTTTACTTTCAATGAATTTATAACATTGGACAAAGCTGACCAGCAGGTACTGATCAGCCCTCCGTTGACGATGAGACCAAAAATCTCTGTCAAGGACAAATCCGTATTGTTTCGATTTGATGAAAAGGAAGAGTTGCGTCCCAACACCACGTATATCATCAACTTTGGCAGTTCCATTAAGGATTATACCGAGGGAAATATTGTTCATGATTTCCAATATGTGTTCAGCACCGGTGACAACATTGACTCCTTACAGCTTTCGGCGAATATCAAGGATGCAGAAACAGGCAAGCCTGCCGACAATACAGTGCTGATGCTGTATAGAGACCTGTCGGACAGTGTGGTGTATAAGATATTACCGGATTATGCCGGGCGTACAGATAAAGATGGAAGTGTGACCCTGCGATATATGCAGCCGGGCCTATACCAGGCGGTAGCCCNNTCAAGGATGAAAATTTTAATTACAAATACGATCTGACCAAGGAAAAAGCCGGATTTTTACGAGATACTATCCTGTTTCCTCATCATGGCAAACCCTTGGACATGCAAATATTCGGGAGAGATCAACCTGTCCGGGTTACTGCTGTAGATAGTGCATCCAACCAGCGTATCCGATTTATATTCGAGCCATCAACAGCCGGCATCAAGCTGTATTCACTCATGGAAGAGCCAAACAATAAGATCATAACCGGCCTCAAGTATATCGATGTATATTATGGAGATACCACCCGCTCAATCAAAGCTATATTAATGCGCCCCGGATTTGAAGCGGACACCATCAGGCATAAGCTTTCAGGTAAGGTGGCTGCACGAAAACCTAAAGTCTCTCAGGAATCCGCCGAAATAAAAGCACCTCAGCATGTGCCGGGAGAACCTGTCAGAATTCGTTTTAATGTCTTGTTGGCTGCTATCGATACATCCACAATGACCTTGATGACTTTANAAAGTAAGCAAGCAGTGCCTTACCATGCAACCATCGATCCGTCTGACAACAATTACATGTTGCTCCTTTGCAATTGGATGACCGACTCCACTTATCTTTTGAACCTTCAGCAAGGCGCTATCCGGGATGTCCTGGGCAATGTCAATGACTCCTTGGAGATTCAATTCAAAATAACCGATCCATCTACCCTTAGCGCCCTCAATATCAGAATAGACAGCCTGCAACAGGACTTTGATTATATCATCCGGCTGGCCAAAGGAAATGACATCATCAGACAATGGACGATTTCGGGCAAAGATTCCTTTAAGGCAGAAGTATTAAATCTCCCGGCAGAAGCCTATGATATCCACATCATGGAGGACATCAATAAAAACGGAAGAGTCGACAAGGGTAATTTTGACAAANAGGAAGATCCGGAGAAAATTTATACCAGAAAGCTGGAGCAACTACGTCAAAACTGGACCGTTGATATCGAAGTCAACATGAATGATTTCAAAAACATTCGATAGGAAGCAAGCGATATTGTTGAAAGTCAGTCGATCAGGACAACAAGATAGCCCCCAGATTGGCTGAAAGAGATTGGTTATGTAAGGGTAAATCGAAGTAGGTAGGAAAATAATAGTGTCCGAGTGAGAGACAAGGAATTTAAAAGATGATAATCTAAATTGCTGCTTAAATCCAAGTCAATTTTTTAATAGCCTCCCTTCTCAAGCTTGCCAGATCAAATAAGTCGGTTATTATTTATCTACCTAATTCCATTTTTCGTACAACTTCACACCCGAAATGAAAAACAACAGAAGCTAATGCTATAATGGGAAAAGTCAGAGCATATTATGTATCCTCTGATGACCAAAATTTACAGAACTTTATTCGATGATCCCACTTATTTTTGTGCCATGTCTTCATATTTTGAAAACGTGTATGCTTTGGTAAGGCTAATACCACGAGGCAGAGTGACTACATTCGGTGCCATTGCCAATGCGTTAGGACTCGGTTCTGCCAGGATGGTGGGCTGGGCGCTCAATCAATTATCAGGAAGCGACTCATCGGTTCCGGCACATCGTGTAGTCAACCGCAAAGGCATGTTAAGCGGTCAGCTGCACTTCGACCCCGGGTATTCTATGGCTCAAAGGCTCATCGATGAAGGGGTGCAGGTAGAAAATGACATCGTGCAGGATTTTAAGGAATTGTTCTGGGATCCCGCCCTATTGGCGGAATAAATGAATGCGTGGTTTTACCATCACTCTTGCATTGCTTCGAAAGGCGATAAGTGCTATCCTTCAAACCAGGAATTTCCAATTGGTTTTTCCAGGGACCAATAAGTCATCAACTAAATTACCAAAGGAAAATTAATTGGCTAATCGCACTTAATCTTCAGACTTCCCGGGGCAAAGGGCAGTTGAGATATCATCGATGCTGCCGGATAGGAAATGGAGTCTCCCCTTAGGTCGGGCTCCTTCCAGAATACAACTACTGCCTTTCCGGTTGCCTCAAAGGATTGAGCTACCTTTTCCCAGTTTTTTGAGCTTCCGGGAATAGCCTTCAGGTCCAGGTAATTTGCCGGACCCTGTAGGATGATGGCATTGCCCTTAAATCTATCTTTCTCATACAATGTGATCAGGCAACCTGATGGCGGATTGCCATCCCCTATATCGTTGGACTTATTACAGGCAGGAAGCAGGAAGGACAGGCACAACAGGACAAANAAGGCTTTTTGAATTCCTAAGGTGGCAGGCATCATCATAAATCACTCATTTAAATTGTGTTGCAAACATAGTCAAAAAGTAAAAAATGAACATTAGTTTGAGAGAAACACTCCTTTAACAATTAGCATTACAATTGCTTCTCGGGCAGATTATGGTATATGGAATTCATGTTATACCAAGCTGATTTTTATATTAGTCCATAAGTTTTGGTATACTTGTCCGGACAGCTATGCTGCTAGAGCTCTGTCTCGGGAGTGAAGCAATTCGGGGTTCCGGGATGCTGAAGGTACATTCGGTATTTTAGTCGGCCGATTTTCGTACAATCATGCAGAAAGCGCATCAAAGCCAACAATCCCTATGATCCGTAATATACAAAGAACAAGGCTCACTGTAAGTTTAATATAAAAGTTGGCCGATTTTTTGTAATTTTGCAGTCTTAATCATTATGCTGTGAAGTGGTTTGTCTTGATTGCCGTTATCTACATTGTTTTCCGCGTTTATCGCATTGGTTTGATCAATGGTTCCTCAAGTGAAAAGGAGAAAATCAACCGACCCGGCAAATCAGAAGCTAAGGACAGTAATATTGAATATTCGGACTACGAAGAAATAAAATAATGCAATTCAGCGAACAGGTACTGGCCAAAAATCACCAGTACTGCATCATTAATAAGCCGGCAGGACAACCAGTACAGCCTGACAAAACGGGTGACATCAGTACGATGGACATGTGCAAAAATACTTTCACCACGACGTATATTTAGTCCACCGTATCGATCGACCTGTTTCAGGATTGGTTTTATTTGCCAAAAATACCAGGTCGGCAGCGTGGCTAAGCGAGCTCTTCCGTTCCAAAGAGTTGGACAAGACCTATCTTGCCATCGTGGAGAATGAACCGCCTCATACATCAGGAAGTCTTGTAAGCCGTATCATTGAAAAAAAACAGGGGTAATAAATCAAGAATCGGCGAAGAGAATTCAGCCAATAAGGGCGTGAGGCAATTACAAAATATGAAGTAATAGGACGAACGGACAAATACACCCTCTTGGCCATAAAGCCTGTGACAGGACGAAAACACCAGATACGGGCGCAACTCGCTGAGGCCGGTTGCCCAATCCAGGGAGATGTCAAGTATGGGCGCGACGAGGCAATAAGGATCGGAGTATCGGGCTTCATGCATGGAGGCTTTCCTTCACCCATCCGATCACAGGAGAAATTGCTAATTTTGAGGCACCGCTGCCCAACACCAATTTATGGCAAGCGTGTGCTGAAATATTAAAGGGAGAATCATGGCAGACACCAACAGAACAGAAATAAATACCCTTGGTGAATTTGAGCTAATCAATCGTCTGGTCTCAAAGTTTGAGACCGTCAATCAATCAACAATCCGTTCTGTAGGCGATGATGGTGCAGTCATGGATTATGGACCTGACAAACAGGTAGTCGTCAGTACAGATCTATTGATTGAAAACATACATTTCGACCTGATGTATTCACCGTTGAAACATTTGGGGTACAAGTCCGTCGTTGTCAATCTCTCAGACATCTATGCCATGAACGCCACACCCGAACAAATTACGGTGTCGATTGCAGTAAGTAACCGATTCAGTCTGGAAAGTCTTGAGGAGTTATATGAAGGGATTCATGCGGCGTGTCGACATTACAATGTGGATTTGGTCGGAGGAGATACTTCCTCATCCAATAAAGGACTTATCATCAGCGTAACTGCCATCGGTCAGGGGGCAAAGGGAGATATTGTATACAGAAACACGGCTCAGCCCGGTGACCTGATCTGTGTAAGCGGTGATTTGGGAGGAGCGTTTATCGGTATGCAGATTCTGGAGCGTGAAAAGGCTTTATACCTAGACAATCCAGGTATCAAGCCCGAACTAGCAGATTATGCATATGTCGTGGGCCGTCAATTAAAACCGGAAGCAAGGGGCGATGTCATTAAAACCTTGAAAGCGGCAGGTATCAAGCCTACGGCTATGATCGACGTATCCGACGGCCTTGCTTCAGAGATTATCCATATCTGTAGCCAGTCTAATGTCGGTGCTGTGATTCAAGAGGCAAAAGTGCCGATACACTCTATGACAGAAGAGCTCGCTGTCAAATTTCGGATGGACCCCATTACCTGTGCGTTAAATGGCGGTGAAGACTATGAATTACTTTTTACGATAGATCCGGAGGATATGGATAAGATACAATTCCTCGATGACGTATATATCATTGGAAATATTCTGACCGAAAAGGATGGAATCATGCTGGAAACTTCTGGCGGCAATTTCCATCGACTGAAAGCCCAGGGGTGGCAGCATTTCAATCAGTGATTCTGACTTAAACCTTGAAAAGACCCATTCGAGGCAGCTTGGTAAACCAATCGGTCACTAATTGGATGTTTTTAGTAGTCTTCAAACTATATTAAAATGTCTGCGACAGTTAGTATGCATTCGCAAAATAATTCCCCAATCTGTACAAAACTGTTTGTCTATTTGTTACAAACCCGGAAGCTTTAGTTAAGATATAAAAACAGCTTTTGTACATCCCGGCTATCGCAAACGGACCTTCATCATGTAACCCAAAACGGAAATCTCCATTAATCAACCGACTCAAGGACAATCGATCCTGGAATATACCAACCCTTCGTAACGTACTGATGCGGGATCTCTGAAAAANGTCGAATCGCCTTCGGTCAATTCTTCCCCTTCAGCACTGATAAGAAGATTACCGCGGATCCTAAAGGACAGCTCCCTGACTTTAGGTATACCGTCAATCCTATGTCGGTATTTAAGGTTCATGACATCTTCCTTGATATAACCTTCAATGCTCCCACTTGTATTTTGGTCTTCCTGTTTATCGAAATTCATCTCNCCNCTTACTTGACCCTGTGACAAGGTAAGATGAATGTCGTACGTGTCTCGGTGTATCATATAACGATAGCAGTAATTGCCATCCAGAATTACCTGTACACTGTCCACGTCCGTTTCCGGAAGACTTATGGCAACAGGCCCTCCATCTGAAGACGAAGAAGGACTATTCCGGCATCCCAATACCAAAAAACCAAGTATCACCATAGACAAAAGTAGATTCTTCATAAAATTGTTACTTATTGAAAATAAATAATAGGTATTGCTCTCTGCGAATATAACGCTAAATCTCACTTTAATACTTCAATAAATATTCAGAAAAAATAGCCTCCTACCATCCTGATTTACAGTACATTGTAAAGAAAAGACGGTTGGGGCGTGGTTTTTCCTGAAGTAGGTAGATGATTAATAGTCACCCTGCCAATAGATATGCTCCTCTTCGGGTGCCATTACGTAAATTCTATTCAGGATTGACCATATTTTTTATTCGTCCGGGGCAAATGGTTCACTTTACCTTGGTCAGCGGTTATTAAACATGTACATACTTCTTTTTTCCAAAAAATTAACCGAACACCCACTACTGTAACGCACTCCTGTAGTAGGTAGATGATTAATAGTCACCTTGCCAATAGAATTGCTCCTCTTCGGGTGCCATCAGGTAAATTCTATTCAGGAGTGAGCATATTTTTATTCGTCCGGGGCAAATGGCTCACTTTACCTTGGTCACCGGTTATTAAACATGTACATACTTCTTTTTTCAAAAAAATTAACCGAACACCCACTGCTGCAACACTCTCCTGAAGTAGGTAGATGATTAATAGTCACCTTGCCAATAGAATTGCTCCTCTTCGGGTGCCATCAGGTAAATTCTATTCAGGAATGAGCATATTTTTTATTCGTCCGGAGCAAATGGTACACTTTACCTTAGTCGGCGGTTATTAAACATGTACATACTTCTTTTTTCCAAAAAATTTGCCGAACACCCACTACTGCAACGCTCGCCTGAAGTAGGTAGATGATTAATAGTCACCTTGTCAATAGAATTGCTCCTCTTCGAGCGCCGTTAGGTAAATTCTATTCAGGATTGAGCCTATTTTTATTCGTCCGGAGCAAATGGTACACTTTACCTCAGTCGGCGGTTATTAAACATGTACATACTTCTTTTTTCCAAAAAATTAACCGAACACCCACTACTGCAACGCTCTCCTGAAGTAGGTAGATGATTAATAGACAGAAAGAAGGCAAGGCCGTACTTTTAATATTCCAAACAGAAAAATTATCTTCATATAGATGATTGTAGTTTTACGACTTCCTCCAAATCCTTTGCTATACAGTCCTTTTCAGCTATTACTTTCGTACACACTTCGATTTTTCCCCACAAAACAACCTCTCCAAAATTTTTATTTATTGAACCACTATCTATGTNTTTTCATCCTTTCACCTTATTTTCGGCATATGTCCAGATTTCAAACATTTTCAGATTCTCTGTTCCCGGGTGAGGTCATGATTCTCAGCAGACATTCAGGTATGTCAGATCCGGAANAAATAGATATCCTGAAACGATTACTCCATAGTGCCGGCAATCCGGAAGAAACCTTCGAAGTAAAGCCGGGTACAGACAAACGGAAGCTAAGCTACGTGAAAACCTGGTGCATCGACAAACTGAAAGCCGTCGACGTGGATGTACGCCTAAGTCGCCTGCTCCAATGGGAACAACAAATCCTGCTGGACAATATTGGAAGTGATGAGGAANAAACCTTTCTACAAACCATTAGAAAAACCAATGCTTCGGATTTCAATTTTATTAAATGTTATGAGATTGCGCACCGTTATAGACATTACCTTCAGGTGCGGTTCAGGAAAAAGGAGGTCGCTACTGTGGTTGATTTTCTGGACACATTCCACAGAGATTACGAANAAAGCAAGCAACTGAGTGATGAAATTCATGTTGCTACACGGGATATCCTGATTCTATATGAGAAANAACAGGAACTTAACACCCGGTGGATTGGCATTCTAAGCGATATTTTCTTCGATGAGGGCAATGATGGCTATACGAGGATTCTGGCATGGATCAGACTGGTGCTGATCGCCAACAGCAGCAATGACTATTCTTTCCTGGAAGAGCATTTCAAGCTGTTTGAAGCAAAATTGTTGGATGGCACTTTCTACTCAAAGCGTATCATGGCCAATTTCTACAGCCAGTACCTGCTTTTCTATGCCAATAGGCAGGATTTTAAAAAGGCAGCCTATTATGGTCGTTTGTCGATTAAACTCAAGAACAACGACTATCTTTATTATGCCAATAACCTGGTTGCTGTATTACTGCGCGATAAAAATACCGCTGAAGCTCTTGACATTCTCAAATCCACCGCAACGATTGCCTCCGAATCGACCAATTTTCACAATCGGCTTACCCACATCTCTTATTTCATTCGCGCCCTTACCGACTCCGGAAAGGCTGAACATGCTGAGAGCCGTGGCTTCGTCTTCTATAATCTTTTCAAANAGGAAATTTTCAATTACCGATGGCACCTGTTCTTCAGTGTTTGGTTAAGGGCAATGGCGTATTGCGGCAAGTTTGCAGGCCTGTTGAAGATGTACAAGCTTTATCCGGGCATAGGTGCGGAAGAAATGCGACAGAACAAACGACAAGGAGGATTCCCTTTTATTACGTTCATGAGCCACGTTGCGCGCTACCGGCTCAATGAAATCAGCCTCTCCGAACTGAAACACACGGCANAAAACCTGGGGTTACAAGGTGGAATGAACGTCCCGGATGATGTAGCTGATTTTATTCGTGTCGTGTTGAAAAAGGAATGGAGCGAAGGTATATAATAATTTCCTTACCTCTAACCCCGGTAAAAAACCTTCGTGGCAATTCCTTGCCTACCCGCCTTTTCTGCCCTCTACTCAATCCACTTTCCACTTAAGCCGCAGGCTGTTGCTGACTACACTGACACTGCTCATGGCCATGGCAGCTCCCGCTATCATCGGGTTGAGCAAGAAACCGTTGATGGGGTATAGAACACCTGCCGCAATCGGAATACCTATGATGTTGTAGATGAAGGCCCAGAAAAGATTCTGCTTGATCGTTGCAACAGTCTGCTTGGACAAATGAATAGCCAATGGAATTTTCTTCAGATCGGATGATATAATTGTCATCTTGGCGACATCCATAGCAATGTCGCTGCCTTGACCCATGGCGATACTGACATCGGCTGTTGCCATCGCCGTACTATCATTGATGCCATCGCCTACCATTGCTACGACCTTGCCCTTGCTTTGCAGATCCTTGACATAATCAGCCTTATGCCGGGGCAGCATTTCTGCCCGGTATTCGTGAATACCGACTTGAGCGGCGATTGCCTTGGCAGTCGATTGGTTATCCCCGGTCAACATATGCACCTCAATACCCATTTGTTGCAACTTTTGGATGGCTTCAGGCGAACTGTCCTTTATCCTGTCAGTAATAGCAAGCACTGCAAGAGCNCTGACATCATCGGCAAACCAAATNGACCGTTTTGGATTGGCTGCCNNCCATTGCTCTGCAGCATTGGCCAAGTCGTCAGGAATTGCAATGGCATGATCAAGGAGAAGGCCTCTGTTACCTGCCAACCAGCTTTTTCCGTTATATACACCACGAACACCCTTGCCGGTGATACTTTCAAACTCACCCAAGTCCACAGAAGTAGTGCCTGCAAGGAATTTGGCAACTGCATCTGCCAAAGGATGTTCGGACTTGCGTTCCAGACTGAAGAGTACCTGCCTTGTTTCTTCATTTTCATTTGACCAGGCTATATCGGTCACCTCCGGTCGTCCTTCAGTGATGGTACCTGTCTTATCCAGGATAATGGCATCCACTTTNTTCGCCAATTCGAGACTTTCGGCATCCTTGATAAGGATACCTTTTTCAGCACCCTTTCCGACACCCACCATAATGGCTGTAGGTGTGGCAAGGCCCAATGCACACGGGCAGGCAATTACAAGCACGGACACTGCAGCCAGCAAACCGTGTACAAGGGCGTTTTCACTGCCCAATATCAACCAGATAATAAAGGTAAGTAGTGCAATGCCGATCACCACAGGTACAAAGACCGCCGCAATCCTGTCAACCAGTTTCTGAACCGGCGCCTTACTTCCTTGTGCATCCTGAACCATCTTGATGATCTGAGCCAGCATCGTATCCTTGCCTACTTTTTCTGCTTTGAATCGGAAGCTGCCTTTCTGATTGATGGTCCCGGCAAAGACCTTTTCTCCCGGATTCTTCAATACCGGTATTGGCTCACCACTGAGCATACTCTCATCCACATAGGATTCACCGAAAGCCACAACACCATCAACAGCAATTTTTTCACCGGGTTTTACCAATAAAATATCGCCTTCCAGGACTTCATCTATGGCAATATGACGCTCATTGCCATTCTCATCAACCAGAATTACCGTCTTTGGCTGAAGACCGATTAATTTCTTGATTGCTGCGGAAGTATTGCCCTTGGCTTTTTCTTCTAACATCTTTCCCAGAAGGATAAATGCAATGATAACCCCGGCAGCCTCGAAATATACATGTACATGCATGCCACGACTAAGCCAGAATTGTGGAAAAAACATATTGAATACGCTGAACAGATAGGCGATTCCCGTACTCAAGGCTACCAGAGTATCCATGTTGGCCGACCGATGACGCGCCTGTTTCCAGGCATTGATGTAAAAGTCTTTGCCGGGCCACACAACGATCGGAGTCGCCAGTAGCCACATTATCTCATTGGCATAGGACATATGCATGAAAAACATACCAATAATAACCAGAGGAATGGCTAGCGCTATCGCCCAGATAGTTTTTGTCCTAAGCCTTCTGAATTTTTTATTGTGAAGCTCCTCCAGTGTATCTTGTTGAGAAGATTCCTCACTGAGCAACAGGTCGTAGCCGACAGACTGCTGGATCTTTTGCAAAGCCTCAGGATTGGTCATGTGAGGCAGATATTCGACCGTGAGCAACCCATTGGCGAAGTTGACCGAGGCATCTACCACACCTTCAGTGGACTTCATGATGGATTCAGCACTAACGGCACATGAGGCACAAGACATATTGAGCNNCGGAAAAGAACGTCGGACTGTAGTGACTCCATACCCGAGGCCTTTGATAGCCCTCACCGCCTCGGCTACCACTTCAGGATTGTCGGCTGTTATGACCGCCCTTTTATTGTTCAGCTCCACCCTGTGACTTGCAACACCTTGTACTCCTTCGAGACCCTTGTCTACGATCATGGCACAGNNTCTTTCACTGTCCACATCCTCCAAAGGCAGATATATCGTATGCTTGTTATTATCGTTAGCCATATAATGAATTCAGAATAAAGAAATGTGTAATCGTCCTTTCAGGCAGCCTTTATCAGGCATGTATGAGGGAATTTGGCATTGATTAAACCATTGGCAGCTTCAAATGGTTCAGCGGATAAGGCAAACCCATAAACCTCAACCATCCTTCACCCTCCATAATTTAACCATTTCTTATCATCTTATCGCTCTTACATCTTCGCAAGGATTATTATCTTTGCACCCGAACTACTAGCAAAGTTGCTTCGATCGGTCCGGTCCTGCTACTTTATTTTTTCATTCATTTTTAAATTATTATTCTATGATTAGAAATTTACTATTAATTTCATTTACTTACTTCTTATTCTTAGTCGGGGTCTTTTCACAATCAACTCTGATAGATTTTGAAGATGCGACAAAAAACAGTTATACTTCAGGTACTGTCACGTTATCGGGACACTCCTTTGATATGACTGATGCTTTGATAGGAACTTCACCTGATGACAGAAAAAACGGAAGTAAATCTGGCCGTATCAGGNCGCTTGGATCTATAACGCAACTAGATAATTTTACTAGTGGCATAAGCAATGTGGATGTTTATCATGCAAAATTTGGAACGGATGCTAATTCTACCTGGAAGTTGAGCTATTCCACTGACAACGGAAGTACCTGGATGCAAGCGGGAAGTGATGTCACCACGAGCAGTACTACATTAACCAAGCAGACATTTACCATTAATCAATCCGGGAATGTCAGAATCAAGATTGAAAAACTATCTACGTCCGCAAATTCTAACAGAACCAATATCGACGATATAACGGTTTATTCCTATTCTCCACCGTGTACTCCACCATCTACCTATCCCACAAGTCTGGCCGTAGGTAATGTGACAACTACTACGCTCGATGTTTCATGGACCAATACAAATAATGATAACATCATCGTTTTGGCACATAAAACCTCCGCTGTAGATGCAGATCCTGCCAATGGCACCGGTTATACTTCAAATGCTGCCTTCGGAGTTGGTAGCCAGATAGGTACCGGTAACTACGTCGTATATATAGGTACCGGCACCAATGTGACTGTGACAGGTTTGGAAGAAGGTACCACCTATCACTTCAAGGCTTATTCATATGACAATGTTTCAAACTGCTACAACACTACAAACACAACTTCTGGCAGTGGTACCACCAATGTAACGCCGCCCTGCACGCCTCCAGGCACATATCCCACCGGGTTGACCACATCCAACCTGGCACCAACATCTATGGATGTTACGTGGACCAACACTGCCGGAGATGATATCATTGTCCTGGCTCATGCAGGTGCAGCGGTCGATGCTGATCCTGTCAATGGACAGACATATTTTGGAAATGCAGCCTTCGGTAGCGGTAGCCAGATAGGTACCGGCAATTATGTGGTCTATATAGGAACCGGGACAAGCGTCAGCGTAACGAGTCTGACTGCCAATACCACCTATCATTTCGCTGCTTACTCCTTTAATTCGGGCAGTAAATGCTACAACACAACCAATCCGGCAACCGGTAGCGGAATGACTACGNGGCCGCCTGCCGGTGATTACAGAAGTAAAGCGACCGGAGCATGGGAAGATGCTTCGACATGGGAATTTTCCACTGACAATGGAATGACCTGGCAAAATGCCGCACAGGCACCTTCTTCTACCGATGGCACCATCACCATACAAAATAGTCATAAGGTAACTTTTAGTGCCAGCCGCACCGTAGATCAACTGACCATCAATACCGGAGGTGAACTCGAAGTGATGACCCAAACCCTGACCATCGCTGATGGCACCGGTACTGATCTCAATATCAATGGAACACTCACTTATACTGGTGGAACCATAACCCTAAGTGCAGGCGCTACCGGCGAGGTCAACAACGGAGGTACATACAACTACAATGAAGACAATACAGTCAAAGCACCGGCCTTAACCTGGAATACAGGCTCGACGCTACTTGTATCAAAGGTTGGTTCATCCTCTAGCCTTCATTCTTCTATGGCCGGCCAGCAATTATACAATCTTGTCTGGAATACAACCAGCCAAAACGGTACCGTCAACTTTGGTGGTCAGATAACTACCATCAATGGCGACTTTAGCCTGATAAAGGGAGGGACATCAAATTATGGTATCAGACTCACCTCCGGGTCCGGTCCTTCAGATTATACTATGACCATCGGAGGAGATCTGAACATCTCAGCTGATCAGATTTTTGAGTTTTCAAATGGTGGTAATAATTGTACGGTGATTTTGAACGGAAACCTGAACAACAGCGGTGAATTATATACCCATAGAAAAGGAACTTCATCCTTTAAGGGCATTCTTGAAGTGAAGGGAAATATTAACTCTACGGGCATCATCAGATCCAGCGGAACAAGCGTTGATAATAAGATTGTTTTGAATGGCAGTTCCCTCCAGGATGTGCAGATTGCCGATGAGTTAAAGCCCTATTCTCTTGGAGGAACTGACATATTAACCCTTGAGATCAACAATGCAGCCGGGGCGCGCTTGTTATCAGATTTGATATTCAGCGGTTCGTCAGTTGTCTTTACCAATGGGCGCATCTATACTGAAGGAAAGACATTTGTTATGCGTACAGGAACGATTACAAGTACGCCTACAGCCTATTTCGTTACAGCATCTTCATCCGGTACTTATTATGCTACAGGTGGCCTGAGACAAGGATTCCCAACTGTTACTTCCTCCAATTTCTATCCCGTAGGACCATCCTACACTCTTTATATGCCGGCTACTGTCACCATGACTGACGGCATGGCCAATGACTCATTTGATGTACGTATAGTGCCATTGGGAGAGCATAGTGTAATGCCTATCGATCCGGACAAGTGCATCCAGTATCAATGGGAAATCAGTCATAAAAACGCGACCGGTTCAGCCAATCTGAAATTGCAGTGGGCATCCGGAACAGAAGGAATAACCTTCAATCCAAATGNNTCGGGCTACATCGGTCATTGGAAGACCAGTGCCAATAAATTTACTCCAATTGTTGATGCAACATATACTTCCGGTGACCCTTCTGCGACATCCAATACACCGTTCAGCGAATTCTCACCATTTGTAATTGCATCTGAATTCATCGCCTTACCGGTTCAATGGCTGGATATCAAAGCCATGCGTCGAGACAGCCGAGTCCTTCTCCAGTGGAAGACTGCAAGTGAGCGAGATGTCAAAAATTTTGAGGTGGAGCGCAGGTCAGCCGACGGCAGTTTTACAACTATCGGTACTGTCATGCCACAGAACAGGCCTGAAATCAATGCATACAGCTTCGTCGATGAGCGCCCATCCTCCGGAATCAACTATTACAGGGTTCGTCAGGTGGATGCAAATGGACAATATAGTTATTCCAAAGTTGTCCAGATCAGTTTTGTGGATGGAGTGTCCTTCGGCATACGCAACCTGGGACAACAAGCCTTCGGATTTACCGGTATAAATGGTAAGGCTGTAATGAAGGTTTATGATATCAATGGTCGCCTATTGCTTACAAAATCTGTCACCAATGATGACAGGGAGTTCCTTNTAGGGTTCAGCAGCGGATCATACGCCGTTACTCTGGAAGAAGGAGATAATTTCTATTCCGGGATCTTCCTGTTGAGCAGATAACAGGGCTATCTCGCGATCGATATAAGCAAACAAGAAAGGGAGCCTGCAGGTTCCCTTTTTTGTTTTGGCTGTCTCATCGATTTTATGGTAATTCAAAAGGGGCCTGGTCAATTATTCTGACTCCTCTCATTCAAAAAACCAGAAATAGGTCGTCCCATATTTCCTAAGTTCCTTAAAATGCACATGGTCCCGGAAGTTGTGCATTTGATTGGTCTCAGGACAAACAGCCCCTCCGGATTCAAGAGTTCTTTTTCAAAGATCAGATCCGGAATATCCGGAATATTGTGCAGAGGATAAGGCGGACCAGCGAAGATATAGTCATATCGTTCCGTACAGCTGTTGATATATTTGAATACATCGGATTTCACCACGGTGAGTTCCTTGTCCAATAGCAATTTTTCTTCAGATCGTGGACAAAACGGATACATCCCACAAACTTGTCGACATAAGTGGTATTCTCACATCCTCGGGAGATGAACTCAAAACAATGATTACCGGTACCACCGAAAAGATCAAGCATTTTTACCGATTTCCAGTCCAGTCGATTGTTGGCGCATTAAACAATCCTTCCTTGGCAATATCGGTTGTCGGCCTCGTGGGCCATTTATCTGCAGGTGGATAAAAATGTCTGCCGCCAAATCTTCCGGAAATTATCCTCATACATTAAGGGATGACAGGTCGAAATACACGTGTGCCGGAAGGTTGTCAATGACAAGCGTAGGCTCAGCCAATGCCTGGATAAATTCCGGTTGGCGAATATAGCGTTTCAACAGGTCGTGTAAGGTCGAATTGATATCAATTTTGCCGGTAAGATAGGTCGGTACACTTTCCGGGTCAAGCTGAAATTCCTTATATATGAGCATGATATAATAAAGAAAGTCTTCAGCAGTTGCAAACTCATATACATTGGCATAGCAAAGTTGTCGATTGCGATACACTACGATATACATGGTATCATGCAAGGTATTGACAAAAACTTTGTAGCCGAGGTCATGCAGGGCAACGATGGCTTCAAGTCGCTTAATATAGGTGCTTAGGGCATTCTCAAGTTTCATGTTGGGGAAAGCATTGCGGTATGCCTGATAAATAGCGGAACGAAAGGCATATACCAAATGAATGTCCTGTTTNTCCAGATAATCGGCCTTGACCTCATCGGTTGACCATACAGGNGCGCCGCTTTCGAGATATCGCACACTTTCTTCCCGGTTGAAAACTGCCCCNGGCGCCAAAACCATACGCTTGTTGGAAATCCCGATGGATACGCTCCGGAAGGCATTGCCCAGATATTCATCCGTTGCAAGAACTGCCCGATGGAAGTCGGTAAATTTTTCTCCCGTGGCAATCCTGTACTCTCTGAGTAACTCATACCGTCCATCCTCTGCAACAATACAATAGGTCAGGTAATTGTTCTCACTGAGCAAAAGGAGGTTGCTGCCATAAGTGCTTATGACGCCGGAAACAGGATGTTTGTATTCTGTAATGAGTTGTGGCACTATGATCAAATATGGTTCCGAAGACACAATATTAATACAATTTGGCGTACTTATAATCAATCTTGTAAATTTGCACTTCATTTTTTTGTTATGCCGATAACAATTTTAGCGATTGAAAGCTCCTGTGATGACACATCAGCAGCCGTTGTGCGTGATGGAAAGGTATTGTCCAACGTCGTGTCCAGCCAGGATCAGCACGCTCTTTGGGGCGGTGTGATTCCCGAGGTGGCCTCCCGGGCGCATTTGAGATTAATCATGCCGGCAGTCAACAAGGCCTTGAAGGATGCATCTGTGGACCTGAAGGATATCGACGCTATCGGCATAACCCGCTCTCCGGGTTTGCTGAACNCACTCCATGTGNGGGTCACCTTTGCCAAGTCCCTGGCACTGGCACTGAATATACCCTTGATAGACGTACACCATATGGATGCTCACATCATGGCCAATTTCATAGAAGCACCTGTACCTTCATTTCCATTCCTCTGTCTGACGGTAAGCGGCGGGCATACCCAGATCAGTATCGTGCGGGATTATCTCGATGTGGAAGTCATCGGTGCAACGATTGACGATGCCGCAGGTGAAGCTTTTGACAAAACCGGTAAGATCCTGGGCCTTGATTATCCCGCCGGCCCCATCATCGATAAGCTCGCAGCACAGGGCAACCCGGTGTTTTCCTTTCCGGAACCCAACATCCCGGGCCTGGACTTCAGCTTCAGCGGATTGAAAACATCCATCCTTTATTTTCTTCAAAAGGCAACAACTGACAACCCCGCCTTCATCCGGGAAAACATTACCGATCTTTGTGCTTCTGTCCAAAGCCGTATCGTAAGCATCCTGATCAACAAACTCCAAAAGGCCGTACATCAGACAGGCATCCGGGAGGTAGCCCTGGCCGGAGGTGTGGCTGCCAATAGCGGACTGAGGAAGGCAATGGAGACAATGCATGAGCAGGAAGGCTGGAACATCTATATACCGCGGATTGCTTTCTGCACAGACAATGCCGCTATGATCGGCCAAAACGCTTATTATAAGTACCTTGCGGGAATCTTTGCAGATCAGGATATGGAGGCAAGCGCCCGGGGTTGAGCAGGGACTTTATCGCCGGAAATAAAATTAACTTTTTGCAAATTCACTTATGGCAATTCATCCGCCATAAAGAGGCTGCTGAAATATCCCGGATAACAGCCCAACATACTTGCATTTACACAACTAAAACGTCTCCCGCTTCTTCATCCTGTTGTAATGGCAATTACACTACCTACTTAACATTCAGACGACGTACAAGTTATTTGCAAACTTTTGACTAACCGTAAAATGCTGATTGTTGACCTCGATCTCCATTGATCCATCAAATTCCTGGCGACTGACAACCTTTATTTTTGTCTTCAGCCCTAACCCTAACTTAGCGACATATTGTAAAAATGCCACACTACCATCTTTTACCGCAACTAACTTACACACATCTCCAATACAGATTTCTGAAAGTGATTTACGAACAATCTTCCTTACCTCTCCCCTTGCATTCGGTATGGGGTCTCCATGAGGATCTATTTCCGGAAAATCTAAAAATCGTTCTAATTGTTCTACCAGTTTCTGAGATTTAATGNNTCGCTCCAGCTGTTCCGCTACTTCGTGGACTTCATCCCAGGTAAAATTCATTTTTTCATACAAGAATGTTTCCCACAATCGGTGCTTTCTCACAATTTCTATTGCAATGTTGCTTCCTTTGTTGGTCAAAGTAATTTTTCCGTATTTCTCGTAAGAAACCAACCCTTTATCTTTTAATTTCTTGAGCATGTCGTTGGCAGTTGCCGGCTTGACTTCAAGATATGTGGCCAACTCATTTGTGCCGGCCTCCGATTTGTTCTCAGTCTCATAAGTTAGATGAAACAAAGCCTTTAAATAATTTTCTTCCGTCTGTGATACCATAATACAAAAATAAAAATATTTTTCTAATATTTATAGTTAGATATATCTAACTTTTATAATTTTGCAAATGAAACATATAAATACAAATATGAAAAATGCTCTACTTCTGCTGATCTTCTGTTCCGTGAATACTTTTATTTACGCCCAAAACAGAACTATTTCAGGGACAATAATGGATGCTGACACTAAGGTTCCGATAGAGTTTTGTAATGTTTTCCAGTCCAAAGATCAGTTCGCAACAATCTCTGACGAAAACGGAAAATTCAACCTCTTGATTTCAGGGTCTGTACATAAGTCCTTCCTGATTTTTCATAGCATTGGTTATAGGCCGGACAGCATAACGATAAGGCCCGATCAGGATAATTACCAGATTNTTNTACACGCCGAAAACCTGCTTTTAGAAGATATCGTCATTATCGGTGCTACAAGAGCAACACTTATTAAGGAAAACCCTGTCTCTATTACTGCCATTTCCCGCAAACAAATTGAAAAAGCTACTGAAAGCAATATTATAGATGCATTGGTAAAAAATGTTCCGGGATTGAATGCGGTAAAGACAGGGCCTAATATTTCAAAACCGTTCATTCACGGTTTAGGCTACAATCGCGTACTCACAATCTATGATGGCATGCGTCAGGAAGGCCAGCAATATGGAGATGAACATGGCTTAGAGGTCGATCATTATAATATTGATAAAGCGGAAGTTATTAAGGGGCCGGCCGGTTTATTATATGGAAGTGACGCTATTGCCGGAGTCATTAGTTTATTTCCTGTAATTCCCACCGGTAATGAAGGGACGTTTTATGGAAAATATCTCTCAGAATATCAAACCAACAATAATCTGATCGGGAATGGTGTAACCCTCAACTTTTCCCGTAAACGTCTATTGTTTGCACTGCGTGGCTCGTATCGAACAGCAAAAAATTATCGAAATCCAACGGATGGCCGGGTCTATTTGACTAATTTCAACGAAAGCAATTTTTCGGCTTTTGCCGGATTCAAATCANAAAAAGGTTATACGCATTTGAATTTCACCCTTTACGACAATCATCAGGGAATACCGGATGGAAGCAGGGATTCATTGACCCGAAAATTCACAAAACAAATTTTTGAAGGGGAATATGATGATTTAAAGACAAGGCCAATAGTATCTGACAAGGAGCTGAATACCTACAAAGTGCCGGATTTGGCACAACATATTCAGCATTACAGAATTTATGTACAAGGTTTCTATCAAATTGGAAAAGGAGAGGTAGATTATTTACTGGGCGGACAACAAAATACCCGGAGAGAATATACGCATCCCTCAATGCCTCAACAGGCTGGAATGTACATGCGCCTAAATACCCTAAATTATGGAATCCGCTACAATGCACCAAAATTTGCAAATATTGAAACCTCACTTGGCGTGAATGGAATGTTGCAAAACAACAAAAACAAAGATGCGACTGACTTTCCGATCCCGGACTACCATTTATATGACGGGGGCATGTATTTATATGCCAGGATAAAGAAAGGAAAATGGAGTGTGAGTGGCGGAGTTCGCTATGATTTACGACTTGTCCAGTGGAACGATTTTTATGTTGGGATAAATCCTGAAACAGGGTTCGAACACCAAACTCATGCCAATGATCCAAAAGCCAATCTGCAATTCCCTGAATATCAAAATTCTTTTCATGGGATAAGCGGAAGCATTGGAACAACCTATAAGATATCCCCAAACATCAACCTTAAAGCAAACATCGGCAGAGCCTACCGTTCGCCCAATATCACGGAGATTGGCAGCAATGGTCTTGATCCCGGGNCGCACATCATCTATTTAGGTAACAGAAACTTCAAGCCTGAGTTTTCACTTCAGGAAGACTTCAGTATCAGCCTGAGGTATAAAAACATTTCGGCAGAGGCCGGTTTCTTCAATAACAACATTCAAAATTATATCTATATGGCAACCGTAGCTGATGCACAGGGCTTTCCGATTACTGATGCGCAAGGCAACAGAACGTACCAATATCAACAATCTTCTGCACACTTATTTGGATCTGAGCTATGGTTTGCTGTTCACCCGGAAAGGCTTGTTGGATTTCGGTGGGACAATAGTTTGAGTATTGTATACGGATTAAATAAAAATCCGGAATTTAAAGGCAAAGGCAATGAAGGTGAATTTTTACCATTAATGCCCCCTTTAAAGGTAACGAGCAGGATTGAATATGAAGTAAAACCTCACACCGGAAGACTTCTTTCGATTACGCCGGGATTTGAAATGGAATATAACCACGCCCAAAATCGGTATTTAGCGCTGAATGGATCCGAATCTTTTACACCGGAATATACGCTTTTCAATCTGGGCTTAAATGCAGAAGTTAAATACAATAATTCGAAAGCCATTCAAATTATCTTGCAATTGAATAATATGCTGGACAAAGCCTACCGATCACATTTGAACCGCCTAAAGTATTTCGAATATTATAGTTCTTCGCCTAATGGACATGATGGTATATATGATATGGGACGGAATCTAAGCCTGAAAATAATAGTCTTACTATAAACGCAATAGTTTGAAAATTCATCAAATCCGGGAAACATTCTCGCTACAACGGACTCAGCCTACAATCCTGTGTTTAAATCATTTCGCTGTGCGCCGCCAGATGGACCCGTTTTTGGTGGTTAGTCTGGTCAAGTGTCCATCGGCAACCAGATTGTTGAGAAATGCCTCACATTCGGAGCGCCGCATGCCTGACAACTCAGCAAACTCTTTAACGGTAAGTGAAGAATATTTGGCAAATAAAAACTGCCAATCTTTGCTATACTCCTGCTTGACTACATTGGGAGCCAGCTTCAGCACTGCCACCTCGTAAAAGGCGTAGGGCCTGGCACCATATACCATTTCNCTCGCGCCACCCTTGCCTTCCAGAAAGATGGTCGGAAATCCTCTCACTCCATAGGTTCGGGCCAACTGCAGATCTTCTTCAAACAAGCTCACCGCTCTCCCTTCGATGTCATTCTTAAATCGTGCCGTATCCAATCCGGCCATCGATGCCGCCTCGGACATATATTGCAGCCGGGTTATGTTTTTCTTTTCCAGAAAGACCATTTCTCTGATTATCCGGAGAAAATCCAAAGCCTTATCCTTGTCTTGCAGCTGGGCCGCCTTGAAAGCAATGGAAGGCGGATAGGATGACGACAATGGATCCTCCAGCCAAACATCACCATCGATCGGCATATCATAATGAAGACTCACTTCATCCCAATGGCTTGCAACATCCGAAGGTTTGCTTATTCCGCCACTGTTGTAACTCCAGTCCGGCAACAGACCACCCATGTGATAAGACACATCGATAACCTCGCCATACTCGAGCTTCAGTTTCCTAAGCTGTGGTTCAATGCCCCAGCAAGAAGAACAAATAGGATCGGTAAAATAAACCACCCTTATCTTGTCGGTAACGGACGGCGAGATATTAATCCGGACAGAATCTGCAACCATACTGTCCTGCACCTCACAAGTCCCGGACTGCGGATTGCACAATAATGGATTATTTTTGTCAGCCTTTGTCATGGTATTTTGTTTGGATTGGCTAAAAACAACACCTGTGATGCACAGGATAAGTATAACAATGAAAATCTTACGCACCAATACAATGGATTTGTTTCGGGTTAAAACAACGACCGAAAGGAAAAGTTATGCAATCAGGTAAAAATGAATCCACCATCGTGCTTATAATAAACCTGTAAATCCATATTTCAACTCAACCCGGGACAATGTTCATTGAATGTATGATAAGGAAGAGATCCATACTTACCCGTCAGACCCTCATGTGTAGCTACTGCTTTTCCAACGTGTTAATGGCAAGGCAGACTAAAGATCATGCCGCAATTATCCCTTTTACTTCCCTTCTCATTAAAGTAAAAATTTTGTTCATGGTCCAATATTATAAAATGCCCAACAAAGTATTAGTAATTCCCTGTATCATTGACCTGACACGGTCGGTGAAGGTTTATCATGTCTGTATGCAAAGACGAATTGATATTCATTCCTACTCAACGCGAAATGAATATTTGCCTGAATGTTATTTAGATTATTTTTGCCCTTCTAAATAGCTATGGCAAACTTAAGATGCGTATTCTGTTGATAGATAACAACGATTCCTTTACCTACAACATTGTAGAGTTATTGCGCAGTCTTGATGATGTGTTATATGGGGTTTTGCCTTCAAAGGTCTCAACATTGCTGTATTGGAAGATTACAGCCACATCATCATATCTCCCGGCCCAATGACTCCTTCGGACTTTCCTGAGCTTAGAGATGTCATTTCTTATTGTGAAAAACTTGATAAACCGTTGCTCGGTATCTGTCTCGGCCATCAGGCCATCTGTGAATATTTTGGAGGCAGACTTGTGCAGATGGATACGATCGTACATGGCCACAGGGAAAGAATTGCG
Source organism: Candidatus Parvibacillus calidus (assembly GCA_013414645.1). Classification (GTDB taxonomy): domain Bacteria; phylum Bacteroidota; class Bacteroidia; order Chitinophagales; family Saprospiraceae; genus Parvibacillus; species Parvibacillus calidus. The sequence continues at coordinate 120,959 of CP058702.1, read as the reverse complement.
ATAGACAATCGTTCATCCATCTACCGGTATTTGCCGGACAGGATAGAGGTGGGCCTTTATCATTCCTGGAAGATAGATCATCTTAATTTGCCGGATGAGTTGGCAGTAACGGGCATGTCCCGGGAGGATTGCCTGATGTCTGTCCAGCACAAGAACAAGCAGATTTTCGGCATACAATTCCACCCTGAATCCTTTCTGACCGCTAAAGGAAGGCAAATCCTGGAGAACTTTGTAAATATAGGAAAATGACAAGAGAGGATTTTTCGCACAAGGCTTCTGAATGGGCTTCTGCCGGACAGCCATTTGTCTTCCTCATGGATTTTGAGATGGAAAAGCCTGTTATCTGCAAACCCGAAGATGCAGCAACTTATGGATTACACTTCGATATCGCCGGCATCAGCAACACGGATAATATTCCTATGTCAGCAATTCCCGATCTGAAAAGCAGCCCTGTTAGCAGGGAATGGTACTCAGAGCGATTCCGGTTGGTCAAGGAACATATCCGACACGGGGATTCCTACCTCCTCAACCTAACATTTCCAACACCCATAGATTGCAATCTCAGCTTGTCAGATATTTACCATACTGCCCGTGCGCCTTATCGGTTGCTCTATCGGGATGAATTCGTGGTTTTTTCTCCTGAATGTTTTGTCAGGATAAAAGACGATGAAATATTTACCTATCCGATGAAAGGCACCATCGATGCGAGGTTAGAAGATGCAGAAAACAAATTGCTCGACAATCTTAAAGAAGAATGGGAAGACAACACCATCGTGGATCTGATGCGAAATGATCTGGCGATGGTCGCGCATGATATCCGGGTGATAAAATACCGTTTTGTCCAAAGAATCAAGACGTACAAAGGCGAGATTCTTCAGACCAGTTCCGAAATAGCCGGTCGGTTGAAACACAATTGGCGTACAAGGCTTGGGGAAATGTTGACCCTCCTTCTTCCTGCAGGTTCCGTCAGCGGCGCACCCAAGCAANAAACCCTGGATATAATCCGGACAGCTGAAGTGGGTCCCCGTGGTTACTATACGGGCGTCTTCGGCTATTTTGATGGACATAACCTGGACAGTGCCGTGGCGATCCGATATATTGAACAGGGAATCGATGGCTTGTTGTTTAGAAGTGGTGGAGGCATAACGGCACAGAGCAACGAAGAAGATGAATACCTTGAAATGATTCAGAAAATCTATGTACCCACTCTTTGAATCCATCCGGGTCGAAAACGGCATCATCATGCATCCGTCATGGCACCTGATGCGATATCTCGACTCGTACACAACCTACTACGGATATGAGCCGGCCAACGGGCTTTTTGATGGCCTGATTGTCCCGGAAGCTTGTCATGCAGGTACCTTCAAGCTGCGAATCAGCTATAATCATAACTCCCGCAAGGCCACATGGGAACCATACACCATCAGGGACATTACTTCCCTGCGCCTCATCGAAGCCAATGATATCGACTACTCCTTGAAATACACGGATAGAAGCCACCTGAACAGGTTATTCAAACAAAAGAAAGATTGTGATGACATCCTAATCATACGCCACAGCTTGATTACAGATTCATCTTACTGCAACATAGTGTTGTTCAATGGAGAAGAGTGGCATACCCCTGCCGGGCCTTTACTTCGCGGGACCGCCCGGCAACGTCTGCTTGCTTCTGGGCAAGTCATAGCCCGAGATATAAGTGTCGATGAGCTTCGTAATTACGAATGTTTCAAACTCATCAATGCCATGCGCGATTTTGAAACTCTGCCTTCAATAGCCGTAGATTTCATCCGGATTGATGATGAATGCTAAACTAACAGGATATAGTAACTACATTCCCGAACCAACCCTCTTACAACTCCCTTCTCGAAAATCGCAGCGCCTTAAGCATCCAATTGGGCAATGCTTTGTCTGCGGGTCTGTTTCTTAGGTTAAGATACCAGCCTATCTTCTTGATGATCGGTATTTTGTGGGTTTCGACAAATTCAATCAGTGTGCCATCCGGGTCCTCGATGTAAGAAAAATGACCTGCGGCCTCTCCCATATCAAAACTATTGCTACTGTCCACGGTGAATGGATGGCCAAACTGTTCGCACAGTTTTCTCATCTCATCCATACCTTGGATATCAAAGCAAAGGTGGATATATCCCAGGTCGCCCCAAAATCGGTTTTCAAAGATCTTGTTCGGTTGATAATCCAACGCCTGGATCAGCTCTATGGAAGTATAGCCCAATAGCTTGGAAAAAGGCCCTTTTCGCGGGTATTCGTGTGTAAGGATAGCTCTTTTGAATTTCTTTTCACCACCGGGGATATTCCGCCATTCATTGTCCATTACTTCAGTCTCTCCGGAGATCGTTTCATAACCCAACAAGGCCTTATAGTAAAGTTTGGACTTTTCAATGTCGGAAACACCAATCACTGCCCCGCAACACCCNCCAAAGACTCCCGGCCCCGAAGAGAACCAATCCTTTTGTTCGATGATTTCAAACAGGTTGTCATATGGATCTTTGGCATAGAAATGTCGCATGCCATTGAGGGATTGCGCCGGTTCAGACAGCATTGTTGCCCCACAATCAATCAGGTGGCTGAATGCCTTNTTGATATCAGAAGTCTTGATCTTGGCAATAAAGATACCCAGGTCACCGGCTTTCACTTCGAAAGCTGCTTTCTGAGGTGTCCTGCTGGTGTATTGCCATATTTCAAAACCACCGCCACCGCGGAGATTCAAGGCCAGGATAGCATGTCTGTCCTGCGGCTTACCTCCGGTATAAGGCAGCATCAATGCCGCAGTCGCCGCTTCTTCAAACACCGGGATATCCATTCCGAATGCTCGATGGTACCATTTCCAGGCTTCATGGACATCGGCTACCCCGACTCCTATTTGCTGTATTCCGCTGATATAAGGCTTCAAAATATAATATTCTGTTAGAATGGTAATGGAATTATACTGTCTTCATCAGGTTTTTGCTACGTATCGCTCAGCGGCAATCTTTGCATATTCACCGCTATACAACCTATCCTTGATCATACTGAATGCTTCCAGCGTCTGATCGATATCCTCCTTGCTATGGACTGCAGTCGGTATCAATCGCAGGATGATCATGCCCTTTGGTATGACCGGATATACCACCATGGAGCAGAATATTCCGTAATTCTCTCGCAGATCATGAACCAATACCATGGCCTCTTCGATACTGCCCTTTAAATATACAGGAGTCACACAGCTATTCGTGGAGCCGATATCGAATCCTCTTGATTTAAGGCCATTCTGCAGGTAGTTGACATTGTCCCAAAGCTTATTCTTAAATTCGGGGCTTCGGCGGATCATGTCAAGTCTCTTCAGGTTGCCCACTACAAGCGGCATGGGCATAGACTTCGCGAATATCTGACTTCTGATGTTGAACCGGATATAGTCCACCACAAACTTATCACTGGCAATAAAAGCGCCAATACTGGCCATACTCTTGGCAAAGGTGGAAAAATAAATATCTATTTCGTCCTGGATTCCCTGCTCAACGCCGGCACCCTCCCCATTCTTGCCCAGGGCGCCAAATCCATGCGCATCATCCACAAACAGTCGAAACGGAAATTCCTTCTTCATGGCTACGATTTCTTTCAACTTACCCTGGTCTCCACGCATGCCAAATACACCTTCTGAAATCACCAAAATGCTTCCACCTGTCTCATCGATGATGTTTTTGGCACGTTGGAGATTAGTACGGAGGCTTTCCATATTGTTGTGATCGAAGGCAAACCGCTTACCCAAATGCAACCTGACACCATCTACAATACAGGCATGGCTTTCCGAATCATATACAATGACATCGTGTCGACTTACAAGACAATCAATAGCAGAAACAACGCCCTGATATCCATAATTGAGCAAGATGGACGATTCCTTATGGACAAATTCAGCCAGTTCGCTTTCCAATTGCTCGTGCAGCCTGGTGTTACCGCTCATCATACGNGCGCCCATCGGATAAGCCAGCCCCCAATCCTTGGCAGCCTGAGCATCTACGGCGCGTACTTCCGGGTGGTTGGCCAGACCAAGATAATTGTTGATACTCCAGTTGATCACTTCCTTTCCGTTAAAGGTCATTCGGGGACCTAATTCGCCTTCCAGCTTGGGAAACATATAATATCCGTCAGCTTCTTCCGAATATCGGCCAAGGTGGCCTTTGTCAGAAGCTTTCAATCTTTCAAATAAATCCATTTTTAAATTAAAATTGTAAGGCGCAAAGTTGATAAAAATTAAGGAGATTAGGAAAAGAAATCTGAACGTATTGAACGATCCGAAGATAAAAGGGCAAATATTGCCTCAAGGGATATAAAACTCTAAAGACATGATTCCTGTCAAATTAATAACTCCGGCGACATGCTATTCACTAAAAATTGGAAGCCAATCAATAACTGAATATCCCTTTTACCTCGGTATACATGGACATCTTCCCCATGCCGATCAACAAATTCAGATTCAAACTAAAGTATAAGTTTTTTGATTATATTTTTATCAAAGAACTCAAGGTATTCTTATTATTCAACAAATTTTTTGTTAATAACATAATTTTATATACGCATTTTCAGGAGAAAGTTATATATTCGTATTAATATTAATATATTGCTTTGTCCAATTGGATTTGCAACTCACCCAGCCATAACCATGAAGACATCCATAGGTTTGGATCCACGCTCTTAGCACATTCCGGCCTGAATTGTCTTGACTTCAATCTCCCACCCAAAAGCACACACTTCATTTTTGTTTAATCAATCAAAAGTACTACCTATGTACCGAACCGGAATTATTGTTATTTTCATTTTTTTGATCACGTCCATCGGTCAAATATACAGCCAGGGCTTCCTTCATTTCAAACCCAATAATGAGGCATTAAGTCCGGTACTGCGTCAGAAGATGCCAAATGCTAAGGTAGTAAATGTCGATATACGGAAACTTTATAACTCCATAGTCGATAACCGACAAGTTCTTACTATAGAAGCCGAAAGCAGCAACTGGACATTCCGCCTGGAAGAGAACAGTTTGATTTCTCCTGATTATTTTACTACAATAGCAGGAGCTTCCGGCAATGTAGTCAGTAGAGACATCAGCACAAAAACATATTTTGGTGTAGCAGAAGGACGAAGCGCTTCCATCAGTCTAACCATCGATCATGACTTCATCAATGCGATGATTGTGGATAGTACAAAGACCCTATTTATAGAGCAGGAGTGGATAATGGACCATACGGCCGATCGCAGTTCCCTCCTCTTATATGATGCGAGTGAGGTTAAGCCGGATGGCTCCTTCTCTTGTGGTGTTACAGCGTTGCATGAACATAAAAATGACTACCATGAGATGTTGGAAGCCAGAACCGGCCAATGTAAACAAGTGGAACTAGCCATTGCTACCGATGCCTCCATGTACACCAAATTCAGCAATTCTGTGACAAATGTTGAGAACCATAATATTTCCGTGATGAACAATGTAGCTTTCAACTACAGACACGAATTCGTTGAGAATATAGAATTTACTATCGTCACCCAATATATCAGCACATCTTATGCCAATGACCCGCTGACCCCCAATACAGCATCAACTAACGCAAATACAGTCCTGCCAAGATTCTCTACGTGGTCTTATAATGGCGGATTCGGAGTAGCTCATGATTTGGGGCAATTTTGGACAAACCGTGATTTTGATGGCTCGACAGTAGGCCTTGCTTATGTAGGAACGGTTGGGGTCACCGGATATAAGTATCACATTCTTCAGGATTTTACTTCTGATCCTACAAGCTTACGCGTCATGACGGCACATGAAATGGGTCATAATTTTGGTGCGGGTCATGATAATTCTGGAGATCCCTATATCATGGCTCCTTCTGTTGGAGTCTCTAATGATTGGTCTTCTTTGTCAAAAACAACGATAAATAATGAAATACCCACCTATACTAGCCTGTCTGATTGCACGGGCAGTGTAAGTGCATACTTTGCGATGCAGCCGGGATCAATCTGTGGAGGCGGATCGGTATACTATAAGGATAAGTCCGTCAATGGGNAGACCCGAACCTGGACCTTTGCAGGTGGAACCCCATCGACCAGCACTGATCAACAACCCGTTGTAACCTACAATACAGTCGGAACCTATTCTGCATTGATAGTGTCGGGCAATAGCTCCTATGGTTTAGCCAATGCTGTTATAGTCGGAAATGCTCCGGCTTTGAATCAAAATGCATGTCCCTTGCCAACCAATCCTCCCGGCAATGCCGGATTACAGATGTTTGCACTCAATGGGATGACGAGTAACAGTGGTGTCGGTTCAGATGATGGCAGTATTTATGTGGATCGTTCATGTACCAATATTGCTACCCTGGAACCTTCCACCACCTATACGATGTCATTTACTGTTGGAAATTGTGCCAGTAATCCCATTATTTATGAAAATATTAAGGCTTATATTGATTACAATGATAACGGAGAATTTGGTGGGGGAGAATTAGTGGTTTCCAGTTCTTCAAATTACTATTGTGGCACAGTGAATTTTAACTTTACAACACCCGCAAGTCCAATTATGAATAAACTTTTAAGACTCAGGGTGATTACAAGCCCGTCCGGCGTTTCAGGACCGTGCCAAAACATCACCAATGGTCAGGTCGAGGACTTTTCCATCATATTTAAACAAAATATTCCGCTACCACTAAACTTACTGTCATTTACCGGCAGAAATGAAGGAACAGTCAATATACTTCAATGGTCAGGTATTGATGAAAGAAATGTCCGGGAATATCTCGTCGAGAAAAGTCGGGATGGCAAGCTCTTCAGCCCAATCGGCTTCATGACGGCCCAAAATAAACCATCTGTATCCTACACTTTTACAGATATATCTGCCGAAACAAATCACTTGCAGTATTATCGTCTGATGATCATCGATCAATCGGGCAACGTCTCCTTCAGCAAGATTGTGACAATAGACGCCGGAAAGCGTAGCTTCACCCTCGATCGCTTGATTAGGTTGATTCCGGCAGGTGGCAAGTTGTCCGGGAATATTATATGTCAAAAACAAGGAAAAATAGAAATCGGCTTGTTTGACATGTTGGGCAAACCTTTGGCGCTCAAAACCATCACTGTAGGAATANGAACCGAAAAACTTGAAATAAATATGGCCGATTTTGCTGCCGGGACATATATTCTTACTCTGAGAGATGAGTCGGGTACGGTGATTACGGAAAAAGTAGTTAAGGGAGAATAAAAGCATTACAAGACACGCCCCTTGAAGAAAATACGGTGGGATGTAAGCCTGAAAAAGTTTTCCGGAAGAAACCGGACTTCGATAGAAGATGCAGGAGCCGGGAAGATTTATGTCCCTATAAGGGAAGGTATTGCTACTGAATGAAGCTATTGTAAGGGTACAATAACTATATCTATGCCTGCATGTGACTCATACCCTTGATCAGAAAGGAGCAGCCACCTGTCAAAACTTCACAAACGATATTACAACCTGTCCGGGATTGGAAGATACTCCATCAGTCAAAATTTTCGATACAGGCATTTGAAAAATGAAAACCGTTGAGCCTTAAAGGAATTAATGTGCTGGTTTGAGTCGCTATGAAGGATTTAAATTTGCCAGATTGACAGACATAAGGGGTCATAGTTAGCAAGGAGGCTGATAAAACAATAAATAAAAGCTGCTTATGTGGAGTCAGAATGCTGACCGGAAAGGAACTTCAGACCAGCATTTTGATGTAGATGCATTTGTTTTACTTCAGAAAAAACGCATTAATGCATCCCTTTTTATCGATTCCTTAAAACTTCCCCGATATTCTTTTGTTTGAGATGGAATAATGTTCTAACTTAGCGTGTTAGACAAAATTTAACATGCTTAAAAAATATTTAGATCAATCTAAAAATCAACTATGAGTATCGTCGAAATGCGTGCGCCCACCATCGGAGAATCCATCAATGAAGTAACACTCTCCCAATGGCTTAAGGCAGATGGTGCCATCATCAACATGGATGAACCAATATGTGAATTCGAGTCAGACAAGGCAACACTGGAGTTCCCTGCAGAGGCAGCCGGAAAATTGATTTATGTTGCCGGGGAGGGTGACGACCTGAAGATAGGCGACCTCGTAGCGAAGATAGACACTTCTTTTGCAGGAAGTACGACTGAAACCAAACCTGTCGAGACTTCGGTTACTGCTGAAGAAAAACAGGCAAAGCCGGAACCTACAACTTCTAATTATGCAACCGGAACGCCCTCACCGGCAGCAGGTAAGATCCTTTCAGAAAAAGGCATCGACCCCGGATCCGTAACAGGTACCGGAAAAGATGGCAGGATTACCAAGGATGATGCTCAGAAAGCTCAAAACCAATCAGTACAGCCATCCAGGGCAGAAGAACAAAAATCCGGAGCAGCGACTGAATCAAACCAAACAACCGCTTTCTCCCGCAATGAACGCAGGGAAAAGATGAGCCGCATGCGTCGAACCATAGCCAACCGCCTGGTTTCCGCCAAGAACAACACGGCCATGCTAACCACCTTCAATGAGGTAGACCTGACCAATATCAATGCGATGAGGGCCAAATATCAGGATGCATTCGTTGCAAAATATGGCATCAAGCTCGGCTACATGTCCTTGTTTGCCAAGGCTTGTGCCGCAGTTTTGCTTGAAATGCCGGAAATCAACGCCGCCATCGATGGTGAAGATGTCATCTACCACGATTATGCCGATATATCTATCGCAGTTTCCACACCGACAGGTCTGGTTGTGCCGCCCGTACATAATGTGGAGAGCCTGAATCTGCACGAAATAGAATTTAAAATTAAGGAACTTGCAGAGAAGGCACGCAACAACAAACTGACATTGGAAGAAATGCGCGGAGGTACATTTACAATTACCAACGGCGGAATCTTCGGAAGTATGATGANNAGCGCCCCAATCCTCAATGAACCACAATCAGCAATCCTGGGTATGCATGCCATCATCAACAGGCCTATTGCGGTAGGCAATCAGGTAGAGATCAGGCCGATGATGTATCTTGCCATGTCCTATGACCACAGGATCATTGACGGTTCCAGCTCAGTAACCTTTCTGGTGAGAGTGAAGAAACTCCTCGAAGATCCGACTCTGCTGTTCCTGGGATTGGTATAAGACCATGGCATGTGGTCATTTCTCAGTGCCACAGCAAGCGGGATTTTCCTTTCAATACTGAAGTAATCAAAGACACGAAATGGAAATAATCATTTCATGTCTTAAAGTTGCCAAAAATTAAAAGGTTCTTTCCTTAAGGAATCCCTGAGATGTTATACCAGGAGGATTTAAATAATAGTCCATAAATTTTTGGTATACTTGTCCCGAGAGCTAAGCGATTCGGGGATGCCGAGGTTACAGTCGTATAGATCAATGAAATTGGTCTATAACGAATGTACCTTCGGTATTAAAATTTGTATTGAAGGCGTAGGGTAAACACATCATCTTCCATATCTTGAACATACGCATTTAGATTGGAAGTCTTTTCGTTGATGATGTGATCATAATATCCAGTCAGCTTCAAGTCATCGCGGATGTGCCACATAAGGCCGCAACCAATGTTCTCAAAAGCCACATCTCCCGTACCAGTGCCATTCAGGCCGATGTCATTGTCGGCAACATCAGTGTTGGGGTCGTAAATATCATATTTGACAATCACTGCAAGCGGCATGCGCCCNACATCCTGTACAAATGTGATATAACCACCCCGGAAAGGTCTTATGTAGGTATCGGTGGTAGGCAATTTTGAATAATTCGGACTTTGGGAATCTTGTTCATCTCCCGGTTGTACACCTGTGAGAAACTCACCATACAACCTTGTCATACCGAGCCTGGTGGTAGCTTCAAACTGTAGATCCACACCACAGTATTCCCTTTTGGTAAAGGCTCCAAGGTTGGTGGTATCATGACTCAGCAGAAATGAGCGCCCTTTCATGGTATACACATTGTAGCTACCTTGATATACCCCACCCAAATAATAGGACAAGCCTCCACTCAGGTTGATCTTTTCGCCGAAGGCTTTATTAAAGGACACCCTCCCTAAAAANTCCTTCCGATTATCCATGTCGATCCGTATGCTGTTGCCCGCGATTATTGCTGCCTCCAGTTTGAAAAAATTCCACATAGAAGCCTTGGGTCCTTGAAGGGTCAGCATCGCCCCCAGATCTCTTTCGTTAGGAAACAGGATTGTGTTGACNAANGCCCTTTCCGGAGATTCCCGCCTGGAAGAAGAATAGGCAACCTCATACCCGAAGGGCCGATTGAATACACCGGCCCTGATTGAATAAATGCCCCAATGAGGATCTTGTATGGATATATATGCATCCTTCAATGAGATTGCCCTTTCAGTGATGTCAAGCTGAAAGACACCGGAAACAATGTTTTTNGTATAGGTCAATTTAACTCTGCCTCTTCTGATGCCAAAACGATTAAAACGATGATCAGGATCTGTATTTTTATTGCCTACCCGAAGCGTTGCGTCCTTGCTTCCGCTTTGTATTTGTGCCTGGATGTATCCGGAAACCTTGAACTGATTTAAATTTTGATTATCATTCTGCACTTCTGATACCTGCTGCTCTTTTTCATTGATTGTGTCTTTTAAATTCTTTTGAGCGAAGCACGAGACAGTAAGCACCATTATACAACCGGCCAAAGTAATTCTCTTCATCAGAATATAAATTTGATTGTATGCAAAGATTGGAATACGATATGACCACATGATCCAAGGATGGTTACGATTAGTTTAAAGTCGAGGCGAAAATATTCAATTACTTTAAAATCTTAAAGTTACAAATTTGCTTTGATGTCTATTGACAAAGTTTTATGATCAAATTTTAATATAATCTTGCCGGTATTTTCCTTGTAAAAATGCTTGAATATTGGCATTCAATCCATTGCGTTCCTTTCTGATGATAAAGGTGACTTGCCTGCAGAGATTGAAAACCAGGGTAATGAAGGATCCTATTTATCGGTCGAACCTTTAAAATAAAAGACCAAATCATGAGTCACTTTGATGAATTCAATGCCTGTCAAGTTGAGACAAATAACAGGAAGTGACAAAGTCTGAGTGACAGGAAAACCGGGCTGACCTGCGTGAACATTCATTTGGAGTATTGAACCACCCAAACGGTTTTCCACAATAAGATAGCAATTATCATTCGTTGGATTTTCAAAAGCCGAATAGCGTTATGCCTGGTCATTTCCGAAACGTGAGCCTATGATATAAAAGATGTGATGTTGAATCCGGCACATAACGATTGGAATAGCTATCTCCGGCTATCAGATATTCAGTTGAATTAACTTCTCATGAATATTGCATTGAACGTGCCTGAAAAGAACTATCCTGACTAGCAGAAAGAGAAACATTACGAATCTGAATCAGGATTTCAAAACAGGTCGCTTGTGGAACCTAAAAATCAGATAAGTCGCTGAAATTATAGATATGAAAATTCTGACAAAATAAGGTGTCCTGTCCTGATTCCAATTTTGGACCAAAAGAAATATCATACCTGTTGCAAATAGGTACAACGCAATACAGGTCAGGCTTATATGCAATGGAAAACCATTGTCTTCTTCCACGATGTCTTCCGGATCGGCATATTTGAGTTCTTCCGGATCCCGGAAATGAAACCTGACATCGTCTTCCATAGATTCAGCATGATCCGGAAAATGCAAAACAGACCAGTCATTGTGAGGCATAAGCCTGATTTCTTTTGAAATTTCTCCCGGCAAAACCATGGTTGGAAAAAGAATTAAAGTTGAACATTCATTTAAAATCCCATTGGTAGTTTTCAAAAAATATTCAGAAGGCCTTGTCTCAATTACGGTAAGGACCACAATTCAGTTCTTACTGTATTCCAATCAAATAAGGGGAGTATATCAAAAGAAAGAGGTCGGTGGCGGGTTCGAACCGCCGTAGAAGGTTTTGCAGACCTTTGCCTAACCGCTCGGCCAACCGACCCTGTTTCGTAAGCGGTGCAAATATAATTCTTTTCAAACAAATACCAAGAGAGGCTGTTCATATTTTCAAATTTTTAAATAAATAAAAGTATGATATTTACTGATTGCCAAATATTTAAAATCCATCACAATTTTTATACATTTGATTCTTAAATGAATTAAACATGACGAACGACAGGCTCATCCAAAAATACATTTTCCTATTTCTGATCGTTGAANCCGGGGTGACAATTGTGTCAAACCTGTCCGCTTTCATAACAGCAGCCTTAGGTGCAAGTATCTTTTATATTCTATTTAGACGGCAGATGAGCCGTCTGGTGGAAAAATTCAAGATCGGCAAGACTGTTTCAGCCCTTATTATCATTCTTTTATCATTTTTTATTGTAGTCCTGCCATTTACGATGATGGGTCTTCTGATTGCCAACAAAGTCATCTATTATATCAATCAACCTCAGGCCTTCAACAATATCCTGGATTTAGTCCTCGAGAAGATCAAGTTGTTGCCGTTTGAAATCAAGGTTGGCGAGATGATCTCGCGGATGACTTCATTGGTAGGCTCATTGTTGACAGGCGTCCTTAACAACATATTCGGTGTACTTACAACCATCGTGGTCATGTATTTCCTCTTGTATTATTTCCTGGTCAATTATGGCAAACTGGAGAAATCGCTTGTCAGGTATTTGCCTATGCGGGAGAATAATCTGAAATTATTGGGCATCGAATTACACAACATGACTTTTATCAATGCCGTGNGGGTTCCAATCATTGCTGTCGTCCAGGGCTTGATTGCCTTCTTCTTATACCTGTATGCCGGAGTTGAAGATGCCGGTCTTTGGGCTATACTTACAGGAGCGGCCTCCATCATTCCATTGGTAGGTACCGGTATCATTTGGGTTCCCATCACCGTCATACTTCTCGCTATGGGAAAGATCACCGAAGGCCTTGTGGTCGGCATCGGATGCCTTATCGTCCTTGGCAATGTGGATAATCTTATCAGGATGTACGTTTCCAGCAAGATGGGCGATGTTCATCCAGTTGTGACTNTTTTGGGTGTTTTCATGGGGCTGAATATATTCGGGCTGCCCGGACTGGTTTTCGGCCCGTTGATTATTTCCTATTTTTTGATATTCATCAAAATGTTCAAAGCGGAGTATGGCACTATTGAGTCCCGTATAATTACTGATCTTGCCGAAGATCCTCCGACAGATCCACCACCGTCATAAATAGTTATCATACACTTTGCCAATTTCTTTCGGGACTTTTGTGGGATTCCTTTTTCATCTCCGACCAATACAATTTGCGTAATATGATAATTCAGAGGAGTGTAGTCCACTATGGATATGTTTCTGACACAATGACATTCCGTAATTATTACAGTATAATAAATTCTACATGCAACAACCGGATGTCTTGATGGCAAGGCTGATTCCTTAGGCCACGCAGGAATCCACCGTTTTCCAAACCACATAAACACCAGGCTATACCAAGATGATTTATATAATAGTTCATAATAATTTGGTATAACCTAATTAGTATGGAAATCAACAGGCTATAACTTCATCTGCCGGATTTCACTTCCTTATACAGATTATCAAGCTGTTCTGTCAGCCTTTCCGGATAAAACTGTGCCAAATGCCTTTGAACTTCAATGTTTTCCCCAAAAGATTCTTTTGTTCCTATTTTNTGCATCATCAAGGCTGCCAATTCCTCCTCATCACCGCCATCGATGTAATAGGCTACTTTTCCTCCTGCCTCTACCAATGAAGACCTTCGAGTGGTGATGACGGGAGTGCCGCAAGCTATGGACTCCAGCACCGGAAGGCCAAATCCTTCCATCAGGCTCGGATACACTGAAATAGATGCCAGCCTGTAAAAAATGTTGATTTCATCCAGACTGGGGTTCTTGATTCTTATGATGTTGTGGTGCAGTTTGAGATCGTCAATGAGTTGTTCTATATAATCCAGGTATATCTTGCCGTTGCCTACGATTATCAATGGAAGCCGCTTTTTGGGAGGCATCAGGTCCAGTGCCTTGATGAGGACTTCCAGGTTCTTTCTCCTGATGATGGAGCCGACATACAGAATAAATTCAGCCGGGAGATTGTATTTTTCCCTGACATTTGAAATGGTTTCCATGGCAGGAGTGTGCCTGAAAATAGGATGGATCGTCTGGTAAATCACCTGAATCCTTTGCGGCCGGATACCAAAATGCTCCATAATATCAGTCCGTGTGGCTTCACTGATGGCAATGATTCGGTCAGCTTTCGAACAGGCTGCGCTGAATTTTTTNTCATAAACCCACCGGTCAATTAACGGAAAATCCATTGGAAAATACTTGTACAGAAGATCATGGATAGTAACGACCGAAGGGATTTTTGATTTTTCCAAATTGAAAGGCAATTCGTGACTCAAGCCATGATACAGCTCTATCCCATCTTTTCTAAGATCATGTGTCATACCAAAGCTTCGCCAGCCCATTTTAGCGGGACCCAGAGGAGAGCGCAACCGATAACCCGACTCAAAGAATACCTCAGTCCGGTCATTTCTCACCAGACGAGGAGCATACAGATAGAGGTCATGTTCCGGATGGAATCGGTGCAAATTTTCCACTAAGGTCCGGCTATAGTTACCAAGGCCGGTATTATTGACAAACAGTCTTTTAGCATCAAACCCTATCCTCATGTCCATGATTTACCATCAAATATAGCTTATATGCCTGTAAAAGGTTGAGGGAAGGCTTAGCTCCCCGTAAATTATGTAGGACAAGGTGTATGATCATGCCGAAAAGATGCGATACAGTCCGGCCAACCTCCATTTTCCAAGAAAAAGGAATGACTTTACCAGACCGGTTTTCTGCAGGCAATCCTTATACTGCGGCAAAGAAATCAACGACCTCAAGTTTCGAACGGATTGTTCTGTCTTATGGATAAACACCTCGTTCGTGTCAAGATCATCATGCATCACTGCATTTTGTACTGAAAGTACAGGAATTAAGTTCTGCTCCAACCGGCACCCAAACAAGGTATCTTCGCGCCGTAATTTCTGATGTTTTCATCGAAACCTATCGCCATGAAAACCTGACTTGGTATCATAAAATTGGAAGACATGAAAAAGAACCTTCCGTTTTTGTCTTGGTGGGAATGCAGTCGGGCAACCACTTGATTGCCATAACGAAAATGCAGCGAATGTACAGAATCGGCCTTGTTTATAGGAAAGTATGTACCTCCGCACCATACAGCATCCGGGTTCGTGTTGATACATTCGATGTATTTGCTTAAGAAATCCGAATGTTCAATAGAAGAATCGCCATCCAGGAACAACAAATGGCTTCCTTTGCTATGCTTAGCTAAAAATTGCGGATAGCAGCACGACCCACATTAATTGTATTTCCAAAAAGAGTATATTCCTTTTATTGGCACAATCCCGGTTAATCACCATGAATTCCTCCGGAGACCCATCATCTGCAATCAATATTTCAACCGGAATATTCACATTATCCACCTGTTCTGACAATTGATTCACCAGATTCCGGACATCTTGCCGAAACACGGGAATACAGATTGACAGGGAATAATTTCCGGACGGCATTATTTCAAAGCCTGTTCAAGATCGGCTTTCAGATCATCAAAGTCCTCTATCCCCACACTCAGTCTGATCAGNGAGTCTGTTAGACCGACCTTGATTCTTTCCTCCCTGGGTATTGACGCATGGGTCATGGTAGCCGGGTGGCCAACCAAAGATTCCACGCCGCCAAGGGATTCGGCAAGTGAGAACATTCTGAACTTTCTAAGTACGGCTTTTGCTTCTTCCGTACTATCCTTTTTAAGGTCAAAGGACACCATGGCTCCGAAGTCTTTCATCTGAGAGGCAGCAAGTTCATGACCGGGATGTGTCTTGAATCCGGGAAAATTGACCCTGTTGACTGCCGGATGTGTCTTGAGAAACTCGGCTATTCTGGCAGCATTGCGGCAGGCTCGTTTCATCCTCACATGGAGTGTCTTGATACCTCTCAACACCAGGAAGCAATCCATCGGGCCGGGTGTGGCACCACATGCGTTCTGGAGGAAGCGAAGCTGGTCTTCAATTTCCTTNTTACGACACACTACAGCACCCATGACCACATCGCTGTGGCCGCCCAGGTATTTGGTTGCACTATGCAAAACGATATCAGCTCCCAGATCGAGCGGTTGTTGCAGATAGGGTGATGCAAAGGTATTGTCCACACAGGTGATTATCCCATACTTCTCTGCTACCTTGGTCACCTTGCGTATGTCGACTATATTGAGCATCGGATTGGTAGGTGTCTCAATCCAGATCAGCCTGGTTCGTGGGTTGATCAGTCGCTCAAGCTGCGCGGTATCATTGAGGTCGATAAAGTGACTCTTGATGCCGAATCTGCCATATACTCGTGTAATCAGTCTGTAAGATCCCCCATAAAGATCGTTGGTGGAGATGATTTCATCACCGGGGCTTAGCAATTTCAGGATAGTATCCATGGCACCAAGCCCACTGGAAAAGCAAAGTCCAAATGTGCCATTTTCAAGGGCTGCCAGATTGGCCTCAAGGACAGTTCGAGTCGGGTTGGCTGTTCTCGCATATTCATAACCCTTATGTACACCCGGTTCTTCCTGGACATAGGTCGAAGTCTGGAAGATGGGCGTCATAATAGCACCCGTACCCGGATCCGGCTCAATGCCGGCATGTAATAACTTACTGTTGAATTTCATCGATCTTGGTGCGGAAGCACCAGACTTAGCTTTTGGCCATGAGATTACTTTCTTTTTAAAACTTTATGGGCAGCCGCAACGATATCTTCTGCATCAAGACCGTACTTTTTAAGTAAGTCAAGCGGTTTGCCACTTTCACCGAATTTATCATTTACACCAACAAATTCCAATGGGTAAGGCTTGTTTTGGGTGACGAGATGAGCTATGGCATCGCCGAGACCACCATTGATCTGGTGTTCTTCACAAACCACGCCGCAATGCGTCTTTGAAAACGAATCCAGGATAGTATCTGCATCCAACGGCTTGATGGTAGGCACACTGATGACATCAACTGAAACGCCCCGGGCTTCCAGAGATTTTGCAGCCTCTACGGCATTCCATACCATATGACCGGTAGCGAAAAGGCTTACATCTGTACCTGATCCCAATCTGTCTGCCTTGCCGATGACAAATGGTGTCTCTGCATCAGTGAAAACAGGCCAATCCGGACGACCAAACCGTAGATATGCAGGGCCTTGATGGTCAACCAAAGCAAGTACCGCCTGCCTGGTTTGATTGGCATCGATGGGGCAAATAACTGTCATTCCCGGCAACATACGCATCAAGCCTATATCTTCAAGAATCTGGTGTGTGGCACCATCCTCGCCCAGGGTCAAACCTGCGTGTGATGCACATATTTTCACATTTTTTCCGGAATAGGCAATGGATTGTCTTATCTGGTCATATACACGTCCTGTGGAGAAATTGGCGAAAGTGCCGGTAAATGGAATCTTGCCGGCTGTCGCCAATCCTGCTGCCACGCCCATCATATTAGCCTCCCCGATACCCATCTGGACGAATCGGTCAGGAAATGCCTCAATAAATTGTTCCAGTTTCAGGGAACCGAGCAGGTCGGCTACCATAGCTATGACATTCTTATTTCTTTTTCCGGCTTCAAAGATACCTTCACCGTATCCATCACGGGTTGCTTTTTTACCGGTTGCTACTATATCGTGGATATTCATGATTTAATGTTTTGGTAGTGGAGCCTGATAATTTTCGTTATATACATAGTCACCTAAGGTTTCTTCCAGCTGTGCAAGTGCGATCTCAACCTGATCCTTGTTTGGGGCCTTTCCGTGCCACTTGTTGGTACCCATCATAAAGTCAACACCTTCGCCCATATTGGTGCGCATCAGGATGACCGTTGGAATTTCCGAACCGCGATGAGTCTTAGCCTCTTCCAAGGCGTTAACTATGGACTCCATATCATTCCCATTGGTCACCACAACCCGCCAGCCGAAGGTACGCCATTTGCCTTCCAGATCGCCAAGACTCAGGATTTCATTATTTGGACCATCGATCTGCTGGCCATTCCAGTCAACGATGACAATAAGGTTATCCAATTTATGAAAAGGAGCAAACATGGCAGCTTCCCAAATCTGACCTTCCTGCAACTCTCCGTCACCGGTAGAGACAAAAACAAATCCCGGATCATTGTCCATCTTCTTAGCAAGAGCGATACCGACACCAACTGAAAAACCCTGACCCAGCGAACCGGTGGCAACTCTTATACCCGGCAAACCTTCATGAGTAGTCGGGTGACCCTGAAGCCGGCTGTTTAGTTTTCGGAAAGTAGATAGTTCCTCCAGCGGAAAATATCCGCGCCGCGCTAAAACACTGTATAGCAACGGTGAAATATGCCCATTGGACATCACAAAGGCATCCTCTCCCCTGGCATCCATCTTAAACTCCTCCGACTGGTCCATGACGCTGAAGTAAAGTGCCGTCAATAATTCGGCGCACCCCAGTGAGCCACCCGGATGACCGCTGGAAGCAATGTAGACCATGCGCAGTATATCGCGCCGAACCTGGGTAGCTATTATCTTAAGCTGCCCAATATCCTTTATTTTTCTTTCATGATAGTCTCGGTAATTAAGCTGCAAAAGTATAAATAATAAAGGGAAAGCACTAAAAAAGAATAATCAATCCTCCGAATTTAATATCTTTATAGAAAACAGAAATCTCTCTATAAGGGTTCGGATGATTCTGACATTTATTTGTTGAAGAAAGGTGTCTGTTTGTCCCAATTAGCTTAGACCGCACCTTCTGCACCGGAATTAGCCTAAAGACGATGCCTCAAATTGAACTATATTAATTTCAAAATCACAACTTACCACTTTTGCAATTGCAAATCAGCATTAAAGGTAAATGTACTGATCTGTGTTCATAATCCGTACAGGTCAATGTCAATAGATGACACCCAAATCGGTCTATAACTCACATCATTCATTCCAATGGAAATTATATTTAACTTGAAGGTATCTTTAAAAATTATTAAAAAATCTAGCTGCAGAAATAGAAGTCGGAAGGTGTGCTTTCCCTATTAAAGTAACAAACCCGTAGTACAACTGTAGAAATGTAGCATACAGTATATTGTGCAATACCAAAAATTTATGAACTCTTATATAAATCATCTTGGTATAACATCCAAAGCAGTTAATCACTATTTATCCGGTAATAATCATAGTTTTTCTATAAAATATTTAATGTTGAGGTTGTCTTTTAAAGCTAAAAATCCGGTTTAATTGTTCCTTAATTCACTTTGCATTGGAGCCTGAAAGAAAACGAGCATCTCTCCATGTATCCAATCGGCTCAAAATCTCCTCATTTTATCTCTTTAATTTGTACTTTTGCAATCCGTTATTATCACTTAAAATGAATGCCGGATGGAGACAATTAAAAAATGGATCAATATAAAGGGCAGGGCCAGTCGAACCGAATTTTGGGGTGCTATGCTTNTTNTTATCACATTTATGTTGGTATTTGGCTATATAGGTGAGCTCATCGAATTCCGGTTTTTACCTCTATATATCAGTCCCATTGGCCTGATCCCCTTTNTGGCTACAGGAATGCGACGTATGCAGGATGTCGGTAAANAAGGCATTNTTTTCTTTATTCCTTTCTATAACTTCTACATTGCCCTAACAGGTGGAGAGAAGNATTTTAATCAATATGGTCCTAATCCCAGAAATAGTTGAGTAATCTGAAATCAACATTAGAGTTTTGAACCGACCCTTGTCTGTAGTCATCATAGCCAATAATGCTTCACGGCACATTGGCGAAGTGATTGGAGCTGCCCGCAGGGTGAGTGACGACATCATCGTGTTGGATTCAGGCAGTGAGGACAATACACCCGAAATAGCCCGGGATATGGGTGCCAGAGTCGTGTTTCAGGATTGGCTGGGCTATAGCGCAACAAAAAATGTGGGAAACAGTATGGCGCAACACGATATGATACTTTCCCTCGATGCAGATGAAGTATTATCGGAAGAATTGATCGACCATATCCTTATCGAAGATTTCAATGAAGAAACCATCTATATTCTGGACAGAGCCAATTACTACTGTGGTCGCAGGATTCGTTTCTGCCATTGGAATCCCGATCGTATCNCCCGAATATTTGACCGTCGAAAAGCAAGATGGCAGGGCGAATTTGTCCATGAGAAACTGAAATTTCATCCTTCCTATTCCCAAAAGTTACTGAAAGGCAAATTGCTCCATTATTCGTATGATTCATATGCACAACGGCTTAGAAAGGTGAAGGATTATGCAATACTTTCAGCAAGGGACCGATTTCGTAAGGGTAAAAGAACTACACTTCCCGCAATGATTGTCCTTCCGTTTTTCAAATTCTGGATTACATACATCATTCATTTAGGTATTCTGGATGGTCGGGCCGGCCTTGAGATTGCATGGACCGATGCCCTCGGATCCTGGAAAAGAAATAGAGTGCTGTATGACTTGCAAAGAAATCTTACGCCTGAATGTTGTAAATAACAGTCGGATTTATTTAAAATCTTAATCTAAACAGTAGCTCTGCTGCCGTATTTAAGACGGATAACGGATCTCAAGACCGTACGCTGAACCGGATTGTTTAAAGGATATTTTTATAAACCACAAAAGGGACAACTCTTTTCCTGACTTCCGCACTTTTTACAACTAAAACACTGATGTACAAGTAGTTGCATTTTCAATTAGGCACTACAATAAATTTATAATCAATTGACATTCACATAGTTGGTGTGTTTATTGCAGGAAAGCACTTGTATGCTAGAGTCTGCATGTCATTTTGAAGAAGTGAATAGTTACAAATCGCATATTCTTGCTACTTTTGCCAATCAAATCTTTGAGAATAGGTGGACTCAGCCATTTCTGCAGCGCACATCCTGGCGTCAAAACATATTCCTNTTTGTCTTTACCGTTTACCCGGCAATGAAGACAAACGCATCGCCATTGATTCGGAGGTGGCAGGCCCTCACCTTATCAGAAGATTTGTCGTACGGCCATTCAGTGAAGAATCAGCGGCTGAACCATTGATATATACAGCAATGAGCCGGCAGAATCTCAATTCAGACTTTATTGAATATCTTAAGACCTGTCGCAATCGCATTCCTATCTCCTATCTCAGTTTCCCCCTGGAGACTTCCAAATCAGAATACCTCCAGGGGATAAGAGCCTATCTCGACGAAATCGCCAAAGGTGTACTCAAGAAAGCCATTTATTCAAGGGTCATTTACGCAGACAAGCCTACAGGATTTAATCCCATCGAGTGTTTCCTCCGTCTTTGTGAAATTTTTCCAAATGCTTTCGTCCATTTACTATCCGATCCACGGAAGNGCGCCTGGTTGGGTGCAAGTCCCGAATTACTTATAAAGCGACAAGGGAATAATGTCACGACTGTAGCACTGGCAGGGAGTCAGGCACTTCAAGCGTCGGGTGAATACACCTGGAGAGAAAAAGAACTGGAAGAACATCTGCTGGTAGGAAGGCATATCGAGCAGGTCTTTGCAGATTGTGACCTTAGGTTATTGAAGAAGAATGGACCATTTACCATCGAGGCCGGTACAGTCGCCCACCTCAAAACAGAATATCTCTTCGAGGCAACCCTGGNNAACATAATATGGAAAGCCTGATAGCAAAGCTGCATCCAACACCTGCCGTCGGTGGGACTCCTGTTGCGGAAGGACTTGCGTGCATCAGCAGGTATGAACCTTATGACCGCCAATACTATTGCGGCATCATAGGAGAAGTGAACAGTGAAGAAGACATTAGCCTCTATGTCAATCTACGCTGTATGCACGTCGGAGAAAACAAGATCGCAATATATGCGGGAGGAGGCATCACTGCCAATTCTGACCCGGAGGAAGAATGGCTGGAGACGATACTTAAGAGCAGAACCATGGCTGACAACATCAATCCCCGTTAAAACAAAAGAAATGGAACTTTCAGATAAAAAAGGTGTCCGTAAGATTGTACTAACCTTGGCGAAGTTGGGGTTACAGGACGTAATCATCAGCCCGGGGTCACGCAATGCACCTTTCGTGATTTCCTTCCTTAGGCATGGTGGCTTCCACTGTCTCAGTGTAAGGGATGAGCGCAGTGCAGCATTCTTTGCCCTAGGTAAGGCGATCGAATCCCACCGACCAGTGGCTATTCTATGTACCAGTGGATCGGCGACCCTAAATTTTGCACCGGCTATATCCGAAGCATTTTACCGACGGATTCCACTCATCGTTCTTACTACCGACAGACCTGCAGAATGGACCGATCAAGGAGACGGGCAAACTATCCGCCAAAGCCACATCTACAGAAATTTTATACGCCATAGTTATGATCTAAATGGTGACGCCGATTCATACGATCAACTGTGGCACATTGAACGCTGCCTATGTGAGGGTTGGAATATAGCCACAATGGCGGATCCCGGCCCCGTTCACTTCAATATACCCTTGAAGGAACCGCTATATATAACTTCGGAGGAGGAGGACGACTCCAATGTGCGTACATTCCGAGAATTGAGTCTCGACAGACAGTTGGACCACGGAAGTTTGAAGACGATGGCAGCAATATTTGACAATATAAAGAAGGTAATGGTATTGGTAGGTCAACATGATGTGGATCACGAATTATCAGCGGGCTTAACAGAGCTTGCCGCTCATGACAATGTTGTAGTATTGACAGAATCCACTTCCAATGTACACCATCCTCATTTTGTCGAGAACATCGACCGGCTCATCACAGGGTTGAATGATGTAGACGCAGCAGAATTAATGCCGGACCTGTTGATCACAATTGGAGATGCTGTTGTATCTAAACGGATAAAGGGCCTCCTCCGCAAATATCGTCCCTCTCATCACTGGAATATACATCGCTTTGACGCACTAATGGACACCTACCAATCGCTCTCACTCGCCATTCCCCTTTCCGGTTCTGGCTTTNTGAATCAGTTCAATCAAGCGGTATCAGGGACGTCATCGGATTACAATAAGCGATGGCAGACATTAAAAGAAAGANAAAAGCAACTGCACGATGAATTTACAGTAAATAGCGAATACAGTGATTATTCGGCTTTTAACCGAATTGTACAGGCAATTCCAAAAGATTGGGTAGTGCATGTTGCCAACAGTTCACCGATTAGATATGTACAATTGTTTGACAATAGCCACATCGCAGACATGCAGTGTAATCGCGGTACCAGCGGCATCGAAGGATGTACGGGAACAGCAATGGGAGCGGCTTCTGCCTCACCCGATAAAAAATTCCTGCTTATCACCGGTGACATTGCATTTCATTATGACGTCAATGCCCTGTGGAATGAAGCTAGGATAGAAAATCTAAATATTATAGTCATCAACAACGCAGGCGGAGGCATCTTCCGCATCATTGAAGGCCCGGACAAGGCGGCCGAAAGGTTGGCGTTCATTGAGACTGAAATGCATTTGGATGCCGAACGTATTGCGGCACATCATGACTGGAATTACCTAAAGGCGCTCGATAACGAAAGCCTTGATACGGCACTANAAAGGTTATTTGATGGAAATACAGGTAGAACTATCCTGGAAATATTTACTGATGCTGACAAAAATCCGTTAGTTTTGGGTCAATATTGGAATTATCTGAAAGAAAAGAATTGAACGATGAAAAATATACCCTGGGAAACAGTCAAAGAATATCAGGACATCACATTCCGGTATCACAACGGCGTCGCCAGGCTCGCATTCAATCGGCCGGAGGTGCGGAATGCTTTTAGACCGGAGACTGTATCCGAATTGTTGGAAGCGCTTATCATTTGCCATGAATCACAGGAAATTGGCGTCGTACTGATAAGTGGTGAAGGGCCTTCGCCCAAGGATGGAGGCTGGGCTTTCTGTTCCGGTGGTGACCAACGGGTACGTTCAAAGACTGGATATAAGGGAGGTGATGGAATCAATCGGTTCAATATCCTGGACGTACAGCGGCAGATCAGGTTTATGAACAAGGTAGTGATTGCCGTAGCGCCCGGATGGGCAGTGGGTGGTGGCCACAGTCTTCACGTGGTATGTGACCTGACCTTAGCGAGTAAGGAACATGCGATATTTAAACAGACGGATGTGGATGTAGCCAGTATTGACGGGNGGTTCGGATCAGCTTATCTGGCCCGTCAGATAGGGCAAAAACGAGCTCGGGAGATATTCTTCCTCGGCAAATCCTATTCCGCGCAAGAGGCTTTTGAGATGGGCATGGTCAATGCCGTTATCGCTCATGAAGAACTCGAATATACAGCCTATGAATGGGCGCAGGAAATACTTGCCAAGNTTCCTACAGCTATCAAGATGGCCAAATTTGCCCTTAATCTGATCGATGACGGGCTGGTAGGCCAGCAGGTATATGCCGGAGAGGCCACTCGATTGATCTACATGACCGAAGAGGCAGAAGAAGGCCGAAATGCTTTTCTGGAAAAGAGAAAACCTGGATTCGATAAGTTCCCTAAATTCCCCTGATTCCGGTTGTCATGGCAAATATCTCTTCCTGGCTTACTGCCTTCCGGCTGCATACCCTGCCATTGGCCTTATCCACCATCATTATGGGCAGCGCCTTAGCGTATGATCGAGGCAGTTATAATGGAATGGTGACCCTTTGGGCGTGTCTGACGACTGTCTTTTTGCAGATACTGAGCAACCTTGCCAACGACTATGGAGATACAGCAAGTGGTGTGGACAATGCGGATCGGATCGGGCCAAAGAGAGGTCTGCAATCGGGAGACATCACCAAAGGCCAGATGAAGAAGGCTATTTATTCTTTCATTGCACTTTCCCTTATATCAGGCATTCTTTTGATTATGAACGGGACCAGGGAACTACGTATAACCTATGGTCTGATTCTCTTCATCATAGGTATCGGTGCCATTGCGGCAGCCATGAAATACACTATGGGTAAGAATCCTTATGGCTATTCAGGTTATGGTGATATCTTTGTTTTCTTGTTTNTTGGTCTGGTTGGTGTGCTGGGCGCTTACTTTCTGCACACCCACAATTTGGTGTCGATTATCGTCCTTCCTGCCATAGCGATGGGCTGCCTCAGCGCCGGAGTGCTTAATCTGAACAATCTCCGGGACCGTGACAATGATGCCGCCTCCGGGAAGCATACGCTTGTGGTCAAACTGGGACTCAAAAATGCCAAGCGCTACCACGCCATTCTTCTTATCACAGCCATGTTAGCCATGATTGCTTTCAGCATTCTGTCGGGTGGTGGCCTGAAGTACTGGCTCTATCTACCTTCATTTATCGGCATCATTAGAAGTATCGTTGTTGTCTTCCGCAATGAAGACCCTGTAGCCTTGTATCCTGAGCTTAAAAATCTTGCCCTCAATACCTTGTCACTTAGTTTAATGGTTGGCGTGGGAGCTTTATTAACCGGAATGTGATCGTTTGTTGAATCTAAGATTCATAAAAAATGAAAATAAAAATTTACAGCGTATTCCCAGAGGCAATCAAATTATTGAACCCTCCTAATCCCGGTATCAGGTAAAAGATAATAAGGGGCGCAAAAATCCTGTCAAAGAAAACCTCATCACCGACTGGTGAAGTAGTGTACAATGTTTTTACAACAAGATTTTTCAACAAATTAAAAGATGATTCAATAACCCTGTCTCAAGCACAAATTTTGCAAGTCAGAACGGCAATATCATCGGGGAACTTATCAGCATCATTAAACTGTTCCAGGATTTGTAACAGGCCATCATTGAATTCCCTTACCTTTCTATCGGCATTCTTTCTTACAAAATCAAAAAGGATCTCATCTTCAAACGATCTGCCTCCCGGATCCTTAAGATCTGTTATGCCGTCGGTATAAAGGACGATCATTGCATCCGAATGAATATGCAATGCGCCCGGACGCAGGTCAGGTAGTTCTTCCACGGCTCCAAGCAGGGTTGTCCCCTGATCGAGAAATAGTATTTCGCTATCCATGTATAAGACTGGCGGCACATGACCTGCATTGATGTAACGCAGCGTTTTTGTCTTGCTGTTATATTCACCTATAAAAAAGGTGACAATCTTCTCGGTATTAGCTATCCGGATAACCGCTCTGTTAAGCTCGCGCACAATATCCTCCAGGCCGACACTCGACTTGATTACCTGATGCAATACCGCCTGAAAATTGGCCATCAACATAGCTGCTGCTATACCTTTTCCGGAAACATCTGCAATACAGAAAGCCGTACGATTCTTATCAATTTTGATACAATCAAGATAGTCACCACCTATATTCCACAACGGCCGATAAATCGACGAAACTTCAAAACTAGTGCATTCAGGCCATTTGCCCGGCAACATCATTTGCTGAACTTCTGTAGCCAGCTTCATTTCATTCTTGAAGCGTTCCTGTTCCAACTGACGGTTGAAGAGTCTTTTGTTTTCAATCGCTACGGCAATGATATTAGCAAGGGTCGCAACAAACTCATAATTGTCATGTGTCCTCAACTCGGAACCAAAGCGNCCGATCAACGCATATGCTATTGCAGTATCCTTATGCTTTACCGGAATGATATATTCCATACCGGGGAGCATTTTTTTGTCTTTNTTCAAAAGGAAGCCGGGACTATTGTAGGATGACAGAATTGGTTCGAAATCCTGTTCCGGCAATTCATCAAAACCGATGCTTGAGCGAATTTTCCATCCATCATCATCCCGAAACAACAACAACATCCTATCCACGGCCATTTCGGCGCTCAAAAANCCGGCAAAGCGATGGAACAAGCGTTCTGAAGAAGCATTTTCATTGATCTCACGAGTAATCTGGGACAGATAGCTGACCTGTATATCCTTGTAATAAAGGTTCTTTTCGAGGTTCCTTACCTTACTTTGCCAGATTAAAGTATCGTCCACCATGGATCAGGGTTGTAAATTGGATTTTACATCAAAGATATCTCTTACTCCGTTTCCAACCAAGTTAAATGACAAAACCAGCAACAATAAAATTACTACCGGGATGATAGCCAGCATCGGCTTGCCTGTCAGAATAAATCCGTAATTTTCGCTCAGGATGGAGCCGAGAGAAGGAGTGGGTGGTTGTATACCGAAGCCCAGATAGCTTAAGCCACTCTCCACTATGATAGCGGAGGCAAAGTTGGAAACCGCAATAACAATGACTGGGCCAAGCATGTTTGGCAATATATGCCTGAATAGAATGCGTGGTGTACTCATACCCATAGTACGGGCGACTTCGACATATTTTTCCTTTTTCAGGGACAGTACCTGACCGCGGACAAGTCTTGCTGCATCCACCCACATAGTCAAGCCTACTGCTATGAAGATGTTCTGAATACCGCGTCCTGTTACCAGCACTATGGCAAAAACCAAAATCAAGGTCGGTATGCTCCAGGCAACATTCATCAGAAAGCTGAGGACATCGTCTGTCTTGCCTCCAAAATATCCGCTCAACATACCAATGACCGTACCAATTGTAATGGAAAGCAGGACAGCAAGAAATCCTATGAAAAGGCTATACCGGATCCCGAGAATAATCCTGTCGAGCAGTGACCGCCCAAACAAATCAGTCCCNAGCAGATATGTTCTTTTAATGATGCCGGACTGTTGTAGCCGGCTATCCACTTCGTTTTCGCTTAACTCGATATGTCGACCGTCCTCCAAGGTTATGGAGTATAGCTGATTGGATTTGTCAATTTTAATTACCTCGTCGCCCAATAACCACTTGACCTTGTGTATCGTAGTTACTGGTAAGTCTCCAGAGTGGGCATCTTCCTCATAAAGGCTGTATTTAAGACTATCACCATCAATCTTATAATTGGACACAGCCAGATAGCGGTGATCGTCCTCCTTTCCATTCAGCAGGAAATGCAGAAAAGAGGGATTGTCAGAAATACCTGGTTTTGGGAAGGCCAGTAGAGTCACTGTAAAGCCGGGCTTTTTCAGTCCGATACCGGAAATTTGTCTGTTGACATCAGGTGTTTTGTCACTTGTGATGAGGTATGCAAANAACGCCATTAGTGTACAGACCAAGATGAATACCAAGGCAATGGTGCGCGGCCATTCCCGTGCAAATTGTCTTAAGAAGCCAGGCCTTTGTACCATATGTTATTGCATTTAAATCTGTAAAGTAACAAATAAGTTAACGATAATTATTGAATATTTTAACAAAATGAATAGTGATAATATCAAGGTAAGGAAATATCAACATGCACTTCTAAAACTATTAAGGTGAAAAGATGTGCAGCTACCAACAATTAGTAAAATAAGATAGAAATGGTATAATCGATAAGAAAACTAATTATTGTTTGGGGGTGGTGCCGCCTCTGAAGTAGGTAGATGATTAATAGCCATAATGCTTGATGGTATTGCCTTTTGGGGCGGCTTTGCCAAAATTCAGATATTTTATTCGGGAATTAAATTTTCTATTTGCCTCCAAATCCTTGTGTATAGCGGTTTTTGAATTATTACTTTCCTACCTACTACGATTTTTGGGGAGGATGGGGGTGGTGCCGCCTCCGAAGTAGGTAGGTGATTAATAGCCACAATGCTTGACGGTACTGCCTTTCGGGGTGGCTTTGCCAAAATTCAGATATTTTATTCAGGAATTAAATTTTTCATTTGTCTCCAAAACCTTATGTATGGCGGTTTTTGAATTATTACTTTCCTACCTACTACGATTTTTGGGGGATGGTGGTGGTGCGGTCTCCGAAGTAGGTAGATGATTAATAGTCACAATGCTTGGTAGTTCTGCCTTTCGGGGTGGCTTTGCCAAAATTCAGATGATTTGCTCGGGAATTAAATTTTTCATTTGCCTCCAAATCCTTGTGTATAGCGGTTTTTGAATTATTACTTTCCTACCTACTTCGATTTTTGGGGGATGGAGGGGCTGCCGCCTCCGAAGTAGGTAGATGATTAATAGCCACCATGCTTGACGGTACTGCCTTTCGGGGCGGCCTTGCCAAAATTCAGATGATTTACCCGGGAATTAAATTTTTCAATTGTCGCCAAATCCTTGTGTATAGCGGTTTTTGAATTATTACTTTCCTACCTACTTTGATTTTTGGGAGGGAGGGGGTGATGCCACCTCCGAAGTAGGTAGATGATTAATAGCCGCAATGCTTGACTGCACTGTCTTTCGGGGTGGCTTTGCCAAAATTCAGATGATTTGCTCGGGAATTAAATTTTTCAATTGTCGCCAAATCCTTGTATATAGCGGTTTTTGAATTATTACTTTCCTACCTACTTCAATTTTCCCCCACCCACCCCTTGCACATCCCAAATCTTTTCCTTACCTTCACTGCGAATTCATTTTTTTAATCACCTTTTAATTCTTATCACCATGAATGAAGAGTTCAAAAGCCTAACCATCGATGCTTTCAGGCAAAAGTTCAGCACCATAGAGCAGTGCATCGAATATCTCGCATCCTGCAAATGGGGCAACGGCTACAGTTGCAGACAATGCGGCCATAACAATTATTGCAAGGGAGCATTACGGCGATCGCCAATGTACAAGGTGCAACAAGATAGAAAGCGCCAAAGCCAACACCCTGTTTCACAGCATGAAGATACCCCTTGATCAGGCTTTCTACATGCTATATCTGATCGTAATTGACAAGAAGGGCTGTCCATCCACACAACTGGCACGACAAACAGGCCTCCAGCTCAAAACCTGCCTGCTATTTCGCAGAAAGGTCATGATGGCCATGACAAGCAATGACATACATCCCCTGGAGGGAGAGGTCGATGTGGTTACGACAACAGTCAGCATCGTCAAGGCCGACAAGCATGGAAAGAAAAGACCCCGGAAAGTCAAAGTTCTCATCGGAATCGAAAAGAAAGGCGGTGGAGCAGCAAGAAGCTATGTCAAGGTGATAGGCCGGGCAGCAGCAAGGAAAGCAAAAGCATTTATCAATAAAAAGATCGACAGTCAGGCTACAATCAACATGGATGAAGCGGCCCGGCGATGCTATAATGGTCATTGTATCATGCCCGGTGAAGGACCGGACAAGGCCCTGGCTCACAGGGTGGTCACCAACATGATTAACTGGCTATATGCCAGACACGGCCATGTGACCTATCTGCAGGACTATCTCAATGAATATTGCTACCGCTACAACAGGCACCGCATGAAAGGTGAAATCCTGGATGACATCATCTCCAGAATGGTCAGGCATAGGCCGATGACCGGTAAGATGTTAAAAACAGGATAAGTGCCTTGGCCTATATTTTATACCAAGATCAATTATAAAATAATCCAAATATTTTTGGTATACTTGTCCCGAGAGTCAGGCGATTAGAGCTCTGCTCTGTCCCGGGAGTGAAACAATCCGGGATTCCGGGATGCCGAGGTTACATTCGTTATAGACCAATGAAATTGGTCTGTTACGAACGTGCATTCAGTATTATTTTCTTTTTGTTATACTTCTATATAATCGAGGTTTATACAATGACGCATTCTTTGAAATGTTTCTGAAAATATTTGTTTACAAGCCTTGATAGACGAAATAAAACAGGCAATAACTATTTTAGTAAAACAAACACATTTGATTTACCATTACATTATTCTAAGAATGATAATCCCCTTATATTATTCTAAGAACAAAATAAAGTTATTGATTATGGAATTGGGAGTAGGAATGTTTGGTGATATACCATTTGATGAATCCGGCAATCCCGGAAAAGCAGATCAGAAGCTCCGGGAAATCATTTCAGCCATTCAATTTGCAGATGAATTAGGACTGGATGTATTTGCAATCGGTGAACATCACAGACCGGATTATGCTGTTGCTAGCCCAGAAATTGTATTGGCAGCCGCTGCTCCGGTCACAAAACAAATCAAACTAATGTCTGCGGTTACGGTGTTGAGCAGTTCTGAACCTGTAAAGGTATATCAGGATTTCTCCACCATTCATTTGCTTTCTGCTGGTCGAGCAGAAATTGGGGCAGACCGTGGTAGCTTCATCGAGTCCTTTCCTCTATTTGGTTATGACTTGAAAGACTATGATGAATTGTTCGAAGAGAAGTTGAATCTTTTGTTAAAAATTAGAAATGAAACAAATGTCACTTGGACAGGTAATCTTCGACCCNCTATGATCAACCAAACTGTTTTTCCTCGCTCTGAAAACCTGCCCATATGGATTGCAGCAGGAGGCACGCCTTCTTCTGTTCTTCGTGCAGCCCGATTGGGCTTACCTTTGATTGTTGCAATAATTGGCGGCAATCCGGCCCAATTCTCTCCTCTTTTGGAATATTACAGGGAGGAATATATCTCCTATGGTCATGATCCGGCAAAGATGCAACTGGCTGTACATGCCCATACATTTGTAAGTGAGAACCAAAAGGACATCGATAATTACTTTCATTATTATAGTCGCCAAATGAATCGTATCGGTCAAAGTCGTGGCTGGCCAACCTTCACCCATGGTCAGTACGAAGCCGGCAGGTCCAAACATGGAGCTTATTTATTTGGTAGCTCACAGGAAGTTTCTGAANAAATCCTGATGATGAAGGAGGTTTTCGGCTTGACCCGATTCATAGGTCACATCGATGTTGGAGCTCCTCCCNATGATATGTTGATGAATACAATTGAATTGATGGGTACAAAAGTTGTAGACAAAGTAAAATAATGCCTTACCAAATTTCTAAAACAAACGGCCTGAATGGCAAACCAAACTTCCAACCCAACAATTCCGGATTTCATCCCTCCATAGTAAGATATTTACTTACTGCTACGGCCACATTTACACCGTCAATTCCTGCCGATACGATGCCTCCCGCATACCCCGCCCCTTCTCCACAGGGAAATAAGTTGACCAGGTCAGGATGTCGGAGACTTTCCTTATCCCTTGGTATGCGGATTGGAGAACTGGTTCTGCTTTCAACACCTACGACAACTGCTTCATTGGTCAAGTAACCATGTAGTTTNTTGCCAACTGATAAAAATCCTGAAATCAGCCTGTCAACAATAAATTCCGGTAATATTCTGTGCATCGGTGCCGGATAGATTCCNGGCGCATAACTGCAATTGGGCAGGTCCGTGCTTTCCTTCTTACGTGTGAAGTCGACCAGTCTTTGTGCCGGGCTTGACTGTGTACCATTGCCGTAATTGAATAGCCGCTGTTCTACGGATGATTGGAAATTCATGGCTACGAAGGCATCTTCTCCATATTCTGCAGGGATATCTTCCAACTCGACAGACGTAACGAAGCCACTATTGGCGTAGGGACTGTCCCTTCGGGATGGAGACATGCCATTTACGACTAGCTCTCCCGGACTGGTTGCTGCTGGGACAATCATCCCACCCGGACACATACAGAATGAAAAAACGCCCCGCCCACCTTCCTGGCTCACCACACTATATGGAGCGGCAGGCAGACCTTCAGGTCTGGTCGGGCAACTATACTGGATACTGTCAATCAATGATTGGGGATGCTCCACACGTACTCCCATCGCAAACGGTTTTGCTTCGATCTTCAATCCTCTATTGGCAAGCAATCTGTAAATATCACGNGCGCTATGCCCTGTGGCGAGTATCATGGCCTTGCATTCGATGGAAGGTTGATGTCGAAAGTGTACTTTGGCTAATCTTCCGTCTTCAATATCAAAATCAACCATTCTGTGTTCGAACAGAATCCTTCCACCTGCTTTCAATATAGCTTCCCGCATAGCGGTAATAATCTTGG
Source organism: Candidatus Parvibacillus calidus (assembly GCA_013414645.1). Lineage (GTDB taxonomy): Bacteria > Bacteroidota > Bacteroidia > Chitinophagales > Saprospiraceae > Parvibacillus > Parvibacillus calidus. The sequence continues at coordinate 88,281 of CP058702.1, read as the reverse complement.
GCAATTTGTTAGTGCCGATATGGGGGTTCGCATCGATTAGTATTCTTGGGTCAGCTCCATAAAAACAAAAGGTATTCAGAATCTGCCTCACATCTCCACGTTTTGTAGAACGCGTATATAACTTGCCATCAGAATAGGTTCCGGCACCACCTTCGCCAAAACAATAATTACTATCCTCATTGACAATGCTCTCTTGCATGATGGCTCTAAGGTCTCGCCTGCGACTTTGCACATCCTTGCCCCTTTCGACAACAACAGGCCTTATGCCGCTCTGTATCAGGCGAAAGGCTGCAAAATAACCGGCAGGTCCTGCACCGACCACAACCACTTGTGGGCAATGTTCAGGATCCGCCAATGGAGTCAGATCATGGAATCCGTTATCGGCCGGTACATCAGACACTTTTTGGTATCTCAATACATATACAACCTTACCTTTCCTCGCATCGATCGACCTCCGGGTCAATATGAGTGAATCAAACGGGACTTTCAGATGACCATAATTTGACCGGAATAAAGATTCGTGCGCTCTGATGTCATCAAGGTCAGCTGGCGCGACTTTTATTTCATAAAACTCAGGTTGATGGCTGCGCATAATCAGTCGATGATGGCTCTTCGTATTTTTACCAATTGATCCAGCAATGCTTCCAACCGATCCAGTTTCAACATATTGGCACCATCAGAAAGTGCCACAGCCGGATCGGGATGGGTCTCGATAAATAAACCGTCGGCGCCAACTGCAATGGCTGCCTTAGCAATGGTACCTATCATGGAAGGGTTCCCTCCTGTAACGCCGGAAGCCTGGTTGGGCTGTTGGAGGGAGTGCGTACAATCCATCACAACCGGCACCTCAAAACTACGCATTGTGGGAATCCCTCGATAATCCACTACCAAATCATGATACCCAAATGTAGTACCGCGCTCAATTAACCAAACCTTGTCATTTCCTGTATGAAGCACCTTGTCTACAGCAAAGCGCATGCCCTCGGGACTCAGAAACTGTCCCTTCTTGATACTCACTGTTTTACCGGTATGACCAGCCGCCTTCAACAAGTCCGTCTGCCTGCAGAGAAAGGCAGGTATTTGCATGACGTCAACATATTTAGCGGCAAGCTCCGCATGATATGACTCGTGTATATCAGTCGTAACCGGAAGACCAAAATACTTTCTAACTTCTCCCAGGATTTCAAGACCTGCTTCTTCACCAATGCCGGTAAAACTATTGTCCTTCGACCTGTTTGCCTTCTTGAAAGATGCCTTGAAAACATAGGGAATGTCCCGTTCAGATGTTAGCCTGTTGACTGTTTCCGCTACTTCAAAGCATAAGTCTTTACTCTCAACGGCACAAGGTCCCGCTATTAGAAANAATTGACGATTGGATCTTGATTGGATTAATTCCAGCGTATTCATTGCTCCTGATTTTTGTGCAAAAGTAGGCCAATATCGGCAAATGAAAATGATATTATTGCTCTGGTAGAAATTCCATCGGATGAGTCAAGTGATGTTTGGATCGAAACCAATCAAAAGGTTAAGTCAGAATCTAATACCCAATTTTCATATACAACAAACGGAACAATTTTGAATTCCAGTACACAAAAAGCTATTATGGATAATGCCAGTAGGTACAAATAGAAAAGCAAGATTTTGTATGTCAAGTAGTTGCTTCGATTTTATTTTCGATCTGATTTTATAAATTTTAACAATAGGATTATACTGTTATTGAAAAATAGCAGAATTAATAATAAATTTACTAAACCAAATGAAGTGAATTATGACTACAAATGTAATTGACCAATATTTTATTGGCTTTGGTTTTTCACCTATTAACAACCTCAAAAATGGCACGAGTATATCAATCTAAAAAGGTTATAGGCTATCAACGTCCGAATATAGAACCGCATGAGGAAGATACGCTCCATGAACCTAAAGGAATGAGCTTTCCTGCTGTGCCTTTTAATTTTACTGCTCAAAGCAATACATATTTATTTCAAAATAATTTACCANAAAATCAAAGTACAAATCCTTGTTTAACTAAAATATTTCAGGAACATAAATATATAGAAACAAATCTTGCAAAACATAAAGCATTAATAGATGAAGGGCAANAAAAGGTAATTGATATTTGGTTACTTAATTATACTAAACTAGAAACATTAGAATATTCTGAATTAGAATTTTATAAAAATGATGAAATAGAAAAATACAACAAGCTTATAATCAGTTGCCCTGAGGATGAAAAGGATCCTCAATATTTAAATTATTTACGTGTTGTTGATGTCTTAAAGGATAAAATTAAAATATATGATTCAATTCAGGCTGAAAGAGATAAAAATGACCAACAAGCAGAAAAAGACGTTGATAATATATATAACTATGGACAAACTTTCAATATAGATCAATTATTAAGAACCCTACAATCCTCATTTCCAAGAAGAGAANAAACTAGAGAAATATTTTTCAAAAAATATGGTGAAAGGTTAGATGTCTTTGTTAAATTTCATACTTCAATATTTAGTAGCGAAGGATTTTACTGGTCAATGGCTCAAGCATATTTAGAAGTAGGGAAGCTACGTCCAGCAGATAAATTTTATATAGCCGTAAAAGGCAAAGGGACGGATGAAGGCAATGTTTACTTTGCTATGAGGGAAGCCCATGCTTATGGTGTTGATAAATTGGAAAACGATATTAGAAATGAATATCCAGGTTTTGAAAGCAAAGGTTCAGGGCTTCTTCATACCGGATGGNGAAATGATATTTGGATAGCAGCACAATGGATTGACAGCGAAACATCTAGTGATTCGGACGAGCGAATTAAAATGAAAGCCTTATTGAGCTTTGGTCAAGTAAGACCTCTTGATGAAATAAGAATGGCTTTAAAAGGAGATACTAGTAAGNGGGATTTAATCAATGCACTAAGAAAAGCAAATGCAGAAAATTTAATAGAAGTAAGAGAGAAAAATAATGACAAATGTTTGGCTGATTCAGCAGAAAAGAAAATGGTAAGCCAAAAACTATTAGATGACTATAAGTTTAGCTACGGAGGTGATTTGATGACAGATATTCAGGCAATTTATACAACCTATCAAAGCAATCATGATGGAGATGAAATTGTTGATTCTACTATATCAAAAGTAGTTGATGAAAAAGGATTGGCAATAGTTAATAAAATAATTTCAGGAGAAGAAACCAAGGACGAGCAATGGTTAAATCTCATGAAAAGTGGGAAGAGAAAAGAAGCTTTTAATTTTTATCTCCATTCAAGTACAGATGACCAAAGTATCATCCTATCATATATCTTTCCTATTTTAGTTGAAAATACAAAAACAGAGTTCCAGTTTACTGATATTGAAAAAACACAGTATGAGAGGGCATTAGACAATGATAATCAAGAAGGATTTTCTTTTCTTAAAAACTTAGGTTTATTAAATGATAGTAAANAGATTTTGAACTATTTCAAATATTCTGCTAACAGAATGGAAATAGAAATTTTTAATAATTACTATAACAACTTAAAAGATTTTAGATTTCAGATAAATATGCTTTTAGGAAATAGCAACGATTTGTTGTTGCACAGAATATTAGCTGTAAATCAACCATTTTATCAACTATTAGAAGCTTTAAGAGTAGATGAAAATTGGGCAAATCATCTAATGCTGCATATTTACACAGAAGAAGAGAAANAAGCAATATTAAATGATAAAAGATTTAATGAATTGGGGCTTGAAAGTGATGTCACCCGTTATATAGATTATTTCATGAATGGTATGTCACCTGAAAAGGTCGCCGAAAAACACGCTGATAAAGAGAAGTTGAAAAAGGTTACTGGACTTCTAACAAATGATATAACATTTAGAGTAAAAGCCGAAAGAAGTCTATTAGAAAAAGCAAATTCTGGGTTAGGTGCTTCAATTACCAATACATTTAGTACTTCAAAACTAAGTGCTGAAAACGAACAACGAGAATTGGAAGTGAGTTTAGAAATGGCATTATGGAATGATGAGAAGATAGATGAAAAAGAAATGATGGGAATAGAAAAAGATATTCTAGATGTCAGAGAAACAAGAGGAAATTTTGAAGAAATACGAAATACTGTTGAATCAGTAGCTACTATAATAGCCCAAGCTGTTGTCCAGATAGCTGCTACTGCTTTGATACCTGGGGCAGGAGGCATATTAGCTCAAGCCATTATAGGGNGAATATCCAGTACTGGTTCTAACTGGGTCATGAAAGGGGATCGTTATAGCCTTAACAATGGGTTGAAAGATATGGCTATAGGTGGCTTAAATGGAGCAATGGGGGCTTTAGGAAATATTAAGGTAGCTCAGTGGTCAAGTGGTGAGGGTTCTNTTTCTTCAATACTAAAGCAATCAAAACTATTGCAGGAGACTGTTGAAAACTCAATTGGAAATAGTCATGAACTAATTATTGATGCAGTTGAGGGTAAAAGTCCGGATGAGATATTCAAAAATCATTTAAAATCAGTAGGAATCGGGATTGTCACAAATAGAATAACACAACTAATTGAATCAAAGATTAAGAGAGATAAAGATTCGATACTTGAAGACGGGCAAAGTAATTTAGATACAGAATCAATCAGTNCTCAGATAGGAGAAGGTGGTATTACACAATCATCATATGATGTAAAACACCCAAAAGATTGGACAGATCAAGATTTTATAGAATATCTTAAAGGGAAAAAGAATTGGGACGAAGCAATTGATGAATTAAAGATGGTTGGAGGAGATGAGTTGGCTTTCAGACTTCATAAAATAAGAGCCAAGTTACAATACGAATTGATAGGTGAAGGGNCGGCACCACTTTCTGATGCATCCAATGATGTAAAAAGTGATGTTGATTTGAATATTGAGGGGGATAATGCAGGAAAAATTCTCTTAAAATTAGAAAAAGAATTAGCAGAAAAATATGGACTTACTATAGATGAAGTCAAGAAAATGTTTAAGCTTGAATTTNTTACCGATGCGCCAAGTCGTTTAGGTAGATACCAGCAGTTGCAGGGAAAAGTAAGTAGAGATAGGTATGAAGAAATAGTATCTGACATCACATTTCATCAAGAAACCTATCAATATGCTAAGATGTTAAGAGAAGCCCAAGGCGAACATGCATTTAGAATAGAAACAATTATACATGGGAGACCCGATGAGTCCATAATAAGAAAGTTAGCAACTTTATCACCATCTGAAATAAAGGCTCAGCGAGAAAAATTATTAAAAGAAATAGATAAATTAGTGGCACGCTCCAATAGTGGAAAGTTAAAACCAAAAGATAGAGAANAAATAGATATTCAAATAAGTAAAAAGCAAGCAGAGCTAAACTTTTATTCCAATGATGCTTATATCAGTTTTGGAGCCATGACCAAAAAGCCGCAGTCTTCTCTCGAAATGAAAGGCTCTATGTTGAGTCAGCTTCAGATGATTCAATCGAAGATTGCAACATATGGAGCCGGTGAAGCAGCAAAAGGGTATGAAGTTTATAAATACATTAAAAGATATTTAGAATATTTGGAAGCAAGTGGAATTGCTTTAAGCNCCAAAATGCTGCATTTGAAAAGACTTTCAAACGAAATCTATCCATCCGGCAATTTTAGTAGAACTTTTTATGAGTCTTATGCAGTGAATCGAAGTAATTCAGAACGTCATTATATGTTAGTTTCCTTTTGGGAGGAAGCCCATAATATAGTTAACAATACGGATTGGGAAAACCTGAATTTTGATCCTGCTAAAGCAGCAGCAAGTTTGACAACACCGTAGAATGGTATGATGGAGGGCTTTGCTCTTTTGACAATTCTTCGGCAGTGGCCACACCTCATGCTGCTAGTAAAGTAGTCGCTGTTGGTGTCCTAATCAACCTGAGTATTCCGGAGTAAAGGGGGCCACTGATTCCGGAGCAAAGGGGGCCACATAGGAGTGATGATTGAGGAGTTTGTGGATATCCCGGAATCGAACTTATGAAGCCTCATATCATTGATTTCAAAAATATATTGGATCTTTCTGAAGTTGATACTGTTTAAAATTCGATAACCATCTTTTTCGTTTGTTATTGTCAATAATAACTCCGAAATTTGTTCTTGTGTGAAGTCAATTTTTTCTGATTTTGTTTTGTTATCTACAAAAATCTTAATTTTTGGCTTTACACACTTTTTAAACAGTATCGGTCGATTGTTCCAATGAAGTAGATAAATGGTTCCTGAATCCAAATTCCAAGTATGTACTTGTTTAATAACTGAAAACCTAATGATGTAGAGTGCTTCAGAAATTGATTGGAAAAAGACATTGAAAAAAGACTAGTTCTAAAATATCATTTGCCAGGAACGATGATCGCTACTATATTCTGGTCTATTAAACATCTACCTAATTCAGGGTCCGCCCCCTTTCCTGCTAATTCGCTTTCCCCAAAATAAATCTCATCGACAATCCGAAACGAAGCGAAGCATCACCTGCCCCTTTTGAAAAATAATACAAATATTCTACCTCCGGCTGGAAAATCGTCCTCCTCCCTGCCTCAAAACCATATCCCATGCCCAAGCCAAACCTCGGCCGGTCTTTGCCTCTGAACACATAACTTGCCTGTACATTCAATCCCTTCCACAAATATTGACGGACAAAAGGGCCGATCACATAAATCGTGTTTTTAATGACAGAAGATTTTGACCCGTCCATGCCCAGTCTGATGCCCCCGGATGTGTTTTGCAAAAATGAATATTCAACATCCATCGAAAAGTTATAATCGTAATAAAANCCACCCTGCCCCTTTATTGTATATCCACTGAACTGACCTCGCGGCCCAACAAGAAAATACTGCTTACGCACCTGCTGACCAAACGCCATATACGCTATAAGATTTAACAATACAAACAATGCGATCCTCATACTTTCCGGTTGAAATAATAGGCTGCCCCAAAGGAAAAATTCATTCTGAAGGGCCTTGCGGCAAATTTGTAAAAATTATGATTGAATTCCATCAGTGGCGTGATGCATACACGAGGCATTACAAAAAATGAATACCCTGCACCCCAATGCAAGTTAGGTTGATACTTAAACTCGAGATCGTATTGGGTGCCGGCCAGAAAGGTACATCCATTGAGAAAATGATAACGTAGATATGGCTGGAAGATTCGCTTAGTAACTATCTTCACGAGTGAATTTTCTGTAATGTTGGAAAAATCAAGGACAAACTTCATTGCCAAAGCACCATTTTGTACAACATAATATTCCAGTGATGGCGAAAAATATATTGCTGCAGTGCGGTCCCCTGCCCCTAATGTGGTGAATAATGCCAAATCACCTCCTACAGCAAAAGTTTTTGGNGGTACCACCTGGGTCTGTCCTTCCACTGATCGGAAAAATAAGCAAAGGAAGATCGTCAATCCCAGTATAAATATTCTTCTATTTCTATAAGTCCATTTCTTTCTCATTTGCTGTACGTTTTAATTCTGAACAACATCGTCAATCCCACCAGCCCTAAAACCGGAAACAGAGCGACCCACCAAATTTGCATATTGGACAAGCCCAGCCTGATCATCGAACCCCAGCTCATTAGCTCACCGGTAGGACCTATTCCCAAAAAGGATAGCGCTTTCTGCCAATACTGCACGGGCAGCAGTCAACGACATGAATGTGCCTGTGGCGGGCAACATCATTGGTGCAAGATGCCGGACAATGATACGGCTATCTTGAATTCCCATCACCTTTGCCTGATCGATATGCGGCAGGTACACGAATTGTTGCGCCTGACCCTGCAGATACCATGCCCCTGTAGGCAAACGCAGTGAAATCAGAATTATTATCAATCCCGTGAAGCCTATTGAATCAAATATTGAAGCCACCACCAGCAAGATCACAAGATCCGGCAATGGCTGGAAGAATTCCTGGATCCGTCGGTTGAAGCTTGAAACAGGTAGGATGTGTTTTCTGCGTTGGAAAAATCTTCGCGCCAAAATGATGAAAGCAAATACCAAAACGATAACCGTCAGCCAACTCCATCCCGAAACTGCTCCGATAATCCACCAGGATGTAATAATCAAAAATATAAAACCGCCAATCCACCAGATTGACAACTCTACCCATGAAACCTTTATCGGGAAACGACCAAAATACGACCCGGCACCACCCATTAATAGACTGAGCAGGCCTGAAGCCAGAGAAACAGCAAAACCCAAAATCAAGGCTATTTCAAGCCCGGCAACAAAACCCGCAAATACATCCCGGCCCAGATGATCCGTTCCCATGATATGTAACTTACCATCTTCACTTCTGGTCCAGGGTGGCAGAGAGGTTGTACCGTCGATATTCGTCTCATAGGCGGATATATACAACAAGGGCTTTATACTCAAATCCGCTGCTGGTTGCATCTTAACCGAAATATTATAAAGTTGAACAATCCGAACCTGACACCACTGGAATCGATGCTGACAACAGGCTCAGGATTGATAAGACACTTTAGCAGGAGATAGGCTAATGGAAGGACTAACCACCATTTGAACTTTTGGAAAATATGTCTTACCCCTTGCTTCATGAACCTGCTACTTTCAATCTTGGGTCTACATATTTCATGATCTTGCTTGCCAATTGACTCATAAAGATATTAATCATGGCCACCAATGCTGTTATGACCAGTAACATCATGAAATCATCATACCGAACACTTTGCCACGTCAGCCTTCCAATCCCTCCAATCGAAAATACATTTTCTATTAAAAGCACACCACTCATCAAAGACGGGAATAACATACCAAAATATACAATCATCGGGAGGGATACGTTTTTNAGGACATGCACAGTATTGATATCATGGTTACTTATGCCCTTACTTTTCAGAGTGATTACATACGGCTTGTCCATTTCTTCCCGCATACCGGTAATCCACCTCATAGCGGCACCCGCACTCAAGGGTAACGACAGCAATAAGGCCGGAAGTATAAAATAGCCCACCGAGTCTGAAAANACACTTCCCAAAGACACCGAACTCATCATGAGGAAAGTCCCCGGGCCGGGAAACCAATTCAGCCATGGACTATAATAATCTGAAGTAAAAAACTGTACAGCGATTACTGCGAGGCAAAACACCGGAAAAACATAGATGATATTGAGATAAGTCATTAGAATTCTCCGGCCCAAGGACTTCATACGCATATACCAGAGTGCCAGTAGGGTCCCGAATAAAATGGTGGACAAATAGGCGAGAAGGCTCAAAACAAATGAAAGATTAAAGGCTGATCGCAATTGAAGCCATTTGTCGGTGGTGGAAAANACTGACATCAACTCCTGATGAAAATTATTTCTTTTCCCCCAAAATTGTAGTTGCGGCAAATATTTTATACCTGTAATACGATGTCTGCCGGTTAATAATCCGGATATTTCCGCCAGATTTTTNTGAAGAAATTCGTCCGGTTTCGCATTTTTACTTTCCTTGCGGATGCGTGAATCTATTTCGGAAATGAGGTGTATATATTTCAGCTCATTCCAGTTTTTATATTGAGGACGTCCTGATATAGTATCGACCAGAGANCGAAATTTCAGCCAATCGTTATAGGTAAGGCCATTTCTCAAAAAATCAATTCCTTGTTTNTTCACTGGACCTGCGGGATAAAGACTCAAACGAGCTTCATACCATCCGGGCAATACTGAAAAATAGAATGCCGGAAGGTGTGTCTTAAATTCATCCTCCTGATAAGTATCACCATCTTCAATGTGTCGGCTGCCGATGATACCCGCCAGAAAATATACCGACAATACAATAACCAGAACCTTGATCATCAACTTCAACAACCCGGCAAAAATCCTGAGAAGATTATATATGATACCGGTTGTCAAATCATTATGATTTTATTTCTTCAAAAAGCCTATTTAACCGTGTTTTCAAAATAACCTGGTCGCTTGGGTGATGTTACCATGGTCAAACCTTCCTGGATAAGAATTTGATTCTTAGGGCTAAAAAGGAAGATAACCGGATATTGCTCAGCCAGTTTTACCTGAAATTCCCTATAGAGTTTGTATCTGTCAGCCTGGGAGGGAGCTGTTCTGATTTCTTCCGTAATGCGATCGATGGCCGGATTATTCACATTGCAATAATTGGAGCCTTTGCCAAAAGCATTGGTAGAATTCCATGCCAAATATGGATCGTCGGTTCTGGGNAACTGTTTTACCACAAGATTGGCCATATCATACTTCCCGCTTTTGATTCGTTCCAGAATTTTTGGAAAGTCCATGGTTTCCATCTTTACTTCTATTCCGACCTTCCTGGCCTCGTTGATAAGCAGGGTTGCTACATCTCTACCCAACTGTTTTCCCGTTGTTAGAATGGTAAATGACATTCTCATAGGCTGGCCATTGATTTTCTTTGTCCGGATGCCGTCAGCTCCTATTTCATGATATCCAAATTGATCCAGAATAGCTCTGGCCTTTGCGGGATTATACTCGATATCCGGCAGATTGGACACATAATAAGGTTTTTGAGCCAGGATGGGACTTTTAACCTTTTCAGCATTACCATGCATGAGGGTTTGAATAATCCGATCCACATTGACAAGGTGATTCATTGCCCTTCTTACATTAAGATCGCCAAGCATAGGACCCGCATTGTTCAGCCCGATGTAATAGTATTGCAATACATCGGCTGAGAGTACGTCAAAATTTTTAGCCAGTGTAGCGTCACTCCGAACCTGATCCAGGATCTCCTCATTAACCTCAGGCATTACATTGACTTGTCCTGCTTTGAGTGCAGCCATTGCTGTCGATACTTCCGGAAAGATGAGGTAATTAATAGTAGCCGGAAACGCCTGAAACTCCGTATAGGTTTCGGCGAGTGGCATCCCNCAGTACTGCTCGATTCTAACCAAAGTGAGGCGCTGATTAGGCACCCATTCACTGACCTTATACGGACCCGTCCCAACTTGCTTGGTAAAGTCCCTTTCGAGCAATTTAGACTGTCCGGCAATACGGATTAAGGTTGTCGAGTCTTGACCCATACGCAACGAATCGATGCCGACAGTCATTTGTCGCCAGGTGTACGCTGCGGTCAGGTGGTCAGGGTCCATGACATGCGCAGGTAGCAAGGGAATATTTGTGAATGCTTCCAGATCCAGATGATATTCTCCATTGAATGTTACGGAAAATTCTTTCGATGTAGGATCCTGAAAGCTAAGGTCATCTATGTTTGCAAGGGTGGAACGGACTGAGCCATGATTGCCAAAAGGATTGACGATAAACATCATTGTATAAAGCACGTCACTGACGGTTACCGGCCTTCCGTCACTCCATGAAGCCTCTTTCAGAATCCTGAAATGATACCTTTCGCCGGTTGAATCAATCTCCGGCTTGGGAATTGACTCCAACAATACCGGTTCCAACTCCAGTGTCATTGGATTGAAATCAGCAAGTGGCAGATAAATCTTACTGATTACCTGTCCAGCAACAACCGACTTCGCCTTGTAAGGAAAAAGGGTTTCAGGACTTTCGGCAATCGCTACATTGACCGTGTCTAATGCAACCCTGAAACCCTTTCGACAAGAGTCAAACAGGAAAAGACATAATACAAGACCTCCAGTAATAATTAACCTGCCCGGTTTCATTGATTATTTGATTTCTTTGGTGAAGTTACAATTTTCTGTCAGAAGCAATAGGCAAATATTTCTATCTACGAGATAAGCAACCCATATTTATAGTTTCCGGTGTTCTATAATTGACGCAGCCCAAGACCTGTCAGATAGAAAATCACAGCGCGTAAAATGGTTTTATTGATTCCGGAGTTAGATTCATATATATCCAGGACCCGTTGGGGCAAAGGATTTTCAACAATTCTTAACCGTACTTCAGCTTCGGGNGCGCTATTCATTCTCACCAACCAGGATTCATTATTCTTTATTTCATAGGTAGCAGCAATGGATTTACTGTTGAGTAATACCAATTGACCTCCATTTTTAATCGTCCCAATTGGCTTTTTGTTGATGAAAATATCAGTGTGATCCTTCTTGATGATGTATAAGTATTGATCCTTAAAGGTAGCTATGCCAATCACCCCTGTTTCTTTATCTTGACCAAGTGATGTTGCCTTATAGGCGATGAAAGGTTCATGGTAGATGGATAACAGAACGCCTTCCGTTTGCTTTCCAAAACCGGATTTACCTGATTTCTGCTTGTTTCCGGACAACAACCCCAATTCATCTTCTTGAAAATTAACAAGACCTGGCTGTTGTGCCTTTAAATAATCCTGCACCTCAAGGCTTATTTTNTCATATCGCCTTCCCTCAGGCTGAAAATTAAAATATCCTTTTGCAAATAGAGAATAACCCAAAAGAGCCAAAAGTCCTAATATTAAAATAGACATCGAGTATACAATTTACGCAAATATAACAAATCAAAATTTTGTGTCCTATTTCAATATTTTCACAAAAAGAACCGTTTCCAATATATAAACACCTGACTTCATTTCATTAAAGCTAAATGTAGAACAACTAAGCACCCAGTCACTCCTGGTAGGTCAAGTTATGTTATAGCATTGCTCTTTATCCTACTGATTATTTCATCCGGTAAGGCTTCCCTCATATTCATACGATTTCAATTGAGCTTTTCTCGGATTGCAAAGGGTGTGGGTAGGACAATTTGATTCTATTTAATCCTTTTTAATGATGAGAATCGTTCCAAAAATTATCTTCCGGCTGAGTACCTTTGTACGTTGCCAATGATCAGCATATCAAACGGAACAAAATACAACGAGAGCCATAAATAGGCATCAAGCCAGGATTTATGATGTGGGAAGAAATTAAACGAGTCAAAATCAACGAAATACAGCAANAAGAAAAGGTCACTCCACTCGACCTCCTGGAAGAGCTTGCATTGACGGCTCCTGACTCAGTTTCCCTGGCAGAAGCCCTCATCAATCCCCTCAAGTCACATACCATTGCGGAATTCAAGCGCAAATCTCCCATAGATGGTGAAATGGCTCCGAATGCCGATGCGATGGAAGTTGTATCTCAATTCCTCCAAAGCGGCGCATGTGCCATCAGCATAGCAACAGATGGGAGCTTCTATGGCGGCAACATAGATGACCTGCACTTGACCAAACAAATATTCCGGGAGGTTCCCGTAATAATGCGTGAATATATTGTGGATCCTTACCAAATCGTGGAAGCCAGAGCATTAGGAAGCGATGCTATTATCCTCCATGGGNGCTTGCTAACTGCTGAAGAAGTTGCATCCTTTGCCCGTCTCGCTCATGCACTGGAGATGGAAGTCGTCTTTGAGTCTTCCAACGAAAAGGATTTGAAAGATTATCATCCGGATGTGGACATCATCATGGTGCACCACAGATATAACCATGAGGACGTCGCAACTCCTTCAAAAATCTTATCGTACCTGTCCCAACTTCCTGCTGATAAAGTCAGGGTCGGCGGTGGCGGACTAAAGAGTTATAATCAAAGAAAGATGTTGCTCGATGCAGGTTTTGACGCAGTAATCATCGGGACATCCCTCATGAAATCGAAAAATCATGGCGATACACTGCATTCGATTATTGTTGGATAATTGATGAAAAATTGGCCCCGTAGTGGTTAATCCATAGATTGCCAGTTGTCAAATCATCCTGCAGGCGCTCTTCCTTCTCGAATGCATATTGTCTCTTGTACGGTTAAATATCAGAAGATCAGCGCTAAGCCGGCACTATTTCCTTCACTTTTTAAAATTATTCTTGGTGTTGATCCGTTTGATCCGCAATAATTTTTTGATTTAACGATGCCGACAATCATAAGCGGAATCCCGGCTCCTGTCAACAGGACGCCGGAAGTAAAGCCCAAAAANCTAATTATATCGGCATCTGATAAAAAATAACCGCCATTTTGGAAATCTCCATCACTGTTGGACGCAATAAAACCGGAAATAAGAGCAATCGAACCAAATACTGTCATAAAAGTTCCCGCTTTTTTCATCTTGGTAAAAGCCGTGCATTTGTCTTTATATTGTATTTTCCCGGCATATAGGTTTAGATCCGAGTCTGTTGCCCGGTCAATAAATTCAATGCCAACAGAAGATGCAAATGTTTTATACCCGGAATTGCTCGCCATCTCCTGTCCATTCATTGCAAATGGAATCAATACGCCTAAAACTAAAAGCATGTTCATTATTGTTCTCATATTATTTTGGCTTAATTTTCAACTTAAAGATAAAATAAACCCTGATTCAATTCAAATCAGGGAGGTTATTAGATTGCCAATACAAAAAAGGGACGCATAATAATGTTAGCATCCCTCTTTATGTCGAATATTTTTTCATTAATCAAAAAGCAAGAGCCACACCGACTCCGTTCTTTCCGCTATTAAGGTTCAACTGAGAATTGCGTTTCTTCCCATTACAATATTGTTTTGATTTTACATTGCCCACAATTAAGAGTGGAATTCCACCGGCAGTTGTCAAAGCTCCGGCAACTATCCCGACATATCCACCCACAACGAGTCCTGTGTTAACATCCAACTCTTCATCACTTGTCAATATTCCGGTCAACATCATTGCAACGCCGCCCACCATGACTATTGGTCCTACTATGGTCATCACTAAACCGGCTTTNTTCATCTTGGTATAAGTCCTACATTTGTCCTTTTCCATTAGATTTCCCGAGTATAAATACAGGTCTGATTCGGTTGCCTGATCCATGTAGTCCAGATGGGCAGATGAGGCAAATGTCTTATATTCGTTGTTCTGTGCCAAATCCTGACTAAACATGGTACCCGGAATCAAAAACCCAAGNAGTAATAGTAATGTTGTACATCTTTTCATGATTATATTGTTTTTATTTTGGGTAAATTTAATATAAAAACCTTAATTACAAAATTTCCGTAACTTTTCAGATCAATTTAATGCTGCTCTCTTTTGCAATAAATTCAATCAACGACAATTTATTACCAGTGCTACCTTAGCAACTATTCGATTACGCTGTTTCACGCAATCTATTTTGTGCCGAAAAGCCCAACGCTATTAGGATTTTGAAGGTAAGAAATGTCAATTTTCTTATAATATTTGTTTGATGTATCTATACCGACAACCTTTATTTGAACTAACAAAATCGTCTTTTAAATACAACAACCCACTATGCAACCATTCCTTTCGGGTGCAGCCTCTGCATTGCCGCCACCTAGGTATAAAACAAGGAGTTTTTAATTGACATAAGAAAAAACCTACCGCGTAAATTGCACGCTTAAGGTAAAAATTCCTTTGGTTACTGAGGCAGGACCTGCCACTCCAATCAATATATTGTAATTGTTTGAGCTTGGGTTTTGCATACTGACCCTTCTTTCACTGGTCTGAACCTTTCCTTTCCAGTTTTTATCCCACTTATAATCAGCTTCGCAGGTTATACAGCGACTTAAGTCTGGCACTAAATCATAGGCGGATGCTCCGATACGATATGCATAGATACTCAAGTCTCCTTTATTATCGGTTGGGACGACACTGATGGTCATCTCACAATGTGTCGGCATAGTAATTGCATAAAACACATGGTTTCCTCTGAATTTTGAGGCTTGTGTTTCCGGAAAGCAGGCATTTGAGCTATTCCAAGCCCAGCTGAGGTCTTCCATGACCTTTCCGGTAGCTAAATCACCCTGGACCTCTATGCTACTTTTCTCCCCGGGNTCCAATACCATCACATTTGATGGCCACTGCGCATAGGAATTAACAGCATGAAGTAATGAAATTATCAAAAATATGGTATGTACTTTCATAAATAACAATTTAATAAATTAAAACAGGTAATCATTTACAACGGGTAAAAAATGGAAATCCATTTTCAATTAAATACCTTTCCATCTCTTAAAGGGTATATCCATGCTAAATACAGTACTACAAATTTATCTTATTTCTTGAAACAAAAGTCAAAAACTCCGGAAATCTTTCCTGACAAATCAAAAGGTATAAGTAAAATCCGGAAATTGATCTAAAAAGAATATTAGAATTTCTGCAGCAATTCCATTTCATAGCCATTTCAGTTCTCACCTTCCATTGTTAGAATAACCTGCCATCCTTAGGAATTGTGGCCGGAACTCCCTCAACCATATAGAATAACTATTATGGAACAGCCTATGGACCATTTTTGTCGTCTTGAAGCATTGGCTACAGGTGATAAATGTTAATTCTTATTGACCTGCAATACCCTTTCCGGCTTATACACCACCGATCAATTCTTCAACCTCCTCATCCCTTTCACTGCCTTTTTNTCTACTGCGATCAGGGAAAGAGCAAAGCCNCCGGCAGGGGCTGATTTGATTGCCAACTTTGTAGCCTGGTCTACAACTCCACTCTTAATGATATACGACTGTGGTTTGGTCTTATAGTCTGCATCCGGACCATCCATGTAGAGTGTGGCTATGTACACCTTGTCTGCGTCCAGGAAGTTTAGTTGAAGCAGGGAGGTGTGACCGTTGTTGCCCGCTACGCCTCCTACAAACCAGTTGTCACTGTTCTTCGCCTTACGTGCGATGGTGATGTACTCGCCGGGTTCTGCTTCGAGATACCGACTTTCGTCCCAATCCACTGCCACATCCTTGATAAAGCGGAATGCGTCCGGATACTGTCTGTAGTGTTCAGGCAGGTCGGCAGCCATCTGTAGGGGGCTATACATGGTTACATACAAGGCAAGTTGATTGGCCAGCGTGGAGTTAACATGGGAGTGATTGTTTGGATTTATTCTGGAGATGTCCATTTCAAAGATGCCGGGTGTATAATCCATCGGACCGCCGATCAGACGAGTAAAGGGCAATATGGTGACATGATTGGGCTTACTGCCCCCGAATGCCTGGTATTCGGTACCACGGGCCGATTCATTACCAATAAGATTGGGCCAGGTACGGCAGATCCCAGTAGGCCGGACCGCTTCGTGGGCATTGACCATGATTCGGTATTCTGCAGCCTTTTCCAGAGCATATTGATAGTGATTGTTGATCCATTGGCTGTAATGATATTCGCCACGAGGTATGATATCGCCCACATATCCGCTTTTGACTGCATCATAACCGTTGGTCTTCATATACTGATAGGCAGTATCCAGGTAGCGTTCATAATTGCGTACAGAGGAAGAGGTTTCGTGGTGCATTATCATTTTCACACCCTTCTGCCTGGCATAATCGCGTATCGCAGCCATATCGAAATCCGGATAGGGCGTTACGAAATCGAAGACGTGATCCTTTGAATTGCCAAACCAATCCTCCCATCCTGTGTTCCAGCCTTCGACCAACACAGCATCAAATCCATGTTCTGCAGCAAAATCTATGTATTCCTTGACATGGGCAGTATTTGCAGCATGGCGCCCATTGGGCCGTGTCTTGGTGTAATCCGTCTTACCGAGAATGACACTGGGCGCATCATCCGTGTAGGCCCATGAACTCCGACCGGTAATCATCTCCCACCAGACACCGATGTACTTAACGGGATGTATCCAGGAGACATCCTCTATCTTACAAGGCTCATTAAGATTGAGCGTAATACGGGAGGCAAGTATGTCCCGTGCATCATCACTGACTATCACGGTACGCCATGGTGTGTGGCATGGTGCCTGGAGATGACCCTTACTGCCATTGGCATCAGGAGTGATCCATGACTCCAGGATGTTTTGCTTATCATCCAGATTGAGGTGCATAGCACCGTAATTGATTAATGCGGCTTCATGGATATTGATGTAAAGCCCGTCATCGGTCTTAAGCATAAGAGGTGTCTGTACACCGGTGGGCGAAAATGGAGTCTGAGAAGCATTTGGCGTGATAGCCGTGGACATCAATGATCGGATTTCTGAAAGTCTTGAAGTATTGTAATCGTATTCCTGAGTGTCATAATCTCCCGGAATCCAAAAGGCAGTATGATCCCCGGCAAGGACAAATTGTGTCTTTTCTTCCCTGATGGTAAAATAAATCAGGTTTTTNTGTTCCGGAAATTCATATCGTAGGCCAATACCGTCATCAAACACTCGAAATCGCAACGTCATCAACCTCCTGGTCGATGTCTGTATGAGGTTGATGACTAGTTCATTGTAATGATTCCTGATATTCCGCTCTTCTCCCCATACCGGCTGCCAGGTTTCATCGAAGGATGATGTGGTAGCGCCNACTACCTCAAAACCATCCTTCAAATTATCCAGCCGGTTGTCACTACTGTTGTCCTTTATTACCTCATCTGCAAAGCTATTCTTTGCAGATCCCTTGTCCATCAGTTCAAACCCCAGCCTACTGGTCCTGATTACTTCCTTATCCTTGTAATTAAGGCGATAAGTCGGAACCGATTCAATCAATTGAAAGGTCAATGTAACCTGTCCGGAAGGTGATTTTACTTCCTGACTATCTAACCGGGTAAAGACAAAGAAGAAGCTCAGCAATAAAATGATCCGCATGATGAAATAATTTTACGAGTGCGAGTTTAAGCAAAAAAATGGAATTCAACGCATTTGCACCCATTATGGAGGTTTCCTCTGTTGAATACTCTTGCATATCCATGGGTTTTGAAGCCCGATCAGATTTTTCCTATTAAATGATATGATTTCATGGTAAGCTGCCTTACTGTAAGGTTTTAGCGGAGTATTGATTTCACCAAGGTAAACGATTGGGTGAGGATTTGAGAATAATGATCTTAAAGTTTTTCCTACAAAATACAGATTCCCCTTCGGCATCTTGATTTCAGTATAAGTGCGTTATACTATACAATCATATGTTGGAAGGAGATCGGCTTCTTCAGTTAAATAACCTTATCAATCAGGGGGATTATCACATTGAAGGATAATTGATTAACCTCAATGGCAACCATATTTTCCACCTCATTCAAACCCTTATTGATATAAGGTTTCTAATAAAAATTTTAAAAAGACACTTCCGGTTTTTAGCTTTCAATAAAGCGAGATTACTGGCCCCGGAACAAATTCATATTAATTACCCGGCAATTCCAAATCAAAATAAATTGGGCGCTAATCATTTTAAAATATACGTAAAAAGTATGACATCTACTTTAGGTCAATATTTATAAAACGAAGAAAAACAATAGGCTGATGGAATAAAGGATACATTATGAAAAATTAATTCCAAACGATGATGATGTGTAAAATTGAAGACAACCTTTATTGGATAGTCTTTAAGAATTAAACGTTAATCCATATAATCCTTATAAGATGAGGTTGTCCTTGTCCTATGACATTTATAAATGGTAAACAACAATATGCCTACCTAGTGTAGATGTACATAACTCCGAAACTTTAGTTGTTTGCAAAGGCACATAGAGGAAAGGTTAGTTAGAAAAATATTGTCATTCACCGGCACCTCATGCCTGTTACTTCTAAATAAATTTATAATAAGAGAAATAATGGTCCTTAGGTCTCAATACCTGATATTCCGGTATTGAGATGGAATGCTTTTTCATCCATTAATAAAGCAAATATTCAGGTGGATAGCTTATCTTTATCATCAAACTTATGACAATGAGGTTTTATCACAATAATGGTAAATTAATAGCAGGATTATTGGTTTTATTTCTTTTTACAATAAGTTGTTCGGTGAAGGCACAACTCAAAGAGATGAATCCATTGTCAAAAATCAAAATCGAAATTCAGAATACCAAGAAAGGCGTAACTCTGAAGGCCATGGAGGGCTGTGCATGGTCTGTACTGGGGTTCAATCTAACCGAAGGGCAATCTCAAAATATTGATAATTTTGGCATGGTTGGTCAAAACGATCCCTTGGCGGTCAATACATCCAGTCATTCTGACTTTTTGATCACCATTACTAAGACCAGAGAGGGCTTCAGGCTGGATGGCATCAAAGGAACATCCTGGGTTGCACTGACATTCCGCCTTGCTGTCGGAAAAAAATTAACCTTTGACGATACCGGAGTTTGGAAAGAAGACTGAGACGGCAGCGTAAAATCATGGTGAAATAATCTTTCCGGTATCGACCCGGCTTTTAAGGGCCAAGACATACCGATTCCTGTTTTTGTATCAAAAATTTCCTGAGAGAGAGCGCGATGTGTGACCCTGCTGCTGTTATTCCTTCGTCGTGTCGGCCTTTTCAGGATCTTCCTTTTTGTGGCCGTCTATATCGTTGATCGTCTTGATGTTTCTTTCAAATGTTTTTCCAAAAATATCGCCGGTGGCCCTGATTAATGCAGAAAAACTTTGATCAATGCGATCAACTGCGGGGTGCAATATAGAATTTTCAAATGCTTCATGCTTTACGATTTTCCATCGCTCGAGTCTGCCGGAAATAAAGCTGAAAAGTAAGAGTACAAACAGGGATATGATGATGCCTCCGGAAATTCTGGTAATCAATCTCATAGAATTGGCTTTGACCCAGGATTCAATTTTCTTTGAAATATAACGGTATAAAACAAAGATTGTCGCCAAAACCAAGACAAATCCCAGAATGTAATGTACCGGAGTGAGGGTAGTGAATGTGTTTTCCATAAAGAGAAACACAATGGGAAANAGATTGAGGGCCAAGAGGATGGCACCGAAAAACAAAACAATCTTCAGGGAAATACCGAAAATGCCATTGTTATACCCGGCATAGAAGGCCAATGCAATCAGAACAACAAGGATTATATCGATTACCATTCCTGGATTTAGTTGTTTTACAGGTGAAAGATAGGCATAATAGCCGACATAAAATGCTTGTTTTTATTGCCTTGAATTTTATAGTCTGTACATACTACAACTGCCGGGGGCCATTGCCTACCCTGTCCGGTATGAATGGNCCNTCTACACAGAAGGGCAACAATTCGCTCCTGATAAAGGCTGCGACTTTGGAGGCAGATTCATCAGGATATAGGAGGTGCAGATTGGGTCCGGCATCGAGGGTAAAATATAATGGAATCTTTGTCGATGATCTCCATGACATAAGTCTTTGAATGGCCGCAACCGTCGAAGGCTGCATAAGAAGATATGGTGGTTCGGACAACATCATGAGTCCATGCAAACCGAAGGCCTCTTGTTCTACAATGGCACCGAATCGCTCTACATCACCGCTTTTCAAGGCCGAAATCAACCTTTTGAGTCTGGTATCAACGGTCATATAACGCGTCTCCGCGTATGGATTGTTTTCCATCAGTTTGTGTCCGGCGGTCGATGAAACACTTTTNTCATCCTTGCTAATGATTAGGATATCATCATGAAAGGTGGTGAATATCGGATGAAGATGATGTCCCCAGCCTGTGGCATATAGATTGGAAGATGCCTTCACATCCGGAGTCTCACCCCACAGTGCAGCCTTTGAGAATATGGATCTGCATGCACTCCCNTGGCCCAGTCGGGCAATATATGATGCTTTNTGTTCAAACTCGGCGTCGTCGGACAAAGTGCCAAACAACTCATCTTCAAGGCTGCACAGACATAGCGCCAATGCGCTCATGGCCGAAGCAGATGAAGCAATACCTGCTGAATGCGGAAAGCTGTTGGATGAAAATATGGTAAGGTCGATCTGGCTTAAAAATGGAAAAATAGGCAACAGGGACGTTAGGAACCTTTCGATCTTTTCTGAAAATTGAAGATTGTGTTCACGATGGAACATAAAATCGACGGAAACACCGGGCTTATCGGACACCTTGGATCCATATTCAAGAATAGTCTCTGTATAGGCTGCATCCAATGTAAAGCTGATCGATGGATTTCTCGGCAGTTGATTTCCGTATTTTCCCCAATATTTGATCAGCGCAATATTGGACGGACTGCGCCAGGTTATTTTTCCGGAGCGCACTTTACCGGGATGGACGACAAGATTCGGATTTTGATAGTCGGTCATGATCAACTGGAACTTTGCAAGGTGAAAGATAATAAATAAAATCTTATGTATGCAAGTAACGCGTCGTGAAAAAGAGAAAGTGTGATATTGAAAGATTGATGCATGCCACAGCCTTACTGCAGGCCAAAGTTGATGACTATAGCCCAGAAAGGATCTCCGTGTCTGCAAACAGTTTTGGGCGTCTCTGTTCTTCACACTCCAATGGAAGTCCATCAAAAAATAATGGCCTGCCTGAAGGAGGGAAGTCAGTTTAACACGCTTCCTATATTTACCANNCCCCCATCCGTGCAAATCATTATTTCGGCAAAATTTTACCGGATTTTACTGCGTTTTGATAGAGGTGAGGTAAATACACTGCAAGCTATAATACGTGCTTACATCCCGGGATATTTGTCTTTCATTGCCATTACTGAACACGTCTGACGGTCATATTCAAAAACCGCTTCGTTATAAGCTAGATAACACAATTCCAGGATAAGCATAAGGGTAATAAGAAATAAGAAGTCGATTGCCAATCAGTGATCATTATCAACACAACTTTAAACATAGAATTATTCCAAATATAAGAAAACAGGCTCATCCTGTCGGTAATTGTATTAACTTTGCCCTCGGAATACAATTTAGCGTCATTCTGCAAAAGAAGAAATGCAAATTTGTAAAATCCGAATCTATGTACGACATAATATTATCTTTTATTACGGCATTTTTGCTGACCTACTTTGCAATACCTTCTATCATCAACATAGCGAAGGTTAAANAACTTGTGGACTTACCGGATGAGCGCCGCTCCCATGACGAGGCAACGCCTTCCCTTGGAGGAATCGGCATTTTCGGTGGTTTGTTGTTTTCGGTCATTATGTGGACACCTTTCAATGTATTCGGAGACCTTCAGTATGTCCTTTGTTCGCTGGTGATTATTTTTCTTATTGGAGCCAAAGATGATATCCTTCCGATGTCACCAAATAAAAAGATCCTGGGTGAGATATTTGCGGCTGTGATTCTGGTATTTAAGGCCAATGTAAAAATAACTTCCTTATATGGAATATTCAATATCTATGATCTGCATCCTGTAGCTTCCGCATTGTTTTCGATATTCTCCATTCTGGTAATCATCAATGCCTTTAACCTTATCGACGGCATCAATGGGTTGAGTGGAAGTATAGGGACTCTGATTGCCGTAACTTTCGGCACATGGTTCTTCCTTGTCCAGCGTATAGAGNCCAGTCTGGTAGCTTTTGCATTAGCCGGTTCTCTAATCGCTTTCCTAAAGTACAATTATACACCTGCAAAAATCTTTATGGGAGACACTGGGGCATTGATTGTGGGGCTGGTTTGTGCTGTCCTATCCATTAAATTCATCGAATTCCACAAGGAGGCGCCGGAATCGATTTACGCATTCCATGCTGCACCTGCAGTTGCCATAGGCATCATGATATTTCCATTGTACGATACCCTGAGAGTATTTGTCCTGCGTGTAGCTAATAAGAAAAGTCCCTTTTATCCGGACCGGAAGCATATACACCATATGCTTATTGACCTGGGTCTGACCCATATGCAGGCAACCCTTACTCTGGTGACTATCAACGCCTTGTTCATAGTATTTTCATTTATTTTTCAGGATATAGGCTCCTTCAACCTGATCATGATCCTTTTGGGGATGGCGCTTTCGGGAAGTATTATCCTGAAGCAATTATTAAATTACAAACAAAAGGAGTTACGGACAAGTAAATCAAAATCCGATAAGACGCTGGCCGGAATTGAATAAGACATGTGATACAGCCACCTTCAGAATCTTTTTTGTGAAAGGCAACCACATCACAAATTGTAGATGATCAACCAAATATTTGTCGTTGATAATGAATTTTTAGCACTTTTACCTGTGAATCCTTTGTCACTCCGGACTTATATGCGCCGCACTATTCTCTTTTCACTCTTTACTTACCAATGACGAACAACATTTCTAAGCACTCAAAGACTCTGGAAACTCAAAGAGGGAATGGCATCGGTTTGATGGAAACAGATACAACATGATTGATGGCCAAACAAGAAATCCCGGTGATGTCCTGAAATTGAGAATTATAATATCATTAAGATTTACAATACAAAATTTCACGACAAGGCTTCAGATTAAAAGATATAAAAGGCTTACATTTGGCGCACTAAATTTAATTTTTATAGAAATGAAATATTTTTTTCTTTTTGCTACCCTTATATACTCTTTCACCCTTTCTGCACAGGAATATGACAGGCTCAACATTGATTTGCTGGGGCGTTGGTCGGTTCCTACCGAANAAGAAGAAGAATTCGGTACCCGTTATAGTTCCTGCTGGGCTTTTGAATACAATGGCAGGGAATATGCGATTGTAGGCTGTGGCAACGGGACGGCATACATTGATATTACTGACCCGAAGAATCCCGTTTTTATTGATTTTGTACCAAGCAACATCAAAGATGCCATTTGGCGGGAATATAAGACCTATAAGCATTACGCCTATCATGTAAGCGACGATGGCGGACCTAATACATTTGATATCGTTGATTTTTCTTACCTGCCTGATAGTGTACATGTCGTATATTCGGGTAGTAAGGAATATTTCAGGACAGGACATACGATATTCATGGATAGCGACAAAATGTACATCGGGTTACACAATCACCGTTCTATGTCGGTATTCAGCATGGAAAATCCGGTCGACCCTAAATTTTTACGACTTTTGTCCAGTGATTATCCCGGAGATGTTCACGATATGTTTGTAAGGAATGATACCGTGTATGCATCGAAAGGTTTCGAAGGGNTTCTGCAGATCATGACATTTAAGGATGATAAATTTACTCAGATAGGAAATTTTACCAATTATCCATTCGCAGGGTATAATCACAGTTCCTGGTTGACACCTGATGGAAAGACCTTGATATTTACCGATGAGGTAAAAAGCCTTCCTGCAAAGTCTTTGGATGTATCGGATCCTTCCAATCCCATCCTGCTGGACACCTTTTATTCTCAGTCAGGGAGAGCCACCTTGCACAACCCATTTGAATCTCCCAACAACACATTCATCATGACAAGCTACAAGGATGGTGTTCAGGTATTTGATTATTCGGACCCGGGCGATATCAAGCTGAGAGGCTATTTTGACTGCTATCCGCAACAGGATGGTGAAGCTACGGATGGCGATTATGATGGTGCCTGGAGCGGCTATGCAATGTTGCCGAGTAAAAATATGATTGTTGTGGACATCAGCAATGGCTTATTTGTATTAGATGCCACCAAAGCCTATTATCCGGAGACCAATACAGTCAAGGCTGCGACCAAAGCCATTAAACTCGAGACCTATCCCAATCCTTCAACCGATGCTTTTTATCTGAAAGTGCCGGAAGGCTTGAAAGGACCAATGGAAGTGCGGATCGTCACTTTGTCCGGCCAACTGGTATATCAAAACATCCTTGAGGCATCCTTGATGGCTAAACATCGGTTCAATACCAATACCTATTCTCCTGGAACCTATATAATTACATTGAAACACGGTAAAGATATCTATTCTTCAGAACAGATCATCGTGAAGTAAATCTTTTCAGGAAATATCCAACGATAGCATGGTACCGAACTTCTCTGTGCATATCAACAGAGAAGTTCGGAATCTCCACATGCATAGGATATTTATTGTTCTTCCTCTGAATTATCCAGACAGACTACTTCCGGTGGCCTGCTCCATGATGGAGGAACATCCATACCAGTCAACAAAGCCATTGACGAGGAATATCCACCAAGATATTCGACCTTATGTAAAAAGACAACCTTCCTGATTCTATGGAAACGAATGACATACGAACACATGATGCATGGCTCATGGGACGTATATAGGATACAGTCTGACAGGTCGTTGGATTGCAGAAAATTTACTGCAACCCTGATTGCCTCTATCTCGGCGTGACAAGTAATGTCATTTTTACTGCGGCCACCTTCTTCGGCCTCGCTGATTATTCGATCTTCCATGACTATCAAGGCGCCTACAGGAGAGTTTCCATTTTCTTTTGCACTGCGCCCCAGTTCCTCGCACCGATGTATATATGCTTCGTCTGTCATAATCTCTGTGTTTAAGGCACGATAACACTACGCACGCCCCCATCGAAACGCTCCAATGAATCCAATACCTCATTGATCGCAACAGCATCCAACGGAACTATACGGGATACAACCCGGGAAGTATCCAGTCTGCCATCGGAGGCATATTGCATCAACAAGCTCAATTCGTGCAGGTTGTGGTCGTTAGAACCAATAAGTTCTATTTCTTTACCCAGTATCTCCCTATAGATGTCCACTAAGACCGGTTGATCTGACAGTCCAACCATGACGACACGACCCATGGGTGAGGCGCTGCGGATAGCCTGGTTTTGTGTGATGGGCAGGCCGATCATCTCAAGGACGACATCTACTCCCCTGCCACCTGACAACTTCCTAATCATTTGGACAGGATCGGTCTTAATGGGGTTAATCCCTATGGCTCCATAGCTTTCAGCCAATGCCAGTTTATCTGCATTTAGATCTATGGCAAATACAGCGGTTGCTCCCATTGTGATTGCCAGCTGAACTGCAGAAATGCCTAGGCCACCTATACCGAAGATGGCCACCGTATTGCCTTCACTCATTCGGCTTTTCAACAAGGCATGCAAGGCGGTTGCTGAGGCACACATCAACGTGGCACCCTCCTCAAAGCGTATAGCATCCGGCAGAATGACAGCATTTTTNGCAGGAACAGAAATGTACTCGGCATATCCTCCATCGATATCTTTGCCAAGCATGTTGGCTTGCGAACAAAACTGTTCATGCCCCGTAAAGCAATAATCGCAGGTGCCACAGGTGATCAAATAGTGCAGACTGACACGGTCACCAATATGAAGTGTCCCGACATTCTCACCAACGGCCTCGATCACTCCGGCCACTTCATGTCCAAGTGTTATTGGGTATCTGTCCATCTTAGCGATACCTGTCCGATAATGTACATCCGAATGGCAGATCCCGGCTGCTCTTACCCTTACCAGAACATCTCCCTGCCCAATTTCAGGAAGCGGCACTTCATGAAGCTCCAATGGTTTNTTCGCACCGACAAATCTAACTGCTTTCATTTCAAAAAAATAGCCAATCAAATATACTATGAATCTGAAAAGAATCGGCCTTTGGGAGGATAAATCATGAAGGGTGATGGAAATACAGAAAGGTCGGGGATTTTTGTAGTAGGTAGATGATTAATAACCTCGAAGGGAGAGACACCGTGCATCTCCAAAATATTCCTTTCAAATTATTTCAGAAAATTGACGGTTTTTCTGATGACCTTCTCCCCAATACCTGTCACTGCCAATTCGCCCGCTATTATTTTCCTACCTACTTCGGATAGTCCGCCACACGCCCCATTTACTCCCAACCAAATTCATGTCTATAGCCTACGGTCATAGTTTGTTGGGGTACTGATTTCAAAAATCGTAGTAGGTAGATGATTAATAACCTCAATGGGAGGGACACCGTGCATCTCCAAAATATTCCTTTCTAATTATTTCAGAAAATTGACGGTTTTTCTGATGACCTTCTCCCAATACCTGTCACTGCCGATTCGCCCGCTATTATTTTCCTACCTACTTCGGAGAGTCCACCACACGCCCCTTTTACTCCCAACCAAATTCATGTCTATAGTCTCCTGTCATAGTTTGTTGGGGTACTGTTTTCAAAAATCGTAGTAGGTAGATGATTAATAACCTCGAAGGGAGAGACACCGTGCATCTCCAAAATATTCCTTTCAAATTATTTCAGAAAATTGACGGTTTTTCTGATGACCTTCTCCCCAATGCCTGTCATTGCCGATTCGCCCGCTATTATTTTCCTACCTACTTCGGAGAGTCCGCCACACGCCACTTTTACTCCCAACCAAATTCATGTCTATAGTCTCCTGTCATAGTTTGTTGGGGTACTGTTTTCAAAAATCGTAGTAGGTAGATGATTAATAACCTAAATGGGAGAAACACCATGCATCGCCAAAATATTCCTTTCTGATTATTTCAGAAAATTGACGGTTTTTCTGATGACCTTCACCCCAATGCCTGTCATTGCCGATTCGCCCGCTATTATTTTCCTACCTACTTCGGAGAGTCCACCACACGCCACTTTTACTCCCAACCAAATTCATGTCTATAGTCTCCTGTCATAGTTTGTTGGGGTACTGTTTTCAAAAATCGTAGTAGGTAGATGATTAATAACCTCAATGGGAGAGACACCGTGCATCTCCAAAATATTCCTTTCTAATTATTTCAGAAAATTGACGGTTTTTCTGATGACCTTCACCTCAATACCTGTCACTGCCGATTCGCCCGCTATTATTTTCCTACCTACTTCGGATAGTCCGCCACACGCCACTTTTACTCCCAACCAAATTCATGTCTATAGCCTACGGTCATAGTTTGTTGGGGTACTGTTTTCAAAAATCGTAGTAGGTAGATGATTAATAACCTCAATGGGAGAGACACCGTGCATCTCCAAAATATTCCTTTCAAATTATTTCAGAAAATTGACGGTTTTTCTGATGACCTTCACCCCAATACCTGTCACTGCCAATTCGCCCGCTATTATTTTCCTACCTACTTCGGATAGTCCGCCACACGCCACTTTTACTCCCAACCAAATTCATGTCTATAGTCTCCTGTCATAGTTTGTTGGGGTACTGTTTTCAAAAATCGTAGTAGGTAGATGATTAATAACCTCGAAGGGAGAGACACCGTGCATCTCCAAAATATTCCTTTCAAATTATTTCAGAAAATTGACTGTTTTTCTGATAACCTTCACCCCAATACCTGTCACTGCCGATTCGCCCGCTATTATTTTCCTACCTACTTCGGAGAGTCCACACCTTACCTCTTCTTGCCACAGTTCCTCACTGCAATATCAAGGTATCACGACGTGGTACAAAGCCTGTGAATATCCCAATCGGATTGGATGGCCCGACGACATTCGACTTTATCTGGCCGGGCTGACCAAAAGGATTGCCATTGGCAATGTTGGCATTATCCTTACTTTGACTGAATCTATAATATTCCTCCGTGATGTGATATAACGAAAANATTAGGGTATCGCCCACTACAGGCCTTTTATCTCTTCGTTCATAAAAGGCACCGAAAGCGACATTTTCCGACGTGTTGATCTTGTCATCAATGACATAGTTCTGCATCGGTACACTATCTAAGCTAGCTATATGGATTAATCTTCTGTAATAATCAACGGAGCTTCTGTTATCCCTGTAATAGGCAAACAAGATGGCCCGCGTCTTCTCTTGATTGCTGTATTCGGCACGAATGCTGTCAAGGCCTACAGGTGAAGGGATATGTGTATTAGCGGCTATTTGGCTGCCATTCCTGAGGGTGATGCTGAGTGAAAATTCGCCGTTAAAGTCTTCCGGCACAATAGCTTCATTGGAATAATTGGAGATAAATCCGGTTTGACTATTAAACGCAACCTTTTCTTCCAGTACAACTGTATCGTTGCCATGTATAATACGGACCATTGCCCCTGTCTCCAGCAAGGAAGCAAGGTAGGCTGTGGGATTGTCCACTGTCAGTGGATCAAANAANCTATTGCTATGTGTCAATAGTAGTTCATAGCGCTGCCCCGGAATCAAATAACATTCCACCACCGGTTGGGATGTATATTGAGGCAAATCGATGTCAACTTCTTTACTGAGATTGCAAGAAGTCAGAGTCAGCATCAATGCCAGGCAAGGGATTAATTTATTCAATTTCCTACTTTTTTAAAATCTTGTGAAGAAATATGGCCGATGTTGGGGATTGTGTTAGACCATTATTATAATCGTACTTTTTACATTTAATAAAATACATGATATTTATTTTCAAGTCAAACAAGCTGGTATATTAATTGAGAACGGAAGCGCTTTTCAATTGTTATATTCACCGGATTCCAAACTAAACATACTTTAGGAGTGATATAAGTCTTCATTTCTCTGATTCCAACATTATCCACTGATTCCAACGATGCTATTTCTCCGTTCTTGCAAAANAAGCAGCATTTTTCAAGGTATAGTTCGTTGCCGTCATACCTTTCGTCCAACAAAAGTAAATTTGCTAACACCCGATACCGCCTTAATGTATTTATAGAAAAATCCTGCATACTTAGTTCTCAGCTCAGGTAGTTCTCGCCATCTCTGTTCAATTTATCCATTTCTAACTGCCTTTCATTGATCAAAACTGCCTTAAAACCAATCTTTTCATCCGGCGAAACCAAATAGATAAGTTGTGATTGGAATGAACCTTGCTGATAAACAGTGGATGGATATTTGCTCAACACCTTAGGGGCAATGTATAGTTTTTGTTCATTCAAGATATTTTCGGGAACAAAAATATAAGAAACGAACAAGTCATATCTTCTTTGGGTGTTGTTGGAAATAAAGCGGACATCAAACCACCTGTCGTCGATATAACTTTCCGAATCAATATCTTCCCTTTCACATTTTTCTTGAAAAATTGATGCCATAGCCGTGTACATATTGCTATCATCCATTGAGATTGCCTCCTTTTTTAGGATATCCAAATTGTCGGGTATATCCACCGATATCAGCATTCGATTTTCATCCGGCAATTTACTTCGCTTGTATTGTAAATGCATCTTTTAGATTAAGTTAGCCTGTTTGATCAATGCCTCGTAGGTCCTCAAAATATTTATTCATTTTCTGAGATAATCATAACGTGGTTCATCTATTATATAAGTTGCCGGATTCACCCAACACAACATTCCTTCTTTTGCACCTTCTCCTTTTCAAATCTTACCATGAAAGAATATACTTGATTTCATCGTCCTGCTTTCACTTCTTAAAAATTAAAATTCCAGGTCAGGGAAGGCAGAATTGGAAAAAGTGAAACCTGGCGNGCGCTAATTTTCTCGGGAATCTTGATCGTCACACCATCCTGATTTATATCCTTGTATTCCGTTACCAATGTGAGAAAATATGGATTTCTCCGGTCATATACGTTGTAAATGCTCAGCGTCAGGTTGCTCTCCCCNCAGCGTGGGGACATGGTATAAATCACACTGAGATCACCTCGGTGATAAGCAGGCAATCTAAAGGTATTCCTATTACCATAGATAGGTGTTACCGGGCTGAAGGTGCCGCCTTTAGTATCCTGAAACACAGCTCTTCCTCCCGGCAACCACGCCAGGTCACCTGACCCATAGACCCAGGTCGCTGATGTAGTCCATCGTCGGTTAAACTTATATGAGACCACGACCTTGACATCATGACGCCTGTCATATCTCGGTGCGAAATATCTCCCATCCATGATTCCTGCAAATGCACCTCTCTTGACAAAGGCCAGTGTATAAGCTATCCAGCCGGTCACCTTTCCCGACTCCTTTTCAAGGGAAATTTCAGTGCCATAGGAATACCCTTTGCCAAATTCAAACTCCTGTTCTATTTCATTGTTGAGAAACAAGTTTGCACCATCCCTAAAATCTACCAGATTGCTCATCTTNTTATAATAATATTCATTGGTGAGCAGAAGACCTTTGACAATCAGATAGCTAAAGCCCGCCGACACCTGATCAGAAAGTTGAGGATGAACAACCGAGGTAGAAGGGTACCATACATCGGTCGGTAACGACAAGCCGGAATTTGATACAAGGTGGATGTATTGCTTCATTCGGGCATACCCGGCCTTGATGGACCATCTTTTGTCTACCTCATAGGCCAATGCAAGGCGCGGCTCAAGCCCTGCATCAAAAAAACCGGCGGATGACCACATGGATAATCGCAATCCTGCATTGGCCTTCAAGTGATTGGTAACCTCAAACTCATCGCTCACATACACACCGTATTCGACGCCATCTCGTTCGATTCCACTGCTGAATGAAATAGAGCCGTCATCAGAACCAGCCTTAAGCCTGCCAACGGTAAATCCGTAATAAGTAGAAGAAAGCCCCATCCTGATAGCATGCCGATGGTTGGGATTGTAATCTATGTCAATTTTTCCGGCATAATTGCGGATCTTACTGCCCAAAGAAAAATTGAAACCACTGATCTGATTGGATATATTATAATTGTAATCGGAAAATATAAAGGAAGTATTGGCAAATAGTTTATTTCCAAATGCGTGGTTCCACCGAGCCGTTACAGTAGCATTGCCCCAGCTGAACCCAAGATCAAGAATACTATCCTTCAGGGAAAAATGATCCTTGCCGAAATATCCACTTAGATAGAGCCGGTCATTCTTACCAAGCCTTGTATTGACCTTGGCATTAAGATCGTAAAAGCTATATGCCGGAATCTTATTCCAATTGGGGTCATCCTCCTTACTTTTATTGATGAGATTCGTGATCAGATCCACATAAGTACGCCTGCCTGACACTATGAAGCTTGTATGCTCACTGCCGATTAGGCCNTCAAGGGTCAATCTCGATGCGATCAGGCCGATGCCGCCGGAACCACTTAATTTCCTGTTGTTACCATCTTTCATGCGAACATCAATCACAGATGATAGCCTGCCACCATACCGCGCCGGAAAACCACCCTTGTACATCCGGATATCTTTGATGGCATCAGAATTGAAGGTGGAGAAAAANCCGAAAAGATGGTTGGCATTGTATACAGTGGCCTCATCCAATAAGATCAGATTCTGGTCCCCGGCACCTCCTCTGACATACAGCCCTGCACTCCCNTCTGAACCGGATGAGACACCGACTTTCAGTTGGAGGGTCTTGATGATGTCCACCTCTCCAAATAGTGCGGGCAATACCTTGCTGGTCTTAGCTGATATCTGCTCAATACCCATCTGTGCCTGCATCTTCTCCTGTAGGGGATCAGTCGAGATGACGACTTCATCAAGTGCGACAGAACCTGATTTCATGCGTATATCGACTGTTAAGTCCTTATCGACAGGAAGCCTTAGCAACAAAGGCTCCATCCCTACATAGGTGGCAACCAGTGTCACTGAATCACTTTCAGAAAAAGTAATCGAATAGTAACCATATTCATTGGACACCGTCGATACTTTAATGGGGAAGATTGTTAAAGCGGCACCGATTAGCGTCTCTCCTGTCGCATCATCGGTAATGGTACCATGGAAGGTAACCTTTCTATGCTGTGCATGCATTGATTCGGCGCCNACTGAAGCAATAATAAAAAACAGAATGAGTAAAAACAAGAATTTTGGGGTCATCTTATCGATTAAAAGATACTTAGGATGGAGATGCTCATTTGCCGGATGAAAAGTTAAAAGCCTTGGTTTTCAAAATAACGAATCCGAAGGACAAAAATACATAAGACAAACGAATTTAAATTATTTTAATATGGCCTTCGGCAAACATCGAAACATTTATAATAAGATAATTACCAAGCGACTTCCGAAGTAAATATTATAGATTATTGTTATGGTATCGTTTTTGTAAGATTTATGTTGTGGTTTTTGATGAAAAGAGAGAATATGAAACCTGTTGCAAAAGAAGTTAAAGTGGTGTTACATGAAATGTTTAAGGATGTCAGAATCTGGGCTATCATGTTGATCGTTTTGTTTCTGCTGATATTCATTACCCGATTTCCTGTTTAAAACATACTTTAGAGCAAATCGTCCAATATTTTTCCAATCACTCACAATAAACCTTATTATTTTACAGCCTACCATGCGATGCCGGTAATTCCCGGCGTCCTGGGAGGGTGTTTTCTAAATTCCTGTTTATTTACCTGGGATCAATGCTATTCTACCTTTTGATCAATTCACCAAATTATACTCTTACAGGAGTTTTACAATAAAAACGCGGTTAACAAATTGTCAAATTCGGCCAATTGCGGGAATTTTCCGACCTTTGAAATACTATTTTTGTTCTTAAATAGTTTATACGGTTGACATGCTTGGAACCTGACAACAGAGGTTGCCAATAAAAGCATGGATTCGAAACTTTATTGAAATTAAAACGATATTTATGACGCAATATTCTGAGATAGAAGCGCTGAATGAGCGGGTGTACAAAAGTAGTGAATTTGTATCCCACCTGTCTGACGCCACTGCCAATATCATCGTCGGTCAGGAACACATGATCGAAAGGCTTTTAATCGGCCTGATCACCAAAGGTCACATCCTGTTGGAGGGCTTGCCTGGACTGGCCAAAACCCTCGCCATTAAGACCCTCGCCACCTTGGTTAACGGCAAATTTTCAAGGATTCAATTCACTCCAGACCTACTGCCGGCAGACATTGTCGGTACCATGATTTACAATCCCACTCTCAACAAATTCTCCGTAAAGAAAGGCCCGATATTTGCCAATTTTATTCTGGCTGATGAAATCAACCGTGCGCCGGCAAAGGTGCAAAGCGCTATTGGAGGCGATGCAGGAGAGGCAGGTCACTATCGGCGAGGAGACCTTTGCCCTCGAAGAACCTTTTCTGGTTATGGCTACCCAGAATCCCATCGAACAAGAAGGGACTTATCCATTGCCCGAAGCCCAGCTAGACCGATTCATGCTAAAGGTTACAATCGACTATCCCACCAAGGAGGAAGAGCAACATATCATCCGTCGACACATGGATGATTCAATCGGACAACTCCAACAACCAGTGGCTACAACACAGGAAATTTTAGATGCCAGAGCTATAATCAAATCCATCTATCTCGACCCGTCTTTGGAAAGATATATACTCGACATCGTATTCGCTACAAGGGATGTAAAGTCTGCCGGACTGCCCGATCTGGCGCCCATGATCCAATATGGCGCTTCTCCCGGGCGAGTATTAATCTGGCATTGGCATCCAAGGCTCTGGCCTTCATCAGACGTCGGGCCTATGTGATTCCGGATGATGTGCGGGCGATAGCCATGGATGTCTTAAGACACAGGATAGGCATTACTTACGAGGCTGAAGCAGAGGGCCTCACCGGTGAATCCATCATCACATCCATCCTTAATATCGTCAATGTGCCTTGATGCACTTTCATACATTAAATAGTAGTGATGCGGTTCCTTGTTATTTTGTTTTGTGCTTTCATTTGCTTGCCGGGCTATGCTCAATTGACCAGCTGTAAAGATCTTTGGGAAGGGAAGCAAGCGATCGGCAATACGTTATCAGCGGATGGGTGGATGGAACCCACACCTTCCGCATGTTTCTGTGTAGGAAAGGTGACGAGGTGCGGGGATACTATGAGATGATCTCTGCCAAGAAAAACACTGATGTGGAGGGCTTTTTCAAGGGTGATTCCATATTTCTTGCAGAATATAGCAAGAATCAAAAGGTATTAGGTATGATTCGAGGAATATTTGCCGGCACCGTATTTACAGCAGATCTTTCTTCCCCATCCGGAGTCTATTCCGGCAAAATGGAAGGATTGACAGTGGGATCCTGGGTGGAAGCAAAGACCCCAGTTCATAGATAACCCTGCAATTGTAGTTTTTACCGGTGTTGCCAATCCGGAAGAAACCATCGTTCTTTCCTTTCCCAATGACTATTCCTGTAAGGGAATCCTCCATAATACCGACTTAAAAAAACTTATCACATGTCAGGGAAACGCCCTGATAACACAGAAAGAAAATACAACCTGAAAAGCTACTCCCTGCCGCAAGATGGAGCAAACATGACCTGTATACTCAATGACGAAATCCTTATTCAAAGTACTTTGCCCGGCAAAACTTCCGCAATGTCTGCAGGGATAAAGATTCCATTAGCCCTTATAGAAAAATCAGACAGATTGGTTTCATTTGAGATACATTACCCGGTCATCGGCACAAAAGGCAAGGAAAACAAATTGAATATAATGGTCAACGATATCAGGTATGAGTTTGACTCCTTGTTCGATATACACCTGAAAAATATTCATGGAGAAGAAAGGCCTTATTCCCGGGCAGGCACCATGGTAGCTTGGTTTGAACCATCGTACGTGTCTGGTCAGTGGCTATGTGGTCACTTCATCATCAGGAATAATGAAAGGAATACTTCTCATATCATGCCGGTCAATTATAACTACAAAAAAATATCATGGTCAATATTGAAGACCTGATATCTTCCCCCAATGACATCGGCAAACAATGGAATTCAATCATCCCCAAGCAACCTGAGGCAAGTGATTTTCAGCTAAAGATGCATCATACGGCGCCCCGGTATTGGCCTTTCGCGGAATAGTCTTCAGTACGGAATATGATCCTATTTTCGACAGGCAATTGTTTCAGACCAACAAAAAATCAAAGGCGTTAGATGGAAATGGTGGAAACCTGAATATTGGATGATCAAATTTCAACAGTTCTGATGGAAGTCAATGAGTTGTTGCGTAAAGTCAGGAAAGTAGAGCTGAAGTCGAGGGATATGTCGCGGCTTCTTTTCTCGGGTGATACCCTCAGCTTTTTCAAAGGACGCGGCATGTCATTTGCGGAAGTGCGCGAATACCAATACAGTGACGATGTCCGGTTTATTGACTGGAACGTTACTGCACGTACCGGTGTACCTTTTGTTAAGGTCTATGAGGAGGAACGTGAATTGAATGTGATCATTATGGTCGATGTTAGCAAGTCGTCCTTTTTCGGGACCGGTACACGCCTTAAAAGCGAACTGATTACCGAGATGAGTGCTGTATTAGCTTTTTCAGCGGTACAAAACAACGACAGAGTCGGCCTGATTTTGTTTTCCGATAAAATCGAATTGTATATTCCCNCCTCCAAAGGACGCAACCAAATTCTGCGCATCATCCGGGAAATGGTAAATTTTCGACCTGAAAACAAGAATACCGACATCAGAAAGGCACTCCGCTTCCTGAATACTGTAATAAAGAAAAACAGCATCTGCTTTATGCTGTCAGACTTTCAGGATGATCTTTTTGGCGCCCAGATGCGCATAGCAGGACGCAAGCATGACCTCATCGCCATCCATATCGAAGACAAGGCAGAGCATCAACTTCCGGATGTCGGTATGCTGATTGCCGTGGATCCGGAGACCAATGAAGAATTTGTTCTCGATACATCGGATCCGGCCTTTAGAACAGCCTATCAAAAGCAATTTGAGGCAAGAAAGAAAAAACTACAANAAAATTTTTGGCGAGAGTAAGGTCGATCAGATTGAAATCACCATGGGTGAGGATGAGAACTTTGTGCGTAAATTGTTGTACTTCTTTAAGTCAAGGGCGCGATGATTGAACAGATGATAAAACATGTCTTGGTTTTCTGCCTGATGTCGTTTTCGGCACTTTCGGTATCAGCCCAAATCCAAATGGAGGTAACGGCCGACACCAACAGCATCTTGCTGGGCGACAGAATTAAGCTGACATTTACCATTACCTGCGACCCCTCCATTTCAATCAAGAAGCTGGTTCTCGACTCCATCACTACAATTCCAGGCTTTGAACTAAGTGATGAAAAAGAATGGGTGGAGAGGAAGACGCAAATGTCAAAGATACTTACAAAAGAAATGATGTTCACAGCCTTCGAACCGGGGATTACGAATTTCCGGCTGTACCATTCTTTTATGACTATCAGAACACCGAAAAAAGGCTTTTCCAGACCCTGGCGCCTGAAAGTACTGCCTATGCTCAATAAAAGTGAAGACATTGCTCCCAATAAGGATATTGTCGTTGTGATTACCTTTGGGACAGGTTCGGAGTGTACATCATCATATCCTTGGCAGTAATCTTGCTGGGGGTTCTAAGCGCCTTGTTGGTCAGCTATCTGAAACGAAGAAGTAAATATACGCCACAAGCGCCTGTGATGCAAATCAGTCCGGCACAGAAGGCCAGAAAGGAACTGGCGCTGTTGAGAAAAACGAACTTTGGAAGGCCGAAGACCACAAAATGTTTCAGACAAAACTTTCCCTCATCCTACGGATTTATTTACAAGAGGCATTCGATATACCTGCCTTAAAATCCACATCACATGAGATAGTATCCCAATTGAAAAAAACAGGGCTACCTTACAATGTAATAGATACAACGGACAAGGCACTAAATATAGCAGACCTGGTCAAATTTGCCAAAGCGCAAAGCAGGGAGGAAATCAATTTCTCCTTTATTGGCAAAGTGGAGACTCTAATCGATGAGGCAGAATCATTCAAAGGCAAAATTCCGGACCGATATGCTTGAACTTGGTAATATAGCCTTTCGTTTTGCCTGGGTGCTGTTGTTCATTCCACTGCTATGGTGGATGTTCATCATTTTGCGTCGACAACGAAGGACTTCAGGTGTTTATTTGCCAACTGCAGCAGCAGTCAAGGACTTCGTCACCTTGCGCACCAAACTTTTCAGGTATTTGCCATGGATCAAATTCGCAGGTCTTTCCTTTATCCTGATATCGTTGGCCGGGCCTCAAAGACTCGAAAAGAATGAAACCATCAACGACAGCGGAATAGATATTTCTTTGGTGATAGACTTGTCGAGTAGTATGCTGGCTAGAGATTTCAAGCCCAATCGCCTTGAGGTCACCAAGACGCTTGCAGAGCAATTTGTCAAAGAACGGCCAAACGACAGAATCAGCGTTTCCGTCTTTGCAGGAGAAGCACTTGCACAATGCCCTCTTACTTATGATCATCGTATGGTAGTCAATATCCTGCGCAACCTCAATGCCGGTGCATTAGATGATGGAACCGCCATTGGGATGGGACTAGTGTCGGCAGTGAACACCCTGAAAGATTCTAAAGCANAAAGTAAGGTCGTCATCCTGTTGACTGATGGTGTCAATACTGCCGGTTATATCGATCCACTTACTGCAGCTAAGCTGGCTGCTGATTATCACCTACGGGTATATGTGATAGGTGTCGGCAGTGAAGGTGAAGCAGAAACACCTATCAGCAGGACACCAAGCGGACAGGTCATATACGGTTATGTACCTGTCGAAATCGATGGTTCCNTGATGACAGAAATCGCAAACCTGACTAATGGCCAGTATTTTCGGGCTAAGGATGAAAATTCCTTACAACAGATTTATAACAGAATCAATCTATTGGAAAAAACCAAGATCGAAAAGACCNGTGTTGAAAAAAGATATGATGAATACGCCTGGTTCCTATTGATAGGCATTGGACTGATTTTGACAGAGACTATATTGAAAAATACCTGGGTGCGCACCTTTATTTATTAAATACTAAATGGGACAATTGACACTGCAACGACCTGAATATCTCCTCCTCCTCTTGGTGGTACCTATATTGGGGATCAGTATGTCCTTATGGAGAAAAAGACGGCGAATAATCGCAGCTGACTTTGCCGGAAAGGAGGTATATCAAAAAATAGCAGAACCACCAAAAGACAATTATCGGACACGAATAACCCTGATGTTGACTGCATTGATCTTGGCCATCCTGGCATTGGCAGGACCAAGTTTGCCCGGTCCACCGGAAAAGACGATCAAGAGGGCATCAGATATTTTCCTGGCCATTGATGTCAGCCGAAGTATGCAGGCACAGGATTTAGCACCCGACCGACTCACCAAGACCAAACTTTGGGCGGCAGAACTGGTCCAAATCCTCAAAGGGCAACAGATTGGCCTTGTGGTATTTGCAGGAGCTGCTTATATGTATATGCCATTGACCGACGATTATAATGCCGCCATAGATTTCATCAACGGGATCACGACAGAAATGGCAAGTTATCAGGGGCGCAGCAATAGGTGATGCGATAGAGACCGCACAGAAGGCATTTGGCGACGAAACAAATAAAAGCCGAGGCCTTGTCATCATTTCCGATGGGGAGGACCACGACTCAATGCCATTCAGGCTGCCGAGAAAGCCGCGAAAAAGGGATTGTAATTACCACCATCGGAGCAGGCACCGAAAAAGGCGCTCTCATCCCTGAACAGGACGATCTGGGCTTCAAATATAAGTTGGACGAAGAAGGTCAGCCCGTTCGTTCTAAACTGAATAAAGAGGAACTAATAAAAATTGCCGCTGCAGCTCACGGCCGATACTATAGCCTTGACAATCCCCGATCCGCCCTGGAAGGTGTCAAAAATATGGTAGATAACCTTGACAAGGGAACATACGATGTCCACGAAACATCGAATAATATCAGTCTTTTTCCATGGCTTCTCTGGCCGGCATTTTTCCTTTTCCTGATTGAAATGATCATGAGCATGAATAATTAAGACAAAAAGTAACAACCGGACAAAGGTAACAACTGTAACCGCCCTGATGGTCTTCCTGCTTCATAACGCCTCTTACGGCCAAAGCGCCACACCATTATGAAGGAGGGAAATATCGCTTATCAGGCTAAGGATTATAAAGAAGCAGCAGAACTTATGATGCCGCTGCCGGCCATTTCAACAGAATTTACAACGAACTGCCCTGTATCAACTGGGTAAATATCCGGACTGCTGAGAAAATGATGGAAGCCTACCAATATGCAAAGACTCCCAGCAAAAAAAATGGACTTACAATCTCGGCACTCATTTTCCCGGCGGTCAAGGATTACGAAGGCCATAGACGCCTTTCCCAAGGGCTTCAAGACCCGTGAAGCCCTATCTGCGCCTGACCCCGCAACCCTGGTAAAAAAAACAAGCTCGAACGGGAAGGAAGATAACCAAGGGAATCAGGATCGTGGCCGGCTCCTTTGTGTGTGGAGCCTCTCCTCGTGCGTACGGAATCAGAACAAAATAATCAGAAGGTCAAACGAGGAGTAGACCGGCCAAAATACGAATCAGTCCTTCGACAGACGCAAAACAATCAGTGCTCAAATCAGTCGAATCCGGCGGAGTCTTTGTTGCTTCGGGGNAAGGTTTCGCGCAGGGCTGCGAGACGGGGATGNAAGCGCCCTTCCGGTAAGGGGTGTGGCGTCGAGTGCTGGAGCAGGTCAAGTAACCATTCAGCCTGTGCCGGGGAGAGGCTGACCGCATAGTCTTCGCTGCGGGTTGGTAAGATCACCCTGGTTTTGTTGCCTGCGCGGGTCGGCTGCGCCGGGGCCCCGATCCAGACCGAACGCCGCTCAGCCGTGAGGGATAAGGAAGGCGCGTCGGCCAGGGCCTGCTGCAGCCAGTTGCGCGGCACNCTGGGTGGTTTGACCGGCTGTGCGAACCAACGTTGGACCGGCATGTCCAGTCCAGCCTGCTCGATGTAATTCAGCAGCGCCGCCCGCAACCCTTCTCCCAGCCACGTCGGGCAGGTCGCCCCTGCGTCGGCATGGCGCAAGTCGTTTTCGGCAAACCCTTGAAAGGTCGGACCAAGAATCCTCAGGCCCTCGGCGGCGGGGTTGAGCCCGATCGGGCTGTGGGCGGTGGCCGTGAACTTGTGCCAGAACCCCGACTGCAGCAATCCCTGAGCAAAGAGCTGCCGCACNCGCTCCAACGAATCCACCGTGTCGGCAATGGTTTCNCCTGGGCAACCATACATCAAATAGGCGTGAACCAGGATGTCCGCGCGGTGAAACGCCTCCGCCACGCGGGCTGTCTGATCCACGGTAATGCCCTTTNNCATACGCTCCAGGATTCGATCCGACGCCGCCTCCAAGCCGGCCGTCAGGGCGATACAGCCGGAGGCCGCAAGCAGCCGGGCCAGGTCCGGGGTGAAGGCCTCCTCAAAACGAATGTTGCCCCACCAGGAAATCGTGATGCCCTCTTCCAGCAGGCGGAGCGCTAATGCCTTAAGCGCAGCNGGCGGCGCGGCCTCGTCGACGAAGTGGAAGCCCCGTTGTCCGGTTTCATGGATGAGGGCCTGGATGCGTTCGACCAGCGCCTCGGTCGGAGTCTGTTCGTACCGTGCGATGTAATTCAGGCCGACATCGCAAAACGTGCATTGTTTCCAATAACAACCGTGGGCGATCGTCAACTTGTTCCAATGCCCCTCCGACCAGAGGCGGTGCATGGGGTTCAAGCTGTCCAGAATGGATAGGTAGTCGTACAGCGGTAGGCCTTGGTAGGTCGGCGTGCCGAGTTCCTGCATCGGCACATCCGGTTCGGTGCCTCCGTCTCGAAAGACAACTTTGCCCTTCACGCGGACGAAGGTCCGGTGCAATTTCGTTTCCGGTCTTGTGCCTGTCACATGGTCCAAGATGGAGAGGAGCGGCCGCTCGCCGTCGTCCAGCGTGACGTAGTCGACATAATCGAAGAGCCTGGGGTCTTCGAGCCGCCGCAATTCCGTGTTGACGTAGCCCCCGCCCAGCAGGACGGCGAGGTCGGGCCGTCTGCGTTTGAGGGTCTGCGCGATGCGCAAGGCGCCGAAGAGATTGCCGGGGAAAGGGACGGTCAATCCGACTACGTCCGGTTTGGTGCGGTCGACGGCGGCCCAGAGGCCTTGGAGCAGCAATTCGTCCGTCAAGGAGAGCGGCCGGGCCAACGCCTGCTCGAGACCATCGAACGACGAGGTGGCCTGCATGATCTGTTCGGCGTAGCGGTTCAGTGCGAGGTGGGGNGCCACCGTGCCGTGCAGCAGATCGGTCAGGTCCTCAAGATACAACGTCGCTCGATGGAGGGCCTGGTCGGAGGGAGAGGCGGCAAAGGGGTCATGTCCCGGACGCTGGTCCATCGAGAAGCGAGGCCCTTCCGGTAGAAAACCCGGCCGGCCGAGATGCGGCGCCAACATGGGATCGCGGCCTTGGAGAAAAGCGATCACCGGTTCGATCGTTGTGAGATAGGCCCCCTCCAGCGCCAACATTTGGCGAACCTCTCCCGGCCAAGTCTCCCCCGCCTGCTTGATGCGTCTGAATGCCTCNGCCAAGCCTGCAGGGCTGAAGAGGCGAAGGACCATGTCGAGGCCGAGATCGGCTTGCGTCGCCTCATAGCCCCGCGAGCGTAAGAAGCCGGTCAGGTAGGCGGTAGAAGGGTAGGGCGTATTGAGCTGCGTCAAGGGTGGAATGAGAAACAGGACGCGCGGCAGGGGCATGCGAGGGACATACCATACCGGACGTACCGCCGCCAGTCGTCTGGCGTTAGGCCGCGGCCTGTTCATCGGCAGGATGGAGGGCGGCCTGAACGAAGTAGCCCGTCCAACGTTTCACATGGAAGTAGTCGGCCACCTCGGCNGGAAGTTCCGCCTTCGGGACAGCCCGAACGATGGAGAGTTGTGCGTCCAAGGAGAGATCCAGCGTGGCCGGTTGCCGGCTCGATGCGACCTGGTCGTAGACCAGCACGAGNGGTTTGAGCCGATGCTCGAAGTTGATGTTGAGCACTAGGGCCAGGGACTCGTCCGACAGATTGACGACTGTTCCCGGCGGATAGACGCCTAACGCGTGGATCATGGCGATGACGACGTCGGATGCGAACAGGTGTTTCTGGATCTTGTACATGGTGGCCAAGGCTTCGGCGGGTGAGAGGGCATCCTGCGGGTCGAGACTGTTGATGAGGGAGTTGTACTGCTCGACGGCGGTGATGATGCGAAGGGGGAGGGACAGTTGGTCGCCCTTGAGTTTCTCGGGNTACCCGGATCCGTCCAGCCGCTCGTGGTGGCTGCGGACCATGTCCAACACGGCTTCGGGAATCCCCGGATACTTGCGGAGCATGTCCACCGAATAATAGGGATGGTGCTGATACTTCACCTGTTCCACCTGCGCGCGGCGCGACCGGGTCTGCAGGATGTGCTGGGGGACACGCTGTTCGCCGATATCGAGCAGCAACCCTGCCATGCCGATCAGCCGCACCTGTTCCTCATCGAGTTCGAATTGCCTCGCTACCAGCATCGACAGGGTTGCGATGTTCAGTGCATTCAGGACGTTCACATTGTCGACCTCGACGGGGTCGAAGCCGCTGGCCNNGGCGCCGGTCGCATCGCCATGGGTCATCAGGCCGCTGAGACCCTTGATCATGCCCTCGGCCTTGGCCAACCCTTCCGGAGAGCCGCTGCAGAGGTCGCTCATGACCTGAGCGCTGCGATCCAGCACACTCCGATAGGCCTCGGATGTCAGTTCGACGGCTTCTTGATAGTCCTGCTGAGCTGTTGCGGGGGCGGCGGGCGGTTGCTGGCCGAGAGGATCCGCCGACGCCTCCGATCGACTCGCCTCCTGCTCTTTTTCTTCCTCCAACGCCTCCCGGGTAGACAGGCTGGGATAGACCAGGACCGTCGCCAAGCCGATGCCTTGGATGGTGGCGATTTGATGCGCCGTGCTGATTTTGAACGAGCGCCGGGGGAAGGGATGCTTGAACCAGGCACAGTTCAAGTCGACATACATGCCCACCCGGAGCTTGGACGGCTGCAGGACGACGGCTTCCGGGGCGACCGCATGCGTGCTGTTGTTGTCTCGCTTCTCGGACAAGGCCTTCTCACTTTCTCTGGAGCGTGAATCCCGAGACCACTACGTAGGACGGCCCTCTGCTTTATCGGACCGGGCGAGAATGAACTTGAGCGAATCCTATGGGAACTCGGCGGTTGTGAGACGAATGAATGTCCGACAGGCGTGGCTGATGCGAGCAGGGTCTCTGCGAAGGTCGCTTCCCAGGATGAAGACCAGATCGNNGCCGTAGACCCGCATCATTTCGGCGATACGGGAGGCTTCCATCCTGCCTGCGGCGGTGGGAAAGATCGGCAGGCGTGCTCCGAGCGGGCGGCGGCAGGCCTCCGCGATGTTCCGGCAGTCGTCCTGTGAGACGGGGTACTGCAGGCCGAACGTGGGGTAGATGGACAGGTCGGCGCCGGCCAGTCGAGGCAACAGGCCGAACAGGACGGAGGGCGCAATCCCGCTGTCCGGGTGGACGAAATGGCCGAGAAAGTCGGGATGCGACAACAGGGGCAGTGACAGGGGTTGATGGCGCGCCAGCAACGCGATCGCGTCGAACCCGATCAGCCCCGGGCAAATCAGCAGGGCGCCCGCACCCGCTTGCTGT
Organism: Candidatus Parvibacillus calidus; assembly: GCA_013414645.1. Lineage (GTDB taxonomy): Bacteria > Bacteroidota > Bacteroidia > Chitinophagales > Saprospiraceae > Parvibacillus > Parvibacillus calidus. The sequence goes on along the minus strand of CP058702.1, from coordinate 43,765 downwards.
GCGGCAGTAGCACGTTGCAACAGGGCGGGCCATGGGCCGAAGTGCGGCGCGTAGAGGCAACGTTTNCCNGTCACGCGCACGGCATCGGCGATGGACTCGACGCAACGAGCAACCCGTTCCTCGAATCGGCAGAAGGGATGGTCGCCTAGGCCTTGGTCGTCCTTGACCATGTCTACTCCGCCGAGCGCGAACTCCCTGGCCAAGGCGGCCAGTTCCTTCGGNGAGAGCCCGAGAGGTTTGAGCACGGCGCAGGTCAGCGGGCGCGTCGGAACAGCGAGGAGATCCCGCAGGCCGGATGAACCGAAATGTGGGCAGGTCCCGTGATCAGCGAGGGCGTCGGGAAGGATGAGATCCGTGAGGCGCACGCCGCTGCTTAAGGCGGCCATCCCGAAGACCACATGCAGCAACGTGCCCATGGAGCCATCCAGCAACTCCGCGGCAAAGCTGATCTTGAATCGGTGGTGATCCTGGTCCAGCGATTCTGTCTCTTCCACACGGCCCAGCACGTGGTCTCGGATCGGACCGGGCGGAATGACGTGTTCAGCCGCCTCGACGGTCTGCTCGACACAGAGCAGTTTCGCCCGCTCCTCTGCCGTGGCGCGGGTGCCAACGATGTGGTATTCGGCCAGGAACCGACGGCCTGAAAAGTTGTGACCATCCACTCGCCCTGGGAGGCTTGCCATGACCTGATCTCCACAGTTGCAGTTCAAGATGAGAGAGGGTAGCGTAGCCCTCCGACCTGTCGGAGTCCAGTCGCCTGTTGCCGGGCCGATGGCCGACCGGTCGTAGAGATGAAGGAGCGCAGCATGACCGATGATCCCGTGAACTCCGCAGTTCGGCAGGCCGTTCTGGCCGCAGGTGTCTTTCTGTTCTGTCTTCCCGGGCTCGGAGCATGGTGCGAGGCGAGCGCAGGCCAACGCCTGGTGGATTTGACCTACGCATTCGATGAGACGACACAGGTCTGGCCGACCAATCCACCGTTCCATCGCAGCGGCATGACCAAGGGCGGAACCGAGACGGAGGCCTGGTACGCGACCGGACAGGTGGCATTGTCGGAACATGCGGGCACCCACATGGATGCGCCGATCCATTTTGCACAAGGGCAGGTGGAGATCGACCGCATACCCGTGGAACAACTCATGGGGCTTGCCGCCGTGATCGACGTCCGTGAGGCCACCGCACTCGACCGGGATTATCGAGTCTCGACAGCAGACCTTCAACGTTGGGAGGCTCATCATGGCCCCTTGCCGAATGGCGCCATCGTCCTGATGCTCACCGGCTGGGGAACCTATTGGAAGGACCGGACGAGGTATTTCGGGAGCGCGACGCCGGATCACCTTACGACGTTGCATTTCCCTGGGATCTCGCAAGAGGCGGCGGAGTGGCTGGTGGCCAAGCGGGTCAGCGGTGTGGGCATCGATACCCCAGCATGGACCATGGGCCCTCGCAAGATTTTGTGGTCCACCGAATTCTGAGTGCCGCTGGGGTGTACGGGTTGGAAAACGTGGCCCGCCTTGATGAACTTCCGCCCGTCGGAGCGACGGTCGTGGCCTTGCCCATGAAGATCGCCGGCGGAACCGGCGCGCCGGTGCGGATCATCGCCATCGTCCCGTAGCACCGGATCGCGCGATGAACGAGGTTCGACTCTACAGCGACTTCAACTGTCCCTTCTGTTACGCCCTCCATGAACGACTCCATGGGCTCGGGCTTCTGGACCGGGTGCTGTGGCAGNGGGTGCAACATGCGCCGCATCTTTCGCTTCCGATGGCGACCTGGGGCGGACCCCTTGCCGCTGAATTGAGGCAGGAAGTCGAACTGATCCGCCGATTGGCGCCGGAGGTGCCGATTCGGGTTCCGTCGNGGAAGCCGAACACGAAGCGAGCGATTGCCGCAGCCGCGCGGGCAGTTCAGCAAGATCGTTCCCGCGGCCTCGTCTTCGCACGAGCGTTGTATCGGTCGTTCTGGTTGGAGGGGAAGGATCTGTCTGACGAAGAGGTCTTACGGGAAGCGGCGCGACGTTCTGAGCTGGCGCCGACCGAGGTGGTGGGACCTGCAGCACTGTCGGTCGATTCCCTCTTGTGGACCTGGCAGGAACAATGGACGGAAACGGATCATGCCGGCGTGCCGCTGCTTGAGCGGCAGGATCAGTCGATCCTGGTGGGATTAGTGCCGACCGAATCCCTGCGCGCGTTCTTGCACGATTAACGACCGCCACAGCGTAGATCACGTCGTCGTTGATGGGAGGGCGCGGGTCGTGTGGAGATGAGAAGCGGAGGATTAACTCCTGTTGGTCCGATCTATCGGTTGTCTCGATGGGCAGTCAAGGCAAGGCCCTGAAGAGGATGGCGGAAACGGTTTTGAGGGAGTGCCGTGGAGGGTCAGCAGCGGGTGAGCTGCATTTCGCTTCGCCCCCAGGTGGACGACGCGCCGCTGCCGTCGGTCAATTCCAGCTTGTCCTGAGCCTGAAAGCGAACGGTCAAGGGGGTCGACTTACTCTGTGGGACGATCAACTTGAAGCGATCGCCGTCGGCCTCCATGCGGCCCGTCTGGGTGATGGCCTTGTAAAACTCCGACACGTTGGCCGAGGTGATCAACCAGACGAACTCTTCTTGTCGATCGACGAACTTCGCCGACCCTTCCCAAGTCCCCACCAGTTTAGGCTCGACCGGCGGTAGCCGCTTCACGGTCACCTTGCGCGGAGGCATGGACGCGAAGGATTGCCAGAGGAGAGGATCGAAGCGCCCAGGAGCCTGGGCCTTCCCGAGCCGGGACCAGTTCACATTCAGAATGCCGGTGGTCGAGAAGGAATCTTGGTCGGCCACCTGATAGGTTCCGTGAAGAATCTCTTGATAGGACTCCGTTTGCCAGCGCCCGTGGTCTGCCGTGACGGTTCCCGGCATGACCAGGGCGCTTGCCAAGGTCCAGTCTCCTCGGTCACTCAGCGACAGGTGGCCTTTTCCGTAGAGGAGGCCAAGCGGGACGCAGCCGTACCAATCGCCTGCCCATTGCGATGAAAACGCAACCGGCGCCGATTTCTCGGATGCCGCCGTCGGCTTGGGTATCGGCATCCCCAACCTGGAGGCGGCGACTTTGGCCAGATTGGTGACGGCCGCCTGCTGATTGGCCTGTTTCGCGGAGAGCGAGAGCGTGACGAGCGCATCGTCCTTGAGAAAGGTCAGTTGCACTCCGCCGACCGGCGAGCGGATCGTGAAGGCTCCGTCGCCGATCCCGGGCACCGAGTGATGGTCGGCCTTCGACCGTTGGTCCTGAAAGGCGCTCTTGCCGTCTCTGTCCAGTACCGGATTGAAATCGACGATCACGGACTCTTCCGGATTGCCCTTGGCTTGGTAGAGACATTGCCGGTCGTTCTGTTGCTTGCCGGCCGTGACGGGCGTGCCGATGGCCAGCTCCACATCGGCTTCGGTCACAATCACACAGGCATTGAGCTTGGCCGAGAGGACATCGGAAGACTGCGAACAACCCAAGATCGAAGTCCAGGGCATGAGCAGGCATAGGGCGATGCGTATGGAGGGCAACGGCGACATGAAGGCAAATAGTCTAGGGCTCGGACGAGGAAATAGCAAGCCGAGCCCGCGCGACCCGCGCCCTGCCGGATGACGGGATGACGTCAGGCGGGAACGAAGGTGAGGGCTGCGGAATTGATGCAGTACCGCAGCCCCGTCGGTGGCGGCCCGTCCTTGAATACGTGGCCCTGGTGTCCATCGCAACGGGCGCAGTGGACTTCCGTTCGCGGAAGAATGAGCTTGAAGTCCGTCTTCGTTGCGATCACCTCGGGCGCCAGCGGTTGCCAGAAGCTGGGCCAGCCCGTGCCGCTGTCGAATTTATGTCCCGAGGAGAAGAGCGGCAAATCGCAACCGGCGCAGTGATAGAGGCCGGGCGTCTTGTTGTCATGAAAGGCGTTGCGAAACGGCGGCTCTGTGCCCTCGTGACGCAACACCTGATACTGCTCCGGGGTCAGCTGCTTTTTCCAGTCACTGTCGCTCTTGGTGATCTTCACGATCGGGCCGATTGAAATTTTCTCGCCCATCTGGTCCTCCAATCATATCCCGTCAGCCTTGCGAGGCTCCCGCGGACGCCTCCGCTGCGATCGGGACAGGGCCCGCTGCTTCCTCTTGGAACGCAGCCTGCAACACCTCGTCCAGCCGCTGGACTAGAAAGACCTGGAGGTCCTGTCGTACCTCTTCCGGGACTTCCTTCAAGTCCTTTTCGTTGGCCTTCGGGAGGATGATGCGCCGGATGCCGGCCCGATGGGCCGCCAGCACCTTCTCCTTGATCCCGCCCACCGGCAGCACCAACCCGGTCAGGCTGATCTCGCCTGTCATAGCCGTGTCACTTCGCACCGGCTTGCCGACGTAGGCCGACGCCAAGGCCGTGGCCATTGTGATGCCCGCCGAGGGGCCGTCTTTGGGAATGGCGCCGGACGGCACGTGAATGTGCACGCCGTTCCGCTTGAACCGGGAGATGTCGAGCCCCATGGACTCGGCATGGCTCCAGAGATAACTCCGTGCGGCGCGTGCCGACTCCTGCATGACGTCGCCGAGTTGGCCGGTGAGGGTCAATTCATGGCTTCCAGGCAGGAGGCTTGTTTCGATATAGAGCACGTCACCACCCGTCGGCGTCCAGGCCAGGCCGGTCGCCACGCCGGCCGGCAGGTCCTTGCGGGCCTCTTCCGGCTGGAACCGTTCCTGTCCGAGCCAGTCGTCCAGCAACGCGTGGGTGATCTCGATCGTCTCAGCCGGGGAGTCGGCAGGCCGGTCTGCCATGGCGACGGCGACCTTCCTCGTGAGCCGCCCCAACATTTGCTCGAGTTGCCGCACCCCGGACTCTCGCGTGTACCGTGCGATCACCTGATCGAAGACCGCCTCGGGCAGGTGCACGTCCTCCGCCCTGAGACCGGCCTCCTTCAAGCGTCTCGGCCAGAGGTACCGCAGGGCGATCTCCCCTTTNTCCCGCTCGCTGTAGCCGTTCAGCCGGATGATTTCCATCCGGTCGAGCAGCGGCTGCGACAGGGTTTCCAAGGTGTTCGCCGTCGTGATGAAGAACACCTTCGAGAGGTCGAACGGCAAATCCAGATAGTGGTCGCGGAACGTATGGTTTTGCGCCGGGTCCAAGATCTCCAACAGCGCGGCGGCGGGGTCGCCGCGGAAATCGCGCCCCAGCTTATCCACTTCGTCCAGCATGATCACGGGATTGTTCACGCCGGCTCGTCGCATCGCTTGGATGATTCGGCCCGGCAATGCACCGACATAGGTCCGGCGATGTCCGCGCAGTTCGCCTTCATCGTGCAGACCGCCCAGGCTGAACCGCTCGAACGTGCGGCCCATGGCCTTGGCGATGGACTGACCCAAGCTGGTCTTGCCCACGCCGGGAGGACCCACCAAGCAGAGAATCGGCGCCTTGGCGGCCGGGTTCAGTTTCAAGACGGCCAGGTGCTCGACGATACGTTCCTTGACTTCCTTGATGCCGTAGTGGTCCTCGTTCAGCACGTTCCGGACGTTCGCGAGGTCCAGATGTTCTTCTGAGGCTTTGTTCCACGGCAGTTCAAGGACCAATTCCAGATAGTTTCGAATCACCTGATGCTCCGGCGATCCGCTGGGCGTCTTGGCCAAGCGTGTCAGCTCGCGCTCGGTCTCCTTGCGGACGGCCTCCGGCAGGTTGGCCTCCTGAATCTTCTTCCGGAGCGTCCCGACGTCGCCTTCTTCGCCTTCGCTTTCGCCCAACTCCTGCTGAATGGTCTTCAATTGCTCGCGCAAGAGATACTCGCGCTGTGTCTTGCTGAGTTTCTCCTTGGCCTCACTCGCAATCTTGTCGCGGAGTTGCAGAATCTGTACTTCCCGCGACAGGGCTGCGTAGAGCCCGCGGAGCAGGTCGGCGCGGGTGTGGGCTTCCAGCAGTTGCTGTTCGCCGTCCAGCGTGAGGTTGAGTAGGGACGCGATTCGATAGGCCAGCACCACCGGGTCTTCTTCCGTCCCGAGGGCCGTGACCGCCTCGTTGACGCCGGGAGTCTGGATGAGTTTGGGCAATTCGGTGATGATGTCGAGAATCGCGCGGTGCAGCGCCTCGACCTCCGTGCTCTGTTCACTCGGAGGCGGCAATTGTTTCACGCGCGCCTGCAGGTAGGGATCGACCTGGTCCAGCTTCAACAGGACGAAGCGCTCCAATCCCTGAATCAAAATGTTGTAATGGCCTTCGGGCGCCCGGACCGTCTGCTTGATGACGGCCTTCGTGCCGATGGTATAGAGGTCTTCTTGCGTCGGCTGATCCGTCTGCGCATCGCGCTGGGCCACCACCAGGATGGTCTTGTCTTCGGTCTTTAAGGCGGCTTCGACGGCGGCCACGGAACGATCCCGCCCCACGGTCAGCGGCATCATCGTGCCGGGGAAGAGCACCGTTCGTTTTAACGGAAGGACCGGTAGGTTCTTGAATATCGACGTGTTGGGATCGTTCATGTCATCCTCCAAAGTTCCCGACCTCGACAGGCCATGCCTGTTGGTTGGAGATATCCACGGAGAAGGGAGTCAAGCGTGCTGCCCGATCGTCGGCTACCGGTCGACAAAGAGGCTGCCCATATTTTCCAAATAGGTCTTGTGGTTGAGCCGTTCCGGATGCAGGCCATCGGCCGGAGGAGGGACCGAAGAATAGTCGTCTCGCCCTTCCAAGTCGAAGAAGGCCCCCACGCTCGTGTCGGCGCCGTAGCCTAATCCGCGGCTGACGGCATATTGATCCGCGCCGCCTTGCTCGATGAAGAGGCCCCACCCGCCAAGGTCGGCCATACCCAATCCGCTTGAGGCGGGGAGGTCGTAAAAGTCGCTGTCGTGGCCGCCGTCGACGGCCAAGGCGACGCTCCCGTCCCAGGCCGACCCTCCATTGTAGTAGGGGCCCTTGGAGCGGTAACGATCCTTGCCCTGGTAATCGACCGTCAGCCCCACGCCGAAATGGGCGGCGGTTCCCTGTCCATAACGGGCCGCCTGGTGTTCGTCATCCCCCGCGAGGTCGAGCTTCACGCCGAGGCCGAAAAANTACCCGTGGCCTTGGGAGAAGTTCGCGCTCCGATACCGGTCGTTGCCGTCTGCGTCGATGAGCAGCCCNCATCCTCCGGCGAGACTCTGCGCGCGGTGCGCCTGGTTCTTGCTGAAGAGGCGCAGACCGGCTCCGGTGCCCAGTCCGAAGCAATCGTATTGAAAGGCGGGGTCTTGCGGTTGGGCGTTCGGCGCATCAGTCGCGTTGTAGGCGCTCGGGTATCGCCCGCCGCAGTCATAGCTATCGTTCCCCGCTACATCGATCAAGGCGCCCACCCCNAGCGGTCCGCCGAATCCCAACGCATACCCGAAACTCTGATAGTGGTCGTCCCCGGCGCGATCCACGAGCAGGCCGAACCCGCCGAACGAGGCCCCTTGCGTGAAGCGGCTGCCTTCGTAGACATCGTGCCCTTCTCCATCATACAGCAACCCGAGTCCGGCCAATCCGACGCCGCCGGTGCCGGGCGCGAGGCGATAGGTGTCATCGCCGCTCTGGTCGATGACGAGCCCGACGCCCAGCCGCCCTGTGGCGAAGCCAAGCGACAGGGGTTCGTAGAGTCGTTGCCCGCGAGGTCGATGACCACGCCGTTCCCGATGTCGNCTATTGGCGCTGGCTCCGATCACGCCGCGATAGCTGTCGTTGCCGCCCAGATCGATGATCAAGGCCGCACCTTGATCGAGGTCATAACTGTTGGGACCCCGTCCGCCCACGATCAGCCAGCCGTAAGCGGTTTGCTCTGCCAGCAAGATCTCCCCGGTGACGCCGGGCGGCGCGTGGCTGATCGGTTTGCGGTTCTGGAAGGCGATCTCAAGCTGGCGCAAGAATTTTCTGTTCCCGAAGCGCGCCAATCGCTGAGCGGCGGTAATGAGGGCAGCGTAGTCCACCTGTTGCATCAACAGCGCGGCGAACTTGCCGGCGACCTCTACGTCGGACAGTTGGTCGGGCGGGGTGATCTGCGGAATGAAGCCCTCGACGAGAGTCCGCGCTTGGCTGAAGAGGAACTCGCGCTCCTGCGGCGACAGGCGGCGCAGGGCCTCCTCGCGGTCGTGGTGGGCTTCCTCCAACACCGTCGTGAGGAATCCCAGTAATTCGTCACGGGCCATGGTAGCGGGAAAGGTGCGGGGCGTGAAGGGCGTACCGGTCCGACCCATTTCATTTTCGAGAATGTCGACGAGCGCCGGCAGTCCCTCGACTCCCGACTCCGCCGCGGCCACGGCCAGGAGCGCTGCTCCCTCGACCTCGGACAGTCCCGCCCACGGGTCAGCGAGTATTCGTGTCACGGCGCCGCGTTTAAATTTTGCTACCTTATTGCTCTGATTGCTCAGGCTGGTTCGCAAGGCCGGAAGTCGAGCCGGTAAGTTGTCGCGGAGATCCGTCTCGATCTGCGCCGCCAGGTTCGGAATGAGAGGTGGCTGCTGAGAGTCAGCCGAGGGCTCCGAAGATGAGGCCTGCGGCCAGGGACCAAGGTGCGTGCAGCCGCTGATGCCCAGCCACAGGCCAAACATCGTCAGAATGAGACGCCACACCCGGCAGTCAGGGGTCGGAGCTTGTCGCATGGCTTTCATGAGTACTTGGGATCAGGGACGCACCGGCCTTCTCGGACCGGTTACAGAATAGTGGGATGGTCGTCCTGTGGCAAGAGCCCTCAGTTTCGCAAACAATCGTCGGCCCAGGCGCGAAGATCATGGGCGGCCAGGTAGGCGCGCATGCGATGCATGCGGGTATGGCGTTCGCCGGGCGGCATTTCCAAGGCGTCGCGGATCGCTTCGGCCACGCCTTCATGGTCATAGGGATTAATGACCAAGGCATCGCTCAACTCTTCCGCCGCGCCGGCCATGTGGCTCACGAGCAGCACACCCTGTTCTTCGACCTGACAAGCGACATATTCCTTGGCGACGAGGTTCATGCCGTCGTACACAGAGCTGACCAAGGCCAAGTCGGCCATCCGGTAGTAGGCAGCGAGCGTCTCGCGCCCGATCTGGCCTTCGCGGAATTCGATGGGCCGCCACCGCGTCGCCTGGGGGCTGCCTGCACCCGTGATCCGTCCGTAGCGCCGATTGATGTCGTCCACCGTGTCGCGGAGCTGTTCCCGATAGCGACGGTAGGTGTCCACGTCGCTCCTGGTTGGAATGGCGATCTGGATGAAAGTGAAGGCGCCGCGATAATGGGGNTTCTGCCGGAAGAAGGCGTCGATGGCCCAACAGCGCTTGAGCAGGCCCTTCGTATAGTCGAGCCGGTCGACGCCCAGGCCGATGCGGGTCTCGCGCCGGAACAGGTGCAGAGCACGCAAGGCGTCCATGGAGCGGGCGACGCGGGGCGACTGCGCAAGGTCGGAGAGTTCTGCGAAGTCCACGCTGATCGGTCTGGCGACCAGGCGGGTGACATGGTCCTTGTAGTCGATCGTGTCCTGGCCGATGATGAGGTCGGATGAGAGAAACTCGNNGGCGCATGAGACGAACCCACGCAGGTACTGGCTGGTTTGGAACATCAGCACGTCGGCGGCCAGGAGCGACTCGATCACTTCGCGCCGCTCCGGAAGAATGCGGAACACGTCGGGACCGGGCCAGGGCGTATGCCAGAACAGGGCGACGGGCTGCTCGGGCCGTGACGCCTTGATGAGGCCGGGCAGCAGGGCGAGGTGAAAGTCGTGTACCCAGACGAAACCGGAACGTTCCTGTACCTCGGCGAGCACGGCCTCTGCAAACCGGGCGTTCAGCGCCTGATAGGCGTGCCAGTAGGCCCTCCGATAGGCCAGGCGATCGAGCGTAACATGGCAGAGCGGCCACAGGACTTGAGTGGCGTACCCCTGGTAGCCACCCTTGATCTCATTGGGCTGGAGCCAGACCCGGCGAAGCCGATAACTCGGGTGGTCGGGCGGGACGGCCATGGCCATGTCGGCGTCCACAACGTCCTGGTCGGATTTGCCGCTGCCCCAGGCGATCCAGGTTCCGCCCAGACGCCGCATCATGGGATCGAGCGCCGACGTCAGGCCGCCGGCCGTTCGCTCCCACACGAGGTGATCCTTCACCGTTCGATGTTCATAGGGTTCGCGGTTGGAGACAACGATCAGGTATGGGAACGGAGGGCCTGGATGCGGCTGCAAGGCTTCGAGGGGAGTAGGGGACTCGTTCATAACCTCGACCATCAGAGTTCGTGGGTGAACGGGGCCGACCTTCTCTATCCACCATAGGAGTCTCGCGGAATGAAGTCAATGCCGGATCGGGGAGGATACTGTTTACGGCGTGGACGGTTGTCGATCGTGCGGACGAGGTTTTCGATGGCTTCCGGCCACCATGCGGAACTCGAACAGGCGGCATTCGATGGCGCCGTTGAAGAGTGGAACACGGCGCGAGGGTGCTAACCGTAGGAGACCGGGGAGTTTCAAGTCGGCGGTGAAGATCTGGACGGTCCAGCCGGCGAAGTGTCGCTTCAAGTGATCGCCGAATTGCGGGTAGAACCGGTGCAAGGTTTCTTGGTCGCCCATGCGGTGGCCGTAGGGAGGATTGGTGAGGAGCAGGCCGCTGTCGGCCGGGGGCAGCAGGTCGAGCACATCCCCGCAGCGAAGGGTCACGACGTCGCCGCAGCCTGCCATGGCAAGGTTGGTACGGATCGAAGCAAGAGCCTGTTCACTGCGATCGGCGGCATGGAGCAGGCCGATCGATGCAGGCCGCTCGCCCACCTTGGCGGCCTCGCGCATCTCCTGGAACTGCTGTGGATCGAAGCGACGAATCCGTTCGCAGGCAAAGCGTCGATCGATACCAGGCGCGATGCGTCGAGCCATCAGGGCCGCTTCGATGACGAACGTGCCGCTGCCGCACATGGGGTCGTACAGGGGCATCTCCGGCGTCCAGCGGGCCAGGCGCAAAATGCCGGCGGCCAGGTTCTCCCTGATGGGGGCCTCGCCGGTCGAGCGGCGCCAGCCCCGTTTAAACAGGGGGTCGCCGGAGGTGTCGAGATAGAGGCTGCAGGTGTCGCGGTCGAGGAAGGCGGCGATCAGATGGTCCGGGGCATGGGTGTCCACCGAAGGTCGTGTTCCACACGCGCGTTGGAAACGGTCACAGACCGCATCCTTCACCCGCAAGGTCACGAAGTCCAAGCTCCTGAGCGGACAGTGCTGCGCGCTCACCTTGACCTTGATGGTGGATTGCGGCGGAAACCAATCGTCCCACCGCACCGCCAGGGCCGCGTCGTAAATGTCCTGTTCGCAGCGATAGGGGGTCTCCGAGAGACGCAAGAGCACACGGCTTGCGATGCGACTGTGCAGGTTGACGCGGTAACAGAGCGCGGCCGTGCCTTGGAAATGGACNCCNCCGGTCGTCGCGTGGATGGCCGACGCATCCAACTCCGTCAGTTCCTCCGCCAGGACCGTTTCGAGTCCTCGCGGACAGGGTGTAAAAAGATCGTAATTTGTGCTATCCATGCGTTCAGCCGTGCTGATCGGGGGCCGTTATGAAATTCTGCAGCGAATGTGGAGCGGGGTTATCCAAGAAAATCCCGCCCGGTGACAATCTGCCGCGGTTCGTGTGTGAGACCTGCCAGGCCATCCACTACCAGAATCCGAAGATCGTCGCGGGCTGCATCCCGGAATGGGAAGACAAGATCCTGCTCTGTCGCCGCGCCATCGAACCGCGCACCGGACATTGGACGTTTCCCGCCGGTTTCATGGAAATCGGGNAGAGCACCGAGCAGGCCGCCATCCGCGAAACCTTCGAAGAGGCTCATGCCGACGTGGAGATCACCTCGCTCTATGCCGTGCTGAGCCTGCCCAGAATCAGCCAGGTCCATATGGTCTTCCGCGGCAGCATGCTGAGGCCGGAATTCAAGGCCGGCACCGAGAGCCTTGAGGTGCAGTTGTTTGCACTCAAGGACATTCCTNGGGACGATCTGGCCTTCCCCGTGATTCATGAAGCCCTCGAACGTTACGTCGCCGATGTGGCCCGTGGCACCTTCTCCATGCATTTGGGCAGCGTCTTCCCCAGGATGAAGTCCTAAACGGGCCTGAAGCGTACAGCGTGAAGGGAAAACGTGATAGGCCCTGTCGCGGCGCAAGAACAAATCCGGCGGCTGTTTCCGCATCCCGGCTAGTTCCTGCCGGGCATGATGAGGCCCAGGTCGTTCGCCGGCGGGTGCACGAAAGAAAATCCTCCGCCTTCCCGGTAATCCACCGTCAAGCCGTTCGTGCGGGAGACGCTCCGCCGTTCCACGGCCACCGTTAAGCCGCCCACCTCCTGCACCTCATCCTGTTCCTGCGCGGCCGACTCCAGAGTGATGGACAGGGACAGGCGCGTGTCGTCCACGTCGCGCAACGTGATCCGCACGACCGGGTCTTGAGGATGTTCCTCCACCAGCTGACGCAACCGTTCAATGGCGGCCCAGGTGAGATTCAGCATGGGCGGCCTGCGCGGGCTTGGGCGGCGCGTGGTGGATGTAGTGAATGTCGACCAGGCAGTCGGCTCGGTCGATGGAGTAAAAGATGCGCCAGTCGCCGACCGCATATTTATGGATGCCCGGCAGGTCTGCGGCGACCGGCTCGTGGCGCAGGTTGTCCACGTTAGAGGCAAGCCATTTCGTCTTGTCAAAGAGCCGTTGCGCTATAACGGGATCGGCGGCGCTCAGATCGGAGACCACTCCCGGGCGGAAGGCGAGGCGAAACCAGGGCATGGGTCACCAGCGCAGGCCGAGCTTCTCGGCCACCTCGTCACCCGTGATGCGCTCGGTCGAAGCCAGCGACTGTTTGAGCCGTTCACGGACCGATTCACCCAGCGGCGCGCCCAGATCAGGATCGCCGAGCAGGGTGCGCAGCCGATCGTCGACGATGCCTTCGACCAACTGTTTCAATTCAGCCGGACTGAGATTGAGATTGTGGTGGGGTCTGTCATGGGTTCCTCGCAAATAAGGGGCAGAGCATACGGCGCTCAGGCATTCAATGCAAGCGCGGTGGCGAGATTTTTCTCTCCTCTACCCTTAAGGTGATGACCTCGGTATAATGCCCCTACGGAAAGGGGGCTGTTGGTGCGACGTCCCGTTCGGTCACCGTTGAGGGATCGCAGATAGGTATGACGCCGCTGCTGGTCCGGTTTGCCNCCCGAAGCCTCTGGCATTTCATCTGGGGCTCGGTCCTGCTCTCCTGCCTCCTGAGTCTCCTCCTCAGTTATCTCATTCACGATCGAATCACCTGGGACTATCCCCTCACGGCTTTTGTGATCTCGCTTGCCGTCTCCACGTTGGTCGTCTCGCTCATTGCCCGTCTACGCGATCTCGAACGGGCGCTGGCGGAGTCGTCGCACGGACAAGCTGCGGCAATCTCGGACAAGGACAAAGCCGAAGCGGCGCTACACCGGAGCGAAGCCCGTTTTCGCGGGTTCATGGACCAGGGGCCGACGGTCGCTTGGATGAAGGACGAGATAGGCCGGCATGTGTATATCAACGGCGTGTTCGCTCGCCGGTTTGCGCTGGACCCCGAGCAGAGTCGCGGAAAGACGGACGCCGAGTTGTTCCCGCCCGACGTCGCGACGCAGTTGCGGGATCACGACCGGTTGGTGTTGTCGGAAGGTCGGTCCCGAGAGTTTATGGAGGTGGTGCCGGGCCTGGACGGCAGGATGCAGCACTGGTGGTCCTGGAAGTTTCCTNTTGTGGATGATGAGGGGAATCAGTACGTCGGCGGAGTCGCGATCGATGTCACGGAACGCCGGCGTATCGAGGCGGCGTTGCAGGCCAGCGAGGAGCGCCTCCGGTTAGCGCTGGACGCCGCGCAACTCGGTATCTGGGATTGGAATATCCAGACCAATGAGGTGCAGTGGGCCGGCAACGTCCATACCATCTTCGGTGTGACTCCTGAAACCTTTGCCGGCACGTATGAGGCCTACCTGCAGTTAGTGCATCCTCAGGACNTTGATCGGCTGTTGGCGGCCATCAACCGCTCCATCCAAGGCCAGGATGACTATCGCATCGAGCACCGGATCCTCTGGCCGGACGGAACCCTCCGGTGGGTGGCTTGCCGGGGCGATGTGTTGCGGGACGATGCCGGCCGGCCGCTTCGCATGCTGGGGACCGTGGCGGATGTGACGGCCCGCAAGGAAACGGAGATGCGGTTGGCGGAACGCGAAGCCCATCTACGAGCGATTCTCGACCATAGCCCCGCGCTGATTTNNTTCAAGGATCCGGCAGGACGGTATCTCGACGTCAATCGCCAGTTCGAGCAGACCTTTCACCTCACGAAGGACCATGTCATCGGCCGCACCGATGCCGAACTGTTTGCTCCCGCGCAGGCGGCGGCTTTCCAAGTCAATGATCGCCTGGTGTTGGACGTGAAACGTCCGCTGCGGTTCGAAGAGGTCGTTGCGCATCCGGACGGTGTACGCACCAGCATCGTGCTCAAGTTCCCGCTCCTGACTCCCGATCGGGTGCCCTATGCCATCGGCGGCATCGCCACGGACATCACCGAACGAAAACGCGCCGAGCAGGCGTTGGCCGTGGCGCGCGACCAGGCGATGGAGGCGGCCCGGATCAAAACGNAGTTTCTCGCGACGATGAGTCACGAGATCAGGACCCCGTTGAACGGCGTACTCGGGATGACGGAGCTGCTGCTCGAAACCAGCCTCACGGACGAGCAGCGGGACTTTGTCGGTACGGCCCGTTCCTGCGGGCGACATTCGCTGGCGCTCATCGAAGACATCCTCGACTATTCCACGATCGAAGCCGGGCGCGTGGTGTTGGAATCGCGCGATGTCGATGTCCGGTCGCTGGCGGAAGGCGTGTTGGATCAACTGGCCGAGGGGCTGGGGCCTAAGAGGTTGAAGTTGCTGTGGCAGGTCGATTTCTCAGTGCCGCCGCTCCTCCGAGGGGATCCGGATCGACTGCGGCAGGTGCTGGAAAATCTGTTGAACAATGCGGTGAAATTCACCGCCGAGGGGCAGGTCGGCCTGTATCTGGCCGTCGTGCACGAGACGGAACATGCCGTGCTCCTGCGCGGAGAGGTGACGGATACGGGAATCGGCATCGGTCCGCTCGGTCGTCAGAAACTCTTTCAGCCCTTCAGTCAGGTGGATGGGTCGAGCAGCAGGAACTATGGAGGAACCGGATTGGGCCTGGCAATCTGCAAACGGCTCGTCACATTGATGCAGGGAGACATCGGGGTGGAGAGCGACGATCGAGGCAGCCGATTCTGGTTTACCGTGCGACTCGCCAAGCCTTCTTCCTCGACCTGAGCCGATGGAAGTCGGTTTCCATGCAAGGTATAACGACCAGACAGGAGGCTCGCATGGGACGATTGAACGGGAAGGTTGCTGTGGTGACCGGGAGCAGCAGCGGCATCGGCAAGGCCATTGCGCTCCGGTTCGCTGAAGAGGGAGCGACGGTGGTGGTGGCGGCTCGGCGGCTAACGAGGTGCCAAGAAACCGTGACGCAGATTCAGGAGGCGNGGNGAATCGCCCTGGCAATTCAAACTGATATTGCGGATGAGGGGCAGGTCGGGCATCTCTTCAGCGAGACCGTGCGGCGGTATCAGCGGCTGGACATCTTGGTGAACAACGCTGGCATCTTCGGCGGCCGTCGACTGGCCGAAACCAGCACCGAGGCTTTCGACGACGTGATGAAGACCAACGTACGCGGGACCTTTTTCTGCTGCCGCGCCGCCTTCGTGCAGATGAAGCAGCAGGGAGGCGGTCTGATCCTCAACATGTCGAGTGTGGCCGGCGTCCAGGCGTGGACCGGCACCGGGACCTACAGCGCCTCGAAACATGCCGTGATGGCCTTGACCAAGTCCTTGGCTGACGAGGGGCGGGCGTTCGGTATCAAGGTCAGCGCGATTTGCCCCGCCGGGGTGGCCGATGAACTGGTGGACGCTCCGGCTTCAGAACGGGCGCGAAGCGAAAAGATCGATCCCTTCGATATCGCAGAAACGGCTCTCTACCTCGCTTGCCGGNGGCCGCAGGCTACGGTTCAACAGGTGATCGTGGACCGAATCGGCGCCGACTGGTGATGCGGTTATACGACCTTGGCGATGGAGTGCAGGGGCTTCGGCGTGTGGTGCAGCAGCGGGGGNCCGAGCGGTAGGATGGCCTTGCCGATGAAGGCCTGGGTGAGGCTGCCGACTGCATGGTAAAAGGCCATCAAGCCGACGACGATATGGCCCCACCCCGGGAGGAGTTCACTGATGAAGTCCAGTCGCGCAAAGGTCGTGGTCAGAAACGTCAAGGTGATGACGACGTGGAGGGCGCTTAAGGTCAAGTTCCGGTAGGCCGTCAGGAAAATCATGACGCCGGAGAAGACGGCGTAGACCAGGTTGATCGGTGCGTACAGTACTGCGTCGAATTGAAAGGTCGTACTGGCGCTCACCAGCTTGACGGTGCAGAGGGTGACCCAGAGGAACCCATACATCGTCAACGCCGTACCGCCCAATTGCTCGTTGTAGCGGATGTCGGTAATACCGGCCAGGAGTTGCACCACCCCGCCGAAGATAAGGGCGATGACCAGAGCCCCNACCATGTTCTTGTGTGAAATCCAGCCGAGCTGTGCGACGCCCAGCGTCAAGGCTCCCACGGCCAAGCCGAAAAGGCCGATCGCCAATACATCAATCTGTCGACTCTGATTGTCAGGGGTCATATTTCCNTCTGTGAGGTGTGATTCTAGCCATGCCGGTCTCCGGTCGGTGGATGTGCCGGGNGCGGAGCGGGCGACAGCATGCAAAAGTCGCGAGAAAAAGGCAAGAGGGGCTTCTAGGCGCGGCGGTTGACGAAGGCCAGGAGACGTTGCCTTTGCGGCGGTTGGATGGAGAGAAAGTGCAAGCCGCATTCTGAACCTTTGGCCCAGCGCACAGCCGCAAGGTCCACAATGATCGGCAGTTCCGTCGCGCTCAACTCCAGGCGGAGCGAGAGATAGGTGTTGATAGGGGGTGGGTTGGGACAGTCCATACGGCAACCCTCCGCAGACAGATCCAACAGCCGTGCCTCGCCGCTGGCGGTGGAGGTCGGTGACAGGGAGACACGGTAGTGAACCTTCATGCGTGTGACGGGTCGGCGGCCCTGCAGGGATAATATTTTCAAGGCCCCGGCCTTTCTTCCAGAGACATAACACATCGCCGTGACGACTGCGACTAGGATAACGTCTCGGACCATTTGGTATTGGGAGGTTTACTAGGTCATCAGGCTTGACTACGGTCTTCGGCGGGCGTCAAGCTACTTGATGACCCGGAGGCCGTGAGGGGTCCGGGCTGCGATTTCCGCATGACGTCGGCTCACGGCACCTCGGGGCCTGTCCCGAAAGGGCTGATGTTTCACCGTCACGAAGGAGGTTGCACCATGAGAGCCTTATTTGTCATAGGTCTGGCCTTGTCGACGGGGTTATTCGTTACCGCAACGACCTGGGGCAATCCAGCCATGTTGCCGCAGCATCCAGGTTATCCGATGGGCAAGGCCACGGATCCGGTGAACGGCCAGATGCTTGCCAACGATCCGGGCCGTTCCAATGCGGTCGGAGAGTCCGCGCTCAATCAGGCGGCGGCATTCGATGATCGGCATACCTCGCAACGGCTGCCGATCAACGACCACGATCAGCGTCTGTTGGAGAAACCGGGAGCCGGGTTACTACCGAAAGTGCAAGGCCCCAACATCGTGATCGATCCGCCGGTGAAGGAGGCCACCAAGGTCCAGGCTTCGCCGAAATAGGGAGAAACCAAGTCGGATGTGACGACCGACGCGCAGGGCAGGGCGATGCACCGTGATGCAGGGCCCTGCTCGGCCGCCCTCCATAAGGTTTGATTTTCCGCATTCCCGCCTTCTAGAATGCCGCCACTACATCACGACCGGTTATGCCCACGAAATCCCGCACCACGAAATCGCCCCGCCGTACGACCAAATCGACTCCGTCCTCCGTGACGCTGGCGCGGGGCGTAAAACAGCGGTTTCAACGCCGTCTGCTGACTTGGTACAAGGAGCATGGGCGAGACCTTCCGTGGCGCAAGACCTCCGATCCCTATCACATCCTCGTGTCCGAAGTGATGCTGCAGCAGACCCAAGTCGATCGGGTCATTCCGAAATACCATGAGTTTCTTGCACGGTATCCGACCTTCGCAGAGTTAGCCGGTGCTCCCGTCGCGGAAGTGAAGCAGACTTGGTATCCGTTGGGGTACAACATACGGCCCGAGCGGTTGCATAGCATCGCTCGGGAAACGGTGGTCCGATACGGCGGGCAGCTGCCGAGCGATCCCGATGAGTTGTTGTCTTTCAAAGGCATCGGACGCTATACGGCCGGCGCGATCCGATCCTTCGCGTTCAACGAAGATGCTCCGATCCTCGATACGAATGTCATCCGTGTGTTACACCGCGTCTTTATCGCGGAGGGTGATCCCAAGGCGAACAAGGCGACTTTGTGGAATCTCTCCGAAGCCTTGATTCCGCGCGGCAAGGGTTATGATTTCAACCAGGCGATCATGGATTTCGGGGCGACGGTTTGCACGGCCCGCGATCCCTATTGTCTGCTCTGTCCCATGAAGACGTTCTGCAAAACCTATCCTTTCAACGGTGGAAAGTAGCGGCGATGCTGTCCGGCGGGCGCTTGGGCGGGAGAAGTCAGCAATCAGACGGGAGTCACTATGCCGGAAACCATCGAGGTTGCGGCCGGATTGATCCTGCAGNGGNGGCGGTACCTTATCACGCGCCGCAAACCGGAAGTGCATCTGGGCGGGCTCTGGGAGTTTCCGNGGGGCAAACGCGAGGCAGGAGAGTCCCTGGCGGCTTGTTTAGCGCGGGAATTGTGGGAGGAATTGCACGTGCGCATTGCCCCTCCGATTCCCTTCCGGGTGGTGCGACATGAATATCCGGAGAAAACGGTGGAACTGCATNTTTTCCGCTGCCGCATCGAGGCAGGCGAGGCGACGGCGGTGGACTGTGCGGAGCTTCGATGGGTCGCTCCTCATGAAATGGCCTCGTTCGAGTTTCCTGCAGCCGACCAAGCCGTTATCGAGGCGCTTCAGCAGGAGGCTTCGTAGGTTACCGTGAAGGTCGTGTTGNATATCGAAACGGTCCAGGCTCCTCGCGAAGAATGGGCAAGGTTGGCCGGTCGCGATCTGGTCTCGNGAGCGGCGGCGTTCGACGAAACCGACGGTGATCTGTTCGCGGTCGGCGAGGCCGAGCACCAGCGGCGGCTCGACGATGAACTCTACGAAAAGTCATCGTTCGACGGGACCTTCAGCCGGATCGTCTGCATCGGGCTCTTGGAATTTTCCGACACCCTCGATCCGCNNGGCGCGACTTCCTGGTATGGAGGTAATGAGCGGGAACTGTTGCGTGCCTTCTGGACCCATGTGGGGCAAATCAGGCCCTCCCTGTTCATCACCCACAACGGGCTCAACTTTGACCTGCCCTTCATCAAGAAGCGATCCATCATCCATCAGATCAAGCCGACGATGGAGATCAATTTGGCANAGTTTCGGGCCGAACCGGTCTATGACACCATGGCGATCTGGAGCAATTGGGACAATCGCGGCTGGGTCAAGCTGGATGTCCTAGCCAGGGCGTTACAGGTGGAGACCAAGTCGGGGAGTGGATCTCAAGTGGCACAGATGTGGGCGGAGGGGCAGGGGCGGGAAATCGCGCTTTATTGTTTGCAGGATACCTACGTGACCTATGGCTGCTATTGTCGCATGAACTTCCGGCAACCCATCTCACGGGAGGTGGTGCTCTTGAAGCCGGATTTGATCGACGTGGGCTGAGAGGCGTTCTCGCGGATTGTCAGCGGACGGTAATTTCTGCGGTGCGGCGCTTCTCTGGCTTGGGCGGTAGTGATTTCGTCTTCACAGTCCGAAGTTCTCGATCCTTCATCTCGAGCTGCACGCGCATCGACTCCAAATCCTTCCGCAGCGCATCGATCTTGGCATCCTTTCGGGCCATGGCCTGTTTGACTTCCTGTACCTCCTGCAAGGCCTCGTTCAGCCGCTCCGCCTGATCGGCGGGTGCCGGCATGTTCGGCTGCCGGATGGTCGATTGCGACACCGGCAGGACGGCCTTCGCCTGCTGCATTTCGGAGTCGACCTGAATCATGGTGCCCTTCACGGCCGCCGGCGCGCCCTGTGCCAGCGAAGGTTGAACCGCAGCGACCATGGCCGATGACTTATCCTGATTCGAGGCAAAGAGTGTGTAATCGATAGCCAGGGACTTGAGGTGACTGTGGCCCTGCGCGATGGAGGGGAGGGTCTGCTCCACGCGTCCGGCTGATTCCGGGTTCATAGTCACAATGCGCGCCGGTCGCCCCTCACGAAACCANCACGAGGACTCGATTTTCTCCAGTGAGCCGTCGTGCTCGGTAATGGTGAGAAACAACCGGTCGTCTTTGACATAAAGGGTGCCCGCGGTGGGTGCAGAGCCTGACCCTGCCGATGAGGAGACACGGAACGTGACCACATATTCAGGTTGCGCTTGGGTGAGCGCCTCGGCCAGCAGGGGAGCAAGGTATCGGACGTCCTCATCGCTGAATACGTTCATCGGCTTGCCGCCATCCACGGGCAGTTTGGAAACATCAGTGAGTGTTTCGGCAATCACGACACCACGCAGCAATCCTTCGAGGGTGGCGATATCGATGGTACTGGGGTGTGTGGCTTCAAATTCCCAATCGGCGACTTCCTCCAACCGCACGGAACCCTGTGATTGTGCGGTGGCATGCTGGTGCAGGAGGGACGATGTGGAACAGCCCGTAGCCGCGACTCCGGCAAGGGTCATCAATGAAAGCCCGACAGTCATGCTCTGTGTCAAAGAAACGAAAGAGCCGCGGTTCCGCATAGCATATTCCTTCTCTGGACTGTTCGATGCTGGACGGAGGAGGCGCAGGCGCGGGGACGGATAGGCGATCTTTACCAGATGCCCAAGCCCATCATGACCACTCCCAAGGCCATCCAGCCGAAGACGCCTACGGCGATGATGGTTTCGAGGCTGATGCCACGTTGAGCTTCTTCCGTGCGGATTTGCGATTTGTCCTTATTCATGATGGAAGGTCCTCTGGGCGCGGTCGGTACGCGATGGGTCGCTCTAGTTGCCAGATGGGACCTAGCAAGGGCTATGCCCTGTTGTTTTCTTGTTTGATACCAATGTGCAGCTCTTGGTACGACTGGTCGGTGCAGTGGGCTGGGGAACGTCCCTGGGTACCGGCGCTGGACTCCATGCCCTAAGCTATTGAAGTTCCAATGTACGGCTGTGAGTCGGCTTCCTCAAAGGCCATGAGATTGAGTGACCCACAATGATGCAGCGACTCATGAGGCGACTGCAGTGATTACGGAATGGGCCGTCAGTCTGACAGAAGTCATGTCTAAAAATTGGCAATCGTTGTTCAAGTGTGGGCAAGGGGGCGAACGAGGCGCCCCATCAAGGCGGCGGCATTGGCCTCGTGGATCGTGATGGGCTGAATGCTACCCACGGTAGCCGGCGCATCGTCCTTATTCCAGATGACCGTAATATTCGTATCGGTCCGACCCATCCATTGATCGGAAGACCGCTTNGAGTCGTTCTCGACCATGACCGGCGTCTGCCCAATCAGGCCCCTGTTGTAACGGGCCGTGATCGGACGTTGCAGGTCCACCAGACGGCTGACGCGTTCACCTTTCACCTCTTCGGGAATGTCATCCGGATATTTCCGAGCGGCGATCGTGTTTTTGCGCTCGGAGTATTTGAACACGTAGGCGGACTGATAGGTGACTTCCTCGACGACTCGATAGGTGTCGAGAAACTCCTCTTCCGTTTCGGAGCAGAACCCACAAATGATGTCGGTGGTCAGGGCGATCCCAGGATGTCGCCGACGGATGAGCCTGACCAGGTCGAGGTACTCCCGGCGGGTATAGGTACGGTTCATGAGATCCAAGATGCGATCGTTTCCGGACTGCAACGGCAAGTGGATGTGTTTGCAGATGTTCGGGTGGCCGGCCACGGCATCCAGCAGGGCGGGCGGAAAATCCTTGGGATGTGGAGACGTAAACCGCACGCGTTGCACGCCCGACACCTCCGCCACCGCGAGGATGAGGCGCGCAAAGTCCCAATCTTCGAAGCGGTATGAGTTGACGTTTTGCCCCAGCAAGGTGATCTGAGAATGGCCGCTTGCCACCGCAGCCTCCACCTCACGCAGCAGTCCCTGCGGATCACGTGACCGTTCGCGCCCTCGCGTGTAGGGGACGACGCAGAAGCTACAAAAGTTATCGCAGCCGCGCATGATGGCGATCCACGCGTTCATCCCTCCGTCACGTTCCGGCAGGACGTCGTCGTAGGTCTCGTACTCAGACAGGTCGACGGCCAGGCCTCGTTGGGCGTGTCCCTGCTCCTCGCTCTCCAGGGCCTTGGCCAGCAGCACGGGGAGTTGACGGTATCCATCCGGACCAACGAGCACATCGACGAGCGGTTGCCGCTCCGTCAACTCTTCCTTGAGGTTCTGCGCCATGCATCCGAGCACGCCGACCACCAGAGGGCGTTGTTCCTTGACGGTCTTGAGCTCCGAGAGATGGCCGAACACCTTATTGTGGGCATTCTCGCGGATGGCGCAGGTGTTCATCAGCATGACGTCGGCTCGTTCTCGGTCTTCGGTGAACTCGAATCCCGCCTTGCGCAGCAGGGATCGCACGAGTTCCGAGTCATACTCGTTCATTTGGCAGCCGAAGGTTTCGATGTGGACTTTATGGGCTTTCATAGGAGTGTCCGTAAAGAAGTCGAAAAACCGGGATCGGCGAGGCGCCCGTAGGCCAGGCCATCCGTGACGCCGGTGATCGTCACATCATGGATGGAGCCTGCTTCGACGAGTCGTGCTGGAACGGCCACTTTCATGAAGTGGCCGCTGGTGCCGGTTCGAAAACCGGCCCGCTCTCCTTGTTCGAACAGGATCGGCAAGGTTTGGCCAAGATAACGTTGGTAGAACTCTACGGTCTTCGCGCGAGAGTTCCGCCAGAGCTCTGCTGCGCCGTCGTATCAGGCCGGGAGGAGTCGGGCAGTCGAGGCGGGCCGCCGCTGTGCCGGGCCGCGCGGAATAGCTGAACACATGAAAGTAAGAAAAGGGAAGGCTCGCCACGACTTGCACCGTTCTGGCGAAGGAATCTTCGTCCTCACCGGGAAACCCCACCATCAGGTCCGTTCCGAGCCCGAGATCCGGCATGAGCGCACGAGCATGGTCGACTAAGCGCCTGTATTCTTCGACGTTATAGCGGCGGTTCATCGCCTGCAAATCGTATCGTCTCCACTTTGGAGCGGAAGGTGCAGATACCGACAGACCTTTGGTGATCCCGCCATGTACTCCAGCAAGTCGAGGGGAACGGTCGTGGGTTCGATGGAAGAAATTCTGATCCGTTCGACGCCTGGCACGCGGTCGAGCGCGCGCAACAGGTCCACCAGCGTCGCGCCCTGGTGGTGGTAGCGGCCGATATTGACGCCGGTAAGCACCAACTCCCGATAGCCGTGGGCGGCCAGTTCCCGTGCTTCACGCAACACGTCTTCCAGGACCCGGCTGCGTTCACGCCCCGCGCGAAGGGAATGAGGCAGAAGCTGCACATGAAGTCGCACCCGTCTTGGACCTTCAGCAGGGCGCGCGTGGAATCGGAGTAGGCCGTTCCCGGCAGGACGAAGTCTTCGCGGTCGATCGTGCGGCTATGCCGAAGTTCCGCAGCCGGCTGTTTCCGCAATTCGGTCGGTGCCGGCAGATAGTCCGGCAGGTTCATCTTGAACTGCGTGCCGACGATCAAGTCGATACCCGAGACGCTCTGGAGCCGGGAGGCGCCCGTTTGTGCATAGCAGCCGGTGACGGCGACGAAGGCGTGCGGTGAATGACGCAATGTCTTGCGCACCGCGTACCGACAATCCTTTTCGGCGTTTTCCGTGACGGAGCAGGTATTGAGCACAAGGAGATCGGTCTCCTCGCCGTATTCTACGAGCGGTACCCTTGGCGTTGTAGGCTGTCCGCCAACATCGAGGTTTCCGATTGGCTGAGCCGGCAACCAAGAGTGTGGAACGAGGCGCGCGGTTGGTGCGACGAAAGCATGGGCGGGATTATAAGTGGGAGATTGAGCCATCGGCAAGCCGAGTGCGGGAGGAAAACTCACCGTGCGGCTTGAACAGGTCTCAGGCGGGTGGTAGCATGACCGCAATCGCTTGGGCCCGGGTGTGCGTCGCGCGAGCGAATCATGATGAACCATCGCACCATCACTGCCGTCCTGCTCCTCGCACTGCTGCTCCTCCCGTGGACTGCGGGGTGGCCCAAAGAAAATCTTCCGGTCGAGCCAGACGTCAACAGTCGCGTGGATGAGCTGTATGACCATGAGACCCGTCTGTTCATCATGCTCTATTCCCTCAAAGGCGACGGAAAGGTGGACTACATAACCGGACGATTGGTGCAGGACTATTCACGCAGCAACTATGGGAATCCCGTCTACTACACGGAGCAGTACCCACTCTTCTATTGGTGGAACCACACGATGTGGAATGATCCCGACCAAGACGGGGTGAACGGCAACGAGCGCGTCTACCAGGAAGACGTCGAGTTCGACATCGCCCGCTACAAGCCCTGCCTCTTCAACGGACAGCCCTGCTGAGACCTGTCTCGCTTGTGCTCCGGCCTCTTGCCGATACGTCCCCGGCCGCCGTTACTCGAATACCAGGATCGGACTGGAAGCCTGGTGCAACACCGCATGGGACACGCTGCCCAGAACCATGCGGGTGATACCGCGTCTCCCACGCGAGCCCACCATGATCAAGTCCGTCCCGGCCTTCTCCGCCTCGTGCACGATCGTAGCCGCAGGGCTTCCCAGGAGACTCGCGCTGTGGGTGTGATGTCCGAGCGCACGAACCTTGGTCGCCACATCCTCGACGAAGTCACGCGCATGTCGGAGGGTTTGGGCCTCGAGTTGCTCAGCTGCGGCGTGGTCCACGGGCCAGGGCGGCCGGGTCGGTGGGAGGACGGTCAAGAGGAGGATCTCGACCGGTTTGTGAAAGGGCTGCTTCTCCAGAAACCGGATCGCCGCGTCGGCATCATACTGGCCCTGGATCGGCAGCAGGATTTTGTCCAACGCNCGGAGCGGCTCCTTCACCAAGAGCTTGGCGCAGGGAGCATAACTGAGCACCCGGTGGGCGACACTTCCGAACAACCGCTCAGAGACCGGGCCCAACCCTCTGGCGCCCATGGCGACCAGATCGGCATGGCCGGATTCGGCCATGCTCACGATGATGTCGGCGGGCGAGCCCACTTCCAGCCGCTTCGTGACCGGTCCGCTGTGCGGCGGCAAGAGAGAATGGACGCGGGTCAGGAGCTGCTCGCCATCCTCCTTCATGCTCTCTTCCAACTGGCGGTAGAGGTCCTGTGCGACATCGGACATCATCATCGGGTAGGAGGGCCGAGGCGGGTCGACGACGTGCAGAATCGTCAACTCGTCGGCGCGCCGTAGGTACTTCAAGGCCCGGACGGCTTCATAAGAATGGTCGGAGCCGTCGACGGCAAGAACCAGCTTCATGGTATGGACTCCTTTCGCTCTGTGCGGCTTGCTGTGGGTGAGTCGGCGGCCAAGTGCCGTGTAAACCAACGGAGGGCCTCCTCCGCGACCTGTTCGAGGGTTCCCGGCTCTTCGAACAGGTGCGTGGCGCCGGAAATGATCATGAGTTGCTTGGGGCAGCGTAATCGAACGAGGGCCTCCTGATTCATTCCGATCACCGGCTCGTCATCACCGCCCACCAGGAGCAGCGTCGGCGCCGTGACCCGGCTGAGGTAGGGGCCGGCAAGGTCCGGCCGACCGCCGCGCGAGACGATGGCGCCCACCAGATGCGGCTCGCGCGCGGCAGCTTGAAGGGCGGCCCCGGCGCCGGTGCTCGCACCGAAGTATCCGAGAGGGAGTCCCGCGGTACGGTTCTGTTTCCCCAGCCAGGCCGCTGCGAGGAGCAGCCGGTCGGCAAGCAGATCGATATCGAATACCTTGCGGCGATCGTCCGCCTCATCCGGCTCCAAGAGATCCAAAAGAAGCGTGGAAAAGCCTCCTCGCTGCAGGTGGCGAGCGACGAACTGGTTGCGGGGACTCAATCGTCCGCTGCCGCTGCCATGGGCAAAGGCGACCACGCCCTTGGCCCGGTCGGCCAATCCCAGTAATCCATCCAGCGAGATATCCTTTCCGGCAATTGTCACCTGCTGCGTGTGTGCGTCCATGCTCCGTGGTCCTCTCGTGCCTCGTCGGCCTCCCTACCAGTGCAAAATGGTCGAGGCGATGCCGAGATAAATGGCGACGCTCAGAATGTCCTGCAACACGGTTGCCACGGGTCCGCTGGCCAACGCGGGGTCCGCCCCCAATCGCGCGAGCGCCATCGGGAGCAGGCTGGCTACGATGGTGGCGACGACGGCCGTGACTCCGAGGGTGACGGCGACCACCAGGGCGATAGAACCGCGCCCGTCGAACCATAGGAACGTCACCCCNGCCAGGGCTCCGATGGCGCCGCCCAAGAGGAGCCCGACCAGCCCNTCTCGTAGCAGTTGTGGTGTGAGGTCGACGTGACCGTAAGCCAAGGCCCGCACCAGGAGGGTTTCCGTCTGGGTTCCCACCGCATCTGCCATGTAGACGACGAGGGGTAGAAAGAACGCCAGGGCGATTTCCTGTCGCAAGGCCTCCTCAAAGGCTGCAGCGACTCCGCCGGCCAGCATGCCGCCCGCAAGGCCGACGACCAACCAGGGGATCCTGGCTCGGAACGCGGCTGCCGCGCTCGGAGGCGCCGTCGGGGCTGGATACTTGGCACCGAGGCCTCCCATCCGCAACAGGTCGTCCACATGTTCGTCGTGCAGCTGTGCCAGCAAGCGTCCGATGGGGATGGCTCCCAGCAGCACCCCATCCGTATCGGTGACGGCCACATCGGCATCGTGGCGTTCGACTGCCAGCAACGCCACCACCTCGGCGTCTTCTCCCGCTCGGACTTCGATCGGTGGATCNCCNCGGAGAGATTCGAGGACCTGTTCGCCGGGCGCGATGAGCAGCCGCTCGATCGGCACCTGCCCCACGAGGTGGGCATGGGCATCGACAAGGTAGAGGTGCCCGACTTCCGACCACTCCGATCCTCGCAGGTTCGCGAGGGCCGCCGCCACGGTGTCTTCGGCACCGGCTCGTGGAACCAGAGCGGTCATCAAGTCGGCGGCAGTCGGCATAGGGATTCATCGGAAACAGATATCCAGCAAGGCTCAATGGCACTCAGTTGGGCAGAAGAAGATCAGGTACAGAGCGACGGTCAATCCCACCACCACCGCTCCGAGCAAGAGCCACCTTGTCTGCGACATAGTTGAGTCCTTTCTTCTCAGGTCGAGCAAGAGCAGTGCCACCGAGGTCCGCAGACAGCACGAGCCACTTCGGCCAAATCTGTGGCGTTCCGCTACAGGACACATGCGGATGCTGTAGCAGGACACCCCGATTGATGACGGTTGCAGAGGGCGCATGGGAGCCCAGTGCGATAAGTGCCGTCCTTCCTACGGCTGCCGGTCGTCGCGGCATCCGTTCGGATGGCACTAGCTTTGCTGAGCAATTGGTAGGCGGAATGGTGTAAAGAGGTCAGTCAGGGAGGGGTGATGGCGACGCGTCTCTTTNCCAAAATCCTCGTGCCGGTGGATTTTTCTTCCTGTTCGNAAGAGGCGTTCCGTCTGGCGCTCTCGCTTGCCAAACAGTTTCAGGCGGAAGTCTTGCTGTTGCNNGTGATTGATACCAAGAGCTTGGATGCGCTGAATCGCCTGGGGTTGGCCGCTCCTTCCGAAGCCGCCAAACAGAAGAAACAACTTCATCACTACGCCCGCTTGAAGGCGAGAGAACTCTTGGCCTGGGAGGATGCGAAGNGCGTGACCGTGCGGCGGTTGTTGGCGGCCGGCAACNCCCCCGAAGAAATTGCCCGGACGGCCCGCGTAGAGNGGNTGGACTTGGTGGTGATGGGCAGTTATGGCGGGGCGGTCGGCGGAGTGGATAAGATTTTCTTCGGCACGACGGCGGAGAAGGTCGTGCGGACCGCGGGGTGCCCGGTCCTCACGGTTCCGCTGCCGGCCAAGCGGATGAAGGCTCGCGCGAGCAAACCATTTGAAGGAGGAACCATGGGCGGAAGCAGGCTTTCGACAGGGCGATGGATGTCTGCGATCGGGTTCGTGTTGGCGCTCTGTTCGCAGGGCGGGGCGCAGGCCGAACAGCGGATCGGAGTCACGATCAAGGATTTTGCGTTTGTCACGAAACAGGTGCCCTTGCGCCTGNGGGTCCCCACCGTGATCGCCATCTCGAATAGGGATGAGGAGCGGCACGATTTTGGATCCGCCATGTTCGACGGTGTTCAAACCAGGGTCGAGTCGGGCGGCGTTCTCTCGTACGGGAGGNGTATCGGCGGCGTCTTCCTCGATGGCCGGAAGGCGACCATCCGCTTCACGATGGAACGGCNNGGGCGGCATGAATTCCGTTGCTCTATTCATCCGAACATGAAGGGTGAGTTGCTGCTCTTGAACGTGGAGGCGGTTTGAACCATGGCACCGCTGATCACACGGATTCTCTTTGCCACCGACTTTTCCGCCTGTGCGGATCGGGCTCTGGATTATGCAGTGGCCCTGGCGGCGCAATGGCAGGCCGAGCTCACTGTCCTGACCGTCCTTGAGTTCTATCCGGGCATGGACCCGGACTACACGGTCAACAAGATGTATCTGGACCACCTCCGGGACGAGTCCGCGCGCAAGTTGGAGGGGACGACGGCGCGCGCTCGCGCAGGGNGGCGATCGGCCGCCACCCGCATCGAAGTCGGTATTCCAAGCCAGGTGGTTCAGACGGTCGCTACGGAGATCGGGGCCGACCTGTTGGTGGTGGGCACCCATGGCCGTACGGGGCTGGACCATGTCTTGATCGGCAGCACGGCCGAGCGGGTCGTGCGGATGGCACCCTGTCCCGTCCTGTCGGTCAAGGCCCCGAAGGGCGCTGCGGGCAGCGGCGCAGCGGGAGACCTCAAGCGGATCGTGGCGCCGGTCGACCTCTCCCGCTGTTCCTTGGACGCTCTCGAGTATGCCGCGCGGTTTGCGAAACACAGCGGCGCAGNNCTGACCCTCCTGCATGCCATGGAACCGGTGGCCTACGGACTGGACTTCAGTCTGAGCCATGCGAACGAATGGCGGCGGCAACGGGNNTATTTGGAGGAGCGGTTACAGGTACTGGCGAACTGCCTGGCGGCGCAGGGCGTGAGGGCCGCGTACGTGTTGAAGCCCGGTTTGCCAGCCGATTCTATCGCGTCCTATGTTACGCAGGAAGGATTCGATCTGATGATTATGGGGACGCATGGCCGGCGAGGGTTGTCGCACATTCTCGTGGGCAGCATCGCAGGAGCCATGTTGCGCCATGCCTCCTGTCCGGTGTTGACGGTTCGGCAGTTCACGGTCCCGACGGATTCGGAACGCATCGTGCCTCTTGGAGAAACGTAATCGTGGGATCCCTTGACCAAAGGAGCGAGCCATGAAGACCTCGGCGAAGAAGCAGTTGGCGACCGGCCCCGCCTCGATCGAGTTGCCGGACGGGATGTGGGAGCGGATTTCGCAGAAAGCTTACGAATTGTGGAGGAGCGCGGATTCCGAGAGGGTATGCCCTGCAGGACTGGCTGGACGCCGAGGCGATCGTCATGGAGGAAATCCATGAAGCTCGGGAGTGAGCGGACGATCGGACGGTCGGTGGAGGTGTCGAAGGAGCTGGATCAGCTCTTGAATCGGTTGGACCGATTGTCCATGGCGCCCGAGTTCGCCTTGCAGCGTCAGATCGCGCTTCGGCGGGCGCTGCAGGTCTATGTGGAAATGGGCGCGCAGTCGCCGCTTTCGCCGTTGCCCGAAGAAGTCGAATTGGCCGATCTCTTCCTCTACGCCGATTTCTATCCGGAGGACGGCCAGCTGACCTTGATCGAGCAGCTGCGCGACGTCATCACGGAACATATTCCTGAGGAACAACGGGCCTGGTTGGATCCGCTCAAACATTCCTATATGGATCTGATGGAGGTCTTGCCCCTTTCTCCCGGCGCGGCTCGCCGCGGGTTACGCTCGCTCGGAAACGGCCGGATCTACGAGGTCGAGGTGGGGCGCCTGGGGCCAGATCCGGAGGCAGGGTCATCTCTCTTCACCCGCCTGATCCGCGAGCCCGGTGATCCTGAGAGCCCCTTGGCGGTGGTGGCGGGGCCGTTGCTTATCCTGTCGCCGCAGGATGCGAAGGCGCTGTACGAGCNNGCCTGCGACGAACGCCGGGAAATGGAGGTGGTGGGCGGCGCCTTCGAACTCGGCGACTGGCCGGAATTCGCCAAACGTTTTGGGTATGTGCTGCTGCGGACGTTCGCGCGGATGCGGTTGGGGGCGCTCGTGGAGGCGGTCAGCGAGATTCGCTNNAGGACTGCCGGAGGGACGCCCTGTTTTTATGTGGTTGCGCTGTACGAGCACCACGAATTCACTTGCCTGAGCAGCGGGATGGGGTTGTTGGACGGATGGCAGGAGGAGCCGCCGACGCTTCCGCCCGGTGCGCCGATGCCGAAGAAACTGCGTCGATGGGTGCTCACCGAAAAAGGAGCGGCGGATCAGGCAGTGNGGCGGGTGACCATCACGGGGACGCAGCTGTATGTCGAGTGTGACTCACGGGAACGATTGGATACGATCAAGCATGCCTTGGCAGCCGCTTTCGGATTTTCGCTCCATTTCAGGNGGGAGATCGAACAGCCGCCGCTTCGCCGTGTCACTCCGGCTGAATTGGCAGCCGATGAGCCCCTCACGGTGGTGGTGACAGCCGAGGAAGACCGCGCGCTGCTGAATACGTTTNTCGAGACCGCGTACCTGGAATGGGCCGACCGCGAATCGCCCGCGTTGGGAGGTGATGTGCCGCGCCATGCCGCGGCGAGCGCCGAGGGAAGGGTCCGCGTCGAAGCCTTGATCACTGAGATGGAGCAGACCGATCTGGGGCTGCTCCGTTCGGGCGTCTCGGCTTTCGACTACAACAAACTCCGTGCGCATGTCGGTCTCTGTTGAGAGGTCGGAAATGACTGAACCAAATATTCTCAAGGCCCTGCTCTCCCTGCAGGAGCGAGAGGGCGCGATTACTCCTGCAGCGATCGGCGGCATTGCGCATCAACTGGGGACGACGACGGCTCAGGTAGCGGGAGTCCTGTCCTATTACCCGGATCTCCGCGACGCGCCGCCCGGGCGTCGTGATCCGCCTATGTATGGGGGAGTCCTGTTATGCCAACGGCTGCAGCCGGCTCTTGCGGTGGGTGCAGGATCGGCTGCGCGTGGATGCAGGCGAAACCACCGCCGGGGAAGTTCACGTTGGAGACTATGTCCTGCGCCGGCAATTGCGCGGTGGCCCCGACGGTGATCATCGATCGCGATCTCTACGGACGGGTGTTGCCGTCGCAGCTCGATGGCCTGTTGGACCGGTATCGGTGACGGAACATGGCGACGAGACTATACCTTTCGAATGACACGTCGGCGCGAGCCGCCGGGGCTGCCGCACTGGCCGATGCCTGGGCTGAGCGGCCCGACCTGCAGCTCATCCGCACCTCGTCCCGCGGTGCGTTCTTTCTGGAACCGATGGTGGAGCGCGACAGCGC
The DNA here is from genome assembly GCA_013414645.1 of Candidatus Parvibacillus calidus. Lineage (GTDB taxonomy): Bacteria > Bacteroidota > Bacteroidia > Chitinophagales > Saprospiraceae > Parvibacillus > Parvibacillus calidus. Next base: position 12,161 of record CP058702.1, on the reverse strand, counting down.
AGCGNGACGAATCGCCTGGTTCAATGTGACCCAGGACGATTTGCCTCGCATCCTCGCCGGAACGGGCGGCACGCCGGTCGAGGCGATTCCCTTCNTCGCGCGCCAGACCCGCATCGCTTTTGCCGAATTCGGCGAGACGGAGCCCTTGGCATTGGATGAATACCAGGCGCGCGGCGGGCTTCAGGGGCTGCAACAGGCCCTGCACATGGGGCCGGACGCCATCATCGAACTCAAACAGTCCCGGTTGCGTGGCCGCGGCGGCGCCGCCTTTCCGGTGTGGAATAAGTGGCTGGTCGCACGGCAAGCTGAAGCGGATGAAAAGTACGTGGTGGCGAATGCCGACGAGNGAGATGCCGGCACCTACTGTGATCGAATGATCTTGGAGGGGAATCCCTTCCGGCTGTTGGAAGGCATGCTGATTTGCGCCCGTGCGATCGGCGCGAGCCGCGGTTATGTCTATTGCCGCCAAGAATATCCCGCCGCCGCGGCGACCCTCCGCGCCGCCATCCTCAAGGCGGACGAAGCGGAGCTGCTGGAGCTGGACGGGGAGCCCTTTCCCATCGAGGTCGTCGAGGGGGCAGGGTCTTACGTCTGCGGCGAGGAGACCGCCCTGCTGGAATCGCTCGAAGGCAAACGAGGCGTGGTGCGGGCCAGGCCGCCCTATCCCGCTCAAGCCGGGCTCTATGGCCGTCCCACTATCGTGAGCAATGTGCTCACGTTCGCCATCCTCCCCTCGATCCTGGNNCGAGGAGGATCCTGGTATGCCTCATTGGGCACGGGGCGGTCGAGCGGCACCATGGTGTTGCAATTGGGCGGGCGGGTGAAGCAACCGGGTCTGGTGGAGGTACCCTTCGGCATGAGCCTGCGGCAGGTGCTGGATCAGTTCGGCGGCGGGATGGCGCCCGGGNCGCGGTTCAAGGCGGTGCAGGTCGGCGGACCGCTGGGAAGTCTGTTTCCTNCGTCCAAGTTGGATCTGCCGATCTGTTACGATGCCTTCGCCCNNGCCGGCGCCGTGCTGGGCCATGGCGGCATCGTCGTCTACGACCATGAGACCGATATGGTGGACCTGGCCCGGCACTTCATGGCCTTCACCGCCTACGAGTCCTGCGGCAAATGCACGCCCTGCCGAATCGGGTCGGTCCGCGGCCGCGAAATCCTCGAACGTATCCAGAGCGGCGGCGGCAGCCTGGACGACCTTGCGTTGTTGCACGACCTGGGCGAGACCATGAAGGTTGCCAGTCTCTGCGCCCTCGGCGGCAGGGCGCCCTATCCGGTGTTGACGGCCATCGAACATTTTCCGTCGGAGTTCCGGAGCAAGCTGAACGCGTAGAGCGGACCATGAAACTCACCATCAACCATCGGCTCGTGGTGGCCTCGCCGGGCGAGACGGTCTGGCNNGCGGCCAAGAAGGCCGGGATCGCGATTCCGNGCCTGTGCGCGTCCGACCACTTGAACCCGTTCGGCTCCTGCCGGCTCTGTCTCTGTGAGGTGGAGGGACAGGCGGGGCTGCCGGCTTCCTGCACCACGCCCGTGCGCGAGGGCATGGTGGTGCACACGGAAAGCGAACGATTGACTCGGCTTCGCCGGAACATCCTCGAACTGTATCGCTCGGAACAGCCGGCCGGCGGAGAGCATCCCGAGGCATTGGAGCGCTTGGCCAAGGGGTTGGGGCTGGAGAAGGTACGGTATCGGCAGCCGGCGTTGCGCGCGCAGGTCGTCGACCACTCCAATCCGTTTTTCTCGTTCGACAATGCGATCTGTATCTCCTGCGCCCGCTGCGTGCGAGCCTGCGATGAAATCCAAGGCACCCATGCCCTGACGATGTTACATCGCGGATTCGAGGCCAGGCCGACGGCCGGGGCCGCCGCCTTGACCGGCCAGGCGGGAGGGTTTGCTTCGTCGAACTGCGTGTCCTGCGGAGCCTGCGTCAAGGAATGTCCCACCGGCGCCTTGGTGGAGAAGACGATCGTCACACAGGGGCCGCCGACAAAGGCCGTCCGCACTACCTGCGCCTATTGCGGCGTCGGCTGTGCGTTCGACGCAGGCGTGCGCAATGGGCGCGTGGTCAGCATGGTGCCGNCGGACGACGGCCCGTCGAACCAGGGGCATGCCTGCATGAAGGGTCGGTTCGGCTGGACCTACAACTATGCACAGGACCGGCTGGTCAGGCCGCTGCTGAGGCAGGGGAACCAGTGGGTGGAGATTTCCTGGTCGGATGCCTGCGATCGCATCGCCCAAGAATGGATGCGCATCAAGGAGCAGCATGGGACGGATGCGCTCGCGACCATTTCATCCAGCCGAGGCACGAACGAGGAGAACTATCTGTTCGGCAAGTTCATGCGTTGCGTGATCGGCAGCAACCACATCGACAATTGCGCCCGCGTCTGCCACAGCGCAACCGTCACCGGCATGATGGAGACACTCGGCGCCTCGGCGGCGACCAACAGCATCCAGGATGTGGAGGCGGCAAACCTGCTGCTGGTGGTGGGCGCGAATCCGACTGAGTCGCATCCCGTGGTCGGGGCGCGCATCAAACAGGCCATGCGGCGAGGGGTGCCGCTCATCGTGGTGGACNCCCGCCGGACCGAACTGGCCCGGTTGGCGGATCTGCATCTCCAATTACATCCCGGCACGAACGTCGCGCTGTTGAACGGTCTGGGCCACGTGATCGTCAAAGAGCATCTGGTAGACCAGGCCTTCGTCGGCGAACGGACCGAGGGTTTCGAGGAGTGGGTCAAGACGGTCGAGGCTTGCGAACCGGAGCGCACGGCCCAGATCACCGGCGTCCCGGCTCACCTGGTCGCCCAAGCGGCCCGCCTCTATGCGACGAGCGGGGCCTCGATGGCCCTGCACGGCCTCGGCATGACCGAACATCGATGGGGAAGCCACGGGGTCATGGCCTTGGTCAACTTGGCCTTGGCGACCGGCAATATCGGCAAGCCCGGGACGGGGATCAATCCCNTGCGCGGCCAGAACAATGTGCAGNGGNCCTCGGACGTCGGCTGCCTGCCGACCTACTTTGCCGGCTACCAATCGTTGAACGATCCAACCTTGGCGGCGGCCCACCTGGCGGTGACCGGACGCCCGCTGCCGACCGCGCGCGGCATGAAAACGCCCGATATGTGGGATGCGGCCTTGGCGGGCACGCTCAAGAGCCTCTGGGTCATCGGCTATGTGGCCCAGACGGACCCCAACTTGAAGAAGGTCCATGCCGCCCTGAAGAACCTGGAGTTCCTCATCGTGCAGGATCTGTTTCTGAGCGAGACGGCCAAGCTGGCGCATCTGGTGATTCCCGGCGCCTCGTTCCTCGAAAAGGATGGCACCTTCACCAACCTGGAACGGCGGATTCAGCGCATCCGCAAGGTGGTGGAGCCGCCCGACGGCCTGTTGCCGGATTGGCAAGTGGTCTGCGAAGTGTCGGCACGCATGGGGTATCCCATGTGGTACGACCACCCCTCGGCCATCATGGATGAGATCGCCCAACTCGCGCCGTTGTTTGCGNGGGTGTCGTTCGATCGTTTGGAAGGAGCCCAGGGGCTGCAGTGGCCGGTCCCGTCGACCGACCATCCCGGTACGGCCTTGATGCACGACCGCTCGTTCCCCAAGGGTAAGGCGCAGTTCGTGGCGGTGGACTATCTACCGCCCGGCGAATCTCCGAGCGAGGCCTATCCGTTGGTGTTGATCACCGGACGCATCCTGCAGCATTACAATTGCGGCGCTCAGACCAGACGGACCGGCATCATGCAGGTGGTCGATACCGACGTCCTCGAGATGCATGCGAGCGACGCTGCACGGCTGGAGGTGCGAGACGGCGAGCTGGTCCGCTTGATCAGCGCGCGCGGGNAGGCGACCCTCCCGGTGGTGGTGAGCGAACGGGTTCAACCAGGAGAACTCTTCACCAGTTTTCATNTTCCCGACCGAGATGTGAATGTCCTGTTGTCGTCCAGCGCCGACGAGAGCTCCAAGTGTCCTGAGTACAAGGTGTCGACGGTGCGGGTTGAGAAATGCTCGGCGACCGGGGTCCGCGCGGCGCCGATCCATGCGATGTTGATCACGTGACGACGGAATCCACTACGCCTTCCACTGTGTCCGTCGCCGACGCCTATCCTCCTCCCGAGATCGCCGCGCGTGTCTGTAAGGTCGGTTTGGCCAAGGTCAGCACGCCCTCTCCACGATGGTCGGCTTGGCCGTCCTAGCCGGTGCCTTTATTTCGCTGGGCGCGCTGTTCTATACCGTGACCGTGACGACGGGACCGGGGCGGCGGCTCCGCCCTTCGGGCTGCTGCGGTTGGCCGGGGCCTGACCTTCAGCCTCGGCCTGGTGCTGGTGGTCGTGGGCGGGGCGGAACTCTTCACCGGCAACAACCTCATTGCCATGGCCTGGGCCGCCGGCTGCGTTCAGACCCATCAGGTGGTTCGGAATTGGTGTGGGTCTATCTGGGGAACTTGCTGGGGGCTGTCGGCACTGCGGCACTTGTCTGGTCGGCCGGGGTGCAGACGTTGGGCGACGGGGCGGTGGGCGAGACCTTGGTGAAGATTGCGCGCAGCAAGATCGCGCTCGATCCCGTTCAGGCGGTGGCGCGCGGCATTCTCTGCAATGTGCTGGTCTGTCTGGCTGTCTGGCTCTGCATGGGGCGCGGGCGTGGCGGACAAGATTTTGGCCATCGTCCTGCCGATCAGCGCCTTTGTGGCCTGCGGTTTCGAACATTCGGTCGCCAACATGTTTTTCCTGCCGTTGGGCCTCGTCCTGGCCGCCGGGAGCGCGGCATCCCTGTCGGTTGCGGGCGCGCTTGTGAATCTTGGGCTCGTCACGCTCGGCAACATCATCGGCGGGACCCTGCTGGTGGCGCTCGTGTATTGGTTTGTGTACCTGAGGACGGACGCCCCAGTGCGATGATCAGCGGGCCTCCAAACCCTGTTTGATCGCCTTGGCGACCTCGCCGCACTCCGTTACCAATTCCACGCGGTACTGCGTGCCTGCGATCCGCGGGGAGCGATTTGCGACACAGGACTCGAAATCNCTGATCTCATTGTTGTCGAACGTGCGACTCCAGATCTGCGCAATCCGTTCACGTTCCCCNCGCACTTGCTGATCCACCACCAGCCAACCGATGAAGGCCGCCGTGAGCAGCAGCGCTCCCATGCCGATCAATTTCACGATCCGACTTCTCAGGACCTTGATGATGACGTACAGAACTGCCGCGCCGATCAGGATTGCCAAGGCTCCGCCGACGGCCAGCTCCGTCGGTTCCAGCTCGACATACTTAGCATTCCACCACAGGCCTAAGTTGGTCATGGTCATCCCTCTTCTCGTGGCTGGCCCTCTTATACCAGGTCGTTTGCGGAAAAGCCTCCTTGAATCGGCGGCGGCCCGTTAACCTTTCGCGATTCTGATGCGCAGCGGCCCTACGGCAGTGGTATGCTGCAGCTCGTGATTCGCTTATCATACGAAATCGCATGAGCCGGACGACCCTCCGCGCGCTGTCGACTCCGCGACTCGGGACCATGTTGCCCCTGGGGTTCGCCTCGGGGCTCCCGTTGGCCCTCACGGGCGCCACCCTCCAAGCCTGGCTGACCGAGGAGGGGCTGGACCTTGCGACGATCGGCCTGTTCGCTTACGTTGGGCTTCCCTACACGTTGAAATTTCTGTGGGCCNCCGTGATGGATCGGATCGTGCCGCCCTGGNCCAGCCGTCGCGGCTGGATGATCATGACCCAGAGCGGACTGGCCTTGGCGCTGGCAACGATGGCGCTCGTCGGCCCGTCGGGAAGCGCCCAGCTCTTTGCGGCGCTGGCCNTTGGGGTCGCTTTTCTCTCGGCCTCGCAAGACATCGTCTTCGACGCCTACCGCACGGATCTGTTGAAGCCGGACGAACGGNGGTTGGGTGCCGCCACCTGGGTGATGGGGTATCGCATTGCCATGATTACGTCCGGCTCGTTGGCGCTGATCGTGGCGGCCCGCTTGGGCTGGTCCTCCGCCTATCTCTGCATGGCCGGGCTGATGGCGCTCGGGGTACTGACCATCCTCCTGATTCCCGAACCGGAGGCGGCGCGATCCGCGCCGCAGTCGATGGCGGAGGCGGTGTGGCCCCTGGCGGAATTCCTGTCGCGCNCCATGGCCTGGGCGTTGTTGGGGTTGGTTGTGCTGTACAAACTCGGTGATGCCTTTGCCGGGGCCTTGACCACGTCGTTCCTGCTTCGCGGTATGCAGTTTTCTTCGGAGGACATTGGGGTAGTCCGGGCCTTCGGGATCGGAGCGACGATCCTGGGCGCCTTCATCGGCGGCGGCCTCATGCCGCGGCTGGGACTGTATCGCTCGCTGCTGCTGTTCGGAATCCTGCAGGCGTTGTCGAACCTCTCGTTTCTCTGGCTGGCCTGGGCTGGGAAGAATTACGCCGTCATGGCCTTTACGGTCGGATTCGAAAATTTGACCGGCGGCATGGGGACCGCGGCCTTTGTGGCGCTGGTCATGTCGCTCTGCAACCATCGCTACACGGCGACCCAGTTCGCCCTGCTCTCTTCTGTGGAAGCCCTCGGACGGGTCTTTCTCGGCTGGCCGGCGGCCAAGCTGGTCGGGGTCGCCGGATGGGGGCCTTTCTTCTTCGTGACCGTTCTCGCCGCGCTGCCGGGGTTATGGCTGTTGTGGGTACTTCGCAGGCCAGTAGCCCAGCATGCGGAGATGAATGAGGGGAAGAGTGAAGCGAGTGTGTCTTGCTGAAGATTCCCGGAATGGTGTGAGACTGTATCCAGCATCGCGCGGTAACGGGCATCTCTCATGCTGGGCCTGAGTTTTACGTTGCGTATTCTGATTGTGTGTCACTGTTATCGGGAGCGAGACTCCGTCATCCGGATTATTTCAGCCAGAAAAGCGACACGACAGGAGGGCGAGCATTATAAGAGGTGATGTATGAGGGCGGAATATGATTTCTCAAAGGTGAAAGGGCAGCGTAATCCGTATCGGGGGCAGCTGAAGCAACCGATCACGATTCGATTGTGACAAAATGACCGTGGCCTACTTCAGGGGTTGGCCGACGAAATCGGGATGCCATACCAGAATCTCATCAATTTGTATCTGCGGGATTGCGCGCTCAATCAGAAGAAGCTTGATCTGAGGTGGGCGTCATAACTCAACGCGGCAGGGAGTGCGTATGGAGCCAAGGTCACTGCCGGGAAGCCAGTCATGCCTCGGCGAATCTGGAACCATATCCTGCTTCCTTTCATACCTCTTACGGCTTCAGCTTTTTGCAGGAACAGCACGAACAGCATGAGCGTCGGGGTGGCGCCAGCGCGAAGGGCACCAGCCACAGCCATACGTTTTTCCCCGCACACGGCCTGATCGAACATCCAGACGAATACCCAGATCAACAGCCCGATGTAGTTGGCGGCCATCCATCGCGTGGTATGGATCTTCAGGCCGCTGACCGATTCCGCTCACCCTGAACGAGAAAGATTGCAATGAGGAGCACGAAGCCCCCAGTAGCCCGCCGACGAGACGCTTACTCCACACGAACATGAGGTCCTCCTGATCACCGCCGTACCGAGCGGTCCGGGGTTTCAATTGCATCAAATGGGGCGTAAGCTAAACAGGCGCGTGGTATTTGTCAAACCGGCCGCTATGCCGAACCACCATCGGCAGCGGCCTGGTTAGTGCGGCGGCGAGGAGGCATGAGGACAGGGACATTGGCCGCGGTGACGGCAAGCTTGGCCGTGGCGGTGGGGCTGGCCGCGACGAATCCCACGATGGAGGCCTATCTACGCTTTATCGAGGTGCGACTGGCGGCGGAACTCGACAAGATGGATCAGTCGGCTCCGCGCGGCGACCGTGATTTGATCAAGCAGGTCGTGCGCGCAGGGCGGCAAGTTGATCGAGGGCTTGTGCGGCCCAAGACGGTGCGAACGAATTTCGGGCTCCTCAGCCTGTTCGAGACGAATGTGCTGGACCAATCGGTGCTGGTGTTGGGCGTCGGCGGCCAGTTCGTACCGGTACGGGGTCGAGGAGGCGACGCTGAAGGTCGGTCGGCTGGCTTTCTGAGTCCAGCCGGACATCGCCTCCGGTATAAAGTCCTACCGACCTGAGAGCGGGGTTGTTGTGGATAACCTGGCCGAAAATGCGGCCAACGCAGCGCCAGATCTGGCGCTCCTGCTATCACCACCTTATCCCCAGATATCACAGCGTTGCCACAACATTTTGTTTGACAAAAAATCGGATCACTATATCTAGTAGCATCTTTCGTCGGGCAAGGCGTCGACCACCAGACTGAACGTAATCAGGCGCCCTCACTTCCACACATAGCCAGGCTCGCCATGGTCGTTCGCCGCTCCCATCATCTTTCAGTTTTCTCTCGAAGGAGGAACCAGTGAGAATTGAACGAAGATTCACCACGCGTGGGCAGAGCCCCTATGAGGGTCTTGCGTTCGTAAAACGTTCCTCGGAGATCCGGAATCCCGATGGATCGACGGTCTTCAAGTTGGATCAGATCGACGTGCCGGAACATTGGACGCAGTTGGCGATCGATATTCTGGCGCAGAAGTACTTCCGCAAAGCCGGTGTCCCGGNNGTCCATGCGGACGGGAAGCCGGTGTTGGATCAGGCCGGCAAGCCGGTCTTGGGCGGAGAACGGGATGCGCGCCAGGTGTTCGAGCGGCTGGCGGGCTGCTGGACCTTCTGGGGCAAGAACCACGGCTATTTCAAGACGCCCGAGGATGCCACGGTCTTTCACGATGAGCTTTGCTACATGTTGGCCCACCAGATGGCCGCTCCCAACAGTCCTCAGTGGTTCAATACGGGGCTGCACTATGCCTACGGACTGTCGGGCCCGGCGCAAGGCCATNTTTATGTCGATCCCAAGCTCGGCGAGGTGGTCAAGGCTACCAACGCCTTCGAACATCCCCAGCCGCATGCTTGCTTCATCCAGTCCATCGAGGACGACCTGGTCAACGAGAACGGCATCATGGACCTGTGGGTCCGTGAGGNNCGGTTGTTCAAGTATGGGTCCGGCACCGGGACGAATTTCTCGCGCTTGCGGGGCGACGGCGAGTCTCTCTCGNGCGGCGGACGTTCCTCCGGCTTGATGTCCTTCCTCAAAATCGGCGATCGCGCCGCCGGCGCCATCAAGTCCGGCGGAACCACCAGGCGCGCGGCCAAGATGGTCTGCCTGGACCTCGACCATCCCGACATCGAAGAGTTCATCGATTGGAAGGTGGTGGAGGAACAGAAGGTGGCCGCCATGGTCACCGGGTCGAAGATCTGCGCTCAGCGCCTCAACAGCGTGCTCAAGGCCTGCGTGACGGCGGAGGGCACGGTCNGGGTGGACATGAAGAAGAACCAGGCCTTGCGGGATGCCGTGGCGGCGGCGCGCCGCGACATGGTGCCGGAGGCCTACATCCACCGCATGTTTGATTATGCAAAGCAGGGCTACACCCACTTCGTGTTCCATGAATACGACACCAATTGGGACGGCAAGGCCTACCAGACCGTCTCGNGGCAAAACTCGAACAACAGCGTGCGGATTCCCAACGGCTTTTTCGACGCGCTGGAGCGGGACGGTGACTGGGAGTTGCGGCGCCGCACCGACGGCAAGGTCAGCAAGACGGTCAAGGCGCGCGAGTTGTGGGACAAGATCGCTTGGGCGGCCTGGACCTGCGCCGACNCCGGCACCCAATACGACACCACGATCAACGAATGGCACACCTGTCCGAATGACGGCCGGATCAACGCGTCCAATCCCTGTTCCGAATACATGTTCCTGGACGACACGGCCTGTAACCTGGCGTCGCTCAACCTCGCCAAGTTTTACAACGCGGAAGGCGAGTTCGACTTGGAGTCGTTCCGCCATGCCGTGCGCATCTGGACCATCGTGCTCNGGATCAGCGTGTTGATGGCGTCGTTCCCGAGCCGCGCCATCGCGCAAAAGAGTTACGAGTTCCGGACGCTCGGCCTGGGTTATGCCAATCTCGGCACCATCCTGATGAAACAGAGCGTGCCTTACGATTCGCCCAAGGCGACCGCGATTTGCGGCGCCATCACGGCGATCATGACCGGCGAATCCTATGCGACCTCGGCCGAAATGGCGGCGGAGATCGGCCCATTCNCTGGCTACGTCAGCAACCGTGAGGCGATGTTGCGCGTCATTCGCAACCACCGGCGTGCCGCCTACAGCGCGCCCGCCGATGACTATGAGGGCTTGACGATCAAGCCCATGTCGATCCAACCGGAGCATTGTCCTCCGGCCCTGTTGCTGGCGGCCCGGCGAGCCTGGGATCGAGCCCTGGAATTGGGGACTGCCTATGGGTTCCGGAATGCCCAGGTGACGGTCATTGCTCCGACCGGCACGATTGGCTTGGTGATGGACTGCGACACCACCGGTATCGAACCGGACTTCGCGTTGGTGAAGTTCAAGAAGCTGGCGGGCGGCGGGTACTTCAAGATCATCAACCAGAGCCTGCCCCCGGCCTTGTCGGCCTTGGGTTATACCGACCAACAGATTCGGGATATCGTCGCCTATTGCGTCGGTCATCAGACCTTGAAGGGTGCGCCCTTCATCAACCATGAGGTGTTGCGGCAAAAGGGGTTCGACGATGCGGCGCTGGAGCGACTGGAAGGCTCGCTGGCGCAGGCGTTCGAGATCCAGTTCGCCTTCAACAAATTCACCCTCGGTGAGGAGTTCTGCCGGGAGAATTTGCACATCAGCGATGCGCAATTGGTCGACCCCACCTTCAACATGCTCAAGTTCCTGGGCTTCACGCAGGAGGAGGTGGCGGCCGCCAATGACTATTGCTGCGGTACCATGACGGTGGAGNGGGCGCCTCACCTCAAAGTCGAGCACCTGCCCATTTTCGATTGCGCGAACCGGTGCGGGCGAATCGGGCAACGCTCGATCGCCGTGGATGCGCACATCCGCATGATGGCCGCAGCTCAGCCTNTTATCAGCGGCGCGATCAGCAAGACCATCAATATGCCGGCGGATGCCACCTTAGAGGACGTGAAGTCGGCCTATCTCTTCGCCTGGAAGAGTATGGTCAAGGCGGTAGCGCTGTACCGCGACGGTTCCAAACTCAGCCAGCCGTTGAATGCGTCCTCGGACAGCGGCAAGGCGGCGGAGGTGGCGCCGACGGTCGCCAGCGTGGCGGAAAAAGTCGCCGAACGCGTGTTGGTGCGGTACCTGGCCAAACGACGACCGTTGCCGGCCAGGCGCAGCGGCTACACGCAGAAAGCCATCGTGGGCGGCCACAAGGTCTACCTGCGGACCGGTGAATACGAAGACGGCACGCTCGGCGAGATCTTCCTCGACATGCACAAGGAAGGGGCGGCGTTCCGCAGCTTGATGAACAACTTCGCCATCGCCATCTCGCTCGGCCTGCAGCACGGCGTGCCGTTGGAGGAATTCGTGGAGGCCTTCGTCTTCACGCGATTCGAGCCGAACGGGCCGGTCAAATTGAACGATCGGATCAAGATGGCCACGTCGATCATCGACTACATCTTCCGCGAGTTGGCGATCACCTATCTCGAACGGAAGGACCTGTCGCAGGTGCAGGAAGACGACCTGCGGATGGATTCGATGAAGAAGGACGAGCAGGACCCGGAGTGCGTCGAGGAGGAGGCGGACATGAGCGCGCTCGCAAAGGCCTCGATCCTCACCGAGCACCTGCCGGTCCGCCGGAACGGACTGCACGGCGGCAATGGCCATAGCCGCCGGCAGANNGGTAATGGGAACGGCAGCGTCGCCCACAAACTGGAGCTGAAGCGGGAAACTCTGACCGTCACCTCGGTGCGTCAGGAAGCCAGGGAGAAGGGCTACGAGGGCGACCCCTGTCAGAATTGTAAGCAGTTCACGCTCGTGCGTAACGGAACCTGCCTGAAGTGCATGAGCTGCGGCGAGACGAGCGGCTGCTCGTAGTGTGGTAAAATTAAGTCATTAACTGAAAAACATAGTCGTTAACGGAAAAATAAACCTGTTTACTACGAAAACCAGCATAATCGGAGGTGATATGGAGCAGAGCCGATCAGATTAGATGTCCTCGTTGTAGAAGCGCAGTTATTGAAAGCGCTCAGGAGCGTGACGATCTAGTGACCAGATATCAAGGCGGTTCACCGCCTTGGTGGTCAACTGACTGTCCAATGCCGTTGTAACACGCTTGGTTAAAGTCCCAAACGGAATCATTTA